>NZ_WHLX01000001.1:0-3566304 GCF_009793345.1 Cupriavidus sp. SW-Y-13
GTCTGCGCAGCGGTCTCGAACATCTCCATTGCCGCGTCGGGCAAGGTGAGCTGCACGCTCTCCCCCGCCATGCCGATGGCGTTGTCGATGGTACGCACCGAGCCGTAGAGCGAACGGTCGTAAGCCGTGTTGGCCGCATCGCGCAAGGTGCCGTAGGTGAACCACGTATCCACGGCCATCATCAGCGCCAGTGCAGGCACGAGCAGGATCAGCAGTTGGCGCCGCAAGCTGCCGCGCAGCGGAAGCCACGTACGCTGGCGCGAACGCTGCCCCACGTCAGGCATCGGTGCCCGGCGTGGCAGGCGGCGCAGTTTCGGGTTCGAGCAGATACCCAAAGCCACGCAGCGTGACGATGGTCACGCCGTGGCCGCTCAACTTCTTGCGCAGACGATAGACGAGGACTTCGATGGCATCGGGGCTGACATCGGCATCGAGCGAGAACACCTTGTCGAGCAACTGGGCCTTGGTCAGCGGTTGCCCACTGCGGGCCAGCAGCGCGCCGAGCAATGTCGATTCACGCGGCGTCAGCGAGAGCGGCGCACCGCCCAGTGTGAAGCTGCGGGTCTCGCCATCGAACACCAGCGTGCCGCATTGCAGGCGCGGATGGGCGCGGCCCCGGCTGCGGCGGATCAGGGCGAGAATGCGCGCTTCGAGTTCTGCAATCGCGAACGGTTTGGGCAGGTAGTCATCCGCGCCGAGGTTCAGGCCGCGCACGCGTTCGTCGAGCGTGTCCTGCGCGGTGAGGATCAGCACGGGCGTGCGGTCGTCGCGGCCACGCATCGACTTGAGCACGGCCAACCCGTCCTTGCCTGGCAGGCGCAGGTCGAGCACCACGGTGTCATATTCCTCCGCCATCAGACGGGCTTCGGCCTGCAGGCCGTCCGTGACGTGCTCGATGACGAAGCCGCCCTGCTCCAGCGCGCGCCCCACCCAGCGGGCCAGTTCCACCTCGTCTTCCACCAGCAGAATGCGCATGCCGGATCTCCTCCACACCTGTCGTTCTGTTTGTTCTGTTCCGTTCGCGCGGGCCGCGCCGGGCGGCCCTGCGGGCGCCTATAATAACCCCGCCCTCGCCCCCCCGTTTGACTCCCGGTTTTCCGAACCCTCCCGTGTCCGATCCTTCCGGCTTTCCTTTCGATCCGCCCAGCGCCGCACGACGCCGATTGCTGCTTGCAGGTGGCGCCATCGCGACCGGTTGGCCCGCGCTCGCGCAGCCCGCTCCCCGCGTGCCCGCCGGCTATCCCGCACAGTATGCGGAGATCATCGCTGCCGCGCAGAAAGAGGGAACGGTGACCGTGTATGCCTCCACGGACATGGACGTGGCAAAGCCATTGATCGCAGGATTCGAGGCGCGCTTTCCGGGTGTGCGGGTGCGTTACGAAGATCTGAACACGGTGGAACTGCATGAGCGGTTCCTGTCCGAAAACGGAACCGGAACCCGCGCCGATGTGCTGTGGAGCACGGCGATGGACCTGCAGATCAAGCTGGTGAACGATGGACACGCCCAACGCTACGAATCTCCCGAGCGCGCCGGACTGCCCGGCTGGGCCGTGTGGCGCGATGAAGCATGGGGCACCACGTTCGAACCGGCAGTGATTGTCTACAACCGTCGCCACTTCGCCAATGCGCAGGTGCCGGCCAGCCGCAGCGGCCTGGCGCGACTGCTGCAGGAGCATGCGCCGCAGTGGCGCGGCAAGGTAGTGACCTACGATGTGGAGCGATCGGGCGTGGGGTATCTGCTCGCCCAGCAGGACGCGCGCATGGGCAGCGAGTTCTGGTATCTGGCGCAGGCGCTGGGCCGCGCAAAGGTGGTGCTGTCGGCGTCCACGGCCGAGATGATCGAAGGTATTGCCAGCGGCCGGCTGGTGCTCGGCTACAACCTGCTGGGATCGTACGCGCTGTCACTGATCGAGCGCGGCGCGGACATTGGCGTGATCGCGCCGCGAGACTACACGTTGGTGATGTCGCGCGTGGCATTCATTGCGCGAAAGGCCCCGCATGCCAACGCGGCGCGGCTGTGGCTGGACTATCTGTTGTCGCGCGATGGACAGGCGCTGCTCGGCAAATCCACATCGCAGCTCTATACGATCCGCACCGATACGGACAGCACGCAAACCGCCAATGCGCTGGCCGAGCGGCTGGGCTATGCGCTCAAGCCCATCAGCGTGGGGCCCGGCCTGCTGGCCGCGCAGGACACGCTGCGCAAGAATGCATTCCTCGCGCGGTGGCGCGAGGCGCTGAGAAGCTAGCGCGTTGGCAAACTAGGCGGGGGTGATCGAAGGGGCAGTGGCCTGGGGCTGACGCTCGCAGAGCGCGGCCATTTCCGCGTCGAGGGGCGCCATCGGACGCGGCACGTAGCCCACGCGCAGCGCGGGCGAAAGGCGCAGGGTATCCACGAACGTATCGGCCAGACGCTCGGCCTCATGGTTCATGTCGAAATCGGTCGGGGAGAACAGCCAGTGCGCCAGCACGCCGCCAATGGCGGCATGAAAGGCGTTGACGGCCAGGTCGAGTTCGAGATCGGCTGGCAACTGGCCACGTTCCATGGCCAGGCGCAGGTGCTCGCGCATCTTGACCGTGCCGTCCTGATGGGACTGGCGCTGGCGCTCGAAGATCGCGCCGTTGTCCTCCACCATCTCGCACTTGTGGAAGATGATCTCGAAGACGCGGCGCCACTGCGGATTGGTCACGGTCTGGCGGAACACGAAGGCGCAGATATCGCGGATGCCGCCGAGCGGGTCGGCCTGCAGCGCCAGCCGCTCGGGCGCGCATAGCGCCTCCACCGGCAGGTTGACGCGGTCGCACATCGCCGCGAAGACATCGCTCTTGTTCTTGAAGTGCCAGTAGATCGCGCCACGCGTGACACCGGCTGCCTCCGCAATATCTGCCAGCGATGGGCGTGCCACGCCACGGGCGTGGAACACGGCTTCCGCCGCATCCAGAATCCGGTTGCGTGTCTCCAGCGCTTCTTCCTTGGTACGTCTGACCATTTCCTCTCTCACCCGCGTCCAAGTTGGCCGCCCGGGTCTCCTGACGCTTCACCCCTTCGGATGAAGCCCCTTCCAGATTGCACGATGTCGCACGACAGCACTGGCGGCCCGAATCGTACAGCGAACGGAACAATCGTGCTTGTACAGACCGAACATTCCATTGCAAGCAATCATCACAGAGTGTTGCAAACGCCGCACACGGCAACTTTCACTTACATACATGCGCGGATGTATCTATACTACGCGTTTGTTCGGGGATCAGCCAAGGCGTTTTTTTGTGACGCAATCGGCGTTTTACGAATCGCCCGGTTATTTAACTGGCTCCCCTCCACTTGCTTGCCCGCCGCGCCCCGTCCCCGGGGTGCGTAGCACCGAGGCTGTGTTCTGGCCGTTCCGGTGCGTGCGGCGAATCTACAAAATTGCCATCACGGGGTTATCGATGAGGAAGTCCCAACGTATCCGTTGCGTCGCCGCTGCCGCTGCAGCCACTGTGGCCGCGCTGCTCGTGTCCGCCTGTGGCGACAAGGCGCCCCAGGGCGGCGCAATGCCGCCGCCGGAAGTGGGTGTGGTCACCGTCACGCCGTCCACGGTTGCCGTTGTCAATGAACTGCCGGGCCGTCTGGAAGGCGTGCGCACCGCCGAAGTCCGCGCCCGCGTGGAAGGCATCGTGCTGTCGCGCAACTACACCGAAGGTGGCGAGGTCAAGGCCGGCCAGGTCCTGTTCCGCATCGATCCGGCCCCGTACCAGGCGCAGCTGGCTTCCGCCAAGGCCCAGCTGGAGCGCGCCGACGCGAATGCCGTGTCCGCGCGGCAGAAGGCCGAGCGCTACAAGCCGCTGGTGGCCGTGAACGCGGTCAGCAAGCAGGAATATGACGATGCCGTGGCCGCTGCTGGCCAGGCCAACGCCGATATCGCCGCCGCCAAGGCTGCCGTGACCACGGCGCAGATCAACCTGGGCTACACCACCGTGACAGCGCCGATTTCCGGCCGCGTGGGCCGTGCGCTGGTGACCGAGGGCGCACTGGTCGGCAAGGGCGAAGCTACCAAGCTGACCACCGTCGAACAGGTCGATCCGATCTGGGTGACCTTCACCCAGCCTGCCTCGGAAGTGGCGCGCCTGCGCGCCGCGATTGCCTCGGGTCAGGTCAAGGGCGTGAACGGTGGTGCCCGCGTGCACCTGTTCCCGGAAGCCAGCGACAAGGAATACAGCGCCACCGGCAAGCTGTTGTTCACCGACATGACCGTGGACCCGACCACGGGCGCCATCACGCTACGTGCCGAATTCCCGAATCCCAAGCGCGAGCTGCTCTCGGGCACGTTTGTGCGCGTGAAGATCGAGCAGGGTATCGACGAAGGCGCACTGACCGTGCCGCAGCGCGCGCTGATCCGCACCGCGCAGGGCGCGAGCGTGATGGTGGTGGGTGCCGACGGCAAGGTTGCCGCCGTGCCGGTCAAGGCACCGCAGGCCATCGATGACCGCTGGGTGGTGACCGAGGGCCTGAAGGGTGGCGAGAAGGTGATCGTGGAAGGGTTGCAGAAGGTGCAGCCGGGCGCGCCGGCCAAGGCCGTGCCGTTCCAGGACCCCAAGACGGCGCAAGCCGCCCCGGCATCGGCGCCGGCTGCAGCGGAAGGCAAGGCGGAAGCCAAGCCCGACGCCAAGCCTGCCGCCAAGCAGAGCTGACCCCCCGTCTCAGACCAAGCGTAGACAAGCCTTTTTAGGGAGCCAGATTCATGGCGAAGTTTTTCATCGACCGGCCGGTGTTCGCGTGGGTGCTCGCGCTGATCATCGCGCTGGGCGGCATATTGGCGATCCTGCAGCTGCCGATCGCCCAGTATCCGAATATCGCGCCGCCGATCATCACGGTCAGCACCACGTATCCGGGTGCCTCGGCCAAGACCATCGAGGATTCGGTGGTCACGCCGATCGAGCAGGAGCTCAACGGCGCCCCCAACCTGCTCTACTACGAGTCGCAAAGCGAATCGTCGGGGCTGGCCACCATCAACATCGCGTTCGCGCCGGGTTCCAACTCGGACCTGAACTCGGTGGAAGTGCAGAACCGCCTGAAGCGCGTGGAAGCGCGCCTGCCGGCGGAGGTGCGCCAGCAGGGCGTGCGGGTCGACAAGGCCGGCAACAACTACATGATGTTCATCACGGTCTCGTCCAAGTCCGGCAATTCGGATGCGATCGAGCTCGGTAACTTCGTGTCGGCACAGGTGGTGGACTCGATCCGCCGCGTGCCGGGCGTGGGCGCGGCCGACCTGTTCGGCACCGAGTATGCGATGCGGATCTGGCTGGATCCGGCCAAGCTGACCGGGTACAACCTGACGCCGACCGATGTCACGGCAGCCGTGGCCGAGCAGAACATCCAGGTGGCAGTGGGCGAACTGGGCGGCACGCCGTCGCCCAAGGGCACGGAACTCAATGCGACGGTCAACACCGAAAGCCGTCTGACCACGCCGGAGCAGTTCTCCAACATCCTGCTGCGCGTGAATCCGGATGGCTCGTCGGTGCGCATCAAGGACGTGGGCCGCGTGGAACTGGGCGGTGCCGACTACTCGACGCTCGCCCGCATCAACGGCAAGCCTGCGTCGGCCATCGCCATCAAGCTGGCCCCGACGGGCAACGCGCTGCAAACGGCTACCGCCGTGCGCGCGAAGATGGAAGAACTGCAACGCTTCTTCCCGCCCGACTACGAATTCAGCATCCCCTACGACACCTCCGCGTTCGTGAAGATCTCGATCGAGGAAGTGGTCAAGACGCTGCTGGAAGCCGTGGTGCTGGTGTTCCTGGTGATGTACCTGTTCCTGCAGAACTTCCGCGCCACGCTGATCCCGACGCTGGTGGTGCCGGTGGCGCTGCTGGGCACGTTCGGTGCGATGCTGGCGTTCGGGTTCTCGATCAACGTGCTGACCATGTTCGGCATGGTGCTGGCGATCGGTATCCTGGTGGACGATGCGATCGTGGTGGTGGAGAACGTGGAGCGGATCATGAGCGAGGAAGGTCTCTCGCCACGTGAAGCCACGCGCAAGGCCATGGGCCAGATCACGGGCGCCATCGTCGGCATCACGCTGGTGCTGACCGCCGTGTTCATCCCGATGGCGTTCTTCTCCGGCTCGGTGGGCAACATCTATCGCCAGTTCTCGCTGTCGCTGATTTCGTCGATGGTGTTCTCGGCCATCCTGGCACTGACGCTGACGCCGGCCCTGTGCGCCACCATGCTCAAGCCGGTGGAAGCAGGCCATCATCACGAGAAGAAGGGCTTCTTCGGCTGGTTCAACCGTACGTTCGCCACGGCCTCCACGGGCTACCAGGGCATCGTGGCGCGCATCCTGCGCCGCAGCGGCCGCTACCTGATCATCTACGCGGTGATCATCGCGGGCGTGGTGCTGCTGTTCCAGCGCCTGCCGTCGTCGTTCCTGCCCGATGAAGACCAGGGCTACATGATCACGGTGGTGCAGCTGCCGACCGGTGCCACGCAGGAGCGCACCATCGGCGTGCTCAAGCAGATCGAGGACTACTACCTGCAGAAGGAATCGAAGGTGGTGGACCAGATGATCACGGTTGCCGGCTTCTCGTTCTTTGGCCGTGGCCAGAACGGTGGTATCGCGTTCGTGCGCCTGAAGGACTGGAAGGAACGTCCTGGCGACGAGAACACCGCGCAGGCGCTGGTGGGTCGTGCGTTCGGCGCACTGTCCTTCATCAAGGACGCGATCATCTTCCCGCTGAATCCGCCGGCTATTTCGGAACTGGGCAATTCGTCCGGCTTCGACTTCCGTCTGCAGGATCGTACGGGTCAGGGTCACGCCAAGCTGATGGAAGCGCGCAACATGATGCTCGGCATGGCGGCGCAATCGCCGCAGTTGCAGGGCGTGCGTCCGGAAGGCCAGGAAGACGCGCCGCAGTTGCGTATCGATATCGATCGCGAGAAGGCGCGTGCGCTGGGTGTCACGGTGGCGGAAATCAACCAGACGCTGTCGATTGCGTTCGGCTCCTCGTATGTGAACGACTTCATCTACGAAGGCCGTGTGCGTCGCGTGATCGTGCAGGCCGAGGGCGCCGACCGACGCCTGCCGGACGACCTCACCAAGCTGCGCGTGCGCAATGCGAATGGCGACATGGTGGCGTTTGCCGCGTTCGCTTCGTCGAAGTGGGTCATGGGTTCGCCGCGCCTGGAGCGCTACAACGGCATGCCTGCAGTGAAGCTTGCGGGTCAGGCCGCACCGGGGCAATCCACCGGCGCTGCCATGCGCGTGATGGAAGAGAATTTTGCGAAGCTGCCGCCGGGCTTCGGCTACGAGTGGTCGGGCCAGTCGTATGAAGAACGCCTGGCCGGTTCGCAGGAGCCGATTCTCTACACGCTGTCGCTGGTGATCGTGTTCCTGTGTCTGGCTGCGCTGTACGAAAGCTGGTCGATTCCGGTGGCGGTGCTGTTGGTGGTGCCGCTTGGCGTGATCGGCGCACTGCTCGGCGTGACGCTGCGTGGCATGCCCAACGATGTGTACTTCAAGGTGGGCCTGATCGCCACGATTGGTCTGTCGGCGAAGAACGCCATTCTGATCGTGGAGTTCGCGAAGGATCTGCAGGCGCAGGGCCGCAGCCTGGTGGACGCCACGCTGGAAGCGGTGCACCTGCGGTTCCGCCCGATCCTGATGACGTCGATGGCGTTTATCCTGGGCGTGCTGCCGCTGGCGATTTCCACGGGTGCCGGTTCGGGTAGCCAGCGCGCTATCGGCACGGGCGTGATGGGTGGCATGATCACGGCTACCGTGCTGGCAATCTTCCTGGTGCCGGTGTTCTTCGTGGTGGTGCGCGGACTCTTCAAGGGCAGCAAGGCTCAGGAAGAACGCGAGCAGGCACGTCTGGAAGGCAAGGAAATCTGACGATGACGCTGACAATGACGAAGCATTTGACCGCATTGCTGCTGGTGGCCGGTGTGTTGAGCGGCTGCACGCTCGCGCCGCGCTACGAGCAGCCGGCCCCGCCGGTGGCGGGCGCCTATCCGGCCGCGCCAGAAGGCTACGCCGCCGCCGAGGTGAAGACCGGCGAATCGCGTCGGGCCAATGACATCGGCTGGCGCGAGTTCTTTACCGATCCGCGCCTGCAGGTGCTGATCGCCACGTCGCTGGAAAACAACCGAGACCTGCGCACGGCTGCCCTGCGAATCGAGGAAGCGCGTGCGCAGTACCAGATCCAGCGCGCGGACTTGCTGCCGACGGTGAACGGCAACGCCAGCTATCAGCGCGGCAAGTTCTCGGGCCTGACCTCGGGTGTGGGCCAGTCGTTCACGGGCAGCACCTACCAGGTGGGTCTGTCGGTGACGCAGTGGGAGCTGGACTTCTTCGGCCGCGTGCGCAGCTTGTCGAACGCAGCACTGGCGCAGTACTTCGCCACCGAGGAAGCGCATCGCGCGGCCCATATCTCGCTGGTATCGGAAGTGGCCAAGGCGTATCTGGCCGAACGCGCTGCCGCCGAACAGTATGAGCTGGCACGCAATACGTATGAAGCCCGCAAGAGCACGTTCGAACTCGCGCAGAAGCGTTTCGATGCGGGCGCCACGTCGGCGCTCGACCTGCGCGACAACGAATCGCTCGTCGCACAGGCGCGCGTATCGGCTGCACAACTGGCTCGCCAGCGTGCGCAGGCACAGAACGCGCTGGAAGTGCTGGTGGGCATGCCCATCGCGCAGATTCCGAACCTGCCCGCGCCGATGCAGTTGTCGGATGAACGCATCATCAGCGACATTCCGGAAGGGCTGCCGTCTGACCTGCTCACGCAGCGTCCCGACATCCGCCAGGCCGAGCAGACGCTGCTATCGGCCAACGCGAACATCGGTGCCGCACGCGCAGCGTTCTTCCCGCGCATTACGATGACGGCAAGTGCCGGCACCATCAGCCCGTCTTTCTCGGGGCTGTTCGATTCGGGCACGGGCATCTGGTCGTTCTCGCCGTCGCTGGTGCTGCCGATCTTCGACACGGGCCGTAACCTGGCGAACCTGGATCTTGCCAACGTGCGCAAGAATATCCAGATCGCCAACTACGAGAAGACTATCCAGACCGCGTTTGCCGAAGTGGCCGACGCACTGCAGGCACGCGGCACGCTCGAAGAGCAGGTGGCAGGGCAGGAGCAGCAGCGCAACGCGGAAGCCGCGCGTTACGAGCTGTCGCGCCTGCGCTTCCGCAGCGGCGTGGCGAGCTATCTGGACGAACTCGATGCACAGCGCCAACTGTTTTCTGCAGAGCAGGCATTGGTGCAGGCGCGGCAACTGCGGCTGACCAATGCGATCGATCTGTATCGCGCGCTGGGTGGTGGGTTGGATGAGACGGCGCCGGTGGCGCAGGTGAAACCTCAGACGACTACGCAGTGATGGTCTAGCGGGAAAAAAGAACGGGCGAAGCTGATGAGGCTTCGCCCTTTTTGTTTGGCGTGGTGGAGATTGATGCGTGACCCTCACCCCCAGCCCCTCTCCCGCAAAGCGGGAGAGGGGAGCAGAAAAGGCGGGAGAGGGGAGCAAACAGTTAGAACTTATACGTCGCTGCCAGAAAGAACACGATCGGATTCGGTCGCAACGTCGTCTTCGACGTAGACAACACCGTGCCGTCCGATGCCTTGATCGTCATGGTCGATTCGCTCTTGAGCGGGATATACGTCACCGCGCCGGTCACGCCCCAGTGCTCGTTGAAGTTGTATGTGCCGCCGATGTTGAAGATCGGTGCCCATGACGACGACGCATCGGCATGCACCGAGGTTGGTCCGGGAATCCCCGCACCTGCGGCCAGCACCGCGCCGAGGTTGTTGTTGACCGATTCCGCGAACGCCGGATTCACCTTGATGTCCGTGAAGAAGTTGTAGGACACGCCAATGCCCACGAACGGGCGGAACGTGACACCGGGCGAGCGGAAGTGATACTGCACCATCGCAGCCGGACTCCATTGCCGCGCCCGCGAGATGATCGGGTTCAGCGATGGGTCACCAAGGCTCTGTTTGCCCAGCGCACCGGCAGGTCCCGGGGGAATCAGTTCGCCATGGCCATAGATCTTGAACGTGGGCGGAATGCCGCCCACGCCCGTGATGGCGATATGGTCGGTGACAAAGTGGCTGAACGTGAGTCCCAGCGTATCCGAGTTCGATGTGGACAGGCCGCTGCCCGGCGCCGAGAAGCTCGACGGCAGACCCAGTGGATAGTTGATCGGCACATCCACCACGTTGGTGGTCAGCGGCCCGCTGGTGCCGAAGGTCTGGATGTGGAACCAGCCTGCCGAGACGACGTTGTCGCCCTTCTTCTGCGCATGCGCGGGCGCTGCGGCGAACAGGCCGAACATCGCCACGACGGCCAGCAGGCGAGATAGCGTTGCGTAACGTTGATGCTTCATCGATGGTCTCCCCGATTATTGTTATTCGACGAAGGCGCCAACCGTGAAGTACGGCGCGCCATTGTTGGTTTCGATGAAGCCGAACACGCCGCCCGTGAACATCAGCTTGCCGGTGATGCCGGGCGTGCCCTCCTTGCGCGTGGTGGTGATCACACCGGCCGTGGTCTGCGAGTAGTCGAGCTTCAGCGCGATGGCACGCGTGGCATCGGATGCGTGGAACGGATCGAGCTGCGCGGCTTCTGCGCCGATCAGTGCCGTGACCTTGTAGTCGAAGTTGCTGTCCACGCCGATGTACTCGCCATTGACACTGCCCTGCGACCAAGACACCGCTGGCGCCATCATGCCGATGCCGATTTCATCATCCGCACCCAGCGGGAGATCTTTCGCACTGGCATAGCCCACGCGGATCATGATCGGCACCAGTTGTCCGCGCAGCTTGCCGACGATCAGGTACGCGCGGCCCATCACGGCCCCCAGGCTCGTGAGGCTGCTCGCCTTCATAGTTCGTGGAAAGCAATGCACCGGTAGCCTGCGGCACGAACTTGTTGCCCTTCTGCTTGCACGTTCCGCCCGCCTTGTTGTCGCAGACGGTGAACGAGCCATCGGCTGCGAGCGACATGCGATAGTCCTGCGCCACCGTGGCGAAGCCCTTCGACGGAATCTCGTGAAAGCCCGAGCCGTTGTAGACGCCGGCGATCTTGCCGAGGTCGGTCTCGGTCTGCGCGAAGCCGATGAACTGGAAGTACGGGAACGTGGTGTCGGGCACCGCACCCGCGCCAAGGAAACCATTGAACTGGATGCGCGCGCCCGGAATGGTGCCACCCATCACCCCTTCACCGAGGAACAGCTTGGCCGGACGCGCCGGATCGAGGCTCGCACCCTTCAACTCGAACGCGCACTGGTTCAGCTTCTCTGTAGGCAGCGCGGTTTCCTGCGCGAGCGTACCCGTCATCACGTTCTGACCGTCGGTGGGGTCCGAGCGAGTCGGTGACACCGTGCCCGTGGTGCGCGGCACCGACGAGTCGAGGAAGGTCACGGCCCACGTCTTCTTCGTGGTGTCGATCTGCACCTTCACCAGTTCGCCGGAACCCGTGCCGCCGATGTACGGCGTGGAGTAGTCCACCGTGGCCGGACACAGGCGCGGCACGCCCACTGCCGCAGGCGACGGCGAACCGCCCCCGCCGCCTCCCCCGTCGCCGCCACCGCACGCGGACAGCAGCGCAATCGTGGCGAGGGCCGGTACGAGGCGCACGCGCGAGCGCCGTGCGGAAGCGTTGGGATAGTCGCGGGGCGCGAGCCATTGCGGCAGTTGCATCATGATGATGTCTCCTTTGGGGCTTTCTTATTTGGACTGCCTTGTGGGGTGTGAGGCAGGGTTCGTAGCGCTTATCGGCTTGCCACGGCACTGACGCGGAATGTCGGGTTCGCATCCGGGCCGAACAGATGCGCGTAGACCGGACCGGTGGTGATCAGTGCACCGCTGGTGCCGCTGTTATCGACGGTGGTGACTACGCCAGGCTTGGTTTGCGTGAAGTCCATCTGGAAGGCACCGGTCGGCGTGAGCGAAAGATCCTGCGGATCGAGCAATGCGGCGACGTTGTCTTGCAGTGCCGAGGCCGAATATTTGAAGTCGCTGCCCGAGCCGATGTAGCCGCCCTTCAACACGGCGGCGGTCGTCGGTGATGCAGATGCCAGCAAGCCGATGCCCGATTCATCGTCGACGCGCAGCTTGAAGTCGAGCGGATTCAGATCAATCTCCGCAAAGCCCACGCGCACCAGCACCGGTACAAGTTTTCCTTCGAGCTTGCCGACGATCATCACGCCGCGTGCACGGCTGTAGTTGTCCTGCAGCAGCGCGGCCTTGTAGAGATACGGATACGGCTGCATCTCGTTATCGTTGGCGCTTTCGAACGCACCGTCCGCAGTGCGCAGTGTCCATGGCTGCCCCGTGGACTTGCATGTGCCTGATGCCACCGTGCAGGTGCCGTCGGCGTTCAGCGTCTCGACCGCATTGATCGTGGCCGGCGCATAGTTGGTGCCGTTGAGCAGTTCGCCGCTCGACGGTACGAGGTGATAGGCGAGCATGTTGTACTGGCCGGCCACCTTCGCGAAGTCGGTCTCGGTTTCCGCGAAGGCAATCACCGGGTACATCGGGAAGGTGCGCTCAGGAATGACCCCGAGGCCGCCCAGGCCGGGATTGTTGTAGGCAATCGTCGCGCCGGGAATGCCGCCGCCCGCTACGCCATGACCGATGAAGAGGATCGGCGGATTGGCCGGATCGATGATGGCCTGCGAAATGCCGTCGGATGCCGTGGCCGTCTTCAGTTCGTAGGCACAGTTGTTCTGCGCTGCAGTCGGCAGCGGTCTGGTCGGATGCGTCATCGTGCCGGTCAGCGTCACACCGGCGCGCGTCGGCGAGACGGTGCCGGTTTCTTTCGGCACGGCTGATTCGAGAATCTGGATGCGATACGTGCCCTGCCGGCTATCGAGCTGGATCTTCAAGAATTCGCCCGCGCCGGAGCCGCCCGTGTAGGTGGTGTTGTAGTCGAGCACGCTTGGGCAGATATCGGCCACCGGGGCGTTGGTGGTGGGGCCCGATGGGGTGCACGTTCCATGGGTGGCGCACTGCTGTGCCGAGGCTTGTGGCGTGCTGCCGCCGGGTTCGCCATCACCGCCGCCGCAAGCGGCCAGTGCGATCGTCAGGCTTACCCCAGCAACGGCGAAAATGGTGCGTCGAAAGTTCGACTGATCCATGGTTGTCTCCTGTTTTTATCGTCGGCGCGACGGATTTTTTTTGATGTCGCACAGTGGTCGGAATCTCGCGTTTCAAGCGATGACGCGCAATAGAGCGCACGTTCCAAACACGGTGGCCGCGCCGCAGTGCCTTGTCGGCCAAAGCGATCCGCAGATCGTTCAAACCGCTCGCACACGGTGTTGCGAGCGAATTCAAACGGGGGGAGCGCCAGGCCGCAGTGGGTATTCCATATGGATCAGCGGAATCAGAACTTGTACTCGCTGTTGGCGGGATCGAATGCCGAGGCATCGAACGTTTTCTTCACGGCCTTTTCAAAGACGATCTTCTCCACCATGTTGCCGTCCGCATCCCACGCGGTTTCCTGACGCGGCCATGGATGCTTGAGATCGAACATCAACTGCACCTTCTTCGCGTAGTACTTGGGCGGCCCCTCGGGCAGTTCCCACGTCAGCGCCACCATGCGCACGCCCTGCTCCTGCACGATATCGACGCGGCTGTATTTCTCGGAGAGACCTGCGGCGCGCAGCGTCCTGGCATCGCGCTCCAGCATCGACAGCACGAACTGGAAACCGAGATCGCGCACGGTGTGATTCGATTGGGATTTCGCGAGCGATCCATCGATCGATGTCCAGATCGACGTGAAGCCGAGCACGCCGCCCAGGTGGCCGTACATTTCCTCTTTACGCTTGGTTTCGTCGTAGATGATTTCCTGTCCCGACTGCGCGCCGTTAGGCAACCACTTCGCATAAAGCTGACGCGGCATATGGCGATAACGGATGAGCATGCGCGCGGGCTTGTCCTGCCATTGGCCGTTCAGACGCTCCTGTCGCGTCATCGCGTATTCGTATTCGGGATAGCGATTGATTTCCTGTCGCGCCCACGTCAGCAATGCCTCGGGTTGCAGCGCATCGAACACGGCCAGCACCTGCGCATCGGGTTGCGCGGCCAGCTCACCACTGGCGATCTGCTTGGCGAACAGCGTGGTCTGCTGCGACGTGGGCAGACCGTCGTAAGGCGTGGCGGCGCGGCTCTGCGGTGCCGGTGCGCCTTGCGCATGCACATCGAACAGGCTCAGCGTTGGCGCGGTCATCATGCCGAGGGCGCCGCCAATCGCGGCAATCGTGATCATTTGCTTCATCGCGTGTCTCCAGTACTCCGGTGTATTTCGACTTTTTTCATACGACAGGCAAGACGGGTCCCTCCCGCGCATGTCGGCAGACAGCGGGCTCATGGGCGCGACAGGGACGTAACGGGTCACGCCGCGCTTGAGGCGTGGCGATATCGCACGTGTGGCTTTGGGGAGCGGCGGCCCCGGTCAGGGCCGCCGTGATACTCGCCTGGTGACTCGGCTACGTTCGGGGACGGGTACGCATCCAGTCATCGAGCGGATTGCTGGGGAAGGCACAGTGCTCGCGGCGTACCGCCATGCTGGCGGTGGCCGAGCGCGTCGTGCCCTCGTTGCGTACCGTGCGCGCACTGCGGCGCGCGCGATTCACTGCGGCTGCCGTGGCGGCAGCGGCTTGCTGGGTTTCGCTTTCCACCGTGGCTGCCAGCGCAGCCATGTGAGCCTGTTCATCGGCATGCTGCGACTCGCCGATTTCAAAGACATCGTGCAATGCGCCAAGCTCCTGGGTCTCTGGCGACGGTGCCTTGAGGGCAGCCACCACCATCGACGTCAGTTGGGCGAGCACCTCGGTGTCGCTCATGCGCTTGCCTTGGGTGAAGGCCGGCATCAGGTTGCCCAGTTCATCGCCCGCCAGCACACCCGCCAGTGCCTTCAGCGCGAAATGCAGCCGCCAGCCCAGGTCTTGCCGTGGCACATCGGGCAGCGCGCGTGCAAACGCTTCGAAGAAGCGTCCGAACACGGGTGCATAGTGTCCCATCAGCCAGGACTGGATGAAGGGCGAGGTATCGGAATACACGCGCCCCAGCAGCCTGAGGAACGATGGCCCGCCGATCTCGGGCTCGCGCGCCATCTGGAGCGCGGGCACGAACAGCGCACCCATCACGTGTTCGCAGCGGATCTCGTTACCCGGCCAACGCGCCTCGCAGGCATCCAGCAAGGCCAGCCGCCGGGTATTGAGCGGATCCAGCCGGCGTCCGAGCACCGACTGCATCATGATTTCCTTGCTGCGAAAGTGATAATTGACTGCGGCCAGATTGACGATTGCCCGCGACGTCACCTGTCTGAGAGAAGTGGCTTCGTAACCTACCTCGATGAACAGTTTCTCGGTCGCATCCAGGATGCGGGCCTTTGTATCTCCTGCCGTGGTTTTCCCGGTCTTCATGGGGCGTCTCTCGCTCAAATACCGCTGTGGACCCCTGCAAAAAAAGTAAATCAATCCACTCGCTGCCCAAGCTCCATGCTCTGTCGGCATACGGATGCTTGAAACGGTTGTAAGCAGCCTACTCTACCGATTGCACCGTTTCACAAGTCCATTTTTCGAGGTCTGCCTCTAAAATGCAAGCCCCGATTCTGCATGACAAAAATTTTTATCACGCCGTGATGGTCTTTTTCAGTGTGGATGCATTCTGCGCCGTCAGTGCGAACACTGACAATTGGGGGTTCGCACCTATGCTGGTGGGAAATACCGAGCCATCTAATACGGATAGGTTATTTAAATGGTGATGGCGGCCCGCGCTATTTACCACGCCACGGGCAGGGTCATCGCTCATGGCGCAGCCACCCATCAAATGCGCCGTGAATAACAGCGCGCGAAATTTTTTCAATGGCAATTGGCCGATGGATTCGCGTGCCTCGGCCCAGCTCGAATAATGGGTGGAATCCAGATGGGCCGGGCGGACACGGCGTGCGCCGGCCGCGAACTGGGCTTCGGCCATGCTCAGGTACGCGCGGCGCACCCCATCCCAGAGGTAATCGCTCACGTCGTAATCCAGCACCGGACTGCCGTCATCGGTAATCCTGACACGACCGCCCGGACTCTCGGGCACGAAGCCATCGCGCAACAGCGCCAGCATGGCGTTGGTATGCGGCAACGCCGCCATCTCCTGGCGCAGGTCGTTGCCGATCGCGTTGAACACGCCCGCGCTGATGCCGGGGAACATGGGCGGGACTTCGAGCTTGTAGCCCATCGGCCCTGCTGCGCCGTCGCGCCACTGGAAATGATCCGATGCCACCGACTGCGGCGCGCCATAATAAGGATCAATTTTCTCCGGCATTTCTGCGATACTCAAATTCACCGGATGAATAAACGTGCGCACGCCGACCTGTTTGTGGGGATCGGGTACGCGTGAACGTTGCAGCAGGGCCGGCGAGTTGATCGCCCCGCCCGCTACCACTACATGCCGGGCGCGCACGGTGACCGCGATGCCGCTGGGTGTGTAGCCATCGGCGCCGATCGCGTCGGCGGTCAGGCCGCGTACAGACTTTCCGTCATGGTCGAGGGTGCGCACGCGCAGCCGGTGCACCAGCGTGGCGCCATGGGCCAGCGCGGCGGGGATCGTCGAGACGAGCATCGACTGCTTGGCGTTGACCGGACAGCCCAGGCCGCAATAGCCCGAGTTCCAGCAGCCCTTCACGTTGCGGGGAATCGCGTGCCACTCCCAGCCCAGCGCCTGGCAGCCGCGCTGAAGCACCGCGTTGTTGGGGTTCGGGTCCATTGCCCACGGCGCCATGTTCAAGCGTGCCTCGATCTGCGCGAACCATGGCGCCATGTCCTCCACGCTATGCCCCGTCACCGCGTGTTCGGATGCCCAGTGCGCCAGCGTCTGCGGCGGCGTACGAAAGCTCGATGACCAGTTCACGGTGGTACTGCCGCCCACCGACCGGCCTTGCAGGATCGAGATCGCACCGTCCGAGGTGGCGCGGGCTGCAGCCTCCTGGTAGAGCTCGCGATAGGCGCGCGCTTCGTCCATGTCCTTGAAGCTGTCGGACGTGTGCAGGCCCCCTTCTTCGATCATCAGCACAGTGAGGCCGGCCTGGCTCAGGATCTCCGCCGCGATGCCGCCACCAGCGCCCGTGCCGATGATGACCACGTCGGCCTCCAATGTGCGCGGGGCGGTGAACGTGGCGGCGTCGAGCACCTTCCAGCCGGACGCGATGCCGGCGCTGTAGATATCGGGAATCGGCATGTCGGCCCTTGCTGTTAGCTGTGAATGGCGCGATAGATCGCGGCGTTGGGACCGGGGTAGCCGCTGGCGCTCCAGGTATCGGGCACCACGTAGTAGCCCACGCCGATCAGCTTCACCAGCACCACGCCGCCCGCATTGAGCGTGGCGAACCGGCTGCTACGCCAGCGGCCGAGGAAGCCGCGTACCTGTTCCGGCGTGGCCTCGCTCCACGGACTGCGCACGCCGGCCACGGCCCAGCGCAGCGGAGTGCTGGCCAGCAGGTCGAGCAGCTTGCGCAATTCGTCGCGGCCGTTCTGACCCATGGCGGCGATGGTCACGTCGATGTTCTTCACGGCCGCCGTGCTCCTTGTCTCGCGCTGCGCCGTGGGCATCGTTTCGAGTTCGCTGATCACGGCGGGCAGCACCGCGCGGAACAGCGCCACGTCATCGGGTCGCAGGAAGGCCATGCCGGCCTGCGGTGGCGCGGCGGGCGAGCAGCCCGTCAGCGCGGGCAGCAGCGCCGAGCAGGCAATGGCCGCGCAGAACCCGCCGCCGACCTTCAGGAAATGCCGGCGCGAAGGTGCCGAGGGATGGTCCGCTGGAAGGTCCGGGGGAAGGTCCGGTAGGGGCATCGTGTCTCCATTTTTTCTTATGTGGCTCAGGTATCCCGAGGCGTTGTGATTCTGCCGAACCCGGCGAAATTTATTTGCGGCGACTGTCAGGTTTCAAACGCACGACCGACATCCGCCGCCAACGCCAATTCCGCATGGCCGGGCTGCGTTTGATGTGCACGCTCCGCCACTGGAAACGCGCCGCAAATAGAGCAATTCTTCCAACGAGCAGTTTGACGGGGCGCGAAACCGGTTCCTATGATGACATCGACCAATGTCACAATCAACGATGGCGCTGATCGCGTCCGACAGTCACGGACGGCATCAGCCCACCCCATGGAAAGGCGCCATATGAATGCTCCAGCGGATCTCCCCGATTACCTGTCGGCAGACAGCCCGGAGGTTGCGTGCGATATCGCGATCATCGGTAGTGGCTTTGCCGGACTCGGCATGGGTATCCGCCTGAAGCAGTCGGGCGTCGACGATTTCCTGATCTTCGAGCGCGCTGGTTCCATTGGCGGCACCTGGCGCGACAACCACTACCCGGGCTGCGCCTGCGATGTGCAATCGCACCTCTACTCGTTCTCGTTCGCGCCGAATCCGGACTGGTCGCGCATGTTCTCGCCGCAGCCGGAAATCCGCCGCTACCTTGAACACTGCACCGACAGCTTCGGACTGCGCGAACACCTGCGCCTGAACCACGAATTGCGCAGCGCGAAGTGGGACGATGCCGCAGCGGTCTGGCGCTTGCACATGGCCGATGGGCGCCGCGTGCGCGCCCGCGTGCTGATCTCGGGCATGGGCGGGCTGAGCCGCCCGTCGATTCCGAACATCCCTGGCCTCGATACCTTCGCCGGGACGATGTTCCACTCGCAGCAGTGGCGCCATGACTATCCGCTGACGGACAAGCACGTGGCGGTGATCGGCACCGGCGCCAGCGCCATCCAGTTCGTGCCGCAGATCGCGCCGGCCGTGGCGCATCTCGATCTCTACCAGCGTACGCCACCGTGGATCATGCCCAAGCCGGACCGGCGCGTGTCGGCGTTCGAACGTGCGATGTTCCGCCGCCTGCCGTTCACGCAACGGCTGGCGCGCACGGGGCTGTACTGGATGCTGGAGTCGCGCGTGCTGGGCTTCGTGATTCATCCGAAACTGATGAAGGCCGTGGAGCGCATCGCGCGCCGCCATCTGCGTCGCCAGGTGCCGGACCCCGTGCTGCGTCAGACGCTCACGCCGGACTACACCATCGGCTGCAAGCGCGTGCTGATCTCCAACGACTACTACCCGGCGCTGTCGCGCAGCAATGTCGATGTGGTCACCACGGGCATCGACCATGTGGAAGCCGACGCGGTGGTGCTGCGCGACGGCACACGCCGCCCTGTCGACGCGATCATCCTCGGCACGGGTTTTCACGCTACCGATCCGTTGCCGCGCGGCGTGATCGTGGGCCGTGAAGGACGCGATCTGCTCGATGCCTGGCGCGATGGCGCCGAGGCGTACCTGGGCACCACGGTAACGGGCTTCCCGAACCTGTTCCTGATCGTCGGTCCTAACACCGGGCTCGGCCATAGCTCGATGGTCTTCATGATCGAGTCGCAGGTGAACTACGTGCTCGATGCTCTCGCGCAAATGCACCGCGAGCGCGTGCGGGCCGTGGATGTGCGCCCGCCCGTCCAGCAACAGTTCAACCACGGCATCCAGCAGAAGCTTGGCCACGCGATCTGGTCTGAAGGTGGTTGCGCAAGCTGGTACATCGACCCGAACAACGGCAAGAACACCACGCTCTGGCCCGGCTTCACCTGGCAGTTCCGGCAGGCCACGCGCACGTTCCGCATGGCCGACTACGAGCGATGGCCCGTGCGAGATCACGATGCAGACACGGCGCATCAAGGCGCCCACCACAACGTGCCCACCGCTACGGTGCGCGCCTGAGCCGTCCCCAAAAAAATAGAAGCGAACCTGGATTGACCGAGGAGAGATCGATGAAGGATTTCCGCAACAGGGTGGCCGCAATCACGGGCGCCGGTTCCGGCATGGGCCGCTGCCTGGCGATACAACTGGCGCAGGCCGGCTGCCACGTGGCGCTATCGGATCGCAATGAGGCGGGGCTGGCGCAAACGCTTGCCGAGGTGCAGCGCGCAGCGCCCGAGATTCACGCAACCACGCATGTTGTGGATGTAGCGGATCGCGCTGCAGTGTATGCGTGGGCCGATACCGTGGCGCGCGATCATGGCCGTGTCAACCTGATCTTCAACAACGCGGGCGTGGCGCTCTCCAGCACCGTGGAAGGCATGCGCTACGACGATCTCGAATGGATCATCGGCATCAACTTCTGGGGCGTGGTGTATGGCACCAAGGCTTTCCTGCCGCACCTGAAAGCCAGCGGCGAAGGGCATATCGTCAACACGTCGAGCGTATTCGGCCTGTTCGCGCAACCCGGCATGGGTGCGTACAACGCGAGCAAGTACGCCGTGCGCGGCTTCACCGAATCGCTGCGGCAGGAGCTGGATCTGATGGATTGCGGCGTGTCGGCCACGACCGTGCATCCGGGTGGCATCAAGACCAATATCGCGCGCGACAGCCGGGTCTCGTCCAGCGTCAACGGCCTGCTGGTGCGCGATGAACAACAGGGCCGCGAGGAGTTCGAGAAATTTTTCATCACCTCGGCGGACAAGGCTGCGCGCGTGATCCTCGATGCCGTGCGTGCCAACAAGCGGCGCGTGCTGGTGGGCCCCGATGCATACGCCGCCGATGCGATGGCGCGCTTGCTGCCCGCTGCGTACCAGTCGCTCGTGGTGCGCGAGACGCGCCGCAAGCGTCGGCAGTTCGTGCAAGGCGACGCTCCCGCATCGGCGCCCGGCGGAGAACGCGCATGACGCGCGCCGCCCTGCCTCGCGAAGCGGTGCTGCAGGCACCGCCCGGTCGATTCACGCGCTGGTTCGGCCAGGGCCGCGTGGGTTTCACGAGCCTGTCGCGCGACACGCTCGCGCGCCGCTATGCGCTGCCAACCTCGCGCTGGGTACAGGTCATGGGCGCACTTGTTCACTACACCGAAGAAGGTGTGCCCGAGGGCGAGCCACTGGTGCTGATCCACGGGTTCGGCGCGTCGCTGCACACGTGGGAAGGACTGATGCCGATGCTGCGCCAGCGGTATCGCGTGATCCGCCTCGATATTCCACCGTTCGGTCTGACCGGCCCGCTGCGCGATGCACGCGGTCGCGTGGTCACGATGGATGTCGATGTGTATCGCAGCTTTATCGACAGCTTCCTGCTGGCCGTGGGTATCTCGCGCGCCACGCTGATCGGCAACTCGCTGGGCGGGCTGATTGCGTGGGATCTCGCCGCACGCCGGCCCGCGCTGGTGGATAGGCTCGTGCTGATCGATGCGGCGGGCTTTCCGATGAAGCTGCCGATCTATATCGGTCTGTTCCGGCACGCCGTGGTGCGCTGGTCGGCCCCGTGGATGTTGCCCGAAGCGATCATCCGCGCGGCCACACGCGATGTGTACGGCGATGCCAGGCGCGTGCCGGAATCCACGTTCCGGCGCTACGTCGATTTCTTTTATGCAGCAGGCAGCCGCGACGCGGTGGGCCGCATGGTGCCGAGGCTCGATTTCGATGCGTTGGATACCGAGCGGCTGCGCGGCGTGCAAGCCCCCACGCTGGTGTTGTGGGGCGAGCGCGACCGCTGGATACCGCCCGCGCATGCCGCGGCGTTCGCGGCACGTCTCCCCGTCGTGTCGCTGCACCGCTATGCGGGTCTCGGCCATGTCCCGATGGAAGAAGACCCGCAGCGCGTGGCGGCTGACCTGCTGCCCTTCCTCGACGGCGCCCGTGAGGCGTCGGTCCCTTCGACACAGGAGTCCTCGTCATGATGCCCGTACGCCGCGACGTTCATCCCCATCTGCCGCCCGAACGCATCTGCGATTGGCACGAGCGCGGGCAGCACGTCACCCACTTCATCAACGCGCTGTCGATCTTCTTCCCGGCCGGCGAACGCTTCTTCATGGACAGCGTGCGCAACTACCGCGACCGCGTCACCGATCCTGAACTCAAGCAGGCTGTGACTGGCTTCATCGGGCAGGAGGCGATGCACACGCGCGAGCACATCCTTTACAACCGGTTGTTGGACGATGCAGGACTGCCAGCGTCGAAGCTCGACAACGCGGTGGCCAAGCTGCTTAACCTGCTGCGCAAGATCCTGCCGAAATCGTGGCAGCTCGCGCACACCATCGCGCTGGAACACTACACGGCGATGCTGGCCGGCGGCATGCTGTCCGATCCGCGCCACATGGGTGTGTCCGAGCCGGGATATCGACAGGTGTGGACGTGGCACGCGCTGGAAGAAACCGAGCACAAGGCGGTGGCGTACGACGTGTGGAACACGGTGATGAAGCCGGGGCCGTATCGCTACCTGCTGCGCGCGTTCACGATGCTGACCACCACGGTTACGTTCTGGGCGCTGGTGTTCGTATTCCACGTGCGGCTGGTGATGGCGGACAAGACGTGCCGCAACAAGCTGACGGGCTTCGGCAGCGTGATCAAGTTTCTGTGGGGTTCACCGGGCGTGCTGCGCAAGATGATTCCGGAATGGTTCGATTACTTCCGGCCGGGCTTCCATCCGTGGGACGAAGACAACCGCGCGGAACTGAGCCGCATCATGCCGCTGATCGAAGAGATCGAGCAGACGGCGATCAAGGCTGGGGCAAGTACGCGTGCGCCATCGTTGCGCAACGCCGCCTAAGCGCACCCTCTCCCGTTTTGGTTTGCTCCCCTCTCCCGCTCGCGGGAGAGGGGCCGGGGGTGAGGGCCAGCCGATCAATCACTCACCACGCGTCTCTTCGCGCTTCTCGCCTAGATTCGCCAAAATCCCCGCCACCCGATCTCCCAGATACTTGTTCGCCGAAACCTCCAGCGCACGCATCATCTCCGTCTCCAGCGTGACCATCGCCAGCGGACGAATCCGCCACAGCACATCCACAATGCGTGGCACTTCCGCAGGCGGCGGCAGTTGCCCTTCGCCGAAGCGGTCCAGTTCGCGCACCACCATGCCGACGATGCGATCGGACACGGCCTGGAAATGCCCGCGTGCATGCTCGATGATGTCGAGCAGATCATTGAGCGGAAAACCCGCACGCGCCATTTCCACGCCTGCCGCCAGCGCACGCGGACTGCGTGCCAGATAGCCGAGACCATCGGGCTCCAGCAACCCCAACGCAATCGCGCGCTTCAGCACCGGCCGTGAAATCGCGCGGCCAAACATGCGCGCGAGTGCGAGATAGGAATAGTGGCGCGGTGCCTCGGTATTCCACGGACTGCTGATCGCGGTTTCCAGACCCAGGATCGAGCGCAGGTCGTGCCCTTCCACGATGGCCTTGAGCAACTCCATGATGTTGGCGAGCGTGTAGCCGCGCGCCAGCAGATGGTTGATCAGGCGCAACCGGCCCAGATGCGTCTGCGTATAGATGCCCACGCGCCCGCGCCGCTCGGGCGGATCGATCAGCCCCTTGTCCTGGTACGAGCGGATATTGCGCACCGTGGTGCCCGCCACGCGCGCGAGTTCGTCGATCGTGTACTCGGGCGGTGTCGTGGATAGATCGGCGGACATGGCGGAATCTGGGGAGGCGACGGACTGGCCGTCGCGCGGGATCGAGGTCATGGGGGAAAATTCTAAACGAGTCGGGCGACGCTACAATGCGCCAACACATTCCGGCGCCCCCATGCATATCCGTTGGCTCGAAGATTTCGTCTGTCTGGCACAGGCTGGCAGCCTCGCGCGTGCCGCCGAACTGCGCAATGTCACGCCGCCTGCATTCGGTCGCCGCATGCAAGCGCTGGAGGTCTGGGCCGGCGCGCCGCTGATCGACCGCAGCGCGTTTCCGGTGCGGCTCACCGCCGAAGGCCGCCAGTTTCTCGAAGCCGCCCAGGCGGCGCTGCGCACGCTCGACGAGGCGCGCATGTCGCTGCGCGCAGCGCATCGTGCGGACGCCAGCACCATCACGATTGCCACCGGAAAGACACTGGCGCGCTCGATGGTGCCCGCATGGCTGGCCAGCCTGCGCCATGCCTTGCGCGACGACGCCGTGGGCGCGGGATTCCGTACGCGGCTCTCCACCCACGCCACGCACGACGCGCTGGAGATGTTCACCGAGGGCGATGCCGACTTCCTGCTCTGCTACAGCCCGCATGATCTTCCCGTGATGCTCGACGACACCCGCTACATGTTCCATCCGGTGGGCGTGGAGCGATTGGTGTGCGTGGCAGCGGCCGATGCGCGCGGCGGTCCAACGTTCCGACTCGGACAGCGTACGGCGATGGTGCCGATGATCGCGTATGCCGAGACCCTGACCATGGGCCGCATGGTCAATCAGGAAATCGCGCGCCGCAAACTGGCCGGCAAGCTCGACGTGATTGCGGTGAGCGATTTCGCGGAGTCGGTGCATGAAATGGTGCGCCAGAAAATGGGCCTGGCGTGGCTGCCCGCGAAGCTGATTGCGGATGATCTGCATGCAGGGAGGCTGGTGCGTGCGGATGTGCAGGGCGATGCTGTGGACCTTGCGCTGGATATCCGGCTGTATCGGCCGAGAACGCAGATGCGGGCATTGGCGGAGGTGTTTTGGGCGGCGGCGATCAAGTAGCTCCCCTGTTGTTTTTCTCCCCTCTCCCCGTTTGTTTTGCTCCCCTCTCCCGCTTTGCGGGAGAGGGGCTGGGGGAGAGGGCCAGCGGTCCAAATTGCGATGTGGTCGGCAAGCAGAGCCTCCCGCCCTCTCCCCTAACCCCTCTCCCGCTCGCGGGAGAGGGGAACCAAAAACCAAGCCGGAAGAGCGGCCATGCACCACTTCCGCCCATTGCCAAAACAGCAACCCCCATTGCCAAAGCTGCACGATGTGCGTGCCGCGCGCTCTCTAACATCGGCGCAAACATTCAAAGCCCTGCCGGAGAAATCATGAAGACCCTGATGCGCGTGGCCGTTGCCGCTACCCTTGCCAGTGCCGCGTTCGCGGCGTTGGCCGCTCCCGCCTATCCCACCAAGCCGGTCACGCTCGTCGTGGGCTATACCGCAGGCGGCAGCGTGGACCTCGTGGCGCGCACCGTGGCGCCGGAGCTGGGCAAGCGCCTGGGCCAGAGCGTGGTGATCGAGAACCTTGGCGGCGCTGGCGGCACGATTGGTGCGCAGAAAGTGGTCAAGGCCGAGGCCGATGGCTACACACTGCTGCTGGGTTCGGGCAGCGAAGTGTCGATCGCGCGCCTGACCAATCCGGCTGTGCGCTACGACGGCGAGAAGGACCTGGCGGCCATCACGTTCGTCGGCACGCAGCCGATGGTGCTGGTTGGCAAGCTGGACCTGCCCGCGAAGAATGCCGCCGAACTGATTGCGCTGGCCAAGGCCAAGCCGGGTTCGCTGTCGTATGCCTCGTCGGGCGTGGGTACGCCGCTGAACCTGGCTGGTGAACTCATCAAGCAGCAGGGCCAGGTCAACATCACGCATGTGCCTTACAAGGGCGCTTCCGCCATGGCCACTGACCTGCTCGGCGGCCAGATCGATCTCGCCGTGATGGTGCTGTCCTCCGCACTTCCGCATATCCAGGCCAACCGCGTGCGGGCCTATGGCGTGACCGAAGGCAAGCGCGCCAGCGTGGCGCCGAATGTTCCTGCGCTGGCCGAGACCCCCGCGCTCAAGGGCGTGGACATGGGGGTATGGTTCGGATTGATGGCGCCTGGCAAAACTGACCGGGCTATTATCGATCGCCTGAATACTGAGATGCAGGCCGTGCTGACCATGCCCGATGTGAAGAAGAAGCTGGCCGAGGCCGGCGTGGAGGTTTCACCGGCCAATCCGGCGCAGTTCGCCAGCTTCGTGAAGCGCGAGACGGCCAAGTACCGCACCATCGTGCAGACCGCCGATATTCGCCAATGAGCCGCCAATAAGCCACAGCCGAGGATGTACCAGATGACGCAGCGTGCCCCTACCTTCGACGCCTATGCGGTCGAGGTCGAGTTTCCCGATATCCGCCCCTACGCCGAAGGCAACAGCGGCGTGGCGTACGTCCACACGTTCGACAGCGGCATTGCAGGCCCGCACGTGATGATCAACGCACTGACGCACGGCAACGAGGTGTGTGGGGCGATTACGGTGGGCGGCCTGCTTGACCATGGCCTGCGTCCGCGCACGGGCAAGCTGACGCTGTCGTTTGCCAATGTGGATGCCTACGCGCGCTTCGATGCGTCCACGCCCGATGCGTCACGCTTTGTCGATCAGGACTTCAACCGCGTCTGGACCGCTGCTGTGCTCGACGACATGTCGCGCGATTCCTCGGAACTGCGCCGTGCCCGTGCGATGCGTCCCATTGTCGATACCGTCGACCTGCTGCTCGATCTGCATTCGATGCATGAGAAGAGCCGTCCGCTGATCGTGTCGGGTCCGCTCGACAAGGGCATCGCGCTATCGCGGGCGCTCGGCACGCCTGCCGACGTGATCGTGGACGAAGGCCATCCGGAAGGCCGCCGCATGCGCGACTACGCCGATTTTGGCGATGCCGCGAGCGCACGCAACGCGCTGCTGATCGAATGCGGCCAGCACTGGGAAGTCTCCGCCGTGGACGTGGCCCGCGACAGCACCGCGCGCTTTCTGCTGAACGCTGGCATCGTCGAGGAAGCCGACCTGCCCGCCGGATGGCTGCGTCCGCTGCCCGCCACGCAACGCGTGATCCGCGTGACCGAGCCAGTGGTGGCCAGCAGCATGGACTTCCGTTTTGCTGGCCCTTATACCGGCCTCGAAACGTTTGCCGACGCGGGCACCGTGATCGCCTGGCGCGATGGCGAACCCGTGGTCACGCCCTACGCCAACTGCGTGCTCGTCATGCCTTCTCTGCGCCAGCTCCGGCCCGGCGTGACCGTAGTGCGGCTCGGTCAGCTTGAACTATGAAACCGGTTGCATATATCACAACGTGATATTTTGCCGATTCCCTAGATTAAGCATTCTCTACATTCAAGGCGGCACTTCGGACATCCGATAACCGTGACGTGACGACCTGCCATCAGAGCGGGCGTTACCCGTGCGTCACGATGGTGCACGGCGTTAATCACGGAGCGCCCCTTGTATTCAAACTCTTCTCTTACCCTGCCGCGGCAGGCGTCGGCTGGCGGCTTGCGCGCGCGGGCCGGCAGCTGGAGTATCGGCACGCGCCTAGCGCTGGTAGTCCTTGCCGTCCAGATTGTCGCGTTCTGCGCCTTTTCGCTGGCGCTCTCGCTGAGCAGCATGCGCCAGCTCGAAACGCAGGCGCGCGAGGCCATCACCGCCGAAAGCCAGACCCTGCGCGAGCTGGTGGCCCAGCTCGACGACACCATGTTGCAGGAGGCCGACCGCTTCCTGCTGAGCTTTGCCGCCGTACTCCCCGGACCGTATGCCGTGGACCCCGCGCAGACCATCGAGGTGGCTGGCAAGGCCACGCCCGAGTTCCGCAGCGGCGACCTTGTGCTCAACAACAGCTTCGAGATCCCGGACAAGTTCTTCGCCAACACGGGCGGCGTGGTGGCCACGGTTTTCGCGCGTACGGGCGATGACTACATCCGTGTCACCACCTCGCTGAAAAAGCAGGATGGCCAGCGCGCCATCGCCACCGTGCTCGATCGCGCCAGCCCGGCCTACGCGGCGGTGGCTGCAGGCAAGTCGTACCGCTCGCTGGCCTGGCTGTTCGGCAAGCCCTACATGAGCAAGTACGAGCCCGTGCGCGATGCCAGCGGGAAGATCGTCGGCGCGCTGTACGTGGGCGTGAACGTCGAGGCGGAACTCGCGGCGCTGAAAAACCGCATCCGTCGCAAGACGATCGGTGCCGATGGCCAGTTCATCGTGATCGACGCCAAGCCGGGCGCGGATCAGGGCAAGGTGATGGTGGACCGCTCCGGCAGCGAAGGGACTGTGCAGATCGATGCCAAGGATGCCGAGGGGAAGTCCTGGGTGCGTGACATGATCGAGGCGAAGGATGGCGACGTCATCAACACCGTGGCCATCGGCAACAACGCCGCAGTGGAGCGCCTGACCGCGTTCGCGACCTATCCCGAATGGAAGTGGCTGATTGCCGGCAGCGTGCCGACGGCCTCGCTGCGCAACGAACTCGAAGCCAGCCGCAACCTTTTCCTGGCCGGTGGACTGCTGGCTGCGCTGATGGTGTCGGCCGCGTTCTGGTGGCTGCTGCGCCGTATGGTCAGCCAGCCGCTGGCGCATGCCGCCGATGCAGCAGGGCGCCTGGCTTCCGGTGATCTCACCGCGCGGCTGGAGACCACGCGCAATGACGAGATCGGCCAGTTGATGCGTGCGATCGATGGCGTGGGGCAGGGCCTCAGTGGCATCGTCGACAAGGTGCGCGGCAGCGTGGGCGCCATTGCGGGCAGCACGAGCCAGATTGCCAGCGGCAATGCCGATCTCTCGGCGCGCACCGCATCGCAGGCGGGCAGCCTGGAGCGGACCGTGGCGAGCATCGAGGAACTCTCGGTCACGGTGAAGCAGAATGCCGACAACGCGCACGACGCGAATGCCGCCGTGGCGAGCGCCGCCGATGCGGCACGCGCCGGCGGCACCACGGTGGGCCGCGTGGTCACGACCATGGCCGACATCCATCGCAATGCGCAGCAGGTGGTGGACATCATCGGCATGATCGACGGCATCGCGTTCCAGACCAACATCCTGGCGCTCAACGCCGCCGTGGAAGCCGCGCGCGCGGGCGAGCATGGCCGTGGGTTTGCCGTGGTGGCGGGCGAGGTGCGTAGCCTGGCGCAACGCAGCGCAAACGCTGCGGGCGAGATCAAGCAGTTGATCGAGCGTACGGTGACCGATCTGAAGTCGGGCAACGAGGCCGTGCAGCAGGCGGGTACGGCCATCGACGATATGGTGCGTCGCGTGGAAGGCATTGCCGCGCTGATGGGCGATATCAGCACAGCCTCGCGCGAGCAATCGCTGGGGCTGGGGCAGGTGAGCAGCGCCGTGGCGGAGATGGATACAGTGACGCAGCAGAACGCCGCGCTCGTGGAAGAAGCCGCTGCCGCCGCCGAAAGCCTGCATCACCAGGCGCAGGAGTTGCGCCAGGCGGTGGAGGTGTTCAGGCTGGCCTGATCGTCCCGGCCAGCTTGGACGTAGCCCGCTCAGGCCACCGGGGCCGGGGCGGGCTGGGCGGGTGCCGGCGCTGGTGCTGCTTCGGGCTGGGGTTGCGGCTTCAGTCCGGGGAAGAGTTCGTCCACCAGTTCCTCGATCTTCATGTCGGGCGGAATGAAGTTGCTCAGGTTCACGCCACCCGCGCTGCGGTTGGCGTTGAAGATGGCCTTGCCCACGCGCTCGCCGTTGCGGTACACGGTGATGTCGGCGGCGGCCAGGAAGGGCGTGATGTAGTTCTGGCGCTGTGCCACGTACATCGCCGTCATCGGGCAGGATGCCATGGACGAGTTCGGCGGCAGCAGCTTCACCTCGAAGTTGCGCACGCGCAGTGCCTTGATGAAGCTTTCCACGTAGGCATTGTTGCTCACCTGGTTGGTGACCACGCAGAACAGCGAGCCATCGGCACCGACCACGCGGTTGCCATCGACACGGAACTGCGCCGGGCCGCCATAGGCACCGGGCTGGAAACCGGCAATCGGATCGACCTGATCCGCGCGATCTACCGGCAACACGCTCTGGTAGGTGGAACAGCCCGTGGCCAGCAGGGCCAGCGTGGCGGCAATCGTTACTCTCTTCATCATGGGTCCTGGATCGCGTCGGCGAGGGCGCCGGCCGCCCGGACCTGCATCCATGGCGGTTCAGGGGCGCATTGCCGGCAGCATGCCTCCGTAATGTAGGCGTGCCGGCCATGGATCAAAGCGCAGAACAGCGAGGGACTGATGCCGCAAATCGCCGCGCAACCCCCGGATCCCGAAGCGATGCCTCGATGTGATGCCTAGTTGGCGCCGCCGCGCAGCAGGCAGTCCGACAGCAGCGGCGTACCGCCCTCGCCAACCCCTGCGCCGTTGCATTCCACGGCAACCTTCTGTCCTCGGCGGACCATCGTTGCGCGCGCTTCCACCTCGCAGGCGCGGGTGCCCGGACCGCAGATCTGGTCCTTCAGCAGATCGGCTCGCACTACCACGCCGGGATTGTCGGTGCGGATTTCGAGGTACACGTGCGCGTGATCGCGCCGGATACCACTCGCCACACCATCGACGATGAGGTACTTCCCCTTGTAGCGATCATCGGCTGTGGCGGCGTCGGCGGCGTAGTCGGTAGCCAGCGCATCGGCCGGATATTGCGGCAGCAGGTCGGCAGGGCGGTTCGGATCGATACTGATCGGGTCCAGCACGCCGTTGCGCGGAATGCCGCGCGGCAAGCTGGCCGGCGGTTCGGCCGGGGTGGAGGCTGCAGCGGTATCGGTGGTGGTGTTGGTGGGGACGATTTCACCGGTGTCGTTCCCTACGAACCACAGCAGGACAAGGACAACGACAGCGACGGCGGCAACGAGGATCTGGCGGGAATTGCTCAACATCTTGGGGGCGGGCCGGACGCAACTGGCCGGGATAGGCAGGTAAGTAGGTCGCCAGTGTAGCGCGTCCTAGCCCGGTTCCGCGCCCGCCAGCAGGAACGTCCGCGCGGCGGCGAGGATCTCGTTCGACAGCGGCGTGCCCATCGTGGCGCGCGACAGCATCAGCGCTCCGGCCAGCGTGGCCATCTGTGCGACGGCTTTGCTGCGGGCCGCCGAGGTGTCATCGCCCGGCTGGATGGCGGTCAGGATCTGCAAGAGGTCTTCCACGCCATCATGGAAGGCCGCACGCACGGGCTTGTCCACGGCTTCACGCGCCACGTCGTTGGCCAGTGCCGCCACGGGGCACCCCGTGCCGGAGCTATTGCGGTTACGCGTCGAGAGATAGCCGTCGATCAGGGCGGCAAGCGCGGCATCATTGTCGGCGGCGTCGGCCACGCGCTTGCGCCAGCGCCCTTCGGCTTCCTCGAAGGCACGGGTGCAGGCGATGGCAGCCAGCGCATCCTTCGATTCGAAATGGCCGTAGAAGCCGCCGTGCGTGAGGCCGGCGGCACCCATGAGGTCCGCCACGCTGACACCGTTGAATCCCTGCTCGCGGAACAGCCGCGACGATACCTGCTCGATGACTACGCGGTTCTTCTCCGCTTCCGCTTTCGATACACGCGGCATGATGTGCTCCAGAAAGCTGTGTGGGCGATGGTCCGCCACATCGCATGACAAGTCAACGCAGCGGACTTCAAATGGAATAGACCCTCGGCAAACGATCCCGCTCCCGGTTTGCTCCCCTCTCCCATTTCATGGGAGAGGGGAGCTACCGAGGCGCAGCGCAACATCAAACGATAGTCGCCCCCTGACTCCCCAGCGCCACAAGGTATTCCTCCACCCCATACGGCGCCGCGTGCCCTTGCCCCGCCAGAAAGAAGTCACGCAGGATATCGCCCTGCTGCTCCAGCTTGTAGTCATGCAGCGCCTTGCCCGCAGTCAGTCGATAGCGATACTGGTTGAACCCCAGGAAGTGCAGCACCTGTTCGCACCCACCGCGCCACAACACATTGACCCCGCGCTGATGCTGCCAGACATGCGCCATCTCATGGATGAACAGCGCCTGCAGCCCCAACCCGGCCCGGCTGAAGTCATCGATCCCACGCAGCTTGCGCCCAAGGTAGATGTTGCCGTTCGGCGTGATGATGTAGCGACCACCCTGCCAGAAGACGAAATTGCGATGAAGGATGCGGACAGACGCGTAATCGACCGCGTCAGCAAAGATCTGATGGGCGAGGGCGATTTCGCCGGGGGTGAGGGGGCGGTTCATGACCATTGGAACGGCGTGAGTGCAAGATGCAGCATCAATGGGGTTGCGACAACAGGATGACGCTAGTGGTCGTCGCCATTCAAGCCGTTCGAGTCGAGTTGTAGTTGCTGCTGCTCTCGCTCGAGCTGCTGAATGCTCTTCTCCGGCGTTGGCAAGCTTTCAGGCATCGTGCCTCCAAGCTCCACAATCGTTTGACGGACTTTGGCTCCAACCTCAAAGTGGGTGGCGTTCGCCTGTGACTTACCGCGAACGTTGTCTCGCCTCAGCTTCTCTTCGGTCTGCGTTGCGCGAAACAAATTTGCCGCAAGCTCGGTGCTGCCCATATGGTCGAGGATTCGTTGCGTCTTCTTCAGACGCTTGGATCCGTGGATATCCTTTGCGCCAAAGCCACCATAAAGTCCGCGGTAGCCGTGGTCTTGAAAGATTGCGTAGTCGAGACCGGTTTTGACACCAGCGCTCTTTGCAGCAGCTGTCAACGCCTTGTTGTGATGGACCAATTCCCCACGCAGCATCAAACGTCGTTCATCCTCAGAGAAATTTCCAAACCTTGGCGAGTCATCCGCTAGTTCCTGCCGCCTGGTCTGGATCGCAAAGTACGTCTGCCCCTGAGCAATTGCAAGTTTGGACGGATCACCATTCTGTACGACCAGATAGCAGGCATATCTCGACAACTCGCAGTCTTCAATGGCGCGACGGGCTTTAGAACCGATGGAAACCATTTTCGTGATGTGACGAAAATGGTCTGCTGGCGTTTGACCGGATTTCTTGCACGCTTCGACGGCCTTGTCGACCACCCGGCGGAAGCTCTCCCAGTTTGCATACTCCAGGATGGGCTGGAGATCTCTGGCGTACCAGAACTCGGAATCTTCCTCGTTCGTTTGCCGGGTACTCTCGAAAGTACTGGCGGTCTTCGCGGTAGTTTGCTGGGTAGTCATGGCTTCATGGATGGCACTGTACAAAAACACAGTGTCATCCATGATGGCCCGAAGGATGTTGACCTGGACGAAGACCCCGCCGTGGTTACCGATCTGCACGGCATTGCGCCGCGCAGGTCGATACCTCACTTCCCAATACAAAACCGCGTAAAGATCGTCCCCAGCAGATCGTCGCTCGTGAACTCGCCCGTGATGCTGTTCAGGTGATCCTGCGCGAGCCGTAGTTCCTCGGCGAACAGGTCGAGCGCCTGGGCGCTTTGCTCGGCGCGTTCCACGGCGCAGTCGAGGTGGGACTGCGCGCTGCGCAGGGCGATGAGGTGGCGTTCACGGGCCAGGAAGGTGCCTTCGTTGCCGGATTGCCAGCCGATCAGGCGCAGCAGTTCGCGACGCATCAGATCGATGCCGGCACCGGTGCGTGCGGAGATCCAGATCTCGGTGGGATTGGGGCCGTTGGCGGCCACAACGTGCGGCCGGTTGCCGCCGAAGCCCATTTCGCCAGCCGATGGGGCGAGGTCGATCTTGTTGACCACGCGCACGATGGGCGAGCCCGGTGGAAGTTGGCCGCTCAGGCGATCGTCGATGTGGTCGTCGGTTTCCGAGATGCCGTGTTCGAGGTAGTCGGCAGCATCCACGAGGTGCAGCACGATATCCGCGCGACGAATGGCCTCCCACGTGCGTTCGATACCGATGCGCTCCACTTCGTCGGCAGCGTCATCGCGCAGACCGGCAGTGTCGATGATGTGCAGCGGGATGCCGTCGATCTGGATGGTCTCGCGCACACGGTCGCGCGTGGTGCCGGCGATGGGTGTGACGATGGCAAGCTCCGCGCCGGCCAGTGCGTTCAGCAGCGACGACTTGCCGACGTTCGGTTGACCCGCCAGCACCACCGACAACCCTTCGCGCAGCAACGAACCCTGGCGCGCCTGCTTCAACACGCCCGCCAGGGCTTCACGAATGCGCGTGAGTTGGCCGCGTGCATCGGAGGCTTCGAGGAAGTCGATTTCCTCTTCAGGAAAATCGAGCGTGGCTTCCACCAACATGCGCAGGTGGATGACCTTTTCCACAAGCGCGTGGATGGCGCTGGAGAACTCGCCTTCCATCGAACGCGCGGCCGAGCGGGCGGCGGCTTCGGTGCTGGCTTCGATCAGGTCGGCCACGGCTTCCGCTTGCGCCAGGTCGAGCTTGTCGTTCAGAAATGCGCGGCGCGTGAATTCGCCGGGTTCGGCCACGCGCAGGCCCACGGGTTTGCCTGCTTCGAGGCAGCGCGACAGCAGCATCTGCATGACCACCGGGCCGCCGTGGCCCTGCAGTTCAAGCACTTCCTCTCCGGTGTAGGAATTCGGCGCGGGGAAGTACAACGCCAGGCCATGGTCGATGACCTTGCCGCGTGCGTCGAGGAAGGGCAGGTAGGTGGCGTGGCGCGGTTGCAGGTTGCGGCCGCATACGGCGCGCATGATCGTGCCGACATCGGGGCCGGACACGCGTACCACGCCGATGCCGCCGCGTCCCGGTGCGGTGGCGATGGCGGCAATCGGTAGCTCGGTGAGGGTGGCAGTCATGGGCGCTATTGTCGCAGAACGTTTTGCGGATCGGAGGGGAGGGCGTCGTGAAGCGCGTCGGCGCAGCCCAGGCATTCGGCCATCAGGCGGCGCGCCACGCTCTCGTCGATCAGGTCACCCAGCGCGGATTGCCGGGCGACCAGTTTCTTGCGCAGGCGTTTGCGATAGCGGCCGGGGAGCACGTCGGATAGTGCCTCGATGGCATAGCGCAGACGCTTGTTGCCGATGCGGAGTTTGTGAACGTGATCAGTCTGGCCGTCGCGGGCGATGCGCGCCAGATCGCGAACATGGCGCCGGGCCTTGCGAATGCGGCGGGGCGCGAAGCCCTTCAAGCGCTCGTCGGATGTCTCCGAGGCGATATGAATCAGATCGCGATACAGGATAGGCAGCGGCGATTGCCGATAGTGCGCGAGCTTCTCCATCATTTCGGCGTGATCGGCCACGCGTCGCGCTTGCGCGGTCTGCACCAGCGTGGTCAACACCGGATCGTTGGGCTGCATCTCCAGCGCCGGCGCAAGGGTCTCCGCGATGAAGACATCCCAGTCGCGTACAGGTCCGGCAGCGCCGGCCATATCGTGCAGCGTACGCTTCCAGCGCGCCTTGACGTGCGCGCCAAGGACCGGCCCGAAGGCCCACGTCACGGCACGCAGGTGGCGAATGGCGACGCGTAGTTGATGTACATCTTCGATCTCGTCCCGATGCAGCAGCGCTTCGAGCCGCTTGTCGACAGCGCGCAGCCCGTGATCGCCCAGGATAACGAACGCCCGGGTGGGACGCATCTTGCGATGCAATGCTGGTTGACGGCTCATGGCGGTGTCTCTTGATCGTGACCGGCAAAGAGATTGACTGCGCAGGGGTCCGTCTAGTGTAGGCGATGGCGCACGTGGGTGGCGCATGCATCGCCCGGCGCCAACACTGAGCTATCGGGTGGCGACAATGAAGACCCGAGGGAAGGGCAGCAGTACCGTGCCGTCTGGCAGCGCCGGAAAGACTTTGGCCAGGGCCGTTTCGTATTGTCTGAGATAGGCGGCTTTCTCGGTCTCGTCGAGCGGTGCCAGGAACGGCCGCAGGCCGCTACCCTTGAACCACTCGACCACCGCCGCCGCGCCGCCCTTGAGTGGATGCTGGTAGATCGTGCGCCAGATATCCACGCGGCTGCAGTGCGGCTTCAGCAATTCGTAGTACCAGCGTTCGGAGGGCAGGGCGGTGCGCGTGCCAGCCGCCTCGGTCAGCTTGGCAGACCACGGGCCGTTCATGGCGGTTTCGCGCATCAGCAGGTGCGGCGGCTCGTTGAGATTGTCCGGCATCTGCACGGCGAGGCTGCCGCCCGGCGTCAGGCGGCTGACGAGCGAGGGAAACAGCGTGGCGTGGTCGGGCACCCACTGGAACACGGCGTTGGCCAGCATCACATCCCACGGGCCGGCGTCGTTCCATTGCGTGGCATCGGCAATATCGAAATGCAGGTCGGGCAGCCGCTTGCGGGCGGCGGCGATCATGTCGGTGTCGCTGTCCACGCCCGTGACTTCGGCATCGACAAATCGCGCGGCCAGCACCTCGGTGGAGTTGCCTGGGCCGCAGCCGATATCGACCACGCGCCGTGCATCCACCGGCGGAATGGCCGCCACCAGATCGCGCACCGGGCGGGTGCGCTCGTCCTCGAACTGTACGTATTGGCTGGCCGACCACGTCATGGCATGTCCCTTTCCGCTGCAGCGGGGTTGCTAAGTCTTATATAAGACTTGAAGCATACGCCTTGAGGCCAGCCGCGTGGCGGCGGCGATAAAAACAGACAACAAAAAACCCGGCGCGAGGCCGGGTTCTTCGAAATGCGGGGCAGAACCCCTGCGATCAGCTCTTGGCGATCGCCGCCGCCTTGCCCTTGCCGAGCATGCGGTTGATCTGCCATTGCTGGGCAATCGACAGGATGTTGTTCACCACCCAGTACAGCACGAGGCCGGCCGGGAAGAAGAAGAACATGAACGAGAACACCAGCGGCATGATCATCATGACCTTGGCCTGCACGGGATCCGGCGGAGTCGGGTTCAGCTTGGTCTGCACGAACATCGACACGGCCATCACGATCGGCAGGATGTAGAACGGATCCGGCACCGAGAGGTCATGGATCCAGCCCAGCCACGGCGCGCCGCGCATTTCCACCGACGACAGCAGCACCCAGTACAGCGCGATGAACACCGGGATCTGGATCACGATCGGCAGGCAGCCGCCGAGCGGGTTCACCTTCTCGGTACGGTACAGGGCCATCATCTCCGCGTTCATCTTCTGCGGATCGCCCTTGTAGCGTTCGCGGATCGACGTCATGCGCGGTTGCAGGTCCTTCATCTTGCCCATCGAGCGGTAGCTCGCGGCGGACAGCGGGAAGAACACCAGCTTGATCAGCACGGTCAGCGCGATGATCGACCAGCCCCAGTTGCCCAGGAAGCCGTGCAGCTTCTCCAGCAGCCAGAACAGCGGCTTGGCCAGGATGGTCAGCCAGCCATAGTCCTTCACCAGTTCCAGGCCCGGCGTGATCTGCTCGAGCATGTGCTCTTCCTGCGGACCCGCGAACAGGCGTGCCTGGGTGCTGACCGCCGCGCCCGGCGCGATCTGGCCCAGCGGCTGCTGGACACCCACGCGGTACAGGTTCGGATCGATCTGCTCGGCGTAGAAGCTGTGCTCCTTGCCGTTCTGCGGAATCCAGGCCGAGGCGAAGTAATGCTGCACCATCGCTACCCAGCCATTGTTCGTGGCGGGCGGCACGGTGGCCTTGCCCTTGGCGATGTCCTCGAAGCTGATCTTGTGGTACTTGTCGGCGTTCGTGTAGATGGCCGGGCCCGTGAACGTGCTGTAGAACTGCGACTGCTCGACCTTGCTGCCGTCGCGCGCGAGTTCCATGTACAGCGTGGGCGAGATCGGCGCCGTGCCCGAGTTGGCCACGTCGAAGCGCGTATCGATGACGTAGCTGCCCTTGTTGAAGGTGTACGTCTTCGTGAACTTCACACCGTTCTTCTCGGCCGTCAGCACGACGTCGAGCTTGTCCTGGCCGGGCGCCAGCGTGCGTGCGCCGGGAGCAGCCGCGAACACGGTGGTGTGGTTCGGCAGGTCGCCGCCGATCAGGCCCGAACGTGCCAGGTACGTACGCGTGGCATCGCGTTCGAACAGCACCACGGGCTTGCCGTCCTTCTCTTTCTCGTGCAGCAGCTCGAGGCGCGACACGATGCCGCCAGCGGTATCGATCTCCGCGCGTACCTCGTCGGTGGTCACCACGACCTTCTCGGCCGAAGGCTGTGCGGCGCCCTGCGGGGCAGCCGGCACGGCGCCTGGCGCGGAAGCGTTCGTCCCGCTGGCCTTGGGCACGTCACCCTGGGCCGCGGCGCCGCTCGCACCACCGGCCGGAGCGGCCTGCTGTTGCGTATTGGCGCTCGGGAAGAACATCGACGCGTGGCCGTTGGCGCGCTGCCAGTTGTCGTAGAGCAGCACGAGGGCCATCGAGAAGATGACCCACAGGATAGTGCGTTTGATATCCATATCTCGCTATGGTCTGGGGGAATCAGGGTCTGGGGAGCCGGACCGTGACAGGCGGACGGCCTGGCGCGGCGGATGCGCGGGGCGCCGCGTCGGCCTTCCCGTTTACTGCGGGCTCGGGCACGGGATCATACCCGCCCTTTGCGAAAGGATGGCAGCGGCAAAGCCTGCACGCAGCCATCCACGTGCCGCGCGCCGGGCCATGGCTGGCGATGGCGTCGCGGGCATAGTCGGAACACGTGGGCAGGAAGCGGCACTGCGAGCCCAGGTACGGACTCAGGGCGATCTTGTAGACGCGCAGCAGGGCAAGCAGGATTCGCTTCATGGTGATGGTCAGGCGGGGGTGGCCGGCTGGCTGGCCGGCGTGGCCGGGTCGGGCGGGGCTGCAGCCGCTGCTACCGGCAGCGGCCTGGCCGCAACATCGAGCAAGCCGCTGAGTTCGGTCAGGCAGACCCGCCGGATCGCCGTTCGGCTGGCAAAGTCCGCACGCGGAAACTTGGCCTGCAACCGTAACAAAATGTCACGGCCAGCGAATTGGTCCTGCCGGCAGCGAAACAGTTCCCGCACCATGCGCTTTACAAGGTTGCGCTCGGCGGCGCGCGGCGCGAACTTCTTGCCGACGACGATGCCGAGCCGGCCCTGCTCCAGGCCGTTGGCGCGCACATACAGCACGAAGTGCGGGCTGCGACGCCGGGGCCGCAAAGCAAAAACGGATGAAAACTCATCCGTCTTTGTGAGCCTCGCGGCTTTGGGGAAGGCATGGTCCGACACGCTGGTCAAAACTGCGGAGTCACCGGACTGCGGCACTCCTGGCCATCCTGAGAGCGAGGCGTCGGGCTGGGGCAGCAAGATCATCCGCGACAGTTGCCCGCCGCAATGCTCATCGCCCCCACCGGTCGCCCGGCCCTCAGATTGCCAGGCGCTTGCGGCCCTTGGCGCGACGTGCGTTGATCACGGCACGGCCGCCGCGGGTCTTCATGCGCACGCGGAAACCATGGGTACGCTTGCGGCGGGTAACGGAAGGTTGGTAGGTACGTTTCATGTTGCACTCTCTGGTTGATCCGGGCTTTCCGGGCGCCGGCCTATGCCGGTTCGCCTTGGCCGCCGCGTATGGTTCGCATGGGGCTGCCGCACAGCCGACGCCCGCCCATGGGGTAAGGTGGCCGCGGCTTTGCCGACGATTCTGGTTCTGTCTTGCTGCCGGCCGCCGTTGGACCTCATCGCATGGGACAAGGCGTTGACGCGATCGGGCGGCTTGCCTGAGGCCGCACATGCTTGCATGCGACGGTACTGGCCAGACCCGGCGATGCGCATACGTGATCCCCTGCGGCATCGCAGAACCCGCCATTTAACCGATTTTCGCAAAGCGTGTCAAGGCGCCGGACCGGCGGTGCCGAAAAAGCCGCCACAATGCCTCCCGGCCTGTGGGTAAACGCCGGTGCGCCATTGTCCACAATGCCTGGTGGGTAACAACGGACGGCTCCCGTATTCCTGCGGGGCGCTTCAAATGTTATCCAAGTCCTTGTTTCCCATGGATTATCTGCCGTTGGCGCCGCTTGGGCGAGGCGTGGCGGCGCAGGTTGTGCACACAAATCCACTGATTTTTCACAAGTTGTCCACAGGGTTATCCTTTGTGGATAACTTGGACAGGGGGGTACAATCCCGGTCCAAACACTACACGGGCTGCGTGGCGCACGCACAACCCGGGTCTTCCTGCCTTGGTATACCTGCCGTATACCGTTTTTTGAATGCCGTTGCCGTGCCTCGGGCACGATGGGCGGCATTTTGCTTTTCGTGGGTACACACTCCGAAGGGCGCACAAAAAAGAGGGAAGCCCCGTGGCGCGAATGCCGCCTTGTCCGTGACGTGCCAATGAAAGTCGTGGCGCGATCACTTAGAAGAACACATGCAAGATTTCTGGCAGGCGGCAGCCGCGCAGCTCGAGCGCGAACTGACGCCGCAACAGTTCAAAACCTGGATCAAGCCGTTGGCGCCGGTCGCCTTCGACGAGGAAGCGCATGCGCTGCGGATTGCCGCGCCCAACCGCTTCAAGCTCGACTGGGTCAAGAGCCAGTTTTCGGGTCGTATCACCGCGCTTGCGTGCGAATACTGGGAAACGCAGGTTAGCGTTCACTTTGTTCTGGATCCCGCTGCGTCGGGCCGTGCTGCGACTTATACGCAGCAAGCCATGGACGCCAGTGCCGCGGGCCACGCAGGAATGGGTGCGAATGCCGCGCCTTATCCCGGCATGCCCACGGGTGCTCCGGGTGGCATGCCCACCCAGCCCTATGGCCAGGCTCCGTCGCAGATGGGCGGCTATCACGAGTATGCGCCGCAGCCAGGTCCGGCCCAGGGCGGGCAGGCTCCTTACCCCGCAGGCATGCAGAACCGGGCGGCCGCGCCAACCGGTAACCCCCTGCAGGGAGGAGCCGGTGCTCCAGCGCATGACCTCGCCGATATCGACGTGGCCCAGATGGACCCGGCCGAAGCCAGTGGCCGTCCGTACCGCGGGCAGCAGCAGCCGGGCACGGTGCCTGCGCAGCCGAACGACACCGTCCATGAGCGTTCGCGCCTGAACCCGATCCTGACGTTCGACAACTTCGTCACCGGCAAGGCCAACCAGCTGGCCCGCGCGGCGGCAATCCAGGTGGCCAACAACCCGGGCAAGTCGTACAACCCGCTCTATCTCTATGGCGGCGTCGGCCTGGGCAAGACCCACTTGATCCACGCCATCGGCAATTTCATGCTGATGGAGAACCCGCGCGCGCGCATCCGCTATATCCATGCGGAACAGTACGTGTCCGACGTGGTGAAGGCTTATCAGCGAAAAGCGTTCGACGAGTTCAAGCGCTATTACCACTCGCTGGATCTGCTGCTGATCGACGACATCCAGTTTTTCTCGGGCAAGAACCGCACGCAGGAAGAGTTCTTCTATGCGTTCGAGGCGCTGATTGCGAATCGCGCACAGGTGATCATCACCAGCGATACGTATCCGAAAGAAATCACGGGCATCGACGATCGCCTGATCTCGCGATTCGATTCGGGCCTGACGGTGGCGATCGAGCCGCCCGAGCTCGAGATGCGCGTGGCCATCCTGATGAAGAAGGCCGCCGCCGAGAACGTGAGCGTGCCGGAAGAAGTGGCGTTCTTTGTTGCCAAGCACTTGCGCTCGAACGTGCGCGAGCTGGAAGGGGCGCTGCGCAAGATCCTGGCGTTCTCGAACTTCCACGGCAAGGACATCACGATCGATGTCACGCGCGAGGCGCTCAAGGACCTGCTGACCGTGCAGAACCGCCAGATCTCCGTGGAGAACATCCAGAAGACCTGCGCGGATTTCTACAACATCAAGGTCGCGGACATGTATTCGAAGAAGCGCCCCGCGAACATCGCACGGCCGCGCCAGATCGCCATGTACCTGGCCAAGGAACTGACGCAGAAGAGCCTGCCCGAGATCGGCGAGCTGTTCGGCGGACGCGATCACACCACGGTGCTGCACGCCGTGCGCAAGATTGCCGACGAGCGTAGCAAGGACGCGCAGCTCAATCACGAGCTGCACGTGCTGGAGCAGACGCTCAAGGGCTGACCGGGGGCCAATGTCGCGCGCCGTATTCGGGCGCGGCGGCGTCCCGGAACCGGAATTCCGGGCCAGCCTTGCCGGGCTGGCATACTACTGGGTGCGCGTCCGGCGGCAAACGGGCGCCAGAATAACCTTGGATTGCGGTAACTGGCCTCAGATAAGGCTTTGCGGTGAGTCGGGACGCGTTGGCGGATTGAGCCGCCTGACCGTGGCATTTTGTGCACAGCCAGGCGCCCCGCCGGACTCGGCCCGCTTCACCGCAGCGGCTTATCCTTGGTACAATGCGGCATTAACTCCTTGATTCCTTTATGAATTTGGATCCTGGAGCTGCGCCTGATTCCGCGGTCGCCGACGACAAACGACGAAGGATAATTTCAATGCAATTGGTCAAAACCTCGCGAGACAACCTGCTGCGTCCGCTGCAAATCGTGAGCGGCATCGTGGAGCGCCGCCACACCCTCCCGATCCTGGCCAACCTGCTGATCCGCAAGTCCGGCTCGAACGTTTCCTTCCTCTCCACCGATATCGAGATCCAGATCACCACGCATGCCGAGTGCGGCGTGGGGAGCGACGACGTGGCCACTACCGTTGCCGCGCGCAAGCTGCTCGACATCCTGCGCGCGATGCCCGATGGCGACGTGGCGCTGTCGCTGAACGACAAGCGCATGTCCGTGCAATCGGGCAAGAGCCGCTTCGCACTGCAGACGCTGGCCGCCGAGGAATTCCCGACCGTTGCCGAAGCCGCCGAGTTCAACGCGAGCGTGAGCCTGCCGCAGAAGACGTTCAAGCATCTGCTGGCGATGGTCCACTTTGCGATGGCGCAGCAGGACATCCGCTATTACCTGAACGGCATGCTGCTCGTGGTCGATGGCAAGAAGGTGATGGCCGTGGCCACTGACGGTCACCGTCTGGCGTACTGCGGCGTTGAGCTGGAGAACGAGGCGGCGGGCGTGGGCTCGCGCCAGGAAGTCATCATTCCGCGCAAGACGATTCTCGAACTGCAGCGCCTGCTCGAAGACAACGACGATCCCGTGCAGGTACAACTGGCCGCGAATCAGGTGAAGTTCACGTTTGCCAACGTGGAACTGATCAGCAAGCTCGTGGAAGGCAAGTTCCCGGACTTCCAGCGCGTGATCCCGAAGGGCTACAAGAATGCATTCGCGATCGACCGCGTGCAGTTGCAGCAGGCGCTGCAGCGCACGGCGATCCTGACCACGGACAAGTTCAAGGGCGTGCGCTGTATCCTCGATACGCATGTGCTCAAGATCAGTTCGACCAACGCGGACCAGGAAGAAGCGCAGGAAGAACTGGAACTCGATTATTCGGGCGATGCGCTCGATATCGGCTTCAACGTGACCTACCTGCTCGATGTGCTCGCGAACCTGAAGAGCGAGCAGGTGCAGGTCAGCCTCGGCGACTCCAATTCGAGCGCGCTGATTACCGTGCCGGAAGACGACAACTTCAAGTACGTCGTGATGCCGATGCGCATTTGATGGCCAAGACCCAGTCGCCATCCATACACAATCGGGCACACACCGCATCAGGGGCCGGATCCTCGGGATCCGCCCCTTTTGCCGTTTTCAAGTAACCCGCAAAACGCGGACTCGCCGCACCCGCTGCCGAATGGCGCAGGTCCGGCTTTATCCGCTTTTGTCGTTAGTATCGTGAGTAGGAAAACATGACCGACCAGCAGAATCCGCAGCAGGAAAACACTTACGGCGCCTCTTCGATCCAGATCCTGGAAGGCCTGGAAGCGGTGCGCAAGCGTCCCGGCATGTATATCGGCGATACGTCCGACGGCACCGGCCTGCACCACCTGGTATTCGAGGTGCTCGACAACTCGATCGACGAGGCCCTGGCGGGTTATTGCACCGAGATCCTCGTCACGATCCACAGCGACAACTCGATCTCGATCGTCGACAACGGCCGCGGCATCCCGCCGGCCGTGAAGTTCGACGACAAGCACGAACCGAAGCGCAGCGCGGCGGAAATCGCCATGACCGAGCTGCACGCGGGCGGCAAGTTCAACCAGAACAGCTACAAGGTGTCCGGCGGCCTGCACGGCGTGGGCGTGTCGTGCGTGAACGCGCTGTCCAAGTGGCTGCGCCTGACGGTGCGGCGCGACGGCCAGGTCAACCTGATCGAATTCGCCAAGGGCGAGGTGCAGAACCGCATCGTCGAGACCGTGAACGGTCCGGATGGCCAGCCCGTGGAAGTCTCGCCGATGAAGATCATCGGCGCCACCGACAAGCGTGGCACCGAAGTGCACTTCCTGGCCGATGAAGAGATCTTCACGAACGTCGAGTTCCACTATGAAGTGCTCTCGAAGCGTATCCGCGAACTCTCGTTCCTGAACAATGGCGTGCACATCAAGCTGGTGGACCAGCGCACGGGCAAGGAAGAGGATTTCGCGTTTGCCGGCGGCGTGAAGGGTTTCGTCGAGTACATCAATCGCGCCAAGACCACGCTGCACCCGAACATCTTCTACGGCAACGCCGAGAAGGATGGCATCTCGGTGGAAGTGGCGATGCAGTGGAATGATGGCTACAACGAGCAGGTGCTCTGCTTCACGAACAACATTCCGCAGCGTGACGGCGGCACCCACCTGACGGGCCTGCGCGCGGCGATGACGCGCGTGATCAACAAGTACATCGAAGAAAACGAGATCGCCAAGAAGGCCAAGGTGGAAACCAGCGGCGACGACATGCGCGAGGGCCTGGCCTGCGTGTTGTCCGTGAAGGTGCCCGAGCCGAAGTTCAGCTCGCAGACCAAGGACAAGCTGGTCTCGTCCGAAGTGCGCCTGCCGGTGGAAGAACTCGTCAGCAAGGCGCTGACCGATTTCCTGCTGGAAACGCCGAACGACGCCAAGATCATCTGCAGCAAGATCGTCGACGCGGCCCGCGCGCGCGAAGCCGCACGCAAGGCGCGTGAAATGACGCGCCGCAAGGGCGTGATGGACGGCATGGGCCTGCCGGGCAAGCTGGCCGATTGCCAGGAGAAGGACCCCGCGCAATCCGAACTGTTCCTGGTGGAGGGTGACTCCGCAGGCGGCTCGGCCAAGCAGGGCCGCGACCGCAAGTTCCAGGCAATCCTGCCGCTCAAGGGCAAGATCCTGAACGTGGAGCGCGCGCGCTTCGACAAGATGCTGTCGAGCCAGGAAGTGCTGACGCTGATCACGGCGCTGGGCACCGGCATCGGCAAGGAAGACTACAACCTCGAGAAGCTGCGCTACCACCGCATCATCATCATGACCGATGCTGACGTGGACGGTTCGCACATCCGCACGCTGCTGCTGACGTTCTTCTACCGCCAGATGCCTGACATCATCGAACGCGGCTACGTCTATATCGCGCAGCCGCCGCTGTACAAGATCAAGCACGGCAAGGACGAGCGCTATATCAAGGACGACACCGAGCTGAACGCGTACCTGCTGAAGCTGGCGATGGAGAAAGCCGCGCTGATCCGTCCGGACGGCAGCGAGATCGCCGGTGACGCACTGAGCGAACTGGCTCGCCAGTACCAGCTGACCGAAGGCGTGATCGGCCGTCTGTCGCGTATCGTCGATACCGATGCGCTGCGCGCCATCGCCGACGGCGTGACGCTCGACCTGGACAACGCCGCTGCTGCCGAGGCATCGGCTGTTGCGCTGAAGGCCAAGCTGGCCGAGATGCACGCCAAGACTCTGCTCGGCGCCGCCGTCAACGACGATGGCACCGCAGACGTCTACGCGCAGTTCGACGAGAAGACCGACAAGCACCGCCTGATGATTGCGCGCCGCCACCACGGCAATGTGCGACTGTCGCACCTGGACGCAGACTTCGTCCACGGCGCCGACTACGCCGCACTGTCCGGCGCCGCCAAGACGTTCCAGGGCCTGATCCCGGACGGCACCAAGGTCAAGCGCGGCGAAGGCGATCGCATGCGCGAACAGACCGTGGCGGATTTCCACCAGGCCATGCAATGGCTGCTGAGCGAAGCCGAACGCGGCGTCACGCGCCAGCGCTACAAGGGCCTGGGCGAAATGAACCCCGACCAGCTCTTCGAAACAACGCTCGACGTGACCCAACGCCGCCTGCTGCGCGTACAGATCGAAGACGCGATTGCAGCGGACCAGATCTTCACGACACTGATGGGAGATGAGGTTGAGCCGCGCCGGAACTTTATTGAGTCGAATGCGTTGGTGGCTCGGAATATTGATGTTTGAGGGATGTGAACTGTAGGAAATCGGAATCAGCCGTACAAGGAAGGGGCTGTTCGCTGAACTGAGTTTTCAGAGTTTGTTGGATTAGAGTGCATTGCGTGCCTCGAAGGCTCGCGGCACGAGGCTCGCGGAAAAAGGGGCTGCGCATGACGCAGCCCCTTTTTCAATTCCGTGGGCGGCTTTCTTGCTCACACTGGTTCGTCGTACGAGCGACGTGGTTTCGAGACGCTGCCAGCCCTTCAGATTCTCCTGTCTGAAAAGCCAAATGCCCGTCTGCGGCAGATCATTTATCGAACGAGTCACCAGTATTTCTATAGAAGATCTGATCTTCCATCGTCTGTTGCAGGTGCTCTTGCAAGAGCGCTGTCAGCTTCAAATCTGGCGCTACATCATTCGGCCACAAGGCTTGATGTCCCGCCCTTCCATTTGACAGGTTCAGGACGAATCGTGAATGATTTTCAAGGATTTCATGTCGAGGAAATGGTTGCACGTATCTGCAACTCCGCCAACACTGCCGAGGCATTTACGTTATATCGATTGGCGGCTCCGCTTCTAAAGGACTACAAATTTGTTTTCGCTTCCGATAGGGGAGGATCACCTGGCTTTGCACTAAACCGAACATTTTCAGCTGGCGCGGCCATTCGTAGCTTGTTCAAAACCGAGCGGGTTATCGTGCTAGATGCGGAAACCGCCTTGGAGATGGAATCTGGACAAGCGACCTATCCGATTGACTACTCCATTTCGCTCGATACAAATGCCATGAGCTACCTTGTGCCACATATGGCAGGTAAGCGGGGCGGTGGCATCCCCGCAGACTTCCAGGAAGTCTTTGAGTTCATTGCGCGGCCTGATGTCCATGTTGATCCAATCCCCTACCTCACGGAAAATTTGCCACGGATCGCAGGTGGCGAGTCGGCTGATAAGATCTTTGATAACCTCAAAGCTTATGAGATTTTGCGTACCATTGATGTTGACTGGTTAAAGTCGAGTGGAGAAGTACGCTCAATCTTGTCCGATCAGGAGTTGGCCGCCACTGCGCAACAGCAAGTGTCCAGGATGTACTTGGACATTGAGGACAGTACGCTGATGGAAGGTCTGATCTCTAGGCACCAGTACCTTTATGCCTGCCTGGTCAAGATCGCGTCAATTCAACTGAAGTCACCGAGCGCAGGGATTGGCAAGAAAATGGCGGCTTTCCTAGAATTCTGTCATTCGACACTAGCCACTATGAGCATCCGGGAGGCAGCTGTTGCTCGGGCATATTTCATCCGCGGGAACGATCTCAAGTTCTTCGGAAAGATTCAAAAAAATTCAAAAAGCGATATCTTGAAATTGCTGCGAAACATGGCTTGGGACATGTGGCATGTTCGGCAACTGGAGCAGTCGATCACATTCGAGCCGAGCAAACAGGCAAGGTACTTCTTCCCTGCATTGTTGACGTTTGACCGCAAGTTTGTTGAGATCATGGATCTCTATCCGCTTAAAGCGTGTGCCTTCAAGATTGGTAGTTCCCAACCGATGCCGTTTTTCGACGGTGACCCATTCAGGCTAATTGCCACAGACGACGAGGACGGCACGTCAGCCGTAAAGAAATACTTTTCCGGCGACGCGATAGCGGCTAGAGAAGCGGTTCGTGACAACGTAAGAGCCAATTTCGCCAGCGTAGTTGCTTCTTTGGAAGCAGAACTCCTTGCTGTGGCGAGCACGTAACGAGCGTGCCACACGACCGTTGCAGGTCGCCAGGATGATATCGTGCCAATTCTTGCGCGATCCTGATCCAGACATGTCTGCTACGCCCCTCATCGACATAAAAAACCTCCAGCAAGCCGCCCTCGCGTTTGGCGAGGCACGCAACTGGGGCAAGTATCACAGCCCCAAGAACCTGGCCATGGCGCTGAGCGTGGAGGTGGCCGAACTGGTGGAGATCTTCCAGTGGCAAACCGAGGAAGAATCGCGCGGCATCATGGCCACCGACGAGCGTGCCCATGTGGAGCAGGAACTGGCCGATATCACGATCTACCTGACGCAACTGGTGACGGCGCTCGGCGTGGACCTTGATGCGGCGGTGCGGGCAAAGATGGAGATGAACGCGCGGAAATACCCGGCGCCGGGTGCCGAGCAGCCGTAGGCGCCGCTGGCTTGGACTTGCGTCTTGCGCAAATCACCTGCCAGTCACATGTCCGAATGCGGGCAGCCGCATCACGCAATTGCAGCTAGACTTCCCCGGATTGCCTCTCGTGGAGAATCGGCCATGGCGGTTAGCAAGGGCGGAGCAAAGGCGGCGACACAGATTCACATCGGTATCGGTGGCTGGAATTTTGCGCCGTGGCGCGACAAGTTCTATCCGGCGGGACTGGCGCAGGCGCGCGAACTCGAATATGCGAGCCGCCACCTGACCGCCATCGAGATCAACAGCACGTACCACGGCACGCAGAAGCGGTCGTCGTTCGCCAACTGGCGCGATGCCACGCCGGACGGCTTCGTGTTCTCGGTCAAGGCGTCGCGCTTTGCTACCAATCGCCGCATCCTGGCCGAAGGGGCTGACTCGATCCATCGTTTCATTGACAGCGGCATTGCTGAACTCGGAGACAAACTGGGTCCGGTGGTGTGGCAGTTCGCGCCGACCAAGCAGTTTGTTGCTGACGATTTCGAAGCCTTCCTGGCGCTGTTGCCGGATTCGGTCGAGGGCGTGACGCTGCGCCACGTGCTGGAGGTGCGCCACGACAGCTTCATGTGCGACGACTACCTGAAGCTCGCGCGCAAGTACAAGGCCGCCACCGTCTTCACCGATTCACCAAAATTCCCGTCCTTTGCCGACCAGACCGCCGACTTTGTCTATGCGCGGTTGATGAATGCGCAGGAAGACATCGCCACCGGCTACGCGGCCAAGGATCTCGATCGATGGGCGGCGCGCGCCGCGGCGTGGGCGAGCGGCAAGGCACCGGATGACCTGCCGCGCGTAGAGACATCGGCGGCCAAGGCGCGCAAGGCGCAGCCCGTGTACCTGTTCTTCATCAACGGCGCCAAGGTCCACGCGCCAGCGGCGGCAGGCGGGTTGCTGGGGCGGCTCGGCTGGACGCCGACGGAGACTGTGCCGGTGAAGGTGGCGGTGAAGATGCCGGTAAAGGCTGCAGTGTCGAAGGCCGCGCCAACGAGTGCTGCGGCGAAGGCGCCTGCGAAGTCGGCCAAGCCATCCACCAAGCCTTCCACCAAGACTGCGGCCAGGACGCCAGCCAAGGTGCCTGCGAAAAAGAAACCTGCTGCGAAGGCCACTGGCCGCGCTGCCACGTAGGCGAGGTGCACCGCGATGCCGGTAGCGTCGATTCACCAGGCCTCGCGCCGCAGTATTTCCCCGGCACAGGCGGGCGCGCCCTACGCCACGCTGCCCCTGGCGCCGGACTGGCTCGACGCGCTCGCCCGTCTGGGCCACGACGCCATGACGCCGCTGCAGGCTTCGATGCTGCCTGCGGCGCTGTCCGGGCGCGACGTGATCGTGCAGGTCAGGCGGGATCGCCAGACGAATGACAGCGACGCCGATAGCGAACTCGCACTGGCCCTTGCCGTGCTCCACCGGCTCGATGCCCGGCGTTTCGATGTCCAGGCACTATGGCTCTGTCCTACGCCAGATGCCGCAGATCGCGTGGCGCGATGCATGCGCGGTCTTGCCCAGTCCGTGGGGCATATCAAGGTGGCGATGCTCTGCCATGGCGCGCCGATGCGGATGCAGATCGACAGCCTGATCCACGGCGCGCATATCGTTGTGGGAACGCCAGGACGCCTGCTCGACCACGTCGACGCCGCGACGCTCGACCTGCGCGCCATCAATACCGTGGTGTTCGACCAGGCGGACACGCTGCTGGAGCTGGGCTATGTCGACGATATCGCCTTCGTTGCCAGCCGCTGCCCCCGGCTGCGTCAGACACTGTTGATGCATGGGTCTGCCGATGCCGACCTGCCGCCCGACCTCGCTCGCCTGGGCCGGCTTTGGATGCGGCGTCCGCACTTGATCAGTCAGCCGGTCTAGCCCGCGTCGGGAATGCTTACAAAGATTCGTGAAAGTCACCCTGTAAGCATCGCCGTTCCTTTGCTAATCTGAACAAACGTGGCCTGACACCCGGGGGCGCAGCAGCGTTGCGCGGCGCAGCGAGACCATTGGGCCACGGCAAAGACTGTTTCCAAGACGGCAACAAGGAGTCGGTGACAATGAAAACCGCACGGCAGGTTCTGGAACACAAGGCATCTCGGGCCATCTACAGCATCCCACCCACGGCCACGGTCTATTCCGCGCTACAGCTCATGGCCGACAAGGGAATCGGCGCACTGCTGGTGATGGAACATCAAAAAATCGTCGGCATCCTGAGCGAGCGGGATTACGCGCGCAAGGTGATCCTGATGCAACGGACATCGCGTGAAACGCTGGTGCGCGAAATCATGACCTCGGCAGTGATCTACGTGCGGGGGGATCAGACCACCGACGACTGCATGGCGTTGATGACGCGGCACCGGATGCGTCACCTGCCGGTCATGGAGGGCGAGGAACTGCTCGGCATGTTGTCCATTGGCGACCTGGTGAACAACATCATCAGCGAGCAGCGCTTTGTGATCGAGCAACTCGAACAGTACATTACCGGCGGCACCCGCTAGGCCACCTCCCACCTTGTGACGAAGCACGCGCCTGGGGCAGGCGCGTGTGGAACGGTGCTGGCGCATGTCTGGTCAGCGAGGCTGCGCCAAATGCTAAGCATGCATATAATTATGCGGTTACTGAATAAGGCCGCAGGGTTTGACGTGCGGCTTGTCCTTTGCCTTAGCTCCCGCTGCCCTGCCGCCGCCCATCTGCATGTCGCCGTCCGCCTCCACGCAAACCGCCCCAGCCTCCCAAGCCGCCCCTGACGCCCCACCAGCCATCCACGACCACGCCGCGATCATGCGCGTGATCGGCGGCATCGTGCTTTGCATCCTGCTGGCCGCGCTGGACCAGACCGTGGTGATCCCGGCCGTGCCGGCCATCGCCACTGACCTGAACGGCTTCGGCCACCTGTCCTGGATCGTCACGGCCTACCTGATCGTCTCCACGGTGACCACGCCGCTGTACGGCAAGCTTTCCGACAGCTTTGGGCGGCGGCGCCTGTTGATGGTCGCCATCACGCTGTTCATCGCCGCGTCCGTGGCCTGTGCCATGGCGCAGTCGCTGACGCAGCTGATCTTGTTCCGGGCGTTGCAGGGCGTGGGTGGCGGTGGCCTGATGTCACTGGCGCAGGCTGCTATTGCCGATGTGGTGGCACCGCGCCAGCGCGGCCGCTACCAGGGCTACCTGGCCACGGTCTGGGCGGTGTCGTCGATCGCGGGGCCGCTGGTGGGCGGCTGGGTGTCGGACCACATGTCGTGGCGCTGGCTGTTCTGGATCAACGTGCCGCTGGGGCTGCTGGCCATGGGCCTTTGCTATCGCGGGTTGTCGCAACTGCGCCCGCGCGGCGGCAAGCCGCGTGTGGACTGGCTCGGCGCCTTCCTGCTGGCCGTGGCCATCGTCGCCTTCCTGCTGGCAATGAGCTGGGCAGGCGAGGCCTTCGACTGGATCTCAATGGAGATGGCTGGCCTGCTGCTGCTCACGCTGGCTGCCGTGGCATTGCTGGCCTGGCAGGAGCGCCGCGCGCCCGATGCCATGCTGCCGCCCCGGCTGTTCCGCAATCGGGCCTATGTGATGGGCGTGGGCGCCTCGGCACTGGCCGCGCTCAATATCTTCTTGTGCATCTTCGCCCTGCCACTGCATTTCCAGTTGGTGCGCGATGCCGACGCGTCGATGTCGGGCCTGCTGGTGGTGCCGTTCCTGCTGTCCACCGTGGCCGGCAACTTCGTGGTGGCGTGGCTGGCGCCCCGGCTGGGACGCATGCGCGGCATCCTGACCGGTGGCTACGTGGCGGCGGCCGTGGGGCTGGTCTCGCTGGCGACGGTGACGGCAGCCGTGCCCACGGCGCTGGTGCTGGTGGCGATGACGGTGGCAGGGATCGGCCTGGGTATGGCGATGGTCGGTACGCTGATCAGCGTGCAGAACGCGCTGGAGCGCCGCGACATGGGCGCTGGCACAGGCGCCCTGCTGGTGCTGCGCTCCTTGGGCAGCGCCGTGGGCGGCGCGCTGGCCGGCACGCTGCTGGCCATGGAGTTCCGTGGCGCCCTTGCCACGGCGGGCGTCACGCAGGCGCTGGATTTGGGCGCGCTGCGCCATGGCAGCGAGGCGATGGCGCAGTTGTCGCCCGCCGTGCGGCAGGTGCTCGCGGGCGGCGTAGAGTCCGGCTTCCACCTGATTTTTGCGGCGGGCGCGGTGGCGGCCATCATCGCGCTGCTGATTGTACGGCGCATGCCGGATCTGGAACTGCGCAGCAGCGTGACCGAACACGCCGCAAAGATTCAGATGGAGTAATTGCCGCTTCGCGCCTCGTTTGATCGCCGTCAAGAGGGAAACGCTCACGCCTCATTACTTTCGCCCATTGGCCTATCACGGCAAACCGATAACGGCGGGAGTGGGATCATGAGCAATGTGTTGTACGAAGCGGACGGCCACGTGTGCCTGGCATTCACGGATCTGGTGGACGAGGGTGAGGGCGAGGCCGTCCAGAGCAATCAGTTCCTGGTGGTCAATAACGGTCATGCCGCGTTGATCGACCCGGGCGGGCAGATGACCTATAACGAGCTCTTCCTGACCATCGCCCGGTACTTCCCGCCCAAGCGGCTCGACTATGTGCTGGCATCGCATGCGGACCCGGACATCGTGGCGTCGGTGGGGCGCTGGCTGACGGCGTCCGACAGCCGCGTGCTGATCTCGCAGATCTGGGCGCGCTTTCTTCCGCATTTCTGCCAGCAGGGCAAGACGGCGGGCCGTATCCAGGCGATTCCGGACGCCGGCATGGTGCTGCCGATCGGCGACAGCCATCTGGTCTGCGTACCCGCGCACTTCCTGCATTCCGAAGGCAATTTCCAGTTCTACGATCCGCGCAGCAAGATCCTGTTCTCGGGCGACCTCGGGGCTTCCATGACATCCGGGGAGGAAGCCGCCATGGTGGTGACCGATTTCGACGCTCATGCCCCGAAGATGCTGGGGTTCCACCGCCGCTACATGAGCGGCAACCGCGCCTGCCGGCTGTGGGCCGCGATGGCGCGGACCATGGATATCGAATGGATCGTGCCCCAGCACGGCCCATCGTTCCGAGGCCGCGAGATGGTCAATCGCTTCATTGACTGGGTGGACCAGTTGCAGTGCGGACTGGACCTGCTCCAACCCGGCCACTATCAGGTGCCGCCGATGCCAACCTGAGCCGACGACGCTCCATGTGGCGTCTTTGCCGCTCCGCGCCATGACGCCTTTTTGCCGAGCGCGTAGACTTGCCTCCATTCCCCTTCGATGGAGCCTGAAAACGATGCCTCGCCACCTGTCCCGTCCGCGAACCTCGGCCCAAGCCGTAAACATCAAGCGGCTCCAGCGCCTGGCGCTGATGGGCGCGTTGGGGGCGGCCGCCATCGCCAGCCTGCTGCCCAGCCCGGCTCGTGCCGCTGGCAAGGGCGTGGAAAAGATCACCGTCTCGGCCACGCAGGGCGGCAACTGTCCGGCTACGCTGGATTTCCGGTTTCCGCGCCTGCAGGACGAATCGCCGCAGAACCTTTGCCAGTACGCCGGCAAGGTCGTATTGGTGGTGAACACGGCGAGCTACTGCGGATTCACGCCGCAGTACGAGGGCCTGGAGCAGTTGTACGCCAAGTACCGCGACCGTGGCCTGGTGGTGCTCGGCTTCCCGTCGAACGATTTCTCGCAGGAGCCGGGCTCCTCGAAGGAAATCTCGGACTTCTGCTACAACACCTACGGCGTCAAGTTCCCGATGCTGGGCAAGTCCCACGTGCGCGGCAACGAAGCCAATCCGATGTACGCGCTGCTGGCCAAGGAGTCCGGCACGGCGCCGAAGTGGAATTTCTACAAGTACCTGATCGATCGCAAGGGCAACGTGGTGGGCAGCTTCAACAGCATGGTCAAGCCCGACGACAAGCAGTTCGTGGCCAAGATCGAGGAACTGCTCGGCGCACGCTGATTCGATTGATCTCCCTATTTCCCCCGCAATAAACGAGAGAGCAGAACGATGAAACTGGTCCGCGTAGGAAATCCCGGTGCCGAGCGCCCTGGCCTGATCGACCGAGACGGCCGCGTGCGCGACCTGTCGGGCGTGGTGGAGGGTATCGGCCCGGATCAGCTGGCGCCGGCCGCGCTGGCCAGGCTGGCGGCGCTCGATCCGACCACGCTGCCCGTGCTGGAAGGCCAGCGCCACGGCGTGCCCTGGACCGGCGTCGGCAAGATCATCGCCATCGGCCTGAACTATGCCGACCACGCCGCCGAGGCCGGCATGCCGTTGCCCGCCGAGCCCATCGTGTTCCTGAAGGCCACGACCTCGCTGAACGCGCCGGACGATGCGGTGATGCTGCCGTTTGAATCGGTGAAGACGGATTGGGAAGTGGAGCTTGGCGTGGTCATCGGCACCACGGCGCGCAATGTCTCGAAGGCGCAGGCGCTGGAGCATGTGGCCGGCTACTGCGTGGTCAACGATGTCTCGGAACGCGAGTTCCAGTTGGAGCGCGGCGGCACCTGGGACAAGGGCAAGGGCTGCGACACGTTCTGCCCGACTGGCCCGTGGCTGGTCACGCGCGATGAAGTGCCCGATCCGCAGAAGCTGGGCATGTGGCTGGACGTCAACGGCGAGCGCATGCAGAAAGGCAGCACCGCGACCATGGTCTTCGACGTGGCGACGGTGGTCAGCTATGTGAGCCGTTTCATGACGCTGGAGCCCGGCGACCTGATCGCCACCGGCACGCCGCCTGGGGTGGGCATGGGCTTCAAGCCGCCGCGTTATCTGAAGGCCGGCGATGTGATGACGCTCGGCATCGAAGGACTCGGCGAGCAGCGGCAGGCAGTGGTGGCTTACGCGCAGCGCTGATTGACGCGTGATCCATTGCGCGGACTGCGCGAGATATCGTCATATGAAAAATAACGGGGAAAATCGGCGTGCTGAGGGTTCCCCGCTGAAACATCGTCTTTCAAAGCGTCGCGTTTGCAAACAAAGCGTCCGTTAAGGGCAACAGTTTTGGGGCCATTTGGGGCGCTTTCGCACGAAATCGGCAATCGGGGTTTTACCCTTCGGGGTCGCGTGAAATACTGTTTCTACATGTCAGCCAAAAAGAGCAAGCCATGTCTGAACACGCCCCCGAAATCGAGTCGATATTAAAGACCGTCTCGATCCGCATCGCCAAGGACGCACCCACGCGTTCGTTCTGCTCCCTGCACGACACGCTCGATTCGCGCGATGAGTTGCAGGACATCCGTCGCAGCATTCACCAGCATCCCGAACTCGCGTTCAACGAAGTCCGCACTGCAGAGCTTGTGGCCAGCAAGCTCGAAGGGTGGGGCTACGACGTGACGCGCGGCGTGGGGGGCACCGGTGTGGTCGCCACGCTGCGCTCGGGCAGCGGCAGGCGCAGCGTCGGCATTCGCGCCGATATGGATGCGCTGCCCATCCACGAGCGCTCCGGGCTGCCGTACGCCAGCGTGCACGAAGGCAAGATGCACGCGTGCGGCCATGATGGCCACACGACCATCCTGCTTGGCGCGGCGCGACAGTTGGCGCGTACTCGCCACTTCAACGGCACGGTCCACCTGATCTTCCAGCCCGCCGAGGAAATTGGCGCGGGTGGCGGCGCGGAGCGCATGCTGGCCGATGGCCTGTTCGAGCGTTTTCCGTGTGACGCCATCTTCGGGCTGCATAACCATCCAGGTGTCGAAGTCGGTACCTTCATGTTCCGCGCGGGGCCATTCATGGCGGCGTGCGACACGGTCAATGTCACGATTCGCGGGAAGGGCGGCCACGCGGCGCGTCCGCATCAATCGATCGATCCGATCCTGGTGGCAGGCAGCCTGGTGATGGCGCTGCAATCCATCGTCGCGCGTAATGTCGATCCGAATGAAACCGCCGTGGTGACCATCGGCACGCTGCATGCGGGCCATGCCCCGAACGTCATCCCCGATAGCGCGCGCATGGAAATCAGCGTGCGATCGTTCAGCGCCGAGGTGCGCGCGTCGATGGAGTCGCGGATTCGCCAATTGGTGACCGCGCATGCCGAGGGGTACGGCGCCACGGCCGATATCGACTACGTGCGCGGTTATCCGGTGCTGGTCAACAGCGAAGCCGAGACCGCATTCGCGCAGCAGGTGGCCGAAGAACTGGTGGGCCCTGAGCGCGCCATCGGCAATTTCCATCGCATCGCGGGTAGCGAAGACTTTGCGTACTTCCTGCAGCAGCGTCCCGGCTGCTTCGTGCGGATGGGCAATGGCGCAAACCAGCCGCTGCTGCACAACGCGGGCTACGACTTCAACGACGAGAACCTGACAGTAGGCGCGGCCTACTGGACGCGGCTCGTGGAGCGCTACCTGTCGGAGTAATCGGGATCGGGCAGGTAGTTGTCTACTTGAAGAACGCGCTGGGCGGCACGCCGAATTGCCGCCGGAACATCGTCGCAAAGGCGCTGGGGCTTTCGTAGCCCATGTCGAGCGCCACGTCCACCACCTTGTCTCCCGCGGCCAGCCGCTGCAGCGCGGCCAGCAGACGGGCTTGCTGCCGCCACTGGCCGAACGTCATGCCGGTCTCGCGGGCAAAGCGCCGCTGGATGGTTTTCGGGTCCACGCCGATCCGCGTGCCCCAGTCCGCCAGTGTCAGGTCCGTGTCGGGGTTGGCCAGAATCTCGTCGCAGATTTCGCGCAGGCTGCCGTCGCCGGGGCGGGGCAGATGCAGCGGCAGGGTGGGCACGAGCTTGACCTCATCGAGCAGCAGCCGCATCAGCCGGCCGTCGCGCGAATCGGATTCGTATTCCGGGGGGACGTCGATGGCCGCGAGAATCAGCTCACGCAATAGCGGGGAGATACCAAGCACCGTGCAGCGCGCCGGCAGGTCAGGCGCGGCATCGGGGCGGATATAGGCCGTACGCATCTGCACGCGGCCCACCATGCGGATCCAGTGCACCGTGCCGCCGGGCATCCACATGCCGCGTGTGGGCGGCACGATCCACTGACCTTCTGCCGTGGACACCACCATCACGCCGTGCATCGCGTGGATCAGTTGCGCGTGTGGATGCTGGTGCGGACGGGTGATGTGGCCTGGCACATAGTCGGCGGCCATGGCCGTGACCGGCATCTCGCTGCGGTCGTACTTGAGGTAGGCGGGTTTGGCCGAATAGGTGTCGGCGCGATCTTCGGCAAGGGGATCGCGCGGGGCATCGGCAGGAAGCGGCAGGCTGCCCGGTGTGCCGTGGTCGATCCATGGCACCGGGGGCTGGACGCGCGGCGATGCGCGACGATCACGTGGCATGTTGCGTGCTGTCCCTGACTGTCCGTTTTGCGAAAGTTGCGGCCCCATTCTCGCAGGACAGGCGCTTGTTTGCCAATTAGCATCACACTTTCCAGAAGAGACAACTGGCCAATGCGCCCCCTGCACCATGAGCACAACCGTCAACCAGGCCCCCCAGGCGCCTAGCGCCGCCGCTGCCCAGCGCGAGGAAGGCACGCGTTTTCGCGTGCTGTACGCGATCAGTTTCGCGCACTTTCTCAACGACATGATTCAGTCGCTGATCCTTGCCATCTATCCGATGCTCAAGGGCGGCTTCAACCTGAGCTTCACGCAGATCGGCCTGCTGACACTGACTTACCAGATCACCGCGTCGCTGCTGCAACCCATCGTCGGCCTGTACACGGACAAGCATCCGAAGCCGCATTCGCTGGCGATTGGCATGGGCTTCACGCTGGGCGGTCTGCTGCTGCTGTCCGTGGCGCCGACCTACGGCGTGCTCTTGGTGGCGGCAGCGCTGGTGGGTACGGGATCGTCGATCTTCCATCCGGAGTCGTCGCGCGTGGCGCGCATGGCGTCGGGCGGCCAGCATGGGCTGGCGCAGTCGATTTTCCAGGTGGGCGGCAATGGCGGCAGCGCCATGGGGCCGCTGCTGGCTGCGTGGATCGTGCATACGCAGGGCAGCGTGGCGTGGTTCTCGCTGGCCGCGATCCTGGCTATCGCCGTGCTGTGGCAGATTGGCGGCTGGTACGGACGCCATCTGGCCGAGCGTGCCGCAAAGAAGAAGGCGGCGGCGCCGGTGGCCAAGCTGCCGACATCCACCGTGGTGCGCGCCATCGCCGTGCTGCTGATGCTGATTTTCTCGAAGTACTTCTACATGGCGAGCCTGAACACGTACTACACGTTCTATCTCATGGAGAAGTTCGGGCTGCCGCGCCAGACCTCGCAGATCTACCTGTTCCTGTTCCTGTTCGCCGTGGCGCTGGGCACTATCCTGGGTGGCCCGATCGGTGACCGCATTGGCCGCAAGCGCGTGATCTGGGCGTCGATCCTGGGCGTGGCGCCGTTCACGCTGATGCTGCCGCACGCCAACCTGTTCTGGACGGCGGTGCTGACGGTGATCATCGGCTTCATCCTGGCGTCTGCGTTCTCGGCCATCCTGGTGTTCGCGCAGGAACTGATCCCTGGCAAGGTCGGCATGGTGTCGGGCCTGTTCTTCGGGTTTGCGTTCGGCATGGGCGGCATCGGCGCCGCAGTGCTGGGCGGCCTGGCCGATGCGCATGGCATCCAGACCGTCTACGCGCTGTGCGCCTACCTGCCGCTGCTGGGACTGCTGGCCGTCTTCCTGCCGGATCTGCGCGAGCGCGCCCGCGCGGCCTGACGGGCCCCGGCCGGGACGGGATGGGGAGCACGCCTGTCAGGGCGTCGACCTCCGTCCCGGTTTTGCGGCATCATGGCGGGCATGAAGTCCGCCGTGCCCCCGCTCCCCACGCCCGCCATGTCCTCCCGTCCCGCATGCACCCACTGCCTTGCCCTGGCCGATGACTCGCGCCGGCGCGAGCCGCATCCCTGCCTGGCCCTGCGCAATACCGCCCCGCTGGTGAGCCAGAGCGCCGCTGGCGTGCCCTTCAGCATGATGTCGTTCATCTGCCGCGAGTGCGGCACCTCCTGGCGTCTCTACGATCGCGCCAACGAATTGTTCGTGTCGTGGGTGCCCGAGCATCCGCTGGTGCGATAGTCCGGCCTCGGGTGCAATAGCCGATCGGCTAGAATGGCGCCCGTCCTATACCTCTCCACGCCCCACCGCCCATGGCCGCGCTCCGATTCCTGCCGCTGGTTGCCACTGCAATTTCCGCCACCTTCACCGTCTGCGCGCCCGCCGTGGCCGCCGACAACTACCCGAGCAAGCCGATCCGCATGATCGTGGCCTATCCGACTGGCGGCATCAGCGACGCCGTGGCGCGTGCGCTGGGCGAGAAACTCTCGCTGCAGATGGGCACGTCGGTGGTGGTGGAAAACAAGGCTGGCGCTGGCGGCTCGATCGGCATCGATGCCGTCGCCAAGGCCGCGCCTGACGGCTACACGCTGGGCTTTGCCTCGACCAGCCCGCTGACGCTCAATCCGCACGTGGGCCGCGTCAACTACGATCCGCAGCACGATGTGGCCCCCGTGATGAGCGTGATGTACTCGCCGGTGCTGGTCGTTGCCACGCCGAGCTTCACGGGCAAGACGTTCCAGGATGTCATTGCCCAATCCAAGGCCAAGCCGGGTTCGGTGCGCTGGGCGACTTCGGGCCTCGGCACCGTGGGTCACGTGATGCTGGAGCAGATCAAGGCGAAGTCGACGGCCGACATCACGCTGATTCCTTACAAGGGTGCCGGCCAGCAGATGAACGACGCGCTCGGTGGACAGTTCGAGGTCATGAGCACGAACGCCAGCCCGATGCTGACGCAGCACATGCAGGCCGGCCGCCTGCGTGCCGTCGCCGTGGGCGCGCCCAAGCGCCTGGAAGCACTGCCGAACGTGCCGACCTTCGACGAACTGGGCTATCCGAAGGCCAACCTCACCTCGACCTTCGGCATCTTCGCACCGGGCAAGACGCCGGCCGCCATTGTCAACCGGCTCAATGCCGAACTGAACAAGGCACTGGCCGAACCCGAGGTGCGCGAACGCCTGCTGCGCGGCGGCGAAGTGCCCACGGGCGGCACGGCGGCGCAATTCTCCGCGGCCATCCGCACCGAATCCGCCGAGAACGCGCGCATCGTCAAGGAAGCGGGCATCAAGGCCGACTGAGACCGGATCTTTCCGGCGCGAACTCAGCCCTCAGCCCTCAGACGTAGTCCAGCCGGCTGCCCATCCGGTAGACGTTGCGCAGCATCACGCCGTTGAACGGCCACAGGCCGAGCTTGGTCCGCACGCGGGACAAGTGGCTGTCGATGGTGCGCGCCTGCTCGTCCATGCCGGGGTTGTGCCAGACCGCCTCGGCCATCATCTGCCGCGAGACAATCGCGCCGAGGTGGCGGAACAGCAGTAATGCCAGCGCATACTCCTTGGGCGATACGGTGACGCGCACATCCCTCACCCAGACCTCGCGCTGACCTACCCGAAACCGGAACTTGCCGCAGACCAGCGGATCGGGAACGTCGGTGAAGGCATCGCGGAACACCGGCGCCGCGCCCAGGCCGGCCACCGCGGCGCGCCGACCCAGCGCCTCGATGCGAGCGAGCAGCTCGGCATGCCGCGCGGGCTGCGGCACATAGGCATCGGCGCCAGCAATGAGGCAGCGCGCCACCACATGCTCCGCATCGCTCTCGCCCAGCATCATCACCGGCACGCCGTGGCCCAGCGTGCGGCGAATCCAGTCCAGCAGCTTGTCGGCGTCGGTGCCCACCACGTCGCGGTCCAGCAGCAGCATGTCGTAGGGCTCGCGATGCATCGCCTCGACCATGCTCTGTCCGCAGCGAAAGCGCGCCACGCTGTGCCCGCCCGGATGCAGGGCGCGCTCCAGCACCATGGCCCGCGCCGGATTGTCTTCGAGCGCTGCAATCTTCAAGATCGGTTTCCTCGCTTGGGTTGGTCCTGCCGGAGAGGCCAGGTAATGCGGGCCATGGTAGGGCCGGCCACCTTGCGGAAGAAAGTAAACATTTGTGCCCGACGCAAAAATGAGCATCGTCTTATATGGTTTAGGGGCGGGATTGCATCTAATGGACGTCATGCCCATTCATGGTGCCCGGAGGCGGGGCACGACCACGCATGACAACCTCAGGTTTCGGTTTCAGGATTGCTTCCTTCGAAGGCGATCGCGCGGATGCCGCGCGCATTCGCGATGTCTGCGCCAGCGCGGGATACGAATGCACCACGTTCGCCGAAGGGCGTCGCATGCTGCTGGCCTTGCGCAAGGTCGAGTTCGACCTGCTGCTGCTGGAGTGGGAGGTGGCGGACCTCGACGGCATGGAGGTACTGCGCTGGGCCAGGCGGCATCTCGATCCGCGCCTGCCCATCCTGTTCCTGGCCAGGCATGGCGAGGAAGACGACATGGCGGCGGCGCTGGCGGCTGGCGCCGACGACTACATGGTCAAGCCGATCCGGCGCACGGAGCTTGTTGCGCGCATGGCCGCGCTGTTGCGTCGCGCGTATCCCGATGCCCGCGTGAACGAGGAGGCGCCGCTCACATGCGGGGCCTATACCTTCGATGTCATGGCTCGCCAGGTCTCGCGCCATGGTGCGCTGGTGACACTGACGCCCAAGGAGTTCGAACTGGCGCTACTGATGTTCCGTAACCTGGACCGCGTCGTGCCGCGCGAACACATGGTGCTGGCGATCTGGGGCCGCGATATCCCGCCGATGTCGCGCACGATCGACACGCATATCTCGCGCGTACGCAACAAGCTGGAATTATGGGAATGCCACGGCGTGCGGGTACAACCCATTTATACGTACGGCTACCGGCTGGAGCGCGTCGACGCACATGGCCAGCCGATGGCATCGGACGGAAGAGCGCGGCGCAAGACGGGATAGGGGAGGCGCAGGAATAAAAAAAAAAGGCACCCGAAGGTGCCTTTCCCAAAATCAGCTGATCTGAAATGCCGATCAGAAAATGTGGCGGATGCCAGCGGCAACGCCGGTCTGGTTGTTCTTGCCCGGCAGTTCGGTCTGCACGCCGCCGGTGACCTTGTTGAAGTCCACCGTGCCATAGACCTGGGTACGCTTCGACAGCGAGTACTCGGCCAGCAGGACGCCGGTGTAACGGTTGCCGCCATTGTCGGCCACGCCGTTCTTGTTCTTGATGTGGTCGCCGTAGAACACGCCGGTCAGTGCCAGGGCCGGGGTGGCCTGGTACGTCAGGCCGATGTAGCCGATGGTGTCCTTGCGCGGGTTGGCCTGGGCGTTCTGCGTGCCGCCGCCGGTGTACGCACGTGCGTTCAGCCAGTCGGTCGTGTCCAGCGAGCCGGTGCGGTCCTTGCCGCCAATGTAGCCAGCGAACAGCTTGGCCGCGCCGAAGCCGACCTTACCTGCTGCGCCCCACATTTGCTGCTTGTTGCCAGCCTGGTCACGCACTTCCTGGTACACGCCACCGAAGCCGAACGGACCGGTTTCGTAGGAAGCGCGCGCGCCCCAGTACGAATTGGTCGTGGCCGTGCCCTTAGTGAAGCTGCCCGGTGCTTCGCCAAAGCCGTAGCTGGCGCCAACGCTCAGACCCTGGAAGGAGCCCGAGTAGCTGATGACGTTGTCGTTACGGAACTTGGTCAGGAAGAACGGCCATGCGTTGGCGGTGTAGTTGCCGATCGTCAGCGGATCGTAGTCACCGAAGAAGTTAAACCCTTCCGTGTACTGGCGGCCCAGCTTGATGGCGCCAAAGTCGCCCGACAGACCGACGTAAGCCTGACGGCCGAACAGACGGTTGCTCTGGTTGGCGCGGCCGGTATCCGGATCGAAGCCGTTTTCCAGTTGGAAGATGGCCTTCAGGTTGTTGCCGAGGGCTTCGCTGCCCTTCAGGCCCCAGCGGCTGTTGGTCACGGCGCCGTTGGTCAGTTGAACCTGGCTGTGATTGGCAGCATCCGAGTTCGTGGTGTAGCGGACGCTCTGGTCGACAATACCGTACAGCGTGACGGACGATTGTGCGAAGGCGCTGCCGGCAAACAGCGAACCCAGTGCGAGGGCCAATAGCGATTTCTTCATGGTGCTCCTTTTCTGTCTTGTGGTTGGACTACACCGGATCACGGCGCGCCCATTTGAATGACGTTTGCTCTTAACGCCGCGAAAATTTATCAAAACACGGCTGATTCCGACATAAATCCGAACTCAAGCTTGATCTACAGGAGACATTTGGTGCAAATCCGTTGGTTTGCCGCTACAAATTGTCATAAACCTCTGGAGTTGGTGCACGGCAGCACGCGCCACGCTGGTGCAGCGCGGTTGGAAAGCGGCGAGGGAATAGCGATTGCACAAAGTCATGCAGCCGTCTCATGGGACGGCTGCGTGCGGTGCAATATCCCCCGCGAGAGAGGGGAGGGTTATCCCTTAAATCCCGTTAAATGGCCCGTGATAATGGGCCGGGATTTTAAGGGCTCAGCGATTCAGCGATTCAGCGGTTCAGGGTAACCGCTTGAATCAGGCCTGGGGAATCTCGATCTTTACTTCGAGCACTTCCAGGTTGTCCTGGCGTTCGAGACTGACGCGCAGGTCCTGATCGCTGATCTTCACGTATTTGGAGATCACGGCCACCAGCTCGCGCTGGAGTGCCGGCAGGTAGTCGGCCGGCGCGGAATGGCCGGTGCGTTCATGGGCGAGAATGATCTGCAGCCGCTCCTTGGCAACCGAAGCGGACTTCTTCTTTTCCCCTAACAGGAAGGACAGGATCGACATGTGGATGAGTCCTCCTTACTTGTTGCCGAAGATGCGCGAGAGCAGCCCCGGTTTTTGATAGTCAGTGAAACGCAGCGGCTTGTCCTTGCCCAGGAAGCGGTCCACCACGTCGCCGTAGGCGTCCGCCACGTCGGTGCCTTCCAGATGGATGGCCGGCGTGCCCTGGTTCGATGCGTGCAGCACGGCTTCCGATTCCGGAACCACGCCGATCAGTTTGATACGCAGGATTTCCTGGATATCGGTCAGCGACAGCATCTCGCCGCCGTGCACGCGCTTCGGGTTGTAACGCGTGATCAGCAGGTGTTCGCGGATCGGTTCGCCTTCGCTGGCGCGCTTGGTCTTGGACGCCAGGATACCCAGGATACGGTCCGAATCGCGCACGGACGACACCTCGGGATTCGTCACGATCAGCGCTTCGTCGGCAAAATACATGGCCATCAGCGCGCCGGTCTCGATACCGGCCGGCGAATCGCAGACGATATATTCGAAATCCATTGCCTTCAGGTCGTTGATGACCTTTTCCACGCCCTCGCGCGACAGCGCTTCCTTGTCGCGCGTCTGCGAGGCCGGCAGGATAAACAGGTTCTCGCACTTCTTGTCCTTGATCAGCGCCTGGTGCAGGTTGGCTTCTCCCTGCACGACGTTGATCAGGTCATAAACCACGCGGCGCTCGCAACCCATGATGAGGTCGAGGTTGCGCAGGCCCACATCGAAATCGATCACGGCAGTCTTGTGGCCGCGCAGGGCCAGGCCGGCGGCGAAGCTTGCGCTGGTGGTGGTCTTGCCAACGCCCCCCTTGCCGGAGGTCACTACGATGATTTTTGCCATGGCTCTATGGTCCGGTTTGAGTGGAATTCGTTCCCCGATACGCGCTGCTTATTTCATCCGCAGCGGTTCGAGGATCAGTTTTTCGTTTGCCAGGCGAACCTGGGCCGATTTACCGAGCACGTCGGCCGGGAGCGCCTGCTCCGCGGTCCGGTAAATGCCGGCGATGGAAATCAGTTCGGGTTCCAGGCACGTGCAGAAGATGCGCGCATCCGGATTGCCCTTGACCCCCGCCAGCGCACGGCCGCGCAACGGGGCGTAAATATGGATGTTGCCTTCCGCGATTACCTCGGCGCCGTAGCTGACCAGGTCCAGGATCACCACATCGCCCTGTGAATAGACCTGCTGGCCCGAGCGCAGCGGCTTGTCGATCATCAGGGTGGGAATGTTGCGCGGGCCGGCTGCAGCGGTGGCCGCTGCCATGATCTCGGCAATGGCCGCCTGGGTGCCATTTGCGGTGTCTGCAGAGACGCCGGCGTCAGCATCCGGCGCGTTGCCAAGGGTTTGCCCTGAGTGATCCGCAGCGTGGGATGCGGCTTCGACGTCGGCCTTCGCCGCCTCGTCGCGGCCACCGCGCCGGCTCTGGCTGTCCAGCAGCGGCAGGCCGAAACCACCGGCCCAGTCACGCTGGGCGGCGCGTGCCACCACGCCGATGGCGCGAGCGTTGAGGGTGGAAAGGGTCTCGATCACGCGGTCCAGCGCCACGGCGTCATCGCCTTCCAGGCGGCGCAAATCCAGCGCCACGACGTCATCGGAGAAGAAATCGGGGGTCGATTCGAAGCGGGAGAGGAGGTCGTCCCGCAGCGCGTCCGTATCGGCGCTATGCAGTGCGAGAAGGAGGGCGTCGACATTGCCACTGCGCAGCTCGAAGCGTGGCGATTTCTTCTGAGACATAGTCGGTGGACCGTGGAAATGGGTCATTCTAACGTCGGAATTCCGGCGAACTGTAACAAATCTTGGTGTATCGACCCGTGAATGCTCAGGGGTGGACGATGCGGACCATATGGCGGCGCGACGTGGTACGCGCTGCACCGCGCGCGTGGAATTGCTAGCATGTCGCACCCTCACAGCGGAGTGCATATGGGCGCCATCGTCAACTGCGCAGCCTATCGGAACGGCAAGAAGGTCGGCCCGGTGGAGTTCGATGCCATCGAAACCGTGCTCGCGGAGCCGGGGACCTTCGTTTGGCTCGGCCTGCACGAACCCGACCTGACCCTGTTGCGGCGCGTGCAGCAGGCGTTCGGCCTGCACGACCTGGCCGTGGAGGATGCGCTGGACGCCCACCAGCGGCCCAAGCTGGAGAGCTATGGAGATTCCGTGTTCGTGGTGCTCAATACGGCGCAGCTCGCGGGCGAGGAAGTGGTGGTGGGCGAGACGCACCTGTTCGTCGGCCCCAACTACGTGGTCTCGGTGCGGCACGGCGCCAGTTCCACCTATGCTCCGGTGCGGGAGCGCTGCGAGCAGGATCCGCACGGCCTGGCCAACGGTCCGGGCTATGTGCTGTACGCGCTGATGGACTTCGTGGTCGATCACTACCTGCCCATCGTCACCAAGCTCGAAGACACGTTCGAGGCGCTGGAACAGGGCATCTTCCGCGACGAATTCGACCGCGCCGCCATCGCGCGCCTCTATCACGTCAAGCACCAGGTACTGCGGCTGCGCAACGCGGTGTATCCGGTGGAGGATATCTGCGGGCAACTGATCCGCCTGCACGAGGCCCTGGTGCCCAAGGAACTGCGTGCCTACTTCCGCGATATCGAGGACCACTGCAGCCGCATCGTCCGCTCGCTCGACGTGGTCCGCGAAATGCTGACCACCGCTGTGCAGGTCAACCTGGCGCTGGTGACCGTGACCCAGAACGAGGTGGTCAAGCGCCTGGCAGGGTGGGGCGCCATCCTGGCCGTGCCGACCGTGGTGTTCTCTCTATACGGGATGAACTTCACGTTCATGCCGGAGTTGAAATGGCATTACGCGTATCCGGTGGTGATCGGGGTCACGGCGACGGCGTGTGGATTCCTCTGGAGCAAGTTGCATCGGGCGGGTTGGTTGTAGGGCCAAGGCATAGGCAATCCCGCCCGGTTTGCTCCCCTCTCCCGCATGCGGGAGAGGGGAGCAAACCAGCGCGGGAAGTCGGAAAACCCCATTTTTATATCTCGTTTACACCCCCCTTTCCCCTCTCTACCCCGTTTTTACCCCCCGATCCCTAACCTTCCATCCGTGAATCACTCGGCAGGCGCGATGCCTGCACACATGTCATGGACGGGATCTATTTCCTCGTATTGCTGGCTTTTGGTGCGCTGACGGGCGCGCTGCTGGCCCTGTGCGCCGCGCTCGGCGCCAACCTTCCTGCGGGGCGCGGTCAAGTCGACGACACCCCGGCGGCGAAGCATTCCGCTAGCGACAGGGGGCTCTGATGAACTGGACCGACCTGCTTAGCGGCGGCCTGGCCGTCGCCATCTTCATCTACCTGCTTGTTGCGCTGTTCCGGCCGGAGAAATTCTGATGGCTACCTCTCCCTACGCAGAGTTCTTCGGACTCCTCGCCCTGTTCCTTCTGATCCTGTTCGTGGTCGGCCCCTTCCTGGGCCGCTACATGCGGCGCGCCATCGAGGAAGGTAACTACGCCCTGACATCCTGGGGCCGCCCGCTGGAGCGCGGCCTGTATCGTGTGGCCGGCGTGCGCGCCGATGCCGAAATGAACTGGAAGCAGTACGCCATCGCCGTGATCGTGTTCAACGTGATCGGTGTGGTGGCTGTCTATGCGATCCAGCGCCTGCAAGGCATGCTGCCGTTGAACCCGCAGGGGTTTGGCGCCGTGTCGCCGGATTCCTCGTTCAACACGGCGATCAGCTTCGTTGCCAACACCAACTGGCAGGGCTATGCCGGTGAGTCGACGATGAGCTATCTCACGCAGATGCTCGCGCTGACCGTGCAAAACTTTGTCTCGGCAGCCACGGGTATCGCCGTGGTGTTCGCGCTGATTCGCGGCTTTGCGCGCCACGGCGCCAAGACCATCGGCAACTTCTGGACCGATATCACGCGCACCACGCTGTACGTGCTGCTGCCGCTGTCCGTGGTGCTGGCCGTCGCGCTGGTGGGACAAGGCGTGATCCAGAACTTCGACAGCTACAAGGAAGTGAATCTCGTCACGGCTGTGGAATACACACAGCCCAAGGTGGATGCCGCAGGCCAGCCGGTGCTCGATGCCGAAGGCAAGCCCGTGACCGAGGCAGCCAGGACCGACAAGCAGACGCTGGCCATGGGGCCGGTTGCTTCGCAGGAAGCCATCAAGATGCTCGGCACCAATGGTGGCGGCTTCTTCAATGCCAACTCGGCGCATCCGTACGAGAACCCCACGCCGTTCGCGAACCTGTTGGAAATGCTCGCGATCTTCCTGATCCCCGCCGCGCTGTGCTTCACGTTCGGTGAAATGGTCAAGGACCGGCGCCAGGGCGTGGCGGTCATCGCGTCGATGACGGTGATCTTCGTGGTGATGGCTGCGGCGGCAATGTTCTCCGAGCAGCAGATCACCGCGGCGCTGTCTGGCCTGCCGATCGACCACGCCGCTTCGGCGCTGCAGGCCGGCGGCAACATGGAAGGCAAGGAAGTGCGCTTCGGCATCTCGGCCAGCGCGTTGTTTGCCGCGATCACCACGGCGGCTTCGTGCGGCGCGGTCAATGCGATGCATGACTCGTTCACGGCCATCGGCGGTCTCGTGCCGATGCTGTTGATGCAACTCGGTGAAGTGGTGTTCGGCGGCGTGGGTTCGGGTCTCTACGGCATGCTGGTCTACGCCGTGCTTGCGGTGTTTATCGCTGGCCTGATGATCGGTCGCACGCCCGAGTATCTGGGCAAGAAGATCGAGGCGTACGAGATGAAGATGACCGCCGTGGCGATTCTGGTCACGCCGCTGCTGGTGCTTGTGGGCACCGCCATCGCGGTGATGGTCGAGCCGGGACGCGCTGCGGTGTTCAACCCCGGCACGCACGGCTTCTCGGAACTGCTCTACGCGCTGTCGTCGGCGGCCAACAACAACGGTAGTGCGTTCGCCGGTGTCTCGGTCAACACGCCGTTCTACAACGTGTTGCTGGCTGCGGCGATGTGGTTCGGCCGCTTCTGGATCATCGTGCCTGTGCTGGCGATGGCTGGTTCGCTGGCTGCCAAGCGTCGTACGCCGGTATCGGCTGGCACGATGCCCACGCACGGCCCGCTGTTCGTGACGCTGCTGGTGGGTTCGGTGCTGCTTGTTGGCGCGCTGACCTATGTGCCTGCGCTGGCCCTTGGCCCCGTCGCAGAGCAATTGCAGCCTGCCGCCGTGACGGCGGCTGCCAAGTAATCCGCGGAGAATTCGCATGCAACAACAATCCTCCGCGACGCGTGCCGCCAATACCGCACCGTCGCGCAACCCCGGCGCAGCCGCCACGCAGACACCCGCCCCGCAACATCCGCGCCCCCCGCGTGGCATGTTCTCGCCGGAGCTGGTGAAGCCGGCCATCGTCGATGCGCTGCGCAAGCTGTCGCCGCGTGCGCAACTGCGCAACCCGGTGATGTTCGTGGTCTACGCCGGCAGCATCCTGACGACGATCCTGTTCCTGCGCGCCTGGCTGGCGCCGGAGCAGGGCGCGGCGGGTGGCGAATCGGCTGGCTTCATTCTGGCCGTGTCTGTCTGGCTCTGGTTCACGGTGCTGTTTGCCAACTTTGCCGAAGCCCTGGCGGAAGGCCGCAGCAAGCAGCAGGCCGCTGCGCTGCGTGGCCTGAAGACCACCACCATGGCGCGCGTGGTGCGCACGGGCCGCAGCGATGCGCGTGCCGCGGGTGCCACCGAACCGCGTGCGGCTACCGAGCTGCGCCGCGGGGACATCGTGCTCGTGGAAGCGGGCGAGATGATCCCTGGTGACGGCGAGGTGATCGAAGGCGTGGCATCGGTCGATGAAAGCGCGATCACCGGCGAATCCGCGCCGGTGATCCGCGAGTCGGGCGGTGACTTCTCGTCGGTCACGGGCGGCACGCGCGTGCTGTCTGACTGGATCGTGGTGCGCATCACCACGAACCCCGGCGAGAGCTTCATCGACCGCATGATCAGCATGGTGGAAGGCGCCAAGCGCCAGAAGACGCCGAACGAACTTGCGTTGACCATCCTGCTGGTGGGCCTGACGCTGGTGCTGCTGCTGGCTACGGTCACGCTGCAACCGTACTCGCTCTATGCAGTACTCGTGACGCAGGCCGGCGTGCCGGTCTCGGTCACGGTGCTCGTGGCGCTGCTGGTGTGCCTGATCCCGACGACGATTGGTGGCTTGCTGTCGGCCATCGGCGTGGCGGGCATGAGCCGCATGATGGAAGCCAACGTGATCGCCACGTCGGGCCGCGCTGTGGAAGCCGCAGGCGACGTGGATGTGCTGCTGCTCGACAAGACGGGCACGATCACGTACGGCAATCGCCAGGCTTCGCGCTTCATCGCCGCGCCCGGCGTGACCGAGCGCCAACTGGCGGAAGCCGCCTGGCTGTCGTCGCTGGCCGATGAAACGCCGGAAGGTCGCAGCATCGTCACGCTCGCCCGTCAGCGTCCGGGCACCGCATCGCCGGAACTGACCACGCGCGGCATGGGTGCGCCCGTGTTCGTACCGTTCACCGCGCAGACGCGCATGAGTGGTGTGGATGTGACGAGCGGCAACATCGTGCGCAGTGTGCGCAAGGGGTCGGCCGATGCGCTGCGCCGCTACGTGACGGAGCGCGCCGGCAAGTTCCCGGATGCCGTGATGCAGGCCGTGGACGACGTGGCCCGCGCTGGCAGCACGCCGCTCGTGGTGTGCGAGTCGGTATCGGAAGGCACCGAAGATACCGTGCGCGTGCTGGGCGTGGTGGAACTCAAGGACATCGTCAAGACCGGTATCCGCGAGCGCTTTGGCGAACTGCGCAAGATGGGCATCCGCACAGTGATGATTACTGGCGACAACCGCCTGACGGCTGCGTCGATCGCGGCCGAGGCTGGTGTCGATGACTTCCTCGCGGAAGCCACGCCCGAAGCCAAGCTCGCGCTGATTCGCGAATACCAGGGGCAGGGTCGTCTGGTGGCGATGACCGGCGACGGCACCAACGATGCACCGGCACTGGCGCAAGCCGACGTGGCCGTGGCGATGAACAGCGGCACGCAGGCCGCGCGCGAGGCCGGCAACATGGTCGACCTCGACAGCAATCCGACCAAGCTGATCGAGATCGTGGAGATCGGCAAGCAGATGCTGATGACGCGCGGCTCGCTGACCACGTTCAGCGTGGCCAACGATATCGCCAAGTACTTCGCGATCATTCCGGCCGCATTTGCCACCACGTATCCGCAATTGAATCTGCTGAACGTGATGCATCTGTCCACGCCGGCGTCGGCCATCATGTCGGCCGTGATCTTCAATGCGCTGATCATCGTCGCGCTGATTCCGCTGGCACTGCGCGGTGTCACGTATCGCCCGCTTGGCGCGGCGGTGCTGCTGCGTCGCAACCTGCTGATCTACGGGCTGGGCGGCATCCTGGTGCCGTTTGCCGGGATCAAGGTGATCGACATGCTGCTGACTGCGGTTGGCTGGATCTGAAATTCGGAGCATCACAATGTCTGCAAAATCCACACTCGCCATGCAAGAACCCGCCCGCCAGCAGGGCATGCTGCGGCCCGCGCTGACGGTGTTCGTCGCGCTGTCGATCATCACCGGGCTGCTGTATCCGGGGCTGGTCGCTGGCATCGCACGCACCGTGTTCCCGCACGAGGCCGCCGGCTCGCTGATCGTCAAGGATGGCAAGACGGTCGGTTCCGAACTGATCGGCCAGCCGTTCTCCGACCCGAAGTACTTCTGGGGCCGCCTGTCGGCCACGGCGCCGATGCCCTACAACGGTGCGGCATCGGTGGGGTCCAACCTGGGCCCGACCAATCCGGCACTGACCGATGCGGCAAAGGCACGCATCGACGCACTGCGTGAAGCCGATCCGGGCAACAACGCCCCGGTTCCGGTGGATCTGGCCACCGCCTCCGGCAGCGGCCTCGATCCGCATATCAGCGTGGCGGCGGCTCAGTATCAGGCCGCGCGTGTCGCACGTTTGCGTGGCTTGCCGACGCTGAAGGTGGAAGCGCTGATCGCGGCGAATACGGAAGGGCCGGGGCTGGGCGTGCTGGGCGAGCCGGGGGTGAATGTGCTGAAGTTGAATCTGGCGCTGGATGCGGTGAAGTAAGCGCGTTTTCTCCCTGCTTGTTGCGCTGCTCTCCCGCCTTTATTCTTTCTCCCCTCTCCCGCTTGCGGGAGAGGGGCGGGGGAGAGGGCCAGCAGTTCAAATTGCGGCACGTCGGCAAGCAGAGCCTCTTGCCCTCTCCCCCAACCCCTCTCCCGCTTTGCGGGAGAGGGGAGAAAAAAGAAGGATGCGGGAGAGGGGAGCAAACCATCGCGACATCAAAACTCACCCCATGGCACAATCCCCCGCACGATGACCACCCCTCAACGTCCTGATCCCGACGCGCTGCTGCAACGCATGCAGGCGGAGGACGTGCGTGCTGCGCGTGGCAAGTTGCGTGTGTATTTCGGTGCGTCCGCTGGCGTCGGCAAGACGTTTGCGATGCTCGCTGCGGCGCGGGCATTGCGCGAGCAGGGTGTGGATGTGGTGATCGGCGTGGTGGAAACGCATGGCCGTGCCGAGACCGAGGCGCTGGTCGAAGGTCTCGAACATCTGCCGCTGCGCGATGTCCCCTACCGCGACCGTGTGCTGCACGAGTTCGATCTCGATGGCGCGCTGGCGCGTCGTCCCGCGCTGGTGCTAGTGGACGAACTCGCGCATTCCAACGCGGCCGGCAGCCGACATCCCAAGCGCTGGCAGGACATCGAGGAATTGCAGGCCGCAGGCATCGATGTGTGGACCACGGTCAACGTGCAGCACCTCGACAGCCTGAACCAGGCCGTGGGCGGCATCACGGGCGTGCGTGTCTGGGAGACCGTACCCGATACCGTGTTCGATGGCGCCGATGAAGTGGTGCTCGTCGATCTGCCTGCCGACGAACTGCTGCGTCGTCTGCGCGAAGGCAAGGTCTATCTGCCCGAGCAGGCGCGCCACGCGGCGCGTAACTTCTTCCGCAAGGGCAACCTGATCGCGTTGCGCGAACTGGCGTTGCGCCGCACGGCGGATCGTGTGGACGATGATGTCCGCGCGTATCGCGATGCCAAACAAATTTCCCCGGTGTGGCGCACGCGCGAAGCCGTGCTCGCCTGCATCGGGCTGGGCGATGATGCCGAACAGGTTGTGCGCAGCGCGCATCGCCTCGCGAGTCAGCTCGATTGCGACTGGCATGTGGTGACCATCGCCGCATCGCACCTGCTGCCGCCCGTGGACACGCTGCGCCTGCGTCTGCGCGTGGCGATGCAACTGGCCGAATCGCTCGGCGCCCGCACGGAAACGCTCGCGGGCCATGACATGGTCGAGGCCGTGGTGGGCTATATCCGGCGCCACAATCTGACCAAGGTACTGGTTGGCCGCGCACGCACCGAATGGCGTGCCGAAGGCGGCGTGCTCGATCGTGCGCGCATCTGGCTGGCGCGTGCCTTGTCGCCGCTGCTTGGCGCCGGCAATCGATTGATCGGCAAGCAGTCGTTTGCCGATGCGCTGGCGGCAGGCTGCCCCGAAATCGATGTGGTGCGCGTAGCCGCAGACACCACGCGCGAAACCGTGCGCACGGAAACGCGGCCTGACACGCGCCATGAGGAAGACGCCGAGCCCTCGCGCCTGCGCAGCCGCGACTATGGCTGGGCGGTGGTGTGGTGTGCGGCGGCCACCGGCGTCTCGATGCTCGCGCGGCCGTGGTTCGACCAGGTCAACATCGCGATGCTGTTCCTGGTGGCCGTGGTCGTGGTGGCACTGCGCCACGGACGCGGACCGGCGGCGCTGGCGTCGGTGCTGTCCGTGGCATCGTTCGATTTCTTCTTCGTTGCCCCGCGCATGTCGTTCGCGGTCAGCGATGTGCAATACCTGCTGACGTTTTTCGTGCTGCTGGCGGTGGGTCTGGTCATCGGCCAGTTGACTGCGGGCCTGCGCGAACAGGCGTACGTAGCCGTGCGTCGCGAGACCGATGCGCGCACGCTGTACGAGCTGGCGCGCGAATTGTCTGCGGCATTGACGCCCGAGCAGATCGTCGAGATTGGTGGCCGCTTCCTGCGTGCCGCGTTCGATGCGCATGCGACGTTCTTCCTTGTGAACGAGAAAGCCCGGCTCGAACCGATCTCGTCGCCCCTGTCGCCTTCGTCGGAAGACCATGGCGGCGCGCGCTCGCCTAAGGGCGAAGCCATCGACACCGTGCTCGCGCAATGGGTGTTCGATCACGGCGAGCCTGCTGGCACTGGCACGCATACGCTGCCCGGCAGCACCGTGCTGTACCTGCCGCTGAAAGCGCCGATGCAGACGCGCGGTGTGCTGGCCGTGGAGCCCCGCGCATGGCATGCGCTGGCGGAGCCTGCACTGCGCAGGCAGGCGGATGTCTTTGCCACGCTGATCGCGATTGCCATCGAGCGGCTGCACTATGTGGATGTGGCGCAGCGTGCGTTGCTCTCGATCGAATCGGAACGGCTGCGCAGTTCGCTGCTGGCGGCGGTCTCGCACGATCTGCGTACGCCGCTCACGGGCCTGCTCGGCATGGCGGAGACGCTGCAGCGCGCCGACCCGCCGCTGGCGCATGACGTGGCCGAAACCGTCGATGCCATCCACGCGCAGGCGCAGCGCATGCGCACGATGGTGGTGAACCTGCTCGACATGGCGCGCTTGCAGCAGCATGACGTGGCGCTGCAACGGGGCTGGCAATCGCTCGAAGAACTGGTGGGCGCGTCGCTCGTGTCGATGCGCGAGACGCTGCGCGATCATCGCGTGGAAGTATCGGATCTGTCCGTGCTGCCGCTGGTCGAGTGCGATGGCGTGCTGATGGAGCGCGTGCTGAGCAACCTGTTCGAGAATGCGGCCAAGTACACGCCGCCGGGTACGGTGATTCGCGTCTATGGCGATATCGTCGCGAGCCCGACTGGCGACACCGGTAGCGACGAAGTCCGCCTGATCGTCGAGGACGATGGTCCTGGCGTGCCGGTAGGACAGGAGCGCCGCATCTTCGAGAAATTCACGCGTGGAGAGCGCGAGTCCGCCACGGCAGGTGTCGGGCTGGGCCTGGCTGTTTGCGAGGCCATCGTGCAGGCGCATGGTGGCCGCATCTGGGTCGAGCCTGCCCGGCCCGGCGCGCGATTCATCGTGGCACTGCCGCGCGGCAATCCTCCCGTGATCGAGCCCGAACTGCTCGACGAGTCCATTCACTTTCCGCACTGAGATGCCCTTTGATTTCTCGCCGACCGTTCTGCTGGTCGAGGACGAACCCCACATCCGCCGCTTTGTGCGCGAATCCCTGCAGGCCGAGGGCTGCACCGTGCATGAGGCCGATACGCTCAAGCGCGGCCTGATCGACGCCGGCACGCGTCAGCCCGATATCGTGGTGCTGGACCTGGGCCTGCCCGATGGCGATGGCATGACGCTGATCCGCGAGATGCGTACGTGGACGGAAGTGCCCGTGCTGGTGCTCTCCGCACGCACCGGAGAAGAGGACAAGATCGCCGCGCTCGATGCCGGCGCCGATGACTACCTGACCAAGCCCTTCGGCGTGGGCGAACTCGTGGCGCGGGTGCGCGTGCTGCTGCGCCGCCATGCCAAGGCGAACCCGCAAGGCACGCCGCAGATATCGTTTGGCGATGTGCGCGTGGATCTGGCCAATCGGCTGGTGATGCGCGGCGAGGCGGCGGTGCACCTGACGCCGATCGAATACCGGCTGTTGGCCGTGCTGATCGCCCATCGCGGCAAGGTCATGACGCACCGCGAACTGCTGCGCGAAGTCTGGGGACCGTCGCACTCGGAAAGCAGCCACTACCTGCGCGTGTACATGGGCCACCTGCGCCACAAGCTGGAAGCTGATCCGGCCCAGCCCGTGCACTTGCTGACCGAAGTTGGCGTGGGATATCGGTTCGCGGGTTGATATTCGACGAAAGAATGTTGTTGGCTGACACAAGCAAAGCAATATTCTTTATCTGCATAAAGCAGCCCTTTCGCCGGCATCCTACACTGGAACGAGCCTGACGCTTTTTCTCGCCAGCCGCAGGATTCCGGAGCCACTGTCATGCCCTTCCCATCGATCCGCCTGGCCGGCTTGATCCTCGCCACGGCGCTTGGGCTGCCCGCCCTTGCCGCCACCGAAACCCCCGCTCCCGCACAAGCCCAGACCCGCGATGCCGTGGCCGCCTATGAGGCCGGCCATTTCGACATGGCGTTGAAGGGTTTTGCCGAGGCCGCGCAGAAGGGCAACCGGCTGGCGCAGTTCAACTACGCGATGATGCTGCTGCGCGGCGAGGGCACCCCGGCCAAGCCGCAGGAGGCGCTGGTCTGGCTGCGCCGCGCCGCCGACAACCAGATGACACATGCCCAGTTCACACTGGGCGATCTCCACGAGCGCGGCGGGCTGGTGCCGAAATCGCTGGAAGAGGCCAACCGCTGGTATGAACGTGCCGCCAAGGGCGGGCATACGCAGGCCCAGATGGCGCTGGCGACGAACTACTTCACCGGACGTGGCGTGCCGCTCGACTACGGCCAGGCGTTTGCCTGGTACACGAAAGCGGCCAAGGGCGGTGACGGCAGCGCGCAGTACATCGTGGCCAGCTACTACGAGCGCGGCTATCCGGGCATCGTCGAGCGCGACGTGGAGCAGGCCAAGATCTGGTACGCCCGTGCGGCGGCCCATGGCGATCCGGGCGCGCTGGCCAAGCTGCGCTCGCTGCTGGAGGAAAGCCTGCGCGCGAAATCCCAGATGTAAGTCGGAGTAGGCGAGGCATGCAGGGTACAACTCTTGCTTGCCTGACACGGATGCAGTTTCGATTGATCGATGCTTGAGCAGGCAACCCCGGGGGAGGTCGCAAGTGGCCACGCATGTCGCGCTGAACCATGTCACACACTATCGCTATGACCGGCCGGTGCAGCTTTCGCCGCAGGTCGTGCGCCTGCGTCCCGCACCGCATTGCCGGACGCCGATCCTGTCGTACTCGCTGCGCATCGAACCGGTGCAGCATTTCGTCAACTGGCAGCAGGACCCCTTCTCGAACTACCTCGCGCGGCTGGTCTTTCCCGAGAAGACCACGGAGTTCCGCGTCACGGTGGATCTCGTCGCCGAGATGTCGGTCTTCAACCCGTTCGATTTCTTCCTGGAACCGTCTGCCGAAAAATTCCCGTTCGACTACGCCCCCGATATGGCGCACGACCTCGCGCCCTATCTGGTCAAGGATGCGCTGACGCCGCGCTTCAAGGCGTTCGTCGATAGCATCGACCGCACGCCGCTGGCCACGCTGGATTTTCTGGTGGCGCTGAACCAGCGGTTGCAGCAGGACATCCGCTACCTGATCCGCATGGAGCCGGGCGTGCAATCGCCCGAGACCACGCTGGAGAATGGCTCGGGTTCTTGCCGCGATAGCGGCTGGCTGCTGGTGCAGACCCTGCGGCATCTGGGGCTGGCGGCGCGCTTCGTCTCGGGCTATCTGCTGCAACTGGCGCCCGATGTAAAAGCCGTGGATGGGCCGAGCGGTACCGAGAAAGATTTCACCGACCTGCACGCGTGGTGCGAGGTCTACCTGCCGGGCGCGGGATGGATCGGACTCGACCCGACTTCGGGCCTGCTGGCTGGCGAAGGTCACATCCCGCTGGCCTGCACGCCGGAGCCGGGCAGTGCGGCGCCGGTCAGCGGTGCGGTAGATGAGTGCGAGGTAGAGTTCGAGCACCTGATGTCGATCACGCGCATCTATGAATCGCCGCGCGTGACCCGGCCCTATACCGAGGCGCAGTGGACCGCCATCGACGCGGCAGGCCTGTCCGTGGATCGCCAACTGCAGGATCTCGACGTGCGGTTGACGATGGGCGGCGAACCGACGTTCGTATCGGCCCGCGACCGCGATGGGGCCGAATGGAATACCGACGCGCTAGGGCCTACCAAACGCGGGCTGGCGACGGAACTGGTCCACAAGCTGCGTGCCAGATATGGGGAAGGCGGCTTCCTGCACTTCGGGCAGGGCAAGTGGTATCCGGGCGAGCAGTTGCCGCGCTGGGCGCTGTCGATCTGCTGGCGCGCCGATGGGCTGCCGTGCTGGCAAGACTCGTCCTTGTTCGCCGATGAACGCGCGCCCGAGGCGCATACCTCGGCAGACGCCGAACGCTTCCTGCAGACGCTGACGCGCCGGCTTGGTCTCGACACCGATACCATCGCGCCCGCCTACGAGGATGTCTGGTACTACCTCTGGCGCGAGCGCAAGCTGCCGGTCAATGTCGATCCGCTCGAAGCGCGCCTCGACGACGAGATGGAGCGCGCGCGGCTGCGGCGCGTGTTCGATGCGGGGCTGTCGGCCGTCACCGGCTACGTGCTGCCGCTGGCGCGTGAAGAAGAGGGCGATGGCTGGCTCACTAGCCGCTGGTTCCTGCGCGACGAACACATGTACCTGCTGCCCGGCGATTCGCCGATGGGCTACCGCCTGCCGCTGGATTCGCTGCCGTGGGTCAGCAAGGCCGACTATCCGCACCAGTTCGACCAGGACCCGTTCGCGCCGCGCGCACCGTTGCCGGCAGCACCGCCGTTGCGGCGCCAGTTGCAAGGCGCTGCGGCAAGGGCCAACAGTCAGCCCGCGTTGGCTACGCGCCGGGCCCAAGCACGCGGTGAGTCGGGTGACGGCTATGGCAAGGCATCCACGTCGATGCCAGCGCGCGGTCAATCGGCCAGCGATGTGGTGCGCACCGCGCTCTGCGTGGAGGTACGGCATCCGGGCCGTGCCGCAGGGCCCGCCGCCGAACTGAAATCCCCCAACGACAAACGCGGCATCCTCTACGTCTTCATGCCGCCGCTGACCGCGCTCGACGATTACCTTGCGCTCGTGGCCGAGGTGGAAGCCACGGCGGCCGAGACCGGCATGAAGGTCGTGCTCGAAGGCTATCCACCGCCGCGCGATCCGCGCCTGAAGCTGTTGCAGGTGACACCCGACCCCGGCGTCATCGAAGTCAACATCCACCCGGCCGCCAACTGGGGCGAACTGGTGGATCACACCGAGTACCTGTATCAGGCCGCGCACGAGACGCATCTCTCCACCGAGAAGTTCATGCTCGATGGCCGGCACACAGGCACGGGCGGCGGCAACCACTTCGTGATGGGTGGCGCCACGCCAGCGGACAGCCCGTTCCTGCGCCGTCCCGATGTGCTCGCCAGCCTGATCGCGTACTGGCACAACCATCCGTCGCTGTCGTACCTGTTCTCGGGCCTGTTCATCGGACCTACCAGCCAGGCACCACGCGTGGACGAGGCGCGCAACGACCAGGTCTACGAACTCGGCATTGCGTTCGATGAACTGCGTCGACAACTCGATCTCTGCGAAGTCACTGGCGGCGGACACGTACCGCCCTGGCTGATCGACCGCATCCTGCGCAACCTGTTGATCGACGTGACAGGCAACACGCACCGCGCGGAGTTCTGCATCGACAAACTGTATTCGCCCGATGGACCCACGGGCCGGCTCGGCCTGCTGGAACTGCGCGCGTTCGAAATGCCGCCGCACGCCCGCATGAGCCTGGTGCAGCAACTGCTGTTGCGCGCGCTGATGGTGCGTTTCTGGCGCACGCCTTACACAGCCAAGCTCACGCGCTGGGGCACGGCGCTGCATGATCGCTTCATGCTGAGCACGTTCGTGCAGATCGATTTCGACGACGTGCTGGCCGAGATGCGCGCCGCCGGGTTTGTCTTCGAGTCGGCCTGGTTCGCGCCGCACTTCGAATTCCGCTTCCCGCGCGTGGGGGAGGTGGATGTGGCGGGCCTGTCGCTGTCCCTGCGCAACGCGCTGGAACCGTGGCACGTCATGGGCGAGGAGGGCGGCGCAGGCGGCACGGTGCGCTACGTGGATTCATCCGTCGAGCGGATCGAGGTGCGCGTGCTGGGCATGAACGACAACCGCCACGTCGTCACCGTGAACGGGCAGACCGTGCCACTGCAGCCCACGGGACGTGCCGGCGAGTTCGTGGCCGGGGTGCGCTACCGCGCGTGGGCACCGCCGTCGGCGCTGCATCCCACCATCCCGTCGCATGCGCCGCTGACGTTCGACGTAGTGGATACGTGGATGGATCGCAGCCTCGGCGGGTGCCAGTATCATGTTTCGCACCCCGGCGGCCGTAATTACGAGACGTTCCCGGTCAACGCATACGAGGCGGAAAGCCGGCGCCTGGCGCGGTTCTTTTCGATCGGGCACACGCCGGGACGTTCCGTGGCGCCGCCGGCGCGGCGCAGCCTGGAGTTTCCGTTCACGCTCGACCTGCGCGATGTGGTGCCGTGATGACCGCCACTCGCCATTGATCCCTTCATCGCTTTGCAGGAGAACCCCCAGCCGTGCCCTCGCAGCCGTCGCTACTCTCCGATGGACCTGACGGACCTGCCGCACTGGCGGGCCAGTCGGCGCCGCCCGTGCCCGACGGCCATCGCGACGAATTGCGCCTGCCAGACGGCACGTTGCGCGAACCCTGGGTCCGCTTCTTCTCTGAACTCGACGACCTGCGTCCCGATGCGCTGAACGCGCACGCGGCGGCGGTGGCGCGCCAGATCCGCGACAACGGCGTGACGTACAACGTCTATGCCGATCAGGGTGGTGGCACGCGCGCGTGGCAACTCGAACTCTTTCCGTTTCTGGTGTCGGAGTCGGATTGGGCGGCCATCGAAGCGGGCGTGACGCAGCGCGCCACGCTGGCCAACGCGATCATGGCCGATATCTATGGCGAGCAGACGCTGCTCAAGCAGGGGCTGCTGCCACCGGGGCTGGTGTACGGGCATCCGGGCTATATGCGTCCCCTCAAGGGCTATCGGCCACCGAACGAGAGCTTCCTGCAGACCATTGCTGTCGATCTCGTGCACACGGACGATGGCTGGACGGTGATCGCGCATCGCACGGAAACACCATCGGGCATGGGCTACGCGCTGGAGAACCGGCTGATCATCTCGGGCCAGTTCGCCGATGCGTTCCGCGAGATGCGCGTGCGGCGCCTGCCGCCAGCATTCGCGCAATTGATCTCGACATTGGCACAGGCCGCGCCGGCCGGCACTGCGGACGGCGGTATGGCCCCGGGCACGGGGCGGCAGATCGTGCTGCTCTCGCCGGGACCATTCAACGAGACGTACTTCGAACACACGTTCCTGGCGCGCTACCTCGGCATTACGCTGGTCGAGGGCAAGGACCTGACCGTGCGCAACGATGTGGTCTACCTGAAGACGTTCGGCGGGCTGGAGCGCGTGGACGTGATCCTGCGCCGCCTCGACGATGTGTTCTGCGATCCGCTGGAATTGCGCGTCGATTCCACCATCGGCGTGCCGGGTTTGCTCGAAGCGATGCGTGCAGGAAACGTGGTGGTGTCGAACGTACCGGGCTCGGGCTTTCTGGAGTCTCCGGCGATTCACGGCTTCATGCCCGGCATCGCGCAGGCATTGCTGGGGGAGCAGTTGGTGCTGCCATCGGTCATGAGCTGGTGGTGCGGCGAGGCCGCCGCGCAGGAAGAAGCCATGCGGCTGCTGGGCGAGGCATTCGTGATGCCCACCTATCCGCGCGTGCCTGGCGATGCGCCGCTCGGGCTGGAGCAGGGCCTGCAGAAACTCGGCGCATGGCGTGCGCGCATCGCAGCCACGCCTGATCGCTACACATTGCAGGCGCCGTTGCCGCTCTCGCACACACCCTGCTGGGTGCCGAGTGCAGATGGCGGCGGCCGGATCGCCTCGCGTGCGGCCATGCTGCGCGTATTCGCGGTGGCCGATGGCAAGGGCGGATGGCAGGTGATGCCGGGCGGCTTCATGCGATTGGCGAAGCCGGGCATGGAAGCGGTGTCGATGCAACTGGGCGGCACCAGTGCCGACACCTGGGTGCTGTCGAGCCAACCCGCGCAAGGCTTGATGCCACTGCCGCAATCTGCACGCGCCGCGCGCGCGGGGACACCACCGCTGCCCGCACTGCAAGCGGCCACGCGTCCGCTCGCGGTGTCGAGCCGTGCGGCGGAGAATTTGTTCTGGGCCGGCCGCTACGCCGAGCGTGCGGAGAACGTGGTGCGCGTGTGTCGCCAGATCCTCGGCTCGATCGAATCGAATGACGAGACCGATGACGGCACGCTGAACATGATCGGCCAGCTTGCACAGTGGTTCGGACTGGTGCCGCCGCAGACACCATCGCCGCAGGCATCGTTGCGGGTGTTCGAACGCAGCCTGGTGTCGGCGCTGGCCGATGTGAGTGCGATATCGGGACTCATGAACACGTTGGCCGCGCACGCACGTGCCGCCAACGAGATCCGCAACCGGCTCTCCAACGACCACTGGCGCACGATCCTCGCGGCACGTAACGACTTCCAGGATGCGATGGCCGGTGCGCGGTGTGCCGCAGGCACAGCCGGTCACGCCGATGGCGCGTACGACCGCCTGCGCGTGCTGGGCGCGCTGGAACACCTGTCGATGCAGTTGGGCGCCATCAGCGGCGCGCAGGGCGATCGCATGACGCGCGACGAGGCGTGGCGACTCGTCTTCGTCGGCCGACACATAGAACGGCTCGGCACGCTCGCGCTGTTTCTGGAAGTGGCGGAAGGCAGCGGTGCGCTGGAGTCGCGCAGCGGGTTCGATCTGCTGCTGCATTTGTTCGACAGCACGCTGACCTATCGCGCGTTGTTTCCGGGACGCACCGACGTGGCGGCACTTGTCGATCTGGTGGTGCTGGAGCCGACCAACCCGCGCGGCCTCTATGGCGTGCTGGACCGCCTGCGCGAGAAGCTCGCGCAACTGCCGACCGGTGCCACGGGGCAGAGCCGCGTGCCGCTGGCCGAATTGCTGCCGCCACTCGACGCATTGCCATCGCGCTCGCTGCTCTGCCAGAGCGAAGCAGGCCGATATCCCAAGCTCGCCGCACTGTGCGATCAACTTGGCGCACGCATGGCAAAGCTGTCCGATGAAATCGGCGGGCGCTATTTCAGTCACGCGGGCGTGGCACCGGAGACGGACCTGCCATGAGCGAAGCCCAGAACACTGCGGGGGCGCCGCAGACCGTGCCGCCGGATGCGCCGACCACGCTCGATGTGCACCACGTCACGCGGTATCAGTACGCGTGGCCCGTGGAACACGCCCAGCAACGTGCCGTGGTCACGCCGCCGCCGTACGCGTGGCAGCAGGTGGGCGATCACGCCACGGTTATCGAACCGGCGCCTCTGCACCAGCACGTGCGCACCGATGCGTTCGGCAACAATGTGCTGCACTTCATGCTCGACGCGCCGCACGAATCGATGCAACTGACTTCGCGCAGTACGGTGACGCTTGTACCGCGCTGGCGGGATTTCGATCCCGAGGCCGGACGCAAGTGGGAAGACGCGGCGCAGCAACTGCGCTACCGCGCGGGGCAGCCTTTCCATGCGGAATCCGAATTCGTCTACGCGTCGCCAAACGTGTCGCTGCACGCGGACTTGCGCGCCTACGCGCTGCGCAGCTTCCGGCCCGGCGTCCCGGTGGCGGCGGGCGCCATTGACCTGATGCATCGCATCCACGCGGATTTCGACTATCACGCCGAAACCACCGAAGTGCATACCCCTGCGCTGGAAGCCTTCGCGCAACGCAGCGGCGTGTGCCAGGACTTTGCCCAGGTGATGATCGGCTGCCTGCGTTCGATCGGACTCGCCGCAAGATATGTCAGCGGTTATCTCTGCACCGATCCACCACCGGGCGAGCCGCGCCTGCTCGGTGCCGATGCCTCGCACGCATGGGCCGGCGTCTGGTGCCCGGTCACGGGCTGGATCGATCTCGACCCCACCAACGACATGCTGGCCGATACGCGCCACGTCACGCTTGCCATCGCACGCGACTACAGCGACGTGCCGCTGCTGCACGGCGTGATCGTCGGTGGCGGCGAGCATACGGTGGAGGTGGAGGTCAGTGTGGTGCCGATGGTGCCGATGGTGCCGATGGTGCCGATGGTGCCGATGGTGCCGGTGGCGCAGACTCCGTCGTGACAGTCTCATCCATCTAGTTCCGCGCGCATCCATTCCCCGGCAACGCGCCCTTTGGAATGATGGCCTCAGCCCCGGCGCACTGCGTTCGGGGGTTCGTTGGAAGCCGCGGCTTCCGTTCGGGTCAACCTTCTGGAGCGAAACATGACGGGGATCGAGTACTTTCGTGTAAATAGCGATGAGGCCGATGCGTCGGTCACTGGTACCAACAGCGTGGGTGTTGGACCGCGCGCCGTGGTGGAGGGCAACAACAGCGTGGCCATTGGCCTGGATGCCAGCGCATTCGGACCCGGCGATGCCGTGTCCGTCGGCTACCTCGCCAGCAGCCTCAGTTCGGGAACGGTGGCGATCGGTTCCAGCGCCAAGGCGCCGGGCCAGAACGGCATCGCCATCGGCTGGGCGGCCGAATGCGGCGGCCTCGACAGTACCGCGCTGGGCAGCAATGCTGCGAGCGCTGCCGAGAAGAGTACGGCGCTGGGTTGCGCCGCCGTGGTGACGGTGACAAACGGTGTGGCGCTCGGCGCAGGTTCCGTATGCGACCGCGACGCTTCGGTGTCCATCGGCACGGCAGAGCAGCCTCGCCAACTCATCAACGTGGCAGATGCCAGCGCACCGGGTGACGCGGTCAACTTTGCGATGTACCTCGCCATGCGCGCGGAACTGGCCAAGCTGCAGGCCAGGGTGGCGGCTCTGGAAAAGCGCTGATCCATCCGCGCCAGTTGCCGCCGGAGGATTAGCGAGAGTAATCGGAGCGGTTGCTCCCCTCTCACGCTTGCGGGAGAGGGGAGCCAGCCGGGCGTTTCCAAATCGCCATCCGCGCCGATGTTATCGACCCGCCTCCAGCGCGGCGATCCTTGCCCGCAGGCCTTCCAGTTCCCCAGTCACGGCACGCAGCTGGGCCAGATTGACGGCGTCGTTCAGTGCGGTGGCGTCCGCGACATTGACCAATTGCCGACGCGCGTCGGGACTGCCCACCGATACCGAGTTAGTGCGGTCGCATGTGGATCCGGCGCCAAGGGCAACGCCATTCGCCGCGGTCACCGCGGCAGCGCGACCCACCGCCGTGCCGTTGTCGGCAGTGGCACTGGACTCGTGGCCGAACACGGCGGAGCCCGCGTTTCCGGCTTGCGTGCGAGCGCCAATCGCGACACCGCCTTGCGCGGTAGCGCGGGCCTGCAGGCCTAGCGCCACCGTTTCTGCGGCCGATGCACTGGCATTGAAGCCAGCCGCCAATGCGGCCTGACCTCCGCCATTGGTCTGCGTGTTAAACCCGATCGCCACATCGCCAGAGCTTGCGGCATACGCCCGCACGCCGAACGCCTGGGCATAGTCGGCGGTACTGACCGAACTGCTGCCCACTGCAATCGAGCCCAGTCCGCCGAGGGCGCGGGCTGCATAGCCGATGCCGAGGCTGCCCGGGCCGGCAGCGCCAGACGCAGGGCCAATGGCCACGGCATCATCACCGCTCGCTACGCCATCGGACTTGGTGCTCTTCACGCGGAAGTAGCGGATGCCGGCCGTGCTGTTCTCCAGCGCAATCACACGTTGGTTGGTCGCGTAGAGCTGTCGGCCGTTGACTGCATCGGTGCTGGCCTCGGCAATTTCGCCGTCACCCAGGTTCACGATGGGCCGTTTGCGCGCGCTGTTGCCCACGGACACCACATCGTCACGGTCGGCTGAGCTTTCGGCGCCCAGTGCCACACTGCGCGCCCCAATCGCTGCACTCAGGTAACCCAGTGCCAGCGCACTCTCGGCGCTGGCCTTGCTGTCCGCGCCGAACGCCTGTGCCGCGTGCGCCGACGCCGCCGAGTGCCCGCCGATGGCCAGTGCTCGTGTGCCGGTGGCCTGCACCACGCCGCCAATGGCCAGCGAGTTGTGCTCGCCGGTGGCGCGCGACAGGATGCCGAACGCCATGTTCTCCGTGCCGGTGGCCACGGCAGCCGGACCCACCGCCACCGTGTCGCCGCCTGTCGCGGAGGCGTCCTCGCTCCACCCAGTGTTCACTCGAAAGAAACGAATACCCTGCTGGTCTGCCATGGCAATGCTCCTAAAGTCGTCGAGTTCAAGAGAAGCCATCGGCATGCGGTACCTGGCACGGCATCACCGACGGCCAGGTCATCCTTCCAGACAACGAAGCGGCAAACCATGGATTGAGGGGGTGACGATGGGGTGGGGAAACCCCATGCGCCAATCCATTCCCTGTGCGGATCGTGGCACTGGAAACTGCTCGATGAGGCGCCTTATCCGCTAGCCTTTCTTTTCTCCCCTCTCCCGCGTGCGGGAGAGGGGAGAAACAAAAACGGCCACGCTCGCGCGTGGCCGTTTGCACTACCAAAGCCGAAAAAATCAGCCCAGTTTCTTCTTCAACAAGTCGTTGACCTGGGCCGGATTGGCCTTGCCCTTGGTGGCCTTCATGGCCTGGCCCACCAGTGCGTTGAACGCCTTTTCCTTGCCGGCGCGGAATTCCTCGACCGACTTGGCGTTGGCGGCCAGCACGTCGTCGATGATCTTTTCCAGCTCGCCGGTGTCGGACATCTGCTTCAGGCCCTTCGCGGCGATGATCGCGTCGGCGTCGCCGCCCGACTCACCCGCCCACATCGCCGGGAACACATCCTTCTTGGCCGTGTTGTTCGATACGGTGCCGTCGGTGATGCGCGCAAGAAGCTTCGCCAGTTGGGCGGGGCGCACCGGCGCTTCGTCGATGCCGATGCCGTCGCGGTTCAGTTGCGATGCCACATCACCCATCAGCCAGTTGGCGGCGGGCTTGGCGCTGGCAGCGCCCACTTCCGTCACCACGGCCTCGAAATACGCGGCGAGCGATTTGGTCGCGGTCAGCGTGCTGGCGTCATAGGCCGACAGTCCGTATTGCGACACAAAGCGCGCCTGCATCGCAGCCGGCAACTCCGGCAGTTCGCTGCGCACACGCTCGATCCACGCGGCGTCGATTTCCAGCGGCATCAGGTCAGGATCGGGGAAGTAGCGGTAGTCGTGCGCGTCTTCCTTGGTGCGCATCGCACGCGTCTCGCCGGTGTCCGGATTGAACAGCACCGTGGCCTGCACGATATCGCGGCCATCTTCGATCTCGGCGATCTGCCACTGCACTTCGTAGTCGATGGCTTGCTGCAGGAAGCGGAACGAGTTCAGGTTCTTGATCTCGCGGCGCGTGCCGAATTCCTTCTGGCCCACGGGGCGCACGGACACGTTGGCGTCGCAACGGAAGCTGCCTTCCTGCATGTTGCCGTCGCAAATGCCGAGCCAGACCACCAGCGAGTGCAGCGCCTTGGCATAGGCCACGGCCTCGGCGGAACTGCGCATCTCGGGTTCGGTCACGATCTCCAGCAGCGGCGTGCCCGCGCGGTTCAGGTCGATGCCGGTCATGCCCGCGAAGTCTTCGTGCAGGGATTTGCCCGCGTCTTCTTCGAGGTGAGCGCGCGTCAGGTTGACGGTCTTCTCGTAGACACCCTGCTTGCCTTCCACCTGGATCGTGATCTGGCCGCCCTGTACCACGGGGATCTCGTACTGGCTGATCTGGTAACCCTTCGGCAGATCAGGATAGAAGTAGTTCTTGCGCGCGAAGATGCTGCGCGGCGCGATCTTCGCATCGATCGACAGGCCGAACTGGATGGCGCGCTCGACGGCACCACGGTTCAGCACGGGCAGCACGCCGGGCAGCGCCAGATCCACGGGCGAAGCCTGCGTGTTGGGCTCGGCGCCGAACGCGGTGGAGGTACCGGAGAAAATCTTGGAAGCCGTGGAGAGCTGCGTGTGCGTCTCCAGGCCGATCACCACTTCCCATTGCATGGCGTATTCCTTGTCTTTCTGAATCTGTATCTGTATCTGAAGATGGGTTCGTCGAATCCAATACCCCGGTGTCAGGGGTCGGGACTCGCGAGCCAGGAGTCGAGTTGGGCCAGCGCGGCCACGCGGGCCACGGCATCGCCGCCCACGGTCACGCCGCTGCCGTGCCGTGCGGCGATATCGCGCCGCACATGAAGTTCACTGGTGCCGTCGAAGCCATGGTACGCGCCGGGATAGATCTCCAGCCGAAATCGCGCGCCGGGCTGGCGGGACTGCACCGCGTTCTGCAGCATCGCGCAGCGCGTGGCGGGCGTCCAGTCGTCGGCGCCGCCAATCATCAGCAGCAACGGCGTACGCAACCGGAAATCATGTTGTTGCACCGCGCGCCGGCAGCCGGGATAGAACGCCACCGCGCGCTCTACGTTGGGCGTGGCGGCTGGCCACGGGCGGCTGGCGTCGATCGTCGCCAGCACGGCCTGCGCACCGTTGGACCAGCCCAGCAGCACGATGCGCCGCGCGTCGATGGTCGGTTGCTTCGATACCCAGCGCAGTGCCGCCAGCGCATCGGCGCGCCGCGTGCGGTCGTCGATCGAGCGGGCATCGAGGGCTTCGGTGCAGATGCCCTGCGCCTTGCCGCGCGGGCTGAAGCTGTCGGGCATCAACACCGCATAGCCGCGCTCGGTGAGCCACTGCGCATACTCGCGATAGCGGCCCTGCAACGCAGCGGCAGGGTCGATCACTTCCTCGATCGTGCCAGCGCGCCTGGCTGCCACGCGCATGTCCACGAGACCGCCGCAGCCGTGCAAGGCCACCACCACCGGCAACGGCTGGCTGCGCGCGAGCGAGCCTTCACGCGGCGTGAACCAGTATGCAGTCAGGGCCGGCGTGCCCGGCTCGGCTGGAAGCCGGATGAGCGTGGCCGATGGTTCGTTCGCCGATGTGGTGACAGATGCTGTCGATCCATTGACCGGCGCCGTCAGCGGCACCACCGGCGTTGTCGGGGCCATCGACACCGCCGGCTGGGCCGGCGCCGTGGGCATCAGCGCCACGCCCATCGCCAAGGCCGCCAGCGCGCCACGCAGCCAGCGCCCCGCCCGGGTCGGAACCAGGTGCGAGGCAGTGGAGGCGGGAAGCGGCGGACGCGGCATGGAGATGAGGGTGATCGACGATCTGCGTCAGCGCGTGGACGCGCAGGCGCCGGTGCCCGGCTCGAACATCACGGGCCAGGCTTCCTCGTAGATGCCCGGCGTGCAGCGCGCCTGGCAGCCCGCATGCGCCAGCGTCACGCGGCGCGGGTCCTGCCAGACCATCAGCTTGCACGCGCTGCCGTCGTTGGCGCGCAACTCGATATGCGGCGTCTTGCGGACCTGACGGAAATCGGCCAGGTTAAAGCTGCACGAACCGCGCTTGCCTACCCACAGCTTCCATTGCAATTGCTGCACGGTGTTGTCCGCCACACGCAGTTGTGCGTCCTCGCGGAAACCATCTTCCTCGGTGCGCTGGCAATTGCCGACGAGGTCGATGTCGCGTGCCGCGATGGGCGTGGAGCGGCCCATGAACGGAATCTGGCAGCCGGCCAGCGTGGCGGCCAGCAGCAGCGCGGCAAGCAGCCGGGCAGAGACCGGCAGCTTGTGAGAGAGGGCAGACAGGCGCGTCATTGCTTCGTCACTCCGGCGTTCAGGCCGGACGGCGCAGGTGCCAGTCGGTGGCCTGCTGGAACGCATGGGCCACCTGCAGCAGGCGTGCTTCGTCGAAGTAGTTGCCGATCAGTTGCAGACCTACGGGCATGTTGCCGTCGCCGAAGCCAGCCGGCACGCTCATGCCGGGCAGGCCAGCCAGGCTGGTGGACAGCGTGAAGATATCGGCCAGGTACATCTGTACCGGATCGGCCGTCTTCTCGCCCAGCTTCCACGCCACGCTGGGCGCCACCGGGCCCATGATCACGTCGCACTCGGCAAACGCGCGCTGGAAATCGTCGGCGATGATGCGGCGGATCTTCTGTGCCTGCAGGTAATAGGCGTCGTAATAACCGTGCGACAGCACGTACGTACCCACCATGATGCGGCGCTTGACCTCGGCGCCGAAGCCTTCGGCGCGGCTCTTCTTGTACATGTCGAGCAGATCGCGGTACTCGGCTGCGCGATGGCCGTAGCGCACGCCATCGAAGCGCGACAGGTTCGACGAGGCCTCGGCCGGCGCGATGACGTAGTACACCGGGATCGACAGTTCGGTCTTGGGCAGCGAGACATCGACGAGGGTGGCGCCCAGCTTCTCGTACTCGGCCAGCGCGGCGCGCACGGTCTTCTCCACATCGGCGGAGAGACCCTTGCCGAAGTACTCGCGCGGCAGGCCGATGCGCAGGCCGGCCAGCGGCTGCGAGGCCGATGCGCCAGCACGCGGCTGACCCAGCAGGCGCGTGAAGTCTTCGTCCACACCGCCCTGCGCGGGCGCGAGGCTCGTGGAATCCTTGGGATCGAAGCCAGCCATCGTATTGAGCAGCAGCGCGCAGTCTTCGGCCGAATGGGCCATCGGGCCGCCCTGGTCCAGCGACGACGCGAACGCGATCATGCCGTAGCGCGACACGCGGCCATACGTAGGCTTGATCCCCGTGATGCCCGAGAACGAAGCCGGCTGGCGGATCGAGCCCCCCGTGTCGGTGCCGGTGGCGGCAGGCGCCAGGCCAGCGGCCACGGCGGCAGCGGAGCCACCCGACGAACCGCCGGGCACGTACTCGGTGTTCCACGGGTTGCGCACCACGCCCTGGTACGAGTTCTCGTTGGAGGAGCCCATCGCGAACTCGTCCATATTGGTCTTGCCCAGCGTCACCATGCCGGCGGCGCCCAGGCGCTCCACCACGGTGGCGTCGAACGGGCTTTCGTAGCCGGCAAGCATCTTCGAGCCGGCGGTGGACTTCCAGCCGCGCGTCACAAAGACGTCCTTGTGGGCAATCGGCACGCCGGTCAGCGGCGCGGCCTGGCCGTTGGCGCGGCGCTCGTCGGCGGCGCGGGCCTGCGCCAGCGTCAGGTCGGGATTGACGTCGACAAAGGCGTTGAGGTGTTTGGCGGCGTCGATGCGCGCCAGGTAGTCGCGCGCGAGTTCCTCGGCGGAGACGGTGCGCGCGGCCAGTGCGTCGGCGATCTGGCGCAGGGAAGTCACGGAATCAGCGGAAAAGGTCATGTCGGGTCAGATGGCGTCTGGATGGGAGGACGGACGGGCGGGGCCGCGCGTCACTCGATGACCTTCGGTACGAGATACAGGCCGTTCTCTGTGGCCGGTGCCGGGCGCTGGTAGTCGGCGCGGCGGTCGCTCTCGGTCACGGCGTCCTCGCGCAGGCGCTGGGCGATATCGCGCACGGCGGACAGCGGGTGGGCCAGCGGCTCGATGCCGGTGGTATCCACCGCCTGCATCTGTTCCACGAGGGTGAAGAAATTGTTCAGCTGGACAAGCGTCTGTTCGGCCTCGGCATCGGTGGTTTCGATGCGGGCCAGGTGCGCGATGCGCTTGACGTCGGAGAGTTCGAGAGCCATGGCTTGGTGCGGCGCTGCGAAGAGCGCACGGTTCAGTCCCAGGGGACCGGAGGTGTTGCGGCCGCACGCGCTGCGGGGGCGCGGGCACGGGGCCGGCGGTCACCTCGCCACGTCCGGGCGGCCGTCGGGGTGCCGGATGGGCGTCATGCGCCGGTCATCATGGCGCGAGCCAGGGCGTACCGGACGGATGCACCCGGGGACACCCCAGGATCGTCGAAGTTACAAGTTTTTCGGGGTCCAAACGCCCCGAAACAGCGTGAATTATAAGGTATCATTACGCGCTGCAGGCTTCCCGCAACGCGCACTCCACTTGGGCTGCGGCAAGGTGGCCTGACGGTGATGCCATCGGCACAGCTGCAGGTTCCGAAAAGGAATCGGGCAAATGTCGAAGCGGCATCCCAGGTGCAGTTTTCGATGCGGAACCCGGCTTTCAGCGGTTGGGCGTCGCAGACTTGCAACAGAGTGCAATGGCAGGGTGCAACAGTAGTGTGCCTGCTCCATGGCCGGACCGAGGATTAACGGCCGGTTTTCATCGCATTTTCAGTCGTAACAAACTGGTTCCTCCGATTAGGCTTCTGCATTGTCAGGTTTTTTGTCCTGGCAGGCCCACTGGCGGCGAACTTTCGCGCAGAGTTTAATCAAAGGTTCCCGTAGGTCCGGCGTGCTGCACGCGCCGGCGCGCGGAAACGCCGCAGGTGCCCGGGGCTCGACGCACCGGTGGCAACGGGCGTGCCGGGGCCGGGCTGGCAATTGCCGCCCGCACCTGGGGGACCGTGAACCATCACCCTTGCAAACGTATTCGTGGCCGGGCCGCATGCGGCGCCGGCCGCTTCGCATACTCGCGAACCAACAGAAGACAGGATTCCTGATGTTCGGATTTCTCCGTAGCTATTTCTCCAACGACCTGGCCATCGACCTGGGCACCGCCAACACCCTGATCTACATGCGCGACAAGGGCATCGTCCTGGACGAGCCGTCGGTCGTGGCCATTCGCCAGGAAGGCGGTCCCAACGCCAAGAAGACGATCACCGCCGTGGGCAAGGAAGCCAAGCAGATGCTGGGCAAGGTGCCGGGCAACATCGAGGCCATCCGCCCGATGAAGGACGGCGTGATTGCCGACTTCACCGTGACCGAGCAGATGCTCAAGCAGTTCATCAAGATGGTGCACGACACCAAGCTGCTGCGTCCGAGCCCGCGCATCATCATCTGCGTGCCGTGCGGCTCCACCCAGGTGGAGCGCCGCGCCATCCGCGAATCGGCGCTGGGCGCCGGTGCCAGCCAGGTGTACCTGATCGAGGAGCCGATGTCGGCTGCCATCGGCGCGGGCCTGCCCGTGTCGGAGCCGTCGGGTTCGATGGTCGTGGATATCGGCGGCGGCACCACCGAGGTGGGCATCATCTCGCTGGGCGGCATGGTCTACAAGGGTTCGGTCCGCGTGGGCGGCGACAAGTTTGACGAGGCCATCGTCAACTACATCCGCCGCAACTACGGCATGCTGATCGGCGAACAGACCGCCGAAGCCATCAAGAAGGAAATCGGCTCGGCGTTCCCGGGTTCGGAAGTGCGCGAAATGGAAGTCAAGGGCCGCAACCTGTCCGAAGGCATTCCGCGCGCGTTCACGGTGTCGTCGAACGAAATCCTCGAAGCCCTGACCGATCCGCTGAACCAGATCGTCTCGGCCGTGAAGATCGCGCTGGAACAGACCCCGCCGGAACTGGGTGCCGACATCGCCGAACGCGGCATGATGCTGACCGGTGGCGGTGCGCTGCTGCGCGACCTGGACCGTCTGCTGGCCGAGGAAACGGGCCTGCCGGTGCTGGTGGCCGAGGATCCGCTGACCTGCGTGGTGCGCGGCTCCGGCATGGCGCTGGAACGCATGGACAAGCTCGGCAGCATTTTCTCGTACGAGTAACACGAGGCCGGGGGCGCGACGTGAAGCCTGGCGTCGCCGCTCCCCTCCATCCCCTGATGTCTTCCCCCGCCAGCCCGTTCCGGCGCGCCCTGCAAGGGCCGCCCGGACGCGCTGGCGGAATGGTTTCGCCCGCGCACCGGTAAATGGATTACTCTCCACCGCCGCTCTTCAAGCAAGGTACATCGGCAGTCGCGCGTCTGGTCGTCTTCGTGGCGATCGCGCTGGCGCTGCTGATCGTCGACGCGCGCTTTGACGCCATGCGCATTGCCCGCCAGGTGGCCGCTACCGTGCTGATGCCGGTGGAGCGCCTCGTCCTGGTGCCGCGCGATGCGATGCGCGGCGTCTTCGACTACGCCCAATCTTCGGTCACACTGGCCACCGAGAATCGCGAGCTGCGCCGCAGCGCCGTGGAGCAGGCCAATGCGGCCGTGCGCCAGGCGCAGCTGGAGGCCGAGAACGGCCAGTTGCGCAAGCTGCTGAATCTGGAACAGCAATCGGCCACGCCGGTGACGGCAGCCGAAATCCTGTACGACGCACGCGACCCGTACAGCCAGCGCATCGTCATCGACCGTGGCAGTTCGCAGGGCCTGCGTGCCGGATATCCGGTGATCGACGAGCGTGGCGTGATCGGACAGGTCACGCGCGTATCGCCGTTCCAGTCCGAAGTGACGCTGCTGACCGACAAGGACCAGGCGATTCCCGTGCAGGTGGTGCGCAACGGCCTGCGCAGCGTGGCCTTTGGCGGCGCGCGTGCCGGCCTGCTGGATCTGCGCTTCATGGCCGCTTCTGCCGACCTGCAGCAGGGCGACCTGCTCGTGACGTCGGGCCTTGACGGCACCTATCCGCCGGGATTGCCCGTGGCAAAGATCGTCCAGATCGAGCGCAAGGCCGACACCGCATTCTCGCGCGTGTACTGCGAGCCCGTGGCCGGCGTGCGGTCGCACCGCCAGTTGCTGGTGGTGCGCTACGAGTCGGGGCTGGCGCCGCGTCCGGCGCAGGAGGCTGCACCGACCAAGGCCGAGAAGGGTGCCCGTTCGGCTGCGGCGCGCGCCGGTGCCGAGCAAAAGGCCGCCGACAAGTCCGAGAAAGCCGACAAGCAGAAATCTCCGGAGTCCGCCCAGTGACGACGTCCCAATACCTGCTGCGCCCGGTCAATCCCGTTTTTATCGCACTGACCTTCGTGCTGGCGTTCCTGTTCAACCTGATGCCGTGGGGCACCACGCTGTGGATCCCGGACATGGTGGCGCTGGTGCTGGTGTTCTGGAACATCCACCAGCCCCGCAAGGTGGGCATGGGCGTGGCGTTCCTGCTCGGCCTGCTGATGGATGTGCATGACGCCCGCCTGCTGGGCGAGCACGCGCTGGCCTATACCCTGCTGGCGTACTTTGCGATCACGATTCACCGCCGCGTGCTCTGGTTCTCGGTCTACACCCAGGCCCTGCACGTGATGCCGCTGCTGTTCATCGCGCACGCGGTGCCGGTGCTGATCCGCCTGGCCATGGGTGCGCCGTTGCCGGACTGGCCCCTGCTGCTGGCCCCGGTTATCGAGGCCGTGTTGTGGCCGATGGCCACCGCGCTGCTGCTGGCGCCGCAACGCCGATCGAGCGACGTCGACGAGACGCGTCCGATCTAGCGCCAGCTCCCACACACCCTGACACCGCCGCCCGCAGTACCGCCATGACCGAAATCCGCAACGTCGAACTGGAAATCGGCCGCTTCCGCATCCGCGTGGCGGCTGCCGCCCTGTTCACGGTCATCTGCTTTGGCCTGCTGATGACCCGCTTCGTGTGGCTGCAGTGGTACAAGCACGACCAGTACTCGGCCAAGGCCGAGGACAACCGCATCTCCGTGGCGCCGATCGAGCCGAATCGCGGCATCATCATGGACCGCAACGGCGTGATACTGGCGCGCAACTACTCGGCGTACACGCTCGAAATCACACCGTCCAAGCTGACCGATACGCTCGACAACACCATCGAGGCGTTGTCGGGGCTGATCGATATCCAGCCGCGCGACCGCCGCCGCTTCAAGCGGGTGATGGAAGAATCGCGCAGCTTCGAGAGCCTGCCGCTGCGCAGCCAGCTGACCGACGAGGAAGTGGCCAAGTTTTCCGCCCAGCGCTTCCGCTTTCCGGGCGTCGATGTGCGCGCTCGCCTGTTCCGCCAGTATCCGCTGGGCGAATCGGCCAGCCACGTGGTGGGCTACCTCGGCCGGATCTCGCAGCGCGACCAGGAGCGGATCGAGGCCATGGACGAGGCCAACGACGCCGAGGGCGCCAAGTACGATCCGCGCAAGGACGCTGACAACTACAAGGGCACCAATTACATCGGCAAGATCGGACTGGAACAAAGCTACGAGACCGAGCTGCACGGCCTGACGGGTTTCGAGGAAGTGGAAGTCAGCGCGGGCGGGCGTCCCATCCGCACGCTGTCCACGTCGCCGGCCACGCCCGGCAACAACCTGATCCTCTCGCTGGACATCCGGCTGCAGCAACTGGCCGAACAGCTCTTCGGGGATCGCCGTGGCGCGCTGGTGGCCATCGAACCGGAAACCGGCGACATCCTGGCGTTCGTCTCCAAGCCGACCTACGACCCCAACCTGTTCGTGGAAGGGATCGATTCCAAGACCTGGGACGAACTGAACAACTCGCCGGACAAGCCGCTGCTGAACCGGCCGCTGCGCGGCACGTATCCGCCGGGCTCCACGTACAAGCCGTTCATGGCGCTGGCCGCGCTGACCACGGGCAAGCGCACGGCCGCGTGGGGCATGCACGATCCCGGCTTCTTCACGCTGGGCAACCACACGTTCCGCGACGACAAGCCGGGCGGCCACGGCTGGGTGGACATGCAGTCATCGATCGTCCAGTCGTGCGATACCTACTACTACGCACTGGCACGCGACATGGGTGTCAATGCGATCCACGATTTCATGAAGCCGCTGGGCTTTGGCCAGATCACGGGCATCGACATCGAGGGCGAGAGCAAAGGCATCCTGCCGTCCACCGAATGGAAGCGCAAGGCGTACCGCAAGCCGGAGCAGCAGAAGTGGTATGACGGCGAAACGATTTCGCTGGGAATCGGACAGGGCTACAACAGCTTCACGATCCTGCAACTGGCCAATGCCGTGTCGATCATCGTCAACAACGGCGCGGCGATGAAGCCTCACCTGGTGAAGGCGGTGGAGAACTCTGTCACGCGCGAGCGCACGCTGACCGTGCCCAAGGAAAGCTACCGGCTGCCGTTCAAGCAGTCCGATATCGACGTGATCAAGAAGGCGATGGTCGCCGTGACGCACAACGGTACGGCGGCACGCGTATTCGCGGGCGCGGCGTACGAATCGGCGGGCAAGACCGGCACGGCGCAGACGTACACGCTGGCCAAGGGCGAGAAGTACAACCACCATGCGCTGGAGGAGCGCAAGCGCGACCACTCGCTGTACACCGCTTTCGCGCCTGCCGACAAGCCGAAGATCGCACTGGCGCTGATCGTCGAGAACGCCGGTTTCGGCGCAGCGGTGGCGGCGCCTATCGCGCGCAAGGTGATGGACTACTACCTGCTGCGCAAGTGGCCCGAGGAACTGCAGGCCAGCGCGCCGCCGCCCGAGGAGCGCGAGCGCGCCGGTGGCCGGCCGCCAGTGGATACGCCCAGCGTGTTCACCACGGGCCTGACCGCCAATGCGGCCTCCGCCACGGTGATGCAGACGGCACCGGGCGCCATGACCGAAGCCTCGGCCAGCGCCAGCGCGCCGGGCGCGGTGGCCGCGGCGTCGGTGCCATCGGCCCGGTCGGCGTCCGACTCCATCGCCACGCAACTGGACCCGGCCGCGATTGCGCCGGCCTCGGCGGTGGCGACGCTCGATGCCCGCATGCTCCGGGCGCTGGGCCACAGCAAGCCGGCCGCCTCCGCCCCGCCGGCACCTCCCACGCCAGCGCGCGCCACCCCGGCCGCAGCCTCCGCGCCGGCGCCCAAGCCGCGTGCGCGGCCGGTCAAGCCCGCCGAAGTGGCGGACGCCGGCGCGCCACGCAACAACGCCTCACAGTAAAGGAGACGCGCCATGGACAAACGCCGCGTCATCTCGATGATCCGCACGGCCCTGACCGGCTTCGACAAGCCGCTGGCCCTGATCGTCTTCCTGCTTTTCGCCACCGGCATCGTGGCGCTGTATTCCGCCGCCATCGACATGCCGGGGCGCGTGGAAGACCAGCTTCGCAACATCCTGCTGTCGTACGTGGTGATGATCGTGATTGCCTTCATGCCCACGCAGTTGCTGATGCGGATTGCGGTGCCGCTCTACACGGTAGGGGTGGCGCTGCTGATCGCCGTGGCGATGTTCGGCCTGATCCGCAAGGGGGCGCGGCGCTGGCTCAATGTCGGGATGGTGATCCAGCCATCGGAGATCATGAAGATCTCGATGCCGCTGATGCTGGCGTGGTACTTCCAGAAGCGCGAGGGGGTGATCCGATGGTTCGACTTCATCGTGGCGCTGGTCATCCTCGGCATTCCGGTGGGCCTGATCGCCAAGCAGCCCGACCTTGGCACGGGACTGCTGGTGCTGGCCGCCGGACTCTACGTGATCTACTTCGCCGGACTGTCGTGGAAGATCATCCTGCCGCTGCTTGGCATCTGCGTGGTGGCGATCTCGCTGCTGCTGACCTTCCAGACCGATATGTGCAAGCCGGGCGTGAACTGGCCGGTACTGCATGACTACCAGCAACACCGTGTCTGCACGCTGCTGGACCCGACCACCGATCCGCTCGGCAAGGGCTTCCACACGATCCAGTCGATCATCGCGATCGGGTCGGGCGGCGTGGCCGGCAAGGGCTGGCTCAAGGGCACGCAGACCCACCTGGAGTTCATCCCGGAAAAGCACACCGACTTCATCTTCGCGGTGTATTCGGAGGAGTTCGGGCTGATCGGCAATGCCGTGCTGCTGGTGCTGTACCTGCTGCTGATCTTCCGGGGGCTTTATATTGCCGCCAACGCGCCGACATTGTTCTCACGGCTGCTGGCAGGCTCCATCACGCTGATCTTCTTCACCTACGCATTCGTGAACATGGGCATGGTGAGCGGGATCCTGCCCGTGGTGGGTGTGCCGCTGCCGCTGCTGAGTTACGGGGGCACGGCGCTGGTGACGCTGGGCATGGGCATCGGCATCCTGATGAGCATCTCCCGCCAGAAGCGATTGATCCAGACCTGAGCCGGACCCGAGTCGGCTACACTGCGCCTCGTAAAAGTACGGACTGAACACAGTAGAAGCCTATGAACGCCCAAGACGTCGCCGCCTATCTGCAAAGCAACCCGCAGTTCTTCGAGGACCACGCCGAACTGCTCGCCACCGTGCAACTGACCAGCCCGCACAGCCATCGCGCGGTGTCGCTGCAGGAGCGCCAGATGGAAATCCTGCGCGAGAAGAACAAGGGGCTGGAGCTGAAGCTGGCCGATCTGGTGCGCCATGGTCACGAGAACGACCGCACGCAGCAGCGCCTGCACGACTGGCAACTGCGCCTGCTGGCCGAGGTGGATTCCCACGCGCTGCCGTATGCGGTGCAGGATGGGCTGCAGCAGGTCTTCGACGTGCCCGCCGTGGCACTGCGCCTCTGGAACGTGGGCGAGGCGTTTTCCCATATGGAAGTGGCGCAGGCTGCCAGCGACGATCTGCGTCTCTTTGCCGAAGGCCTGCGCGCGCCGTTCTGCGGCCCGAACAGCGGCTTCGAGGCGGCTGCGCTGCTGGAGCGGGACGATATCGCCTCGCTGGCGATGGTGACGCTGCGTCCGCCGGCCAAGGCGGGCGAGGAGGTTGCGGGGCCGGCATTCGGCCTGCTGGTGTTGGGCTCGCCCGAGACGCGACGCTTCCACGAAGGCATGGGCACCGCCTATCTGGCGCAGATCGGTGAAGTGGCCGGTGCCGCGCTGAATCGCCTGCGCGACTGACCCTTTCGCCATGCGCAGCCACCAGCAGGGCAAGGATGATGCGGCGGCAGGCAATTCGTCGCAAAAGCCGACACCCGATCCGCTGGTGCTGCAGTACCTCGACTGGCTGGCCACCAACCGCAAGCTGGCCGAACACACGCTGACGAGCTACGCCCACGACCTGGCCGTGCTGCAAGAGAACGCGCAGCGCCTGACAGCGGGCGTGCCGCTGCTCTCGCTCGAAACCCGACATATCCGATCGTTCGCCGCCCGCATGCACGGCGGCGGTCTCTCCGCGCGCACCATCGCCCGCTCGTTGTCGGCGTGGCGCGGCTTCTATCTGTGGGCGGCCCGGTATGGGCACGGCGTGACGGCCAATCCTGTGGATGGCGTGCGCGCGCCCCGTCGCGGTCAGCCGCTGCCGAAGGCGCTGTCGGTGGAGCACGCCGTCGCACTGGTGTCGCACCGCACTGGCGATACCGCGGAGGCGGTCCGCGACCAGGCGATGTTCGAACTGTTCTACTCCAGCGGGCTGCGGCTTTCCGAGCTGATCCAGCTCGACGTGCACTATGCGGAAGAGGGCGACTACCGCTCGGAAAGCTGGCTCGATCTCCGCAGTGCCGAGGTAACCGTGATCGGCAAGGGCTCGCGCCGGCGCACCGTGCCGGTGGGCAGCAAGGCCGTGGAGGCGCTGCGCGCCTGGCTCGGCGTGCGGCAGACGCTGCTGCGTCCCGACGCCACGCCCGACGATACGCACGCGCTGTTCCTCGGTACGCGGGGCCGACGGATCGCATCGAGCACCATGCAGCAGCGTATCCGCCAGCAGGCGCTGGCAGCCGGCGTGCCCAGCCACGTCCATCCACACATGCTGCGGCACTCGTTTGCCACCCATGTGCTGCAATCCTCGGGCGACCTGCGCGCGGTGCAGGAAATGCTCGGCCATGCGAGCGTGTCCACGACCCAGGTCTACACCTCGCTGGATTTCCAGCATCTGGCCAAGGTCTACGATCAGGCCCATCCGAGGGCGGGACGGGGCGGCAGGAAGAAGTCCACCTCCGCGCCCAAGGCCGATACGTCGTCGGACGAAGAAGGCTCGAAAGACTAGCGGCGGCTCACTTCCACTGAGAAAGGATGTTCTTGAAGCGTTCCATCTCGGGCAGCAGCCACTGTCGGAAGGCTTGCACCTTGGGCGTTTCCAGGCTGGCGTGGGTAGAGACGAAGTAGAGCAGCCACGGACACGGGATGCTGACGTTGAACAGCCTGACCACGCGCCCGGCCAGCAGATCGTTGTAGGCCAGCGTCGAGCGGATCAGCGCAATGCCCTGGCCTTCGGCGGCGGCCTGCAACAACAGTGACGAATCCTGCAGCATCAGGCCCTTGGTCGGCTCCGCCCAGTCGAGCCCCGCAGCTTCGAACCACGGTTTCCACGGATCGCCCTCGCCGCGCAGCAGCGGCATGCCGGCCATGTGCGCGGGCTGCTCGGGCAGGCGCCCGCCGTTGAAGTTCGGGCTGCAGACCGGGAAGAACACGTCCTCGACCAGCCGCTCCGTATAGAGGCCCGGATACTGGCCGCTACCCATGCGCAGGGCCGCGTCGACTTCTTCATTGGCAAAGTCCACCAGCGCGTTCGACGACAGCAGTTCCACTTCCAGTTCCGGGTGCTGCTCGATAAAGCTGCCGATGCGTGGCGTCAGCCAGCGCGCGGCAAAAGACGGCATGGTGCTGATGGTCAGGCGTTTGTCGCGATTGCCGGATTGCAGCGCGTCGCGGACACGCTCGGCATAGAGCCGGCCACTGGTGGTCAGCACCACGCGCTTGCCGCGCCGCTCGAACAGCGGCTGCCCCAGTTCTTCTTCGAGCGCGCGGATCTGATGGCTGACCGCACCGTGCGTGACGAACAACTCCGAGGCCGCGCGAGAAAAGCTCTCGTGGCGCGCTGCCGCCTCGAAGGTGCGCAGGGCGGCCAGCGCCGGCAGGCGCGGAAACTCCCGCTTCCAGCTGCGCGCGTCATCCGGATTCCAACTCCCGCTCCAGGCCATGGCGGCACCCCTTTTCCTATGTGAGTCGTGCTAACAAGACACCGCAATATATATCGTTTTGCCGCGCTGTTGGGAGTCACTAGAATCCAATGCACCGGATCCCGCCAACAACACCCGGAACTGTTCTGGTCCAGTCACCAAGCCAGTTCCGGCCATTCCGACAATACGGCGGCGCCCCCGGGAACCTGGAGAACCACCATGAAAGCCTTGCTCACAACGACCGTCTTTACGCTGAACCCAGGCGAAGTCACCGCGCTGTCGATGCACGCCGCCCAACGTCTGTTTGTGGAAGATGCCAAAGGTGTGGATATCTGGGTGACCCGCGAGAACGATTCGGAGGATTACTGGCTCCGCTGCGGCAGCAGCCTGCTGTTGCGGCGCGGTGACGAGATCGTGCTCAGCATTGATCCGCGCGCCTCGGGGCCGGTTCGGCTGGCACTGATTGCCGAAGCACGCCGCCCGGCGCTGACGCTGGCCGATCTGCCGCACCTGCTGCTGCGCGCTGGCAAGCGGCTGGTGCGAGGCACCGAATGGACCCCGGCCGAGGAGAAGGTCCGGGCCTGAAAGCCGTCTCCGAAGGGCCGGCCTGCCCAGCGTAGGCCGGCCCTTTTCGTTACACTCTCGGGCATGCATCCGATCCAAGTCATCGATCAGGGCCGCCAGCCTTACCAGCCCTGTTTCGACGCGATGCGGGACTTCACCGCCGCACGTACCGCCGAGACCCCCGACCAGATCTGGCTGGTTGAACATCCACCGGTCTACACGCTCGGTCAGGCCGGCGACCCGTCGCACCTGCTGGCTCCCGATGACGCGATTCCGGTCGTCAAAATCGATCGTGGCGGCCAGATCACTTATCACGGTCCAGGCCAGGTCGTGGCCTATCTCTTGCTCGATTTGCGGCGTCGCCACCTCATGGTGCGTGAACTGGTGACCGATATCGAGCAGGCCGTACTGGACACGCTCGCGGCGTATAATCTCGCAGCCGAACGCAAGCCCGGCGCACCTGGGATCTACCTGTCCGACGGGCCGCACCAGGGCGCCAAGATTGCCGCGCTCGGCCTCAAGATCCGCAACGGCTGCAGCTATCACGGCGTCAGCCTCAACGTGCAGATGGACCTGAACCCGTTCCTGCGCATCAATCCCTGTGGCTATGCCGGACTGGAAACAGTCGACATGGCAACAGCGGGCGCCACCTTCGCGGTGGGCGACGATGCCGGCGCGGAGCCATCGCCGGTGACTGCGGCACAACAACCCGCAATCGCGCATCGCCTGGCGGCGGCCCTGTGCGAAGTCCTGATGGTGCGCGAATCGCATGCGCAGGTCAGCGGGAACGCCGCCGCCGAGGCCGCCTGAGATGGCACGCCCGGCCCCGAATCAACGCCACACATGCACGCTGACGCGCGTGCGGAGAACAGTATGAGCGACGCACTGATCGCCACGTCCAGCGAAGTCCCGCAAGCCCCCGCAGAGTACGACGCTACCAAGAAGCAGAAGTCGGCCGAGAAGACCGCGCGCATCCCCATCAAGATCGTGCCGGCCGAGCGGCTCAAGAAGCCGGAGTGGATTCGCGTGAAGGCCGCCACCGGCAACTCGCGCTTCTACGAGATCAAGGACATCCTGCGCGCGAACAATCTCGTCACCGTGTGCGAGGAAGCGAGCTGCCCGAACATCGGCGAGTGCTTCGGCAAGGGCACGGCCACGTTCATGATCATGGGCGACAAATGCACGCGTCGCTGCCCGTTCTGCGACGTGGGCCACGGCCGCCCCGATCCGCTCGACGTGAACGAGCCGGGCAACCTGGCACGTACCATCGCTCAGCTGCGCCTGAACTACGTGGTGATCACCAGCGTGGACCGCGACGACCTGCGTGACGGCGGTGCCCAGCACTACGTCGATTGCATTTCGCAGACCCGGGAACTGTCGCCGAACACCCGCATCGAGGTACTGGTGCCCGATTTCCGTGGCCGTCTGGACAAGGCCCTGGACATCCTGCAGAACGCGCCGCCCGATGTGATGAACCACAACATGGAAACGGTGCCGCGCCTGTACAAGCAGGCTCGCCCCGGCGCCGACTACGCGCACTCGCTGAAGCTGCTGCAGGAGTTCAAGCGCCGCAACCCGGACGTGGCAACGAAGTCGGGCCTGATGGTGGGCCTGGGCGAGACCGACGAGGAAATCCTCGAAGTCATGCGCGACATGCGCGCCCACGACATCGACATGCTGACGATCGGCCAGTACCTGGCACCGTCGAACCATCACCTCCCGGTGATGCGCTACGTCCACCCGGACACCTTCAAGATGTTCGAGGAAGAAGCGTACAAGATGGGCTTCACCCACGCCGCCGTCGGCGCCATGGTCCGCAGCTCGTACCACGCTGACGAGCAAGCGCATCTGGCAGGGTTTGCCTGAGTCAGCGCACATGACGCCCTAGCCCGGTGTGTTGTCTGCAGAGAAACCGGTCAGCCAAGCTGGCCGGTTTTTTTTCGTCCTGAATGTCTTGAGGGGCCTTTCAGCGTCCTTTCAATAAAAGTTATCTATAAATATCTTTCGCCCAAAACGTACGCGAACTTCCCCCTAACAGTGCACAAACACTAAGGGTTCCCCCGAGGTGCCGGGCATGGTCATGTTTCGATAACATGAATTTATCGATAAATCGTCAATGAAATTCGATTGAGTCACTTCGGGTTTGTTGGCGACGTCGCGCGGGGTGTCTGTGGTGCCTACACTACCTGGACCCTCAACGCGATTTTTCATGGCCCCCTCATGCCTCAATGCACCGTTCACCGTCTGGCCGAGCAGGCTCTCCTTTACAGCGTGGCACCGCCGGCGTCGCTCGACGTCCAGCGCCGTATCTGGGCCATGGCCGAGCGTGCTGCAGACTGGCGGGGTGTGGTGGATGTGGTGCCGGGCATGAACAATCTCACGCTGTCGTTTGACGAGACGGCCGATGTGGCCGCGCTGGAGCGCAACCTGAAGGTGGCGTGGGCGTCGGGCGAGACGCGCAATGCCACGGGCAAGCTCGTGGAGATTCCCGTCCGCTACGGCGGCGAGTTCGGGCCCGATATTGCCGATGTGGCCGCGCATACGGGACTGTCGCCGCAGGAAGTGGTGCGCCGTCATGCGGCGGGTGAGTACGTGGTGTATTTCCTCGGATTCCAGCCGGGATTCGCCTATATGGGCGGACTGGCGCCGGAGCTGGCCACGCCGCGTCGTCGCGAGCCGCGTCTGGCGGTGCCGGCGGGTGCGGTGGGCATCGGCGGCGAGCAGACGGGTATCTATCCGGCCGTGCTGCCGGGCGGCTGGCAGTTGATCGGCCATACGGAGGCGCAGTTGTTCGTGGCCGACCGTGATCCGCCGTCGCTGTTCGCGCCGGGCGATACCGTGCGCTTTATCGCCGAGGAGGTGCTGCTGTGATCGAGATCATTCGACCTGGCGCGCAGGCGTCGGTGCAGGATCTGGGCCGTGTGGGATTCCGGCGCTTCGGTGTGGGCCGTTCCGGTGCCGCCGATGGGCTGGCGCTGCAGGTGGGCAATCGACTCCTCGGCAACGAGCCGGGCGCGGCAGCCATCGAGTTCACGCTGGGCCGTGCCGCGTTGCGGTTCGAGGCCGATATGCGCGTGGCACTGACCGGCGCCGAATGCAGCGCCAACCTCGACGGCGTGCCCGTGTGGTCGTGGCATGCCTTCGACGTGCGCCGTGGCGAGACGTTGACGCTGCCCGCAGCGCGCGGCGGCACGCGCACCTACCTCTGCGTGGCCGGTGGCATCGACGTGCCGCTGGTGATGAACTCGCGTAGCACGGATCTCAAATCGAACTTCGGCGGCTTCGAAGGCCGCGTGCTGCGCGATGGCGATCGTCTGCCTGCGGGCCGGCCTGGTATCGAGGAAGACCGCGACTGGCTCGGCGTGGCTGCGCCGGGCTGGGCGTTGCCCGCCAATCGCGAGGGCAGTGCGCTGACCATCCGCTTGCTGCCGGGTCCCGAGTATCCCGATTTCGAGCCGGCGTCGCAGCAAGCGCTGTGGTCGGCAGACTGGACCATCACGCCGCAGAGCAACCGGATGGGCCTGCGTCTTGAGGGTCCTGCGCTGGCGCGTCGGGCCGAGCGCTCGGCAGATCTGCTGTCGCATGGGGTGATGCCGGGCGTGATGCAGGTGCCGCCGAACGGCCAGCCCATCGCGCTGATGAGCGATGCGCAGACCACGGGCGGCTATCCGAAGATCGGCACCGTGATTGGCGCCGACCTCTGGCGCCTGGCGCAGGTGCCACTCGGTGCAACGGTGCGCTTTGCCGAGGTGTCGCTCGAACAGGCTGCCGCCGCACAGGCGGAAGTCGACCGCTATCTGCGGCAGATCGACCAGGCACTGCGCTGGCAGGGCGCCGGCATGCAGATTGCCGCACGACGACGAACGACGACTCGCTTCGTTGCCTGAACGCTTCGCCTGAGTCTTCCAAGCCCCCACAACTACCGTCCCCTACGGAGAACGCCCATGCAAATCGACCTCAATGCAGACCTTGGCGAAGGCTGCGGCAATGACGAGGCGCTGATCGCGTTGATCAGCTCCGCGAACGTCGCGTGCGGCTGGCACGCGGGTGACGCGGCCACCATGCTCCAGACCGTGAAATGGGCGCTGGAGAAGAACGTGGCCATCGGCGCGCATCCGAGCTTTCCGGATCGCGAGAACTTTGGCCGCACCGAGATGCAGCGCGATCCCGAGGCGGTCTACGCCGACGTGCTGTACCAGATCGGCGCGCTCGACGCGATGGTGCGCGCACAGGGCGGCCAACTGGCGCATGTGAAGCCGCATGGCGCGCTCTACAACATGGCCGTGCGCGATCCGAAACTGTGTGCGGCCATCGTGCGCGCCGTGAAGGACTACAACCCCAAGCTCGCCTTCTTCGGACTGGCCAACAGCCAGATGATCACGATGGCGCGCGAGGCGGGCCTGGCGGTCAAGGAAGAAGTCTTCGCGGATCGTGGCTACAACCCCGACGGCACGCTGGTGAAGCGCGGCACGCCGGGCGCGTTGCACGACGACGAGGAAGTGGCTTTGAACCAGACGTTGTCGATGGTGCGCGACCAGCGCGTGCAGGCCATCGACGGCACCTGGGTACCGATTCGTGCCGAAACCGTGTGTCTGCACGGCGACGGCGCCCACGCGCTTGCCTTCGCGCGCCGCATCCGGGATCGGCTCGGCGCGGAAGGCATCGCCATCCGTGCCGATGTCTGAGGGGATTCGCCCCGCAGGCATCGGTTGATTTCACGCAGTCCTTCACGTATCGCTTCACGCGTTATCAGGTGTTTCCCATGGAACCGGCTGTCAATCTTTGGCCCCTGCTCGGGGTCGGCGTCATCATCATCGGCTTCGTCTTGCGGTTCAATCCCATGATGGTGGTGGCGGCTGCCGCCATCGTCACGGGGATTGCTGCGTCGATGCCGCTTACGCAGATCTTTACCGCGATCGGCACCGCCTTCGTCAAGGCGCGCAGTCTGCCGCTGATCATTCTGCTGCCGCTGGCCGTGATCGGCCTGCTGGAACGCCACGGTTTGCGCGAGCATGCGCAGGCGTGGATATCGCGCATCAAGTCGGCCACGGTGGGCCGCCTGCTGATCGTCTACCTCGCTGTGCGCGAACTGACCGCCGCGATGGGCTTGACCAGCCTGGGTGGCCATCCGCAGATGGTGCGTCCGCTGCTGGCCCCGATGGCCGAAGGCGCGGCCGAGAACCGCTTCGGCCATTTGCCCGAGCCGGTGCGCCAGCGCGTGCTGGCGTTCTGCGCCGCCACGGACAACGTGGGACTGTTCTTCGGTGAGGACATCTTCGTGGCGTTCGGTGCCATCGCGCTGATGCACACGTTCCTGCTGGCCTCGCACATCGACGTGGAACCGCTGCATATCGCCGTCTGGGGTATCCCGACCGCCATTTGCGCCTTCCTGATCCATGCGGTGCGCCTGAAGCGCCTGGACATGTGGCTGGAGCGCGAGCTTGGCGCGCAGAAGCCGGTGGGCATGCCGGCCACCGCTGGTGCGAAGGGAGAGTAAGCGATGATCATCTCGATCCAATACCTGTACTGGCTGGCCGGCTTTGTCCTGCTGATCACGTCGCTGATGACGTTGTCGGACAAGGCGCATCCGCGCCGGTTGTCCACGGGCCTGTTCTGGCTGCTCTATGCAGTGATCTTCCTGATCGGCGACAAGATTCCGCCGGCCATCGTCGGCGTGGCTGCGGTGGTGATGGCGCTGATCGCCGGGTTCGGTGGCGTGGGCATCGGCAAGCATGGCACGTTGCCCGAGGAAAAACGTCGCGCCAGCGCGAAGCGCCTCGGCAACAAGCTGTTTGTGCCGGCGCTGTTGATTCCGCTGATTACGGTGATCGGCACGGTGGTGTTCAAGGATGTGAAGGTGGCGGGCCTGCCGCTGCTCGATCCGAAGAACGTCACGTTCGTCTCGCTCGGGGTCGGCTGCCTGGTCTCGCTGGCGGTGGCGTGCTGGCTCACGCGTGAAACGCCGGTGCAGGGTCTGCGCGAATCGCGCCGCCTGATCGAATCGCTGGGCTGGGCGCTGGTGCTGCCGCAGATGCTGGCGATGCTCGGCCTGGTGTTCTTCGATGGCGGCGTGGACAAGGCCGTGGCGCACCTGACCACCTCGTACATCAACATGGACTACAAGTTCGTGGCTGTGGCGGTGTACTGCATCGGCATGGCGCTGTTCACGATCATCATGGGTAACGGCTTTGCCGCGTTCCCGGTAATGACGGGCGGCGTGGGCGTGCCTATCCTGGTGGGCGTGTTCCATGCGAACCCGGCAGTGATGGCGGCCATTGGCATGTTCTCGGGCTACTGCGGCACGCTGATGACGCCGATGGCAGCCAACTTCAATATCGTGCCGGCTGCACTGCTCGAACTGAAGGACCGCAACGCGGTGATCCGGGCGCAGGTGCCTTCGGCGCTGGGCATCCTCGTTGCCAATATCTTCCTGCTGTATTTCCTGATGTAAGGACATCGCCATGACCCGTACCGTCTTGCTGACCGGCTTCGAGCCGTTCGAACAGGAACCGATCAATCCGTCATGGGAGGCGGTGCGGGCGCTCGATGGCGCGCATATCGGCGATGCCGTGGTCGTTGCGCGGCAACTGCCTTGCGTGTTCGGCAAGGCCATCGACGCCATGGATGCACTCGTCACGTCGCTGCGTCCCGATGTGGTGATTGCGGTGGGGCAGGCGGGCGGCCGCACGGAGCTGTCGATCGAGCGCGTGGCGATCAATGTGGATGATGCGCGCGTGGCCGACAACGTTGGTGCCCAGCCCATCGACGTCACGATTGCCGCCGATGGTCCGGCCGCGTACTTCGCGTCGCTGCCGATCAAGGCCATCGTAAGAGATCTGCGTGCAGCGGGCGTGCCGGCGATGGTGTCGCAGACGGCGGGCACCTTCGTTTGCAATCACGTCTTCTATGGCCTGATGCACGCGCTGGCGAAGGCATCGAGCGTCGCACGTGGTGGATTCATCCACATCCCCTATCTGCCGGAGCAGGCCGCGCGACACCCTGGTGCGCCGAGCCTCGCGCTGGAGACGCTGATCGCGGGGCTGCGCGTGGCGGTGGCCACCACGCTATCGACGAAAGACGATATCCGCGAACAGGGCGGGCAACTGCACTGATTCACCTCGCGCGGCGGAGCGCTAAGGCTGCTTCGTCTCGCGATGACTTTGGCTGTCCGTAGCGGCGGCCACTGCGCGTGCGGTGGCGCGGCGGCGTGCAATGCGCTGCAACCGGCGCCGCAGGCTGACCTGCTCGAAGCGCCAGATCACATACGTGAACGCCATGAACGGCCACAGCCACCCAAGCCACTGCGCCAGGCTGTTGAAATGGATGAAGCGGCCCATGCGCCATCCTTGCTCGGACACCCACGCATAAGGATTCGACGGCAGCACATTGGTCAAGGCGACCAGCCCCGTCAATGCCACCACTGCCAGCACGGCACGGAGCCAACGTGGTAGCCGCAGCAGTAACACCAGCACCAGCGAACTCGTCAGCAACGCAAAACGGCCGCCTTCGGAGAGCCAGTTGAACGCGTTGTCATCCGGAAACTGCAACTCGGACACTGCGGCCTTGATGATCAGCGCGGCGGTGAGCAGTGCAGCCAGAATGCGCAGCATCGGCGCGGTTCGCCGCATGGCGATCGACGCAAACAACCCCGTGCCGATCCAGCTCGATGCGGTCACGGCTGTCTCCAGCAGCAACTGCGTTTGCATGTCGTCGGTGCGGATGCCGATGTTGTCCTGCCACGCAATCAGCGCGGGGAAGTACGCCTGCACCCACGCCATTGGCCATGAATCGGGATCGGTGAGCCACTCGCGCACGATGCCGCCCATGCCGAACAAATGTTCCTGCGGGAAGATCTGCGCGAAGGGCCACAACATCACGAGGACGATGGCAAAGCTCGCATGCGGTTCGAACCATGCGAGCCGCAGGCGCGTCAGCGTGCCCCGATCGATCAATGCGCCGGTGAACGGTGCCACCACGGCGGCCCCGAGCAGTGCCCCGAGCGCATTGGTGATCAGGTCAATGTTCGACGAGATCCGCGTGGGCAGCCAGGTCTGTAGCGCTTCCATCACGGCGGATAGCAGCGCGCCGGCCACGAAGGCGATCAGCGTGGCCCGCGCCCCGGAGACACGCGGGTGCAGGGACAACACCACGAGTGCGCCGAACGGGCAGTAGCCGATGACGTTCGTCAGCAGGTCGAACTCGGTGATGTAGCGCGGCTTGGGTGCGCTCAGGAATGCGAACGGCGAGATACCGTTGTTGGTCCAGCCGGTGAACGGATACAGGCTGGCGTAGGCCACCAGCAGTGTGAAGCAGACCAGCCCCACGCGCGCCAGCGGCGAATGGCGGGGCAGCCATCCTTCAAGTTCGGGCTGGCGCAAGTCCTGCGGCGGTGTGGGAGGCGGGGCGCTGTCCGAAAGCATGACGGCTCGCAACCGTTACAACGGGTTAAGCACTGTACGCCTCATTGGCGCGGCGCCGTGGCTTTTGGCGTGTCCACGGGCGGTATCGGCACGCTGTCGCGCGATGGCGGATTGGCGCGCGGCAACGCGGCGGGGCCGGTGGCCGTCGCGGCTTCCAGCGGCAACGCGGCTGCCCAGTCGAGGATGGCGGCGATCACTGCGTCACTGCTCGCGGCCAGCGCCTTCACACCGCCTGCGCCATCGGCGCTCGTCGCTTGCTGCTCGGCAACGAATGTCTTCTGCCCGATCAGGTTCTTGTGGAATACCGTGGCGCGCGCACGCACCACGCCACGGCTGCTGGTGGCCGTATCGAAGACCTGTTCGAAACCCAGCAGGTCCACCTTGATGGCCGGCACGCTGGTGTCGCCATACCAGGTCAGTTCGCCCCGGCCCGACACCGCATCGCGCAGCCGGTCGTCGAACAGCCGCGTCGGGGCGTCGACCCAGCGCTGCGTCGCGTACGACTGCAATCGCTGCGCCTGCGTGTACTGCAGACGGTAGTAGATGCCACGGCCATCCATCCACGTGGGACCATCGGTCTCGGCCACGCGCAGCTTGGGCAGGCGGGCAGGCGGTTGCGATGGCGCGGCGGCCAGCGGGCCGAGGTCATAGGTGGTGGTGCTGCGCGACTGAGGCAGCACGCCGCAGCCGGTGAGCACCAGCAACGTGGCCAGCGTGGCGATGCGCGCGAAAGGGATGAGGGCGGAAGCATTCATGGCGGAATCTCGGCTGGGGCGCTCGGTGCGCGTCATGTTCGGGTTCAAGGCGCCTGGAAGCCCGGCTCGCCCGGACCTGCCGTGGGCGACGGGCCGCCGAACAGCACGCTGCTGGGCTGGTCGTTGAACTGGCCGGCTGCGCGGTCGATGCTGCGCGCGGTCTGCCGTGCGTCGCGTGCCAGGCCGTTGAGTTGCGGCAGCGTTTCCTGCGTGAAGATGCCGGCGGCCTTCTGCACGGAATCCGCGGCACCCTGCATGTTCTCGCCTACGCGATTCACCGTGGACATCACCGTGCCATTCGGATTGGCCAGGTCGTCGGCCAGCCGGCGCGTGGAGGCCAGCGTGGCGTTGAGGTTTTCCACGGCTTTGGGCAACTGGTTCACGGCCGGTTGCAGGGACTTGGCGAGTTTCGAGTAATCCTCGGCGGTCTGGTGCACCGAGTTGATCGCCGACATGAGCTCGTCGCGATTGGTGGTCTGGAACATCTCGTTGAGCGATGCCATCAGCGTTTCGGTCTGCGTCAGCAGCGAGTCGCCACGCTTCTCCAGTTCCTCGAAGAAGCCGGGCCGCATCACGATCCGCGCCGGTTCGCGCGCCGAAGTGGGCAGGCGCGGCGAGTTGGTGCTGGCGCCCTCTTCGCGCGCGGTATCGTCCAGTTGCACGTACGCGATGCCGGTGACACCCTGAAAGCCGAGCGTGGCATAGGTGGTGCGCGTGATCGGCGTGTCCTGGTTGACGGTGATGCGCACGATGATCTGGCCCGGCACCTGCGGATCGAACTTGATGGATACCACCTTGCCCACGTCGAGCCCGCGATACTTCACATCGGCCTGCGGCCCGAGCCCGTTCACCGTGGAACGCGTGATCAGGTCGTACGGCACGCGCACGGCGTGGTCACTACTGAACCAGAACAGCGCGAACAGCACCAGGATGGCCAGGCCGATGGTGAACACGCCGGCAAGAAAGGCGTTCGATTTGTTTTCCATCAGGTGTCTCCACTGGGCGCTGCGGAGTTGCCGGACCCGTGCGGGGCGGGCAGCGCCTGCAGCGCGCGCTGGGCGCGGTCGCCCAGAAAATATTCACGAATGAAAGGATGATCGACCCGGATGACTTCGGGGATGGGCGCGGCGGCCAGCACCTTGTGGTCGGCCAGCACGGCCACGCGGTCGGACAGCGCCACAAGGGTGTCCAGGTCGTGCGTGATCATGACCACGGTCAGGCCTAGCTCGCGGCGCAGTTCGCGGATCAGGTCCACGTAGTCGTCGGACGCCATCGGGTCCAGGCCGGCAGTGGGTTCGTCCAGGAAAACGAGTTCCGGTTCCAGTGCCAGTGCGCGGGCCAGCGCCACGCGCTTGATCATGCCGCCCGAAAGATCGGATGGCATCTTGTCGGCATCCTTGGCCGAGAGTCCCACGAGTTGCAGTTTCAGCAGCGAGGCCTGGCAGATCAGGTTGTCCGGCAACGCGCGCAATTCACGCAGCGGCAGCGCGATGTTGTCGATCACGGACAGTGCCGAGAACAGCGCGCCGCGCTGGAACTGCAATCCCCAGCGGTTGCGCAGGGCCTGCAGTTGCGCGGCGGTCAGCGCGGCCGGGTTCTCGCCAAACACGCGGATGGTGCCGGAGGTGGGCCGGTCGAGCCCGACAATCTGCCGCAGCAACACGGTCTTGCCGGTGCCGGAGCCACCGACGATCGACAGGACTTCGCCACGATAGACGTCGAGGTTCAGGCCGTCATGCACCACGTTGTCGCCATAGCGCTTCACGAGGTCGCGCACCTCGATGATTTTCTCGCGTGGCGTACCGCGCTGGACGTCGGGTGGCATGGAATCGGTCATAGCCCCACGTCCTTGAAGAGGATGGCGAAGATCGCGTCGGCGATGATCACCACGGTGATCGACGTCACCACCGATGCCGTCGTGCCCTCGCCCAGGCTCTGCGTGTTGGGCCGGATGCGCAGGCCATAGTGGCAGGCCGTCAGCGCGATCAGCATGCCGAACGCCACGCCCTTGCCGAGCCCGAGCCACAGGTTGGCCACGGGCACCGCATCGGGCAACTGGCGCAGGAAGAAGGCAAAGCTGATGCCGAGCTGGAAGCGCGCGGCGGTCATGCCACCGAGCAGGGCCATGAGATCCGTCCACGCTACCAGCAGCGGCATGGCGATGGCCAGCGCGATCACGCGCGGCATGATCAGCCGGAAGCCGTGCGAGATGCCCATCACGCGCATCGCATCGAGCTCCTCGGTCACGCGCATCACGCCGATCTGCGCGGTGATGGCCGAGCCCGAGCGCCCCGCGATCAGGATGGCCGCCAGCACCGGGCCGAGCTCGCGGATCACGGCCATGCCCAGGATGTTGACGATGAAGGTGCTGGCGCCAAAAATCCGCAGCTGGTTGGCGGACAGATAGGACAGCACGATGCCGATCAGGAACCCCACCAACGCCGTGATGCCCAGCGCCTTGTAGCCCACGTTGTAGATATTGGCCGAGATCTCGCGCCACGGACCACGCTGCGGCGCACGCAGGAAGCGGAACAGGTCGAAGGTCAGCTGGCCGAGCATCGTGATGCCCACCCCGAGTTGCGCGAAGAACGATATCAGCGCGGCGCCGAAGAGCGTGATCGGATTGAACCGGTCGACCATCGTCTTCTTCCAGCCATCGGTGCGCAGCCCGGCGATGCGGTCGAACACGCGGCGCTGGCCCTCGTTCAGTTCCACGCGCTCGGGCATGCGGCCGTTCCACGCTTGCCAGATCAGTTGCGCACCGATGTGGTCGAGCCGTGTCACGGCGGCAAGAGACCAGCGCGTGTTGTCGGGTGCGCCGGCAAGCTTCTGCAGTTGTCCGCGCAGGCCCTTGGCCTCATGGCAGCCGGCAAGCGCGAGCGCGGTCCAGTCGCCCTGCAGGCTGACGCTGCAGGCGCCGTCCTGGCGCGAGATGTCGATGGCGGGCGTCGGGGGGCTGTCCAAAAGAGGGTGATGATGTGATGGCTGAGTCCCGATTCTATGCTACCCATCGCCGAGTTGCCGCCAGACATCCTCTGACACGGCCACAGCTACAATCTCGGCAGCCCCGCGCCCGCGTTTCGTTACCCGGATTTTTCCTACATGCCCGACCGCTCAACCTCCACGCCGATCTCTGCCCTCACCGACGATGCTGCCGCGCTGCCGGCGTGGCACATCGATGAAAGCGTCTTGCGGCGCACTCTCGATGGTGGCGCGGCGCGAGACTGGCAGGTCGATGTCGTGGCCGAGACGGGTTCGACCAATGCCGACCTGACGCAGGCATGCCGCTCGGCAACCTGGGACGACGCGCGGGCCCAGGTGCGCGTGGCGTATCGGCAGACAGCCGGTCGCGGTCGGCAAGGGCGTCCGTGGCAAGGGCAGGCTGGATTGACATTTTCGGTAGCGATGCCGCTGGCACTGGCGCCGGCGCGCCTCAGCGGACTGAGCCTGGCTGTAGGGCTGGCCGTGGCGCAGGCGCTGGAGGATTGCGGGGCGGCGACGGCGGTGGGGCTCAAGTGGCCGAACGACCTGCAGGTGGATGGCCGCAAGCTGGCCGGCATCCTGATCGAGTCGGTGCCTGCGGGGCCGCAGCGCCTGTGGGCCGTGATCGGCATCGGCCTGAATCTCGTACGCGATGCACGCATGGAAGCGGCGCTGGGTCGCGACCTGTCGGGCGTGGCCGAGGTGCTGCCGACTTTCGATCCGCATCGCGATCCCACGCGCATCCTCGGTGCCGTGCTGAACCGGCTGGCGGCGATGCGCGAAGTATTTCTGGCCGAAGGTTTTGCGGCGCTGGCCCCGGCATGGTCTGCGCGCGACGCTTTCCGCAACGAGCCGGTGCGGCTGCTGCACGACGGCACGGTGGTGGCCGAGGGGCTGGCGCGTGGCGTCGATGGCGAAGGTCATCTGCTGCTGGAAACGGCCAACGGGCTGGAGCCGATCACCAGCGGCGAAGTCTCGCTGCGTGGAGCCCCGGCATGAGCGCACTGCTGATCGACATCGGCAACACACGGTTGAAGTGGGCATGGTGCGACGATAGCCAGCCGCCACCCCTTGCACAGACTACCCCGTCGGGTGCGCTGCCCACGCCGTGGCAGCACGCCGGTGCGGCATCGCACGCGGTGCCGGCCGAGCGGGCCGCGCTGGTGGGTACATGGCGTCATCTGCGAGGTGCCGGGGTGGCACCGGCTGTCTGGATCGCCAACGTGGCCGGTGCCACGCTGGCCGGAGAGGTCGAGGCGCTGCTGGCCGAAGCATTCGGTGACGTGCCGGGCGATGTACCGCTGCAATGGGTACGCACGGTCAGCGCGTACGGCAACCTCGTCAATGGGTATCGCGAGCCCACGCAGCTTGGCGTGGATCGGTGGGTCGGCAGCATCGGCGCGCATCGCTGGCTGCCCGGGGAGACGCTGCTGATCGTCACGGCCGGCACGGCGACGACGCTCGATATCGTCACGGCCACGCCGGAAGGGGCGCGCTTCGAGGGTGGGCTGATCCTGCCGGGGCTGGAATTGATGCTGGGCACGCTGGCGCGCAACACGGCGCAACTGCCCGAACTCGATGTGCTGGACACCGGTGCGGGCGCCGCGCGCGCGGTGCGAGCGTTGGGCGCAGACAACACTCACGATGCCATCGCTGCAGGCTGCCTGGCTGCACAGGCCGGTGCCATCGAGCGCAGCTGGCGCGCGTTGGGCGAACGCGGGCCGGTGCGCTGCCTGCTGTCGGGTGGAGCGCGCCACGCGGTGGCCGGCGCGCTCGCGATGCCGTTCGAGATGCACGATAATCTTGTGCTGCTTGGGTTGCATGCGATGGCGCAACCTGCCTGATCGGCCGACCCTGGCTCCTACTGACAAACACCTGCGCGCTTCCCCATGTCCCGGAAAGGTCTGAACGTCCTGCTGATCGCCCTGTTGGTGGCCAACGCCTTGCTGCTGGCGGCCTTGCTGGGCGCGTTCGGTCCGCAGCCCTTCTCAGGGTTGTTCGAAAGCCCGCGCGAGCCACAGCGTGTGGATCAGCAGGTGCGCGGCGAACGGATGGAACTGCAACCGCGCGACGACGCGTCTGCGCCCGCCGCCACGCCCGCACCGCGCAGCGCCACGCCCGGCAAGGTCACGCTGGCATCGACATCGGCGCCCGTGCGGGCCGAGGATAGCTGCATGGAAATGGGCGGCTTCACGGCGCAGTCCGTCGCTCACGCACGCGAGGATCTGGTGGCGATTGCAGCGGGCAGCACGTTGCCGGTAGATCAGTTCGAACGCAGCGAACAGGTGCGCTGGTGGGTGCATCTGCCCGCGCAGGCCACGCGCGAAAACGCCGACCGCAAGCTGGCCGAACTACGCCGCCGCAAGGTGACGGATGTCTCGGTGGTCAGCAATGAGGAAGCGGAGTCCTTCACGGTATCGCTAGGCCTGTTCCGCGAACGGGAGCGCGCGGATCGATTCCTGGAATCCCTGCGAGGCCAGGGCGTCCGCACGGCGCTGATCAGCGACGCTCCCCGCAATATTTCGCGCCAATGGCTGCGTGTGGCAACCACGGACGAAGCGCTGCGCGCGCGGATGGAAGAGGTGCGCCAGCGCTATGGGGCGGAGGTGATGCAGGCTTGCAAGGGGGGGATGCAGGCGCGCGTCGAAGGCGCGGCGCGGGGCTGATGGTTTTCTCCCCTCTCCCGCTTGCGGGAGAGGGGCGGGGGAGAGGGGCAGCAGTGCAAATTGCCGTATGGTCGGCAAGCAGACCCTCCGGCCCTCTCCCCCAACCCCTCTCCCACTTCGTGGGAGAGGGGAGCATACCGGCAGCAGCATTCGCACCGACCCTCGGTTTTCTCCCCTCTCCCGCTTGCGGGAGAGGGGCGGGGGAGAGGGGAGCCAGAACAGTGCGGGAGAACCGCAAACTCAGCCAGCCCTCACCTTCGTCAACAACTTCGTCGTCGACCGGTCATGCAGGAATGGGATGGCATACGCCTCGCCGCCCCAACTCCGCACCAGCCGCGTTTCCTCCAGCGTGTCGATATCGTAATCGCCGCCCTTCACGTAGATATCCGGGCGTACCAGCCGGATCAACTCCACCGGCGTCTGCTCGCGGAACATTGCCACGAGGTCCACGGCGGCCAGTGCGGCAAGTAATGCCATGCGGTCGGCCTCGTTGTTGAGCGGGCGGTCGTCGCCCTTGCCCAGCATCTTCACCGACGCGTCGCTGTTGACGCCCAGGACCAGGCTGGCGCCCATCGCGCGGGCCTGCGCCAGGTAGGTGGCGTGGCCGCGATGGAGGATGTCGAACACGCCGTTGGTGAAGACCAGCGGGCGGGGCAGCGCGGCCACGGCGGCTTGCAGGGCGGCGATGTCGTCGGCGGGAACGAGCTTGGATTCGTAGGCGGGTGCGTTCATGGGAGAGAGCGAGTCGGAAAAGTCGGCGCGCCAATGAAAAACCCCATCGTATCCGATGGGGTCTTGTCACGCGGCGGAGAAGCGTCAACTCAGGCTTGGGCGGCCTGCAGGTTGGCGTTCAGTTCCTTGCGGTAGCGGTTCAGGTCCTGGACGGAATCGAACGTGCGCTCGAACAGCAGCGACATGTTGTGCAGGATCCGTTCGATGACCTTCTTCTCCCAGACCTCGTCGAAGCGGATCTGTTCGTCGAGCCAGTGCTCGAGCCAGTCCGGGTCCGGCAGGCGCGACTGCACCGTGTCGTTCGGGAACAGGGCCTTGTTCACGTGCAGGTTGGTCGGGTGCAGCGGCTTCTCGGTGCGGCGAGCCGAAGCCATCAGGACACCGATCTTGGCGAACGCGGCACGGGCGGTATCGCCGAACTGGGCCAGGTACTTCTTCATGTAGCGCAGGTAGGCGCCGCCATGGCGGGCTTCATCCTGCGACAGCGTGCGGTAGATATGCTTGATCACCGGTTCCGAGTGCCATTCGGCAGCGCGGCGGTACCAGTGGTTCAGGCGGATCTCGCCGCAGAAATGCAGCATCAGCGTTTCCAGCGGCGGGGCCGGATCGAACTCGAAGCGCACGGCGTGCAGTTCTTCCTCGGTCGGGACCAGGTCCGGACGGAAGCGGCGCAGATATTCCATCAGCACCAGCGAATGCTTCTGTTCCTCGAAGAACCAGATGCTCATGAACGCCGAAAAATCGGAATCGTCGCGGTTGTCGCGCAGGAACATTTCCGTGGCGGGCAGGGCCGACCATTCGGTGATTGCGTTCATGCGGATGGTCTTCGCCTGGTCGTCGGTGAGCAGGCTCGCGTCGAAGGAATCCCACGGGATGTCCTTGTCCATGTGCCAGCGGACCGCTTCCAACGATTTGAAGAGTTCGGGGTAGAGCATGCCTAAGCCTTTGAAATCACTGGCGGATTCTACCAGACAGGAATCATTCTCGAATGTTTTCTCTAGTGTCTTTCAGCAAACGCTGATGGATTTTTATCGGTGCGCCTGACAGGGCGCCCGAAAGTGGTGCGACTACGACACTTCCCGCGAGGGGGGAGGCCGGGCGTTGGCCACGCCCGGCATGCATCACTTGGCCTCGTCGGGGGCCGTTTTTGGGGCGGCTGCCTTTTTGGGCGCCTTGGCTGCAGGCTTCTTTGCAGCAGGCTTTTTCGCGGTGGCTTTCCGTGCAGTGGGTTTTGGCGCGGCCGTCGAGGGCGCCTGACTGGCCGGCTCGGCGCCGTCAGCCCCCGCGGCCATGCCGCCAAATCCTGGCATCCCGGGCATTCCGGGCATCCCCGACATGCCCCCGCCGAACGGCGCGGCGCTGGCCGCCGCCGCGCTGCTGGCGATCTGTGCGAACTGGCGCTGCAGCAGGTCCCACCACAGCGCGGCATTGGGCGGCAGTTGCGCGTTGCCGCTGTCGGACGCAGCGGCGTCCCCGGTTTCGGCGGCAGACTCGGGCGGCGAGTCGGCTTCTTCCTCGTCAGGGACGTCGTTCTCGGCATCGGCCTGTGCCTCGGACACCGTGCGCGGCGTCTCGAACGGGTTGGCGTGATGGGCTGGATGTGCGCTCGGGGCGTTGGCCGCGCGGGCCACGTTCTCCATCGCGCTCTGCATCTTCTCGGGAGACAGGGCGTTGCCGAAAGTCTGCAGCGCTACGAGCGTGGCGCGCTGGACTTCGAGGCCCTGGATCGTGGTACGCAGAAGGTTGGTGTTGAGCTGGAGCCAGCTTTCCACGGCCTTGAGGTCGTGGATGCGCTTGTCGACTTCGTCGAGGTCCATCGGCGGCGTCATTGCGCTCAGGCCAGGCATCAGGCCGCTGGGCATGCCGCTGCCGCTGGACCACATCCTGCGCAGCAGGTCGAAGCTATTCGAGAAATCGGGGATCTGTCCGAACATGGTGCGGCACTCCATCTGTCGGGGCCGTCCGACTAGGGAGAGGACGGCCGGTTACCGGAACTGGGGCGGCCGCTTCTCGCGCAGGCTCGCCATGCCTTCGTGTACGTCGGGGCCAGCGAAGCCCATGAATTCAAGCGCCAGCGAGGTATCGAACGCGGGACCGGCCATGCGCAGCCAGTTGTTGAGCGCGTACTTGGTCCAGCGGATGGCGGATTGCGAACCCGCCGCGAGCCGGTTGGCCACCTCGAATGCCTTGGCAACCAGTTCGTCCTCTTCCACTGCCAGCGATACCAGGCCAATCCGCTCGGCTTCCTCGCCGCTGACCGACTCGCACAGCATCAGATAGTACTTGGCCTTGGCCATTCCGCACAGCAGCGGCCACACGATGGCCGCATGATCGCCCGCTGCCACGCCCAGCCGCGTGTGTCCATCGACGATGCGCGCGGTCTTCGACGCAATCGAGATATCGGCCAGCAGCCCGGCCACCAGACCCGCGCCCACGGCCGGGCCGTGCATGGCGGAGACGATGGGCTTGTCGCAGTTGATGACGTTGTAGACGAGGTCGCGCGCCTCGTGCCAGACCCGGGTGCGGGTCTCGAAATCATTGGCCATGTCTTCCACCAGCGCCAGGTCGCCGCCCGCCGAGAAGCCCTTGCCTTCGCCCCGGATGATGGCGACGCGGATATCGGGATCGGCGGAGATGTCGCGCCAGATCTCGGCCAGTTCGCGGTGCATGTTGGCATCCGCCGTGGCCAGCTTGCGGTTGGACGACTGTGCCGCGCCCATGATGACTTCGAGCACCGGGCCGTGGCGGCGCAGCGTGAGCGCCTGATAACGCGACAGGCGGGGGGACAGTGTCTGGTCTTCGGAGGTCATAGTCGGCGGGCTCTCTGTCTTTTGTGTCGGGGACGGCCCGGCCGGGCAAAAAAATTCCCCGACCAAGCGGTCGGGGAATTATAGGCGGATCGGTACGGGGTGGGGCAAGCCGGGTTTGCACCCGGTCCCGATGCGATGGCTGCGCTTACCGGGCCACCACTTCCTGGTCGATGGCGCCGAAGATCGACTTGCCATCGGTGTCGAGCATCTCGATGCGCACGGAATCGCCAAACTTCATGAACTCCGTCTCCGGCTTGCCATTCTCGATGGTCTCGATGGTCCGTTTCTCGGCGATGCAGGCGTAGCCCTTCTTGCGGTCCACGTTCGAGATCGTGCCCGAGCCGACGATGCTGCCCGCGCGCACGTTGCGCGTCTTGCAGATATGGGCGATCAACTGGCCGAAGTCGAACACCATGTCGGTGCCGCAGTCGGGCGTGCCCACCTTCTTGCTGTTCCAGTGGACCGTCATCGGGCGATGGACCTTGCGGTTCTGCCACGCATCGCCCAGTTCGTCGGGCGTGACGGCCACGGGCGAGAAGGCCGTGGCCGGCTTGCTCTGGAAGAAGCCGAAGCCCTTGCCCAGTTCGGCGGGAATCAGGTTGCGCAGCGATACATCGTTGGCCAGCATGACAAGGCGGATGGCCTCGCCAGCCTGTTCGGGCGTGGCGCCCATGCGCACGTCGCCGGTGATGACGGCCACTTCGGCTTCGAAGTCGATGCCGAAGGCTTCATTGGCGCAGACGATGTCGTCGTGCGGGCCGATGAAGTCGTCCGAGCCGCCCTGGTACATCAGCGGATCGGTCCAGAATTCGGGCGGCATCTCGGCGCCCCGTGCCTTGCGCACCAGTTCCACATGGTTCACGTAGGCCGAGCCGTCGGCCCATTGATAGGCGCGCGGCAGCGGCGCCATGCAGTGCTTGGGCTCGAACGGGAACGGATGGCGCGCGCGGCCTGCGTTCAGTGCATCGTAGAGATCCTGCAGTTGCGGCGCGTAGAACTGCCAGTCGTCGAGCGCGGTTTGCATCTTGCCGGCGATATCGGTGGCGTAGTGCGCGGTCTTCAGGTCGCGCGAGACAACGACGAGCTGGCCGTCGCGCGAACCGTCCTTCAATGTGGCGAGTTTCATGCGGAATCGAACGTTTGCGAACGTTGGGCGAAATGGATGGGCGGTAGTCTACCGGACCGGGGTTGTGAATCCGCGACGGGCCGGCTTGTATAGAATGGCCGACAGCACTTTTCCAATTTCTCCAATTTCCCTTTAGCGAGCACGCATGACGGTTGTGGACGACCACGACACCCCCGGCGACACCTCATCCAGCGACGACGACAAGCGTGCTGGCATCCAGTCGATCGAAGTCGGCTTCCGGCTGCTACAGGCACTGGCGGCCTCGCCCCGCGCGATGATGCTGCGCGACCTGGCCGCCGCCGCCGACATGAATCCGGCCAAGGCGCACCGATACCTGGTCAGCTTCCAGCGGCTGGGGGCCGTGACGCAGGATGCCGTCAGCCAGCGCTATGACCTCGGACCCTTCGCGCTGCAACTCGGGCTGGCGGGTCTGAACCGGCTCGATCCGGTGCGCCGCGCGCGGCCGGTGCTGTCGCAACTGCGCGACGAGATCGACCAGACTGCCGGCATCGCCGTGTGGGGCAATCATGGTCCCACCATCGTGCATTGGGAGGAATCGAGCCATCCAGTCAGCGTGAGTCTGCGGCTGGGCGATGTGATGCCGATGCTGAATTCGGCCACGGGGCGGTTGTATGGCGCGTATCTGTCACGGCGTCAGACACTGCCGCTGATCGAGCGCGAACTCTCGACGCGCAGCGATGCCGCACTGCCTGACATGCCCGCATCGCTCGCCGCATACGACGCCATCTGCGCCGATGTCCGCCAGCGCGGCGCGGCGCGCACGCGGGGCGGCGTGCTGCCGGGCATCAATGCCATCTCCACGCCAGTGTTCGATGCCAATGGCCATTTGTCGATGGCGCTCATCGTGCTCGGCGCGCAGAGCGTATTCGATGCAGAATGGGGCGGTGCGGTGGATCGGCGTGTGCGCGACATCGCGCGGCAGATCTCTTCGGAGCTCGGTTACCTTGGCGACAGCCAACCGGCCGGACAGGACGGCCAACCCTCGTAGGCATTCTTCGCGTTCGCCCCGCTATCGGCGTATCCGTCGCTGGCTGGTGGTGCTCGTACTGGTGGCGATCGCGCATGCGCTGGTGCTGCTCGGCCTGAACCACATACCGTTGACCACGCTGCCGCCGCTGCCGGATACGCCTGCGCTTGAGGCGATCCTGATTCCCCCTCCGGCACCGCCTGCGCCGCCACGGCCCCGGCCACCGCCCAAAGTGCGTCCGGCACAGGCTGCTCAAACGCCCGTTCCTGAAACCGAATCCGCCCCAGAACCGGCAGCGCCTGCGCTTGCTACCTCGACGAGCGGTGATACCACCGCCAATGCCGGAGCCGGCGGCACGGGCGATGCCGCCAATGCCAACGCGGGTGCCAAGGCCAGCGCGCCTACGGAAGCGCCCGCCGTGCCTGGGCCGAACTATGCGCCGCCACCTTCGGTGACCATGCGTTACGCGAGTTTCGTCAATGGCGTGCAAAACCCCGACGGCACCATCCGATGGGAGCAGGATGGCCGGCACTACCGGCTGGCGGTGGAAACGCGCGTGCTGTGGTTCCGCTTCGCGTTTGAAAGCAGCGGTGACATGACCGCACGCGGCCTGCAGCCCACGCGATACCAGGAGGCCCGCCGCAACAAGCAGGCGGTGGCCCGCTTCGATCACGCCGCAAGTACGGTGGTGTTTGAAACGCGTGGCGGCCAGGTGCCGATGCCGACCAACTTCCAGGACCGGTTCAGCGTGTTCCTGCAACTGGTTGGATGGGCGCGCGGCGACCCGCAGCGCTATGCCACACCGGGTGTCACGGAGACGTTCAATGTGGCGGACACCACGGAAGTGGAGCCGATGCAGGTTCAGTACGTGGGTGAGGAGAATATCGATATCGGCACGGGCATGGTGCGCACGCGCCACTTCATGCGGCTGCCACGCCACCCGGGAGATCGCCGTCGCGTGGAAATCTGGCTGGCGCCGTCATTGGACTGGATGCCAGCGCGGTTGCGTCAGACGGAACCCGATGGCACACAAATTGATCTCGTCTATCGTAGTAGTGAGGGACGGTGATAGTGAGCGCCGTGACAACGCTGGACAACACAGGGATTGCCATATGTCTGACACAGGGTCGCAGCGCATCCAGGCGGGAGATGTCGGACTTCAGGTTCGGGTCGACGGCCGCGAGGGCCCGTGGGTCGTACTGGCCCACGCGCTGGCTGCGAACCTGACACTGTGGGACGACACTGCCCGCCATCTGGCCTCGCGCTATCGCGTGTTGCGCATCGACATGCGGGGTCATGGCGGCAGCGATGCCCCCGTGGGCGCCTACACGATGACCCGTCTGGCGGATGATGTCATTGCAGTGATGGATGCGCTCGATATCGGCCAGGCGCATTTCTGTGGGGTATCGGTAGGCGGGATGGTGGGGCAGACGTTGGGTGTTCGCCACGCCGAGCGGCTGTTATCGCTCACCCTGGTGGACACGATCGACCATACTCCCATGACAGCGCATCCGATGTGGGCCAACCGGATTGGCCAGGCAGAGGCGCATGGCATGAAGGGTTTGCAGGAAGGCACGCTCGAACGCTGGATGACGCAGCCCTATCGCGACGGTCATCCCGAGGCAGTCGAACGGATTGCGCAGATGATTCGCGCCACGCCGGTGCAAGGGTTTGTGGGGGTGGCGCAGGCCATCCTGGCATTCGATCTGGCCGAGGCCATCCGGCGGATTCGTTGCCCGACGCTGGTGGTTGTGGGCGACAAGGATGAGGGTGCGCCGGTGTCGATGGCCCAATCCATTGCCGAAAAAATTCCTGGTGCGAAGCTGGAGGTGCTTCCCGACGCTGCGCACCTGTCGTTTATCGAACAGCCGGAACGGTTCCATGCCGCGTTCGACGTGTTCCTCGGCCACGCTGCATGTGGCGGACAGTGTGATATTCCGTAACGCAACCGTGTAGTTCGCAACACAGTAGTGCCCGGTGCTCAAGAAACTTGCTTCACGCGCCGATGCCCAATGTAAGAGGGCAGCAAAAGGGCAACAAGCAACAAGCAACAACCAGGGACAAGCAGCTGCACGAGGCGCGTCCGACTTGAATTAAGGACGGCTACCCTCAGCTTGGAGAGGAAATCGCGTCGGTTCCGGCCAGGAACAGGGCGCCAACCATACGCCAGGAGGTAGTGCGATGCAAATGATCTACAACAGCGACAACTATTGCATTGTCGAGTTTGGCGCAGATGTCGAGCATGCGACCCTTGCCTCGGGCGGCTACGAAATCGTCGACAAGAACCTGAAACGCGAAATTTTTCTCGGCGGCCATATGGCCGAGACCTTCCGCGCCGACGTGACGCGTCTGATCGAGAGCGAGCCATCGGTCGAGGAAGTGGACGAATTCCTCGGCAAGTTCGACATTGTCATGAACAACCCCCTTGTCATGCATTGAGTCACCGACTGGCAACGCACGATCCGGACACGATAACGCCCGCATCAGCGGGCGTTTTCTTTTGGTTCGGGCAAGGCGTTCAGTATTGTTCCCACGGCAGGCCGTCATGGCGCCAGCCGTTGACGGTATTACGATGCCGGTGCGGATCGAGGTCCCCTTCGAAGCCGTGCAACACGTTATAGACCGTGGTGAATCCGGCGCCTTCCAGCGCCCGCGCCGCCGCTGCCGAGCGGTTGCCGCTGCGGCAGATCAGGATCACCGGACGCGCCGAGGCATGGCCGGCCAGCTTTTTTACCGCCTGCACAAAGTGCGGATTGACCTCCCAGTCGGGGCCATCATTCCAGGGGACGTTATGCGCACCTTGCGGATGGCCGACGAACAGGTACTCCATCTCGCTGCGACAGTCGATGAACAGCCCATCGGGCTCGGCATCGAGCAGCGTGCGGGCATCGCTGGGGGTCAGGTGTTGCATGGCGTTGACGGGAATACCGGGGTTCGTGGCGTAAGCGTCTCTCAGTGTAGGCGTGCAGGCCGGACCTGACAACCGGCGAAAAAGCCTTGGAAAGCCCCTTTCCTGCCGGCCGCAATACCTTGATCTACCTGATAAAATCGCGATCTTGCCCAAATTTTGCGCCGGCGGTCCGTCATACCGTGGACCGATGGTGACATTCCAGTGAAGCCCCAGATGAGCGCCGTCCAACCTGCCCCCCGCCCCTATACCCGGGCCGCCAGCCTTCCCAAGCTGCTCCGTGAACGGATCCTGATCCTCGACGGCGCCATGGGCACGATGATCCAGCGCTACAAGCTTGGCGAAGCCGAGTATCGCGGCACGCGTTTCCTGGACCACCCCATCGACGTCAAGGGCAACAACGAACTGCTGCTGCTGACGCGTCCCGAGGTCATCAGCGAAATCCACGAGCAATACCTGGCTGCCGGTGCCGACCTGATCGAGACCAACACGTTCGGGGCTACGCGCGTGGCGCAGGAAGACTACAAGATGGCGGACCTGGCGTACGAGATGAACGTCGAGGCCGCCCGCCTCGCGCGCATCGCCTGCGACAAGTACAGCACGCCCGAGAAGCCGCGCTTCGTGGCCGGCGCGTTCGGCCCGACGCCCAAGACGGCCAGCATCAGCCCGGACGTCAACGATCCCGGCGCGCGCAATGTCTCGTTCGAGGAACTGCGCCACTCGTACTACGAGCAAGGCAAGGCCCTGCTCGAAGGCGGCGCCGATGTGTTCCTGGTCGAGACGATCTTCGACACGCTCAACGCCAAGGCTGCACTGTTTGCCATCGACCAACTGTTCGAGGACACCGGCGAGCGCGTGCCCGTGATGATCTCGGGCACTGTGACCGATGCCTCTGGCCGCATCCTGTCCGGCCAGACCGTGGAAGCGTTCTGGAACAGCCTGCGCCATGCGCGTCCGGTCACCTTCGGCCTGAACTGCGCGCTGGGTGCCACGCTGATGCGCCCGTACGTGGCCGAGCTGGCCAAGATCTGCGACGCCGCCGTGTCGTGCTATCCGAACGCGGGCCTGCCCAATCCGATGAGCGATACCGGCTTCGACGAAACGCCGGAAGTCACCTCGGCGCTGGTGGAGGAATTCGCAGCCTCGGGCCTGGTGAACCTGGTGGGCGGCTGCTGCGGCACCACGCCGGACCACATCGCGGCCATCGCCAAGCGCGTAGCCAACAAGGCCCCGCGCGCGTGGGCGAACTATTCCGACAACGTGGCCGAAGACGCCGCCGCCTGACACATCGCACGCACCGAGCATAGAGAAAAGAATCATGAGCCAGCAACACCTGCCCCCGCGTCCGATGCGCCTGTCCGGCCTGGAGCCGTTCACGATCGATGACGACACGCTGTTCGTCAACGTTGGCGAGCGGACCAACGTCACCGGTTCCAAGGCATTCGCGCGGATGATCTTGAACGGCCAGTTCGACGAGGCGCTGGCTGTGGCGCGCCAGCAGGTCGAGAACGGCGCGCAGATCATCGACATCAACATGGACGAGGCAATGCTCGATTCGAAGGCGGCGATGGTGCGCTTTCTGAATCTGATTGCGTCGGAGCCGGACATCGCGCGCGTGCCGATCATGATCGACTCGTCGAAGTGGGACGTGATCGAAGCGGGTCTGCAGTGCGTGCAGGGCAAGGCCGTGGTGAACTCGATCTCGCTCAAGGAGGGCGAGGAACAGTTCCGCCACCACGCCACGATGATTCGCCGCTATGGTGCGGCCAGCGTGGTGATGGCCTTCGACGAGAAGGGGCAGGCCGACACGTTCGCGCGCAAGACCGAGATCTGCAAGCGCAGCTATGACTTCCTCGTGAACGAAGTGGGCTTCCCGCCCGAGGACATCATCTTCGATCCGAACATCTTCGCGGTGGCGACCGGTATCGAGGAACACAACAACTACGCGGTGGACTTCATCGAGGCCACGCGCTGGATCAAGCAGAACCTGCCGTATGCCAAGGTGAGCGGCGGCGTGTCGAACGTGTCGTTCTCGTTCCGCGGCAACGACATGGTGCGCGAGGCGATTCACACCGTGTTCCTGTACCACGCCATTGCGGCGGGCATGGACATGGGCATCGTCAACGCCGGCCAGCTCGGCGTGTATGACCAGCTCGATCCGGAACTGCGCGAGCGCGTGGAAGACGTGGTGCTGAATCGTCGCGACGATGCCACCGATCGTCTGCTGGAGATTGCCGACAAGTTCAAGGGCGGCGGCCAGAAGAAGGAAGAGAACCTGGCCTGGCGCGGCACGCCGGAGCAGCCGGTGCCGGTGTCGCAGCGTCTGACGCACGCGCTGGTGCATGGCATCACCACGTTCATCGTGGAAGATACCGAGGAAGTGCGCCAGGAAGTGGCGGCGCGCGGCGGTCGTCCGATCGAGGTGATCGAAGGCCCGCTGATGGACGGCATGAACGTGGTGGGCGACCTGTTCGGCGCGGGCAAGATGTTCCTGCCGCAGGTGGTCAAGAGCGCGCGCGTGATGAAGCAGGCCGTGGCGCATCTGCTGCCGTACATCGAAGAAGAGAAGCGCCTGCTGGCCGAGGCTGGCGGCGATGTGCGCGCACGCGGCAAGATCGTGATTGCGACGGTGAAGGGCGACGTGCACGACATCGGCAAGAACATCGTCTCGGTGGTGCTCCAGTGCAACAACTACGAAGTGGTCAACATGGGCGTGATGGTCCCGTGCAACGAGATCCTGGCGCGTGCCAAGGTCGAGGGCGCAGACATCGTGGGCCTGTCGGGGCTGATCACGCCGTCGCTGGAAGAAATGGCGTACGTGGCGTCCGAGATGCAGCGCGACGACTACTTCCGCATCAAGAAGATTCCGCTGCTGATTGGCGGCGCTACGACCTCGCGCGTGCACACGGCAGTCAAGATCGCGCCGAACTATGACGGTCCGGTGGTGTACGTGCCCGATGCCTCGCGCTCGGTGAGCGTGGCGTCGAGCCTGCTCTCCGATGAAGGCGCCGCGAAGTACCTGGACGAGTTGAAGACCGACTACGACCGCATCCGCACGCAGCATGCCAACAAGAAGGCCACGCCGATGGTGACGCTGGCCGAGGCGCGTGCGAACAAGACGCCGATCGACTGGCGCACCTATGTGCCGCCGAAGCCGAAGTTTATCGGCCGCCGCGTGTTCCGCAACTACGATCTGTCCGAACTCGCCAAGTACATCGACTGGGGCCCGTTCTTCCAGACCTGGGATCTGGCTGGCAAATTCCCCGACATCCTCAACGACGAGATCGTTGGCGAATCGGCGCGCCGCGTCTTCTCCGATGGCAAGAGCATGTTGGCCCGGTTGATCCAGGGCCGCTGGCTGTCGGCCAATGGTGTGATCGCGCTGCTGCCGGCGAATACCGTCAACGACGACGATATCGAGATCTACACGGACGAGTCGCGCACGCAGGTCGCCATGACGTGGCACAACCTGCGCCAGCAGAGCGAGCGTCCCGTAGTGGATGGTGTGAAGCGTCCGAACCGCTGCCTGGCGGATTTCGTTGCGCCGAAGTCGAGCGGCGTGGCCGACTACATCGGCGTGTTCGCGGTGACGGCCGGTATCGGCGTGGACAAGAAGGAAGCGCAGTTCGAAGCCGATCACGACGACTACAGCGCGATCATGCTCAAGTCGCTGGCCGACCGTCTGGCCGAGGCGTTTGCCGAATGCCTGCACGAGCGCGTGCGCAAGGACTTGTGGGGTTACGACGCGGCGGAGTCGCTGAGCAACGAGCAGTTGATCGACGAAACGTATCGCGGCATCCGTCCGGCGCCGGGCTATCCGGCCTGCCCGGAACACACGGTCAAGGCGCCGATGTTCGAGTATCTCGATGCAGCGGATATCGGCATGGGCATTACCGAAGGGCTGGCAATGACGCCGGCGGCATCGGTCAGCGGTTTCTACCTGTCGCATCCGGACTCGACGTACTTCAGTGTGGGCAAGATCGGGCAGGACCAGCTCGACGATATGGTGGCCCGCCGTGGCGAGGATCGCCTGACGCTGGAGCGTGCGCTGGCGCCGAACCTGTAAGCGGCGAAGTCGCAGCTGTAAGCAGTTGCAATGCATTGCGAGAGCCGGGACGCCGCATATCAGCGGCCTCCCGGCTTTTTGTTGCGTGGTCGCCGCGCGGGTAACGTTGATGCGTAAGGGATTCCCGATGCGGACGTTATCTGGCGATGCCGGCGCGATGATCGTCGTTCATGTCCGCAATGTCTTCACCACTGCTTACAGGGCATTACAAGTGCTCACAGACCGGCATGGTCGTGCTCCCTAGACTGGAACCCAGTTCACGTGACACCGCGTGAATGCCGCAGCGAATGTTTCGCTTGCGGTGCATACCAGTCAAGGAGTCTCATCCATGAAGAAGCTGCTGATCTCGCTGTCTGCCCTGTCGATTGCTGCTGCCTCGTCGCTGGCGATGGCGCAAGGGACTGGCGTCACCGCCGGTACGCAAGCCGGTGGCGGCATAACGGCCACTACGCCGGCTTCTCCGTCGGGCAGCCTGGGCGCTGGCGCGAACGCCGGTGTCAATGCTGGCGGTGCGGCAACCGGTGCCGTAACGCCGGCCAGCCCGAGCGCAGCCGACCCGGCGTCGCATGCCGACAAGGGTGGCAAGGCGGACAAGGCTCACAAGGCTGACAAGACGACGAAGACCAAGGGCAGCCACGCCAGCAAGTCGAAGTCGAAGAAGGACGGCGCCGAAAGCAGCGCGCTGGGTGCTTCGGCCGGTGCCGATGGCGGCACCAAGATCCAGTAATCCTCTGTTCCATTGACAACCGGCAGACGGCGGGCCCCTCCAGACCGCCATCTGCCGGGGTCGGGAACAATGAAGAGAAGACGGGCGCCGTGATGGCGCCCGTTGTCGTTTTGTGCGCCGCAGTGCAGCATTTCCCCAGCGCGGATCTCCCCGCCCATGTCAGCCTGACACCGACATCTTCCGCGCGGCGCCAGCACTACAATGCAGGAAACCGGCCCGGTTCGTGCTTCGGCAGGCTGGCCGTACCCCTCACCGTGGAGACACCCGATGATTCGCGTCTTGATCGCCGACGATCATGAGATCGTGCGCGCCGGTCTGCGCCAGTTCATTTCAGAGGAGCCCGACATCAAGGTGACGGGCGAAGCCGCGAGCGGCGATGAAGTGATGGCGCAGTTGCGGGATAGCGAGTTCGACGTGCTCGTACTCGATATCTCCATGCCGGATCGCAACGGCATTGATGTACTCAAGCTGATCCGCCAGCGCCTGCCTAACCTGCCGGTGCTGATCCTGTCCACCTATCCGGAAGACCAGTACGCGATCAACCTGATCCGTGCGGGCGCGTCGGGCTATCTGACGAAAGAATCCGCGCCGGACGATCTCGTCAAGGCCATCCGCACCGTGGCGCAGGGCCGCCGTTATGTCAGCCCCGTCGTGGCAGACCTGCTGATCGGCGGACTCGACAAGCCAACCGAACAACCCGTGCACCAGACGCTGTCCGAGCGCGAGTTTCAGATCTTCTGCAAACTCTCGCGCGGCCAATCCGTCTCGGTGATCGCCGATGAACTGTTCCTGAGCGTGAAGACGGTGAGCACCTACCGCTCGCGCATCCTGGAGAAAATGGGTATGAAGACCAACGCCGACCTGACCTACTACGCCATCAAGAACGGCCTGGTCGAATAGGTATCCACCGCAGCTCACGTCGGACTTCTATCGCATAACCACCTCCAGCCCCGTTCCAACAGCCATGCCGGAGCAAGCCACGGCCTCTTCCCCTCGCTCGCTGCGAGTCCTCCTGATCGAGGACTCGGAGGTGTTGCGGGGCATGCTGCTGGAATATCTCACCGCCTTTCCGTTTGTGAAGGAGGTGGACTGGGCCGATACGGAGAGCATGGCCGTGGGGCTGGCCGCGCGCGGCAACTACGACGTGGTGATCGTCGATCTGCAACTGCGTCAGGGCAACGGCATCAATGTCCTGCGCGAAATGCAGAAAGCCAGCATGTCCGGCATCCGCATCGTCTACACGAACCACGCCCAGGTATCCATGTACCGGCGCCAGTGCGCCGATGCCGGTGCGGATTATTTCTTCGACAAATCGCTGGAACTGGAGCAGGTGTTCCGGGTGATCGAGGAATATGCGATGTCGGCGGGGTGATTGCTTGATCCCCTCTCGGTGTTGGCTCCCCTCTCCCGCGAGCGGGAGAGGGGTTGGGGGAGAGGGCATGAGGTTCTGCTTGCCGACCACATAGCAATTTGAACTGCCGGCCCTCTCCCCCGCCCCTCTCCCGCAAGCGGGAGAGGGGAGCAAATACAAGAACCTCTCCCTCTCCGCATCAATCCCTCAAACCTCCGCCGCCTCCTCAGGCGGTGCCAGCACCGCGGTCGTCAACGGCACCTCTGCCCGAATCGTCACGCCCTGTTCCGGCGAGGAATCCACATGCATCGTGCCCCCCAGTGCCAGCACGCGCTGCTCCATGCCGAGCAGACCGTGATGGCCGGCGGTGGTGGTGACGTCGAAGTCAGGCGGCAGGCCGTGGCCATCGTCGCGGATGGTCAGCGTGATCTGCTGGTCGGTGCAGGCCAGGATTACGGACACATGCGTGGCTTCCGCGTACTTGCTGGCGTTGTTGAGCGATTCCTGGACGATGCGGTACATCGCGATAGCGGCGTTGTCGCGCAACTGGGGCAGCGACTCGGGCAGCACCAGTTCGGTCTCCCACTGATTCCGGGCGCCAACGTCTTCCACCAACTGGACGATGGCTTCGCGCAGCCCAAGGTTCAGCAACACCGTGGGCCGCAAATCCTCGATCAGACGCCGCTTGATCTGGATGGCCTGGTCGGCATGCTGCATCACGCGTGTGATCTTGTCGCGCGCTTCGGGGTGGGTGGCCTGCACGCGCATCTTGACCCAGTGCAGGTCGAGCTTGATGGCTGTGAGGATCGCGCCAAGTTCGTCGTGCAACTCGCGCGCCAGCCGTGTCTTCTCGTCTTCGGTTACGCGTTGCAAGTGAGCGGCCAGTGCAGAGAGTTGCCGCGTGCGTGCGCGCACCTTGCGGTCGAGCCGTGCGCTTTCTTCTTCGAGCTGGGTGCGGGCCGCCTCGGCCATCGTCATGCGGCGCTGGTGTCCCAGCCCCACCGTGACAAGCAGCAGGATGTTGATGGCGGTCAGCAGGCCGATGCCGTAACGCGACAACTGCAGGTCATGCTCGGCAGCTTCCAGGTTGTGCGTGACCGTGCCGGACTCGCGCACCTGCAGTTGTTCCAGTCCGCGCCGCGCGCTTTCCATGGTCTGCTTGCCGAAGTCGGTGCGGATCATGTCGAGCGCCACGTCCACGTCGCGCTTGCCGTAGACCAGCGTCAGTGCCATCTCGTTGAGCTTGCGCGTCACGAACTGCGAAGTCTCGCCGAATAGCCGCAGCCCCTCGGGGTCATCGGCGTAATGCTGGCGGATGCGCGCCATCAGGTCGGTGATGTGCGGCAGTGCCTTGTAGTACGGATCGAGATAGCTCTCCTTTCCGGTCAGCAGGTAGCCGCGCTGCCCGGCCTCTGCATTGACGAGTTCGGCGGCCAGCGCGCCAAGATCACTTTGCAATTGCTGGGAGCGGATGGCCTCCGTATAGCCCTGGCGCAGGCGCAGGTTGCCGGTTTCCGATGCGATCAGCACCGCCAGGGTCAGCACGATGCCCCCGGCCAGCAACAGGGAATTACGGAGAAGGAGGGAATGCTTGGCCATCGGGAGAGTACCGGTTGAGGCGCCGCCCATCGACAAGCAGGGCACACGGGCGGCCATGGAATCACATCGTTTCAGCGGGGTCAATCGTACCGGTGCGCGCCCGGCGCCGCATCCGGCGCGGCGCGCGGCGCGGTGTAGGACTCGGCTGACATCTGAATCGGTCAGGTTTCGGTGTGCGGTCAAAGGGCCGGCCCCTAGCATGAGGCTATGAGCTTGCGCACCGTGGCGCAAGCCGGGCAAACCGGCATACCGGGGCGCCCGCTAACCTCGGGAGACCGGCCATGCTGTATTACGCACTCGTCTTTTTCATTGTCGCCCTGGTGGCGGCGATCTTCGGCTTCGGTGGCATTGCAGCCGGCGCAGTGGAGATTGCCAAGATCCTGTTCTTCATCTTCCTGGTGGTGGCCCTGGTGACGTTTGTAATGGGCCTGGTGCGCCGACGGTAAGCGCGACAGGTCTCGGCTAAGCCCGCCGGGTCTCTCGACGGGCGCCATGCTGAAAGATCCCGAACCGGAAAACAGGAGTCCATACATGCTCACGCAAAATCCGAAGGTCCGTAAGGAAATCAACCATCTGCACGACAGCGCCGATGCGGCTGTTCGCCAGATCAAGCATTCCGCCCGCGATAGCCGCGACGCCATGACGCCCGCATCGGATGAAGTCAAGGCGCTGATCGCCCAGCTCCAGCAAACCATCGACGTGCTGGCGCACGAGGGGTCGGCCGAGGGGCTGGCCGCTGGCCGCCGCCTGCGCATGCGCGCCAACGAGATGGCCGAGCGTATGCGCGAACGCAGCCTGGACGGCATGCACTGGGCGCGAGACCAGGCCAGCGTGGCCGTGGATCACGGCCGCCAGCGCGTGGCCGAATCGCCGATGAAGGCCATCGGTATTGCCGCCCTGGTGGGCGCGTGTATCGGATTGATGTTGGCGGGCCGCCGTTCGGACGAATAGCGTCTGGAGCAATCCGACGGCCACGTCATGCGTATTCGAAGGAGGTCTTGCTTCCTTCAACCTTGCAGCAACCCCCTTTCCGGATAAATCCCTGATCCGGGATGCCCGGGCACCTCACGGTGTCCGGGTTTTTTTTTCGTGCGCAGGGGAAGGCGAGGGACAAATCTTTCAGAAGCCTTTCTGCGGATGCAGCAAGGCTGGCGGCGCGTGGCCGCCAGTGAAACGGTCATGCAGCAGGGAGCAACGAATGCGAAGGCGGCTCAGACGCCCCACAACACGTCGGTGCCTTCCTTCTGCGAGAGGCGCAGCATGTCCAGGAATGGGTAGGCCCGCTGGCCAAGATGCAGCGGTTCCTCTTCCTTGTCATCCTGTTCGCCGGGGTGAACGGTGGTATCGGCCGGGTGGGTCCGCTTCGCGTCCAGGACGGCGGCTTCGAGCTTGCGGATGGCCGCCGGCATCTCCTCGGACGTGATCACCCCGCGCTCGCCCAGGTGCTTGCCGATGATGCCAAGCAGCGTGACGGCAAGGTCCTTCATCATGATCAGGTCCTGCGCCGCGTGGGATTTGAAGGTGATCAGCATGATGTTTCCTTTCACGAGTGGGGGGTCGCGCGCCCCAGGCGCCCGACCAGTCGCATGATGTCAGCATAGCACCTGATAAAATTCCGCGTTTCCCGATTTGCAATGTCGGTTGGGCGGCGCGGCCTTCACTTGGCCGTGGCCCGCAACCGGCAGCTTCCGCCTTCGAGGCCAAGATATCCATGCTGCCTGTTCAGACCTCACAACTCGCCGCCGCGTTCACTGACGCCGTGCGTGCGCTGGCCCCGGCCGACGTCAACCTGCCCGCGGTCACGTTCGAGCGCCCCAAGGCAGCCGCCCACGGCGACCTGGCGTGCAATATCGCCATGCAGGTGGCCAAGGCGCTGAAGACCAACCCGCGCGAACTGGCGCAGAAGGTGGTGGACGCGGTCAACGCCGATCCGCGTGCCTCGGTGCTGGTGGCCGCGCTGGAAATCGCCGGTCCCGGCTTCATCAACCTACGCCTGACCCCGGCCGCCCGCGCCGAGGTGCTGCGCGCCGTGCTGGCCGATGGCGACCGCTACGGTGCCCGGGCCGCCGGCGAGCATGGCCAGGTGCTGGTGGAGTTCGTCTCGGCCAACCCGACCGGCCCGCTGCACGTTGGCCACGGCCGACAGGCCGCGCTGGGCGACGCGCTGGCCAACCTGCTGGACTGGCAGGGCTGGAAGGTCCATCGCGAGTTCTACTACAACGACGCCGGCGTGCAGATCCAGACGCTGGCCATCTCCGTCCAGGCACGGGCGCGCGGCATGAAGCCGGGTGACGCAGGCTGGCCCGTGTCTGCCTACAACGGCGACTACATCGCCGAGATCGCTGCCGACTTCCTGGCTGGCAAGACCGTGGCCGCTTCTGATGGCGAGCCGGTCACGGCATCGGGCAACATCGAGGATATCGAGTCGATCCGCAAGTTCGCGGTCACCTATCTGCGCAACGAGCAGGACATCGACCTGCAGGCGTTCGGCGTGAAGTTCGACCGCTATTACCTGGAGTCGTCGCTGTACAGCGATGGCCGCGTGGAATCGGCCGTGCAGTCGCTGGTGGCCAAGGGCAAGACGTACGAGAACGAAGGCGCGCTGTGGCTGCGCACCACGGACGATGGCGACGACAAGGATCGCGTCATGAAGAAGACGGACGGCACGTACACGTACTTCGTGCCCGACGTGGCGTACCACACCACCAAGTGGGAGCGCGGCTTCGCCAAGGTCATCAACGTGCAGGGCAGCGACCACCACGGCACCATTGCCCGTGTGCGCGCCGGCCTGCAGGGCCTGGACATCGGCATTCCGCAGGGCTACCCCGACTACGTGCTGCACAAGATGGTCACCGTGATGAAGGACGGCGAGGAGGTCAAGATCTCCAAGCGCGCCGGTTCCTACGTGACCGTGCGAGACCTGATCGAATGGAGCAACGGCGGCAGCGAGACGATTCGCGGCTGCCTGGAAGGCGCCGTGGCCGACTGGCCTGCGCACTTCACGCGGGGCCGCGATGCGGTGCGCTTCTTCCTGCTGTCGCGCAAGGCCGATACCGAATTCGTGTTCGACGTGGACCTGGCGCTCAAGCAGAACGACGAGAACCCGGTGTATTACGTGCAGTACGCCCACGCGCGCATTTGCTCGATCTTCGAGGCATGGGGCGGTGCCGACTGGCAGACGCGCCTGCCCGAGCTGGCCAGCGTGGACCTGGCGGCCGTGACCGCTGCCGATGTCAGCCCGCAGGCCATTGCGCTGGGCCGTCGTCTGGCGGAGTTCCCCGACATGCTGGCCGCCGCCGCTGGCGAACTGGCGCCGCATGCCGTGGCGTTCTACCTGCGCGATCTGGCTGGGGATTTCCACGCGTTCTACAACGCGGACCGCGTGCTCGTGGACGACGAGACGGTCAAGCGGGCCCGCCTGGCGCTGCTGGCCGCAACGCGTCAGGTGCTCAGGAACGGTCTGGCCGTGATCGGTGTGTCCGCGCCGCAACGGATGGATCGGGAACAGGCAGCCTGAACCCGGTGCAGGTGGCTCTATAATCCCCGGCATCACCGAAGAGGACTTCATGCAACACAAAGCCAAGCGCGCCGCGCGCACCGTCCGCCATCGCCTGACGCAACGCGGCGGCACGTTCCTGGGCCTGGTGCTCGGCCTGATCGTTGGCCTGGCGATTGCCGTGGTCATCGCGTTGTACATCACCAAGTCGCCCGCGCCGTTCCAGCAGAAGGGCGTCAATGGCCCCGCCACCCCGCGCGCGACCGAGCCCGGTAACGTGACCAGCGCGCTGCCGAGTCCGACTCAGCCTCAGCAGCCAAGCGCCGAGCCGTCGGACCCGAACCGTCCGCTGTGGAGCAAGACGCCCGCCAAGCCCGTGGGCCAGGCCGAGCCGCCCGCCGCACCGTCCCAGCCGTCCGTGGCGACGACGCGTCCGGCCGAGCCGGGTGCGACAAATGGCAACGGCCTGACGCCGATCAAGCCGACGGACAAGCCGGCCGAAAAGCCTGCGGACAAGCCGGTGACGCGTCCGGCCGAGAAGCCGGTAGCCGATCCGATCGCAGAAATTGCACAGGCCGATGCCAACAAGGTCGGATACCTGTTGCAGGTGGGCGCGTTCCGATCGCAGGATGATGCCGACCGGCAGAAGGCCAACCTGGCCATGCAGGGCTTCGAGGCGCGGGTCACGGACCGCGATGTCAACGGGATCAAGATGTACCGCGTTCGGGTGGGACCGTTCAACCGGATCGAGGACATGAACCGCGTGCGGGACCGCCTGCAGTCGGCTGGTTTCGACGCCTCGGTCATCCGCTTTACCAAGCAATAATTCCGGATGGGGTGGCGGCGGCGTGAACCAAGCGCCGCCGCCGTGGTCCTAGCCCCAATCATCCAGACGCATTCATCGCACGTTCAACCTGTAAGGCCCTTCGAACATGAAGAAAATTGCCGCACTGATCGCTACCGTTGCCGCCGTGAGCGGCCTGCTGATGTCCGCGCCCGCCGCCATGGCCGCGCCGACCGAAGGCAAGGACTACACCGTTCTGAAAGCCCCGCAAGCTGTGCCGGCTGGCAAGATCGAAGTGACCGAGTTCTTCTGGTACGGCTGCCCGCATTGCTACGACTTCGAGCCGGAACTGGAAGCATGGATCAAGAAGCAGGGCAAGGACGTGGTGTTCAAGCGCGTGCCGGTAGCCTTCCGTGACGACCTGCTGCCGCATACCAAGATCTACTACGCGCTGGAATCGCTGGGCAAGCTCGACGCCATGACCGGCAAGGTCTTCGAGGCCATCCACAAGCAACGCAAGCGCATGCTGGATACCAACGAGATCGCCGACTTCATGGCGCAGAACGGCATCGACAAGAAGCAGTGGCTCGACACCTATAACTCGTTCTCGGTGACGACCAGCGCCCAGCGCGCGAACAAGATTGCCGATGCGTACAAGATCGATGGCGTGCCGACTGTCGTGGTGCAAGGTAAGTACGAAACCTCGCCCTCGATCGCCGGCACGATTCCCAACGCGATCAAGACCATGGACTTCCTGGTCGACGGCGTACGTGGAAAGAAGCTTTGAGCGTTTGAGCGCTTGAGGTAAGACAAAAAACCCGGCGGTGTCGCCGGGTTTTTTTATGGGCGCTTGAATCCCTGATTGTTTACTCCCCTCTCCCGCATGGCGGGAGAGGGGCTGGGGGAGAGGGCAGGAAGTTCTGCTTGCCGACTTGTCTCAATTTGAATCGCTGGCCCTCTCCCCCGCCCCTCTCCCGCAAGCGGGAGAGGGGAGTAAACCAAGGGAAGCGGTTGAACCAGCTATATTCCACCCCATGCCAAATCAAAAGATCTTTCTCACGGGTGCGTCCAGCGGCATTGGCCAGGCGCTGGCGCGGGCCTATGCGGCGCGAGGCGCGGCATTGGGTCTCGTTGGTCGGCGCGAAGACGCATTGCGGGCTTTTGCCGACACCCTGCCAAATCCCGATGCCGTACGCATCTACACCGCCGATGTGCGCGATGCCGATGCGATGCTGGCCGCCGCCACCGATTTTCTCGCCCATGTGGGCTGTCCCGATGTGGTGATCGCCAACGCCGGAATTTCGGTTGGCACCGTGGCCAGCGAGCGTGAGGATCTGGAGCAGTTTCGTGCCGTCATGGATACCAACTGGTTCGGTACGCTGACCACGTTCCAGCCGTTTCTCTCGCCAATGTGCAAGCAGCCCCCGGGCGCCGATGGCTGGCGTGGGACGCTCGTTGGCATTGCCAGCGTGGCGGGTGTGCGCGGCTTGCCGGGTGGCGGGGCCTACAGTGCGTCGAAGTCAGCAGTGATCAAGCTGCTGGAGAGCCTGCGGCTGGAACAATCGCGCGAGCGGATTCGTGTGGTGACCATCGCACCGGGTTATATCCGCACGCCGATGACCGCGCACAATCCGTATCGCATGCCATTCCTGATGGATGCCGATGACTTCGCGCGCAAGGCGGTGCGCGAGATCGCGGGTGGCACGCGGTTCAAGGTGATTCCGTGGCAGATGGGTGTGGTGGCAACGGTGCTGCACGTGCTGCCGTTCTGGCTCTACGACGCATTGTTCCGCCGCGCGCCGCGCAAGCCGCGCAAGTCTGCGGAAGCGCGGGACACATGATGTGGATCGATGCCATCGGCCAGCAACACGACACCGCTTCCGGCGAGGTGCGTATCGCCTCGCTCGTGCCATCGATCACCGAGTTGCTGTTCGATCTCGGCCTCGCTGATCGCATTGTCGCGCGCACCGGCTTCTGCATCCACCCCGAGCTTGCGGTGCGGGCCGTGGAGAAAGTGGGTGGCACCAAGGACGTGAAGGTGGATCGCCTGCGCGCGTTGGCGCCGACGCACGTCATCGTCAACATCGACGAGAACCGGAAGGAGACCGTCGATGAGATCCGCAGCTTCGTGCCGCATGTGATCGTCACCCATCCGTGTCGTCCCGACGATAACTTCGCGCTGTACACATTGCTCGGCGGCATCTTCGACAAGCAGGCCGAGGCAACGCGGCTATCCTTCAATTTGCGCGAAGCACTCGATGCACTGCGCGCACGCAAATGGACGCCACGACGCGTGCTCTACGCCATCTGGCAAGACCCATGGATGACGGTGTCGCGCGCCACCTATATCAGTCAGATGCTCGCGCTCGTGAATTGGTCGACATGGCCCGACGATGCGCTCGTGGCCTGTGTCGATGGCGATTGCAGCCGTCCCAATGCGGAAGGCGAGCGCTATCCGACGTTCAAATGGAGCGATGCACTGGTGCGTGAGCTGGACGCCGTGCTGCTATCGACCGAACCGTACCGCTTCACCGAGGATCATGCCGATGCGCTGGAGCGCCAGATCGGCAAGCCTGTGCTGCTGGTGGATGGCGAGATGCTGTCGTGGTACGGCAGCCGCGCCGTGGCCGGTGTGAAGTATCTGCAGGCACTGGCGGCGGCCGGTATCTGACCGTCGCCAGCAGAGAAAGCATCAGGCTTTCGTGAAGCGGATGATGCCGTCCTCGCCCGTATGGCGCACCAGTTCGCCGCGATGCCACAGCGCATGCAGGTGCGCGAGCGATTCGCCAATCGCGAACGTCAACTGATGGATGTCGAACTGACGACGGAAGATCACGCTGACGATATCCACCGCATGGCAGGGCTTTTCCGCGCAGGCGTCGAGCGTTTCGGCCAGACGATCCACATGGTGCTCGTGCAACTGGCGGATGCGCGTGTGGATGTTGCGGAACGGGCGGCCGTGCGAAGGCAGCACCAGCACATCGGCAGGCAGATCGTCGTATTTGCCGAGCGAATCGAGATAGAGCTGTAGCGGATTGGCTTCCGGCTCCATGTCGAAGACGCTGACGTTGGTCGAGATGCGCGGCAGCACCATGTCGCCGGAAATCAGCACGTTGGTCGCAGCGTTGTAGAGCGCCACATGTTCCGGTGCATGGCCGTAGCCCGTGATCACGCGCCACGACGACGTGGCCGGATCGGCGCCCATTTCCACCGTGTCGCCATCCATCAGGCGACGGTATTGCGTGGGCACGTCGGGCACCATCGACGGGTAGTACGCCTTGCGCGCCCGCAGCTTTTCGAGATGGTCTTCATCGGTCAGGCCATGGCGCGCGAAGTGGCTGGCCGCGAAATCGCCGCCCGCATTCGAACCCACGCCCGAGCCGCCGGCCATCACGCGCGCGGTCATGTAGTCGCCCAGGCTCATCCACAAACGCACATCCCACTGGCCGCAGATCCAGTGCGCCAGCCCGACGTGATCGGGATGGCAGTGGGTCACCAGCACGCGCAGGACGGGTAGTCCTTCCAGCTCGTTGGCGAAGATCGTTTCCCAGTGGGTCTTGATGGTGTCGTTGGTGATACCACAGTCGATGATCGTCCAGCCGTCGCGGCCTTCGATGCGGTCACGGACCAGCCACAGGTTGATGTGGTCCAGCGCAAACGGCAGCGGCATGCGCAGCCAGTAGACGCCGGGCGCCACCTCCTGTCGCTTGCCCGGTTCAGGCATGGTTTCGCCAAACGGATACTGGAGCTGATGTTCGAGTGCGTTCATGGGATGTCTCACGGAAAAGCCGGCGCGCTCGGGGCTTTTGCCGGCGCGCTCTCGAATGTCGATTGTCAGGCGGGGAAGTTGACGCTAACGTTAACGTCAATCTGCGACCCACGTTCGTCATCTTAGACGAAAAACTTGATCGCGCAACGAATCCACGAACGATCGTTCACTTTCGCAGGACGCCATATGTCGGCTCAGCCATCTTCCGCCACCTACACGATCACGGACCTCGCGCGCGAGTTCGAAGTCACGCCACGCGCCATCCGTTTCTACGAGGATCAGGGCCTGCTGTCGCCCGACCGTGAAGGCCCCAGCGGACGCAAGCGCGTCTACAACAGCCGCGAGCGGACCCGCCTCAAGCTGACGCTGCGCGGCAAGCGGTTAGGGCTCACTCTCAACGAGATCCGCGAGATTCTGGATCTTTACGAATCTCCGCGCGATACGGCGCCGCAACTCGAACGATTTCTGCATCTGTTGTCACAGCATCGCGGCACGCTGGAACGCCAGATGGAAGACCTGCAGGCGCAGCTTGCCGAGATCGACCAGCACGAGCGGCAGTGTAAGGCGCTGCTGGCGGCACATCACGCGGCAGGCACCAGCCAGGCAGCGTGAGAGAAGAGTCCGAACCTGCGCATCGTACCTAATTGACGTTTACGTAAACGTCAATAAAATAGCGACACAGCCAAAGCCAGACAACGCAAGCAAAACGCCCAATCAGGAGACAACCATGACCGAACTTCCCGGCCTCAGATTCGATCTCGGCGAGGACATCGAGATGCTGCGCGAATCCGTGCGCAGTTGGGCGCAGGCCGAACTGGCACCGCGCGCTGGCGAGATCGACCGCACCGACCAGTTTCCGATGGATGCCTGGAAGAAGATGGGCGATCTCGGCGTGCTGGGCATCACGGTGGCCGAGGAATACGGCGGCGCCAACATGGGCTACCTCGCGCACATGATCGCGATGGAAGAGATCAGCCGGGCGTCGGCATCGGTTGGGTTGTCTTATGGCGCACATTCGAACCTGTGCGTGAATCAGATCCATCGCAACGGCACGGCTGCGCAGAAGGCGAAGTACCTGCCGAAGCTGGTATCCGGCGACTGGATCGGCGCGCTGGCGATGAGCGAGCCGAATGCGGGATCGGACGTGGTCAGCATGAAGCTGCGCGCGGATTTCAAGGGCGACCGCTACGTGCTGAACGGCACCAAGATGTGGATCACCAACGGTCCTGACTGCGACGTGCTCGTGGTCTACGCCAAGACCGAGCCGGACCTTGGCGCGCGCGGCATGACCGCCTTCATCGTCGAGAAGGGCATGAAGGGATTCTCGGTGGCGCAGAAGCTGGACAAGCTCGGCATGCGCGGCTCGCACACCGGCGAACTGGTGTTCCAGGACGTGGAAGTGCCCGTGGAAAACATCCTCGGCGCGGAAAACAGCGGTGCCAAGGTGCTGATGAGCGGGCTCGACTACGAGCGCGCCGTGCTGTCGGGCGGCCCGGTCGGCATCATGCAGGCGTGCATGGATGTAGTGACGCCGTACATCCACGACCGCAAGCAGTTCGGCCAGAGCATTGGCGAATTCCAGCTCATCCAGGGCAAGGTGGCCGATATGTACACCACGCTGCAGGCGGCACGCAGCTATCTGTACACGGTGGGCAAGAACCTGGATTCGCTGGGCACCGATCACGTGCGCCAGGTGCGCAAGGATTGCGCGGCCGTGATCCTGTACACCGCCGAGAAGGCCACGTGGATGGCGGGCGAATCGGTGCAGATCCTCGGCGGCAACGGCTACATCAACGAGTATCCGGTGGGCCGGCTGTGGCGCGATGCCAAGCTGTACGAGATCGGCGCGGGCACTTCGGAAATCCGCCGCATGCTGATCGGCCGCGAATTGTTCGCGGAAACGATGTAATCGGCGCGCGTTCGGTTCTCGCCAGCGGGGATACCCAATGGTAAGTGCCGAACGCCCTTACAATCTCGACTGCCTTTCGCGTTTTCTTTCTTGCTCGGAACCGCCCGTCCATGTCCCACTTCCCCAAGCTGCTTTCCTCGCAGATTGCCTACGATGTGGCGCGGACCATGCTGGACGGGTTCGACAAGCATTACCGGCTGTTCCGCGAAGTCAGCATCCAGGCGAAGACGCGCTTCGAGGCGGCTGACTGGCACGGGCTGCAGCAACTGCAGCGCGACCGTATCGCGTTCTACAACGAACGCGTGCGCGAATGCGAGGTGTTGCTGCAGGACGAATACGACGCCGAGCATATCGACGACACCATCTGGCAGCAGATCAAGCTGCACTACATCGGCCTGCTGACCAACCACCACCAGCCCGAACTGGCCGAGACGTTTTTCAACTCGGTCTGCACGCGCATCCTGCATCGTTCGTACTTCAACAACGATTTCATCTTTGTGCGCCCGGCCATCTCGACGGAATACATCGAGAACGAAGAGTCGCCGATGCGGCCCACATACCGCGCCTACTATCCGGGCAGCCGCGAGGGCATGGCGGCCTGCTTCGAACGGGTCGTGCATAACTTCCAGCTCGACCTGCCATTCGAGGATCTGCGGCGCGATGTGGGCTACGTGCTCAAGGCCATCGACGAACATGCCGGCGCGTTCACCGTGGCGCCGAATTTCCAGGTGCATACGCTGTCGTCGCTGTTCTTCCGCAACAAGTCGGCCTTCATCATTGGACGCATCGTCAACGGCGACCAGACCTGGCCGATGGTGATCCCGGTCATCCATGGCGCGTCCGGCAAGCTGGTGCTCGACGCGGTCCTGCTGCGGCCCGAGCAACTGCTGATCCTGTTCTCGTTCGCGCATGCTTACTTCATGGTCGATATGGAAATTCCATCGGCCTACGTCACGTTCCTGCGCGACCTGTTGCCGCGCAAGGCACGCGCCGAGATCTATTCGAGCCTGGGTTTGCAGAAGCAGGGCAAGAATCTGTTCTATCGCGATTTCCTGCATCACCTGCAGCACTCGTCGGATCGCTTCGTCAGCGCGCCGGGCATCAAGGGACTGGTGATGCTGGTGTTCACGCTGCCCTCGTTCCCGTACGTGTTCAAGGTGATCCGCGATACGTTCCCCGCGCCCAAGGAAACCACGCGCGAAGGGGTGAAGTCGAAGTACCAGCTCGTGAAGCAGCACGACCGCGTGGGCCGCATGGCCGATACGCTTGAATATTCGAACGTGGCATTTCCGCTGTCGCGCTTCGATGACGCGCTGTTGCGCGAACTGGAACAGCATGCACCGTCGATGCTCGAATATCAGCGTGCGAAGGATGGCACCGACGAGATCGTGGTACGGCACGTCTATATCGAGCGTCGCATGACGCCGCTGAACATCTGGCTCAAGGACGGCAGCGACGAACAGGTGGATCACGGCATCCGTGAGTATGGCGATGCCATCAAGGAACTGATCGCCGCGAACATCTTCCCCGGCGACATGCTCTACAAGAATTTCGGCGTCACACGCCATGGCCGCGTGGTGTTCTACGACTATGACGAAATCGAGTACCTGACCGACTGCAATTTTCGCCGCGTGCCCGAGCCGCGCAACGAAGAGGAGGAAATGTCAGGCGACGTGTGGTACACCGTAGGTCCGCACGATGTCTTTCCGGAGACCTACCGCACGTTCCTGCTTGGCGATCCGCGCGTGCGCGCCGCGTTCCTGCGGCATCATCCCGATTTCTTTGACGCTGCCATGTGGCAGCACTACAAAGACCGGCTTCTGGCCGGTCATGTCCATGACTTTTTTGCCTATTCACAGCATGACCGTTTTCATCACCGCTACGGCGGCGCAACAATCGACGACGCAAGGAGGGCAGCATGAGTGAAGCCATCGCCCAGCTGTTCCGCAACAATCGCGAATGGGTAGACCGCGTCAACGCGGAAGACCCCGAATTCTTCACGCGCCTGGCCAACCAGCAGGCGCCCGAGTACCTGTGGATCGGCTGCTCCGATTCGCGCGTGCCCGCCAACCAGATCCTGGGCCTGGCCCCCGGCGAAGTCTTCGTCCATCGCAACATCGCCAACGTGATCGCGCACAGCGACCTGAATGCGCTGTCGGTGATCCAGTTTGCTGTGCAAGTGCTCAAGGTGCGCCACATCACCGTGGTGGGTCACTATGGCTGCGGTGGCGTCAAGGTGGCGCTCAAGCGCGAGCGCGTGGGCCTGGCCGACAACTGGTTGCGCCATGTGCGCGATGTGGCCGACAAGCATTCCGCCTATCTCGGCACCGTGCTGCGTGAAGACGATGCGCATACGCGCCTGTGCGAGCTGAACGTGATCGAACAGGTCAACAACGTTTGCCAGACCACCGTGCTGCAGGATGCATGGGCCAGCGGTCAGGAAGTGACCGTACACGGCTGGATCTATGGCGTGTCCGACGGCCTGCTGCGCGATCTGGGCATGGCCGCCAGCAACAACGACGAATTGCAGACGCAGACCGCTGCCGCTCTCCAGCAATACGGCGAACCGCCGCAGGCATCGATCCGCTGAACCCGAAATCAGACCCCCCCGCTTCACGAGGAGACAGACATGCAAGATCACGTAGTCATCGTTTCTGCGGCACGCACCCCGATGGGCGCGTTTCAGAGTGAACTCAGTAGCCTGACGGCGCCGCAGCTTGGCGCGGCGGCGATTCGTGCAGCAGTGGAGCGGGCCGGTCTTCAGCCGGATCAGGTGCAGGAAGTCGTGTTCGGCTGCGTGCTGCCAGCAGGACAGGGTCAGGCGCCGGCACGACAGGCCGCGCTTGGTGCGGGGCTGCCGCTCGGTGTGGCGTGTACCACGGTCAACAAGATGTGCGGGTCGGGCATGCGCGCGGCGATGAGCGTGTATGACGGGCTGCTGGCTGGCTCGTTCGATATCGCCGTGGCGGGCGGCATGGAAAGCATGACCAATGCGCCGTACCTGATCCCGAAGGGGCGCGGCGGCTATCGCATCGGCCACGGCATGATCTACGACCACATGATGCTGGACGGTCTGGAAGATGCATACGAGAAGGGTCGCGCGATGGGCACCTTCGGCGAGGAATGCGCGGCCAAGTATCAGTTCACGCGCGAGCAGCAGGATGCGTTCGCGATGGAGTCGGTGCGACGTGCGCAGCGTGCCACGGAGCAGGGCGACTTCCGCTGGGAGATCGTGCCGATGACGATCTCGGGCAAGGGTGGCGATACCGTGATCGACACCGATGAAGGTCCGCGCCGCATCAAGGTCGACAAGATCCCGTCGCTGAAAGCCGCGTTTGCGAAGGACGGCACGATCACTGCGGCATCGTCGTCGTCGATCAATGACGGTGCCGCCGCGCTGGTGATGATGCGCGAATCCACCGCAACATCGCTGGGCCTGCAGCCGCTGGCGCGCATGCTCGGCCATACCTCGCACGCGCAGGCACCGGGCTGGTTCACGACCGCGCCCGTCGATGCCATCGCCAAGCTGTATCGCAAGCTCGACTGGACCAGCGACAGCGTGGACCTGTTCGAAATCAACGAGGCATTCGCCGTGGTGCCGATGGCTGCGATGCACGATCTCAAGATTCCGCACGACAAGGTCAACATCCACGGCGGCGCGTGTGCGCTGGGTCATCCGATCGGTGCATCGGGCGCGCGCATCATGACCACGCTGATCGGCGCGCTGCGCAAGACCGGCGGCAAGCGCGGCGTGGCCAGCCTCTGCATTGGCGGCGGCGAAGCCACGGCGGTCGGCATCGAAATCATCTGACCGTTCTTCATCGATAACCAATAACAAAAAAGGAATCTCTCCCATGCCCACCGCTCTCGTTCTCGGTGCCTCGCGCGGCCTCGGCCTTGAGTTTGTCCGTCAGTACCGCGCCGATGGCTGGCGCGTCATCGCCGTCGCGCGCAGCGATGAAGGTATCGAAGCGATCAAGGCGCTTGGCGCCGAGGCGCACAAGCTGGACCTGACCGATGCCGCAGCGGTAGCGGGCCTGGGCTGGAAGCTCGATGGCGAGACGATCGACGTGGCGATCTATAACGCCGGCGTGATCGGGCCGCGTACCGAGGGCGCGCAGCCGATTCCGAAACAGGATTTCGATGCGGTGATGCACAGCAATGTGCTGGGGCCGATGATGGCATTGCCGTTGCTGCTGCCGTTCGTCGAGACCGGCAATCACGGGCGCGGCGGCGTGCTGGCCGTGCTGTCATCGAAGATGGGCAGCATCGGCGGGATGGAGAGCAACCGCGCGTGGATGTACCGCATCAGCAAGGCAGCGGTCAACGCGGTGCTCAAGTCCGTATCGCTAGACGCGCGCCATGCCATCTGCGTGGCCTTGCATCCGGGCTGGGTGCAGACCGACATGGGTGGGCCGCAGGCCGACCTCACGCCGCAGCAGAGCGTGGCCGGCATTCGTCGCACGCTGGCTGGCCTGACGCAGACCGATAACGGCAGTTTCCACAACTACGACGGCACGCCGATTCCCTGGTAAGGGTGCGCCCGTGCCGCGCCAATCGAGACAACGTTCATGCTGCTGACCCCCGAACAGGAAATGATCCGCGACGCCGTGCGCCAGTTTGCGCAGGACGTGATCGCGCCGCAGGCCGCGCAGTGGGACCGCGACAAGACGTTCCCCAAGGACGTGCATCGCGAACTCGCGCGGCTCGGTGCCTATGGCGTGGCCGTACCCGAGGAACTGGGCGGCGCGGGGCTCGACTATCTGTCGCTGGCGCTGATCCTGGAAGAGATCGCAGCGGGTGATGGCGGCACATCGACGGTCATCAGCGTCAACAACTGCCCGGTGTGCAGCATGCTGATGGCGTTTGCCAACGATGCACAGAAGCAGAAGTGGCTCGTGCCGCTGGCGCGCGGCGAGATGCTTGGCGCGTTCTGCCTGACCGAGCCGCACGTGGGTTCCGATGCATCGGCGCTGCGCACCACGGCCACGCGCGATGGCGATCACTACGTGCTCAACGGCGTGAAGCAGTTCATCACCAGCGGCAAGCATGCCGATGTGGCGATCGTCATGGCGGTGACCGACAAGGCTGCAGGCAAGCGCGGCATCAGCGCCTTCCTGGTGCCGACTTCGACGCCGGGCTATATCGTCGCGCGCCTGGAGGACAAGCTCGGCCAGCATTCCTCGGATACCGCGCAGATCGTATTCGAGGATTGCCGCGTGCCGGCGGATTGCCTGCTGGGCGAGGAAGGCGCAGGCTACAAGATGGCGCTGTCCGGTCTGGAAGGCGGACGCATCGGCATTGCTTCGCAAAGCATCGGCATGGCGCGCGCCGCGTTCGACGCCGCGCTGGCGTATGCGAAGGAACGCGAGAGCTTCGGCCAGCCGCTGTTCCAGCATCAGGCCGTGCAGTTCCGGCTGTCGGACATGGCGACGCAGATCGAGGTGGCGCGCCAGATGGTGTGGCACGCGGCATCATTGAAGGATGCCGGCCGGCCCTGCCTGAAGGAAGCCGCGATGGCAAAACTGTTCGCCAGCGAGATGGCCGAGCGCGTGTGCTCGGATGCCATCCAGGTGTTCGGCGGGTATGGTTATGTGAACGATTTCCCGGTGGAGCGGATCTATCGTGATGTGCGCGTGTGCCAGATCTACGAAGGCACCAGCGATATCCAGAAGATTTTGATCGCCCGCGCGCTTGGATAGCTCGTAGAAGTTTGGATAAGCTGCAACGTTGAGACGTACCTGAAACGTAGTTGAAACGCCCCTGAAACGCATCCTCACCGGAGCCACCTTGCGATGACCAGCCCCATCGATTTCTATTTCGATTTCTCCTCGCCCTACGGCTATTTCGCGAGCACACGCATCGACGAGATCGCGCAGAAGTACGGGCGTGGCGTGTTGTGGCATCCCATCTTGCTGGGCGTGGTGTTCAAGACCACGGGGTCGTCGCCACTGCCGTCGATTCCGCTCAAGGGCGAGTACTGCTGGCGCGATTTCGAGCGCACCGCGGCGTTTCACGACATCGAATACAAGCGCCCCACGCATTTCCCGCTGCCGACGCAGCACGCCGCGCGTGCCGTGCTGTGGCTGCAGAACCATCGCGGTGGCGACGTGGCTACGGCTTTCGCCAAGGCCGTGTACCGCGCGCTGTTTGTCGATGACATCAATATCGCCGAGCCTGCGGAACTGGCAAAACTGGCCGAGGCGCTCGGCATCGATGCCGTGGCCATGAACGAAGGCGCCACGAGCTACCAGATCAAGGACCAGCTCAAGTCGGAGATCGACGTAGCGATGGCCAAGGGCGTGTTCGGCTCGCCTTTCGTCATCATCGACGGCGAACCGTTCTGGGGCTTTGACCGCTTCCAGCAGGTGGAAGCCCATTTGAAAGGCCAACGGCCTACCGAACTCCGCGCCGTTGGCGGCAATGACATGACGAAGGAAAAGAAACCCGCATGACCGTAGCAAACCAGTCCGCCCGTTTTGATTGTGTGATCTTCGACTGCGACGGCGTGCTCGTCGACAGCGAGCCCATCGTCCATCGCCTGCTGAATCGCGTGCTCAACGAACTGGGCATCGAGATCTCGCTCGAAGACTCGAAGCGATGGTTCCTTGGGCGCGCCGTCAAGGACGAACTCGGCAACATCGAGGCCCGTCTCGGCCGCCCGTTGCCCGAGAACTTTCTGTCGGACTGGTTCGTGCGCCGCAACGCCACGCTCCAGGCAGAACTCGAGGCGGTGCCGTATATCCGGCAGGCCATCGAGGCGATCAAGGCAAGCGGGCTGCCGGTTTGCGTGGCGTCGGGCGCGGACCGCATCAAGGTGAAGCTGCAACTGAACCATACGGGACTGATCGACCTGTTCGTCGATGACGAGCGCGAACACATCTTTTCGTCGACCGAGGTGGAACACACCAAGCCCGCGCCGGATGTGTACTTGTTGGCGGCGCGCACGATGGGCGCGGACCCGGCACGTTGCGCGGTGATCGAGGACAGCCCCACGGGCACTACGGCGGGTGTCGCGGCCGGTATGACCGTGTTCGGTTACGCGGCGCTGAACTCGGCCGATGAACTGCGCGCGGCGGGTGCGAAGACGATCTTTACGGATATGCGCGATCTGCCGGAGCTGATCGGATGACGAAAAAGCGCGCCGCCGATGCAGCAGCCGCAGCGTGCCCCTGCGGCAATGGGCCTTACGCCAGTTGCTGCGGACGGTTTCATCGTGGCGAGGCCGTGCCAGCCACCGCCGAGGCGCTGATGCGCTCGCGCTACAGCGCCTATGTGCTGGGCGATGCAGGATGGCTGCGGCAGACCTGGCATGGTTCGACATGCCCCGAGGACCTGTCGTTCGACAACGGCACGCGCTGGCTTGGACTCACCGTGAAATCGCACGTGCAGCAGGACGACACGCACGCCACGGTGGCGTTTGTGGCGCGCTACAAGGTGGGCGGGCGCGCGCATCGCATGGAGGAACTGAGCCGCTTCGTCTTCGAGCCGCGCGAGCCGAATACTCCGGCGCGCTGGCTCTATATCGACGGCGAGCTGAAAGAGCAGGATTGAAGCAAGGCAGTACAGGTAGTACCCGGCAAAAGCAGGCAACGTAAAAAGCATCCACAGGAAGAGACATGCCCACGCTGGAAACCAAACTGAACGCACGCGCAGAATCGTTCAAGGCGAATGCCGAATCGATGCAGGCGCTGGTGGCGGACCTGCGCCAGAAGATCGCCAAGCTGGCCGAAGGCGGCGGCGAGGACGCGCGCAACAAGCACCTCGGGCGCGGCAAGCTGCTGCCGCGTGACCGCGTGCAGCAACTGCTCGATCCGGGCACGCCGTTCCTCGAACTGTCGCAACTGGCCGCGTACGACATGTACGACAATGCCGCGCCCGGCGCGGGCATCATCACCGGTATTGGTCGCGTGGCCGGGCAGGAGTGCGTGATCGTCTGCAACGACGCCACGGTGAAGGGTGGCACGTATTACCCGATGACGGTCAAGAAACATATCCGCGCGCAGGAGATCGCCGAGCAGAACAACCTGCCGTGCATCTACCTCGTGGATTCGGGCGGTGCGAACCTGCCCAATCAGGACGATGTGTTTCCCGATCGCGATCACTTTGGCCGCATCTTCTTCAACCAGGCGAACCTGTCCGCGCAGGGCATTCCGCAGATCGCCGTGGTGATGGGTTCGTGCACGGCGGGCGGTGCGTATGTACCCGCGATGAGCGACGAGTCGATCATCGTCAAGAACCAGGGCACGATCTTTTTGGGCGGTCCGCCGCTGGTGAAGGCGGCTACAGGTGAAGAAGTCAGCGCGGAAGATCTCGGCGGCGCGAACGTGCATACGCGGCTGTCAGGCGTGGCCGACTACTTTGCGCAGAACGATCATCACGCGCTCTCGCTCGCGCGCAATATCGTGCAGCACCTGAACCGTCGCAAGCCCGACCAGATCCGATTGCACGAACCGCAGGAGCCGCTGTATCCGGTGGAGGAACTGTATGGTGTGATTCCTACCGATACGCGCAAGCCGTATGACGTGCGCGAAGTCATCGCGCGCATCGTCGATGGCTCCGAGTTCGACGAGTTCAAGGCGCGCTACGGCACCACGCTGGTCTGCGGCTTCGCGCGGATCTGGGGCTACCCGGTGGGCATCATTGCCAACAACGGCATCCTGTTCTCGGAGTCGGCCCTCAAGGGAGCGCACTTCATCGAACTGTGCTGCCAGCGCAAGATTCCGCTGGTGTTCCTGCAGAACATCACGGGCTTCATGGTGGGCCGCAAGTACGAGAACGAAGGCATCGCGCGCAATGGCGCGAAGATGGTCACGGCAGTGGCCACGGCGCAGGTGCCGAAGTTCACGGTCATCATCGGCGGCTCGTTCGGCGCGGGCAATTACGGCATGTGTGGCCGCGCGTATTCGCCGCGTTTCCTGTGGATGTGGCCGAACGCGCGGATTTCGGTGATGGGTGGCGAGCAGGCCGCGAGTGTGCTCGCGACGGTGCGCCGCGATGGTATCGAGGCCAAGGGCGGCAAGTGGAGCGCCGACGAAGAGGAAGCGTTCAAGTCCCCGATCCGCGAGCAGTATGAACACCAGGGCCATCCGTATTTTGCGAGCGCGCGGCTCTGGGACGATGGCGTCATCGATCCCGCGCAGACGCGCACTGTACTCGGCCTTGGTTTGTCCGCCAGCCTCAATGCGCCGATCGGCGAGATGAAGTTCGGCGTCTTCCGCATGTAGTGCGTTTTCTCCTGAAGGTTGGTTGTTGTCATGTCCCGAGCTGTTTCCTCCGTCCGCGCTTTCACGCTCCTGCTGGCCGCTGCGGCGGGCATGGCGTGGTGCGGTGTGAGCATCGCGCAATCCACGTTGCCGCCGCATGTGGTGGAGCAGGTGGTGATGGTGCCGAAGACGGGGCAGGAGAAGACGATCAACCTGGAGACGACGATCTTCCGCCCGGCCGGGATGGGACCGTTCCCGCTGGTGGTGATCAATCACGGCAAGTCGCCGGGCAAGCCCGCGTTTCAAGGCCGCGCGCGCTTCGAGGCGCAGACCGCCGAGTTCCTGCGGCGCGGTTACGCGGTAGCGTTGCCGATGCGCCAGGGCTTCTCGAAATCGGGCGGCGTCTATGTGGGCGGCGGGTGCGACTTCCATGCCAATGGCATAAAGCAGGCCGAGGATGTGGTGGCGGCGCTCGACTACCTCGTGCAGCGCCCCTACGTGGACCCGCTGCGCATTGTCGTGGTCGGCCAATCGTATGGCGGGTTGTCGACCATGGCGCTGTCGGCCATCGGCTATCCGGGTGTGCTCGGCGTGGTGAATTTTGCGGGCGGCCTGCGCAACGACAAGTGCCCGGGCTGGGAGAACGGCCTGATCGATGCCTTTGGTGACTATGGCCGCACGGCGCGCTATCCCTCGCTCTGGATCTATGGCGACAACGACAGCTTCTGGCCGTGGCCGCTACCGGAGCGCATGTTCAACAACTACAAGTCCTACGCGACGGGCCGCGCGGCAGATGCGCGCTTTATCGATGTCGGCGAGTTTGAAACCGATTCGCACAAGCTGTTCAGCAGCCGCAAGGGGCTGGCGCTGTGGCTGCCCGAGGTAGGCGCGTTCTTCCGCCAACTGGGACTGCCGTTCGACGACCTGCCCGAGCGCGAGAGTTCCGCCACGACGGGCACGGTCGAGCAGGCTTCATAACGATTCCGAACACGGAGAGAGACATGCAATTCACGACGCTGACGGTCACGGCCGAACGCCACCTCGCCACGGTCACGCTGAACCGTCCCGATGTGCGCAACGCGTTCAATGAAACGGTCATCGCCGAACTGACCGGCGCCTTCCGCGCGCTGGGCGATACGCCCGAGGTGCGCGCCATCGTGCTGACCGGCAATGGTCCAGCCTTCTGCGCGGGCGCCGACCTGAACTGGATGAAGAAGATGGCCGGTTACTCGGACGACGAGAACCGCGCCGACGCACTCACGCTGGCGCAGATGCTGCATACGATCTGGTCGTGCCCCAAGCCTGTTATTGCACGCGTGCAGGGCGACACCTATGCCGGTGGCATGGGTCTGGTGGCCGCCTGCGATATTGCAGTGGCGGCGGAGTCGGCGCACTTCTGTCTGTCGGAAGCGAAGCTGGGCCTGCTGCCGGCGACGATCAGCCCGTACGTGATTCGCGCAATGGGGGAGCAGGCGTCGCGCCGCTACTTCATCACGGCCGAACGTTTCGATGCGGCGGAAGCGCTGCGGCTGGGCTTTGTTCACGCGGTGGCGTCGCCGCAGGCACTCGACGAGAAAGTGGCAGAGATCGCCGCCACGCTGATCGGCAACAGCCCGAACGCCGTGCGCGAAAGCAAGCGGCTGGTGCAGGAAGTGTCGGGGCGGGAGATCGATGGGGATTTGCTGGCGGATACGGCAAACCGGATTGCATCGATCCGGTCGTCGGAGGAAGGACGGGAAGGGGTGCGGTCGTTTCTGGAGAAACGGGCGGCGAGCTGGAAGGTTTGAGTGTGTATTGATCTCCCCTCGGTTTTTTGCTCCCCTCTCCCGCAAGGCGGGAGAGGGGTTGGGGGAGAGGGCAAGAGGCTCTGCTTGCTGACATATCGCATTTAGAACCGCTGGCCCTCTCCCCCGCCCCTCTCCCACTTCGCGGGAGAGGGGAGCAAACCAGCAGCGAGCAAGGGACAGCACAACAAATAAATGCCGAAAGTTAGCGTCCAAACGCCACACCCAAGTGACATGCAAACCACGAACGCCACCAACTTCGCGCTTCCTCTCCTAAACCACTGATAAACGACGCGCCGCGCGATATTTGCCAACCCCCAATGCCCCTCCCTACCATGAGCCTTTCCCAGACCGCGACTGCCCGGCACCTACCGTCGGTGGCGTGGCTCATGGTTATTCCAAGGAGGGTCCATTGACACATCCTGTCCCCCAGACACAGACGCTTGCCGCACGCAGTCAGCGTGCCGTGTGGCATCCGTGTACGCGCCTGCGGCCCGATGCGGCCAGCAATGAGCCGCCGCTGGCTATCGCCAGTGGTGACGGCCCGTGGCTGGTCGATACCGACGGCCATCGTTATTTCGACGCCATCAGTTCCTGGTGGGTCAATCTGTTCGGCCATGCCAATCCGCGCATCAACGCGGCGCTGACCGCACAACTGCAAACGCTCGAACATGTGATGCTGGCCGGCTGCACGCATGCACCGGCGGTGGAACTGGCCGAGCGGCTGTCCGCACTTACCGGCCACGCGCTCGGCAATGCATTCTATGCCTCGGACGGCGCATCGGCAGTCGAGATCGCGCTGAAGATGAGCTTCCACTACTGGCGCAACACCGGCCTCGCCACCAAGCGAGAGTTCGTGTGCCTGCGCCATGGCTATCACGGCGAGACGGTCGGCGCACTGGCCGTCACCGACGTGGAAATCTTCCGCGATGCCTACGATCCGCTGACGCGACGCGCCCATGTGGTGATGTCGCCCGATGCGCATCAGGCCGCGGGCGACGAAACCGCCGCCGATGTGGCCGCACGCGCGCTGGCCGAACTGGAAACCCTGCTGCGCGAGCGCGCGGGCCAGATCGCCGCGTTGATCGTCGAGCCGCTGGTGCAGGGCGCGGCGGGCATGGCGATGTACGACCCGTCGTATCTGGATGGCGCACGTGCACTGTGCGACCGCTATCGCATCCACCTGATCGCCGATGAAATCGCGGTAGGCTGCGGCCGCACCGGCACCTTCTTCGCGTGGGAGCAGACGCGCGATGGCGAGCCCGTGCCCGCGCATGCATGGCCCGATTTCCTGTGCCTGTCGAAAGGCATCACCGGTGGCTATCTGCCGCTGTCGCTCGTGCTGTCGCGCCCGGAAATCCAGCGTGCGTTTGTGGCCGATGACATCGCACGCAGCTTCCTGCATTCGCACTCGTACACGGGCAATCCGCTGGCGTGCCGCGCCGCGCTCGCAACGCTCGATCTGTTCGAGCAGGACAATGTGCTCGCACACAACCGCGACCGCGCACAGTGGCTGGCCGATGCGATGGCCGGTATTGCCGCCGATGCGCGCGTCAGCAACGTACGCCAGCGTGGACTGATCTGGGCGGCGGATGTCGATGCCGATGCAGCCGGTGCGGACTTTGCCGCGCGCTTCCACATCGCCGCACGTGCACATGGCGTGCTGGCGCGTCCGATCGGCAACACGCTGTACGTGATGCCGCCGTACGTCTTCGACGCCGCGCTGGCGAACTGGCTCGGCGAACAACTGCTGGCGACGCTGCAATCCGTGCTTGGTCCGCAAGAACAGGAGACTCGCCATGCTGCTTGATCTCCTGCAACAGGCCGCCGCCGAGCGCGAGGCGCAGGCGCTGACGCGCCGCCGCCGCATCGCGCACACCGCCTGCGCGCCGCATCAGTCGGTGGGTGCCATCGATGCCGAACCGCAGCCGCTGCTGACGTTCTGCAGCAACGATTACCTCGGCCTCGCGAATCATCCTTCCATCGCGCATGCACTGGCCGAAGGCGCGCATCGCTATGGCGCGGGCAGTGGCGCCTCGCATCTGGTCAGCGGTCATTCGCTGGCCCATGCGCAGCTCGAACACGAACTCGCGCGTTGGCTGTCGCCGCATATCCCGCAGGCGCAGGCGCTGTACTTCTGCACGGGCTACATGGCGAACCTGTCCGTGCTGACGTCGCTCGGTACAGCAGGCGCCACGCTGTTCTGCGAGACGCTGAACCATGCCTCGCTGATCGATGGCGCGCGGCTGGCGAAGGCCGACGTGCAACGCTATCCGCATGGGGACACCGCCGCGCTCGATGCATTGCTGCGGAACAGCGCGAGCAAGCTCAAGCTGATCGTCACCGACAGCGTGTTCAGCATGGATGGTGATATCGCACCGCTCACCGAACTGCTGGCGCTGGCCGAACAGCATGACGCGTGGATCATCGTCGACGATGCGCACGGTTTTGGCGTGCTCGGCGCGCATGGCCGGGGCGTGTTCGAACATCTGAACCTGCGCTCGGAGCGGCTGATCTACATCGGCACGCTCGGCAAGGCCGCTGGCGTGGCCGGTGCGTTCGTGGCCGCGCACGCGACGATCATCGAGCATCTGGTGAACACGGCGCGTCCGTACATCTACACCACGGCTGCGCCGCCTGCCGTGGCGCACGCGTTGCTGACCAGCCTCGACATCATCGCGGGCGAGGAAGGCGAGTGCCGTCGCGCGCATCTGGCCGATCTGATCGCGCAATTGCGCAACGGTCTGGGTGAACTGGCCGCGCAAGCGGGATGGACACTGGGCGAAAGCGAGACTGCCATCCAGCCGTTGATCGTCGGTGACAACGCCGCCGCGCTGGCGCTGTCCGCCGCGCTGGAAGCGGAAGGGCTCCGGGTCGGTGCGATTCGTCCGCCGACGGTGCCGGCAGGAACGGCGCGGCTACGCATCACGTTGTCGGCCTCGCATACGGAACAGGATGTGGCGCGCCTGGTCGATGCGATCGCACGCCTGGTGCCGGCGCATGCCACATCCGCGCCACACAGGGAGGCCGCATGAGCCGAATCATTGAGAACCGGCCCGAGCGCTTTGCCTGCTTTGTGACCGGCACCGATACCGGCGTGGGCAAGACACACGCTACGGCCACGTTGCTGCATGCGCTGCATGGCGTGGGCTATAGCACCGTCGGCATGAAGCCTATCGCGGCAGGTGGCGAGTGGCTCGACGATGTGTGGCAGAACGACGATGTGGACCAGTTGCGCGCAGCGGGTTCGGTCATCGTGCCGCAGGACGAGATGTGCCCGTTCTTCTTCCGCACGCCGGCATCGCCGCATCTGGCTGCCGCGCTCGAAGGGGAGCGCATCACGCGCGGTCCGATCCGCCTGGCATTCGATGGCTTGCGTCGGCAGGCCGAGGCAGTGGTAGTGGAAGGGGTGGGCGGCTTTATCGTGCCGCTCGATGTGGGCGCGGCGCGCTGGAACACGGCCGATCTGGCCGTGATGCTGGACCTGCCCGTCATCATGGTGGTGGGCGTGCGCCTGGGCTGCCTGAGCCACGCGATGCTGACCGCCGAGGCGATCCGTTCGCGCGGCCTGCGGCTGGCGGGATGGATCGCCAACCGCATCGATCCGGACATGCTGCTACCCACCGAGAACATCGTCACGCTGCAGGATGCGCTGGACGCGCCGCTGCTTGGCGAACTGCCCTGGCAGGTGGCCCCGGCCGTCGCCGCGCAGCATCTCGATCTCAGGCCATTGCTGGACGGCCCGCAAGCCGCCGCATTCGCCACCACATCCGCGCAGCGTCAGATCTGACGCGCCCCACGAACAGAATACGAAATACCGATCATGACTCAAATCGCTCAAGAACAAACCGTCGCTTCCATCTCCGCCGATGCCCTGCGCCAGTCGGCACGCAACATCGCTGCCGCTGCGTCGAAGGACACCGATGCGTGGCGCGTGGACGATGTGGCCGCGCTGTTTGCGCTGCCGTTCAACGACCTGTTGTTCCGCGCGCAGCAAGTGCATCGCGAGAACTTCGACGCCAACACCGTGCAACTGTCCACGCTGCTGTCGATCAAGACCGGCGGCTGCGAAGAGGATTGCGGCTACTGCCCGCAGAGCGCGCACCACGATACCGATGTGAAGGCCGAGAAGCTGATGGAACTGGACGCCGTGCTCGACGCCGCGCGCGCCGCCAAGGCTAACGGTGCCACGCGCTTCTGCATGGGTGCCGCATGGCGCAGCCCGAAGGAGCGTCACCTGGAGCCCGTGATCGACATGGTGCGCGAGGTGAAGGCCATGGGCCTGGAGACCTGCGTCACGCTGGGCATGCTGAAGGCCGAACAGGCACAGCGCCTGAAGGATGCGGGCCTCGACTACTACAACCACAACCTCGATACCTCGCCGGAGTTCTACGGCAAGATCATCACCACGCGCACGTATCAGGATCGTCTCGACACGATCGGCCATGTGCGTGAAGCAGGCATCAACGTGTGCTGCGGTGGCATCGTGGGCATGGGCGAATCGCGCGCGGCGCGGGCGGGCCTGATCGCGCAACTGGCGAACATGGACCCGTATCCGGAGTCGGTGCCCATCAACAACCTGGTGCAGGTCGAGGGCACGCCGCTGGCGGGCACCGAAGCGCTGGACCCGTTCGAGTTCGTACGCACGATTGCGGTGGCACGCATCACGATGCCGCGCGCAATGGTGCGCCTGTCCGCTGGCCGCGAGGCCATGGACGAAGCATTGCAGGCGCTGTGCTTCATGGCCGGCGCCAATTCCATTTTCTACGGCGAAAGGCTGCTGACGACCGGCAACCCGCAGGCAGATCGCGACCGCGCACTGCTGGCACGCCTGGACATCCGCGCGGAAGGCTACGCGGGATAACAGGAGAGGGTTTGCCGATCTGAGGACGCTGGCTCGCCGACCGGAGACAACAAGGGAGGAGCCATGTTCAACAAGATCCTGATCGCCAACCGTGGCGAGATTGCCTGCCGGGTAGCGGCCACGTGCCGTCGCCTTGGCATTCGCACGGTGGCCGTGTATTCGGACGCAGACGCCGACGCACGGCATGTCGCGTTTTGCGACGAGGCCGTGCATATCGGCGGCCCGGCCGCGCGCGACAGCTATCTGCGCGCGGACCACATCATCGAGATGGCGAAGGAGACCGGCGCCCAGGCCATCCACCCGGGCTACGGCTTTCTTTCGGAGAACGAGGATTTCGCACGCGCCTGCGCGGAAGCGGGTCTCGTCTTCATCGGCCCGCCTGCCGAAGCCATCCACGCGATGGGCAGCAAGAGCGCGGCCAAGCAGTTGATGGAAAAAGCTGCAGTGCCGCTGGTGCCTGGCTATCACGGCGAGGATCAGGAGGCGGCGCTGCTGCGACGCGAGGCCGACGGCATCGGCTATCCGGTGCTGCTCAAGGCCAGCGCCGGTGGCGGTGGCAAGGGCATGCGCGTAGTGGATGCGGGCGAGGGCTTCGAGGCTGCGCTGGCATCGGTCAAGCGCGAGGCGCTGGCCAGCTTCGGCGACGACAAGGTGCTCGTCGAAAAATACCTGACGCGTCCGCGCCATATCGAGATCCAGGTCTTTGCCGATACGCTCGGCAACTGCGTCTACCTGTTCGAGCGCGACTGCTCGGTGCAGCGTCGCCATCAAAAAGTTTTGGAAGAAGCGCCCGCGCCGGGCATGACGGAAGAGCGTCGCCGCGCCATGGGCGATGCGGCCGTGGCTGCTGCGCGCGCCGTGGGTTACGTGGGCGCGGGCACGGTCGAGTTCATCGCCAATCAGGACGGTTCGTTCTACTTCATGGAGATGAATACGCGCCTGCAGGTGGAGCATCCGGTGACCGAGATGATTACCGGGCAGGACCTCGTCGAATGGCAACTGCGCGTGGCATGCGGCGAAGCGTTGCCGCTGACGCAGGAACAATTGCGCATCGACGGCCATGCGCTCGAAGCGCGCATCTACGCCGAGAATCCGGAGAAGGGTTTCCTGCCATCCACCGGCACGCTGCGCTTCATGCGTACGCCGCCAGCGGTGCAGTTCATGCGCGGCGGCGATGCGCATGGCCCGGCGGGCGTGCGTATCGATGCCGGTGTGCGCGAGGGCGACACCATCAGCCCGTTCTATGATCCGATGATCGCCAAGCTGATCGTCTGGGGCCGCGATCGCGATGAAGCACTGCATCGCATGAGCCAGGCGCTGGCGCACTATCACGTGGTGGGGTTGTCGACGAACGTGGCGTTCCTGCAGCGACTGATCAAGTCCGACGCCTTCCGCACGGCCGATCTCGATACGGGTCTCATCGAACGCAATCAGGCCACGCTGTTCCCGCCGCAAAAATCGGCAGGCATCGAATCGATTGCGCTGGCTGTGGCCGCGTTGTTGGAGCGCGAGTCGAAAGAGCGGCGCATCGACGAGGCCGATCGGCATTCGCCGTGGACGCACGCCGGCAACTGGCGCCTCAATGGCCGCGATACGCGCACGCTGTATTTCGAAGCCGCGGGACACAAGCTGGAGGTCGTGCTCAAGGGCGATGTGCGCGATACGCGCAAGAGCACGCTGATTTACGCGGATCAAGCCGCACCGTTCGCGTACACGTTCAAGGCCGACGACATCCGTGTTGACCTCGGCACGCGCCGCACGCACGGACAGGTGCATCGCGAAGGCGATACGTTCCATGTGTTCCATGACGGCCGCCATACTGTACTCGGCTGGCTCGATCCGCTGCTGCATGCCGGCGAGGCAGAAGGCGAGGGCGGCAAGCTGACCGCGCCGATGCCCGGCAAGGTCATCGCCGTGATGGTGCAGCCCGGCAGCAAGGTGACGCGCGGCACCCCGCTGCTGGTGATGGAAGCCATGAAGATGGAACACACCATCGCGGCGCCGACGGACGGGGTGGTGAGCGAGGTGCTGTACGGCGTGGGCGAGCAGGTTGCGGAAGGCGCGCAGTTGCTGGCGTTTGCGGTTGAGGAAGCGGCTGGCGCGTAATTTCTCTTCCGCTCTAGTTTTGTTCCCCTCTCCCGCATGCGGGAGAGGGGTTAGGGGAGAGGGCCAGCGGTGCAAATTTCGACAGGTCGGCAAGCAGATCCTCCAGCCCTCACCCCCACCCCTCTCCCACTGACATGGGAGAGGGGAGCGCATAACTACGGACGGTAGTACTACGCGTCGTGCGCTAACCGCCCACCGCCCGCCAACAACCAGAAGACAAGCGCATAATCGCCGGATAGCCCCACACAACAATGGAGTCGAGATGAAGTTGCAGTTGTACGTGCCTGATGGACGCTACGCGCCGTGGATCGAAGGATTTGCCGAGGTGTTGCCGGAAGCGCAATGCCTGACCTGGGAGGAGAGCCAGGGGCAGTCCGTGGACTACGCCGTGGTGTGGCGTCCGCCGCTGGAAATGCTGCGCGGCAGAACGGACCTCAAGGGCGTGTTCAACCTGGGCGCGGGCGTCGATGGCATTCTGCGCCTGCGCGATACGCATCCCGATGCGCTGCCTGCAGGCGTGCCCATCGTGCGTCTCGACGATGCCGGCATGGCTGCACAGATGAGCGAGTACGTGACCGCTGCCGTGCTGCGCTACTTCCGCAAGCTCGATGCCTATGATGCACAGCACAAGGCTGGCAACTGGAAATTCCTGAAGCCGCATCGTCGTGCCGATTTCACGATTGGCGTGATGGGCATCGGCACGCTTGGCTCGCACATCGCGCGTACGCTCGCCAGCTTCGGCTTCCCCGTGCGCGGCTGGAGCCGTTCGGAAAAAACTGTGGAAGGCGTGCAGTCGTTCCATGGCGATGACGGACAGAAGACGTTTCTCGATGGCCTCAAGGCGCTCGTCAACGTACTGCCGCTGACGCCCGAGACCGAGGACATCATCGGCACGGATCTGCTGTACAAGCTGGCCCGGGGCGCCTACGTGATCAACGTGGCGCGTGGTCCGCATGTGGTGGAGGAAGACCTGCTGGCCGCGGTACAGGATGGCCAGATCGCGGGCGCCACGCTGGACGTGTTCCGCACCGAACCGCTGCCGGCGGAGCATCCGTTCTGGCAGGAACCGCGCATCACGATCACGCCACATATCTCCGCGCTGACGCTGCGCGAAGACAGCATCGCGCAGATTGCGGACAAGATCCGGCTGCTGTCCGAAGGCAAGCCAATCGCTGGTGTCGTGGACCTGCAGCGCGGCTACTGAAAGCCCTGATCGAAGGCGCGGCCACCATGCCGCGCACGAGGAGATAACGATGACTATCCCCCAATACGTGAAGATCGTCGAAGTGGGGCCGCGCGATGGCCTGCAGAACGAGAAGGCGATGGTGCCCGCCGACGTCAAGGTCGCGCTGATCAATCAATTGACCGATGCCGGCTTCGTCAACATCGAAGCCGCATCGTTCGTCTCGCCGAAGTGGGTGCCGCAGATGGCCGATGGCGCCGAGGTCATGGCACGCATCGCGCGACGGCCCGGCACACTGTATTCGGTGCTCACGCCAAACATGAAGGGCTTCGAAGGCGCGGTGGCTGCCGGGGCCGATGAGGTGGTGATCTTCGGCGCGGCCAGCGAAGCGTTTTCGCAGAAGAACATCAACTGCTCGATTGCCGAATCGATCGCGCGCTTCGAGCCCGTGGCTGCGGCGGCGAAGGAAGCGGGCATGCGGCTGCGCGGCAGTATCTCCTGTTCGCTCGGCTGCCCGTATCAGGGCGACGTGCCGGTCAGTGCCGTGGTCGATGTGGTGCGCCGCATGCGCGAACTCGGTTGCGACGAGATCGATATCGCCGACACCATCGGTGTAGGCACGCCGACCAAGGTGCAGGAGGTGATGCGCGCGGTGTCGGCGGAATTCGCCATGGATCGTCTGTCGGGCCATTTCCACGATACGTACGGGCAGGCACTGTCGAACATCCTGGCAAGTCTGGAAGTTGGCATCGCCATCTTCCACGCATCGGTGGCGGGTCTTGGCGGATGTCCGTACGCGAAGGGTGCGACGGGCAATGTGGCCACCGAAGACGTGCTGTACATGCTGCACGGCATGGGCCTGCACACCGGCATCGATCTCGAAGCCGTGGTGCGCACCGGCGACTTTATTTCGCAGTCCATTGGCCGCCCCAACAGCTCGCGCGTGGGCAAGGCGCTGCTGACCAAGTGGGCGGCTGCTGCGCCTGCTACCTGCGTTTGAACGATAGACAAGACATGAGCCAGACATCCCCCGCACCCTCCCCCGCGCTGCCCGAATCCGCGCAGCGCGTGGCCGATCTGCTCGCCGGCATCGGCCATGACCGTCCCGTCGTGATGCTGCCGGCCACCGGCAAGACCTCTGCCGAAGCCGCGGCCGGACTCGGCTGCAGCGTGGCCGAGATTGCGAAGTCGATCATCTTCCGTCGCGTGAAGGACGATGTGCCGGTGCTGGTGATCGCCAGCGGCAGCAATCGCGTGGATGAAGCCAAGGTGGCTGCGCGCGTAGGTCCGCTCGGCAAGGCCGATGCGAAGTTCGTGCGCGAGAAGACGGGCTATGCCATTGGCGGTGTCTGCCCGATCGGCCATGCGGTGGCGCCCGTGATGCTGCTCGACGCGGACCTGTTCCAGTACCAGAGCGTTTGGGCTGCGGCGGGACATCCGCACGCGGTGTTCAATCTCACGCCCCAGCAGTTGCAAGCCATGACCGGCGCGCCGGTGGTGGACGTGGCACAGGCGCCGCAATGACACCCGCACGACGCAGGTTGCTGTCGGAACTGGTGCGCGGCGCGGCGGCGGCGCATATCGTCTCGCCCGTGCCATCGCCATGCCGCAGCATCTGCAAGATGGATCGCACGAGCGGCTATTGCGAAGGCTGCCTGCGTACCATCGAGGAAATTGCGGGCTGGTCCAAAGCCGATGACGTGGAGCGCCGCCGCATCTGGGCGCTGCTGCCGTCGCGCGTGACGCAGTTGTGCGAGGAAGGCAGCGAAGCATGATTGCGCTGCCCGACACCTTGCGCGTGTTCGAGCGCGGCTGGCTGTCGGCGAACAACGTGCTGTTCATCGACGATGCCACGCAGGACACGACCCTCGTCGATACGGGGTACGTGACACACGCCGCGCAGACCGTGGCGTTGGTGGAAAACGCGCTCGATGGACGACCACTGCGCCGTGTCATCAACACCCATCTCCATTCCGATCATTGCGGCGGCAACGCGGCGCTGCAGGCGCGCTGGCAACCGGTGACGTCGATCCCGGCTGCGGAAGCGCCAGCGGTATCGATATGGGACGACGATGCATTGAGCTTTGTCGCTACGGGGCAGCAGTGCACGCGCTTCACGTTCGATGATGTGCTGCGCGACGGGGACACATTGTGTCTCGGTGGCATCGACTGGCAGGTTATCGCCGCACCGGGGCACGATCCCCACGCCGTGATGCTGTTCGCGCCGCAATCGCGCATCCTGATCTCCGGCGATGCGTTGTGGGAAAACGGCTTCGGCGTGATCTTCCCGGAGTTGGACGGCGAGAGCGGCTTTGCCGAACAGGCAGCGATCCTCGACTGCATTGATACGCTCGACGCCCGCATCGTGATCCCCGGCCATGGTCGGGTATTCGATGATGTGGCGCAGGCGGTGACTCGTGCGCGCAGCCGGCTGGAGTATCTGCGCAGCGATCCACTGCGCAACGCGACGCATGCGATACGGGTGCTCGTGAAATTCAAGCTGCTCGAAGCACAGACGATTTCGCGAGAAGACCTGTTTGCGTGGTTTGCCGGGACGCCGCTGATGCAGCGGGTGCGGGCGCGTTATGTGGCGGCGCAGTCGATGGAAGCGGTCTTCGATCAGGCGATGAAGGCGCTGGCGAAGGTGGGGGCGTTGGTGCGGGATGGTGAGATGGTGAGCAATCGGGATTGATTGCCGCCTCTCTTGCCCCATGCTTTTCTCCCCTCTCCCGCAAGCGGGAGAGGGGCGGGGGAGAGGGCCAGCGCTTCTGCTTGCCGATAGTGGCAGCTTGCACCGCCATGCCCTCTCCCCCAACCCCTCTCCCGCCATGCGGGAGAGGGGAGCAAACAAGCGGAAACGCGAGTTAAAACTGCGTCCGCATCCCCACTCTCACACTCCGGCCCGGCAGCGGCGCGATATCCCGCAAGATCGACGTCGCGCTGCGCGCTTCCGTGTTCGTGAGGTTATCCCCGCGCACATAGAACAGCGTTTCCGTACCCGACAGTTTCATCTTGTACGTCAGCGCGACACCGAGCATCGTGTACGCATCGCTCGGCGTGTCGCCAGCGGGTACGCGGCTCTGGCGCGCGTTCCAGTCCACGTTGATGCGTGCGCCCCAGCGGCCAGCGCCATAGACCAGCGAGCCACCGAGACGTAGCGGCGACAGACGCGGCAGCGGTTCGCCGTTGCTGCGGTTCTCGCCGTGGACGTAATCCGCGCGCGCTTCGAAGTCGAGCGTGTCGCTGGTGGTCAGCATCTTGTTCAGCAGGCGCGTCTTGCCGTCGGCTTCAAAACCATACAGCGTGGCCGGCACGCCAAGGTATTGGTAAGCCGGCAGTGCACCGTCAGCGCCACCGGCTACGACATTGCCTTCCTCGTCGCGGAAGCCACCGGTGTTGACCAGTGCGAGATAGTTCTGGAATCGGCTGTAGTAGCCCGACACGCTGCCGCTATGATTGCCCTGCTTGAAACGCATGCCGAGGTCGATCGAAGTTGCGCGTTCCTTGCTCGCGTTTGGATCGCCGGTTTCATACGAGCCAGTGGCCAGGTGCGGGCCGTTCGCGTACAGTTCGTAGAACGTGGGCGCGCGCTCGGTATAGGACAGGTTCGACGTGACCGTCCAGACCGGGTTGAGTTTGTAGAGCAGGCCGGCCGACGCACTGCCGGCGTTGAAGCTGCGCTCGGCATCGCTGAAACGGTCGTTCCCGTTGGCGCTCGCTTTCACGCGGCTGTGATCGAGGCGACCGCCGAAGTTCAGCTTCAGATCGCCCGACGAGATCAGCGGCAGTTCCTCGAAGACGAAGAATGCGGCGTTGTCCGTGGCGGTGGTCGGTACGAACGCTTCCTCGCCCAGCGCCGAGAAATCGGTGTGACCGAACTGCGTGCCGATCACACCGGTCATGTTGCCGATCTTGCCGTGCGTGGCTTCCAGTCGGGCATCCCAGCCGTGATTCTTGAACGTGGTGCCGGTCTCGCCGCCCTCGATCTCGCGGTGCTCGTAGTCGGTGTAGCTGAACTTGCCCTTGACGGACTGGATGATGCCGTTGGTGCTGCCGCCCAGGTTACGGGCTTCGCCTTCCAGTGCAAAACGGTCCTGGCGCATCTTGATGCGTGCGTCTTCCTCGGCCGGTGTGCCGTAGTCGTTGCGATACGTGGACCAGTTCGCGCCCACGAAGCCATCGGCCCATGTGTACGAGCCGCCCAGCGATCCGCCTTCCTGGTGCGCGTTGGTGTTCGGGATTTTTCCGTACGCCTCGCTCTCGCCTTCGGGCAGCGGCTGCGTGGCACGCTGCGTGCCACTGCGTGCATAACCGGGGATGCGCAGGTCGCTGGTCTGGCGCACGAACGCGTCGGCATGCACCGCAAACTTGCCGTTGCCGGCTTCGATCATGCCGCTGGCGTTGCGGCCCTTGTCGCCGCCTATCGTGCCGCTGAAATCAGTTGCGCCAGACACCCCAGTGATGGGATCGCGCGGGATGCGGTTGTCGATCACGTTGACCACACCGCCCACGGCATTGCCGCCGTACATCAGCGCGGCGGGCCCGCGCACCACTTCGATCTTCTCGGCGATCAGCGGGTCGATGGGCACCGCGTGATCGTAGGACAGCGTGGAGGCATCGAGCGTGGAGCCGCCGTTCTGCAGCACCTTGATGCGGTCGCCGTCGAGACCGCGAATGATCGGGCGGCTGGCGTTGGGGCCAAAGTACGACGAGGTCACACCGGGCAGGCTGTTCAGCGTTTCGCCCAGCGTGCTGCCCTGGCGCACGGTCAGTGCATCGCCGCCGAGCGTGGAGACGGGCGCGACCATGTCGTTCAGGTCGCTGCCGAGCGGATTGGCGGTGACCACCACTTCCTTCAGCGTTTGCGGAGTGGCGTCCTGCGCGATGGCGGCGGAGGAAAGACCAGTGGCGATCAGGGCGGCAAGTGCCGCCAGCGGGGTGCGGCGCACCGCCGGAATACGGTTGGAGTTCGAGTACATGGCTCGCGATTCGAATTCGAGTGGGCGGGCATGCGGCGCGGCTCAAGGCGCAGCATGCCCGGTCAGGCAGACGCGAGGGCGCGTGGCAGTGCGCCACGACCCAGGCGATCAGACGAATGCGAATGCGGATGGAGGCGCGCGGGAGTGGAATGGACGCGCGGCCGGCAGATCGGGCCAGCGCCACGCCAGGTTTGCCGGCTTGACCGGCTTGCCGAAGGCGAGATCGGGCAGCGTGAAAATGCCGAAGAGGGTGTCAGCCATTGTCGCACCGTCGAACAGCACGCACGAGTGGAGACCGAGTTTCAGGAACGAGGCGCCGTGATGGGCGCCATGGCTTGCATCCGCAGCCGTCACGAGACTGACTTGCGGCAAGGCCGGAAAACCGCCGTGCACCACGCGGTGCACCAGACCCGCATGCTGCGCGAGCAACAGGCAGGCCACGAGCCACAGCGCTGGCCAGAAGCCAACGCCGCGTGCCCGCCAGCGCGAGAGAAGCGGAACGTCAGTGCGCATGCCCGCAGCCACAAGGGCCGTCGCCATGATCGTGATCGTGCGCATGGTCGTGATCATGATCGTGACCTTCGTGGTCATGGTCATGCACGTCGTCGAACGCGTCACCCCAGTCCGGGAACGGATCGGGATAGGTGGCCCAGGTTTCCGGGCCGGCTGCCATCTCCTCGTCCGTCAGCAGGCACGCATCGAGCCGCGCGAGCAGCGCGTCGGAATCGAGGTCGATGCCGGTCAGCACCAGCTCCTGGCGGCGGTCACCGTACTCGGCGGGCAGGCCGTCTTCGAGCAGGTCGGCCTCGATGGCCGCGCGTGCCATTCCTTCGGACGGCCATTCCTCGGCGTCGATGGCGGCCCACCACGCACCGGCAGCACCGGGACGGCAGACACCGCCAGCCTGGCTCCAGTCGCCGGCGATATCCATGCGGCTGGCCAGCCAGAACAATCCGTGCGAACGCAGCACGTCGCCATGCTCGCGCATCCACTCGGTATGGATCAGGTCGGCGAAGCGCTGTGGGTGGAAAGGACGGCGACGACGGTAGAGCAGGGTGGAGACCCCCGCAGCGGCAGGCACGGCATCACCTTGCAACGCGGCTTGCCAGCCTGCGGCATTCGGCGTGGCATCGATATCGAACCGGCCCGTGCCCAGCACTCGCTCGGCGGCCACATTGCCATGGCTGGCATCGACGATATCGGCGCGCGGATTGAGCGCGTGCAGCACCACATGCAGGCGGCCCAACTGGCCCGCATCGACAAGGTCGATCTTGTTGACGACGATGACGTCGCAGATTTCGATCTGGTCGATCAATACATCCACAACGGTGCGGTCGTCGTCGGCGTCGGCCAGCCCGCGTGCGGAGAGAAAGTCTGCGTCGTGGAAGTCCTGCAGGAAGCGGCTGGCATCGACGACTGTTACCAGTGTGTCGAGATGCACCACGCCGGGTGCCTGCCCACCGTGCTGGTCTTCGAACGCGAAGGCATCGGCAATGCCGAGCGGCTCGTCGGTGGCGGTGGCCTCGATCACCACATGATCGTGCTGGCCGGCCTGCGCCAGCTTCTCCACCTCGGCCAGCAGGTCGCCCTGGCTGTCCACCACGGCCATGCGCGCGCCATGCTGCGACGCGAGGTGATGCAGCACGGTGGTCTTGCCGGCGCCGGTGAATCCGGACAACACGGTGACGGGCAGGCGAGCGGCCATGTGATGGGATCTGTAACTGTTATTGCAACAAGGTTGCGACTGTAGCAGAAAGCCGGCCCCTGTAACAGGTCGGGCTCACAGCTAATGGTAGTGCGCCCGCGTGACGGCAAGGCGGCTGGAAGCGGGGTTTGCCGCAAAAAACAAAAACGGCCCGGCAAGGCCGGGCCGCATGGCCAGCATTCGATGCGCCGAGCGGCGGATCAGTCGCCGAACAGCTTCTGGCGCAGTTCGCGGCGCTGCTGGGCTTCCAGCGACAGCGTGGCGGTGGGACGGGCCAGCAGACGCGGCACGCCGATCGGCTCGCCGGTTTCCTCGCACCAGCCGTAGTCACCGGAGTCGATACGCTGCAGCGACTGTTCCACCTTCTTCAGCAGCTTGCGCTCACGGTCGCGCGTGCGCAGTTCGAGGGCGTGTTCTTCCTCGATCGTGGCACGGTCGGCCGGGTCCGGCACGATGACCGTTTCGCGCAGGTGCTCCGTCGTCTGGTCCGCATTCTTGAGGATATCGTCGCGAAGCTGCTGAAGGCGATTCTTGAAAAAGGCGAGTTGCGCCTCGTTCATGTAGTCCTTGTCGCTCATCTTCAGGATTTCAGCTTCAGTCAGAATTTTGTTGCTGCTCATGGTACCTGCTGATTCTCTTGTTGATGCGACCGGCGGTGTCTTCGTCCGCTCGGGTGCAGTGGCCGTCCGCTTGCGCGGTGCGGCTGTTTCACTCTGGCTGGCTGCAGTCTTGCTGCTTCGCGTGCCTCCCTTGGCCTCGCCCGCTTCGGCGTGCGCCGTACTGCCGCGGGGAGCTGGCGTCGCCTTTACAGGCTGCGCCTTGAGCGTCTCCGTCGCAGCGGTAACTGTCTTGCTGCGGCTTTCCTTGCTTTTTGTTGCGGCTGTCATGGGGCACCTCTCTCTACGCGTCGAAGAGTGACGGCGCGTATGCGAGGAACCCCAGGCGGAGGGCGGTCTCCGCACTAAAGCCCTGCGACCGCGCCTGCTGGCGGCCCTTGCCTCGTGCTGACGACGCCTGCCGCCCTGCGAATACCGGCAACGCCCAGAGGTGCGCCGCCCGTATCAAATCCGGCCTATTGTACTTGAACAAATTTCTTCGAGATATGGGAGAAAGACTGACAAGAGACAGGAGTTTTCCCCATATTCCACCCATCTGGAGGGTGTCGGGCGCAGAAAGCGGGGGAGGCCGCCCGCCGGCCAGGGTGGCGGCGGGGGCATATGACGCATCGGGCAGACCGGCCGTTGCCCGGTCAACCAGCGATGGACTGGACGGGAATCAGGCGAGGCAGGCGGTCAGGCCCTTGAGGATGGCGTCGCGCGGCAAGTCCACGCCGATGAATACCATGCGCGTACCGGGCGTCTCGTTCTCCCATTTGGCGCCGATGTCGCTGCCCATCAGTTGGTGGACGCCCTGGAACACCACCTTGCGGTCCACCCCTTCCATATAGAGCACGCCCTTGTAGCGCAGCAGCTTCTCGCCGTACACCGACAGGATGCCTGACAGGAATTCCTCCAGCTTGCCGTAGTGGAACGGCTTGTCGCTACGGAAGACGAACGAGGCGATGCGGTCCGTGTGGTGGTGGTGGTGATGGTGGTCGTGCGCATGACCATGCCCGTGATCGTGGCCGTGGTCATGGGAGTGATCGTGACCGCAATCGGGGGCGCACTCCTCGCCGTGCGCATGATCGTGCCCATGGTCATGGTCGTGCTCGTCGGTACGCAGGAACTCGGGATCGATCTCGAGCTTTTCGTTGAGGTTGAAGCCGCGCAGGTCGAAGATCGTGTCGATCGGTGCCTCGCCGAAGTTGGCGGTGCGGATCGGCGCACGGGCGTTCATGTGCTTCAGACGGTGGCGCAGGTCGTCCACCTCTGCGGCGCTGACCAGATCGGACTTCGTGATGAAGATCGAATCCGCAAAGCCCACCTGGCGTTGCGCTTCTTCCTGCTTGTCGAGCTGGATGTTGCCGTGCTTGGCATCCACCAGCGTGATCACGGCGTCCAGCAGGTAGCGCGATGCAATTTCCTCGTCCATGAAGAAGGTCTGCGCCACAGGACCCGGATTGGCCACACCGGTGGTCTCGATTACCACGCGGTCGAAATCGAGCTTGCCTTCGTCGCGCTGGGTGACCAGATCCGACAGGGCCTGCACGAGGTCGCCACGGATCGTGCAGCAGATGCAGCCATTGCTCATCTGCACGATCTGTTCGCGGCCATCCTGCACGAGGATCTCGTTGTCGATATTTTCTTCGCCGAACTCGTTCTCGATCACGGCGATCTTCATGCCGTGCTGTTCGTTCAGGATGCGCTTGAGCAGCGTGGTCTTGCCGCTACCGAGGAAGCCGGTCAGGATCGTGACCGGAATGAGCTTGGACATGTCGTTGGACTCCGAGGGAGATCGTTGGGCCGGCGTCTGGCCGGCATGTTATTCAGTGTTCGGTGTTACTGCCCGCCGGCATCGCGCACCCTTCCGCATTCGGCACATACGCCGTTGACGGTCAGTTCCACGTGCTCCACGGCAAAGCCGCTGGGCACCCTGGGCGCTACGGACTTGCCCGCCGATTCGAGACAGAAGGTGCGGTCACAGCGCGTGCAATGAAAGTGGCTGTGCTGCCGATGCACCTGTGCGCGGGCTGCCTCGTGCTCCACCAGCGTGAAACGGAAGACGCGGTCGCGGCCAGCGCGCTTCTGTGCCATGCCCTGATCGACGAGCCAGTCGAGTACGCGATACACGGTCACGCGATCCACGTCGCCATCGGGCGGCAGGCGGTCGATCACGGCCTGGTGCGTCAGCGGCTCGTCGGCATCGATCAGGCAAGCCAGGATCGCCACGCGGGGCTGGGTCACACGGGCGCCCAGATGCCGCAGCCGCGCCTGGGCAGCTTGCGCGGCATCGACATCGGTATCGGGTTCCGCCTCGGCAGGCAGCGTCTTGGCGCGCGTGGAAGCGGGTTCGGAGGTGGTGCGGGTCATGCCGGAGATTTAACCATAGCGCCCATCGAGTTGCAATTCAGTTGCACAAGCAAGGTCTTTCCGGAGGGCGTTGCGCACCCGTTCGGGTGAGTGTCCGAGGAAGTCTTCGGTTCCCTCGGATATGTCCGTTTCTCGCGGGTTAGCCCCTATACCTCGCGCTTGTTCGCGGTTGCTAACATCCACCTCCGGCTCCGCCTGTCGGCGGGGTTTGCAGCCGCTTACCACCCATACATCGTGCCGATGGTCACCCCGTGTTTTCCGATATGGATCGACGGGGCCGGTGCTCGCGAAACGCGGGATTTCCGGCGGCGCGGGCGGCGCTGGAACGGGTTACAGAGGGAACAGGAGAGACGCAAATGAAACGAGTTGCAATCAAATTTGCAGCCGCGCTGGTTGTGGCCGGCGTGGGTGCCTTCACGGGAGCCCAGGCTCAGGAATTTCCGGGCAGCAAGCCGGTTCAGGCCGTGGTGCCGTTCGCGGCCGGTGGCCCCACAGACAAGGTGTCGCGTGAACTCACGGCGATCATGTCCAAGCACCTGGGCACCACGATCGTGATCGAAAACCTCGGCGGTGCTGGCGGCACCATCGGCGCCAAGAAAGTGGCGCAGGCGAAGAACGACGGTTACACGATCCTGATCCACCATATCGGCATGTCCACTGCGCCGGCCCTCTATCGCAACCTGGGCTTCGATCCGCTGAAGGATTTCGAGATGGTCGGTGAAGTGGCCGACGTGCCGATGATCATGGTGGGCAACAAGCAAATGCCGCCCGCCAACTTCAAGGACCTGATCCCGTACATCAAGGCCAACGCCGCCAAGCTGTCGCTGGCCAACGCCGGTATCGGCTCGGCCTCGCACCTGTGCGGCCTGCTGTTCCAGAGCGCGATCCAGACCGAGCTGACCACCGTGCCGTACAAGGGCACGGCGCCGGCACTGACCGACATCCTGGGCGGTCAGGTCAACCTGATGTGCGACCAGACCACGAACATCGCCGGCCAGCTGAAGGCAGGCGCGCTGAAGCCTTACGCGGCCATGCAGTCGCGTCGCGTGGAAGCGTTCAAGGACATCCCGACCGCAGCCGAACAGGGCATGCCGGGCGTGGAAGTCAAGATCTGGCACGCCATGTACGCCCCGAAGGGCACGCCGAAGCCGGTCATCGACAAGCTCTCGGCCGCGCTGCAGAAGTCGGTGACGGACCCGACGTTCCGCGCCAAGATGGCGGAACTGGGTGCGGAAGCCGTGCCGGCGCAACGCGCCACGCCGGATTCGCTGCGCACGTTCCTGGCATCGGAAATCAACAAGTGGACGCCGGTGATCAAGAAGGCTGGCGTGTACGCCGACTGATCGGACTGTCGCAATATGAAGAAAAGGCCACGCGCGATGCGTGGCTTTTTTTATTTTTGTCCGTGAGCCGTTGCCTATAGTGGGAAAGCTGCCGTCCGAGGGGACGCCGGAAAAATCTTCCCTTGAAAGCGGGCCATGCGGCGCCACCTACGCCGCTGACACCTCTCACGCAAAGGCACCATGGAACAGTATCACGGCACCACCATCGTCAGCGTCCGGCGCGGCAACCAGGTCGCGCTTGGCGGTGACGGCCAGGTCACGCTCGGCAATATCGTGATGAAGGGTACGGCCCGCAAGGTCCGTCGCATCTACAACGGCAAGGTGCTGGTGGGGTTTGCCGGCAGCACGGCCGACGCATTCTCGCTGCTGGACCGCTTCGAGGCGAAGCTCGAAAAGTACCAGGGCAATCTGACCCGCGCCGCGGTGGATCTCGCCAAGGACTGGCGCTCGGATCGCGCGCTGCGCCGCCTGGAGGCGATGCTGATCACCGCCGACAAGGACACCACGCTGGTCATCACCGGCAATGGCGATGTGCTGGACCCGGAAGGCGGCATCGCGGCCATCGGGTCGGGTGGCGCGTACGCGCAATCGGCTGCCAAGGCGCTGGTGGAGAACACCGAGCTCTCGCCGAAGGACGTGGTCGAGAAGGCGCTGACCATCGCCGGCGAACTCTGCATCTACACGAATACCAACTTCGTCATCGAAACCATCGACTGACCGACGCTGAACGGAACCCCATGTCGCAAACCATGACCCCGTCGGAAATCGTTTCCGAACTCGACAAGCACATCATCGGCCAGAACAAGGCCAAGAAGGCCGTGGCCGTGGCGCTGCGCAACCGCTGGCGCCGCCAGCAGGTGGCAGACCCGCTGCGCCAGGAAATCACGCCGAAGAACATCCTCATGATCGGCCCCACGGGTGTGGGCAAGACCGAGATCGCGCGCCGCCTGGCCAAGCTGGCCGATGCGCCGTTCATCAAGATCGAGGCCACCAAGTTCACGGAAGTGGGCTACGTGGGCCGCGACGTGGACACCATCGTGCGCGACCTGGCCGAGATGGCCGTCAAGCAGACGCGCGAATCGGAAATGAAGAAGGTGCGCGCCAAGGCCGAGGACGCTGCCGAGGATCGCCTGCTCGACGTGCTGCTGCCGCCGCCGCGCGATATCGGCTTCCAGCAGCATGAGGACAAGGATTCGAACACGCGCCAGGTATTCCGCAAGAAGCTGCGCCAGGGCGAACTCGACGACAAGGACATCGAGCTGGAAGTGGCCGCTGCCATGCCGGGCATGGACATCATGGGGCCGCCGGGCATGGAAGACATGACCGAGCAGATCCGCACGATGTTCGCGGGCATGGGCCAGGGCAAGAAGGCGCGCCGCAAGATGAAGGTCAAGGAAGCGTTCAAGCTGCTGATCGACGAGGAGGCCGCCAAGCTGCTGAACGAGGAAGAGCTCAAGCACAAGGCGATTGCCAACGTCGAGCAGAACGGCATCGTGTTCCTGGACGAGATCGACAAGATTGCCAGCCGCAGCGATGTGGGTGGCGGCGAGGTGTCGCGCCAGGGCGTGCAGCGCGATCTGCTGCCGCTGGTGGAAGGCACCACGGTCAACACGAAGTACGGGATGATCAAGACGGACCACATCCTGTTCATCGCATCGGGCGCGTTCCATTTGTCGAAGCCGAGCGACCTGATTCCCGAACTGCAGGGCCGTTTCCCGATTCGCGTGGAACTGGACTCGCTGTCGGTGCAGGACTTCGAGGCCATCCTCACGCAGACGGACGCCAGCCTGACCAAGCAGTACCAGGCGCTGCTGAAGACCGAAGAGGTGGAACTGCAGTTCGCCGAAGACGGTATCCGCCGCTTGGCCGAGATCGCGTTCTCGGTGAACGAAAAGGTCGAGAACATCGGCGCACGCCGGCTGTACACGGTGATGGAGCGCCTGCTCGAAGACCTGTCGTTCCACGCGACGAAATCGTCGGGCGAGACCATTACTGTTGATGCGGCTTATGTCGAGGAACGTCTCGGCGATCTGGCGGGGAATGAAGATCTGTCGCGCTACGTGCTGTGATGGAGCGTTGATCGCTTGATGCAAAAAAGCCGGACGTTGTCCGGCTTTTTTGTTTTTGCGATGTCGCTTTCGATCCTGTTGGTTGTCTCCCCTCTCCCGCGTGCGGGAGAGGGGAGACAGACGGAGGCGGGAGAGGGTGTTGTCCCCCGTGTTTCATCAGCCCTTACACCCGTAAGCATTGGTAAAGCCTCTGGCGCGGGCGTGACCGCGAATGAGACCCTTCCGCACCTTCCACAAAACAGATTAACGGGAGTGAGCCAATGTCACGCATGGAATCGCGTACACCTTTCTTCAAGAGCAGCAACCGCGTGCGCAAGCGTCGCGTGGCGATGGCCGTGGGCGGCGTGGTGGCTGCCATCACGGCGGCGACGGTGTTTCTCTGCATCCGTCCCGATACCCCCGCTCATGCCAGCACGAAGCCGGCAAAGCAGGTAGCCACCCAGGCCGCGATCGCCGCTGAAGCCATGGCCTCCGGCGCGCTGGTCACACTGGCGGATCGCCATGCCCGCGATGCCGTGCGTATCGCCGAGGCATCGGACGACGATCTCGGCTGGGACTACGTCCAGCTTCGCCTGTAATCCATCGTCATCAGACGATCAGCGCGAGACTGGCCGCTTGCCGAGCTTGCGTTGCAGCGTGCGCCGATGCATATTCAGCGCGCGCGCCGTGGCGGAGATATTGCCGCCGTGCTCCGTGAGCACGCGTTGAATATGCTCCCACTCCAGCCGTGCCACCGATAGCGGCACCGGCTCTTCCAACGCGGCTTCCGCCGCATCCTCGGACACGCCTGCCATCAGCGCGGTCAGGATCGAATCCACATTGGCCGGCTTGGCCAGGTATTCATCGGCACCTTGCTTCACTGCGGCCACGGCCGTGGCGATGCTCGCATAGCCGGTCAGCACCAGGATGCGCGCGTCGGGCAGTGCATGCCGTAGCGGTCCCACCAGATGCAGTCCCGACTCTGCCGGTGCAGTGCCACCCGTATCAGGCGGCGGGCCGAGATGCAGGTCGAGCGTGACGTAGGCGAATGGCGTTTTCGTGGCTAGCGCCAGCGCACTGGCGCTGTTGTGCGCCACCTGCACCGCATAGCCGCGGCGCGTCAGCGCGCGTGCCAGCGTGCCGGAGAAGACCTCGTCGTCATCGACCACAAGAAAGGGGGTGGCATCGGCAGGCGCCGGGGCGTCGATCATCAAGGTTGGAAGGCGTTGGGGTTGAAGGTCTGGCGGCGCGTGGCATCGCCGATAGGCAGCCGCAGTTCGGTCACGGTGCCGCCGGCAGGATTGTCGAGCCATGCGAGTTGTCCACCCAGTTGGCGCGCGGCGCTTTGCGCCAGATACAGGCCGATACCCTGTCCGCCGAGCGTGCTGGCAACGGGACGCTCGCCCAGCTGGCTGCGCAGCGCGGGCGCGATGCCGCTGCCGTGATCGGTCACGCGCAGCAGCAGGGCATCGCCTTCCTGCGCGATTGCCAGCGCCAGCGGCGGCCCGCCTCGTGCGTCGTCGCCATGTTCGCCCTGCTGGCTGCGCGCGGCGTTGTCCAGCACGATGGTCAGGATCTGCGCCACGCGCGCGGTATCCACGGCCTGCATGCCGGCGTCGGGCGAGAGTTCGGCTTGCAGACTGGCTTGCGGATGGCGCAACTGCCAGCGCTCCACGAACGACGTCAGCCAGGCATCGATGCGTTGCGGCGCCAGCGTCTGGTGATCGGCACGCAGCCGGGCCAGGATGGAGCGGCACAGTTCGAGTTGCTGTTCCATCGTTTGCAGGTCGGGCAGGTAATCGGCAATCGCGGTCCTGCCGCGCGCGGTGTCGGCGGCGTCGCCACGCAGTTCGCCGGCGATCACGGCGAGCGTGGCCAGCGGCGTACCGATCTCGTGCGCCACGGCAGCGGCCTGGTCGTTGAGCGCTTCCACGCGCGCCTCGCGCAACAGCAGTTCGCGGGCGTCGTTGAGTTGCGCGTCACGCTGCCGCAGCACGTTGGACAGGCGTGCCACGAAGATCGCGATCATCACCGCGCTGGCCACGAAGTTGAGCCACATCCCCGCCAGGTGATAGTTCACGGCGTTGTCGGGATTGTGCAGATGCAGCGGCACGTAATCGAGCAGCAGCAGGGAGTAGCAGGTCAGCGCATAGCCGGCCAGCAGCGCCACCAGCCGCCACGGCAGGATGGCCGCAGCGATGGCCAGCCCCGGCAAGTAGAACGACACGAAGGGATTGGTGGCGCCGCCCGTATAGAACAGGATGGCCGACAACGCGGTCAGGTCCACCAGCATCTGCACCATGAGTTCCGGATCGCCCGGCATGGTGTTGCGCCGGGTGTGCCAGCGCAGGCGCGCCACCGTATAGAGGTTGAACGCGGCCTGGACCGCGAACAGGAACAGCAGCGGCTGGAAGGGCAGGTGGATGCCGGCCACGGATTCGCACAGGGCCAGCAGCAGCGCCTGCCCGGCCAGCAATGCCCAGCGCAGCCAGCACAGCCGGCGCATGCTCACCAGGCTGTGACGGGGCGCTGGCATGCCCGGCATGCCAGGGGGAGTGGCGAAGGCTGGCGGAGGCGGCGGGGGCAGGTCGATCGAGGCTTGCATGGCGCGAGTGTAGCAATGCTGGGCGGGGTTGCCTGCCGTGCGACACCGTGCCGCATTCGGGCGTCGCGCCGGCCCGCACGCGGCGCGCGACATCATGATAATGTCCGCCTTCCGGCCTGTTCCGACCTCTTGGGCCAACCCAACCAACCTGTCAGTTTCGTGGAGATGTTCCGTATGCAAGCCAGAATCCGCGCCCTGCGCGCCGCCTCGATCGTCACCCTTGGGGTGGCCGGCCTGCTGACCAGCGCCCAGGCCATGGCCCAGGTCGATGTCAGCGACGCCTGGGTGCGCGGCACCGTACCGGCGCAGACGGCGTCGGGCGCCTTCATGACGATTCATGCGCATCAGGGCGCGAAGCTGGTCGGCGTGTCTTCGCCGCTGGGCAGCGCCGAGTTGCACGAGATGAAGATGGACAACAACGTGATGCGCATGCGTCCGATCGAGTCGCTGGACCTGCCGAAGATGCAGAACGTACAGCTCAAGCCGGGCGGCTATCACGTCATGCTCATGGGCCTGAAGCAGCAACTCAAGGCCGGCGATTCGGTGCCCATCACGCTGAAGATCGAGCAGAACGGCAAGGTGACGGAGCAGACGGTCAAGGCGCAGGTGCGCGACGTAGCGGCCCCGGCGCAGTCCGGCGGCCAGATGGACCACAAGCACTGAGCGGCAACGGCACCAAACGAAAAGGGGAGCAGACGCTCCCCTTTTTCATCCCCGCAGGCTGATTGCTGCGGTGTCTTCCTCTGTTTCCGTGGCGGCGGTGGCCGCCTGCTGCACGCGTTCGCGCAGCCACGTGTGCCCCGGATCGGCATCGGCCTTTTCCGGCCAGATCATGCTGTAGGTGAAGCCGGGAATCGTGAAGGGCGCCTCGAAGATCGCCAGCCGCTCGTCGGCCAGCGCCTCCAGCGTGCGCCGCGCGGCAGTCAGGACCATGTTGGTGCCGACGATCAGCCCCGGTGCCACGCTCCACTGCTGCACCACGCAGGCAATCTTGCGTCGCCCGCCCAGTCGCGTGACAGCGGCGTCGATGGCCTCGCCGCGTTCCGTGGGACCGGTGACCAGCACATGGGAGCGCGCGAGGTAGGCCACGTGGTCCAGGCGTCCGGTGTCGCGTACGGTGGCGGCATCGACGGCGCAGGCGAAGTCGTCGTTGAACAGCGCGGCGGTGCGCACGCCCTCGGGTTCGAAGGAGAACGCACCCAGCGCGATATCGAGTTCGCCGTCGGCAATCTGCCCCGTCATCGATTCGCGGCTCGACTGCGTGACCACGAGGTCGATGTTCGGCGCGGCCTTGCGCACCGTGCGCAGCAGGCGCGGCAGCACCACCAGCGCGCCGTAGTCGGACATCGCCAGCCGGAACGTGCGACGTGCCGTGGCCGGCTGGAAGCCGCCGGGGCCCAGCAGGATGCGCACCTGCGCCAATGCCTCGGCCAGCGGACCGGCAAGCTCGTGGGCGCGCGGGGTGAGCACCAGCCCACCCTGGCCACGCACCAACAACGGATCGTCCAATAGCTGCCGCAGCCGCGCCAGCGAGTGGCTGACGGCAGGCTGGCTCAGCTGCAACCGCAGCGCGGCGCGCGAGATATGGCGTTCCGCCAGCAGCGCTTCCAGCACTACCAGCAGGTTCAGATCGATTCCGCGTAGGCTATTCATGCCGCGAATGTTAAACCGGAAATCGTCGCTTTTGTCATTCGCAACGTGCAAATCACCGGTAAACAACAAAAATTTTGGACGGGATTCAGAAGTGTCTCAATCTGGTGCGGATTCCCGACGCTGTTTGAGACAGTCCGGACACAGGCAATGCTGGTTGGCCACGATCTGGCGGGAGGGCAGCAGCGGCTGGCTGGCGCACCAGCATTCGGGCAGTCCGGCCACGAAACCGCAGACGAACGGGGCTCCGCATGCACTGCAGCGTTCCACCGGGCGCAGTTGTCCAGTCAGGATCGTCGACGGATCGGTCATGGTCTGAAAGCGTTGTTGCAAAGCAGCGATTGCAATGCTGCCGCCGGTTTCTTGTAAAATCGGCGCCTGCCGTGGCCGGATGGTGCCTGCGGGGCACATCGTCCCGCTGTGGCCCTTGTGCCCGGCCGGTAGCCGCAACGCCGGCCTAGCCCGTATCGCCTACCAGGCGGACGGTTAATCATGATACCTGCTCCACATCACACGGAATGTCCGAAGCCATGAACGCTGACAATCCTGGGCCTGCCGCCACCACGGTTGCGGCCATCGCCCCCGCCCTCAAGGCCGAGATCCTCGCCGAGGCACTGCCTTACATCCGCAAGTTCCACGGCAAGACCATTGTGGTCAAGTACGGCGGCAATGCGATGACCGAGGAAAAGCTCAAGCACGGGTTCGCGCGCGACGTGATCCTGCTCAAGCTCGTGGGTATGAACCCGGTGGTGGTCCATGGCGGCGGTCCGCAGATCGACGAGGCGCTGAAGAAGGTCGGCAAGGTCGGCACCTTCATCCAGGGCATGCGCGTTACCGACGAAGAGACCATGGAAGTCGTGGAATGGGTGCTCGGCGGTGAAGTCCAGCAGGACATCGTCATGCTGATCAACCAGTACGGCGGCCAGGCCGTGGGCCTGACGGGCAAGGATGGCGGGCTGATCCGCGCCAAGCGCCTGCAGATGCCGGACCGCGAGAACCCGGGCACGTTCATCGATATCGGCTTCGTGGGCGATATCGAGGCCATCAACCCGGCCGTGGTCAAGGCGCTGCAGGACGACGCGTTCATCCCTGTCATCTCGCCGATCGGCTTCTCCGATGACGGCCAGGCCTACAACATCAACGCCGATGTGGTGGCGGGCAAGATGGCCGAGATCCTGAAGGCCGAGAAGCTCGTCATGATGACGAACATCCCGGGTGTGATGGACAAGAAGGGCAATCTGCTGACCGACCTGTCCGCGCGCGAGATCGAGGAACTGTTTGCCGATGGCACGATCTCGGGCGGCATGCTGCCCAAGATCTCGTCCGCACTGGATGCCGCCAAGAGCGGCGTTCACTCGGTTCACATCGTCGACGGCCGCATCGAACACTCGCTGCTGCTGGAAATCCTGACCGAACAGGCGTTCGGCACGATGATCCGCTCGCACTGAGTGCGCCACCGGGAGGCCCGCGCGGGCTTCCCGCTCCGCTTCCTGTCTCCCCTTGCATTCTCACAATCCAGGCGTGTTCATCCACCAGCCCTCCCGGCGACGGGGCAAGGCGCGCACGCGCGCGTGGCTCGACACGTCCGCGCACCGTCCGCGCCGGCATCTGCGGCGCGATGTCGCCGGTGACACGTCGGGTAGCACGGTCTGGCTGTTCGACCTCGACAATACGCTGCATGACGCCTCGCACGCCATCTTTCCGGCCATCAACGGGCTGATGACGGCATACGTGGCGCGTGTGCTGGGCTGCGACCTGGCCGAGGCCAGCCGACTGCGCGTGGACTACTGGCGACGCTATGGCGCCACGCTGCTCGGCATGATCCGCCACCATCAGGTGGACCCGGCTGATTTCCTGCGTGCCGCCCACGAGTTTCCGGACCTGGCAGACATGGTGCGCGTGCGGCGTGGCCTGGCGACGGCGTTGCGCCGGTTGCCCGGCCGCAAGATCCTGGTCACCAACGCGCCGCGCGACTATGCGCATGCGGTGATGGCTCTGGCGGGCATCGACCGCTGTTTCGAGCGCGTGGTGGCCATCGAGGACATGTGGGTCCACGGCCATCTGGGTCCGAAGCCGGACCGGCGCATGCTGCTGCGCCTGCTGGCGCAGGCGGGCGTGGCCGCGCATCGCGCGGTGCTGGTGGAGGACACGCTGTCGCACCTCAAGCACTATGCCGGCATGGGCATTCGCACGGCATGGGTCACCGGGTTCCTGCGGACGGTCTCGCCGTCGCGTCCGCATCCCATGGGGCCAGCGGCGGATGGCACGGCGCGCGACGCCGCCACGCGCCAGACCCTGGCCGCCGAAGATCGCCAGCACGCGGGACACGCGGCGCAGGAGCACGCCGTGACGCTTGTGGCGGCGGAAAGCCAGGACCCGGGCACCCCGGCGATAGCCCGGGCTGCGGCAACGGCGCCACAGACCGAGGCCGGCGCGGTGCCGGCAACGCGTGCGCGACTGGTCAATCGCCCGCGCTATGTGGACATAAAAGTACAATCGATGCATCAACTCCTAAAACAAAAGCGGAGAATCGGGTCATGACGCAAACCATCGCTCGACAGGCCGAGGCCCCAGTGCCTCCTGTCACATCGGTCGCCGATCCGGACGCGCCGGCGCGCAAGCGTCCGCGTCCCGGCGAACGCCGCATCCAGATCCTGCAGACGCTGGCTGGCATGCTCGAGCATCCGCGCGGGGAAAAGATCACCACGGCGGCGCTGGCCGCCAAGCTGTCGGTTTCCGAGGCCGCGCTGTATCGCCATTTCGCGAGCAAGGCGCAGATGTTCGAAGGGCTGATCGGCTTCATCGAGCAGACCGTGTTCGGGCTGATCAACCAGATCACCACGCAGGAAGAGCACGGCCTGCGCCAGTTGCAGGCCATCGTGCGCATGCTGCTGACGTTTGCCGAGAAGAATCCCGGCATGACGCGCGTGCTGACCGGCGAGGCGCTGGTGGGCGAGCACGAGCGCCTGCAGGAGCGCATCAACCAGATGGTGGACCGCATCGAGGCATCGCTGCGCCAGTGCCTGAAGGTGGCCGTCTCGCAGGCCGCGTTTCCGGCCGATGCGGACGTGTCCGGGCGCGTGGCGCTGATCATGGCCGCTGTGCAAGGCCACTGGCACCGCTACGCGAAGAGCGGCTTCCGCAAGCTGCCGGCTGAAAGCATCGACGCGCAACTGCGCGTGCTGCTGGGGTGAAAACCGTGCAGGGCGCAGGGTCGTGAGCACGGCCCGCGCTTTGCACTATAATGTGCGGGTCGCGCCGATTTGATGACTGGCTTGCGGGCGCGCGGCAGCCTGGGGAGTGTCCCCGGGACGCCAATATAAATGCGGCTAAAGAGGTTGGGTCGGTGCCTCGCGAATGACGTGTGACAGATGATGTCGATGTCGTCCACGCTCCAGCACCGGCACGCGGGACACCGCGAAAAGCCCGACTTGGCTGCGAATCCAACGCATATGCCGGTCGGGTTTTTTTATGCCTGCCATTTGCGCGGGCCCGCTCAATGACCGATGTCGCCCCTCCCGCTGGTGTCCTCGACGTGCCGACCGATTCGGTTGGCGTCGTCACGCCCCAGCGACTGCATTTCGACGAGCCGCTGAAGCTCCGCAACGGCACCCAGCTCGCCGGCTATGACCTGATGGTCGAAACCTACGGCACGCTCAACGCCGCTCGCAGCAATGCCGTGCTGGTGTGCCACGCACTCAATGCCTCGCATCATGTGGCCGGCATCGCCGCGGACAATCCGCGCGATATCGGCTGGTGGGACAACATGGTGGGCCCCGGCAAGCCGCTCGATACCAACCGCTTCTTCGTGATCGGGGTGAACAACCTCGGGTCGTGTTTCGGCTCGACCGGGCCGATGAGCATCAACCCGGCCACGGGCCAGCCGTACGGCGCGCTGTTTCCCGTGGTGACGGTCGAGGACTGGGTCAACGCGCAGGCCCGCGTGGCCGATCACTTCGGCATCACGCAGTTCGCGGCGGTGATGGGTGGCAGCCTGGGCGGCATGCAGGCGCTGGCCTGGAGCCTGATGTATCCGGAGCGGCTGCGCCATTGCATCGTGGTGGCGTCCACGCCCAAGCTGTCGGCGCAGAACATTGCGTTCAACGAGGTGGCGCGCAGTTCGATCCTGTCGGACCCGGACTTCCACGGCGGCAACTATTACGCGCACAACGTGAAGCCGAAGCGCGGCCTGCGCGTGGCCCGGATGATCGGCCACATCACGTACCTGTCCGACGAGGACATGGCCGAGAAATTCGGCCGGACGCTCAAGGCCGAGGACATCCAGTTCTCGTTCGACGTCGAGTTCCAGGTGGAGAGTTACCTGCGATACCAGGGCGACAAGTTCGCCGAGTACTTCGACGCGAATACCTACCTGCTGATCACGCGGGCGCTGGATTACTTCGATCCTGCGCTGACATTCGACGGCGACCTGACGCGGGCCATGGCGCAGACCAGTTCCAATTTCCTGGTGGTGAGCTTCAGCACGGACTGGCGTTTTGCGCCGAACCGCAGCCGCGAGATCGTCAAGGCGCTGCTCGACAACAAGCGCCGCGTGTCGTATGCGGAGATCGATGCCCCGCACGGCCACGACGCCTTCCTGCTCGACGATCCGCGCTATCACAACCTGATGCGCGCCTACTACGAACGCATTGCCGAGGAGATCGGTGCATGAACGCCGCCACCAATCCCAATATCCTCGCGCTGCGCCCTGACTTCCGCGCCATCGCGCGCTGGATCGAACCCAACTCCAGCGTGCTCGATGCCGGCTGCGGCGACGGCAGCCTGCTGCGCGTGCTGCAGGACGAACTGGACGTGCATGCCTATGGCATCGAGATCCGCGACGAGGGCGTGCTGGCCTGCGCGCAGAAGGGTGTTCACGTAATCCAGCAGAACCTGGAGGGTGGACTGGCACTGTTCGAGGACAAGAGCTTCGACACGGTGATCCTGTCGCAGACGCTGCAGACCATCCACAACACGGCCCAGGTGCTGCGCGACACGCTGCGCGTGGGGCGCGAATGCATCGTCTCGTTCCCGAATTTCGGTTACTGGCCGCATCGGCTGTCGGTATTCCGGGGCCGCATGCCGGTGTCGGAGTCGCTGCCGTACCAGTGGTACAACACGCCGAACGTGCGCGTGCTGACCATTGGCGATTTCGAGGAACTGGCGCCCAAGGTCGGCCTGCGCGTGCTGGATCGCGTGGTGATGCACGAAGGCGTGACCGTCAACTGGGGCGTGAACTGGCGCGGCAGCCTGGCCGTGTATCGCGTCACGGCGGTGTGACGATGGCGTAACGGAAGGGGCGTGGCGTAGCGACTAGCTTGACGCAACCCTCTGGCGGGCATACCGTACGGATTCATCGAACGACCGTACTATTTTCTGCCATGACGCAAGCGCCCCTCCATCCGCTCGATCACGCCCTGCAACTCGAACCCGCCGGCGAACACCGCTACCTGGGCCATACGAGCCAGGCTTACTGGAACATGATCGGCCCGTTTGGCGGTGCCACGGCGGCCGTGATGCTGCAGGCGGCGCTCGCTCATCCCGAGCGGCTGGGCGACCCCAGCGCACTGACCGTCAACTTTGCCGGCCCGATTGCGGAAGGACCGTTCGAAGTGGTGGCGCGTCCGTCGCGCACCAATCGCTCGACCCAGCACTGGCACCTCGAACTCCTGCAGAACGGCGAGATCACGACCACCGGCAGCGCCGTGTTCGCGGTGCGGCGCGAGACCTGGAATTGCGGCGAGGCGAAGATGCCCGAAGTGCCGGCGGCTGAGGGACTGCCGCGCATGGGTGGCTTTGCGCCGGTCAAGTGGATCGGCAGCTATGACATGCGCGCGGTGCGTGGCGCCAAGCCCAACGCAGCGGTGGGTACTGAAAATCCGGACAGCCTGACGCAATTCTGGATTCGCGACGAGCCGGCGCGCACGCCCGACTATGCCGCCGTCGCAGCCCTGTGTGACGCCTTCTACCCGCGCATTTTTCTCAAGCGCGCCGGGTTTGTGCCCGCCGGCACGGTGTCACTGACCACTTATTTCCACGCCGATGCCGCCACGCTGGCCGCGCTCGGTGATCGCCATGTACTGGGCAGCGCCCAGGCGCGCGTGTTTCGGCAGGGGTTCTTTGACCAGACGGCGGAGATCTGGAGTCCGGAAGGCGAGTTGCTCGCCACCTCCCATCAAATCGTCTACTACAAAGAATAATCAGGCAGTGCGCGCGCCAGCCACCGGCTCAGGCTCGCGCGCCTGCGCCTCGTAGCGGTGGACCGTGCGGCGCATCGCCCAGAGCAGGACCACGCCGGGCACGGCGGCCACGACGGTGCCGAGGTAGAACGGCGCCCAGCCCCAGGCTTCCACCATGTAGCCCGAGGTGGGACCCACGTAGACGCGTCCGATCGATGCCAGCGCGGACAGCAGCGCGTACTGCGTGGCCGAGAATGACCGGTTGCACAGCGTCATCAGCAACGCCACGAACGCGGCGGTGCCCATGCCGCCACACAGGTTCTCGATGGCGATGGTCGCGCCCATCGACCACAGGTGGGGCGGCGTGACCGACAGCACCCAGTAGCCGAGGTTGGAGACCGCCTGCAGGATGCCGAACAGCATCAGCGAGCGGTACAGGCCGAGCCGCACCATCAGCGATCCGCCGAACAGTGCGCCGATGATCGTCGCGGCCAGCCCGAGCGTCTTGTTGACGATGCCGACCTCGCCCGGATCGAAGCCCAGCCCGCGGATCAGGAAGGTGGTGGACAGGCTGCCGGCAAAGGCGTCGCCAAGCTTGTAGAGCACGATCAGCAGCAGCAGCCACCACGCGCCCTGACGGCCGAAGAAATCGCGCAGCGGACCGAACACCGCTTCTTCAAGTGTGCGCGGCGCGCGCGCTGGCACATCGGGTTCCGGCGCCCAGGCCAATGTCAACAGGCCGATGCCCATCAGCCCGGCCATGCACAGGTACATGTTCGACCAGCCCAGCACCCGATCCGCCAGATACAGTGCGAGCCCGCCGGACACCAGCATTGCCAGCCGATAGCCGAGTACCTTGATGGCCGCACCGAGTCCGCGTTCGCTCGGTCGCAGCACGTCGGTGCTGTAGGCATCGAACACGATGTCTTGCGAGGCCGACAGGAAGGCCACCAGCGTAGCCAGTGCGGCCAGTGCCCAGAGCGCCTGCTGTGGCGGACAGAACGCCATGGCAGCGATGCTTGCCATGAGGCCGAGCTGGGTCAGCAGCAGCCAGCCGCGCCGCCGTCCGAGCAACGGCGGCGTGTAGCGATCCATCAGCGGCGCCCACAGGAACTTGAAGATATAGGCTTGCCCGACCAGCGAGAAGAAGCCGATCGTCTTGATGTCGAGCCCTTCCACGGTCATCCACGCCTGCAACGTGCCGGAGGTCAGCGCCAGCGGCAGCCCCGAGGCGAAGCCGAGCGTGAGCATGGCGGCGAACCGGGGATTCCTGAAAAATTCGAGGTAAGTGAGGAGATTCATGTTGGGGAGGCGCAAAGGCTGGCGTGTATTATTGCATCACCCGTTCGCGCCGCCGCCACCTTTATCGTCCCCGACACCATGCGTCAGACCTGCTTGCGCGCCGCCCTGGCCGCTACGATTTTCGCGTTGGCGCTGCCTGCCATGGCACAGGGGGTGGCAGTGGTAGCCGCGCCCGACGACGGCGTGCGCGTGGAGCGCAACGACTCCCGCGTGCGGATGATCGTGCCGATGGAGGTGATCGACCAGCAGGCCGCCCGAGAGTACGAGCAGGTCCGGCAGGAAGCCATCGCCAAGAAAACCCTGCTCGGCGACGATCATCCCCAGGTGCAGCGCCTGCGCGAAATCGGCGTTCGCCTGCTGCCGCAGACCGTGCTCTGGAATCCGCGTGCCGGACGCTGGCCGTGGGAAATCAACGTGATCCGCTCGAAGCAGGTCAACGCCTTCTGCATGCCGGGCGGCAAGATGGCCGTCTATACCGGCCTGCTCGACGACCTCAAGCTGACCGATGACGAAGTGGCCATGGTGATGGGCCACGAGATCGCCCATGCGCTGGAGGAGCATGCCCGGCAGCGCGCAGCCCAGGCCGAGATCTCCAACCTGGGCGCCAACGTGGTGTCGCAACTGACTGGCTTCGGCAATCTCGGCAACATGGACATTGCCACGCGTGCCAAGGTGCTGTCGCTACGTTTCTCCCGCCGGGAGGAGACCGAGGCCGACCTGATCGGGATGGATATCGCCGCCCGCGCCGGCTACGACCCGCGCGCGGCCATCACGCTGTGGCGCAAGATGGGAACGGTGCTGCAGGCCGGGGACGAGTTCACGTCGACCCACCCGTCGGGCCGCAGCCGTATCGCCGTGCTCGAAGCCCACATGAACGAAGTGCTTCCGCTCTACGCGCAGGCCATGAGCATGCCGATGGACAAGCTGCCGATGCACCAGCCCAACATGGCCAACCTGGGCGGCGCCCCGGTGGATGCTGGCGACGAGGATCAGCGCAGTCCGCTGAAAAAGTAGGGCTCGGCCGCGCTCCATCGCCTGCGGCCACCCATGAAAAAACCGGCTCCTGGGAGCCGGTTTTTCTTTGCGCTGACGCCGTAGCGTCGACGGCTTCGTCAGGCTTTCAGGCCAGCGGCCTCGTCGGCACCGAGGCGCACGTTCATGCACTGCACCGCCGCGCCGGCGGCACCCTTTCCGAGGTTGTCCAGACGGGCCACCAGGTTCAGGTTGTTCTCGTTGCCGAACACGAACAGGTCCACGCGGTTCGTGTCGTTGCTGGCCTGCACGTCGAAGAAACCGTGGTCGAGGTTCTCGTCGGCATTGAACGGATGCACGCGGACGAACTGCTCGCCTTCGTAGTGCTTGCGGTAGATGTCGAGAATCGCCTCGGCATCGACCTTGCGCGATAGCAGCGACGGGAACACCGGCACCGTCACCGACAGGCCCTTGAGGAAGTTGCCGACGATCGGATTGAAGATCGGCGCCTGGGCCAGGCCAGCCTGCACGCGCATTTCCGGCAGGTGCTTGTGCGCGAGTCCCAGTGCGTACGGACGCGGGCTCATCAGCTTCGGATTACCGCCAGCCTCGAACTCCGCAATCATCGACTTGCCGCCGCCGCTGTAGCCGGTCAGCGAAAATGCCGTGGCCGGGTAGTTGGCCGGCATCAGGCCCGCTTCCACCAGCGGACGCACCGCCATCACAAACGCGCTGGCGTGGCAGCCCGGCACCGCAATGCGGTTGCTGGCGCGGATCTTCTCGCGCTGCCCACGGGTCAGTTCGGGCAGGCCATAGGCCCAGTTGTCGGCCGTGCGGAACGCCGTGCTGGCGTCGATCACGCAGGTATTGGGATTGGTCACCAGCGATACGGCCTCGCGCGAGGCCACGTCCGGCAGGCAGAGGAACGACACGTCCGAGGCATTCAGAAAGCGTGCGCGTTCCTGCGGATCCTTGCGCTTGTCATCGGCAATGCGCAGCAGCTCGACATCGCTGCGACCCGAGAGATAGTCAAGCAGCCGGAGACCGGTGGTGCCTTCCTGACCATCGACGAACACTTTGAAAACCATGGCGGACTCACTCTGAAAAATGCAAATGCGAAAAGTCTCACATCCCTGGGGGGCGAGATACCCCGCATTGTAACGAGGTTGGAGGCGGGTCGCAGGGTTTACGCCGAATTGGGACGCACCCCGGAACTTCCCCTCAAAGTCATCACGGCGCCACTTTCTTCACAACGGAAAGTCGTAGTCGATCGACAGTGGTGCGTGGTCGCTGAACTTCTCGTCCTTGTAGATCGCGCAGCCCTTGGCGGTGGCGGCGATCTTCGCGGTGGTCAGGTGGTAATCGATACGCCACCCGACGTTCTTGGCGTAGGCCTGTCCGCGGTTGCTCCACCATGTGTACTGGTCGGGCCGGGGGTCGAGCTGGCGGAAGACGTCCACATAGCCGTGGCTGTCGAACAGAGCACCGATCCACGCGCGTTCTTCGGGCAGGAAGCCTGAGTTCTTCAGGTTGCCCTTCCAGTTCTTGATGTCGATTTCCTTGTGCGCGATGTTGACGTCGCCGCACAGCACGATCTCGCGTCCGGTGGCCTTCAGCGCCAGCAGGTGGGGCAGGAAGGCTTCCATGAAGCGGAATTTCGCGAGCTGGCGCTCCTCGCCGCTGGAGCCGGATGGCACATAGACCGAAATCACGGCCAGGTGCGGATACTGCACCTCGACGTAGCGGCCTTCGGCATCGAATTCGGCGCAGCCGAATCCCGTGACGACCCGCTCGGGCTTGTGGCGCGTGTAGAGACCCACGCCGCTATAGCCCTTCTTCTCCGCATAGTGGAAGAAGCCGTGGTAGCCATGTGGCGCCAGGAACGCCTCGGTCATGTCGGCTTCCTGAGCCTTGAGTTCCTGCACGCAGACCATGTCTGCGTCCTGCTTGCCCATCCACTCGAAGAAGCCTTTCTTGGAGGCCGAGCGGATGCCGTTGAGGTTGGCGCTGATAATCCGTAACATCTCGGGAAATTTTGAAAATCAGAGAGAAAAGAATGACGCAGCAGACCACGCCGGACGACCTCAGCCAGTCCTTTATCCGCTTTGCACTGGATGCGGGCGTGCTGTCCTTCGGCGAGTTCGTGACCAAGGCCGGACGCAAGTCGCCGTATTTCTTCAACGCCGGCCTGTTCAACCAGGGCGCCATGCTGGGCCAGGTGGCGCAATTCTACGCGAAGACCCTGCTGGACTCGGGCGTGGAGTTCGACGTGCTGTTCGGGCCGGCCTACAAGGGCATCACGCTGGCCTCGGCCACGGCGGTGGCGCTGGCCGGTATGGGACGTGACGTCGGGTTTGCCTACAACCGCAAGGAAGCCAAGGACCATGGCGAGGGCGGCACGCTGGTGGGCGCCAAGCTGCGCGGCAAGGTGGTGATCGTGGACGATGTGATCTCGGCGGGCACCTCGGTGCGCGAGTCGATGCAGATGATCCGTGCGGCCGGCGCCGAGCCCGCTGCCGTGCTGATCGCACTGGACCGCATGGAAAAGAGCGGCACCGCCGACAACATCGGCACGCATTCCGCCGTGCAGGACGTACAGCGCGAATTCGGTGTGCCGGTGATCAACATCGCCTCGCTCAAGGATCTGCTGGCCTATCTGGATGCGTCGCAAGACCCCGCGCTCGGGAACTCCCGGGCCGCTGTGGCTGCCTACCGTGAGAAGTACGGCGTCTGACAGCACACAATACGACGGCCCCGCTTGGGGCCGTTTTCATTTCCAGGGATTCCAGGGAGCATCGGCGTGGCGAAGAATCGGCGGCAGGACGTGGCAGCGGTCAAGAAGCAGGTCGGCGCGCAGGGCGCACCCCCGCAGGATTCTTCCCCTGATGCCGCCACGCCGGCCAAGGCGAAACGCAGTGCAGCCAAAAGCGAATCGCTGCCGTTCACGCATTGCGCCCCCGATGCGCCGCCGCACACCGGCCCGGCCCACGAAGCCTATGCCATCCGCGCGCTGGTGCTGCAGGGTGGCGGGGCGCTCGGCTCGTATCAGGCGGGCGTCTACCAGGGACTGTCGGAAGGCGGCATCCATCCGAACTGGGTGGCGGGAATTTCCATCGGCGCACTGAATGCGGCCGTGATCGCCGGCAATCCGCCTGAAACACGTGTGGCGCAACTGCGCGCGTTCTGGGAGTACATCTGCGCCCAGCCGTGGTTGCCCGGTTTGCCGCTCGATCTGCTGACCGAGGCCGCGCCGATGTGGCCCGAGCCGATGCGTATCTGGTTCGATAGCGTCAACGCAGCGCGGGCATTGGTGGAGGGGCAACGCGGCTTCTTCACACCACGCGCCGTGACGGACCTCTGGGCGCGCCGCGACGATCCGGGCAGTGCCAGCTACTACGACACCGCGCCGCTCAAGGCCACGCTGGAGCGCTTTGTCGATTTCGACCGCGTGAACCGCTCGAAAGAGATGCGTGTCTCCGTGGGCGCGGTCAACGTGAAGACCGGCAACTTCGCCTACTTCGACAACACGCGCATGACGCTGCGGGCCGAGCATTTCATGGCATCGGGCGCCTTGCCGCCGGGCTTTCCGGCCGTGGAGATCGATGGCGAGTACTACTGGGATGGCGGGCTGGTGTCGAATACGCCCTTGCAGGAAGTGCTGGTGGCCCAGCCGCGCAAGGATGCGCTGATCTTTCAGGTCGATCTGTGGAGCGCGCGCGGCAAGCTGCCGCACAACCTGCTGGACGTGGCCGAGCGCCAGAAGGACATCCAGTATTCCAGCCGCACGCGGGCGATCACCGACGTCATGCGCGAGCAGCAGAACTATCGCCGCATGTTGAGCGAGGTGATGGCGCTGGTGCCACCGTCGAAGCGCGACGATCCGTGGTTCAAACGCGCGGCCGATCATGCCTGCGACGCGCGCCGCAACGTGATCCAGCTGATCTATCGCGACAAATCGTTCGAGGGCAGCGCCAAGGATTACCAGTTCGGTGTGCTGACGATGCACGAGCACTGGTCGAGCGGCCTCGACGATATCCGCGACACGCTCAAGCATCCGCACTGGCTCGCGATGCCGGGGCCGGAACGGCCCTTCGTCACCCATGACGTGCATCGCGGGAACGGAGATACCTGAGCGTCGGGCTTACTCCACCACGAGCTTGGCCAGTTCCGGCTTCGGCGGCGGATACTCCGGCTTGAGCTGGGCGAAGACCGCGCGCAGGATCTCTGCCACCATCAGGTTACGGTGCGTCTTGGAATTGGCCGGCACGATGTACCACGGATTGGCGGGCGTGGCCGTGGCGGCGATGGCCGCTTCATAGACGCGCTGGTACTCATTCCAGAACTTGCGTTCGGCCAGGTCCTGCGCGTCGAATTTCCAGTGCTTCTGCGGATCGCCGATACGCTGCTCCAACCGATCCTTCTGCTCGTCCTTCGATATGTGGAGAAAGCACTTGACGATGGTCGTGCCGGTCTCCGTGAGCATCTGCTCGAACGCGCGGATCTGCTGATAGCGCCGCGCGCATTCGGCATCGTCGATCCAGCCGTGCACGCGCGTGATCAGCACGTCCTCGTAATGGCTGCGGTTGAAGACGACGATTTCGCCCTTGCGCGGCACCTGCGCATGCACGCGCCACAGGTAGTCGCGCGCCAGTTCCTCGGCAGTCGGCGCCTTGAAGCTGACCACGCGTAGCCCGAGCGGATCGAAGCTGCGGAAGACACCGCGCACGGTGCCATCCTTGCCACTGGTATCCATGCCTTGAAGGATGACCAGCAGCTTGCGCGAGTGCTCGGCGTAGAAGATGTCCTGCTGCTTGTCGAGCCAGTCCGAGATTTCGGTTACACGCGCCTGGTCGATGGCCTTGGTGCTGCCAGAGAGTGGCTTGGACTTGGGATCGAAGGATTCCAGCTTGAAAGACTTGCCGGAGGTAATGCGGAAATCGTCCAGATTCATGGGCTCTCCGAGAACGGGGCCGGGCGGCCCCGCGTTCCTCATGACCTCCCGGACCGTGCGGGAGGCAAGCCCTCATGGTCAGGCAGGCAGCATGGCCAGGTCAATAGACCCTTCGAATACCGTCGTGGCCGGACCAGTCATCTGCACCGGCTGGCCCACGCCATCCCAGGCGATGGTCAGGTCGCCGCCATGCGTATGGACCTTGACCGGAGAGTCGAGCAGGCCACGATGGATGCCCGCCACCACCGCCGCGCAGGCGCCGGTGCCGCAGGCCAGCGTTTCACCGGCGCCGCGTTCGAATACGCGCAGCCGGATGGTCTGGCGGTTCACGATCTGCATGAAGCCGGCATTGACGCGATTCGGGAAGGTCTTGTGATGCTCGATCACGGGGCCATCCTGCAGCACCGGGAACTGTTCCACATCCTCGACGACCTGCACCGCATGCGGATTGCCCATCGATACGGCGGAGATCCATGCCGTACGGCCGTTGACCTCCAGGCCGTAGAGCGTGTCGCTGCCCTCGGTGCGCGTGGGCAGGCCGGCTGGCACGAACGGCACGCGGGCAGGCGTCAGTTCGGGCGCGCCCATGTCCACGGTCACCTGGCCGTCATCCTGCAGCGTCAGCGTGATGATGCCGTTCATGACTTCCACGCGCACCGTGCGCTTGTCGGTCATGCCCTTCTCGCTGACAAATCGCACGAAGCAGCGCGCGCCGTTGCCGCAGTGCTCCACCTCGCCGCCATCGTTATTGAAGATGCGGTAGCGGAAATCGACATCGTCGCGCTCGGATTTCTCGACGATCAGGATCTGGTCCGCGCCGATGCCGAAATGCCGGCTGGCCAGCGCACGCCACTGGGCGTCGGTCAGGTCGAGCTTCTGGTGGATGCCGTCCAGCACGATGAAATCGTTGCCGGCGCCATGCATTTTGGTGAACTGGAGTTTCATGCTCGGCATTGTAATCAGTAGATGTCAGGTTCGCCGGGCGGCCGGTGCTTGAAGCGTTTGTGCACCCAGTAGTAATCCGCCACACGCGGGCGGATCGCGTCCTCGAAGAACTGGTTCATGCGGCGCGTATCTTCCGTGACGCTCTCGCCGGGATAGTTGTCCCAGGCCGGCAGAATGTGCAGCACATAGCCCTTGTAGTCGGGCAACTGCTCCGTGTAGATCGGCACCACCTGTGCGCCGGAGGCGCGGGCCAGGCGTGATACCACGGTCAGCGTCAGCGCCGGCGCGCCGAAAAACGGGATGAATTCGGAGTCGCGCGGGCCGAAATCCATGTCGGAGATCAGTTGAAGCGCCTCGCCTTGCTTGAGCACGCGCAGGATGCTACGCGCGCTGTCATTGCGCGAAATCATGTTGGCGCCAAAGCGCCCCCGCGCGACCTTGAGGAAGTTGTCGAACAGTTCGTTCTTCTGCACCGTGTACAGCGAGGCACCCGAGCGGCCCACAGTGTCGCGCAGATGCATCGTCAGGCGGATGGCACCGGCTTCGAGGCCGGATAGATGCGGCGTGACAAGAATGTGCGGCGTGCCGTCGAGCGCGGGAAGGTTGGCCTGATCGTCGATCTGCACGAGGCGGCGCATCTTGTCCTCTCCGCACGTCCAGAAAATGCCGCCTTCGGCCAGGCTGCGAAACACCTTGCGGAAGGTTTCGTGCGACATGGCTTCGATTTCCGCAGCAGATTTTTCCGGAAAGCACAGGCGCAGGTTGGCGCGTACGACCTCGCGGCGCGAACTGGGAATCCGGTACAGCAGGCTGCCCAGCGCCTCGCCGAAACGGGCGACAAAGGAATACGGAAGCTTGCCCAGCAAGGTCAGCAGACCGATACCGAGCGAGGTAAATATGCGGCTCATCAATGATTTTGGGTCGTGGTGTCGGGCGAAACTGGCGCGGAGGCCATCGTTGCCGGTGGCGGTTCGGCGCCACCTGGTTGCTTGTAGCGGTTATAGCCCCACAGGTACTGGGTCGGATCGATCTTGATCAAGTCTTCGATGGCGGCGTTGATCGTGGCCGATGCGGCGGCGGGGTCGTCGGGCAGCCTGCCGTTGTCGCCGAGCACGCGCACATGGCCGCGATAACCCTGCCCGTGCGGCAGCCGTTGCGCATAGATCATGACCACCGGTGCGCCGGTCAGTTGCTGCAAACGATGGACCAGCGTCATCGAATAAGCCGGCTTGCCATAGAACGGCGCCCAGGTGCCCTCACCACCACTCGGTACCTGATCGGGAAGAATGCCGAGGGCCTCGCCGCGCTTGAGCGCCTTGACCAGCATGCGCACGCCGCGCGGAGTGGCGGGCGCCATGGCCAGGTTGGGCCGGGTGCGCATGCGTTCGACAAACTCGCGCAGCCAGGGCTGGTGCGGCGGCTTGAACAGGCAGGTAATGGGACGGAGCCGGGCGTGCGAGAGCGGCAGGATCTCGAAACAGCCCAGGTGCGGCGTGGTGAGAATCAGGCCGTTGCCCTGACTCTGGAGCCGGTCCATCTCGGGCCAGAGGTGATCGTCGAAGCAATCGGTCCGCACGGTGATCGACTTGCGGCTCCAGAAATACGGCATCTCGACGATGAGGCGGCCAGTATGGCGCGCGGCCTCCGCGATCATGGCATCGGTGGCGTCGGGGTAGGCGTGGCGGAAGTTCTCCACGAGCCGCCGCCCATAGCGGCCGGGGAGCCGGGCCGCCAGCAGTCCCAGCGCGCCGCCAATGGCGTGCAGGACGCGCAGGGGCAAGCGGGAAATGAGCCAGAAGATAAAGGTCATGAGGGAGAAAGGGGAAATCGATCCCGGGATGAATCTTGTGTAATCGTCTCGTACATCACGTCGCGTGATCGGCAGGGCGCTGCCAAACTTCAGCCCTGAATCGAGCCGAATAACGTCCGGTATGGGCGCCTGCTTGCTCGATTGGACCCGATGCAGCATCCCCGGTCGCGGCGTATAATACCGCCCATCGCCGAGTTAACTGACAACTTGCGGGGCGATACCGCTCGATAAGAGTGGCCTAAATACCGCTAAAGCGTCGCCGCACGGTTTTCAGGGTGGCGCGCAATAGCCACATAGCCAACCTGGAGAACCTAGATCGTGTCGAACGATTTCCTCTTTACTTCGGAATCTGTCTCCGAAGGCCATCCCGATAAAGTAGCCGACCAGATTTCGGACGCCATCCTGGACGCCATCCTGGCTCAGGACAAGTATTCGCGTGTGGCTGCCGAGACGCTTTGCAACACCGGTCTGGTCGTGCTGGCGGGTGAAATCACCACGACTGCGAACGTCGACTACATCCAGGTCGCACGCGACACCATCAAGCGCATCGGCTACGACAACACCGACTACGGCATCGACTACAAGGGCTGCGCCGTGCTGGTGGCCTATGACAAGCAATCCCCGGACATCGCCCAGGGCGTGGATCGCGCCTCGGACGACTACCTGAACCAGGGTGCTGGCGACCAGGGCCTGATGTTCGGCTACGCCTGCGACGAGACCCCGGAACTGATGCCGTTCCCGATCTATTACTCGCACCGCCTGGTCGAGCGCCAGTCGCAACTGCGCCGTGACGGCCGCCTGCCCTGGCTGCGTCCGGATGCCAAGTCGCAAGTGACGGTGCGCTACGTGGACGGCCGTCCGCACAGCGTGGACACCGTGGTGCTGTCGACCCAGCATCACCCGGACGTCACGCAAGCCCAGATCCGCGAAGCCGTGATCGAGGAAATCATCAAGCCGGTGCTGCCGGCCGAGATGCTCAAGGAAACCAAGTTCCTGGTGAACCCGACCGGCCGTTTCGTGATTGGCGGCCCGCAAGGCGATTGCGGTCTGACCGGCCGCAAGATCATCGTCGATACGTACGGTGGTGCTTCGCCGCACGGCGGCGGCGCGTTCTCGGGCAAGGACCCGTCGAAGGTGGACCGCTCGGCGGCCTACGCTGCACGCTATGTGGCCAAGAACATCGTGGCCGCGGGCATTGCGCGCCAGTGTCAGGTGCAGGTCAGCTACGCCATCGGCGTGGCGCGTCCGATCAACGTGACCGTGTACACGGAAGGCACCGGCAAGATCTCCGACGAGAAGATTGCCGAACTGGTGCAGGAACACTTCGACCTGCGTCCGAAGGGCATCGTCCAGATGCTGGACCTGCTGCGCCCGATCTACGAGAAGACCGCTGCCTACGGCCACTTTGGCCGCGAAGAGCCGGAATTCTCGTGGGAAGCGACCGACAAGGCCGCCATCCTGCGCGCTGCCGCCGGCCTGTAAGTCTCCGGGCTCCGGCCCCATGAAAGAACCCCGCCGGTCCTTGCGGATCGCGCGGGGTTTTTTGTTGGTCTCGCATCACATGTTGGTGGGGCGTCAGGCGAGTTAGAATCCGGCCATCCCAAGAGAAACCGATCAAGCGGAATTGCCATGTCCCTGGACCTGATCCGTACCCAGCCCTATACCGAGTGGTCGCCCGAGGTGTCGCCGGAAACGCGTGCGACGCTGCGCCGCGAGCTGGAGCAGGGCGCCGTGCTGTATTTCCCGAATCTCGATTTCAAGTTCACGCCGGGCGAGGAACGCTTTCTCGATCCGCGCTACTCGGATGGCAAGTCGAAGAACATCAACCTGCGCGCCAACGAGACGGCGGTGCGCGGCGCGGCAGGCACCGAACAGGACCTGACCGATCTGTACAACCTGATCCGCCGCTATGCGGAATCCAGCGAAGCACTGATCCACGCGCTGTTTCCCGAATACGCGGGACACATGACACGTGCGGGCACGTCGCTGCGCCCGAGCGAGATCGCCGGCCGGCCCGTGAGCTGGCGCAAGGACGATACGCGGCTGCACGTGGATTCGTTCCCGTCCAATCCGATGCTCGGCAAGCGCCTGCTGCGCGTGTTCCATAACATCGATCGCGAAGCCCCGCGCGTGTGGCGAGTGGGTGAGCCGTTTGGCGATTTCGCGAAGCATTTCGTGCCGAAGACGCATGGCATGTGGCCGGGCCAGGCATGGCTCATGAAGACGTTGCACATTACCAAGCGCACGCGCAGCGAGTACGACCATCGCATGCTGCAGCTGCACGATCTGGCCAAGGCCGATCTCGACTACCAGAAGTCCGTGCCGCAGCAGGAATTCCATTTCCCGCCGGGCGCCACGTGGATCGTGTTCAGCGATCAGTTGCTGCACGCGGCGATGCGCGGCAAGGCGATGATGGAACAGACGATCTATCTGGACCCGGCAGCAATCGGGGATCGCACGCATTCGCCGGAGGCGGTGTTGTCGCGGATGCTGGGGAGGCAGATGGTGGAGGCTTGAGTCTTTGCTATCCCGCCCGGTTTTTACTCCCCTCTCGCTTGGTTTTTACTCCCCTCTCCCGCAAGGCGGGAGAGGGGAGCAAACAATGGGGAAGAGCGAAGCGCTTACCCCATCAACATCTTCACCATTGATTCAAACCGCTTTCCATACGGCGCCTTCAACAGCCCTGCGCCATTCAATCCCGCCTGATAAAACACCGGCTTGATCTTCGAGAACGTCTCGAATCCAGCCTGCCCGTGATACGCGCCCATGCCGCTGGGGCCGACGCCGCCGAACGGCAGGTTGTCCTGGGCGATATGGAAGAGCGTGTCGTTGACGGTCACGCCGCCGGCCACAGTCTGGCGCATCACGTGGTCCACCACATCGCCGTTCTTGTCGAATACATACAGCGCCAGCGGGCGCGGGCGGGCGTTCACGAAGCCGATGGCGTCGTCGATGTTGCGGTACGTCACCACGGGCAGGATCGGCCCAAAAATCTCCTCCTGCATCGCCTGGGTATCGACGGGCACATCGGTCAGCAGCACGGGCGGCAGGCGGCGCGCGGCAGCATCGGGCGCGGCGTCGGTCAGCGGCACGACGCGCGCGCCGGAGCGGGAGGCGGACTCGATCATCTCGGCCAGGCGCGCAAAATGGCGCGGGCTGATGATGCTCGTGAAGTCGGGGTTGCGTGCGATGTCGGGATAGAGCCGGGCCACGCAGCGGCGCGCGGCTTCGACAAAGCGCTCCTGCTGGTCAGCCGGCACGAGCACGTAGTCAGGCGCGATGCAGGTCTGGCCGGCGTTGAGCAGCTTGCCGACCAGGATGCGCTCGACCGCCCGCTCGAAATCGGCACCCGGCCCGATGATGGCGGGCGATTTGCCGCCCAGTTCCAGCGTCACCGGTGTCAGGTTGGCGGCGGCGGCTTTCATCACGTGGTGGCCGACGTTGGTCGAACCCGTGAACAGCAGATGATCGAACGGCAGCGCGCTGAACGCAGCGGCTACCTGTGCATCGCCGTTGACGACAGTCACCTCGTCCGGCGCAAAGGTGGTCTGCACCAGTTTCGCGAACAACTCGGAAAACCGCGGCGTGAACTCCGATAACTTGATCATCGCCCGGTTGCCAGCCACGAGGGCGCCGGCCAGCGGACCGATCGCCAGGTAGAGCGGATAGTTCCACGGCACGACGATCCCGACCACGCCGAGTGGTTGCGGCATCAACCGCGATTTGGCTGGCAGGAACCAGAGCCCGGTCTTCACGCGACGCACGCGCATCCAGCGCTTGCCGTGGCGCAGCGCATCGTCGATGCCGGCCAGGCTCGGGAATACCTCCAGCAGCGCGGTTTCCTGACGGGGACGATTCGTGAAATCGGCACTGATCGCCGCGGCAATGGCTTCGTGGTTGTCGCGCACCAGCCGCTTGAGCCGTCGCAGCCGGTCTGCGCGGATGTCCCATGACGGCGTCTGGTCGTGGCGCGAGGCAGCGCGCATGGCGTCGAACACCGTCGACATGGCGGGGACTTCTCTCATTGGCGCTGTCTCCTTCCTGGAATCGTGAGTCCGTGGCGTCTTGTCCATGGGCCATCGGGCACCATAAGCCAGCCCGCCCGTTATATCAATGGAGGACTTCTCCCAAACGCCCCGGGCCAGGCGTTGGGTGGCATTGGGTGGGGCAGCACGCCGATGCGGGGTTGCACTGCTTCACCAGCCGGATGGCAGCGCCTACACTGGATTTTCGCGGCTGGCGTGCGCCGTGGCGTGACGGGGATACGGATGGAAACGACCTTTGACTATCTCGTCGTAGGGGCTGGATCGGCCGGCTGCGCGCTGGCGGGACGGCTGGCCGACAGCGGCAGCGACACCATCGCGCTGCTTGAGGCCGGCGGACACGACCATCATGTGCTGGTCCGCACACCTGCCGGACTCGCCGCCATGCTGCCGCGCGCCGGGGCGCGCAACTACGGCTTTCAGACCGTGCCGCAAACCGGACTCGACGGCCGGCGCGGCTATCAGCCCCGGGGGCGTGGGCTGGGCGGCAGTTCGTCGATCAACGCGATGATCTACACGCGCGGACGCCCCGCCGATTACGATGGCTGGGCTGCCAACGGCTGCGATGGCTGGTCGGGGACGACGTGCTGCCGTACTTCCGCCGCGCCGAGTGCAACGAGCGCGTGGCCGGCCATGACGACGATCCGCTGCACGGCGGTACAGGTCCCCTCCATGTGAGCGACCTGCGTTCGCCCAATCCATTCGTCCAGCATTTCATCGACGCCGCGCAGCATGCGGGCATCGTGCGCAATGATGATTTCAATGGCGAGGAACAGGAGGGCGTGGGCTGGTATCAGGTTACGCAGCACAACGGCGAGCGATGGAATGCCGCACGCGCTTATCTGCATGGTGGCAATGCACGCGATCGTCGCAGCAACGGCGGGCGCCCGCATCTCCATGTGATGACCGATACGCAGGTGCTGCGCATCCTGTTCGAAGGGCGACGAGCAGTGGGCGTGCTGGTCTGGCGCGATGGCCAGGAGGTGGTGCTGCACGCGCGCCGCGAGGTCATCGTCTCGGCGGGTGCCTTTGGCTCGCCCCAGTTGCTGATGGCATCGGGCGTGGGACCCGCTGCGCATCTGCGCGAACACGGCATTGCCGTCGTGAACGACCTGGCCGGCGTGGGCGCGAACCTGCAGGACCATGTCGATATCGCCGTGCATCGGCGCGTGGCGGTGGCGGAGCTATTCGGCTTGTCGTTCGGTGGCGTGCGGCGGCTGATTGGCGAGACGTTGCGCTATCGGCGCGACCGCAGTGGCATGATGTCCTCGAACTTTGCCGAAGCGGGCGCATTTGTGCGTAGCCGGCAGGGCTTGCCCGAGCCGGACCTTCAGTTGCACTTCGTGGTGGGCATGGCCGACGACCACATGCGGCGGCTGCGCGCGGGCCATGGCTATTCGTGCCACGTCTGCCTGCTGCGGCCACGCAGCCGTGGCGAGGTGCGGCTGGCGTCGCCGGACATGCGCGACGCGCCGTTGATCGATCCGCGCTACCTGTCCGATCCGCAAGACATGGAGGATCTGCTGGCTGGGCTGCGCATCGTGCAGGAGATTCTGGCGCAACCGCCGCTGGCCGTGTTCGGCGGACGGGCGTTGCATGAAGAGGGAAGGGCGGCGGCGAGCGATCTGATCCGGCGGCACGCGGATACGATCTACCACCCGGTGGGCACTTGCCGCATGGGCATGGATGCGATGGCCGTGGTGGACCCGCAGTTGCGCGTGCGCGGCGTGGAGGGTTTGCGCGTGGTGGACGCGTCGATCATGCCGACGCTGATCGGCGGCAATACAAATGCGCCTGCCATCATGATCGGGGAACGTGCGCATGATCTGATCCGGTTCGCGCCACATGTGACGTTGCGGATTAGAGAGGCGGCAGTGGCGGGGTAGCACGGTTCGTCTCCCGATGGTGTGTTCTCCCCTCTCCCGCTGTGCGGGAGAGGGGTTGGGGGAGAGGGTCGGAGGTTCTGCTTGCCGATGTGGGCAATTTGAACGGCTTGCCCTCTCCCCCGCCCCTCTCCCGCGCGCGGGAGAGGGGAGCAAACCGCGAGTAGTTGATGCGAGTTTCAACCCCGCATCTGAAACTGCCCCACCATCTCTCTCAACTTCCCGGCCTGTTCGTCCAGCGACTGCGCGGCCGCGGCGGCTTCTTCCACGAGTGCGGCGTTCTGCTGCGTGACCTGATCCATCTGCCCCACGGCGTGACCGACTTGTTCGATGCCGGCGCTTTGTTCCTGCGATGCGGCGGAGATCTCGGCGATGATGTCCGAGACGCGTTTCACGGCCTGGCGGATCTCGTTCATCGTGTTGCCTACGCCATGCGCCTGCGCGGAGCCGGTGCGCACGGTGTCTACCGATGCTTCGATCAACTCCTTGATCTCCTTGGCCGCGCTAGACGAGCGTTGCGCGAGGCTGCGCACTTCGCCTGCCACCACCGCAAATCCGCGACCCTGCTCGCCTGCGCGCGCAGCTTCCACGGCAGCGTTCAGCGCCAGGATGTTGGTCTGGAATGCGATGCCTTCGATCAGGTTGGTGATGTCGGCGATGCGGTTCGAGCTGCCGCTGATCGCGCCCATCGTATCCACCATCTGCTGCACCACCTGGTTGCCTTCGTCGGCCACCAGCGCGGCGTTCGAGGCCAGCGAAGAAGCCTGACGGGCGTTCTCGGCGTTCTGGCGCACCGTGGCCGTGAGCTGCTCCATGCTCGATGCGGTTTCCTCCAGCGATGCGGCCTGCTCTTCGGTGCGCGACGAGAGATCGACGTTGCCTGCTGCAATCTGCGCGGCGGCCACACTCACCGAGTCGGTGGAGCGGCGCACTTCGCGCAGCGTGCCGCCCACGCGCTCGATCAGCGTGTTGAACGAGCGTGCCGTCAGGCCGATTTCATCGAGGCGATCCACGGGCGCGCGGTGATCGAGGTCGAGCGACTGGCTGACGTGTTCCAGCGTGCCCTGAATTTCCGCGAGGCTGGTGCGGATGCGCTGGAAAAGCGAATACGCGAGGAACGCGGTCACGGCGGTAGCCAGCACGATCACAATCCAGAACAGGCGCACGGAGGCATCGTACTGGGCCTTGTTGTGCGCCACGGCTTGCTCACCGAGCTTCGTGTTGTATTCCAGATGTTCGTCGAGCGCCTTGCGTACGGCGTTGGATGCCACGTTGAGGTCGCCGGACGTGATCATCTTCTGCGTGGCGGCAAAGTCGTTGGCGCGCGAGCGTTCAAGGTACGCCACGGTGGATTCGCGATAGCGCTTCATCGCATCGCGGTCTGCTTCGAGCAGCTTGCGGTCCGTGGGGTCGGAGATATTGTTGCGCTCGTATTTGGCGACCAGGTCGTCAAAGCGCTTGTTGCCGCGTTCGAACAGGGCTTCGGCTTCGGTCTTGGCGCCGGCGTCGTCGCTCATGGCGTGGCGATACAGCGCCACACGCACGGTATTGAGCGCACCACTGACATTGTTGAGGTCGCGCACGCTGGTGAGCGTGTTGTCGTTGAAGTATTCGAAGCGCTCTTCGGATTTCTTCATCTGCCAGATACCGCCAAGGCCGACAAAGAGAAGCGCAAATAATGACAGGGAGAACGTGAGAAGCAGGCGTTTGCTGATATTCATGAGAGGCTTTGGCGGCACACGTTACTTGGCGCGGACCGTCCCGTTGTGACGACTTGGTTTTCGCAGCGGGCAGACAGCCCGTCGCCACAACGTTTACGGCACAGGGTTCACTCATTTGAGGTATCAATCCCGCAATGCAGCAAAGCCCTGTGCGATGTTCGCCATCCTCTCCCTTCAATCTCTCCGCCTATGCCGGCCAGGTGCGATCGACAAGACGTTGCAATGTGCCGATATCGGCATCCAACGTGCCAAACACGCGACCATGCTGACGTCCCAGTCGGCTGGCGATAAAGACCTCGGCACTCTCGGCATCGCCATGCGCGATCATCAATGCCGCCTGTGCGGTGAGCACGAGTCCTTGCGCGAAACGTCGCGCGCTGGCTTCGAGCGTATCGGCGGGTGCGCGCAGCATGGCCTGCAGCGAAGCGAGTTCGGCGCGCACGGCAGCGTGACCGTTCGAGAGCCGCGCAAGATCCTGCAGGATCAGCGCACCATCGTTGGGTGTACGTTGCAGGGCGCGCAGCACGTCGAGGCACATGATGTTGCCCGAGCCTTCCCAGATCGAGTTGACCGGCGCCTCGCGATACAGCCTTGCCATCGGGCCTTCTTCCACATAGCCGTTGCCGCCCCAGACCTCCATCGCTTCGCCAGTGGCTTCGAGCGCGCGCTTGCAGATCCAGAACTTGGCGGCGGGTGTCATCACGCGCTTCCATGCAGCAGCCAGGGGGTCGTCGTCGGCGTGTTCGAAGGCGTTGGCCAGCGCCATCATCATTTGGGTGGCGGCATCGGATTCGAGCGCGAGATCGGCCAGCACGTTGCGCATCAGCGGCTGATCCGCCAGCAACCTGCCAAAGGCCATGCGATGACGCGCATGATGAAGCGCCTGCACCAGCCCCGCGCGCAACAGCGCCGCGCTGCCGATCACGCAGTCGAGCCGCGTGTTGGTGGCCATCTCGATGATGGTGGGGATGCCGCGTCCTTCCTCGCCAATCAGGATGCCGGTGGCGCCCCGGAATTCCACTTCGCTGCTGGAGTTCGAACGATTGCCAAGCTTGTCCTTGAGGCGCTGGATCAGGAGGGGATTCTTGCTGCCGTCGTCGCGCCAGCGTGGCACGAAGAAACACGACAACGGCCCGTCTGCTGCGCCCATGCGCGCCACCACGAGGTGCGCATCGCACATCGGCGCCGAGAAAAACCACTTGTGACCGGTCAGCGCATATTCGGCGCCGCGCCCCTCGCCACGCACCGGCACGGCCACGGTAGCGTTGGCGCGCACATCGGAGCCGCCCTGTTTCTCGGTCATGCCCATGCCGATCATCACGGCGGACTTGTCGCGCCACGGCAGGTCGCGCGCGTCGTGCTCCGTCGTATAGAGACGCGATTCGAGATCGGCAAACAGCGCGGGTTCCTTGGCGAGTACCGGAATGCTCGCCAGCGTCATCGTGGTGGGGCACAGCGAACCGGATTCGACCTGCGCCTGGAGGAAGTAGCCAGCGGTGCGCGCTGCCCATACACCGGCGCGCGGTTGTGCAAACGGCAGCGCCTGCAACTGCTGGCTGCGCAGCAGCGTCAGCAACTGGTGCCAGGCGGGATGGAACGTGACCTGATCGATGCGCTCGCCGGTGCGGCTGTGCGTGTGCAGTTCAGGGGTGAAACGATTGGCATCGGCTGCCCAGGCTTGCACCTCCGGATCGCCAAGCCGTGTTCCATAGGTGGACAGCGCGTCGGCGTGCCAGTTGCCGCCCAGCCTGTCGAGCGCGGCGCGCAGGCCGGGATCGGACTCGAACAGGTTGTAGTGGGCGAGATCGGGAACCTGGTTGGTCACGCGGTGGGTCTGCGCGTCGTTGAAATCTTCGATCCCTGCGGCGGATGTGGCGGTCATGACATCTCCTGGCACAGTCTGATTGCTGCGATGGGTGTATGGGTAACCTGCTGCGGGCCATGGTACGGCAACTCGCGCGTTCGCCATATCGAGGGTGCCCCGATGCACGGCCCCCGTTCGCGCATCATCGGGCACTCGCCATGCATCGTGCAGCGCAGCATGGGCGTTCGATACTTGCACGCACGACAGCTGCGACCGAATTTTGGGTGGCGCGGGGCAGGGCGTTGTGCTTAAATTCACCCCGTTGGATGAAACAGGGGTGCCGTCCGGATGGGCCGGGCGGCTGAGAGAGTCCCTTCGAACCCGATCCGGCTAGTACCGGCGTGGGAAGTTTCACGAAGAACCGAAAGTCTCCTGTCCCGCGGACATTCCGCAACGGGACGCCGCCGCCGGCCATGCCGCGCGTTGCGGGCTCACAGGGCTCCTGGTTTCGTCCATCCCCGCAAAGAGAGGACGACACTCATGGCCCGTACCGCCCCTGCCGCTTCGTTTGAATCGCTCGAAAGCGATCTCGACCAGAAGTTCGCCTACCCGGCTTCCAGCAAGACCTATATCCCCGGCAGCCGCCCCGATATCCGCGTGCCGATGCGCACGATCCTGCAGACCGCCACGCGCACCGACAAGGGCGAGATGGGGAATCCGCCGATTCCCGTCTACGACACCTCGGGCCCGTACAGCGACCCGGACATCCATATCGACCTGAAGTCCGGCCTGCCCGCCGTGCGCGAGCAGTGGATTGCCGAGCGCGGCGACACCGAGGTCCTGTCGGGCCTGTCGTCGGAATACGGCCTGGCGCGCGCCAACGATCCGGCCACCGCCCACCTGCGTTTTGCGCAACTGACGAACCCGCGCCGTGCCAAGGCCGGCGCGAACGTGTCGCAGATGCATTACGCACGCCGCGGCATCATCACGCCCGAGATGGAATACGTGGCGCTGCGCGAATCGCTGAACATGCAGGCGCTGTACGACAAGCCCGAGTACAAGGCGCTGCTGCGCCAGCATCCGGGCAACCCGCTGGGTGCCTCGCTGCCGATGCGTCCGGAAGACATGACGCCGGAGTTCGTGCGCCGTGAAGTGGCCGCTGGCCGCGCCATCATTCCCGCCAACATCAACCACACGGAACTGGAGCCGATGGCCATCGGCCGCAACTTCCGCGTGAAGATCAACGGCAACCTGGGCAATTCGGCGGTGACGTCGTCGCTGGCCGAGGAAGTGGAAAAGATGGTGTGGTCGATCCGCTGGGGCGCCGACACCATCATGGACCTGTCCACGGGCAAGCACATTCATGAGACGCGCGAATGGATCCTGCGTAACTCGCCGGTGCCCATCGGCACGGTGCCGATCTACCAGGCGCTGGACAAGACCGGCGGCATCGCCGAGGACCTGACCTGGGAAATGTTCCGCGACACGCTGATCGAGCAGGCGGAGCAGGGCGTGGACTACTTCACGATCCACGCAGGCGTGCTGCTGCGCTACGTGCCGATGACGGCGGATCGCGTGACGGGCATCGTGTCGCGCGGCGGCTCGATCATGGCCAAGTGGTGCCTGGCGCATCACAAGGAAAACTTCCTGTACACGCACTTCGACGAGATCTGCGAAATCATGAAGGCGTACGACGTGTCGTTCAGCCTCGGTGATGGCCTGCGTCCGGGTTGCATCGCGGATTCGAACGACGATGCCCAGTTCGGCGAACTGCGCACGCTGGGCGAACTGACCGCCAAGGCGTGGGAGCACGACGTGCAGGTCATGATCGAAGGTCCGGGCCACGTACCGCTGCAGCGCATCCAGGCCAACATGGATGAAGAACTGAAGCACTGCTACGAGGCACCGTTCTACACGCTGGGACCGCTGGTCACGGACATCGCGCCGGGCTACGACCACATCACCAGCGGCATCGGCGCCGCCAACATCGGCTGGATGGGTACGGCCATGCTGTGCTACGTCACGCCGAAGGAACACCTGGGCCTGCCGGACAAGGAAGACGTGCGCGAAGGCATCATCACGTACAAGATCGCCGCACACGCCGCCGACCTGGCCAAGGGCTGGCCCGGTGCACAGTTGCGGGATAATGCGCTGTCCAAGGCTCGCTTCGAGTTCCGCTGGGAAGACCAGTTCAACCTGGGCCTCGACCCCGAGCGCGCCCGTTCGTTCCACGATGCCACGCTGCCGGCCGAAGGTGCCAAGATCGCTCACTTCTGCTCGATGTGCGGACCGAAGTTCTGCTCGATGAAGATCACGCAGGAGGTGCGCGACTACGCGGCGTCGTTGCCGGAAGCGCAGCGCGGCATGGAAGAAAAGTCGATCGAGTTCGTGAAGACGGGTTCGAAGATCTACTCGTAAGCCAGCGTGGTTGTTGTGTAGCAAGGGCGCGTATCGCAAGACGCGCGCCCGCAGTACCCGAGTTCCGCGCGCGGCGCCCCCACGCGGCGCGGCGGCATTCACCCAACCGGAGGCCGGCCGGCGCAACCTTCTTGCCAACGCCGCCGGCATACAAGCCCATGACAGCAGTACAGTCCTTCGATGTTGCCGTACTCGGCGCCGGCCTGGCCGGGCGGTTGTCCGCCTGGCATCTGGTGCGCGCGGGCGTCCGCGTGGCGCTGATCGAGCGTGGCGGCCCCGACGGCAGCGGCTCTGCCGCACACGTGGCCGCGGCCATGCTCGCACCGCTGGCGGAATCCGCCATCGCGGAACGGCGCATCGTCGATCTCGGCATCGCCAGCGTCGATCTCTGGCGCACCTGGCTCAAGGAATTGCCCGAACCCGTGTTCTTCCAGGAGGACGGCACGCTGGTGGTATGGCATGCGCGGGACCGCAGCGAAGTGTCCCTCTTCACCAATCGCATGCGCGCCGTGGCGCCGCCCGAGCTGGTGCAGCAGCGACTGCGCGCACTCGATGGCAAAGGCGTGGCCGATGTGGAACCGGAACTCGCCGGACGCTTCGGGCAGGGTCTGCTGCTGCAGGGCGAAGGCCAGCTCGACAACCGCGGCGCGATGCGCGCGCTGCTGGCGTGTGCCATCTCGGAAGGTCTGCATTGCATCTGGGAGGCGGGCGAAGTGGAAGCCAGTTCGCTGCCGGCGCTCGGCATCCGGGCCAATGTGGTGCTCGATTGCCGGGGACTCGGCGCGCGCACGGCATGGGCCGAACCCGAAGACGAGAACGGACGCGCGCTGCCGGGCCTGCGCGGCCTGCGTGGCGAAGTGGTGCGGGTGCATGCGCCCGATGTGAAGCTGCATCGCCCCGTGCGCCTGCTGCATCCGCGTTATCCCATCTATATCGCGCCGAAGCCGAACGACCTGTACGTGATTGGCGCCACCGAAATCGAAAGCGAGGACGAATCGCCGATGAGCGTGCGCTCCGCGCTGGAGCTGCTCTCTGCGGCGCACTCGCTGCATCCTGCGTTTGGCGAGGCGCGCGTGCTCGAACTCAATGTGCAACGTCGCCCGACACGGCCCGATCACCTGCCCGCCATCCGCGTGGACCAGGCCACGCGCGTGGTGCGCGTGAACGGGCTGTATCGCCATGGCTGGCTGATTGCGCCGGCGGTGACCGAGGCCGCCTGCCACGTGGTGCGTGCGATGCTGGAAGATGATCCTGCCGCGCATGCGGTGCCGGACGCCCTGCGCTGGCCGGGTATGATCCAGCCCGTGCGAGAGGTGGCGTCGCTGGCATCGGGCGCGCTCGCAGACATCGGCACCGGCATGCTGCATTAATCTGAAACCGACCATGAATATCCTGCTCAATGGCCAGCCACTGGACCTGCCCGATACCGCCACGCTGGCGGACGCGGTCAGTGCGGCAGCCATCGCGCCGCCGTTCGCCGCTGCGGTGAACGGCGAATTTGTCCCGCGCGCCGCGCATGCGGCCCGGACGCTGAGCGCGGGCGACAAGATCGACCTCGTGCAACCCGTGACGGGAGGCTAGTTCCCATGACATTCGAACCGACTGAAACCCTGCGCGATCCGTTCGTGCTGTACGGGGAATCGTTTGCTTCACGCCTGCTGCTGGGCACCGCGCGCTACCCGTCGCCGGCCACGCTGCAGGCGGCTGTGGAAGTATCGCGCCCCGCGATGATCACCGTGGCGCTGCGCCGCCAGACTGCCGTGGGCAGCGGCGACGGCCAGACGCTGGGTGGCGATACGTTCTGGCAGATGCTGCGCACGCTGGGCGTGCCGGTGCTGCCGAACACCGCTGGTTGCTTCACCGCGCAAGAGGTGATCACCACGGCGATGATGGCGCGCGAGGTGTTCGAGACCGACTGGATCAAGCTCGAACTGATTGGCGACGATTACACGCTGCAGCCGGACACGCTCAACATGCCCGCCGTGGCCGAGACGCTGATCAAGGAAGGCTTCAAGGTACTGCCGTACTGCACCGAGGATCTGGTGTTGTGCCGCCGCCTGCTCGACGTGGGTTGCCAGGCGTTGATGCCGTGGGCTGCGCCGATCGGCACGGGGCGAGGCGCGGTGAATCCGCACGCAATGCGCACGCTGCGCGACCGCCTGCCAGACACGCCACTGATCGTCGATGCGGGCCTCGGCCTGCCGTCGCACGCAGCGCAGGTGCTGGAGTGGGGCTACGACGGCGTGTTGCTCAATACCGCCGTGGCACAGGCCGCATATCCGGTGAACATGGCGCGCGCGTTCGCGCTGGCCGTGGATGCGGGCCGCACCGCCTATCTGGCCGGCCCGATGCCCGAGCGTGAGGTGGCACAGGCCAGCACGCCGGTGGTGGGCATGCCGTTCTGGCACGCCGAAGGCGCGGAGGATCGTACATGACACGCCAGGGTGTGGAGGCAGCGATGGATGCTGCGTTGTTCGACGATCTGATGCGGCGCTATGCCGTGATGTTCGGCCATGACGCAACGCCGTGGCAGATATGGCCGCTGGCGAATGCGCCGGCGACGCTGGGCCGGCATGAGGTGTTGCTGAGCGATGGCGAGGCGGATGCCGACGCCATCGATCGTGTCACGGCGGCTGGTGCGGTGTTGATCGAGAGCGAGCGCGAAGGCGGCCGCTGGATCGACACGGTACGTTCCCCGATGGGCACATGGGTGCTGGACGTGCAGGCCGACGATGACAACGCGCACGCGCCGGCCTTCGTGGCGAAGCTGTGCGCGGCGCTGTCGCTACACTTCCCGGCGCATGACGCGCTGTGCATCGCGCGTGCCTGGCAGACGGGTTCCACGGAGTGGCCGAAGACGTTCGCGCGTTTTCCACGCGTGCGCCACGCCGCGCTGGCATCGCCCGAGGCACCGCCGCAGCCCTTCGCTCCGTGTCCTGAACTGGGCCTGTACGTGGTGCTGCCAAATGCGGAATGGATCGAGCGTCTGGTGCCGTTGAACGTGCCGACCGTGCAGTTGCGCTTCAAGTCGGACGATGCGGCAGCGGTCAAGGCCGAGATCGTGCGCGCGGCCAATGCGGCCAAGGGTGGCAAGTCGCGCCTGTTCATCAACGACCACTGGCGCGTGGCGATCGATCATCACGCGGCTTGTGGCGGCGATAGCGGCATCTACGGCATCCACCTCGGCCAGGAAGACCTGGACGAGGCCGATCTCGATGCGATTCGCGCCTCGGGTTTGCGGCTTGGCGTGTCCACGCACGGTTATGCCGAGATGCTGCGCGTGGCCGCCATCGCACCGAGCTATCTGGCGCTGGGCGCCATCTTCCCGACCACGACCAAGATCATGCCCACCCAGCCGCAGGGCATGGGCCGCTTCCAGTCGTACGTGGCGTTGATGAAACCGGTGATTCCGTCGCTGGTGGGGATCGGCGGCGTGAACGCGACCAATATGCGCGAAGTGCTCGCCGTTGGCGTGGGCAGCGCAGCGGTGGTGCGCGCTGTGACCGAAGCCAACGATGTTCCGGCAGCAGTAGCAGGGTTGACCGCGCTGTTCGATTGAACGATTCAACGATCAAGCGTTGAATCGATGGAAGGGGAGTGGCATCGCGCCGCTCCCCTTTGTTCTTTGCTATCGCGCCGACCACTCGCTCTTGCGCACGCCGATGGCGGTCACAAGCCCATAGGCCGTGATGCCGAGCGCGACGCCGAGGAAGTGTCCGTCAATTCCCATGCCGCCTACGTTGGCGAGCAACCAGCCGCCGCCTGCTGCCAGCCCGATGCGGCTGAGACCGGCGAGGATCGGCCAACGCATCCGTCCCGCTCCCATCGACGCAAAATACAGCGCCATGCCGAGGCCAAAGCCGCCGAACGCTGGCCCGACCCATGACAGTGCACGCGCGGCGATGCTCGCGACTTCCGCATCCTGCGTGAACAGTCCTGCGAACTGTGCCGGAGCGAGACCTACTGCGGCGCCGACACTGCCAGCGATCAGCAGGGCGAGCCACGCGCCCACCCACGCAGTGCGCCGCGCCGTGAGCCAATCGCCAGCGCCGACGGCGCGACCGACCAACGCCGTCAGCGCCGAGCCCACACCGAAGGCGAGCGGAATCATCAGGAATTCGAGTCGCGCCGAGATGCCGTAGGCGGCCACTGTCGCGGTGCCGTAGTGGCGCAACTGCGCCGTGACGAGGATCGTGGTCAGATTGGCCACCGATGCCAGCGCGCAGGCGATCAGCCCGACCGACAGGATGCGATAGAACAGCGCACCCGAGAGCTTCACGCGCAGCGTCGGCATGAAGCCCGCCCCGCCGCGCAGCACCACCCAGGCCATCATCAGCGCTGCCGCCCATGATGCCGTTGCCAGCCCCGCGCCGATCCCTGCCAGGCCCATACCGAGGCGCTCGGTGAACCACCACGCCAGGATCGGAAACACAATCCACATCCCGGCCAGCACCCGCGCCACCAGCGCATGGCGACCGCCGCCGCGCAGCACCGAAGCGAGCGTATTGGCGAGCCACGCGGGCACCGCACCGGCCCCGAACAGCCAGATCGCGTAATCGGCAGCAGCCTCCGCAGCCGTCGCGCCGGCCACGGCACCGAAGATCTGATGCGGAAAGCCAGCGAGCGCGATGGCAAACAAGAGCCCGGCCGTCACGGCAATGAACATGGCGTGCATGACCAGCGACGAGGCATCCTCGCGCTTGCCCGCCCCGAGTGCCCGCGCGATGGCGGACACCACGCCGCCGCCCATCGCTCCCGTCGACATCTGTTGCAGCAGCAGCGCAAACGGCAGCACCACGGCCCACCCGGCCAGTGCGGACGTACCTTGCCGCGCTGCCAGCCAGGTTTCGATCAGCTGCGCGCCGGCCTGCAGGAAGGCAACCAGACTGGTGGGCGCGGCCAGCGCGGCAATGCGTCGCGCAATCGCGGAAGAGGAAGCCGCTTCGGTTGGCGCCACCACGCCACCAAGCGCCATGGCGTCAGGCTTGCTCATCGACGGCCTCCGCGGAGGTGTCTTGCGCGGCGGTATCGCCAAATCGCGCACGCAGATACCGGCCGGCACCGGGGCCAGGACGCACGCGCAGATCGTCAACCGTGATCGTGCTGCCATCGGGTCGCGTCAACTGCCCAGCAACGATCTCGCCGCCATCGCGCTTGTCTTCAAGCACGGTCAACGGACCTTTCTCGTCAGCCATCCAGCGATCTGCCCAGGCTTTCAGCGACACATAGACCGGAAAGAAGTCGCGGCCCATCTCCGTGAGCCGATACACCTGCCGCGCCCCGCCACCGGGCGCCGGGGCCTTTTCAAGCAACCCATGCTCCACCAGCGTCTTGAGCCGCGCGCTCAGGATGTTCGGCGCAATGCCCAGATGCTTCTCGAATTCGTCGAACCGCGAACTGCCGTAATAGACCTCGCGCATCAGCAGGATCGCCCACCGCTCGCCCAGCATCGCCATCGAACGGGCAACCGGGCAGGGCATGTTGGCAAAGTCGGTTTGTGCCATCGTCTCCCCTCTCTTTTTACTTTTGAAATGCAAGTGAATGCATGAAGGGGAGTGTAGCTTGCGATTTGAAAGTTTGCTGGGGAAGTTTGGGGGGCAGGCTGTCAGCGGTAGCCCGTAAGAGGGTGGGGAGGCGGAAATGTGATCAAAGGTGCCGATGCTGGGGGCGGTAGGAGGAAGCTGTCGTCGATGCGGACAGCAGTTTCGGTTGCGGGTACAAAGGCCAGGATTCTGCCCGGTGCGGAGACCTTGGAGCGGGTGAGCCAGAACTTCTCGAACCGCGCGCGTGGCATGCGGATATTGCCCCATGCGGGATCGGCCAACCATACGCCAGTCGGGTCGGCCTTACGAAGCACGGAGAAGTGTCCGTCGTCCCAATAGTCGAGATAGACGATGACAGGGCGGCGCAGGCGCGTGAGTGCGTCGTAATCCAGCCCGATGCCGTGCGCCCTAAACCCCATTGAGGTCGCGGCACCGGCCAGATCCGTCATGGAAAAAGCGGCCTTTATGCCAATGCGGCCGATAACGTCCGCCTCATTTGCTTCGATACCAAAATACTTGTTGAGGACTGTGACCAGCGACGCCGCGCCGCAAGAATAGTCGAAGCGTTGCTTGACGATGCCTGTGTCGCGTATTTCGGTCCACGAGCGTACGGGGACTGGCTCCCAGATATCCCACTGCGGATAATTGATCGACGCGGCGCCAACCTGATAGCACCATCCCAATGGCAACAGAAGCAGTAAGCGGCTAATGCGGTTCAAACGGGGCATAGGCGTTCCGCCGCAATGCGGCATGCCCACAGCGCGACGACGAGTGCTATCGAAAAGCTCACCACCGTCATGCGTATATCCGGACGGCCAAATGCAACCTTCCGGAAGTACGCAATACAAAGAAGCAGGCCGACCGCACCGAAGACCTGAACGTACAGGCTGCACGACAGGATCATGGAATCGCGACATTGGTTACCGCATTGGGAGTCGACGCCTTAATCAATGAGGGGAAAGTGTTCTTCGATTTTTTCGAATAATCGGCGTGGCAGCCCGAGCACCCGCGGCCTAGCAGACCTGTTGCCATTCCCCCATAAAAGCCCATGGTTCCGCCGAGGATTGCATTTGCGCCCAGATTGCCGGCTGGCCCCATGATGAATCCGGTTGCCGCGCCAACGCCAGTTGCGATGAGCAAGCCTTGCGTGGAGCCTTGGCCGGATACGATGGCTTCCCCGAAGTATCCCGCCGCGCCTGTAATCGCGCCGATGGCTGCGCCCACCGGCCCAAAGCGGCCCCGGACTTCGTCCATTTCACTGGTGTCGATGGACTCTAAATGAGGAGGCCGGTCCGGCAGCATCGTGGTCAGGTACTCAATGTCTTCAGTTGTTATTGGAGTAGGTCTTGTTGTGGTGCTTGCCTGTGCAGTCGTTTGGAGGGTCATCGCTATAGTGCAAAGCCCGACCGCAGCGCAGTGTTTGATCCTGATTGAACCGTTTTGCATTTGACTAGACTCCTTTGGATTTTGCGTTATAGGCGCCAGGTGAAGTTGGTCCAGAGTTGTGCCCTGTCGCTACCGGCAACGCCCGCCTGTGCGTCGATATTCATCACCAACGAGGCCGACAGCCGTTGGGTGTATCCGAGCGTGAATGCGGTTGAAGTGGTGCCAGACTGTCTTCCGATCCGGTTCGTCTCGCCAACGCGAAAGCTCTGGATCATCCCGGCACGCAGCGTGATTTCAGGATTCATGGCGACGCCAAATGAAGCTGCGGCAGCCAGTACGTCGCCGGGGTTGTAGCGGGTGCCGCTATCGCTTCGCGTGCCCAGGTAGCTGTACGTGGCGGTGATCGATGCAATGACTGGATCGAACGCCCAATGACTGCCTATACCGATAGTTGCAGCGGACCCGTAAGTGATGTCGTTCGACGAGTTGTCGGCAACGGCAATTTCCGCAAAACCGAGCACGAAGGGCTGCGAGAACACCGAGGTGATTCGGTAGTCCGCACCTATCGTGAGGTTCCGCCATCCCGCACTGTATTCAGAGCCTGATGTCTGACGATCCAATGACTGTCGCCTTTCCGCATCCAATTTCAGGCCGGCGCTGATGTTCAGCCTGTCGGTGGCCGACAACCGCAGGCCAAGTCGCGTGAACAAGGAGTCGCTGCGGGTGTTGGCGAGCGAAACGTCTGGAATGAAGATGGAGTACGCGTGCGAGATGGGCACGGCGATGGCGCTGACATTCAACCTGTTCGAATCAGATGCCGTGTAGCCAACACCTGCGCTGAACGTCGCGCGCCCTTTCTTAGGCGCGAAATCGTCAATCTTGAAGGGTGAGTCCGAGTCGCGCTTCTCGTCGGCCAGCGCTACGGAAGCACAAGGCGCGCACAGCAATACGAATACAAGCAGGCAGGGGTTTTTTGCAAGGCAATGCATCATGCGTCCGGAGGGGGTGGCCATTTGCGACTGCGTCGATTCGCTAGTCGCGCTCGAAAAAATCGGGTGTTGAAATGGCTGGCGCGGTGATGACTGGCTTGCTGGGCAACGATCTTATAGCGAGAGCCAAGGCATTTGCGACGTGATTCCTGCACACGCCACGTATTTCAGAGATTTACGATTCATGACGTCTGATCGGGCGTGCGAAATCGAGGCTGTGACCCGATGGGTTGGGGACGAGGCGTATCATCGAGTGCTCTGTCCCGCCCCCGAACTTTCCTCATGACCGAGCCCACCGACCGCGCCGATTCGCCAACTCCGTCCGAATCGTCGGGGCCGCCGCCTTCGCCGCCTCCGGAGTCGTCCGAGTCCGAGCCTTCTCCCAGCCGTCTCCGTGAACTGCGTCAACGCGCGCACCGTGCCGCGCGGCGCAAGTCGCGGCAGGTGGGGCGGATTTCGCGGATGTCGATGCGGTATGGCGTGTTCATGTGCGGCGCGGGCGCAGTGGCGCTGTTCTCGATGGTGTTCGCCTATATCGCCGAGGTGTCGCTGGCCTGGAATGCGCGGGTGACTACGGCTACGCCTTGGTTGGCTTTCGTGCTGTTGCCTTTCGGTCTGGCGGCGCTGCGCTGGCTGACGATCCGGCTGGCGCCGCAGGCGCGCGGCAGCGGTATTCCGCAGGTCATTGCGGCGGTCACGCTGCCACCGGCGGGACCGGCGCAGACCGTGCTGGTCTCGTTCCGGCAGGCCATGTGGAAGGTGTTGCTGACCACGGGCGCGCTGCTGGCCGGTGCCTCGGTGGGCCGCGAGGGGCCTTCGGTGCAGGTGGGCGCGGCGGCCATGCTCGCCTGGGGGCAATGGTTTCAGGAGAAACTGAAGTTCCGGATCGGCTTTCATCCGAACGCGTTGATCGCCGCCGGTGCGGCGGGCGGACTGGCCGCCGCGTTCAATACGCCGCTGGCCGGCGTGGTGTTTGCCATCGAGGAACTGGGACGCGGCACGGCGGTGCGTTGGGACAGGCTGGTGCTGTCCGGTGTGCTGACCGCGGGCTTCCTGTCGCTGGCGGTGCTCGGCAACAACCCGTATTTCAGCGTCAAGGTGCCGCTGCTGGTGCTGCATGATGCGTGGGGACCAGTGCTGCTCTGCGCCGTGGTCAATGGCGTGATGGGCGGACTGTTCGCCAAGCTGCTGATCGCCGGCGTGCCGGGACTGGTGCCATCGGCATGGCGTGGCTGGGCGACGAATCGGCCCGTGCAGGTAGCGTTCGTCTGCGGAATCATCGTGGCGGCGCTGGGCTGGGCCACGAAGGGTGCGACGTTCGGCACGGGCTACGAGCAGGCATCGGGGCTGATCAACGGGGAGCCGCACAGCACGTTGTGGTTCGGGCTGGCAAAGTTCGGCGCCACGGTGGTGTCGTACTTCGCGGGCATCCCGGGTGGCATCTTCACACCGGCGCTGGCGATTGGTGCGGGCATCGGAGCGAACGTTGCCGATTTCGTGACGCACTTCATGAGCGGCATGGCGGAACCGCGCGTGCTGGCCCTGGTGTCGATGGCTGCATTCCTGGCCGCCGCTACCCAGGCGCCGATTACCGCCAGCGTGATCGTCATGGAGATGACGCGCACGCAGGACCTGACGATCTACCTGCTGGCGGCCTCGCTACTGGCGTCGTTCCTGTCGCGCCAGTTCAATCCGCATCCGTTCTATCACCACATGGGCCACGCGTTCCGCCGCGAAGCGATGGCCATCGGGCGCAAGACCTCGTCTTCCTAGTCACGGCCGTAACACGTGGTTACAGACCGTTGCGTGCGCGCCGCTGCTGTGTGGGATGGGGCGCGTTTGCCGATGGCGGCGGTAGAGGCGTTGTCTTAACATGTGCCGCGCACGGACCGGTGGCAGCAGATCGGCCGGCCTTGCTGTGTACCGTCGGCACATCCTTCCGCCGGGCAACCATCGCGATGCATTTTCGGGGAGCAGGAAATGGGCACGCAGCGTTCCGGCGGTACAGGCAGTACGCGTTCGAATCCCGCACCACGTGCGCCCCAGCCGCAGAAGATGCCCGTCGCCGAGGTCTTCGCAGACAGCCTGATGTGGCACACACGCGGGCTCCAGGCCAATTCGCGCATGCGCGCGCCCGCCGCCCGCCGCACCCCGCCGCGCCAGTTGCCGCCCAGCCCGTTGCCGCGGCTGGTGCTGTGGGCAGCGGTCATCGCCGTGGCGCTGGTATGCTTCCAGGCCGTGAAGCATCTGCTCCGCTAGCCGATAGTCGACCCAGCATCACACCACCTGTGTGAGCGCGGTCCGGCAGGAACCCTCGGCACGGAGCCGGCTCCAATGCGAAGCCGTTTTCAGGAGTGTGTTTTGAGATTTCCTTTTGCCGGGCTGGCCACCGCCGCCCTGCTGGCGACCGCCGTCGCCCATGCCGCCCCCGCCGCCCAGCCGGCTCCCAAGGCTGCCCCCGTAGCGATTCCCGATGGCAAGGACCAGTTCTCGACGATGCTCGATACGCTCGAGATCGGCAGTCCGTTGCCGCAGTTGCCCGATTGCGCCGATCACCGCACGCCTGATGGCAAGGACGTCACCGCCTATTGTGTGGAGTTGCGTGGCGACGGCGTGATGCGCCAGGTGGGCGTGCCACGCGACAAGCGTCCCGTGTTCATGGACGGCCCGCGCCTGGTGGCGATTGTCGACGGCAACGCGCTGGTCGGCATGATCGTGCCGACCGACGGCATCCGTTCGCAGGATGCGGCCGCCCAGGCGCTCAATGCGCGTTATGGCAAGCCGTTCCGCCAGGAAGCCGAGGAGATGAAGGACAAGGCCGGCAAGTCCGTGAAGACGATCCACGCGGGCTGGATGCGCAAGCCGCTGACCGTCGAGCTTTACACCATCCCCGACGCGACGAACGAAGGCACCATCGAATTGCTGTTGCCGCAGGCCCGCGCACTGATGGCGAATCGCGATGCCGAGGTGGCCAAGTCCCTGGCACCGCCACCGGCTTCGGCGCCGGCGGCGAAGAAGAAGGAAGACAAGAAGGCCGCGCCGGCTAAACCGGTGAATCCGGGGAGTTGGTGAGGTTTTCTCTGCTACCGGGTTGCTCCCCTCTCCCATGAAATGGGAGAGGGGTTGGGGGAGAGGGCTGGAGGATCTGCTTGCCGATTGGTCGCAATTTGAACGGCTGGCCCTCTCCCCCGCCCCTCTCCCGCAATGCGGGAGAGGGGAGCAAACCAAGCGTTACCCTGCCGCCCGCCGCCGATCAATCTTCCTCGCCAGCACAATCGACGTCGTCGTGTGATTCACCCCATCGAGCATGCCGATCTCGTCGAGCAGTTTGTCGAGCCGCGCATGGGTGTCGCAGCGGATCACGGCCATGTAGTCCACCGGGCCGCTGACCGAATTCAGTTCCTCCACCTCGGGTAGCCGCTGCAGCGCCCGCACTACGCCGGGCGCCGCCTTGGGCTGCACTGACAGTCCGCAGAACGCCAGGATCGCGTTGTCCTCCATCTGGCTGCCGAGCCTTACCCCGTAGCCCGCCACCACCCCGATACGTTCGAGTCGCGCGATGCGAGCCACCACCGTGGTCCGCGCGATGCCCAGTGCGCGCGACAGGTTGGCCGCGCTTTCCCGTGCGTTGGCTTGCAGCAGCGCCAGCAGGTGCCGGTCGGTCTGGTCGAGGTCTGCCATGACGTGAGCTGACGAATCGTCAGAAGGGATGGTCGATACGTCGGATTATGACGAGATTTCGTCAATCTCGGGCCTGTAAAACGTGCGTGCGCCTGACCATACTTGAGGCATCGACCAACGCAGTTTTCGACGGAGTCCGCCATGCAACCTTCCACGCTGGGTCCCGCCGCCGTGCGCGACCTGCCTCAAGCTCCCCGGCCGCTATCGGTGGTCGTGCTCGGTGCCGGCAAGATCGGGCGCGTCATTGCCGCCATGCTGGCCGATTCGGGCGACTACCGCGTATGTCTTGTCGATCATGATGCGCACCGTCTCGACGGCCTGCCGCGCAGCATCGCGGTGCGTGCTGGCGACCCCACCGAGCCGGGCACCTGCGCGGCGCTGCTAGCGGGCGCCGATGCCGTGCTCAATGCGCTGCCGTTCCACGCTGCCATTCAGGTGGCGACGGTGGCGGCGCGGCTGGGTGTGCACTACTTCGACCTGACCGAGGATGTCGCGGCCACGCAGGCCATCCAGAAGCTGGCGGTGAGCGCGCGTTCGGTGCTGATGCCGCAGTGCGGGCTGGCGCCTGGCTTTATCGGCGTGGTGGGGCACGATCTTGCGCAGCGCTTCCTGCGTGGTGGCGGCGAACTGCTCGACCTCCGCATGCGCGTGGGTGCGCTGCCGCGCTATCCCAGCAACGCGCTCAAGTACAACCTCACGTGGAGTACCGAGGGGCTGATCAACGAATACTGCAATCCGTGCGAAGCCATCGTCGATGGGCGGCGCGTGGAAGTGCCCGCGCTGGAAGGGCTGGAGACCTTCGCGCTGGACGGCGTGGAATACGAGGCGTTCAATACCTCCGGTGGACTGGGCACACTGCCTGAGACACTGGCGGGCCGCGCGCGGCAAGTCGACTACAAGTCGGTGCGCTACCCAGGCCATTGCGCGCAGATGAAGCTGCTGCTCAACGACCTGCGCATGCGCGAGCGGCGGGGCTGGCTGCGCGATATCCTTGAGAACGCCATCCCGATGACCGAGCAGGATGTGGTCGTGGTGTTCGCCAGCGCGACGGGCCATCCGCCCGGTGTGAAGGGCGAGGGCAAGCGCGGTCCGCTGACGCAGGCGTCGTTCTCGGCGCGCATCGGCGGGATGGAGAATTTTGCCGGTATCGGTCATGTGAACGCGATTCAGTTGACCACTGCCGCAGGCATCTGCACGGCGCTGGATCTGGTGGCATCGGGCGTGCTGCCGCAGGCGGGGTTCGTGCGGCAGGAGGCCATGCCGCTGGATCGATTCCTGGCCAACCGTTTCGGCCAGCATTACGCGCGGCATCCACTACAGGAGACGCTTGCATGAAAGCACACGACATTGCCGGTTGCTTCCAGTCGATGGGACTGGCGCAGCCCTTCACTGGCGGCGAGGCATTGCCAGGCACCCTCGGCGTACGCTCGCCCATCGATGGCGAGGTCTTCGGCCAGGTGCCGGTTTGCCTGCCTGCCGAGGCCGATACCCGCATCGCTCGCGCCCATGCGGCGCAAAGCCTTTGGGCACTGACGCCCGCACCGGCACGCGGCGAGGTGGTGCGCAGGTTCGGCGAAATGCTACGCATCCACAAGGATGCACTCGGGCGGCTCGTCTCGTTGGAGGCGGGCAAGATCCTGCAGGAAGGTCTCGGCGAAGTGCAGGAGATGATCGACATCTGCGACTTCGCGGTGGGCCTGTCGCGACAGTTGCATGGATTGACGATTGCATCGGAGCGCCCCGCGCATGCGATGCGCGAGACATGGCATCCGTATGGGCTGTGCGGCGTGATCTCGGCGTTCAATTTCCCGGTGGCGGTGTGGGCGTGGAACGCGGCGCTGGCGCTGGTGTGCGGCAATGGCGTGGTGTGGAAGCCGTCGGAGAAAACGCCGCTTTGCGCGCTGGCTGCGCAAGGGCTGCTGGATCGCGTGATCGACGAACACGCACCGCAATTCGCGGGACTGAGCTGCGTGCTGGACGGCGGGCGCCAGCTCGGTCAGTTGCTCGTGCAGCATCCGTCGGTGCGGCTGGTCAGCGCCACCGGCTCGACGCGGATGGGACGCGAGGTGGGCATGGCCTGCGCCTCGCACTTCAAGCGCGCGATTCTCGAACTCGGTGGCAACAACGCAGCCATCGTCGCACCGTCGGCCGATCTGGAACTGACGATTCGCGCGATGACCTTCGCAGCGGCGGGCACGGCCGGGCAGCGTTGTACCACGCTACGCCGTGCGTTCGTGCATGCGGACCTGATCGAGACCGTGACGCAGCGGCTGCGGCAGGTCTATGCGCGGCTGCCGGTGGGCGATCCGCTGCAGGCCGGCACGCTCGTTGGCCCGCTGATCGATGCGGCCGCGGGCGACACCATGGCGAATGCGCTGGCCAGTTGCCGCGCGCAGGGCAATATCGTCCACGGCGGCGAACGACTATTGGCCGACCGCTTTCCGCGTGCGTGCTACGTGCGTCCTGCGCTGGTGCTGACCGAGATCCAGCACGACACGATGCTCACCGAGACCTTCGCGCCGATTCTCTACCTGATGCCCTATACCTCGCTCGATGAAGCCATCGCGCTAAACAATGCGGCGTCGCATGGCCTGTCGTCGTGCATCTTCACGGAATCCCTGCGCGAGGCCGAGCGATTCATGTCGGCGGCGGGCAGCGACTGCGGCATCGCCAATGTGAATATCGGCACGAGCGGCGCGGAAATCGGCGGGGCGTTTGGCGGGGAGAAGGCGACCGGCGGTGGACGGGAATCCGGTTCGGACGCGTGGAAGAGCTATATGCGGCGCGCGACCAATACGGTCAACTACGGCGATGCGCTGCCGCTGGCACAGGGCATCCGCTTCGACGTCTGAGCCGACCTACGGTCTTCTCTTACATTCGCGCAGGCGTTGCGAATCGTAACAAGGGTTACAGCAGCTTGACGCTGTATTACCAGACCCGCCCGTATAACGTTCTAGAGAGCAGCGCATTGCCGCCGCGCAATGGCTGCGTCATAAGGACGTCGAAATGAAAACGAGAATCGTGGTGATGGGTTTGGCAGTGGCCGGTGCGGCCATGTTGGGCGGCTGCGCGGTGTACCCCACGCCGTATGGCCCAGCCGTGGCACCCGCGCCGGTCTATGCAGCGCCGGCCGTCGTGGTCAGCCCATCGGTGGGGTACTACGGTGGGGGGTACTACGGACGTGGATATTACGGACGGGGGTATTACGGACACCGGGGGTATTACGGGCGTTGGTAAGGCGAGCGAGCTTTCAACGCCCTCTCGGTTTTCTCCCCTCTCCCGCAAGGCGGGAGAGGGGCGGGGGAGAGGGCCAGCCGTTCAATTTGCGATAACTTCGGCAAGCAGAACTTCTAGCCCTCTCCCCCAACCCCTCTCCCATTGCATGGGAGAGGGGAGCTTACTAAGCAGGATCGGCGCTATTCCCCAACCCCATCCACCCCGGCGCCAGCTTCTCCCCCACATCCCTTAAATCCACCAGATCCAGCACGCGTCCCACCGTGTGGTCGACCAGTTCCGCAATGGTCTGCGGCTTCTGGTAGAACCCCGGTACGGGCGGGAACACGATGCCGCCCATTTCGGTCACGGCGGTCATGTTGCGCAGGTGGGCCAGGTTCAGCGGGGTTTCGCGCACCATCAGCACGAGCTTGCGACGCTCCTTGAGCGTGACATCGGCAGCGCGTGTAATCAGGTTGTCGGAGAGGCCGTGTGCGATGGCAGCCAGCGTGCGCATCGAGCAGGGTGCGACGATCATCGCGTGCGCGCGGAACGATCCGCTGGCGATGGTCGCGCCAACGTCGCGCACGTTATGCACGACATCGGCGAGTGCCTCGACCTCGGCGCGGCCGACGTCGAGTTCGTGCTGGAGGTTCATGATGCCGGCCGGCGAGATCAGCAGGTGGGTTTCCACACCGCTCACATCGCGCAGCACCTCAAGCAGCCGGACACCGTAGATGGCGCCGGTGGCGCCCGTGATGGCGACGATCAGCCGTTGCGGCGCGCCGCCTTGTTCCACAGGCATGACGGACTCAGGCTCAGGCTTTCAGCAGGGTCTGCAGTTCGCCGTTCTGGTACATCTCCATCATGATGTCCGAACCGCCGACGAACTCGCCGTTCACGTAGAGCTGGGGAATGGTCGGCCAGCTGGCGTATTCCTTGATGCCCTGGCGGATGCCGTCGTCTTCCAGCACGTTGACCGTGGTCGGGGCGTCCACGCCGCAAGCCTTCAGGATCTGGATGGCACGGCCCGAGAAGCCGCACATCGGGAACTGGGCGGTGCCCTTCATGAACAGAACCACGGGGCTGCCCTTCACGATCTGGTCGATCTTCTGTTGTACGTCACTCATGATGGATACGTTCCGGTTGCGCGCGATGCCAGGTGGCACCGCGAATGAATTGGGGAATGGCTCCGGATTTTACCGGAATCGCGCCTGGCGTTCAGGAGCCGCTCGGATGCGCCCCCGATGCCGTGCAGATGGGGCCCCGGCGCCGGATCTCAACCGGGCAGCCGGCCGCCGCTGCAGCGTTCGTTGCCGCCGAGGTCGCGTGCCGTGAACACCTCCGCAAAGCCGGCACTGGTCAGCAGGTGGCGCGTGGCATACCCCTGGTCGTAGCCGTGCTCCATCAGCAGCCAGCCGCCCGGCAGCAGCCGGTCTGGCGCGCCGGCCACGATGGCGCCCAGGTCCGACAGGCCGTCCTTGTGGTCGGTCAGCGCGTCGATGGGCTCGAAACGGAGGTCGCCTTCGCTCAGGTGCGGATCGCCCTCGGCAATGTAAGGCGGGTTGCTCACGATCAAGTGAAATCGCAGGGAATCGGGCAATGCGCCGTACCAGTCCGAGACCAGGAAGCGGATATTGTCGGCCTGCAGCGCGCGGGCATTGTCCTGTGCCACCATCAGCGCACCCGGCGAGATATCGGTGGCCCAGACTTCGGCATCGGCGCGTTCGCGGGCCAGCGTCACGGCCAGGATGCCGGAGCCGGTGCCCATGTCGAGCACGCGCGGCGTGTGGATATCGGCCAGCCGCGCCAGCGCAGCCTCGGCGGCTACCTCGGTGTCCGGACGCGGGATCAGCACATCGGGCGTGACGCGGAACGAGCGGCCGAAGAACTCGCGCTCGCCGAGCAGATACGCCATTGGCTCACCCGCCAGCCGCCGTGCCAGCAACGTGGAAAATGCATCATGCTGTGCTGCATTGAGGTGATCGTTGTCGCGGGTGATCAGTTGCGTGCGCGTGAAGCCGGTGACGTGCGAGAGCAGCATGCGGGCTTCGAGCGAAGGCAGGCCGGCCATGGCGGCAAGGGTCAGCGCTTCGCGCAGCGTGGGATCGGGCGGCAACGTGCCCGCTAGGGTGGAGGACGACATGTTCTACGGCCGGTACGTCTTGGGGAAAAGAACTGGCGCCTGCTGCAAAAAACCCCGTCGGGCATCGGCCTGACGGGGTTCTTTTCGCGACGTCGAGTGAGGCGTCCAGTGTAAGCCGATTCCGGCCTGCGGGCGACGCCTCGAATGCGTAGGGGTATTACTTGTTGACGGCGTCCTTGGCCTTGTCGGCGCCGGTGTTCACGGCGTCGCGCGCGGCTTCCTTGGCCTGGGCCATGGCATTGCCGGCATCGACCTTGGCCTTTTCGGCGGCGGCGGACACATCGGCGGCAGCACCACTTGCAGCGGCCTTGGCAGCGTCCGCGGCGTTGGCGGCGGCGGCAGCAGCGTCGCTGGCAGCGGCCTTGGCCGATTCGGCAGCGTTCTGCATCGCGGTGTCGGCGTTGGCGGCCGGTGCTTCTTCCTTCTTGCTGCAGGCGGTAACGGCGGCGGCGAGCATCAGCATGACGAGCAGTTTCTTCATGATTTCATCCTTGTGTGTCTGTTGAGGAGTGGACTTCCACATCCAGACTTCGTCCCCCGATCTCTTACCTGTCAGAAAGTGATGTATTGGGGTGGTCTGGTCGAAATCGATTATAGACAGCGCGCTTTTTCACGCCAGTGCTGTTTCACGCATTTACCTTGGTTACAAATGTCAATTTTCGTCGCCAAGGGCCGCAAGCTGATCGGCCTGGTGCTCGGCGGAAAGTGCCGATACCAGTTCGTCCAGATCGCCGTCCATGATCATGTCGATCTTGTAGAGCGTCAGGTTGATGCGGTGATCGGTCACGCGGCCCTGCGGAAAGTTGTACGTGCGGATGCGGTCGCTGCGGTCGCCGGTGCCGATCAGGTTGCGGCGGGTGCTGGCTTCCTTGGCCTGCGCGGCGCGCAACTGCGCGTCCATGATGCGCGCGGCCAGCACCTTCATCGCCTTTTCTTTGTTTCGATGCTGGCTGCGGTCGTCCTGGCACTCGACCACGATGCCGGTGGGCAGGTGAGTCAGCCGCACGGCCGAATCGGTCTTGTTGACGTGCTGGCCACCGGCACCTGAGGCGCGGAAGGTATCCACGCGCAAATCTGAAGGGTTGATCTGCACCTCGGCCACTTCGTCCGCCTCGGGCATCACGGCCACGGTACAGGCCGAGGTGTGGATGCGTCCTTGCGCCTCGGTGGCCGGCACGCGCTGCACGCGATGGCCGCCCGATTCAAACTTCAGTTTGGAAAACGCCGCATCGCCGGCAATGCGCACGATGACTTCCTTGTAGCCGCCGAGGTCGGACTCGGACTCGCTCATGATCTCCACCTGCCACCGCTGCCGTTCCGCATATCGCGTGTACATGCGCAGCAGGTTGGCGGCGAACAGCGCGCTTTCCTCGCCACCGGCACCGGCGCGGATTTCCAGCAGCAGGTTGCGATCGTCGTTGGGGTCCTTTGGCAGCAGCAGCGTTTGCAGGCTCGATGCAAGCGATGTCAGCCGGTCTCGCGCAGCGCCAATTTCATCGGCGGCGAAGTCCTTCATCTCGGGGTCGTCGAGCAGCGCCTCGGCCGTGGCCAGGTCTTCCTGCGCCTGGCGGTACTGGCCGTATTGCTCGGCCACGGGCGACAACTCGGCATGCTCGCGCGACAGCTTGCGGTACTGGTTGATGTCGGCTGTGGCGTTCTCGTGCGCGAGCAGGGCATTGACTTCGTCGAGTCGCTCGGCCAACTGGTCGAGCTTTTGGAGCATGCTGGCTTTCATCGGATACGGGATTCGGCTGGTGTCACGGAGCAATGCAGCGTGCATTGCGGAGGAGAGCGGTGACCCATCGTGCCATGTGCCATGGCCTGGGTCGATGCCGGATGCCGGCGGGTGCCGGCAGGGAGGGTGAGCGCGGCTAGCGCTCGGAATGGCTGCTGTGGCGGAACAGACCCGGCACCAGACGCAGCAGTGCCTCGCGGTCTTCGCCCTGCGTGTGGTTCAGCGCGTGCGTGGGGCCGTGCAGGAACTTGCGCGTCAGCGCGCCCGACAGGGCTTCGAGCACGGCTTCCGGATCGTCGCCGCGTGCCAGCATCCGGCGCGCGCGGTCCAGCTCGGCCTGGCGGATGGATTCGCCGGCGGTCTGCAGGTCGCGGATCACAGGCACCACGCTGCGCGTCTCCAGCCAGTGCATGAAGTTCAGCACGCGCGATTCGATGATGGCTTCGGCCTGTGCCACGGCGGCCTGCCGCAGGGCATTGCCTTCGCGCACCACGGCACCGAGATCGTCGACGGTGTAGAGGAACACATCGTTCAGGCGCGCAACTTCCGGTTCCACGTCACGCGGCACGGCCAGGTCGACCATCATGATCGGGCGATGCTTGCGGCGCTTGACCGCGCGTTCGACGGCACCCAGGCCGATGATCGGCAGCGAACTGGCGGTGCAGGAGACGACGATGTCGAATTCGTGCAGCCGTTCGCCCAGATCCTGCAGGCGGATGGCCTGCGTGGTCAGGCCCTGTTCGGCCAGTTGCTCGGCCAGCTTCTCGCCGCGTTCGATGGTGCGGTTGGCCACCACGATCTGGCGCGGCTGCTGTGCCGCGAAGTGCGTGGCGCACAGCTCGATCATCTCGCCGGCGCCGATGAACAGCACGCGCTGCGTGGAAACGCTTTCGAAGATCCGTTGCGCGAGGCGCACCGCAGCGGCGGCCATCGACACGGAATGCGCGCCGATCTCGGTCTGGCCACGGACTTCCTTGGCCACCGCGAACGTGCGCTGGAACAACTGGTTCAGGTACGTGCCCAGCGCGCCGGCTTCGCCAGCAGTGCGCACGGCATCCTTCAGTTGTCCGAGAATCTGGGTTTCGCCCAGCACCATCGAGTCGAGCCCGCTGGCCACGCGGAATGCGTGACGCACGGCTTCTGACTGGGGCAGGGCGTACAAATGCGGCGCCAGTTCACCGGCCGGCACATTGTGATGCTGGGCAAGCCAGTGCAACGTGTGCTCGAATCCATCCTGCCCGGGCTGCAGCACATCGGTGGCGCAGTAGATTTCGGTACGGTTGCAGGTGGAGAGAATCGCGGCTTCGGTGCCACTGCGGCCCGCCAGGTGGGTGCGCAGGGCGCCCAGTGCGGGTTTGATCTGCTCAAGCGGAAACGCCACACGTTCGCGGAGCGAGACGGGTGCCGTTGTGTGATTGATGCCGATCGCGAGCAGTTGCATTTGTGGGGTTGGAATGCCATCCGGATCGATGCCGGAAGCGGGGGTCATTATACCGCTCGTAAACATCCTTGCAGGCGACTGGGGCGGTTTGTTCCAACAGCGCTATTGTTGGAACATTGCCAGAATATATGACTTTATAGGCACTGGAGAGGCGAATGTTTGGTCTGTTGGTGGTGGGTGCAGTGGTGGGACTGGCCGGGGCGTTGCTGCATCCCGCCGGACGCGTCGTGCGGGTGCCGGTGGCGCTGCTGCTGGGAATGGCGGGCGCGCTCTCTGCTTTCTATGGCGGGCGGGCCGCCCATCTTTTTACGGACGGCCAGCTTTGGGGATGGGGCGCGGCAATCTTCGGCGCGGCCCTGCTAGTGGCGGTCTGGGGTGTTGCGCGGCCGCGTCGGTAAGAAGAGAAATAACTGTGGCGTCGGGAATTCAGCCGCGCGCGTCGAGGAATCGTCGTAGCACCGCGCTGGAGTAGTGGCTCGCCACGTCGCGCAGGAAGGCCGGAAAGTCCACGTGCGCGGCGTCATCGGCGCGATCCGACACCGTGCGCATCAACGCATAGGGCACGCCGTACTCGTGGCAGATCTGGGCCAGTGCCGCACCTTCCATCTCTACGGCCTGCAGCAAGGGCAGGTCGCGGCGCAGGCCGGCGACGGCCATGGCGGAATTGATGAACTGGTCGCCGCTGCCGATCATTCCCACGTGAAGCTTCGGCGCGTGGATGCCAAAGCGGGCCAGCACGCCGTCAGGCACCTCGCTGGCCAGGTCGTCGCGCAGGAAGCCTTCCACCGCCTGGCGCAACGCAGCGGTCAGCGCGGGATCGGCGGGAAATACCGACTGCCCCAGCAGGGGCACCTCGTGGCGCGGGAATAGCGGGCGGGCGTCCAGGTCATGCTGGATCGTGGCATCGGCCACGACGATATCGCCGACCCCGACCTCCGTTGCGACCCCACCGGCGAGTCCGGTGAACACAATGCCTTCCACACCGAATTCGCGAATCAGCGTCACCGTGGTGGCCGCTGCCGCCACCTTTCCCACCCGTGCCAGAACCAGCACCACAGGCTGCCCGTGCAGGGTGCCGCAGTGGTAATCGCGCATGCCAATCGTCTGCGTCGTGGCGCGGGCGTCTTCGTGGCGCATCGCGGCAATCAGTCCGTCGACTTCGTCGTGGAGGGCGGCAAGGATGCCAAGAGTCATGGTGTGGGAGCGCAACGGCGGGATGGAAAGCGGCGCCCAGCATACCGACCTCGCGACCGGCGCGGAAGCGGTGCGCCACTGTGGCGTGTACGCGACGCCGAGCATTTCAAGTTCGTCGGAATGTATCCGGGGTATGACAAATCGTTACAATGCGCATCGTAATACGAGTCATTCCTATTCCCATTCCTGACAGCCTACCCGAGATCAATCCATGTCTGTACGCGCCCGGCGCCGCCTGAGCGGTTCGCACGCCCTCCGCCTGACCACCTTCGCCCTGAGCATGCAAGCCGCCACTGTGGCGATGGCGCAGGAACAGGCGCCCGCCGCTACCGCCCACCACGAACTGCCGGCGGTGACCGTCAAGGGCAGCAATGAAACGCCGACCGGGCCGGTCACAGGCTTCGTTGCCAAGCGCGCGCTGACCGCCACCAAGACCGACACGCCGATCGTCGAGACGCCACAGTCGATCACGGTCATCACCCGTGACCGGATCGAACTGACCGGCGCGCAGACGGTGGCGCAGGCCGTCGGCTACACGGCGGGCGTGACCACAGCCGGGTTTGCGAACGACAACCGCACGGATTCGATCAAGATCCGTGGCACCGATTCCACCCAGTATCTCGACGGCCTGCTCAACGCCGTGGGCTTCTACAACAACACGCGGCCCGACCCGTACGCGCTGGAGCGCATCGAGGTACTGAAGGGACCGTCGGGCATGCTGTACGGGCAAGGTGCGGTGGGCGGCGTGGTGAACCTGGTATCGAAGCGTCCGCAGGCCGAGGCGTACCGCGAGATCGGCGTGAGCTTCGGCAACTACAACCGCAAGCAGATCCAGGCCGACCTGACTGGTCCGATCGATGCCGATGGCAAGTGGCTGTATCGCTTTGTGGCGATGGCGCGCGACAGCGACGCCTCGGTGGACTACGTCAAGGACAACCGCTACTTCATCGCGCCGTCGCTGACGTACCGGCCGAACGCCGATACTTCGTTCACGATCCTGGCGAACTTCCAGCGCGACGATAGCGGATCGATGATCGGCTTCTTCCCGTGGCGCGGCACGCTGATCGAGAATCCGGCGGGTGCAATTCCGCAGAGCTTCTTCGTCAGCGAACCGGATTTCGACCGCTATCGCGCGCAGCAGCACGCCATCGGCTACCAGTTCTCGCACCGTTTCAACGACACGTTCGAAGTGCGCCAGAACCTGCGTTACTCGCACAGCACCGTGGACTACCGCAGCATCTACACCACCGGCTTCACCGGCGCCACGCACGGCTGGGTGCCGGGCAGCAACACGATGCTGCGCCGCGTGGTCTACATGAACCAGCCCACGCTGAACCAGTTCGCCGTGGATACGCAGGGCCAGTCGAAATTCAATACCGGCGCCGTCAAGCACACGCTGCTGACCGGCATCGACTACCAGCACAGCGATGCCACGGGCCGCAGCAACGCCAACGGCACGGCTGCACCGATCAATGTGTTCAACCCGGTCTACGGCAACTACACCGCGCCGACGGTGTTCAATACGTTGCAGCCGGCCAAGCAGATCCAGACCGGTGTCTACCTGCAGGATCAGCTCGAATGGAACAAGTGGCTGCTGATGCTGGGCTTGCGCTACGACTGGTCGCGCGCCTCGCAGGACAACACGCCCTCGGCCTCGCGTGACGACAACGAACTGACCAAGCGTTTCGGCCTGATGTACCGCACGGACTTCGGTCTGAACCCGTACGTGAGCTATGCCGAGTCGTTCCAGGGCCAGGCGGGCTTCAACGTGGACGGCGCGGCGTTCAAGCCGCTGCGCGGCAAGCAGTGGGAAGTGGGCGTCAAGTACCAGCCGCTCGGCAAGAACATGACGCTGACGGCCGCGCTGTTCGACATGCGCGAAGAAAACCGCAAGGTGGCTGGCGTGGTCAATGGCGTGCCGGGCACGGTGCAGGTGGGCGAGGCCCGCACGCGCGGCGCGGAACTGGAAGCGCTGGTGTCGCTGGGTCGCCTCGACCTGATCGCCGCCTATACCTTCCTGAACGCGAAGGTGATCGAGGGCTCGGCAGCCGAGCAAGGGCAGCGCCTGGCGAGCATCCCGACGAACACGGCGTCGCTGTGGGCCAACTACCGCTTCGCGCTGTTCGACATTCCGGGCTTCATCGCCGGTGCCGGTGTGCGCTACAACGGCCCGAGTACCGACGGCACGGGCAACAACCGCGTGGGCGGTTTCACGGTATTCGACGCCGTGGTGGCCTACGACCGGGGGCCGGTGCGCGTCTCGCTGAACATCAACAACCTCACGGGCAAGCAGTACGTGTACAGCTGTATCGCACGCGGCGACTGCTTCTTCGGCACGCAGCGCTCGATCATCGGCAACGTGACTTATCGTTTCTGATCTGCCACACATGGCGGCGTCTCCCGGGAGACTTCGGCGCGGTCGCCTGCTACATTGCAGACCATGCCGAATCCCGGGGGATTGCCGCTTTGGACAGCTTCTCGCATCAACGATTCACGCAGCGCAGAATCAGCCAGCAGGCGCTGGCCGACTGGCGCGCGCAGGGCCGCTTAAACGCCGATGATCTGCGCACGGCATGGCAGCCGACGCTGCCTGCCACTGCGGACTGGCAGCACTGGCTTGACCGCGTGCTGCTCTCTCTGGGCACGGCGCTGCTCTGCGCCGGTGTCATTGTCTTCTTCGCCTTCAACTGGGCGGATCTCCACAAGTTTTCCAAATTCGGCCTGCTGGCTGCGGTGCTGACGCTGCTCGCCGGTTTCGCGGCGTGGCGGCCATCGGGCGATCTAGCCGGGCGCGCCGCGCTGGCCGGTGCGCAAATCGTGTCGGGTGTGCTGCTGGCGGTGATCGGACAGACCTACCAGACCGGTGCCGATGCGTGGCAGTTGTTTGCGCTCTGGGCATTGCTGGCCACACCGTGGGCACTGGCCGCGCGTGCTGCGCCGCACTGGTGGATCGTGCTGGTGCTCGGCAACGTGGCGCTGCTACGGTATTGCAGCGTGAACCTGGGCATCGGTGGCATGTTCGAACTGCTTTTCTCGGCGCGATGGGCGCGCGAGACGATGCTGTTCCTGCTCGGCCTTGCCGTGGTGCAACTGGCGGTCTGGCATGGGCTGGCAGCGCGCGCGGCAGCGTTCGGCTTCCGGGGCATGACAGGGCCGCGGCTCATCGGCGTACTGATTTGTGGCTACGCGGGGTGGGTGGCGACGGCCAGCGTGGTGCTGGACCATTTTGCCGCGCTCACGTTTCTGGTCAGCGCAGCGGCGCTGGCAGCGCTCGGGGCGTGGGTCCGATGGCGTGCCTTCGACATCGTGGTGCTCAGCCTGGTCTGCCTGACTGGCATCGGCATCGTGGTGATGGCGGCCGGGCGCGGACTGGTGAGCATCGACGGCGATTTCGGCGCCTTCCTGCTGCTGGCGCTGCTGACCATCGGCCTGGCCGTGGCAGCGGCCACGTGGCTGCTGCGCGCGTGGCGGGCCGAGTCCGGTGCAGAGTCGGGAGGCGAGGCATGAGCGACGCAACCTTCGAGAAAGCGCTCTGGCAGCGCCTGGTGGCGCGCGGTGCGGTGCAGGGGGAATGTCCTGTCACGCTGCGTACGCCGTGGCCTATCCGATTGCTGATGGGCGGCGCGGGTTGGTTGGGCGCGCTGTTCTTCCAGATGTTCCTGATTGGCACGGTGTTCGCCGCGACGCGCGGCAACGGACCGGCCATGGCGATCACGGGCGCGATCATGATCGGCGCGGCCATTGCGCTGTATCGCGTGAGGGCTGGCGAGAGTGGCCGCATTGCGATGGGACAGTTCGCGCTGGCCCTGAGCCTGGGCGGTCAGGGCATGGCGATTGCCGGTGTCGGAGAGGAATTCGGAATTCGCTCGATCGAGTCGGCATCGTTCTGGCTGCCTGTGGCTGTGCTCGAGGCGCTGCTCTTCGTGGTGGTCCCGGATCGCTTGCATCGATTCCTGGCGGCACTGGCTACGTGGTCGGCCGTGGCAATCGGTGCCTGCATCGCGTTGGGGGATATGGTGGCGCCGCGCTGGACCGCCATTCCGCCGATGATCGGATTGCTCGCCGCGCTGGCGCTGGCCGGCGTGGTCGTGTTTGCAATGCGTGAGGCAAGTCTGGCGGCATCAGGCCGCCATGCCGTGTGGGAACCCGCCGCCGATGCCACGTTGGTGTTTGCGCTGGGTGGCGCGCTGGTCGTGACCGGGATGATGCATCCGGCCGCACTTATCTTCGGCACCGGTCGGACCTGGTACGCGCCGGGCGCGTGGCTGGGCGGCGTGTTGACCGGAGCCGTACTCGTCGTGTTCGCCTGGCTTGAATGCAAGCGGCTTGGCGCCGATGCCCGCACCGCTGCGGTGATGCTGGTCACCGCCGCCGCATTCAGCGCGTTGATGGTCTTCGCCCCAGCCGTGACGGCAGGCGTGCTGGCATTGGCCCTGGCCATGCGACGCGGCTCGCTGACCTGGATGGGTCTCGCCATCACCAGCGTACTGATCGGCTTCGTCTGGTACTACAGCACGCTGCAATGGACGCTGCTGGCCAAATCCGCGACGCTGGCCGGCGCTGGCGTATTGCTGCTTGCCGTTCGCATCGTCGTTGCTCGTATGCCGCGCGCGGAGGCCGTCCAATGAAACGATGGATCCTGATCGCATGGCTGCTCGCCCTCGGCGTAGCGCTGGCCGGCATCGTTGGCAAAGAACGACTGATCGCCAATGGCGAGGTGGTCTACCTGCGCCTGGCCCCGGTCGATCCCCGCTCGCTGGTGCAGGGCGACTACATGGCGCTGAACTTCTCGATTGCCAACGATGTGCGCGTGGCCCACGGCACGGAGCAGACGCCTGCCTCGCGCGAAGAAGTCATCGTGATCCGCCGCGACGCCAGCCGGGAAGGCCATTTCGTCCGCCTCCACAAGGGCGAACCGCTGGCCGATGGCGAACTCCTGCTACGCGTGCAGAACGTGCCATCCCCGCGCTGGGGCGGCACAGGCACGCAAGTCTCCACGGACGCGTGGTTCTTCCAGGAGGGTCAGGCCGACCGCTACGCCAGGGCCCGCTTCGGCGAGTTCCGCGTGGACGCGAGCGGCCAGGCGCTGCTGGTGGGGATGCGAGGGGAGGGGTTGGAGGGGATGTGAGGGGGAACTTCCCGCAGTAATTCGGAAGGTTTGATGCAGAGCAATGTCATCGTGTGCAGTAAAGCACGCTTTACCAAACCTGACATACAGTGCCCGCTCCTTCTGCCACCCGTTCCCCTTCATGCCCCTGCGTGACACTGGCGCCTTCTTCGCCAAGCTGCTTCCCGCCATTCATTCGGACCTTCGTCGCATCGCGGCACGTTCATGTGGCGAGACGACTATCGAAGACCTTCAGGCGGAGGCGTGGCTGGCTGCCGAGGCGTTGAGTCGCGGCCGGGTCCCGCCGCCCGACATGGCGGACAGCGCAATTCATCAGTTGATCCTTGGGCGTCTCTACAACCGGTTCGTAAAGTTTGCGGACCAACGCCTGCGTTTCGCCGTGCGTCTGGACGTGCGACATGAGGATGACGACGGCGGGACGAGAGACAACGCCATCGCGGCTTCACTGAGTGCACCCGACGAATATGATCCCTCGGTTGGCCTCTCGGCACGAGAGGAAAGGTCTGCGAAGGAACTGCAGCTTATCGGACGATTCGCGGAAGCCGTTGCCTATTTTCGTGTTTTCGCCAATATGGGCAACGACCGCAGGGCCATTGCGCATCATCTCGCGGTCGGGGCCAGCACATTGCGCCGGAGGCTGCGGCTTGCCGCACAGGTGATCGAATGGCAGCCGTCGCTGTTCGATGGCGTCACCGCGATCCCCGATGACTTCAACCCGCCGTTCTGTAACCGGCGGCTCTGCGCAAAAGCTGCGCGGGGTGCGAGAAAAAATCGATATCCTCGCTTGCAGGCGCGACTGTTCCGCTGCGCCTACATTCCCATCCGTCCGTTCTGATTGCCCGTCCTCCAAAAAGAAAAGCCCGGAAAAATCCGGGCTTCTCGATGATACGTGATGGGTATCGACTCAGACGTTGAACAGGAAGTTCATCACGTCGCCGTCGTGCACCACGTATTCCTTGCCTTCGGCGCGCATCTTGCCGGCTTCCTTGGCGCCCGATTCGCCCTTGTACTGGATGTAATCGTCGTAGGCGATGGTCTGCGCGCGGATAAAGCCGCGTTCGAAGTCGGTGTGGATCACGCCGGCTGCCTTCGGCGCGGTGTCGCCGATGTGGATCGTCCAGGCGCGCACTTCCTTCACGCCAGCCGTGAAGTAGGTCTGCAGGCCCAACAGCTTGAAGCCGGCGCGGATCACGCGGTCCAGGCCCGGCTCTTCCATGCCGAGGTCGGCCAGGAACTCGGCCTTGTCAGCGTCTTCCAGGTCGGCGATTTCGGCTTCGATGGCGGCACAGACGGCCACCACCGGCGAGCCGGTCTGCTTGGCGTACTCGCGCACGGCGTCGAGGTGCGGATTGTTCTCGAAGCCGTCTTCACGCACGTTGGCCACATACATCGTCGGCTTGGCGGTGATCAGGCAGAACGGGCGGATGGCTTCCCACTCTTCGGGCGCCAGGTCCAGCGTGCGCACGGCCTTGGCCTGATCCAGCACGGCCTGGGCCTTCTCCAGCACCGCTACCAGGCGCAACGCTTCCTTGTCACCGGCGCGGGCCGGCTTGATGTAGCGGGCGTGTGCCTTCTCGACGGTGGCCAGGTCGGCCAGTGCCAGTTCAGTGTTGATGACCTCGATATCGGACAGCGGATCGACCTTGCCCGCCACGTGGATCACGTTTTCGTCTTCGAAGCAGCGCACCACGTGCGTGATGGCATCCGTTTCACGGATATTGGCCAGGAACTGGTTGCCCAGCCCTTCGCCCTTCGAGGCGCCGGCCACCAGGCCCGCGATATCCACGAACTCGACCGTCGCCGGCAGGATGCGCTCGGGTTTGACGATCTCGGCCAGCTTGGCAAGCCGCGCATCCGGCACTTCGACCACGCCCACATTGGGCTCGATCGTGCAGAACGGATAGTTTTCGGCGGCGATGCCGGCTTTCGTCAGGGCATTAAACAGCGTGGACTTGCCGACGTTGGGCAGGCCGACGATGCCGCATTTGAGGCTCATGGTGTCAGGCGGAAAATGGCGAATCCCGTATTCTAGCGGATGGGCGTCCATGGCCGAGGGGGATTCTGGCACGGCCGCCCGGGCTGGCGGCGCGGTGATCCGTTGACGCCACGCCGTAATGGCGCCTTCATCACGTCGCTATAATCCAGCCATGTCCGGACCTCCAGCGCCGGCGCCTGGCGCCGCCGCTATCTATATGTCGTCGAATTCTTCCTCCCGCTTCCAGATTGCCGTCGTCGGCGGTGGCATTGTCGGCAAGGCTTGCGCGTTGCTGCTGGCGCAGCAGGGCATGCAGGTGGCGCTGGTGGCGCCCCGGCCCGTCGCCAGCACGGCGCTTACCGGCGAGGACGACTGGGATAGCCGCATTTATGCGTTCTCGGCCAGCTCCCAGGCGCTGCTGGAGCGGCTGCGGGTCTGGGAGGCGCTGGACCCCGCCCGGGTGCAGCCCGTGCGCGACATGCGCATCTTTGGCGATGAAAGCGCCGGGGAGTCCGGCCCATCGCCGCACGGCGATCTCCATTTCTCGGCCTACGCGGCGGCGGTGCCACAACTGGCGTGGATCATCGAGTCCAGCCACGTCGAGCGTCTGCTCGATACCGCGCTGCGCTTCCAGCATCAGGTGACATGGTTCGATGAGACGGCCGAAGAGCTGGCCCGCGATATCGACGGCGTCACGCTGACGCTGACCAGCGGCGCGCGCGTGCGGGCCAACTGCGTGGTCGGTGCCGATGGCGCACGGTCCTGGGTGCGGCAGCAGTGCCACATCGGCACCACCCAGCGCCGGTATCGCCAACTTGGCGTGGTCGCCAACTTCACTTGCGAAGTGCCGCATCAGGAAACCGCATGGCAGTGGTTTCTCGGCGCACCGGAAAAACTGATGGCCGACGAGGAGCCCGCCAATGGCGAGATCCTCGCCATCCTGCCGCTGCCGGGCAACCGGGTGTCGATGGTCTGGTCCGCCGACGAGGCGCATGCCCGCGACCTGCTGGCGCTGTCGCCGGAGGCGCTGGCCGCCACGGTGATGCAGGTGGCCAGTGGCGCCGTTGGCGCCCGCTTCGGTGCCTTGCGTTGCATCACGCCGGCGCAGGGTTTCCCGCTGGTGTTGCAACGCGCCGAGCAGTTCGTGATGCCGCATGTGGCGCTGGTGGGCGATGCGGCACATGTGGTGCATCCGCTGGCCGGGCAGGGCATGAACCTCGGTCTGCGCGATGTTGTGGAACTTGGCCGCGTGATGGCCGACAAAGAATCGTTCCGTCCCGAGGGTGACCTGCGCCTGCTGCGCCGCTACGAGCGGGCCCGCGCCACGGACCTGCTCTCGCTGACCGCCGCCACGGACGGCCTGCATCGCCTGTTCTCGCTGCCCGGCACACCGGCCCGCGTGGTTCGCAACCTGGGGATGCGCGCCGTCGGCGGTCAGGGACTGCTCAAGCGTTTTCTGATTGGCCGGGCACTGGGCTAGGCGGACAATCCGTACCTGCCGCCGCACCGACGATTCACCGAACACATTCAAGATCCAAGCCGGCGCACTGACCGGCCTTCCGAACCTGGAGTCAATATGTTGCAAATGTTCCGCCGCCGTTCCGCCCGCGTTGCCACCTTCACCGCCCTTGCAGGCGGCGTGGCCGTGGCCGGTTACGCACTGCACGCGCTGGCCGCGGATGAGCCGGGTACGGACAAGATCAAGGCGTCGATCCAGAAGATGCTGGGCGGCCGCGCCGAGGTCAAGAGCGTGACCAAGGCGCCGATGCCGGGCCTGTACGAAGTCAATGTCGGCGGCCAGATCGTCTATGCCGATGCCACCGGCCGCTACATCCTCAACGGCGAACTGATCGATACCAAGACCAATACGAACCTGACCGAAGAGCGCCTGGCCGAGATCAACAAGATCAAGTGGGCGGACCTGCCCTTGTCGCGCGCCATCAAATGGACCAAGGGCGATGGCAGCCGTACCATGGCGGTGTTCTCGGACCCCAACTGTGGGTATTGCAAGAAGATCGAGCAGACCTTCCAGCAAATGGACAATGTCACGATCTACACCTTCCTCTATCCGGTGCTGTCGCCAGACTCGACGGTCAAGGCCAAGCAGGTCTGGTGCTCGACGGACCGCACCAAGGCATGGCGCGACTGGATGCTGAACCACACGGCGCTGACCGGAAACGGTAGCTGCAATACGCCGGTGGATCAGAATCTGGCGCTTGGCCAGAGTCTGAACATCAATGGCACGCCGGCCGTGTTCTTCACGGACGGTACGCGCATTCCGGGGGCGGCCGATGCGGCCACGCTCGAACGCAAGCTCGCAAGCCTGAAAAAATAACGACGCCGGATGCACCCCCGGCTGTCAGGAGCGGCCGGCCTAGTCCGGCCGCTTTGCATTTCCGGCCCCCATCCATCACGAACCCTCACACCCACACAACATCCAGACGGGAGACATCACCATGACGTTCCAGGCTTTGCTGCTGACCCAGGCCGATGGCAAGACGCAGGCGGAAGTGGCACAGATCGACGAGGCCCGGTTGCCCGAGGATGGCAATGTGCTGGTGGCCGTCGACTACTCGACGATCAACTTCAAGGACGGGCTGGCGATCACTGGCCGCTCGCCGGTGGTGCGCAAGTGGCCGATGGTGGCGGGCATCGATGGCGCGGGCACTGTGCTGGCGTCGGACGATCCGCGTTGGAAGACCGGCGACCGCGTGGTGCTCAACGGCTACGGCGTGGGCGAGACGCACTGGGGTTGCCTGGCGCAGCGCACGAAGCTCAAGGGCGACTGGCTGGTGAAGCTGCCCGATGCATTCACCACGAAGCAGGCGATGGCGATTGGCACGGCGGGCTACACGGCGATGCTGTCTGTGCTGGCGCTGGAGCGCGGCGGGGTGAACGGGCCGGTGCGTCCGGGCGATGGCGAGGTGCTGGTGACGGGCGCTTCGGGTGGTGTCGGTTCTGTGGCCATCTCCATCTTGTCCAAGCTTGGCTATCGCGTGATTGCATCGACGGGCAAGACCAGGGAAGCAGACTTCCTGCGTGCACTGGGCGCTGCCGACGTGATCGACCGCGCCGAACTGGGCGTACCGAACAAGCCGTTGCAGAAGGAGCGCTGGGCGGCCGTGGTGGATTCGGTGGGTTCGCACACATTGGTCAACGCCTGCGCGCAGGTCCGCTACGGCGGCGTGGTCACCGCTTGCGGGCTGGCGCAGGGCATGGATTTCCCGGCGTCGGTGGCGCCGTTCATCCTGCGCGGCGTGACACTGGCGGGCATCGACAGCGTGATGGCGGCGATGCCGCTGCGCGAGACGGCATGGAAGCGGCTGGCGCAGGATCTGGCACCGGACCGGCTGCAGGCCATCACGCGCGAGATCAAGCTGGCCGAGGCCATCGAGGCCGGACGCAAGATCGTGGAAGGGGGCATGCGCGGGCGCGTGGTGGTCGACGTCAACGCGTAGGGAAGTTGCCCCGATGTCCCGGCGACGCTGACCGGGACAGTACCTGCGTGGATCGGCGTTCTCGCCGCCCATCGGAACGTGACGCTACAATTCGTGACCATGACGCCGATCCGCTACGCCATCGCCCCGCTTCAACCCGAAGCCCACATGTTTGCCGTCACCGTGACGGTGGATGCCCCCGACTCCGCTGGCCAGGTGTTCACGCTACCCGCGTGGATTCCGGGCAGCTACATGATCCGAGACTTCGCCCGCAATATCGTCCGCATCCGCGCCGATGCAGGCGGCGAGCCCGTATCGCTGACCAAGCTCGACAAGCAGACCTGGCAGGCCGAACCGCTGGCTGCCAACGCCGGTCCGCTGACGCTGAGCTACGAAGTCTATGCCTGGGATCTGTCCGTGCGCGCCGCGCATCTGGACACCACCCACGGCTTCTTCAACGGCAGTTCCGTGTTCCTGCGCGTGGTGGGTCAGGACGAGCAGCCGTGCACGGTGGATATCCACGCACCGGCAGGGGATGCGTATGCCGACTGGCGCGTGGCCACGTCGCTGCCCGAGGCAAAGGGTGCGGGCGGCGCGCGCCGCTACGGCTTTGGCCGTTACCTGGCTGCGGACTACGACGAACTGATCGACCATCCCGTGGAGATGGGCGCGTTCGCGCTGGCCAGCTTCCGCGCCTGCGGCGTGCAGCATGACGTGGTGTTCACGGGCCGCGTGCCGCAGCTCGACATCCAGCGCGTCTGCCGCGACCTGAAGCAGATCTGCGAGGCGCAGATCAAGCTGTTCGAGCCACGCACCGCCCGCGCGCCCATGCTCGACAGCAATCGCCGCTACGTGTTCATGACGATGGTCACGACCGATGGCTACGGCGGCCTGGAACATCGCGCCAGCACGGCGCTGATGTGCGCGCGCAACGATCTGCCGGTGCGCGGCAACAGCGAACAGAGCGAAGGCTATCGCACGTTCCTGGGTCTCTGCAGCCACGAGTATTTCCATACGTGGAACGTCAAGCGGATCAAGCCGGCCGCCTACGTGCCGTACCAGCTTGCGCAGGAAACGTATTCGCCGCTGCTGTGGCTCTTCGAAGGTTTCACGAGTTATTACGATGACCTGATCCTGGCGCGCACGGGACTGGTTACCGAGAAGCAGTATGTGGACATCCTGGCCAAGACCTGGAACGGCGTGCTGCGTGGCAATGGCCGCACCAAGCAGAGCGTGGCCGAGAGCGCGTTCGATGCGTGGACCAAATACTATCGCCAGGACGAGAACGCGCCGAACGCCATCGTCAGCTACTACACCAAGGGTTCGCTGGTAGCCCTGGCGCTGGACCTGACGATCCGCGAGAAGACCAAGGGCAGGAAATCACTCGACGATGTCATGCGCGCGCTCTGGCAACGCTACGGCCGCGACTTCTATGCGCCGGGTGCCCGCCAGCGTGGCGTGACCGAGGCGGAAGTGTATGCGCTGTTCGACGAGATCTCGGGCCTGAAACTCGGCAACCTGCTGCGTGCGCTGACCGAGGGCACGGGCGAGATCGGGCTGGTGCCGCTGTTTCGCGCCTTCGGCATCCGGGCGGAGACGCAGAAGCCATCGGCCACGGCGGTGCTCGGTATCAAGAGCCGTACCGACGAGGGCTGGGTGCGCGTGACCCAGGTGCTCGACGGTGGGGCAGGGCAGCAGGGCGGACTCTCGGCGGGCGACCTGCTTGCCGCTGTGGATGGCCTGCGCGTGGCACCGGGGCAACTCGACAAGATGTTGGCGCGTTATCGACCGGGGGACGAGGTGGCGCTGCACGTGTTCCGGCGCGACGAACTGCACGTGCTGCCCGTGACGCTGGCGCGTGAGCCGGCCACGCAGTACAAGGTGTCCGTCGAGGCGGACAAGCATGCCGGACGCGCACGCTGGCTCGGCCAGTAACCTGCCAGCCGAGGCGCCGTCGCCCGTGCGGTGACGGCGCCCGTTTCACCATACGGTCCCATGGAATACGCGCACGATCCCCGCACGTTCCTCTTCTCGCACTATATCTATCGTGGACTGCGCTCGGCCACGGGCGTGATCGGCACGACGCTGATCGCCATGCAGTTCATGGACCTGCCCAGCGCCATGGTGGTGTCGATCGGCGCGCTATGCACAAGCCTGATGGACCTGCCGAGCCCGCTGAACCACAAGTTCAACGAGATGCTGGCGAGCGTGCTGCTATGCACGGCGGTGACCGCGCTGGTGGCGCTGGTCTCGCCGTTTCCGCGCGTGCTGCCGTTCGTGCTTGTGCTAGTCACGTTCCTGGCCGGCATGATGACAGTCTATGGCAACAAGACCATGCCGCTGCAGTTCTCGATGCTGTTCGTCATGACACTGACGATCAACGAGGATTTCGTGGTGGAAAAGGCCCTGACCCACGCGCTGCAGTTCGGCGCGGGCGCCTTTGGATACCTGCTCTATGCGATGGTCGTCAGCTGGATCACCGAGCGCCGCACGCGCCAGCAGATCCTGGCCGAATCGCTCTACGAGATGGCGGCCTATCTCGAAATCAAGGCGGCGTTCTACGACGCCGGTACGGATTACGAGGAGCAGTTCAACCGGCTGGTGCGCCAGCAGATCGTGGTGGCGGAGCGGCAGCAGGCGGCGCGCGACATGGTGCTGCGTGGCAACCGGACGCAGCACGACGGCCTCCTGGTGCAGGTGCATATGCGGATGCTCGACGTCTATGAGTACCTGCTGTCGACCAATACCGACTATGCGCTGCTGCGTCAGACGTTCGGCGGCACGCCCGTGCTGGATGGGCTGCGCCGGCTGGTGCTGGGACTCTGCAAGGACCTTGAGGAAATCGCCTACGACGTGACGCGCGGGCGGCCTTCGTACAGCGCCTACGACTACGGCCCCGACCTGCGCGCGGTGGAGTCCGAGATCGAGCAACTGCGGCATCACCACGTATCGCCGGTGGCGATGGGTGCCCTGCGCGACACGCTGGAAATGATGCGTGGTGCCATCGCGCTGGTGGGCCAGTTGCACGAGGCGTCGCGTACGCCCGTGGAGCCGCTGAAGGTGCTGCCCGGCTCGGACATGACGCCGTTCCTGACACGCCAGAAATACGAGTTCGGCGCCCTGCGCGACAGCCTGCACTGGCGTGCCCCGGCGTTCCGGTTCGCGCTGCGCATCACCATGGCGGTGGCGGTGGGGCTCTGGATCGGCGAACAACTGCCCTATGCCTCGCACAGCTACTGGATCCTGCTGACGATCGTCGTGATCCTGAAGCCGAACTTCAGCATGACGAAGCAGCGGTACAACGACCGGCTGATCGGCACGCTGATCGGCTGCATCATCAGCGTGGGCATCCTGCGCTGGATTCACGAACCGCTGGTACTGCTCGCCATCCTGTATCTGGCGCTGGTGGCAAGCGCCACGTTCGTGACGATCAAGTACCGGTACACCGCCATTGCCGCGTGCGTGCAGGTGCTGATCCAGATAAACCTGCTGCTGCCGGGCAGCCAGACGGTGGTGGGCGAGCGGCTGGTGGACACGGTGATTGGCGGCGTGATTGCCTCGCTCTTCAGCTTCGTGCTGCCGAGCTGGGAGTATCGGGCGATTCCCAAGCTGGTGGAGAACGTGCTGCAGGCCAACCGCCGCTACATTGCCGCCACGCGCGACCTGTTGACCCGCAAGGTCTCGGACGATTTTGCGTACCGTGTGCAGCGCAAGCAGTTCATGGACAACCTGTCGGCGCTGATCGGCTCGCTGCAGCGCATGCTGGACGAACCGCGTACCCGGCAGCGGGCCGTGGACAACCTGAGCCGCTTCATCGTGCAGAACTACCTGGTGGCCGCGCACGTGGCCGCCGCGCGTATCCAGGTACGGCAGTACTATGGCGAGCTCGACATACCCGCAGCGGAATCGGCCATCGTGCAGGCCACCGATGCCGCGCTGCGCTCGCTGACGCTGGCCAGCGAGCGGCTGGCGGGCGAGGTGCGGCACGACACGCAGGGCGTTGGTTTTGTCCGCAGTCCGGCGGAAGCCGCGGTGGCGGGCGTGGAACTGGTGCATGAGCCGGCGCCGTCGACGGCCAGCGATGCCGCAGCCGACGATGCCAGCGAGCGACGTGCGCGCATCGCGGATTCGGCAGACCGCCGGCGTGCCGAAGTGCTGGCGCAGGCCGTGGCGTCGGGCGAGATCGGCGCCGATGAGCCGCTGCAGAAATCGCACGACCAAGGCGAGGCATCGACAGCCAGTTCCTCCGGTCGCACGGCCAATGCGCTGCTGGAGCGCCGCCTGCGCGCGCTGCGCGAGGACACGGCAAAGATCGCGCTGCGTACCGGGGCCATTGGCCATGCGATCCGCACGCCGCTCAGGAAATAAGGAAGGTCCGGCACGTCTGGTGCGCTAACCGGCCACGGTGCCTTCCGGCTCCCGCCAAATCCGCATATCCTCTTCCCCCAGTCACCATAGGAATGAGGTTCCGCCATACGGAACCCAGCAGAGAGGAAACAGCAGTGAACGAGATCAAGCCCGCCGCGCCCGGCACGCCGGAAAAGCCCTATTTCGGTATCGATATCCCGCTGATGCGCCTGCTTGGGCTGCAGCCGGAATACATGGAAGAGGGGTTGTGCCGCACGCGGTTGCCGGCCAACGGCAATGTGGTGAATAGCCGGGGCGATGTCCACGGCGGCACGCTGATGGCGGTGCTGGACTTCACGCTGAGTGGAGCGGCGCGCTCGCACGCGCCGCTGGACGTGGGCGTGATCACCATCGACATGTCGACGCACTTTCTGGCCGCCGCACGTGGTGAACTGACGTTCGAATCGCGCTGCATCCGCCGGGGCAACAAGATCGCCTTCTGCGAAGGCGAAGCGCGCGACGCATCGGGCACCGTGTGCTGCGTGGCCCGCGCGTCGTTCAAGCTCGTGCAACTGGCTGGCGGCAACTAGGCCGCAGGTTTCTCCGCAGGCCGGTAGACCGCCAGGAACCTGGCGCGCTCGGTAATGCCGTAGTCGCCGGGCGCGTACTGCATCAGCCAGTCGCCCGGCTTGCCGGTCAGCACATCGCCCCCCGCCGATCGTTCGATCGCGAACGCCTGCGGCATCTCCTTCACCAGCACCGGCACAGGCCGGTTGCGGTAGGCGCCCGTTGAACCCTCCGGGACATAGCGCGCATCGAAGCGCTCGCGCGACACCACCCAGCGGTCGCCCGTGGCGCCGGTCACGATGGCATCGCCGGCCTGGTAGCGGTTCGGCCCTTCGCGGCTGACCAGTTCGCCGGGTACCTCCGCAAAAATCACCTGCACCGTTTCATCTTTCACGAACCAGCGCGCGGCGGGGTCGTTGCGCAGATCGATGTCTTTCAGCGTTTCCATTGCCATCGCCATCAACCCCATCAACCCAGTACGCGCGGCGCGAAGCCGTGGTTGAGCGGCCCGTTGCCGCTACCCAGGCGCAGGCGTGAGCCGGCCGCGATGGCTTGCGCAACGAAGTCCAGCGCCGTGCTCACCGCATCGGGCAGTGCCTCGTCGCGCGCCAGTTGCGCGGCGATGGCCGCGGCCAACGTGCAACCGGTGCCGTGCAGGTTCGGGGTATCGATGCGCGGATGCGTGTACACGCGCACCGTGCCATCGGCCAGCATCAACAGGTCGTCGAGGCCGGCGGCGTTGGGGCCATCGTCTTCGAGATGGCCGCCCTTGAGCAGCACCGCCTGGCATCCCATCGCGAGCAGATCGGCAGCAGCGGTTTCCATCTCGGCGCGCCGCGCGATGCGCCGGCCCAGCAGGTAGGATGCCTCGGGCAGGTTCGGCGTGACCAGGATCGCGCGCGGAAACAGCAGCTTCACCATGGCCTGGCTCGTGGCGTCGTCGGACAGCGTGGCGCCCGACGTCGAGATCATGACCGGATCGACCACCAGGCGGCGAATGCCGTGGCGATCCACGGCGGCGGCCACGGCCTCGACGATGGCGGCGGTGCCGAGCATGCCGGTCTTGGCGGCGTCCACGCCGATATCGCTGGCCACGGCATCGATCTGCGCGCCGACCATGTCGGCGGGAATCGCGTGGACCCCGGTGACGCCGAGCGTGTTCTGCGCCGTGATGGCCGTGATCGCGCTCATGCCGAAGCAGCCAAACGCGGCAAAAGTCTTGAGGTCAGCCTGGATGCCGGCGCCGCCGCCGGAGTCGGAACCGGCAATGGTCAGGGTGCGGGGTGGCGTGGAATGCATGTGCGAGGCAGGGTCGGTCGGATGGAATTGGCAGGAAAAATTGTGGCAATTCGCGCCGCAGGGCGCGGACAGGCACGCTACAATACCGCCACTCCGAGGAGCGTTGCAACGGATGGCCTCGCCATCCGCCAGGCTCGGAATGTCTCAACGGCGCTCGCTGTCCCGTGGTCTGCACGGGGCGCGAGTCGACCTGCCTGCCCGCCACGCACGTGATCTACCACGTGCCTTCGTGCGCGGCGCGGCCATTACTACTCCCGTCCCCCGCCTCACCACCACAACGACCGGAGTGATTCATGAACGCTGTAACCGAACTCAAGCAAGACTACCTCGTGGCCGACATCGGCCTGGCCGGCTGGGGCCGCAAGGAAATCGCCATCGCCGAAACCGAAATGCCGGGTCTGATGGCCATTCGTGACGAATTCGCCGCCGCGCAGCCGCTCAAGGGCGCCCGCGTTGCCGGTTCGCTGCACATGACGATCCAGACCGCCGTGCTGATCGAGACGCTGAAGGCACTGGGCGCCGACGTGCGCTGGGCATCGTGCAACATCTACTCGACGCAGGACCACGCTGCCGCGGCCATCGCCGAATCGGGCACGCCGGTGTTCGCGTTCAAGGGTGAAACGCTGAAGGAATACTGGGACTTCACGCACCGCATCTTCGACTGGGCCGATGGCGGCACGCCGAACATGATCCTGGACGATGGCGGCGATGCCACGCTGCTGCTGCACCTGGGCGCCCGCGCCGAGAAGGATGCATCGGTCATCGGCAACCCGACCAGCGAAGAAGAAACCTTCCTGTTTGCCGCGATCAAGGAAAAGCTGGCCAAGGATTCCACCTGGTACAGCCGCAACCTGGACGCCATCCGTGGCGTGACCGAGGAAACCACCACGGGCGTGCACCGCCTGTACCAGATGGCACAGCGCGGCGAACTGCGCTTCCCGGCCATCAACGTGAACGACTCGGTGACCAAGAGCAAGTTCGACAACCTGTATGGCTGCCGCGAATCGCTGGTGGACGGCATCAAGCGCGCCACCGACGTGATGATCGCAGGCAAGGTCGCCGTCGTGGCCGGCTACGGTGACGTGGGCAAGGGCAGCGCCCAGGCACTGCGCGCACTGTCGGCACAGGTCTGGGTCACGGAAATCGACCCGATCTGCGCACTGCAGGCTGCCATGGAAGGCTACCGCGTGGTGACGATGGATTACGCCGCCGAACACGGCGACATCTTCGTGACCTGCACGGGTAACTACCACGTGATCACGCACGAGCACATGGCCAAGATGAAGGACCAGGCCATCGTCTGCAACATCGGCCACTTCGACAACGAGATCGACATCGCCTCGATCGAGAAGTACGAATGGGACGAGATCAAGCCGCAGGTTGACCACGTGATCTTCCCGGACGGCAAGAAGCTGATCATCCTGGCCAAGGGCCGTCTGGTGAACCTGGGCTGCGGCACGGGCCACCCGTCGTACGTGATGAGCAGCTCGTTCGCCAACCAGACGATCGCCCAGATCGAACTGTGGGCAGAGCGCGACAGCGGCAAGTACCCGGTTGGCGTGTACGTGCTGCCGAAGCACCTGGACGAGAAGGTGGCACGCCTGCAGTTGAAGAAGCTGAACGCGCAACTGTCCGAACTGACCGAGCAGCAGGCCGCCTACATCGGCGTGTCGAAGCAGGGTCCGTACAAGGCCGATCACTACCGTTATTGATCGACATCCTCCCACTCCCGCGCCTGTAACCAGGCTCCCCTCTCCCGCATGCGGGAGAGGGGTCGGGGGTGAGGGCCAGCGCCTACTGCGCGATACGGCCTGCAAACTGTGCCCATTCCATCCGAATCGAAAAAGAAGGAGTCGCAATGAGACTGTTGGCTGTCTGGATCATCAACGCCGCTTCGCTGTTTCTGGTGAGCTATCTGCTCAGCGGCATCGAGCTCGGGGGCTTCGGCTCCGCGATGGTTGCCGCGCTGGTGCTGGGTCTGGTCAATACGCTGATCCGTCCGATCCTGGTCATCCTGACACTTCCGGTCACGCTGCTGACGCTGGGACTCTTCATCTTCGTCATCAACGCGCTGCTATTCCTGTTTGTCGGCAACCTGTTGCAGGGGTTTGTCGTCAACGGCTTTGGCTCGGCGCTGCTCGGCTCCATTCTCTATAGCGTGATTTCGACGATCCTCGCGAGCGTGCTGCTCGGCGAGCGCGATTGACCGCGAGCGATTTCCTACGGGCGCCGCGCCCCCGCGGCGTGCCTACCATGACCGACCGCTACTTCAGCTTCGAATTCTTCCCGCCCAAGACGGCGGAGGGCGCGGAAAAGCTCCGCAACACGCGCGCGCAACTGGCACCGCTGCAGCCCAAATACATCTCCGTGACGTTCGGCGCCGGCGGCACCACGCAACAGGGCACGCTGGACGCCGTGCTGGAGATCCAGCGCGAAGGCATCGAGGCCGCGCCACACCTGTCGTGCGTGGGCTCCACGCGAGAGAACATCCGCGCCATCCTGCAAGCCTATCGCGATGGCGGCATCCGCCACATCGTGGCCCTGCGCGGCGACATGCCGTCGGGCATGGGCGAGATCGGCGAGTTCCGCTACGCCAACGAGTTGGTGGAGTTCATCCGCGCGGAGACCGGCGACTGGTTCCATATCGAAGTTGCGGCTTATCCCGAATACCATCCGCAGGCCCGTTCGCCGCGTCACGATCTCGATAACTTCGTGCGCAAGGTGAAGGCCGGCGCCGACTCGGCCATCACCCAGTATTTCTTCAACGCCGACGCGTACTTCCGCTTCGTCGACGAAGCCCGCGCCAACGGCGTGGACGTGCCCATCGTGCCCGGCATCATGCCGATCACGAACTACTCGCAACTGATGCGCTTCTCGGAAATGTGCGGCGCCGAAGTGCCGCGCTGGGTGGCAAAGAAGCTGGAATCCTTCGGCGACGATAAGGAAGCCATCCGCGCCTTCGGCCTGGACGTGGTGACCGCGCTGTGCGAACGGTTGCTCGCGGCAGGCGTGCCGGGGCTGCACTTCTACACGCTGAATACGGCGGCAGCGACGAAGGCGATCTGGCAGCGGTTGAAGCTGTAAAGGCTTGTCTCACGCTGTATGTTTTCTCCCCTCTCCCGCTTCGCGGGAGAGGGGTTGGGGGAGAGGGCTTAGCGGTTCAACCTGCGGCCATCGCATCTTGTGAGGCTTACCCTCTCCCCCGCCCCTCTCCCGCCGTGCGGGAGAGGGGAGAAAACCAACTTCAAAACCCCCCCACCTCCGTCACCATCCACTCCATCGGCAAATCGTGTGGTTCCGCAGCCAGCGCAACCCGGCACGCTTCATAGCCAATCCCGATCGCCACCGGTGTGGCGCCAGCACCGGCCATTGCCGCCAGCGTGCGATCGTAGAACCCACCGCCGTAACCTAGCCGGAACTTATCGGCGCTGAAACCGACACAGGGTATGAGCAGCGCGTCGGGCGTCACGGCCTCGGTGCCATCGGGCACGGGTATGCCGTAGTGGCCGGCGCGCATTGTCGTGTCTGGCGTCCAGAGATGGAAGTCGAGCGGCGCACCGGGGCGGTTGACCACGGGCAGGGCGGCGGTGCGGCCCGGCATGGCGGCCAGCCAGTGCGCGATAGCGCCGCGTGCGTCGAATTCCTGCTGGATCGGCCAGTAGAAGCCGACCTTTCGTACGCCAAGCCGTTCCAGCAACGTGCCGAGCGCCGCTTCGATGCGGGCATCGGCCTCGGTGCGGCCAGGCAGGTTGGCGCGCAATTCGAGCAGCCGGCGGCGCATGGTGCGCCGGTCTTCCGCGGCGTTGAATTGGCGGTCGTCCGGGCCTCTGTCCGGTACTTGGGTGGGTGACATGGCGTGCAATAATGGCCGGCAATCAGACCGATTCCGTCAAACGAACATTTGCGTGCGTGCCGTCGAAAAAGGGCATGCACGACCACATAAGGGATAGCAAAGAATGCCGAAGGGAGTATATCTGCGCCGCGCAGGCCGCATCGCATGGCTGGCGTTCGCGGGCGCGCTGCTGGCCACGCCGGCTTTTGCCCAGAAGAAACCCGCGCCGCAAGCGCGACCCGCACCTCAGCAACCCGCCGCGCAAACCATCCCGTCCAATCCGGACGATGCGTTCGTTGCCCTGCGCGAAGCCGCACGCAAGAACGACGTGGATCGCGCCGCGGCCATCTCGGCCACGCTGGTCGATTATCCGATTCCCTCGTACGTCGAGTATTTCCGCATCAAGCCGCAGATGTTCGACAGCGGCGGCCAGGCGCGCGTCGACACGCCGGACGCCGAAATCGCCGCCTTCCTGCAGCGTTATCAGGGCGAAGCCATTGCCGACCGCATGCGCAATGACTGGCTGCTGGTGCTGGGCAAGAAGCGCGACTGGGCCAATTTCGATATCCAGTATCCGCAGTTCGTGCTGAAGGACGACACGCAGGTGGAGTGCTACGCGCTGCTGTCGAAGGCTCTGAAGGGCCAGAACGTGTCGGCCGATTCGCGTGCGCTGCTTGTGGACCCACGTTACTTTGGCGAAGCGTGCGTGGACCTGATCGGCTACATGGCGCAGGCGCAGCAGATCCAGCGCAGCGATGTGGCGTTCTATGCGCGTCAGGCGCTGGAACAGAACTATACGACGCTGGCCGCGAAGATTGCTGGCACGCTGCCCGATGTGCGCGTGGACAGCGATGCGCTGGCCACCGTGGTCAAGATGGCACGTAGCGATCCCGCGCAGGCCGCAGCGTACCTGAGCACCATCGTCGGCAACCTGTCGCGCGATGAACAAGGCGCGGCGTGGGGCGTGATCGGTCAGTACGCCGCCAAGAAACTGATGCCCGAGGCCGCCGGTTACTATCGCCGCCAGCTCGACATGGGCGGCAACCAGTGGCTGTCCGATGAAACGCAGGAGTGGCGTGTACGCGCCGCGCTGCGCCAGGGCGACTGGAAGCAGGTGCGGCAGTCCATCGAACTGATGCGTCCGGAACTGCGCGGCAAGGACCCGGCATGGACGTATTGGTATGGCCGCGCGCTGAAGGCCGATGGCCGCACCAGCGATGCCGAGCAGCAGTTCCAGTCGATTGCCAGCCAGTTCAACTTCTATGGCCAGCTGGCCAGCGAGGAACTGGGGCGCCGCATCACGGTGCCGCAGCGCACGGCGGTGACCGATGGCGAGGCCATGGCGATGCGTTCGCGTCCGGGCTTTGTCCGCGCGCAGAAGTTCTACAGCCTGAATCTGCGTTTCGAAGGCAACCGCGAGTGGAACTGGGAACTGCGCGGCATGAACGACCGCGAACTGCTGGCTGCGGCCGAGTATGCGCGCAAGATCTCGCTGCTGGATCGCACGGTCAATACGTCGGATCGTACGAAGACCGAACACGATTTCGCACAGCGCTTCCCGATGCCTTATCAGGACATCATGCACCGGAACACCGAAGCCGTGGGCCTGGACATGGCCTGGGCGTATGGGCTGATCCGACAGGAATCGCGCTTCATCATGGACGCACGCTCATCGGCGGGCGCGCACGGGCTGATGCAGGTCATGCCGGCCACCGCGCGTTTCGTGGCCAAGAAGATCGGCATGACCGACTTCTCGCCGTCGATGATGAGCGACCCGAACATCAACATCATGCTCGGTACAAATTACATGAGCATGGTGCTGACCGACCTCGACAGTTCATGGACGCTGGCTTCCGCTGGCTATAACGCAGGCCCGGGACGCCCCAAGAACTGGCGTTCGAGCCTGTCGCGGCCGGTGGAAGGCGCGATCTTTGCAGAGACCATCCCGTTCACGGAAACGCGCGTCTACGTCAAGAATGTGCTTTCCAACGCCACGTACTATTCTGCATTGATGAGTGGCCGCCCCCAGTCGCTGAAGGACCGGCTGGGTGTGGTCGCGCCGTCCAGCGTCACGACGACCAGCTTGCCCTAAGCCTGGCTGCCCCAAAGCGGGGCAGGGTCTTCGTGATGCCGGCGCACGCATCGATGCGTGTGTAATGGAATCGCAATGCGCGAATCGCAATGCGAAGACCGTGCTGCGGCTACCCTCGCCGGGTAGTGCGCGGCGCGGCCGTCACGGAGCCCACCATGCAGACCAGCAATGTTCTTGTCATCGGGGGTGCCGGCTTCATCGGCAGCCACCTCGTCTCCCGCCTTGCCGGCGCAGCTTCAGCGTCCGGCGCGCCGCTCGATCCGTCCGCCAATCCCGATAGTCCCATCGCACCTGACCGCATCGTGGTCGGTACGCGCCATGTCGAGCATGCGCAGCACCTGCTACTCCTGCCGCGCGTGGAAACGGTGGAGCTTGGGCTGGCCGATACGGCAGTGCTCGACGATGCCATCGGATCGCTCGGCGTGGATGGCATCGTCGTCAACCTCGTTGGTGTGCTGCACGGCGACCGGGCCGATCCGTATGGTCCGCAGTTCGCCTCGGCGCACGTAGACCTGCCGCGCCAGTTGGTCGATGCGTGCCAGCGCACCGGCGTTCGCCGCCTGATCCACATGAGTGCGCTCGGCGCCGACGCGCAGGGGCCGTCGATGTATCTGCGCAGCAAAGGCGAAGGCGAGCGCATCGTGCGCGAGAGCGGCCTTGCGTGGACGGTGCTGCGGCCCTCGGTGGTATTCGGCCCCGACGATCATTTCCTGAACCTGTTCGCCCAGTTGCAGCAGATGGCGCCCGTGGTGCCGCTGGCCTGTGCGCATGCGCGCTTCCAGCCGGTGTTCGTGATGGATGTGGTGCAGGCGTTCGTCAACGCGATGGCGAATCCCTCGACCATCGGCCAGGTGTATGAACTGGGCGGTCCGCAGGTCTATACGCTGGAGGAACTGGTCAAGTTCGCGGGCCGCGCGTCGGGGCATCCGCGCCCGGTGATCGCATTGCCCGATGCACTGGCGCGCATGCAGGCGGCGGTGCTCGAACACATGCCCGGCGGTACGGTGCTCTCTCGCGACAATCTCGATTCGATGCGGCTCGACAATGTGCTGGCCCAACCGATGGCCACCGAACTCGGCGTGCATCCGGTCAGCCTTGAAGCCGTGATGACGGATGTGCTGGCCGGTCGTGGCCGCGATTCGGTGATGCAGGGGCTGCGCGGCAGCGTGCATCGCTGAGCCCGTCCGTTGTGACTGGCGCTCACAGGCTTGCGAGCGTATTTCGTTTGGAGCTGCCGCGTCCGGGTCGATAGAATATCCGGTCCACGGTGCCCGGCGAAATACGCCGCGCGCCTACGTCTTCCCGATCTTCGCCCCCCCCAAGGAATTTGCGATGAAGCTCGTCATCGGCAACAAGAACTACTCCTCCTGGTCGCTGCGTCCCTGGCTGCTGTTGCGCCACGCCGGCATTGCCTTCGAGGAAATCCCGCTGCGCCTGTTCACGAAGGCATTCGATGAAGAGATCATGCAGTACTCGCCGGCCGGCAAGGTGCCGGCGCTGATCGATGGCGACGTGACCGTCTGGGATTCCTTGTCGATCTCCGAGTACGTGGCCGAGAAATTCCCCGAGAAGCAACTCTGGCCAGCCGATCCCGCTGCGCGCGCGGTGGCGCGTTCGATCTGCGCGGAAATGCATTCGGGCTTCGGCAACGTGCGTAGCCAGATGCCGATGAACATCACGGCCGTGCTGCCCGGCATCGGGTGGAGCGTGGCCGTGCAACGCGATATCGACCGCATTGCAGCCATCTGGACCGGCCTGCGCGCGCAGCATGGCGAGAAGGGCCCGTTCCTGTTCGGTACGTTCACCGTGGCCGATGCGTTCTACGCGCCCGTGGTGAGCCGCTTTGCCACGTACGGCGTGCATCTGCCGGAGGCCGCCAAGGCTTATGCCGATTTCATCCTGACGGTGCCGGCCATGCAGGAGTGGGTGGCCGCGGCGCGCGAGGAGCGCGATTTCGTCGTGGCCGACGAGCCGTACCGTTTGCAACCCGATCGCCCGGACGCGATCATCGTCACGGGCTGATTCATGCAGGTCTATGCCGTCGGCGGGGCGATCCGCGACCAACTGCTCGGCAAGCCGAGCCAGGACCGCGACTACGTGGTGGTGGGCGCCACGCCGGAGGAAATGGAAGCCGCCGGCTACAAGCCGGTGGGCAAGGATTTCCCGGTCTTCCTGCATCCGGTGACCAAGGCCGAATACGCGCTGGCTCGCACGGAGCGCAAGACGGCGGTGGGCTACAAGGGGTTTGCGTTCTACACCGGACCGGAAGTCACGCTCGAGGACGACCTGGTGCGGCGCGACCTCACCGTCAATGCGATGGCCCAGGCCGTGGATGCGGACGATAACCTCGTCGGCCCGATCATCGATCCGTATGGCGGGCAGCAGGACCTTGCCGCCCGGCAGTTCCGCCATGTGTCCGATGCGTTTGCGGAAGACCCGGTGCGCATCCTGCGCGCGGCGCGCTTTGCCGCGCGCTTCCACGATTTCTCGGTGGCGCCCGAAACCGTCGCACTGATGCGCCGCATGGTGGAGATGGGTGAGGTCGATGCGCTGGTGCCGGAACGCGTGTGGCAGGAACTCGCACGCGGACTGATGGAAGCGCGTCCGTCGCGCATGTTCGACGTGCTGCGTGAATGCGGTGCGTTGGCGCGGTTGATGCCGGAACTCGACCGGCTGTGGGGTGTGCCGCAACGTGCCGATTACCATCCGGAAGTCGATACCGGCATCCACGTGATGATGGTGGTGGATTACGCGGCCAGCGTCGGCGCGTCGTTGCCAGTGCGCTTCGCCGCGTTGACGCACGATCTTGGCAAGGGCACCACGCCCGAGGACGTACTGCCGCGCCATATCGGCCACGAGCAGCGCAGTGTGGGATTGCTCGAAGCGGTTTGCAAGCGGCTGCGCGTGCCCAACGATTGCCGCGAACTGGCGGTGCTCGTGGCGCGCGAACACGGCAACATCCATCGCTCGATGGAGTTCGGCGCCGCGGCCCTGACGCGACTCGTGGAGCGTTGCGATGCGTTGCGCAAACCGGATCGCTTCGCCGAAGCGTTGCTGGCATGCGAAGCCGATGCGCGTGGCCGGCTCGGTTTTGAAGATCGGGAATATCCGCAGACGGCGCGACTGATGACGGTGCGCGATGCAGCGGCGTCGGTGGATGCGGGCGCGATTGCCAAGGCTTGCGAGGATCGCGTGGACCAGATCAAGGATCGGGTGCACAAGGCCAGGGTGAGGGCGGTGGCGGAGCGGTTGGGTATTAAGGAATAGCGTTGAGTTTCCTTTTCCGCTTGGTTTTCTCCCCTCTCCCGCTTGCGGGAGAGGGGCGGGGGTGAGGGCCAGCGGTTCAAGCTCTAACCACGACATCGCATAGCGACGGCTTGCCCTCACCTCCAACCCCTCTCCCGCGCGCGGGAGAGGGGAGCAAAACCTGATGGGATGGCATACCCCCCCTACAACAACCTCCCAATCACCAGTGCCACCAGCGACAGCAAGATCGTCGACGCAAACGGCAGCACATACTCCTTCCCGAAAAGCCGAAACCGCAGATCGCCGGGCAAGCGTCCGAGGCCGATCTTCTGCAGCCACGGCAGCGAGGCCGACAGCACGATCACGCAGAGGAAGATGGTGAAAGTCCAACGCAACATGGCGTGATCCGGGTCAGAGGGCGAAGGTACGGTCGCCGCGTGCGAAGCCGGCCAGCGGCAGCGCATCGTCGAGATCGCGGGTCAGGGCGATGACCTTGAACAGCTCGCCCATCTCCGCTTCAGACAGCAGCTTCTGCACGGCGTTGGCCTGCGGCAGGAAGGCGCGGGCATCCGATGGATCGAGCGACATCATCAGTTCGGTAATGCCGGCATTCATCAGGAAGCGTGCCTGCGAGGCGAAGCCCGCCACGGTCAGGCCCGCATCCACGGCAGCTTCGGCGATGCCGGTGAAATTCACGTGCGCGGTGATGTCCTGCAGGCCCGGATACAGGAAAGGATCGGGGTGGGCGTGATGGCGGTAGTGGCACATCAGCGTGCCGCCCACGCGCTGCGGGTGGTAGTACTCGGCCGCCGGAAAACCATAGTCGATGAAAAACGCCGCGCCACGCGAGAGCATCGCCGCGACGGCACGCGTGAAGCCTTCGGCTTCGGCGTGGGTTTCGGTGACCACGTCGTGATCGCCCGGAAAATTTTTCAGCACTGCGGGCACGGCGGAGGATTCCATCACGCGATCCTGATAGGCGAAACCATTCCCATCGTGTGACACGCCACGTTCGTACCACTTGCCGCCGATTCGGGCGAACAGGCTCACAGGCATCGCATCGAGCACTTCATTGCCGACGATCACGCCTTCGAAGCGGTCGGGCAGGGTATCGAGCCACGTCACACGCGACGCCAGATGGGGCGCACGCTCGGCAAGCGTCTGTTGCTGGCGCGCACGCAGTTCGCCGGAAAGCTCGACGATCCGGTACGTATCGGGCAACGCGCCTTCGGTTTCGAGCGCGAGCAGCAGATCCGCTGCCAGCCGGCCCGTACCGGCGCCGAATTCCATCACTTGCGGCAGGTTCATGCCGATCAGCGGTGCGAACTGGCGAGCCAGTGTGCGCGCGAAGAAGGGACTCAGTTCTGGGGCGGTGATGAAGTCGCTGCCGTCGCCGGCGTCGCGGCCGAACTTGGCGGCGCCCCCGCTGTAGTAACCCAGGCGCGGCGCATAGAGCGCCAGCGACATGAAGCGGTCGAAGCCGATCCAGCCGCCCGCAGCCTTGATGGCATCGGCGATGACGGTGGAAAGGGCCGTGGAGGCGCCGAGCGCGTCGGCGGAGGGAAGGGGTAGACTAGCGACTTTCTGCATACCGCGAATTGTAGCAATGCCAGATTTCAATACTGAGGGCGCTGCCGCCGCCCGAACCACACCCTCGCGTGGGGTGGCGCTGGTGACCGGCGGCGCACGCCGCCTGGGCCGCGCCATCGGGCTCGAGCTTGCCGCGCAGGGTTGGGACGTAGCCGTCCACTGCAACCGCTCGCGCGACGAGGCCGAAGCGCTTGCCACGCAGATCCGCAGTCTCGGTCGCCGCGCTGCCGTGCTGCAGGCCGACCTGTCCGACGAAAGTGCCACGAGCAAGCTGATCGCCGCCTGCAAGGATGCGCTCGGCGTGCCGTCGTGCCTGGTCAACAATGCCTCGCTGTTCCAGTACGACGTGGCCACGAGCTTCTCGTACGCTTCGCTCGATACGCATATGCGCACGAACGTGGCCGCACCGCTGCTTCTGGCGCGCGAGATGCACAAGGCGCTGGGTGCCGACGGCAACGAGACCGAGCAGCGTGGCGTGGTGATCAACCTGCTCGACCAGAAGCTGAACAACCTGAATCCGGACTTTTTGTCGTACACGCTGTCGAAGTCCGCGCTGCAGACCGCCACGGTGCAACTGGCCCAGGCACTGGCCCCGCGCCTGCGCGTGGTGGGCGTGGCGCCGGGTATCACGCTGGTGTCCGGCGACCAGTCCGATCCGGGCTTCGTGCGTGCACACGGCATGACGCCGCTCGGCAAATCGAGCACGCCGGACGATATTGCGCAGGCCGTGGCCTACCTCGCCATCGCCCGCGCCGTGACCGGTTCCACGCTCTACGTCGATGGCGGCCAGCACCTGATGCCGCTGGCCCGCGACGTGATGTTCCTGACTGAATAAGTTTTAACGATAGTTCCCGCCATGACTTTTGCCGCCCTGTCCCATCCCAGCCTGCAAGACTGCCGCCGCATGTTCCTGCGCAATTACGAAGTGCAGATCAACATTGGCGTGCATGAATTCGAGAAGAAGGGCGAGCAGCGCGTGCTGGTCAATATCGACCTGTTCGTCTCGCTGGCCGAAACCACGCCGCAGGCCGACAAGCTGGAAGAAGTCGTGGATTACGACTTCATGCGCAACACCGTGGCCGAGCGCATGGCGCAAGGCCATATCCACCTGCAGGAAACGCTGTGCGACGACGTGGCGCGCGCCATGCTGAAGCACCCCAAGGTGCGGGCCGTGCGTGTCTCCACCGAGAAGCCCGATGTGTATCCGGATTGCGAATCCGTGGGCGTCGAAGTCTTCCACATCAAGCCGGCCTGAGGCACGCAGAGCGGTGGGGCGGCGGGTCCAGTAGAATATCGCCCCGTCAATCCGGCATGTTCTTCAGGGGTGTCAGGCCATTGTTCAGCGCCCGCCCCCGCTTCAGGTACGTCTTATGAGTCACTCCGCTAATTTCTACCGCCTGGAAACCCGTCTGCAGTCGCAGACCGGGAAGGCCATCGGCGACTTCGGCATGATCGAGGACGGCGACACCGTGCTGGTCTGCATGAGCGGCGGCAAGGATTCGTACACGATGTTGTCGGTGCTGATGGCGCTGCAGAAGCGCGCGCCCATCAAGTTCAAGCTCATCGCGATGAACCTGGACCAGAAGCAGCCCGGCTTTCCCGAGGAAATCCTGCCGGCCTACCTGAAATCGGTGGGCGTGGAATACCTGATCGTCGAAGCGGACACGTATTCGATCGTCAAGGAGAAGGTGCCCGAGGGCAAGACCACGTGCTCGCTGTGTTCGCGTTTGCGCCGCGGCGTGATCTATCGCACGGCCAAGGAGCTGGGCGCCAACAAGATTGCGCTGGGCCATCACCGCGACGACATCGTCAACACGTTCTTCCTGAACATGTTCTTCGGCGGCAAGATGAAAGCCATGCCGCCGAAGCTGGCCACCGATGACGGCCAGCACATTGTCATTCGTCCGCTGGCGTACTGCGCGGAGAAGGACATCGCGTCCTACGCGCGCGCCATGCAGTTCCCGATCATCCCGTGCAACCTGTGCGGCTCGCAGGAAAACCTGCAACGCAAAAAGGTGAGCGAGATGGTGCAGGCATGGGAACGCGAATTCCCGGGCCGCATCGACAACATCTTCGCGGCGCTGCGCAACGTGGTGCCGTCGCATCTGGCCGATACGGACCTGTTCCCGTTCAACGGTCTGGCGACTGGACTGGCGAAGGTTGACGAGGCATCGCTGTTCGGGGAAACCACCTTCACGCAGCAGGCGCTGACGTTTACGGGCAACGTGGGAGCGAACCGGATGGAGTTTGTGCGGTTCGACAAGATCGAGAAGGCGGAAGAGCCTGCGGCCTGATGGGTTTGCTCCCCTCTCCCACTGCGCGGGAGAGGGGAGTTTCATTACTTCGCTGCCTGCGAAGCCCCCTCCCGCATCAGCGACCTCGTATCGTCGATCCACTTCTGGAACCGATCCACCGCGTGCGCCTTCTGCTCGGGCGTGGTCAGATTGGCGATCTTCACAGACAGATCCACGCCTGCCTCGTTGCTGCGCTGCTGGCCGCTGGCCGGGCGCTGCCAGTGATCGGCGTATTTTCGCAGCATGTCCTCGACCTGCGCCTTTGGCGGATGTGAGGTCGACACCTCGCGCGCCAGCGTCAGCCATTCCTGCTGTCGTTTGACCCGCTCGGCATAGCGCGCCTCGGCGCCTTCCATATACGGCCCCATCGAATCGCGGATCGTGCGTTCCTGCTCGCCCGAGAAGCCGCCGTAGATCAGCTTTGCGTAGTCCATGATCTTGTCGAAGCGGGCGTCGGTGCGCGCCTTGGGGTCGGATTTGAGAAACTCCTTCCGGTACTTGGCGTTGCTTTCCGCGAACTTGCCTTCCATACGCTTGATCTGTTCGGGCGTCAGCGTCAGCATCAGGTCGGCCACGTCGGGGACGGCGTTCTCGAAGGCGCGGCGGCCCAGGCGGTTCGTGTCCTGCTGCACCTGCCGGACCATCGAGGCATCGATGGGGCCGGCGACTTCACTCTTCACACGGGTCAGGACCGTGGCAATTTCGGGAAGCTGCGCCTGCCGGTGCCAGGAGAAGAACCGGGCGATGGCGTCTTTGGTGGGCGGCTCCTGCAGGTCAGAAACGTCCACATATCGATCCACCCACCAGTAGGCCAGGCGGTCACCCTGCTGGTAGCCAAGTTTCATGGCGTTGCATCCACCCAACGCCGCCAAGACGGTAAATGCTGCAAACCATGCAAAAACGCGTCGTGTCCAAATGTGAACAACCGTAACGTGAAGTGATCGGCCCGATGTGGTCCGGGGGTGCATGCTAGAATCGGCGCGCATGTTTCCAGGGGCGGTTGATCGCCCGCCAGCCCAGTCGTGGCAACGGTTTTGCCCTACTGACTGCAGTGCTCCACGGCACGGATTCTTCAGAATATTCTCAGACACACTCACTTAGGACCCTCCTTGTGAATATCGTCATTCTTGCCGCCGGCATGGGCAAGCGCATGAATTCCGCGTTGCCCAAGGTGCTGCACCCGGTTGCCGGCCGCCCCATGCTCGCCCACGTACTCGATACCGCCCGCACGCTCTCGCCGTCGCGGCTCGTCGTCGTGGTGGGCCATGGCGCCGAGCACGTGCGCGCCGCGGTTGCCGCAGAAGATGTCGCCTTTGCCGAGCAGGCTCAGCAACTGGGCACCGGCCACGCCGTCATGCAGGCACTGCCGTTGCTCGACGACGGCCAGCCCACGCTGGTCCTGTATGGCGACGTACCGCTGACGTCCGCGTCCACGCTTCAGCACCTTGTGCAGGCCGCTGGCGCCGAGCGCCTGGGCGTGCTGACCGTCGAGATGCCCGATCCCACCGGCTATGGCCGCATCGTACGCGACGCTGCCGGCAATATCGTCCGCATCGTCGAGCAGAAGGATGCCAGCGAGGAAATCCGCGCGATCCGCGAGATCAATACCGGCATCATCGTCTGCCCGACGGGTCACCTCCGCCGCTGGCTCTCCACGCTGCGCAACGACAACGCGCAAGGTGAGTACTACCTTACCGACACCATCGAACGCGCCGCCACTGACGGCGTGGAGATCGTGTCGTCCCAGCCGGCTGCACTGTGGGAGACGCTCGGCGTCAACAGCAAGGTGCAACTGGCCGAGATCGAGCGCATCCATCAGCGCAACATTGCCCAACGTCTGCTTGAAGCGGGCGTCACGTTGCTGGACCCGGCGCGTATCGACGTGCGCGGCGAACTGACCTGCGGACGCGACGTGACCATCGACGTAGGCTGCGTGTTCGAAGGCCGCGTGCATCTGGAGGATGGCGTGCACATCGGTGCGCACTGCGTGATCCGCAACACCTCCGTAGGGGCTGGCGCACGCGTGCAACCGTTCTGCCACTTTGAGGAAGCAAAGATCGGGCCGGACGGGCGCATCGGTCCGTACGCGCGTTTGCGGCCGGGTGCGGAACTGGGCAAGGATGTGCACATCGGCAATTTCGTCGAAGTCAAGAACAGTCAGATTGCCGACCACAGCAAGGCCAACCATCTGGCCTACGTCGGCGACACCACCGTGGGCCAGCGCGTGAACATCGGCGCAGGCACCATCACGTGCAATTACGATGGCGTGAACAAGCATCGCACCATCATCGAGGACGATGTGTTCATCGGCTCCGATACGCAACTGGTGGCGCCGGTAACGGTGCGCCGTGGCGCGACGATTGGCGCTGGCACGACGCTGACCAAGGAAGCACCGGCCGACAAGCTCACGCTGTCGCGTTCCAAGCAGATGACGATCGACGCATGGCAGCGTCCGGTCAAGCAACCGAAAAAATAAGGGGTTAGAGCATGTGTGGCATCGTTGGCGCGGTTTCGCACCGCAATATCGTTCCGGTCCTGGTCGAAGGTCTGCGTCGCCTGGAATATCGCGGCTATGACTCGTGCGGCGTCGCCGTGGTGCGCGACGCCATTCTCGAACGCGCGCGCACGGTGTCGCGCGTGGCCGAACTGGACGCGCAGACGCAATCGTCGGGTCTCGGCGGCAACCTGGGCATCGCCCATACGCGCTGGGCCACGCACGGCAAGCCCGACACGGTCAACGCGCACCCGCACTTCTCGGACGAGACCATCGCACTCGTCCACAACGGCATCATCGAGAACTACGAGCCGCTGCGCGAAGAACTGCGCGCCGTGGGCTACGGTTTCGAGTCGCAGACCGATACCGAAGTGGTGGCCCACCTGATCCATCAGGCCTACACGTATCCGAGCAGCGCCACGCGTGGCGACCTGTTCGCGTCGGTGCGCGTGGTGACCAAGCGCCTGCACGGCGCCTACGCCATTGCCGTGGTGGCGCGTGACAATCCTGACGTGGTGGTCGGCGCGCGCGCCGGTTCGCCGCTGGTCGTGGCCCTCGGCAACGACGAAACGTTCCTGGCGTCGGACGCGCTGGCCGTGGCCGGCACCGCCAACCGCATCATCTATCTGGAAGAAGGCGATGTGGTGGAACTGACGCGCGCTGGCGTCACGATCCGCGATGTCAACGATATCGAGGTAGTGCGCGAGGATCGCGTGGTGGAGGCACACGCCGCCGCCGTGGAACTGGGTCCGTTCCGCCATTTCATGCAGAAGGAAATCTTCGAGCAGCCGCGCGCCCTGGGCGATACGCTCGAAGGCATCGCCGCCATCACGCCCGACCTGTTCGGCGACAACGCGGAGCAGGTGTTCGCCAACATCGACAGCATCCTGATCCTGGCGTGCGGCACGAGCTACTACTCGGGCTGCACGGCCAAGTACTGGCTGGAATCGATCGCCAAGATCCCGACGCAGGTCGAGGTCGCCAGCGAATACCGCTACCGCGACACGGTGCCGAACCCGCGCGCGCTGGTGGTGGTGATTTCGCAATCCGGCGAAACGGCCGACACGATGGCTGCACTGCGCCACGCCCGCTCGCTGGGCCACACGCACACGCTCGCCATCTGCAACGTTGCCACGAGCGCGATGGTGCGCGAGACCGAACTGCGCTTCCTGACCCGCGCAGGCACCGAGATCGGCGTGGCATCGACCAAGGCGTTCACCACGCAACTGGCCGCGCTGTACATGCTGACGCTGGCGCTGGGCAAGGTGCGCGGCTACCTGAACGACGAACAGGAAGCCGAGGCGCTGACGAATCTGCGCCACCTGCCCGCCGCGCTGCATGGCGTGCTGGCGCTGGAGCCGCAGATCATCGCGTGGTCGGAGGACTTCGCCCGTCGCGAGAACGCGTTGTTCCTGGGTCGTGGCCTGCACTATCCGATCGCTCTGGAAGGCGCGCTCAAGCTCAAGGAAATCTCGTACATCCACGCTGAAGCCTACCCGGCCGGCGAGCTGAAGCACGGCCCGCTGGCACTGGTGACGGAAGCCATGCCGGTGGTGACCGTGGCACCGAACGACGCGCTGCTGGAAAAGCTGAAGTCCAACATCCAGGAAGTGCGCGCACGCGGCGGCCGTCTCTACGTGTTCGCCGATGCCGACACGCACATCCAGTCGTCGGACGGCATCCAGGTGATCCGCATGCCCGAGCACTACGGCGCGCTCTCGCCGATCCTGCACGTCGTACCGCTGCAACTGCTGGCGTATCACACCGCCTGCGCACGCGGCACGGATGTGGACAAGCCGCGCAATCTGGCTAAGTCGGTGACGGTGGAGTAAGGCTGTTAGCGGACGGGCAACCGTTCGCAACGTTACGACGTCCTAACGAGAAAGGCCGTTCTGAAAAGGGCGGCCTTTTTTCGTTTCGGCGACTTCGCATTTGTCCGCATCGAACTCGCCATGCAGTTTGCGAGTCGTCTCATATCCCCGTGGAACTCCGCGCGCTACAAAGCAAAAGGCCCCCGACCTTGCGATCGGGGGCCTTCCACTCCTTACGCCGGGGCGCCCTTGCGGGTTGTGCCGATCGACGTCTCAGGCGTCATCCTATGGATCCAACGGGATAGTGTCAACAGCTATGCGTACCACCTCAGTCGTCGATTTCGAGCGCGTCGTTTCACCGCTACGCTTGAATAGCTACAAGTCATATTTCAAGGCAACGACGATGGACGAAGCCATCGGTTTGTATCTTTGGAATGGCGAAATTTCGGGATGCTTTGCATCGCATCTTGCTCACTTCGAGGTCGCGTTGCGCAACAGTGTGCATCGGGCCATGTCGCTGTTTCATAGCGCGGGACGCACGCCGAGTTGTCATTGGTACGACGTGATACGCGAATCGATGCGGCATTCGGTGCAACAGCGGATCGTGGAAGTGCGAACGCGGCGGCCACGCAGCAACCCGGGGCCGGACGAGATCGTATCCAACCTCTCGTTCGGATTTTGGCCGGTCATGCTGAATAGCGTCAGTGCGGCGCACGCTTCACGAGTTCTGCCACGCATTTTTCCGAACCATCCTTTTAGTGACCGTCCTGCGCAATGGAGCGATGCGCGCAAGCGTCGAGAGACGCTAGGCTTCCTCGCCGAGATACAAGGATTTCGAAATCGTCTCGCACACCACGAGCCACTGTGGAAGTTCGGCGCAGTCCGAGTTGTCTCGGGCAGTCATTCAGTGATTTCTTTACCCGCCTCCCGAACCCAGACCGATAGCCTCCACCGTTTGCGCAGAATGATGCTGCTGATCGAAGATGCCACTGGCTTTGTCGATCGTTCCCTGCATGAAGACCTGAAAGCGGCGAGCTGGCGTCAGCGGCTGGATTTTCTGCTTACCGAGCGAGGTGTGGAGCGATACCGGTTGCGCAAGCACGTTGCCGCGCCGGTGGCGTTGACGCCAACCGAGTTTCGCTGTCGTTTCAAGGCGCTTCACCGACGCAATCAGCCGGTTCGCGTTCGCCGCGCCCACACTTCCGGCCTTTTCGTTCCAGACTGACTCCTACCGCCCGGTAACCCCACACCCGATAGCGGAATGCATTTCGGGGTATCCTTGCCGGCATGCTGCGTCTGCGCCTCTCCCAATCGGCGCGGCGCGGTGCGCCTGCCCCGCCCCTGCATCATGCCGTGCGGGCACCATGGCGCCTCCAGCCCTTGCACATCAATATGAAAGACCTAGAAAGTGAGCTGATCGGCTCTGCCCGCCTGCCGACCAGTTACGGAGAATTCACCGCTCATGCCTTCCAGGGCATGGACACGGGAACCGAGCACCTGGCCCTGTCGATGGGCGATATTTCGGGCGAGAACGTGCTCGTTCGTTTGCATTCGGAATGCCTGACCGGCGATGTGTTTGGCTCGTGCCGCTGCGATTGCGGCGAGCAGCTCGATCTCGCCATGCGCAAGATTGCCGAGGAAGGGCGTGGCATCCTGCTGTATCTGCGTGGCCATGAAGGCCGTGGCATCGGGCTGTCGAACAAGATTCGTGCGTACGCGCTGCAGGATGGCGGACTCGACACCGTGGATGCCAATCTGGCACTGGGTCAGGCTATCGATTCCCGTACCTATGCCTTCGCGGCGGATTTCCTGCGGCAGTGGGGTGTCACCTCGGTGCGGCTGATGAGCAACAATCCGATCAAGATTCGGGCGCTCGAGGATGCGGGCATCAAGGTGACCGAACAGATGCGTCACATCGTGCCGTCCAACTCCGAAAACGAAAAGTATCTGGCGACCAAGCGGTCGCGCATGGGTCACCTGTTCGACTGACTGGCGGGGGCGACGCAGATGTAGGCGCAGACCGACAGCCGGTTGCGAGGCGCCCCGACAGTCCCCCGCAGGCGGCTCCTCTATCTTGGAACCAAGGGCCGCGCACCCTGGATGGTGTGCGCGGAATGTTCCATGACGCGCTGCGCGCAGGCGTGCGGCGTGTCCGAGAGATAACGAGGAGTTTGCTATGGCTGACAACAATGTGTCTGTACTGAACGACCTGATCGAAGTCTCGCGCGATGGCGAGGAAGGCTTCCGCAAGGCCGCCGAGGATGCGAAGAATCCCGAGTTGAAGACGCTGTTCTCGAGCCGCGCAACAGAGATAGGCGCCGCAGTGCGCGAATTGCAGAGTCAGGTCACGGCGCTCGGCGCCAAGCCCGAGGACCACGGCAGCGTGGCCGGCGCGCTCCATCGCGGCTGGGTGAGCCTGCGTACCGCTGTATCGGATCGTTCGGATCTCGCCATCCTGGAGGAGACCGAGAAGGGCGAGGACGTGGCAAAGAAGAAGTACGCCGATGCGCTGCAGGAGACCGACCTGAGCTTCGACATCCGCGCGCTGATCGAGCGCCAGTACCAGGGTGTGCTGCGCAATCACGACCTGATTCGCGATCTGCGTAATCGCTATCGCGCCAGTGGGGAATAAGGGCACGGGCGATATAACCGCATGCCCCGCAAATAAGGCGCCTCGTTTCGAGGCGCTTTTTTATTGCCATAAATCGGAATCAATATCAGTCTCAGATTCAATGACGAGTCGTAGATGAGGATGCGTGTCGTCCGCAAAGCCGCATGGGGCTTGACCTTCCGGGCTGGCGGATTAACATGAAAATCACCGCATGCCATATTCGGGGATCGACGCCATGAAATCGGACAAGAAGGTAATACAGCTGCTGAATGTCCAACTCCGGCATGAGCTGACGGCGATCAACCAGTATTTTTTACACGCCCGCATGTATGGACATTGGGGGCTCAAGGCGCTGGGCAAGCACGAGTACGAGGAATCGATCGAGGAGATGAAGCACGCGGACAAGATCATCGATCGCATCCTGATGCTCGATGGGCTGCCCAACCTGCAGGACCTCGACAAGCTCATGATCGGCGAGACCACCGAGGAGATGCTCGGCTGCGATCTGAAGCTTGAGCTGGTCTCGCAGACCAGCCTCAAGGAAGCCATCAAGTACTGCGAGTCCGTGAGCGACTACGTCTCCCGCGACGTCCTTTCGCCCATCCTCGACGACACCGAGGACCATATCGAGTGGCTGCAGACGCAACTGGATCTGGTGAACCGCGTCGGCCTGCAGAACTACCAGCAGAGTGCGATGGGCGAGATCGGCGCGTAGCAGCGACAGACAGCACCCGCCTTCGGGTAATAACGGCACGCCCTGCACGTTTTTTCGACTTCGGCTACACTGCGCCCCGCACCACAGACACCGACGACCGGTTCCGGATCGTCTATCCCCGTGGCGGGGTGGCAGAGTGGTTATGCGACGGCCTGCAAAGCCGTTTACGACGGTTCGATTCCGTATCCCCGCCTCCATCGTTTTTCCGTAGTCCGCTTCATCCCCATCTACTCGACACTGTCACACGACATGCAGATACTGCTGCCGCCGTGTGTGGCCTGTTTCGTGCTCATCGATGGAGCGGACAGGCTGATGCGTGGCACCCGTCGCTTTCGGTGGTTTCCCTTCTGGAATCCGGAGGCTGATTGCGATAGTGTGGGGCGCGTGCACCAATCGCGGCATTGCATCGCTCCCCTTGGCGCACCAAGATTCACCATGCAGGGCTTCCATGGCATATCCGTCCCGATGTGATGAGAGATACAGAGGCTCAAGATGATTAAAGATCTGCGAATCCGGCTTGCGCAGCCCGCGGATGTGTCTGCCATTGGCGCCGTGCTCGAGCGGTGCAATTTGCCAGTGGATGAGTTACCGCGCCTTGCCGGCGAGTTTCATGTTGCCGTGCTCGAATCCCAACTTGTCGGTTGCGCCTGTGCCCAGCTTTTCGGGGAGACGGCGATCATCCGCTCGGTTGCCGTGCTGAGGGAGTGGCGTGACCAGGGCATTGCGAGCCATCTCGTGAGCGCCGTGATGATGCGGGCGCGCGCCAACGGCAGTCGGCGCGCCGTGCTGCTGACCTCCACGTGCCCCAGCTATTTCTCCCGCTACGGCTTCTCGCTGATCCACGCCTCCAAGCTGCCTGCCGAAGTGCTGGAGAGCGAAGAATTCCAGCGGCTGCGCAATACCAGCGCGCTCTGCATGTCTGCCGAACTGGGTTGAGCTTCGGCAGAAAATCGGAATTGCATCAATAATCGGGTCTCACAAATTCTGCCAACGCGCATCGAGGAGACCCCATGCCGACTGCTGTCCGCGCCATCCGCCTTCACGAATTTGGCCAGCCGCAGGTCATGCGGCTCGAATCGGTAGAGTTGCCAGCCCCCGCCGCAGGCGAGGCGCGCGTGCGCCACACGGCGATCGGTTTCAACTTCATCGATATCTATCAGCGTCGCGGCACCTATCCGCTGCCGGCTGGCACCGGGCTGGGCTTCGAGGCAGCCGGCGTGGTGGAGGCGGTGGGTGAGGGCGTGGCCGATGTCGCCGTGGGAGATCGCGTGGCCTACATGAACGCGGGCCTGGGTGCGTATTCCGAAGGACGCAACGTGCCGGTGGACAAGCTCGTGAAGCTGCCCGACACCATCACCGACGAACAGGCCGCCGCAACGATCTTCAAGGGCATGACGGCGCAGTACCTGGTGCGCCATACCCACGCCGTGAAGCCGGGCGATACCGTGCTCGTGCATGCGGCGGCGGGTGGCGTGGGCCAGATCCTGAGCGGATGGGCCAAGGCGCTGGGCGCGCGCGTGATTGGCACCGCTGGCTCGCCGGCCAAGTGCGAGCGTGCTCGGGCGGCCGGGTGCGATATCGCCATCGACTACAGCCATGGCGACTGGGTCAAGCAGGTGCGCGATGCCACGGATGGGCGCGGCGTGACCGTGGTCTACGACGCGGTGGGCAAGGACACGTTCCTCGGCTCGCTCGATTGCGCGCAGACGTTCGGGATGGTGGTGCTGTACGGCGCGGCATCGGGACCGGCACCGGCCATCGAGCCTGAACTATTGAACAAGAAAGGCTGCCTGTTCCTGACGCGGCCATCGGTATTTCCGCACAACGCGGATGCCGCGCGGTTCCGCGCCAACGCGAAGGATCTGTTCGATGCCATCGCGGCAGGTCATGTGAAGGTGGATATCGGTGCGCGCTTTCCGCTGGCCGATGTGGCGCGCGCGCATGAGGCCGCGGAGCGCAGGGAGACGACGGGGGCGATCTTGTTGATGCCTTGAGCGGCTGCGTGTGTCAGTTCGCACCCCTCTCCCGCCTCTGTCTTTCTCCCCTCTCCCGCTTGCGGGAGAGGGGCGGGGGAGAGGGTAAGCGTTTCAAGCTACGAACAAGCATCTCGGTTCGCGAGCGCTCGCCCTCTCCCCCAACCCCTCTCCCGCGCGCGGGAGAGGGGAGAAAGAATGGTGCGGGAAAGGGGAGAAAGCCGCTAGTGCACTGTGGCGCAAAAATTAATCTCCACACTCACGTGCACCAGTTCCTCATGCACCGATAGCGCCTGCCGCACGCGCTGCGGCGTCAGCGTGGTGTCATGCGTGACCAGGCTGGCGATGCAGGCGAACTGTTCGCGGCCTACGCGCCAGACGTGCAGGTCTGCGATGCGCGTGCCTTCCTCGCCTTCGGCAAACTCCGCCAGCACCTCGCGGACTTCTTCCACCACGGGATGGTCCATTTCGCGGTCGAGCAACACAGTGCCGCTCTGGCGCAGCAGGCCGATGGCCCAGCGTCCCACCAGCACCGCACCCACAAGGCCCATCACCGGATCGAGCCAGCTCCAGCCGAGCCACCAGCCGCCGGCCAGTGCCACGATGGCGAGCAGCGAAGTGGCGGCGTCTGCTACCACGTGCAGGTAGGCGGCGCGCAGGTTGATGTCGTGATGATGGTGATGGCCGTGGTCATGCGCGTGGCCGTGATGGTCGTGCCCGTGATCGTGTCCATGATGATGAGCCCCGCCAAGGATCATCGCGCAGCCCAGGTTCACCAGCAGGCCAATGGCCGTGACGACCATCGCCTCGCGGTAGTGAATCGGTTCGGGACTCAGCAGCCGCTCCACCGATCCGAAGATCATCAGACCCGCCACGCCCAGCAGGAACACCGCGCTGGCAAACGCGGCGAGCACTTCGATCTTCCACGTGCCGAACGTGAACCGTGCATCGTGCGCGAGCTTGCGTGCGGCCGCATAGGCGAAGGCTGATAGCCCAATGGCCACGGCGTGCGAACTCATGTGCCAGCCGTCGGCCAGCAGCGCCATCGAGTTGAAGCCGAGCCCGGCGGCGATCTCGATCGCCATCATCGCCAGCGTGATCCACATCACCAGGCGCGTGCCGCGTTCGGCAGCCTGGTTGCCGGTGTCGAAGACGTGAGAGTGGGTCCACGCGGACAGGTTGTGCGAGTGCATGAGGAATCTCTTGAGAATCGGGGGTGTCAGTCCGGAGCGTATCAGCCCCGTGAAGTTTGCTTCTTGACGACCCTGCGGGTAAGAGGGCGTTCCCGTCGCCGCCCGCGCCAGCATTTTCATGAATCGCAGGCTCGAATGACTTGCGTCGCACGAATCAATAGCGGTGGAATTCGCGGATAGACTGCTGCCCAGGCCACAGGCCATCCCCACAATTCCAGGAGACGCCGATGTTTGAAGGATTTGCCACGCATCGTATCGATCATGACGGTGTGCCGATCCACGCCGTGGTGGGCGGAGAAGGGCCGCCGCTGCTGTTGCTGCACGGTCATCCGCAGACTCACGTCATCTGGCACAAGGTAGTGGGCGAACTGGCGCGGCATTTCACCGTGGTGGCCACCGACCTGCGCGGCTACGGGGACAGCGGCAAGCCCGCCGGCGTGGCCGACCACAGCAACTACAGCAAGCGCGTCATGGCGGCCGACCAGTTGGCCGTGATGCGCCAGCTTGGCTTCGAGCGATTCCGCGTGCTCGCGCACGATCGCGGCGCGCGCGTGGCGCATCGGCTGGCCGTGGATCATCCGCAGGCCGTCGAGAAGTTGGTCACGCTCGACATCGCGCCCACGCTGGCGATGTATGCGCAGACCAACGAGGCCTTTGCGCGTGCCTACTATCACTGGTTCTTCCTGATCCGTCCTGCGCCGTTCCCGGAGACTCTGATCGAGGCGGACCCGGCCCAGTACCTGCAGCAGACCATGGGCAGCCGCAGCGCGGGCCTGGCGCCGTTCACCGCAGAGGCGCTGGCCGAGTACGAGCGTTGCCTGCGTCTGCCGGGCGCGGCGCATGGGCTTTGTGAAGACTACCGCGCCAGCGCCGGCATCGATCTGGAGCACGACCGCGCCGATATCGAGGCGGGCCGTGGTGTCGAATGCGAGATGCTGGCGTTGTGGGGACGCGACGGTGCGGTCGGAAAGTGTTTCCAGCCGCTCGAAGAGTGGCGCAAGGTGGCGCGGCAGGTGACCGGCCATGCGCTGCCCTGCGGGCACTACATCGCCGAGGAAATCCCCGAGCAGTTGCTTGCCGAAGTGCTGCCCTTCCTGCGCGGCACGGCATCGTAAATATCTGATACCAAAGTCATTTCGGCGGGTCCCGCATGGGACCGGCTCGCCTCTGGAGCACCGCTCCGGGCCAAAGCGCGCCAGGCGCTGGCCTTTTCACATTTTGTCCATTCGCCGAAATCACGAGAGACGCAGGCGTTTCTTCCGTCTGCAGCATTCCGCGCGGGCTGGCATTATGGCTGGCGGGAGTTTTCTGACGAATCAGATGCATGTGCAATGCGCCGCGGTGAAACGTGCCGCGATCGTTACATACATTCATGGATGCATGTATAATGCGCGGCGAAAATTCGTTCAAAAAATCCCCACCTGCTGTTCATACAAACAATGACGTACCGATTTATTGCAAGCTGCCTCGCTGTCTGGCTCGGCCTTTGTGTTGCCGCAGGCTGGCTGGTGGAGCGGCTCTGGGCCTGACCCGCGTTCCCCGCTGCCGAATGGAAGGGAAGGGCGAGGGCGTGTCGAGTGCGTTGTTTTTCCGAGCCCTCTCTCTTCGATGCCTTTCAACATGAAGAAAGCACAACAAGAACGAAACATGTCTACTGCCCCACGTTCCCGCATGAAGCTCCTGGGCCGAACCGTGGTTGCTGCCGCATTGGTGGCGAGTGCCAGTTCGGCGGCCAGCGCCGAGGAGCTGGTGGGCTGGAAACACCCCGCCGTGCATGTGGCCTATGGCCGTGACACGAGCCATGACGTCAACAAGTACGAAGTCGGCATCAACTTCAACACGCCGATCCAGTATGGCAATCCGCAGGGCTGGCTGTTCCGCCTGCAGGCCGAAGTGAACCTGGCTGGCTGGGATACGCGTGGCGGCACCAACCAGCAGAATCTGGTCGAATTCGGTATTTCGCCAATCCTGCGTGTGGAAAAGCGCGGCGGCTACTTCGTGCCGTTCGTCGAGGGATCGGTAGGCCTGCGCGTGCTGAGCCACGCGGGCACGTCCGATGAACATCGGATGGGCAGTGCGTTCCAGTTCTCGGACATGCTCGGCGTGGGTGTGGGCTTCGGCAAGAACGCCGCCACCGAAGTGGGCTTCCGCTTCCAGCACATCTCCAATGCCGGGATCAAGGAACCCAACCCGGGCAGCAACTTCTATACGGGTTACGTGCGCTACCGCTTCTGAGCGCCTGCGCAGGACTGCCAGCCGTCAGGCGGCGCGGACCATCGCGGTCCCGCCGCTGCGGACGGCATCGAAGAACGCCCACAACTCGGGGGCGTCGCTGGTGGCCACGTTGAACCGGATCCACGGCGAGTCTGCTTCCGCGGGATCGAAATACGCGCCCGGCGCCAGCCAGATACCGTGCTCCAGCGCCAGCGTGGCCAGGTGATTGCCGCTCACGGCGACGCCATCGTGCCCCGGCGCCAGTCGCGCCCATGTGAACATGCCGCCTTCGGGCCGCAGCATGATTTCCAGCCCATGCGCTTCCATTTTTTCCGACACGTGATCCTGTTGCGCGCGTAACCGTTCGGCCAGCGCCGCCACATGCCGCCCATAGTGGCCACTCGTCAGTACCGAATACACAAGCCGCTCGGTCACCTCCGACGAGGTCAGGCCCACCGCCATCTTGGTGCGCGCGAATGCCTTGGCAAGGTCAGGGCTGGCCGCCAGATAGCCCACGCGCAGCGACGGCGCGATCGTCTTCGAAAATCCGTTCACGTAGACCACTTGCGACAAGCCATCCATGGCCGCCAGCATCGGTGAGCCGGCGGGGGCGAGTTCGCGATAGATATCGTCTTCGACCACAAGCAGGCGATGCTGCTCGGCCAGTTGCAGCACGCGGAACGCGTTCATGCTGGTCAGGCTGGCGCCGGTGGGATTCTGCAGCACCGTGTTGACGAACAGCGCGCGCGGGCTGTGCTGGCGGATGGCGTCTTCGAGCGCGTCGGTGTCGAGTCCCGCCGCGGTGCGCGGCACGCCAATGGCACGCAATCCGGCCAGCCGCAGGATCTGCAGCAGGTTGCAGTAGCAAGGGGCTTCCACGAGCACGGTATCGCCCGGTCGCAACAATGTGCGGACCACGAGGTCCAGTGCCTGCGTGGCGCCCTGCGTCAGCACCACCTGCTGCGACTGCACGGGCATGCCGTACTGGCTCAGATGCGTGGCGATGTGCTCGCGCAACGCGCCGAATCCGTAGGGGTGGCCATAGCCGGACACCTGCGCGGCCGGCACGCGCGATGCACTGCGCATGGCCTGGTGCAAGCCTTCCTCGTTGAGCCAGTCACCCGGCAGCCAGCCCGCGCCCGCCTTGATCGGCACGGAGTGATCGGCGAATACATCGGAGAGCAGCCACGCTGCGTTAAGTCCGGGCACCTCCCAGTGCGGCGCGCGTGCATGACCCGAAGGCGTGTAGCGATGGGCCACCGTGTAGCCCGAGCCGGGGCGCGCCGCCAGATAGCCCAATGCCGTCAGCCGGCCATAGGCTTCGGCCACCGTGAAGGTGCTGACGTTGTGCTGCTGCGCCAGACGCCGCACCGAAGGCAGCGCAGTGCCAGCACGCAGCGCGCGCTGATCGACCATGGCGGCGATGGCTGCCACGATCTGCTCGGTCAGGGTTTCACCGCCACGGCGGCTGCGGACAAGATTCAGGTTGAGCATGCGGCGCTCGGGAAAATCGAAACCTGTACAGTGTAATGGCTTGTGGCAGGCCGGGTGGCGATGGGGGAAATTTGACGCGCCGCAGCGTGAATCGGCTGTTTCATCGATGTAACAGCGGGTGTCGTGCAACTGCGGAGCCGGATTCGCCATGCGTTGCATCTGTACGGTCTGGGCATCTTGACCTGTACGGTCAGGCGGAGCCGTGGAGACCGTATATTCTTGAGTTCGGACCCCGCCGGTAGAGTTGCCCAATCCGTGGCATGCCGCCACGCCCCGCGCATTGCGAACAGGAGAAAGTATGGACGCCGCCAAGACCGTGATTCCCGATCTCGAAGCCTTGTGGATGCCCTTTACGGCCAATCGCCAGTACAAGAGCGCGCCGCGCCTGCTGGCGTCGGCCAACGGCATGTACTACACGACGCACGATGGCCGCGAGATCCTCGATGGCTGCGCCGGTCTGTGGTGCGTGGCGGCTGGCCACGCGCGCAAGGAGATCGTGGAAGCCATCGCGCAGCAGGCGGCCACGCTGGACTACGCGCCGCCGTTCCAGATGGGGCATCCGCTTGAATTCGAAGCAGCGACCAAGGTGGCGGCGCTGATGCCGAAGGGGCTGGATCGCATCTTCTTCACGAACTCGGGTTCGGAATCGGTCGATACGGCGCTGAAGATCGCGCTGGCCTATCACCGCGCTCGCGGCGAAGGCACGCGCACGCGCATCATCGGTCGCGAGCGCGGCTATCACGGCGTGGGCTTTGGCGGCCTGGGCGTGGGCGGCATCGGCCCGAACCGCAAGATGTGGTCGGCCAACGTGATGCCCGGCACCGATCACCTGCCGGCCACGCTGAACATCGCCGAGGCGGCGTTCTCGAAGGGCCAGCCGCAATGGGGCGCGCATCTCGCCGATGAACTGGAGCGTCTGGTGGCGCTGCACGATGCATCGAACATTGCCGCCGTGATCGTCGAACCGATGGCAGGTTCCGCTGGCGTGCTGATCCCGCCCGTGGGCTATCTGGAAAAGCTGCGCGAGATCACGAGCAAGCACGGCATCCTGCTGATCTTCGACGAGGTCATCACGGCATTCGGCCGTCTTGGCGCGGCCACCGCTGCCGAGCGCCTGAAGGTCACGCCGGACCTGATCACGATGGCCAAGGCCATCAACAATGCCGCCGTGCCGATGGGTGCCGTGGCCGTGCGCCGCGAGGTGCACGACGCCGTGGTCAATGCCGCGCCGCAGGGTGGCATCGAACTGCCGCACGGCTACACGTACTCGGGCCATCCGCTGGCCATGGCCGCGTGTATCGCCACGCTCGACCTCTACAAGCGCGACAAGCTGTTCGAACGCGCTGCGGAGATGGCACCGAAGTTCGAGGCTGCCGTGCATGGCCTGCGCGATGCGCCGCACGTGAAGGACATTCGCAACCTCGGCATGGTGGCGGGCGTGGAACTGGAATCGCGTCCCGGCGCACCGGGTGCGCGCGCCTACGAGGCGTTCCTGAAGTGCTTCGAACTGGGCGTGCTGGTACGCTACACCGGCGACATCCTGGCGTTCTCGCCGCCGCTGATCATTTCCGAGTCCGAGATCGACAAGTTGTTCGACACCGTGAAGCAGGCGCTGCAGAGCATCCAGTAAGACCCCGAGACACCGAAGAGGAAGACCGCAGTGAACATCGCAGAAAACCGGCAGATCGCCGAGATCCACCACTACATCGGCGGCACCGTGCAGCGCGCCGCCACCGATCGCTTTGCCGATGTGTTCAACCCGGCCACCGGCGACGTGGCCGCGCGTGTTGCCATGGGCACCGCCGATGACGTGGCAGCCGCCGTCGCAGCCGCCAAGGCCGCGTGGCCTGCCTGGGCAGAAATGCCGCCGCTGCGCCGCGCGCGCATCCTCTTCAAGTTCAAGGAACTGCTGGACCGCCATCACGACGATCTGGCCGCGCTGATCACGCGCGAGCACGGCAAGGTGTTCTCGGATGCCAAGGGCGAAGTCACGCGCGGCATCGAAGTGGTGGAGTTTGCCTGCGGCATTCCCAACCTGCTCAAGACCGACTTCACCGACAACATTGGCGGTGGCATCGACAACTGGAATCTGCGCCAGCCGCTGGGCGTGGTGGCCGGCATCACGCCGTTCAACTTCCCGGTGATGGTGCCGATGTGGATGTTCCCGGTGGCGCTGGCCTGCGGCAACACGTTCGTGCTGAAGCCGTCTGAGCGTGACCCGTCGCCAAGCCTGCTGATCGCCGATCTTCTCAAGCAGGCAGGTCTGCCTGATGGCGTGTTCAACGTCGTGCAGGGCGACAAGACCGCTGTCGATGCGCTGCTAGCGCATCCCGATGTGCAGGCGCTGTCGTTCGTCGGCTCCACGCCGATCGCCGAGTACATCTACACGGAAGGCACAAAGCACGGCAAGCGCGTGCAGGCACTGGGCGGTGCGAAGAACCACCTCGTGGTCATGCCGGATGCGGATCTCGATCAGGCGGTGGATGCACTGATCGGTGCTGCGTACGGCTCCGCAGGTGAGCGCTGCATGGCGATCTCGGTGGCCGTGGCGGTTGGCGATGTGGCCGACAAGCTCGTGCCGCGACTGGCCGAGCGCGCTGCCGCGCTGAAGATCCGCAACGGCATGGAAGACGATGCCGAGATGGGCCCGCTGGTGACGGCCGCGCACAAGGCCAAGGTCGAGGGCTACATCGCCCGCGGCGTGGCCGAGGGCGCCAAGCTGGTGACCGATGGTCGCGGCCACAAGGTGGACGGCCACGACAACGGCTTCTTTGTCGGCGGCACGCTGTTCGACAACGTGAAGCCGGACATGACGATCTACAAGGAAGAGATCTTCGGTCCGGTGCTGTCGGTAGTGCGCGTGCATGACTTTGCCGAAGCCGTATCGCTGATCAACGCGCACGAGTTCGGCAACGGCGTGTCTTGCTACACCAGCGACGGCGGCATCGCCCGCGCCTTCGCGCGCCAGATCCAGGTCGGCATGGTCGGCATCAACGTACCGATTCCGGTGCCGATGGCGTGGCACTCGTTCGGCGGCTGGAAGCGCTCGCTGTTCGGCGATCACCACGCGTACGGCGAAGAAGGCGTGCGCTTCTACACACGCTACAAGAGCGTGATGCAACGCTGGCCGGACAGCATCGCGAAGGGTGCGGAATTTACGATGCCGGTGGCGAAGTAATCTTTCCCTCTCTCGCTGAAAAGGCGCTCCTTGATGGAGCGCTTTTTTTGTTGCCGTCGTTTCCAATTACCTCAGATTGCAATCCCCGGCGTTGCGTTTGACGCGCCTCAAGCTCCTGCGGTTGCTCCATCGCTACGCTTGCGCGGCCCGTCCATGGCGATCACTGATCGACCCTGGCGGCAAGGGGAATCCTTTCCCATCGTACGGCGCCGGATCTGCCGTAACTCCCCCGGCCACGATGTTCCGCGCCCTGCGTGCGAGGGAAATTATTGGGAATGCAACGTGAAGCTTGAAGCAAAGGTAATGCGCCTGGGCGCGGTGGCGCTGTGCGCAATGGCGCTGGTGGCTTGCGGTGGTGGCGACGACGGTCCGGGAACGACGATTACCAGTGGCCCGTCGGGCGGTACATCGAGCGGTACATCGAGCGGTACATCGGGTGGTACATCGGGTGGTGCATCGGGTGGTACGCAGCCAGCGTCGAGCGTGGTGGTGGGCGCGGTGGAAGCATCGTTCGTGGAAGGCAGCGATGCCCGCTTCGCGGCGGTCGGACTCGATACGCGGGTTGGCGCGCTGGGTGGCGCGAAGCAGGCCGCGAATGGCACATTCCCCGCGCTGAGCACGTACAGCACGAGCAGCGGTGGCGTCGGTGGCATTGCGGGCAACGCGTCCTTTGCGATGGGCAACTGGGTTGGCAAGGTCCAGGATAGCGATGGGAACAAGGAAGTCTCGACGCCGAATGGCGTGTCCTACGCCGTGTTCAACCGCCCGGTGCAGGCCAAGGCCGATGGCACGCTGACGTGCACGCCGCACATTACCTCGCCGCGTATTGCAAGGGGCAAGGGCGAGACGATGGCAGGCACGTCGACGATGACCATCGCCGATGGCGTGATTTCCGTGAGCGCCAACCTGGTCCTGACGCAGGTAGACGGCAATGCGACGCCGGTCACGTTCAACCACACATTCACGATGATCGGGGGCACAACTTTCGTGGGCATGATGGCCAGCACGCCCACGAGGCCGATCGAATACACGTTGAGCATCGGCGACGGTGTGGGCGATGGCCATATCGTCGTGATGCCTTGGCGCCTGAACGCGGCTGCTGGTGTGCAGCACGGCATGACGGTCCTGGAGTGCAAGCGTCCGACATAAGGGCACAGTCCCTCCTTCCATGAAGAGGGAGGGACGTCAGGTTACCGGTTGCCCGCTTCGTCGAAGAACGCACGCGAGCGGGCATCGCCGGCATAGGCCGAGTTGATGCGCACCCAGGCCGAAGTCTCGCCACCGGGGCGGAAGAAATGCCCCGGCGCCAGCGAGATGCCATAGCGCTCGGCCATTGTCACGATCTCGCGCGAGTCCTCGATGCCGCGTGGCCGCGACCACAGAAAGTTGCCGCCGGCCGGCTCGCAGAAGACTTCCCAGTTGTACTGGTCGAGAATCTTCACCGCATCGGCCGTCACCTCGCGCGTGCGTACGCGCAACCGTTCCACATATTTGCGATAGGCGCCGCGCTCCAGCATCGTCGCGGTCACGGCCTCCGCGAAGTGCGATCCCGCAACGCTCGTCAGCACCTTCACATCGATCAGGTCCTTGATCAGCGTCTTGTCGGCCACGACATAACCCACGCGCAGCGCGGCAGACACCGTCTTCGAGAATCCGCCGATGTAGATCACGTGTTCGAGCTGGTCGAGCGTGGCCAGGCGATCCGTGAAATTGAGCTGGAAGTCCGAGAAGATATCGTCTTCCACGAATCGGAAGTTGTGCTTGCGCGCGAGTTCGAGCAGACGGAACGCGACGGGCGGCGCGAGTGTGGAGCCCGTGGGATTCTGCAGGATGCTGTTGGTGAAGAACAGCTTGGGCTTGTGCTCGCGCAGCAGGCGCTCGCACGCTTCCGGGTCGGGACCGTTCGGCGTGTGCGGCACACCAACGAGTTGCACGCCATGCATGCGCAGCAGGCCGAACAGGTTGTAGTAACCGGGATCTTCGACGAAGACCGTATCGCCCGGCTTCAGCAGATGGCGCACGATCAGGTCGAGTGCCTGGCTCGCGCCCGAGGTGATCAGCACCTGGGACAGATCGGCCTGCACACCCACCTGACGCACGCGCGTCAGCACATGCTTGCGCAGTTCCGGATGGCCGAGCGGTGTGGCGTAGTGGATCACGCTGTCGATGTCGTGACGCGTGATATGGCGGATGGCCTGCGTCAGTCCTTCCACATCGCGCCATTCCTCGGGCACGAAGCCGCCCGCGAGTTTCAGCGTGCCGCTGGGATGGTGGAACTGGTCGATGATGTGCAGCGACAGATCTTCGGCGAGGCTGGGGTCCGACCAGCCGCGTCCGCTGCGACCGGCCAGCGCGCTCTCGGCCACATAGAAGCCCGACCCCTGGCGCGAATCGACCAGGCCTTGCGAGACCAGACGGTCATAGGCTTCGATCACGGGGAAGCGGCTGATGCCATGTTCGGCGGCGAGTGCGCGGATCGAAGGCAGGCGCGCGCCGGGTGTGGCTTCGCGGGACGATATCCACGACTTCACGCCGAGCACGATCTGCTCGGTGAGCGGCACGCCGGTGGAGGGGTCGAGAATGAGCTTCATAGGAGCGGGGGCGGGGGCACTGGCGAGCAACTGTCAGTAAAAACTACTGAACAGTACTTCGAAAACTGTTCGGAACTGTGCATGGGATTGTAGTGTGCGCCGTGGATAAATACAGCCATGGCGCAGCGCCCCCTCGGCTTTCCATGACAGGCCACGCAGCGCCGGGCACCTTAAGGAGACGCCCATGCGTGAACTCAGGACATTCGAACTCGACGATCCCGGCCAGCCAGTGAGCTGGCGCGCCCGCCACGGCCAAAGCGTGACCGCGCTCGAAGGTCGACTCTGGCTGACCGTGGAAGGTCAACTGGCCGATATCTGGCTGAAGCCGGGCGATACCCGCGCGCTGACCGAAGGTGACCGTGTGTGGCTGTCCGCGGAAACCGATGTCGCGCGATTCCTGCTGACCGAAGTGCCGGCGCCGTGGTCGATGCGCCGCGCCGTGTTCATTGCTCGCCAACTGGCGCGCCGCTGGAACGCGCGCAAGACCGATGCGTTTGGCGATTGCCCGCAAGCCAGCGCCTGAAACGCTTCTACTTCTACCGTTCTCCTGGGATCCGGAGCCGCACGCATCACCTTCGCCGACCTCCCGCGGCGCGGGCGCGGTCTCCGGGCCCTTCTCCTTTCCTCCTCGTTTCTCGTCGGTCTTTCCTGAATCCCGTCGCCGTGCCACGATGATGTGGAAGCGTTTGACGTCATCCGTAGCATCGATCGGTGCTTACCCGCGCCCCTCGACTTACGTTAACGTAAACGTCATATAATCGTCCGGCCCCTGTGAGTGCGGTCGTCAGAACCGCGGACGTGTCGTGCTACGCACACGTCAGCCGCAAGCGGGCAGCCAGCCACATAACGAGCGGTGGAGACAATGACTGATCTTTCCGATGTGAGCAGGACAGCGGCCGCCCATTCCAAGGCGACCGCAGGCAGCGGCCCGGCCAACAAGGTGCGTTTTGTCACCGCCGCGTCGCTGTTCGACGGCCACGATGCGTCGATCAACATCATGCGGCGCATCCTCCAGTCCCATGGCTGCGAGGTGATTCACCTGGGCCACAACCGGTCTGTGCATGAGGTGGTGACCGCAGCGCTGCAGGAAGACGTGCAGGGGATTGCCATCTCCAGCTACCAGGGTGGCCACGTCGAATACTTCAAGTACATGATCGATCTGCTGCGCGAGCACGGCGGCGAGCACATCCAGGTGTTCGGCGGCGGCGGCGGCGTGATCGTGCCCGAAGAAATCCGCGAGTTGCAGGCGTACGGCGTGGCGCGCATCTACAGCCCCGAGGACGGCCAGCGGATGGGCCTGATGGGCATGATTGCCGATATGGTGCAGCGTTGCGATATCGACCTCACGCGTTACGCGCCGTCCACGCTCGATGCCGTGGCCGCAGGTGATCGTCGCGCACTCGCACAACTGATTACCGCGCTGGAGAACGGACAGGCTGCGCCGGCGCTGGTCAGTGCACTGCACGACCGCGCCAAGACCGCCACCACGCCGGTGCTCGGTATCACAGGCACGGGTGGTGCCGGTAAGTCGTCGCTGACCGATGAACTGATTCGCCGCTTCCGGCTCGATCAGCAGGATGCGTTGTCAATTGCGGTGATCTCGATCGATCCGTCGCGCCGCAAGTCGGGCGGCGCGCTGCTCGGCGACCGCATCCGCATGAACGCGATCAATCATCCGCAGATCTTCATGCGCTCGCTGGCCACGCGCGAAGCGGGTTCGGAAATCTCGCAGGCATTGCCCGATGTGATCGCCGCATGCAAGGCCGCATCGTTCGATCTGGTGATCGTGGAAACGTCCGGCATCGGGCAGGGCGATGCCGCCATCGTGCCGCACGTGGACCTGTCGCTGTACGTGATGACGCCCGAGTTTGGCGCGGCGAGCCAGCTGGAGAAGATCGACATGCTCGACTTCGCCGATTTCGTTGCCATCAACAAGTTCGATCGCAAGGGCGCGCAGGATGCGTGGCGCGATGTGGCCAAGCAGGTGCTGCGCAATCGCGAGCAATGGCATAGCAAGGCCGAGGACATGCCGGTCTATGGCACGCAGGCATCGCGCTTCAACGATGATGGCGTGACCATGCTCTATCAGGGACTGGCCGAGTCACTGGGCACGCGCGGTCTTGCATTCAAGGCGGGTATGTTGCCGAAGTTGTCTGGCCGCATTTCCACGGGCCAGAACGTGATCGTGCCGCCCGCGCGTGGCCGCTATCTGGCGGAGCTGGCCGATACCGTGCGTGGCTATCATCGCCGCGTCGTGGAGCAGAGCCGTACGGCGCGCGAACGTCAGCAACTGCGTGCGGCGCACAGCATGCTCAAGGCATCGAACCATGATGCGGATGGCCACGCGCTCGAATCGCTCGCCACCGAGCGCGATGCATCGCTGGGCGCCGTAGAGCGCAAGCTGCTGGCGATGTGGCCGCAGATGCAGGATGCGTACAGCGGCGACGAGTACGTGGTCAAAATCCGCGACAAGGAAATCCGCACGGGTTTGATCACCACGACGCTCTCTGGAACGAAGATCCGCAAGGTGGTGCTGCCGCGCTTCGAGGACGATGGTGAAGTGCTGAAGTGGCTGATGCGCGAGAACGTGCCCGGCAGTTTCCCGTACACCGCTGGCGTGTTCGCATTCAAGCGCGAGGGCGAAGACCCTACGCGCATGTTCGCGGGCGAGGGCGATGCGTTACGCACCAATCGCCGCTTCAAGCTCGTATCGGAAGGCATGGACGCCAAGCGGCTCTCCACCGCATTCGATTCGGTCACGCTCTACGGCGAAGACCCGCACGAGCGCCCGGACATCTACGGCAAGGTCGGTAACTCGGGTGTGTCGATTGCCACGCTCGACGACATGAAGGTGCTCTACGACGGCTTCGACCTGACGAGCCCCAGCACGTCGGTATCGATGACGATCAACGGCCCCGCGCCGACGATCCTCGCGATGTTCATGAACACCGCCATCGATCAGCAGCTCGACAAGTTCCGCGCCGACAACAAGCGCGAGCCCACTGCCGACGAGGAAGCGAAAATTCGCGCGTGGGTGCTGCAAAACGTGCGCGGCACGGTGCAGGCCGACATCCTCAAGGAAGACCAGGGCCAGAACACGTGCATCTTCTCGACTGAGTTTTCGTTGAAGGTGATGGGCGATATCCAGGAGTATTTTGTTCACCATCAGGTGCGCAATTTCTACTCGGTGTCGATCTCGGGATATCACATCGCCGAGGCCGGTGCGAACCCGGTATCGCAACTCGCATTCACGCTGGCGAATGGCTTCACGTATGTGGAGGCCTACCTCGCGCGCGGCATGCATATCGATGACTTCGCGCCGAACCTGTCGTTCTTCTTCTCGAACGGCATGGACCCCGAGTACAGCGTGCTGGGCCGCGTGGCACGCCGCATCTGGGCCGTGACGATGCGCGACAAGTACGGTGCCAACGAGCGTAGCCAGAAGCTCAAGTACCACATCCAGACATCGGGCCGTTCGCTGCACGCGCAGGAGATCGACTTCAACGATATCCGCACCACGCTTCAGGCGCTGATCGCGATCTACGACAACTGCAATTCGCTGCACACGAATGCGTATGACGAGGCCATCACCACGCCAACGGCGGAGTCCGTGCGCCGCGCGCTGGCCATCCAGTTGATCATCAATCGCGAGTGGGGCGTAGCCAAGTGCGAGAACCCGAACCAGGGCAGCTTCCTGATCGAGGAATTGACGGACTTGGTGGAAGAAGCCGTGCTGCAGGAGTTCGAACGTATCGCCGAACGCGGCGGCGTGCTCGGGGCGATGGAGACGGGCTACCAGCGCGGCAAGATCCAGGAGGAATCGCTGTACTACGAGCAACTCAAGCACGACGGTACGCTGCCGATCATCGGCGTGAACACGTTCCGCAATCCGAATGGAGATCCCACGCCGCAGACGCTGGAGCTGGCGCGATCAAGCGATGAAGAGAAACAGAGCCAGTTGACCCGCCTGGCGGAATTCCAGGACGGCCATTCGGCGGATGCATCGGCGATGCTCGACCGTCTGCGCCAGACGGTGATCGACAACGGCAATGTATTCGCCGTGCTGATGGATGCGGTGCGCGTGTGCTCGTTGGGGCAGATCACGCATGCGCTGTTCGAGGTTGGCGGTCAGTATCGACGCAATATGTAGGCTTGCCAGAGCATCGGAAGGCTGTGCAGGTGGTTCACGCGGCGGGGCGCTGGGGATACACTCAGCGTTTCCGCAAGCGTGCATCCATCCGACAATCACCATGCAAGCCGAGTACGACAGCAACAACATCTTTGCCCGCATCCTGCGCGGCGAACTTCCCTGCTTCAAGGTCTACGAGGACGCGGACACCATCGCGTTCATGGACATCATGCCGCAATCCGACGGCCACACGCTGGTGGTGCCCAAGGAGCCGGCGGTGGACATCTTCGGTTTGTCCGAAGCCGGTGCAGCGGCCGCCATCCGCGCCACGCAGGTCGTGGCCCGCGCGGTGCGCGAAACGTTTGCGCCCGATGGCGTGGTGATCAGCCAGTTCAACGGCGCCGCTGCAGGGCAGACCGTGCCGCATGTGCATTTCCACATCGTGCCGCGCTACGCGGACCAGTCGCTGCGCGGTCACGCGCGCGACCAGCAGAAGATGGAAGTGCTCAAGGCGCATGCCGAACGCGTGGCGGCCACGCTGGCGAAGCAGGGCGCCTGAATCGACAACACATCGAATCGATTGATATCTGACAAACAAAGGAAGCGAGACATGGCAATCAGGACAGTGGGTATCGTAGGGGCGGGCACGATGGGCAACGGTATTGCGCAGGCATGCGCGGTGTCCGGCCTCGACGTGGTGATGGTGGATATCAGCGACGCAGCGGTGCAGAAGGGCATCGCGACCGTGGCGGGCAGCCTGGATCGTTTGATCAAGAAGGAAAAGGCCACCGAGGCCGACAAGGCTGCGGCGCTGTCGCGCATCCAGGGCAGCACGGCGTATGAAGATCTGAAGCGCGCCGACATCGTGATCGAGGCCGCTACCGAGAACTACGATCTCAAGGTCAAGATCCTCAAGCAGATCGACAGCATCGTGGGCCCGGACGTGATCATCGCGTCGAACACCTCGTCGATTTCGATCACGAAGCTGGCTGCCGTGACGCAACGCGCCGACCGCTTCATCGGCATGCACTTCTTCAATCCGGTGCCGATGATGGCGCTGGTCGAACTGATCCGCGGCCTGCAAACCAGCGACGCCGCGCACGCCGACGTGGAAGCCTTGTCGAAGCAGCTCGGCAAGTACCCGATCACGGTGAAGAACAGCCCGGGCTTCGTGGTCAACCGCATCCTCTGCCCGATGATCAACGAGGCGTTCTGCGTGCTCGGCGAGGGCCTGGCATCGCCCGAGGAAATCGACGAAGGCATGAAGCTCGGCTGCAACCATCCGATTGGCCCGCTGGCGCTGGCCGACATGATTGGTCTGGATACGATGCTCGCGGTGATGGAGGTGCTGTACACCGAGTTTGCTGATCCGAAGTATCGGCCCGCGATGCTGATGCGCGAGATGGTGGCTGCGGGGTATCTGGGGCGGAAGACGGGACGGGGGGTTTACGTTTATAGCAAGTAAGACCTGACTATCCCACTCGGTTTTCTCCCCTCTCCCGCGAGCGGGAGAGGGGCGGGGGAGAGGGCCAGCAGTTCAAATTGCGACAAGTCGGCAAGCAGAGCCTCTAGCCCTCTCCCCCAACCCCTCTCCCGCAAGGCGGGAGAGGGGAGCTAAACCAGCAGGGGAAAATAATCACTCCCCATACTGCCTTAACCCCTCCAGATCCAGCACCACGATCACCCCGTAGTCCACCCGCACCAGCCCCTGCTGCTCCAGCACCTTCAGTGCCTGATTCGCGCGTTGCCGCGAAATCCCCGCCAGCAGTCCAATCTCTTCCTGCGAAATCTCGATCGTATTGCCCAGGCTCGGATACAGGTGTTCGTTGAACAGCGATGACACCGCGCGTGCCACGCGCGAATCGATATCGAGCAGGCGTTCGTATTCCACGGCCGCGATGAATTGCCCGAGCCGCTCGTTGAACTGCATCAGCAGGAAGCGCGTGAAGGGCAGGCTGGTATCCAGCAACCACTGAAAAGTGTCGCGCGGCACAAAGGCGATGCGTGAGCGGCGCAAGGCCATCACGTCGTATTTGCGGATTTCGGATTTCAGGACGGCGCCTTCCCCAAACCAGCCGCCGGTGGGGACGCCCGTGAAGGTGACCGACTTGCCCGAGGGGGACACCGTGGTGATCTTGACGATGCCTTCGACCACGCCGAGCCAGTGCTCGGCCATTTCACCCTTGTGACAGACGTAGTCGCCTTGTGCGTACTCGCGCACCGTAGTCACGCGTTTGACACGCTCGCGTTGCTCGGGGCTGAGGTCGACCGCCCAGGCGCAGCGGTCGATGAAGTCGTGGCTTGAAGCGGCAGGCATCGGGCTCCCGTAGGGATTAACCCGGAATTGTCGCCGGCGCGACAACCCGGTCAGATGGCATCGGCTATCTTACGATCACACGGAACCGGCCCTGCCACCAGATCCTCACCAAACAAGGGCAAGGCAAGACTGGCGTGACGCGGTGCGGCAACGACGCGAAACGCCCAGTATAGCGACCGGTCAGGCGGCTTGATACCCGGCATGGCACCTACGCCATCCGCAGGGGAGAGGAGACAGCGATGCAGGAATCGTCGGCAACGACCTTCCCGCGATGGCTGCAGGCGCATGCCTCGCAGCGGCCCGACCATCCGGCCCATCGTGAGAAGGATCTCGGCATCTGGCAGACATACAGCTGGTCGCAGGCTGCGCGTGAAGTGCGTGCGCTGGCGTGCGGGCTGGCCGCGCTCGGCTTTCGGCGTGGCATGAACCTGGCCGTGGTGGGTGACAACCGTCCGCGCCTGTATTGGTCGATGACTGCCGCGCAGGCGCTGGGCGGCGTGCCCGTGCCGCTCTACCAGGACGCCATCGCCAACGAGATGGTGTACGTGCTCGAAGACGCGGAGATCGAATTCGCCATCGTCGAAGATCAGGAGCAGGTGGACAAGCTGCTCGAAGTGGAACCGCAACTGGCGCAGCACGGCCGCGCGGTGCGCTACGTGATCTACGAAGATCCGCGCGGGCTGCGCGACTACGATCATCCGTCGCTGCTTTCGTACGAACGCGTGCAGGAGATTGGCCGCGAGTACGATCAGGCGAACCCCGGCTTCTACGATGCAGAGATTGCGCAGGGCGCGCCCGATGACACCGCGATCATCCTCTATACATCAGGCACCACGGGCAAGCCCAAGGGCGTGTGCCACTCGCATGCGGGCCTGATCGGCGCGGCGCGCAACGGCTGCCAGTTCGATGGACTCGGTCCGAATGACGATGTGCTGTCCTATCTGCCGATGGCGTGGGTGGGCGACAACCTGTTCTCGTATGCGCAGGCGATGGTGGCCGGTTTCACGGTCAACTGTCCTGAATCGCGCGAGACCGTGATGACCGATCTGCGCGAGATCGGCCCGACCTATTACTTCGCCCCGCCGCGCATCTATGAAGGGTTGCTCACGCAAGTGATGATCCGCATGGAAGACGCGGGATGGATCAAGCGCCGCCTGTTCGGCTGGGCGATGAACGTGGCGCGTCGCTGCGGCGCGGACATCCTCGACAAACGCCCCGTGCCGATGATGGATCGGTTGCGTTATGCGATGGGCGAAGTGCTTGTCTATGGCCCGCTGCGCAACGTGCTCGGCATGAGCCGCATCCGCGTGGGCTACACGGCAGGCGAGGCGATTGGCCCTGACCTGTTCCGCTTCTATCGCTCCATCGGCATCAACCTGAAGCAGTTCTACGGCCAGACCGAGACCTGCGCGTATGTGTGCTTACAGCCCGATGGCAATGTGAAGTTCGATTCCGTAGGTCCGGCCGCGCCGGGCATGGAGATCCGCATTGCCGATAACGGCGAGGTGCTGGTGCGTGGCGTGGGCCTGCTCAAGTCCTACTACAAGCGCGACGACGCCACGCGCGAGGCCATCAACGACGACGGCTATTTCATGACTGGCGACGCTGGCGTGATCGATGCCGATGGGCACCTGAAAATCATCGATCGCGCCAAGGATGTGGGCAAGCTGGCCGATGGCTCGATGTTCGCGCCCAAGTACATCGAGAACAAGCTCAAGTTCTTTCCGTACATCAAGGAGGCCGTGGCCTTCGGTACGGATCGCGACCGTGTGTGCGCGTTCATCAATATCGATTTCGATGCGGTAGGCAACTGGGCCGAGCGCCGGCACCTGGCCTATGCGGGCTATGTCGATCTGGCTAGTCAGCCCGATGTGATCGCGATGATTGCCGAATGCGTGGAGCAGGTGAATGCCGACCTGGCGAACGATGCGATGCTGGCGGGTTCGCAGGTGGCGCGCTTCCTGATCCTGCACAAGGAACTGGACCCCGATGACGACGAACTGACGCGTACGCGCAAGGTGCGGCGCGGCTTTATCGCGGAGAAATACGGCGTGCTGGTGGATGCGCTGTTCGCCGGACGCGCCGAACAGTTTATCGATACGCGTGTGAAGTTCGAGGATGGCCGCGAGGGCAGTGTGTCGGCCACGCTGAAGCTGATGGATGCCAAGCGTTTCCCGCCAGCCGGCGGCGCGCGCGCGGCGTGATGGACGGAGGCAAAGCATGACCGCAACCCCTACAGCGTGGCAGGGTGGCATGGCGCGCGTGGATGCCACGGGCACGATGGTGGCGCCCGGCGGGCTGGCCCATCCCGCGCATCCCGAGACTGGCACCGCTGCGCACTACGCGCCGCGCACCGGGGATTCGCATGGCCCCGATGGCACCGCGCATACGCATACGCGTGGCGACGTGATCCTGGATCTGCAGAACATCTCGCTGTCGTTCGGCGGCGTGAAGGCGCTGACCGATATCTCGTTCGATGTCTGCGAGCACGAGATCCGCGCCATCATCGGGCCGAACGGTGCGGGCAAGAGTTCGATGCTGAACGTGATCAACGGCGTGTATCACCCGCAACAGGGCCGCATCGTGTTTCGCGGACAGGAGCGGCGGCAGATGCATCCCACGGCGGCGGCGCGGCAAGGCATTGCGCGCACGTTCCAGAACATCGCGCTGTTCAAGGGCATGACCGTGCTCGACAACATCATGACGGGCCGCAACACGCAGTTCCGCACGGGCGTGTTCGCGCATGCGCTGTGGTGGGGACCGGCGCGCGCAGAGGAAATGCAGCATCGCCGCAAGGTTGAAGAGGTAATCGACTTCCTTGAAATCCAGGCCATCCGCAAGACGCCGGTGGGACGATTGCCTTACGGCTTGCAGAAGCGCGTGGAACTGGCGCGCGCGCTGGCGGCCGAGCCGTCGATGCTGCTCCTGGACGAGCCGATGGCCGGCATGAACGTGGAAGAGAAGCAGGACATGTGCCGCTTCATCCTCGACGTGAACCAGCAGTTCGGCACTACCATCGTGCTGATCGAACACGACATGGGCGTGGTCATGGATATCTCCGATCGCGTGGTCGTGCTCGACTACGGCAAGAAGATCGGCGATGGCACGCCGGAAGAGGTCAAGTCGAATCCCGACGTGATCCGCGCCTACCTCGGCACGTCGCACTGAGCGCGACGCCGCTAACACGCAGGAACTGACGATGACGTTCTTCTTCGAAATCCTGATTGGCGGGCTGCTCTCCGGGCTGATGTACTCGCTCGTGGCGCTGGGCTTCGTGCTGATCTACAAGGCGTCCGGCGTGTTCAACTTCGCGCAGGGCGCGATGGTGTACTTCGCCGCACTGGCCGTGGTGGGCCTCATGGACAAGGGCCTGCCGATGTGGGCGGCGGTGATTGGCGCGTTCGTGGTCATGATCATCGTGGGCATGACCACCGAGCGCTTCGTGCTGCGCAAGCTGGTGAATCAACCACCGATCACGCTGTTCATGGCGACCATTGGGCTGTCGTTCTTTCTCGAAGGATTGGGACCGCTGCTGTTCGGCAACGAAGTGCGCCCGATCCAGCTCGGCATCGTCGACGAACCCATCGAATCGATCCTGACGAACTTCAACATCGTGCTGTCCAAGTTCGATCTGGCCGCTGCGGGGATTGCCGCTGTGCTGGTGGCCGGGCTCGCACTGTTCTTCCAGTACACCAAGGTGGGCCGCGCGCTGCGCGCCGTGGCCGACGATCACCAGGCCGCGCTGTCGCTGGGCATTCCGCTGCAGAACATCTGGGCGATTGTGTGGGGCGTGGCCGGCTTTGTCGCACTGGTGGCGGGCATGCTCTGGGGCTCGCGCAACGGCGTGCAGTTTGCGCTGACGCTGACCGCGTTGAAGGCGTTGCCGGTGCTGATCCTCGGTGGCTTCACGTCGGTGCCCGGCGCCATCGTGGGCGGCCTGATCATCGGCGCGTCGGAGAAGCTGGCCGAGATCTACATTCCGCCCGTGTTCCAGTCGATGTTCGGCGGGAACTTCGGTGGGATCGAGGGATGGTTCCCTTATGTGTTTGCGTTGCTGTTTCTGCTCGTCAGGCCTGAGGGGCTTTTCGGGGAGAAGCATATCGATCGCGTCTGACGGAGGCCCATCATGCTCTATCGCGAGTCCGGCCAGTTCAAGACGAGCTACGTTGCCGATAGCCAGATCTTCCCGATCCGGCAGGATCGCATCATCTTCGGATTGCTGATGGTGGTGGCGTTTGTCGTCATCCCGTTCGTCGGCACCGAATACTGGCTCAGTGCCATCCTGATTCCATTCCTGATCTTTTCGCTGGCAGCGCTGGGACTCAACATCCTGACCGGGTATGCGGGGCAACTCTCGCTCGGCACTGCGGCGTTCATGGCTGTGGGTGCGTACGCGGCCTATAACTTTCAGCTACGCATCGAAGGCATTCCGGTGCTGCTGACGTTCATCCTCGCAGGACTCTCTGCAGCTTTGGTGGGTGTGGCCTTCGGGCTACCGTCGCTGCGGATCAAAGGTTTCTATCTTGCCGTGGCCACGCTGGCCGCACAGTTCTTCGTGGTGTGGGCGCTGACCAAGTTTCCCTGGTTCTCGAACAACAGTTCGTCGGGCGTGATCACGGCGCAGCGGCTGGACCTGTTCGGCATGCAGATCGATACGCCGGTGAAGAAGTACCTGTTCGTGCTCGCGCTGGTGACGGTGCTCGCGCTGCTGGCGAAGAACCTCGTGCGCTCGGCAACGGGCCGTGCATGGATGGCCGTGCGCGATATGGATGTGGCGGCGGAGGTCATCGGCATTCCGCTGATGCGCACCAAGCTGCTGGCGTTCGCGGTCAGCTCGTTCTATTGCGGCGTGGCCGGTGCGCTCTATGCGTTCTGCTATCTCGGATCGGTGGAGCCGGATGGCTTCTCGCTGGACCTGTCGTTCCGCATCCTGTTCATGATCATCATCGGCGGCGTGGGCAGCATTCTTGGCTCGTTCCTGGGTGCTGCGTTCATCCTGCTGCTGCCGATCTTTCTCGACAACACGCTCCCCGGGCTGGCGGCGCTGCTGCACCTGCCGTTCACGAATGCCACGGTGTCGCATATCCAGCTCATGGTGTTCGGCGGGTTGATCATCTTCTTCCTGATCGTGGAGCCGCATGGGCTGGCGCGTTTGTGGCAGATCGCGAAGGAGAAACTCAGACTCTGGCCGTTCCCGCACTAGCCCATAACCGTCGTACCGATAACTACACCCGACCGAGGTGAAGGAGACTGTCATGACCGTATTTCAAAACGTGCAGCGCGCCGCCCTGGTGGTCAGCGTCGCGGCTGCCCTGCTGGCGCCTTCGCTGCCGGCACTTGCGCAGGCCAACGATCAGTTCGTGGCGCTGCCTAGCTATCGCGTCGGGCCGTATGGTGCCAACGGGCAATCGTTCTACGGCGGCTTTGTGGACTACCTGAACTACGTCAACCTCAAGGACAACGGGGTGAATGGCGTGAAGCTGTCTTGGGAAGAGTGCGAGACCGAGTACAACAACGCCAAGGGCGTGGAGTGCTACGAGCGGCTCAAGGCCAAGAACGCCACGAGCAAGGGCACGGCGTATCACACGATGTCCACGGGCATCTCTTACGCGCTGGTCGACAAGACCGCTGCAGACAAGGTGCCGCTCGTGATGATGGGCTACGGCCGCACCGACGCCGTGGATGGCTCGGTCTTCCCGTATGCATTCCCGCTGGTGACGACGTACCAGATGCAGGCATCGGCCATCGTCAAGTTCCTGGCGTCGAAGAACAATGGATCGCTGGCTGGCAAGAAGATCGTCTATCTCTATCACGACTCGGCCTATGGCAAGGAGCCGATCGTCGCGATGCAGGCCGAAGCGCGCCTCAACAAGTTCAACCTCGTGGAAATTCCGGTGGCGCACCCCGGCAACGAGCAGGGCGCGCAGTGGTTGAAGATCCGTCAGGAAAATCCGGACTATGTGGTGTTCTGGGGCTGGGGCGTGATGAACCAGACCGCGCTGAAGGCCGCGCAGAAGGTGGGGTATCCGCGCGACAAGATAATCGGTTCGTGGTGGGCGGGCTCGGAGGAAGACACCGTGCCGGCCGGTGATGCCGCCAAGGGCTACATGAGCGCGACCTGGAACGTGGCCGGCAAGAATGTGCCGCTGATCGGCGATATCGAGAAGGTCGTGTATGGCGCCGGCAAGGGCAACATGCAGGACAAGAACAAGGTGGGCTCGATCCTCTACAACCGTGGCGTGTCTGCTGCCGTGGTCACCGTGGAAGCCGTGCGCGTGGCGCAGGAGAAATTTGGCAAGGGCAAGGTGATGACCGGCGACCAGATGCGCTGGGCCTTCGAGAACCTCAACGTCACGAATGCACGTCTGCAACAGCTCGGCGCCACGGGCCTGCTGCCGGAAATCAAGACGAGCTGCGACAACCATGAAGGATCGGGCAAGGTGAAGATCCAGCAGTGGGACGGCGCGAAGTGGGTGGTGGTCTCCGACTGGATCGAAGGCAACAAGAGCCTGATCCACCCGCTGTTCAAGGCCAACGCCGCGCAGTACGCGAAGGAGAAGGGGATCACGCCCGCTTGTGTGAAGTCGTAAGTAAGTTCCCCTCTCCCGCACGCGGGAGAGGGGTTAGGGGAGAGGGCCAGCGGTTCAAATTGCGAACTCTCTGTGATTGCACCGCCCGCCCTCTCCCCCGCCCCTCTCCCGCCTTGCGGGAGAGGGGAGCAAACACACGCATCGGGACAAGGAAAATGACCCTCCTCTCCGTCAACAACATCGAAGTCATCTACGATCACGTGATCCTGGTGCTCAAGGGTGTGTCGCTCGATGTGCCCGAGGGACGCATCGTCGCGCTGCTGGGTGCCAACGGCGCGGGCAAGACCACCACGCTCAAGGCGATCTCGAACCTGCTGCATGCGGAGCGCGGCGACGTCACCAAGGGATCGATCGAGTACAAGGGCCAGCGCGTGGACCAGCTCACGCCGAATGACCTCGTCAAGCGTGGCGTGATCCAGGTGATGGAAGGGCGCCACTGCTTCGCGCACCTCAGCATCGAGGAAAACCTGCTGACGGGTGCCTACACGCGGGGTCTCTCGCGTGGCGAGACGCGCGACGAGCTGGAGAGGATCTACGGCTACTTTCCGCGCCTGAAGACGCGACGCAAGTCGCAGGCGGGATACACCTCGGGCGGCGAACAGCAGATGTGTGCGATTGGCCGCGCGATGATGGCCAAGCCGTCGATGATCCTGCTCGATGAGCCGTCGATGGGCCTGGCGCCGCAGATCGTCGAGGAGATCTTCGAGATCGTGCGCGACCTGAACACGCGCGAAGGCGTCAGCTTCCTGCTGGCCGAACAGAACACGATGGTGGCGCTGCGCCATGCGGACTATGGCTACATCCTTGAGAACGGCCGCGTGGTGATGGATGGCGACGCGGAATCGCTGCGCACCAACGAGGACGTCAAGGAGTTCTACCTCGGCGTGGCTGCCAACGATGCCGAAGGCAGCGCGCGCAAATCGTTCTGCGACGTCAAGAGCTATCGCCGGCGCAAGCGCTGGCTGGCCTGATACCGCTTACCGCTCCACATCCAATTTCGCCAGGGATGGCTGCCATCATGGGTGACTATTTCGATTCGCTGGAAACGCGTGCGCCTGCGGAGCGCGAGGCATCGCTGCTCGCAGCGGTCTCGCGACAGGTGGCGCATGCGCAATCGCACGCGCCGTACTTTGCCGAGATCCTCTGCGATATCGATGCGCGCGAGATCAGCTCGCGCAGTGCATTGGCTGGCCTGCCGGTCACGCGCAAATCCGAACTCACTGCGCGACAGCGTGGTGCGCCGCCGCTGGGCGGACTCAATGCCACGCCGATTGGCGCGTTGAAGCATGTGTTCCAGTCGCCGGGTCCGATCCACGAACCCGATGGTTTCTCCGCGGACTGGTGGCGAACCGCGCGCGCGATGTTCGCAGCGGGATTCCGCGCGGGCGAACTCGTCTACAACACGTTCTCGTATCACTTCACGCCCGCCGGCATGATGATGGAATCGGGTGCGCATCGGCTCGGTTGCTGTGTGTTCCCGGCAGGCGTCGGCCAGACCGAATCGCAGGTCCAGGCGCTGGCCAGTCTGCAGCCCTCGGCCTATGCGGGGACGCCATCGTTCCTGAAACTGCTGATCGAACGCGGCGAGGAGATGGGGCAACCGTGTGCGAGCCTTTCCAAGGCGCTGGTATCGGGCGAAGCCTGCCCGCCGACGCTGCGCGCGTGGTTGCGCGATCACGGCGTCACGGCGCGGCAGATGTACGGCACGGCGGACGTGGGGCTGATCGCGTACGAAACCGAAGGCGGCGATGGCTGGGTAGTCGATGAAGGCGTGCTCGTGGAAATCGTCGAGCCGGGCGGCACGCAGCCGATGCCGGAGGGCGAGGTGGGCGAGGTGGTGGTGACGGTGCTCGGCAACGGCGACTATCCGCTGATCCGCTTCGGCACGGGCGATCTCTCCGCCATCGTCGCCGATTCGTGGGCGCAAGCGAGTCCGTGTGGCCGCACCAATATCCGCCTCAAGGGATGGCTGGGCCGCGCCGACCAGACCACCAAGGTCAAGGGCATGTTCGTGCATCCGGGTCAGGTCGCAGACGTCGTGCGGCGCCATCCCGAGATTCGCGCTGCACGACTCGTCGTCACGGGGACGGTCGGCGCGGACACGATGACACTGCATTGCGATGCCACGCGTCACGACGAAGCCCTCGCACGGGCCGTGGCGGAATCGATGCGCGACGTCTTGCGGCTACGCGGCGAGGTGAATTTTGTTGCGGAGGGATCGCTGCCGCAGGACGGCAAGACGATCGAGGATGCGCGTCGCTACGACTGAGAGGACTGATCGCCAACGCTGGCGGGGACATCCGGTTGCGGATACCCGCCGCGTGGCCGTGTGGGCAGGCGGATCATCCAGATCGAGACCGCAGCGCCGATCGCCAGCAGCGTGAGCGATGACACGGGCCGTGCGCGCAGCAGATACGCCGTGGTGCCCATCGACAGCCACATCATCGAGAGTGCCAGGCACTTGGCGCGCAGCGGAATGCTGCGATGGGCCTGCCAGTCGCGCACGAGCGGCCCGAACCGTTCGTGCGTGATCAGCCAGTTGTGAAATTTCTCGGAACCGCGCGCAAAGCACGCGGCCGCCAGCAGCACGAAGGGTGTGGTCGGCAGCAGCGGCAGGAAAATGCCGATGAAGCCAAGCACAAGGCTGATGACACCGAGCGTGACCCAGAACGCGCGAATCACGCGCTCCCGGTGCGAAAGCGTACCGGGCAGGTCGGCGGGGCCGATCGGTTGGTCTGGGTCGGTGGAAGGCAACGTTGGATGGCGAGGGGCGCAGGGCGCGAAACGCCCTTATGCTACCAGCCCCAGCCGGGCACGTGCCGCATCGTACTCGGCCTTCATGCGCGCCACGATCTCGCCAGCGGTGGGGATATCGCTGATCTGGCCCACGCCCTGACCGGCACCCCAGATGTCTTTCCAAGCCTTGGCCTTCGACGCACCGCTCGAAAAATCCATCTTGGTCTTGTCGGCGACGGGCAGGTTTTCTGGATCGAGGCCGGAATTCAGGATGCTCTCGCGGATGTAGTTGCCATGCACGCCCGTGAACAGGTTCGTGTAGACGATGTCCGAGGCGGCGGAGCCGATGATCGACTGCTTGTACTCGGCACTCGCATGGCCTTCCTGCGAGGCGATGAAACGCGTGCCCACGTAGGCGAAATCGGCGCCCATGGCCTGCGCGGCCAGCACGGCGTCACCGGTAGCGATGGAACCCGACAGCGCGATGGGGCCGTCGAAGATCTTGCGCACTTCGCCCACCAGCGCAAACGGCGACAGCGTACCCGCGTGACCCCCGGCACCCGCTGCCACCAGGATCAGCCCATCCACGCCAGCTTCGATGGCCTTCTCGGCATGGCGGATGCTGATCACGTCATGCAGCACGATGCCGCCATAGCTGTGTACCGCGTCGATCATTTCCTTTACCGGCGCACGCAGCGACGTGATGAAAACCGGCACCTTGTGCTCCACGCACAGCCGCACATCCTGCTCCAGCCGCGCGTTCGATGCATGCACGATCTGGTTCACCGCCACCGGCCCCACCGGCTTGCCCGGATTGGCCGCCTTGAATGCGTCCAGTTCTTCCTCGATCTGCGTCAGCCACTCGCCCAGCAACTCGGCCGGCCGCGCATTGAGCGCCGGAAACGAACCGACGATACCGGCCTTGCACTGTGCCAGCACCAGCTCCGGGTAACTGACGATGAACATCGGCGATGCGATGACAGGCAGAGCCAGGTTCTGCAATGCGGCTGGAATATGTTTGGCGCCGGGCATGAAGTCTCCTCGAATGATGGGTACGTTGTCGGTGAACTGAACGATCGTTCGATTATAGGGAGTTTCGGATGGCGTGGCGGCGGGGGCGGGTAGAGGGTGGGGTCTACGTGTCCGAGGGCATCGAGCGCCCAAAAAAACGCCCCGCTCGTGAGAGACGGGGCCATTACCACGAAGACTGATAAGAAGAGACGGTCAGACACCTGCCAATGCCCAACCGTGAGACGAATCTTAGGTGGTCAATATGACCTCCAGAAGTCAGTTCCGAGGCAGTTTCGGACTCAGACTTTTTCGAGCAGCAGGCCCTTGAGGTATTCGCCTTCGGGGAATGCCGCCGACATCGGATGGTCGGTGCCGGCCGAGAGACGACGCAGGATGCGGGCGTCGGCGCGGGCATCGGTGACGGCGCCGGCCACGATCTTGTGGAACAGCTCCATGCCGATGGCGCCGGAACACGAATACGTGAACAGCAGGCCGCCCGGGCGCAGCAGTTGCATGCCGACCAGGTTGATTTCCTTGTAGGCACGTGCGGCGCGGTCGATATGCGCAGCGGACGGTGCGAACTTGGGCGGGTCCAGCACGATCAGGTCGAACTGGCGGCCTTCGGCGCGGAACTCGCGCAGCGTCTTGAACACGTCGGCGTCGAGCCACGTAGCGCGGTCGGCATCGAAGCCGTTCAGCGTTACGTTGTTCGCGGCGGTCTTGAGGGCTTCGCCCGACGAATCGATCGACGTCACCGATGTGGCACCGCCGCGCAGCGCGGCCAGCGAGAAGCCACCCGTGTAGCAGAAGCAGTTCAGCACCTCGCGGCCTTCGGCCAGATCGCCGACGAGCTTGCGGTTGTCGCGCTGATCGACATAGAAACCGGTCTTGTGGCCGTTGCGCACGTCCACGTAGTACTTCACGCCGTGCTCGGTCACCGACAGTTCCGGATCGGGCTCGGCACCGGCCAGCACGCCGGTCACGAGTTCCAGGCCCTCGCGCTGGCGCACTGCTGCGTCCGATCGTTCGTAGACGTTCGGGCAGCCGGTTTCGCGGATCAGCGCCTGCACGAGCGCGTCCTTCCACTGCTCCACACCCGCCGAGTTGAACTGGCAGACCAGTTGGCCGCGCTCGCCTTCGCCGTAGTAGTCCACAACGAGTCCGGGAATGCGGTCGGCTTCGCCAAAGATCAGGCGCACGGCACTGGTGTCGCGCACCCACTGCTTGCGATGGGCCACGGCAGCGGCCACGCGGCGCTTGAAGAGTGCGTGGTCCACGGGCTCGTTCTCGTCGAACGTCCACACGCGCACGCGGATCTGCGATTCGGGACTGTAGGCGCCGCGCGCCAGGAAGCGGCCATCGGCGGCCCGGACGACCACGGTCGATCCCGACTCGCAGCGGCCTTCGGTCGAGGCGATACCCGTGGCGTATACCCACGGATGGCGGCGCAGCAGGGACTTTTCCTTGCCCGGCTTGAGGGTGATGACGTTCATGCGGTTACAGCACCACCTTGACCATCGGGTGTGAGGTCAGCGTGCGATACAGCTCGTCGAGCTGTTCGCGGCTGGTGACCCACACGGTCACGGTCAGGCCCAGGTAGTTGCCGTTGCGCGACGGACGCATCTCCATCTTGCCGGCGTGGAAGTTCGGGTCGAATTCCTGGATCAGCGTCACGATGGCTTCGGCAAAGCCGTCCTGCATCGCGCCCATCACCTTGATCGGGAAATCGCTCGGGTATTCGATCAGCGACTGCTCGGGCGGGATATCGCCCGGGATCAGCGGACCGTCTTTCGGATCTGTCGTCATTGAGAGCCTTCTTACTTGCGCTTGAACCAGAGGCGGATCGTATCCCACAGGCGGCCGAAGAAGCCGGCTTCCGGCACTTCTTCCAGCGCCACTACCGGGAACTCGCCCACCTTGTTGTTGCCGTCCATCAGCTTGACCGTGCCTACCTGCTGGCCGGCCGAGATCGGCGCGAGCAGCAGTTCCTGGCGCTCCAGCACCGGCTTCAGGCGGCCGCCCGTGCCCTTGGGCACCGTGACGAACGTCTCGTTGGCCACGCCGATCTTGACCGTGCCGGACTTGCCCTTGTAGATCTCGGGCGTGGCCAGGACCTGGCCCTTGTCGTACAGGCGCAGCGTGTCGAAGAACTGGAAGCCGTAGTTCAGCACCTTCAGGCTTTCCTGCGTACGCACCTGGTCGGACGCCGTGCCGATCATGATCGAGATCAGGCGGCGCTGGCCGTTCGGCACATTGGCCAGCGGACGCTGGGCCGACGAGATCAGGCAGTAGCCGGCAGACTTGGTGTGGCCGGTCTTCACGCCATCGACGGTCGGGTCGATGTACAGCAGGCGGTTGCGGTTCGGCTGCTTGATCTTGTTATAGGTGAACTCCTTCTGCGAGTACATCGCGTAGTACTCGGGGAAGTCCTTGATCAGGCGCGTGGTCAGCGTGGCCAGGTCCACTGCCGTGGTGTAGTGCTCCGGGTCGGGCACGCCATCGGTGTTCGTGAAGTGCGTGTTCTTCATGCCCATGCGCTGCGCTTCGCGATTCATCATCGCCACGAAGCCTTCCTCGGAGCCGCCCACGGCCTCGGCCAGCGCCAGCGCGGCGTCGTTGCCCGACTGGACGATCAGGCCCATCAGCAGGTCCTGCACCTTCACCGGCTTGCCAGCCTCGATGAACATGCGCGACTCATCGCTTTTCACCTTCCGCACGATGTCCGTGGGGGTGACGATCTGGTCCAGCGTCAGGCGCTTTTCCTTGAGCGCCTCGAACGCCAGGTAGGCGGTCATGATCTTGGTCAGCGACGCGGGCTCGATGCGCAGATCGGCGTTTTGCGACGCCAGGGCCTGGCCACTGGTCACGTCGAACAGCATCCAGGACTTGGCGGCAACCTGCGGCATCGGCACGCCTTGCGCCATTACGGCGGCAGGGGCGGCGGCAAGCGCGGTGGCAATCGTCGCGGCAACGGCGACCGGGGCAAAGGCGGATGCAAAGTGCGGCGTGGCTCTGTTCAGCATGTGCGGATATCCAACGAAAAAAAGGTGGCTGCGCGGACGGGACGAATCACCGTACCCACGCGTTGACAACGAGCTGCTTGATCAGGTGCAGCTTGCGATGAAAGAAATGGTCGGCGCCGGGAATGACGATGACCGGCAGTTCCTGTGGCCGCGCCCAGTCCAGCACGCTGGCCAGTGCCACGGTCTCGTCCTGCTCGCCATGGATCACGATGGTGTCGGCCGGCACGGTAGCCACCTCCCAGCGGCTCGTGGCCGTGCCCACCAGCACCAGCCGCTGCGCGGGCGTACCCGCCTCGGCCAGGCGGCGCCCCACGTGCGTCTGCACGAAGCTGCCGAAGGAGAAACCGCCCAGCGCCAGCGGCAGCGAAGCTGCGTCTGCGGACCACGCGGTCTGCGTGCGCATCCAGTCGATCACGGCCAACAGGTCGTCCTGCTCGCCGATGCCCTTGTCATGCTCGCCCTCGGTATTGCCCACGCCACGGAAGTTCGGACGCACCGTGGCATAGCCGAGCGCGACGAAGGTGCGCGCCAGCGTCTGCGCCACCTTGTTGTCCTTGGTGCCGGCAAACAGCGGATGCGGATGCGCCACGAGCGCCAGCCCGCGCACGGGTTCGTTCTGCGGCAGATCGATCGAGATATCGATGGCGCCGACGGGGCCGGCGATGGTGGTGACCTGGGTATGCGCGTTCATGGTGGCAGGGGCAGGGGGCTACGGATCTACGGAACGACTGGACGACAGGCAGCGGCACAACAAAAAACCGGGCTTTGGACCCGGCGCGGGCGCGTGGTGCGGATCAGTGATCCACCATCAGTCGTTCGACGGGGACGCCGTTGACCAGATGGCTGTCGATGATCTCGTCGATGTCCTGCTCGTCGACGAACGTGTACCAGACGGCCTCGGGGTAGACCACCAGCACCGGGCCGAGTTCACAACGGTTCAGGCAACCCGCCTTGTTGATGCGCACGCGGCCTTCGGCCCCGGCAATGCCCAGTTGCTTGCAGCGCTTCTTGGCGTACTCCTGCATGGCCTTGGCATTGTGGTCGGCACAGCAGGCCTTGCCGTCGTCGCGCTCGTTCAGGCAGAAGAAGACGTGGTGTTTGTAGTAGCTGCTCATGACGGCGAGCCGGCAATCGAGGCACCAGCGGCATGAGGCTGGCAGCCGCGCGCGGCGGAATCGGGAAAGGTCGGAATTATACGTGTTCGTGCCGGCGCATCCGCATGCGGACGGCGACCGGAATTCCGGAATCGACGATGTGCGCATGGCACCCGGGACCGGCATTTGCGTGCGGAAACCTGGCTTTCATGGCGATTTCATGCTCGATGCGCCACTTTTGGGGGGCATCGACAGCATTGTCACTGTCCGAATCTCCGGAAGCCCCGATTCCGGAATTCCGGAACGCCGGAGAGGCTGCGCCGGCGTTGAAAAGGGTTTTCCTTTGAAATCAAGGGCTTGTGGATTCGCCGGGCGTTGGCATGGCCGTTGCAATTAGTTACAGCAGACGCGCCCGAGGCGCGCGACGTGGGCGCCTTCCGAGCGCCCGGCACCGGTCAAACACACCGAGGAAGACACCATGAGGAAACCCTTCTACAAGATCCTGTACGTCCAGGTTCTGTTCGCGATTGCCGTGGGCATCATGCTCGGCCATTTCGCGCCGCAGACCGGCGTGGAAATGAAGCCGCTCGGCGATGCCTTCATCAAGCTGATCAAGATGATCATCGGCCCGATCATTTTCTGTACCGTGGTGTCCGGCATTGCCGGCATGCGCGACATGAAGAAGGTGGGACGCGTAGGGGGCAAGGCGCTGCTCTACTTCGAAATCGTCTCCACGTTCGCGCTGCTGATCGGTCTGATCGCATCGCATGTGTTGAAGCCCGGCGTCGGCTTCAACATCGATCCGGCCACGCTGGACACCAAGTCGATCTCGCAATACGTGTCGAAGGCGCACGGCCAGAGCACGGTCGAGTTCTTCATGCACATCATCCCCGACACGATCTTCAGCGCGTTCGCCAACGGCGACATCCTGCAGATCCTGCTGGTCTCGCTGTTCTTCGGTTCGGCGCTGGCCATCGTGGGTGACCGCGCGCGCGTGATCCACGAGATGGTGGATCAGGTGTCGAAGGTGTTCTTCCACATCGTCCATGTGATCACCAAGGTGGCACCGATCGGTGCTTTCGGTGCCATGGCATTCACCATCGGCAAGTACGGCCTGGGCTCGCTGGTGCCGCTGCTGAAGCTGATCGGCACGTTCTACTTCACGGCCATCGTGTTCGTGCTGGTGGTGCTGGGCACCGTGGCGCGCCTGACGGGCTTCTCGATCATCCGCTTCATCGCGTACATCAAGGAAGAGCTGCTGATCGTGCTGGGCACGAGCTCGTCCGAAGCCGCGCTGCCGCACCTGATGGAGAAGATGGAGAAGCTGGGCTGCTCGAAGTCCGTGGTGGGCCTGGTTGTGCCGACCGGTTACTCGTTCAATCTCGACGGCACCAACATCTACATGACGATGGCGGTGATCTTCATCGCGCAGGCCACCAATATCGAGCTGACGCTGCTGCAGCAACTGACGATCCTCGGTGTGGCCATGATCACGTCCAAGGGCGCCAGCGGCGTGACCGGCTCGGGCTTCATCACGCTGGCGGCCACGCTGGCCGTGGTGCCGACGATTCCGGTGGCGGGCATGGTGCTGATCCTTGGTATCGACCGCTTCATGAGCGAGTGCCGCGCGCTGACCAACATCGTCGGCAACGGCGTGGCCACCGTGGTGGTGTCTGCCTGGGAACGCGAACTCGACCGTGCGCGCCTGAACCGCGTGCTGCAGGGTGGCGACGATGACAGCGTCGCGCTCGCCGACGCCCGCTGACGTGACGCTGGCCGCGCCCCCCGGGGAGGCGGCCTCTCCCGCGGGCAGCGGGGAAGCCGGGCCGGGCGGCGGTCAGTCCGGCCAGCGGGTATCATCGGCGCGAGAGCTTCCGCGCCCATCGATGCCCCATTCCGACGACTTCCTCGCCGTGCACGACCCCACCGCCCCCGACGCACTGCACGCGCCGGAGAACGGCTCGCGCTGGTGGGGATTCGCCGTCGCGCTGCTGGCGGGGCTGCTGATCCTCTGCTCGCTGACGTGGCTGCTGTCGGTGCAGCGTGGCATTGCGGCGCTGCAACAGTCCACCGCCATGCGCGCGGATCGCTACGCCGCCACGCTCGAATCCACGCTCGACCGCTACGAATTCCTGCCAGCGCTGGTGTCGCTGCACCCCTCGGTGCGCGCATTGCTGGCCTCGCCGCAGGACCCCGCGCGCATTGCCGCGGTCAACGACTACCTTGTCGATGTCAATCGGCGCGCACGCGCCTCGGCCACCTATGTGATCGCCGCCAATGGCATCGCGCTGGCCGCCAGCAATCACGGGGAGCCCGGCAGTTTCGTGGGCACCGACTATCGCTTCCGTCCGTACTTCCAGCGCGCCGCGCGTGGCGAGATCGGGCGCTTCTACGCCATCGGCATCACCAGCGACGAACCGGGCTACTACATCGCCCAGCCGATCGAGGCAGGTGGCAAGTTCATCGGCGTCACGGTCGTGAAGCTGAACCTGGAGTGGTTCCAGCGGGCCGGATCGGGACGTGGCGAGCCGCTGCTGGTCTCCGACGATCACGGCGTGATCTTCCTCTCATCGGTGCCCGGATGGCAGTACCGCACGCTGCGTCCGCTGCCACGCGACCTGCAGGCGGAAATCGTCAACAGCCGCCAGTATCACGATGTGGATGTGCGCCCTTTGCCGCTGCAGCCGCTCGATTCGCCGGTCACGCGCTGGCTGGCCAATGCCACGCTGAGTGACGGCGAGCGCCTGGTGCGCGTGGGCAATGCCGAGCGCGGCGCGCCCGACGTGCCCGATGGCATCGACGGGGCCGACATGCGCTTCGGACTCTCTGCGGACGGCGCGGACCGCTATCTCGAAATCAACCGCTCGGTGGGGCCGGCCGGCTGGAACATGCAGGTCATGGCGCCGCTCGACCCGGTGCTGGCCAGTGCGCGTGGCGCCACCATCGGCGCGGCGCTTGCCTATGCGTGCGTGTGCCTGCTGCTGGTGAACCTGCGCCAGCGCCGCCAGCGCGCGCGGGACATGCAGTACAGCCGACGCCTGCTCGAAGCGGCCTATGACGAACTGGAGCGTCGCGTGGAGGCGCGTACCGCCGACCTCATGGCCATCAACGAACAACTCGAAGGCGAAGTGGCCGAACGCACGCGCGCCGAGAGCGAACTGCGCGCCACGCAGGACGAACTCGTACAGGCCAGCAAGCTCGCGGCACTGGGACAGATGGCGGCCGGCATCACGCATGAACTGAACCAGCCGCTGGCGGCGCTGCGCACGTTCTCGGATAACACGCGCGTGCTGCTGGAGCGCGGGCAGCTCGACGCGGCCACAGGCAATCTCACGGCCATCGCCGGACTCACCGAGCGCATGGGCAAGATCACCAGCCAGCTCAAGCTGTTCGCAGGCAAGGCACGGCAGCGGCGCAATGCGGTGCAGGTCCGCGCGGCCATCGATCATGTGCTGCAACTGATTGCGCCCCGGCTCGGCACCACCACGCTGGCCGTGCATGGTCTGGAAGACTGCCCGGACCTCGGCGTCTGGGCCGATGAATTGAAGCTCGAACAAGTACTGCTCAACCTCGTTGGCAACGCGCTCGACGCCATTGCTGGCGAAGGCCGGCCCGATGGTCACATCGACGTGACCGTGGAAGCGGCGGAAGAGCGCGTGCGCATTGCCGTGCGCGACAACGGCCCGGGCATCGCACCGGAAGCCTTGCCGCGCCTGTTCGAGCCGTTCTTCACGACCAAGGAGATCGGCCAGGGGCTGGGTCTTGGACTCGCCATCTCGTCGTCGATCGTGCGGGAGTTCAGCGGTCAATTGACGGCCGGCAACCTGGCAGAGGGCGGGGCGGAGTTCGTAGTGACGCTGCGGCGGGCGCGGCAGCCGGTGGCCGCATGAGATCGACATGCGCATGACGAGGACAGGGACATGATGGCGATGCAAGACGGACTGCGCGTGCTGTTCGTGGAAGACGAACCCCTGGTGCGCCAGGCCACGGCGCAGAGCCTGGAACTGGCCGGGTTTGCGGTATTGGCGCTGCCATCGGCGGAAGCGGCCATGCCGCATCTGAGTGCGGATTTCCCCGGCGTCCTGGTGACCGATGTGCGGCTCGGTGGCGCATCGGGACTCGACTTGCTCCAGCACAGCCGCAACGTGGCGCCCGGTGTGCCCGTGATCCTCGTCACCGGCCATGGCGATATCACGATGGCCGTGCAGGCCATGCGCGAAGGCGCCTACGACTTCATCGAGAAGCCATTCGGCGCCGACCGGTTGACCGAGACGGTACGCCGCGCACTGGAGCGCCGCGCGCTGGAACTCGAAAACCTCGCCCTGCGCCGCGAACTGGCAGGCCAGGCCGCCGGCACGCGCATCATCGGCCGCTCCCCCGCCATGGGGCAGGTGCGTGACCTGATTGCCAACGTGGCAGCCACCGATGTGCCGGTGATGATCAACGGCGAGACTGGTACGGGCAAGGAACTGGTGGCACGCAGCCTGCACGCGTTGTCAACGCGCCGCGATGCACCGTTCATCGCGCTGAATTGCGGCGCGGTGCCCGAAGCGATTTTCGAGTCCGAGATGTTCGGCCACGAGCCGGGCGCCTTCACGGGCGCGGGCAAGCGCCGCATCGGCAAGCTCGAACATGCATCGGGCGGTACGCTGTTCCTCGACGAGATCGAGAGCATGCCGCTGGCATTGCAGGTCAAGCTGTTGCGCGTGTTGCAGGAGGGCACGCTGGAGCGGCTGGGATCGAATGCATCGGTGCCGATCGACGTGCGCATCGTGGCCGCTGCCAAGGGCGATATGGAATCGCTGGTGGCGCAAGGCGCGTTCCGGCAGGATCTGCTGTACCGCCTCAACGTGGTGACGATTCCGCTGCCGCCGCTACGTGACCGCCGCGAAGACATCGTGCCGCTGTTCGAGCATTTCACGCTGGTGGCCGCCGTGCGCTACCAGCGCCCCGCGCCGATCCTCTCAGAATCGCAACGCCAGCAACTGATGCAGCGACCCTGGCCGGGCAATGTGCGCGAGCTGCGCAATGCCGCCGATCGCTTCGTGCTGGGCGTGCCCGAGGGCGGATCCGCAGCGAAGGCGGAATCCGTCGATGACACCACACCGCTGCGCGAGCGCATGGAACGCTACGAACGCGCCGTGATCGCGGACACGCTCGCGCGCACCGGTGGGGCCGTGAGCCAGGCGGCCGATCTGCTGCAAGTAGGCAAGGCCACGCTGTACGACAAGATCAAGCGCTACGGACTCTGAGTTCAGCCCCCGACACCGTTGCCACCATCGCCCGTGGCCTGCGGGCAACTGCTGAAGTATCTGGACATAGGTATCACACCGGCTGTTCCGCAAGTGAGGTCGCTTGACGCCAGTGGCGACCTTGCACCGCTCTCGCACGTGGCCATCACGTTGATCGGTGAAGGCACGGTGTTGACTGCCGACGGCGGCACGGCACCCCCATCTGGGTTGATTCTGGTGATCTTTGACTAGTGACAACGCGCCGTCGATGTTCGGCCGCTATACCGATATTCGACCGACTGTTGAACGGGATTCGGAAAATCATCGCCGAATCCCGAGATCAAGGATGGAAGATGACCCGACCTGGTTTCACTGCTGCGTGGGCCGCTTCGCAGCGAATTTATGCTCCCGCAAACTCAAGCGTCAAGGTAGCAAAAATCATTGGAGGGTATGTTGAGAAGAACATTAACAACCCTGATCCTCGACAGCGCTGGACTAATACCTGTGCGGTACGGATGAGCTATATCCTGAGTCATTCGGGATTGACTATTCCGAGCATTCCCGGACAGACCGTATCGGGAGCGGATAGACGTCAGTATTTTTTCCGTGTCAGGAACCTCATTGCCTTTCTTCGGCAGAAATGGGGGCAGCCGGAGGTTGTTGAGTATCCACCGTCTGACGGAGGTTCGCTTGCCGGTAAGAAGGGGCTGATTCTTTTCGAAGTTTCAGGTTGGTCGGATGCACAAGGCCACGCAACGCTGTTCAACGGTAATGTCTGCTACGACAACTGTTACTTCAACGAGCCAGAGGCAAGATATCGCACTGACCGTGCGAACTTCTGGAGTCTTCCATGAAGAAGTTTTGGGTCGGTATCCTGACCGCTTCAGCTTTCGTTTCCTGCGCGTCGGTGGTCTATGCCAAGGACGAACGACGCGCGTCTCCACAATCGGGAACTCGTACATACGCGCAGAACTACAAGGACATGGTGCTGGCGACCTGCATCGCGAACGCTTACAGGCACGACAAGGATGCCGCCATTGACGCGGGAAGCAGCGTCAGCGCATTGCGAGACTGGACTGCTTACGATCTGGAGAAAGCTCCAGACGAAATCAAGTCACTGGTGGATCGTTACCTGGCGCGCGATTATCACAACCCGCTCGTTGACGCTGAAATCAAGGGCGTCCGCTTCGACTTGCTGAAGTGCATGGATCTCTATCACAGCGCGGAACTGGACGCACAGGTCAAACGTCTGGTCATCCATCCCAAGCGCACCTACAGACAAGACAATCCGCCACCAGCCAAGTCAAGGTAACTCTGCGACGCCGCCTACTTCCACATATTCCGCATCCGTCCCGCCAGATCCACCTGCGGCAGTGCGGGCTTGGGCGGTGCGTCGCCGGGCATGGGTGGGGGCGGCCACGAGCGGCTGTAGAAATTCGGCATCACGCGGTTGGGCAGGAAGCGCGTGCGCGATGCATAGACGTGGCGGTCACCAAAGCCCACCTGGTTATGCACGTAGAAGCGCTGCGGCACGATGACGTCGAGGTGATCGCGAGCGCGGGTCATCGCCACGTAGAGCAGGCGGCGCTCTTCCTCGATTTCCTCGGTGGTGCCCGTGGCGAGGTCCGATGGCATGCAGCCGTCCACGGCGTTGAGCACGTAGACCGCCTTCCACTCCTGCCCTTTGGCCGAGTGGATCGTCGAGAGGATCAGGTAGTCCTCGTCGCGTGACGGCACGCCGGATTCGTCGCTCGATGCGCTCGGGGGATCGAGCGTCAATTCAGTCAGAAAACGTTCGCGCGAGCCATACGTGGCTGCGATGCGCTCGATCTGCTGCAGGTCGGCCTGCCGCGCGGGCGCATCGTCATGCATGCGTTCCAGATGCGGCAGATACCACGCCACCACCTGCTCGAATTCCGAAGGCCACGGCGAGGTGGGCGCCATCAACGTGCGCGCCAGCGAGAGCAGGTCATCCCATGCAGGCGCGGCGGCGGGCGGTGCTTCGAACGCTTCGAGTGCGAGCAGCGGCTCGGTGGCGGCCTCCAGTCCTTCGAGCACGCGCGCAGCGGTCTTCGGCCCGACGCCGGGCAGCAACTGCAGCGTGCGGAAGCCGGCCATGCGATCGCGCGGATTTTCGAGCCAGCGCACCACAGCCATCACATCCTTGACGTGCGTCGATTCCAGAAACTTCAGCCCGCCGAATTTCACGAACGGAATGTTGCGACGTGCGAGTTCGATCTCGACTTGCGCACTGTGATCGGCCGCGCGGAACAGCACGGCCTGCTGCATCAGTGCGAGCCCCGACTCGCGCCGTGCCAGCACCTGTTCCACGACGAAGCGCGCCTGATCGGCCTCGTCATTGACCACCACCACGCCGGGCTTCTCCGCCGATTCGCGCAGCGACCAGAGGTCCTTGGTGAAGCGTTCGGCAGCGAGACCAATCACCGCATTCGCGGCGTGCAGGATCGGCTGCGTGGATCGATAGTTTTGCGACAGCGTGACCTGCTGCGCGGCGGGCGTGAACTGCGCGGGGAAGTCGAGGATGTTCCGCACGGTGGCGCCACGGAATGCGTAGATCGATTGCGCGTCGTCGCCGACGACGGTCAAGCCACGCCCCTGCGGCTTGAGTGCCAGCAGGATCGACGCCTGCAGCGCGTTGGTGTCCTGGTACTCGTCGACGAGCACGTGATCGAAACGCGCGCCCATGTCTTGCGCGATGCTGGGCTCAGTCAAAGCCTGCGCCCAATAGAGCAGCAGATCGTCGTAGTCGAGCACCTGCTGCTTCTGCTTGGCCTCCACGTAGCCGGCGAAGAGCGTCTTCAGCGCATCGGCCCACATTGCATAGCGCGGAAACTGCGTTTTCAGCACCACTTCGAGCGGCAACTGCGTGTTGACCACGCGCGAGTAGATCGCGAGGCAAGTTTCCTTGCGCGGAAAGCGCGACGTCTGCTCGGACATACCGAGGTCGTGCCGCACCACATGCATCAGATCGGCCGCATCGCCGCGGTCGCTGATCGTGAACGTTGGGGCCAGCCCGAGTGTCTCGGCATATTCGCGCAACAGCCGTGCGCCGATGGCGTGGAACGTGCCCGACCACTGCAACGCGGCGCGCCCCGCACCCGTCTGTGTGCCCAGCGCCTGATCGACAATCCGTTCGACCCGTCGCCCCATCTCGGCGGCGGCCCGCCGCGAGAACGTCAGCAGCAGGATGCGACGCGGATCGGCACCGCCCACCACCAGATGCGCCACGCGATGCGCCAGCGTATTGGTCTTGCCCGATCCGGCGCCAGCAATGATCAGCAACGGCGCATCACCGTCGTACTCCACGGCAGCACGCTGCTCCGGATTCAATCGGGCGAGATAGGCGGGGGCGTCAGATGCCGGATCGGCAACATCGGCGTCGGGGGCAAGATCCGGCAGCACGGGGGATGAGGGCAGGAATAAAAAAATCTGGCGCCCACTGTATATCCATACAGCTTGGGATGGCAAGGCTCGTGATCGCAAACGGCAGTCTGCTCCCCTCTCCCGCCTGCGGGAGAGGGGCCGGGGAGAGGGTAAGCGGTGCAATCACCACACGTCGCAATTTGGACGCCATGCCCTCACCCCCACCCCTCTCCCACAAAAGTGGGCGAGGGGAGCGCATAGCTAGTGGCGTTAGTCCTGTCTCACACGCCGGTTTGCTCCCCTCTCCCGCTTGCGGGAGAGGGGCCGGGGGAGAGGGCCAGCGGTACAAATTCAGACAAGTTGTACCAAATGCGGTCGAAGCACAGAACAAAAAAGGTGCCACATGGGCACCTTTAACTTGGTGAGGCCGTCCAGTATTCCATGCAAAACAAGCGATTCTGTCCAGAATATTGAACATCTGAAGAACTACGCCGCCCCCAGCGCCCCCTCCAGCAGCTTGTGCAGCGCATCCCACTCCGGCTCGCCGACATAGCGCTTGAGGATCTTGCCGTTCTTGTCCACGACAAAGGTGGTAGGTGTCAGTTGCACGTCGCCGAATGCCTTGGCGTTGGTGCCATCGGAATCCATTGCCACCTTGAACGGCAGCTCCCGCGTCTTGGCGTAGTTCGCTACGTACATGGGTGGGTCATAGTTCATGGCGACGGCCACGAAGTCGAGTCCCTTGTCCTTGAACTGCTTGTAGGTATCGATCATCTGCGGCATTTCCTTGACGCAGGTGACGCAGCTCGTGGCCCAGAAATTGACCAGGTACACCTTGCCCTTGAGGTCTCCGGTGCTGACCTTCTGACCGGACAGCAGCGTGAACGTGGCGTCGGGCACGCTGCTGGTGGGCGTCATGGCGCGATAGCCGAAGAAGCCGAGCAGTGCGATGACGATGACGGCGGCGGCGATGGGCCAGCGCTTGCGGGAAGTTGCGGGTGTAGTGGCGGACATGGATACAGCCTTTTGGAAATCAGCACGCGGCGGACTGCGGCTATTCTACTGCCGCGCGCGGATGTGGGGGCTGCGGCGCCTCAACTGGCCTGAATCGGCATCAGGCGACCTCATCGCGCTGCGGACCGCGCCGATACGCGCGCGCGTGCCTCGTCGAGCGCTTGCTCCAGGTATGCGCCGTAGAAATCGGCCTGCATGCCGCGCAGCGGATTGGCCAGATTGCGGCCCTGGCGGTCGAGGAACAATACAGTCGGGGCCATCGAAATATTGCGGGCCTGCGCCCAACGCTTGGCCGTGGTCATCGTGCCGTCGACATCGCGAATCGGCGTATCGGCTGTCATGTCGATTTCCCGCGCGGCGATTTCCCCGGCGGCAAGCTGGGGGCCGAGGTAGTTGCGGCGCACAGTCTCGCAATAGGAGCAGCCCGGCAGCGTGACCAGCACGACGAGAGGTTCTCCGTCCCTGGCTGCGGCGGCCGATTGGGCCGCGATATCGGTGACGGGCGGCAGATGGGCCGCAGCGCTAGCCACGCCGATACCACCAGCCAGCAGCATAGTGCCAAGCATGGACCGGACGGCGGGGAGCAGGGGGCGAACTGGCATAGGGGGCCTCACAAAATGCGACGCCGGCGACAGGCAGGGGATGCGTGGCCGCGCGGCTTCCCGGATAATAGCGGCTTGCGCCAGAATGCGCCGCCCCCCAATGCCCGCACCCGCACACATCCGCCCCCGGAAGTCCTTCCTGCTGTTGTTCACCCTGCTCTGGCTTGTGCTGGCGGGCTGCTCGCCGCGTTACGACTGGCGCACGATTGTGTCCAACGATGGCAAGTACGCCGCGATGTATCCCGCCAAGCCGACCAACGCCGCACGTGATGTCTCCATCGCGGGGCGCAAGCTGCCCATGACGATGGAAGCCGCGAATATCGGCGGCACACTGTTTGCCGTTGGCGTGGTGACGCTGCCGGTTGACGATCCGGCATTGCGGCGCGAGGCCATCGATGCCATGCAGGCGGGACTGGTAGCCAACCTCGGCGCGCATCCCGATACGCCAGCGCGCGCGAGGCAGGTGACCGTCATGTCGGCTACGCAACCGCCAGTGGCGCTGGAGGGCATCGAGGTTTCAGTGGCCGGCGTCTCGCCGCAGGACCAGTCGCCGCGCCGGCTGACCGCGCGGCTCGTGGCAACCGGAATACACGCTTATCAGGCCGTGGTGCTCGAAGCCGGCGATGCCGCGCGCGATACGCGCCAGGCCGAGCAGGTCGAACAGTTCCTCACGGGCTTTCATCCGTTCTAGATTCGTTTCGTCGTCGTATCCATCAGGGAGTGCAGTATGCGTTGGGAAGTTTGGTTGGCCTATTTTGCGGCGTGCTGGGTGATCGCTGTGTCGCCGGGTTCCGGTGCCGTACTGTCGATGAGCCATGGTCTGTCCTACGGACTGCGCAAGACGTCGACCACGATCCTCGGTCTGCAGACCGGGCTGGTCATCATCCTGCTGATTGCCGGGGGCGGACTCGGCGCGCTGCTGCTGGCATCGGAAGATGCATTCCTCGTCGTGAAGACGATTGGCGCGATGTACTTGATCTATCTGGGCGTGCAGCAGTGGCGCTCGAAGGTGGAGACCGATGCCGAGGCAGCGCCGGGCGCGGTGCGCGTGGCCGTGATGAGCCGTCGTCGCCGCTTTGCCACGGGCCTGCTGACGAACGTGACCAACCCCAAGGGCATCATCTTCATGGTGGCAGTGCTGCCGCAGTTCATCGACCCGGCCCACGCGCTGGGGCCGCAACTCGCGATCCTGGCCGCCACGATGTGCTTTGTCGATCTGATCGTGATGCATGGCTACGCGCTGCTGGCGTCGCGGATGCAGGGCCTGTTCCGCAACGCGCGCGCCGTGCGCTGGCAGAACCGCTTCTTCGGCAGCGTGCTGATGGCCGTGGGCGCCGCACTGTTCTTCGTCCGCCGCCATCACGCCTGAGCGGCCACCTTGCCCGGGGTGGCACATCGCGTCCGGGTTTGCTTCAATGGGAGTGACCCCGTTCACCATGGAGACCCCGATGCTCATCGCCCGCGCCCAGACCATTCCGATGGGCCGCTACCATGCGCACCGCGAACCCGGCCCCGGCGATCCGCCGCCACCCGGCTTCCCACCCGACCAGGATCCGATCGAGGAACCGCCGCCGCCGCCGCTGGAGCCGCCGGTCTGAAGCGAGAAGGCCCGCCGAATGTTGGCGGGCTTTTTCGTTGGCGCTAACCCGTTCGCAACACCCTTCGATACTGGATCGCCTCGGCCACATGCTTCGCATTGAGAACTTCCGCGCCGTCCAGGTCCGCGATCGTGCGGGCTACTTTCAGGACGCGGAAGTACGCGCGGGCAGACCAGCCCAGTTTTTCCATCGCGCCGCGCAGCAGCGATTGCGCTTCGGTGTTCAGCGGACAGTGCGTGTCGATGGCACGGCCCGACAGGTCGCTGTTCGGCATGCCCTGGCGGGCCAGTTGGCGGTCGCGTGCGATGACGGCGCGGGCACGCACCGTTTCGCTCGGTTCGCCGGGTGGGCCGTCGAGCATGTCGCGCTGATTCTGTGCGGGGACTTCGATCTGCAGGTCCACGCGGTCGAGCAGCGGGCCCGAGATGCGCGACTGGTAGCGCTGGATCTGATCTGGCGTGCAGCGACACATTCGGGTGGGATGACCAAGGTAGCCGCACGGGCACGGGTTCATCGCGGCCACGAACTGGAACCGGGCGGGGAAGTCTGTCTGCGCGGCGGCGCGCGAGATCGTGATGTGGCCGGTCTCCAGCGGTTCGCGCAGGACCTCCAGCACGCGGCGCTCGAATTCAGGAAGCTCGTCGAGGAATAGCACGCCGAGATGTGCCAGCGAGATTTCGCCGGGACGAGGATTGCCGCCGCCGCCGACCATCGCCGGTCCGCTGGCGGTGTGGTGCGGGCTGCGAAACGGCCGCTGGCCCCATCGCGCAGGATGAAAGCCGCCCGGGGTCAGACTCAGCACGGCGGCGGCTTCGAGCGCTTCGGCCTCGGTCATCGGCGGTAGCAGCCCGGGAAAGCGCTGCGCCAGCATCGACTTGCCCGTGCCCGGCGGGCCGACCAGCAGCACCGAATGCTGACCCGCCGCCGCAACCTCCATGGCCCGCCGGGCCTGTATCTGTCCGCGCACGTCTCGCAGGTCGGGGACATCGGCCGGTACCTCGCTGCGCAAGGGGGGCCGCGCGCGGGGCAGCCGGCATTCCGGCAGCAGCCCGGCGTGATGGCACACCGCGCGCAGCGTCTTGCCCGCGTACACCGCCAGGCCCTCTACCAGCGCTGCCTCCGCGCCATTCTCGGCGGCCACGAGGAAATCGCGCGGCGGCAGGTCGTTGGCCGCGCGCGCCTGGTTGTCGCGCGCCAGTCCCATCGCCATGGCCAGCGCGCCACGCACCGGGCGAAGGTCGCCGGCCAGTGACAACTCGCCCGCGAATTCGAAGCGGTCGAGGGCATCGACCGGCAACTGGCCACTGGCGGCCAGGATGCCCATGGCGATGGCGAGATCGAATCGGCCCGATTCCTTGGGCAGGTCGGCGGGCGCCAGATTGACTGTGATGCGGCGATTGGGGAATTCGAAATCGCTGTTGAGCAGGGCGGCGCGTACGCGCTCCCGGCTTTCGCGTACCTCGGTGTCGGCCAGCCCGACGATGTTGAACGCGGGCAACCCGTTGGCGAGGTGGATTTCGACGGATACCGGTGGCGCTTCGATGCCGGTCAGCGCGCGGCTGCGGAGGACGGCGAGACTCATACCGTGGCGAATACCTTTTCGGAAGTGTTAAAGAAAAAGGCCACCGGAATCCGGTGGCCTTTCTGGCGAAGCAGGGAGAGGAGAGCGCTCGGGCTCATACCCCCGGTGTCGGCGGCGTGCCGGCGCCAGCGCGGGCCTCCAGCGCCGCGACCCGTGCCTCCAGTTCTTCCAGTCGCGCGCGCGTACGGGCCAGCACCTGCGACTGGACGTCGAATTCCTCGCGCGTGACGAGGTCCAGCCGCGCAAAGCCCTGGGTCATCATGCTGCGGACATTTTTCTCGATGTCCTTGGCCGGCGAGTTGCGCAGCGCTTCGCTGACCTTGCTCTGCAGGTCGTTGAACAGATCGGTCGGTTTCATGGTAACGCTCCTTAGGTGACCCGATTCGGATAAGGCCCGTGCCGCGTGGCCCCGAGGCGTGCATGCCATGGCGCATCGGCCACGTTCGCACCGAAATGGGGAAGCCAACCCGGGCATCACGCCCTCGCTTTTCGCCTTCCGATGCACCGCCTTGGGGCGCGCGCTTGCTTGGGCGATCCCGGGCATGCGTTCTCCACGTCCGGACGCCAAGCGCGCAGCACTTGACCCTTCATGACGCGGATTATGGCGCTTCAGCGCCCGCCATGAAAGCTCCAGCAAGGCTTGCCCCCGATTTTTTGCCAGATCCAGGACATTTCGTAGCCCGTTGCTGGCGCGTCATATGTGCCTCTTGCATATCTTCGACACATTGTTTCGGACGTTTCTTAAGCAGGGCGACCCCGCCCGGCATGGCTGGCATGGCAGTTGCAGTAATGGTGGCCAGGAGCGTCACCCTAAAAGCAATAAAGCAGCAGATCCCTCAAAACGAGCCCGCTAAGACTTTAGGAAATGGAGGAAACCCGATGAAGACGTCGAGCCTTGCAGCCAGCGCCGCTGCGGTACTGTTCAGCCTGGCCGCTCCGGTCGCGTTCGCGCAGACCGCCCCGGACGCCGCTACGCCCGCCGCACCCGCCGCCGAGCCGGCATCGCCCCACACGTTCACGGCCAACGTGTCGCTGGTGTCCGACTACCGCTATCGCGGTATCAGCCAGACCAACCTGCGTCCGGCCATCCAGGGCGGGTTCGACTACGCGCACGAAAGTGGCTTCTACCTCGGCAACTGGAACTCGAGCATCAGCTGGCTCGAGGATTCGGACGGTTCGGTGTCCGCACCGGTCGAGATGGACTTCTACGGCGGTTTCAAGAACACGTTCAAGGTCTCCGAACTCGAGTTCAACTACGACCTGGGCGTGCTCCAGTACTTCTACCCGGGCGGCTACACGACCACCCGTCCGTACACGACCGAACTCTACGCCGGCATTGGCTATGGCCCCGTGTTCCTGAAGTACTCGCACTCGGTCACGAACCTCTTCGGCATTCCGGACAGCAAGAACAGCTACTACGTGGACCTGACCGCCAACGTGCCGCTGAACTTCTGGGACCTGACCTTCAATGCCCACGTGGGCTACCAGCGTGTGGACGGCAACAGCGATGCCTCGTACACGGACTGGAAGGTGGGCCTGACCAAGGATCTGGGCAAGGGCTTCTCGCTGGCCGTGGCCTATGTGGATACCAACGCCCGCGAGTCGTTCTACACGAGCGCCAACCGTGGTCGCTATCTCGGCAAGGCCGCCGCCTGGGCATCGATCACCAAGACTTTCTAAACCACACCCCTGAGGCATGGCGGCCCGCCTGACCGGGCCGCCCCGAGGAGAAACCCGATGAAACTCATCATTGCAGTCATCAAGCCGTTCAAGCTCGACGAGGTGCGCGAAGCGCTCTCGGACGTAGGCGTGTCCGGCATCACCGTGACCGAGGTCAAGGGCTTTGGCCGGCAGAAAGGCCACACCGAGCTGTATCGCGGCGCGGAATACATCGTCGACTTCCTGCCCAAGGTGAAGATCGAGGTGGCAGTGCCCGACGAGGTGGTGGAGCGTGCCATCGAAGCCGTGGAGAAAGCCGCCCGCACCGGCAAGATCGGCGACGGCAAGATCTTCATCGCGCCGATCGAACAGGTCATCCGCATTCGTACCGGCGAGACCGGCGGCGACGCGCTGTGACACCAGAGAGACAAGAGACAGAGGCAACGGAAATGAAAACCTGGATCAAGCGATTCCTGACGGCCGGCGCGGTGACGCTGGCACTCGGCACAGCCGGCCTTGGCCTGTCCACCCACGCGGTGGCACAGGACAAGCCCGCCGCCGAAGCCTCGGCACCTGCTGCGGCAGCCGCCGCTCCGGCCGCTGCCGCAGCAGCCCCTGCCGCGCCCGCCGCAGCGCCGGCAGCCGAAGCCGCACCGGCCGCTGCCCCCGCACCGGTTCCCAACAAGGGTGACACCGCCTGGCTGCTGGTGGCCACGGCCTTCGTGATCCTGATGACGCTGCCGGGCCTGGCGCTGTTCTACGGCGGCCTGGTCCGCTCGAAGAACATGCTGTCGGTGCTGATGCAGTGCCTGGTGATCTTCTCGGTCGTGGCGCTGCTGTGGGCCATCTACGGCTACAGCTTCGCGTTCACCGAGGGCAACGCATTCTTCGGCGGCGTGGATCGGCTGTTCATGAAGGGCCTGACGCCCGATGCGGTGACGGCCACGTTCAGCAAGGGCGTGGTGATTCCGGAACTGGGCTTCTTCGCCTTCCAGTGCGCCTTTGCCTGCATCACCTGCGGCCTGATCATCGGCGCCTTCGCCGAGCGCGCCAAGTTCTCGGCCGTGCTGGTCTTCGTGGTGCTGTGGTTCACGTTCGCCTACATCCCCATGGCCCACATGGTCTGGTTCTGGCCGGGTCCGGATGCGTACACCGACGCCGCTGCCGCTACGGCTGCCACGGCCAAGTCCGGCTGGCTGTTCCAGAAGGGCGCGCTCGACTACGCAGGCGGCACCGTGGTGCACATCAACGCCGCTGTGGCGGGTCTGGTCGGTGCGTTCATGATGGGCAAGCGTATCGGCTTCGGCCGCGAAGCGATCCGTCCGCACAGCCTGACCTTCACGATGGTGGGTGCGTCGCTGCTGTGGTTCGGCTGGTTTGGCTTTAACGCCGGTTCGGGCCTGGAAGCCAACGGCGGCGCTGCACTGGCCTTCGTCAACACGCTGCTAGCAACTTGCGCAGCAGTGCTGTCGTGGACGTTCGGTGAGTGGATCGGCAAGGGCAAGCCGTCGATGCTGGGCGGTGCCTCGGGTGCGGTGGCTGGCCTGGTGGCCATCACCCCGGCAGCCGGTTTCGTCGGTCCGATGGGTTCGATCGTGATGGGCCTGGTGGCCGGCCTGGTGTGCCTGTGGGGCGTGAGTGGCCTGAAGCGCATGCTTGGCGTGGATGACTCGCTGGACGTGTTCGGCGTGCACGGCGTGGGCGGTATCGTCGGCGCGTTGCTGACCGGCGTGTTCGCAGCCCCGAGCCTGGGCGGCGTGGGCATCTACGACTATGTGGCGAACAAGGTTGCCGACGACTACTCGATCGCCGGTCAACTGTGGATCCAGTTCGAAGGCGTACTGACCACGATCGTGTGGTCCGGCGTGGTGGCCCTGGTGGCCTTCAAGCTGGTGGACATGCTGATTGGCCTGCGCGTGCCGGAGGAGGAAGAGCGCGAAGGCCTGGACATCACCTCGCACGGCGAGACCGCCTACGAAGGCTGATGCCCGACAACAGAGTTGTGCTGGAGAGCTGATTGGGAATCTTCTCTCAGGAGTTTGACCCCGGCCTTGCGCCGGGGTTTTTTTATGCCCATTTTTCCCGAAGCGTCGCAAGGCTGGGTGCATTGCCACGTTACTGGAACGATCCCCTGTCGTTGGCATGGGAGTCGTTCCCGCCTTTGATTTCGGGCAGCGCGATGGCAGTTGCCGGTCTTTACTATCGCCGGATTGGTTTTGACGCTGACGCAGCCACGGATGCGTCGGGGCAGAGAGGGGTTTGATGCCTGGCGGACTCAGAATTTGCAAACGCGATGCGCGCCACCGTTTCGCCATTTCTGAACTAGATTTCCTAAGGCGTCCCAATCGGGACACCAGGCCGTCCCGCCCAGTATCCGGCGCGATAACAACGTCTTTTCCGGATCGACAAATTCTGATGTGAAAGGAGTGCTATCGTGAGCCAGACTTCTTCGGAAGCGCAGTCGTCGCCGTCTACCGAGATGCATCCGCGATTGTGGGTGGCAGGGGACCTCAACGCCTTTTTCGGCCTGTTCACAAACGTGCTGCTGAACGTGCTGGTGTTGTCGAGCCTCGCGTTGTACGTGGTGCAGATGCCGAACGATACGGTCTATGGACGCATCCTTCCGGCGCTCGGCATCGCGTTGCCGCTCGGCAACCTGTTCTATGCCTACCTGGCGTGGCAACTCGCAAAGAAGGAAGGGCGCAACAACGTCACCGCCATGCCTTATGGGCCCAGCGTGCCGCACATGTTCATCGTGGTGTTCGTGGTCATGCTCCCGACGTACCTGTCGACGAAGGATCCGATCCTGGCCTGGAAGCTCGGCCTCGTGTGGGCACTGATCGTCGGCATCATCGTGCTGCTCGGCGCCTTCGTGGGCCCCACCATCCGCAAGTACACGCCGCGCGCCGCCATGCTCGGCACACTGGCCGGTATCTCGATCGCGTTCATCTCGATGCGCCCGGCGTACCAGATGTTCGACGGTGCGTGGATCGGGCTGGTCTGCTTCATGATCATCCTGCTCGCATGGATCGGCAACGTCCGGCTGCCATTCAACATACCGGGTGGGCTGGCTGTCGTGGTGGTGGGCTCGGCGATGGCGTGGATTGCCACGGCACTGGGCTGGAGCGACATGATGCAGCCCACAGCCGTCGGCGAGGCCATGCAGCACTTCTCTCTGTATCTGCCGGTGGTCAGCGGCGATGTCCTGTCGATACCGCTCAAGCAGATTTGGCCGTTGCTGGTCACGGCGATTCCGCTCGGCATCTACAACTTCACAGAAGGCATCAACAACGTCGAATCGGCCAGCGTCGGTGGTGACAACTACAACCTGCGCGCCATCCTGACGGCCGATGGCCTGGGCGCCATCGTGGGCGCCTTCCTCGGCTCCCCCTTCCCTCCAGCGGTCTATATCGGGCATCCGGGCTGGAAAGCGATGGGCGGCCGCATCGGCTACTCGCTTGCCACCGGCATCGGTGTCGGGCTGCTCTGTTTCCTCGGGTTGACCGCATTGCTGCTGTCTGTGATTCCGCTGGTGTCGATCGTGCCCATCCTGCTGTTCATCGGACTCGTGATCGGCGCGCAGGCATTCCAGGCATCGCCCAAGCGCCATGCCCCGGCCATCGTGCTGGCGCTCGTGCCGAACATTGCCGAATGGGCGAAGACGCAAGTAAACGGAGCGCTTGAAGCAGCGGGTATCAAAACCGAGGCGATTCCCGATGCGATCATGGCCAGCATGGCGAAATCTGGCGTGCTCTACCACGGTATGGAACTGACCGGCGGTGGCGCCGTGCTGGCCGGGCTGATGATCGGCGCCATTGCGGTGTTCGTGATCGACAAGCGCTTCAACTGGGCGGCGGTCTATGCCAGCGCCGCCACCGTTCTCTCATTCTTCGGCTTCATCCACGGTTCGCAACTGGCGATCAACGCATCGCCCAGTGTGTCGTTCGGTTACGGCGTGGCAACGCTGATCTTCGTGGGGCTGGCCTGGCAGCAGCAGCGAAACGGCGAGCGCATCAGCTGGGCACCATCCAATGATGACGAGGAAGAACCCTCACACGTTTGAACAGGAGCAGATCCATCATGGCGAAAACGCTATTCGTGAACGGTACTCTCATGCGCGGCCTGGCGCTGCACGGCAACCTTGCCGGTGCCGAATTCCTGGGTGAGTTCCGCACCAAGCCGGTGTACCGCATTCACTCGATCCACGACATCCATCCTGGCATGTACCGGGTGGAGCAAGGCGGCGTGGCGGTGGCCGGCGAGATGTATTGCATGAGCGATGAAACCTGGGCGCGTGTGGAGGCGGGAGAGCCGCCGCACTTGTATTGCGGCCCGGTGGAGCTTGAGGATGGCCGCGTGGTGGACGGCATCCTCTACCCCCAGAAGGAAATCACGGCGGCGCACACCGATATCTCGGGCTTCGGCGACTGGCGCGCCTACATGGCATCGCGGACGAAGACGATCGAAGCGGAGCCGTACGCGTTGTCCTTCACGCCGGCGACGACCGCGCTGGTCATCATCGACATGCAGCGGGATTTCCTGGAACCCGGCGGATTCGGTGAGATGCTTGGCAACGACGTGTCGCTGCTGCGTGGCGCGATTGCCCCGTGCAAGGCGTTGCTGGAAGCTGCCCGCGCGCGGGGAATGCTGGTGGTGCACACGCGGGAAGGCCACAGCCCTGACCTGGGCGACTGTCCGCCGACCAAGCTGGCGCGCGGACAATTGCAGACAGGCATCGGCGATGTCGGCCCGATGGGCCGTATCCTGGTCCGCGGGCAGGCTGGACACGACATCATTCCCGAGCTGTATCCCATCGCGGGCGAGCCGGTGATCGACAAGCCGGGCAAGGGCGCCTTCTACGCGACCGATTTCGAAGCTCGGTTGCGCAATCGCGGCATCAAGACGCTGATCGTGTGCGGCGTGACCACCGAGGTGTGCGTCAACACGACGGTGCGCGAAGCCAATGACCGGGGCTTCGAATGCCTTGTAGTGTCCGATGCCACCGGATCGTATTTTCCGGAGTTCCAACGCATGGGCCTTGAGATGATCAAGGCACAAGGAGGCATCTTTGGCTGGGTAGCGTCATCCGCCGCCGTCGTGGCCGCGCTGGAGGGGAGGCCGGCATGAGCACCACGACCTGCCAGTATTTCCCGAATCTGTATCGCGATTCCGTGGCGTTGATGCAGTTGTCCGCGCGGCTCGGCAAGTTGCCGGGCGTGGCGACGGCATCGGCGCAAATGGCGACTCGCGCCAATCTCGAACAGATGGCCGGCGCGGGCTTGCTCGATGCGGTGCCCGAGCCACGCCCGAACGACATCCTGCTCGTGCTGCGCGGCGATGCCGCTGCATTGGAAGGCGCGTTGGAACAGGCCGCCGCACTGCTCGACGAGAAAGCCGCATCTGGTTCGTCCGAGGACACGCAACGCGAGCCGCTGCGCAGCGTGCAGATGGCGCACGACGCCAGCGACGGACACGCGAATCTCGTGCTGATCTCTACGCCGGGCGACTACGCCGCTGCGGAAGCCATGAAGGCGCTGCGACTCGGCATGAATGTCATGCTGTTTTCGGACAACGTCAGCGTGGCGTCCGAGATCGCGCTGAAGCGCTACGCACAGTCCCGCAACCTGCTCGTCATGGGACCTGACTGTGGTACCGCCATCATCGACGGCTTGCCGCTGGCCTTTGCCAACGTGGTGGCGCGGGGCGATATCGGCGTCATTGCCGCATCGGGCACGGGACTGCAACAGGTGACCTGCCTGATCGATCAGTACGGTTGCGGTATCACGCATGCCATCGGCACGGGCGGACATGACCTGTCCGAAGCAGTGGGCGGCATCACCATGCTGACTGCGTTGCAGCAACTCGCGGAAGACCCTGCGACACGCGTCATCGTGCTGATTTCCAAACCGCCAGCCGCAACGGTGGCCGACAAGGTGCTGGCCGCCGCGCGCGAGACTGGCAAGCCGGTGGTGGTGTGCTTCCTCGGTGCCAATCCGGATACGCTGCGCGCGGCCGGCGTGGTGCCGGCCAACACGCTGGAGGAAGCCGCGCAACGAGCCACCGAGCTATCTACCGGGAAGCCATCGCGGCAGGATGATGGCGCAGAAGCATTGCAGGAACGCGCTGCCGCACTGGCCGCGCGGTTGAAGCCGGAGCAGACGATGCTGCGCGGCCTCTACTGCGGCGGTACGTTCTGCTATGAAGCGTTGCTGATGCTGCAGGACGTTCTGCCAGACCTTCGATCGAACACGCCTACCGGCAAGGTCGCGCGCGTCGAAGACCTGTGGAACAGCGTCGGCAACACGATTCTCGATCTTGGTGACGACGATTTCACGCGCGGTCGGCCACACCCGATGATCGATCCCGGATTGCGCAACGAACGGATCGTGACCGAGGCGGCGGTCCCCGGCATTGGCATCATCCTGCTCGATTTTGTGCTGGGTTATGGCGCGCATGAAGACCCGGCGGGAGACATCGTGCCGTCGATCCAGGCGGCGCGCGAAGCAGCCGCCGCCGCGGGCCATGAAGTGCTCTTCATCGGCCACGTCTGTGGCACGCGCAACGATCCGCAACAACTGGACGCACAGCGCGCCACGCTGGTGGGCGCCGGTGTGGAATTGGCAGAGAGCAATGCGCAGGCGATCCGGCTGTGCCGCGCAGTACTGGAGGCTGGCAAGGCTTCCAAGGCTACGGACAAGGGAGCCCAGGCATGACACCGTTGATCAAGCAGAAACCCGTGGTCATCAACGTCGGCCTGGCAGCCTTTGCCGACAACCTGCGCCAATGCGGCGGCGAAGTACAGACACTGCAATGGCAGCCGCCTGCCGAAGGCGATGTGACCGCTGGCTGGGCCCTGGCGCAACTGCTGGCCCATCCCCGCGTCGAGGAAGCCAACCGGATCGCCTATTCCCGCTACCTTGCCGCGCAGCCTGTGCTGAGCGGCGTGTCGACTGCCGCGCAGGTGCTCCCCGGCATGACGGAAAAGCGCATCCTGCATTCCGGCCCGCCGATCGAATGGGCGCGCATGTGCGGACCGCAGCAGGGCGCGGTGCTAGGCGCGATCCTGTTCGAAGGTTGGGCGCCGTCGCTGGAGGATGCGCGCAAGCTGGTGGAAGCGGGCGCGGTCGAGTTGTCGCCGTGCCATCACCATGGTGCGGTCGGGCCGATGGCCGGCATCATCAGCCCGTCGATGCCGGTCTGGATCGTGCGGAATGCGGCCGGGGAGAACGTGGCCTACTGCAACCTGAACGAGGGCCTGGGCAAGGTGCTGCGATTCGGCGCCAACAGCGAGGAAGTGGTCCAGCGGCTGCGCTGGATGGCGCAGACGCTGGGGCCGACACTCGCCACGCTGGTCGAGGAGATTGGCGGCATCGAACTGAAGCCGTTGATGGCGCAGGCGCTGCATATGGGCGATGAAGTCCACAACCGCAATGCGGCGGCCAGCGCGCTGCTGTTCCGCAAGCTGACCGTGGCGGCGCTCGCATCCACCCGGCTCGATGCGCGGGCGGTGTCCGAGTCACTGGCGTTCATCGCCAGCAACGACCATTTCTTCCTGAACCTGTCGATGGCAGCCTGCAAGGTCATGCTCGACGCCGCGCACGGCGTACCGCATGCGTCGATGGTGACCGTCATGGCGCGCAATGGCGTCGACTTCGGTATCCGGCTGTCCGGACTTGATCAATGGTTCGTGGCACCTGCCGCGATCATCGACGGGTTGTTCTTTCCCGGCTTCGGCACGGAAGATGCCGCACGGGATCTGGGCGACAGTGCCATCACGGAGACGGCTGGGGTAGGCGGCTTCGCCATGGCGGCGTCCCCGGCCATCGTGCAGTTCATTGGCGGCACGCCGCGCGATGCGGTGGCCAACACGCGCCGCATGCTCCATATCACGCTGGGACAGAACGGCGCGTTCACGCTGCCGGCGCTTGATTTCACCGGCACGCCGGCGGGCATCGATGCCCGGCGCGTGCTCGATACCGGCATCCAGCCCGTCATCAATACGGGTATCGCACACAAGGATGCAGGGGTCGGCCAGATCGGCGCGGGGATCACGCATGCGCCACTGGCGTGCTTCAGCCAGGCAATCGAGGCTCTGGCAGCCACGCTGCCGGCCCCCCAGTAAGGAGTCGAGCATGCATAACGTTGCGGACAAGGACGCGCCCATCGCGGTGATTGCGGTCGGCGGCAATGCACTGGCCCCCGAGGGCGGCGGCACGAGCCTGCACGACCAGGCGCGCGCGGCGGCCGACGCGGCCAGCCATATCGTCGATGTGGCGGAGCAGGGCTGGCGCATCGTGCTGACGCATGGCAACGGGCCGCAGGTGGGCTACATCCTGCGCCGGTCGGAACTGGCGATGGGGGAGGTGCCCCCGGTGCCCATGGACTATGCCACCGCCGATACGCAGGGCGCGATCGGCGACATGTTCCAGCGCAGCCTCTACAACACCTTGCACCGCCGGGGGGTTTCCACGCGCGTGGTGACGGTGGTGACCCAGGTGGTGGTCGATGAACATGACCCGGCCTTCCTGAACCCGACCAAGCCAATCGGATCGGTCATGGACGAGGCCACGGCGCGCCAGCGGGCACAGGCCAATGGCTGGAGCATCATGGAGGAAGCCGGTCGCGGCTGGCGCCGGTGCGTGGCGTCGCCACAGCCCAAAACCGTGGTGGAAACGGACACGATCCAGACGTTGCTGGCGCAGAACCACATCGTCATCGCCTGCGGCGGCGGCGGGATTCCGGTCACGATGGCCGAGGACGGCACGCTATGCAATCGCGAGGCGGTGATCGACAAGGACCTGGCGTCCGCGCTGCTGGCACGCCAGTTGGGGGCGCAGCGCCTGCTGATCGTCACGGCGGTGCCCAAGGTGGCGATCAATTTCGGCAAGCCCGAACAGCGCTGGCTGGATCACCTGACTGTGGCGGAGGCCGAGCGGTACATGCAGGAGGGGCATTTCGGCAAGGGATCGATGGGGCCGAAGATCGAGGCAGTGCTCGACTATGTGCGCGCCAACCCGCAGGGGGAGGGGATCGTGACCGACATTTCCAACATGGGCGCCGCACTGGCTGGCGCTGGCGGCACGCGAATCAGCGGCTGAATGGGCGTGGATGCAGTATTCGCAGAGTGCTTAAATCGGATCTTAAAAAGTCTCAATTGTCTTTAGGTGAGCGCGGGCATAGAGTGCCAGTGAGGCAGTTTCCTCCACCTGCAGAACGCTCCCCGTATCTGTCAGGCCATTTGAAAGCGCGGCGCCAGCCGCGCTTTTTTTTGTCCGCTTTTTCCCCTGCCCCTGGCGGGCGAGCCGCCCGCCGCCGCGGGGTTTGAAATAGGCGGATCGGCCCAATATCTTCCTCCCTCAAGCTGGCTCCGCATAAGGTTATTTGTTGTGGGCCAGCAGCCCCTTGGCCGTTCCCTTACAATCGGGGCGGACAATAAAGCTGAAAATTTAGGATGGATATGGTCCCGCACCTCATCACCGCGCTGAACGGTCCACTGCTCGAGCTGGAAAAGAAGATCCTGGACGCCACACCGTCCATCGAGCGCTGGTTCAGGCTGGAATGGCAGGAACATACCCCGCCGTTCTATTGTTCCGTCGATCTGCGCAATGCCGGCTTCAAGCTGGCCCCGGTGGACACGAACCTGTTCCCGGGCGGTTTCAACAACCTGGCGCCCGAAATGCTGCCGCTGGCCGTGCAGGCCGCCATGGCCGCGATCGAGAAGATCTGCCCGGATGCCAAGAACCTGCTGCTGATCCCCGAACGCCACACTCGCAACATGTTCTACCTGCAGAACGTGGCGCGACTGTCGCTGATCATGCGCCAGGCCGGCCTCAACGTGCGCCTGGGTTCGCTGTCCGAGGAAATCACCGAGCCCACCCCGATCGAACTGCCCGACGGCCAGACACTGGTCGTGGAGCCGTTGGCGCGCCTGGGTTCGAAGGGCCGCCGCCTGGGGCTCAAGGACTTCGATCCCTGCTCGATCCTGCTGAATAACGACCTCTCGGCCGGCATCCCGCCGATCCTGGAGAATATCAACGAGCAATACCTGCTGCCGCCGCTGCATGCGGGCTGGTCCACGCGCCGCAAGAGCAGCCACTTCGCAGCCTATGACGAGGTGGCCAAGAAGTTCGCCAAGCTGATCGACGTCGATCCGTGGATGGTGAACCCTTACTTTGCCCGCGCCACTGGCGTGAACTTCCATGAGCGCATCGGCGAGGAAGAACTGGCCGATTCCGTGGAAGGCGTGCTCAAGAAGATTGCCAAGAAGTACCGCGAATACGGCATCAAGGAGACCCCCTACGTGGTGGTCAAGGCCGATGCGGGCACCTACGGCATGGGCATCATGACCGTGCGCGATCCGTCCGAGATCAAGGGCCTGAACCGCAAGGAACGCAACAAGATGAGCGTGGTGAAGGAGGGGCTGGAAGTCTCCGACGTCATCATCCAGGAAGGCGTTCACACGTTCGAGAAGGTCAACGAGGCCGTGGCGGAACCCGTGGTCTACATGATCGACCGTTACGTGGTGGGTGGCTTCTATCGCGTGCACACGGGCCGGGGCAACGACGAGAACCTGAATGCGCCGGGCATGCATTTCGTGCCGCTGGCGTTTGCGCCGAACGGCATTCCGGACAGCCACGCCAAGCCGGGCGCGGCCGTGCCGAACCGTTTCTATATGTACGGCGTGGTGGCGCGGCTGGCATTGCTGGCCGCTTCGGTGGAACTCGAGAAGACCGACCCGAATCCGATCCTTTGATGCGCGGCGCGGTCTCCGCGGGCCGCCCGCCTCCCTGTCCGCCCCCGGTCCGGCTCGGCTGAGCCGGACGTTCATTTCCTGACGCGAACGCGACACCCCATCATGCGCATCCTCTTCATTACCGATCCGCTGGAATCCTTCAAGACTTACAAGGATTCGACCTACGCCATGATGAAGGAGGCCGCGGCGCGCGGCCACGAACTGGCGTTCTGCCTGCAGTCGCAACTCTCGCTGTCGGCAGGCGTAGTCGAGGCCGTGACGCGTCCGCTGGACCTGACCGACGACGCGCACGACTGGTTCCGCCTGGGCGATGCCGCCCTGACGCCCCTGGCCACGTTCGACGCCGTGCTGATGCGCAAGGACCCGCCGTTCGACATGGAATACGTGACCAGCACCTGGCTGCTGGAACTGGCCGAGAAGCAGGGCGCGCGCGTGTTCAACAAGCCGCAGGCGATCCGCGACCATTCCGAGAAGCTGGCGATCGGCCAGTTTCCGCAGTTCATCACGCCGACGCTGGTCACGCGCGATGCCGACCGGATTCGCGCCTTCCACGCCGAGCATCAGGACATCATCGTCAAACCGCTCGATGGGATGGGCGGCATGGGCATCTTCCGGGTGGGCCCGGACGCGCTGAACCTGGGTGCCATCGTCGAGACGCTGGGCGACAACGGGGCGCGGACGCTGATGATCCAGCGCTACATCCCCGAGATCAAGGCGGGCGACAAGCGCATCCTGCTGATCGGCGGCAAGCCGGTGCCGTATTCGCTGGCTCGTATTCCGCAGGGCAGCGAGATCCGGGGCAACCTGGCCGCAGGCGGCCTGGGCCGTGCGCAGGAACTGAGCGCGCGTGACCTGGAGATTGCCGAAACCCTGGCGCCGGGCCTGTGGAAGCAGGGCTTGCTGCTGGTGGGACTGGATGTGATCGGCGACTACCTCACCGAAGTCAATGTGACGAGTCCAACGTGTTTCCAGGAAATCGCGCAGCAGACCGGTTTCAATGTGGCGGGGATGTTCGTGGATGCGCTGGAAGCCGCGGTGGCAGCCGAGCGGCGCTGAGTTATCCACGAAATTTGGCAATCCGATGCGGAAGTGCCACAGTGGGGATCTCAGCCATAAAGACGGGAAGGGGCCGTAAGGCTGCCTGCTACAATTCGCAGCAGTCCAACGGATTCACATCATGGCCGGAATTCTGATCATCGCGCATGCGCCGCTAGCCTCGGCGCTGCGCGATTGTGCTGCCCACGTGTACTGCGGCCAGCCACCCCGGCTCGCAGCCATCGACGTGGCCGCCGACGCCGACCCGGCAGCCGTGCTGGCCGAGGCGCGCCGCGGCCTGGAAGCCGTCTGCGAAGAAAACGGCGCGCTGGTGTTGACCGACATCTTCGGTGCCACGCCCGCCAACATCGCCGCCAAGCTGGCCGAGTCAGGCCGGGTCAAGGTATTGGCAGGCGTGAATCTGCCGATGCTCGTGCGCGCGATCTGCTATCGCACCGAAAAACTCGACCAGCTGGCCACCAAGGCCCTCGCCGGTGGCGCCCAGGGGGTGCTGCAGGTGGGTACCACCTCAGTCCAGAACCAAACCGCAAATCATCCCGACAAATATGCTGCAGAGGGACACAACCATCATCAATAAGCTCGGGCTGCATGCCCGTGCGTCCGCCAAGCTGACACAGCTCGCCGGAAAGTTTACAAGCCAGGTCAAAATGTCGCGAAACGGTCGCCAGGTTGACGCCAAGAGCATCATGGGCGTCATGATGCTGGCCGCCGGCATCGGCTCGACGGTTTCTATCGAGACCGATGGCCCCGACGAGCAGGAAGCGATGGATGCGCTGCTGGCGCTGATCGCCAACCGGTTCGGCGAGGGCGAGTGAGTGTCGCCACAATAAAAATTTCTTAAACGTTCCTGACGGAGCGGGTCATGCCCTTTGCCTTGCACGGCATTCCGGTTTCGCGTGGGGTCGCCATCGGGCGCGCCCACATCCTGGCGCCCGCGGCGCTCGATGTTTCGCATTACCTGGTCGATGAGGATCGGCTCGATGCGGAAGTAGAGCGATTGCGCGCGGCGCGTGCCGCCGTGCGCGCCGAGCTTGTCACGTTGAAGCGCGACCTGCCGCGCGATGCGCCCGAGGAGATGGGCGCGTTCCTGGATGTCCACGCGATGATCCTCGACGACGAGGCCCTGTCGCGCGAACCCGAACAGTTGATCCTGACTCGCCGCTACAACGCGGAGTGGGCGCTGACCACGCGGCTCGAAGAGCTGATGCGCCAGTTCGACGAAATCGAGGACGAATACCTGCGCGAGCGCAAGGCCGACATCCAGCAGGTGGTGGAGCGGATTCTGAAGGTGCTGGCCGGCGCGCCTGTGCTGGCCCCGGCGCCTGTACCGGCGCTGGCGCCCGATGGCGAGGCGGCACCGGGCGTGATCGTCGTGGCCCACGATATCGGCCCCGCCGACATGCTCCAGTTCAAGCACACGATGTTCCACGGCTTCGTGACCGACCTGGGCGGGCGCACCTCGCACACGGCCATCGTCGCGCGGAGCCTGGATATCCCGGCCGCTGTCGGCGTCAAGAGCGCCAGCGAGCTGATCCGGCAGGACGACTGGGTGATCATCGACGGCGATGCCGGCCTGGTGATCGTGGATCCGTCGGCCATCATCCTTGAGGAATACCGCCACCGCCAGAGCGAACGCGCGCTGGAGAAGAAGCGGCTGCAGCGCCTGCGCCATATGCCGGCGGTGACGCTGGACGGGCTGGAAATCGAACTGCTGGCCAATATCGAACTGGCGGAGGACGCCGGCGCAGCGCTGTCCGCCGGTGCCGTGGGCGTGGGTCTGTTCCGTTCCGAATTCCTGTTCATGAACCGGCGCAGCGAGATGCCGGACGAGGAAGAGCAGTTCCTGGCCTATCGCAACGCCGTGGAGGCGATGCACGGCTTGCCGGTGACGATCCGCACCATCGACGTGGGCGCCGACAAGCCGCTGGACGGACTGAGCGATGATTTCGAGACGGCACTGAACCCGGCTCTGGGACTGCGCGCCATCCGCTGGTCGCTGTCGGAGCCCGGGATGTTCCTGACGCAGTTGCGCGCGCTGCTGCGGGCGTCGGCCTTCGGACCGGTTCGCCTGCTGATTCCGATGCTGGCCCATGCCAGTGAGATCGATCAGACCCTGGACCTGATTGCGCAGGCCAAGCGCCAGTTGGACCAGCGCGGCCTGCCGTACGACCCTGGCATCAAGATCGGCGCCATGATCGAGATTCCGGCCGCCGTGCTGATGCTGCCGCTGTTCCTCAAGCGCATGGATTTCCTGTCGATCGGCACAAACGACCTGATCCAGTACACGCTGGCCATTGATCGCGCCGACAACGCCGTGGCGCATCTCTATGACCCGCTGCATCCGGCCGTGCTGCAACTGATCGCCCGCACCATCCGCGAAGCCAACCACGCCGGCGTGCCTGTGGCGGTCTGCGGCGAAATGGCAGGAGACCCTGTCATGACGCGACTGCTGCTGGGCATGGGTCTGCGCGAGTTCTCGATGCACCCGGCGCAATTGCTCCGCGTGAAGCAAGAGATCATCCACGCCGACTGCGAGCGCCTGTGCAAGGTCGTGGATCAGATCCTGAACTGCTACGAACCCGACGAACTGGCCAGCGCCCTGAAGCAGCTGGCAGCGTGAAGGCGGCCGAGCCAACCAACCCTTCCTTGTGAAGGGTTTTTTTACGTTGGCGTTTTACCGATTGCGCCACTTTTCATCAGTGAAAGTGCGGCAATCGATCCTTGAAATTGTCCAGACAATGCGTCGCGTGCACGGCAGTTCTCATTCGTTTAATGGGAATTGTTATCATTTTGGTTCTCTGTTATTCTGCCTCTCATCGCGTTCGGCATGCCGGTGCCGACGCTGCTCCGCAGGAGGCTTTTGTGTACGTTTGCATTTGCAACCAGGTTACCGACCGTGAGATTCACGGCGCTGTGCATCTTGGCGTGACCACGATGGACGAGCTTGCCGAAACGCTTGGCGTAGGAACCTGCTGTGGCCGTTGCCGCGATTGCGCGAAGCAAGTGCTGTGCGAAGGCGTGGCCGCCGTACAGGATATGAAGGTCTCCAGCCTCTCGGCCATCAAGGTCGTGGAAATTTCCGTTTGTTCGACTGCTTCGTCACATGCCATAATCGAGGCTCGTGACCCGGCAGTTGCGAACGATCAGCGCACGGCGCTGGTTGCCTGAAGCCTTTTTTGGCTGAGTTAGCTCACTTAGCACAGCGAGACTGTTCACAGAACAAAGCGTGAATTGAGAGGCGCGCCCACGGAGGATATCCGCGGCGCGCTTTGTTGCTTGCGTGTTTTGTCGTGCTGGCCTTCGTGGAAGCCGGGTTCATTGTTGTCTGCAATCCAACAGGAGCCCCCATGAAAGGTGACAAGAAGGTCATCCAGCATCTGAACGCCCAGCTCAAGAACGAGCTGACCGCGATCAACCAGTATTTCCTCCACGCACGTATCTATCGCCACTGGGGCCTGAAGAAGCTCGGTGATGTCGAGTACAAGGAATCGATCGGCGAAATGAAGCACGCCGACCGCCTGATCGACCGCATCCTGATGCTCGACGGCCTGCCGAACCTGCAGGACCTGCACAAGGTGATGATCGGCGAAGACACGCCCGAGATCCTCAAGTGCGATCTGAAGCTCGAGCAGACTGCGCACGGCACGGTCAAGGAAGGTATTGCGTATTGCGAGTCGGTCGGTGACTACGTCAGCCGCGAACTCCTGGTCGATATCCTCACGGACACCGAGGAACATATCGAATACCTGGAAACGCAACTGGACCTGATCGACAAAGTTGGACTGCAGAACTACCTGCAGTCCCAGATGGAGCCGGGCGCGCAATAAGCGCGCCGGTCCACGGCCGGCCGCCTCCGGAAACGGGGTGGCGGGTCAGGCGCGTGGCGCAGGATGGCGCCGCGCCCGAGTGTGAAGCGGTGCAATAACCTTTCTCATTCGGATTCTTGTCTTCATCCAGTCGTTCGTCTTTTGCGACGCATCGCGCCAGTCACGGCGACCCAACGGGGAGGGGGCTCCACCGACGGGTCGCCGGCAGCACCGGCGCCGACCCTCTCAGTTCCCCTCGGTTTTTCCGCCACAGACTTCGCAGCCGGGGGTGCGTGCGAGCCGCATCGTGGTCCATTCCATCGACAGTGCATTGACCATCAGCAGCCGGCCCGAGAGGGTCTGACCGACGCCGGTCAGCAGCTTCAAAGCCTCGGCGGCCTGGACCGTACCGACCATGCCGACCAGCGGCGCGAAGACGCCCATCGTGGCGCACGCGGCTTCGGGAGCGGGTTCCGATGGCGGGAACAGGCAGGCGTAGCAGGGCGCGTCGGGCTGGCGCAGGTCGTACACACTGACCTGGCCATCGAACCGCAACGCGGCGCCGGACACCAGCGGTTTTCGATGTGTCAGGCAGGCGCGGTTCACAGCCTGTCGCGTTGCAAAATTGTCACAGCAGTCCAGCACGACATCGGCCTGCGCCACAAGGGCGTCCAGTTCGGCATCGCCCACGCGTTGCGGCACCAGGCGGATGTCGATATCGGGATTGATCCGCAGCAGGCCCTCACGCGCTGACTCTACCTTGGGGCGGCCGACGTTGGCCGTGGTGTGCAGGATCTGGCGCTGGAGGTTGGTCAGGTCCACCTCGTCATCATCGACGATGGTGATCCGTCCCACGCCAGCCGAGGCCAGGAAGGGTAGTGCCGCAGCGCCCAGGCCTCCCGCGCCGATGACCAGCGCGTGGCCGGCCAGCAGCCGTTGCTGGCCTTCGATGCCCAGTTCGTCCAGCAGGATGTGGCGCGAGTAGCGCAGCAACTGATCGTCATTCATGGCTCGATACCAATGAAAACGGCCCGACGGTGCGATACCGTGGGCCGTGAATATGGGCGAAAACGCGCCGCCGCAGCCGCGCGCCTTCTGCTTACTTCTTGCCGGTAGGCGTGCCCAGCGGCTGGCCGATCGGCGCGCTGGCAGGCGGCTGGCTGGCCGGTGCCGCAGGCTTGGCGGGCGCCGGCTTGGCAGCGGGCTTCGCGGCCTTGCCGTCCTGCTTTTCTTCCTTGGTGTCCGGCTTGCCGGCGGTGCCAGTGGCTTCCAGGCGTGACTTCGAGCGTTGCACGGGCTTGCCGTCGAGCTGCGCGATGGCCTGCTGCAACATGAAGTCCTCCGGCGAGCCGAACTCCACCGGCTTCTTCTTGCGTTCCTTTTCGCGCTCTTCAGCCGTCTTCTTCGAGTTTTCTTCTTCCAGGCGACGCAGTTCGTCCACGCGGCGACGCTCGCGTTCGTTCATTTCCGGCTCTTCCGATTCCTGCTTGTTGTGCAGGTGGCGCTCGGTGTCGATCTCGCGCGTGATCAGTGCGTCATCCGGATCGCCTTCGGGATTCTGGTCGACCGGGATGTCAGGACGGATGCCCTTGGCCTGGATCGACTTGCCCGACGGCGTGTAGTAGTACGCGATCGTCAGCTTGATGCCGGTGTCGTTGGTCAGCGGACGCACGGTCTGGACCGAGCCCTTGCCGAACGTGGTCTTGCCCATGATCAGCGCGCGCTTGTGATCCTGCAGCGCGCCGGCCACGATTTCCGAAGCCGATGCCGAGTAGGCGTTGGTCAGCACCACCATCGGCAGCTTCTTGAACTGCGGCGGCAGATCCTTGAGCGGATCATCCTCGAGCGACGAGAGGCGATAGTTGTTGAACGTTGCCTTGTAGACGCGCTTGGCGTCGGGCACCTGGCCGTTGGTGGACACCACCGTGGAATCGTCGGGCAGGAACGCCGCGGCCACGCCGACCGCGCCCTGCAGCACGCCGCCACCGTTATTGCGCAGGTCCAGGATGATGCCCTTCAGGTTCGGGTTCTTCTCCGCCATTTCCTTGAGGCGGCGGCCCAGGTCGGCCACGGTGCGCTCCTGGAAGCTCGTCAGGCGTACCCAGCCGATGGTGTTGTTGTCGAGCATCTTGGTCTTGACCGACTGCACGCGGATCTCGGCGCGCGTGATCGAGACCGGGAACGTGCGTTCCTCGCTCTTGCGATAGATGGTCAGCGTAACCTTGGTGCCCGGCTCGCCCCGCATGCGCTTGACCGCTTGCTCCAGCGGCAGGCCGCGCACCGGCTTGTCGTCGATACGGGTAATCAGGTCGCCCGGCTGGATGCCAGCGCGGAAGGCCGGCGTGTCCTCGATCGGGTTGATGACCTTGACCAGGCCCTCTTCCTGCGAAATCTCGATACCGAGGCCAGCAAAGCGGCCGCGCGTGCCTTCCTGCAGTTCCTTGAAATCCTTCTCGTCGAGATAGGCCGAATGCGGATCGAGGCTGGCGACCATGCCCTTGATGGCTTCGGTCAGCAGCTTCTTGTCGTCCACGGGCTCCACATATTCGCGTTTGATTTGCCCGAAGATGTCGGACATCAGCCGCAACTGGTCGAGTGGCAGTGGCCCGGAGGAATTCTGGGCCGTGGCCGAGATTTGCAGCGTGGCCAGCACGCCGGCAACGACGCCGACCGAGACGAGGCTAATGTTCTTGAGCGTCTTACGCATGAGGGCAGCCTGAACGTGTGAGGATTTTTGCAAGGTGAAATCCAGCCGAAGGCGGAGGGCGACCGGCGCGGATTTGACCGACAGTATAAGAGCGTGCGCAGAAAAAGGCCTGCGGGCCACCAGACCACGGTGGGGGTGGCCACACAACGGGTGCAGCGCCTACCCGGACGCAGTCCGGGCCGGCGCTGCGGCGCACCGGTTGTCAGCGGGCCTTGCCCTGGTTGGCCACGGCGGCCAGCGACGCGGCGATGGCCGCCTGGTCACCCAGGTAGTAATGGCGCAGGGGGCGCAGGTCGGCGTCCAGCTCGTACACGAGCGGGGTACCGTTGGGAATATTGAGGCCGACGATGTCGTCATCCGAAATCTGATCGAGGTATTTCACCAGCGCGCGGATGCTGTTGCCATGGGCGGCAATCACCACGCGCTTGCCCGCTTTGATGTCCGGAGCGATGGATTCGTTCCACAACGGCATCACGCGGGCCACGGTGTCCTTCAGGCATTCCGTCAGCGGGATCTGCTCGCGCGGCACATTGGCATAGCGGGGATCGTCGAACGAGGCGCGCTCGTCGGTCGGCTCCAGCGCAGGCGGCGGGGTGTCGTAGCTGCGGCGCCACACCAGCACCTGGTCGTCGCCGTATTGCTTGGCGGTTTCCGCCTTGTTGAGTCCGGACAGGGCGCCGTAGTGGCGCTCGTTCAGGCGCCATTCATTGCGCACCGGAATCCACATCTGGTCCATTTCGTCCTGGACGTGCCACAGCGTGCGGATGGCGCGCTTGAGCACCGACGTATAGGCCACATCGAAGCCGAAACCGGCTTCCTTGAGGAGTTGGCCGCCCTGCTTGGCCTGGGCCACGCCGGTATCGGTCAGGTCGACGTCGACCCAGCCGGTAAAGCGGTTTTCGAGGTTCCACGTGGATTCGCCGTGGCGGATGAGGACGAGCTTGTACATTGCAGCTTCCAGGGTAGTAGGTAACCTGTGGCGCCATCGAGGCTATCGAGGCTCTGGGCCGGCGGGTCGGCGCGGGTGCGCGAAACACGACCTGCAAATATCGGCGCTGGCGCGAAACCGCGTATTTTATAATGCCGCCGACCCAACCCAACGGAATGCCAACGTGAATTTCTTCGCCGATTACAACAACCTGGCCCTGATCGCGATCGCCGTGGTCTCGGGCGGCCTGCTGGCCTGGCCGCAAATCAAGGCCGGTACGGGCGGCAAGCGTCTGAATACGGCTGCCGCGACGCAGCTGATCAACCGTCGCAATGCGGTGGTCGTGGATATCCGCGACGCCGCCGATTTTGCCAAGGGTCACCTGCCCCAGGCCAAGAGCGCGCCACTTGCCGACCTGCCTGGCCGCGCTGCCGGCCTTGCAAAGGACAAGGCGGTCCCCATCATCGTGGTGTGCCAGACGGGCCAGCGCTCGAGCAAGGCCCAAGCAGCGTTGAAGGAAGCCGGTTACAGTGAGGTCTACGCGCTGGAGGGCGGCCTGGCTGCCTGGCAGCAGGCCGGCCTGCCGGTCGTCAAGTAAGCACGAAAGCAAAGCCCCATTTTCGAACGCAGTCGCGGCGCGGTATTGCCCGGGGTGCCCTGGGTGGTCCGCGCCGTTGTTTTTTTAGTCAAAGGAGAACCCGCATGGCCCGCGTCGTCATGTACAGCACGGTTGTGTGCCCGTATTGCCAGATGGCCGAGCGCCTGCTCAAGCAGCGTGGCGTGCAAGAGATCGAGAAAGTGCTGATCGACCGTGAACCCGGCCGCCGCGAGGAAATGATGACCCGCACCGGCCGGCGCACCGTACCGCAGATCTACATCGACGATACCCATGTGGGCGGCTTCGACGACCTGTCGGCGCTCGACCGCCAGGGCGGACTCGTGCCCCTGCTCGCGGCCTGAGGTTGCTCCGACCCACGCGGCATGCCGTGCGGCGGCAAATCAATAGACGATTCTGATTCTGCCGCCGTACGGTGAATTCGACATCGGCGTCATGTACCATATGCGCTTTCGTGCGACACGCACTTCGTGTCCGGCAGCTCTACGTTAAGAGCATCGACCTCTGTTGAGACAAGGTGAAGGCTTCGGCCTGAACCGTCCAATCTCAACCATTTCTTGCTTTGACAAGCCCGGCCGCAAGGTTGGAGCGAGTCCATGTGTTGCGGGAAGGCCAGCTTATCGGCTAACTCGCAGCTTGCTATTTGCTGGATGGATGTCCAGCCATTGCCCAAAGGCGGGGACGCTTGCCTTTGGGCAGATTCCCTATAAACGCCCCTCTCAGGAGGGCGCGGGCTAACTCGCAACAGCCGTTTGTTGCGCAAACGCCACATAGCTTTCAAACCGATCCAGCAGGATCGGCGCTACGCCTATGGGACGGAACGCGCCCGCAAGGGCTCCTCTTCCGTCAAGCGCCTGTTAGTACTAAGGCACTGAAGTAATGAAGTGAGGTTTCCCGGAGCGTATAGCTCTGCGCGTTATGGTTCGGTCGAACACGCCCGCGAGGGTGCCTCGATAGAGAACCTGTCATGCGACTGACAGTAGCCTAGGGAGACATGCGTCACTGGCAACGGTGGGGTGTGAAGCTTTCCTGACAACGTAGCCCCCGCAAGGGTGCGTCCTTATCGTGAGATAAGGGCGCAGAGACTCCGAGCAGCAATGGGGTCAAGGAGCCAGGCTGGCTGGTATGGGTAATGTAAGTGAACTGCTGATAAACGCCGTGAATATGACGGTGCCTAAGCTGCTGCGTGGCACTAACCAAAAGGTACGTGGTCGGATATTCCGCTGGAAGCTCGGAATACGTCGCTGTAAGACCACCGGCGAAGAGGCAGGCCCTAACCCGGTCTTGTAACGTGCAGGGAACGTGGTAAGCCCGTATGGCTGCCGGGGCGCTGTATGGCTCTGGCAAGCGAACCGCAAGGAACGCCGTTGGCTGTGCGGGTATGGGAGGTTGGAGAAAGCGAACGTCGGGCTGTAATGGTCCGGATAGGGGTTGAAACATCATCCCACGCGAAAGCGGGCAGACTTCCAACTGGTCTTTCGTCGCAAGACGGCTGACTGAACTCGCTTGTTTAATTTTCTTCCCTTGGGGGGTGACATACCCCGCAAGGGGCATGTTGTCTCTGCTAGTTTGGGAAGTCCTCAAGATAGGAGAGCAGCATGGAAGCATTGATCCGAGAGGATGAATCTGCGCCCTCCGGCATTCCGCAGCGATGGGGCGACATCAATTGGCGCCGCGTCGAACAGAATGTTCGAGCAATGCAGATTCGAATTGCGAAGGCGACACAGGAACGGGACTGGCGCAGGGTGAAAGCTCTGCAACGGTCTCTGACCCGCTCGTTTTCCGCCAAGGCATCGGCGGTGCGACGAGTGACGGAGAACCAAGGTAAACGGACGGCAGGTGTCGACCGCGAACTCTGGGACTCGCCTGAAGTTCGATGGGTAGCCATCGGACGGTTGAGACGCCGGGGATATCGGCCCATGCCATTACGGAGGGTCTTCATCCCCAAAGCCAACGGAAAGGAACGCCCACTGGGTATCCCGACCATGTTGGACCGGGCCATGCAGGCGCTATATCTGCTGGCGCTGGAACCGGTGTCCGAGGGGACGAGCGATCCGAACTCTTATGGGTTCAGGTCCAATCGTTCTACGGCGGATGCTATGTCCCAGCTATTCGTCAACTTATCCAGAAAGGTCTCGGCCTCATGGATATTGGAGGCGGACATCCGCGGGTGTTTTGACCATATCAGTCACGACTGGCTGGAGCGCAATGTCCCTATGGACAAAGCGATCCTTCGGAAGTGGTTGAAAGCTGGCGTGGTATTTCAGGGCCAGTTTCAGGCGACCGAAGCCGGTACGCCACAGGGGGGCATCATCTCCCCGACCTTAGCCAATGTGGCGCTGAACGGACTGGAACAACAGCTAGCTCGGTTTCTCGAAACCACGCTGGGTGTCAACCAGACCCGGAAGCTCAAAGTAAATGTTGTGCGCTATGCGGACGATTTCGTGATCACCGGCAGCACGCCGGAAGTTTTGGAACACGAGGTGAAGCCGTGGGTGGAACAGTTCCTCGCAATTCGAGGGTTGTCCCTGTCCACGGAGAAAACGCGGATCGTGAGCATTGACGAGGGTTTTGACTTCCTTGGGTGGAATTTCCGGAAGTATTCCGGAACGCTGCTCATTAAGCCAAGCAGGAAAAACGCGCAAGCGTTCTATCGCAAGGTTAAGGAGGTTATCAGTGCTAACAAGACGGTAAAGCAGGAGGTCATCATTCGCCTGCTGAACCCGATGCTGAGAGGCTGGGCGCAGTATCACAGCCCGGTAGTGGCAAAAGAAGCGTTCAGCAAGATGCAGAGCCGAGTTTTCCGGGCGCTGCTCTGGTGGACAAAACGGCGACACAGAGGGAAGAACGCCGAATGGGTGCGGAAGAAATACTTCGCTTCGTTTGGTGATCGAAACTGGGTGTTCGGGACTGAGTTTGTGGAAGACGATGGGGAACGGCGCTGGCAGGAGTTGTATTCGCTTGCTAGCACGGCCATCAGACGGCACAAGAAGATTCGGGGGGACTTCAATCCTTTCGATCCAGCGCAAGAGATGTATGGCGAAAATCTACGCCGGGACCGCATGCTGGAAAGCATGTCTCACCGGAAACAGTGGATCAGGCTATATGTCGATCAGCGGGGCTTATGCGCAGTGTGTCAGTGCAAGATAACCAAAGAGACCGGGTGGGATGACCATCACATCGTCTACAGAACCCACGGAGGTTCAGACGCTCTAGGAAATCGAGTATTGCTGCATCCCAACTGCCACGTCCAAGTGCACCATCATGGTCGAACCGTTGTGAAACCGGTGCTGGAGATGTCCAGCATTTTGTAAGGGCTTGAGCCGTATGCGGGGAAACTCGCACGTACGGTTCTTAGGGGGGAGCAAACCAGCAATGGTATGCTCCTACCCTCCCAACCGCCGGCCGGCGGATCTAGACCGCCGGCAGCGCATGGCGCAGCGCGCCCAAACCGATCCATCCGGAAGCCTTTCATGAGCGACCAGCAACAAGCTACCCAGCAGGACGACCAGCCCTTCTTCAACATCCAGCGCGTGTACCTGAAGGACATGTCGCTCGAGCAGCCGAACTCGCCGGGCATCTTCCTCGAATCGGAAGCGCCGTCCGTCGAGGTGCAGGTCAATGTGGGTGCCGCCCAGCTGCAGGAAGGCATTTTCGAAGTCGTGGTGACCGGCACCGTGACGACCAAGGTGCAGGACAAGGTTGCCTTCCTCGTGGAAGCACACCAGGCCGGTATCTTCGATATCCGCAACGTGCCCGCCGAGCAGCTCGACCCGCTGCTGGGCATCGCCTGCCCGACCATCCTGTACCCGTACCTGCGCGGCAACATCGCCGACGTGATCACGCGTGCCGGCTTCCAGGCCATCCACCTGTCGGAAATCAACTTCCAGGCACTGTACGAGCAACGCCTGCAAGCCGCGATGGAAGAAGCACAAGGCCAGGGCGCAGAGTCGGGCATCGTGCTGCCGGACGGCAGCCAGGCTCGCCACTGATTGCGTCACTGATCAGACGCGTGATCCGAATCGCATTCGGATTTCGGCAAACGGGGCTTCGGCCCCGTTTTGCTTTGTCGGGCGCTGATCGATCCGTTGGCGTCCATACTGTCGCCATGACACTGCTCACCGCCAATCTCGCGGAACAGCCATGAAAATCACGATACTCGGTGCAGGCGCCTGGGGCACCGCGCTGGCCAGCCACGCCGCTGCCGATACCCGCCACGATGTGGTGCTCTGGGGCCGCGACGCGGACCAGTTGGCCGCCATCTTCGCCACCGGCATCAACGCGGCCTACCTGCCAGGCGTACCACTGTCCGGACGTCTTGCTTACGATCCCGATTTCGACCGCGCCGTAGACCATGCGGTGTCGGATGCCAATGGCCTGTTGATCGTCGCCACGCCCGTGTCGGGCCTGCGCGAGATGACGCGGCGACTGGCTGCGCGCCGCAAGGGGCCGTTGGCCATGCTCTGGCTCTGCAAGGGGTTTGAAGCGGAGACACACGCGTTGCCGCACCAGATGGTCCGCGAGGAACTGGATGCGCTTGGCGTGGCACCTGGCGAGATCGAGTACGGCGTGCTGACCGGTCCGAGCTTTGCCCGCGAAGTGGCGCAGGGACTGCCGTGCGCGCTGACCGTGGCTGGCACCACGCACGCGCTGACGGATCGCGCGCAGGCGGCCTTCCACCATCACGCGATGCGCATCTATGGCAGCGACGATCTGACCGGCGTCGAAGTTGGCGGCGCGGTCAAGAACGTGCTGGCAATTGCCACGGGCGCAAGCGATGGCCTGGGTCTCGGACTCAATGCCCGCGCGGCGCTGGTCACGCGTGGACTCGCCGAAATGACGCGCCTGGGGTTGGCGCTCGGTGGGCGTACGGAAACCTTCATGGGTCTCGCCGGCATGGGCGACCTGATCCTGACCGCCACGGGCGACCTTTCGCGCAATCGCAAGGTCGGCCAGCAACTGGCGGGCGGCAAGACGCTTGAGCAGATTCTGGCGGATCTTGGTCATGTGGCCGAAGGCGTGCGTTGCGCGCAGGCCGTGGCCGCGCTGGCGGGACGATTGGGTGTGGAGATGCCGATCACGCGGGCTGTGTGTGCGGTGCTGTTTGAGGGATTGCCTGTGGCGGATGCCGTGGCGAGGTTGTTGCAGCGGGATGCGCGGGATGAGTGAAATCCCTGCGCTGTCTCTGTTGAACTGCTAGCCCTCTCCCCCGCCCCTCTCCCGCAGGCGGGAGAGGGGAGCAAACCGATTGGGTCCGATATGCCCGTGGTTTCTCCCCTCTCCCGCGACGCGGGAGAGGGGCTGGGGGAGAGGGCAGGCGCATCTCTTTCGAAAACATGCCAACCCGCCGCCAATCCCTTCAAGCCCTGCTCGCCGTCACCACCGCGAGCGCTTTCCCCGCCTTCGCCAACGATACCTGGCCCAGCCGTCCGATCCGCATGATCGTGCCGTTTCCTGCCGGGTCTTCCCCCGACCTGATTGCACGCATCGTCACGGAGAAACTGGCCCATGTGCTGGGCCAGCCGGTCGTCGTGGAGAATCGGCCCGGGGCGGGCGGCAATATCGGCACGGGACTCGTCGCCAAGGCAGCCCCCGATGGCTACACGCTGCTGTTCACGATCAATGGGCCGCTGGTCACCGCGCCGTCGCTGTACCGGAACCTGAGCTACGACCCGATGAAGCAGCTGGCGCCGATCACACTGGTGGCCACGTCACCCAATGTGTTGGTGGTGGATGCAAAGCTGCCGGTGCATAACCTGCGCGAGTTCGTGGCGCTGGCGAAGTCGAAGCCGGGCGCGCTGAACTATGGGTCGGTCGGCAATGGCAGCGCCGCGCATCTGGCGATGGAGCAGTTGAAGGCCATGGCCGGGATCGATCTGGCGCATGTACCGTATCCCGGCTTTCCGCAGATCACCACGGCCATCGTGGGCGGGCAGGTGCAGGCGGGTTTCATGGTGCCGGCGATTGCGATGCCGATGGTCAACGCCGGAAAGTTGCGGCTGCTGGCCGTGACGACGACTGGGCGCACAGCGCTGCTGCCCTCGGTGCCCACGGTTGCGGAATCGGGCTATCCGGGATTCGAAGCGATCTCGTGGCAGGCCATTCTTGCGCCAGCGGGTACGCCGGTATCGATCGTGGATCGGCTCTATCGGGAACTGGTGAAGATCATCGGCAGCGAGGACGTGCGCGAGCGGATGCGGGCGCAGTACTTCTCGCCAGCCGGCACGGCGCCTGCGTCATTGCGACAGATGATGGCGCTGGAGAAAGCGCGCTGGGAGCGCGTGATCCGCGCGGCGGGCGTCACGCCCGAGAACTGATCAGGCGCCGCCTGCGTAGCCGTTCTGGCGCCAGGCTTCGAAGACCACCACGGCCACCGTGTTCGACAGGTTCAGGCTGCGGTTGTCGGGGCGCATCGGCAGGCGGATGCGCTGCGCAGCAGGAAACCACTCGCGGCGTTCCGGCGCCAGGCCGCGTGTTTCCGAACCGAACACGAACCAGTCGCCCGGCTGGAAGCTCATCTGCGCGAAAGGCGTGGAGCCATGCGTGGTCAGCGCGAACATGCGCGACGGGTCGGGTTGCTCGGTAGCCATCAGCGCCTCCCAGTTCTCATGCACGCGCATCGGCGCGAACTCGTGATAGTCGAGTCCGGCGCGGCGCATGCGCGCATCTTCCAGCGGGAATCCCAATGGCTTGACCAGATGCAGCTGCGCGCCGGTATTGGCGCACAGGCGGATCACATTGCCGGTGTTCGGCGGGATTTCGGGTTCGACCAGGACGACGTTGAACATGGGATGGACTCGGGAAACGGGGCGCAGCTTACCGCTTACCGGCGCGGGTGTCACGGCGTGCGCAGTGCCGCGATGGCCGTGACGCGCGCCGCGCCGTGCGCTTTCAGCACTCTGGCGGCTTCGCGCAGCGTGGCGCCGGTTGTCATCACATCGTCAATCAGGCCGACATGGGTGCCAGATACGGCCCCGGCATCGCTCAGCCCAAACGCATCGCGCAGGTTGGCATGCCGGGACGCGAGATCGAGTGCACGCTGGCTTGGCGTGTCGCGGTCGCGGACCAGCTGGGTTGCAGAACTGGCGATGCCGAGCTGCCGGGCCAGCGGCCGGGTGATCTCCCATGCCTGATTGAATCCGCGTTCTGCCAGGCGGTGTGATGAAAGCGGGATGGGCAGCAGCAGGTCGGGGAGGGGCGTCGCGCGAAGCTGGCTGGCCAGTTGCACAGCGATCCACCCGGCGGCGGGCAGCCGGGCGCCGAACTTGAGCCGCAGGATCAATCGGTCGAATGGAGCGGCGTAGTCGCCAAGCGTCAGCGTGGCGTCGATCGGATCGTCGTCGGCACAAGTGCCACACAGGCCCACACTATCGGGCATGGCGCATCGGGGGCAGCGTGGCACGGGCCGCAGCAGCGCGTCCGCGCAAGCGGTGCAGACCACTTCACGCTGGACCTGCTCGCAGATCAGGCACGCCGACGGCAGCAGATCTGGCCACAGGCTTGTCACGTGATCGACGAGGGCCGCTCCGGCAGCCTTCCATCCGCGCGCGTATACTTCGGGGCCTGCCCGGCCGCCTCGCGCGGCCTCGTCCATGGAAGGTGCGACAGTTTGTCGCATCGCCCGCTGATCCCCATCCGTTTCTTGCTGCCCTGTCCGTCCGTGTCCCTGCATGCTTCTGAATCCCCCGATGCCTGGTTGCCGCCCGCGCGGCTGACCCGGCTTGCCTTCGACCGCCGCAGCCCGCGCTTCGGCCAGCTCGATTTCCTGCTTGGCGAGATTGGCCAGCGCATGCAGGAGCGGATGGAGGTGGTCAAGCTGCAACCGCGCCGCGCGCTCGATATCGGCTGCGGCCACGGGCAGGGTCTGGCGGGTTTGCGTGCACGCTTTCCCGACGCGCAGATTGCCGGGCTCGATATCTCCGGCGCGATGTTGCAACAGGCCGGGCAGCGCGATCCGCAGCGCCGGCCCGGCTGGATCGGCCGCATGCTGGGCAAGCGGCCGATGTTCGATCTGGTGCAGGGCGATCTTGCCACATTGCCCTTCGGCGCCGCCAGCTTCGACCTGCTGTGGTCGAACCTCGCGCTGCACTGGCACCCGGAGCCGCATCGCGTCATGCCCGAGTGGCACCGCGTGACGGCCGACGAGGGCCTTGTCATGTTTTCGCTGTTCGGGCCCGATACGCTGAAAGAACTGCGCAACGCGTTTGCCGATGTCGATCTGGACGCGCACACGCTGCGTTTCGTCGATATGCACGATATCGGCGACATGCTCGTGCACAGCGGCTGGTCCACACCCGTGATGGACATGGAGACGCTGACCGTCACCTACGAATCCCCGGAGAAGCTGTTGCAGGAAGTGCAGGCGTTCGGTGGCCTCCGTCGTCCGGGCAACCCCGGGCTACGGGGCCGCCGCTGGCATCGCGCCGTGCTGGCCGCGCTCGATCGGCAACGTAACGCGGATGGCGTGATACCGCTGACATTCGAGATTGTCTACGGCCACGCATGGAAAATTCCCCCGCGTGGCAAACAGGCGACTGACGATCAGGGGCGTGCCATCATCCCGGTCGACAAGATCGGCCGCGCACCTCGCCCCCGCTGACGCGCGGGGGGCACCACGGTTGCCCGACAATCGGACCGCATCGTTTGTGTTGCCTATCGGGGCCTGTGGTGTCATGCACAAAAATGCGCACGAGGCAAGCACTTCGGTCAAATCCTAAGTTGTTCGAGTATGCGAAGGGTCATATAATGGCCCGGTTTGTCGCAGTGGTCCCCTGGCACAAGAACGCTTCTGGAATGCACTTCGCACGTGCTCTCCTTGTGGCGCCTTTCGTCCCGGGTGTGCATCCGATGCAGAGTGGTTGGCGATGCAAGACTTGGGTATCGCATTCCAGACGGCAGTAGGTGACTCCGGCGGAAATCTCGACGGACGCACCCCCTTGCCGAGCAACTGGCTGATGAAGCGGAATTGCTCGCTCTCTCCCCGCCAGGTTGCCTGGTTCTACTTCTCCATCGCATGTTTCTCGATTGCCGTCGCGGCGTTTGTCACCGTGTGGCATGGGGCCTGGCTCGTGTTGCCGTTTGCGGGCCTGGAACTCGCGGGGCTGGGGATTGCCCTGCTGGCGTATGCGCGCCATGCGACGGATTATGAACGCGTGTGTGTAACCGACGGCATGCTGGTCGTGGAGACAGCCAGCGCCAGCCGGATCACGCGGGAAGTCTTCAATCCGCACTGGGTGCGGGTTGAACTGGGTGAATCGTTCCGGGCGCTGGTGGTCTTGCGGTCGGACAAGCGCACGGTACGGGTGGGGTCGTATCTGGACCCGTATCGGCGGCGCAAGTTCGCGCAGGAACTCGTGGCGGCCCTGCATGGCATCCGGACCGGATGCGACGCAGGGCAGGGCGGGGACAGATTTGAATCTGCAGATTAGGTAGATAAACAATGAAAATGTGGAAGAAGGCATCCGCAGCATGTCTGGCGGGGGCATCCCTGCTCGTCAGCCAGGCGGCCTCTGCTGTCAGCGACATGCCAGGCGGTCCCGCCGTACGGCAGCTGAACCTGACCGAACCCGTTACAAAAATCGCCGAACAGATTCACTGGCTGAACTGGATGATGCTCATCATGTGCACGGTGATCTTCATCGCCGTGTTCGGCGTGATGTTCTATTCCATCTTCAAGCACCGGAAGAGCAAGGGCGCCAAGTCAGCCTCGTTCCACGAAAGCATCACCGTGGAAGTGGTCTGGACCGTCATCCCGTTCCTGATCGTGATCGCAATGGCGCTGCCTGCCACCAAGACCGTGGTGGCCATGAAGGACACCACCAACTCGGACATCACGATCAAAGCCACCGGCTACCAGTGGAAGTGGGGGTACGACTACCTCAAGGGGCCGGGCGAGGGCATCTCGTTCGTGTCCACGCTGACCACGCCGCGCGAGCAGATCAACAACCAGCAGGAAAAATCGAACACCTACCTGATGGAGGTGGACAACGAGCTGGTGGTCCCGGTCAACAAGAAGGTCCGTATCGTCACGACGGCCAATGACGTGATCCACGCCTGGATGGTGCCGGCCTTCGGCGTCAAGCAGGACGCGATCCCCGGCTTCGTGCGCGACACGTGGTTCCGCGCCGAGAAGACCGGCGTGTACCGTGGCCAGTGCGCCGAGCTGTGCGGCAAGGAACACGCGTTCATGCCCATCGTGGTGCGCGTGGTGTCCGACGCCGAGTACACGAAGTGGGTCGACGATCGCAAGAAGGCCATGGCCGCTGCCGCCGACGATCCCAACAAGACGTGGACGATGGACGAGATCAAGGTGCGCGGCGAGAAGGTCTACGCCGCCAACTGCGCGGTCTGCCACCAGCCCAACGGCAAGGGCGCCGGCGCATTCCCGGCGCTGGACGGCTCGAAGGTGGTCACCGGCCCGAAGGCCGGCCAGATGCACATCCTGCTGGAAGGCAAGGCGGGCATGCCGTCGTGGAAGCAACTGTCCGATACCGAGCTGGCTGCCGTGATGACGTACACGCGCAACAGCTGGAGCAACAAGACCGGCGAAGTGATTCAGCCGGCGGACTTCGTGAACGCCCGTGCGGGCAAGTTCCCGGAAGGCGGCGGCGCACAAGCCGGCGCTGGCGATGCAGCCCCCAAGGCCGCAACGCCGACCGAGTCCAAAGACAAGCAGGCCAGCCTCGCGGGCAACCGCGTCGCAGGCTGACCCGCGGCTGCCCCGCATTCAGCAATTGGAGTCATTGCGATGAGTACCGTTACCCCGGAGACACTGGGCCATCCGCACGACCACGCGCACGATCAAGGGCATGGCCACGGCCATGACCACGATCACGACCACGCGCACGATCATCCGCATGGCTGGCGCCGGTGGCTGTTTGCCACCAACCACAAGGACATCGGCACGCTGTACCTGCTGTTCTCGTTCACGATGCTGCTGTCAGGCGGCGCGCTGGCACTGCTGATCCGCCTGGAGCTGTTCGAGCCGGGCCTGCAGTTCTTCCGCCCCGAACTGTTCAACCAGTTCACCACGATGCACGGCCTGATCATGGTGTTCGGCGCGATCATGCCTGCGTTCGTGGGCTTCGCGAACTGGATGATCCCGCTGCAGATCGGCGCATCGGACATGGCGTTCGCGCGCATGAACAACTTCAGCTTCTGGCTGATGCCGCCGGCCGCGCTGCTGCTGGTGGGTTCGTTCTTCGTGCCGGGCGGCGCCACCGCCGCGGGCTGGACGCTCTACGCGCCGCTGTCGGTGCAGATGGGCCCCGGCATGGACATGGCGATCTTCGCCATGCACATCATGGGCGCGTCGTCGATCATGGGCTCGATCAACATCATCGTCACCATCCTCAACATGCGCGCCCCCGGCATGACGCTGATGAAGATGCCGATGTTCTGCTGGACGTGGCTGATCACCGCCTACCTGCTGATCGCCGTGATGCCGGTGCTGGCTGGCGCCATCACGATGGTGCTGACCGATCGCCACTTCGGCACGAGCTTCTTCTCGGCAGCCGGTGGTGGTGACCCCGTGATGTACCAGCACATCTTCTGGTTCTTCGGGCACCCCGAGGTCTACATCATGATCTTGCCCGCGTTCGGCATCGTGTCGCACGTGGTGCCGGCCTTCGCGCGCAAGCGTCTGTTCGGCTATAGCTCGATGGTGTACGCCACGGCGTCGATCGCGATCCTGTCGTTCATCGTCTGGGCGCACCACATGTTCACCACGGGCATGCCGGTGACGGGCCAGCTGTTCTTCATGTACGCGACGATGCTGATCGCGGTGCCTACGGCCGTGAAGATCTTCAACTGGATTGCCACGATGTGGCGCGGCTCGATGACGTTCGAGACGCCGATGCTGTTCGCCATCGGCTTCATCTTCGTGTTCACGATTGGCGGCTTCACGGGCCTGATGCCGGCCGTGGCACCGATCGACATCCAGTTGCAGGACACATACTTCATCGTGGCCCACTTCCACTATGTGCTGGTGGCGGGCTCGCTGTTCGCGCTGTTCGCCGGCTTCTACTACTGGGGGCCGAAGTGGAGCGGGTTCATGTACGACGAGATGCGCGGCAAGATCCATTTCTGGGGCTCGCTGATCTTCTTCAACGTGACCTTCTTCCCGATGCACTTCCTGGGCCTGGCCGGCATGCCGCGCCGCTACGCGGACTACCCGACGCAGTTCACGGACTTCAACGCCGTGGCCTCGCTGGGTGCGCTGGGCTTCGGTCTGATGCAGGTGTACTTCTTCTTCGCCGTGGTGCTGCCGTCGTACCGTGGCGGCGAACCCGCTGGTGACAAGCCGTGGGATGGCGCCGAAGGTCTGGAGTGGACCGTGCCGTCGCCGGCACCGTTCCACACCTTCGAAGAACCGCCGCACGTTCGGTAACAGGTATTTGCAGCAGGGCCGGATGCCTCGCGCATCCGGCCACTCAGTTGAAAACACGAGAATCATGCAGACCCCAGCAAAAAGCCCGTCGCACACCGAAAGACAAGCCAGCCAGAAAGCCGCCAACCGGCGCCTGGGCCTGATCCTGCTGTCGATCGTGGCGGTCTTCTTCCTGGGGTTCTTCGCCAAGATGGTTTTCCTTGGCGGCTGAACCCAGAAAAGAAAAATGACATAGCAGGAGACAGGCGTGGATGCGCAGGACAAAGCCCTAGAAAAGCGTTTCAACCGCGGCATGCTGATGCGGCTGCTGGTGCTGGTGACGCTCATGTTCGGCTTTGGCTACGCGCTTGTGCCGCTGTACAAGGCGATCTGCGATATCACCGGGTTGAACGTGGTCACCACGCGCGACCTGCACGGCGCCGGATCGCTGAAGAATACGCAGGTGGACAAGAGCCGCACGATTACCGTGGAGTTCGATTCCAACGCGCGTGGACCGTTTGCGTTCCGGCCGGTGAAGCACTCGATGGAAGTGCATCCGGGCGAGCTGACGACGATCGTGTACGAAGTGGCGAACGGCCAGACGCGCGATATCTCGGCGCAGGCCATTCCGAGCTACGCGCCGAAGCAGGCGACCGAGTATTTCAGGAAGGTGGAGTGTTTCTGCTTCAAGCAGCAGACGCTGAAGGCGAACGAGGCGCGCGAGATGCCGGTGGTGTTCGTGATCGATCCGAAGCTGCCGAAGGATGTGAAGAACATCACGCTGTCGTACACGTTCTTCGAGGTTGGCACGCCGGTGGCACAGGCCCCGGCGGAACCGGCCACCGAGCAGAAGGGGAGTTGAGATGCCGACGAACGATCCCGTCAATCGCAAGCTGTCTTTCGGGCAGACGATACGCGCGGTGCTGTGGTCGTTCATCGGGTTGCGCAAGGGATCGGAGCACGAGTCTGATATGGCGCGGCTCAATCCGATCCACGTGATCATCGCAGGGCTGATTGCGGCGGCGGCATTCGTGGCGATCCTGATCGTCATCGTGAAGATCGTAGTCAGCCAGGCATAGCAGGGCAGCAGATACAAAGCGAGCACGCCACCGGCAGACGTCTGGGGCCGGATGGGCGGAAAACCATGAAATCGAGACTTTGAGCTGGAGATAGAAGAATGAGTGCGAATCGCGCAAACGCCCCGTACTACTTCGTGCCGGGCCCGTCGCGCCATCCGATCACGGCGGCTTTTGGCCTGCTGCTGACCGGTGCCGGCGCGGCCGGCTGGGTCAACGGGCAGCCCTGGGCGCCCTATGTTTGCGGCTTCGGGCTGATCTGGTTCCTGTTCGTGCTCAAGAGCTGGTTCGGCGACGCCATCGGCGAATCCGAAGGCGGGCTGTACGGCAAGAACATCGACGTGTCGTTCCGCTGGTCGATGGGCTGGTTCATCTTCTCCGAGGTGATGTTTTTCGCGGCGTTCTTCGGCGCACTGTTCTACGCGCGGACCATCGCCATGCCGTGGCTCGGTGACCTGAACAACAAGATCATCTGGCCGGACTTTGCCGCCGTGTGGCCCAACACCGGCCCGGCGGGCGTGGTGGAAGACTTCCGCACGATGGGTCCGTGGCCGATCCCCACGATCAACACGGCACTGCTGCTGACATCGGGCGTGACGCTGACCTGGGCGCACCACGCACTGCTGGCCGGCAAGCGTAGCCAGGTGATCCAGGGCCTGGCGCTGACGGTGCTGCTGGGTGCGATCTTCATGGGGCTACAGGCGTACGAGTACATCCACGCTTACCGCGACCTGAACCTGAAGCTGACCTCGGGTGTCTATGGTTCGACGTTCTTCCTGCTGACCGGCTTCCACGGCTTCCACGTGACGATGGGCGCGATCATGCTGGCGGTGGTGCTGGGCCGCGTGCTCAAGGGCCACTTCACGCCGGATCACCACTTCGCGTTCGAAGGCGCCGCCTGGTACTGGCACTTCGTGGACGTGGTGTGGCTGGGTCTCTACGTGGTGGTGTACTGGCTGTAAGCGCGGCCGCCCGCGTGGCGGCTTGCCGTACCGATGCAGAGTCGAAGCGCCGCGAGGGCCAGGGGTCCGGCGGCGCTTCTGTTTTTGTCGGGGAAGGTCGCTCGCTCAGGGCGACATCAGGATGCCGGTGCTGTGAATCCAGCCCATCCAGTTGGCAAACAGGATGAACAGGAACAGCGCCACCGAGAAGCCCACGCGCAGCATCAGCGAGCGCATCATGTTGGGCGTGCGGCCCCGGTCGCGCATCATGAAGAACAGCGCGGAGGCCAGGCTGCCGATGATCAGGATGAGGGCAACAATGATGACAAAGCGCATGGCGGGGCCTGTTCTGGGAAGCGCCCATTATGGCATCGCATCGCAGCGGGAAAACCCGTGACGACCCGTACGAAGCGCGTGTTGTGGCGCTCACCCGGTGCGGTGCCGATCATCGCGGCGCTGGTGGTGATTGCCGTGACCTGTGCGCTCGGCAACTGGCAACTGCGTCGCGCGCACGAGAAGATCGATCGCGCGGAGCGGCTGACATCGCTGGCGGCACAGCCGCCGGTGGAACTTGCTGCAGGCAGCGACGCGCAACTCGTCGATCGCAAGGTCCGCGCATGGGGCACGTTCGACGCGGCGCATACCGTGCTGCTCGACAACCGTCCGCATGGCAACGGCACGGACACGCGCGCGGGATTTCTGGTTCTGACGCCGTTGCGTCTGGCCGATGGTGCCGCGGTGCTGGTGCTGCGGGGCTGGCTGCCGCGCAATGTACAGGACCGCACGCGGATCGCGCCTTTTTCGACGCCATCCGATGAGGTGCAGATCGACGGCACGGCACTTGCCGGTGTGCCGCGTGTCTACAGCATGGGCCGTGACCCGGCGGCAGAAGCCGGGCAGAAGATCCGCCAGAATGTGGACCTCGCCGCGTTGTCGCGCGAGATCGGCGCACCACTGCTGCCTTTGGTACTGGAGCAATCCAGCGATAACGCCGACGGCCTGGCGCGCGACTGGGCGCCGGCCGACCTCGGCGCCGATCGTCACTATGGCTACGCCGCGCAGTGGTTCGGGCTGGCCGCCCTGACGCTGGTGCTGCTGGCCGTGCTCGGCTGGCGCCGCGCCCGACTCGAACGCCGGGAGGGGCCGCAGGCCGCATCGGCACAGAACCTAACCGAACGATGAACGTACAGACCGAACCCATGTCGCAGCAAGATCCTTCGGCCACGCCCCAGCCACCTGCCGACGCCCGCATCGATGCACGCACACGCCGTGGCCGCCTGCAGATGCTCATGCTGCTGCTGGTCTGCGCCTCGCCGGTGCTGTTCTCGTACTTCACGTACTACGTGATCAAGCCCGAGGGCGGCAGCACCAACTACGGCGCCCTGATCGATCCGCAACGTCCCATGCCGGCCGTCACGCTGACCGACGAGCGCGGCCAGCCAATGCCGCTGGCGCAACTGCGCGGCAAGTGGGTGATGCTGATGACCGATCCGTCGGCCTGCGGCGAAGCCTGCGCGCGCAAGCTGTTCACGATGCGTCAGATCCGGGCGGGGCAAGGCGAGAACCGCGAGCGGATCGTGCCGGTCTGGCTGATCCAGGATGCGGGCGAGGTGGACGGACGGCTCGCCGCCGCCTACAACGAACCCTATGCGGGGGTGCGATTCCTGCGCATGGACGCCGGGGCCATCGCAAAATGGCTGCCGGCCCGCGAGGGTGGCCGCGTCGAGGACACGATCTTCCTGGTGGACCCGCTCGGCAACCTGATGATGCGCTGGCCCGCCGATCCCGATCCGGCCAAGGTCAGCAGCGACCTCAAGAAGCTGCTCAAGTACTCGCGTATCGGATAATGGTCGGCTTCTAAGGTTTTTACGATTTCACCGGTTGTATCGCAATGCTGCTCCAGCTCGCCATCATTGGCATCCTGATCGCCCTGCTGCCACTGTCCTATGTGATGGTGCGCGGCAGCCGTGACAAATACCGCAAGCTCGTGTGGATCACGGCGTTCCTGACGCTGGACCTGATCATGTTCGGCAGTTTCACGCGGCTGACCGATTCCGGGCTGGGTTGCCCGGACTGGCCCGGCTGCTACGGCCACTCCAATCCCCATTCGGCAATGGAGCCGATCCGCGCTGCCGAGACCGCGCTGCCCAGCGGCCCGGTCACGCTCATGAAGGCGTGGATCGAAATGATCCATCGCTACTTCGCCATGGCGGTGGGCGTGCTGATCATCTCGCTGATGGTGCTGGCCTGGGTCAAGCGGCGCGAACTGCGGCAATCGCCGTGGTTCTCCACGGGCGTATTCGTGCTGGTCTGCGTGCAGGGGCTGTTCGGCGCGCTGACCGTGACGATGAAGCTGCAGCCGATCATCGTGGTCACGCACCTGATGCTGGCGATGCTGCTGCTCGCGTCGCTGATCTGGCTCGGTTCGCGCAACGATCCGCCGCATCCGGTGGCGCCGCAGGCGGCGTCGCTGCGCCGGGCCGGCGTGCTGGCCGTGGTGCTGCTCGTCATCCAGATCTTCCTGGGCGGATGGGTGAGCACCAACTACGCGGTGCTGGCCTGTACCGATTTCCCGCTCTGCAACGGCCAGTTGGTGCCCGAGATGGACTTCCGGCACGGCTTCACGCTGTGGCGACAACTCGGGATGACGGCGGATGGCGACTACATCCCGCACGCGGCGCTGGTGGCCATTCACTGGGTGCATCGCGGCTTCGCATTCGTGGTGCTCGGCTACCTGCTCTGGTTCGGCCTGCGGACGATGCGGCTGGAGGGTCTGGCGCGCCACGGCAAATGGTTGCTGGCGGTGCTGGCGCTGCAATTGGCGACGGGTTTGTCGAACATCGTGTTCGACTGGCCGCTCGGCGCGGCGGTGTTACACAATGGTGGAGCAGCCCTGCTTTTGATACTGTTACTCCGTCTCAACTACAATATCGGCCTCGCGACCCGCTCCGCAGGCGCCGCCGCTCCTACCCGGATAGCCGCGCGCGTCACATGAAGGACAAGATGCCCCCCGCCGTTTCCGCCACCGCTGCCCATCCCCGTTCCCCGGTGGGCCGATTCGTCCACCTGGCCCGCCAGTACGCCGCGCTGACCAAGCCGCGCGTGACGCAACTGGCCGTGTTCTGCGCCGTCATCGGCATGTTCCTGGCCACGCCGGGCATGGTGCCGTGGCCGGTGCTGATCGGCGGCGCAGCGGGTATCTGGCTGCTGGCCGGCGCGGCATTCGCCATCAACTGCCTGGTGGAACAGAAGATCGACGCGCGGATGCGCCGTACGGCGTGGCGCCCCTCGGCCACCGGCGAGATCACCACCGTCCAGACGCTGATCTTCTCGGCCGTGCTGGGCGGCGCGGGCATGTGGTTGCTGCACGCGTACGCCAATGACCTGACGATGTGGCTGACCTTCGCCACATTCCTCGGTTACGCGGTCATCTACACGATCCTGCTGAAGCCGGCCACGCCGCAGAACATCGTCATCGGCGGGCTGTCGGGCGCCATGCCGCCTGCGCTGGGCTGGGCCGCCGTGGCAGGCACCGTGCCAGCCGAGGGCTGGTTCCTGGTGCTGATCATCTTTACGTGGACGCCGCCGCACTTCTGGGCGCTGGCGCTCTATCGCCGGGCCGACTACGAGAAGTCCGGCCTGCCGATGCTGCCAATCACCCATGGCGAGCGCTACACGCTGCTCCACATCCTGCTCTATACGCTGGTGATGATCGCCGCCACGCTGCTGCCGTTCGTCTACGGCATGAGCGGCTACATCTATCTGGCCGCCGCGCTGGGGTTGGGGCTGGTTTTCCTGGGCTACGCCTGGGCGCTGTTCCGCAACTATTCGGACCAGCTGGCGCAGAAGACCTTCCGCTACTCGATCCTGTACCTCTCGCTGCTGTTCGCGGCGCTGCTGGTGGATCACTACTTCAAGTTCGTGCCGCAGATCTGACGCACCTGCCTGCGGCATCTTGACGCGCCCGGGAGCCAGCGCCGATGTGATCGGCGATACTTTCGGGCGTCTCTCCCCCTTCCTCCCACTGCCGCATGCCGAATTTCTCCACGAGTTTCTCCCTGTTGCGCCGCCTCTGCCTGCTCGCGCTCTGCACGCTGTTCCTCGCCGCGTGCGGCCAGCCGAAGCCTTCGTTCAAGAATGTCGATATCTCGGGCGCGTCCGATTTCGGCAAGGACTTCGCGCTCCAGGACCCCACGGGCAAGACGCGCACGATGGCGGACTTCAAGGGCAAGGTCGTGCTGATGTTCTTCGGCTACACCCACTGCCCCGACGTGTGCCCGACCACCATGGTCGAACTCAAGCAGGTCATGGAACAGATGGGCGCCGATGCCGACAAGGTGCAGGTGCTGTTCATCACCGTGGACCCGGAGCGCGACACGGCGCAGTTGATGGGGCAGTACGTGCCGGCCTTCGACTCGCGGTTCATCGGCCTGCGTCCCGCTGACGAAGTCGCGCTGAAGAAGGTGGCGAAGGACTTCAAGGTCTACTACGCCAAGGTGCCGGGGACGTCACCCCTGAACTACACGATGGACCACTCGGCCGGCAGCTACGTGTTCGACCAGAACGGCCAGCTGCGCCTGTTCATCCGGCATGGACAGGGCCCGGAACCCATCGCGCATGATTTGAAGGCGCTGATGGCCTCCTGAGCGTTCCACGGGGCATGAAAACAAAAAGGCCGGTCAGTTGACCGGCCTTTCGTACTTTCGGGGAGCGAGAGTCAGGCGAAAGCCGCCAGCGCACCCTTCATCTTCTTCATCGCCGCCGATTCGATCTGGCGGATACGCTCGGCCGATACACCGAACTCGTCAGCCAGTTCGTGCAGCGTGGAGCCGCCCGAGCCGTCATCGTTCACGTCGAGCCAGCGCGCCTCGATGATGCGGCGGCTGCGCGGATCGAGCTTGGTCAGGGCTTCTTCCAGACCCTCGACCTGCAGACGGTCCTGACGCTTGGCTTCCAGCACCTTGGTCGGCTCGTTGTGGTTGTCCGCGAGGTAGGCGATGGGCGCGAAGTCTTCTTCGCCATCGTCGACCTGGCCTTCCAGCGCCAGATCACCGCCTGCCATGCGGGTTTCCATCTCCATCACTTCCTCGGGCTTCACGTTGAGCTCGCGCGCAACGGCTTCCACCTGTTCGGGCGTGAAGGTGTGCAGGCCGGTCTTGTGGCTGCGCAGGTTGAAGAACAGCTTGCGCTGGGCCTTGGTGGTCGCCACCTTGACCATGCGCCAGTTCTTCAGCACGTATTCGTGGATCTCGGCCTTGATCCAGTGCATCGCATACGACACCAGCCGCACACCCTGCTCGGGGTCGTAGCGCTTCACGGCCTTCATCAGACCGATGTTGCCTTCCTGGATCAGGTCGGCGTGGGGCAGGCCATAGCCCAGGTACTGGCGGGCAATGGACACCACCAGGCGCAGGTGCGACATGACCATGCGACGCGCGGCGTCGACAGATTCGTTGTCGCGCAGATCGCGCGCCAGCCGAAGCTCTTCCTCGGGGGTGAGCATCGGAATACGGTGGACGGCCTGGATATAGCTTTCCAGATTGCCCAGCGTGCCCGGGAACGTCAGCGCGAAAGCGTTCGCAGCAGCGTTCTGGGGCGCCGTCGGCAGACGGCGGGAAACTTGGTTTTGATCGGCAGACAGGACTGCGTTCACTTTGACTCCTTTCGCATCCGGCTGGCAGTTGCCGGTGTGTCCCGGTGGGACACCGCATTGCAACGCATATTAGCACTCGAACCGGACGAGTGCTAAGTTTGAGGTCTTATGGGAATGATAGTTCCAGACGATCAGAAGCTATTTTCAAATAGGCACAAAACTTTGCTCCGGTGCCCCGGATCCGCGACTGGCAAGGGTTTGACGGCCGCGCTTCCTCAACAGGAATGTTAGAGGGCGTTATTGTCCATCGGTTTCCTACGAATTCTGAGGAATTCTGGGATGGTCTATTGCTGGATTCGCTACACTGGAAGTTGTTTTTCAGCCCCTTTCCGGAGCCATCCATGTCTGCTATCGAACACTTGCTGAAACCCCACGTCCGGGACATCGGCGAGTTCACAGTGCGCCGCCTGCTGCCGGCCGCTACCACCCAGACTGTCGGACCTTTCATCTTCTTCGATCACATGGGGCCTGTGGAGATGGCGCCCGGCCAGGGCATGGATGTGCGTCCGCATCCGCATATCGGGCTCGCCACCGTGACTTACTTGTTCGAGGGCGAGATCATGCATCGCGATAGCCTGGGCAGTGAACAGGTCATCCGCCCTGGCGACGTGAACTGGATGACGGCCGGACGCGGGATCGCACACTCAGAACGGTCGCCGGACGCCGCGCGCGAGGCCGGGCCGCGCCTGCATGGCATCCAGACCTGGGTGGCGCTGCCGAAGGCGCACGAGAACGATCCGCCCTCGTTCCACCATCACCCCGGCGCCACGCTGCCCAAGCTGGAACTGCCTGGCGTGCGCATGACCGTGATCGCTGGCGATGCGTTCGGCGCCGAGTCGCCCGTGCGTGTCTATAGCCGCACCTTGTACGTGGCAATCGAAATGGAAGCGGGCGCCAGTCTCGTGATTCCGGCGGAGCACGTACAGCGCGGGATCTATCCGGTGGACGGCAATGTGGAACTGGATGGCGAGACGCTGCCGGCCGAGCACCTGGTGACGCTGACGCCGGGCGAGCCTGTCACGGTGACCGCCACAATCCCGTCGCGCCTGATGCTGCTGGGCGGCGATCCCACTGACGGCCGGCGCTTCATCTTCTGGAACTTCGTGGCCAGCAGCAAGGACGCCATCGAGGAAGCCAGCCAGCGCTGGCAGGACGACCAGTTCCCGCACGTGCCGGGCGAGACCGAACGCATCCCGCTGCCGACACGGCGCTAGGCGCCCTTTACCTGTTCGTCAGACCGGGCTGGCCCAGGCCACCCGGGTGGCCTGCTTCAGGCATTCCTTGATCGTCTCGACCTGGGTGGCGATCGGGGCCGGCACGGGTGCCGCACCGTCGAGCACCTGCCGGATCCACGCAGCGGTGGCCGCCACATCGGTGCCCGGTGGCAGTTCGGGTACGTCGCCAATCGAGCCTGTAACCGGATCGATCATCGTCTGCTGATGGCCGTCGTGCATCCAGTCGATGCGCGTACTGCGCCGCGCGTCGGCCACCACCTCGCCTTCCGTCCCGCGTCCCAGCAATACATTGGCCGGTTCGTGCGAGAAGTAGTCGGTCAGCGTCTCGCGGTACTCGGGGTGGGTGTAGCTGTAGAGTCGCAGCGCCTCGCCCGGTGTGTGCTGGCCCACCGGCTGCAGCATCTTGACGATGGTGTGCGACGAATTGCGCAGGCCGATGATCGAACGCTTGTCGAGCAGCGTCGAGATTGCGGGCGACAGCACGTCGATGGGCAACACCGCCAGCGGATGCGATGATGCGGCCAACTGATCCTGTGCGGCCTGCGTGCTGGAAGCCAGCGGCACGCCCAGTGCTTCGAACAGTTCGAGGCTGGTCACCCGGCCTGCAAATGCGCGCACGCCATGCACCAGCGTCGGCACGCCATCGCGCGCCAGCAGAAGGGCCAGCAGCGGCACCAGGTTCGGTTGCTTGCGCGCGCCGTTGTAACTGGGGATGACCACGACGGGTTTGTCGGCGGGCGCTGCCAGTGGCTGGCAGTGCGCGTGCGCGGCTTCGAGCATGCCGGCCAGTTCGTGCGGGGCCTCGCCCTTGATGCGGTAGGCCATGAGCACCGCGCCCAGCTCGATATCGGAAACACGGCCGGCCAGCATGGCATCGAAGAGTGCCTGCGCGTCTTCGCGCGGCAGGGCACGGGCGCCATTGACGCCTCGGCCGATCTCCTTGATGTAGCGGGCGGCAGAAAACGGAGATGCAGAAGTCATGATGACTGCGGAATCGTGGGGGTGGCGTTCATGATAGCCCACGATTCCTGCTCGATCTGCACCATGACGTCACGGTTTGCTCAGGCAGCCTGTTGCAGCGCCGGATTGCGCTGCTTGCGGTACAGGAAGTCGAGCACGGCGGTACGGCAGGCGTGATAGGTGCGGTCGTCAGCCAGCGCCACGCGATCGCGCGGGCGCGGGATATCGACATGCAGGATTTCGCCAATCGTCGCTGCCGGGCCGTTGGTCATCATGACGATGCGGTCGGCCAGCAGCACGGATTCGTCCACGTCGTGCGTGACCATGACCACAGTGCTCTTCGTCCGTTCGACGATCTTGATCAACTCGTCCTGCAGATGGGCACGCGTCAGCGCATCGAGCGCACCGAACGGCTCGTCCATCAGCAACACCTTGGGCTGGATGGCGAGCGCGCGGGCAATGCCTACGCGCTGCTTCATGCCGCCCGAGATTTCATGCGGATACTTTGCCTCGGCGTGAGTGAGTCCCACAAGCGCCAGCGTCTCGTGCGTGCGCGCCTTGCGTTGTGCGGCGTTCTCCGTGGCCCCGAACACGCGGTCCACGCCGAGCAGCACATTCTCGAAGCACGTCAGCCAGGGCAGCAGCGAGTGGTTCTGAAATACCACGCCGCGCTCCGGGCCGGGCCCCGCGATCTCGCGCCCCGCGCAGATCAGTGCGCCGGTCGTGGGCGTGGTCAGGCCGGCAATCAGGTTCAGTAGCGTGGACTTGCCGCAACCCGAGTGGCCGATCAGCGTGATGAACTCGCCTTCGGCAATCGACAGGTCGATATCGCGCAGCGCCACGAAAGGTCCCTTGCGCGTCTTGAAGGTCTGTCCCACGCCTTCGATGCTGACGAATTTTTCCATGACGTCGCTCCTAGGTATTGCCGTAGCTGAAGCGGCGCGCCAGGGCCAGCAGCAGGTGCTCCAGCACCAGGCCCACCACGCCGATGATGAAGATGGCGATGACGATGTGTTCGACCTTGAGGTTGTTCCACTCGTCCCACAGCCAGAAGCCGATGCCGGTGCCGCCCGTCAGCATCTCGGCGGCCACGATCACGAGCCACGCGGTGCCGATGGAAAGCCGCACGCCCGTGAGCATGTAAGGCAGCACGGCCGGAAACAGCACGCGGCGGAAGATCGTCCATTCGGAAAGATCGAGCACACGCGCCACGTTCAGGTAATCCTGCGGCACGCGCGTCACGCCCACTGCCGTGTTGATGATCATCGGCCAGATCGAGCAGATGAAGATCGCCCAGATGGCTGCGGGGTTGGCTGCCTTGAACAGCAGCAGTCCGATGGGCAGCCACGCCAGCGGCGACACCGGCCGCAGCAGGCTGATCACGGGCGCTGCCATCGCATTGAGAAACGCGAATCGTCCGAGCAGGAAGCCAGCCGGAATGCCGATGACCGCGGCGAGCCCGAAGCCCGTTGCCACGCGTGCCAGCGATGCCAGGATGTTCCAGCCGATGCCCTGGTCGTTCGGGCCATTGCGATAGAACGGATCGGAGAACAGCGGCACGGCTGCATTCCATGTGGCACCCGGCGTGGGCAGCGACGGAATCATCGTGGCGATGCCGTGCCAGACGAGCACGAACAGCACGAAGCCCACCAGCGGCGGCACACACTTGAGCGTCAATGCGGAGATCGCCTCGCGCCGCGCGGCCTCCTTCTCCTGCGCGGCGATCTCCAGCGCACGGCGGCGCGTGTGCTCTTTCATGTCGGATTCCGCAGCGGTCTGAACGATGGTATTCACGGCAATCTCCCGGGCAGAGGCGTCAGAGCGGTCAGAGCGCCGACGCCTTGATCTTGAAGCCGTCGGCATACGCCTTCGGGTCCTTGGTGGCGTCCCACGTCACGCCATCGATCAGCTTGGCGGTACGGAAATCGCTCTTCGGCAGCGGCACCTGCGCGGCGGCTGCGCCTTGCTTGTAGATGTCGATGCGGTTCACCTTCTTCGCCACGGCCAGGTAGTCCGGATGGTCCTTGAGCAGGCCCCAGCGCTTGTGCTGCGTCAGGAACCACATGCCATCGGACAGGAACGGATAATTCGCGGCGCCATCCGAGTAGAACTTCATCGAATCCGGGTCATCCCACGTCTTGCCCAGCCCGTTGCTGTAGCGGCCCAGCATGCGGTCCAGGATGATATCCATGTCGGTGTTGACGTAAGACTTCGCGGCGATGGTCTCGGCGGTCTTGCGGCGGTTCGACGTGGAGGCATCGATGTACTTCGACGCTTCGAGAATCGCCGCCACCATGGCGCGCGCCGTGTTCGGATGCTTCTGCACGAAATCCGACGTGGTGCCGAGCACCTTCTCGGGGTGATCCTTCCAGATGGCCTGCGTGGTTTCTGCCGTGAAGCCGATCTTGTCGGCGATGGCGCGCGCGCCCCACGGCTCGCCCACGCAGTATCCGTCCATGTTGCCCACGCGCATGTTGGCCACCATCTGCGGTGGCGGCACGGTGATGGCTTTGGCGTCCTGCATCGGATGGATGCCGTTGGCGGCCAGCCAGTAGTAGAGCCACATCGCGTGCGTGCCGGTGGGGAAGGTCTGCGCGAACACATACTCGCGCTTCTCCTTCATCATCAATGCCTTCAGGCTCGCGCCATCCTTCACGCCCTTCTCGGCCAGCTTTTGCGAGAGCGTGATGGCCTGTCCGTTGTGGTTCAGGTTCATCAGCACCGCCATGTCTTTCTTCGGCCCGCCGATGCCGAGTTGCACGCCGTAGATGAGTCCGTACAGCACGTGCGCGGCATCGAGCTCGCCGTTGACGAGCTTGTCGCGCACGCTGGCCCAGTTGGCTTCCTTGCTCGGCGTGATCTTGATGCCGTATTTCTTGTCGAGGCCCAGCGTCGAGGCCATGACTACCGACGCGCAATCCGTCAGCGGAATGAAGCCGATTTTCACCTCGGCCTTCTCCGGGGCATCGGAGCCGGCGGCCCATGCGCCGCTGCGCACCAGCGGGTCTACCAGCGTCATCACGCTGGCGCCGGCGATGCCAGCCAGTACGCGACGGCGCGTGGGGCTGGAAGGAAGATCGAGCAAGACAGGTGCGGCAGCTTCAGGGCGGGGTGGCATCGCGATGGCTCCGAAAGAAAAAAAAAGCGTCCCCACTGCAGCCGTCTCGCAAAAAACGGATTGCAATGCAGGACGCCGTTGTCCGGTGGCGCGCTGAAATCTGAAAGGCGCACACACGCAAGTTGTGGATGTTCTGTTTGCTGCCCGGCCGTCGTTGGCCGTTGCATGGCACTACGCAAGCGGTGTGCCATGCTCGTTGCGGTGCACAAACGGGTAGCGCCTCGCGCGCTTTTCACCGAGCGGAGGCGCGGCGCGCCGGGCCGGTGCGGTGCGTCGCCATCGAATCGTGCGAATGGGAAAAAATCGTGCATCGCCATGCGCGACGCCGGCGCGTGGCTGCACGCCATGGCCGCGCCAGAATCGTGCAACGCACCGGCAGCGTGCGGTCCCACCTTGGGTGTATGCTTTCCCCCTGCCGCGCCGAGGCCACACTGGCCGTGTCCACCGAAAACGCCGGCGCGGCGTTCCATCAAAAGAGAAACAAGCTGGAGATCTGGATGACCGAGTTCGTATTTGCCCCGCAAGCCCCCGTCGGTGTGCCCGTGCGCGGCAGCAACGCAAGCTTTCCCGTGCGCCGTGTCTATTGCGTGGGCCGCAACTACGCCGCGCACGCCCGCGAGATGGGCTCGGACCCCGATCGCGAACCGCCGTTCTTCTTCTGCAAGCCGTCGGACGCAGTCAGCTACGTCGCCGATGGCACCGAGGGTACGTTCCCGTATCCGCCGGGCACCGGCAACTGCCACTACGAAGTGGAACTGGTTGTGGCAATCGGCAAGGGTGGCCGCGACATCTCCGTCGAACAGGCCGCCAGCCATGTGTATGGCTACGCGCTGGGTCTGGACATGACGCGCCGCGACCTGCAGAACGAATCGAAGAAGACCGGCCGTCCCTGGGAAACGGGCAAGGCGTTCGACAAGTCGGCGCCCATCGGCCCGATCGTGCCGGTTTCGGCCATCGGCCACCCGGAGAAGGGTGAAGTCACGCTGTCCGTGAACGGTGTGGAGAAGCAGCGCGGCGACTTGTCGGACCTGATCTGGTCGGTGCCTGAAATGGTGTCGTACCTGTCGAAGCTGTTCGAACTGCAGCCCGGCGACCTGATCTACAGCGGCACGCCCGAAGGCGTGGGTCCCGTGGTCAAGGGCGATGTCATGCAGTGCCACATCGCAGGCGTGGGCGACATGACCGTCAAGGTCGTCTGACGCCATGCTCGAGCTATACAGCTACTTCCGTAGCTCGGCTTCGTTTCGCGTGCGCATCGCCCTGAACCTGAAAGGGCTGCCCTATGACTACAAGGGCGTGCATCTGCTCAAGGAAGGCGGCATGCAACTGAAGCCCGAGTATCGCGCACTCAACGCCGACGGCGTGGTGCCGACACTCGTGGCGGACGGCCGCCCGCTGATCCAGTCGATGGCGATCATCGAGTATCTCGACGAGATCCATCCGGAACCGGCCCTGTTGCCGAAGGACCCGTACGACCGCGCGGTCGTACGCGGCCTGGCGCAGGAGATCGCCTGCGAAATCCATCCGCTCAACAACCTGCGCGTGCTGAAGTATCTCAAGCACGAACTGAAGGTGACAGAGGAAGCCAAGGACGCCTGGTATCGCCACTGGATCGAACAGGGCTTTGCTTCGCTGGAAATCAACCTTTCGCAACTCGGCCACGTCGGCCGCTACGCGTTTGGCGATTCTCCGACGCTGGTCGACCTCTGTCTGGTGCCCCAGGTATTCAACGCGCAACGGTTCAACGTAGACCTGACCCCGTTCCCGACGATCGCAAAGATCCATGCCGCGTGCATGGCGCTCGATGCGTTTCAGAAGGCGACACCGGGCGTGCAGCCGGATAGTGAGTAGGGACGCTGATTTAGGATTCTTCCGATCCTCCAAGGCCTGACGCAATGTCGGGCCTTTTTTGTTGGTTCTGTTGCATGCGTTCGGTCTTGCGGGAAGACAAATCCACTATCTCGGCTCACCGATATGCTGCGGGCGATCGATGTTTCTCAGGAGGACATGTGCGCGACATCCGATATCCGCTCCTTGATGGTGATATGACCTCCACAGGCGGCATTCTGATTGCCGTTTGTGAGCTGCCGGACTTGCACCATGGCAAGCAGGTCGCGGTGGAAGGAAATATTGCCACTTGCCCTGCCTGCAAAGATATCAAGGTGGCGCGTCCGGTAATTGGTAGGTTTGCGAAATGGGGCGTCGGCGTGATCGCCATTGCCGGAATCTGTATCTATGTCGGCGGATTTGTTATCGACATTGGTGGCCGCGTCACGACAAAGCCGGTGCTTCTCTATGAGCGGTTCGAAGGCATGCTGGCTGATGACCAGCCATTGCACGTGGTTGCCGAAAACACCAGATGCCGCGCTTTCCAGATTGGTATGAAAATTTTGATCAATTTCCGCATCTGGTGCGGCGGAAGCGTGGTCGGATGGACGGACGACACGGCGGCGTTCGATCCGCCGGTGGATATGAATTCGATAGTGCAGTAGCAGAAGCGGCGATTGTTGGCGCTAAATCGAAAACTCCCGGTTTTCTCCCCTCTCCCGCGGGCGGGAGAGGGGCGGGGGTGAGGGCAAGCGGTTCAAATTGCGATGTGGTTGGCAAGCGGAGCCTCCTGCCCTCTCCCCCAACCCCTCTCCCCCAACCCCTCTCCCACTACATGGGAGAGGGGAACCAGCACCGCAAACGACAAAGCCCCGCAATCGCGGGGCTTTGTCTCGTCTGAAGCGGGAGCGAAGATACAACTGGCTTACCCCAGCAACGCCTCCGCAAATTCCTCCGCGCGGAACGGCTGCAGATCCTCGACCTTTTCGCCCACGCCGATGAAGTACACCGGCACGGGGCGCTGGCGGGCGATGGCTACCAGGATGCCGCCCTTGGCGGTGCCGTCGAGCTTGGTGACGATCAGGCCGGTCAGGCCCAGGGCGTCGTCGAAGGCGCGGGTCTGGGCGAGGGCGTTCTGCCCGGTGTTGGCATCGATCACGAGCAGGCATTCGTGCGGGGCCGTGGGCATTGCCTTGCCGACCACGCGCTTGACCTTCTTGAGTTCTTCCATCAGGTGGAGCTGCGTGGGCAGGCGGCCGGCGGTGTCGGCCATCACGATGTCGATCTTGCGGGCGCGGGCGGCGTTCACGGCGTCGAAGATCACGGCGGCGGGGTCGCCGCTTTCCTGCGCCACCACGGTGACGTTGTTGCGCTCGCCCCAGATCGTCAGTTGCTCGCGCGCAGCGGCGCGGAACGTGTCGCCGGCGGCCAGCAGCACGGACTGGTGGTACGACTGGAAGTGCTTGCAGAGCTTGCCGATGCTGGTGGTCTTGCCCGCGCCGTTGACGCCGGCAATCATCATCACCAGCGGCTGCTCGCGGCCCAGCTCCATGGTCTTCTCGAGCGGCTTGAGCACCTGGACGAGCAGGTCCTTGAGCGCCGACTTGACGCCCTCGGCGGTCTCGATGCGGTCATTCTTGATGCGGCGGCGCAGTTGGTCGAGCAGGTACTCGGTGGCTTCCACGCCGGCATCGGACATCAGCAGCGCGGTTTCCAGTTCCTCGAACAGCGCCTCGTCGACCTTCACGCCGACGAACAGCACGCCGATGTTGCGGCTCGTCTTCGACAGTCCGGCCTTCAGGCGCGTCATCCAGCCGCGCTTGGCCTCGGCCGTGGGCGCTGGTGGCGGCACCAGTTCCAGTTCTTCGACCACGGGGGGCTCGTAGGCGACCGGGGCAGGCGGGGGCGGCGGCACCTGCGCAGGCACCGGGACCGGAACGGGTACGGGAACCGGAGCCGGAGCCGGAGCCGGAGCCGGAGCCGGAGCCGGGACGGGCGACGGTACAGGTGCGGGAACCGGAACTGGAACCGGTACGGGAACGGGGATGGGCACTGGCGCCGGCACGGGGGCCGGTGCAGGAATTGGGGCGGGCGCGGGGACCGGCGTGGGGGCGGGGACAGGCGCAGGGGCGACAGGCGCCGCCACCGGCGGCTCGGCAGGCGTGGGAGCCGGCTCGGCCTTGCGCTTTTTCCAGAAACTAAACATTGGGAAAGGGGTCAATACCCCGGTAGAATCAATCGCCAAAATTCTAGCAGACGGGGTCGCATGAACCATTGCGCTGACTTGTCCGGACCGGGCGCCGCCCGAATCCAGTCGCTGCCTTCCCACGCCGCCCGGCCTTCCCGGCCCAGGTTTTCGCGGCCCATTCTATCCACGCTGATCGCTTTCGCCCTTGCCGGACCGCTGGCTGGCGGCGCATGGGCACAAGCCAAGGGGGAAACCGCCCGGGCCACCACGCCGCAGGGGCCGCCATCGGGCATGGCCACGGCTGGGCAGGTCGGTCAGTCGGAAGCGGGTACGACCGAGTTCCGGCTGTCTAACGGCATGCGGGTCATCGTCAAGGAAGACCATCGCGCGCCGACGGTTGCCCATCAGATCTACTACCGCACGGGCGGCTACGACGAGGTCAGCGGCACCACGGGCGTGGCCCACATGCTCGAACACATGATGTTCAAGGGCACGCCCAAGGTGCCGATCGGCGAATTCTCGCGGCAGATCGCGCTGCTGGGGGGCCGCGAGAACGCGCTGACCAACCGCGATTTCACGCTCTATTACCAGCAGATCGCCAAGCAGTACCTGCCGAAGATGATGGAGCTGGAGGCCGACCGCATGGCCAACGTCATCTTCAGCAAGAGCGAGTTCGAGCGCGAGATGAAGGTGGTGATGGAGGAGCGCCGGCTGCGTACTGACGACTCCCCGCGTGGCACTGTGTACGAGCAACTGCTGGCTACGGTCTATACGTCGATGCCATACCGGCATCCGGTGATCGGCTGGATGGACGACCTGGTCAACATGCGCGTCGAGGACGTGAAGGACTGGTACAAGACCTGGTACGTGCCGAACAACGCGCTGCTGGTGGTCACGGGCGACGTGAAGCCCGCCGAGGTGCGGGCGATGGCCGAACGCTACTACGGCAAGCTCAAGCCGCGCGAGCTACCCCTGCGCAAGACGCAGCTCGAGGCGCCGCAGAAGGGCATCAAGCGGATCTGGGTCAAGGCGCCAGCCGAGAACCCGTACATGGTCATGGCCTACAAGGTGCCGCGCCTGCATGACGTCGAAAAGGATGTCGATCCGTACGCGCTGGAAGTCCTGTCGGCCGTACTGAACGGCTACGACAACGCGCGGCTGACGCGCGAACTGGTGCGCGAGAAGCGTCTGGCCGATGACGTGAACGTCGGCTACGACAGCATCAACCGGGGCGAGTCGCTGTTCGTCCTGGACGGCACACCGGCCAGCGGCCATACCACCGACGAAATCGAAAAGGCGCTGCGCGAGGAAATCGAGCGGATCGCGAAGAATGGCGTGTCCGAGGAAGAACTCAAGCGCGTCAAGACGCAGGTGGTGGCCGGCCAGATCTACAAGCGCGACTCCGTGTTCGGGCAGGGCATGGAAATCGGCGTGTCCGAGATCGCCGGCATTTCCTGGCGCCAGATCGACCGCATGCTCGACAAGATCAAGGAAGTCACGCCGGCCCAGGTGCAGGCCGTTGCCGCGAAATACTTCAATGACGACAACCTGACGGTAGCCACGCTGCTGCCGCAGCCAATCGATCCCAACAAGCCCAAGACCGCTGCCCCCGAGGGCCTGCGTCACTGAGGAATTGCGATGACGATGTCTCTCTCCGTCATGACCCTGGCGTCTCCGCGTCTGGTGCGCCGGATGGCCGCGGCCGTATGCGGTACGGCCGCGCTGCTGGCTGGTACGGCTGCCCAGGCGGCCATTCCCATCGAGAACTGGACGGCTTCCACAGGCGCGAAGGTGTTCTTCGTGCCGAGTCCGTCGATCCCGATGCTCGACGTCAATATCGATTTCGATGCGGGCAGCCGCTATGATCCGCCCGGCAAGTCTGGTGTGGCCACGTTGACTGCCGCGCTGCTCGACAAGGGCAGCAATGCCCAGGACGGCCAGCCCGCCCGGAACGAGGCGCAGATCGCCGACGCCTTTGCCGATACCGGCGCCGATTTTGGTGGTGCGGCCGGCAGCGACCGTGGCGGCATCGGCCTGCGCACGCTGACTGCGACGCAGGAACGCGAGCAGTCACTTCGGCTGGCAGGGCAGTTGATCAAGGCGCCGACCTATCCCGATGCCGTGGTGGCACGCGAGAAGCAGCGGCTGATCACGGCGATCCGCGAAGGCGATAGCCGGCCGGGCGTGATTGCCGACAAGACGCTGTCGAAGGCCATCTATCCTGCGCATCCGTATGGGGTGTCGGCGACGGTGGAGTCGGTCGGCTCGATCACGCGCGAGGATCTGCTGAAGTTCTGGCGCGACAATTACACGGCCAAGCGGGCCGTCGTGACGCTGATCGGCGCCATCGACCGCAAGCAGGCCGAGCAGATTGCCGAGGCCCTGACGCGTGGCCTGCCGGAAGGCGCCACGCCGCCGAAGATGCCGGACGTGCAGATGACGATCCCGGCCAGCGAGAAGCGGATTCCGCACCCGGCCCAGCAAGCCAGCGTGGTGCTCGGCCAGCCGTCCATCGCGCGTGGCGACCCTGACTACTTCGCGCTGCTGGTCGGTAACTATGTGCTCGGCGGCGGCGGTTTCAGTTCGCGCCTGACTGACCAGGTGCGCGAGAAGCGCGGACTCACCTACGGCGTGGACAGTTATTTCGCGCCGTCGCGCCAGCCGGGCCCGTTCGGCATCTCGCTGCAGACCAAGAAGGAAAACACGAACGAGGCACTGGCGCTGGTGCGTCAGATCGTGGCGAAGTACGTGGCAGAGGGACCGACCGATGCCGAGTTGAAGGCGGCCAAGGACAACCTCGTCAATGGCTTCCCCCTGCGCATCGACAGCAACCGCAAGCTGCTGACGAACGTGGCGAATATCGGCTGGTATGGGTTGCCGCTCGACTATCTCGATACCTGGACGGCGCAGATCAACAAGGTCACGCGCGAACAGGTGCGTGCGGCGTTCCAGCGCCATGTGCATCCGGACGCAATGGCCACGGTGATCGTCGGCGGCCCGGAAAAGTGATGTAGGCGCCTGCTCAGCGCGGATCCACGGTGTTCGGCGCGGGCAGGCTCTACAATCACGGCATGAATTCGCCATCCCGACCTTCGCCCGCACCGCGCGGGCGAACTTCTGCCCCCCGGCCTCCCCGCCAGGCACCTGCCCAGGTGCGCATCATCGGTGGTCGCTGGAAACGCTCCCTGCTGCCGGTACTCGAAGCCGAAGGACTGCGCCCGACACCTGATCGCGTGCGCGAGACGCTCTTCAACTGGCTTGGCCAGGATCTCTCCGGTGTGACCTGCCTCGATCTGTTCGCGGGATCTGGCGCGCTGGGTTTCGAGGCGGCATCGCGCGGCGCCGCCGCCGTGACGCTGGTCGAATCCAACCCGCGCGTGGCGAAGCAACTGCGTGACAACCAGTACAAGCTCGATGCTTCGCAGGTCAGGATCGTGCAGAGCGATGCGTTCACCGCCGCGGCACAGATGCCCGCCGCCAGCTTCGACGTGGTGTTCCTGGACCCGCCTTTCGCAGAAGACTGGATCGGCCCCGCGCTGGAACATGCGGCGCGGCTGACGCGTCCCGGTGGAGTGGTCTATGTGGAGTCGGACCAGGCGCTGGTTGGTGCCGACGCACCGATCCCGGCGTCGCTGGAGATCGTGCGCCATGCCAGGGCGGGCGCCGTGCATTTCCACCTTCTTCAGCATCGCACCGCCAACGGCGCTGGCTAAGTCCGGGACGTATGATGACTGCCTGGCGGTTTCCCGCGCCGGGCAAGCGTTTGCGGGTGTGCTGCGATGCCGCAAAATCGCGTCGGGCGGACTTCCATTGCTGGATTTTGGGGTTACACTACGCCGCTGTTGATTGTCCAACGCTCGTCGCCTAGACAGTATTAGAAGCGGCCCATCGCCAATGGCAGGCCGCCAACGGGCACCCCCCAAGGAGGAAACATGGTCGTCGCCGTCTATCCCGGTACTTTTGATCCCATGACCCGGGGACACGAGGATCTCGTCCGTCGTGCGTCGAATATCTTCGACGAACTCGTGGTCGGCGTGGCGCACAGCCCCAACAAGCGCCCGTTCTTTTCGCTCGAAGAGCGCATCGGCATTGCACGCGAAGTGCTGGGCCATTATCCGAACGTCAGGGTCGAGGGCTTCTCGGGCCTGCTCAAGGATTTCGTGCGCAAGAACAACGCGCGCGTGATCGTGCGCGGCTTGCGCGCCGTCTCGGACTTCGAGTACGAATTCCAGATGGCCGGCATGAACCGCTATCTGTTGCCGGACGTCGAGACCATGTTCCTGACGCCTTCGGACCAGTACCAGTTCATCTCCGGCACCTTCGTGCGAGAGATTGCCGTGCTCGGTGGCGACGTCAGCAAATTCGTCTTCCCCTCCGTCGAGCGGTGGCTTAACGAGAAAATCGGCAAAGAGGAATAAAATACCGCCTTCGGTCCCGCCGACGTGGCCAGTCGGGCATGGGCGGGGTCGCTGGAAGGAATCATCATGGCGCTACTGATCACCGACGACTGCATCAATTGCGACGTTTGTGAACCGGAGTGCCCGAACGAAGCCATCTCGATGGGGCCCGAAATCTATGAGATCGACCCCAACAAGTGTACCGAGTGCGTCGGCCATTTCGATGAACCGCAGTGCCAGCAGGTCTGCCCTGTGGCTTGCATTCCGAAGGACCCGAACCGCATCGAGTCACAAGAGGTGCTGATGCAACGCTACCGGCTGCTGACCGCCGCCAAGCACGTCACCTGAAGCCGGAGACACATCCGGCCACTTCGTTCCGGCCCCCACCCCACAAAGCAGAAAATGAAAAACCCCGCACAGCCGCAAGGCTGGCGGGGTTTTTTACGTCCGGACCTCGGGAGCGAGGTGCTATCGGCCGGTATGCAGTTCCATCATCGCCTTTTCTGGCTCGCCCTTCGCGAGAATGCCGATAGGTCCAATGCAGCGGTCGATCGCTTCGTCGATATCTTGCTGCTCTTCCTTGCGCGGCGGCTTGAGCACAAAGTTGACCACATCCTCGCGACCGCCAGCGTTGCCACCCGGCGCATTGCGCGGGTGTCCCACGCCGATGCGCAGACGCCAGTAGTGCTGCGTGGTCAGATGGGCCGAAATGTCCTTCAGCCCGTTATGGCCGCCGGATCCACCACCCTTCTTGAGCTTGACCGAGCCGGCTGGCAGGTCCATCTCGTCATGGGCGACCAGGATCTCGTCGGGCAGGATCTTGTAGAAGCGAGCGAGTGCCACCACGGACTGGCCGGAGCGGTTCATGAACGTGGATGGCTTGAGCAGCCAGACGTCCTGGTCCCAGAGCCGGGCGCGGCCCGCCAGGCCGTGGAAACGGCCTTCCACGCGCAGGGTGGTGCTGCCCATGCGGGCGAGCTGGTCCACGAACCAGAAGCCCGCGTTGTGGCGGGTGGCTTCGTATTCCGCCCCGGGATTACCGAGGCCGACGATGAGCTTGATCATGCGTGCAAGAAAGCGGAAAGCAGGCGTGAAAGGATACGCGAAAACTGCGCACGAAAAAAAACCGCCGGCGAACCGGCGGTTTCCTTCGGAAACACAGGCAGCTTAGGCAGCCGGGGTGTCGCCTGCGGCAGCGTCGCCAGCTTCGGCGGACTGTGCACCAGCCGGCAGCGAGATGCTTGCCACGGCCGGGTTGTCATCACCGTGGGTGATGGCGGTCACGCCCTTCGGCAGCTTCAGGTCCGACAGGTGCAGCGTCTGGTTCAGTTCCACTGCGGCCAGGTCCACTTCGATGAACTCGGGCAGGTCGGCCGGCAGGCACGACACTTCCAGGTCATTGATGATGTGGTTCACGATGCCGTGGCCCAGCTTCACGCCAGGAGCGGTTTCCTGGTTCATGAAGTGCAGGGGCACCTTGACGTGGATCTTTTCCGAAGCCGACACGCGCTGGAAGTCAACGTGCAGGACCATCGGCTTGAACGGGTGCATCTGGAATGCGCGCAGCAGGGCCTTTTCGGTCTTGCCAGCCACTTCCAGGTCCAGGATCGACGAGTGGAACGCTTCCTTCTTCAGGGCGTGCCACAGGGCGTTGTGGTCCAGTTCGATCATCTTCGGTTCGGCGGCGCCGCCGTAGATGATGCCGGGCGTCTTGCCCGAATTGCGCAGGCGGCGGCTCGCACCCGTACCCTGTACGCTACGATCGAAAGCTACTACTTTCATGTTCAACTCCAGATGTGAAGAAGGCTGTCCGCGACCAGACAGCCTCGACTGACGGCACGATGAAAATACCGTACCGTTTGAATCACATTGGCCGCCTGAAGGCAGCCAATGCGGTAAAGCCCAAAATTCTAGCAGGAATCCGGCGACATCGCGCCGGACCGACGCTGGCTCGCCAGATCAGTGATCCGCGAACAGCGACATGATCGAGTCGCCCTTGACGATACGCGTGAAGGTCTCGGCCAGCAGCGGGGCAGTCGATACCTGGCGGATCTTGCCGGACTGGCGGGCTTCGTCGGACAGCGGAATCGTGTCGCATACCACCACTTCGTCGAGTTCCGACGCGGCGATGCGGGCAGCAGCGCCGCCGGACAGCACCGGGTGCGTGCAATACGCAAAAACCTTCAGTGCACCACGTTCCTTGAGCACCTGCGCGGCCTTGCACAGCGTGCCACCGGTATCGATCATGTCGTCCATGATCACGCAGTTGCGGCCAGCCACTTCACCGATGATGTTCATCACCTCGGAAACGTTGGCCTTGGGGCGGCGCTTGTCGATGATGGCCAGGTCGCAGTCGAGCTGCTTGGCCAGCGCGCGAGCGCGCACCACACCGCCGACGTCGGGCGAGACAACCAGCAGGTCGCCGTAGTCCTTCTCGCGCAGGTCGCCCAGCAGGACCGGCGAAGCGTAGATGTTGTCGACGGGAATATCGAAGAAGCCCTGGATCTGGTCGGCGTGCAGGTCCATCGTCAGAACCCGTTCCACACCCGCCACTTCCAGCATGTTGGCCACGATCTTGGCCGAGATGGCGACGCGTGCCGAACGCGGACGGCGGTCCTGGCGTGCGTAACCAAAATAGGGCATCGCTGCAGTGATGCTACGTGCCGACGCGCGCTTGAGCGCATCGACCATCACCATCAGTTCCATGAGATTGTCGTTGGTCGGCGCGCAGGTGGACTGCAGCACGATGACGTGCTTGCCGCGAACGTTTTCCTGGATTTCGCACTGGACTTCACCGTCGGAGAAACGGCCGACCAGCGCCTTGCCCAGAGGAATGCCGAGGTGCTGTACAACAGCCTCCGCGAGTTTGGGGTTGGCGTTGCCGGTAAATACCATCAAGCCTTCGACGCTCATTCGGGGCACCTGTCTTGCTGCTGGGGGAGCTTTGCGCTATCAGAAATTTCCGATAGCGAATGTTTGCTAGTCGCAAACACTATAGGAAGTAATGGCAGGGGAGGAAGGATTCGAACCCTCGTATGCCGGAATCAAAATCCGGTGCCTTAACCGACTTGGCGACTCCCCTACACAACCTTTATCGCCTGTCGCTGCACAAAACTTTAGTTCCGTACTGCGCCAAGCAAAAACCGCTAGACGAACCTTGCGAGCGGGTGCTGTGACAAACTTTTCACAACCCTGCCATCCCATTCGGACGGCAACCTTTCCATCACTCTCTGCGCTGCTTGCTCGTCTTCGAAACGGGCAAATACGCAGGCTCCGGAACCGGTCATCCTTGCATGCGGACTGTAGTGTCTCAGCCATTCAAGGGCTCGGGCAACTTCGCCGAACTTCGCTGTTGCTATCGCTTGCAAGTCGTTGCGACCGAAAGCGAATTTGTTTGTGCAAGCAGCGAAGTCCGCAACTATAGAGATCGGAGAATTCCTTGTCAAGCGTTCGTCCGAAAATATTGCTGCAGTGGGTACGTGCTGGCGCGGATGGATGACCACGAACCAACTCTCGGGCAGGTCGACCGGAGTCAGTTCCTCGCCCACGCCCTCGGCAAAGGCGTTCTGACCGAATACGAAGACGGGCACGTCCGCGCCCAGCCCCAGGCCAATGCGCATCAGTTCCTCGCGCGGTACGCGCGTGCCCCAGAGGTGGTCCAGCGCCAGCAGCGTGGTGGCCGCGTCGGACGAGCCGCCGCCAATGCCGCCGCCCATCGGCAGGATCTTGTCGATGGCGATATCGGCACCGAATTGCGTGCCAGTGGCCTGCTGGAGTGCGCGGGCTGCACGGACCACCAGGTCAGTGTCGGCTGGCACGCCGGGAATGTCCGTGGTACGAACAATCGCGCCATCGTCGCGGCGGTGAAAATGCAGGGTGTCCGACCAGTCGATCAACTGGAACACCGTCTGCAGCGTGTGATAGCCGTCTGGGCGGCGTCCCGTGACATGCAGGAACAGGTTGAGCTTGGCGGGCGCAGGGCAGTCGCGCAGGTCTGCCAGGGGCAGGGTAGTGGTGATGGTGCTCATTGCTTTGCCTCCGGGTCGATCACGAGCCGCACCGACAGCGGCGATTCGTTGCTGTCGCGCGCCATGTCGATACGGCGCGGCTGCGTGGCGGCGGCTTCCTGCCATGCCAGGTAGCGCACGGTCCAGCCGTTCTGCTTCAGGGTGTCAGGGCGGCCGCCGGCATCGCGCGTGATGTTCGATGTCGAGCCCGGGGCGGGCCGGCCGTGCAGCCAGTCACGCATGCCGGCCACGGGCAAGGAGAAGCCCAGTGCCTGTTCCATCAGGGTGTCCACTTCCGGGGCGTTGCGCGGCTTTTCATTGGGCAGGTCGAGCGTGGCGCCGGACGGCGTGCTCGTGACCACGGCCAGGGTCTGGCCGAGTGGCGAAATCAGGTCGAGCCGCACGTTGCGCCCCTGTTCTTCCCAGCGGAAGCTGCCCTGCACGCCTTCTTCGCGGCCATAGCGCGTGTAGTTGGCGGCAAATCGGCCCGTGTACTGCTGGGCACTGGCGGTCTCGCCGGTGTCGAAGCCTCGCGTAGGCGTGACGCTGGCGCATGCAGCCAGGAATAGCGGAGCAGCCAGGCCGAGCAGGGCCAGGCGTCGGGATCGGAAGATCTTCATGGAAGAAACGGTTGGCGATGAAAGGCGCAGCGCGTGGCAGCTTCAGAATGCAGCGCCCGGGCGCGGGGCCCGGGCGTTGGCATGATACGCAATGCGGATCAACGGGATAGCAGCATGTTCTGGTTGTACCGGCGCAGCGTCTCGATCAGCGTCTGGTTGTCAGGCTCCACCTTGGCCGCCTCGTTCCAGGTCTTGCGCGCTTCTTCGTGCTGGCCCAGGTGCCAGAGCACCTCGCCCAGATGCGCGCCGATCTCCGCCTCGGGTGCCTTGGCATACGCGGTGCGCAGCAGATCGGCCGCGGGTTGCAATTCGCCCTGTCGGTACTTGACCCAGCCGAGGCTGTCCATGATGTAGGGATCGTCGGGGCCGAGTTCGGTCGCACGTTCCAGCAGCTTGCGCGCCTCGGGCAGGCGCTCGTTGCGATCGGCCAGCGAGTAGCCCAGCGCGTTGTAGCCCTGCTTCTGTTCCGGCTGCAGCGCGATCACGCGGCGCAGGCGGGCTTCCATGTGGTCGTAGCGTTTCTCGCGCTCGTCGAGCATGGCCAGTTCATAAATCCAGTCGGCATTGTCCGGCTCGGCCTTGACGCGTTCGTCGAGCACCTTGCGCGCGCGGTCGTATGCCTTGCCGTCGAGCATGGCGGCCACTTCCGCCTGGCGGATGGCCGTGATGCGCTGGGCGCGCTGGGCCGGGTCCGGGATGTCCTCGGCATCGGCCAGCAGTTCGCCGAAAACGGCCTGGGAATCGTCGAACCGGCCCATGCGCGAGAGCAACTGGCCGCGCTTGGCCTGCGCTGCCGTGGCCAGGCGGCTGTCGTCGATGCGGTCCAGCCAGGTGATGGCGGTGGCGTAGTCCTTCTTTTCCTCTGCGATCTGGGCCAGGTACTGGTACGCGACGTCCGGGTTGGCCGCCGGCGACTTCTCGGCCATCTGCAGGTATTCCTTCAGATAGCGCTCGGCTTCGTCATAACTGCGCGCCTGCAGGCTGGTCAGGCCGAGTGCCAGCGGTACACGGGGATCGTTCGGCGCTACCTTGCGCAAGACCTCGAACTGGGTGCGCGCGGCCTCCATGTCGTTCTTCTGCAGATAGAGGCGCGCCAGCGTGATGTGACCGTTGACCGACGACGGAGACTTGGCCAGGAAGCGCTTCAGCACCTCGATGGACTTGTCGGTCGCGGCCTCCGCCTGCAGTTCTGCGGACATCAGTGCCGCGGCTTCGAGGTCTGGCTTGATGCGCAGCGCCTGGTCGAGTTCGGTCAGCGCGCCCGGGCTGTCGCCCGCGGCTTCACGCGCCCGTGCCAACGCCAGATGCGTCTCGGCGAGCTTGGTATCGCTGGCGGTGATGCGCTGGAGCACGCCCACGGCGCCGGCGGGATCGCTCGTGCGCGACATCTGCTGCTGCAGCAGCAGGATGGCTTCGCCGCGATGGTTGGCAGGTGCGAGTGCCAGTTGCTGGCTTAGCAGCGGCTCGGCTTCTTCCCAACGGGCACTGAGCACGAGCAGCGTGGACAGAACCTGCCGCGCTGCAGGTGACTTCGGCGCGAGTTCGGTCCAGAGCCGCGCGGCGTCAAGGGCCTGTTGAGAAGCCCGTGCATTAAAGGCAATTTCCGTGGCGCGCTGCGCCAGGCGCGGATCGCGCGTTTCACGTGCGAGATCCATGTACGTGCGGTACGACGGACCCACCAGCCCGCGCTGCAGCGAAATCTCGGCAGCCAGCACGCGATAGAGAATATCCGCTGTCAGCGGCACATTGGGCAGCGGCGTGCGGGCAGACCGTGCGGTGGCCGGCGCGGGGATGTCGATCGCCTCGTCGTCGTTCTGAGCCAGCGTGGCCGGTGCGGCATGAGCAAGCGATGCGAACGCCAGACACGCGGCTACGCCCAGGGCGCGAGCATGGCGACGGAAGCGGCCCGCGGGCGAACCCGTCGGACCGAGGGCGGCAGAAGCGTTCATCGTCGAGGATTCCGGGCGCATGGCCTGAGTGGACAAGATTTGGTCCGGCATGAAACAAAGCTCCGGCGCACGGGGGCGTAGGGATGGATGGAGGCATTGTAGCCTGCCGGTACAATGCGCTGCTGGCGGCCAATGGTCGCTGCGTATGGGAACCCGCACAAACGTGCAGTCATGCAGGAAACTCCCTGCGTGCTTGGAGCGCGAAACCGGGGCGGAGGTTCGACGGATCTGCGGATGTCCGCTCGAAAGCCGCTCGGGATGCCGGTTGGGAGACACGGGCGAGATGCCAGAATTGCCAGAAGTCGAGGTCACGCGGCAGGGGTTGCTACCCCATGTGGTGGGCCGTCGCATCACCGAGGTAACAGTGCGCCATCGCGGCTTGCGCTGGCCGGTGGAACCCGAACTCGAAAGCCGGCTGACCGGACGCGTGGTGCGCCGTATCGAACGCCGGGGCAAATACCTGCTGCTGGAGTGTGTGCCCGAAACGCCTGAACCGGTCGACACGACTGACACGGACGTCGCGGGTTGGCTGCTGGTGCATCTGGGCATGACCGGCACGCTGCGTGTCTATACCGATCCGCCGGCAGCCGGTGCGCATGACCACCTCGATCTGGTGCTGTCCGCGTCGCCCGGTGCCAGTCCAGGCGCCGAGGCCGATGTCGTCCTTCGCTTCCGAGATCCCCGACGATTCGGCGCCATCATCTGGACGCCGCTTGCCGAATCCGCCCTTTCCGAACATCCCTTGCTGCGCCGGCTGGGTATCGAACCGTTCGATCCGCGTTTCGATGGCGCCTGGATGTACCGGCTCACGCGTGGCCGTAGCGTGGCGATCAAACAGGCACTGCTTGCCGGCGAGATCGTGGTTGGGGTGGGCAACATCTATTGCTCGGAGAGCCTGTTCCGCGCGGGCATTCGTCCCACCACGCCGGCCGGCCGGATCAGTCTGGCGCGCTACGAAAAGCTTGCCGTGGCCGTCCGCGAAACCTTGACGGAAGCCATCGCGCGCGGCGGCAGTACGCTGCGCGATTTCGTGCATAGCGACGGCAGCACCGGCTACTTCCAGCTCGATTGTTTTGTCTACGACAGGGCAGGGGAGCCATGTCGAGTTTGCGGCACCCCGATCCGCCAGATCGTGCAGGGACAGCGGTCCTCGTTCTATTGTCCGACGTGCCAGCGTTGAGTGGCGTCTGAGGCCAGATAAGGCATCGTCGGCGTGCCGATGGGCCGGCGCAACACTTCGCGTAACAGGAAGGCTGGAAGAGACTCGAATTCAACAAATTTCGATAAGAACCCTGTATCGTGTGCGCAGACATAAAAAGTTACAAAAAGCGCCGTTATCCCCACCTCGTGGGGGATAGGCGCGGCGCCTGACATCGGGTCCGCAGGGTCAGCGGGCAGCCCGGTCCCAGGCGTGAACAGGTAGCGCCCAAAACCATAATCCAGCCGAACAGCGATCACTCCATGACGAGCCTCGCCCATCAATTCGAACAATACGGCGCCTGGAGAACCGGGGTCCTTCAGTCACTCGCGGAATTCCAGTCCTGGTTGCAGCAATACGATCTGCACGACGCCACCACGGAAGACCGTGCGCAGCGCATCCAGAGCGTGCTCAAGAGCGACCGGCTCAAGGTCGCGTTCATTGCCGAGTTTTCGCGCGGCAAGAGCGAACTGATCAACGCGATCTTCTTTGCCGACTACGGCCGCCGCATCTTGCCGTCTTCGGCCGGGCGCACGACGATGTGCCCGACCGAGTTGCGCTACGACGAGAACGAGCAGCCATGCATCCGCCTGCTGCCCATCGAGACGCGCCTGCAGGACGCTTCCACGGCCGACTTCATGGAGCCGGGCTCGGCGAATTCGCACTGGACCTCGGTGCCGCTCGATCCGTCGTCGCCGGAAGGCATGCTCGCCGCGTTCCAGCACGTGGTGGAAACCACGCGCGTGACGCCGGCCATGGCGGAATCGCTGGGCCTTTACAACGAGAACGATCCCGACGCCGCGTATGCGGTGGATGCCGATGGCATGGTCGAGGTCTCGCGCTGGCGCCACGCGGTGATCAATTTTCCGCATCCGCTGCTGCGCCAGGGTCTGGTCATCCTCGACACACCGGGTCTGAACGCGATCGGCACCGAGCCGGAACTGACGCTGCGGCTGATTCCCGATGCCCACGTCGTGGTGTTCGTGCTGGCCGCCGATGCCGGCGTGACCAAGAGCGACCTTGCCCTGTGGCGTTCGCATGTGGGGGCTGGCCATCGTCGCGGCTGCCTGGCCGTGCTCAACAAGATCGACGGGCTGTGGGACCCGCTGAAGTCGTCGCCGGAAATCGCTGGCGAAATCGCGCGACAGGTTCGGTCCACGGCGCAGACGCTGGGGATCGAGGAACGCCGCGTGTATCCGGTGTCCGCCCAGAAGGGGCTGGTGGCCAAGGTCACGAACGACCCGGCCATGCTCGTACGCAGCAACCTGATGCAGTTCGAAAGCGTGCTGAGCGACCAGCTCATTCCGCAACGCCGGGAGATTGTTTCGGACCAGGTGCACCGGCTGGTGCAAGATATGTCGCGCGGTGCGCAGCAACTGCTGCAAAGTCGCCGCCGCGATATCGTCGAGCAGTTGTTCGAACTGCGCGGGCTGCGTGGCAAGAACCACGCGATGGTCAAGCACATGCTGCTGCGCGTGCAGGGCGAGAAGGAAGAATTCGAGCAGAGCATCGCCAAGTTCCAGGCGCTGCGTCTGGTGTTCGGCCGCCATAGCGCGGACATCATCAAGAGCCTGCAACTGCGCGACGTGCGCCGCACGATGCGCGACAAGCGCGAACAGATGAAGGAGCGCTTCTTCTCGCGCGGCCTGCGCGAAGACATGGAAGGGCTGTTCGGCCAGTTGATCGGCCTGATCGAAGATGCCGACCAGAAGATTGCGGGGCTGCATCAACTCGTGGAGAGCATGTACCGGCGCTTCAACGCCGAGCATGGCTTCACGCTGCCTTCGCCGATGCAATTCGTGACCTCGCGCTACACCAACGAGCTGCAGGAAACGCTGGCGCTGGTCAATGCGCACTTCGGCACGGTCAGCATGCTCACGCGTTCGCGGCCGCAACTGGTGCAGAACGCGTTCGCGACGATGGCCAGCCGCGTGCTGGAGAATTTCCGCGATCTGAACCGCGATATCGAGATCTGGCTCAAGTCCGTAATGACGCCGCTCGAAGCGCAGGTGCGCGAGCACCAGAAGCAACTGCGCCGCCGCGTGGATTCGATCGAACGGATTCACGAAGCCACCGACACGCTCGAAAGCCGCATCGCGGAACTCGAGGAAGTGCTCAATGGCCTGGACGAGCGCAGCGGGAAGATCGAATTGTATGCGCGCAAGATGATCACACCGCAGCTTGAAGCAGAAGTGAAAGCGGCGTAGGGCTTGCAGTCGAATCGACAGGGGGCGCGCTGCCCCCGATGTATCATGTGGCGCCGCCTCGGAGCGGCGCTTTTTTCATTCCAAGATACCCCGCAATGCCCCGCAAGTCCGCCGCTGCTCGCGCCTCCGTCCCCGCTCCTGAAGCCGTTGTCCGGGACATCACCGTTCCGCCGGATTTCGGCATGCGTGTGGTGAACTGGCAGCGCCAGCATGGGCGACACGACCTGCCGTGGCAGAACACCCGCGACCCCTATCGCATCTGGCTGTCCGAGATCATGCTGCAGCAGACGCAGGTGGCGGCCGTGATCGAGTATTTCCAGCGCTTCCTCGCCGCACTGCCTACCGTGGCCGATCTGGCTTCGGCACCGGCGGATCAGGTGATGGCGTTATGGGCTGGCCTGGGCTACTACTCGCGCGCGCGCAACCTGCATCGTTGCGCGAAGGCTGTGGTCGACGAGCATGGTGGTGTCTTCCCGACCGATCCGGCCGTGCTCGTCACGTTGCCGGGCATCGGACGCTCCACTGCGGCGGCAATTGCTGCGTTCAGCGCGGGTGTTCGTTCGCCGATTCTCGACGGCAATGTGAAGCGCGTCTTTGCGCGCGTGTTCGGTATCCACGGCTATCCGGGCGAGCGCGCCATCGAGACGCGCATGTGGGCGCTGGCAGAACAGGCCTTGCCGCCGGCTGGTCCGCAGCAGGCCGAGGACATGGTGGCCTACACGCAAGGCGTGATGGATCTCGGTGCCACACTGTGCTCGCGCGGTAAGCCCGCCTGCGTGACCGATGCCTCGGCATGCCCGTTGGCTGCGGACTGCGTGGCGCGCCGCGATAACCTGACGGCCGTGCTGCCTACGCCCAAACCGCGTGCGGCGATTCCAGAGCGCAGCACTGTCATGCTGATCGTGCGAAATGGGCGCGACGTGCTGGTGACACTGCGCCCCGACAGTGGCATCTGGGGCGGCCTGTGGAGCCTGCCGGAGATGGCCGTGGAGTCCGTGCCTTTCGATGCCGAAGCCGCCGAAGACGCCGCACTCGACATGGCGCGCCAGTATGGAAAACCGGAGCGTGCCTGGCTCGGAGGCGAGCTCACGCACGTCTTCACGCACTTTCGATTGCTGATTCGCGCGATTCGCATCGATATGGAAGGAACGGACTGGAAGGGCGATGCCAGTAGCCGCTGGCTGTCGCTCGACGATCTGGACGCGCTGGGCACGCCGGCGCCAGTGCGAAAGCTGCTCGACGATCAGGCGCGTATCGGACTGTTCTGAGCACTGCCCTCGGAGTCAGACGATGTGATGCTGCCGCATATAGCGATGCACGATCTCGATGCGTATGCCCGCGTCGGGCAGCGCCATCAGCATCTGCTTGGCCTTGAGGGGCACCGGCAGCAGTTCGCATAGACGGTTCGCGACCCAGCTCGGGTCATCCCACAGATACGGTTCGGAGAAAGGCAGCTTCGACTTATCGGGCTGCTCGGTGTGCAGCGAGGACACGATTCTGCGTAGTGCCGACAGGCATTCGCCCAGCAGTTCGAGCTTGCAGTCGATGACATCGGCGGGGAGCACTTCGGCCTCGGCCACTACCAGTCCGTCGTCACGCGTGGTGTGGGACAGCACACGGAAGCGTTGCCGCCCGCGTGTCTCGATGAGCAGCACACCAAGTTGCTCCACGTTGCAGTCGACGATCTCGGCCAGGCAGCCGATCTCTTCGGGCGTGGTGGCGTGGCCGGGACGCGCAACCTCTTCGCCGCTGGCAATCAGGCAGACGCCGAACGGTGTGCCGTCCCGCATGCAGTTGCGCACCATGTCCACGTAGCGCTTTTCGAAGACGCGCAGCGGCAGGCGGCCATCGGGGAACAGGACCGTGTTGAGGGGAAACAGTGGCAACGCATCCAGGATGGGAAGTGGGGATGCGGTGTCGGTAGAGGATGTCGACATGCGAAGGGCCGCTCCAATGACGCGACAGAAACGCGACGGTGACGTGACGACGCCCGGCGCGCCGTCCGCTCAAGACCGCATCTCAGCCGCCAGAGGCCATTTCGCGGTGTCTGACCAGCACATTACCATGCGCCCGGAAATAGTTGGCGAGTCTTTCCGCGATGAACACCGAGCGGTGCTGCCCGCCCGTACAGCCGATGGCGACGGTCAGGTAGCTACGGTTATCGGCAATGAAACTCGGTAGCCACTTCTCCACATAGGCGCGGATGTCCTCGGCCATCGCCAGCACCATCGGCTGGCTCTGCAGGAAATCCACGACCGGTGCATCGCGGCCCGTCAGCGGGCGCAGCGCCAGGTCGTAGTAGGGATTGGGCAGCGAGCGGACATCGAACACCATGTCGGCATCGCTGGGCACGCCATGCTTGAAGCCGAACGATTCGAACAGCAGCGTGAGCGGTTCGCTCTCGGTGCCACCGTTGCTGCTGATCAGTTCCTTGATCCAACTGCGCAGCGTATTGGTGCGGACGTTGCTGGTATCGATGCGATGGGCCGATTCGGATAGCGGACTCAACAGCTCCCGCTCCATCTCGATGGCTTCGATCAGCGAAGTATCGCTGGTTGCGGCTTCCGCCTCCGCCTCTGCCTTGTCCGGCCCTGTTCCGCCATTTGCGCTGCCGACACGCGTCGAGAGCGGATGGCGGCGTCGTGTTTCGGAATAGCGCTGCACCAGCGCATCGGTGTTGGCAGTCAGGAACAGCACCTGCACCTGATGCTGGGCCGACAGTTCACGCACGGTATCGGGCAGGCGTGCCAGCGATTCGCGGCTGCGAATGTCGGTGGCCACGCCCAGGTGCGAGTAGCCCTGGTCGGCCAGATAGGTGGCGAGTTCGGGGATGAACTGGGCTGGCAGGTTGTCGACGCAGTAGTAGCCCGCGTCTTCCAGAACGTTCAGGGCAACCGACTTACCCGAGCCGGAGATCCCGGTGATAAGAATGATCCGCATAGCGACGCAAGGATAGCACCGCATGATGGCCGCGTCATGACAGCGCTTCTCGATTGGAGGTTGCGGCGGGCATTTAACGACAGAACGCGCCAGATGCTAAGAAAAATGGCGAACCGCATCCGATTCGCCATTTATCGCCTGGAACCGCCACAGGGCGGATCAGGATCAGGCCGGTTTGGCCGACAGGCACTCGCTCTGCGCCTTCTTGTATTCGTCGCCCTTCTTGCCCTTGTTGGCCTTGGCGCAGGCAGCCATTTTTTCCTGCTGGGTTTTCGGCTCGGCTGCGGCGGCCGGGCCAGAGCCGGACAGGCATTCGCTCTGGGCCTTCTTGTACTCGTCGCCCTTCTTGCCCTTGTTAGCCTTGGCGCAGGCTGCCATCTTTTCCTGTTGTGCCGTCTTGCCCGATTTCTCGGCCGCAGCCGGAGCCGATGCGCCTTGGGCAAACGCTGCCGTGGCGAACAGCGGGGTCACCAGCACACACATCGCGATCAGTTTCTTCATGCTTCTCTCCTGGCTGTGGAAAAACACTTTCATGGGCAATCCGAACGGGATGGCGGCCATTACAGCACAAAACGGCGCGTGTGCGGCTGCCGTTGACGCAGCGGCAGGCCAGCTTGTAAGGAAATGAAAACGCCCGCTGAATGAAGCGGGCGTTTGCGGGAAAGCGATGTTCGGAAAATGCCTAGAGCAACCGGCCCTGTCCGCGTGACACCACATCGGCTTGCATGGCCGCGCGCTGCCGGTCCATGAAGTCGCGCAGCGTGTCGATGCCGCGCAGGCGCAGTATCGTGTTGCGCACGGCGGCTTCCACCAGCACGGCGAGATTTCGACCGGCTGCCACCTGGATCTTCACCATGTGGATGGGCAGGCCGAGCACGTCGAGGTATTGCGAATCCAGCGGCAGGCGCTCGAACTCGCCATCGTTGCGGCGGACGAGTTGAACCACGAGCTTGATCTTCATTTTCCGGCGTACGGCCGTTTCACCGAAGATCGTCTTGATATCGAGCAGGCCAAGGCCGCGCACTTCGAGCAGGTTCTGCAGCAGCGGCGGGCAGCGGCCCTCGATGAAGTCTGGACCCAGCCGCACGAAATCCACGGCATCGTCGGCCACGAGGCCATGGCCGCGCGAAATCAGTTCGAGGCCCAGTTCGCTCTTGCCCAGGCCCGATTCGCCCATGATCAGCACGCCCATGCCGAGGATGTCGAGGAACACGCCGTGCATCGTCACGCGCGGTGCCGAGATACGCGACAGGTACAGGCGCAGGTGATCGATCACGGCCGCCGACGATACCGGCGTGGTGAACAGCGGCGTGGACGAACGCGTGCAGCGCAGTTCGAGGTCGGGCGGCGGCTCCATGCCGTCGGCGATGACCAGGAAGGGCGGCTCGAGCAGGATCAGCTCGCCCATCTGACGCTTGCGCGGCTCGTCGTCGAGACGCTGGTAATAAAGGATTTCGGGTTTGCCGAGCACCTGGATCCGGTTCGGGTGGATCAGGTTCAAGTGGCCCACGAGGTCCGCCGCGGAGGTGGCTTCACGCGCGAACTCGACATCGAAGGCGCGGTCCGCACCTTCAAGGCCGGCGACCCACGACAGTTTGATGTCTGCTGCGTTGTCGTCGAAGATCGACTGCGAGGTGACGCCGGTGAGTTCCATGCGGGATGACTTTCAGGAGGGGGCGGTAGGACAGTGGGCTGCGGCGGGCGATTCCGGCGTTAGGGATGCCAGTCCGATAGCAACTGGTGGACGGCTTCCGGCGTGGGCAGCGTCGCCAGCCCTTCGCGCATTTCGCGGTCCGACAGCAACTGGGCAATTTCGGAAAGAATTTCCAGATGCTGCTGCGTGGCCTGCTCGGGCACCAGCAGGAAGATCAACAGCGAGACCGGCTTGCCATCGGGCGATTCGAACGGGATGGGTTCCGCCAGGCGCATGAAGCCCGCCAGCGGCTGCTTCAGGCCCTTGATGCGGCCGTGCGGAATGGCAACTCCAGCGCCAAGCCCGGTGGAACCCAGGGACTCGCGCGCAAAGAGGTTGTCGGTAACAGTGGCCCGCGCCACGCCATGGTTGTTCTCGAACAGGAGCCCGGCTTGCTCGAAGACCCGCTTCTTGCTGGTGACGGTGACGTCGAGATGGATGTTGCCAGGTGGCAGCAGTTTGGCCAAACGATTCATGGGCGATGCACGAGAAGTCCGAGTGACAAGCCGGCGCGCATGGACCGGCCCGCCGAGTTGGGGGCAATCAGGATATTGAGGTGCCAGTCGCCCGCATTGGAGCGTCCGGCCATTATAGAGCAGGGCTGCCACGCACTTGTGCGCTGCAGCGTCGCGCCTGCGGACTTCCGCCGCGAGGTCGTCGACCGGTTTGCCCACCCGAAATACTGCCCGACCCGTGCGCCTTCAGGGCGCACCGCCGGTTCCGCATGACGGGACCGTTCTGCCTGTGATTTGTGGTGCAGCATACACCGACATGCGAGAGATGCGAACACCTTCGGTGTATCAATTCGTCGCTTAGTGGTGTCGAGGTAACGCGTGAGGAATGGAAAGTTGTGCGGCAACCGGACGCCCCATCAAAAAAGCCGCGCAGATGCGCGGCTTTGCTCTCTTACTGTCAGTCCTCTCAGGACAACTGAAACTGTCGTTTCGTTGCGCTGGTTATTGTTGCTGTAGCTGCGCTTCGGCCATCTGGTACTTGACCGCCTCGCGGTCATGCCCTTGCACGCGATCCTTGTAGCGGATCACCTGGCGGTCGAGCTTGTCGACCAGACAGTCGATCGCCGCGTACAGGTCTTCATGATGGGCTTCGACGAAGATGTCCTTGCCTTTGAGGTGCAGATTGATTTCCGCGTACTGACGCTTGTCCTTTTCCTTGTGATTGTCGACTGATAGCAGCACGCTTACGCCAATGACCTGATCGAAATGTCTGACAATTCGCTCCAGTTTCGTTTCCACATACTCACGCAGCGGGGGCGTGATGTCGAGGTGGTGTCCACTGATCTTGAAGTTCATAGCGCTTCTCCTTCTGAAAGAGCCGCACCAGGCAGGCGGTTACGGCTCGGCTACAAAGACTTGCGGAGATTCACTGCGGGGATTTTCAATGCTTCGCGATATTTCGCCACCGTGCGGCGTGCGACCACAAAGCCCTGTTCGCCCAGCAGTTCGGCGATGCGGCTGTCGGAAAGAGGATTCCTGGGGTCTTCGGCTCCTATCAGTTGCTTGATCAGCGCGCGTATAGCCGTGGATGAGGCCGCGCCACCCGTCTCCGTGGAGACGTGGCTTCCGAAGAAGTACTTCAACTCGAAAGTACCCATCGGCGTGGCCATGTACTTGTTCGTTGTGACCCGGGAAATGGTCGACTCGTGTAAACCCAGTGTATCGGCAATTTCACGCAAAACCAAGGGGCGCATCGCGATTTCCCCGTGCGAGAAAAAGTTCTTTTGACGCTCCACAATCGCCTGCGACACCCGCAGGATCGTATCGAATCGTTGCTGGATGTTCTTGATGAGCCACCGCGCTTCCTGCAGCTTTTGCTGCAGTCCGGCAGCCCCTGCCTCGCCCTTCGCACCGCGCAGAATCTGCGCGTACATATCGTTGATGCGCAGGCGCGGCATCACGTCCGGATTGAGCTGCGCGATCCATCCGCTGCCGCTCTTGCGCACAAACACATCCGGCACCACGAAGTCCGCTTCCGGACGGCTGTACGCGTGTCCTGGATACGGTGCGAGGGAGCGGATCAATTCGTGCGCAGCCTTCAATGCTATTTCGTCCACCTGCAGGGCTTTCTTGAGCCGGGTGTAATCCCGTACGGCCAGCAGTTCCAGATGATGATTGACGATAGTCAGCGCCAGTTCGCGCTGCGGGTGCTTCAACCGCTTCAACTGCAAACTCAGGCACTCCGCAGCGTTGCGTGCCCCGACACCGGGTGGATCGAAGCTCTGCAGCAGCGTAAGTATCGCCTGCACCTCATCCACTTCGAACTCGAGTTCTTCCGGGAGTTCCGAACAAATTTCCTCGAGCGAGGCGCTCAGGTAACCGTCGTCGTCGAGCGACTCGATCAGGAAAATGGCCAGGCCCTTGTCGCGCACCGAGATCTTGAGTGGCGTGAGCTGCTCCATGAGGAACTCGCGCAGCGTCGGATCGGCGTCGCGCAGTTGCATCGGCGTCTTCTCGTCTTCGTCGCCTTGCGGGCGTCGCGCGAAGTCGTCGAGGCTCCAGTCGTTGCCGTAGTCCTCGCTGCCGGTATCGTTGTAGTTTTCCTCTTCGCCACCCGCCGCGCCATCGGCACGTTCGGTGCCGTTGGCCTGGGGTTCGGCCGGTGCGGGTGCCGGTGCGGTCTGGAGGTTGACCGAGCCGTCCGCGGCCACGCGCAGCGGACTATCCAGCCAGTCGTTCTCGCGCTCGAGCAACGGATTTTCCGTCAGCGCCTGCTCCACTTCCTGCTGCAGTTCCAGCGTGGAAAGCTGCAACAGCCGGATCGACTGTTGCAGCTGCGGGGTCAGGGCCAGATGCTGGGAGAGGCGGAGCTGAAGCGAAGGTTTCATGCGACCTATTCTATGCGCATCTTTCCGTTGTTGGAACGGAATTTGCTAGAACCTATCGCCCAACCTTGCGTGATCGGAAACGGCTTTGGAAAAACGGTGTGCAGCGTGGGCAGAAATTGCCGCACCGCACGCATCACATGCGGAAATTCTCGCCCAGATAGACGCGGCGCACAGATTCGTTGGCGATGATTTCCTCTGGCAGGCCGGATGCCAGCACCGTACCTTCGCTGATGATGTACGCGTGGTCGCAGATGCCCAGCGTCTCGCGAACATTGTGGTCGGTAATCAGCACGCCAATGTTGCGGGCCTTCAGGAAACTCACGATCCGCTGGATTTCGCCCACGGCGATAGGGTCCACACCGGCAAACGGTTCGTCCAGCAGGATGAAACGCGGCGACGACGCGAGCGCGCGGGCAATTTCCACCCGGCGGCGCTCACCGCCCGACAACGACAGTGCCGGGTTGTTGCGCAGGTGCGCGATCTGCAGGTCGTCCAGCAGGGAGTCGAGCCGGCGGTCGATCTCGGCCTTGGTCAGCGACTTGCCGTTTTCCACCTGCAGCTCCAGCACGGCGCGGATGTTTTCCTCGACATTGAGCTTGCGGAAGACCGACGCTTCCTGCGGCAGATAGGACAGGCCCATGCGCGCGCGCTCGTGGATCGCAAGGCCGCTGATGTGCTTGTCGTCCAGCACGATGTCGCCTTCGTCGAGTGCCACCAGCCCCACGATCATGTAGAACGATGTGGTCTTGCCCGCGCCGTTCGGACCCAGCAGGCCCACCACTTCACCGCTCTTGACGTCGAGCGACACATCCTTGACCACCGTGCGCGTGCCGTAGCGTTTCTTCAGATGGCGGACGACCAGCGTGCTGCTGTCGGTGCGGACGCTCGCAGCGGAAGAGGCGGCAGGGGAGGCGAGGGTGGCGGAGTCGTTCATCGGATACGGAGGCGATAGAAGGGGCTGTGTTTCAGGGCTTGGCCGGGGCCGTGGACGGCTTCAGGTCCAGCGGGGCGCCGCTCGCGGCGGGGGCGCTGGCATCGGCGCGCGGCGACAGCACGGCGCGTACGCGGCCCGACGGGTTGCCCGCGGTGGTGTTGTTGTCGCCGCCGGTGGCGGTGTAGTACTCGTTGCGGCTGTCATAGGTGATCACGGCGCCGCGGATTTCGTCGAGGATCTTGGCGCCGACGCCCGAGACACGTGCCGCGCGGGCATGGCCGATCAGCTTGTTGACCTCGGTCTTGCCATCGTATTCGATGCGGTCGCCCCAGCCGTCGATGTATTCGTCCACGCCGTCGCGCTTCTGGCGGATGTACGCCTGGCGGCCCGGCTTGGACGTGGCAATGGCGTACTGGTAGCCCTCGGGGTCCGTGCGCAGTTCGGCAGCGTCGGATTTCAGCACCATCGTGCCCTTGGTCAGCACCACGTTGCCGGTGAGGGTGTAGATCTGCTTGACGTCATCGTAGCTGGCATTGTCCGCTTCGAGCACGAGGGGCTTGGCCTGGTCCGCGCGCTCGGCAAAAGCGGGCTGGACCATGCTCATGGCGAGCGCGAGTCCGAGGGCGGCTAGGGCCGTCAATCGGGCGGGCGCCGGGCGGCGACAGGACGATGTCGACAGGGATGCAGTCATGTTTGGCAAATGATGAGATAGGGAAGGCGGCCAGGCGATGCGGCAGGACGAGCCTGCCAGCCGGGTGTCACTGGGTCCTGGCCTGCCCCTGCGGCGGGTTCATGACGATCGTGCCGCGTACGTTGCCCAGCAATTGTACTTCGCGGGTGACGTTGTTGAAGATCAGCCCGTTGGCCGTCATGACCGAAGGTCCGCGCGTCAGCTCCACGTTCTTGTCTGTCTTGACGATGTCGTCATTGACGAGCAGCTGGAAGTATTGCGACGTGGCGGTCATGCGCGGATCCTTCGACGGATCCACGCCGGCCTGCCGCACGATCACGGCGTTGCCGTAAAGGTCGATGATCGTGCCCTCGGCGTTCATGACGCCGCGATTGGCGTTGGCGGTCACGGGCGGGCGGTCCGGCTGGAAGGCACGCATGGCCGGCTTGGTCACGTCGTAGGTCTGGTCATCCTCGAAGTGGACCATCTTCACTCCGGTGAAGCGGATCTTGGTCGTGCCATCCGCAGCCAGTTCCGTGGCCGAGAACCGTTCCATCCAGTAGTCCGGTTCGTGGCGCTTGGTGCGTGACTGGTCTGTGCCGGTGCTCGGCGAGTTCAGTTGGACGAGCCAGAACGTGCTGCCGGCGACGATGGCCATCAGCAGCAGCGGCAACAGCCGCATGATCACGCCCGTGAGTCTGGACAGGAAGTCCGGCATGTTCAGATGACCTTGGCACGCGTGAGGTCATGGATGTGCAAGGCACCGACCAGGCGGCCGTCGTGGTCGACGACGAGCAACTGGTTGATGCGGTTTGCTTCCATGACCTGCACCGCTTCCACCGCGAGCTGGTCCTGGTTGACCATGCGCGGGTTGCGGTGCATGACCTCGCCGATGGGCACGGTCTTCCAGTCGGTCGAGGTCTCCAGCAGGCGGCGCAGGTCGCCGTCGGTGAACACGCCCACGGCGCGGCCCTCGGGGTCGACGACCGCCGTCATGGCCATGCCCTTGCGCGTGATTTCCATCAGTGCCTGGGCCAGCGGCGTGGTCTCGCGGACTTCCGGCACGGCGTTGCCCGAGCGCATGACGTCGCGCACATGAGTCAGCAGCTTGCGGCCGAGCGCGCCGCCCGGGTGCGAGCGGGCAAAATCTTCCTCGCCGAAGCCGCGCGCGTCGAGCACGGCCACGGCCAGCGCGTCGCCCAGCGCCAGTGCGGCGGTGGTGCTGGCCGTCGGCGCCAGGTTCAGCGGGCAGGCTTCCTGTGCCACGGCGCCATCGAGATGGGCGTCGGAGAGCTTGGCCAGGTTCGATTCCGGGTTGCCGGTAATAGAGATCAGGCTGGCGCCAATCCGCTTGACGATCGGGATGATCGACAGCAGTTCGGCGGTCTCGCCGGAATTGGAGAATGCGATCAGGACGTCGTCCCGCGTGATCATGCCGAGGTCGCCATGGCTGGCCTCGGCAGGATGTACGAAGAACGACGGCGTGCCGGTGGAAGCCAGCGTGGCCGCCACCTTGCGGCCGATGTGGCCGGACTTGCCGATACCGGAGACGACCACGCGGCCCGTGCAGCCGAGAATGATCTCGACGGCCTTCGCGAAGGCGGGCGTCAGGCGTCCGGCCAGCGCCGAAACGGCGTCTGCCTCGATCTGGAGAGTGTGGCGAGCGAGCGCGAGTGCTCGATTCGCATCGAAATTGGCTATCATGGCGCTGGAGTATACCAACGAATGCGATGGCGTCTGGCCCGGCTTTCCTGCCCTCCAGCTGAGACGACCGCCGCACTTGCCGTCGTTTGCCGTCTTTTGCCGGCGGGGTGCAGAGCCGGTCGTGGCGCGTGCCCGGCCGGATAGCTGAAGCCCTTCAAGCCCGCCGAATGCATTCTCCGCTGGAACTGACCCTCGTGCTGCTGGCCGCCGCCGTCCTCGGCGTGGTGGCCTTCCGCATGCTGCAACTGCCGCCCATGCTGGGCTATCTGGCAGTGGGCATCCTCATCGGCCCCCATGCGCTAGGGCTGGCCAGCGACACGGCCCAGACCAAATATCTGGCGGAATTTGGCGTCGTCTTCCTGATGTTTTCGATTGGGCTGGAGTTCAGCCTGAGCAAGCTTCACGCGATGAAGCGGCTGGTATTCGGGCTGGGCGGCTCTCAAGTGATGCTTTCATTGCTTGCGGTGATTCCAGCCAGCTGGATGTTCAACTGGCTGTTTCCGCTGTCCTGGCAGGCATCGGTGGCGCTGGGCGGCGCGCTGGCGATGTCTTCCACGGCCATTGTCGTGAAGATGATGTCCGAGCGGATGGAGCTGGAGAGCGAGCACGGCCGCAACATCATCAGCGTGCTGCTGTTCCAGGATCTGGCCGTGGTGCCGCTGCTGATCATCATCCCGGCGCTGTCCCGGGACCCCGGCGACCTGGCCTGGGCGCTGGGGCTGGCCACGGTCAAGATCGTCGTGGCCCTGGGCGTGATCTTTTTCCTGGGGCAGCGGCTGATGAGCCGCTGGTTCCACATCGTGGCGGCGCGCCGGTCGCAGGAACTGTTCATGCTGAACCTGCTGCTGGTCACGCTGGGCATGGCCGCGCTGACCGAGCGGCTGGGCCTGTCGATGGCGCTCGGCGCGTTCATGGCGGGGATGCTGATTTCCGAGACGCCGTATCGCCACCAGGTGGAGGAAGACATCAAGCCCTTCCGCGATGTGCTGCTGGGGCTGTTCTTCGTCACGATCGGCATGCTGCTGAACATCCGGGTGGTCATCGACCATATCTGGCTGGTGCTGGCCCTGCTGGTGGTGCCGATCCTGTTCAAGCTGCTGCTGATCACCGGGCTGGCGCGGCTGTTCGGTTCGCGGCCCGGTGTGGCCATCCGTACCGGGCTGGGTCTCGCACAGGCCGGTGAATTCGGATTCGTGCTGCTGAACCAGATCGACGGCATGGGGTTGGTGGACCCGGTGCTGATCCAGGTGATCCTGGCCTCAATGCTGCTGTCGATGCTGGCCGCGCCGTTCCTGATCCAGTACAGCGACAAGATTGTGCTGCGCTTTGCCGCCAACGAATGGCTGATGCAGTCGCTGAACATGACCCGCATTGCCGCGCAGAGCCTGCAGACCGAGAAGCACGCCATCATCTGCGGCTACGGGCGCAGCGGGCAGAACCTGGCGCATATGCTGGAGCGGGAAGGCATTACCTATGTGGCGCTGGACCTCGACCCTGACCGCGTGCGCGAGGCTGCGGCGGCGGGCGACACCGTGGTCTATGGCGACGCGGGCCGCAGGGAATCGCTGATCGCGGCGGGTATCCATCGTGCGGCGCTGGTGGTGATCACCTATGCCAACACGCAATCGGCGGTGAAGGTGCTGCACCATGTGCAGGAGCTGGAGCCGGCCTTGCCCGTCATCGTGCGGACGGTGGACGATTCCGAACTCGATACGCTGCAGAAGGCCGGTGCCACCGAGGTGGTGCCGGAGATCATCGAGGGCAGCCTGATGCTGGCCTCGCATGCGCTGGTGCTGCTGGGCGTGCCGATGCGCCGCGTGGTGCGTGGGGTGCAGCAGGCGCGCGACGCGCGCTACAGCCTGCTGCGCGGCTACTTCCACGGGCGCGACGACGAAGAAGACATGGTCGAACGCGATACGGTGCGGCTGCACTCGGTTTCGCTCGGCCCCGAGCACACCGCGGTGGGCCGCCGGCTTGGCACGCTGGGGCTGGAGCGGATTGGCGTGGAGGTGACGGCGGTGCGCCGACGTGGCATCCGCGCATTCGATCCGCAACCCGAAACGGTGCTGGAGCCTGGCGACATCGTCGTGCTGCGCGGCACACCGGAAGCGCTGGAATCGGCCGAGGACCGGCTGACCCGCCAGTAGCGGGCGGGGCCGCCGCGCCGTGTGCCGCCGGCTGCATGCGGAAGCTTCTTCGTGGCATCGCACTGCTGTATGGTTACGGCTGGCCGAAACAGGCGGCGGACAAAAGCGACGCGGCCGGCCGCACCAGATCCAACCCAGACAGATTCCCCATGCCCGATTCCCTCATCCAGTCCCCCGACCTCGGCAATGTCACCGGCTACCTCCGTGACCGCATCCGCACCGTGCCGGACTGGCCCCAGCCAGGCGTGATGTTCCGCGACATCACGCCGCTGCTGCAGAACCCCAAGACGTTGCGCGTGCTGATCGACGTGTTCGTGCATCGCTACATGGACCAGCAGTTGGACCTCGTGGCCGGTATCGACGCACGCGGCTTCATTCTCGGCTCGATCATCGCGTACGAATTGAATCTTGGTTTCGTGCCGATCCGCAAGAAGGGCAAGCTGCCCTTCCAGACCGTGGCCGAAGAGTACGAACTCGAATATGGCAGCGCCACCGTGGAAATCCATGCCGACGCCTGCAAGTCCGGCGACCGCGTGTTGCTGGTGGACGACCTGATTGCCACGGGCGGCACGATGATGGCTGGCCGCAAGCTGCTGGAGCGCCTGGGTGCCACGGTCGTGGAGGGTGCCGCCATTGTCGACCTGCCCGAACTGGGCGGCTCGAAGCTACTGCATGCCAGCGGCCTGCCGCTGTTCACGGTGTGCGATTTCTCCGGTCACTGAGTCGGCGTTTCCAGGCCCTTGCGGCCCGTTGCAGGGTTGCCGTCGTCCATTTGCCCCGTGCCCATGCGGGGCGCATAATGCCCCATTGATATAACAATGGCGATGACCGGGCGGCGCGCCCTCGCTTCTGCCCAGCCGGCACCGGTCACGAAAGGGACGCACCATGGGCGTTTTGCTTCATCTTCTCTCCGGCGTGGCGTTGCTCGTCTGGGGTACCAACATCGTCAAGGTCGGCATCCTGCGCGTGTACGGCGCCAACCTGCGCCACGTGCTGTCGGTCAGCGTCTCCAACCGCTTCAAGGCATTCCTGGCCGGTCTCGGTGTGACCGGGCTCGTGCAGAGCAGCAATGCCACCGCCGTCATCGTCAGTTCCTTCGTGGGCCAGGGTTTGATCGCCGTGGCGCCAGCACTGGCCATCATGCTGGGCGCCAACGTGGGCACGGCGCTGATGGTGCAGGTCTTCTCGCTCGACCTTTCCTGGTTGTCGCCGTTGCTGATCTTCGTTGGCGTCATCCTGCACCTGACGTGGAAGGGCAACAAGCCGGGCCACGTGGGTCGCGTGCTGATCGGGCTGGGTCTGATCACGCTGGCGCTGGAACTGATTTCGATTGCCACGCGCCCCGTGGTGCAGGCGGCCGGTGTGAAGGTGCTGTTCAGCTCGCTGACCGGCGACGCGGCGCTGGACATGCTGGTGGGCGCGTTCCTGACCATCCTCTGCTATTCCAGCCTGGCCGTGGTGCTGTTCTGCGGCGCGCTGGCCTCGGCGGGCGTGGTGTCGATCCATGTGGCGCTGGCGCTGGTACTTGGCGCAAACCTGGGCTCGGGTGTGTCGGCATTGCTGACTACCTCGGGCAACAACCAGCCGGGCAAGCGCGTGACGCTCGGCAACTTGCTGTCGCGGCTGCTCGGCTGCGTGATCGCGCTGCCAGTGCTCGGGCAGGCCGAGACCATCCTGTCGCATCTCGATGCCGATCCGCAACGACTGGTCGTGAATTTCCACCTGCTGTTCAACGTGGCGCTGGCCGTATTGCTGATTGGCGCCACGGCGCCGCTGGCTCGCCTTTGCGAGGCGATCCTGCCCGGGCGCAATACCGGCGACAGCCAGGTGACGCCGCGCCACCTCGATGCCGCGGCGCTGTCCACGCCCACGCTGGCGCTGTCCAACGCCGCCCGCGAAGTGCTGCGCATCGGCGATCGCGTCGAGCAGATGCTCGGCAACATGCTGCGCGTGTTGCGCACCAACGATGTGAAGCTGGCCAACGCGACATGCCGCATCGACAACGAGGTGGACGATCTCTACACGGCCATCAAGCTTTACCTCACGCAGATCAGCACCGAGGCGCTGGACGAGCGCGACGGCCAGCGCTGGACTGAAATCATCTCGCTGACCATCAATCTCGAGCACGCGGGGGATCTGATCGAGCGGGTGATCGTCGACGCCAAGGAAAAGAAGATCGCGCACAACCTGCAGTTTTCCGAGGCCGGCATGCAGGAAATCGCGGAAATGCACAGCCGCGTGGTGGCAAATCTGCGGCTTGGGCTGTCAGTGTTCCTGACCGGCGATATCCGCAGCGCCCAGCAACTGATGGCCGAGAAGGCCAACTTCCGCGACCTGGAGCGCAAATACGCACGCTCGCACCTGCAGCGCGTGGCGGTGCAGACCGCCGAGAGCATCGAGACCAGTTCGCTGCATCTGGACATCATCAGCGAACTCAAGCGCCTGAACTCGCTGTTCTGCGCGACGGCGTATCCGGTGCTGGAACAGGCCGGGTTGATGAATCGGAGCCGGATGAAGGACGAGGGGCCGGAGAAGGTGGGGGAGGTCGTGGAGGCGCGGTAGAGCGCTGACTTCCCTGCTTTTATGCTCCCCTCTCCCACAAAGTGGGAGAGGGGAGAAAACCAGCAAGGGAGCAAACACTCAGCAGCAGGAAACAATCACGCCCGCTTCAACAACGGCTTCAAATACTTCCCCGTAAAACTTGCCTTGCTGGCCGCCACGGCTTCCGGCGTGCCCTTCGCAATCACCAGTCCGCCGCCGGCGCCACCTTCGGGGCCCATGTCGATCAGCCAGTCGGCGGTCTTGATGACGTCGAGGTTGTGTTCGATGATCACAACCGTGTTGCCGTGGTCGCGCAGTTTCTGGATGACCTTGAGCAGCAGTTCGATATCGTGGAAGTGCAGGCCGGTGGTCGGCTCGTCCAGGATGTAGAGCGTGCGGCCCGTGTCGCGCTTCGACAGTTCCAGCGAAAGTTTCACGCGCTGCGCCTCGCCGCCCGATAGCGTGGTGGCCGACTGGCCGAGGCGGATATAGCCGAGGCCCACGTCGAGCAGCGTCTGCAGCTTGCGGCGCACCACGGGCACGGCGCTGAAGAATTCGTGCGCCTGCTCCACGGTCAGGTCCAGCACTTCGGAGATATTGCGGCCCTTGTACAGCACCTCGAGCGTCTCGCGGTTGTAGCGCTGGCCGTGGCAGACATCGCACGGCACGTAGACGTCAGGCAGGAAGTGCATCTCCACCTTGATCACGCCATCGCCCTGGCAAGATTCGCAGCGCCCGCCCTTCACATTGAACGAGAACCGGCCCGGATCGTAACCACGTTCCTTGGCCGACGGCACGCCCGCAAACAGTTCGCGGATTGGCGTGAACAGGCCCGTGTACGTGGCGGGATTCGAGCGCGGCGTGCGGCCGATGGGACTCTGATCGACGTTGATGACCTTGTCGAAATGTTCAAGTCCCTCGATCTGCGCGTGCGGTGCCGGTTCCGCCGTGCTGCCATACAGGTGGCGCGCCACCGCGTTGTAGAGGGTGTCGTTGATCAGCGTGGATTTGCCCGATCCCGAAACACCGGTGATGCAGGTCAGCAGGCCAACGGGAATCTCCGCCGAGACATTGCGCAGGTTGTTACCCGTGGCATCGACGATGCGCAGCATGCGTTCCTCGTCCGGTGCGGCGCGCTGCTTCGGCACTTCGATACTGCGCTGGCCGGACAGGTACTGGCCCGTCAGCGAGCCGGGAGACTGCTCGATCTGCTGCGGCGTTCCTTCGGCCACGATCATCCCGCCGTGGACACCGGCACCGGGGCCGATATCCACCACGTAGTCGCATGCGCGAATCATGTCTTCATCGTGCTCCACCACCAGCACGGAGTTGCCGATATCGCGCAGATGCTTGAGCGTGCCGATCAGGCGATCGTTGTCGCGCTGGTGCAGGCCGATCGACGGCTCGTCGAGCACGTACATCACACCCGTCAGCCCCGAGCCGATCTGCGACGCGAGACGAATGCGCTGCGCTTCGCCGCCGGAGAGCGTGTCGGCGCTACGTTCGAGCGACAGGTAATCGAGCCCAACGTTGTTGAGGAAGTTCAGCCGTGCCGAGATCTCCTTGACGATCTTGTCGGCGATCTCGCGCTTGGCGCCATGCAGGTTCAGCGTCAGGAACCACGTCAGCGCATCGCGCAGCGGCAGACCGTTGATCTCGTAGATCGCGCGTGCCTGTTCGTCCTCGCCAATCTTGACGTGCCGCGCCTCGGTGCGCAGCCGCGTGCCATGGCAGGCCGGGCAGGCCTGGTTGTTCTGGTACTTGGCCAGTTCCTCGCGCACGGCCACCGAATCCGTTTCGCGATAGCGGCGTTCGAGATTCGGGATGATCCCTTCGAACGCATGCTCGCGCACCGTGGTGCGGCCACGCTCGTTGATATACGTGAACGGGATTTCCTGCTCGCCCGATCCCTGCAGCACCACCTGCTGCACCTCGGCCGGCAGGTCCTCGAAGGCGGTTTCCGTATCGAAGTCGTAGTAGGCCGCCAGGCTTTGCAGCATCTGGAAGTAGAACTGGTTGCGGCGATCCCAGCCCTTGATGGCGCCAGACGCCAGCGACAGGTTCGGGAATGCCACCACGCGCTTTGGATCGAAGAACGTGATCTGGCCCAGGCCATCGCAGCTTGGGCACGCCCCCATCGGATTGTTGAACGAGAACAGGCGCGGTTCCAGTTCCTGCAACGAGTACGAACAGATGGGGCAGGCAAAGCGCGAGCTGAACATGTGCTCGCGACCGGTATCCATCTCCAGCGCGAGGGCGCGGCCATCGGCCAGGCGCAGCGCAGTCTCGAACGATTCGGCCAGCCGTTGCTTGATGTCGGCCTTCACCTTGACGCGATCCACCACCACGTCGATGCTGTGCTTCTCGGTCTTCTTGAGCTTGGGCAGCGCATCGACCTCGTAGACCTTCGCCTCGGCCTCGTGCGCGGTGCCGCCGCCCGAACGGATGCGGAATCGCACGAAACCCTGCGCCTGCATCGTATCGAACAGGTCGGAATGCTCGCCCTTGCGGTCCGCCACCACCGGCGCCAGGATCATCAGCCGGGTGTCTTCGGGCAGCGCCAGGGCGGCGTCCACCATCTGCGACACGCTCTGGGCCTGCAGCGCGATATTGTGGTCGGGGCAGTAGGGCGTGCCGGCACGGGCGTACAGCAGGCGCAGGTAATCGTGGATCTCGGTGACAGTGCCCACCGTGGAGCGCGGATTGTGGCTGGTGGCCTTCTGCTCGATCGAGATGGCCGGGGACAGGCCCTCGATCAGGTCGACGTCGGGCTTTTCCATCAGTTGCAGGAACTGGCGGGCATAGGCAGACAGCGACTCCACATAGCGGCGCTGACCTTCGGCATAAAGCGTGTCGAACGCCAGCGACGACTTGCCCGAGCCCGACAGGCCCGTGATCACCACGAGCTTGTTGCGGGGAAGGTCGAGGTTGATGTTCTTCAGGTTGTGGGTACGCGCCCCACGGATCTTGATTTCTTCCATATACCGTTGGTTCGCCCGCTGGGGCCGCAGCCTGCTGCATGCAGGTCCCGGTCTCACGGAAACATCAAAGTGCCTTGCGCAACACCTGGCGCCCGCGTTAGTCACCGCGTGGGATGTGTGCCGCTTCGGGACCGTTCGGACCATGCTGTCAGTGCACGTGACCGGAAAAGCCCGGGGAAGCAAACCTGCTAATATACCGAACTTCGGTTTCCGGGGTTGCCCGGCGCCAGACGTCCGGCCGAGGCAACTTCCCTGCGCGGGCGCTTGTCGAAGCGGCGCCACCGACCGAGTCAGAATTCCACAAACGACCGCAATGCCGTCGATCCCGCCTTCCTCTCAAGCCGCAACCCTCGCCGACGCGTCCGCCCATACGGAACCCGTGGCGCCCGTGCGCGACCGCATGACGCGCAGCGAGTTGCGTGCCAGTCTCTCGCTGGCCAGCATATTTGCCTTGCGCATGCTGGGCCTGTTCCTGATCCTGCCTGTCTTTGCCGAATTTGCACGCACGCTGCCGGACGGCCATGACGCCCAGCGCGTGGGGATCGCCATGGGCATCTATGGGCTGATGCAGGCGTTCCTGCATATCCCGCTGGGCTGGCTGTCCGACCGCATCGGCCGCAAGCCCGTGATGGTGGCGGGCCTGCTGCTGTTCGTGGCTGGCGCCGTGGTAGCTGCGATGTCCGATACGCTGACCGGTATCACCATTGGCCGTGCCATGCAGGGCATGGGCGCCATCTCGGCGGCGATCACCGCATGCATCGCCGACCTCACACGCGAGAGGCATCGCACCAAGGCCATGGCGATGGTGGGCGGCAGCATCGGCCTGACCTTTGCGCTGTCGCTGGTCATTGCGTCGCCGCTGCTGCACAGCATCGGGATGTCGGGCATCTTCGGGTTGATGGCCGTGCTCGGTGTGCTGGCAATCCTGGTCACGCTCTTCATCGTGCCGACGCCTCCGGCGCCGCATCCGGTGCGGCTGCCGTTCCGCACCGTGTTGCTCAATCCCGACCTGATCCGCATGAATGTTGGCGTGCTGGCGCTGCATGCGAGCCAGGTGGCGATGTTCATGGTGGTGCCGGCCATGCTCAGCGACGCAGGCATGCCGCTGGACCAGCACTGGAAGATCTACCTGCCCGTGGTGCTGGTTTCGTTCCTGCTGATGCTCGGGCCGATGATGGCCGCCGAACGCTACGGCAAGATCCGGCCGGTACTGCTGGCATCCGTCGCACTGATGACGGCCGTGCAGTTGCTGTTCGCCACGGTGCACGGTCTCTGGGCGATCAGCGGCGTGCTGCTGCTGTTCTTTGTCGCATTCAACGTACTGGAGGCGATGCAGCCTTCGCTGGTGTCGCGCTATGCCGCCGCCAGCCGGGGCGCCGCGCTCGGCGTCTACAACACCACGCAGGCGCTGGGCCTGGCCCTGGGCGGGGTAGCCGGTGGCTGGCTGCTCCAGCACGAAGGCCGTCCGGCGGTGTTCGTCGGCTGCGCCGCGGTACTTTTGGTCTGGCTTATAATCGCGTGGAGCATGAAGGCGCCACCCGCCCGCGCAGGCGCGGACAAGGCCGGCGATGCCGCGAGCGCCACGGTCTGAAATCCCCTGGCGTTGCGGCTCGGACACAACATTTGACGTTTCCGCATCACGCCGACACGTTTTTCCGTAGTATCGGCTGTAGCATTCGACACGCGCCCGACGGAGCTTCCGAACGGCGCGTGATGTCGTTTACGGTCTGGCGGATATTTTTCGCGAACCACACTTTCGCTTTACGTTTAACGCCGCGCTGAAAGGGCGCGGTCCCTGGAGAAATTCACATGGCATCGGTCAACAAAGTGATCCTCGTCGGCAACCTCGGCGCCGACCCTGAAACGCGTTACATGCCCAGCGGCGATGCCGTGACCAATATCCGGCTGGCGACGACCGATCGCTACAAGGACAAGCAGAGCAACGAGTTCAAGGAAGCCACCGAGTGGCACCGCATCGCGTTCTTCGGCAAGCTGGCCGAAATCGCGGGCCAGTACCTGCGCAAGGGTTCGTCGGTCTATATCGAAGGCCGCATCCGCACGCGCAAGTGGCAGGACCAGTCGGGCCAGGACAAATACAGCACCGAAATCGTCGCCGACCAGATGCAGATGCTGGGTGGCCGCGGCCAGGGTGGCGGCGGTGAAGAAGGTGGCGGCGGCTACGGTGGTGGTGCCGGCGCGGGCGGTGGCGGCGGTGGCTACAGCCGCGAATCGCAAGGCGGCGGTGGCGGCTACGGCGGTGGCCGTGCCCAGGGCGGCGGCCAGGGTGGTCAAGGCGGCCAGCAGGGCGGTCAGCGCCGCCAGCAGCAGGCACCCTCGAACGGTTTCGAGGATATGGATGACGACATTCCGTTCTGAGATGCACCTCTCTGACAGTAGAGAGTAAAAGAAAGCCAAGGCCCTCTTCACGGAGGGCCTTTTGTTTTTCTGGCTAGCTGGCGGTGTCCCTGGTCGGCTGTACTGCTAGCGGCTGCGGCTCTGATTGGGCGACCAGTGCAAGCGCATGGCGGCTCGACGGCTTTACGTTGTCGAGCGGCCCATCCAGATGGCACACCGTACCCACCCAATCCACAAAAGCCCGCAACGCCGGGGTCAGTTTCTGCCGCGAGAAGATCACTGACAGGAGGGGGGGCGGGGGACGGAAATCGGGGAGGATTTCGCGCAGTTCGCCGCTTTCGATATGAGGGGCGGCCTGGATGGCTGGAATCTGAACGATGCCGAGGCCGAGCAGTGCACTGTGCAGATGCGCATCGCTGAAGTTGGTGGTCAGCCGGGATGGCACGCGAACCAAACGGGGGCTGCCGTCGACGGTGAAGGTCAGCCCAAACTGCGGCATCGATTCGCTGTTCGCCCAGTTCACCGCAATGTGTTCTTGCAGGCTGTCTGGATTCTTGGGCAGACCGTAGCGGGCGAGATATGCGGGGCTTGCCACCGTGATGTACGGGTAAGCACCCAGGCGACGTGCGATGAGGGACGAGTCTTCGAGTTCGCCGATGCGAAATGCGCAGTCGATACCGTCCTGCACCATGTCCACGCGGTCTTCGTCGAAACGCACAACGAGCTCGATGTCGGGATGCTGCGCGTGGAATCCATCCAGTGCAGGAAGGATGACGCAACGTCCGACGGAGTCCGGCATGACGATCCGCAGCCTTCCTTGTGGTCCCCGTGCCGGATGACGGAAGCCCGCTTCGGCCGTGTCGACAGCATCGAGAATGCTGGTGCAGTGGCCGTAGTAGGTGGCACCGATGCTCGTCAGGCGGAGGCTTCGGGTGGAACGATGGATGAGCTGGACGGCGAAATGTGCTTCGAGCTCCTGCATGATGCGGGTCACGGCGCCACGAGACAGGCCCAGGGAATCGGCTGCTCGGCCGAAGCTGCCGGCGTCCACGATCCGTGTGAAGACAGACATGGCACGGAGTCGATCCATGCAGAAGTACTCCTCTCGTGGCGGCGCGCGCGATGTCGCGATATGAGCCGCGAAATTACGTTCTTGCGCCACCGTGCACAAGCCGCAGCCGGGACGCAGTGCATCACGCAAAAGGAAACAGTGCGTGCACTCCATCGTCCCGGGTGCGTGGAGCCATTTGCGCTACTTGCCGCGATTGCCGTTCAGCGCCGCGAACTGTTCCGTCAGGTAGGTCTTGGTCTTGTCCAGCCGCGACACCAGCAGGTCCAGTTGCGTGAACTGCGCGCGATAGCGATCCATCACCACGTCGATGCGATCCGCAGTGGCGGCGTACTTGTCTTCCAGGCCCTTCAGCGTGTCGGTGATGCCGCTGGTGGCCGCATCGAGTGCGCCGCCCTTGTTGTTCAGGCCATCCACATAGTCCGTGATGGTCTTGCCCATGCCGCTGGTGCCGTCCACGCCCGTAAAAAACGAGGTCAGGGCCTTGAAGTTGGTCGACAGGGCCGTCTTGAGCTTGTCGTCGTTGACTTCAAGCTTGCCAGCGTTGTCGGTGCCGACGTTGAACTCGATGCCGAACTTCGACAGCGTGTTCATGCCGCCGGCGCCATCGGGCAGGGCCGTGTTCAACATCGAACGCATGCTTGCCATGATGTTGCGCAGCGTGTTGTCGCCATTGAGTGCGGCCTTGGTGCCGGACTCCGTGTCGTACGCAGTCAGCGTCTTGGCGGCGGACAGCACGTTGTTGTAGGCGGTAACAAAGCCTTTCACGGCGGCGGTGATTGCGCTGTCGTCGCGGGTCACGGCCATTGTCGTGGTGCCGACTGACTTGATCGTCATCGTGATGCCCTGCGCGGCTTCTTCCACAGTGTTGCTCTGGCTGATGACCTCGATGCCGTTGATGGTCATCCTGGCGTCGGAAGCCTTGACCGTCTCCTTGACGCCATTGGGCTGCGTGGCCTGAGTGGGGTCGAAGTTGACGATGTCGCCCACCGCCGCATCGCTGGCGCTGACCTTCATCTGCGATGTCGTGCCGGTCTTCTCCGACGTCAGCACCAGTCGATATGGCGTGCCGCTGCCGTCGTTGACGATACTCGCGGTGACGCCTACGCCGGCCTTGTTGATCGAGTCGCGGATGCCTTGCAGGGACGTGTCCGAGCCGAGCGTCACGGTCTTGGTGGACGACGGCGTGCCGCCCGAGGCAAGATCCGCGCCGAAATCAAAGGTGATGGTGCCGCCGCCGATGGCGCTCGACTGGCTGGTGACCGCCTTCGTCACCAGCGTCTGGGCGGCAGCGACGGAGGTGACGTTGATGTTGTAGCTGCCAGCGACGGCGCTGGAATTGGCGGCGGCGGTCAGCACGCTCTCGCTCGCCACGTACGGCTTTACGGCGGCAAACGTCGAGGCGCTGGCCAGCGTCTTGGCGGCGGCTGAGTAGGCGTCGAGCACGCTCTTGATCGTGCCGTAGCCGGACAGCCTGGCCTGGAAACTCTTGGCCTGGTTGTTGATTGCGGTGAGCTGGATTTTTTCGTTGGCCTCGATCTTGTCGAGCAGGTCTGCCAACTGGAGATTGGAGCCGATGCCAATGGAGGAGATTGCCATGTTCTTATGTGTTGTTAAGACTGCGATCGGCGATCAGCCGCCCAGCAATGCCAGTTGATCGGAGAAGAAACTGTTCGCCGCGTTGCTTCCGTTGATCAGCATGTCGAGCCGGGTGTACTGAATGCGATAGGTCTCCATCACTGCGGCTGCCCTGGTCACCTCGTCGGACTGGCGTCCTGCAAGGTCTCGAAGATCGGCCCCGATCTGCCCAGTTGCCTTGCTGAGGGCGCCACCGGGCTTGGTCAGTGCCGTCACCGCATCGGAGACCGCCTTGGCAAGACCTTCGTTGTCCTTGCCGTCGCCTTGCAGCAGGTCTTTGACGGCCTTCGGATCATCCTTCAGTGCCTGCTCGAACTTTGCGCTATCGAGCTTCAAGTCGCCGTTGCTGTCGAAGGACAGGCCGATGCTGCTGGCATCGACATCGCGGAACGCCCCCTGCAGCGAAGTCGATATCGCCCTGAGCGCGGCGTCACCCGTGAGGGCGCCCGGTGTCGCGCCCGGTCCGATGCCAGTCTGGTTGCCAATCTCGCTACGTACGGCGTTGAAGGTTTCAACGAGCTTCTTTACCGCAGCCAGGGCGGAGGGATCTTCTCCGTCCGCCGGTGCCTTGATATCGCTGAGCTTTGCGATGGCATTGGCTGCACCGGCCAGATCGTCCAGGCGGCCTCGGACCTTTGCGTAGGCCGACAGCTTGCTGTTGTAGGAGTTCGCCTGCTGATCGTAGAGGCTCAGTCGTGACGTAACGCTTCTGCCCTTTGCCGCGAAAGCTTGATTCAGGTCGATGCCGGCGGCGTAACCCAGTGTGGTGACAGAACTCATCGCTGTTAGTCCGAGAAGTAGATACGGAGGCTAACGACTGGCGGGCGATGGTTAATTATTCGAGAAGAGAAAAATGACTTTTGCGTAAATCCGAAAAAGCAGGAAGCGAAATCTACTGGGCCGTAAGGCCAATGCCATTCCCGCGCCTTGGGTCCTATGCTGTAATCAGCGCTTTCTTCCGGCTTCCACCGATTTATGGCATCGAACCCTTCCACCACTCGCGATGCGCCCGCTTCGCAATGGCTGCGGTGGCTTCCGGGCCTTGCCACGCTCAGGCAATACGAGCCGGGCTGGCTGCCCAGGGACATCGCCGCCGGACTCGTGCTGACCACGATGCTGGTGCCGGTGGGCATTGCCTATGCCGAGGCATCGGGCGTACCCGGCGTGTACGGGCTCTATGCCACGATCATTCCGCTGCTGGCGTACGCGATGTTCGGTCCGAGCCGCATTCTGGTGCTCGGTCCCGACTCCGCATTGGCGGCGCCAATCCTGGCGGTGGTCATCGCGTCATCGGCAGGAGATCCGGCGCGTGCCGTGGCCACGGCGAGCCTGATGGCGATTGTGGCGGGGCTGTTCTGTGTCGTGCTTGGCCTGCTGCGGCTCGGCTTTATCACCGAGCTGCTGTCGAAGCCGATTCGCTACGGCTACATGAACGGCATTGCGCTGACCGTGCTGGTCAGCCAGTTGCCCAAGCTGTTCGCCATTTCGATTGACGATGCGGGGCCATTGCGCGAACTGTGGCAACTCGGGCAGGCGATTGCCGATGGCGAGACGCACGCCTACAGCCTGCTGGTCGGTCTCGGCACGTTGCTGCTGATTCTGTTGCTCAAGCGATACGAGCGCGTGCCGGGCATCCTGATCGCCGTCATTGTCGCCACGGTGGCGGTGACGGTCTTGCGGCTCGACGATGCGGGTGTGAAGGTGCTGGGCGAGATTCCGCAGGGTTTGCCGGGGTTCGCGATTCCGTGGCTGGGCAGTGCGGATTACGTGCGCATCGTGCTGGGCGGCTGCGCCGTGGCGATGATTGCCTTTGCGGATACCAGCGTACTGTCGCGCACCTTTGCGGCGCGCTCGCATACGCGCGTCGATCCGAACCAGGAAATGGTCGGACTCGGCGTGGCAAATCTTGCAGCGGGATTCTTTCAGGGCTTTCCGATCAGCAGCAGCGCATCGCGCACGCCGGTGGCCGAGGCAGCCGGGGCGCGGACGCAATTGACCGGCGTGGTCGGCGCCATCGCCGTGGCCGCACTGTTGCTGTTCGCACCGAACCTGCTGCGCAACCTGCCCAACAGCGCGCTGGCCGCCGTGGTGATCGCCGCCGCGCTGGGCCTGTTCGAATTCAAGGACCTCAAGCGCATCTATCGCATCCAGCAATGGGAGTTCTGGCTGTCGATGCTGTGCTTCGTGGCGGTGGCGGTCTTCGGTGCGATTCCGGGCATCTGCCTCGCCGTAGTACTCGCCATCATCGAATTCCTGTGGGACGGCTGGCGCCCGCACTTCGCGGTGCTGGGCCGCGTCCCCGGTCTGCGCGGCTATCACGATTTGAAGCGCTATCCGCAAGCTGCGCTGATCGATGGACTCGTACTGTTTCGATGGGATGCGCCGCTGTTCTTCGCCAATGCCGAACTGTTCCAGCAACGGCTGACCGAGGCGGTGGAGGCAGCACCTTCGCCGGTGCGCCGCGTGGTGGTGGCAGCGGAGCCGGTCACGAGCGTCGATGTCACATCGGCGGACATGCTGCGCGAACTGAGCCACGCGCTACAGGCACAAGGCATCGCACTGCACTTCGCCGAAATGAAAGACCCCGTGCGCGACAAGCTGCGACGCTTCGAACTGACTGAAATCTTCGGCAACGACCGCTTCCATCCAACGATCGGCAGTGCGGTGGATGATTACTTGACGAGTCTGGGGGTGGTGCTGGAGGAGTAGGCCCCAAACCGCCACGACAATCTTGCCGCCGCCTGCATCACCACCTCTGCCACATCGCTGTCCAGCGCGCTGTCAAAGCTGCCGCTGCTGCCCATCACTGCAATGACGAGTGCCAGCGCGCCGGTGTGATCGAAGACCGGCGCGGCAAGGGTGTCGATGCCGGGTACGGGGCGGCTGATGGCGTGGTCGATGCCTGACTTGCGGATGGCTTGCCAGCGCGAAACGAGATCGGCACGTGCCGGTACGGAAGCACTGGCCATGCGGATCGCGTCCAGCTTCAGCGCATCGTCGCGGACATCGTCGGGAAGGTGTGCAGCGAAAGTGCGGCCGATGGCAGTGTGAACCATTGACAGCACCGTGCCGACGCGCAGGCTGACGTGCTGCGGACGTGACGATTCCTCGAGGCGGATCACGGTGGGACCGAGGGGGCCGAAGACGGCCATGGCTACAGATAGCCCGGTGGCTTGTGCAAGGGCGATGATTTCCGGTTCGGCTTCGCGTGTTGGCGAGAGACGCTGCAGCGCGACGAGTCCGAGTTCGAGCGCGAGCACGCCAGCCTCGAAATCGCCATCGGCATTGCGGCAGAGCAGGCCGATCTTCTGCAGGCTCACCAGATGCGGGAAGGCCTTCGCTGGTGCCATGTCGGCGGCGCGTGCGAGTTCGCCCAGCGAGAGCGGTCGGCCTGCGTCTGCCAGTGCATCGAGCAACTGGCCGGTGTTGTCGAGCGACTGGATGCCGCGCTGCGGTTTGTGATCGGCGTGATCGCTCATGCGGGCTCCAGCGTTTGCATCATCTCTTCGCGCGCCGCACGCATGGCGCGCGCCACGGGACCTTGCGCGTCCACATCGATGGTGCCGGTAGAGCCAATCGCGGTTAGCACCAGCCGCAATGTGCCATCCGCGCCGATCAGCGGCATCGCCAGGCTGCTCACAGCCGGGCTGGGCGCATCGATGCTGTATTCCATCCCGCGCTCGCGGATGATGTCGAGCGACGCGGCGAAGTCGTGCAGTGCATCCGTCAATGCGGATGGCTGCTGGCTGCGCCAGATCGGCTGCCAGTGCGATGCCGGTTGGAACGCGCAGTAGACGCGGCCCGTCGCCGTGGCGGCCAGTGCCATGACTGTTCCCACATGAAGGTTCACGTGCAATGACATGCCGGCCGGTGCGTAATGGACGATGGTCGGCCCTTGCGCGGTTGGCAGGCTGATTGCCACGTTGCAGCCGATGGTTGCCGCCAGCGTCTGGACGCGCGGCACGGCGGCGCGATAGGCGGGATCGTGATCGAGATGAAGCATGCCCAGGCGCAGCGACAACGGGCCCGGCTCGTAGCTGCCATCGAGATGATCGCGCTTGATCAGACCGAGCCGAGTCAGGCTGACGAGGTAGGTATGCGCCTGCGCCGGTGCCATTTGCGCGGCAGCAGCCAGTTCGGCCAGCGACAAGGGGCGTCGTGCATCGGCCAGCGCTTGCAGCAGGCGGCCGCCAACTTCCACGCTCTGGATGCCGCGTTGAGTCTTTCCAGCAGGTTCGGCCGGGGAGCGTGCCATACGTTCGGAAGGCGGGTTAGCGAAAGGTCCACATGGTAGCGCGAGGCGGCGCGGCAAGCGCATTGGCATCTCCGCCACGTAGGGGTTTGCCATTACTTAGTGAATAGCAATCGTATTTGTCATTGACTAAGCATAGTCGTTTTCCTAAGCTTCGACTACCAGCGGCGTATACCGCTCCCCCCACATCGAAAAAAATACGAGGCAGACAATGGCAAAGGCATTTGCATCGCAGGCAGACCTGGAAGCCAAGCAGATCACTTTCACGAAACTCTCGGACAACGCCTATGCCTACACGGCCGAGGGCGACCCGAACTCGGGCGTGATCATTGGCGACGATGGCGTGATGATCATCGACACCACGGCCACCCCGGCCATGGCGCAGGACCTGATTGCGAAGATCCGCTCGGTCACTGACAAGCCGATCAAGTACGTGGTGCTGTCGCACTACCACGCGGTGCGCGTGCTGGGTGCCTCGGCCTATTTTGCGGAGGGTGCGGAGCAGATCATCGCCAGCCGTGGCACGTACGAGATGATCGTCGAGCGTGGCGAGGCCGACATGAAGTCCGAGATCGAGCGCTTTCCGCGCCTGTTCGCCGGTGTGGAAACGGTGCCGGGCCTGACGTGGCCCACGCTTGTCTTCGAGAAAGAAATCACGCTGTTCATGGGCAAGCTCGAAGTGCGCATCGCGCATCTGGGCGCGGGGCACACCAAGGGCGATACGGTCGTGTGGCTGCCGCAGCAGAAGGTGCTGTTCTCGGGCGATCTGGTGGAGTACGACGCGGCCTGTTATTGCGGCGACGCGCAGTTGGAGCAATGGCCCGCCACGCTCGATGCACTGGCCGCGCTGCAGCCCGAGAAACTCGTGCCGGGTCGTGGCCCCGCACTGACCAACCGCGACGAAGTGGCAAAGGGGCTCGCCTATACGAAGGATTTCGTATCCACGCTGCTGCAGGCGGGCCGCGAGGCCGTGGCTGGGCAGATGGATCTCAAGGCGGCGATGGCGCATACGCGCAAATCGATGGACCCGAAGTTCGGCCAGGTGTTTATCTACGAGCACTGCCTGCCATTCGATGTCTCGCGCGCGTTCGATGAAGCGGCGGGGATCAAGCATCCGCGCATCTGGACCGCGCAACGGGATCAGGAGATGTGGGCGGCGCTGCAGGGGTGAGGCGCACGCAAGCCTGATGGTTTTCTCCCCTCTCCCGCGTTGCGGGAGAGGGGCTGGGGGAGAGGGCCAGCGGTGCAAATTGCGATCAGTCGGCAAGCAGAACTTCCAGCCCTCTCCCCCAACCCCTCTCCCATTGCATGGGAGAGGGGAGCAAACACGAAAACAAAAAAGAAATTCGCACGGAGACACCATGACCGACATCGACTACCAGCGGCAGACCTACGCCTATTCGCCATGCGATGAGCAGCAGGCGGGGCATGTTGCCGAGGGGCCGCGTCCCGTGGTGATCGTGGGTGCGGGGCCGGTGGGTCTTGCCACTGCCATCGACCTCGCGCGTCACGGTGTGCCGGTCGTGCTCATTGACGATGACTGCTCACTGTCCACGGGCTCGCGTGCCATCTGTTTTGCCAAGCGCACGCTGGAGATTTTCGATCGGCTCGGCTGCGGCGACCGCATGGTGAAGAAGGGTGTGCGCTGGAACGTCGGCAAGGTGTTCCTGCGCGACCAGAAGGTGTACGAGTTCGATCTGCTGCCCGAGTCCGGTCATCAGCGTCCGGCGTTCATCAACCTGCAGCAGTACTACGTGGAAGGCTATCTGCTCGAACGCGCGCTGACGATGCCGAACATCGACATCCGCTGGAAGAGCCGCGCCGTGGGCATTGCGCAGCACGACGACCACGCGGTGCTAACCATCGAGACTCCGGATGGCTGCTATGCGCTCGGCGCGCGCTACGTGGTGGCGGCCGATGGTTCGCGCAGCGCGCTGCGCAAGATGATCGGACAGGAGAGCCACGGCCACACCTTCCGTGACCGCTTCCTGATTGCCGATGTGAAGATGGATGCGCCGTTCCCGCCCGAGCGCTGGTTCTGGTTCGATCCGCCGTTCCATCCGAACCAGTCGGTGCTGTTGCATCGTCAGCCGGACAACGTGTGGCGCATCGACTTTCAACTCGGCTGGGACGCCGATCCCGTGGCAGAGAAAGCGCCCGAGCGGGTCATTCCGCGCGTGCAGGCGCTGCTCGGCGCCGATGCGAAATTCGAGATCGAATGGGTCAGCGTCTACACGTTTTCGTGTGTGCGCATGGACAGCTTCCGGCATGGTCGCGTGCTGTTCACGGGTGACGCCGCGCACGGCGTGTCGCCATTCGGCGCGCGCGGTGCGAACAGCGGCGTGCAGGATGCCGAGAACCTCGCGTGGAAGCTTGCGTATGTGCTGCAGGGCAGGGCGCCCGACCGCCTGCTCGACACCTACGCCCGCGAACGCGAATACGCCGCCGACGAGAACATCCGCCACTCCACACGTTCTACGGATTTCATCACGCCAAAGAGCGCGATGAGCCGCGTCTTCCGCGATGCCGCGCTGACGCTGGCGCGCGATCACGCGTTTGCGCGGCAACTCGTCAACAGCGGGCGCCTGTCGGTGCCTGCCGTGTTGCGCGAATCGTCGCTCAATACAGCCGATGTCGATGAATTCACTGGTGGTCTGATGCCCGGCGCGGTGTGCGTTGATGCGCCCGTGGCCGAAGCTGCAGGCACGCCGTGGTTGCTGCCGCATCTGGGCGACGCATTCGTGGCGCTGATCTTCGGTGCACCGGCCGGACTCGATGCCGCGAACGCCGGGGCGTTGCGGCAACTCCAGCATGGCGAGGTTCCGCTTCGTGTGGTGTTCGTCACCGATGCGGGCATGTCCGCGCAAGCGTGGCCGGGTGCCACCGTGCTGCGCGATGCGCTGGGGTTGGCCGCGCGTCGCTACGATGCGAATGCGGGCACTTGCTACCTCGTACGACCGGACCAGCACGTCTGCGCGCGCTGGCGCCAGGTGGATGCCACGCGCATCGCCGAGGCCATGGCCCGCGCCACATGCGCCGCTATATCGTCGATCACGACCTCGCAGTCAGCGCCGGTGAATTCGCCGGCCATGGCCTGATATCGATCCCGGAGACAGGCCGATGCCGATCAATACCGCCCCCAACCTCGCGCGCGCCGATGATTTCTACGAGGCGCTGATCGAGATGCATCGCGATCTCGATGACGCGCAAAGCCAGGCCGCCAACGCACGGCTGATCCTGCTGCTGGCCAACCATATTGGCGATCACGACGTCTTGCTCGATGCGCTGCACCTGGCGCGCGAGGCCGCAGATCCACAGGCCATACCCAGCGCTGAATCGCGCAGCCATCCCCAAAATCGGGCGTGAAGGTAGAGCCGGCGCCCGGCTCCGGTGCATCCGGAGTCGGAGAACGGTTGTTTCATGGTAATCCATGATGGAACACTTGTTGCTCAATGTCTAACATTGCAACAGTTGATGCTTCGTCGACGCATCCTGACGCATCCCATCGAGAGGAGTGATTCCATGACCCCATCCGCAATCCGTGCCGCTGTCGTGCTGGCCGCAGCTTCGGGTGCCATGTCAGTCGCCGCGCCGGCACTGGCTGCCGATGCTGCTGCCGTGGCGGCCAGCCCCACGCTTTCCAAGATCAAGCAGGCCGGCGCGATATCGATCGGGCATCGCACTTCCTCGATTCCGTTTTCCTATTACGACAGCAACCAGAAGGTGGTGGGCTTCGCGCAGGACATCTGCGACCGCGTGGTGGAAGCCGTGAAGAAGGAAACCGGTACGCCGAACCTGCAGGTACGCATGGTGCCGGTGACGTCACAGAACCGGATGTCGCTGGTGCAGAACGGCACCGTCGACATCGAGTGCGGCGTGACCACCAACCTGAAGGCACGTCAGCAGCAGGTGTCGTTCTCGACCACGTATTTCGTGGCCGGCACGCGGCTACTGGTGAAGAAGGGCAGTCCGGTGCGCGATTTCGCCGATCTCTCGGGCAAGAGCGTGGTGACCAATGCCGGCACCACGTCGGAACGCATCCTGCGCAAACTCAACGACGAGAAGGGCGCGAACATGACGATTCAGAGCGCCAAGGATTACGGCGAATCGTTCCTGATCCTGCAATCGGGTCGTGCCGCGGCGTTCATGATGGACGATGTGCTGCTATCCGGTGCGCGCACGTTGTCGCCCCGGCCGGATGACTGGGCCGTGGTCGGCACGCCGCAATCGTTCGAGGCTTACGGCTTCATGATGCGCCGCGACGATCCGGGCTTCAAGCAGGTAGTGGATGGCGCGATGACCGGCCTGATGCGCAGCGGCGAGATCAACACGCTCTATACGAAGTGGTTTCAGAAGCCGGTGCCGCCGAAGAACCTGTCGTTCGACCTGCCGCAGAACGAGCAGATCAAGAAGGCTTACGCGAGCCCGAGCGACGAGGCGTTCGAGTAAGCCTGACGCCGCAGATCAGCGCCCACGTTCGGGCAGGTAGGCGCCGGTGCGCTGGAGTTGGCCTTCGGTCTGCTCCAGCGCGCGGATGGCGCCCTTGCCCTTGCGGGCCAGCAATTGCTCGACGAGTGCCTCGACCATCGTCACGCCTGACGTGATCGACGGGAAGAACGACGGGCTGTCGACGGCAAACAGCAGCGTCACGTCTGCATCGAGCGCGATGGGCGCCACGGTGCTGTCGGTCAGCGCAATCACCTTGCAGCCCGCCTCGCGTGCGGCCGTGGCCACGCGCAGACTTTCCTGCGAGTACGGCGCGAACCCGGCCACGAGCACCGCGTCCTTCGCGCCAAGTGCACGCAGTTCCATTTCGAGCGTGCCGGCATCGCCGCGAATCAGGCGCACCGAACTGCGGAACAGTCCATAGATGTAGTGGAACGTGAAGGCGATCGGAAAACACGACCGAAAACCCGCCACGTGTACGGTGGGCGCTGCGGCCAGCAGATCCGCTGCGAGTGGCAACGTCTCGGTGTTGTTCGCGAGCAGCGCGTCGAGGTTGTGATGCTGTACCTCCACCATCTCCGCCAGCCTGCGGCCAGGTCCGCTGCTCTTGTCCGATGCCTGCACCACCTTGCGCGCGCGCCGCGCATACGGCTGGCGGCCGTCCTCGCGCACCGCATCCACAAACAGTTCGCGCAGCCCCTGCCATCCCTCGAATCCCAGCGATTGCGACAGCCGTACCAGCGTGGCCGGTTGCACGCCCGCATTGGCAGCCACTTTTCGCATCGACTGGATGGCGATGTCGCGCGGATGGTCGAGCAGATATCGGGCGCCGCCCTGGAACTGCACACTGAGATTCGGAAACTCGCCACGCAATTGCGTGAGCAGCGCATCGAGCGTTTGCGGCGGATTGGGGATGACGGACATCGGCGCAGGAATGGAATGAAATGCAACGATTGTTGCACAGGTTGGGCCGAAGTCACTGGAACGCCGTGAGGATGCCTTGGATTTGTATGTTTCTCGTTTGTTGTTGAATGAAACAAACGTTGCAAACAACATCCGATGTTCCTATACTGGGCACCTGAAAAGCGCAGTCCCCTGTAGTCATCACTCGAAGCCCCTGACATGACGCACGTATTCCATCGCCATCCCAAGCAGAAACTGCCCGTTGCCGTCGGCGGCCGGGGTATCGAGTTGTTCGACAGCGAAGGCCGACGTTACCTTGATGCCTCGGGTGGTGCAGCGGTCTCGTGCCTGGGACACGGCCATCCTCGCGTGATCGAGGCGATCAAGTCGCAGGTGGATACGCTGGCCTATGCGCACACGTCGTTCTTCACGACCGAAGTGTCCGAGACCCTGGCGCAAACATTGGCCGATGCCGCGCCCGGCGACCTGAACCACGTCTACTTCGTATCGGGTGGGTCGGAGGCCGTGGAAGCTGCGCTGAAGCTCGCGCGCCAGTATTTCGTCGAGGTGGGGCAGCCAGCGCGCCGCCACTTCATCGCGCGTCGCCAGAGCTATCACGGCAACACGCTGGGTGCGCTGGCGATTGGCGGCAACGCATGGCGTCGCGAGCCGTTCCTGCCGTTGCTGGTGCCGGCGTATCACGTCGCCCCTTGCTATGCCTATCGCGATCAGGCGGCTGGCGAAACCGATGTGCAATACGCGCAGCGTCTGGCCGATGAACTCGAAGCCAAGATCCTCGAACTGGGACCCGAGTCGGTGGCGGGTTTCGTGGCGGAAACCGTGGTGGGTGCCACAGCCGGCGCAGTGCCCCCGGTCGCGGACTACCTCAAGCGCATCCGCGCGGTCTGCGACAAATACGGCGTGCTGCTGATTCTCGATGAAGTGATGTCCGGCATGGGTCGCACGGGTTACCTGTTCGCGTGCGAGGAAGACGGCGTGGTGCCCGATATTGTCACGATTGCCAAGGGCCTCGGCGCGGGCTACCAGCCGATCGGCGCGATGCTGTCGACGGCGCGCATCTACGACGCGATCCTCGCCGGAAGCGGCTTCTTCCAGCACGGGCACACCTACATCGGCCATGCTACGGCATGTGCGGCGGCACTGGCTGTGCAACAGACGATTGCCGAAGACAAGCTGCTGGACAACGTACTGGCACGCGGCGAGCAACTGCGCAGCCGGCTGCGGGAGTCCCTCGGCAATCATCCGAATCTTGGCGATGTGCGCGGACGTGGATTGTTCGTCGGTGTCGAGTTTGTTGCGGATCGCGGCACCAAGGCCACGCTCGATCCTGCGCGCAAGACGCATGCCGTGCTAAAACGCACCTGCATGGAACACGGGTTGCTGGTCTATCCGATGGGCGGCACCGTCGATGGCGCGCATGGCGACCATGTACTATTCGCGCCGCCATTCATCTGCACGGCAGCCGACATCGACAATATCGTCGATCGATTCACGCAGGCCGTTCACGCGGTACTGCCGGTTTGAGACGCACAGAGATGACAAACGATACGATGCGCCGCCCTTTCTCGCTGGCCGTGGCACCGAACGGTGCGCGCAAGACCCACACCGATCACGCCCGCCTGCCGATCTCTCCGGATGAACTGGCGCAGTGCGCGCGCGAGTGCGTCGATGCCGGCGCGGCGATGATCCATCTGCATGTGCGACGCGCCGATGCCACGCACAGCCTTGAAGTGGCCGACTACGAACCCGCGATCGCCGCTGTGCGCAAGGCCGTGGGCAACGCGCTGGTGCTGCAACTGACCACCGAGGCAGTCGGCATCTACCAGCCGGCGCAGCAGATCGCCACTGTGCGCGCGCTGCGTCCCGAAGCGGCGTCGATTGCTGTGCGCGAACTCGCGCCGGATGCAGACGCCTTGCCCGTTGCACACGAATTTTTCCACTGGATGCACCGCGAGCACGTGGTGGCCCAGTACATCCTCTACGATGCCGCCGACGTACGCCGCTACGCCTCGCTGCGCGCCAGCGGCGTGATTCCCGAAGGTCGCCACTGGGTGCTGTTCGTGCTGGGCCGCTATTCCGCCGGCCAGAAATCGTCCCCGCTCGATCTGTTGCCATTCCTCGCCGCATGGGACGAGATGGGCCTCGCCCAGTCCGGCGTCGAATGGGCCGTGTGCGCCTTCGGCAAGCAGGAAGCCGACTGCGCCGCCGCCGCCGTCATGCTCGGCGGCCACGCACGGATCGGATTCGAAAACAACATGACGCTGCCCGATGGCGCGACGGCTCCGGACAACGCAGCGTTGCTCAACGCAGTGCGTACACCGCTGGTGGGGCTGGGGTATCAGGCGCTGACGGCGGATGGGTTGCGGGCGTTGGTGGGGTAGTGGGAGGGCGCGCACTACCGCGCCGCTACCTCCTCCGTCCACCATCCACCCCCCAGCGCCTGCATCAACGCCGCCGAATCTGCCAGTCGCGTCGCGCGGGCCTGCGCCAGGTCCAGTGTTGCCTGCCGTGCCTGGCGCTCTGCATCGATCACCGTGAACTGGCTGACGCCACCGAGCCGGTATTGCTCGTTGACGATGGCGAGCGTGTCGCGCGTTTGCTTCGCATTGTCGGCGCGGGCCTGCAGTGTGCCGGCATCGGCGTCGAGCGCGCGTAGTGCATCGGCTACGTTCTGCAGTCCTTGCAGCACGGCTTGCCGATAGGCGCCGAGCGATTGTTCGTACGCCGCTTCCTTTGCGCGCTTCTGTGCGCGTAGTTCTCCGCCGTGGAAGACCGGTTGCACGACACCCGCCGCGAGGCTCCAGATATTGAAACTGCTGAACAGGTCGCGCATGCGCATCTCCTGCGTGCCGCCGCTCGCGGTCAGCGTGATCTGCGGATAGAGGTTTGCGGTGGCCACGCCGATGTTGGCCGATGCCTGATGCAGCAGCGCTTCCGCCGCGCGAATGTCCGGACGCCGGCGCGCGAGTTCCGAGGGCAGGCTGACGGGCAGCGATTCGGGCAACTGCAAGTCTTCGAGCCTGAATTCGGGAAGCTGCGCGCTGGCCGGTGTCTGCCCCGTGTAGACCGCAAGCTGATGGCGCGTGGCGTCGATCTGCTGCGAGAGTCCCGGAATCAATGCCTCGGTCTGTGCAAGTTCCGATTGCTGGCGCTGCACATCCACGCGCGCCACGCCGCCCAGATTCAATCGTTGTTGCATGATGCCGAGTTGACGCCGTTGTGCATCGGCGATGGCAACCGTGTCGCCCAACTGCGCGCGCAGACCGGCTTCGCGGATCGCAGTCGTCGCGACGTTCGCGGCCAGCGAGAGACGCGCGGCTTCGAGTTCGTAGCGCTGATAGTCCACAGCGGCTTGCAGTCCTTCCAGTTCGCGGCGCTGTCCACCGAACAGGTCGAGTGCGTACGAAACCTGCACGCTGGCGTTGTAGAGCGTGAACGGCCCCGGACTCGGCAACTGCGTGATCCCCACCGATTGCAGGTTCACCTGCTGGCGCGTGGCATCGAACTTCGCATCGATCTGCGGAAACTGCGTGGCGCCCGTGCGCGAGGCGAGATTCTCCTGCGCCTCGCGCAATCGTGCACTGGCCTGCGTCAGCGTCGGGCTGTTCGCAAGCGCGATGCGGATGGTCTCGTCGAGCTGCGGATTGCGGAACAGCGTCCACCATTGCGCCGGCACGTCGCCGGGTGCAAGTGTCTGCGTGGGATAGCCGGTCGAAGCCAGTTGCGTGGGCTGCGGACCTGTCGTGTAGCGCGCATCGGGCACACCATCGGGCGTGCGGAAATCGGGACCGACCGTGCAGCCTGCAGCCAGCAGCGCGGCGACGACAACAATCCGCTTGTGAGCGTTGGACATGGCGTGGATTCCTTCAGTCCAGCGTGCGCTTGTAGAAGCGCACGGCGATAGTCATCACGATGACCGTGAACAGCAGCACCGGCCAGACGTTGGGCCAGAGTTCGATCCAGCCGCTGCCCTTGAGCATGATGCTGCGGATCATGCGGTTGAAGTACGTCATCGGCAGTACGTTGCCGATCCACTGCGCCCACGTCGGCATGCCCGCGAACGGGAACATGAAGCCGGACAGCAGGATGTTGGGCAGGAAGTAGAAGAATGTGAGTTGCACCGCCTGCAACTGATTGCTCGCCAGTGACGACAGGGTGATGCCCACTGTCAGGTTGGCGGCGATGAACAGCAGCGCCGCGAGGTACACCGCCACCACGGAGCCGAGGAACGGCACGGCGAACACGAAGTGCGCGGCCAGCACGATGATCGTTGCCTGGATCAGACCGATGAAGATATACGGCACGATCTTTCCGGAGATCACCTCGATAGGCTGCACCGGCGTCGCCAGCAGATTCTCCATCGTGCCTCGCTCGCGCTCGCGTGTCATGGCGAGGCCCGTCATCATCACCATCGTCATCGTCAGGATTACACCCATCAACCCCGGCACGATGTTGTATTGCGTGATGCCTTCCGGGTTGTAAAGGCGCTGCACGTTGACGTCGAACGCGGTCTTGCCACCAGCCAGTGGCGCGAGTGCGCCTTTGAGGTCGATGCGTGCGACGCTCACCGGCAGTTGGGCCAGCGCACCGATGGCGGGGCCCGTCGCCGAGGGATCGGTCGCGTCCGCCTCGACGAGAATCGCTGGCCGGTCGCCATGCAGCAGCTTGCGCGAGAAATCGGCGGGGATGCTGACCACGAACTGCACATCGCCGCGCAGCAGTGCTTCGCGTCCTGCGGCTTCATCGGGCAATGTGCGGACGATCTTGAAGTACGTGGTGTTTTCCAGTGCGGAAAGGAACGTGCGAGAGAAATCGCTGTGCTCGGCCACGATCACGGCAGTGGGCATGTGGCGCGGATCGCTGTTGATGGCGAAGCCGAACAGCAGCAACTGCACGATGGGCAGGCCGACGATCATGCCGAACGTGATGCGGTCACGCCGAAGCTGCAGGAACTCCTTCAGTACGATGCTCCACCAGCGTTGCACCGAGAACGACCGACGCATACCGTTGAGTTTGCGCACAGTGCTCATGTCCCTTCCTTGCGCTTCGCGGTCTTGCCCGATGCCGCAGCGGCCATGTTGTCCTGCGCGCCGCCCATCATGTGGATGAACACATCTTCCAGACTGGTCTGCGTTTCGGTGACGTGCTGATCGGCCGTGGCGGCTTGCTTCAACGTCTGTTCGAGTTGCTGCGCATCGCGGCCGGTCACATGCAGTGCGGTGCCGAATGCCACGGTCTGATCGACGCCGGGCTTGCCCTGCAATCGTGCGGACAGTTCGGCAAGATTGCCACCTTCGATGCTCCACGTACTCAAATGCTGGCTCGCCACCACTTCATCGGCAGTGCCTTGTGCGAGCAGCTTGCCGTAGGCGATATACGCGAGCTTGTGGCAACGCTCGGCCTCGTCCATGTAGTGCGTGCTGACGAGTACCGAGATACCGCGCGCGGCGAGTTGATGCAGCTGCTCCCAGAAATCGCGGCGTGCCTTCGGATCGACGCCTGCAGTGGGTTCATCGAGCAGCAGCAGACGCGGTTCATGCAGCAGACACGCAGCGAGTGCCAGACGTTGCTTCCAACCGCCAGAGAGGGAACCCGCCAGTTGCTCGGCGCGCGATTGCAGGCCGAGGTCTTCGAGCGCGCGGTCCACCACGTCGCGACGATTGGGCATGTCGTAGACGCGTGCGACGAAGTCGAGGTTCTCGCGAATCGACAGGTCTTCCCAGTACGAGAAGCGCTGCGTCATGTAGCCGACGTTGCGCTTGATCTCGGCGGACTCGGTGAGGATGTCGTAGCCCAGGCAAGTGCCCGTGCCGGAGTCGGGCGTCAGCAGGCCGCACATCATGCGGATCGACGTAGTCTTGCCGCTGCCGTTGGGGCCGAGGAAGCCGAAGATTTCGCCGCGTGCTACCTGCATGGTCAGATCGTTGACCACATGCTTGTTGCCGAAGCGTTTGTTCAGGCCATGCACGTCGATGACGAGTTCGCCGTTCCCGTTTGCCGTGCCACTCATGATTGCACCACCTCCACGGGCTGGCCGGGACGCAGCTTCGACGCATCGTCGGTGCTGGGGCGTGCTTCGATCAGGAACACCAGTTTGTTGCGTGTCTCGTTGCTGTAGATCACGGGCGGCGTGAACTCGGCCTCGTTCGACACATACGTGATCTTTGCCGATACCGGCGCCGCGCAGCCATCGCAGCGGATGGTGATGGCCTGGCCGTTCTTCAGCGATCCGACCACGGCCTCGGGCACGTAGAAGCGCACCTTCACATTGCCCGGCGGCAGCATGCGTACCACGGCGCTGCCAGCAGGCACCCATTCGCCCGGACGGAACGGCACGTCGTAGACGAGACCGGGCACCGTGGCGCTGACGGCCTTGCGCGAGAGCTTCCACTCGGCCTGCGCCAGTGCCGCGCGTGCGGCATCGATCTGCGCGGTCTGCGCGGCAAGCTGGTCCTTGCGACCCGGCAGTCGCGCCACGTCGATATCGCGCTGCAACTCGCGCACGCGTGCCGCATCGGCCTCGGCAGTGGCACGGCTTTCGTCGAGCTGCGCACGCGAGATGCCGCCGATCTCGAACTGCGCGTCGTCGCGTTTGCGCTGTGCCGCACTGCGCACGGCCTGCGCTTGCGCCTGCACCAGTTGCGCCTGATTCACGGCCACTTCCACGGGACGCTTGCCGGTCTGGATATCGGCAAGCTGCGCCTCGGCCACGCGCACCTGCTCGGCGGCTTGCTGACGTGCGGCGCGTTCATCGTCGGATTCCAGCACGAACAGCGGTGCGCCAGGGGTGACCTGCTGGCCGCGCTCGACGGAAAGCTTGTCGAGACGTCCGGCAAACGGTGACGCCACGGCGACGAATTCGCCTTCGACATAGCCTTGCCATGAGGTGGCGCGGTCGTTGCTGCAACCAGCCAGCGTGAGGGCTGCGACGAGTGCCAGACGAAGTTGGGTGGAAGAGGAGAGTGTCATGACGACTCCGTGCATCACGATGGGGTGGATGGGGTGGAGGAAGGACCGGAGAGGCCGTGGCCAAGCAGTGCGGTGACGTGGCGCACCAGCGTGTCCGTGTCGATGTCGGCGGCGCCCGGCAGTTGCCGCCAGATATGTGTGGTGGCCAGCGGCAACAACGTGAGACCGATCAGCGACACGAGGATCAGCGCTGGCTCCAGCCCCGGATTGAGCAGGCCGCGCGCATGCGCCGCGGCAATGGGGCCGGCGATCAGTTCGGCGCGCTGCACGGCCACACGCTGGAGCAGGCGCTCACGCAACTGGCCATCGGTGCCGACGATCTCGCGAATCCACAAGCCCGGAAACCACGGCGTGGCCGAAGCCGTGCGAATCAGTTGCTCGGCCAGAGACTGGATGCGCGCCACGGGATCGGACGGGCCGGACTGGAGCGTGCCGAATACGTGGCCGATCAGCGGCTGCAGGCGTTCGTCGAACACGGCGTCGAGCAACGCTTCGCGGTCGCGGAAGTAGTAATGCACCAGCGCGGGCGTGACACCGGCCTCGGCGGCAATGGCCTTGGTGGAGGTGGCGGCGATGCCGTGCTGGGCGAACAATGTGACCGCGGCGTCGATCAGGCGATCGCGTTGCCCCGCATCATCGGCCTGCGCGGCAGGGCGGCCGGGACGGCGCTTCGAGTCATCGGACGATCGGGTCGGCATGGGAAAAAACGCTTCGTTGACACCATGGCTATATTAATTTTTTAATTAATTAAATCAACGAGTGTTACAACGTCGCCTTACCGGCACATGGGCGACACATGGGCGGCAAATGGAATTGGTGCGTCGCAACAAGACCCGGTAGACATGTCATGTGGGCTTGGCTATGCTTCGCGCACAAATGACAGGTGCGCGTCCTGCGCATCGGTTCCCTCCGGTTTTTCCTATGCTGCGTTTCTGCTCTCCGGCTGCTCCGAAGCGGCTGCGCCCGCGTTTGGCCCATCGTCTTGCCACGCTGCTAGGTGTGGGAAGCATGAGTTTGTCCGCCGCTTTGATGGCGCAGACTTCCGAGACGCCACAGCAGGAACCCGGCACCGAAAGCCCGTTCGCGATTCACGGCCAGGCCACCTGGGTATGGCAACGCAAGCCATCGTTCGGCGCGGCGTATTCGGGCGAGAACAGCCTGACGCTGGAACGCGCGAAGAGTTACTCGTTCACCAGTACGCTCGATCTCGGCCTGCGCTTGTGGCGTGGCGCGGAGTTCCACTTCAATCCGGAAGTGGCGCAGGGTGTGCCGTTTTCGGATCTGCACGGGCTGGGCGGTTTGTCGAATGGCGAACTGGCGAAGACGGCCAGCACGAGTCCCAAGTTCTATCGCGCACGCGCATTCATCCGGCAATACTGGGGTCTGGGCGGCGGCGAAGAAACGCTCGAATCCGATTTCAACCAGTTCGCGCGCACGCTCGACAAGCAGCGTGTGGTGCTGACCGCCGGCAACTTCGGCGTGCTCGACGTGTTCGACCAGAACCCCTACGGCTCCGATCCGCGCACGCAGTTCATGAACTGGTCGTTTCTGACGCATGGCTCGTGGGACTATCCGGCAGATTCGCGCGGCTACAACTGGGGCCTGGCGCTGGAGTACATCGGCGATGGTTGGTCCGCACGCTTCGGCCATTTCCTGCAGCCGCTGGAATCGAACGGGCGCGAACTCGATACGCGATTGTTCGAGCACTACGGGCGGATGCTGGAGCTTGAGAAGCGCTATGCGATTGGCGGACGACCCGGTCAGGCGCGGCTGCTGCTGTGGCGGAACAAGGCGAAGATGGGCGCATTCAACGACGCCATCGCGTTCGGGCAGGCCAATGGCGTAACGCCGAGCGTTGGCGACGTACAGCGCGAGCACAGCAAGGTCGGCGTGGGACTCGCGTTCATGCAGGAAGTGACCAACGACGCGGGCGTGTTCTTCCGTGCGAACTGGTCCGATGACAAGACCGAGACCTACGCGTTCACCGAAATCGGCAGGCAGGTAGCAGGTGGCGGCACGATCAAGGGCCGCGCGTGGGGACGTCCAAACGATGAACTCGGGATGGCCGTGGCCGTGAACATGCTCGGCTCCGGGCATCGCAACTATCTGGCCGCTGGCGGCCTCGGCGCCTTCCTTGGCGATGGCGCGCTACGTTATGGGCCGGAGCAGGTGTTCGAGGTGTATTACCGCTTTGCGGTGTGGAAGACGCTGAGTCTGAGCCCGGATTTTCAGTACATCCGGAACCCTGGGTATAACCGCGATCGAGGTCCGGCGAAGTTTATCGGGGTGAGGGCGCACGCGGAGTTTTGATTCTTCCGCTTCCTGCTTGTTTGTGCCCCTCTCCCGCCTTGCGGGAGAGGGGTTAGGGGAGAGGGCCGGAGGCTCTGCTTGCCGACCGTGCCGCAATTTGAACGGCTTGCCCTCTCCCCCGCCCCTCTCCCAAAGGGAGAGGGGAGAAAACTCATCACTGCCGCGCATTCCGCCGATTATCCGGCCACGGCGTGTTGTAGTTCGTGCGGAACGGATTGATATCCAGCCCGCCGCGCCGCGTATATCGCGCGTACACCGCCAGCTTCACCGGTTTGCACATGCGCATCACGTCCGTGAAGATCCGCTCCACGCATTGCTCGTGGAACTCGTTGTGATTGCGGAACGAGATCAGGTACTTGAGCAGCCCCTCCTGATCGATGGGCGCGCCGACGTAGCGGATCTGCACGCTGCCCCAGTCGGGCTGACCGGTGACGAGGCAGTTCGACTTCAGCAGGTGCGACACCAGCGATTCCTCCACCGGTGACTGATCCTGATCGGCCTTCAGCAGCGACGGATCGGGTTCGTAGATATCGGTTTCGATATCGAGCCGGTCCAGCAGCATGCCATCCAGCTCGCCCATCTTCTGCGTGCCGAGATCCGCTTCCGGCACCAGACGTACCTGCACGGTGCCGCCCGTCGCTTCGGACAGGTCGTGATGCAGCAACTGCTGCACAGCCTCGGGCGATGCGATGCGGCTCTGGTTGAACGAGTTCAGGTACAGCTTGAACGATTTCGATTCGACGATGTTCGGCGTATCGGCGGGAATCACGAACGCGGCCAGCGCCACCTGCGGTTTGCCCTTGAGGTTCAGCCACGAAAGTTCGTAGGCATTCCAGATATCCACGCCAAAGAAGGGCAGGGCCTTGCCTTCGGCGAGTCCGATCTCGGTGCGCTTGGGCTGGCGCGGAATGGGGAACAGCAGCGACGGGTCGTACTCGGTCTTGTAGGCCGAGGGCTTGCCCAGCGGCGAGTGCTCAGGAAGCGTCATAGTGAGATTCAGGCCAGGAACAGCTTGTAGACGGGATTGTCGGTTTCATCCCAGTTTACGTAACCGAGCGTGGAAAGGAAGGTGCGGAAATCGCGCTTCTCGTTCTTCGGCACCTGAATCCCTACGAGGATGTTCGACGTATCGGCGCCCTGGTTCCGGTAGTGGAACAGGCTGATATTCCAGTTCGGGCTCATGCTGGAGAGGAACTTCATCAGCGCGCCCGGACGCTCCGGGAATTCAAAGCGATACAGCAGTTCGTCGTGCGCCAGCGGCGAATGGCCGCCCACCATGTAGCGGATATGTTGCTTGGCCAGTTCGTCGTTGGACAGGTCCAGCGTGTCGAACCCATGGCGGCGGAAGTTCGCGGCGATCTTGTCGTTCTCGCTGCGCGACGCAATCTGCAGGCCCACAAAGATATGCGCCACGCCCTTGTCGGCGATGCGGTAGTTGAACTCCGTCACGCTGCGTGTGCCCACCTGTTCGCAGAAACGCTTGAAGCTGCCGCGCTCCTCGGGGATGGTCACGGCGAACACGGCTTCGCGCGCCTCGCCCACTTCGGCACGCTCGGCCACAAAGCGCAGGCGGTCGAAATTCATGTTCGCGCCGCAGGCAATCGCCACGAGGTGCTGGCCCTTGAGCTTCTCGCGCTCGGCATATGCCTTGAGACCCGCCACGGCCAGTGCACCCGCCGGTTCGAGAATGCTGCGCGTGTCCTGGAACACATCCTTCAGGCCGGCACAGATGGCATCCGTATCGACCAGGATGATTTCGTCGACGAGTTCGCGCGTGATGCGGAACGTCTCCTTGCCGACGAGCTTCACCGCAGTGCCGTCCGAGAACAGGCCCACATCCTTGAGTTCCACGCGCTTGCCGGCATCCACCGAGCGCTTCATCGCATCGGAATCCAGCGTCTGCACGCCGATCACCTTGATGTCGGGACGCACGGCCTTGACGTAGGACGCGATGCCCGAGATCAGGCCACCACCACCGATGGCCACGAAGATCGCGTGGATCGGACCGGGGTGCTGGCGCAGGATTTCCATGGCGATGGTGCCCTGCCCGGCGATGACTTCGGGATCGTCGAACGGATGGATGAACGTCAGCTTCTGCTTGGCTTCCAGCTCGGCGGCATGCACGTAGGCATCGCTGTAGGAATCACCATGCAGCACGATCTTGACCCACTCGCCACCGCGTTCGCGCACGGCATCGATCTTGACCTGCGGCGTGGTGGTGGGCATGCAGATGATGGCCTTGCACTGCAACCGTGCAGCGGAGAGGGCCACGCCCTGTGCGTGGTTGCCAGCCGATGCGGCGATCACGCCGCGCTTGAGTTCTTCCGGAGAGAGCGACGCCATCTTGTTGTAGGCGCCGCGCAGCTTGAACGAGAACACGGGCTGGGTGTCCTCGCGCTTGAACCACACGGCATTGTTCGTGCGGGCCGAGAGCGCTGCGGCGTAGGTCAGCTCGGTCTCCTGGGCCACGTCGTACACCTTGGCGGTCAGGATCTTCTTCAGGTAGTCGGGCTTGGCGGGGGTGCGGGTCATTGTCTGCGGTTGCCACGCAGCCGTGGCAAAAAAAGCCGGAAAAATCGGCGGAAACCGCCAATGATAATGGATGGCGCCCACACGGACCCTGCTACGGTCGTCGCGGCGTCTGGGTGCAGGAAAAGCCACTGTTGTAGGACAGCGCCCGGTGGACGCCTGTCAAAACCACGTGTTACGGTTTTACGCGATGCCTCTCCTACCTCTCATCGAACCCCACACCGCGCTGTTCCTGGACTTCGACGGCACGCTGGCCGATCTGGCACCGAGCCCCGAGCTGGTGCAGGTCGAGCCCGAACTGGTTGGCACGCTGCGTGCGTTGCATACCTGTCTGGACGGCGCGCTCGCCATTGTCTCGGGCCGGCCCGTGGCCGAACTCGATCATTTCCTGCAACCGTTGCGCCTGCCTTCCGCGGGCGTGCATGGCGCCGAATTCCGCAATGGTGCGGCGCGCATCGTCACGCCGCCCGCGCCGGGTATCGGTCCCTTGCTGCCGCAACTGGAAGCGCTCGTGGCGCGGCATCCGGGCCTGATGCTGGAACGCAAGTCGGTGGCCGTGGCCATCCACTATCGGCAGGCACCGGAGCTGGAGCCGCTGGTGCGCGCTGCGGTAGCAGATGTGTTGCGCGATGCCGTGGGGCTCGACGCGTTGCCCGGCAAGATGGTGGTCGAGATCAAGCCTGCGGGTGTGGACAAGGGCGATGCGATTGCCGCGTTCATGCGTTCGTCGCCATTCGCGGGCCGCCTGCCGCTGTTCGCCGGTGACGATGTGACCGACGAAGCCGGCTTCTCGGTGGTGCGCGAACTCGGCGGCGTGGGCGTGCTGGTTGGCAATCGCGCCACGGCGGCCACCGTCAGCGTGCCTGCGCCCGCCGCGTTGCGCGACTGGCTGCACGAATCGGCGCGCGCGCTGACCCATTTCATCGCGCAGCGCGATGCCGCTGCCCAACATCCATCGCCACAAAGGGAGGACCCGCTGTGAGTGAACCTGCCACCTCTGCCCAGGTGTCGCCAGAAATCGCGCGCGAAGCGCCCGCCGTCAATACGGATTCGAACGCTGCCAGCCGCCACGCCAACCCATCGCTGGCACTCGGCATGATCGGCAATTGCAGCTTCTCTGCACTGGTGGATGGCCGCGGCCGCATCGTCTGGTGCTGCATGCCGCGCTTCGATGGCGATCCGGTCTTCAACGCATTGCTGGAGCCGAACGACAACGCCGGCCATTTCAATATCGAGATCGAGGATTTTCACGAAGCCACGCAGTGGTACGAGCCAAACACGGCCATCCTGCGCACGCATCTGATCGACAAGCACGGCAGCATCCTGGAGATCACCGATTTCTGCCCGCGCTTCTTCCGCCTGGGTCGTTACTTCCGACCACTGACACTGGTGCGACGGATCAAGCCAGTCAGTGGCGCACCGCGCGTGCGTGTCACGCTGGCGCCGCGTTTCAACTGGGGCCGCACGGAGCCGAAAATCACGCGCGGCAGCAGCCATGCGCGCTATGTGGGCGAGGATCAAACACTGCGCCTGACCACCGATGCGCCGCTGGCCTATGTGTTGTCGCACACACCGTTCCTGGTCACGCGCGGCTACAACTTCATCCTCGGTCCCGATGAAACGCTCTCGGCCGGCGTGGAAGATATCGCGCGCGACTTCGAGCAGGAAACCACCGCGTACTGGAAACTCTGGAGCCGCCGCCTGGCCGTGCCGCGCGAGTGGCAGGACGCCGTGATTCGCGCGGCCATTACGTTGAAGCTGTCGCTGTACGAGGAAACCGGCGCCATCGTGGCGGCGATGACCACGAGTATTCCTGAAGCGCCGGGCAGCCAGCGCAACTGGGACTACCGCTACTGCTGGCTGCGCGACGCGTTCTTCGTGGTGCGCGCACTGAATAGCCTGTCGGAAGTTGGCACGATGGAGGACTATCTGCGCTGGCTGTCGAACGTGGTGATGCAATCGCAGGACGGGCACATCCAGCCGCTGTACGGTATCGGGCTGGAGCGCGAGCTGCCGGAAAGCATGCTCGATCATCTGAGCGGCTATCGCGGCATGGGTCCGGTGCGTGTGGGCAACCAGGCGCAGGAGCATTTCCAGCACGATGTGTACGGCAACGTGGTGCTGGCCGCCGCGCAGGCATTCCACGATCACCGGCTGCTGCATCGCGGTGGCCCGGCGGAATTTGCCAAGCTCGAAGATGTGGGCGAGCAGGCCGTGCGCGTATTCGGTACGCCCGACGCGGGCATGTGGGAGTTGCGCACGCGTGCACGCATCCACACGTCATCGGCGCTGATGAGCTGGGTGGCGTGCGACCGTCTGGCCAAGATCGCCGAGAAACTCGAACAACCCGCGCGGGCCGCATACTGGCACGACCATGCGCATCGCATGAAGCAGCGCATTCTGGACGAGTCGTGGAACGAGCAGCGGCAGGCGTTTGCCGAGAGCTTTGGCGGCAAGGAACTCGACGCCAGCGTGTTGCTGATGGCGGAGGTCAACTTCATCGATCCCAAGGACCCGCGCTTCGTGTCCACGGTGAAGGCGCTGGAAGAGACGCTCTGCGATGGTCCCTACATGCGGCGCTACGAAGCGCCCGACGATTTCGGCAAGCCCGAGACTGCGTTCAACATCTGCACGTTCTGGCGCATCGACGCGCTGGCGCGCATCGGCCGCCGCGAGGAAGCGCGCGAGATCTTCGAGTCGATGCTTGCCGCGCGCAACCCGCTGGGGCTGCTGTCGGAAGACACCCACCCGATCACCGGAGAGATGTGGGGCAATTTCCCGCAGACCTATTCGATGGTCGGCCTGATCAACGGTGCCATGCGTTTGTCGGCACCCTGGGACACCGTGATCTGAGGAAAGGATTGGCCACAACAACAAGCGATATATGGGCAGACTAGTAGCGGTATCGAACCGGGTTGCGGACCCCCGCAACCACGCGGCGGGCGGCCTTGCCGTGGCGCTTTCGGAAGCGCTGAACAAGACGGGCGGCCTGTGGTTCGGCTGGAGCGGCAAGGTGGTGGACGCGGCCCACGGCGGCACACCGGGCGAGGGCGAGTTCCACCAGACCCAGGCCGGCAACGTCACGCTGGCCACAGTGGATCTGAGCCAGGATGACTACGACGCGTACTACCTCGGCTACAGCAACGGCGTGCTCTGGCCCGTGTTCCACTATCGTGTGGACCTGGCGGATTTCGATGCAGGCGGCAACCTCAATGCCTATCGGCGCGTGAACCAGTTGTTCGCGCGCAAGCTGGCGCCGCTGTTGAAGCCGGATGACGTGATCTGGATTCACGACTATCACCTGATCCCGCTCGCGGCGGAACTGCGCGCCATTGGCTGCGGACAGAAGATCGGCTTCTTCCTGCATATCCCGCTGCCGCCGCCGCTGATCCTCGCGGCCATTCCTCAGCACGAATGGCTGATGCGTGCGATGTTCGCGTACGACCTGATCGGCTTTCAGAGTCAGGCCGATCTCGACCACTTCTCGCGCTACGTGCAGGGCGAAGCCGGTGCAGAGCCGATGGGCGAGTACCGCTTCCGCGCGTTCCATCGCACCGTGCGCGCGCAGGCGTTTCCGATTGGCATCGATGTCGATGAATTCATCGGCCTTGGCCAACAGGACGAGGCGCGCGAGACCTACGAGATGATGCGTCACCAGTACGCGCGGCGCCGGCTGCTGCTGGGCATCGACCGGCTCGACTATTCGAAGGGGCTGCCGCAGCGGCTCAAATCGTTCCAGACGCTGCTGGCCGAGTATCCCGAAAATCGATCGAGCGCCACGTTGATCCAGATTGCCGCACCATCCCGCGAATCGGTGGATGCCTATGCAGACCTGCGGCGCGAGATGGAAGGCATTACGGGTGCGATCAACAGCGAGTACGGTGAACTCGACTGGATGCCTGTGCGATACATCCATCGCTCGACTTCACGCAAGCGATTGCCGGGCCTGTGCCGAGCGAGCAGTGTGGCACTGGTGACGCCGCTGCGCGACGGGATGAATCTCGTGGCGAAGGAATACATCGCCGCGCAAGATCCTGACGATCCGGGTGTGCTGGTGTTGTCGCGTTTTGCTGGCGCTGCGGAACAGTTGAAGGAGGCGCTGCTGGTCAATCCGTACGACACACGCGCCACGGCGCAGGCCGTGCAGCAGGCGCTGCACATGCCGCTGGCCGAACGACGCACGCGGCACCAGAAGCTGCTGGAGCGGATACGCCAGCAGGATGTGCATTGGTGGAGTAGCGAGTATTTGCGGACGTTGACGGAGTTGGAGGGGGGGTAAATTCCAACGTGGTCGATGTTGAGAGGCTGGCCCTCTCCCCCGCCCCTCTCCCGCTCGCGGGAGAGGGGAGAACACCGACGGGATATCGACCGCTGCTGGTTTGCTCCCCTCTCCCGCAAAGCGGGAGAGGGGCCGGGGGAGAGGGCTGGCGCATCAAATCCCGAGCGCGCTCAAACCAGATCCCCCGGCAAATCCACATCCCTGAACGGTCCATCGTCCTCGGTCAGAATCCGCGTCACCGGCTGCGACTTCAGCAACTCGCGCGCGCCTTCATCGCCATCGAGCTTCAGCAATTCATCGCGCCACGCCGCACCGAATCCCACAGGATGCCCACGCTTGCCATCGCGCCACGGGGCGGCAATCGTGTTGCGCGCCGTGATCGTCAGCGCGACCGCGCGTACCAGTTCCATTGACAGCCACGGCATGTCCGCAAGCGCCACCACCCAGCCGCGTGCATCGGGACTCGCGGCCACACCCGCGCGCAACGCCGCGCCCATTCCGGCTTCCGCTTCAACGGACTCGATCACCTTGCACCCACCGCGCCGCAATTCCTCGGCGAGTTCGGGATGCCCAGGACGCACCACGGCAATCGAATGCGGCAGGCCCGCCGCCAGCGTGCGCGCGCTGCGCCACGCCACAGTGCGGCCATCGGCCATCTTCTCCATGAGCTTGTTGCGCAGGCCGGCCGGATCGAAGCGGCGGCCGAAGCCGGCAGCCAGCAGGATGCCGGTGGGCAGATCGGTCTGCGTAAGCGGGGCGCGTGAGGGCTTCGTCATGGCTGTGCGGCGGTGATAGCCTGACCAGCAGGCAAAATCGGACACTCGGCCTCGCCGGCTGCGATTTCGCGCGCGGCCTTGGCGCCTTCCACCTGGAGGATGTCGGGCAGCGAGACATGGTTCTTCGCAGCGATCACTTCGGCCAGTACCGAAATCGCAATCTCCGGTGGCGTGCGGCTGCCGATATAGATACCTACCGGACCATGCAGGCGGGCCAGTTGTTGATCGGTGAGATCGAACTCCTTGAGCCGCTCGCGGCGCGCCTGGTTGTTGCGGCGCGAGCCGAGCGCGCCCACATAGAACGCGGGCGTGCGTAGCGCCTCCATCAATGCGAGATCGTCGAGCTTGGGGTCGTGCGTGAGCGCGATCACGGCGCAGCGCTCGTCGAGCTTCATGGCTTCCACGGTGTCGTCAGGCATCGTGCGCACCATCGTCACGCCGGGAATGTCCCACGTCTCCGTGTATTCCTCACGCGGATCGCAGACCGTGACCTGGAAGCCCAGCCCCACGGCAATCTGGCACAGGTATTTCGACAACTGCCCCGCGCCGATGACGAGCATGCGATAGCGGGGACCATGGATGGTCCGCAGCGTGGCGCCATCGAACGACAATCCATCGGCAGCCTCCGCATGGCCGAGCGATGCGCGGCCCGTCGCCATGTCGAGTGTGCGCGTCACCAGTCTGCCGTTCTCCACGGCCTGCAGCAATTCGACGATGCCGCTATGCGGTGCCAGCGGTTCCGCCACCAGTTCGATGGTGCCGCCGCAGGGCAGCCCGAAGCGATGCGCTTCCTCGGCACTGATGCCGTACTTCATGCCCTCGGGCACCTTCGACTTGATGCCTTCGCGATGCACGCGATAAATGATGTCGTCCTCGATGCATCCGCCGGATACGGAGCCGGCGACGAGACCGTCGTCGCGCACCGCCAGCATCGCACCTTCAGGACGGGGCGACGAGCCCCACGTCCGTACCACCGTCACCAGCAACACGCCGTGACCTTCCTGCTGCCACTTGACGCTGCTCTTCAGGACTTCGAGATCCACGCTGTCCATGATCGTTTCCGCTTCTTGTCTACATCGCCGCCCGTGTCGCCGGCGGCCTCATCGCTCTGGGTATCGTTATTGTCCTGCTCGTCCGGGCCGCTCACGGCCTCGGTGAATCGTGCGAAAAACGCATCGGCCATCTTGCGCGCGGCGGCATCCACCAGCCGCGAGCCGATCTGCGCGATCTTGCCGCCTACCTGCGCCTGCACCGCATACGTCAGCAGTGTTTCGTCGCCCTCGGCTGCCAGCGTGACCTTTGCCGATCCCTTGCCGAAACCCGCCGCGCCACCCTGTCCGTCGAACTGGATCGTGTAACTGTCGGGCGCCGCGATATCGAGCAAGGCCATGCGGCCCTTGAAGCGCGCCTTGACCGGACCGACCGCCGCAGTCAGTGCGAGCAGGTAGGCGTTTTCGCCATCGGGCTCGATGCTCTCACATCCGGGAATACATTGCTTGAGCAGCTCAACGTCGTTCAGCGCGTCCCACGCTACCTGCTGCGGCACGGGCAGGCGCTGGGTCTGGGTCATTTCCATGGGGGCGTCCTCCGAATTGTTTTATAGGTGAAACCGTGGTGGTTTGCGTATCGGCCAGCAGCGCTTCGAGCGCGAACAGGCTGTCCAGGTTATGTGCAGGGTGCAGGGCATCGACATGCGGCAGGATGGCCTGCATGCCACGCGCCTGCGGTGAAAAGCCCGCATAGCGCAGCAGCGGGTTCAGCCAGACGATGCGATGCGCGAAGCGGCGCAGGCGCGCCATCTCGTCGGCCAGCAGGTCGATCTGTTCGAGGTCGATGCCGTCACTGACGAACAGCACCGTGGCGCGGCCCGACAGCGTGCGGCGCGCCCATTGGCGGTTGAACGTGGCCAGTGCCGTGCCGATGCGCGTGCCGCCTGCCCAGTCGCGCACCTGTTCGGTGATCAGCGTCACGGCCTCATCGGGATCGCGTTCGCGCAGTGCGCGCGTCACGTTGGTGAGCCGCGTGCCGAACAGGAACACATGCATGCGCTCGCGGCCCTGCATCAGCGCGTGGCAGAAGTAGAGCACCGCGCGCGAATACTGGCTCATCGATCCGGAGATATCGAGCAGCAACACCACGGGCGGCTTGCGCTGCGCATGGCGGCGGTATTTCCATTGCATCCATTCGCCATGCTGGCGGACCGCAAGCCGGGCACTCGCGCGCATATCGGCATGCGTGCCCGTGGCCGCAGGTTTCAGACGGCGCGTACGCTGCAATGCAAGATGCGCGCGCCGCGTGCGAACCAGATGCTGGAGCGCGCGCCACTCCTCGGCGGAGAGTGTTTCAAAGTCGCGGCTGGCCAGGCGCTCCTGATCGGAGAAGGTCAGCGGCGCGGTGAAGCGTTCCTCGCGCATCGGGCCTTTCGGTGTCGATGGCGGCTGGCGCGCGGCGAGCGCATCGGCCAGACGGTTGCTGCGTTTCGGTGGCGGCGCACCGGCATCGACGCGCGGCAACAGCATCGCGCGCAATTTGCCTTCCCAATCGGGATCGCGCCAGAACAGGTCGAATGCCGCATCGAACAGTGGGCGCTGGTCAGGACCGGAGAGGACCAGTGCGGCCAGCGCGGCGCGCACCTCATCGCGCGCACCGATGTTCACATGGCGCAGCGCGGTCAGTGCATCCACGGCATGCGCAGGCGAGAGGCCGAAGCCCGCATCGCGCAGCAGCCGCATGAAGTGAGTGACGTTGCGCGCCAGCATCGGCAGCGGACGGGATGACATATCAGGCGGGCGTGGTGCCGGCGAGTAACTCGGCGATGGTCGGACCATCGGCGCGCGCCAGGTCGTCCTGGTACTTGAGCAGCACGCCCAACGTATCGCGCACGGATTGCGGATCGAGTTCTGTCACACCGAGCGCCGCGAGTGCGCGGCTCCAGTCGATGGCTTCGGCAATGCCCGGCGCCTTGAACAAGTCGATGCCACGCAGCCGATGGATGAAATCGACGGCCTGCCGCTGCAATGCTTCGGCCGCTTCGGGTGCGCGCGCAGCCACGATCTGCAATTCGCGGTCGCGCGATGGATAACCCATCCATTGATACAGACAGCGACGCTTGAGCGCGTCATGCACTTCGCGCGTACGGTTCGACGTGATGATGATCAGTGGCGGCGTCTCCGCGCGCAGCACGCCGATTTCGGGAATCGATACCTGATATTCGGAAAGCACTTCGAGCAGAAATGCTTCGAACGGCTCGTCGGCCCGATCGATCTCGTCGATCAGCAGCACACGCGGCACACCGGGCGCGGCGGGATCGGGCAGCAGCGATTCGAGCAAGGGCCGCTTGAGCAGGAATTCGTCGCGATAGAGCGACTGCTGCTCGGGACGTTCCCCACGCGCTTCGGCCAGACGCAACGCCATGATCTGGCGCGGATAGTCCCACTCATAGAGCGCACTGGCCGCGTCGAGTCCTTCGTAGCATTGCAGCCGCAACAGGCGCGTGCCGAGCATCGCGGCCATCGCATGTGCAAGCGCGGTCTTGCCGACACCGGGCTCGCCTTCGAGAAACAACGGCCGCTGCATGCGCAGTGCAAGGTAGAGCACCGTAGCGGTCTCGCGATCGGCGAAGTATTGCTGCGCGGCGAGTTGGGTGAGGGTGGTGTCGATGGAGGTTGGGAGCATGTAGATATCGGCGAAGCCTTTTGCTATGCGCTCCCCTCTCCCATGTCAGTGGGAGAGGGGTGGGGGAGAGGGCTCGACGTTCAAATTGAGGCTTGTTGGTGATTGCACCCCCCAACCCCTCACCCGCAATGCGGGAGAGGGGAGCAAACCAGGGGTGAGCAAGACCGCGTCACCCCTTCAACGCCGCCTCCACCGCTCTTGCTGTCAGCACCGGAATCAAATGCGCCCGATACTCCGGCGATGCATGCAGATCCGCATTGAGACCCGACGCATCCACCTTCACCGCTCTCGCCGCAGCCGGCGTAAAGCTCGCCGTCAGTGCCTGTTCCAGCGCAGGCGCGCGAAACACGCTATCGGCGGCACCGGTCACGGCAACTCGCACTGTCTTGCCACTGCGCGCCACCATCACCCCCACCAGCGCAAAGCGCGATGCCGGATTGCGGAACTTCACATACCCCGACTGATCGGGTACGGGAAAGCGCACGGCGGTGATCAGCTCGTCGGGTGCGAGCGCGGTTTCGTACAAGCCCTTGAAGAAGCTGTCGGCAGGAATCTCGCGACGATCCGTCACGACCGTAGCGTTCAGCGCGAGCACCGCAGCGGGATAGTCCGCAGCAGGATCATCGTTGGCGAGCGAGCCGCCGAGCGTGCCCATCGCGCGCACCTGACGGTCGCCGATGCCGAGTGCCAGCGACGCCAGCCCCGGAATGCGGCGCATGACTTCCGCGTTGGCCGCCACATCGGCATGGCGTGCTGCGGCACCGATGACCACGGCATCGCCCTGCACGTTGATATCAGCCATGCCGGGAATGCGCGCCACATCGACAAGCATCGATGGCGAAGCCAGCCGCAGCTTCATCGCGGCAAGCAGGCTTTGTCCGCCGGCTAGAAACTTGGCGTCGCCATCGGCCTTGAGTTTCGCCACGGCTGCCTGGGCATCGGTGGCGCGTTCGAACTGGAATGCGTACATGTCGTGTCCCCTTATGCCTTGGTAGCTTGCGCGGCCTGAATCGCCTGCCACACGCGGTGCGGCGTGGCGGGCATCTGCATGTCGCGCACGCCGAGTGGTGCGAGCGCATCGACCAGTGCGTTGATGAATGCAGGTGGCGAGCCAATGGCGCCCGCTTCGCCGCAACCCTTCACGCCGAGCGGATTGTGCGTGCATGGCGTGCCTGATGACGTTTCCACCGTGTAGTCCGGCAAGTCGCCAGCGCGTGGCATCGCGTAGTCCATGTAGGAGCCGGTCAGCAACTGGCCGCTGTCGGGATCGTAGATGCACTGTTCGAACATGGCCTGACCCAGGCCCTGTCCGATACCGCCATGCACCTGTCCTTCGACGATCATCGGATTGATCACGTTGCCGAAATCGTCCACGGCCGTGAACTTGACGACCTGCGACGCGCCGGTGTCGGGATCGACCTCGACCTCGCAGATATAGGTGCCGGATGGATACGTGAAGTTCGTGGGATCGTAGAACGCGTTTTCGTTGAGGCCCGGTTCGAGTCTGTCGAGCGGATAGTTGTGCGGCACGTAGGCGGTCAGCGCCACCTCCCCGAACGTCTTCGTGCGATCGGTGCCGGCCACGCGGAACACGCCGTCGCTGAACTCGATGTCCGCGTCCGAGGCTTCCAGCAAGTGCGCGGCGATCTTCTTGGCCTTGGTTTCGATCTTGTCGAGCGCCTTCATGATGGCCGATCCACCGACCGCCAGCGAACGCGAGCCATAGGTGCCCATGCCGAACGGTACGCGTCCGGTGTCGCCGTGCACGATCTCCACGGCGTCCAGCGCAATGCCGAGCCGCTGCGCCACGATCTGCGCGAACGTGGTTTCGTGGCCTTGCCCGTGGCTGTGCGATCCGGTGAACACGGTGACGGTGCCGGTGGGATGCACGCGCACCTCGCCTACTTCGAACAGTCCAGCCCGAGCACCGAGCGCGCCCGCGATGTTCGATGGCGCCAGCCCGCATGCTTCGATGTAGCAGGAGTAGCCGAGTCCGCGCAACTTGCCTTGCTGCTTCGCCGCTTCACGACGCGCGGGAAAGCCTGCTACATCGGCCAGTTCCTGCGCGCGTGCGAGGCATGGTTCGTAGTCGCCGGTGTCATAGGTCAGGCCAACAGGCGTGGCATACGGGAAGCTGCGGATGAAGTTCTTGCGTCGCAGCGCGGCGGGGTCGGTGCCCAGTTCACGTGCGGCAGCTTCGACCAGACGCTCGACGACATAGGTGGCTTCCGGACGCCCCGCACCGCGATACGCATCGACGGGTGCCGTATTCGTGAACACGGCTTTCACCTCGGCATAGATCGCAGGCGTGGCGTACTGGCCGGCGAGCAGCGTGGCGTAGAGAATCGTCGGCACGCTGCTGGCGAACGTGGACAGGTACGCGCCCATGTTGGCCACCGTGTGCACGCGCATGGCGAGGAACTTGCCATCGGCATCCATCGCCAGTTCGGCGCGGGTCACGTGGTCGCGGCCATGCGCATCGGTGAGGAAGGATTCGGAACGCTCGGCGGTCCACTTGATCGGGCGGCCTACCTTCTTCGATGCCCAGGTCAGCGCCACATCCTCGGGATACAGGAAGATCTTCGAGCCGAAGCCGCCGCCGACATCGGGCGCGATAATGCGCAGCCGCGATTCGGGCAGTCCGAGCACGAAGGCGCCCATCAGCAGCCGTTCGACGTGCGGGTTCTGGTTCGAGACGTAGACCGTGTAGCCATCGTCCTGCCGCGTATAGCTGGCGTTGACCGCGCGCGGTTCGATCGCGTTGGGGATCAGCCGGTTGTTGACGATATCCAGCGTGGTCACGTGCGCGGCGCGGGCGAACGCGGCATCGGTGGCGGCCTTGTCGCCGTGGCCCCAGGTGTAGCAGGTGTTGCCGGGCACATCGTCATGCACCAGCGTGGAGGCCGCAGCGGCATCGGCCGGGCTGACCACGGCAGGCAGTTCCTCGTAATCGACATCCACAAGTTCGGCGGCATCGCGCGCCTGCTGCAGCGACTCCGCGACGACCAGTGCCACCTGGTCGCCCACGTGCCGGGCCTTGCCGTGCGCCAGGGCAGGGTGGGGCGGCTCCTTCATCGGCGAGCCGTCGATGCTGTGGATCAGCCAGCCGCACGGCAGGCCGCCCACGTTGTCGCCGGCCATGTCGTCGCCGGTCAGCACGGCGATCACGCCGGGCGCGGCCAGTGCCTGCGCGGTATCGATCGAGCGAATGCGTGCATGCGCATGCGGCGAGCGCACGAAGTAGCCGTAGCTCTGGTGCGGCAGCGTGACGTCGTCGGTGTACTGGCCGTTGCCGGTGAGAAAGCGATAGTCTTCCTTGCGCTTGACCGGCGCGCCAATCAGCGAGTGTTTCTCGGGTGCGTTCATGGTGGCCTCCTTATTCGGCGCTGGCCGTGGCCACGTTGCCCTGCATCGCGGCCTGCCCTTGCTGCACTGCACGCACGATGTTGTGATAGCCAGTGCAGCGGCAGAGGTTGCCGTCGAGCTGCTCGCGGATGGCGTGGGCATCGGCGTTGGGCTGCTGGGCCAGCAGGGACGTGGCGGCCATCACCATGCCGGGCGTGCAGAAGCCGCATTGCAGGCCGTGGCATTCACGGAACGCCTGCTGCATCGGATGCATCTCGCCGTTGGTCGCCAGTCCTTCGATGGTGGTGACGCTGGCGCCGTCCGCCTGGAGGGCCAGCATGTTGCAGGACTTCACGGCGCGGCCGTCCATGTGGACGGTGCAGGCGCCGCACTGCGCGGTATCGCAGCCCACGTGCGTGCCGGTGAGTCGCAACTGCTCGCGCAGAAGCTGGACCAAAAGGGTGTGGGGTTCGACCTGGACGTCAACGGGCTTGCCATTGACCGTCAGGCGGAGGGAAATCGCCATGCTTGTCTCCATTGTGGGTGGAACGCGCATGGCCAGCTCCGACGACAATCCCGAATGACACTGCGCGGGACGGGCCACGACGCGGTACTGCCGCTTGGTTGGGACGGCTATTTCGTGATATTGGTGCTGCGGGTTTGCCGGTAATGTCGGCGCAGTGAACGAATCGCCGCGACAGGCTCTAACAGTTAATCACAAATCCCCCGGACTCGCCATGCGGTTTCCCCTGCCGCGTGCGACCCCGCCCCTGCCTGCCCAATGGAAGCTTTTACCGACTGGCTGTTCGATACGGTTGCCTTGCCCAAGGTGGGGCTGCCCGCCATCTTCGTGGTCAGCCTGATCAGTGCCACGCTGCTGCCGCTGGGATCGGAGCCGGCCGTATTCGGCTACATCAAGCTCAATCCCGGGATGTTCTGGCCGGCCATCCTCGTGGCCACGGCGGGCAACACCGTGGGCGGTGCCATCGACTGGTGGCTCGGCTACGCGGCCAAGCTGGCCGTGGTGCGCTATCGCCAGCGCCGCCAGCACCATGAGCATGAGGTGGAGCACGCCCAGCATCGGCCCCACCCGCGCAAGCAGCACAAGCCGAAGCTCGACGCCAAGTACTTCAGGTGGATGAAACGCTGGGGCCCGCCCACGATGCTGGTGTCGTGGCTACCGGTTATCGGTGATCCACTGTGCACATTGGGCGGTTGGCTGCGGCTGCCGTTCTGGCAGAGCGTCTTCTATATGGGGATCGGCAAGTTCCTGCGCTATCTGGTGATGACGGCGAGCCTGCTATGGATTCCCGATTCGTTCTGGCATGGCGTGGGTGACGCTATCCGGCAGTGGTTCTGATTCTCAATCCGCACGAAAATGCCGAAACCCGGGGAATTTCCTGATGTTTTTGGCGGTTATTGTCGTCAAGTGATTATGTTGCGGCGCGGCAAAACGGGGCGTTGCAGTACAATCGCGTCTTAACTGACGATAAATTGCGCACCGTCCCCGTGCGCTGCTTCAAAGCGGTCCCGCCCATGAACGCCCCACTCGTGCTCGACGCCAAACTCGCAGCGCAGGACGCCCCGCCGCGCCTGCGCGAGATCCCCTATAACTACACGTCGTTTTCAGATCGCGAGATTGTTATCCGTCTGCTCGGCGAGGAAGCCTGGCGCATCCTGGACGAACTGCGCGGCGAACGCCGCACCGGCCGCTCCGCCCGCATGCTCTACGAGGTGCTCGGCGATATCTGGGTGGTCCGACGCAATCCCTACCTGCAGGACGACCTGCTCGAAAATCCCAAGCGCCGCCAGATGCTGGTGGATGCGCTGCATCACCGCCTTGCCGAAATCGAGAAGCGCCGCGCCGCTGACCGTGCCGAGCATGCCGAACCGGCCGCCGAGGATCGCTCGCATCGCGTGGAGCAATTGGTGGTCTTCGCCAAGCAGGCGATCGAATCGTTCAAGCAGGAATTTGCCGATGCCTATGCGCTGCGCAAGCGCACCCAGCGCGTGCTGGGCCGCATCACGCAGAAGGACAACATCAAGTTCGATGGCCTGTCGCGCGTCTCGCACGTAACCGACGCCACCGACTGGCGCGTGGAATACCCGTTTGTCGTGCTGACGCCCGACACCGAGGAAGAAATCGCCGGCATGGTGAAGGGCTGCTTCGAACTGGGCCTGACGATCATCCCGCGCGGAGGTGGCACTGGCTACACCGGCGGCGCCGTGCCGCTGACGCCGTTCTCGGCCGTCATCAATACCGAAAAGCTCGAACGGCTCGATGCGGTCGAAATGACCGACCTGCCGAACGTGCCGCACAAGGTGGCGACGATCTTCTCGGGCGCCGGCGTGGTCACGCGCCGCGTGGCCGATGCCGCCGACAAGGCGGGTCTGGTCTTTGCCGTGGACCCGACGTCGATCGATGCCTCGTGCATCGGCGGCAACGTGGCGATGAACGCGGGCGGCAAGAAGGCCGTGCTGTGGGGTACGGCGCTGGATAACCTGGCGTGGTGGCGCATGGTCGATCCCGAGGGCAACTGGCTCGAGATCACGCGCATGGACCACAACCTCGGCAAGATCCACGATGTGCCGGTGGCCACGTTCGAACTGAAATGGTCCGATGGCGATCGCCGCCCGGGCGAAAAGGTGCTGCGCACCGAGACGCTGGCCATCGAAGGCCGCAAGTTCCGCAAGGAAGGTCTGGGCAAGGACGTTACCGACAAGTTCCTGGCCGGTCTGCCCGGCGTGCAGAAGGAAGGTTGCGACGGCATCATCACGAGCGCACGCTGGATTCTGCATCGCATGCCCAAGCACATCCGCACGGTCTGCCTGGAGTTCTTCGGCCAGCCGCGCGATGCGATTCCGAGCATCGTCGAAATCAAGGACTTCCTGGACGGCGAGTCGAAGCGCGAAGGCGGTGCGATTCTCGCTGGCCTGGAACACCTCGACGAACGATATCTGCGCGCGGTGGGCTATGCCACCAAGAGCAAGCGCAACGCGTTCCCGAAGATGGTGCTGATCGGCGATATCGTCGGTGACGATGAGGACGCCGTGGCACGCGCCACCTCGGAAGTGATCCGCATGGCCAACGGCAAGAGCGGTGAAGGTTTCATCGCCGTGAGCCCGGAAGCGCGCAAGAAGTTCTGGCTCGACCGTTCGCGTACCGCTGCCATCGCGCGCCACACCAACGCCTTCAAGATCAACGAAGACGTGGTGATTCCGCTGCCGCGCATGGGCGAGTACACCGACGGCATCGAGCGCATTAACATCGAGCTGTCGATCAAGAACAAGCTCAAGCTGACCGACGAACTCGAAGCGTTCTTCGCGCGCGGCAACCTGCCGCTGGGCCGCAGCGACGACGCCAACGAGATTCCCAGCGCCGAACTGCTCGAAGACCGCGTGCAGCATGCGCTGACGCTGCTGCGCGAAGTGCGCTCGCGCTGGCTCTACCTGCAGGGGCATCTCGATACGCCGCTGCAGATGGCCAAGGATTCGCTGATCGGTCACGGCCTGGGCCTGCTGGGTCCGGCATTCGAGCAGCGCCTGCAGGCGCAGCCGGACGCCAACGTATTTCATCTGCTGCAGGACCGCACGATCCGCGTGAGCTGGAAGCAGGAGCTGCGCGCCGAACTGCGCAAGATCTTCAACGGCGGCGAGTTCAAGCCCATCCTCGACGAGGCGCAGAAGATCCACAAGCAGGTGCTGCGCGGCCGCGTTTTCGTGGCGCTGCACATGCACGCCGGCGACGGCAACGTGCACACGAACCTGCCGGTCAATTCCGATGACTACGCGATGCTGCAGGACGCGCACGTCGCGGTGGCCCGCATCATGGATCTCGCGCGTTCGCTGGACGGCGTGATCTCGGGCGAGCACGGCATCGGCATCACCAAGCTGGAATTCCTGACCGAAGACGAGATCGGCGAGTTCCGCGCGTACAAGCAGCGTGTGGACCCGCAGGGCCGCTTCAACAAGGGCAAGCTGCTGCCCGGCGCGGACCTGCGCAATGCGTACACGCCATCGTTCGGCCTGATGGGACACGAGTCCATCATCATGCAGCAGAGCGATATTGGCGCGATTGCCGACAGCGTGAAGGACTGCCTGCGCTGCGGCAAGTGCAAGCCAGTGTGCGCCACGCACGTACCGCGCGCCAACCTGCTGTACAGCCCGCGCAACAAGATCCTGGCAACGTCGCTGCTGGTGGAAGCGTTCCTGTACGAAGAGCAGACGCGCCGTGGCGTATCGATCAAGCACTGGGACGAGTTCTCGGATGTGGCCGACCACTGCACGGTCTGCCACAAGTGCGTGACGCCATGCCCGGTCAAGATCGACTTCGGCGACGTGTCGATGAACATGCGCAACCTGCTGCGCAAGATGGGTCAGAAGAAATTCAACCCGGGCGCCGCCGCGTCGATGTTCTTCCTGAACGCGACCAATCCGCAGACCATCAACCTCGCGCGTACCGCGATGATGGGCGTGGGCTACAAGGCGCAGCGCCTCGGCAACGAGGTGCTCAAGAAGTTCGCGAAGAAGCAGACCCAGCATCCGCCTGCAACGGTTGGCAAGCCGCCGGTGCAGGAGCAGGTGATCCACTTCATCAACAAGAAGATGCCGGGCAACCTGCCCAAGAAGACCGCGCGCGCGTTGCTCGATATCGAAGACAACGAGATCGTGCCGATCATCCGCAACCCGAAGACGACCACGGCCGAGACCGAAGCCGTGTTCTACTTCCCGGGCTGCGGCTCGGAGCGGCTGTTCTCGCAGGTGGGACTGGCGACGCAAGCGATGCTGTGGCACGTGGGCGTGCAAACCGTGCTGCCGCCGGGCTACCTGTGCTGCGGTTATCCGCAACGCGGCGCCGGCCAGTACGACAAGGCCGAGAAGATGGTCAGCGACAACCGCGTGCTGTTCCACCGCGTGGCCAACACGCTGAACTACCTCGACATCAAGACCGTGGTGGTCAGTTGCGGCACGTGCTATGACCAGCTCGCAGGCTACGAATTCGACAAGATCTTCCCCGGCTGCCGCATCATCGACATCCACGAGTACCTGCTCGAAAAGGGCGTGAAGCTGGAGGGCGTCACCGGTACGCGCTACATGTACCACGACCCCTGCCATACGCCGATCAAGACGATGGACCCGACCAAGCTGGTGAACGACCTGATGGGCGGCAACCAGGGTGGCGGCAAGATCGAGAAGAACGAGCGCTGCTGCGGTGAATCGGGCACGCTGGCCGTGACGCGTCCGGATATCTCCACGCAGATCCGCTTCCGCAAGGAAGAAGAAATGCGCCGCGGCGCCGACAAGCTGCGTACCGACGAATTCAACGGCGACGTGAAGATTCTGACGAGCTGCCCGTCGTGCCTGCAGGGGCTGTCGCGTTACAACGAAGATGCGACGGTCACCGCCGATTACATCGTCGTCGAAATGGCCAAACACCTGCTCGGTGAAAACTGGATGCCGGAGTACGTGGCCAAGGCGAATTCGGGCGGGATCGAGCGGGTGCTGGTTTAATCGATTCTCACCGCTCCTGTTTTACTCCCCTCTCCCGCTTGCGGGAGAGGGGTTGGGGGAGAGGGTAAAGCGGTGCAAACTGCCACAAGTCGGCAAGCAGAACTGCCAACCCTCTCCCCCACCCCTCTCCCACTAACGCGGGAGAGGGGAGCGCATATCCACCGATAACGCTTTCTTCTATGCACCGACACCCCAACTGCCCCCTTTGCGAAGCCGATGGCGGCGAACTGGTCTGGATGGGGGATCGCGCGCGCGTGATCCTGGTCGAGCACGATCGCTTTCCGGGTTTCTGCCGCGTGGTCTGGAACGACCATGCATCGGAACTGACCGATCTCGACGAGGCCGACCAGGCCTGGCTGATGCGGCTCGTGGCGCGGATCGAGCGGGTGGTGCGTGAAGTGATGACGCCAGACAAGGTCAACCTGGCGGCGTTTGGCAACATGGTGCCGCACCTGCACTGGCACATCATCCCGCGCTATCGCTGGGACACGCATTTCCCCGAGGCCATCTGGGCCGCCCCGCAGCGCAATGCCGAGCCGGCGCGGATTGCCGAGCTTGCCAGCCGGCTGCCAACCCTGCGCGCCGCGCTGTCTGCGCTGGAGCGTGCGGACTGAGAAGCGCCGACGGATTTCGTCGCCGCACGGTTTTCCACAGCTTGGTAAAGTGCCGTAACCGTCTGGTACGGAACCCTCCCGCGCGGCGGGACGTCTGACTCCGGTCGAACAACAACATGCCTGCCTGGCTGCGGCCCCGGCAGGCCAACCCGCTGGCGCCATGTCATCCACCCCGTCCACCCCGTCGTCTGTCACCGTGCCCGGTCCGGCTGTCCCGATCCAGGCACTCAAGGCGCAAAGCCAGCTTCGGCTGGCGGCCACCTGGGCACTGATCAAGCCATACTGGAAATCCGAGGACCGCAAGGCCGGGCTCGGACTCCTGCTGCTGGTGGTGGCGCTCAACCTCGGCATCGTCTACATCAACGTGCTGCTCAACGAGTGGAACCGCGTGTTCTACAACGCTATCGAGCAGCACGACTACGTCTCGTTCAAGGCGCTGCTGCTGCGGTTTTCGTGGATCGCCGCGGCCTTCATCGTCCTCGCGATCTTCCGGCAGTATTACCAGTTGATGCTGCAGATGCGCTGGCGGACGTGGATGACTGGAAAATTCATGCAGCGCTGGCTCGGGCATCAGGCGTACTACCGCATCGAGCAGACCCACTCCACCGACAACCCCGACCAACGGCTGGCCGACGATCTCCGCCAGTTCACCGACGGTGCGCTGACGTTGTCGATGGGGCTGCTGAACTCGGTGGTCACGCTGGTCTCGTTCATTGGCATCCTGTGGGTCGTGTCCGGTCCGATCAGTTTCGTGCTGGGCGGCGTAGACGTGACGATTCCCGGCTACATGGTGTGGTTCGCCATTGGCTATGCGATCGTCGGCTCCATCATCATTCACTTCGTCGGGCGGCCGCTGATCGGGCTGTCGTTCCAGCAGGAACAGTACGAGGCAAATTTCCGTTTCATGCTTGTGCGCTTGCGCGAAAACAGCGAGCCGGTGGCGCTATACCGGGGCGAACCCACCGAGCAGGCCGGGCTGCGCGGACGCTTCGAACGGATTCGCGCCAACTGGAGCCAACTGATGCGCTACACGCGGCGGCTCACGTTCGTGAGTTCGGGCTATGGCCAGTTCGCGATCATCTTCCCGTTCCTCGTGGCCGCGCCGCGCTACTTCTCGGGCAAGCTCACGCTGGGCGGACTCATGCAGATCAACTCGGCGTTCGGCCAGGTGCAGGGCGCGTTGTCGTGGTTCGTCGACAGCTACTCCACGCTGGTGGGCTGGAAAGCCGCCGCGAACCGTCTGATCGATTTTCAGGAAGCCATTCGCCTGGCCGAGCGCGAGGACCTGACCCACGAGGGCCCCGGCGACATCGAGGTGGTGGAGTCGGCCAGCGCGACGGATCGGCATATCGCGATCTCGGACCTGGCGCTCGCCCTGCCGGTGCGCAGTGGCCTGGATGCCGACGACGTGGGGATCGATCCGCTGGGTCATCCCGGCCTGCGACCCCTCGTGGCGCCGTTCTCGCTGTCAATCGGCCCCGGCGAACGCTGGCTGGTGAACGGTCCGTCGGGATGCGGCAAGAGCGTGCTGTTCCGCGCCCTGGCCGGAATCTGGCCGTATGGCAGCGGGCGCATCGCCATGCCGCGCGCGCGGTCGCTGTTCCTGCCGCAGCGCAGCTACCTGCCGATGGGCACGCTGGCCGACGCGCTGTCGTATCCCGACGTCGGCACGGCGCATACGCGCGAGGCGCTCATCGAAGTCTTGCAGCAGGCACGGCTCGGCATGCTGGTTCCGCATCTGGATGTGTCTACCAACTGGTCGCTGCGGCTGTCGCCGGGCGAGCAACAGCGGCTGGCCTTTGCGCGGGCATTGCTCCAGAAGCCCGATTTCCTGTTCCTGGACGAGGCCACCAGCGCGCTCGACGAGGAAACCGAAGCGGCGATGTACCAGTTGATGGTCGATTCCCTCCCGGACGCGACCATCGTCAGCATCGCCCACCGCAGCACCGTGGCGGCGTTCCACGGCCGGCGCCTGAAATACGTACCGGTGGGGGCGGATGGGCAAGGCGAGGGCGGTGGAGTAAGCTATCGGGTCATACAAGATGCGTGACGGCGACGTCGCGCCCCTAACATGGCTGGCCTGGACAAAGACACCCCGCACCCCACCGCGCTGACCGTTCACACGCAGTCGCGCGTGCTTGAAGTCGGTTTCGACAATGGCCGCACCTGGCGGCTGCCTTTCGAACTGCTGCGCGTGTACTCGCCTTCCGCCGAGGTCAAGGGCCACGGACCCGGGCAGGAAACGCTGCAGACCGGCAAGCGCGGCGTCGGTATCGCGGCGGTGGAGCCGGTGGGCAACTACGCGATCCTGATCCGTTTCGATGACGGCCACGACACCGGCATCTATACGTGGGACCTGCTGTACCGGCTGGGCGACGATCAGGACGCACTCTGGGCGGACTACCTGAAGCGGCTCGAAGCCGCCGGCGCCAATCGCGATACGCCGATGGCCGGCCCGGGTGGTCACGGTTGCGGCCACCATCATTGAATTCAGTACCTGGAGTCAGAGAATGAGCGAAACCCACTTCGGGTTCGAGAAAGTCGACGAACGGGAAAAGGCCGGCAAGGTAGCCGGCGTTTTCCATTCGGTGGCAAGCAAGTACGACGTGATGAACGACCTGATGTCCGGTGGCATGCACCGGCTCTGGAAGGTGTTCACCATCGCCCAGGCCAATGTGCGGCCCGGCCAGAAGGTGCTGGATATCGCCGGCGGCACGGGCGACCTGGCCAAGGCGTTCGCCAAGCGCGCCGGCCCAACCGGCGAAGTCTGGCTGACCGACATCAACGAGTCGATGCTCCGCGTAGGCCGCGACCGTCTGCTGGACAAGGGAGTGGTCACGCCGGTGGCGCTGTGCGATGCCGAGAAGATTCCGTTCCCGGACAACTATTTCGATCTGGTGACGGTGGCGTTCGGCCTGCGCAACATGACGCACAAGGATAAAGCCCTCGCCGAGATGCGCCGGGTGACCAAGCCGGGTGGCAAGGTCATGGTGCTGGAGTTCTCCAAGGTCTGGAAGCCGCTCGAAAAAGCCTACGATGTTTACTCGTTCAAGGTGCTTCCATGGCTGGGCGAACGCGTGGCCGGGGATGCCCCTAGCTATCGCTATCTCGCGGAATCGATCAGAATGCATCCAGACCAGGGTTCACTTGTACGCTTGATGGAACAAGTGGGCCTCGAAAAGGTCGAATACTTCAATCTGACGGCCGGAGTCGTGGCGCTCCACGTCGGTAGAAAGTACTAATTCGCCATATCCGGATAAAAAAGGCCGGAAATGACAGGGGATCACTGCATATGACTTCTTTTCGTGGAAAATTCCTCGCCCTCGCGCTGATTGCGACGGTGGCGTTCGGGGCGGCAATGGATGCCGAAGCCAAGCGCATGGGCGGTTCGCGCAGCGTCGGCAAGCAATCGTCGAACGTGACGCAGCAACGCCAGGCCACGCCTCCGCAGCAGAACACCGCTCCGGGCCAGCCGGCCCAGAACGCGGCGGCACCGGCAGCAGCGGGTGCGGCGGGTGGTGCAGCAGCTGCGGCACCGAAGCGTAACTGGGGCGGCATGCTCGGCGGCCTCGCGGCGGGCCTGGGTATCGGCTACCTGCTGTCGCACTTCGGTCTCGGTGGCGCAGCGGCCAGCATCCTGAGCAACATCATCCTGTTCGGCCTGATCGCACTGGTCGCCGTCTGGCTGTTCCGCAAGTTCCGTGGCTCGAAGACTTCGGGACAGCAACCGGCCTTCGCCGGCATGGGCAACGCCAGCAACGGTAGCAACAACCCGTTCGGCGGCATGAACCGTGAGGCAGAACCGACGCTGCGTCAGCAGGATGCCTCGCCGAGTTTCGGCGGTGCGGCTGCCAATCCGGTGATGGGTGGTGCAGCGGCGGGTGTCGCGGGTGCTGCGGCAGTGCAGCAACCGTGGGGCGTGCCGGCGGACTTCGATGTCGAGTCCTTCGTGCGCAATGCCAAGGTTCACTATGTGCGCCTGCAGGCTGCCTGGGACGCGGGCAATCTCGACGATATCCGCGAGTTCTCGACGCCGGAAATGTTTGCCGAACTAAAGATGGATCTGGCCGAACGTCCGGCCGGCGAAGTCAACAAGACCGATGTGGTCACGCTCGACGCCCAACTGCTGGGTATCGAGACCACCGCCACCCAGTACATCGCGAGCGTGCGCTTCTCCGGCATGATCCGCGAGAAGGCCGACGAGGCCGCCCAGCCGTTTGGCGAGGTCTGGAATCTGGCGAAGGCGACTTCCGGCACCGGCGGCTGGCAACTGGCTGGTATCCAGCAGGAGTCCTGATCGCTGACACGCTCCTGGCCGCGACGATGACATGAAGCGGCGGGCGAGTAGCTTAGAATGGAGGCCCACGTACGCGTGGGCCTTTTTTGTTGGGCCAAGCCCGAACTCCCGGACGCCATGAACGCTTTGCCGACCCCGCTGGCTGCACCGATCGTCGCCGCGTTGAATCACCTGATCGAACAGGAACCCTGGGCATGCAGCCTGCTGGCGCCGTTCGCTGGCCGCGTGATCGTCTTTGACGCCGCGGCGTTCGCCTTGTCGCTGCGCGTGACGGGGCAGGGCTGCATCGAGCAGGCGCCTGCCACGGAGACGCCGGCGGTAACGCTGCTGGTGCCGCTGCAGCAATGGCCGCTCGTGGTGGCCGATGTGGCCGAGGGCGGTCAAGCCGCTGCCATGCGCCACGTGCGGATCGAGGGTGACGCAGAGTTTGCCAATGCCGTGTCCACGTTGGCGCGTAACCTCCGTTGGGATGCGGCCGAAGACCTGTCGCGCGCATTGCGGGGCGTGATGGGCGGCCCGGTCAGTGACAGCGTGGCGCAGCGCATGGTCGATGGCGCGCGGCAAGTGCATGAGGGGGCCACGCGCGTGGGTCGGGCGCTGCTCGATAACGTGACCGAATACCTGCTCGACGAGCAGCCAACGCTGGTCCGCCATGCCGCGCTCGACGGTTTCAGTACTGATGTGGCGCGCCTGCGCGACGACCTGGCACGCCTCGAAAAGAAGCTGGACCGCCTCGAGCGGTCGGCCGATGGAGGAGCCCCAGCCCCGCTGCCTTCGGCCCACCGCTGATCCTGGCAGATGCTTTCCGCCATGTTGCCTCCCGTCGCCGCCCAGAGCGGCGCACACCCTGAAGATTTCGCATGACCCGCCTGCTGCGTCTCTGCAAGATTATTTTTGTCATCCTGTATTACGGGCTCGACGAACTCGTGCTGTCGGGCTTCAAGAGCCGCCGGATCAAGTTCCTGGTGCGCGTGATCACCATTGGGCGCAAGCTCGAACAGCCGCGCGGTGTCCGGCTGCGGCTGGCGCTGACCACCCTGGGCCCGATCTTCGTCAAGTTCGGGCAGGTGCTATCCACGCGACGCGACCTGATGCCGCCGGATATTGCCGACGAACTGGCCATGCTCCAGGACCAGGTGCCGCCGTTCGACTCGGCACTGGCCGTGCGCATCATCGAGAAATCGCTCGGCAGGCGGGTGGACGATCTGTTCGACAACTTCGAGCACCAGCCGGTGGCCAGCGCGTCGATTGCGCAGGTGCACTTCGCCACGCTGCGCGGCGGCCCGAACCATGGCCGCGAGGTGGCGGTGAAGGTGCTGCGGCCCGGCATGCTGCCGGTGATCGACAGCGATCTGGCGCTGATGGCCGACATGGCCACGTGGCTGGAGCGAGTCTGGGTGGACGGCCGGCGCCTCAAGCCGCGCGAGGTGGTCGCCGAGTTCGACAAGTACCTGCATGACGAACTCGACTTGATGATCGAGGCAGCCAACGCCAGCCAGTTGCGCCGCAACTTTGCCGACAGCGAACTGCTGTGCGTGCCCGAGGTGTTCTGGGACTGGTGTACGAGTTCGGTGTTCACGATGGAGCGGATGCATGGCATCCCGATCTCGCGCACCGAATCGCTCAAGGCGGCTGGCGTTGACATGCACAAGCTGGCCGAGGAGGGCGTGGAAATCTTCTTCACGCAGGTGTTCCGCGACGGGTTCTTCCATGCGGACATGCACCCGGGCAACATCCTGGTGTCGGTCCAGCCGGAGACCTTTGGGCGGTATATCGCGCTGGACTTCGGCATCGTCGGGGCGCTGTCTGAATTCGACAAGAACTATCTGGCGCAGAACTTCATCGCCTTCTTCCGACGGGACTACCACCGCGTGGCGCTATTGCACGTGGAGTCGGGCTGGGTGCCGGCCTCGACGCGTGTCGAGGAACTGGAGTCCGCCGTCCGAGCCTGCTGCGAGCCGTACTTCGACAAGCCGCTCCGCGAGATTTCGCTGGGCATGGTGCTGATGCGACTCTTCCAGACGTCGCGACGCTTCAATGTGGAGATTCAGCCACAACTGGTGCTGCTGCAGAAGACGCTGCTCAATATTGAAGGGCTCGGGCGCCAGCTCGATCCGGACCTCGACCTCTGGAAGACGGCCAAGCCCTTCCTGGAGAAGTGGATGTACGAGCAGGTTGGCTGGCAGGGCGCCTGGGAACGCGTCAAGGTCGAGGCGCCGCAATGGGCCAAGATGCTGCCTGACTTTCCGCGCCTGGCGCACCAGTTCCTGGAGCGCCGTGCCATGGTCCACAACGGCGATCAGGAGCGGCTGCTGGCGCAGTTGGTCCACGAACAGCGCCGTACCAACCGGCGCCTGTCTACGGCGCTGATGCTGATGGGCGGCTTCCTTGCTGGCATCGTGATCGTCCAGGCGATGGCCTGGGCAGGGTACTGGTAAGCGGCACAGCGTCCGGCGGACTATCCGCCAACGTCAGCAAAACAACACGAAGTGCCCCAATACGGGCATTTCTCCGGGTGGCGGGATTTTTTTTCGACCCCGCCAGTCTCCATCGCTATAATCCGCGTTTTGATTCGGCTACGACCGCTCATGCCCCCCGCCGGGCGCCCGCGGCCCCGACCGATGAATTGGACACCGGCAGGGCGTTGCCACGATGCAGCGCTCGCCGGCATTCGGTTTCTCGCCACCAGGGCATTTCTGGCATTTTGGGATAGGGCAGCGGCATGCTGATCTGGTTCGTCATCGCTTATTGGGTCATTTCGGTCGGTATCGGCCTGTGGGCGGCGCTGCGCGTCAAGGGCACCGCAGACTTTGCCGTGGCGGGCCGCAGCCTGCCATTCCATATCGTCACCGCGACAGTCTTTGCCACATGGTTCGGCTCCGAAACCGTGCTCGGCATCCCGGCCGTGTTCCTCAAGGAGGGCCTGTCGGGCGTGGTGTCCGACCCCTTCGGCTCCTCCCTCTGCCTGATCCTCGTGGGTTTGTTCTTCGCCCGGCCGCTGTACCGGATGAACCTGCTCACCATCGGCGACTACTATCACAACCGTTATGGCCGGCTGGCCGAGGTGCTGACCACGCTTTGCATCGTGGTGTCGTACCTGGGCTGGGTGGCGGCGCAGATCAAGGCGCTGGGACTGGTGTTCTACACCGTGTCCGATGGTGCGCTGTCACAGGACGCCGGCATGATGATCGGCGCGGCCAGCGTGCTGGTCTATACGCTGTTCGGCGGCATGTGGTCGGTGGCGATTACCGACTTCATCCAGATGATCATCATCGTGATCGGCCTGGTCTATATCGGGTACGAGGTGGGCGGCCAGGCGGGTGGCGTCTCGGCCGTGGTCTCGCATGCGGCGGCGGCGGGCAAGTTCGAATTCTGGCCATCGCTGGACCTGGTGCAGATCATCGGGTTCGCGGCGGCGCTGTTCACGATGATGCTCGGGTCGATTCCGCAGCAGGACGTGTTCCAGCGCGTGACATCTTCGAAGACCGAACAGATCGCGGGCCGCGCCTCGGTGCTGGGCGGCGTGCTCTACTTCTTCTTCGCATTCATCCCGATGTTCCTGGCGTACTCGGCCACGATGATCGATCCGCAGATGGTGCAGAAATACATCGACACGGATTCGCAACTGATCCTGCCGCAACTGATCCTGACGCACGCGCCGATGTTCGCGCAGGTGATGTTCTTCGGCGCACTGCTTTCGGCCATCAAGAGCTGCGCGTCGGCCACGCTGCTGGCGCCGTCGGTGACGTTTGCCGAGAACATCCTGCGCCCGTACTTTCGCCATCTGACCGACAAGCAGTTCCTGCGCGTGATGCAGGCAGTGGTGCTGGTCTTCACGGTGCTGGTCACGCTGTTCGCGCTGAATTCGCACCTGTCGATCTTCCATATGGTCGAGAACGCCTACAAGGTGACGCTGGTGTCGTCGTTCGTGCCGCTGGCCTTTGGCCTGTTCTGGAAGCCGGCAACACGCCAGGGCGGATTGCTGGCCATCGTCCTGGGCCTGTCCTCCTGGCTGATCTGCGAGGTGGGCTATGCCGATGCTGCAGTGCCGCCGCAAATGGTGGGGCTGCTGTTCTCGATTGGCGGCATGGTGTTCGGATCGCTGCTGCCACAACTGATCAGTGACCGGCCTCCTACGCAAGAAGTGCATATCGCGTAACATTTGGAGAAATTGGCCCGTTCGTGACGAATGGGGCTCCGAATGACCGCAATTCCTGCCGGTATACGGGTTGACGACGGTTTATAATCCGAGGCTTTGCATCGTCACGCGTCCGGCACATCTGTATGCCCGTCGACATGATGGTCGCCCTTGTGGTTTCCGGCGACGGTGCCATCTACCCGCTTTACGTTCCGATTTTCACGAAATAACCATGCCGATCTATGCCTACCGTTGCGACGCCTGCGGCCAAGGGCGCGATGTGCTGCAGAAAATGAGCGATGCCCCGCTCACGGACTGCCCATCCTGCGGTGCCACCGGCACCTACAAGAAGCAACTGACCGCAGCCGGCTTCCAGCTCAAGGGCTCGGGCTGGTACGTCACGGACTTCCGCGGCGGCAGCGGCGGCACCAGCGCACCGGCCAAGTCGGGCGACAGCGCGGCCGCAGCGGCTGCGCCGGCGGCCACTTCCGACGCATCGGCTTCGACCCCGGCAGCGGCTGCGCCCGCCGCTGGCTCGTCGGCCAGCCAATAAGCGCGGGCACGACGTGGTCGCCAAGAAAACTTCCGCCGTCAAGACCTGGTTCCTGACCGGCCTGCTCGTCCTCGTGCCGCTGGGCATCACGCTGTGGGTGCTCAACCTGATCATCGGCACGATGGACCAGAGCATGGCGCTGCTGCCCGTGGCATGGCAGCCCGAGAACCTGTTCGGGCGCCGCATTCCCGGTCTGGGCGCGATCCTCACGCTGCTGTTCATCCTGCTGGTCGGGGTGCTGACCCACAACTTCATCGGCCAGCGGCTGGTGCGCTGGTGGGAAGCGCTGCTGGGCCATATCCCGGTGGTGGGTCCGATCTACACCAGCGTGAAGCAGGTATCTGACACGCTGCTGTCCTCGTCGGGCAATGCATTCCGCAAGGCGTTGCTGGTGCAGTATCCGCGCGAGGGGTCGTGGACCATCGCGTTCCTGACGGGCCGGCCGGGCGGCGATGTGCAGAATCACCTCCAGGGCGAGTACGTCAGCGTCTATGTCCCGACGACGCCGAACCCGACCTCGGGCTTCTTCCTGATGATGCCGAAGGCCGATACGATCGAGCTCGACATGACGGTCGACGCGGCCCTCAAGTACATCGTGTCGATGGGCGTGGTGGCCCCGACGGACCTGCCCCGCAAGCCGAACGACGATACCCGCGAGGGACACGCCGAACTGGCCCGCGACGAAGTCGCCGACACGCAAACCAATTGATTGCGCGCGGCCCGCGCCTTGCGGCCGCGCTTTACAGGGAATTCCTCCTATGTCCTCCATGCGTACTCACTACTGCGGTCTGGTGACCGAACAACTGATCGGCCAGGAAGTGGCCCTGACCGGCTGGGTGCAGCGCCGCCGCGATCACGGTGGCGTGATCTTCGTCGACCTGCGCGATCGCGAGGGCCTGGTGCAGGTGGTGTGCGATCCGGACCGTCCGGAAATGTTCAAGGCCGCCGAAGAGATCCGCAACGAGTTCTGCATCCGCGTGGTGGGCAAGGTGCGTCCGCGTCCGGCCGGCACCGAGAACAGCAACCTGACCTCGGGCAAGATCGAAGTGCTGTGCCATGAGCTGTCGGTGCTGAACCCGTCGGTCACGCCGCCGTTCCAGCTGGACGACGACAACCTGTCGGAGACGACGCGCCTCACGCACCGCGTGCTGGATCTGCGCCGTCCGCAGATGCAATACAACCTGCGCCTGCGCTACAAGGTGGCGATGGAAGTGCGCAAGTACCTGGACGCCCAGGGCTTCATCGATATCGAAACGCCGATGCTCGGCAAGAGCACGCCGGAAGGCGCCCGTGACTACCTGGTGCCGTCGCGCGTGAACCCGGGCCACTTCTTCGCGCTGCCGCAGTCGCCGCAGATCTTCAAGCAGATGCTGATGGTCTCGGGCTTCGACCGCTACTACCAGATCACCAAGTGCTTCCGCGACGAAGACCTGCGCGCCGACCGCCAGCCTGAATTCACGCAGATCGACTGCGAAACGTCGTTCCTGACCGAGCAGGAGATTCGCGACCTGTTCGAGGATATGATGCGCACGGTGTTCAAGAACACCATCGACGTGGACCTGGTTTCCAAGTTCCCGGTGATGGAGTTCCGCGAAGCCATGGCCCGCTTCGGTTCGGACAAGCCGGACCTGCGCGTGAAGCTGGAATTCACCGAGCTGACCGAAGTGATGAAGGACGTCGACTTCAAGGTGTTCTCGGGTCCGGCCAACAGCGATAACGGTCGCGTGGTGGGTCTGCGCGTGCCGGGTGGCCACGCCATCTCGCGCGGTGAAATCGATGCCTACACGCAGTTCGTGGCGATCTATGGCGCCAAGGGCCTGGCGTGGATCAAGGTGAACGAAGTGGCCAAGGGCCGCGACGGCCTGCAATCGCCGATCGTGAAGAACCTGCACGATGCGGCGATTGCCGAAATCCTGAAGCGCACCGGCGCCCAGGACGGCGACATCATCTTCTTTGGCGCAGACAAGGCCAAGGTGGTGAACGACGCCATCGGCGCGCTGCGCCTGAAGATCGGCCATTCGGAATTCGGCAAGAGCACGGGCCTGTTCGAGGACACCTGGAAGCCGCTGTGGGTGATCGATTTCCCGATGTTCGAGTACGACGAGGAAGACGCACGCTGGGTGGCGATGCACCACCCGTTCACAAGCCCGAAGGACGAGCACATGCAATACCTGGAAACCGATCCGGGCAAGTGCATCGCCAAGGCTTACGACATGGTGCTGAACGGTTGGGAAATGGGCGGCGGTTCGGTCCGTATCTACCGTGAAGACGTGCAGAGCAAGGTGTTCCGCGCACTGAAGATCGGTGCCGAGGAAGCCCGCGCCAAGTTTGGCTACCTGCTCGACGCGCTGCAATATGGCGCGCCGCCGCACGGTGGCCTGGCCTTCGGCCTGGACCGTATCGTGACGATGATGGCTGGCGCCGATTCGATCCGCGACGTGATCGCCTTCCCGAAGACGCAGCGCGCCCAGGATCTGCTGACGCAGGCCCCGAGCTCGGTCGACGAGAAGCAACTGCGCGAGCTGCATATCCGCCTGCGCGCGCAGGAGCCGAAGACCACGGCCTAAGGCGAATCGGGTATCGGCCCTGTGTTTCATCCGCTGACAGGAAAGCCGCGCTACTGCGCGGCTTTTTTGTTTTCCGCGCAAGGATGCGTTTCCATTTGTTACCAGCAGGAACGAAGCTGCGACGGTGAATGTCTTCTCCCCGGATACGCGCGAAGCCGGCCCACCCGAAAGGCCAGCCGCGACGTGGGAGGACAAGACCAATGCAACTCGATACCGAACTGATCCGGGCCTTTCTTCTGGCCCATGCCGAGACCATTCTGACCTGGCTCGTGGCCGGCCTGCTGGTAATGTTGGTGGCGCGCTTCGAACTGCGCCGCGCGGTGCGCAGGTCCGCACAGGCCATGTCGGAATCGGTGGCCACCACCGTGGCCGCATGTGTGCCTGACATCGCCCATGCCGTGCAGGGGGCGCATGCCGTGGCCGCCGATGCAGATCGGGACGGCGAACCGGTGGAGGCACAGCGTGCCGAGGCACTGCGCAAGCTGGCGCTGGACACCGTTGCCACGGTGATGGCGCGCGGCCGGTGGCTGGAAGATGTCGGCAACCTGCGCCTGCCTGAGGATGCACTGCTTTCGGGACGCCGCGCCGGCGGTGCCGATCCGCTGCTGGTGGTGGCGCCGCAGCCCGTGGTGCAGGCTTACCTGGGCGCACAGCGCACGTTCGACGACGAAGCCACGCGTCTGCAGACCCATCGCCGCGAAGCCCTGCGTCTGCAGGACGCATTGCAGGAGCGGATTGCCGAGGCCGCGCATGTCGAACAGGAAACGGCCAGCATCGTGATGCGGTTCGAGCAGGTCAACGCCCAGGCCGCACAGGGTGTGGAGGCGGGCGACTACCAGCGCTTCCTGATCCAGAAGTACAACCAGCTTGGCGTGCGCGAAAAGGAAATCGCCCAGGAACGTGCGGAACTCGCCGCGCAGGTGCGCGAAAGCACGGATGCGCTGGCCCAGCATGCGCACGTGGCGTCCCAGCGCTATACCCGGACGCTGGCACCGCTGATGCAGCAACTGCGGGCGGCATGGGGCCATGGCGATTCACCCCAGGTCTTTGATACCTGGCTGCATGAGGGGGCGGGCACCGAGAGCGAAGTGCCGCGTCAACCGCCTGCGGCGTCTGATACCCACTATCTGTCGCCGCGCCAGCCGGGCGAACAGACTGCGGCCTGAGGCGTCGCCATTCCACATCGCGGTAACTAGACAGTAATCGGACAGGCGCCTACACACCAACCCAGCGCCGCTGCGCTATGCTTGGGGTCTGTCTCTTCCGCCGCCCCATGCGCTACAAGATTCCCGAATCGGTACTGGTCGTCATTCATACGCCAGACCTGCAAGTCCTGTTGATCGAGCGTGCCGACCGGCCTGGTTTCTGGCAATCGGTCACGGGCAGCCTTGATGCCGACGACGAACCGCTGGCTGTCACGGCCGCTCGCGAGGTGGCCGAGGAAACCGGCATCGTGGCCGCGAGCTTCGAACTGACCGACTGGCACCACACGATCGACTACGAAATCTATCCGCAGTGGCGCCATCGCTACGCCCCCGGCATTGTGCGCAATACCGAGCACTGGTTTGGCTTGTGCGTGCCGGCACCGGTGCCGGTAACACTGGCGCCGCGCGAACATACCCGGTATGAGTGGCTGCCCTGGCAAACCGCTGCCGAGCGCTGTTTTTCGAGCAGCAATGCAGAGGCGGTGCGGCAACTGGCGTGGCGCACGCAGGCCGGCAAGCTTGACCGCATGCTGGACGGCGGGGTGGCGCGATGAAGCTGCGCGTCGTCACCTACAACATCCACAAGGGCGTGAAGGGCTTCTCCGGCAAGCCACGCATCCAGAGCGTGCGCACTGGGCTGCAGGCCATGGACGCCGACATCGTCTTCCTGCAGGAAGTGCAGGACCGCAATGACCGGTTGATTGCAGCCGAACTATTCGATCCCGACCACACCCAGCTCAACTACCTTGCCACGGATGCCTACCCGCACTCGGTCTATGGACGCAACGCAGTGTATGAGCACGGCCATCATGGCAATGCGATCCTGTCGCGCCATCCGATCCTGATGTCGGAGAACCTCGATATCTCGGACCATCGCTTCGAGCAGCGCGGGCTACTGCATGCGGTGGCGGATATCAACGGGGTGGAGGCGCACCTGATCTGCGTCCATTTCGGACTGTTCGCGCGTAGCCGCGTAAGGCAGGCCAGTGCATTGGTCGAGCGCGTGCGTGCCGTGGTGCCGGACACCGCGCCGCTGGTGATCGCGGGCGACTTCAACGACTGGAATCACCGGCTCGACGCCAAGATCTGCGATACGCTCAATGCCGTGGAGTCCGCGCACGCCAAGAACGGACGCATCCACACGTTCCCGAGCCATATGCCGTGGTGGCAACTCGACCGCATCTACGTGCGCGGGTTTGCGATCGAGCGAACGCAGGCGCTGACCGGCCGCGAATGGGCGGAGCGCTCGGACCATGTGCCGTTGATGGCGGAACTGGCCCATCGCATGGCGATACCCGAGGCGTAGCGCCCCGTCAGTGCGAGCCTGGTGCGAGCTTAGTGCGACGCCAGGTAGTCGCGAATCCAGTGATAGATCGCGTCCACGTCGCTCAGGTCGATCACGGGTAGCGTGGTCTGTGTTTCGACCTCGGCTTGCACATCGGTGGCAACGGCCACCACGCCGGGCACTTCGGTCCACAGGGGCGCCTTGCCGTTGGCGGGCCGATAGATTTCGAGCTTGGGGAAATCGCTCCACTTGTAGCCTTCGACCACGACGAGATCGGTGTCTGGCGGGAGCACGGCCAGCGCCTCGCCAATCTCTGGCGAGGGTTTGTCTTCGGGGTAGTGCCGCATCAACGTCAGGTGCCGCGCGCCTACCAGTACCACGTTCTCGCAACCGCCCTGGCGCATGCGCCACGAATCCTTGCCCGGCGTGTCGGGATCGAAACCATGGTGCGTATGCTTGATGCCCGCCACGCGCAGGCCATCCGCCACGAAACGGGGAATCAGCTGGTCCAGCAGCGTGGTCTTGCCGCTGCCCGATGAACCCGTGATACCGAATACCTTCACAATGCGTTCTCTTTTGGGCGTCAAAATGCACTGACAATAGCAGAGTTGGCACGGGCCATGTGCAGGAGCCGCCCGTTGGTCGATAATCGAGCCATGTCACGGATCTACGATCGCGCCGAATCCGATTCGCCGAAGACGCCCCCGTCCGAAATTCCGGACGCGCCAGGGCCGCATGCCCCATCGCCGGCAGGCATTCCCACATCCGTTCACGAGATCGGCGCCGCTGGCGCCCGGGCCAAGGCCCGGCTCATGCACTGGATGCGGCGGCGCGGCAGCCCCGTACCGGGCAACCGGGTGGACCTGCTCTGCAACGGGACAGACTTCTTCCCCGCACTGATCGAGGCCATCGAAGCCGCGCAGGTCCACGTCGTGATCGAAACCTATATCTATGCCGATGACGACATCGGTGCCCGGGTGACCGACGCGCTGGTTGCGGCGGCGCAGCGAGGCGTGGATACGCGGTTGATCGTCGATGGCTTCGGCGCCGGAGACATGCCCGTCGCGCTCGTTCAGCGCTTGCGCGACGGCGGCGTGAAGCTGGAAGTGTACGGACCGCTGCGCGGTTTCAAACTGGCGCGGCGGCATCTGCGCCGGCTGCATCGCAAGCTGGCCATCATCGACGGCAAGATGGCCTTCGTCGGCGGCATCAACGTCATCGACGATCACAACCACGGCCCGATCCATCTCCCGGACCTGGGGCCACGCTTCGACTTTGCAGTGCGCGTGCGCGGCCCGCTGGTGTCGCAGATCGCACTGGCGGCGGCGCGGCTCTGGTTCCGCATCGCACAGCGCAGGGGGCTGCGCGAGACCGCTAGCGCGTTTTCCGAGGTCGAGACACTGGCCCGCGCGGCTCGGCACGCGCGCGGCGATATCCAGCCGGATGGGGTGGCGGCATCGCTGCTGATGCGCGACAACCTGCGCAACCGACGCACCATCGAGCGCGAATACCTCTATGCGCTGGGTGCCGCACGCCATGACGTGATTCTGGCCAACGCGTATTTCCTGCCCGGCCACAAGATGCGCCGTGCGCTCCTGGCCTGCCGCAAGCGCGGTGTGCGCGTGCGGCTGCTGTTGCAGGGCATGGTCGAGTACAAGCTGCAGCACTACGCCACGCACGCGCTCTACGCCACGCTGCTGGAAGCCGGTGTGGAAATCTACGAGTACGAAGAGAGTTTCCTGCACGCCAAGGTGGCCGTGGTGGACGATATCTGGGCGACGGTCGGATCCAGCAACATGGACCCCTTCAGCCTGCTGCTGGCGCGCGAGGCCAACGTGGCCGTTTATGACGCGGGGTTTGCGAACGAACTGCGCGAGCGGCTGGAGCGGGCCATGGCGCAACGCAGTGCGCGTGTGGTGCCCGAGGTACACGCCAGGCTGCCGCGTGTGCGGCGATTTGCCAATTGGGCGGCCTACTACGTGTTGCGTCTGGGCGTCGTGATTGCCGGGGTCACGGGGCGTTATTGAAGGCATCGCGGTAACATGCTGCCCTGCCGCACACCGCGAAGAAAACGTCGGCGTGCCGGCCCTGAATCCACGGGGTTTTCAGCAATTGCTGCATTGCGCCGCAAATTAAGCGCGCGATGCCGGGCGTTTAGAAACCCCGATCTAATTAAAAGCTTGATGCCAGTCGGCCCCGCCAGAATAATCTGAACGACCGTTCTTTTTTGGCTTAGACTTCGTGCAATTGCGATGGCTCGACGCTGTCGTGATGCCTGCCTCAGGCAGAGTTGGGCTGAAAAAGGCAGCACCCAGGTGGGTGTTGTCGAGAACGGAGAGATAACCATGCGACACCAGTCAGTTCGTCTTGAATCCGCCGCCGCGCCCGCGCCCTTGCGCAAGGGCGAGATGACGCGCGTGGCGATTCTCGATGCCGCACTGGAACTGTCGTCCCGCGACGGGCTGGAAGGGCTGACCATCGGCCTGCTCGCGGAACGCATGCAGATGAGCAAGAGCGGCGTGTTCGCGCATTTTGGTTCGCGCGAAGACCTGCAGGTGGAAGTGGTGCGCGAGTATCACCGCCGGTTCGAGCAGGAGGTGTTCTATCCCTCGCTGCTGGAGCCGCGTGGTTTGCCTCGCCTGTGGTCGATGGTGCGTCGCTGGATGGAAAAGCGCATCCAGGAAGTGACCACGGGTTGCATCTACATCAGCGGGGCGGTCGAGTACGACGATCGCGCGGAAAGCCCGGTACGTGACGAGCTCGTCAAGAGCGTCACGATCTGGCGGGCCGCGCTGATGCGTGCGATCGACCAGGCAAGGGAAGAGGGGCACCTGCGCGCGGATTGCGATCCGCGACTGATGCTGTTCGAGATGTACAGCCTTGAACTAGGCTTGCATCACGACGCTCGTTTCCTGCGCCTGCCGGACAGTGCCGAGCTTGCCATGGTCGCGCTCAATAAACTGATTCAGTCCTACCGAACCTGAGCCGCCCCCGGGCAACGGTCGCAACCGCCTCTTCAAGGGGCGTGCGGCATGCGCGTGTGGCGGCATTGAAAACCTCCAAGGAGTCTTTGATGGGCCAGTACACCGCACCGTTGCGCGACATGCAGTTCGTGCTCCACGAAATGCTCGGCGCCGAAGCCGAACTCAAGGCGATGCCGCAACACGCGGACATCGACGCGGACACCATCAACCAGGTCATCGAGGAAGCCGGCAAGTTCTGCGCCGACGTGGTGTTCCCGCTGAACCAGCCGGGCGACCGCGAAGGTTGCACGTACGTGGGCGATGGCGTGGTGCGCGCGCCCAAGGGCTTCAAGGAAGCCTACCAGCAGTACGTGGAAGCCGGCTGGCCCGCACTGGCCTGCGATCCGGAATACGGCGGCCAGGGCCTGCCCATCATCATCAACAACGCGCTGTACGAGATGCTGAACTCGGCAGGCCAGGCGTGGACGATGTACCCGGGTCTCTCGCACGGCGCGTATGAAGCGCTGCATGCGCACGGCACGCCGGAACTCAAGCAGACCTACCTGACCAAGCTGGTATCCGGTGTGTGGACGGGCACGATGTGCCTGACCGAACCGCATTGCGGCACGGACCTCGGCATGTTGCGCTCGAAGGCCGAGCCGCAGGCCGATGGCTCGTACGCCATCTCGGGCACCAAGATCTTCATCTCGGCAGGCGAACACGACCTGGCCGAGAACATCATTCACCTGGTGCTGGCCCGTCTGCCGGACGCGCCGCAAGGCACCAAGGGCATCTCGCTGTTCGTCGTGCCGAAGTTCATCCCCGATGCCAGCGGCAATCCGGGCGAGCGCAACGGTATCAAGTGCGGCTCGATCGAACACAAGATGGGCATCCACGGCAACGCCACCTGCGTGATGAACCTGGACGGCGCACGTGGCTGGCTGGTGGGCGAGGCCAACAAGGGCCTGAACGCGATGTTCGTGATGATGAACGCCGCTCGTCTGGGCGTGGGTGCGCAGGGTCTGGGCCTGACCGAAGTGGCCTACCAGAACTCGCTGGCCTACGCGAAGGACCGCCTGCAGATGCGCGCGCTGACCGGCCCGAAGGCGCCGGACAAGGCCGCTGACCCGATCATCGTCCACCCGGACGTGCGTCGCATGCTGCTGACGCAGAAGGCGTATGCCGAAGGTGGCCGCGCGTTCAGCTACTGGACCGCGCTGCAGATCGACCGCGAACTGTCGCACCCCGATGCCGCCGTGCGCAAGGAAGCCGGCGACCTCGTGGCGCTGCTGACCCCGGTCATCAAGGCATTCCTGACCGACAACGCATTCACGTCGACCAACGAAGGCATGCAGATTTTCGGCGGCCACGGCTACATCTCCGAATGGGGCATGGAGCAGTACGTGCGTGATGCCCGCATCAACATGATCTACGAGGGCACCAACACGATCCAGGCACTGGATCTGCTGGGCCGCAAGATCCTGGGCGACATGGGCGCCAAGATGAAGATCTTCGGCAAGATCGTGCAGCAGTTCGTGGAAGAGGAAGGCACGAATGAAGCCATGCAGGAGTTTGTGAATCCGCTGGCCGACATCGGCGACAAGGTGCAGAAGCTGACCATGGAAATCGGCATGAAGGCCATGGGCAACCCTGACGAAGTGGGCGCCGCAGCCGTGCCGTACCTGCGCGTGGTGGGTCACCTGGTCTTTGCCTACTTCTGGGCCCGCATGGCCAAGATCGCGCTGGAAAAGCAGGACAGCGGCGACAAGTTCTACGTGACCAAGCTGGCCACGGCACGCTTCTACTTTGCCAAGCTGCTGCCCGAAACCGCCGGCGAAATCCGCAAGGCCCGCGCCGGTTCGGCCACGCTGATGGCGCTGGACGCGGATTTGTTCTAAGACGTTTCTTCTCCTGACGGTTTGCTCCCCTCTCCCGCAAGGCGGGAGAGGGGAATAACGCGACTCTCTCCTCAAAACGCTCACGATACCCAAGGAGCGCGCATGTCCAATTTCATCGTCAAAAAGGTTGCCGTACTCGGCGCCGGCGTCATGGGTGCACAGATTGCGGCCCACCTCGTCAACGCCCGCGTGCCCGTGGTGCTGTTCGACCTGCCCGCGAAGGAAGGCCCGAAGAGTGGCATTGCCCTTCGCGCCATCGAGAATCTCAAGAAGCTGTCGCCGGCACCGCTCGGCATCAAGGACGAAGCGGGTCTGATCCGCGCGGCCAACTACGAAGACGACGTCGAACTGCTCAAGGAATGCGATGTGGTGATCGAAGCGATCGCCGAGCGCATGGACTGGAAGCACGACCTCTACAAGAAGGTAGCGCCGCATCTGGCACCGCACGCGATCTTCGCGACCAATACGTCGGGTTTGTCGATCACGTCGCTGTCCGATGGCTTCGATGCGGAGCTGAAGTCGCGCTTCTGCGGTGTGCACTTCTTCAACCCGCCGCGCTACATGCATCTGGTGGAACTGATCCCGACTGCGACGACGCAGCCCGCGATCCTGGACCGCCTGGAATCGTTCCTGACCACCACGCTCGGCAAGGGTGTGGTGCGTGCCAAGGACACGCCCAACTTCATCGCCAACCGCGTGGGGATCTTCTCGATCCTGGCCGTGTTTGCCGAAGCCGAAAAATTCGGCATTCCGTTCGATATCGTCGATGACCTGACCGGCACCAAGCTGGGCCGTGCCAAGTCCGCCACGTTCCGCACCGCCGACGTGGTGGGCCTGGACACGATGGCGCACGTCATCAAGACGATGCAGGATGGCCTGGGCGGCGATCCGTTTGCCTCCGTGTACAAGACGCCGGCCGTGCTGAAGGGGCTGGTCGATGCGGGCGCGCTGGGCCAGAAGACTGGCGCGGGTTTCTACAAGAAGGAAGGCAAGGCCATCAAGGTGCTCGACGCCAAGACCGGCCAGTATGTGGAATCGGGCAAGAAGGCCGACGAGATCGTCGTGCGCATGCTCAAGAAGGAACCGGCCGAGCGCATCAAGCTGCTTCGCGAATCCACCAATCCGCAGGCGCAGTTCCTGTGGAGCGTGTTCCGCGATGTGTTCCAGTACATCGCCGTCTACCTCGAACAGATCGCCGGTTCGGCCGCCGATGTGGACTTGGCGATTCGCTGGGGCTTCGGCTGGAACTCGGGTCCGTTCGAAGACTGGCAGGCTGCCGGCTGGAAGCAGGTGGCGCAGTGGGTCAAGGAAGATATCGAAGCCGGCAAGGCACTCGCTAACGTGCCGCTGCCCGCATGGGTATTCGATGGTGCCGTCGCCGACAACGGCGGTGTGCACGGTGCGCAAGGTTCGTGGTCGCCGGCGACGAGCATCTTCGTCAAGCGCGCCGCGCTGCCCGTGTACGAGCGCCAGGTGTTCCGTGCCGCGCTCAAGGGCACGGACGCCGCGGATCCGCGCAAGTCGGGCAAGACGATCGAAGAGAACGACGGTGCGCGTATCTGGACCAGCGATGGTGCCGACGATGTGCTGATCATCTCGTTCAAGAGCAAGATGAACACGATTGGCCCGGATGTGCTCGACTCGCTCGTGCGCGCCGTGGAACTGGCCGAAGCCGAATACAAGGGTCTGGTCGTGTGGCAGCCCACGTCGCTGCAGCTCGGCGCACCCGGTGGTCCGTTCTCGGCCGGTGCCAATCTGGAATCGGCCATGCCGCAATTCATGATGGGCGGTGCCAAGGGCATCGAACCGTTCGTGAAGAAATTCCAGGACACGCTGATGCGCGTGAAGTACGCGGCAGTGCCGGTGATTCCGGCGGTGTCGGGCATCGCGCTCGGCGGCGGCTGCGAACTGATGCTGCATTCGGCCAAGCGCGTGGTGGCGCTGGAAAGCTATATCGGCCTCGTGGAAGTGGGCGTGGGTCTGGTGCCGGCCGGTGGTGGCCTCAAGGAAGCCGCGATTGCCGCGGCCAAGGCTGCGCAGGCAGCTGGCAGCACGAACTACCTGAACTTCCTGACCAACCGCTTCCAGGCGGCGGCGATGGCCAAGGTCTCGACCTCGGCGCTGGACGCGCAGAAGATCGGCTACGTGCAGCCCACGGACACCATCGTCTACAACGTGCACGAACTGCTGTACGTGGCACAGAGCGAAGTGCGCGCAATGGCTAACGCCGGTTATCGTGCGCCGCTGCCGGGCCAGTTGATTCCGGTGGCGGGCCGTTCGGGCATCGCCACGATCAAGGCATCGCTGGTGAACATGCGCGATGGCAACTTCATCTCGGCGCACGATTTCACGATCGCCTCGCGCATCGCGGAAGTGGTGTGCGGCGGTGATGTGGAGGCGGGCTCGCTGGTGAGCGAAGAGTGGCTGCTGGCGCTGGAACGCAAGGCCTTCATCGACCTGCTGGGCACGGGCAAGACGCAGGAGCGCGTCATGGGCATGCTGCAGACCGGCAAGCCAGTGCGCAACTAATCCGCCAACGAGGAACCGACATCATGAAACAACTGCAAGACGCGTATATCGTTGCGGCTACCCGTTCGCCGATTGGCAAGGCTCCCAAGGGCGCCTTCCGCAACACCCGTCCCGACGACCTGCTTGCCACCATCCTGAAGGCTGCCGTGGCACAGGTGCCAAACCTGGACCCGGCGCTGATCGAAGACGCCATTGTTGGCTGCGCGATTCCTGAAGCGCAGCAGGGCCTGAACGTGGCGCGTATCGGCGCGCTGCTGGCTGGCCTGCCGAATACGGTGGGCGGCATCACCGTGAACCGTTTCTGCGCCTCGGGCCTGTCGGCTGTGGCAATGGCGGCTGACCGCATCCGCGTGGGCGAGTCCGATGTGATGATCGCCGCAGGCGTGGAATCGATGAGCATGGTGCCGATGATGGGCAACTCGCCGTCGATGTCGCCGTCGATCTTCGAGCGCGACGAGAACGTGGGCATTGCCTACGGCATGGGCCTGACCGCCGAGAAGGTTGCCACGCAGTGGAAGGTGAGCCGCGAAGATCAGGACGCGTTCTCGCTGGCGTCGCACCAGAAAGCCATCGCCGCGCAACAGGCTGGCGAGTTCAACGACGAGATCACGCCGATCGAAGTCGTCGAGAAATTCCCGGATCTGGCTTCGGGCCAGGTGGGTGTGAAGACACGCACGGTATCGCTCGACGAAGGTCCGCGTCCCGACACGTCGGTGGAAGGACTGGGCAAGCTGCGTGCGGTGTTCGCCAACAAGGGCAGCGTCACGGCTGGCAACAGCTCGCAGACATCGGATGGTGCTGGCGCGCTGATCCTGGTTTCCGAGAAGATCCTCAAGCAGTTCAACCTCGTGCCGCTGGCCCGCTTCGTATCGTTCGCGGTGCGTGGTGTGCCGCCGGAGATCATGGGGATTGGTCCGAAGGCTGCGATTCCTGCGGCACTGAAGGCCGGTGGCCTGACGCAGGACCAGATCGAGTGGATCGAACTGAACGAGGCATTCGCTGCGCAGTCGCTGGCAGTGATGCGTGACCTGGAACTCGATCCGTCGCGCGTGAACCGTATGGGCGGTGCGATTGCGTTGGGCCATCCGCTGGGTGCCACCGGTGCAATCCGTTCGGCCACCGTAGTGCACGCGCTGCGTCGCCACAACCTCAAGTACGGCATGGTGACCATGTGCGTCGGTACGGGCATGGGCGCAGCCGGAATCTTCGAGCGCGTTTAAACGCGCCAGTGGGGCGAATCTCAAGGCAGTGATGAGATTCGCCCCTACCTTCGATCAGATGAAGAAATGTATGGACACGAAGATGCCAACACGTTGACGCACTGACCCGGAGGAACATAACAATATGCAGGAGACAGCCATTCTGGCCGACGCGGCATGCGACATGCCGCGCGCGATGATGGACGCGCTTGGCGTCCGCACCATTCCCTTTCGCATCCGCGCGGGGGATCAGTTCATCGCCGATACGCGCGATGAAGTTGCACTGCCCGATCTGTATCGGCAGTATCTGGTCGGCAAGCAGGACCACTATGCCGAATCCATTCCGCTGCTCGAACGCGAGCTTGAAGACCATTTGCTGCGCAATGTGGTGGCCGGTTGCGATCGCGCGATCCTGCTGACGATTGCGAGCAGCCGCAGCAAGTTTTACGCAAACGCCAATGGCGCCGTGGTGGGTACTGTGGCGCGCAGTTTCAAGCTGCGCAAGGACGCGGGCCGCAGCGGGCTGTTCGACCTGACCGTGATCGATACCGGCGCCATCGGGCCGGGACAGGCGCTGATCGTGCGCGAGGCCGCGCGCATGCTGGCCGAGGGCGCGAGTGCCGCCGCCGTGGTGGATGCGGTGGAGAATCGATTGCGCGATGCCGCGCACATGTTCCTGATCCCGAACGAACTGCTGTACATGTACACGCGCGCCAAGCTGAAGGGCGAGAACAGCATCACGTGGGGCCGCTACATGCTCGGCAGCGCGTTCAATATCCGGCCCGTGATCCATATGCATCGCGGCGAGACCGATGCCATTGCCAAGGTGCGCGGCTCCGAGGATGGCATTCGCCGCCTGCTGGGCCATGTGGAGGCCTGCATCCGCGCCGGTGCCTTGCTGACGCCGGCGGTAGGTGCCGCGTATGCGGGCGATATCGACGAGGTGGAGTCGTGGCCCGCGTGGCAATCGCTGGCCAATGCTGCCGCACGACATGGCGTGGAGCTGATGCTCGCGCCGATGAGTCTGACCGTTGCGCTCAATGTGGGCGCCGGCGCGTTCGGACTCAGTTATCTTTCCGACATGCCGCCACCGTTTGTGTGAGCGGCCAAACCTGATACCGACGAGACGAGGAAGACATGAGCATTGCCACCCGCATCGAACAGGGCGTCCTGACCATTGGTTTCGACCGCATCGACAAGAAGAACGCGATCACGGCCGCGATGTACCAGACCATGGCCGACGCGCTGCGCGCCGCCGAGACCGACAACGCCGTGCGCGTGATCGTGATCGAAGGCAAGCCGGAGATCTTCACGGCCGGCAACGACCTCGAAGACTTCATGAAACGCCCGCCGACCCACGGCGAAGGCGGCGCACCCGCACCGGTGTTCCAGTTCCTGCACGCCATCAGCCACGCCACCAAGCCGGTGGTGGCATCGGTCAGCGGCGCGGCAGTGGGCATCGGCACCACGCTGCTGCTGCATTGCGATCTGGTCTATGCATCGGAGACGGCCAAGCTGTCGCTGCCGTTCGCGCAACTGGGCCTGTGCCCGGAAGCCGCATCGAGCCTGCTGCTGCCGCGCCTGATGGGTTACCAGCGCGCCGCCGAAAAGCTGCTGCTGGGCGAGGCATTCAGCGCGCAGGAAGCGCATGCCATCGGACTCGTCACGAAGGTGTTGCCGGTTGCCGAGCTGTCGGATTATGTGCGCCAGCAAGCGGGCAAACTCGCGGCGCTGCCTGCATCGTCGCTGCGTGAGACCAAGCGACTGATGAAGGGCGACGATGTACCGGCCGTGGAAAAGAAGATGAACGAGGAAGGCGAAGTGTTCCGCCGCATGCTGCTGGCACCGGAAGCCAAGGAAGCATTCACGGCATTCTTCGAGAAGAGGAAGCCGGATTTTTCGAAGTTTGATTGAGGCGGTTTGAAACTACCGCTCGGCGTTCGCCCCTCTCCCGCCTTGCGGGAGAGGGGAACAAATCAATCCCACCTCAAACCGTAGGCAACACCCGCGGCATCCGGCTCTCATCCGTTGCCACATACGTCAGCGTGGCTTCCGTCACCTTGACGATCTCATGGCTGTGGCGCATGCGTTGCGCGTAGACGGCCACTTCCACCGTGATCGACGTGCGGCCGGTCTTGACCACGTCGGCGTAGAAGCTGACCAGATCGCCCACGAACACGGGGTGCTTGAACAGGAACGAGTTGACGGCCACCGTGGCCACGCGGCCCTGGGCACGTTCGACGGCGGGAATCGAGCCGGCGATATCGACCTGCGCCATGATCCAGCCGCCGAACACGTCGCCGTGCACATTGGCATCGGCGGGCATGGGGACGACGCGCAGGGCGGGGTTCTTGCCGGCGGGCAATTCGGAGATGGGGGCGGATGTGGACATGTCGGCGATGGCGGAAAGCGGGAAGTACGGCGAATTCATGAGGCAGTGACGATGAACTGCCGGACCTGACGATCTCTGCGACAATCGCGGCATTGGCCTGAATTCTAACGTATGCGCCGCTATTCCACGACCGCCGAGCCCGCCCCCGCCGAGCCGGCAAACTCCCTGTTCAAGGGCGCTGGCGCGCCCCGCAGCGACTGGCAGACCGTTCGCAACCTGCTGCCTTACGTCTGGCACTACAAGTGGCGAGTGATCCTGGCGCTGACCTGCCTGGTTGCCGCCAAGGTTGCCAACCTCGGCGTGCCCGTGTTGATGAAGAAGCTCGTCGATACGATGAACATCGCGCCGGGCAACGCCACGGCGCTACTCGTGGTGCCCGCCGGGCTGATCGTCGCGTACGGCATGCTGCGTCTCTCCGGCACGTTGTTCACCGAGTTGCGCGAGATCCTCTTTGCCAAGGTCACGCAGAGCGCGGTGCGCGAAATCGCGTTGCAGGTGTTCCGCCATCTGCATGCGCTGTCGCTGCGATTCCACCTGGACCGGCAGACGGGCGGCATGAGCCGCGATATCGAGCGCGGCACGCGCGGCATCCAGTCGCTGATCTCGTACTCGCTGTACAGCATCCTGCCCACGCTGGTGGAGATGTCGCTGGTCATCGGCTTTCTGCTGCTGCACTACGACATCTGGTTCGCGGCGATTACGCTGTGCGCGCTGGTGGCGTATATCGCGTTCACGATCATCGTGACCGAGTGGCGCACGCACTTCCGCCGCAAGATGAACGAGCTGGACTCGCGCGCCAACCAGAAGGCCATCGATTCGCTGCTGAACTTTGAAACCGTCAAATACTTCGGTAACGAGGAATACGAGGCGCGCCGCTACGACGAAAACCTGCGCACGTATCGCACGGCCGCCATCCGCTCGCAGAACTCGCTGTCGCTGCTGAATTTCGGTCAGCAGACGATCATCGCCGTCGGGCTGATCCTGATCCTGTGGCGTGCCACGGTGGGCGTGGCGGCGGGCAAGCTGACGCTGGGCGACCTCGTGCTGGTCAACACGTTGATGATCCAGCTTTATATCCCGCTGAATTTCCTTGGTGTGATCTATCGCGAAATCAAGCAGGCCACCACCGACATGGATCGCATGTTCGTGCTGCTGGGTACGAACCAGGAAGTGGCCGATGCCGCCGGCGCTGCGCCGCTGCGCGTGAACGGTGCGGAAGTGCGCTTCCGCCATGTGGGGTTCGGCTACGAGTCGAACCGTACGATTCTCGACGATGTGGATTTCACGATCGCTGCGGGCACCACCACGGCGGTGGTCGGCCACAGTGGCTCGGGCAAGTCCACGCTGGCGCGGCTGCTGTTCCGCTTCTATGACGTGAGTCGGGGTGGGATCGAGATCGATGGGCAGGATACCCGCAAGGTCACGCAAGCGAGCCTGCGCGCATCGATCGGCATCGTGCCGCAAGACACCGTGCTGTTCAACGACAGCATCTACTACAACATTGCCTATGGCCGGCCCGAAGCCACGCGCGACGAGGTAATCGAGGCCGCGCGCGCCGCGCAGATCGATCATTTCATCAGCGAGTTGCCGCAGGGGTACGACACACCTGTGGGCGAGCGTGGGCTCAAGCTGTCCGGTGGCGAGAAGCAACGCGTGGCCATCGCGCGCACGCTGCTCAAGAATCCGCCGATCCTGGTGTTCGACGAAGCCACCTCGGCGCTGGATTCGCGCACCGAACAGGCCATCCAGTCCGAACTGATGCGCCTGGCGCAGAACCGCACCACGCTGCTGATCGCGCACCGGTTGTCGACGGTGGTGCATGCCGATCAGATCCTGGTGATGGATCATGGCCGCATCGTCGAGCGCGGCACGCACGCCGAACTGATGCGCGCCAATGGCCGCTATGCAGGCATGTGGCAGATCCAGGCGCGTAATGCCGCGCAGGGTGTGCCCGATGCCGATGCGCTCGCCATCGACGCAGGCGACGAGACGCAGGACGCCTGACGCTTCTCTGAAGCGCGCCGTCATCGATTGTCGACAATCGATGACGGCAACCTGCGCGTACAGATGCGTGCGCACAATCATGGGTCGTCAATGCACCGCGCCCATGCATCGCGCCGGTGCGGCATGCCCCCTGCAAAGGCTGGCACGACCCTTGCAAAAAGCACCCTCCAGATAGATAAAAACTGGAGAAGGTCCATGCTGCAATTCGCTCTGCGTCGCCAATTTCTGAAACTGTGCACCACGGCAGGCACCGCGATGGTGCTGTCGACACTCTGCGTGGGCACCGCGCAGGCGCAAGCCGCGACGAAAGTCCGCTTTCAGCTCGACTGGCGTTTCGAAGGCCCGGCGGCGCTGTTCCTGCTCGGCGAGCAGAAGGGCTACTTCAAGAACGAGAAGCTCGATGTGTCGATCGACGCGGGCAACGGCTCGGGCAATGTGGTCAACCGCGTGGCATCGGGCACGTATGACATGGGCTTTGCCGACCTGGCTTCGGTGATGGAGTTCTACGGCAACAACCCCGATGCCAAGAACAAGCCAGTGGCCGTGATGATGGTCTACAACAACACGCCCGCCGCCGTGCTAGCGCTGAAGAAGTCGGGCATCAAGGCGCCCAAGGACCTGACGGGCAAGAAGCTGGGCGCGCCGGTGTTCGACGCGGGCCGTCGTGCCTTCCCGATCTTCGCCAAGGCCAACGGCCTGCAGGCGGCATCGTTCAACTGGCAGGCGATGGACCCCACGCTGCGCGAAACGATGCTGACGCGTGGCGATCTCGATGCCATCACCGGTTTCTCGTTCACGTCGATCCTGAACCTGAACGCGCGTGGCGTGAAGGATGAGGACATCGTGGTGCTGCCGTATCCGCAGTTCGGCGTGAAGCTCTACGGCAACGCGATCATCGCATCGGAACAGTTCCTGAAGAGCAACCCCGAAGCGGTCAAGGCATTCCTGCGCGCCTTTGCGAAATCGGCCAAGGACGTGATCGCACATCCGGAAGAAGGCATCAAGGCCGTGAAGGCGCGTGACGGCATCATCGACGAGAAGCTGGAGGTCAAGCGCCTGAAGTTGGCGCTCGACAGCGTGGTGAAGTCGCCGGATGCCAAGGCCGAGGGCTTTGGCCGCGTGAACAAGCCGCGCCTGTCGCTGATGGCTTCGCAGGTGGCCGATGCCTTCGGCACCAAGGGCCGTATCAATCCCGATACGCTGTGGACCGACGCCTATCTGCCGTCTGCCGCCGAACTGGACGTGCTGCGATGATGGCAAGAGAAGCACTGATGCCCGCCTCGGGCGGGTCACCGGCCGATGCGGGTGGCGGCCAGCCATTCGTCGATTTCAATCGCGTATGGCTGGCCTATGACGATGAACTCGCGCGTCGCGGCGAGTTCGCAGTCGAGGATATTTCGCTGCAGGCTGCAGAAGGTGAATTCATCGCCATCGTGGGACCCTCGGGCTGCGGCAAGTCCACGTTCATGAAGCTGGCCACTGGCTTGCGCCAGCCTACGCGCGGCGTGGTCAGCATCAATGGCACCAAGGTCACTGGCCCGCTCAAGCAGGTGGGCATGGCGTTCCAGGCGCCCACGTTGCTACCGTGGCGTACCACGCTCGACAACGTGATGCTGCCGCTGGAGATCGTCGAGCCGTATCGATCCACCATGCGCAAGAAGCGCGACGAGTACGTGGAACGTGCGCGCATGCTGCTGAAGACCGTGGGCCTGTCCGGCTACGAGGACAAGTATCCGTGGCAACTGTCAGGTGGCATGCAGCAGCGCGCATCGATCTGCCGTGCGCTGATTCACGAGCCGCGCATGCTGCTGCTCGATGAACCGTTCGGTGCACTCGACGCGTTCACGCGAGAAGAACTATGGTGCGTGCTGCGCGATCTCTGGCAAGCGCAACGCTTCAACGTGATTCTGGTCACACACGATCTGCGCGAGGCCGTGTTCCTGGCCGATACCGTCTACGTGATGAGCCCGCGTCCGGGCCGTATTCTGCTGCGCCGCGAGATCGACCTGCCGCGTCCGCGTCCGCTCGACATCACCTACACCGAACCCTTTGCCGAACGCGTGCATGAACTGCGCGAGAAGATCGGGCATAACCGGGGACAACACTGATTATGGCGACGATGTCCTCTCTTCAGGCCAGGCGCGTGCAGCGCGTGGCCCCGTGGATTCTGCTGGGTACGTTCCTGCTGTTGTGGCAGGGGGCATGCCTCATCTTCAACGTCTCGGACTTCATCCTGCCGAGTCCGTCGGCCATCGTGGCTTCGCTGGGCGAGTACGGCGGAGTGATCGCCACGCATGCATGGCGCACGTTCTGGACGACCATGGTGGGCTTCGGCCTCGCCATCGTCGTAGGCGTACTGCTGGGCATGCTGCTCGGATCGTCGCGGCTCGCTTACGCGGCCACGTATCCGCTGATGACGGCGTTCAATGCATTGCCGAAAGCCGCATTCGTGCCGATCCTCGTGGTGTGGCTCGGCCTCGGTGCCGGTCCCGCGATCATCACGGCGTTCCTGATCTCGTTCTTCCCGATCATGGTGAATATCGCCACGGGGCTCGCTACGCTCGAACCGGAACTTGAAGACGTGCTGCGCGTGCTGGGTGCCAAGCGTCGCGATGTGCTGATCAAGGTGGGTCTGCCCCGCGCGATGCCGTTCTTCTTCGCCTCGCTCAAGGTGGCGATCACGCTGGCCTTCGTCGGCACGACCGTTTCGGAAATGAGCGCGGCGAACGAAGGCATCGGCTACCTGCTGGTATCGGCCGGCTCCGCGATGAAAATGCCACTGGCGTTTGCCGGCCTCGTCGTGATCGCGGTGATGGCGATGCTGATGTACGAACTGTTCGCCGTGCTCGAAAAGCGCATGACGAGCTGGGCCCATCGTGGATAGCCGTGGTTGATCAGGCGTAATCCAGCGGCAACGCCGTCGTGTACTTGATCTGTTCCATCGCGAAGCTCGAACTGACATCGGCCAGTTCTACGCCCTGGATCAGTTTCTTGTACACGGTGTCATAAGCGGCGATATCCGGCACCACCACGCGCAACAGGTAGTCGGTATCGCCCGCCATGCGGTAGAACTCGGTCACTTCCGGAATCGATGCCACGAGTCCGTGAAACGCCTTGAGCCATTTCACGTTGTGCTGGTTGGTGCGGATCGAGACAAAAACCGTCACGCCAACATTGAGCTTGGCCGCATCGAGCAGCGCCACGCGCTTTCGCACGACGCCGGATTCTTCGAGCTTCTGGATGCGGCGCCAGCATGGCGTCGACGTCAGCCCCACGCGTTCGCCGATCTCGGCAACAGGCACAGCGGCATCTTCCTGGAGGATCTCCAGGATCTGGCGGTCATAGCGGTCCATGGGATTTCCTGCAAACCTGAAAATTTCGATCCAAAACCCGCGCAGATTGTAATCCTGTTCCAACGGAGGGGGCGGAGGCAGAAAAATATTGTCGATGGCGGCGTCCGTGCTGCGCGGGACGTGGACGCAGGCGATAATCCGCGCCATGGAAATCAAATGGCTTGAAGACTTCGTCAGCCTGGCCGAGACGCACAGCTTCTCGCGCTCGGCGGAACTGCGGCATGTCACGCAGCCGGCGTTCTCGCGCCGCATCCAGTCATTGGAGGCGTGGGTGGGCACCGAGCTGATCGACCGGTCCAGTTACCCCACGAGCCTGACCTCGGCGGGCAAGGTGTTCTACGAGCAGGCACTGGCGATGCTGGCGCAGGTCAGCGAGACCCGTGCGCTGATGCGCGGGCAGCGGTCGGCCAATGCGCAGGTGCTGGAATTCGCCGTCCCGCACACGTTGTCGCTGACGTTCTTCCCCGAATGGCTCAAGGGCGTGGAGCGCAAGGTCGGCACACTGCCATGCCGCCTGCGCGCGCTCAATGTCCACGATGCGGTGCTGATGCTGGTGGAAGGCGGCTGCGACCTCGTCATGGTCTATCACCATCCGCGCCAGGCCATCCAGCTCGATCCGGCGCACTACGACATGCTCGTGCTCGGCACCGAACGGCTGTCGCCTTACAGCGTGCCCGATGCCACGGGTCGCCCGCTGTTCCGGCTGCCGGGTACGGACAAGAAGCCAGTGCCATTCCTGAGTTACACGCCCAATGCGTTTCTGGGCCGGATGGTGGACATGCTGCTGGCGGAGTCCGCCGATACGCTCAAGCTCGACAAATGCTACGAAACCGATATGGCCGAGGCGCTCAAGGCGATGGCGCTGGCCGGACACGGCATGGCATTCTTGCCGGAAAGCACGGTGCGTGAAGACGTGGCCGCCGGCCGTCTGGTGCGGGCCGAGGCGGCGCGCGGGCTGCCGCAATCGATCGATATGGAAATCCGGCTCTATCGCGAGCGACCTTCCGATAACGGGACCGAACGGCGCGGCGGCCAGTCGCGCCGCAAACGCCAGTTCGTGGACCGCATCTGGGCCGCACTGACGGCGCCGGCGTCGGACGCGTGAAACCGCAAGGTGCCAGGAAGGGGCGCCAAGGTTATGCGAGGCTTGCATAACCTGCCGAGGCGGGATGATGAAACGGCATTGGATTGGGGCAGGGCAGCGCCGATATCCTCCGTGTCACCTTCACTCGGAACTCAACGATGTCTTCCGCAGCACCGACGCAAAACGTCTCGAATGTCTCGCATGCCCACGCCCTGCCTTCCTACCTGAAAGCCGACGACCTCGGCCCGTGGGGCATCTACCTGCAGCAAGTCGATCGTGTCACGCCCTACCTGGGCTCGCTGGCGCGCTGGGTGGAAACGCTGAAGCGCCCCAAGCGCGCGCTGATCGTCGACGTACCCATCGAACTGGACAACGGCACCATCGCCCACTACGAGGGTTACCGGGTGCAGCACAACCTGTCGCGCGGCCCGGGCAAGGGCGGCGTGCGTTTCCACCAGGACGTGACGCTGTCCGAGGTGATGGCGCTGTCGGCATGGATGTCGGTGAAGAACGCGGCGGTGAACGTGCCCTACGGCGGTGCCAAGGGTGGCATCCGCGTGGATCCGCGCACGCTGTCGCACGGCGAGCTGGAACGCCTGACCCGTCGCTACACCAGTGAAATCAACATCATCATCGGTCCGAACAAGGACATTCCGGCGCCTGACGTGAATACCAACGCCCAGGTCATGGCCTGGATGATGGACACCTATTCGATGAATTCGGGCAGCACGGCCACCGGCGTGGTGACCGGCAAGCCGATCTCGCTGGGTGGCTCGCTGGGCCGCCATGAAGCCACCGGCCGTGGCGTGTTCGTGGTGGGTTCGGAAGCCGCCCGCAACCTGGGCATGGACGTCAAGGGTGCGCGCGTGGCCGTGCAGGGCTTCGGCAATGTGGGCGCTGTGGCCGCCAAGCTGTTCCATGAAGCCGGCGCCAAGGTGGTGGCGGTGCAGGATCACCGCACCACGCTGTTCAACCCGGCGGGTCTGGACGTGCCGGCAATGATGGAATACGCATCGCACAGCGGCACGATCGACGGCTTCCAGGCCGAAGTCCTCAAGGGTGACCAGTTCTGGGATGTGGAGTGCGACATCCTGATCCCGGCCGCGCTGGAAGGCCAGATCACCGCCGAGAACGCACCGCGCATCACGGCCAAGCTGGTGATCGAGGGCGCCAACGGCCCGACCACCCCGCAGGCCGACGACATCCTGCGCGAGCGCAATATTCTGGTTTGCCCGGACGTGATTGCCAATGCAGGCGGCGTGACCGTGTCCTATTTTGAATGGGTGCAGGATTTCTCCAGCTTCTTCTGGACCGAAGAGGAGATCAATGACCGGCTGGTACGAATCATGCAAGAGGCTTTCCGGGCGATCTGGCAGGTTGCCCAGGACAACAAGGTCACGCTGCGGACGGCCGCGTTCATCGTCGCTTGCACGCGGATCCTGCAGGCGCGCGAGATGCGCGGCCTCTATCCTTGATGGAGGACGATTCATGAAGCCGGGATTTGACGCTGCTGCAATGCAGCAAAATTCCCCGCTTCGGTGAAGCCCGCAACGCGGCGATCGGATGACTCCGGTTGCCGCGTTTTTTTGTCATCAACGGTTTGAAGCGGCGGCAACAATCAGTGCGCACTTGTGTCTCATTTTGGCGCAACGCAGCTAAACCATCGCTGAATTGGCACCAGTTAGGGGAAAAACCCGTTGTCTTGAGTGACGAGCTAAGCAATACTGTTTCGCCGGTGGGGCAGTCTGTTACAGTCCCGCCTTTCTCTTCATGGTCAAGGAGATGTTATGAATGTTGCCAAGTTGGCAGGCCTGATGATTGCGGCAGGGGTGTTGTGCGCAAGCGCGCAAGCAGCTGAGCCGCTGACGGGTACGCTGCAGAAGATCAAGGAAACGGGTGTCATCACGCTGGGCGTGCGGGACTCCTCGATTCCCTTCAACTACAACCTCGGCGGTGTCCGTCAGGTTGGGTATTCCTACGATATCAATATGAAGATCGTGGAAGCCATCAAGGATCAGTTGAAGCTGCCGAACCTGCAGGTCAAGGAAATTCCGATCACGTCGCAGAACCGCATCACGCTGCTGCAGAACGGCACGATCGATATCGAGTGCGGCTCGACCACGAACAACCTGGAACGCCAGAAGCAGGCATCGTTCACGAACAGCATCTTCATCATCGGCACGCGCATCATGGTGAAGAAGGACGGCGGCATCAAGGACTGGGCCGACCTGAAGGGCAAGAACGTGGTGACCACCGCTGGCACCACGTCCGAGCGCCTGCTGCGCAAGATGAACGATGACCAGAAGCTGGGCATGAATATCATCAGCACCAAGGACCATGGCCAGTCGTTCCTGACGCTGGAATCGGGCCGTGCCGTGGCGTTCATGATGGACGACGCGCTGCTGTTCGGCGAACGCGCCAAGGCCAAGAACCCGGCAGACTGGATCGTCGTGGGCAAGCCGCAGTCGCGTGAATCGTACGGCTGCATGATCCGCAAGGATGACGCACCGTTCAAGAAGATCTCCGACACCGTGATCGCCGGCCTGATGAAGGATGGTTCGATCAACACGATGTACGCGAAGTGGTTCCAGCAACCGGTCCCGCCCAAGGGCCTGAACCTGGACTTCCCGCTGTCCGAAGATATGAAGGCGCTCTTCAAGACCCCGAACGACAAGGCACTCGACTGATCGTTGCGATTGGCGCAGTGCGAAACGGAAGGAGCAGTCCTTCCGTTTCTTTTTGAGGACGCACTATGGATTACGCTTTTCACTGGGGAGTCTTCCTCGAGCAGGCCGCTTCCAACGAGACGTACCTGGACTGGATGATTTCCGGTCTCAAGGTCACGATCGCGCTGGGCCTGTCGTCGTGGGTGATCGCCCTTGTTCTCGGCTCGGTGCTGGGCGTGCTGCGCACGGTCCCGAACAAGTGGCTGTCGGGGTTTGCCGCCACTTACGTCGAAATCTTCCGAAATATTCCGCTGCTGGTGCAGCTGTTCATCTGGTACTTCGTCGGACCCGAGCTGCTGCCGGGCGGCGAAGCCATCAAGCAGATGAACCCGTTCACCCAGCAGTTCCTGGCAGCCATGATCTGCCTGGGCACCTTCACGGCCGCCCGGGTTTGCGAACAGGTGCGCTCGGGGATCAATTCGCTGCCGCGCGGCCAGAAGAACGCCGGCCTGGCCATGGGTTTCACGCTGGCGCAGACGTACCGCCACGTGCTGCTGCCGATGGCCTTCCGCGTCATCGTGCCGCCGATCACCTCCGAGTTCCTGAACATCTTCAAGAACTCGGCCGTGGCATCGACGATCGGCCTGCTGGAACTGGCCGCACAGGGCCGCCAGCTGGTGGACTACACCGCGCGTCCGTATGAATCGTTCATCGCGGTCACGCTGCTGTACGCGCTGATCAACTTCACGGTGATGTTCCTGATGCGCTGGGTGGAACGCCGTACCCGCGTGCCGGGCTTCATCGGCACGAAGTAAGGAGCTGCAACATGGCATACGAATTCGATTTCAGCTCCATCAATTACTCCACGCTGCATGTGCTGGGCGAGGGTATGGCCGTTTCGCTCAAGATCACGGTGACGGCGGTGATCGTCGGCATCGTCTGGGGCACGATCCTGGCGATGATGCGTTTGTCGTCGATCAAGGCACTGAACTGGTTTGCACAGGGGTACGTGACGCTGTTTCGGTCCATCCCGCTGGTGATGGTGCTGCTGTGGTTCTTCCTGATCATTCCGCAGTTGCTGCAGAAGGTGTTCAACCTCTCGGCGGCATCCGACCTGCGCATGACCTCCGCGCTGATCGCGTTCTCGCTGTTCGAGGCCGCGTACTACTCGGAAATCATCCGCGCCGGTATCCAGAGCGTGTCGCGCGGCCAGATGTTCGCGGCCCAGGCACTGGGCATGACCTATGGTCAGACCATGCGGCTGGTGATCCTGCCGCAGGCGTTCCGCAACATGGTGCCGCTGCTGCTGACGCAAGGCATCATCCTGTTCCAGGATACGTCGCTGGTCTACGTGAGCGCGCTGGCAGACTTCTTCGGCCAGGCTTACGGTATTGGCGAGCGTGACGGCCGCATCGTGGAGATGCTGTTGTTTGCTGGTCTCGTGTACTTCATCATTTGTTTTTCCGCTTCGCTGCTGGTCAAGCGTTATCAGAAAAAGGTGGCCGTATGATCGAAATTAATAACGTTTCCAAGTGGTACGGCGCCTTCCAGGTGCTGACCGATTGCACCACCAAGGTGGCCAAGGGCGAAGTGGTGGTGGTGTGCGGTCCGTCGGGCTCGGGCAAGTCGACGCTGATCAAGACCGTGAACGCGCTGGAGCCGTTCCAGAAGGGCGACATCCTCGTGGATGGCACGTCGGTGGGCAACCCGAAGACGAACCTGCCCAAGCTGCGCTCGCGCGTGGGCATGGTGTTCCAGAACTTCGAACTGTTCCCGCACCTGTCGATCACCGAGAACCTGACCATCGCGCAGATGAAGGTGCTGGGCCGCTCGAAGGACGAAGCCAACGCCAAGGGCATGAAGTACCTGGAGCGCGTGGGTCTGAAGAGCCAGGCCGACAAGTATCCGGGTCAGCTGTCAGGTGGCCAGCAGCAGCGCGTGGCCATTGCGCGCGCGCTGTCGATGGATCCGATCTGCATGCTGTTCGACGAACCGACTTCGGCGCTTGACCCGGAAATGGTCAACGAAGTGCTCGACGTAATGGTGCAACTGGCCAACGAAGGCATGACCATGATGTGCGTGACCCACGAAATGGGCTTCGCCCGCAAGGTGGCCAACCGCGTGATCTTCATGGACGCCGGCAAGATCGTGGAAGACTGCGCCAAGGAGGAGTTCTTCGGCAATATCGAAGCCCGCTCCGAGCGCGCCCGTCAGTTCCTGTCGAAGATCCTGCAGCACTAAGCGAGCGCGCGAACCTCGCGTGTTTGCTCCCCTCTCCCGCCTTGCGGGAGAGGGACCCAAGACCTCGCCACCTGTCACCGCTTGGGCGTGTCTGACGGTGCTGGCAGTCAAATCCCCCTCAAGTACAAGCCGTATTCGCGGCATTCTTCGCCTGCACTTCAGGCGGTATCGGCACCGTCCACGTCATGACGGGCTTTCCATTCTCGAACATGATCAGCTCGCCAGGCGCAAACTGCGTCCACGTCTCGTTGTCCGTCAACGGTGCGGTGGCGATAACGGCCACGCGATCGTCCGGCGTGGTGACCTGTGCGAAATCGATCGACAGGTCGGCATCGATCAGATGTGCCTTGGAGAACGGCCACTGCCGCACGATGTAGTACAGCCGCGTGGAGCAGTGCGCAAACAGCGCCTGACCGTTGCACAGCAGGAAGTTGAATACCCCATGCAGCGTGATGTCTCGCGTGATGTCGGCCAGCGCATGTCCCAGCTCATTCAGCGGCGGCTGCGATCCCGGAAAGCGTTTGCGCAGCCCCTGCATCAGCGTGCAGAACGCCAGTTCGCTGTCGGTGTCGCCCACAGGCTGGTAGACGCCGGACAGGAAAGGGGCGAATCCGTGCAGGTCGCCGTTATGCGCGAAGATCCAGTGCCGGCCCCAGAGCTCACGCATGAACGGATGGCAGTTCTCCAGCCGGACCGTGCCTTGCGTGGCCTTGCGGATATGCGAGATCACGTTCTTCGACTTGATGGGGTAGCGCTTGATCAGGTCTGCCACCGGCGACGAACCCGCCGATTGGTTATCGATGAACAGGCGGCACGCCTTGTCCTCGAAGAAGGCCACGCCGAAACCATCGGAGTGGTGGTCCGTCACACCGCCGCGCGCGGCAAAGCCGGTGAAGGAGAACGTCACGTCGGTTGGCGTGGCGCAGTTCATGCCTAGCAGCTGGCACATGGCGAGGGCACCGTGCGGCAGGGGGCTGCCGCTTTGCAATAGAATGGGGCCATTATCCTTCGCGTACCGGACGCTGCCAAGCACGGCGCCGACGCCCTCATCCCTTCCCAGCCATGAATCGAGACAAGATCGCTGCCATTCCCGGAGACGGAATCGGAACGGAACCCATGCCCCAGGGCGCCATCGCGGAGGCATCATGAATTTCCAGGGCTGTCCGCGCACCTTGCTGCTCGAGAGTTTCCACGCCGCTGTTGCTGCCGCCGATCCATTGCAAATCGTTGCCGATCACCTGCCGCCGCCGCATGCCGGAGGGCGCACGCTCGTGGTGGGCGCAGGCAAGGCTGCCGCGTCGATGGCGGCAGCGGTCGAGCGCGCCTACCAGGGCAAGGCCACGCTCGAAGGCATCGTCGTCACGCGCTATGCGCATGGCATGCCCACCGACCATATCCGCGTGATCGAGGCCGGCCATCCGGTGCCCGACGAAGCGGGCGAGCAGGCCGCCGCCGATATCCTGGCGCGTGTGCAATCGCTCGGACCCGAGGATCGGCTGATCGTGCTGGTCTCGGGCGGCGGCTCCAGCCTGCTGTCGCTGCCGGCCGATGGCATCCCCATGGCCGACCTGAAAGCCACCACGCGCGAGTTGCTGCGTTGTGGCGCACCGATCACGGACATGAACGTCGTGCGCAAGCATATTTCGCGCATCCAGGGCGGAAGGCTCGCGCAGGCGAGCCGGGCACCCGTGACCACGCTGATCGTGTCCGATGTGGCGGGCGACGATCCGAGTGCCATCGCCTCCGGTCCTACGGTTCCCGATCCCAGCACCTATGCCGATGCCCTCGGCATCCTGAAACGCTTCGGCGCCACGGTGCCGGCGAGCGTGCAATCCCATCTGGAACGCGGCGCGCGCGGCGAGATCGATGAAACGCCGAAGCCGGGCGATCCGCTGTTCAAGCGCGTCGACAACCGCATGATCGCCACGGCACATGGCAGCCTGGAAGCTGCCGCCGCGCTGTTCCGCCGTCAAGGCATCGAACCCGTGGTGCTCGGCGATACGGTTACCGGCGAGGCGCAGGAGGTGGCACGCGTCTATGCCGCGCTCGTCCGCGAGATTCGCAAGTACAATGCGCCGTTCTCCGCGCCGGTGGTGCTGATCTCGGGCGGTGAATGCACGGTCACATTGCCGAGTGGTGCGACAAACGCGCGTGGCGGGCGGTGCTCGGAATTCCTGCTGTCGCTGGCCATCGAGCTGGCCGGTGCGGAAAACATCCACGCGATTGCCGCCGACACCGACGGCATCGATGGTTCCGAGGACAACGCCGGTGCGTTGCTGGGCCCCGATTCGCTGGCGCGCGCTGATGCAGCCGGCGTCTCGGCCCGGCACAGCCTGGATGCCCACGACGCGTGGGGGTTCTTCCATGCGGTGGATGACCTCGTCGTGACCGGCCCCACGCGGACCAACGTGAACGATTTCCGCGCCATCCTGATTCTCTAGTTGTTGCTTGTCCCCATGACCCAAAAGATCACGATTACCCGCCCGGACGACTGGCACCTGCACCTGCGCGATGGCGCGGCGCTGACCGCTGTCCTGCCCGATACCGCACGCCAGTTCGCGCGCGCCATCGTCATGCCGAACCTCAAGCCGCCGGTCACCACGGTGGCGCAAGCCGCTGCCTACCGCGACCGCATCCTGGCCGCACTGCCGGCCGGGATGACGTTCGAGCCGCTGATGACGCTGTACCTGACCGACAACCTGCCGCCCGAGGAAATCGTCGCAGCCAAGGCCAGCGGTTTTGTCCACGCGGTGAAGCTGTACCCGGCCGGCGCCACGACCAACAGCGATGCTGGCGTGACCGATATCAAGCGATGCGCCCCTACGCTGGAAGCCATGCAGCGTGCAGGCATGCCGCTGCTGGTGCACGGCGAAGTCACCAATGGCGACATTGACCTGTTCGACCGCGAAGCCGTATTCATCGAGCGCGTGATGAAACCGCTGCGCCGCGATTTCCCGGAACTGAAGGTGGTGTTCGAGCACATCACCACGTCCGAGGCCGCCCAGTACGTGGCCGAAGCCGAAGGCCCGATCGCTGCGACGATCACCGCGCACCATCTGCTCTACAACCGCAACGCGATCTTCATCGGCGGCATCCGTCCGCATTACTACTGCCTGCCGGTACTCAAGCGCGAGACCCATCGTGAGGCGCTGGTAAAGGCCGCTACGTCGGGCAGCGACCGTTTCTTCCTCGGCACGGACAGCGCGCCGCATGCCAAGGGCCTCAAGGAGCACGCGTGCGGTTGCGCGGGTTGCTACACGGCGCTGCATGCGATGGAGCTTTACGCCGAAGCATTCGATGCAGTCGGCGCGCTGGACAAGCTGGAGGCGTTCGCCAGCTTCAACGGCCCGGCGTTCTACAACCTGCCGCGCAACACGGGCACGTTGACGCTGACGCGCGAGGATTGGGAGCTGCCGACGGAACTGCCGTACGGCGACACCACGCTGGTGCCGCTGCGCGCAGGCGAAACGCTGCGCTGGAAGGCAAGCTGATTGCTTCCGGCGATTGACTGGACGCGGCCCTGGTACCAACCATTCGCCGCGTCCGCATCGGTCCTTTCGCACGAGGATCTGCGCGAAGGACTCAATGCAGTCGCCGGTGCCCTGCGCAATGCGCGCGGGCAGCCGCTACGCTTCGTGCCGCAGTCATCGTTGCCCGATGGCACGGCGTACGAATCCCACATCCACGCCAGCGGGCAGGTGCCGACGCGCGACAACCTCCACGACGCCTTCAACGCGTTGATCTGGCTGCACTTCCCCGAAACCAAACGTTTGCTGAACCGGCTGCAGGCCGAGGCCATTGCGCGCGACGGCGTGCAACAGATGCGAGGCGGTCTGCGCGATGCCGCCACGCTGTTCGACGAGAACGCGATCCTTTTCCTCACCGAAGACGACACGCTGTTCGATGCCCTGAAAGGGTTTGACTGGCGCGAATTGTTCATCACCCGGCGCGTTTCGTGGCGGGGCGTCTGTGGCGTGATGCCGTTCGGGCACGCATTGCTCGAAAAGCTCGTCCATCCCTACAAGGCCGTCACCGCCCACGCCTGGCGTGTCATTGCGCCGCCGTCGATGCCGATGCACGAACTCGACGCCATGCTTGCAGCGGATCTCGCCGAAGCGGCAGAAGCAGGCCGCTTCGCCGGTGGCCGCAGCTTTTCGCCGTTGCCCGTCATGGGTATCCCGGGCTGGTGCGACGGCAACGCTGATCCAGCGTTCTATGAGGATGTCACGGTGTTTCGTCCGGGACGCCGGCCGCCCCAGCCGTCCATTCGGTGATAGACTGCGGCCCGCAAAGCAGGCCAGACAATCGCTGCTTGTTCCCGCAAGGGGCAAGGGGAGGAAAGTCCGGACTCCACAGGGCAGGGTGTTGGCTAACAGCCATCCACGGTAACGTGCGGAATAGGGCCACAGAGACGAGTCTTGCCGCTGGCTTCGGTCGGCGGGAAGGGTGAAACGCGGTAACCTCCACCTGGAGCAATCCCAAATAGGCAGACGTTGAGGCGGCCCGCTGAGTCTGCGGGTAGGGAGCTGGAACCGTCCGGTAACGGCCGGTCTAGAGGAATGGTTGTCACATGCAGAGTGCCCGCAAGGGCGGTCGGCATGCACAGAATCCGGCTTATCGGCCTGCTTTGCTTCGGATTTGAGAACGCCCGGCGTGCTTCTGCACCGCCGGGCGTTTTGCTTTGGCGTGAGCGTGGAAACGTCAGCCTTCGACGATCTCGGTGGTATGCGTGATCTCGGCAGTCTTCGCCAGCATGATCGATGCCGAGCAGTACTTCTCGTGCGACAGCTCGATGGCACGCTCCACCTTGGCGGGGTCCAGGCCCTTGCCGGTTACCGTGAAGTGGAAGTTGATCTTCGTGAACACCTTCGGATCGGTATCGGCGCGCTCGGCTTCCAGCTTGACCGAGCAGCCGCGAATATCCTGGCGGCCACGCTTCAGGATCAGCACCACGTCATAGGCGGTGCAGCCGCCAGTGCCCAGCAGCACCATCTCCATTGGACGCGGCGCCAGGTTGTTGCCGCCACCGTCCGGTGCGCCGTCCATGGCCACCAGATGGCCGCTGCCGGTCTGGGCGATGAAGCTCATGCCCTCCGGGCCCGACCATGTCACTTTGCATTCCATTTTTTTCGTTCCTCGATTCGTTGATGTCCTGATTTCGCTCGCACGCAGGGCATCTCATGACTTGCATTTCGCGAGTATAGGCCAACTCCGCGGGCGCCTTTCCCTACGGGATTTCCCCTAAAAATCCGAGGGTTTCCTCTAGTGTGGTGTCGATCAAAGACTCGCTTTGTATGGATAAGTTATTGATTTAAAAGAAATAACGTTCTTTTAAAGAGACGTATTGTACATTCCATATTATGGAATTGAATTTCGTAGTGTAAATTTTCTTGCCTTGCAAGGGGCCATATGTATAATCCAATCCATCGAACGACGGCGCACGAAGAGCGCGCAGAGTGCGAAAGCGAAAGAGGTTCCGGCCCGGATCGCTCGCCGCACCACCGCAATGACCGGCCCCGTCGATCGCCCGGTGTCTCCTCCACCCTCCTCCTTTGGTGGATTCAAACCCAAGTCCGATAGACTTGGGTTTTTTTTCGCCCTTTGCAAGGGCCGCCACGGTGCGCCAGTGAACAACTCGGCGCTTGTCATGCTGCCAGCCGGCAAAGACTTGACGAAATCCGGCAACTTTGCTTGTGCGATGGCGCCGTAGCCGCTTATAATCGTCGGCTTTCCGGTCATTGCCCCCGGAAAAAATCAGGGAGAGCCTGCAGAGAACAAGCAGGAAGGTCAGGTCCCAAGGGCCGACCGACGACAGGACGCTAAAACGGCGACCGTCATACCGGGCAGATTTTCTAATCAGGAAAAATCATGAAGACCTTTTCCGCCAAGCCTGCAGAGGTAAAGCGCGACTGGTACGTGATTGACGCGACGGACAAAGTCCTCGGCCGTGTTGCCAGCGAAGTGGCACGCCGACTGCGCGGCAAGCACAAGCCAGAATTTACTCCTCACGTCGACACCGGTGATTTCATCATCATCGTCAATGCAGCCAAACTGCGCGTGACGGGTACCAAGGAACAGGACAAGAAGTACTATCGCCATTCGGGTTACCCGGGCGGTATCTACGAAACGACGTTCGGCAAGATGCAGCAGCGTTTCCCGGGCCGTGCCCTGGAAAAGGCTGTCAAGGGCATGCTGCCGAAGGGTCCGCTGGGCTACGCGATGATCAAGAAGCTGAAGGTTTACGCCGAAGCCGAGCATCCGCATAGCGCACAGCAGCCCAAGGTGCTGGAAATCTAAGGGGGCCATCCATGATCGGTAATTGGAATTACGGTACTGGCCGCCGCAAGAGCGCCGTGGCACGTGTCTTCATCAAGTCGGGCAAGGGCGCTATTGTCGTCAACGGCAAGCCCATCAACGAGTATTTCGCTCGCGAAACCTCGCTGATGATCGTGCGCCAGCCGCTGGAACTGACGGCTCACGCCGAAACGTTCGACATCAAGGTCAACGTGACCGGTGGTGGTGAAACCGGCCAGGCCGGTGCTGTTCGCCACGGCATCACCCGCGCGCTGATCGATTACGACGCCACGCTGAAGTCGGCCCTGTCGAAGGCTGGCTACGTTACGCGTGACGCACGTGAAGTCGAGCGTAAGAAGGTTGGTCTGCACAAGGCGCGTCGTCGGAAGCAATTCTCGAAGCGTTAATGTGCTTCTGCCTGGTCCGGCCCGCCGGATCTGGCAAGGCCCGAAAAAGACCGCACGGTTCATCGTGCGGTTTTTTTTTTTGCCATGACATTTCAGATCAAGGACTTGTCACATTCAGCGTTGCGCATATCCGTGCTTAAAGCATTTCATCCGCATGCCGTTCATGCGGCGATACAATCACGGGCTTGCATCCAGACGCTGCATGAAAAGGGAGTAGATACATGCTGTTTTCCAAGAAGAAGGGCCTGTCCATCGATACATTGATCGGGCCGGACACCACCATCGAGGGCGATGTGGCGTTCTCCGGCGGTTTGCGTCTGGATGGCCGCGTGCGCGGCAACATCATCGCTGTGGAAGGCAAGTCCAGCATGCTCGTGATCACCGAGAAAGGTGTGGTCGAGGGCGAAATCCGCGTCGAGCATCTGGTCCTGAACGGCACAGTGAACGGGCCGGTCCATGCGACGGAACTGCTCGAACTGCAAGCGCAGGCCCGGGTCCATGGCGAGGTGCGCTATGCGGCGCTTGAGATGCAGCAGGGGGCGCTCGTCGAAGGGCGTCTGATCCCGCTGGTGCAGACAGAAGTGCGTGCATTGCCCAATCACGTCCCGCCCGCAGAGACCGATGTGGATGTCGAAGCCACTGTCGTGGAGATCGTGGCAGATGTCCCAACCGTGGAAAACGTGACGGAAGAGGCTTCCGAAACCGGTGAAAAGCTGGAAAAGGTTGAGAAAGTGGCCTGACGCGGCCCGGCAATCCCGACGCAGAGGCCCTTGAAATCAAGGGGTTTCGGCACGATTTCAGAGTAGCGCTTAGAATACGGGCGTACCTAACCAGGAGAATTCCCCATGAACGCAGTCGCAGAGGCACCCGTTACCGAAGATGTGCCGGCACCGTTCGTCTTTACTGACAGCGCGGCCGACAAGGTCAAGCAATTGATCGAGGAAGAGGGCAACGCCGAATTGAAGCTGCGCGTGTTCGTGCAGGGCGGCGGTTGCTCCGGCTTCCAGTATGGCTTCACGTTCGACGAAGACGTGAATGAAGACGACACCCAGATGAACAAGAACGGTGTCACCCTGTTGATCGACTCGATGAGCTACCAGTACCTGATTGGCGCCGAGATCGACTACAAGGAAGACATCAACGGCGCCCAGTTCGTGATCAAGAACCCGAATGCCTCGACCACCTGTGGTTGCGGCTCGTCGTTCTCGGTCTGACGCCAGACGTCTCGCCATAAAAAAAAGCGCACCCTACGGTGCGCTTTTTTCTTCCGCAGAACCCCTGACGCGCTCAGCGCGGATAGATCGCGCCCAGCACGCGCGGTCCGGCTGCCCCCGTCACGGTCGGTACATTGCCGGGCGCACGGTGCACGCACTGGCGGGCGAACCATGCAAACGCCAGCGCTTCCACCTGGGAAACCGGCACGCCATACGCGTCCGAAGTCTCCACCGTCACGCCCGGCAGTAACTGTCCAAGATTGCCGAGCAACGCCTCGTTGTACGCACCGCCACCACAAACAATCAGCCGTTGGGCATCTGGCGCGCAAGTCTGCACGTCACGCGCAATAGCCGTAGCCGTCAGCGTGGCCAGCGTGGCTTGCACATCGGCCGCCGGCAGCGGGCTTGGCAGGCTTTCCAGCACCGCCTGCAGCCAGCCCGGGTGGAACAGGTCGCGGCCGGTACTCTTGGGTGGCGGGGCGTGGAAATAGGGTTCGGTCAGCAGTCGCGTCAGCAGCGCCTCGTCGACGCTGCCTGTGGCACCCCAGGCGCCGCGATCGTCGAATGGCTCGCCGCGATGACGTTGCACCCAGTCATCGAGCAGTGCATTGCCCGGTCCGCAGTCGAAGCCGGTCACAGGCCGGCCGGTATTCGCGGCGGGCAGGATGCTGATATTCGAGATGCCCCCGATATTGCAGACCACGCGGGTCTCATCGCGCGCGCCAAATAGCGCCGCGTGGACGGCGGGAACGAGCGGTGCACCTTGTCCTCCTGCGGCGATATCGCGACTGCGGAAGTCCGCGACGACATCGATGTCGGTCAGTTCCGCCAGCAGGGCAGGATGTTGGGTCTGTCGGGTGTAGCCCGTTCCGTCATAGAGTCCGGGACGATGCCGGATGGTCTGGCCGTGTGCGCCGATCGCAACCACCTGGCTGGCGTTGATATCGGACTCACGCAACAAGGCTTCCACGCACGCAGCGTAGACGCGCGCCAGACCATTGGCGGCCATGGCTTCACGATGAATCTCGTCTTCGCCAGGTTGTTGCAGCGCTGCGAAGGCTTCACGCAGGCTGTCCGGGAATGGCAGGTGAGCCGCAGCCAGCACCACCGGCTGCGCCGCCGTGAAATCGACGAGGACGCCGTCCGCGCCGTCCATGCTGGTGCCTGACATCAGGCCAATGAAACAATCAGTAGGCACCGGGGGCATGGATATCGGTTTCGGTCGAAGCTCAGTTGCTGGCGGTCAGTACATTGTAGGTGCGGAGCATGTTGATGCGGCTCAGCGTGGCACTGGTGTAGGTCAGGAAGTCCGCGCGCGACTTGCCGGTCAGGGTCGGCGCTTCCATCAACGTCGTCGTCAGCGGATTCTGCGGAACGTCGTTGTAGCGGAACTCATAGTGCAGGTGCGGCCCAGTGGCCCAGCCCGTCGAACCGACATAGCCGATCAGTTGGCCTTGCGACACATGCTGGCCTTCGCGTAGTCCGGCAAAGCGCGACAGGTGCGCATAAAAGGTCGAGTAGCCGTTGGCATGCTTGAGCACGACGATGTTGCCGTAGCCGTTCTGCTGCCCGGCGAACTCCACCGTGGCATCGGCCGTGGCGATCACCTTGGTGCCCTGCGGCGCGGCGAAATCCACGCCCTTGTGCTGCTTCCACTGATGGTGAAGCGGGTGGTCGCGCCCGCCGAACCCTGACGATACGCGCGAGAACTCTACTGGCGAACGCAGGAACGGACGCTTCATGCTGCGCCCATCGAACGTGTAGTAGGCGCCCGGCGTACCGTCCTTCGGTGCGTACCAGAGTGCCTGGTACAGCGTGTTGCGGTTGATCAGTTCGATGGCCACGACACGGCCATTGCGAACGAATGCGCCATCGCGAAAGCCGGCTTCGTAGACGATGCGGAAACGGTCGCCACGGGCGATGTCGTGGTGGAAGTCGATGACACCCGAGAAGATCGAGATCATCTGGTTGACCACTTCGTCAGGCACGCTCGCGCTGTCCATCGACTTGAAGAAACCGGTGGCGTCGATTGCGCCGGACGCCATTTCGTAGTGCAGGTCGTTGTCGACTGCCTCGATGCGCGCCTTGTACGTGAAATCGCCGCCTTCCTTTTTAGGCGCCACGCGCTCGATCACGAGTTCGCGCGAACTGCCTGCGTCGCCGCCGAGGTTGGCTTGCAGCGAAACCAGCAGATTGCTGCTGTCGATCTCGGCCTGCACCGCCTGGCCGGGGTTCAGGTCGAACAGGCTGCGGGCGGTAGGGTTCTTGACGATAAACGCTTGCGCATCGGGATCGTCCACGCCGAGCCGGCGCAGCAGGGAGCCGATGGTATCGCCGCGCTGCATGCGTTCCTGCTGTACGTAGACGCCCGCGTCGCTCGCCTCGGTCAGCTGTTCGAGTTGCTCATGCACGTCGGGCATGCGCAGGGTATGTTCGACTCGCGGGGCGAGCGGATCATCGAATGCGTTGCGGGGGGCAACGCCCATCGCCGCCGCCATGCCAAGCGTAAAAACCGTGCCGACGGCGACGGTCAACTGCTTGCGGCGGCGCGTATGCTGGGGATTCGTCGGATCAACCAGGACTACCAGTTGCCGCGCGAAAACATCGCGGAGATTAGACCACATCACGTAGAATTCAAGCTTTCCGAATTGGCAGGCCCTACCGCGACGATTTGTTTCGTCTGCCATCCTCCCCCGAGGTGCGGTGCGGGTATTGTCTGTTTGCCACCCTTCCGGGTGACCGCCGACGACTGTTGTCGGACGAGAAGCTGCGAAGTATATCAGATGAAAATCTGTCATCCGTAGCCTTTTTCCTAAAGATTTCAAAGACTTACCCATGACTGAAGTGAAGCCGGCCGCCGTGGCCAACTATCCACTTACGCCGTCCGTGATGCGCGCACTGGAGATCACCAAGCGCGGCTGCGACGAGCTTCTGGTCGAGGCCGAATGGCTCCAGAAGCTGGCCCGGAGCGAGGCCACTGGTGTGCCGCTGCGCATCAAGCTGGGACTCGACCCCACCGCGCCCGACATCCACCTGGGCCATACCGTGGTGCTGAACAAGCTGCGCCAGTTGCAGGACCTGGGGCACCAGGTGATCTTTCTCATCGGTGATTTCACGTCGACGATTGGCGATCCCTCGGGGCGCAATTCCACGCGGCCGCCGCTGACCCGCGAGCAGATCGAGGCCAACGCCACCACCTACTACAAGCAGGCCAGCCTGGTACTCGATCCCGCGAAAACGGAAATCCGCTACAACAGCGAGTGGTGTGATCCGCTGGGCGCACGCGGCATGATCCAGCTCGCTGCCAAGTACACCGTGGCGCGCATGATGGAGCGCGACGATTTCACCAAGCGTTTCCGTTCCGGTGTGCCGATTTCGGTCCACGAGTTCCTGTATCCGCTGATGCAGGGCTACGACTCGGTGGCACTGAAGGCGGACCTGGAGATGGGCGGCACGGACCAGAAGTTCAACCTGCTGGTAGGTCGCGAATTGCAGAAGGAGTACGGGCAGGAATCGCAGTGCATCCTGACCATGCCGCTGCTGGTAGGACTGGACGGCGTCGAGAAGATGTCGAAGTCCAAGAACAACTACATCGGCGTGACCGAAGCGCCGAACGAGATGTTCGGCAAGCTCATGAGCATCTCGGACGACTTGATGTGGCAATACTTCACGTTGCTGTCGTTCCGCCCGCTGGCCGAGATCGACCTGATGAAGCAGGAAATCGCCGCGGGCCGCAATCCGCGCGATTGCAAGGTGCTGCTGGCGCAAGAGATCGTGGCGCGTTTCCACAGCCAGGCTGATGCCGAGAGCGCGCTGGAAGCATTCAACCATCGCGCCCGTGGCGGTATTCCGGACGACATTCCGGCCGTGAGCCTGGAAGGTGCGCCGATAGCCATCGCCCAGTTGCTCAAGCAGGCCAACCTTGTGCCGTCTACCTCCGAGGCAAACCGCAATATCGAGCAGGGCGGCGTGAAGATCGACGGCGCCACCGTTGCGGACAAATCCGTCAAGGTGGCGGCGGGGACGTATGTGGTGCAGGTCGGCAAGCGCCGCTTTGCACGTGTGACTCTGGCCTGAGGGGCGCGATGATCGCCCTGATCCAGCGTGTGACGCAGGCGCGCGTGACCGTGGAAGGCCGGACGACCGGCGAGATCGGTGCGGGCCTGCTGGCCCTGGTGTGCGCCGAGCGTGGCGACACCGAGGCGCAGGCCGAGCGCCTGTTGGCCAAGATGCTGGGCTATCGCGTGTTTTCCGACGCAGCCGGCAAGATGAACCTGCCGGTGCAGAACATTGACGGGCAGGGCAAGGCGGGCGGACTGCTCGTGGTGTCCCAGTTCACGCTGGCCGCTGACACGAACAGTGGGACGCGGCCGAGTTTTACGCCGGCGGCCTCGCCCGAAGACGGTCGTCGCCTGTACGATCATTTCGTGGCCCGCGCCCGTGCCGCACATCCCGATGTCCAGACCGGGGAATTCGGCGCGATGATGCAGGTCAGCCTGACTAATGACGGCCCGGTGACGTTCTGGCTGCGCGCACCCCCTGCCGCTACGGCGTGAGATTGCGGACGCGCCAGGACGCAAGTGCCTGACCCGCTGCAACCTGATCGCCAAACGAATCCAAGTCGAAGGAGATCCACATGAAACTCTGGAGCAAGGCTTTTGCCGACAACGCGCCCATTCCGGGCGAGTTCGCGTTCTGCGTGCCCGACGCGGCCAATCACGTGACGCTGTCGACCAACCGCAACCCCGATTTGCATTGGGATGACGTACCCGCAGGCACGCGCTCTTTCGTGTTGCTCGCCCACGATCCCGACGTGCCGAGCCGTGGCGACGATGTGAACCAGGAAGACCGCGAGGTGCCGGAATCGTTGCCGCGCCTGGATTTCTTCCACTGGGTGCTGGTCGATATCCCCCCGGGCCTGACCACGATCTCGGCTGGTACGCATAGCGACGGCGTGATCGCGCGCGGCAAGCCCGGACCCGAGGCACTGGTCGGTACGGCCACTGCTGGCGGCCTGCGCCACGGTACGAACGACTACACGGGCTGGTTTGCCAACCACGACGACATGAAGGGCGACTACTTCGGCTACGACGGCCCGTGCCCGCCGTGGAACGACGCGATCGTCCATCGCTACGTGTTCACGGTGTATGCGCTCGATATCGACAGCGTGCCCGTGGAAGGCAAGTTCACTGGCGCCGATGTGCGCGAGGCTATCCAGGGTCACGTGCTGGCCGAGGCCAGCTATACCGGCACGTACACGCTCAACCCGCGTCTCATCAAATAATTCTCAGGACCGCCGTCCGTCGCCCCCCAAGGAATCGGCATGTCGCAAAGCTCTGGCCCGCAAACGCTGGCCTACACCCACCTGATCGTCATCCGCCATGGCGAGACGGCCTGGAACCGCGAACGCCGTTTGCAGGGCCAGGTCGATATTCCGCTCAACGACACGGGCCGCGCTCAGGCGCTGGCGCTGGCCGGCGCGTTGTCGGGCGAGCCGATCGATGCCGTGTATTCGAGCGACCTGGGCCGGGCGATGGAAACCGCGGCGCCGCTGGCGCAGGCACTCGGACTGACCGTGCGCACGGAGCCGCGGCTGCGGGAACGTCACTACGGCGACTTGCAGACGATGACCTACGCCGAGGTCGCCGAGAAGCGGCCCGAGGATTTCGCGAACTGGCAGGCGCGCGTGCCCGACTATGCGCCGCCGGGTGGTGAATCGCTACGGGAGTTCCAGGATCGGGCGGTGGAAATCGCGCTGGCCCTGGCCCGTCGGCACCCCGGCGAGCGGATTGCGATGGTGGCGCACGGCGGCGTGCTCGACTGCCTCTATCGCGAAGCCACGGGCATGACGATCGAAGCGCCGCGCGAGCATGAGCTGCTCAATGCCAGCATCAACCGCATGCGCTGCGACAGCGCCACACTGACGGTGCTGCAATGGGCCGATGTCAGCCATCTGGAAGCGCTGACACTCGACGAGGTAGACCGGCGCGTGCCCTGAAACTCAGGGCAACGCGGGCTCAGACCTTCAGGCGGAACGGGGTGAAGTTGGTATTCCTGTCGTACCAGTCCTCGTTCTCGGCACGCTTCAGGAACGCCACCACCTTGTAGGTCACGGGCGTCATGACCACCTCCCAGCCCGTCTTCAGCACGTACTGCGCCACGGCCACCTGGATGACTTTCTCCAGCGGCCAGATGCCGTAGAAGGCAATCACGTAGAACAGCGAGGAGTCGACCAGTTCACCGGCCAGTGTCGATCCGATGGTGCGCGTCCACAGCCAGCGCCCGCCCGACCACAACTTCATCTTGGCCAGCACATAGCTGTTGGTGAAGCTGCCGCAGCAGAAGGCGATCAGCGAGCCGAGGGCGATGCGCCAGGTATTGCCGAACACATCCTCCAGGCTCTTCTGGTAGTCGATCATGAATGGCGCCACCGGCATGCGCAGCACCACGAACGCCATGAACGTGGCAAACGCCAGGGCGGCAAAGCCGGCCCACACCACGCGCCGGTCGCGGCCATAGCCATACACCTCGGTCAGCACGTCGCCAAAGATGTACGAGACGGGAAAGAACAGCACGCCAGCGCCGAACGTCACGGGGCCGATCACCGGCAGCGTGACCTGCGCGGCCTTGGCCGCCCCGATCAGGTTCGAACACAGCAGCACCGTCACGAAGGCCACCATGACGAGGTCGTAGTAGCGATAGGTCCGGCCGATATGTGGGGCAGTGTGCGGGCCGGGCTGTGGAGCGGCGGGGGATGGGGGCATGGGCGGGAGCGGGGCGTGTGTCTGGCGGTTGTGTCGGGCGATTATGCCAGTGGCGCCACGAGCGCGTCGCCACGGTCGTGCCCAAAACAGAACGCCCGGCCGGAGCCGGGCGATTTCGCTTGCACAAGGCTGCCCCGCAGGGCGACGGGACTAGAGATCGAGCTTGCTGATCTTCGAGCCGTTCAGCGACACATCGAACATCAGGCCCGCGTTGGTCTGCACGAAGGCGATGACCGGCTGCTGCATGGTGACGGTGTCGATGGTGCCATTGGCACCGATCTTGGCCAGGGCCACGCTGGCATCTGCGCCAATGGTCCAGCCCTTGGACTGCACGAACTTGTTGTACGCCTCCGGTGTCATGAACATGATGATGACCGAGCGCGACTGGCCGCCAGCCGTCAGGCCGATGGTGCCCGAGATCGTGCGGTAGTAGCCCTGCGTCGCGCCCTTGCTGCGCAACGCGCCATCGCCATACTCGCCTCCGATCACGAGGCCACCTGCCAGCACGCGCGGGAATACCAGAATGCCCTGTGCCCGGTTGCCGAGATCCCTCGCACTGCTCGTCGAAGCGTAGAGGCGGTTCAGCGCGCCGTCGGCGCCTTCATCGATCTCCTTGCGCCGCGCCGCTACATCCGTGGGTGTGCTGGGACCCGTGGTCGTGCAGCCGGCGGCAAAGCCGGCGGTGGCCACAAGCAGGCCCGACCCGGCGACGCGGGTCACAAACTGACGTCGATCCATTTTCCTGTTCTCCTCTGTGGGACAAGTGCTGCGTCGGCGGCAACCGGCCGCCACGTCATGCGGATCAGCTGGCGTTCGGTGACTTGACGGTGATGGCCACGACTTCCTTCACGACGATCTTGGCCATCTGGCCCTTCTTGATGCCGGCCAGATCGATATTGGGGTCCCTGACCTTGACGGTGCGCAGGGTCTCGCGCGGGCCACGGAAGGTGATGGTGCGCTTGGCAGCGTCCACGTTGGTGATCTCGGCGGTCACCGTGGTGGTGATCTCGCGCATCACGCCGGGTTTGCCGCCTTCGGCGGCGCGGGAGGTGCGCTCCACCTGTTCCATGAGGGCCGTGTCCTTGCTGCCCACTGGCTCCACCCCGGCGACCACGGCGGCAGCACGTGTCAGCGTGACGATATCGCCCTTCTTGACATTGCCGATGTTCTTGGCTTCGTCGCCCGCCACCAGCGCCACCAGGTTGCCGCGCGGACCCTGCACGAGGATGCCCTTGGCGTCCGGATCGACTTCCACGACCTTGCCGCTGACTACGGCCTCTTCGGCGATGCCGATTGGCGCGGGTGTCGTCGACGGTTTTTGCGCGTGGGCAGCACCGGCCATGGTGAAGGCCAGGCAGGCTGCGGCGGAAAGCATGGAGAGACTACGGCTGGCTCGCTGTTTCATGACTGTCCTTATCGCGCATGGCGCGTTTTTGTAAAAACGGGTGCAGTCATTGTGGACAAGCGGGCATAGCGGGGCAATCCACTTCGAAAAAATTTCTAATGGTTCCCGAAAACGTTTAAATGGGGGATTCTGCGCGCGCAGCAGTAGGCTGCCGGCCCACCCGGCAGCATGCAAGACCGCCTCAGGGGGCGTCGAAAATCTCGCCGTCGCGTGACGACTGGGGCGAGGGCAGCCCGAAGTGGCGATAGGCCGCCGCCGTGGCCACCCGTCCGCGCGGCGTGCGCTGCAGGTATCCCTGCTGGATCATGTACGGCTCCAGCACATCCTCGATGGTGTCGCGGGCCTCGCCGATGGCGGCGGCCAGGTTGTCCACGCCCACCGGGCCACCATCGAACTTGTGCAGCACGGCTTCCAGCAGCTTGCGGTCCATCAGGTCGAAACCGACCGTGTCCACGTCGAGCATCGCCAGCGCGGCATCGGCCAGTTCGCGCGTGATGGTGCCGTCGCTTTTCACCTCGGCGTAGTCGCGCACGCGGCGCAGCAGGCGGTTGGCGATACGGGGCGTGCCCCGGGCGCGGCGCGCGATTTCCAGTGCGCCGGCCGGTTCGATCACGGCGTTGAGCAGATGCGCCGAGCGCGTCACGATGCGCGACAGTTCTTCGGGCGTGTAGAACTCCAGCCGCGCCACGATACCAAAGCGATCGCGCAGCGGATTGGTCAGCATGCCCGCGCGGGTGGTGGCGCCCACCAGCGTGAACGGCTGCAGGTCGAGCTTCACGGAGCGGGCCGCAGGGCCTTCTCCGATCATGATGTCGATCTGGTAGTCCTCCAGCGCCGGGTACAGGATTTCCTCCACCACCGGGGACAGGCGATGGATTTCGTCGATGAAGAGGACGTCGTTGGCTTCGAGGTTGGTCAGCAGGGCGGCCAGGTCACCCGGACGCTCCAGCACCGGGCCGGAGGTCTGGCGCAGGTTCACGCCCATTTCGCGGGCGACGATGTGGGCCAGCGTGGTCTTGCCAAGGCCCGGCGGGCCGAACAGCAGCACGTGGTCCAGCGCCTCCTGGCGCTTGCGGGCCGCGTGCATGAAGATGTCGAGCTGGCCGCGCACTTTCTCCTGGCCCACGTACTCGTCGAGCAGCTTCGGACGCAGGGCGCGCTCGAACGCCTCTTCCTGTTTCGAGGCGGGGGTGGCGGCAATGACGCGCTCGGGCGGGCGGTCACCGGTCAGCTTATCGGTTTCGATCATGGCAAGTCAGATGCGGGATGGCGCCATTCTACGCTGCGGGCGCGGCGGATTCCGGCCATCAACCCTTGGACAGTGCCTTGAGCGCGAGCTTGATGCCTTCGGACACGCCCGTGCCCGCAGGCACCTGCTTGACGGCCAGTGCCGCCTCTTTCTCGGAGTAGCCGAGTGCCAGCAGGGCGTTGAGGATATCGGACGCGTTGTCGGACACCGGCGTCGCACCCGGCGCATGGCCCAGTTCCGCACCGAGCTTGCCTTTCAGTTCGAGCAGCAGCCGTTCGGCTGTCTTCTTGCCGATGCCGGGGATCTTGGTCAGCCGACCCGTTTCCTGCATCGTGATCGCCTGCGCCAATTCCGGCACTGACAGACCTGACAACACGGCCAGCGCCATGCGCGCGCCGATGCCGGTGATCTTGATCAGTTCGCGGAAGGTGTTGCGCTCGGTAGCCGTGCCGAAGCCGAACAGCAGGTGCGCGTCCTCGCGGATGATCTGCTGCGTGAGCAGCGTCACGGGCTGTCCGACGGCGGGCAGGTTGTAGAACGTGCTCATCGGCACATCGATCTCGTAGCCGACGCCGTGGCAGTCGACCAGCAGATGCGGGGGGTTCTTCTCAAGCAGGGTGCCGGCGATGCGTCCGATCATGATGGGTACAAAGGAAAGATTGGCCGCAAGTGTATCTGGTATCTGTAGCGCGCCTTGCGGGGGTTATCGTCCGTCGATGGCCTTGCGGCCCAGCGCGGGGTCATCCGTGAAGAAGCCATCCACCCCGGCTGCCGCGAATGCCTGTACTTCGCGCTCCATGCCGGCCGGGTTGCGCGTGGCATCGCCGCCGGGCGCGCGCAGGGATTTCGGCAGGAAACTGTTCTCGGGGCGGAACGTGTAGGGATGCACGATAAGCCCGGCCGCGTGCGCATGCGTGACCAGCGCCGTGGGCGCGGCGAGGTTGCCTTGTGCGTCGCGCGGAATGACCAGGCTTTTCTCGGGGCCGATGCCGTTGGCATATGTGGCCACTTCGCGCAGGCCCAGCGGCGTCAGCATCGACGCATAGGTGCGGCTGTCGCCCGCCAGTCGCCAGTCAGCGGGACGATTGCGCGGATTGCCGATCAACTGCACGACCCTGAGGTTCGGCATCGACGTGCCAAGCAATCGCTTCATCGTACGCAGCGGGCCGACTTCGAACGATTGCACGTACACCGGCGCGGTCTTCGCATAGGCATTGCCCTGCAGCGCTGCGGCGAGTTTTTCTTCGAGCGGCAGGCCGATGCCGCGGAAGTAGCTTGGATGTTTCAGTTCGGGATAGATGCCAATCGGGCTGCCACGCCGGGCAGCCGCCTGTTCCACGAGTTTGAGGATCTCGTCGAACGTGGGGACTTCGAACTGGCCGTCGAGCTTGGCGTTGTAGGGGCGCAGCTTCGGGATGCGTTCCCGCGCGCGCATCGACTTCAACTCGGCAAGGGTGAAGTCTTCGGTGAACCAGCCGTCGATCCGTTCGCCGTCGATGACCTTGATGCGGCGGCGGTCTGCGAATTGCGGCAGTTCGGCCACGTTGGTCGTGCCCGTGATGTCGTTCTCGTGGCGCGCCACCAGTACCCCATCCTTCGTGGCGACGAGATCGGGCTCGATGATGTCGGCACCATCGTCGATGGCCTTCTGGTACGAGGCCAGCGTGTGCTCGGGCCGCAGCGCACTGGCGCCACGATGGCCGATGACAAGGGGCTTCGGGGCCGGCTCGGCGGCAGTAGGTGGAGAGACAGGAGTGGGGGCTGCTGGGGCAACGGTGCGTGGTGCTTGCGGAGCCGTGGCGCAACCGGCAATCAGTGCGGTAGTCGCGAGGGCCAGTGAAAGACGAAGCGAGAAGAGAGACGAAAGAGACGACATCCGGGGGCTTCCTGCATGGTCAAGGGCCCGATTGTAGCCCCGCCCGTCAGCCTGAGCCGCGGTCAGCCCACCAGCCGTCCGCGCCTGACGCGCATGCCCTTGCGGGCCAGTTCAGGCGCCATCCCGGCCAGCGTGCCGAGTGTGTTGCTGCCGTTGGCATGGCAGATTGCCACGCCGAGCGCATCGGCCGCATCACTGCTCGGGCGTCCCGACAGCGCCAGCAAGCGCATCACCATTTCCTGCACCTGCTCCTTGTTGGCGCGCCCATAGCCGACCACGGCCACCTTCAGTTGCAGTGCGGTGTACTCGAAGACCGGCAGGCCCTGCCCGACGAGTCCGCAGATCGCAGCGCCGCGCGCCTGGCCGAGCATCAGTGTCGATTGCGGATTGACGTTGACGAACACCTTCTCGATAGCCGCGCAGTCCGGCGCATAGGTGCGCGCCACCTCGGCAATCCCGTCATAGAGCGTCTTCAGACGCTCCGGCAGGCTTTCATCGCCATTGCTGCGGATCGTGCCGGATGCCACATAGGCCAGCTTGTTGCCGTGCTTCTCCAGCACGCCAAAGCCAGTGGTCCGCAAACCGGGATCGATACCGAGGATACGCATGAAGCGGGGGAGGGAAGAGGATGGGCGTAGTGTAGAGGATTACGCCGCGAGAGGGGCTCCCTCTCCCTTTGGTTTGCTCCCCTCTCCCGCAAGCGGGAGAGGGGCCGGGGGAGAGGGCAGGCGTGTCCAGCGCCAGCGCGCCGGACCTTGCCTACGTCTTAATGCCGGAAATGCCGCGTGCCAGTCAGCACCATCGCAATCCCGCGCTCGTCCGCAGCGGCGATCACTTCGTCGTCGCGCATCGAGCCGCCCGGCTGGATCACCACGCTGGCGCCCGCATCCACCACCACGTCCAGACCGTCACGGAACGGGAAGAACGCATCCGATGCCACGGCCGAACCGGCCAGCGTCAGGCCGGCGTTCTGTGCCTTGATGCTGGCAATACGTGCCGAGTCCACGCGGCTCATCTGGCCGGCGCCGACGCCGAGCGTCATGCCGTTGCCGCAGAATACGATGGCGTTCGACTTCACGAACTTGGCCACGCGCCAGGCGAACATCAGATCGTCCATTTCCTTCGGCGTCGGATGGCGGCGCGTCACCACGCGGAGTTCGGACGGCTGCACGTTGCGTGCATCCGGACCCTGCACCAGCAGGCCACCGCCCACGCGCTTCAGGTCATACTGGTTCATGCCACGGCCGAGCGGGATTTCCAGCAGGCGCACGTTCTGCTTGGCCGCAAACACGTTGCGCGCAGCGGTGCTGAACGACGGGGCGATCAGCACTTCCACGAACTGCTTCGCCACGGCTTGTGCAGCGGCTTCGTCCAGTTCCACGTTGAAGGCGATGATGCCGCCGAAGGCCGAAGTCGAATCGGTCTTGAACGCCTTGTCGTAGGCTTCCAGCGCATTGGCGCCAATGGCCACGCCGCACGGGTTGGCGTGCTTGATGATCACGCACGCGGCGCCGGCGGTGGATTCGAACGACTTCACGCATTCCCATGCGGCGTCCGCATCGGCGATGTTGTTGTACGACAGTTCCTTGCCCTGCAGTTGCACGTAGTTGGCCAGTGCACCGTCCACAGCCTTGAGGTCGCGATAGAAGGCGGCCGACTGGTGCGGGTTCTCGCCGTAGCGCATTTCCTGCACCTTCTCGAAGGCCAGGTTCAGGGTCTGCGGGTAGCTGCTGCGGCCCTGGTGCGACTTGTCGGCGCCGAGGCTGGTCAGGTAGTTGGTGATCGCGCCGTCGTACTGGGCCGTGTGCGCGAACACCTTGGTGGCCAGGCGGAAGTTGGTGTCGTAGCCCACGCTGTTGGCGTTGGCGCGCATTTCGTCGAGCACCACGGCGTAGTCGACGGGATCGACAATCACGGTCACGTCGCGGTGGTTCTTGGCCGCCGAGCGCAGCATGGTCGGGCCGCCGATGTCGATGTTCTCGATGGCGTCCGGCAGCGTGCAGTCATCCTTGGCCACGGTCTGCTGGAACGGGTACAGGTTCACCACCAGCAGGTCGATCGTCGGGATCTTGTGCTCGGCCAGGGCAGCCATGTGCTCGGGCAGGTCGCGGCGGGCCAGAATGCCGCCGTGGACCTTCGGGTGCAGCGTCTTCACGCGGCCGTCGAGCATTTCAGGGAAGCCGGTGTAGTCGGCCACTTCCGTGACCGGCAGGCCGGCATCGGCCAGCAGCTTGGCGGTGCCGCCGGTGGAAAGCAGCGTGACGCCGAGCGCGTTCAGTTCACGCGCGAATTCGACGATGCCGGTCTTGTCGGAAACGGAGAGGAGTGCTTGCTTGATCATGGCTGGGGGAGACGCTTCAAAGTAATCCGTGTTGCTGCAACTTCTTGCGGAGGGTGTTGCGGTTGATGCCGAGATATGCGGCCGCCAGTGACTGGTTGCGCTCGGCGCGCAGCATCACGGCTTCCAGCAGGGGCCGCTCGACGGCCTCCAGCACCATGTTGTACATGTTGGACGGCTCTTCGCCGTCCAGGTCGCGAAAGTACGTATCCAGGCTGTCCCGGATACATTGGTCGATGGCATTGCGGCTCATGCGGCAAGCAGTTCCCGTTTCTTGTTGTTGTTCAGTTCTTTTTCTTCGTCCGTCGCGCCCGCGCTATCACCGGCATTCTCGTCGATATAGATCAGTCGATCGGAAATCGCCGCCTGTTCGTCGAAGAACGCGTTGACCGCTTCCAGTTGCGCGACGGTAGTTTCCAGCGTGTTCATCTTGTGCCGGAACAGATTCGCGCCCTTCAGCCCCCGCGTGTACCAGGCGATGTGCTTGCGCGCGGTGCGCACGCCCGTGAATTCGCCGTAGAACGCGTAGTGATCTTCCAGGTGGTGGTTCATGATCGCGCGGATCTCGGCCACCTCGGGCGATGGCAGCAGTTCGCCCGTCTTCAGGTAGTGCTCGATCTCGCGGAACAGCCACGGGCGGCCCTGTGCGGCACGGCCGATCATGATGGCATCGGCGCCGGTCACGGCCAGCACATGCTTGGCTTTCTGCGGCGTCGTGATATCGCCGTTGGCCACCACCGGGATCTTCAGCGCGGCCTTCACGGCGGCGATGGTCTCGTACTCGGCGTCGCCGTGGTACAGGTCGGCGCGCGTGCGGCCGTGGATCGTCAGCATGCTGATACCGGCATCCTCAGCCATGCGTGCCACGCGCGGGGCATTCTTGTGCTCGCGGTCCCAGCCGGTGCGGATCTTCAGCGTAACCGGCACGCGGTCGCCCACGGCGCCCACCACGGCTTCGACGATGCGCACCACGAGCGGCTCGTTCTGCAGCAGCGCGGAACCGGCCGCCACGTTGCAGACCTTCTTCGCCGGGCAGCCCATGTTGATATCGATGATCTGCGCGCCGCGATCCACGTTGTAGCGGGCCGCCTCGGCCATCATCGATGGCTCCGCGCCGGCAATCTGCACGGAGATCGGTTCCACCTCGCCGGCGTGATTGGCGCGGCGCATGGTCTTCTCGCTCTTCCAGAGCTGTGCATTGGACGCCACCATCTCCGACACCGCGTAACCCGCCCCGAGCTGCTTGCACAGCTGCCGGAATGGCCGGTCGGTCACCCCGGCCATCGGGGCGACAAAAAGGTTGTTTCGAAGGGTATGCGGACCGATCTGCACGGTGTCGGGCGGGGGCGTTGGACCTGAGTGACAGGCGAATGGGGAGCGAAAACATGCCCCTGCCGGCCCTGTGGGCCGGCCAAGTCGGGGTCATGTGCGAGGCCGGGATTTTACCGCTAATCCGGCGCTATTGCTCAATAAATGAGCAAATATCATGGAGGCGGCCGTCTAACGACCGTCGAACGGTGCCTAGCGGCGCGCGCCAAACATCATGTGGCGCGCCAACGAGTGCTTGATCGGCGCCAGACAGGCCAAAGCGGCCAGCGATGCACCGCGTGCATGCGCAGCAAGCGGCCCGCCCACGCCGAATACGCGCGGCAGAAAGTCCGTGATACCGATGGTCATGGCCCGATCTACACGATGACGGCTGGCAAACGCCTGCAAAGCTTCGGGCGTGCAGCCGGCGCGCAGGGAATCGGCCAGCGCGAAGGCATCGCGCAATCCCAGATTCAGACCTTGGCCGGCCACCGGATGCAACGTCTGCGCCGCATTGCCGACCGCGACAACCCGGTCACTGACCGTCACAGGTGCCGCGTTCAGGCCGAGCGGGAAGGCGTGGCGCTTGCCGGCGAGCGCGAAACGGCCCATGCGTGTGCCAAAGGCGCGGCCCAGTTCCTCGGCAAACTCCTCATCTGACAGTGCCAGTCGCCGCTGTGCCTCTTCCGGCGCGCAACACCACACCAGCGCGTAGCCCGAAGCGCCATGTTCCTCATGCGGCAGAAGGGCCAGCGGACCTTCCTCGGTGAATCGCTCCCAGGCCCATCCGGGCTGCGGCTGTGTACACGTCACATGGCCGATGATGGCCGTCTGACCATAGTCGCGCCGCCGCGTGGTTTCGGTGCCCCGCGCCAGCCGCTGGGCCTGCTGATGGAACAGACCCCCCTCGGCCTGAATCGCCAGCCGGGCGGCGTAACGCACCGGCAGGCCATCGTGATCGGCGTGGGCTGTGCCGGTCAGGGTGACGGCGTCGTCGCCATCGGGTTCGATATTGTCGATGCGGGTTTCGAACACGCGTTCCAGACGACCCGGTGCCGCGTCGGCCGCGCGAGCCAGCGCACGTTCCAGCGTCTGGCACAGGTCGCCATACTTGACCACGTAGCCGAGCGCGGGCACGTCGTAGTCGTCGCGGTGCAGTTTCAGGTGGCCAAAGCGCCCCCGCTGCGAAACGTGGATGTGTTCGATGGCCTGCGCCGGCACCGGCCATGCGCCAATCTGTTCCAGCAACTGGCGGCTGCCGTGCGACAGCGCAATGGCACGCGGATCGCGCGCCGCGCGTGCGGGCGTGGCGGCATCGATCAGCGTGATGCGGAACGGCGTGCAGCGCAGCAGTTGCCCGGCCAGGGCCAGCCCCACGGGGCCACTGCCGACGATGACGATGTCGCGCGGCGCCGCTGTTGCCGCCGCGCTACCTTGCAGATCAGGGTTGCCCTGCTGTGTCATGGCTGGCTGCCTCCTGTGCCGGCGCGGTCTCGGCTTGTGCCGCTTCGCCGCGCTTCCAGAGATTTGCGTCGGTGCGCTTCTTGCCGACCTCGGCATCGCGCAGCGCGTTCTCTAATTTCTGCTCGTGGAAACCGGGCAGTTGCCGCAGTCGCTGCAGCAGCGCGTCAAAGTTTGCCGCGGCCATCGGCACCACGCAGCCCTGCTGGCTTTCGGCGTCGCCGGCCAGGATCAGCCACGGCTTGCCAGCCCAGGGTTCGCGGTCCGAGACGCGGATGACCACGCGCTCCAGTGCGTCCCATGCCAGTTCCTCGCGCTGACCATCGGGGCGATGCACGACCACGCGGTCGTCATGCAGGTTCACGACGAACGGTTCGTTCGGGTCCACGTGTTGCACGGTGCTGCGATGCCGCGTGGTCCCCACACCGAACAGTTTGCTCAACAATGCCTTCATCGCGACGGTCCTCCGTTGCCGCGCATCAGTGCCTCGATTTCGTCTGCCTTCACAGGCACCCCGCGCGTGATCAGTTCACATTCGCCCGCCGTCACCACGGCGTCATCCTCGATACGGATGCCGATATGCCAGTAGCGCTCGGGCACGTCTTCGGCCGGGCGCACATAGATGCCCGGCTCGATGGTCAACACCATGCCGGCCTCCAGCGGGCGCCACGGGCGCTCGCCTTCCTGGCCGGCAGGCAATGGGCCGGGCACGCGGTACTCGCCCACATCGTGCACGTCCATGCCGAGCCAGTGGCCCGTGCGGTGCATGTAGAAGCGGCGATAGCTGCCGCTGGCCAGCACGTCGTCGAGCGTGCCTTCCTTGTTGCGGTCGAGCAGGCCCGTATCGAGCATGCCCTGCGCCAGCACCTTCACGGCCGCGTCGTGCGGCACGTTGTACGGCACGCCGGCGCGCGTCTCGGCAATGGCCGCTTCCTGCGCGGCCAGCACGAGGTCGTACAGTTCGCGCTGGGCCGGCGTGAAGCGTCCCGAGACCGGGAACGTGCGCGTGATGTCCGATGCGTAGCCATCGAACTCGCAGCCCGCATCGATCAGGCACAGGTCGCCGTCGCGCAGTTCCGCCGGGCCGGCGCGGTAGTGCAGCACGCAGGCATTGGCGCCCGTGGCGACGATCGAGTTGTACGCCACGCTCTGCGCGCCGTGACGACGAAATTCATACAGCAGCTCGGCTTCGAGGTGGTACTCGCGCAGGCCGGCGCGGGACGTCTGCATGGCGCGCACGTGGGCCTGGGCGGAGATCTCGGCGGCGCGGCGCATGGTGGCCACTTCGCCGGCATCCTTGAACAGGCGCATCTCGTCGAGCAGCGTGCGCACATCGACGGCGACCGAAGGTGCCGAGACACCGGCGCGGCCCTGCATGCGCACCGCATCGAGCCAGCGGCGCACGTTGATGTCGATCTCGGTATTCGCGGCCAGCGGATAGGCGAGCTGCGCGCGATTGGCAAGCAGCGGCGGCAGCAGCTTGTCGATCTCTTCGACCGAATAGGCCTCGTCGAATCCAAACGCGGCGAGCGCACCCTCGGGACCGTAGCGGAAACCGTCCCAGATCTCGCGTTCCTCGTGCTTGGGGCGGCAGAACAGGATGCTGCGGTCGCGGCCCTGCTCGCCAGTGTCGCCCGGTGCGCCCGCCACCAGCACCAGCACGGCCTCGGGCTCGGTGAAGCCGGTCAGGTAATAGAAATAGCTGTCGTGCCGGTACGGATAGTCGCTGTCGCGGTTGCGCATGGCTTCCGGCGCGGTCGGCACGATGGCCACGCCGCCGCCGTTGCGGCGCAGGTGTTGCAGCACGCGGGCACGGCGGTCGCGGCACGCGCCGGAAACTGCGAAATCAGCGGATTCGTGTGCGGACATGGAGGAATGCCGGCGGGAGGCCGGAACAGGTCTGTTGAGGGAATGTGCCGATTCTAAACCCGTCGGCTCGCCGTGCGTGCCTGGCATGTGGGCAAACCGGCACCCCGGAGGGCTTCAGGCGCGCAATGCACGGTCGAGCGAGGCCAGTTGCTCGGGGGTGCCCACGTTTTCCCAGCGGCCGTCGAAACGCTCGCCGCTGGCGCGGCCGTCGGCAATCGCTGCGCGGTAGTACGGTGTCATCGCCACCTTCTGGCCGGGCAAGATATCGCGGAACAATCGCGTGTCGTACAGGCCGATATTGCCGAAGGTCAGTGCCTCGCCATTGGCCTTCCCATCGACATCGGGCAGCGCCAGCCTGCCATCCGCCCGCAGCACGAAATCTCCGCGCGGGTGAAAGGGCGGATTGGGCACCATGACAAGGTGCATCCCGGGGCGCTCCGCACCGGTCATGTCCCGTGCGCGCGACAGCAGCGTGCGGTAGTCGAAATCGCAGAAGATGTCGCCCGAGACGGCCAGGAAGATGCCATCGCCCTCGTCGGCAGCCAGCAACGGCAGGGCCTGTGCGATGCCCCCGGCGGTCTCCAGCGCCGTGCCTTCGGCGGACCAGTGGATGCGCACGCCGAACTGCGCACCATCGCCCAGCGCGGATTCCAGCTGGGCACCGAGCCACGCGTGGTTGATGACGATGTCGGCCACGCCGGCGCGGGCCAATGCCTCGATCTGCCAGACGATCAGGGGTTTGCCGCCCACGGGCAGCAGCGGCTTGGGTGTGGTGTCCGTCAACGGACGCATGCGATCGCCGCGTCCGGCGGCAAAAATCATCGCTTTCAAATCAGGGTCTCCATGGCGATCAGTGCGGCCATGCCGCCGGCGATCGTCCAGCTCACGCTGCGCGTGCGCGCGGCAATGACGATGGCCACAAGGCCTGCCACCAGGCGCGCATTCAGCGGGCTGAGGTACAGGGCGCCGTCGCGCATCAGCAGGTCGGGGGCGATCAGCGCCGACAGCATCGCGGCTGGCACGAACTGCAGCGCAGTGCGGAACCACGCGGGCAGTCGCACACGGCCTTCCACGGCAATGAACGACAGGCGTATCAGAAACGTGGCCATGCCCGCACCGATGAATACCCACAGCAGTGTCATCGTGCTCATGCGGCAGGCTCCCGGTTGGCGCTGGCGGGCTGGCCGCGTCCGTGGCGGTCACGACCCAGCAGCAGCATGCCGGCGGCGATGCCGCCCAGTGCTGCCGCCATGATGCCGAGCTTGTGCGGCATGGCGTAGCAGGCCACGGCCAGCGCCGTGGCGACCAGTGCAGCGGCCACCTGTGCGCGGTGTTTCAGGTTCGGCACGATGATCGCGATAAACGTCAGTGGCAGGAAGAAATCGAGCGGCCAGTCGCGCGGCACCTGGGCGCCCACGAGCACGCCCGCCAGCGTGGAAATCTGCCAGCTTGCCCACAGCGAGAAGCCCGCGCCGAAATAGAACCAGTGGCGATACTTCGCGCGCGGGCCGGTATCGCCGAGCCGGCGCGTCATCGCGGCAAACGCTTCATCGGTGAGCAGGTAGGCGATCAGCGCCTTCCAGCGGCGCGGCAGCGGTGCCAGCGATGGCGCGATCGTGGCCGAGTACAGTGCGTGGCGCAGGTTGACCATCGCCACGGTGAAGGCGACCACCAGCGCCGGCGTGCCGGCGGACCAGAGCTGCGTCAGGATCATCTGCGAGGCGCCGCCAAACACCACGGCGCTCATCGCGCAGGCCAGCCAGGCGGGCATGCCAGCGTTGACTGCCAGCACCCCATAGATCAGGCCGAATGGCACCACGCCCAGCAGCATCGGGGCCAGCGCGCGTACGCCGGCCCACCACTCGCCGCCGCGCGTGATCTCGGTGTTTCCGGGTGAGTCAGATGGATTTCCCACGGCCTAGAACGTCAGGCCGGTGGGGCGGTCGGTGCCTTCCAGGGCATCGAGCAGGCGCACGAGCTTGCGCAGCTCGGAATACCGCCCGGCGACGTTGCGCGTGTACTTGAGGACCAGCGGCAGGTTGGCCAGGTAGCCGTCCTTGCCGTCGCGGTGATACAGGCGGGCAAATATGCCGAGCACCTTGAGGTGCCGCTGCAGGCCCATCCACTCGTAATCGCGATAGAAGTCGCCGAAGTCGGCGGCCACGGGCAGGCCGGCGCGGCGTGCCTGCTCCCAGTAGCGGATCAACCAGTCGAGCTGCTGCTCTTCGTCCCACTCGATATAGGCGTCGCGCCAGAGCGATACGGCGTCATAGGTGATGGGGCCGATCACGGCATCCTGGAAATCGAGGATGCCTGGATTGCCGCCCACGCTGGCGTTTTCTGGCAGCACCATCAGGTTGCGCGAGTGGTAGTCGCGATGCACGTAGACCTGCGGCTGGGCCAGGTTGTTGGCCAGGATCGCATCGAAGACGTCGCGCAGGTCCGCCTGCTGGCGCGCGTCGAGTGTCACGCCGAGGTGCTTGCCCACGTACCACTCGGGGAACAGGTCGAGTTCGCGCTGCAGCAGGGCGCGGTCGTAGACGGGCAGCTCGCCGGGTCGCGTCGCCAGCTGGATACGTACCAGCGCCGTGGCCGCGTCGCCGTAGAGCGGGCGGGCCGATGCCTCGTCCAGGCGCGACAGGTAAGTCTCGTTGCCGAGATCGGCCAGCAGCAGGAAGCCCTGTTCCAGGTCCTGGGCCAGCACGGTGGGCACGGTCACGCCGGCGTCGCCGAACAGTTTCGCCACGTGGATGAACGGGCGGCAATCCTCATGGGACGGCGGCGCATCCATGACGATGGCGGTGGGGTGCGCAGGGTTTCCGGTACGTACGCGGAAATAGCGGCGGAAGCTCGCGTCGGCGGATGCCGGGGCGCACGAGGCCGGGTCGATCGACCATGTGTCGCCGAGGCCAGCTACCCACGATTTCAGTTGTTCGATGCGTGGGTCGTGGCCCAGGTCGTCAATATGTGCTGCCATGCCGGAAAGGGAGGATAGGATGCCCCGTATAATACCCGACCAGACCCGGGCGCCGGGTGGCCCCCGGGAGGGGCCTTTGTGCCCCGCAGCCCGCTCAGGCATTGGGCCGGCGGGGTACGGGACCGCATTGTTTCTGTCCCGCCCCGCGCCCGTTGCCGAGCCGACCGACAACCGTTTGCATGACCGAACAACGACGATCACCGCATCATCCGGCCACCCGACCGCCCGCGCCAGAGGGAATGCCCCGGCGCGTCCGCGTGCCTGCCAGCGCCCTGCGGCCGCTCGTGCTGGCCATGGCCGGCCTATCGGTCCACGCGTACGCCCAGTATGGCGCGGCGTCGGCGATCCCCGACATCGATCTTTCCGCGCCGACGTTCACGCGGGCACCGGACTCCGCGCCCCAGCCTGAATCAGGTGAACTGGTGCCGCGCCTGGCCGAGCCAGCCCCGAAGGCTGCTACCTCCGGTAACAGCCCGCTGGGTGGGGCACAGAGTTCCAAACCTGCCAATCCCGATGCGCCGGCCTACATCTCCGGTGACCGGATGACGGGCTACAACGAGAAAGGCGTCGAACTCGAGGGCAACGCCGAACTGCGCCGCGACGGCGCCGTGGTCAAGGGCGACAAGCTGACCTACGACCAGGACACCGACGTGGCGTATGCCACGGGCAATGTGCGGATGTCGCAGAGCGGTACGCTGGCCGTGGGCCCCGAGGCGCGGATGCGGATACAGGCCAACGAAGGCCACATGCTCTCGCCGGATTACTATTTCCAGCAGACGGGCGGCGCCGGCAGTGCCGAGCGTATCGATTTCCTGGATCCGGACCGCAGTACCCTTAAGAAGGCTACCTACACGACCTGTTCGCCCGACAACGCGGACTGGTATTTCAGCGCCTCCAAGCTCGATCTCGACAGCGACCGCGAGGTGGGTACGGCCTATGGTGGCGTGCTGCATTTCTTTGGCGTGCCGGTGGCGGGTGCCCCGGCGTTCTCGTTCCCGCTGAACGACGAACGCCGCAGCGGGGTGCTGCCGCCGCTGATGGGCTACAGCTCCAAGTCGGGGCTCGACCTGACGGTGCCGTACTACTTCAACCTTGCGCCAAACCGCGACCTGACGATCTATCCGCGTCTGCTGTCGTCGCGAGGCGTGCAGCTGGGTGGCGATTTCCGGTATCTGGGCAACGGCTACAGTGGCCGGTTGCGTGCCGAGTTCCTGCCCGACGACAAGAAGGCAGGCCGGAATCGCTGGGCGTATTCGTTCCAGCACTCCCAGCAGATACTGCCGGGCCTGACCGCGTACGCCAACGTGAGCAAGGTATCGGACGACCAGTATCCGGACGACCTGACGCGCACCGTCTCGCAATCCACCCTGCGCCAGTACACGCAGGAAGGCGGCGTGATCTATAGCTGGAACTACTGGACGTTCATGGCGCGTGTGCAGAAGTTCCAGACGCTACGCCCCAGCGAGCCGTCGTACGAACGCGAACCGCAGCTCAACGCGAGGTACACCCGCTATGATTTTGGCGGTTTCGATGTCTCGATCGACACCGACTACACGCGGTTCCGCATACCGCTGACGTCGACCGGCATTCAGCAGCCCGAAGGTTCGCGCGCGTACTTCCAGCCGACCATCAGCTACCCCATCGTCCGGCCGGGCTGGTACGTGACGCCGAAGGTGATCTTCAACGCGGCCCAGTACGACATGGACGTGGGAACGAACACGACGGGCGCGGCGAACACGATGAGCCGTGCCATCCCGACGGTCAGCCTGGACTCCGGCATGACGTTCGAGCGCGAGGCGCCGGGCATCAGCCGGTTGTTCGGCGTGAACTATACCCAGACGCTTGAACCGCGCCTGTTCTACGTCTACACGCCGTTCCGCGACCAGAGCCAGTTCCCGCTGTTCGACACCGTGCAGTCGGACTTCAGCTACGGCCAGATTTTCACCGAGAACCCGTTCAGCGGTAACGACCGGATCGCGGACAACAACAAGCTGACGGCGGGCCTGACCACGCGCCTGATCGAAGCCGATACCGGCGTGGAGCGCTTCCGCGGCACGATTGCGCAACGGATCGACTTCACCGGCCAGCGCGTGCAGATTGGCGGCACGCTGACGGACAACAAGCCGAGCTATTCGGACCTGCTGGCCGCTACGACGATCCAGTTGTTCCGTGGCTACTATCTCGATGCGGGCATCCAGTGGAACCCCGACGATAATCGCGTCAACTACTCCAACGTGGCGTTCGCGTGGCGTCCGGAATCGCGCAAGGTGGTGAACGTGGGCTACCGCTATCGCCGCCCGACGTCGGTCACGGACAATACCGCCATCGACCAGGTGGAAATGTCGGCCCAGTGGCCGATTACCCAGCGCACCTACGGTATTGGCCGGGTTGCCTACGATCAGTCTGCCAACCAGCTTGTGGATGCGCTGGCGGGCATGGAATATGTGGCCGATTGCTGGGTGGGACGTTTCGTCTACCAGCGCTTCCGCAACACCACGAATGGATACACCGGCCGGTTCTTTGTGCAGGTGGAATTCCGCGGGCTGTCGAAAGTGGGTTCCAACCCGCTGAACATGCTGCGCCTCAACGTGCCGGGCTACGAGCCTGCCACCGCGCGGCCGGTGCCTACGACACCGTACGATCACTATGAATGACGGACCAAGATGAAACGTCAAGCTTTCTCCGTGTTGTCCCGCCTGAACCCCTGGCAGCGCCTGCTGGTTTCGGCTGTCCTCGTGACACTGGCCGCACCGGCGGCCGCGCAGTTGCGTGCCCCGGGCTCCAGCTCCGGATCGCGTACACAGGGCATCTTCATGCAGCCGTCCGCGCCGCAGAACACCGTTGCCCCGAGCCAGCCGCAGATGGGCGTGCCGCAGCCGCAGTCCGGCCAGAAACGCTCGCAATTGGTGGACGAGGTCGTGGCCATCGTCAACAACAGTGTGATCACGCGCCGTGAACTGCTGGACCGTGCCGACGAGATCGAGAACCAGTTGCGCACGGCCAATCGCCAGGTTCCGCCGCGTGCGGACCTGCTGGGCGAAGTGCTCGAACGCCTGGTGATGGAGCGTGTGCAGACGCAGGCTGCCCAGGATGCCGGCATCAAGGTGACGGATCAGGAAGTGGACCGCGCCATCGAATCGGTGGCGCAGCAGAACAAGATGTCTGCTGGCGACTTGCGCATGCGTGTGGAATCCAGCGGCATGAGCTGGACCAAGTATCGCGACGAACTGCGCAAGCAGGTGCAGGTGATCCGCCTGCGCGAGCGTGAGGTGGACTCGAAGGTGCAGGTGTACGACGGCGAGATCGACAACTTCATCGCTGCGCGCGGCGGCCAGGGCGCGGCGACCGGCCCGACGGAGTTCGATGTGCAGCAGATCCTGGTGCGCGTGCCCGAGGACGCATCCGAGGCGCAGAAGGCGCAGCTCAAGGCCAAGGCCGAGGGTCTGCTCAAGCAGGCACAGGCCAGCAATGCCGACTTCGCGGCGCTGGCCCGCGCCAACTCGGACGCGCCGGAAGCGGCGCAGGGCGGCTCGATGGGCTTCCGCGAAATTGGACGCCTGCCGGCGCAATTCGCGAATGCCGTGGTCGACCTGCAACCGGGCAGCGTAGTGCCGGAGGTAGTGGAATCGGCCAACGGCTTCCATGTGCTGAAGCTGGCGTCCAAGCGCATGGGCGCGGCGCCGCAGCAGGCCGCGGCCGACCGCATCACCCAGACGCAGGTGCGCCACATCCTGATCCGCACTGGCCCGAACATGCCCGAGGCAGAGGCCAAGCGCCAGATGTCCACCATCCGCGACCGGATCACGCACGGCGGCGACTTTGCCGATGCGGCGCGCCGCTATTCACAGGATGGCTCGGCCCAGCAGGGCGGCGAACTGGGCTGGATTTCTCCTGGCGAGCTGGTGCCGGAGTTCGAGCAAGCGATGAACCGGCTGCGTCCGGGCGAGATTTCCGAGCCGGTCGTGTCGCAGTTTGGCGTTCACCTGATTCAGGTGGAAAACCGTCGCGAGACCGAAGTATCGTCGGAGAAGCAGCGCGACTTCGCCCGTGCGGAAGTTCGCGAGCAGAAGCTGCGCGCCGCCTATGATGACTGGGTGCGCCAACTGCGCAGCGCCGCCTACGTCGAATACCGGATCAACCGCCAGCGCTGATGCGCCGGCCCCTGCCATGCCCGACCCTGCCTCTCTGACCGCAACGCCTGCCCTGGCGATCACCACCGGCGAGCCCGCCGGCATCGGCCCCGATATCACCATCGGTGCCCTGCTGCAGCTGGCCGGGAACGGTCACGGGGCGGGGAGCGGCAACGGAGGCAGCCTCCGCTTTCATGTGCTTGGAGATGCACGCCTGCTCATGGCGCGTGCAGAAGCTCTGGGCGTGGCCCATGCCTGGCAGCGACGCCTCGCCGAGGGCCATGTCGTGGTGGAGGACATCGCGCTTGGCGTGGCCTGCGAACCGGGTCACCTCGATGCGCGCAACGGACGCTACGTGCTGGCGCTGCTCGATGCCGCCATCGACGGACTGCGCGACGGCCGCTATGCGGCCATGATCACGGCGCCTGTTCAGAAAAGTACGATCAACGATGCCGGTGTGCCGTTCACCGGCCATACCGAATACCTGGCCGAGCAGGCGGGCGTACCGCGCGTGGTGATGATGCTGGCGGGTCCGCAGCCGGCGCATGACAACGCCATGCTGCGCGTAGCGCTCGCCACTACCCACCTGCCGCTGCGCGCCGTGCCCGATGCGCTGACGGTGCCGATGCTGATCGATACGCTGCGCATCGTCGACCACGACCTGCGCCGCCATTTCGGCATCGCCCGGCCGCGCATCCTGGTGACGGGCCTGAATCCGCATGCGGGCGAATCGGGCCATATGGGGCGCGAGGAAATCGATGTCATCGTGCCTGCGCTGCAGCTGGCGGCCGATGCCGATATCGATGCACGCGGCCCCTATCCCGCCGACACGCTGTTCCAGCCGCGCCATCTGCGCGATGCCGACTGCGTGCTGGCGATGTACCACGACCAGGGCCTTGCGCCCCTGAAATACGGCACGTTCGGCCACGGCGTCAATGTCACGCTGGGCCTGCCATTCATCCGCACCTCGGTGGACCATGGCACCGCACTCGACCTGGCCGGTAGCGGCCGGGCCGAGCACGGCAGCATGATCGAAGCCATCCGATGTGCCATCAACATGGCTGGCCACGCCAGCGGACGCCACGGCAACGGCGCGTCCGCCGGCAGCGGCCGGCACTGACCTATGCGTTCAAACGTGCATCAGGGCCATGTGGCCCGCAAACGGTTCGGCCAGAATTTTCTGGTCGACGACGGCATCATCTACGGCATCGTCAACGCGATCGATCCGCAACCGGACGACATCGTCGTCGAGATCGGGCCGGGCCTCGGCGCGCTGACCGACCCGCTGCTCGAACGTCTGCCTGCGATGCAGGTCGTCGAGCTGGATCGTGATCTCGTGGAACGGCTCCGTCGCCGCTACGAAGACCGCCTGACGGTGCATGCCGGCGATGCGCTGGCCTTCGACTTCGGCAAGCTGCAGGAACCGGGCCGTGCGCTGCGTATCGTCGGCAACCTGCCGTACAACATTTCGAGTCCGCTGCTGTTCCACCTGATGGATTTCGCCGATCACGTGCGCGATCAGCATTTCATGCTCCAGAAGGAAGTGGTCGAGCGCATGGTTGCAGAGCCCGGCAGCAAGGTGTTCGGGCGGTTGTCGATCATGCTGCAGGTGCGCTACCACATGGAACACGTGCTGGACGTGCCGCCGGCATCGTTCAACCCGCCGCCCAAGGTCGATTCGGCCGTGGTGCGCATGATCCCGTGGCCACGCGGCGAGGATGGCACGCTGCGCTCGCCGTATCCGGCCTGCGACGCCAACGTGCTGGGCGATGTGGTGACCGCGGCCTTCTCGCAGCGCCGCAAGGTGCTGCGTAACACGCTGTCTTTCCTGCGTGACCAGGTGGACTTCGACGCGCTGGGCTTCGACCTGACCCGCCGTGCCGAGGAAGTTGCCGTATCCGAGTATGTGGAACTGGCGCGCATCGTCGGCAATGGCGCCGCGCCGCGCGCAAGCGGCACGGCTTGATGCCGGACCACGTCTTTCGTTTTCCTAAATTTGAAGTTTGAGCGACGCTCCATGACCGAACAGACCAAGACCGATACGCGTCCCGTCATCCTGACCGGCGACCGCCCCACCGGCCCGCTTCACCTGGGTCACTTCGTAGGGTCCCTGAAGAGCCGCGTGCAGTTGCAGGAAACGCACAAGCAGTACGTGCTGCTGGCCGACACGCAGGCGATGACCGACAACGCGCACGATCCGGAGAAGGTGCGCCGCAACGTGCTGGAAGTCGCGCTCGATTATCTGGCCGTGGGCATCGACCCGGCCAAGACCACGATCACGGTGCAGTCGCACCTGCCGGCACTGGCCGAACTGACCCTGATGTATCTCAACTTCGTCACGGTCTCGCGTCTCGAACGCAATCCGACGATCAAGGAAGAGATCCAGGCGCGCGGCTTTGGCCGTGACATCCCGGCGGGTTTCCTGTGCTACCCGGCGTCGCAGGCTGCGGACATCACGGGTTTCAAGGCCGTGCTGGTGCCGGTGGGTGAAGACCAGGCCCCGTTGATCGAGCAGACCAACGAGATCGTGCGCCGCATCAACCATCAGGTTGGCCGCGACGTGCTGCCCGAAGCCACCGCGCTGATCCCGAAGCATGGCCGTCTGCCGGGCGTGGATGGCAAGGCCAAGATGAGCAAGTCGATGGGTAACTCGATTCCGCTCGGCGCCTCGCCGGACCAGATCCGCGAGGCCGTGCAGAAGATGTACACCGACCCGAACCACCTCAAGGTGTCCGACCCGGGGCAGGTCGAGGGCAATGTCGTGTTCACCTACCTCGACGCGTTCGATCCGAACGTCGAGGAAGTGCAGGCGCTCAAGGACCACTACCGACGCGGCGGCCTGGGCGACATGGTGCTCAAGCGCCGAGTGGAAGGCATCCTGCAGGAAATGCTGCGTCCGATGCGCGAGCGCCGCGAGCAGCTGGCGCAGGACCCGGGCTACGTCTTCGACATCCTCAAGAAGGGCACCGAAGAAGCCCGCGAACTGACCCAGCAGACGCTGGACGAAGTTCGCAGCGCACTGGGGATGTTTTCGTTTCCGAAGTAAAACTTGGATGTTCCCTTCGGTGTTCGCCCCTCTCCCGCAAGGCGGGAGAGGGGCGGGGGAGAGGGCAAGCCGTTCAAATTGCCACACGTCGGCAAGCAGAACCTCCAGCGCTCACCCTCAACCCCTCTCCCACTTCATGGGAGAGGGGAGCCAACAACTATCCCTTCCGATTCACCAGCACAATCCCCCCCAATACCAGCACCGCCGCCACGGCGAATCTCACGCCCACCTGATCGTGCATCAGCAGCACACCAAATGCCACGCCGAACAGCGGGGTCAGGAACGAGAAGACCGAGAGGCGCGAGGCCAGGTACTGGCGCAGCAGCCAGAACCAGATCAGGTAGCTGGCGAACGCCACGAGCACCGACTGGTAGAACAGGCTCGCCACCACAAAGCCGTTGACCTCCACGCGATGCACTTGCCCCGCCGCCAGGGCCATCACGAGCAGCAGCACGGCCGAGACCGTCAACTGATAGAGCAGCGTCTTGCTGGCCGGTGCGTGCGACAGTTTGCTGCCGCGTACCACGATCGTTGTAGCCGCCCATAGCGCCCCAGCCACTACGCCCAGCGCATCGCCGAGCAGTGTGGACGATTGCGCTGACGACGAGACGATGCCATCGGCGAAGGCCAGGACCATGCCGCAGAACGCCATGACCACGCCCAGCCACTGGCCGCGCTGCAAATGCTCGCCCGGAACAAAGAGGTGCAGCCCCAGCGCGGTGAAGATCGGTGCGGTGTAGAGGAACACGGCCATGCGCGAGGCGGTGGTGTGGCCCAGCCCGACGAAGATGCAGAAGAACTCCGCACCGAACAGCAGACCGGCGACGATGCCGGCCCGCAGGGTGCCGTCATGTTCCCAAAGCGGGGTACGGCGCCATGCCGCAAACGCGAAGACGAGCAGCGCAGCGATGGCGGAGCGGACGCCGGCCTGGAGTACGGCGCCCATCAAGGGCGCCGTGACCTTGATCACAACTTGCTGGAGTCCCCATGCGGCGCACAGCAGGACCATCAATCCGATGGCCATGCTGTCCAGCGGGCGCCTTGTTATTGTTTGCGTGCCCATGGATCCGGGCGCTTACGGACGGGCAGCGTCGCGCGTGGAATTGCGTTCGATCAGTTCGATCTTGTAGCCGTCCGGGTCTTCCACGAAGGCGATGACAGTGGTGCCGCCCTTGACGGGGCCAGCTTCGCGCGTGACCTTGCCGCCAGCGGCGCGGATGCGCTCGCAGGCATCGGCTGCGTTCGGCGTTTCCAGCGCGATATGGCCGTAGGCGGAACCCAGGTCGTACTTGTCCACGCCGTAGTTGTAGGTCAGTTCCAGCACCGCGGTTTCGCTCTCCGGGCCGTAGCCGACAAAGGCCAGGCGGTACTTGTACTCGGGGTTGTCGCTCTCGCGCAGCAGTTGCATGCCGAGGATGCGCGTGTAGAAATCGATCGAGCGCTGGTAGTCGCCAACGCGCAGCATGGTGTGGAGGAGTCGCATGGGGGCCTTCTCTGTGAGGTCGTTGTCAAAGCGGAGACCGCCATTTTAGTCCCCCCCGACAGATTGCGCCCGGACGCCTCAGAACGTTGGCAGCAGTTCCGGCGGATGGGCGCGCAGCTCGGCGCGGGCGTCGCGGAACTCGGGGAAGATGGATTCAACGGTTTCCCAGAAGCGGGGGCCGTGGTTCATTTCCTTGAGGTGTGCCAGTTCGTGCGCGGCCACGTAGTCGATCATCGACAGCGGGAAATGCATGAGCCGCCAGTTGAGGCGAATCTTGCCGTCCGCCGTGCAGCTACCCCAGCGCGTGGCGGCCGAGGTCAGCGCAAAACCGGTGTGGCGCACGCCGAGCTTGTCGGCGTAGATGTCGAGCCGCTCTGCCAGCAGGCGGCGCGCCTGCGCCTGGAGCCAGCCCTGCACGCGGTCCTTGATCTGCTGATCGTCGGCATGGGCCGGCAGCGCCAGATGCAGCACGCGGGTCTCCGCGTCGAACATCAGCACGGAGGCAGGCGAATCCAGCCGCAGCGTGATCGGCGTGCCCAGGAAGGGCAGCGACGCACCGTCGCGCCATTGCACGGTGGGCAGCACGCGGCGGGTCTCGCGGTGGCGCCATTCGCCCAGTTTGGCAAAGATCCAGCGCTGCTTCTCCAGGATGGCCGATTCCACATCGCCCAGGGTGACCCAGCGTGGCGCGGTGATCGACAACCCGCGATCGTCCACGGTAAAGCCGATCGTGCGGCGGGCAGACCGCTTGAGTGCGTAGTGAACGATGCGCTCGCCCACCCGCAGCATCCGCGCGTTCGGCTGCGCGGGCGGCCACGTGGCGTGGTCGGGCTGCAGGGTGGGCTGCGCAAGGCCATGCACCTCCGGCAGCGACGGCTCCTGCGTGGCGACCGCCCCAGGCGCGTCGGCCAGCGGCAGTTCCAGCTGGGGATTCTCGGGAGAGGGCCGCAGCAGCTTCATGCGGTGGCCTGGCCGGCGGTCCGGCGATAACTGTCGGCGTCGATACGGCGCATCTCCGCTTCGATCCACACCTCGGCTTCCTGGTTCAGTACGTCGGCCGTCTTGTTGGCCGAAGGAATGGCATCGCCCACGGAGATGGTGATGGTGCCCGGATACTTCAGGAACGTGTTGCGCGGCCAGCAGCGGCCCGAATTGACCGCCATCGGAAACACCCATGCGCCGGTTTCCACGGCCAGGCGTGCACCGCCGCTCTTGTAGCGGGGCTTCTGCATGCCCGAAGGCGTGCGAGTGCCTTCCGGGAACATGATGATCCAGGCCCCTTCGTTGAGGCGCTCGCGACCCTGACGTGCTGCCGATGCAAATGCACGCGTGCCGTCCTTGCGGTTGATGTGCACCATCTTGAGCATGCCCAGCGCCCAGCCAAAGAAGGGCACGAACAGCAATTCGCGCTTGAACACGAAGCACAGCGGCTTGGGCATCAGCGCCATGTAGGCGATGGTTTCCCAGGCGGACTGGTGCTTGGAGAGCAGCACCACGGGCTTGTCGAGCATCGCCAGCATCTTTTCCTTGCCTTCGATGCGGTAATTGATGCCACAGATCAGGCGCGCGGCACTGATGACAAGCACCGGCCAGCCGCGCACGAAGCGGAAGCGTTTCTCGGCGTTGACGAACGGGAAGACGATGAAGCAGGCGCACGCATACGGCGGCGTGATGATCAGCAGGTACAGCGCGAAAATCAGGGAACGGATGAAGAGCATCGATGGGAACCGGAAATTCAGGGGGCAGGCTGCGGCGCAGGCGCGGCAACCTTGTGGGAGCCTTCCGTGACGAGCCAGCGCGCGAACGCGGCCAGGTCGTCATGCACGCGGGTGGCGGCGGGCAGGCCGCCCTTCTCCAGCGTGCGCAGGCCCTTGCCGGTGCGCACCAGGTGCGGCACGCAGCCTACCGAGACGCCGGCTTCGAGGTCGCGCAGCGAATCGCCGACGGTCGGCACATTGCGCAGTTCGATACCGAACCGCTCGCCGATCTGCTCGTACAGCCCGGATTTGGGCTTGCGGCAATCGCAGTTGTCGGCGGCGGTGTGCGGGCAGAAGAAAATGGCCTCGACACGGCCACCGAGGCTGGCCAGTGCCTTGTACATCTTTTCGTGCATGGCATTGAGCGCGCTCATCTCGAACAGGCCGCGGCCGATGCCCGACTGGTTGCTCGCGATCACCACGCGATAGCCCGCCTGGTTCAGCGCGGCAATCGCCTCGAGGCTGCCCTCGATCGGCACCCATTCATCGGGCGTCTTGATGAACTGGTCGCTGTCGAGATTGACCACGCCGTCGCGGTCGAGGATCACGAACTTCGGATGGGACTGTGGCATGTCGCGCTCCTCGCCCGCTTACGCCGCGAGCTTCGAAATGTCCGCCACGCGGTTGGCCAGGCCATGCAGCGTGGCCAGCAGCGCCAGGCGGTTGGCGCGCAGCTTCGGATCCTCGGCCATTACCATCACATCGTTGAAGAAGCGGTCCACGGCATCGCGCAGTTGGGCCAGGTCGCGCAACGCAGCGGTGAAATCGCCGCCCGCGAAGGCGGCTTCCACGCCCGGACGCACGCGCTCGATGGCGTCATGCAGCGCACCTTCGGCGGCTTCCTGGAACAGGGCCGTATCGACGCTGCCGATGGCCTCGTCGGTCTTCTTCAGGATGTTCGTGATGCGCTTGTTGGCGGCGGCCAGCGCTTCGGCTTCAGGCAGTGCGGCAAAGGTGCGCACGGCTTCCATGCGGGCCAGCACGTCGTGCAGCGTCTGCGGCCGCAGGCTGACCACGGCTTCCACCTCGTTCGTGGTGTAGCCCTTGTCCTTCAGGTAGCCACGCACGCGGTCGTAGAGGAAGTCCGCAATGGCGTCGCCCGACGGCTTCACGGCCGGGATGCCGGCAAACGACTGGGCGGTCAGCGACAGCAGCGCGTCGATCGACACCGCCAGCGGTTTCTCGATCAGCATGCGCAGGATGCCCAGCGCGTGGCGGCGCAGCGCGAACGGGTCCTTCTCGCCCGTCGGCTGCAGGCCGATGCCCCAGATGCCCACCAGCGTTTCGAGCTTGTCGGCCAGCGCCACGGCCGTGCTGACGTTGCCTTGGGGCAGTGCGTCGCCGGCAAAGCGCGGACGGTAATGTTCGGAGCAGGCCAGCGCCACGTCGTCGGCTTCGTCGTCATGGCGCGCGTAGTACGTGCCCATGGTGCCCTGCAGTTCGGGGAACTCGCCAACCATGTCCGTCAGCAGGTCGGCCTTGGCCAGCTCGGCACCGCGCATGGCGGAAGCCTTGTCGGTCGGGGCGCCAGCGGCGTTCATCGCATCGGCGACGTGACCGGCGATCTGTTGCAGACGCTGCACGCGGTCCAACTGGGTGCCGATCTTGTTGTGATAGACCACGTTGCCGAGCAGGGGCACGCGCGAGGCCAGCGTCTTCTTGCGATCCTGATCGAAGAAAAACTTGGCATCGGCCAGCCGGGGACGGACCACGCGCTCGTTGCCGGTGATGATCGATTGCGGGGTGTCGGTCGCCAGGTTCGAGACGATCAGGAAGCGATTGCGCAAGTGGCCGGCAGCATCGGTCAGCGCAAAGTACTTCTGGTTGGTTTGCATCGTCAGGATCAGGCACTCCTGCGGCACGGCCAGGAAAGCTTCCTCGAAGTGGCAGGCGTAGACTACCGGCCATTCGACCAGCGAATTCACCTCGTCGAGCAGCGCATCGGGCATGACCACCTGATCCGCGCCGGCTTCCTTGAGCAGCGCCGTGCGGATGCGTTCGCGGCGGTCCGCATAGCTTGCCACTACGCGGCCACGCGATTCCAGCAGGCCCGCGTACTCGGCGGCGTGCGGAATCTCGATCGTGCCTTGCGACAGGAAGCGATGGCCCTGGGTGATGTTGCTGGCCTGCAGGCCGAGCACGGACACGGGCACGATCTCCGCACCGTGCAGTGCGATCAGGCTGTGTGCCGGACGCACGAAATGCACCGTGGTGCCGTCCGGCCGCTGGTAGCTCATCAGCTTGGGGATTGGCAGCTTGCCCAACGCATCGTCGAGCGCAGCTTGCAGGCCCTCGGCCAGCGACACACCCTTTGCGGTGTAGCGATGGAAGAACGCATCGGCCTTGCCATCGGAGGCGCGCTCCAGCGTCTGCCAGTCGATCTCGGCCACGCCGATGGACTTGGCGAGTGCAGCCAGCTTCTTGGCGAGCGGGGCGGTCGGCGCACCGTTTGCGTCGAGCGCCACGGTCAGCGGCAATACCTTCTCGCGCTGTTCGCGGTCCGGTGCGGTGCGTCGCACGCCGGTCACCAGTGCGGCCAGGCGGCGCGGCGTGGCGAAAGTCGTCACGGCGGCGCCTTCGTCGAGCAGGTCGCGTGCGCGGAGGCCATCGGCCAGTCCCTGTGCGAAGGTCTCGCCCAGGCGCGACAGGGCCTTGGGTGGCAGTTCCTCGGTGAACAGTTCGATCAGCAGCGAATCGGTCATGGGTTGCGACATGAATGCGTTTCCAGCAAGTATGGGCGACGCGCGCTCAGCAGCGCGGCGCGTTGTTCGGTTCTACGCCAGACAGCAGCCACAGGCCGTTCTGCTGGCGGAATTGCAGCGTGGTGTAGGCGCACTGCGCGGCCACGCCGGAGGCGCCGCGGGTGCCGGCGGCCGGAAAGCGTGCGTCGATGCGGTTCGCGCGACGGTCGTAGCGGATCTCGTCGATGCGCCCGCCCACCCAGAAATCAATCTTCTGCGGCAACTGCGCCGCCGAGTAGTAGGTGCGCACAGTGCGGCGCGAGCGGCCATTGCTCTCTTCCCACGACACCCACTGCAGCGGATAACGGATCGCGCTTTCATAGGCGCGCAGCGGCACGCGGTGCCAGCCCAGGTCTTTCGAGCCCGACAGGTCGCACGAGAACGAGCGCACGAGCTGCGTCCACTGGTCGATCGACGACAGCGCCGGGCGCCAGTGCCGCGCGATGGCCTGCTGCAGCGTCTGCGTGTCGGCCTCGCAGATGGCGGCGAGGTCCGCCGGCAGGTACAGCGCCTGAGGCGACGGCGCCGCCGTGGTGCGAGCGGACGCCAGTGCGCTGCCACCCAGCGGCACGACGGCCGGCAGGGAGACGGGCAGGGCAAACGCGGCGACAGCGATCATGCCGCGCATGCGGGCCTTCATGCGCGAACCCCGTTGCCGCACATCGGGAAGCCCAGGGCCTCGCGCGAATCGTAGTAAGCCTGCGCCACCGAGCGCGACAGGTTGCGGATCCGGCCGATATAGGCTGCGCGCTCCGTCACAGAGATCGCGCCGCGTGCATCCAGCAGGTTGAACGTGTGCGCGGCCTTGAGTACCTGTTCGTAGGCCGGCAGGGCCAGGCGCGTGTCGGTGGTCTTCGGCGTGCCGTCCTCGTTCTTCTCGCCCGTATCGCCCATCAGGCGTTTGGCTTCGCCCTCGTGCTCGGCGAAGTGGCGGAACAGGATTTCGGTATTGCTGTGCTCGAAGTTGTAGGTGGACTGCTCCACCTCGTTCTGGTGGTACACGTCGCCGTAGGTCAGGCGGCGCGTCTCGCCGTTTTCTTCCCACTCGGTCCAGACCAGGTCGTAGACGTTCTCGACCTTCTGCAGGTACATGGCCAGACGCTCGATACCGTAGGTGATCTCGCCGGTGATTGGCTTGCAGTCGATGCCACCCACTTGCTGGAAGTACGTGAACTGGGTCACTTCCATGCCGTTGAGCCAGACTTCCCAGCCCAGGCCCCAGGCGCCGAGCGTCGGATTCTCCCAGTCGTCCTCGACAAAGCGGATGTCGTTCTGCTTGAGGTCCAGCCCCAGGGCTTCCAGCGAGCCGAGGTACAGGTCGAGGATGTTCTCGGGTGCAGGCTTGAGCACTACCTGATACTGGTAATAGTGCTGTAGCCGGTTCGGATTCTCACCGTAGCGGCCGTCCTTGGGACGGCGCGACGGCTGCACATAGGCCGCGCGCCACGGTTCCGGGCCAATGGCGCGCAGGAAGGTGTGCACGTGCGACGTGCCGGCGCCAACCTCCAGATCGATCGGTTGCAGCAATGCGCAACCCTGCCGGTCCCAATAGGCCTGCAGGGTCAAAATCATTTGTTGGAAGGTCAGCATAGGGAGACAAAAAAAGAAGCTGGCGGGCAAGTTCCGGATACGGCTCGGGACGGGTTTGCCAAACCCCGAATTCTATCGGGTTTTTGACCCGGTCCCGTCCCGAACAGAGAGGAAAACCGTGAGGCAGGGCACGGATCGTGCATGGAGAGCATTGTCGGCATTGCGCAACGGCTCGGGTAAATCCCGATCCGGGATTCAGAATCGTCCCATAGGTGCCGATACCGTTTTTGTATACAGTGGAATTACGCAGCCGACGCATGCAAATCAAACGGCTGCAAGCCGAACCGCCATTTGGGGTGATTCTGGCCGGCAATGTCCGGTGCAAGAAAACGGTTCGGGATGAACGAAGAACTATTTTTGGGGATTGGTCATGTCGCTTCTTTCTCGCAAGCCTTATGTTGTCGCCATCGTCGTGATGGTGGCCGCCGCAGCGGTCTCGATGGCAACGTCGCTGGCCAGCTAAGCAGCAAAACAGCCGAGGGTCCGCGGAGGATGCCTCAGGCCGGCCGCCGCGCACGCCGTGCGCGGAAGGCCAGGCCCAGCACGAGTACGCAACCGGCCAGCACTGGTACGTTGCCCCAGCGGATATAGGGCGTCAGCCCCTGCATGCCCTGGACTTCCGCCGCCAGCGTACCGACCTCGAAAGTCGGCAGGGCCGCCTGGACGCTGCCGTCCGGCCGGACTACGGCCGTCATTCCCGTATTGGTGGCGCGCAGCATCGGGCGGCGCATTTCCAGCGCACGCATGCGCGAGATCTGCAGATGCTGGTCCAGCGCGATGGTGTCGCCGAACCAGGCCAGGTTAGTCACGTTGGCCAGCAGGTTGGCGGGCGTGGGCTGGTTCCTGAGCGTCTCGGCGATTTCCTCGCCGAACAGATCCTCGTAGCAGATGTTCGGCGCCACGTGGATGCCGCGCACCGGTACAGCCGGTTGGTCGAGCGTGCCGCGTCGGAAATCTCCGAGCGGCATCTTCATCATGTCCACGAACCAGTGGAAGCCAAACGGGATGAACTCGCCGAAGGGCACCAGATGGTGCTTGTTGTAGCGATAGAGCTGTTCCTGTTCCGGCCCGATGGCAAATACGCTGTTTGTAAAATCTACGGGCGAATCTGCGCCGGCCGCACCGAACACGACCGTGGTGCCCGTCTTTTCCATATAGCCGCGCACCGCCTGGGCGATGTCCATCGGCAGTTCCTGGAGGATGATCGGGAACGCGGTCTCGGGCGTCACCACAAGGTCTGCCGGCGCTGCCGTGATCAGGTCGCGATAGAGTTCCAGCGAGCGCTGGATGCCGGCGGGTTCGAACTTGATGTCCTGCGCCACGTTGCCCTGCAGCAGCCGTACCGAGAGTGGCTTGCCGATCGGCGTGGTGTAGGCGATGCCCGCCAGGCCGATGCCGCCCCCCAGTGTTGCCACGATCACACCAGCCGACCAACCGACGGTCTTCACCCCACCAGCTTCGCTGCGCCTCAGCCAGGCCCGAACACCTGTAGCGAGCAGGGCCGCGAGGCTCGCGGCAAGGAATGTGATGCCGTAGACGCCAAACAGCGGGGCGAAGCCTGCTAGCGGACCATTCGTATGCGGATAGCCGCTGCCGAGCCACGGGAATCCTGTGAACACCACGCCGCGCAACCATTCGGACAGCGCCCAGGCGGCGCCAAATGCCAGCGCAGCTAGCATGCCGTGACGATTGCGTTGCGTGAGCCAGTGCCAGACCCCGGCCGCCAGCGCCGGCCAGATCGACAAATAACCAGCGAACAGCACCACGGCAAATGCGGCCATCCAGGCCGGCATCTCGCCGTAGACGTGCATGCTGATATAGAGCCACCAGATACCGGACAGGAACCAGCCCAGGCCGAACGCGTAGGCCGTAGCCGCCGCTGCGCGCGGACGCGGTGCGCCTGCGATCAGGGCAAACAGGCCGGATAGCGCCAGCAGTTGCAGCCACCACCAGTCATGCGGGGCGAAGGCTTGCGTATGCGCCACGCCCAGGACGGCGGCGATCAGGAGACGAAACCACTGACTGCTGCGGGAGGTGGCTTGCAAGGCTTCCGGGGTGTGCGGGGAGTGGGAGGGCGACGCGCTGGCGCCGCCGCTGGCTGGCTCGGTGCGACGGGTACCCACGGCATCGGGCGTGCCGAACCGCTTCATGCCTCAGCCATGCCGTCGACTTCGGCAGGCGTCTCGCGCCGTACCTGGAGCAGGTGGACCTGACGGGCATCGGCCCGCAGGACCTCGAAGCGGATGGGTGGCAATGTGATGACTTCGCCGCGATGCGGCACATGGCCGACGTGGTTCGTCAGCAGTCCGCCCACGGTATCGACGTCGTCGTCCGGGAAAGCCGTGCCAAACGCTTCATTGAACTGTTCGATCTCGGTGAGGCCGTGCACGCGCCAGGCGCCGTCGGCGGTTGGCAGGATCTTGTCCAGGTCCTCGTCGAGGTCGAACTCATCCTCGATATCGCCCACGATCTGTTCCAGCACGTCCTCGATGGTGACTAGGCCCGCCACGCCGCCGTACTCGTCGACCACGATCGCGATGTGATTGCGGTTGATGCGGAACTCGCGCAGCAGGATGTTCAGCCGCTTCGACTCGGGAATGAACACGGCGGGGCGCAGCGCCTCGCGCAGGTCGAACGTGTCATCCGTGTAGTAGCGCAGCAGATCCTTGGCCAGCAGGATGCCGATGACGTTGTCGCGATTCCCTTCGTACACCGGAAAGCGCGAGTGCGCCGTCTGCTGCATGTAGGGAATGAACGCTTCTGGGGCATCGGCGACGTTGACCGCATCCATCTGGGAGCGGGGCACCATGATGTCGCGTGCGGTCAATTCGGAGACCTGGAACACCCCTTCGATCATCGAAAGCGAATCGGCGTCGATCAGGTTGCGCTCGTGGGCATCCTGCAACACTTCGAGCAATTCGGCGCGGGTGTCTGGCTCGGGGGAAATGAAATCGGAGAGGCGTTCGAGAAGGGATCTAGGGCGATCCGTCTGCTTGAAGTTGGCAGATTTCGAACTGGGATAGGGGTCGTTCATGTCGCGGCTAGCGCGTGGTGGAGATCGCTTGAAGCATACACTAAAAGGCTTGCAGCCCCGTGACGGGGGGATGACGGTGATGTATGAGGCTCTTCCGGGTAGAACGCTCCCCTCTCCCACAAAGTGGGAGAGGGGTTGGGGGAGAGGGTAGGAGGCTCTGCTTGCCGACCTGCAGCAATTTGAACCGCTGGCCCTCTCCCCCTGCCCCTCTCCCGCCCGGCGGGAGAGGGGAGCAAACACTGAGCAGGTCAGCGCCTTAGATCTCCCGCACCGGCTGATAAGGATCGCTGTATCCCAGCGCCTGCAGCGTCTCTGTTTCAATCGCTTCCATCTCTTCGGCGTCGGTGTCGTCGTCGTGCTCGTAGCCCTGGGCGTGCAGCACGCCGTGGACGATCAGGTGTGCGTAGTGGGCTTCCAGCGGCTTGTTCTGTTCGCGGGCCTCGGCTTCCACCACGGGGCAGCACAGCACGATATCGCCGCTCACCGGATCGTCGGCGGTCTCCGCATAGGCGAAGGTCAGGACGTTGGTGGCGTAATCCTTGCCGCGATAGGTGCGGTTCAGCGTGCGGCCTTCTTCCTCGTCGACGAAGCGCACGGTCAGCGTGGCGTCTTCATACAGGGCGGATTTCACCCACTTTTCGATCTGGCGGCGGCTCGGCATTCCCGCGCGCTTGGCCGTGGCCTGTCCGTGCTGTACGTCGAGATCGACTTCCGGCGGCGTGGCCGGCGTGCCCGTGGTGGTCACGATCGGCGTGGCGGTGACGGCCACCGACAGCGCGTCGCTGTTGTCCGGGCGAACCAGCAGGCCAGCCTGTTGATGCGGGTCGGTGTGTTCGGCGAGCAGTGCCACCACGCCGTCCTCGGCTTGCGACAGATCCAGCGTCAGGCTGCGGCCATCGGCCAGCTGGACGCGCAGCGCATGGGCGGATGCCTTGCGCGCGCGGCCCTCGGCGTCGAACAGCACCAGGCTGGCGGATTTCTTGTTCGATGTCTGGGTGTTGGGGGACTTCTTGGTCAAGATCAGGCGTCCTTGTGCTGGGCGTGATATTCGTCATAAGCCTCGACGATGCGCGCCACCAGGGGATGGCGCACCACGTCGATGCTGGTAAAGCGGGTGCATGACACCCCGCGCACATCGCGCAGCACATGCTGCGCTTCCACGAGGCCGCTCTTCTGGCCGCGCGGGAGGTCGATCTGCGTGGTGTCGCCGGTGATCACGGCTTTGGAACCAAAGCCGATCCGCGTCAGGAACATCTTCATCTGTTCCGGCGTGGTGTTCTGGGCTTCGTCGAGGATGATGAACGCATGGTTCAGCGTGCGGCCGCGCATATAGGCAAGCGGCGCAATCTCGATCATCTGGCGCTCGAACATCTTTTGCGTGCGATCGAAACCCAGCAGGTCGTACAGCGCGTCGTAGAGCGGGCGCAGGTACGGGTCCACCTTCTGTGCCAGGTCGCCGGGCAGGAAGCCCAGACGTTCGCCCGCTTCCACGGCCGGGCGCGTCAGTACGATGCGCTTGACCGCGTCGCGTTCCAGCGCATCGACGGCGCAGGCCACGGCCAGGTAGGTCTTGCCCGTGCCCGCCGGCCCGATGCCGAGCGACAGGTCGTGCGACAGGATGCTGCGAAGGTATTCGCGCTGCATCGCCGTGCGGCCCTGCAGACCGGTGCGTCGCGTCTGCAGCACCGGCGATTCGTCATCGGCACTGGCCGAGGACCCGTCGCCGTTGCCCGGCAGGTAGGCACCGTGCGCCGCGATCTGGCGGGCTTCCACGAGGCCGAGCTGGATGTCGTCCACCGACAGCTCCACCTTTGTATTGTTGTAGAAGCGCTCCAGTGCCAGCGCCGCATCCTGCGCGCGTTCGCCGCGCACGGTCATGCGGTGGCCGCGGCGCTGGATGGTCACGTCGAGGGCCTGCTCGATCTGGCGCAGGTTCTCGTCGAGCGGTCCGCACAGGTTCTGCAGGCGCGTGTTGTCGTCCCTGGGGGCGACGAATTCAGCGGTCGGAACTTTCATGGAATCCTGAATGGGCGCGGTGGGCTTGCTTACTGGCGCACGACCACTTCGCCGCGAAGCGAGTGCGGGAATGCCTGCGTGATGTTCACGTCGACCATCTGGCCGATCATGCGGTCGCGCTGGGCCTGCGGCACACCGGGCAGCGCGAAGTTGACCACGCGATTGTTTTCCGTGCGGCCGTGCAGTTCGGTGGGGTCCTTGCGCGACGGACCTTCCACCAGAATGCGCTGGACGCTGCCAAGCATGCCATGGCTGATGCGCACCACGTTTTCCTCGATGGTGGCCTGCAGGCGTTGCAGGCGGCGCAGCTTCACCTCGTGTGGCGTGTCGTCCTGCAAGTTGGCGGCCGGCGTGCCGGGACGCGCGCTGAAGATGAACGAGAACGAGGTGTCGTAGCCGATCTCCTCGACCATTGCCATCAGCTTCTCGAAGTCGGCATCGGTCTCGCCGGGAAAGCCGACGATGAAGTCCGACGACATCGACATCTGCGGCCGGATCGTGCGCAGACGGCGGATGATGCTCTTGTACTCCAGCACGCTGTAGCCGCGCTTCATCGCCATCAGCACGCGGTCCGAAGCATGCTGCACGGGTAGGTGCAGATGGTTCACCAGCTTGTCGCAACGCTCGTAGAGTTCCACGAGGCGCGACGTGAATTCCTTCGGATGGCTGGTGGTGAAGCGGATGCGCTCGATGCCGGGGATCTCGGCCACGTATTCGATCAGCAGCGCGAAATCTGCGATTTCAGTCGTGCCACCCATCACGCCGCGATAGGCGTTGACGTTCTGGCCCAGCAGCGTCACTTCGCGCACGCCCTGGTCGGCCAGGCCAGCCACTTCGGCCAGCACGTCCTCGAACGGGCGCGACACTTCCTCGCCGCGCGTGTAAGGCACCACGCAGTAGCTGCAATATTTCGAACAGCCTTCCATGATCGAGACGAACGCGCTCGGGCCTTCGACGCGCGCGGGCGGCAGGAAATCGAACTTCTCGATCTCGGGGAAGGAGATATCGACCTGCGACAGGCCGGTCTGCTGACGACGGTTGATCAGGTCGGGCAGCCGGTGCAGTGTCTGCGGGCCGAAGACCACATCGACATACGGTGCGCGCGAAACAATGGCCGCGCCTTCCTGGCTGGCCACGCAGCCACCAACGCCGATCACCAGGCCGGGCTTGGCGGCTTTCAGCGCCTTCATGCGGCCCAGTTCGGAGAAGACTTTCTCCTGGGCCTTTTCACGGATGGAGCAGGTATTGAACAGGATCACGTCGGCGTCTTCGACGTTGTTCGTGGGCTCCATGCCCTGCGTGGCGTTCAGTACGTCCACCATCTTGTCCGAGTCGTACTCGTTCATCTGGCAGCCGTACGTTTTGACAAATACCTTCTTCATGGGTGCCGGTCTCAGTGTTATACCTGGGGGCATCGGGGCGCAACAGGTTGAAGCAAATTCAAAAAAACGGTCAGTGAGCGGCCTTCCAGGCCTTCACTTCCGCATCGGTCATGACCCAGGCCGTGAGCAACTGGCCGTAGAGGTCGAGCTTGTAGCGCACGCTGAGCTTCTTGCCAGCGAGCGCCGCGGGATTCACCAGCAGTGTTTCCGTGCTGAAGATCCGTACCCCAGGAGCGACATTCACGACCTTGCCGTCGAGCTTGGCCCGGCGCGGCTCCGTGGCCGACGGCGGCGACAGTTCCATGCGCGCCATGCCGGCCTCCGGAGGAATCACGCGTATTGGCGTGCCGGGCATGGTGTTGAGGCCGGCGGCGGCCAGATCGGACACCGAGTTGGTGGTCACCGGCGCGGTGGTCGTCGACACGGTTTCCTGCGCGCCAGCGGGGCTCAGAGACAGCAGCAGCGCCATGGCGCACGCAGGACCCGACAGTCGTGCAAACAGCTTGTTCATGAAAACTCCCGACAAAAAACTACGGCAATCGTTATAGGAATACCGCCGGCGTCGGACGCCCTCACGCTTCAGGCCATCGCGCAGGCTGGGTAACCCGCGATTCTACCCGCTTGCGTGCGCCGGAGCGAGGCGCGGCTGCCACGCGGGTGTGGCGGATTCCGTACATCGGATGGGGTGGCAATCGGGGTGGTCAGAACAGGCAGGACGCTTCCTGCAGCACGCGCTGCTTCGACACCGTGCCCAGCAGTTCGCGGCTGACCGCATCACGTATCAGCGGAATCCGATTGATGCCGTGGTCGGAGAAGATCGCCAAGGCATCGCGCAGGCGGGAGTCAGGAGTCAGGCTCGGAAAATCGGGTTCGCCCAGTGCCAGTAGCGAGGCGCTGTCTTCCGCCACGCCGTCGCGTTGCGCGCGCTGCACGGCGTGGATCGAGATCGCGCCGCGCAGCGCGCCGAGGGCATCCACCAGATAGAGATAGCGGGTGCCGGTTTCGGCGAACTTGTCGGCGGCCTGCGCCAGCGTGGCGCCGGGGTCGATCACGGTATCGGTGGGGTCGCAGAGCCCGTCGAGCCGCAGCCCGCGAGCGCGCTCCACGGCGGCCGTTGCCTGGGCGCGTTCCACCACCACGCTGTAGAGCGACAGGCTCTGGCAGCGCGACGCCGTGTAGTAAGCCGCCACTGCGCCGATCATCAGCGGCAGCAGCAGTGTGGGCGCCAGCGTCATCTCGAATACCATCAGGATCGACATCAGCGGCGCCTGGCTTGTTGCCGCCAGGAAGGCCGTCATGCCGACCAGCGGCAGCACCGGCGTGGCCGTGCCGCCCGGAATCAGCATCGCGAGCATCTGGCCCAGCGCAGCGCCCACGAACATCGACGGAGTGAACACACCGCCCACGGCGCCGGAGCCCATGCTGATGACCGTGGCCAGCAGCTTGGCCAGCAGCACCGCCCAGACGGCCACCGAGAGCGGCTCGTTGTGCAGGATGGTGCGGATCGTGTAGTAGCCGTTGCCGACAACTTCGGGCACCACCATGGCGAGCAGCCCGACCAGCAGGCCGCCGAGCGCCAGCCTTGCGATGGGGCCGCCCGGCACATGCCGGAACGTATTGCGGGCGAGTGTGTTGGCGCGCATGAAGACCGCGCCGGACACCCCGGCGACGAGACCGATGCCGGCTGCGGCCAGCAGCAGGTGCGGTTGCAGGATGTCGGGTGCGAAATGCAGTCCGGTATAGAGCGGCTCCAGCCCGCCGCGCCACTGGCTGACCATGGTGCCGGCTACCGAAGCGAGGAACAGCGGCATCAGTCGCTGCACCGCCAGTGCCCCGAACACCACCTCGGCCACGAAGACTGCGGCGGAAAGTGGCGTGTGGTACGCGGTGGCCAGCCCGGCAGCGGCGCCGCAGGCGGTCAGCATGCGGCGCATATTGCTGTCGCCGGTGGCTTGATCGGCGCGTGCCGACGGAAAGCCCGAGCCGGTCAGCGCGGCCAACTGAATCATCGCCCCCTCCTTGCCGACCGAACTGCCGGAGACAATCGAGCAGAACGATGACAACGCGCGCAGCAGCGTGATCTTGATGGGCAGCCGCCCGGTGCCGCGCGCCACGGCTTCCATGTACTCGCTCGGCAGGGGTTCGGTGCGGGCGGCGCGTTGTGCCAGGACGAGCAGGGCGCCCGCCACGGCACCGCCCAGCGTGGGAATCACCACGCGCCAGGCCAGCGCCAGCCCGGCGAAGATCAACACGATATCGGCGTCGTGGCCGAACATGACGAGTCCGCTGGCTTCGAGGGCGTCCTTGAACAGCGTGGTGACCACGCCGGCCAGCAGACCTACCGGGATGGCCGCGAACAGCGTGACTTCCTGGTCTTCGAGAAATCGGAACCGCATGGCAGAAAGAGGGGGCTTCGGCCCGCGGGGGCCGGGTGGCCGCAATGATAACGCAGCCCTTCTGGCGTCCAGACTTCGGCGCAGCCGTTTCCACACACTGGTACACTACGGGCCTTTCCTAGCCCGGGAACCGGGGGCAATCGACCCATCCCGCCGGCCCTGACCCTCAGGTACGGTTTTCTACCCGAGCCACCCCACGATTGGCGCACTTCTCATGCGCGACGGGTGGCCGAAGCGTCCTTTCATGTCTTTTTCCGAACTCGGCTTGTCCGACAAGCTGGTGCGTGCCGTGGCCGAACAGGGCTACACCACGCCGACCCCTATTCAGGCGCAAGCCATTCCCGCGATTCTCAAAGGAGGCGATCTCCTCGCCGGCGCCCAGACCGGCACCGGCAAGACCGCGGGCTTCACGCTGCCGATGCTGCAACTGCTGTCCGAATCCGCAGCCAAAAACCCGGCACCGCGCACTGGCCGGCCCGTGGTGCGTGCCCTGGTGCTGACCCCCACGCGTGAACTGGCCGCGCAGGTGGAAGAAAGCGTGCGCAACTACGGCAAGTACGTGAAGCTGCGCTCCATGGTGATGTTCGGCGGCGTCGGCATCAATCCGCAGATCGAAGCGCTCAAGCGCGGCGTCGATATCGTCGTGGCCACGCCGGGTCGCCTGCTGGACCACGTCTCGCAAAAGACCATCGACCTGAGCCATGTGGAACTGCTGGTGCTGGACGAAGCCGACCGCATGCTCGACATGGGCTTCATCCACGACATCCGCAAGGTGCTGAACGTGCTGCCGCCGAAGCGGCAGAACCTGCTGTTCTCGGCCACGTTCTCCGACGATATCCGCGCACTGGCCGACCGCCTGCTGAACAACCCTGCCTCGATCGAGGTGGCACGCCGCAACACCACGGCGGAGACCGTGGCGCAGCGCGTCTTCCCGGTGGATCGCGATCGCAAGCGCGAGCTGCTGGCGCATCTGGTGAGCCGGCACGACTGGCACCAGGTACTGGTCTTCACGCGTACCAAGCACGGCGCCAACCGCCTGGCGGAACAACTGACGAAGGACGGACTGTCCGCGCTGGCCATCCACGGCAACAAAAGCCAGTCCGCGCGCACGCGTGCGCTGACCGAGTTCAAGGCCGGCACACTGCGCCTGCTGGTGGCGACCGACATCGCGGCACGCGGCATCGATATCGATCAACTGCCTCACGTGGTCAACTTCGACCTGCCGAACGTGCCGGAAGACTACGTGCACCGTATCGGCCGTACGGGCCGCGCGGGTGCAGAAGGCGAGGCGATTTCGCTGGTCTGTGTGGATGAGCACGGGCTGCTGCGCGATATCGAGCGGCTGATCAAGCGCCAGATCGAGCAAGTGGTACTGCCGGGCTTCGAAGTGGACCCGAGCATCGCTGCCGAGCCGATCCAGAAGGGTCGCCAGCAACGTGGTGGCGGCGGTGGTGGACAAGGGCGCGGCGCACCGCGTGGCGCCTCGGCCAATGGCGGCGGCAACGGTGGCGGCGAACGTCGCCCGCGTCCGCAGGGTCAGCGCCAGGACGCCCCGCGTCAGGCGCGTCCCGCGCAGGGCGGCGCCGCTGGTCAGGCGGCCCAGCCCGCTCGTGGCGAAGGTCGCAACGGCAATGCGCCGCGTGGTGGGAATCAAGGCGGCAATCAGGGTGGCAATCAGACCGGCGCCCGCAATGGCAATGGCAATGGCAATGGCAATGGCAATGGCAATGGCAATGGCAACGGCGCCGCCCGCGGTGCCGCAACCGGCAAGCCCGCCGCACCGCGTCCGCAACAAGCCCGTCCGCAGCCGCCGCGCCCCGCGCAGGATGCGGCGGGCGCGGCACCGGTCCGTAACCGTCGTCCGGCACCGCAAGCTGCGCTGCTCGGCGGCAATCGCAAGCCGGCCCCCTGATCTGCCGCCATGCAGACACCGGAAGCGCCCCAGTCCGATGACGATGTCCCGTATGCGGGACTCACGCCGGCGTGCATCCTCGATGCGCTGGAATCGGCGGGGTACTTTCCGGATGGCCGCCTGCTTGCGCTGAACAGTTACGAGAACCGCGTCTGGCAGGTCGGTATCGAGGATGCCTCGCCGATCATCGCCAAGTTCTATCGGCCCGGCCGATGGAGCGACGCGGCGATTGTCGAAGAACACGCGTTCGTGCAGCAACTGGCCGATACGGAGATTCCCGCCGTGCCGGCGCTGCGCGCCAGCCAGGGCGCCGGATTGCCCACCACGCTGCTGACGCACGAGGGTTTCCGCTTCGCGGTGTTTCCACGCTGCGGCGGCCGCGAGCCAGCGCTTGAGCGTCGCGAGACGCGCGAATGGCTGGGCCGCTTCATTGGCCGCATCCATGCCATGGGCGCGGCCACGCCGTATCAGGCGCGTCCCACGCTCGACATCGAATCGTTCGGCATCGCGCCGCGCGACTACCTGCTCTCCCACGACTGTATTCCTGCCGAACTGCTCGCGCCCTGGCGCGCAGCCGTCGACCTCGCGCTGGATGCCGTGCGCCGTTGCTACGACCGGGCCGGCGATGTACGCCTGCTGCGTCTGCATGGCGACTGCCATCGCGGCAACGTGCTCTGGATCGATGAAGAGGATGCGCGCGGCCGCGGTACGCCGGGTCCGCATTTCGTGGATTTCGACGACAGCCGGATGGGCCCCGCAGTGCAGGATCTCTGGATGCTTCTGGAGGGCGACCGTGCCGCCATGCAGGACCAGTTGGCCGATATCGTGGCTGGCTACGAGGACTTCGCGGAATTCGATACGCGCGAACTATGGCTCGTCGAGGCCCTGCGCACGCTGCGGCTGCTGCACTACAGTGCGTGGCTGGCCAGCCGCTGGCGCGATCCCGCGTTCCCGGCGGCGTTTCCGTGGTTCGGCACCGCGCGCTACTGGCAGGATCGCATCCTGGAATTGCGCGAACAGATCGCGCTGATGGACGAGCCGCCGCTCTGGGCGACGGCGTAAGCCACTTCTTCAGCGGGCGGACTTCTCCGCCTTCACCATGATCACCGGGCATGGCGCCAGCGCCAGCACGCGACCCGCCACCGACCCCAGTACGGCGTCGAAGAACGATCCGCGTCCATGCGTGCCCATCACAATGGCGTCGGCGCCAACGGATTTGGCGAGGCCCATGATCTTCTCGGGTGCGAAGCCATGCAGCGCATGGCGCTCGAACGGTACACCGGCACTTTCGAAAATCGCGCAGACCGAGGCCATGGCCTTGCCACTCTCCTCGTTGTGCCATGCATCGATCGTCTCCTTGTTGACGAATGCACGGACTCCCCCCGTGACATCCGGCGTCACGTGAACAACGTGGACGGTAAAGCCAGGCTGCAGCAGCTTGCCGTCGACAATGAATCTCGCGGCGGCATCGCTGAACGGGGAGCCGTCGGTGGCAAGTACGATCTGGGACATGGCGCAATCTCCTTGGTTGGGAAAAGACTGGCGCTGGGGGCGCCGCAGGAACCAGCATGGCACGTACAGGGTGCTTACACCGTAACTTAGATCAAATCCTATCGGAATTTTTAAGGATTTCACGATTGTCATGGTGATGGCGATGTGGTTGCTCCGCGCCCTGCCCAAATTCGGCGATGCGGAACTCGACGACACAATTCCGCAAAGACGGAAATTTCCGCAGAAATACTCGGACCTTTCCCACACGAATTCGAGACGTTTCCTTATCCGGCGCGCCCTCGGAAAAACTATGCTGTGGCTTGTTCGTTCACGGAGAACTGCAATGCCCAATGCTCTAGTTATCGACACCCATCCCGCCATCCGCCGCAACGCTCAGGCGGTACTGCAAGGTGAAGGCTTCGACGAGGTTCGCTTTGCCAGCGGTGGCATCGAGGCGCTGGACACGCTTCGCGCCCGTGCGGCGGATTTCGTCATGCTGGATCTCCAGATGGCGGACCTGCCCGGCGACGCCGTGCTGGAGGAAGTTGTGGCCAACTATCCGCTCACGCGCGTGCTGGTGCTCTCCGCACTACAGCAGGCTGCGGAACGCGCATTGCTGAGCGGCGCGCACGGTTATGTCGACAAGGGTGGCGGACTGGAGAACCTTGGTGACACCGTGCGCGCCGTGATGAGTGGCTACGCGTCGTTCCCGCTGTCGTCGCTACCGACGATCCGCCGCGCCGCCATCAACCCCGCCGACCCGCGCGCGCTGCTGAGCCGCCGCGAACTGACGGTACTGCGATTCCTCGCGGTCGGACATTCCAACAAGGCCATCTCGGACGCGCTCGGCATCAGCAACAAGACGGTCAGCTCGCACAAGACAAGCATCATGACCAAGCTCGGGTTCAATTCGCTGATCGATCTGGCGGAGTTCTCGCGACGGCATCAGTTGGCGTTCTGAGCGGGGCCGTCCGGGACGACATCGGGACCATGACGGGCCATTGCTGCCGCAGGATGGCCCGCCGGTTGACCAATCCGGCATAATCCCCAGTCAAATCAGTGCCGCCCTCGTAGCGGCATGGAATGACTGGGTGATGCAAATGAAGGCGGAGACTTCCCACGACGTTCGTGGAACGGCAGAGCACGAGGCACGCGCGGACAAGGTGATTGGCGCGGATGACGATTGCCCGCTGCACTGGTTCGATGCGGACCGTGGCGCGTTCGAAGATCTGGAACGCCGGATTGCCGAGCATCCTGCGGATTTCTTCGCTGGCGAAGATTTCGATCCGGTGGATGCCTGCACTACGCGCGAGGCGCAGTTTGCTTCGGTGGCGTTGCCCGAGGAACCTACCGCGCCGCAAGTACACGCAGACCATCTGCTCCACGACGTGTTCCGGCACGTGATGCCTGTGGCGTCGCCGACGTTTATCGGCCATATGACGTCCTCCCTGCCGTCATTTATGCCATCGCTGGCAAAGATCGTGGCGGCGCTGAACCAGAACGTGGTGAAACTCGAAACCTCGGGCGCGCTGACCGGGCTGGAGCGACAGGTTGTTGGCATGCTGCACAACCTTGTCTTCGGGAGGGGCGACGACTTCTACGCGCGGTGGCTGCACGATGCCGAGCACTCGCTGGGCGCTTTCTGCGCGGGCGGCACCACCGCGAACCTCGCCGCGCTCTGGGCCAGCCGCAACAACACGCTGCGCGCCCGCGACGGGTTTGCAGGTGTGCACAGCGCAGGGCTGGCCGCGGCACTGCGCCACTATGGCTATGATGGGCTGGCGATCGTGGTTTCGGAGCGCGGTCACTACTCGCTGCGGAAAGCGGCCGACGTTCTCGGCATCGGGCGCGACAACCTCATCCCCGTTGGCGTCGATGCCGATGGCCGCATGCGCATCGACCTGCTTCGCGAGACGCTGCGGGATCTTGGTCAGCGCAATATCCGTGCGATGGCGATCGTCGGCATCGCCGGCTCGACCGAAACCGGTGCCGTCGATCCGCTCGACGCCATGGCCGATGTCGCGCAGGAGTTCGGCTGCCACTTTCATGTGGATGCTGCATGGGGTGGCGCCACGCTGCTTTCCACGCGCGAGCGGGGCCGCTTCGCCGGCATCGAGCGCGCGGACTCCGTCGTCATCGACGCCCACAAGCAGTTCTATGTACCGATGGGTGTCGGCATGGTGCTGTTCCGCGATCCCGCATGGACGCAAGACATCATCCAGCACGCCAACTACATCGTCCGGAAGGGATCGGTCGACCTGGGCCGCCATACGCTGGAGGGGTCCCGGGGTGCCGCAGCGGTGATGCTCTATGCCAACCTGCACCTGCTGGGCCGCAAGGGTCTGGCAAAGCTGATCGAAACGGGCATCGACAACGCGAAATACTTTGCCTCGCTGATCGAACAGCAACCCGACTTCGAACTCGACAGTCGGCCCCAGCTTTGCCTGCTGACCTACCGCTACGTGCCGGAAGCCGCGCGCGCCGCGCTGGCCTCGGCCACGACACCGGCGGATAAGCGCGAGCAGATCCAGCAGGCGCTGGATGCGCTGACCATCGACATCCAGGAAATGCAGCGCGAGGCCGGGCACTCCTTCGTGTCCCGCACACAACTGACCTCGTCTCAATGGGGCGGTCGCGCCATCGCCGTGTTCCGCGTAGTGCTGGCGAATCCGGATACCACGCGGGAGATTTTGCAAGGCGTGCTGGCGGAGCAGCGTGAACTGGCGGGGAAGAGTTTGAAGCTGGGAGCGCTGATGGGTCTGGTGGCCTAGCGCTCAACGACGTGAGGCAAAGGGGTGGCGCAACGGCTGGCGGGTCGTTCGCCGGCATCCCAAAGCCCGCACCCCCAAAGCAAAAAGCCGCAATCCCGTGAAGGACTGCGGCTTTTCTAATAGATGGTGGCGAATCAGGGATTCGAACCCCGGACCTGCGGATTATGATTCCGTCGCTCTAACCGGCTGAGCTAATTCGCCAACGAAGACCGCAATTATACCGTTGGATTGGCACCTGTCAACACCTTCATGACAACTTTCTGCAAGCTTCGGCAGGTGGCCGGAAAGCTGCCCAAAAAAATGGCAGACCCGAAGGTCTGCCTGGAAGGAGCGGCTGGCCTGGTTGGCCAGCCATCCTGAGCGAGGGTTACCGGTCCCTCCGATAAATCTTCTGCGTCTACTACCAGCCGTCAGTCGTTGGCGTAGATATCCACGTCCTTGGTCTCGCGGACGAACAGCGCGCCGACCACGAAGGTGATGGCCGCGATGACGATCGGGTACCAGAGGCCGTAGTAGATGTTGCCGTTCTGCGCCACCAGCGCGAAGGAGATGGTGGGGAGCAGGCCGCCGAACCAGCCGTTACCGATGTGGTACGGCAGGGACATCGACGAGTAGCGGATGCGGGTGGGGAACATTTCCACCAGCATGGCCGCGATAGGTCCGTAGACCATGGTCACGTAGATCACCAGGATGACCAGGATCACCAGCACCATGATCGTGTTCATCTGCGCGGGGTCCGCCTTGGTCGGGTAGCCGTGCGAGGTCATCTCGCTGCCAACCGCCTTCTTGAACTCCGCGATCTGCTTCTTGCTGGCGTCGTCGAACGCGCCACCGGCCACGTTGGCGTCGAAGGACTTGATTTCCTTGTCGCCGATCTTGACCGAGGCCACCGTGCCGGCCGGTGCTTCCACCACCTCGTAGCTGGCCGATGCCTGGGCAAGCGTACGCTTGACGATGTCGCACGAGCTGCGGAAGTCGATCTCGCGGGCAATCGGGCTACCCTGGAACGAGCAGGTCTTCGGGTCTGCCGTCACCACGATCTGTGCCGACTGCTGGGCGCGTTCCAGTGCCGGGTTGGCGTAGTGCGTCAGCGCCTTGAACAGCGGGAAGTACGTGCACACGGCCAGTGCGCAACCGAGCATGATGATCCACTTGCGGCCGATCTTGTCCGACAGGGAGCCGAAGAAGATGAAGAACGGCGTGCCGATCACCAGGGCGCCGGCGATCAGCAGGTTGGCCGTCTTGGCATCTACCTTGAGCACCTGCGTCAGGAAGAACAGCGCGTAGAACTGGCCCGTGTACCAGACCACGGCCTGGCCGGCGGTCAGGCCCACCAGCGCCAGGATCACGATCTTCAGGTTACGCCATTGACCGAAGGCTTCGGTCAGCGGTGCCTTCGAGGTCTTGCCCTCGGCCTTCATCTTCTGGAAGGCCGGCGATTCGCTCATGGACAGGCGGATGTACACCGACACGGCCAGCAGCAGGATCGAGAGCAGGAACGGAATGCGCCAGCCCCAGACTTCGAATGCCGGACCCGTCAGTTCGCGGCACAGCAGGATCACGATCAGCGACAGGAACAGGCCCATCGTCGCAGTGGTCTGGATCCACGCGGTGTAGGCGCCGCGCTTGCCGTGCGGAGCGTGCTCGGCCACGTAGGTAGCCGCGCCGCCGTACTCGCCGCCGAGTGCCAGGCCCTGCAGCATGCGCAGCAGGATCAGGATGATCGGGGCCGCCCAGCCGATGGTGGCATAGCCGGGCAGCAGGCCGACGACGAACGTCGACACGCCCATGATCAGGATCGTGACGAGGAACGTGTACTTGCGGCCGATCATGTCACCCAGGCGGCCGAACACCAGCGCGCCGAACGGTCGCACGATGAAGCCCGCAGCGAATGCCAGCAGCGCGAAGATGAATGCCGAGGTCGGGTCCAGGCCCGCGAAGAACTGCTTGGCGATGATGGCCGCCAGCGAACCGTACAGGTAAAAGTCGTACCACTCGAAAACCGTGCCGAGGGAAGAGGCCATAATGACCTTTTTCTCTTCCTTCGTCATCGGCGCATTGCTGGCGGACGATACCGTCCCCACGTTTTGCGCGTTTGCCATTTATTGTCTCCTCCGTTTGACGTCGTTCCGTCGAAATGGTCCCTGGTGCCGGGCCATGCCAGATGCGCGTGCCGGCCCATACACCAAAGCTGGAACGATTGTGGGAGGCGAAACTTACTGCGTTCTGACAGAAGTTCTGCAAACGCCGCGGAATGCGTCGGGGTATACGCTACTCGGCGCGAGCCACCGGCAACGGGCGAATTTGCTGCGATGCGGGGCGATTCCCGCGCGTGCCGCATGGCACTGCGCGCAAACGCGCTCTTGCTCTGCAGCATGGCGTGCGGCGGTTCGCGAAAACCCTTACACGGAGGGCAGATCCGCCGAGCGGGGTTTGTCAGGAACGGCGGGCGCTGGCGAGGGCGATGCAACTGACGCCGCGCGGACCTCTGCCTCGATGCGCTCACGCTCATGCAATGCGTCATCGGCCCGATTCATGCGCCAGGCGTAGAGCGCGGCCATCAACACGTAGAGGATCAGTGCCCCCTGCGCGCCCATCCAGTACGAGAATGGCCAGCCCATGAAGTCGAAGCGCAGTTCGCGCGCGAACCAGCTCACGCCGAACGTCATGACAAACCATACGGCCAGCAACCCGACGATCCAGCGCACGTTGTGGCGCCACGACCTGCGTTCGAGCGGCGTCATCCTGTCACGCGGTGGCTTTTTCATGCGAGCGCTTCCTCTGACGGCGTACGGCGCAGCGTGATGCGCAGCCGCGTGCCGGCCAGCCGTGGCGATGTTTGATACACGTGGTCGTCGATCGTTACCTCGCCGCCATGCTGCTGCACGATCTCGCGCACGATGGCCAGTCCGAGGCCACTGCCTTCGGTATTGGTGCCCAGCACGCGGTAGAAACGCTCCATCACGCGTTCGCGTTCGGCCGGCGCGATGCCAGGGCCGGTGTCTTCCACATCGAGATACGCGAAGGGCTCGAACGCATCGGTGGTCACGCGTACCGTGGCGTGGCCACCGGCAGGCGTGTAGCGGATGGCGTTGTCGAGCAGGTTGTTCAGCATCTCGGTCAGCATGAGCCGGTTGCCGGTGATGAGCACCGCGTGCTCGTCGGCTTCCAGGCCTAGGTCGATGCGGCGCGCCCATGCCTGCGGCAGCCAATCCTTCACCACGTCGCGCGCGAGTGCGGCCAGGTCCAGCGGCACCATGCCACCGGCGCCAGCGAGGTTCTCCATTCGTGCGAGAGACAGCAACTGCGTGACGAGGTGCGCCGTGCGTTCCGAACTGCCGGCGATCTGCGCGAGCGAGCGCCGCAACTCTTCGGGCGACTGCTCGCGCTGCGCCAGTTCGGCCTGCATGCGCAGCCCCGCGAGCGGCGTCTTCATCTGGTGCGCGGCATCGGCAATGAAACGCTTCTGCGTCTGCACGGACTGGTCGAGTTGCGCGAGCAGTCCGTTGAACGATGCCACCAGTGGTGTGATTTCCTGAGGCGCGGCGCGTTCATCGATGGGGCTTGTGTCACCGGGATTGCGCGCGCGGATGCGCTGCTGGATCGCCGTGAGCGGCGCGAGTCCGCGCGAGAGGCCGAACCACACCAGCACCACGGCAAGCGGCAGGATCACGAACTGCGGCAGGATCACACCCTTGATGATTTCATTGGCCAGCCGTGCGCGCTTGTCGAGCGTTTCGGCCACCTGTATCAGCACGTGCTGCGGACCGCCAACGTTCTTGAGATCGACGTAGGTATAGGCCACACGCACGTCGTTGCCTGCCACGCGATCGTCGCGCATCGACACCAGGCCAGCGTGGCCCTGTTCGTCTTCGGGCGGCAGCGGCAGGTCGTGATCGCCGGCCACGTATTCACCGCGCCGGCCCACCACCTGGTAATAGATGTTGTCGGTCTCGTCTGCGCGCAGGATCTCGCGCGCCGAGAGCGGCAGTTGCAGCGTCACGCGGCCATTCACTTCGCGCACCTGCTGCGAGAGCACGATGGCACTGGCTTCGAGCGCGCGGTCGAACGGCCCGTTGGCGATGGACTTGGCTACAAGGTACGTGACCGCGATGCTCATCGGCCAGAGCAGCAGCAGCGGTGCCAGCATCCAGTCGAGGATCTCACCGAACAGCGAGCGCGGCGCGGGATGCGCGGAGGTTTCCTCGAGGTGAGGCAAAGCGTCGGCCAGCGCCGCGTCATCGGCGGCGGCATCCGCCAGTGTCGGGTGGGCCGGTTCGGGCTTGCGGGTGGCGCCGTCGGCGGCCTGGCGTCGCCACGGCAATCGCAGCAGACTCAAACGGCTCATGCATGCCTCATACGCGCTGCGTCAGCCAGGTCAATCATGAGCGGCCAGCGCCGGCTGGAATTTTTCGAGGCAGTAGCCCAGCCCGCGTACTGTGGCGATGCGGATGCCACCCACCTCGATCTTCTTGCGCAGGCGGTGTACGTAGACTTCGATGGCATTGTTGCTGACTTCCTCGCCCCATTCACAGAGATGGTCGACGAGCTGCTCCTTCGAGACCAGCCGCCCGCTACGCGTGAGCAGGATCTCCAGCAGGCCGATCTCGCGCGCGGAGAGGTCCAGCATCTGCTCGTTGAGATAGGCGATGCGGCCCACCTGGTCGAAAGCCAGCGGCCCATGACGCATCAGCGTGGCGCCGCCGCCGGCACCGCGCCGCACCAGCGCCCGCACGCGCGCCTCCAGTTCGGACAGCGCGAACGGCTTGGCCATGTAGTCGTCGGCGCCGAGGTCCAGTCCCTTCACGCGCTCGTCCACGCCATCGGCAGCCGTCAGAATCAGCACCGGCAGCATGGCGCCGCGCGTGCGCAGCCGCTTGAGCACCTCCAGGCCGGGCATGCGGGGCAGGCCCAGGTCCAGGATCAGCAGGTCGAAAGTCTGCGTGGACAGCGCCGAATCGGCTTCCACGCCATTGGCGACATGATCCACTGCATAGCCCGACTGGCGCAGGGAGCGAGTGAGGCCGTCGGCCAGTACATCGTCGTCTTCGGCGATCAGAATCCGCATGGTTGTCTCCACCCTTGTCCAGCTTTTTATGGCCTGGCATCGCCGGCCACCGGCTGCGGTACCGGAGGGGCTTGCCAAGCATACTGTTTTTTTATACAGTACTCGACATTCCGCGTCCGGTCTCCGAAAGGGACGGGCGCGGGGCCGAGCAGGGCGCCAAAGGGTTCAAACTCCTCCGATATCAATCGGAAAAGTCTTGAAAATCAGGCGCCGCGCCGCATGCGGCCTATTTATACACCAATTGCTACCTATTGAACTGAAGGACGACCATGGACGACAAGAAGGCCGGCGCCGGCGTGAGCGCTGAGAAGCAGAAGGCGCTTGCCGCCGCGCTCTCCCAGATCGAGAAGCAGTTCGGCAAAGGCTCGATCATGCGCCTGGGCGACGGCGACGTGGAGCAGGATATCCAGGTGGTGTCCACCGGCTCGCTGGGCCTGGACATCGCGCTGGGCGTCGGTGGCCTGCCGCGCGGCCGTGTGGTGGAAATCTATGGCCCGGAATCGTCGGGCAAGACCACGCTGACGCTGCAGGTTGTGGCCGAGATGCAGAAGCTGGGCGGCACCTGCGCGTTTATCGACGCGGAACACGCGCTGGACGTGCAGTACGCGGGCAAACTCGGCGTCGACGTCGGCAACCTGCTGATTTCGCAGCCGGATACCGGCGAGCAAGCCCTGGAAATCACCGATGCGCTGGTGCGCTCGGGCTCGATCGACCTGATCGTGATCGACTCGGTGGCCGCATTGGTGCCGAAGGCCGAAATCGAAGGCGAAATGGGCGATTCGCTGCCCGGCCTGCAGGCCCGCCTGATGAGCCAGGCGTTGCGCAAGCTGACCGGCACCATCAAGCGTACGAACTGCCTGGTGATCTTCATCAACCAGATCCGCATGAAGATCGGTGTGATGTTTGGTTCGCCTGAAACCACCACTGGCGGCAACGCGCTGAAGTTTTACGCCTCGGTGCGGCTGGACATCCGCCGTATCGGCTCGATCAAGAAGGGCGACGAGGTCATCGGCAACGAAACCAAGGTCAAGGTGGTCAAGAACAAGGTTTCGCCACCGTTCCGCGAGGCATTCTTCGACATCCTGTACGGCCAGGGCATCTCGCGCCAGGGCGAAATCATCGACCTCGGCGTGGACGCGAAGATCGTCGAGAAGTCGGGTGCCTGGTACAGCTACAACGGCGAGAAGATCGGTCAGGGCAAGGACAACGCTCGCGAATACCTGCGCGAGAACCCCGATATCGCCAACGAGATCGAGAACAAGGTCCGTGCGGCGCTGGGCGTGGCACTGACCAACGGCGCCACGGCGCCGGCCGAAATCGAAGGCTAAGCCGGCCGATTGCAGCAAGACAGCAGGAAAGCCGTCGCATGGTTGTGCGGCGGCTTTTTTGTTTCTGATGTGTCCTGATGACTGTTTTACCCAAGCCAAGCCGTATTGATGCCCCGTCCCCCGCTATCCCTCAAGGCCCGTGCCGTGGGCTACCTGTCGCGTCGTGAGCACAGCCGGGTTGAGCTGGCTCGCAAGCTGGCGCCGCACGCCGAGTCGGCCGAACAGGTAGAGGCTTTGCTGGATGCGCTGGAGCGCGAGAACTGGCTCTCCAATGATCGGTTCGTCGACAGCCTCGTGCATCGGCGAGCCGTCCGATACGGCAGCGCGCGCGTGATGCAGGAAGCGAAGACCCACCAACTGGGCGGCGACCAGCTACGCGACCTGCAGGATCGATTGCGTGATACGGAACTGGAGCGGGCGACCGAGGTTTGGCGCAAACGCTTCGGCACGCCACCCGATTCCGCGGAAGCGCGGGCCAAGCAGATCCGCTTCATGATGGCACGCGGATTCTCGCGGACGGTGATCGGAAAGATCCTGCGCGGGGCCGAGGACGACTTCCCTGAACGGGATGTGAACTCCGAGGAGTAGCCACCTGCATACCTGCGTACGCATAAGGGGTATTTGTGCGGACGTCAAGGCAGTTGTCGTACCACTGGTGCAACGCAGCGCCGAAACGCGCCGTGCGGCGGATTCCCTTGTGTGAAGCGGGTTTGCCGGTTTTGTCGATGCAACAATCGGCGCCGGACAGTCCGTCGCGCAGGATGTTCCGGGTCAAAGCGGTTCGGCATGTTAAACTCCACGAGTTCTCCGGCCCAAGGCGGCCGTCCGGCCGATTCGTTGAAGATTCAAGGAGTGGCCAGAGCGTGTGCCAGGCAATTCCGGGCCACGGAGTCCACCGCGAATTTCGCCCCCCATTTCTGCCACAACAGCCTGCCGCGTCAGCCCCTGGTGTCATGCCGCTTTCCCCGCCCGTCAATCGAGCCATGCGTCACCGCCGTGCCATCACGGCCGAGGCGTATTTGCGGGAAGACGGCCTGTGGGACATCGAAGCACGCCTGACCGACACCAAGCCGCGCGACATCGAGCTGGCCGGCAACCGCATCCGTCCCGAAGGCCAGCCGCTGCACGACCTGTGGCTACGCGTCACCGTGGATCTGCGCCTGAATATCGTCGATGCCGAGGCATGTTCCGATTGGGTGCCTTATCCGACGCACTGCGACACCATTGGTCCCGCCTATCGTCAGTTGATCGGCCTGAACCTCATGAAGGGTTTCCGCAAGGCGGTGCGCGAGCGGCTTGGCAGCGTGGCGGGTTGCAGCCACCTGACGGAACTGGCCGGTGTGCTGCCGACCACCGCTATTCAGGCTTTCGCCGGCGACGTCTTCAAGATTCGCGACGGCGAGGGTGACGGCACCGATCCCAATCCCGAACCGCCGATGCAGCTTCATGGCTGTCACGCCTTGCATTTCGAGGGCGAGGTGGTTCGCAAGTTTTACCCGCGCTGGTATGGTCACCAGCCGAAACCGAGAGCCGGCGCCGTGGCGTCGTCCCCCCAGAGCGCGTCACGCGCCGATGCCTCGGCATCAGGTGGGGGGGAGACCCAGGTCCACCGGCCCAACGGTACGTCGGGCTGACCGTCACGGTCGGCTCAGGAACAGGCGAAAGCCCTTCGATTCCACATTTTTCCCATCCCTTTACGCCTACCCGAAAGGAAACACGCATGAATATCCATGAGTACCAAGGCAAGGAAATCCTGCGCAAATACAATGTGCCGGTTCCGCGCGGCATCCCGGCTTTCTCGGTCGAAGAGGCCCTGAAGGCGGCTGAACAGCTCGGCGGCCCGGTGTGGGTCGTCAAGGCACAGATCCACGCAGGCGGCCGCGGCAAGGGCGGCGGCGTGAAGGTGGCCAAGAGCATCGAGGACGTCAAGACCTACGCCACGAACATCCTGGGTATGACCCTGGTGACGCACCAGACCGGTCCGGAAGGCAAGAAGGTCAATCGCCTGCTGATCGAAGAAGGCGCGGACATCAAGAAGGAACTGTACGTTTCGCTGGTCGTGGACCGCGTGTCGCAGAAGGTGGCCCTGATGGCATCGAGCGAAGGCGGCATGGACATCGAGGAAGTGGCTGCCCACAGCCCGGAAAAGATCCACACGCTGCTGGTGGATCCGGCTGAAGGCCTGAAGGATTCGGACGCAGACGACATCGCCCGCAAGATCGGCGTGCCCGACGCAAGCGTGCCGCAGGCCCGCCAGGCACTGCAAGGTCTGTACAAGGCGTTCTGGGACACCGACGCTTCGCTGGCCGAAATCAACCCGCTGATCCTGACCGGCGACGGCAAGGTCATCGCTCTGGACGCCAAGTTCAACTTCGACTCGAACGCACTGTTCCGTCACCCGGAAATCGTGGCGTACCGTGACCTGGACGAAGAAGACGCCAACGAAATCGAAGCCTCGAAGTTCGACCTGGCCTACATCTCGCTGGACGGCAACATCGGCTGCCTGGTGAACGGCGCCGGCCTGGCCATGGCCACGATGGACACCATCAAGCTGTTCGGCGGCGAGCCGGCCAACTTCCTGGACGTGGGCGGTGGTGCCACGACCGAGAAGGTGACCGAAGCCTTCAAGCTGATGCTGAAGAACCCGAACGTGGAAGCCATCCTGGTGAACATCTTCGGCGGCATCATGCGCTGCGACGTGATCGCCGAAGGCGTGATCTCGGCCTCGAAGGCTGTTCAGCTGGGCGTGCCGCTGGTCGTCCGCATGAAGGGCACGAACGAAGACCTGGGCAAGAAGATGCTGGCCGAATCCGGTCTGCCGATCATTTCGGCTGACACCATGGAAGAAGCTGCCCAGAAGGTCGTGGCCGCTGCCGCTGGCAAGTAAGGACAACTGCGTTGCCGCCAGGCCAGCGTGAACGACGGGCCGGGCGGGACGACTAAAAGGACTAGCAAATGAGCATTCTGATCAACAAGGACACGAAGGTCATCACCCAGGGTATCACCGGCAAGACCGGACAGTTCCACACCCGTGGCTGCCGTGACTATGCCAACGGCAAGAACGCGTTCGTTGCCGGCGTGAACCCGAAGAAGGCCGGCGAAGACTTCGAAGGCATTCCCATCTACGCCAGCGTCAAAGACGCCAAGGAGCAGACGGGTGCCACGGTGTCGGTCATCTACGTGCCGCCCGCAGGCGCTGCTGCCGCCATCTGGGAAGCCGTCGACGCCGACCTGGATCTGGTGGTCTGCATTACCGAAGGCATCCCCGTCCGCGACATGATGGAAGTCAAGGACAAGATGCGTAAGCAGAACAAGAAGACCCTGCTGCTGGGACCGAACTGCCCGGGCCTGATCACGCCGGACGAAATCAAGATCGGCATCATGCCGGGTCACATCCACCGCAAGGGCCGCATCGGCGTGGTGTCGCGCTCGGGCACGCTGACGTACGAAGCCGTGGGCCAGCTGACCGCGCTGGGCCTGGGCCAGTCGTCGGCTGTCGGTATCGGCGGCGACCCGATCAACGGTCTGAAGCACATCGACGTGATGAAGATGTTCAACGACGATCCGGATACGGACGCCGTGGTCATGATCGGTGAAATCGGTGGTCCGGACGAAGCCAACGCGGCTTACTGGATCAAGGAAAACATGAAGAAGCCGGTGGTTGGCTTCATCGCTGGCGTGACCGCGCCTCCGGGCAAGCGCATGGGCCATGCCGGCGCGCTGATCTCGGGCGGCGCCGATACGGCACAGGCCAAGCTGGAAATCATGGAATCCTGCGGCATCACCGTGACCAAGAACCCGTCGGAAATGGCGCGCCTGCTGAAGGCAATGCTGTAAGCCATACCGATGACGCCGTGCCGCATGTGTCGAATTCGATGCATGCGGTGTGGTGATCTCTCGCTGCCACATATTGCCTTGATCGGTGTGATCGGGGCGGCATGACGGCTGCAAACGTTGCCCCCGCCGTTGCTGGCGGGGGCAACGTCATTCTGGCGATGCGTGTCATAGGGGTATATCCCAACATTACAGCGTTGTCATTGAAACCGAATCGAAAGGTTCGTGCGATAAATCTTCATGTCTGATATCTCAGACATCCGAATGTCCGCAGTGGCCGAGGCTGGTCCGATCATCGACCGTCCGCCGTGGGCACGGAACATAACTTTGAAATTCGAGGAGTCTTGCCGTGGAATTGTTGTCCAGCAGCACGTTCTGGCTTGCGCTGGGTTCGATCATCCTGACCAACATCGTCCTGTCGGGCGATAACGCCGTGGTGATCGCGCTCGCATCGCGCAACCTGCCCCCTGCCCAGCAGAAGAAGGCTATTTTCTGGGGCAGCGCCGCCGCCATCATCATGCGGGTGGTACTGACCGTGGCCGCAGTCAAGCTGCTGAGCCTGCCATACCTGAAGATCGTCGGCGCCGTGCTGCTGGTCTACATCGGCGTGCAACTGCTGACCGGCGACGATGGCGAAGACGGCCATGACGCCAAGGACAACATCTGGGCAGCGATCCGCACGATCCTGATCGCCGACCTGGTCATGTCGCTGGACAACGTGGTGGCAGTGGCTGCCGCCGCGCAGAAGGGCCCGGAAGGCAGCCAGCTGATGCTGCTGATCATCGGCCTGGGCCTGTCGATTCCGCTGATCGTCTTCGGCAGCACGCTGCTGCTGAAGGTGATGGAGCGCTTCCCCATCATCATCGTGCTGGGCGCCGCGCTGCTGGGCTACCTGGCTGGCGAAATGCTGGTCAGCGATCCGGTGGATGCCGCCTGGTTCGAAGTCCATGTGCCGCACGCCCACCTTGTCTTCGGTATTGCCGGCGCGGTGCTGGTGGTGCTGGTCGGCAAGCTGTTGCAGCGTCGCAACGCGCAGCCTGCCTGATATCGCACGAAACATCGCGAGCCAAAAAGCCTTGTGAAACGGGCGACCCGCAACGGGTCGCCCGTTTTGTTTTTTGGCCAGCGGATTCGAGGCAAGCCGTACGGCATCGTCGCCTCGGAGTTTCGTGAATTCTCAGACTGGTCGGGCAATGGGGTCTGTTCGACCACAGCAGGGAAAGGGCCTGAGCCCTTCCCGTGTGGCCCTGATGAAAACGCGCGACGGGTGCAAGCGTAGGAATCTTCTGAATCCTGCATACGGCTTACCTTGAGAAGTCCTGCCTCTCTGGAGATGGACTCAACGTGCCTGCCAAAAAAGACAAGTCCTATCCATCACGGTTTTCCGAGTTTCCAGACTATTTCAGTAAGCGAATTGGGATTGTCTTGGGTCAGTTACAGACGCGAATCGTGCGCCGATCATGCCCCTTGTGCTTTGCCGCGTGAAGTTGAGCCAAGCGGCAGTGCATGACATTTCACAACAAACGAAAAGGGTCATTCATGGAAAGCAAGTTCGACACTATCCAGCCTGTCCACTCGCCATCGCTCCGGTCTCAGTCCTTGCGACAACGCGTGCAGCGCGGCTTCACGCTGATCGAGCTGATGATCGTGGTGGCGATCATCGGTATCCTGGCCGCCATCGCCGTGCCGCAGTATCAGAATTACATCGCGCGCACGCAGTTCGCCGAAGGCCTCAGCCTGGCATCAGGCCAGAAGGCTGCGGTGACCGAGGCGTTCTCTTCAAACGGCGAATGCCCGAATAACACGAATGCTGCGGTGAACGGCATTCCGGTAATGACCACAATCACGGGGGCCTACGTCGATCGAGTGACGACAGGAGGGGTGGCTGACAATGCAGGGGGTTGCACGATCGTGGCTCGGTTCGCACAGACTGCCGCGCGGCCGCTGCGCGGGAACACCGTAACGCTGACGCTGGGCAATGCCGACGGTGGCTCGGTGACTTGGACCTGCAATTCCAACGTTGCCCAGCAGCTTCTGCCGACGGCGTGCGCAGTGGCGCCAGCGGCGGGCGGAGGAGCGGCCGGCGGAGGAGCGGCCGGCGGAGGAGGGGCGGTTTAAGCAGAAGCGCAGCGGTTAAGCAAAACCTCAGCTTATCCCTGCCGTGAAACGCCCGGCCCAGCCGGGCGTTTGTCCTTCCTCCCCCCTCCCGCGCTATCATGGCGCCTCTTCTTTCTTCCCCCACTGGTCCGCATGCCGGCACAGAAAGCCACGATCCCGGCGGCGATGATTGTCGTCGCGTTCACTGTTCCCCTGCTTGTCTCGAAGCACACGCTGCCGCTGTCCACGTTCTACGGCGAATGGACTGCAGCTGCGCTTGGCGTATTGCTGGTGATCGTGCTGGCGATGAAGCGCGTGGACGATGGCTTGCCGCGTGTGCGTGGGGCCTTGCCGTGGATTGTGTGGCTGCCGCTATGGCTGATCGGGGTGACGATCGCGCAGGCTGCCATGGGCATGGCCGATATCACAGGCAGCCGGCTGACGACGCAGCTGGTGCTGGCGCTTGGCGCGGCGCTCATGATCGCTGCATGGCAGTTCGGTCGGGGGATGTCCACGGAGCGTCGGGCCAGCATCGTCGATGCACTGGCTATCGCGCTGCTCGTGGCGGGGTTGCTTGGCACGCTTGCGCAGTGGGTGCAGGTCTTCCGCATGGAGGACCAGATGTTCGGACTCGTCTCCGAATACTTTTATCCCGCGAACCGCCGGCTGTGGGGCAACCTGAACCAGCCGAACCATCAGGCGACGATTCAGGGCCTGGCGCTTGTGGCGGCGATCTGGCTGGCTACGCGTGGCTGGCTCCAATTCCCGAGCTGGCTGGTGGCGACGTTGTTGCTTGAAAGCGGCATCGCGCTGTCCGGATCGCGGACGGGCCTGGTTCACGTGGGACTTGCCGCGGGCTATGCACTGATTGCGGCGGCGATGGCACGCGGTACGCCACGCGGCTCCAGCCCGATGCATCGCGCGCCCGGACTCATCGCCGCAGCCATGATCCTGGTCGTGGGAAGCCTCGCGATGCAGGCTGGCATCAAGGAAGCGGGACGTGCGTTCGACTGGCAGCTATTCGATACCGTCGCGCAGATCCAGGCCGGCAACCAGATGTCGGCGCGTGGCGCATTGTGGGCGCAGGCACTGGCGATGTTCCGCGATCATCCTTTGTTTGGCGTGGGCTATGGTGAATTTGGCTGGGTCCAGTTCCAGGAGGCGGCGCAGGTGCGCGTGGTGGCCGAGATGTCGCTGCATGCCCACAACGCGGTCCTTGACCTGATGGCCAAGACGGGCGCGGCGGGCACGGCGGGCGTGGCGCTGGTGCTGGCGGCGTGGCTCTGGCGTGTCTGGCGCGCGCGGATCTGGCAAGGGTCGGCGGAGGCTCGTGCCGCTGCAGCACCTGTGTTGGTCTGGCTGGCAATGCTCGCGGCGCATTCGATGCTCGAGTACCCGCTGCACTATCTCTACTTCTTCCTGCCGTTCTGCTTCATGCTCGCCTGGCTCGAACCAGCGGGCTTCGGTGGACGCATGCCACGCCAGGCCGGATGGCTGATAAGCGCAGTGTTCGTGGTCGTGTCGGGAGTCGTGTTGGCGACGATGTGGCAGGACTACAAGCGCGTGGAGGCACGCGAGTATGCCAGCGACGCGCACCGAGATAACTTGCCGATGCCGCGCTGGTGGTTCCGCCAGCATGCAGCGTCCGATGTGTCCGAACGGACCGCGATCACCGCCGCCAACGCCCGGACGCTGTTGCCCGGGCACATGGCGGCGTTGCACCTGCTACCTACGCCGACGATGATTCGCCGCACAGCCTGGCTGCTGGCACTGACCGGCGAGCAGGAGCGTGCCCGGCTATGGATGGAGCGATTGCGCTTCTACTATCAGGGCGACGAGGCCGCGCAGTTTGCCGCGCTCGTGCATGACTGCGATGCCATACCGTCACGCCAGCGCCCGCGCGAATTCTGCACCTGGGCAACGCACCGCGAGCACCAGCCGCGCAACGGCAACTGATGCTGACGTTCGCGCCTTGCGTTAGCGGATGTATCCGGGTGGCGGAGGCGGCGGGTAGTAGGGCTGGTAGTTGGCGGGTGGCATCGCAGCGCGGGACGGTGGGGGCGAGTTGACCATCTGCCCGTACACCGGCACGCGATTGCCGCTCGCGTACATGCACTGCACGTAGGCCGCGTCGTAGCGCTGCTGGGAGCCGTAGCCCGCGTTGTACGAATTTCCGGCCCCTACCGCAGCGCCAGTCAACAGGCCGACACCCGCGCCCACGGCAGCCCCAGCACCGCCATCGAACGCCGCACCCGCAGCCGCGCCCAGCGCCGTGCCGATTGCCGCGCTGCCGACGGCCGCCGCGTTGGCATTCTGCTGTGGGCTGGTGCCGCCAATCTGTCCAAACGCATACTGGCGGCAGTTATAGTCGTCGCCCCGGAACTGATCGAACGACTTGTTGGTGCCCGGCAACGCCATCACGCTCGGCCCCGATGGCATCACGGCACAGGCGCCCAGCGCGCTGGTAGCCACGAGCAGCAGGCAGACGGAACGGGTTCTCATGACGTGGCTCCCGGCAGGGCGGACGAAGATGCGGCGGGTGTGCCCGGCACAGGTGCCGAGGACGATGGCGCGCGCGGTTGTTCGCGTTGCCAGCCACCCGGGCATTCCTTTACATACGGAAAATAGCCCTGCGGTTGATTGCAGTAGTACCACCACGCATTGGGCGAGGTGCCATCGGTCAGCGTCGGATTCCCATCGCTGCCCTGCTCGATGTACTGCGGCGGATTCGGCGCCGGCACGGCCACCACTGCCGGTGCGGGATAGTAGCCCGGACCATAGACCGGACCATATGCTGGCCCATAGTAGGAGCCGTATGGTCCCCATCCCGGTCCCCACGCAGGCCCCCAGCCGGGGCCCCATCCTGGGCCGTAGCCCCAGCCCGGTCCGACATAGACACCCACGCCCACGCGCGTGCGGGCCTCGGCGGTTGTGGTGAAAGCGACCGCACCGATTGCGGCCAGTGCCAGCGCCAACTGGCAGAGCTTGCGCCCGTTCATGATCGTTACCTCGAAATCCTGCCGAACACCTGCATAACGCCCGATCCCGCCGCCTGGGATACCGGCGCCGGCTGCGGAATTGTTACGTTCTATTCAATATCAATTTGCCTGAGGCAGGCGCACGGGAGCGCTTTCCGAAATGCGGCGTTACCGTTATTACGGGCAGGACAAGCGCCGGATGCTATCCCTGCGGACCCGCCACCCAGTCGCCCGACTTCCCGCCATGCTTCTCCAGCAGCTTCACATTGCCGATGACCATGCCGCGATCGACGGCCTTGCACATGTCGTAGATCGTCAGCAGGGCGATCTGGACGCCGGTGAGTGCTTCCATCTCCACGCCGGTCTGGCCCTGGGTTTCGGTGCGGACGATGCAGGCGACGGTCGCGCTGGGTTCGTCGAGGGCGAAATCCACGGCCACGCGGGTCAGCCCGATGGGGTGGCACAGCGGAATCAGGTCGGAAGTGCGCTTGGTGGCCATGATGGCGGCCACGCGGGCGATGCCCAGCACATCGCCTTTCTTGGCGTTGCCATCGCGCACCAGCGCGAACGTCTCGGGCTGCATGGTGATCGTGCCAGTCGCCACGGCCACGCGGTGCGTGCTGGCCTTGCTGCCAACATCCACCATATGGGCCTGGCCGGCATTGTCGAAATGGGTGAGCTGACTCATGGGTGCGAACGCTTGGAAAGTGGAGGGTGCGGGGGACGAACTGGCCAGGAGGGCTTGCCCGATGGGAACGTCATCAAGAGGCCGCTATCATAGCAACATGCCAAAGACTCCATGGCCTCGCCGCCTAACCGTCCGGTCGAGTGCCCGCGCTGCCGATTCCGCCGTGCCCGCTCCGTCCGCCGTCCGCGCGTCACTTTTGACGCGTGGGGTGGCGGCTGCGCTCGTGATGACGCTCGCGGCCCCCGCGTGGCCGCAAGGCACCCCATCGCGGGCACCCCAGGTCTCGGCGGCCTCGTCGCCCGCTGCAGCCGCCAACGCGCGGTTGTCCACTGCACCGGTGGCGTCGCTGGGGCCGGCATTGAGCGGCGATGTCAGCGATCAGGTCTTCGACAACCTGAACCGCAGCGTGCGCGCCGGGCAGAAGTCAGACTTCGGGCTGCGCAGCGGCAATACGGTGGTGGAGTCGTCGGGCATCCAGTTGCCGGACCTGGGCGACCCTTCCACGGCATCGCTGTCGCCCGACATGGAGAAGCGGCTTGGCGACCGCATCATGCGCAGCATCCGGCGCGATCCGGACTACGTGTCCGATGCCTTGCTGAACGATTACCTGAATGCGCTGGGTTACCGGCTGGTGCAGGCCGCGCGCAGGCAGAACCTGGCGGGTTCCAACGGTGCGGGCACGTTTGCCACGGGCTTCGAACTGTTCGGTGTGCGGGATCGCTCGATCAACGCCTTCGCCATGCCAGGCGGTTATATCGGCGTGCATACGGGTTTGCTCGTGCAGTCCGAGACCGAGTCCGAGTTGGCCTCGGTGCTCGGCCACGAAATCGGCCACGTCACGCAACGGCATATCGCGCGCGGGATCACGAGCCAGGACCAGTCGATGTGGATCGCCCTGGCGTCGATGGTGCTGGCCGGTCTGGCCGCCACCAAGAGCGGTGACGCGGCGGCGGCGCTGGCCATGGGCGGGCAGGGCGCCGCCGTGGCCAATCAGTTGTCGTTCTCGCGCCGCGCGGAGCGTGAGGCGGATCGAGTCGGGTTCCAGATCATGACCTCGGCGGGCTTCGATCCGCAGGGCATGCCCGATTTCTTCCAACGGCTTCAGCGCGTGACCGGGATTTCAGACACGTCCGTGCCGGCCTATGTGCGCACCCACCCGCTTACGTCCGAGCGGATCGCGGACATGTCCGACCGTGCGCGCCACATCGCTCCGCGCAAGGTCGCCAACACGCCCGACTACGAGTTCGCGCGCGCCCGGGCCGCCGTGGTGCAGTCCCCCGCGCCCAGTGACCTGCGCAACCTGCTGGCTTCGTTCCAGGCCCAGACTTCCACTGCCTCGCCCATACGTCTGCCCGCGATCTACTACGGCATGGCGTTCGCCAACCAGAAGCTGGGCCGTTTCCAGGACGCGGAGAAGGCGTTGATGGAGGCGCGTCGGCTCTACGGCAACATTCCCGGCGTGACGTCGGGCACGCCGATGCTCGACGTGATGGCCGTGGAACTGGCGCGTAACGAAGGCCGTATCCAGGATGCATTGAACCAGTCGGCGGCCACGCTGAAGGCGTTTCCGCTCTCCCACGCCGCTGCGCTGGCCTATGCGGATACGCTGGTCGCCGCGGGCCGCCTCAACGATGCCGTGGCGTTCCTGAGATCCCGCACGCGCGAGGAAACGGGGCGTTCGGAATGGTGGGAGTTGCTGGCGCGCGCCTACGCTGCGCAGGGCAAGCGGCTGCAGCAGCATCAGGCGCTGGCCGAGAAATATGCGATGGACGGTTCGTACCAGGCCGCCATCGAACAGTTGCAGATTGCACGCAAGGCGTCCGATGGCGATTTCTATACGCTGTCGGAGGTCGATGCGCGGCTGCATCAGTTGCAGCTGCAGTACAAGGAGGATCGGCAGGATAGCAAGGGGATGCCGAACTGACGTTCGGTTCAATCTACCGCTGGTTTTTCCCTCCCCCTTTGGGAGAGGGGCAGGGGAGAGGGCAGGCGGTGCAAATTGCCACTGTTCGGCAAGCAGAACCTCAGGCCCTCTCCCCCAACCCCTCTCCCGCAGGCGGGAGAGGGGAGCTTATAAACCCAAACCGCTTCTCCACCTCCGCCTCCACGATCGGCTCGATTTCAATATCGCGGCCATCGTAGTGGAAGACCCCCAGCGTCGCCCCGCAGGCTTCGCCATGCCAATCGCTGGTCGTACTGAACGCATCCAGATCATGATCGTGGAGCAACGCCGCCTGCTCGCCATCCACGCCATCGACCGTGCCCGACAGCAACACATTGCCGTGCTCATCGGCAAAGCATGAAGCCGGAACAAACGCGCGGCCCGTCGTGGTGGACAGCACGCCGTTGTGCAGCCGCACGATCCATGGTGTGTACATCAGCGAAACAAACACGCGCTGCGGCCCGTTCTGGAAGTACCAGCCGCCGTGTTCGTCTCGCGTGTAGTTGCGTTCGATAAAGGCGATAAGCGCCTCATGCCGGATCGGGTCGCCGGACAGGCCGTGCTGTTGCGCGAACTCGTTGCGCATGCGCCATTGGCCGCGCCGGTCCAGCGCCAGCCAGCCGTAGCAGTTCGGCACGTTCGGCCAGCGGGCCATGGCTTGCCTGACAACTTCGTCCATGGTCTGTCTCCTTTGTTTATGCGCGAATGCTGTCGAAGAACGCGAGGATGCGTGCCGGCAGCCATTCGATATGGCCAGCCACGGGCAACAGCGGCAGATGGCCGAGCAGGCCGTTGCGCGGCGTCATGAAGCCGACGTGGCCGCCGTGCTCGGGTTGCTCCAGCGTGACGTCGGCGCTCACCTCTGCGGGGCCAGGCAGGTGGCGGCCCGGCAGGAAGGGATCATTGCGCGCGTTCAGCACGAGCGTAGGAATGCGGATCTCGCCGAGGATGGGCTTGCTGGAGGCGCGCGCCCAGTAGTCGTCCGTATCGCGAAAGCCGTGCAGCGGTGCCGTGACGATGTTGTCGAACGCGTACAGGTCGCGGCTCGCCAGCATCGTGTCGCGGTCGAACAGGCCGGGGAACTGGTCGAGCTTGGCCAGCGACTTGCGCTTGAGCGTCTGCAGGAACATCCGCGTGTAGAGCATGTTGAAGCCGCTGGAGAGCGCCGCCCCGCCTGCCGCCAGATCCAGCGGGGAAGAGATTGCCGCCGCCCCGCTCAGGAAGCCGGCCGCGTGGCCATCCTCGCCAAGAAAGCGCAACAGCGCATTGCCGCCGAGCGAGATGCCCACGGCCAGTATCGGCCGGTCTGGGTCGCTCTGGCGTACCGTGTCGCGCAGACGGTGCAGCACCCAGCGGATCTCGGCGGAATCGCCCGAATGATAGAAACGCGGCGCCTGGTTCAGTTCGCCCGAGCAGCCACGGAAATGCGGAATCACGCCTTGCCAGCCGCGCTCGCGCAGCGCGGTCATCAGCGTCTGCGCGTAGTGGCTGCGCGAGTCGCCTTCCAGGCCGTGGAACATCACCACCAGCGGCGCATCGGCGGCGGTGGGGTGCGTGGTCCAGTCGAGATCGATGAAGTCGCCATCGGGCGTGCTCCAGCGCTCGCGCCGGAACGTGATGCGGCGGTGTCGCGTGAAGCGCGCGGGCAGGATGGTCTGCGCGTGGCCGCCGCGCAGCCACCACGGTGTCTGGAAGGCGTCGCCGAACAGCATGGCGTCGCCTGTCAGTGCAGGGCCTGTCCCGGTGCGGCGGCCACGGCGGCCACCTGCACCGCGTTGGCCGGGCTGCAGTGAATATGGGCCAGGCGCCAGCCCTCGTGGTTCTGCATCAGCACATAGGTGGTATGCACGAAGAGGTCGGCTTCCACGCGGCCTTCGCCAAAGCGCAGCGCTTCGGTCACGTCGAAGATCGACACGCCGAGCGATGAATGGCTGCTGGTCTCGATGGCATCGATCAGCACGGGCTGCTCTTCGAGCAGATGGGCGAAAGCCTGGCGCAGGCTGTCATGGCCGATCAGGCGCTGGCCATCGGGCATGACGCAGGTGACCGAGTCTTCGTCCAGCCAGAGCCGCAGGGCGCCGTCGGCGTCGCGCAACTTCATGGCTTCACGGAAGGCATCGACGATGTCTTCGGCGGAATCGAACAGGCGGGCGAAACGAGGCATGTTGGCGTGGTCAGGGGCGATGCAGGAGTTTGCGCAACTCGACGAACACCATTTCGGGTTCGATCTCCTTCAGGCAACGCAGGTGGCCGAGCGGGCACTCGCGCTTGAAGCAAGGGCTGCACTCGAGTTGCAGCCACATGATACTCGCTGCCTGTGACAGCGGGGGCGTATGGCGCGGATCGCTGGAGCCGTAGACGGCCACCTGGGGCCGGTTCAGCGCGGCGGTCACGTGCATCAGGCCCGAATCGTTGCAGACTGCGGCCTCCGACAGCGCCAGCAGGTCCACGGCATCGTCCAGCGAGGTTTGTCCGCACAGGTTGCGCACGAACGGGGCGCCCGCGACGATTTCCTCGGCGATCTCGCTGTCCTTGGCGGACCCCAGCGTGATCATCTGGGCATACGGATACGAGCGCCGCAGCATCTGCGCCAGCGCCGCGAAATGCGCGGCGGGCCAGCGCTTGGCGGGGCCGAACTCCGCGCCGGGGCAGAACGCGATCACCCGCGTGCCCGGAGCGATGCCGAAGCGGCCAGCAGTGGCCGCCATGCGCGCCGGGTCTACCTTGAGCTGCGGATCGGGGATCGATTCCGGCAGGCGCGCGCCGGGCTTGAGGGCCAGGCGGGCGTAGTGCTCCACCATGGGCGGGCGGTTGTCGCGCGGCGGGTTGGCGTGGCGGATGTTGATCATGCCGAAGCGTGCTTCGCCGCGATAGCCGACGCGAAGCGGAATGCCGGCCAGGAACGGAATCAGCGACGATTTCAGCGAATTCGGCAGTACATAGGCCACGTCGTAGCCTTCGTGCTTGAGCTGCTGGGCGAACATCAGCCGCGCGCTGAGCTGCAGCTTGCCGTGCGCCAGGTCGCTCGGGAATACCTTGCCAATCTCGGGCATGCGCGCGAGGACTGGAGCGACCCACTTGGGCGCGAGGGCGTCGATGACAAGGCGCGGGTGGCGCGCCTTGAGCAGCGAGAAGAGCGGCTGCGCCATCAGGGCGTCGCCGATCCAGTTGGGGGCAATAACGAGGGCTTTTCTCATGGAGTGGGTCTGGCTTGGCCCTTTTCTTCGGTGCCCGGGCATGTCAACGCCCCGGGGCGCTGGGCGGCCCGGGGCGTCAGGTCGAAACGGCAGGAGGAAGCGTGCGTCGTACGGATCAGTGGTGGCCCTTGAGCACGGTGCCCGGCTTGAGCTTGTACACGGTGCCGCAGTACGGGCACTTGACCTCGCCGGTGTCCGCCACGTCCAGGAAGACGCGCGGATGATAGTTCCACGCCGGGGTGTTGCCGGTGGGGCAGTGCAGCGGAATGTCTTCCGCGCCGATTTCTACGACGGTTGCGGTTTGCGTCATGGTATTACGTAGTCTTGCAGGGATGGGTTCGCAGGGATCTTGCTGTTTTCAGGTTGCCGCCGGTCAGACCGGCGTCAGCCACTTCTTGTACTTCTCGTCAGTGCCGTGCACGGCCGCGAAGAAGGTGTCCTGGATGCGCTTGGTGACCGGGCCACGGCTGCCTTCGCCAATGACGCGGTCGTCCAGTTCGCGGATCGGCGTGACTTCGGCGGCGGTGCCGGTGAAGAAGGCTTCGTCGGCGCAGTACATCTCGTCGCGCGTGATGCGCTTTTCACGGACTTCGATGCCGAGGTCGCGCGCAATGGTCAGCGTGGCGTCGCGCGTGATGCCGTCCAGGCACGAAGCCAGGTCCGGGGTGTAGATCACGCCGTTGCGCACGATGAACACGTTCTCGCCCGAGCCTTCGCTGACGTAGCCGTCGGTATCGAGCAGCAGCGCTTCGTCGTAGCCCAGGCCGGTGGCTTCCTGGTTGGCCAGGATCGAGTTGATGTAGTAGCCGCTGGCCTTGGCGCGCACCAGCGACACATTGACGTGGTGGCGCGTGAACGACGAGGTCTTCACGCGGATGCCGCGCTCCATGCCGTCCTCGCCCAGGTAGGCGCCCCACGGCCACGCGGCGATGGCCACGTGAATCGTGTTGCCCTTGGCGGACACGCCCATCTTCTCGGAGCCGATCCAGACCAGCGGGCGGATGTAGCCGGAATCCAGGTTGTTGGCGCGCACCACTTCGCGCTGGGCGGCTTCCAGGGTGGCCTCGTCGAACGGCATCGCCATCTGGAAGATCTTGGCCGAGTTGAACAGGCGGCGCGTGTGCTCTTTCAGGCGGAAAATCGCCGGACCGTCAGGCGTCTTGTAGGCGCGCACGCCTTCGAATACGCCCATGCCGTAGTGCAGGGTGTGCGTCAGCACGTGAATCTTGGCATCGCGCCATTCAATCAGCTTGCCGTCCATCCAGATCTTGCCGTCGCGATCCGCCATCGACATGGTTGTCTCCCTCTGCACCAACGAAAGTCGTAAAGGCGCCATTGTAAGCCGCGGGGCCTTGCGTGCCAACGCGGCCCGGCGGACGCCCGTTCTACAATCGCACCTTTGCCTCCCAGCCTGTACGCGTGGCCCAGACCGACCTGCCCCCCGAACCGCTTGATCCTGTCGATGTCGATGCCGTGGATGCCTCCGGGCCTGCCTGGCAGGACGCGCTCGGCGCACTCGAAGCGCTGGCGGGCGGCACCCCGGCGGAGGAAGACCCGGGTCGCGACCGCCGGCTGGTCTGGGCATTGACGATCGACGGCGATGGCGAGGTGGGCACCATCGAGCCGATGGCCCAGTCGCTGGGTCCGCGCGGTTGGGGCCAGCCGCGTCCCATCCCCCTTGCGCGCGTGGCTGGCGACGATGCGCTGGCGCCGTGGGATGCCCGAGTGGCGCGTGCCATCCGGCGCGACACGTCGCGCAACCGTCGCCATGTGCTGGACCGCGCCGCCGCCGTGATGGCGCTGGTCGGGCATCCTGCCGTGGTGCTGTCCCATGCGCCGACCGTGCCGATGGAAGTGGTGGAAGGGTCTCCCGCGCTGGAGGCCGTGCGGGAAGGGGATCGCTACATGCTGCGCATCGTGCCGCCGCCCCGGCCCGCACGCTCGATGGAGGATTTCCTGCCGGCCGCCGCGAAACAGGAGGCCGAGGCGCTGCGCCAGATCACGGTGCTGCGCGATGGCGCGCGCCGGTTACGCGTGATTCGCTTCACGGCGGCCCAGCAGGGCGCGGCCAAGCTGATTGCAGGCGGGCTGGCCGTGCCCGCCAACGCACAGGCCCGGCTCGACAGTACGCTGCGGGCGCTGGCCGGCCATTTCCAGATCCATGCCGATAGTTCGGGCGAAGCGCGCGAGCGCGATCCGGAGTCGCGGCTGCGCGCCGAAGTGGCGCCCGTGGGACGTGGCATCAGCCTGCGGCTCGTGGTCACGCCGCTGGGACCGCTCGGGCCGCGTCTGGCGCCGGGCCAAGGCCGCGCGCAGTTGATGGCCACCCTCGGCGGCGAGACCCTGGTGACGCAGCGCGATCTCGATGCCGAACTCGCACACGTGGCCGAGGTATTCGACGCGCTGCCGTTCCTCGTGCAGCAGTCGCCCGCGAATGGCGAGCATGCCTGGACGCTCGACGATCCCGAGGATGCGCTGACTGCCGTGGAGACGCTACCGGGGCTGGCTGGCGTGATCGATCTCGAATGGCCGCGCGGACGCGAACTGCGCGTGATCGCCGCAGACCTGCCGCAACTGGCTGTCAGTGTGGAGACCGGCAGCGAGTGGTTCAAACTGGTGGGCGAACTACAGGTGGCCGAAGGGCTGGTGCTGTCGCTCGAAAAGCTCGTCAAATGGGCGCACGGCCACGCGGGACGTTTCATCCCGATGGACCATGGCGTCTACGTGGCGCTGACCCGCCAATTGCGCGATCGACTGCGCGATCTGGCTGGCGTGGGCGACACCGTGCGCGACGGCATCCGCGTGCCACTCGTCGCCACACCCTGGCTCGACGATGTGCTGGCCGGTGTGGGTCTCGATCCCGATGCGCATTTCCGCAGCCGCGTGAAGCGCTTGCGCGCCGCGCGCGAGGCCGATGCACCCGTGCCGGCTACGCTGGCCGCCGAACTACGGCCCTATCAGTGCGAGGGCTACCGCTGGATGATGTCGCTGGCCGAGGCAGGGCTGGGCGCTTGTCTGGCCGACGACATGGGGCTGGGCAAGACGCTGCAATCGCTGGCCGTGCTGCTGGCGCGCGCGTCGGGTGGCGCGGCGCTTGTAGTGGCGCCCACTTCGGTGTGCGGCAACTGGGCGGCGGAAGCGCGCCGCTTTGCGCCGTCGCTCAACGTCATGGTCTATGCCGAGGGGGATCGCGATGCCATCGTCGAGCAGGCTGCGGCGCATGACGTGGTGATCGTTTCGTACACGTTGCTGCAGCAGGCGCGCCGCGCGTTCTGCGCGCGAGCGTGGCACACAGTGGTGGCCGACGAAGCCCAGTCGTTCAAGAACCCGACCTCGCGCCGCGCGCAGGCGATGTTCGCGTTGCAGGCGGATTGCCGCATCGCCCTGTCCGGTACGCCGGTGGAGAACCGCCTCGCCGAACTCTGGGCCGTGATGCGCTTTTGCAATCCGGGGCTGCTGGGATCGTTGGTGCGGTTCAACGAGCATTTCGCCAATCCGATCGAACGCAACGGGGCGCGCGAGCCGCGCGTGGTGCTGCGCCGGATGATCGCGCCATTTGTGCTGCGCCGGACCAAGGCGCAGGTGCTCGATGAACTGCCACCGCGTACCGAACTGGTGATCCGCGTGACGCCAGAGCCGGCCGAGGCGGCGCACTACGAGGCGCTGCGGCGGCAGGCACTGTCCGAGGCCGAGCGCGCGTTGCTGCGACCGAAGAAAGACAAGCGGGCCCGTGCCACGCTGCCCGAACCCGAGGCGCGCATCCACGTACTGGCTCAGTTGATGCGGATGCGGCGGGCCGCGTGCGATCCGCGGCTTGTCACGCCCGAGGTGGCGCAGCCCGGCGCCAAGGTGCGCGCGTTTGCCGACCTCGTGGCGACGCTCGCAGCCAACGGCCACAAGACGCTGGTCTTCAGTCAGTTCGTCGATTTCCTGCAGATCCTGCGCGATGCGCTGGATCAGGCGGGCCTGAGCTACCAGTATCTGGACGGCGCCACGCCGGCCCCCGAACGCACCCGCCGTGTAGCGGCCTTCCAGTCGGGGAAGGGCGATGCCTTCCTGATCAGCCTGAAGGCGGGCGGCTTCGGCCTGAACCTGACCGCCGCAGACTATGTGGTGATCGCAGACCCGTGGTGGAACCCTGCAGCCGAGGATCAGGCGATGGGCCGCGCCCACCGTATCGGCCAGCAACGGCCGGTCACGGTCTACCGGCTGATTTCGGCGGGCACGATCGAGGAGCGCATCGTGGACCTGCACCAGGGCAAGCGCGCGCTGGCGGATGGCGTGCTGGAGGCTTCCGACGGCGAGGCCATCGGCCGCGATGCCGTGCTGCCCGATATCGACGATCTGGTCGGGCTGCTGCGGCAGTAGTCGTTTCATTCCCCGTTTGCACCAAACGGTATACAAATTTCCCCTGCCTTGGTGCTCCGATTTCGAGTCATTCTGCCCTGCGATGCTTGATTGGCCTTGATTCGCCTTGTTGCGGTGCATCCAGCCTTGGCACAAATACTGCCTTGTGATTTGTGCAATTCTGAATATAGTATACCGACACAAACACGCGCAGACTGGTGGTCCCCACCCGTCCACGTACAACATCTGGAGCCCCCGTGACCCTGCCCGACCTGCCGCCGGCCGATCTTCCCAATGCTGTCTGCCGGATGCCCGTGCATGTCGTGGCCGCCCAATTGGCGCGCGGCGAGACCACTTCGGTGGCGCTGGTCGATGCGTGCCGGACGGTATGGGAATCGCAGAACGGTCAGATCAACGCCATCGTCGTTGCTGACTTCGAGGCGGCGCGCGAAGCGGCTGCGCAGAGCGATGCACGCCGACAGGCTGGTCGTACGCGTGGGGCGCTCGATGGCGTGCCGTTCTCGATCAAGGAATCGTTCGATGTGGCGGGATGGCCCACGACCTGTGGCGCGCCGGCCCGCACCGGCCATCGCGCCGTGGCCGATGCCGTGGTCGTGGAGCGGCTGCGCGCGCACGGCGCCGTGCTGCTCGGCAAGACCAACGTGCCGCTGGGCCTGCGCGACTGGCAGAGCTACAACGCGATCTACGGCACCACGCGCAATCCGCATGACCTGACGCGCACGCCCGGTGGATCGTCGGGCGGCAGTGCGGCGGCGGTTTGCGCCGGCATGAGCTACTTCGATATCGGCTCGGACATTGGTTCTTCGCTGCGCAACCCTGCGCACTACTGCGGCGTGTTTTCACACAAGAGCAGCCACGGCATCGTGCCGTTGCGTGGCCATGGCAATGCTGAGGCGGGGTTTGTCGAGCAGGACATCAACGTGGCCGGCCCCGTCGCACGCAGTGCGCGCGATCTCGAACTGGTGCTGCGCGCCATTGCCGGCCCCGATGCCGCCGATGCGCCGGCATGGCAACTGGAACTGCCGCCGTGCGATCTCGACCGGCTGGCCGATTTTCGTGTGGCCGTGCTGTCAACGCACCCGCTCGCCGAGGTCGATGCGACGGTCAGCGGCGCGATTGAAAACCTCGGCCACTGGCTGGCGGAACAGGGCGCACAGGTGGCGTGGAACGTCCGCCCCGATTTCGATGCTGCCGAACTGTGGCGCGTCTACGTACTGCTGCTGCGCGCCACGACCTCGTTCCATATGGATGACGCGGCGTTTGCCGAGGCAATGCGGCGTGTCGATCCCGCCAAAGTCGATGACATGGATTACGCGACGATGCAGTTCACGGGCGCCACGCTCACGCATCGCCAATGGCTGTTGATGCAGCACGCACGCGAACGCTTTGCACGGGCGTGGAGCCGATTCTTCGGCGACTACGACGTGCTGCTGTGCCCGGCAGCGTCCACCACCGCGTTTCCAATCGACGAAGTCGGCGAGCCGTGGCAACGCACGATTCAGGTCAATGGCAAGCCGCTGCCGCTGACATCGCAATTGTTCTGGGCCGGCCATTCGGGGCTGTGCGGATTGCCGTCGACGGTGGCGCCCATCGGTCCTGCACGCGACGGCCTGCCCGTGGGCGTGCAGATCGTGGCGCGCCGCTTCGGCGATCTCACGTCGCTGCGTTTCGCACAGCGGCTGGAAGACGCGGGCTACGGCTACCGGGCGCCGCCGTGCCTATCGCAGCCATAAAGACATCGACATATCACCACACAGACATACAGAGAAGCCAAGGGGAGGGCGATCATGCTGGACTGGTTCAAGGAGTTGTCGCGCGCGGAGCGCAAGGGGTTCTACGGGGCGTTCCTCGGGCATGCGGTCGATGTGTTCGACTTCATGATCTACTCGTTCCTGATCTCCACGCTGCTGGCGCAGTGGGGCATGAGCAAGTCGATGGCGGGCGCCATCGTCACGTGGACGCTGGTGTCGTCGCTGGTGGGCGCCGTGGGTGCCGGGTTGCTGGCCGATCGGTTCGGTCGCGTGCGCGTGCTGCGCTGGACCATCATCGTGTTCGCGGTGTCGTGTTTCCTGTGCGGCATTGCCAATTCGCCCGAGCAACTGATGGTGTTCCGGATGATGCAGGGGCTGGGGTTTGGCGGCGAGTCGTCGCTGTGCATGGTGCTGGTGACAGAGCTGATCAAGAACCCCGCGCATCGCGGCAAGTATTCGGGCTTCACGGCCAGCAGCTATTCGTTTGGCTGGGGCGGCGCAGCCATCGCATACGCCATCACGTTCAGCCTGTTCGAGCCGGAAACGGCATGGCGTGTCTGCTTCTTCCTCGGCATCCTGCCCGCGCTGGTGGTGGTGTATCTGCGCCGTAATCTCGAAGAGCCCGAAGTCTTCCTCAAGAGCCGTGCCGAGCGCGCAGCCGAGGGCCGGGTTTCGGCGATGGCCGATCTGTCGCGCGTGTTCCGTCGTCCGTTGCTGCGCAAGACGCTGCTGTGCAGCCTGCTCTCGGGTGGCATGCTGGGCGCGTACTACGCCATCGCCACGTGGCTGCCCACGTTCCTGAAGACCGAGCGTGGGCTCTCGGTGTTCGGCACCAGTTCCTACCTCGCCGTGACCATCCTCGGCTCGCTGGTGGGCTATGTGGCGGGCGCCTATGCCACAGACCGCTGGGGCCGCCGGCTGACCTATATCGCATTTGCGGCCGGGGCGTTCGTGATGGCGATGATCTACATGGTGATCCCGGTCTCGAATACATCGATGCTGTTTTTGGGCTTTCCGCTGGGCGTGCTGATGCAGGGCGTGTTCTCGGGCATCGGCGCGACAATCTCGGAGTCGTATCCAAGCGCGGTGCGGGCCACGGGCTACGGCGTGTCGTACAACCTGGGTCGTGTGATCGGTTCGTTCTTCCCGCTGGCCGTGGGCTGGCTCAACAGCGGACGCACGTCGCTGGCGCTGGCCATTGCGATGGTGGCTGGCGTGGGCTATGCGGTGGTGATCGTTTCGGCCGCGCTGCTGCCGGAGACCTCGGGGATCGACCTGAACCAGGCGGGTGGCGGCGACGATCAGGAAGATCCCGCTGCCGCGCAGGCACCGGTGGCGGCGCGTCCAGCCTGATGCTGCTTTTCAGCATTTTCCAAAGCAGGCGGGCGAGGAAACAACAGTCGAAACATCACTTTTAAGTCACCGCTTACCAACGGCAGTCTCCGCCCTATAATGGGGCCTTCGCCATCGGCCGCGCCTTGCGTGGCCGATGGTCATTCCGATGACGATGCCGCCCAAGACGGCCGCCATCCCTCCCGCTCCTGCTTTTTGCCTCCGCCCATGACACCCCGACAGTTGTCCCCGGCATGGACTCGCCTCTGGCATCGCTTTGCCGAAGTCGAGCGCAACGCCTTTCTCGACGGCGCGCGTTTCTTTGCGCCTTCGTTGCCCGCGGTGTTCTCGTGGGGGTTGGTGACCGGGGTGGCCATGAGCAAGTCGGCGCTGACCGTGCCGCAGGCCATCGGCATGTCGCTGCTGGTCTACGCAGGGTCCGCGCAACTGGCCGTGCTGCCGCTGTTTGCCGCCGGCCTGCCGATCTGGACGGTTTGGCTGACCGCTGCCGTGGTGAACCTGCGCTTCCTGATCTTCAGCGCCGCGCTGCTGCCGCATTTCAGCTATCTGCCGATGTGGCGCCGCACGCTGCTGGGATTCTTCAACGGCGACCTGCATTTCGTCTATTTCATGCAGCGCTATGCCGAGCCGGGCTACGCGCCGGGCAAGGAAGGGTATTTCTGGGGCATGGCGCTGACCAACTGTGCCACGTGGCAGGTCTCGTCGCTGATCGGCATCCTGTTGGCGAGCATGTTCCCGGATAGCTGGGGCCTGGCGCTGGCCGGCACGCTGGCGCTGATTCCGGTGATGGTCTCGACGATCAACTCGCGTTCCACGCTGATGGCGGTGGTGGTGGCCGCCGTGGTGGCGCTGCTCTGCTTCGACCTGCCGTACCGGCTGGCCCTGGTACTGGCGGTGCTGGCCGCGATTGCCGCCGGCATGGCCAGCGACGAGATGGCGAACCGGGCCACGCTGCGCGCCATCAAGCGTGGCGGCGGAGGCCGCGAGGCAGGCGCCCCGCAACCGGGAGACCGCACATGAGCGCCATCGACACCTGGATCGCTATCCTCGGCATGACCGTTGTCACCGTGCTGTCGCGGGCGCTGTTCCTGATGGCTGGGGAGCGCGTGACCGTGCCCGACCGCATCCAGCGTGCGCTGCGCTATGCGCCGGCTGCCGCGCTGGCGGCCATCATCTTGCCGGACCTGTTGACCTTCGAGGGGCATTTCACGATTTCGCCGACCAACGACAAGCTGATGGCCGGCATTGCGGCCACGGTCTGCTACGTGCTGACGCGCCGCATGGTGGGGATGATCGCGGTGGGGATGATCGTCTATACCGCGCTGCGGCTGCTGGGTTAGCGGCGAGTGGCTAGCGGTCGTCGTGCATGACCGGCTCGCTCAGCACGCTGCCGAGCCGCGTGAGCAGGTGAGCGAGCTGGGCCTGTGTGCTCGTGTTCGTCTTGGTGAAGATCGACTTGAGCTGCGAGCGGCTGGTCTCGCGCTTGATGCCGAGCTGCAGGCAGGCGTCGGGCAACCCGATCCCCGTGGTCAGCAGTAGCGCCAGCCGGCACTCCGCAGGCGTCAGCGCGTATAGATCCCGCAGCACGGACGGCACCGCGCGGGGTACGCCGTGGTTCTCGTGGATGGTGACCAGCACCGGATGGCCTTGCCAGTCGGGTGACAGATACGCGGCCGGCTTCATCGCCAGGGCTACGATCTGCGCGGCACGGCCATCGGCGCCAATGGCCTGGACGGCCTGGGTGGGCTGTAGCCTGCCAGGATCTCCCACCGCCCGGAAGACTTCGCCGAAGGGCCGCGACAGGCGCCAGGCCGGGCCGTTGCCGTTGCTGGTGTGATTGGCATTGGGCATGCCGCTGCCATTGCCATTGATATTGCCGTTGGAAGGCTCGCCGCCGCCCGGTTGCAGCCGGCGTATCCATGGCTCGCCTGCCGGGTTGTGCATCAACGGCTTGCCCGATTCTCCAAAGACGATCACGCCAAACGGCAGCCGGTTCAGCAGATCCGCCGAAACATGCCCCTGGGCTGCCACGCCATGCATGCGCTCGCGCAGCGCCATGGCTTCTCGCAGGTGCGGGATGGCCCAGTCGAGCTTTCTTGCATCGTCCTCCGAGAACACGACTTCACTGGCAGGCCGCTGGAATGCCAGGTACACCTCATGGCTGGGTTGCCGGTCTACCAGGCAAGCCATGACGGAAGCCGGCGGCGGTTCTTCGAGCGCGCGTCCGTCCAGCGGATACCGGGCCGAGACCGGGACCGGCAATTCGCGCCGGTCGATATGCCAACTGCCCACCGGCAGGCTACCCGCGGCGGGCAGGCCGGAGATCAGGCCCGGCGAACGCGACCACTGCGACGGATCTCCCGCCACGCCATGGACGGTATGGCGGGCCAGCACGGTGTGCCGGCCGGCATCCACGATCAACAATGAGGCCTGCGTGCTGTCGCTGAAACGGCAAAGCGCAAAGAGGCTGCGTTGCCACGCGAGCGGGTCGAACACTCCTTGGTAAAGACCGCGAATTGTCTCGTGCATGTCACCTTCCTTCATCCTGCTCTTCCTGTCTCATTTCTTGTTCTCATGGTTGCCGCCGCATAGGTGCACGTGCCCCCGAGGGGCCGCGCAAAGACCGGGATTGGCCTGCCTGCGGGGGGAGGAGAGTTACCGCGAAAAGCGCCGGTGGCGTTCAGCCGCCGTCAAGGGCCGCCGACAGTTTCGTCAGCAGGTGCGTCAGTTGGGGCTGGCTGGTGCAGCCGGTCTTCAGGAAGATCGACTTGAGTTGCGTGCGCGCGGTCTCGTGCCGGATGCGCAGTTGGCGGCTGGCCTCGGGCAAGGCTTCGCCGGTGGCAACGCGGGATGCAAGCCGTGTCTCGGCGGGCGTCAGCGCGTAGAGGTTTCGTAGCGCGGTGTCGAGCAGCACCGAAGGGGCGCCGGCCTCGTGCACCACCACCATGGCTGCCGGTTGCTGCCACTGCGAGGCAAACGCATGGGCGGGGGGTAACGGCAGCACCAGCACCTCGGCGTGGTTGCCGAGACTGTCCGTCGCCCGGGCGGCCTGGGCGCCGAGCGGCGTGGCGGGGTCGCAGGCAGCCTGAAGCATATCCGGGAAATGGCGCGAGAGTTGCCAGCCGGCCGTTTTGCCAGCAGGGTCCAGGCGGCGCGCCCAGCGCTCACCGGCGGTGTTGGCCAGCAGCAGGCGGCGGTCGGGCGTGTAGACGATCAGGGCAAACGCCAGCCGCTCGATCAGCCGCGAGGAAAGGGACGCCAGCGTGGACAGCGCCAGCGTGCGCTCGCGCATCGCGATGGCGGTACGCATGTGGGGCACGACCCAATCGAGCTTGCGGGTGTCCTCGCCGGAAAACGCCTCCTGCGACATCGCTCGCTGCATCGAGAAATAGACTTCGTAGTGCGGCTGCCGCTCGACCAGGCATGCCACATAGGAGCGCAGGTCGAAGCGGTTGAAGAAGTCGCGATAGAACGGGTGGCGCGCCATGGCCTGCGGCCCCAGGTCACGCGCGTCGATGTACCAGGCCCCCGGCACCAGGCGGGGCGCAAAGGACTTGGCCGGATCGATGACCTGGAATTCGGCTTCGTAGGCGGTGAACAGTTCGGTGACGGGGTTGACGACTTCATTGACGGTGACCTGATCAGTCACGGTATCCCACACCATCATCGACGCATGCGCGGAACCGGCCATATCGGTCACCGCACGGAGGCTTTGCTGCCACGCCCCTGGATCCAGAATGCCCTCGTACAACCCACGGATGGCACCGTGGACAGCTGCTTGGTCCATGTGACTACCCCTTAGCATTCCAACGACAACAGTCCTTCCCGCTGTACCGGACTGGCCGCGGGAATGGTCGTGCGTCAAACGTCCGATCTAGGTCGGTTGCCCCACATAATGTACTAAAACCATCAAAAATGGCCGGGGTGTCTGACAATGCATATGTTTAATACATTGGGCCATACATTACCGGAAGCGGCGGGGACTGCAACTAGTCCAATACCCCTATGAAGTGGGGGGGCAACTACGATGCGAGTGTTGTATGAGCCGCAAGGGGCCGAACCCGCAAATCCGCAACGACGATCAGGTAAAATGCCGGTTTCCCCGAAATTTATGTGCGGCCGCGTGCCGTTCATGCCTCTGCGCTCCTCGCCATGACCTCTGTTCTGCGTCTTTCCGATCTCATTTCCCAAGGCAAGCTTTCCGGCAAGCGTGTGTTCATCCGCGCCGATCTGAATGTGCCCCAAGACGACGCAGGAAACATTACCGAAGACACGCGCATCCGCGCCTCGGTGCCGGCCATCCAGGCCAGTCTTGAAGCAGGCGCCGCGGTGATGGTGACTTCGCATCTGGGTCGCCCGACCGAGGGGGAGTTCAAGCCCGAGGATTCGCTTGCGCCTATCGCCACGCGCCTGTCCGAACTGCTGGGTAAGCCCGTGCGTCTGGTGCAAAACTGGGTCGATGGTGTGGACGTGGCGCCGGGGCAAGTCGTGCTGCTGGAAAACTGCCGCGTCAACAAGGGTGAGAAGAAGAACAGCGACGAACTGGCCCAGAAAATGGCCAAGCTGTGCGACGTGTACGTCAATGACGCATTCGGGACAGCCCACCGTGCCGAAGCCACCACTGTCGGTATCGCGAAGTACGCTCCCATCGCCTGCGCCGGCCCCCTGCTGGCCGCCGAGATCGATGCGCTGGGCCGCGCGCTGGGTCAGCCGGCCCGTCCGCTGGCAGCCATCGTGGCCGGCTCCAAGGTCTCGACCAAGCTGACCATCCTGAAGGCGCTGGCCGACAAGGTCGACAACCTCGTGGTCGGGGGCGGTATCGCCAATACGTTCATGCTGGCCGCCGGCCTGAAGATCGGCAAGTCTCTGGCCGAGGCCGACCTCGTGGGCGACGCCCGCGCGATCATCGACATCATGGCCGCCCGCGGCGCCTCGGTGCCGATTCCGGTCGATGTGGTCTGCGCCAAGGAATTCAGCGCCACGGCCGCCGCCACGGTCAAGGACGTCAAGGACGTGGCCGACGACGACATGATCCTGGATATCGGTCCGAAGACCGCCGCCATGCTGGCCGACCAGTTGAAGTCCGCTGGCACCATCGTCTGGAACGGTCCGGTTGGCGTGTTCGAGTTCGACCAGTTCGGCAACGGCACCAAGGTGCTGGCCGAGGCCATCGCCGCATCCAAGGCGTTCTCGATTGCAGGCGGTGGCGATACGCTGGCCGCCATCGCCAAGTACGGTATTGCCGACCGCGTGGACTATATCTCCACGGGTGGCGGTGCCTTCCTGGAATTCCTCGAAGGCCGCAAGCTGCCGGCCTTCGAAGTGCTGGAACAACGCGCCGCAGGCTGATGCGGCGCAGCGGGGCCGGCCATATCCCGGCCCCGGCAAGTAACACTATGACCCGACTGTTCGAAGCCCCTTTACGCCCCCATTGAAGGAAGCCGCCCGCATGTCCCGTTCCACCAAGATCGTCGCCACCATTGGTCCTGTCTCCAGCACGCTGGAAGTGCTTACCCGCATGATCGGGGCCGGTGTCGATGTGGTGCGCCTGAATTTCTCGCATGGCACCGCGCAGGATCATATCGACCGTGCGGCCATGGTGCGCGAAGCGGCTGCGGCCTGCGGGCGCGAGGTGGCCATCATGGCCGACCTGCAGGGCCCCAAGATCCGCGTGGGCAAGTTCGAGAACGGCAAGGTCACGCTGAAGGTGGGTGATTCGTTCGTGCTCGATTCCAATTGCCAGGTCGGCAACGAGCAGCGCGCTGGGCTGGACTACAAGGATCTGCCGCGCGATGTGGGCCCGGGCGACGTACTGCTGCTCAACGACGGCCTGATCGTGCTGGTGGTGGACCGCGTGCTCGGCAGCGAGATCTTCACCACGGTGCGCGTGGGCGGCGAGCTGTCGAACAACAAGGGGATCAATCGCCAGGGTGGCGGGTTGTCGGCGCCGGCGTTGACCGCCAAGGACATGGAGGACATCAAGACCGCCATGGCGCTGGGCGCGGACTATCTGGCCGTGAGCTTTCCGAAGAACGCCACGGACATGGAAATGGCGCGCCAGCTGGCCAACGTGGCCGGGCAGCAGCACAACCACAAGGCACGCATGATCGCCAAGATCGAGCGTGCCGAGGCGATCCGGCCCGGCGTGCTCGAGGAAATCCTTAACGCGTCGGACGGCATCATGGTCGCCCGTGGCGACCTGGCCGTGGAAGTGGGCAATGCTGCCGTGCCGGCGCTGCAAAAGCGCATGATCCGCCTCGCGCGAGAAGCGAACAAGCTCACGATCACGGCCACGCAGATGATGGAAAGCATGATCGTGAACCCGGTGCCGACGCGCGCCGAGGTCTCCGACGTGGCCAACGCCGTGCTCGACGGCACCGATGCCGTGATGACCTCCGCCGAAACCGCTGCCGGGCGCTATCCGGTGGAAACGGTCGAAGCGATGGCGGCGATCTGCCTGGAGGCAGAGAAGTCGGAAGTGGTGCAGCTCGACACCGATTTCCTGAACCAGACGTTCTCGCGCATCGACCAGTCGATCGCCATGGGTGCGTTGTTCACGGCCTATCATCTAGGAGTGAAGGCGATTGCCGCGCTGACCGATTCCGGCGCCACGGCGCTGTGGATGAGCCGCCACCGCATCCACGTGCCGATCTACGCGATGACCCCGAACCTGGCGTCGCAGCGCAAGATGCAGCTGTACCGCAACGTGGTGGCGCTGCCGCTGCAGTCGAGCACCGACCGCGACGAGGCGCTGGAGCAGGCAGAAGAACTGCTGCTCGCGCAGGGCGTGGTGCAGCACGGCGATTTCATCGTGCTGACGATCGGCGAGCCGATGGGCCAGGCCGGCGGCACCAACACGCTCAAGATCGTGCGGGTGGGCAGCAAGTAACAACGTCCGGTGTGGTGCCGCGGACAGACGCGGCGCCGAGGATGCGCGAACCTGCCCGGTGCCGCATCGACAAGAATTCAGAACCTCAAGCTTTTACATTCAGGAGTCAGACATGCCACTCGTTTCCATGCGCCAGCTGCTGGACCATGCCGCCGAGAACAACTACGCGCTGCCGGCGTTCAACGTGAACAACCTCGAACAGGTCCAGGCCATCATGCAGGCCGCCGACGAGGTGAACGCCCCGGTGATCATGCAGGCTTCGGCCGGCGCCCGCAAATACGCTGGCGAGCATTTCCTGCGCCACCTGATCGAAGCTGCAGTGGAAGCCTATCCGCACATCCCCGTGGTGATGCACCAGGATCACGGCCAGTCGCCGGCGATCTGCCAGGGCGCGATCGACCTGGGCTTCTCGTCGGTGATGATGGACGGCTCGCTGCGCGAAGACGGCAAGACGCCGGCCGAGTACGAGTACAACGTCGACGTGACCCGCAAGGTGGTGCAACTGGCCCACGCCGTTGGCGTGACCGTGGAAGGCGAACTGGGCTGCCTGGGCTCGCTGGAAACCGGTGAAGCGGGCGAGGAAGACGGTATCGGCGCCGAAGGCGTGCTGGACCACTCGATGCTGCTGACCGATCCGGAACAAGCTGCCGACTTCGTGAAGGCCACCCAGCTGGATGCACTGGCGATTGCCATCGGCACCTCACACGGCGCCTACAAGTTCACGCGCAAGCCCACGGGCGACATCCTGGCGATCAGCCGCATCAAGGAAATCCACGCGCGCATTCCGAACACCCACCTGGTGATGCACGGTTCGTCGTCGGTGCCGCAGGAACTGCTGGAAGAAATCCGCAAGTTCGGTGGCGACATGAAGGAAACGTATGGCGTGCCCGTGGAAGAAATCCAGGAAGCCATCAAGTACGGCGTGCGCAAGATCAACATCGACACCGACATCCGTCTGGCGATGACCGGCGCGATCCGTCGCTTCTTTGCCGAGAACCCGAGCAAGTTCGACCCGCGCGAATACCTGAAGCCGGCCCGCGAAGCAGCCAAGCAGGTGTGCAAGGCCCGCTACGTGGCATTTGGCTGCGAAGGTCAGGCCAGCAAGATCAAGGGCCTGTCGCTGGTGGATATCGCTGGCCAGTACAAGGCCGGCAAGCTCGCCCAGGTCGTGCAGTAAATCGTGTTTCTCCGCCCCGTCTGCGCAAGGTTTGCGCGCGGGGCGTTTGTTCTTCATGGGGCTTCGCGTAACGTGGCGTTATGCAGGAAGCCCCGCTTGTTTTCAGCCGCAGCCGCTTTCACATCATGTCCGACGCCCTCTACGAATCCTCCATCCAGTCCCTGCCGCTGCTCGGCAAGGGTAAGGTCCGCGACAACTACGCCGTGGGCGACGACAAGCTGCTGATCGTGACCACCGACCGCCTGTCGGCGTTCGACGTGATCATGGGCGAGCCGATCCCGGCCAAGGGCCGCGTCCTGAACCAGATGGCGAACTTCTGGTTCCGCAAGCTCGCGCACATCGTGCCGAATCACGAGACCGGCGTGACCGCCGAGAGCGTGGTGTCGCCTGACGAAGTGGCGCAGGTCAAGGGCCGTGCCGTGGTGGTCAAGCGCCTGAAGCCGATCCTGGTGGAAGCGGTGGTGCGCGGCTATCTGGCCGGTAGCGGCTGGAAGGATTACCAGGCGACGGGCAAGGTGTGCGGCATCGCGCTGCCGGCCGGTCTGCAGAACTCGCAGAAGCTGCCCGAGCCGATTTTCACGCCAGCGGCCAAGGCGGATCTGGGCGAGCACGACGAGAACATCTCGTTCGAGGAAACCGAGCAGCGCATTGGCAAGGAGCTGGCCGCACAGATGCGCGACATCTCGATCCGCCTGTACAAGGAAGCAGCCGAGTACGCCGCCACGCGCGGCATCATCATTGCCGATACCAAGTTCGAGTTCGGCCTGGATGAGGACGGCACGCTGACACTGATGGACGAAGTGCTGACCGCCGACTCGTCGCGCTTCTGGCCGGCGGATTCGTACCAGGTGGGCACCAACCCGCCGTCCTTCGACAAGCAGTTCGTACGTGACTGGCTGGAAGCCGTGCGCATCGACGGCAAGCCGTGGCCGAAGACCGCGCCGGCGCCGAAGCTGCCCGACGACGTGGTGCAGAAGACCGCCGACAAGTACAAGGAAGCGCTGACCCGCCTGACCGGCGAGGAACTGCTGTAAGACACACGGATTGGATGAGAAATGACTGAAGCAGCAAAGCCCGTGGTGGGCGTGGTGATGGGCAGCAGTTCCGATTGGGACGTCATGCAGCACGCCGTGGCCATGCTCAAGGATTTCAACGTGGCATTCGAAGCCCAGGTGGTGTCCGCGCACCGCATGGCCGACGACATGTTCGCGTACGCCGAGGCGGCGCGCAGCCGTGGCATCCGCGCGATCATCGCCGGTGCCGGCGGTGCCGCGCACCTGCCCGGCATGATCGCCGCCAAGACGATCGTGCCGGTGTTCGGCGTGCCCGTGCCGTCGAAGTACCTGCGTGGCGAGGATTCGTTGCTGTCGATCGTGCAGATGCCCAAGGGCGTGCCGGTTGCCACGTTCGCGATTGGCGAGGCGGGCGCTGCCAATGCCGCGCTGCACGCGATTGCCACGCTGGCCACCACCGACGATGCGCTGGCCAGCGCGCTGGAAGCTTTCCGCGCCAAGCAGACCGAAGCCGCGCGGGCGATGAAGCTGCCTGTTTGAACCCCGGGACGGCCGACTGCCGGCCGTCCGCGATACCTCCGTAGTCAGAGAAGCCTGAGCCATGCCGACCGATATCCATCCCTACCTGTCCGAAGCGCACACCGAGGAATCGCGCGCCGAGTTCGGCGTCGATACCCCGAACTCGCCGATCCTGCCTGGCGCCTGGCTCGGCATGCTCGGCGGCGGCCAGCTCGGTCGCATGTTCACGCATGCGGCGCAGTCGATGGGCTATCGCGTCTGCGTGCTCGATCCCGATCAGGACAGCCCGGCCGGCAACGTGGCGGATCGCCATATCTGCGCGACCTATACCGATGAGGCCGCGCTGGCCGAGATGTCGAAGCTGTGCGCGGCGGTGAGTACCGAGTTCGAGAACGTGCCGTCGATCTCGCTGGACCGCCTGGAGCAGGCCGGTGTGTTCGTGGCGCCGCGTGGCTACTGCGTGTCGATCGCGCAGAACCGCATCGGCGAGAAGAAGTTCTTTGCCTCATGCGCCGAGCGCACTGGCGTGCCGCCGGCCCCGCACTGGGTGATCCAGCACGATGCCGATGTGGATAACGTGCCCGACATCGTGCTGCCCGGCATCCTCAAGACCGCGCGCATGGGTTACGACGGCAAGGGCCAGGCTCGCGTGAAGACGCGCGAGGATGTGCGCGCCGCATGGAAGGCCATGCAGCACGTGCCGTGCGTGCTGGAGCAGATGCTGCCGCTGGCGTACGAAGTTTCCGTGCTGGCCGCGCGTGCCGCCGACGGGACCACGGCCACGTGGCCGCTGGCCGAGAACGTGCATCGCGATGGCATTCTGTTCTCCACGACGATGCCGTCGAGCAGCGTGTCCGATGACATCGCCACGCGCGCCCGTGCCGCTGCGGCGACGATCACCTCCGAGATGGGCTACGTCGGCGTACTCTGCATCGAATTCTTCGTGCTGACCGATGGCACGCTCGTGGCCAACGAGATGGCGCCGCGTCCGCACAACTCCGGTCACATCACGATGGATGCATGCGAGACGAGCCAGTTCGAGCAGCAGGTGCGTGCCATGGCCCGCCTGCCGCTGGGCAGCACGCGCCAGCACTCGGCGGGCAAGATGCTTAACCTGCTGGGCGATTGCTGGTTCGAGTTCGGCCTGGAACGCACGCCGGCCTGGGACGAGGTGATGGGCACGCCTGGCGCCAAGCTGCACCTGTACGGCAAGAACGATGCGCGGCCATCGCGCAAGATGGGCCACGTGAACTGCGTGGGCGAGCACGCCGACGAAGCCGCCGAGGCATTCGACACGGCCGCCAAGGCGCTGCATATCCCGCTGTAAGGTTTTTCTGATGTCTTCACGCATGCCCACCGCCGCCGAGCTTGAAGAAGCTGTTCGCTTGCTCGAAGATGGCCAACTCGTGGCGTTCCCGACCGAGACCGTCTACGGGCTCGGTGCCGACGCCGAGAGTCCCGAGGCCGTGGCGCGCATCTTCGCCGCCAAGGGCCGGCCATCGAACCATCCTGTGATCGTGCATGTGGTGGATGGCGCGGACATCGGCTATTGGACTGACGACGTCCCCGACGCCGCCCGCGCACTGATCGACGCCTTCTGGCCCGGCCCGCTGACGATCATCCTCAAGCGGGCCGCGCATATTCCCGCTGCCGTGGCTGGGGGGCAGGACAGCATCGGATTGCGTTGCCCGTCGCATCCCGTCGCGCAGGCGCTGCTGGGGCGCTTCAAGCGCGGCCGTGGCGGTATCGCCGCGCCCTCGGCCAACAAGTTCGGCCAGGTCAGCCCGACCACTGCCGAGCATGTGCGCGATGAATTTGGCGGGGATGTGTACGTGCTGGAAGGTGACAACGTGGATATCGGCATCGAATCGTCGATCGTCGATCTGTCGCGACTCGATACGATGGGTCCGGTGCTGTTGCGACCGGGTGCGATCACGGCACAGATGATGGCGGACGTGCTCGGCACACCGCCGCTGCCTCCCGATGCCGCCGCGCCGCGCGCCTCGGGCACGTTGAAGGCGCACTACGCACCGCGCACCACGCTGACGCTGGCTACCGCAGAGGTATTGCCGTCTTATCTGGATGCGCTGCCTGCCGATGGCCGCCTGGCGTTCGTTGCGCGCTCACCGGCGAGCATCGATACGCGCTGCGTATTCGTGCAGGCACCGACCACGCCGGACGCCTATGCGCAGGCGCTCTACGGCCTGCTGCGTCGCCTGGACAAGGAAGGTTTTCAACGGCTGGTGTTCGAGCCGGTGCCGGGGTCCCATGAGTGGGATGGCGTGCGCGACCGGTTGGGCCGGGCGGCGGCGGCGTTTGAGAGCAACTGATTGACTGTGTAGGTTTTTCCCCTCTCCCGCATGCGGGAGAGGGGCAGGGGAGAGGGCCAGCGGTGCAAATCGCGACGTGCTCGGCAAGCAGACCCTCCGGCCCTCTCCCCCAGCCCCTCTCCCACTGCGCGGGAGAGGGGAGCATCGAGACCTTCAGCCGATCAAGGCGCTCCCTTGTACACCCACTGCATCAACGCATCGTGCGCTTCCTGCGCGGCCGATGCGTTCGCGTGGTTGATATACGCCACCACCACAAAGCGCTCGCCGTTGAGCGCATCCACATACCCAGCCAGCGCACGGACATCGGCAAGCGTCCCCGTCTTCAGATACGCATTGCCAGCCGCATTCGCGCGCGTCAGGCGATTGCGCAGCGTGCCGTCCACGCCAAGGATCGGCAGCGAATCGAGCAGGGCAGGGCCGACATTGCTGGCCACCGCCTGTTGCAGCAGGCGCGCCATGTCATACGCACTGATGCGTTCCTCGCGCGACAATCCCGAGCCGTTTTCCAGTACCAGTCCCGGCATGTCGAGTCCCTGGCGTGTCAGCCAGCGCTTGATCACGCGTGCCGACTTGTCGGTGCTGGCCGGGCCGTTGCGATCGATCTCGGCGCCGACGGTCAGGAACAGTTGGCGCGCCATCACGTTGTTCGAGAACTTGTTGATATCGCGCACGATGTCGGAGAGCGGCTGGCCATAGTGCCGCGCCAGCAGGAACGCGCCGCGCGGCACCGCGCCGCTGCGCAGGCCAGGCGGACGCTGGAATCTGCCGCCTGCAGCCTGCCATTCGGCCACGAAGCCGCCCCAGATGAAATCGCTGTGACTCAGCGTAGCCAGGTTGACGATGTGCTCGCCGCAATCGGCCGAGTAGGTGCCATCGAACGACGCGACGATGGTGCCATCGGGCTGCGGCATGATGCTCGGCGTGGCGCGTGACTTCCAGTCGCCGCAGCGGCCGTTGGCCAGCGTCAGGCGGTTATCCACGCGCAACTGCGCTAGGGCGGGCGTGACGGCCACGCCGACACTGCGATTGGCTGCGTCGGGCGTGATCGTGAACGAGAGCGTCTTGAACGCGTAGAGCAGTGCGTCCGGGTTCACGTTGTAGGCACGCTGCGTCTCGCCGTCGATCGAGTAGTCGCCGCCGTTCAGGCCATCGGCAAAGTAGCTGCGGTCCAGCACGATGTCGCCATTGATAGCCGTGGCGCCTGTGGAACGCGCCTTGGCCACGAGCTTGGCCATCTCTTCGGGCACGAGCTTGGGATCGCCGCTGCCGCGCAGGTACACGTTGCCGTTGACCGTGCCATCGGGGCCGGGCTGGCCGTCCGCGTAGAGCGAGGTCTGCCAGCGGTAGTCGGGGCCCAGCAGTTGCAGGCCCGCGAACGTGGTGACCACCTTCATCGTCGAGGCCGGGTTCATCGGCGTCTCGGCGTTCCAGCTCACGCGCGCCTGCGGTGCACCCAGCTTGACCACATAGAAGCTGGTGGCCGATAGCGGCACGTGCGCGCGGCGCAGGGCCGTTGTCACGGTGGCCGGCAATCCGGTCCGGGAAGCGGCCGGATCATGGGCTTCGGCAGCGGCGCGCGTGGCAATGGCTGCAGCGCCGGTGGCGCCGGCCACCTTGGCGGCCTTCGACGCTTTCGCAGCCTTCGACGTCTTTGCAGGTTTGGCTTTGGCGGCAGGGGCAGCCTGGACGGCGGAGAAGCCGAAGACCGACAGCACGCCGACGACGATGACGGACGACAGGCGGCTGGAGAACGATGGGGTACGGGGGGAAGACTTGGGCATGGCGAGCATGTTAACGCATGCCCCATGCCTCGCGGATGACGTGAAGCGGCCGTTTCGGGCCGCTTTTCAGATGAGAGGTCGACCACGCGCCGCGTGGCCGGGTCGAACTCAGTTGGCGGCCTGGCAATCCTGCGTGGCCGATGACTTGATCGGCGTGGCGTTCGGGATCGGGAAGACCGCGTCGTACGCCCAGTTGTAGAAGAACGCGTAGACCATGTAGTAACCGGCCACGGCGATGTCCATGATGAAGGCGTCCCACAGGCCGATACCGAGGTACCACGCCACCGACGGCAGGAACACGATCAGCAGGCCACCCTCGAACAGGATGGCGTGCAATACGCGAATGGCCGCGCTTTTCTTGAGCTGGCCAGTGAACCGCAGCATCGCGCGGTCGAACATGATGTTGTAGATGAAGTTCCAGGTGGCGGCGATCAACGCGGCCACCGCGCCGACGATGCCCATCTGGTGCAACTCGTAGCCGAAGACCAGGCTCGCCAGCGGGGCGAACGTGATCAAGCCAATCACCTCGAAACCGATCGTGTGACGGATACGGTCTGCTGTGGTGCGCATAAAACCTCCTGAATTGGGGCAAAGCTTTCCGCAAAATCGCGGCGATGGGTGGCATTCTATCGGCCACACCGGCAATCACAAGTTAGGTAGTATCTGAATTTCCGATGGATAGGCGGAATCGCCACATAGGACGCACCCCATGAGCCTCTCGATCGATCAACTCCAGGCATTCGCCGCCGCCGCCGAAACCGGCTCGTTTTCCGCCGCGGCGCGCCACATAGGCAAGGCCCAGTCGGTGGTCAGTGCCGCCGTGGCCAATCTCGAAATCGACCTCGATACCACGCTGTTCGACCGTACCGGCCGTTACCCGGTGCTGACACCCGCCGGTGAGCGGCTGCTTGTTGAGGCGCGCGTGATCCTGGAGCGCTGCGAACATTTCCGGGGCGTGGCCAAGAGCTTGGGCGAAGGTGTGGAGTCGCGCCTCACGCTCGCTGTGGACGAGTTGTATCCCGAGGAAACGCTGGGCGGAATGCTCGAGGAATTTTCTCGACGCTTTCCGTCCGTCGAACTGGAACTGCTGTTCCCGCTAATGGAGGACGTGAGCCGCCTCGTGCTGAGTCAGTGCGCCGACATCGGCATCATGTGGCGCCAGGAAATCCTTCCCCCCGAACTTGGCTTCCATGCACTGGGATGGGTGCCGCTCCCCATCGTCTGCGCGCCCGACCATCCTCTGGCCGGACAGGCGCGCGTCGATTTCGAAGACCTGAAACGCTATCGGCAACTGATGGTCGCCACCCGCAGCGACAGCGAGGAAAAGAAACGCCTGCGCGTGGCCGCCGAAGTCTGGTGGGTGGAAAGCCAGTGGGTCATCGTCGAACTGGTCAAGCGCGGCCTGGGCTGGGCGTTCGTGCCATGGCACGTCGTGGCCAACTCGCCAGCCGCCGCCGGACTCGTCTCGCCGAAGCTGGCCTTCCAGGATCAGGACTGGCCCGTACCGCTCGAACTGATCTGGCACAAACAGCGCCCGTTGGGGAAGGCGGCGACCTGGCTCAAGGAACGGGTCAGCCAGCAGGCGTTGCCAGTGCCGGAGCGGTAGGCGAGCGTGCTCTCTGCCGCCGATCGCGGCGTAAATCGCAAATCTGCGAGAGACAGCGAACGGCCTTCGCGCTAGCGTCTGCGATGTCGCCCCCTTCCAACGTGGGACCAGGGGCAACATGTCTTTCGAAGATCCAAAGGAATTCAAGCCGCCGCAGCCATACATTCGGAACAAGCTCGATCCGATCTTCGCGATCGAGCGGCGGTGGAAACTTTACGATGGCCGGCACGCGTGCACGCCAATGGATATCCGGGATTTCGGGATATCGCTGCACAAGGCTCCACCACCCATCTTCGACTGGCGGTATCACGCGAGGAAAGACAGCGACAACGCGGTTTCAAAGGGATCAGGGTCCAAGGACGAGTCCGTTCCGCCTCCCGTCCGGCCAACCTGCTTCCTCGATAGCTATAGAGCCAGCGAAGCGCGCCGGCTGGCTCCCTTCGATCTCTATGACCTTCCTGCCGCGATGCGTGCGGAGGATTTTCCTGTCGCAGCAAGCTTTGCCGAGCGTTGGTTGAATGGGCGCCTGTTCGATGCGCATCGCTTCGACTACACAACGAACAAGATGGTGGAGGGACGCTACGACGCTGACATGATCGATACGCATACAATCAAGCTGAGATGGCTGCTGGGGTTTGGTGGTGTGGAGTCGAAGTTCAATAGGTTGCAGCGGGATATTTACGACATTAAAGCCAGGGCCGCCATTCAGTCCAAATTACGAAAGTATCTCGAGAGTCGACCCAAGTTCTCTGGAATGATCGACACGCTTGCCGACTGCCAGGGAGACTTGCAAAAACTCCACGCGGATTTCCAATTTCAGTATATCGGCGTAGGGATGTCCGATGCGATGGTGGGTGCGCCTGTGAGCAGAAACCGATGGCTGTCGATTGGCATGACAGACGTCTCCGCTGCACTCGGAAAATTCAATTTTTACGCAACTGTCGGCAAAGCAAATGTGGTGTTGTCGAGGACGTTGCCGAATCCGTCTTCCAAAGTTGAGTGCTTTCAACGAAAAGCCATTATTACCGACGTGCTGCTTTACATGCGCGACAGCTACTCGTTTCACGACAAGGGGCCTGCTTCGCAGTACCTGGGACATTGGAACAAGCGAGGCATGATTCTACTGCCGGCTGCAGCTGTTGCGCACTTTATGGCGGAGAGCCTTGGCGGGAGGAGCGAATTCTTCGGACGGATGGAGGTAGATGATATGGCCCTTCTACCCGTGACAGTGAAGGATCGCCTTGAGCCCGAGAACGTCTACTATCCGATTCGTAATCGGGATTTCCGTGCATGGCAGGCCAAGCATCGACGCGGAGGGGACTTTCTCATTTACTCAGATTTAGGCAGTATTCGACTCAAAGAGCCACTCCATATCGATCTTGGAGTGATATGTTAAAGATACTCTACGATTTTATCGGCCTGACACTCGCTATCTTCTGCTACCTCGCCCTCGTGATAAGCCTGCCAATTATATTGATTATTTTTTTGGCGGGTACAACAGTCCCGATTAAATGCGAGCGCCCTGCAGTGGTATTCGGAAGTCATATATATCGGATTGAGCTGTGCAACACATGGCAGGATCCAGATGCCCGCGAGGATTATTATCTTCTCCGTGTCTATCACCATGAAAAGGATGAATTACTGGCGCGACGAAGATTTATGATGCTAGACAATGACCAGGTACCAATCTGGTATATCGATGCCGGAATTCTTTATACTGATTCGATGAAAATAAATGACTTAGGGAAGCCCGAAGTCAAATTCCTGGCCCTTCCCCCATCGCGTTGGGATTGGTTCACCGCCAATCTGATTCGCATCGCTTACGAACCTTGATCGAGCCCACCCATGTCCGAGAAACTCTTCATCCGGCTCCGCACCACGGTTCTGACAATCCTCTTCGCCATCGCTGCAACCGTCGTCCATGCGATCACGCTGGAGCCGCGCGCATGGGAATGCGAGCGAGGGCAAAGAACGATTGCTGACACGCAATACGAGATCGAGATCTGCGGCATGGATCGGGATAAGGTAGGTGGGACGCAGGACGCACGGCTGCGCGTCTATGCAATGCGAGGCGCGCTGTTAGCCCAGCGGTACTACGCCTTCGAGCCGTGGTCACCCCTCAATCAATTCATTGTCGGCGACAAGGAGATTCTCTTCACGGACGCCGACTCGCTCGCGAGCGATGGCACGTTCGAAGTCCTTACCCTGGCGTTTCCTTTGGCATGCGCCGACTGGGGTGCTGCCAACTTCGAACGTTTCTTCTTCGACAGATAGTGCCGCTACCTGGCAGTGGCGGCTTCCTGCGGAGTTGTTGCGACCTCGGCTGTCACCCCATGCCACCCACCCCCCAACGCCTTGATCAACGTCACCGCTGCCGTGTACTGGCGGCCGGTGATCGATAGCGCCGTGCGCTCGGCCGTGTAGGCGGCGGTCTGTGCGGTCAGTACGTCGAGCAGTCCTGCCGTGCCCGCCTTGTAGCGGTTGTTGACGAGCGAGAGGGCTTCGCGCGCCGAGCGCAGTGCATCGTTCTGGACAGTGGCTTCCTCTTCGAGCAGACGCGTGGCGGCGAGGTTGTCTTCAACTTCCTGGAAAGCGGTGAGTACGGTCTGGCGATAATTGGCGACGGTCTGATCGTATGCGGCCACGGCTTGCGCCTTGGCGGCACTGCGCAGGCCGCCGTCGAAGACGGTGCCGGCGAGTCCGGCGCCCACTGACCAGATGCGGTCCGGCAGAGAGAGCCAGCGCGCGAGCGTGCTGGCGGTGAGTCCGCCCGACGCGGACAGCGACAGCGTGGGGTAGTACGCGGCTTGCGCGACGCCGATATCGGCATTGGCCGATGCCATGCGGCGCTCTGCAGCGCCGATGTCGGGGCGACGTTCCAGCAGTGTGGAGGGTACGGCCACTGGCACGCGCGGCAGCGTGACGTCTGCTTCGGCGACGGCTATGCCCAGATCCGCTGGCGGCTTGCCGACGAGTACTGCCACCGCGTGCTCGTACTGCGCGCGCGTGATCTGGATGTCGATCAGTTGCGCCTGTGCGGATTTCAGTTGGGTTTCGGATTGCAGCACGTCAGAGCGTTGCGCGGTGCCGGCGTTGTACTGGTTCTGCACCAGTTGCAGGGACTTCTGGTAGTCGGCCACGGTGCGCTGCAATAGCGCACGCTGTGCATCGGCCACGCGGAGCAGGAAGTAGCTTTGCGCGAGCGTGGCCTGTGTCGATAGCAGCGTCGAGGCAAGGTCCGCTTCACTGGCTTGTGCGCCGGCTTCGGCGCTCTCCACCTGGCGACGGATGCGGCCCCACACGTCGATTTCCCACGATGCGGAGAGCGTCGCGCTCTGGCCGTTGGTGATGCGGCCGCCAGAACTCGATGCACCGCGCGAGAGGCCAGCGCTGGCGCCCACCGTCGGGAAGTATCCCGCGCGTGCTGCGGCCAGTGACGCCGTGGCCTGTCGATAGACCGCTTCGGCAGCCTTGATGTTCTGGTTGGAGACCTGCACTTGCGACATCAGCCCGTCGAGCACGGGATCGTCGAACGCGCGCCACCAGTCGGGGCGCGACATCATGTCCTGCGGTTCGGCAGTCTTCCAGTCGCCGGTCCAGACGGGCATGGCATCGGTGGCTTCCTTGAATGCCTTGGGGACGGGCGCATCGGGGCGACGATAGTCGGGGCCCACTGCGCAGCCGGCCAGCAGGGCGCAGGCCAGGGCGACAACTGAAATCGAAAAATGGCGGCGATACATGGCAAATGCCCTCATCAGTGTTCGAGGTGCGGCGTGGCGCTATCGCCATCGCCGCGCTGGCGTCGGGCGCGCCAGGCGTTGACTTTCAGACGCCAGCGATCCAGCGTCAGGTAGACCACGGGTGTGGTGTAGAGCGTCAGCAACTGGCTGACCACGAGCCCACCCACAATCGAGATACCAAGCGGCGCGCGCAGTTCTGCGCCGTCGCCACGACCGATGGCCAGCGGAATCGCGCCGAGCAGTGCAGCAGCCGTGGTCATCATGATCGGACGGAAGCGCAGCAGGCATGCGCGATAGATGGCATCGCGTGGCGACAAGCCTTCGCGTCGCTCGGCATCGATGGCGAAGTCGATCATCATGATCGCGTTCTTCTTGACGATGCCGATCAGCAGGATCACCCCGATCAGCGCGATGATGCTGAACTCGGTCTTGAACAGCAGCAACGCGAGCAGCGCGCCCACACCCGCCGATGGCAGCGTCGAGAGAATCGTCAGCGGATGTACATAGCTTTCGTACAGCACGCCCAGCACGATATAGATCGTGATGATCGCGGCCAGGATCAGCAGCGGCTGGCTCTTGAGCGAATCCTGGAACGCCTTGGCACCGCCCTGAAAATTGGCCTGCAAGGTCTCCGGCGCGCCGATCTTTGCCATCGCCAGCTTGATCGCGTCGGTGGCTTCGGAGAGCGAGAAGCCTTCGGCGAGGTTGAACGAGATCGTCGATGCGGCGAACTGTCCCTGATGGTTCACACCAAGCGGCGTGCTCGACGGCGTGACCTGTGCGAATGCCGACAGTGGCACGCGGTTCCCGCCGCCCGTGATGATGTAGATATCCTTGAGCGCGTTCGGTCCTTGCAGGTATTCCTGACTCAGTTCCATCACCACGCGGTACTGGTTCAGCGGGTGGTAGATCGTGGAGACCAGCCGCTGGCCGAATGCATCGTTGAGGATGGCATCCACCTGCTGCGCGGTCACGCCGAGCCGCGATGCCGCGTCGCGGTCGATGATGACCGATGTCTGCAGGCCCTTGTCGTTGGTGTCGGTATCGACGTCTTCCAGTCCCTTGATATTCGAGATGGCCGCGCGCACCTTGGGCTCCCATGCACGCAGCACTTCGAGGTCATCGGATTGCAGCGTGAACTGGTACGCCGAACTGCTCTGCCGACCGCCGACGCGGATGTCCTGCACCGGCGTCAGGAACAGGCTCGCACCGGGCTCCTTCGCCAGTTTCACACGCAGCCGCGCAATGATCTGGTCCGCCGTTTCGCTGCGTTCTGAGAGCGGCTTCAGCGTCACGAACATCTGCCCGGTATTGCGCTGCGATCCACCGGTGAAGCCGGTCACGTTCACCACAGCCGGATCGGATTGCACGATCTTGATGAAGTTGTCGAGCTTGGTGCGCATCAACTGGAACGACGTGGCCTGATCCGCGCGGATAAAGCCGATCACGCGCCCAGTGTCCTGCTGCGGAAAGAAGCCCTTCGGCACCACGATGTAGAGATAGACGTTCAGCGCGATGGTCAGCAGCAGCACGATCCACACGATGGGTCCGTGGCGCAGCGCCACACCAAGCGTGCGCGCATAGCCATCCTGGAACCACATGAACACGCGTTCCGTCGAGCGGTGGAAGCGGCCCGGACGCTCTTCGTGTGGGGAGCGCAGCAGGCGCGCGCACATCATCGGCGTGGTGGTCAGCGAGACCACGAGCGAAACGAGGATGGCGACCGACAGCGTGATGGCGAACTCCTGAAACAGCCGGCCCACGATGCCGCCCATCAGCAGGAGCGGAATGAACACGGCGATCAGGGACAAGCTCATCGACAGCACCGTGAAGCCCACCTCGCGCGCACCGCGCAGCGCGGCGGCCATCGGTTTCATGCCTTCCTCGATATGGCGCGAGATGTTCTCCAGTACCACGATGGCATCGTCCACCACAAAGCCGGTGGCCACCGTCAGCGCCATCAACGAGAGGTTGTTCAGCGAGAAGCCGCACAGGTACATGATCGAGAACGTACCGACCAGCGACACCGGCACCGCCACGCTCGGAATCAGCGTGGCACGCACGTTACGCAGGAACACGAACACGACCATGATGACCAGTGCCACCGAGATCATCAGCGTGTGCTCCACTTCGCGCAGCGACGCGCGGATGGTGGGCGTGCGGTCCATCATCACGTCCATCGAGATTGCGCTGGGAATCATCTTGCGCAGCGTAGGCAGCATCTCGTTGACGCGGTCCACGGTCTCGATGATGTTGGCGCCGGGCGAACGGTTCAGCACCAGCAGCACCGAAGGCTGGCCGTTGGCCGAACCGGCATTGCGGATGTCCTGCACGGAGTCCGTCACGCTGGCCACGTCCTGCAGGCGCACCGGCACCGCAAAGGAGTTGGGCCCCGGATTGGTCACGTTGCCGCCCGTGGCGCCAGAGCTGATGGTCTGCGTGCCACTGCTCGTCGTGATCGTGGTGGTGGTCACGCCGTTGACGGTCTTCGTGCTGACGTTGCCGCCTGCCGTGGCGTTGGCCGTGCTCGCAATCAGCGCACCGGCCGAGGTGGACGAGTACGTGCCCGGTGTGGCGTAGCGGATGATCAGCGGCATGTACTCCTTCGCCGTCATCGCCTGGTCGTTGGCATAGACCTGCCACGCGCGGTCGCGGTTGTCGAGGATGCCGAGCGGACGATTGGCGTTGGTCGCGGCAATCGTGTTGCGTACGTCTTCCAGCGAGATACCGTAGTTGTTCAGCGCCGTGGGGTTGAGCGACACGCGCACCGCTGGCAGCGACGCACCGCCAATCGTGACCTGGCCCACACCTTCCACCTGCGACAGCTTCTGCGAAAGGATGGTCGACGCCGCATCGTAGAGCTGGCCGCGTGTCATCGTCGGCGAGGTCAGCGCGATGATCATGATCGGCGCGTCGGCCGGGTTCACTTTCCGGTAGGTCGGATTGTTCGGCAGGCTCGTCGGCAGCGTGGCGCGCGAGGCATTGATCGCGGCCTGCACATCGCGTGCAGCACCATCGATATCGCGCGAGAGATCGAACTGCAGCGTCACGCGTGTGGAACCCAGCGAACTGCTCGACGTGATTTCCGTGACGCCGGCGATGGTGCCGAGCGCGCGTTCGAGCGGCGTGGCTACCGTGGCGGCCATGGTCTCGGGGCTGGCGCCGGGCAACGATGCCGAGACCGAGATCGTGGGGAAGTCCACCTGCGGCAGCGGCGAGACAGGCAACAGCCGGAAGGCCGCGATGCCCGCCAGCAGGATGCCGATGGTCAGCAGCGCGGTGGCGACCGGACGATGGATAAAGGCGGCCGAAAGATTCATCAGGCGTTCGGCTCCTGCGGACGCGGCACGATGGGGCCGTGCTGGCGCGGACCTTCGTCGCCATCGTCATCGCGGCCAAAGCGGCGCTCGCGCCAGTTCTTGAGACGTAACGCCAGACGGTCGAAGGCGAGGTAGATCACCGGCGTGGTGAACAGCGTCAGCACCTGGCTGACCAGCAGGCCGCCCACCATCGTGATACCGAGCGGACGGCGCAACTCCGAGCCGATGCCCGAGCCGAGCATCATCGGCAGCGCGGCCAGCAGCGCGGCCATCGTCGTCATCAGAATGGGACGGAAGCGCAGCAGGCAAGCCTGGAAGATCGCGTCATACGGCTTCATGCCCTGCTCGCGTTCGGCTTCGAGTGCGAAGTCGATCATCATGATCGCGTTCTTCTTCACGATACCGATCAACAGGATGATGCCGATGATTGCGATGATGCCGAGGTCCTGCCGGAATACGAGCAGCGCCAGCAATGCACCTACGCCTGCGGAGGGCAGCGTCGAGAGAATCGTCACCGGATGGATCGTGCTCTCGTAGAGCACGCCCAGCACGATATACATCGTGATCACGGCGGCCAGGATCAGCCACAGCGTATTCGACAGCGAGGCACGGAACGCCAGCGCAGCACCCTGGAATTCGGTGGCCATCGAGATCGGCAATCCAATTTCCTTTTCCACCTGTGTGATCTTGTCCACGGCCGCACCGAGCGAGGCACCGGGCGCGAGGTTGAACGAGATCGTCGAGGCCGGGAACTGACCCTGATGGTTGATCACCAGCGGGCCGGTACGCTCGGAAATCCGCGCGATGGAACCCAGCGGCACCTGGCCACCCGACGACGACGGCAGGCGCAACTCGGCCAGTGCAGCAGGGCTGGTGCGGAACTCGGGCATGGTTTCCAGCACCACGCGGTACTGGCTGGCCTGCGTGAAGATCGTGGAGATCAGGCGCTGGCCGAAGGCGCTATAGAGCGCGCTGTCGATCACGGCAGTGGTGATGCCGAAGCGGGCTGCGGCATCGCGATCGATTTCCACGAAGGCGCGCAGGCCGTTGTTCTGCAGATCGCTCGCCACATCGCGCAGTTCGGGTTCCTGCTTCAATCGTTCGACGAGCTTGGGAACCCATTCGGCGAGTACGGTGGGATCGGGATCTTCCACCGTGAACTGGTACTGCGTGCGCGCCACGCGATCCTCGATCGTCAGGTCCTGCACGGGCTGCATGTAAAGCGAGATGCCGCCCAGCTTCTGCACCGAATCCTGCAGGCGCTGCGTGACCACGGCCATCGTGTCGCGCTCGCCCTTGGGCTTCAGGTTGATGAGCATGCGGCCTGCGTTGATGGTCTGGTTGGTGCCATCCACGCCGATGAAAGACGATACGCTCGCCACCGCCGGGTCTTGCAGGATCACCTTCTGCACGGCTTCCTGCTTGCGGCCCATCGACTGGAACGAACTGGTCTGCGCGGCTTCGGTGATGGCCTGGATCACACCGGTGTCCTGCACCGGGAAGAACCCCTTGGGCACCACAAGGTAGAGCAGGCCGGTCAGCACCAGTGTGCCGATGGCGACCACGAGCGTAGCGGTCTGGCGCGCGAGCACCCATTCCAGCGCGCGGCCGTAGTGGTGGATCACGCGATCGAAGAAGTGACCCGTGGCGCGGTGGAAGCGGTTCATCTCGGCTTCAGGCACATGGCGCAGCAGGCGTGCGCACATCATCGGCGTCAGCGTCAGCGAGACCACGGCCGAGATCAGGATGGAGACCGCGAGCGTGACCGCGAACTCGCGGAACAGCCGGCCCACCACATCGCCCATGAACAGCAGCGGAATCAGCACGGCCACCAGCGAGAACGTGAGCGAGATGATGGTGAAGCCGATCTGCTTGGAGCCTTTCAACGCCGCCGTCATCGGAGGATCGCCTTCCTCGATGTAGCGCATGATGTTCTCGATCATCACGATGGCGTCATCCACCACGAAGCCCGTGGCAATGGTCAGCGCCATCAGCGTGAGATTGTTGATCGAGAAGCCGGCGAGATACATCACACCAAAGGTGCCCACCAGCGAGAGCGGTACGGCCACGCCCGGGATGATCGTGGCGGAGACATTGCGCAGGAAGATGAAGATCACCATCACCACGAGAGCGATGGCGAGCAGCAGTTCGAACTCCACGTCCTTGACCGAGGCACGGATGGTGGTGGTGCGGTCCGTCAGCAACTGCACGTTCACCGATGCGGGCAGCGCCGACTGCAACTGCGGCAGCAGTGTCTTGATGCGGTCCACCACGTCGATCACATTGGCGCCGGGCTGGCGCTGGATGTTCACCACGATGGCGGGCTTGGCATTGGCCCAGGCGGCAAGGCGGCTGTTCTCCGGGCCGTCGACAATCTCGGCCACGTCCGTGATGCGGATCGGCGCGCCGTTCTGGTAGCCGATGATGATCTGCCTGTACTCGTCGGCGGACTTGAGCTGATCGTTGGCGTCGATGGTGGAGGCGCGCGAAGGCCCATCGAAACTGCCCTTGGCGCCGTTCACGTTGGCGCTGCCCACGGCGGTGCGCAAGTCGTCGATCGACATGCCCAGCGATGCCAGCGCCGTCGGGTTGGCCTGGATGCGCACGGCAGGGCGCTGGCCACCGCTGATCGTGACCAGGCCCACGCCCTGGATCTGCGAGATCTTGGCCGCCACGCGTGTATCCACCATGTCCTGCAGCTTGGGCAGCGGCAGGGTGTCGGAGGTCATCGCGATCGTCATGATCGGCGCGTCGGCGGGATTGACCTTGCTGTAGACCGGCGGCATCGGCAGGTCGGCGGGCAGCAGGTTGCCGCCTGCGTTGATGGCGGCCTGCACTTCCTGCTCCGCCACGTCGAGCGACAGTGTCAGTTCGAACTGCAGCGTGATGACCGATGCGCCGCCCGAGGACGACGAGGACATCTGCTTGAGGCCCGGCATCTGTCCGAACTGGCGTTCAAGCGGTGCCGTGACGGCCGACGTCATTACATCGGGACTGGCACCGGGGTAGAGCGTGGTGACCTGGATCGTCGGGTAATCGACTTCAGGCAGGGCCGAGAGCGGCAGCAGCCGGAATGCCAGCAACCCTGACAACAGGATGGCCAGCATCAGCAGGGCCGTGGCAACGGGCCGCTCGATAAATATGCGTGAAGGATTCATGCCGCGTCTGAACTCCTGGCGTAGCCGTTACTGCTGCGGCCGCTGGCCGACGCTGCCGGCGGGATTCGCTGGTGTGGGCGTGGTGGGGTTCGGGTTCGCATCGGCATCGCGGCGGCGACGCTCGCCCGATGCACCGGCTATACCGGCCGCATCGCTCGCACCGCCGTGCTGGCCGTGCGCACCACTTGCACCGCCCGCACCGTGCGCGCCGCTGGCGCCGCCCCAGTTGCCGCGCCGGCCCCGCGCACGCGCCGAACTCGCTGGCGTCAGCGCCGCAGCGCGTGCGGCCGGGTCCACGGCCTCGACGACCATGCCTTCCTTGAGCCGGTCCGCGCCATCCACCACCACGCGCTCGCCTTCATCCACGCCCTTGAGCACGACCGTGCGCGCGCCGTCGGTCGGACCGAGCGTCACGGTACGTACCTTCACGGCGTTGTCATCGCCCACCACATAGACGAACGTGCCTTGCTGGCCGCGCTGGATGGCCGCCACGGGCACCACCACGGCATCTTGCATGGTGTCCACGCGCGTGCGCACATTGACGAACTGGTTCGGGAACAGCATCCCGTCCTTGTTCTCGAAAATGGCCTTGAGCTTGACCGTGCCGGTGGTGGTGTCGATCTGGTTGTCCGTGGTCAGCAGCGTGCCGTCGGCCAACTGATTGCGCATCTGCCGATCCCATGCCTGCACGGACAGCTTCTCGCCCGCGTTGAGCTTTTTCAGCACGGTGGGAAGGTTGTCTTCGGGGATCGTATAGAGCACGGTGATCGGCTGGATCTGCGTGATCAGCGCGATACCATTGGCGTCGCTGGTGCCCACGATATTGCCCGGGTCCACCTGACGCAGACCGATGCGGCCCGAGGTAGGCGCCACGATCCGCGTGTAGCCGAGCTGGATGCGCGCGGTATCCACATTGCCCTGATCGGTCTTGACCGTGCCTTCGTACTGGCGCACCAGCGCGTCCTGCGTATCCACCTGTTGTTTGGAAATCGAATCCTGACCGAGCAGCGTCTTGTAGCGTTGCTGGTCGAGCCGCGCGTTCTGCAGCAGCGCTTGGTCACGCGCCAGCTGGCCCGTGGCCTGGTCGAGCGTGGCCTGGAACGGGCGCGGATCGATCTCGGCCAGCACGTCGCCGGCCTTGACCATCTGGCCTTCCTTGAACAGCACCTTGAGCAGCGGCCCCGACACCTGCGCGCGCACCGTGACATTGGCCACAGGCGTCACATTGCCCAGCCCGTTCAGCGTCACGTCCATGTCGCGGCGGGCCACGGTATTGACCACCACGGGAGAACGCGGCATTGCTCCGGGTCCACCCGGTCCGCCCGGACCGCCGCGCTGGGCACCCATGCCCGCGCCCGGCGCCCCGGCCGCAGGGGGCTGGGCGGCGTTGCGATGGGCGAGCCAGTACCAGCCGGCACCGGCCAGCACCACGACGATGGCAGCGGCAATCCAGGTGCGCCGGCTGCGAGGCACCCGGTGGCGGGGTGGGTTGGGCGGGGTGGGTTGACCTTGTTCTGGGTGAGACATGACCGGAATCCTGGGAGCGGCACGACAAAAAAGAGGTGCGTGCCAAACGGTATTCGCACAGCGGGGCAGCCGCCTGTGACGGAGAAGTGGCAGCAGTATGCCGCATCGCGATGACAGGGCGACCCGCCGAATGGTGGGATGGCGCCAGTCGAGGCGCGTCATGGGATGCAAGCATAATGTGCGGCCGTCACCCCACCTATTTCAGGGCTGGACGGTTTTATTACAGCGGATTACCAGCGACGCGGGTGTAACCTCCAGAAACAAAACGGCCGGGCCGATTTGCAATATGTGGCGGCTGGCCTGTCTATCATTCGGCTATGCGAACGAACCAGCCTACCCAGATCCTCGTCGTCGACGACGATCCCGAACTGCGCGACCTCCTGCGCGAATACCTGACGTCCCAGGGCTTTGCCGTCTCGGTGCTGCACGACGGCGACGGCCTGCAGGCCCGCCTCGAACGCGAGCGGCCCGCGCTGATCGTGCTCGACCTGATGATGCCCAAGGTCGATGGCCTGACCGCGCTGCGCAACCTGCGGGCCAAGAACGACGACATTCCGGTGATCCTGCTGACCGCGCGCAGCGACGAGATCGACCGCATCGTCGGCCTGGAAATCGGCGCCGACGATTACCTCGGCAAGCCTTTCTCGCCGCGCGAGCTGCTGGCGCGCATCAACGCCGTGCTGCGCCGCAAGCTGGCCCGGCCCGCCGCCGCGCCGGAAGACCGCGAATCCATCGCCTTCGGCCCGTTCCGCGTGAATTTCCGTCAGCGGTCGCTGGAGCGTGCGGGGCAGGCCGTGTCGATCAGCGATACCGAGTTCGCGCTGCTCAAGCTGCTGCTGATGCATCCGCTGGAAGTGCTGTCGCGTGAGCGCATTGTCGAACTGATGTACGGCACGGCCAACGGCATCAGCGATCGCGGCATTGACGTGCAGATCTGGCGCCTGCGCCGGCTGCTCGATGAGGATGCGCAGCGTCCACGCTATATCCAGACCGTGCGCGGGCGTGGCTACACGTTCGTGCCCGACGAGGCCGAGGACAGCATCCTGCAATGAAGCTCCGCATCGACACCCTGTTCGGCCGCATGGCGCTGCTGATTGCTGCCGTGCTCGTGATCAGCCATTTCTCGTGGCTGGCAATCCTGCGCATGGATCGCCGCCAGCAGCAGATTGACTATTCCGTCGATCAGATGATGTTCCAGCTCGACAGTATCGAACGGGCGCTTGATGCCAAGCCGCCCGTGGCGCTGCCGAGTCTGATCGAGGTGTCCGAGACGCCGGGTGTCGATCAGCAGGCCGGTCAGCCTAACCCTGGCCGTCCGCGCCGGCTGGTGGAGCAGTTCACGCGGCGCTTGCCGCAGGGCACCGAAGTGCGGCTGGAAGATGAATTGTCCACGCCGCGCCTGTGGATCAAGCTGCCGAACCGCAATCGCTGGATCGCCATGCCGATCCTGTTCGTCCACAATCCGCCGCCCGATAACCGCCTGATGCCGGGCGTGGTGCTGGTGGTGGGCGTGGCGATTATCTTCGCGCTGTTCGTGGCGTGGCAGATCCAGCGCCCGGTGCGCGACATGGCGGAAGCGGCGGAGAAGCTGTCGCGCCAGCAGGCCGTGCCGCCGCTGCGCGAGCGCGGTCCGCACGAGCTGCGCCAGTTGATCGAGCGTTTCAATCGGATGGTGGCGGACCTGTTCCGCATCGACCAGGAACGCAACACGATGCTGGCGGGCATTGCCCACGACCTCAAGACCCCGCTGGCCCGGCTGCGGCTGCGCGCCGAGATGCTGTCCGATCCCAAGGCCGCTGCGGGCGTGACGCGCGATGTGGAATCGATGTCGGCCATCGTCGAACAGTTCCTGACGTTTGCCCAGAGCAGCGAACCGACCGCACGGCCTGTGCCGGTGGATAAACGCATCCACGAACTGGCGGCGTCGTTTCTGGAGCAGGAGCGCCATGTCGTGCTCGAACTCATGGCCGGCGACGGCTTCCGCATGATCGCCACGCAGCTTGACCGCATCATCGGCAACCTCGTGGACAACGCCTATGCCTACGGCGAGCCGCCCGTCTATGTGGCCACGGCGCGCACGCATGAAGGCTGGCGCCTGACCGTGGAGGACCAGGGCCCCGGCATTCCCGAAGACGCCATCGAGCGCGTGACGATGCCTTTCGTCCGGCTCGATCCGGCACGCGGCGGCAATGCGCATTCGGGGCTGGGCCTGGCGATCGTGGATCGGCTGGTCAGGCAGGGCGGAGGGCGACTATCGATCAGCAACCGCGAAGAAGGCGGGTTGCGCGTGGAGATGGTGTTTCCGTTTGCAGCGCTGGCGCAGGCGGCTTAGGTTCGCCTTTCTCTCACCGATTGTTTTCTCCCCTCTCCCGCAAGCGGGAGAGGGGTGGGGGTGAGGGCAAGCGGTTCAATCTGCGAAGTGGTCGGCAAGCAGACCTTCCGGCCCTCACCCCCAACCCCTCTCCCGCCATGCGGGAGAGGGGAGCAAAGACGCAGTGAGGTGCTTCAACCTCAAACCTTCTTCTTCTCCCCAATGCGGCTTTCCTTGCCCGCCAGCAGCTTCGCGATATTGCTGCGATGGCGCGCGATCAGCAGCACGCTGATCACGAGGACCGCGCCGGCGATGATATCCACGCCGAACATCAGCACGTAGAAGAACGGCGCGAAGATCGCGGCCATCAGGGCGGCCAGCGAGGAATAGCGGAAGAAGACCGCGATGATGAGCCAGGTAGCCAGCGTGCCGGCGCCCAGCAGCGGCTCGATGGCGAACAGGATGCCGGCTGCGGTGGCTACGCCCTTGCCGCCCGCAAAGCGGTGAAAGACCGGGAACAGGTGACCCAGGAACACGGCCAGCGAGGCCAGCGCGAGGCCGGTGTCGTCCAGGCCGTAGCTGGCGCCCAGGTGCTTGGCCAGCATGACGGCCACAAAACCCTTCAGGCCATCGCCGATCAGCGTCAGGATGGCAGCCTTCTTGCTGCCGCTACGCAGCACGTTGGTGGCGCCGGGGTTGCCCGAGCCGTAAGTATGGGGGTCGGGCAGGCCCATGGCCTTGCTGACCACGACGGCGAAGGACACCGATCCGATCAGGTAGGCGAGGACGGCAAACAGCAGGTTGGCGATGGTGGGCGACATGGGTCTTGTGGCGTGGGACGGCTCTGATTTTGGGCTGGCGCGATTGTAGCGCGGCGCCGGGATAGCGGGCGGATCAGTCGGGCAGGGCGCACTCGACGGGCTTGGCTTCGAGCAGATCAGTCAGCGCCGATGGCGCGATGCTGACCAGATAGCCGCGACGTCCGCCGTTGATGTAGATCGTGTCCAGCGCCAGCACCGAGGCTTCCACATAGACCGGCATGCGCTTTTTCGTGCCGAACGGCGACGTGCCGCCGACCATGTAGCCGCTATGGCGCTGGGCCACCTCGGGCTTGCACGGCTGCACGCTCTTGCAGCCAATCTGCCGCGCGAGGTTCTTGGTCGAGACCGAGCAGTCGCCGTGCATCAGCACGATCAACGGCCGCGCGGCTTCGTCTTCCATCACCAGTGTCTTGATCACGTTGTGCTCGGGCACGCCGAGCTGGCGCGCCGATTCGCCGGTGCCACCGTGATCCACGTAATCGTAGGGATGTTCGCCGAACGTGACACCCTGCTTGCGCAGCATTTGCGTGGCGGGGGTTTCGGAGACGTGCTTGCTTTTGCTCATGATCGGGACTTCCGCACGTCAGCCGCGCGGATGGTGTTGCAGGTGCAGTTCGCGCAGGCGCTCGCGCGCCACGTGCGTGTAGATCTGCGTGGTCGAGATATCGGCATGGCCCAGCAGCATCTGCACCACGCGCAGGTCCGCGCCGTGATTCAGCAGGTGCGTGGCAAAGGCGTGCCGCAGCGTGTGCGGGGAGAGCGGCGCGTGAATGCCGGCCTCGCGCGCATGTTTCTTGATGAGGTGCCAGAACGCCTGGCGCGTCATGCCCTCGCCGCGCTGCGTGACGAACAGTTCGTCGCAGGCGCGGCCCGCGAGCAGGGCGGGGCGGGCTTCGGCGAGGTAGTCGCGCAGCCAGTCGCCGGCCTGCGCGCCGAACGGCACCAGCCGCTCCTTGTTGCCCTTGCCGCCCACCACGCGCGCTACCCCTTCGTTGAGTCCGATCTCGATCGTCTTCATGTTGGTGAGTTCGGACACGCGCAGGCCGCTCGCGTACATCAGTTCGAGCATGGTGCGGTCACGCAGGCCCAGCGGCGTATCGGTGTCGGGGGCTTCCAGCAGTGCCTCGACATTGGCTTCGGACAGCGTCTTCGGAAAACGCGGTGGCTGTTTGGCAGGACGCAGCAGCAGGCAGGGATCGGCCTCGATCATGTGCTCGCGCAGCGACCACTGGTAGAAGCGCCGGAACACCGTGAGGCGGCGATTGGCCGAAGACGCCCGCGTCTCGCTGTGGCGCGCGGCAAAGTAGGCGGTGAGCGCGGTGTCGTCCACGGCCAGCAGCGTGGACGTTTCGCTCTCGTGCAGCCAGCGCGTCAGCAGCGCGAGGTCGCGGCGATAGGCGTCGATGGTGTTGCGGGAGAGTCCGTCTTCGAGCCACAGCGCGTCGCAGAAGCGGTCGACCAGTGACAGGTCATCGTCGAGCCCCGCCGTCATAGCAACATCGCACCTTCGTGACGCAGCAGCCAGCGCTTGACGCCCAGGTGGAAGCCTTCCTCGCCATGGTGCGCAAAACCACCCAGCCCATTGGCGGCCACCACGCGATGACACGGAATCACGATCGGAAACCAGTTCTGTCCGCATGCCTGACCCACTGCGCGCGGCATGCTTTGCAGAGATTTGGCGATGGTGCCGTAGGTCGTCAGCCCGCCACGCGGCACGGCGGAAATCGCCCCCCAGACCTTGCGCTGGAAGTCGGTGCCGCGCGCGGCCAGCGGCAGGTCGAAAACGAAGTCGGGGTTGTCATAGTAGGCGGCAAGCTGCGTCGCCACGCGCTGTAGCAATGTGCCGACGGGAGCAATCTCGTCGAAGCTGTCAGGCAGGTAGACGATCTCATGCACCTGATCGCCAATGACGCGCACGCCAACCTTGCCGAACGGCGCAGGCAGGATGGCATCGAACTTGGGAGACATGGCGGTGAGAGAGGGCGGAAATACGGAATTCTATGCTGATTTTGGCTTGCCACTACTCCCGGTTTGCTCCCCTCTCCCGCGAGCGGTCCCCTCGGTTTGCTCCCCTCTCCCGCGTGGCGGGAGAGGGGCGGGGGAGAGGGCCAGCCGTTCAAATTGCCGATATGGCCAGCCGCAGCGCGCGCCACAAAAACAAACAAGGACCACATCGCTGTGGTCCTTGCCTGTATGCGTCAGGATTTCAACCGCCTGCCCTCTCCCCCAACCCCTCTCCCGCTGTGCGGGAGAGGGGAGCGAGTCAGCAGCAGCTTGAGCCCTTACTGCTCCAGCTTGATGTTCTGAACCTTCACCAGGTTCTTCATCTTGTCGAATTCCTTCTTGATTTCGGCGGCGTGCTGGGCCGGGGTGTTGCCCGACGGCTCGGCGCCAGCGGTGCGCAGGCGCTCCGCGAAGCCCTTGTCCTGCAGGGCCTTGACCACGGCGGCGTTCAGCTTGGCGATCACGTCGTCAGGCGTGCCGGCCGGTGCCACCAGGCCGTACCAGGCCGGGTCGTTCGGCTCCTTGAGGCCCATTTCGCCGAAGGTCGGCACGTCGGGCAGGCCCTCCACGCGCTTGTTCCAGGCCACCACGATCGGGCGCAGCTTGCCGGCCTTGATGTAGGGCATCGACGACGGCAGGTTGTCCACCATGATCGGCACCTGGCCGGCCAGCACGTCGTTCAGTGCCGGGCCCGCGCCACGGTACGGGATGTGGACCATGAACGTCTTGGTCGAGACCTTGAACTGCTCGCCCAGCATGTGGCCGAAGCCGCAGGTGCCCGACGATGCGAACGAGTACTTGCCCGGGTTGGCCTTCAGCACGGCCAGGAACTCCTTGTAGTCCTTGGCCGGGAAGCTCGGGTTGACGGCGATCACGTTCGCCACGTTCGCCACGTTGGCGATGGGCTTGAAGTCCTTGATCGGGTCGTACGACAGCTTCGGGTTGCAGGCCGGGTTCACGGCCATGGTCGACACCGTGGAGATACCGATCGTGTAGCCGTCCGGGGCCGACTTGGCGATGGCGTCGGCACCAATCGAGCCACCGCCACCGGCGCGGTTCTCCACCACCACGGGCTGGCCCAGGATGCGGCTCATCTGGTCGGCCACGCCACGGCCGACGATGTCGGTCGTGCCGCCCGGTGCAAACGGAATGATCAGGCGGATCGGCTTGGTGGGGTAGGCGGTCTGGGCGTGTGCGACCGATGCCACGGAGGCAACGGCGGCGATGGCCACGGTCAGGATGGTTTTGCGAGCTTGCATGAGAAGAGAGTCTCCCGTCATAAGGCCGGACGGATCGCGTCCGGCGAGGTTGCATCAACTGGAGCGCCATGGGCGGGTTGCCATGGCACGCCGGCTTACCGGATCAGCCGCCCAGCAGTCCGCGCTTGAGGTTGCGGTCCACCGGGTGCTCACCCAGGAAAATGCGCAGCACAGCCTGGTAGAAATCCTCGCCATGAATCGCTTGTCCGCGAGGGATGCCGTTCAGCGTGATGGCCGTGCCGCCGTCAGGCGTGAAATCGAAATTGATGATGTCGCCGCGATGCGCCGGGCCTATCTGGGCCATCGTGCGCTCCAGTTGCGACACCCGGTCGGACAACAGCTTGAGCTGCAGTTCCGAATGATTCTCGCGCAGCCCTTCGTTGAGGGCTTTTACGAATGCCGTGGTTTCCACCTCGCGCAGCGGCCGGATCTGCAACCGCTTCGGACCAGGCGTGACCAGCGCCAGCGTGGCATTGCGCGCGCGTTCCGGCAGGTAGAGTCCCGCCGCATAGCCCTTGACGATAAAGGCCTGCCGCAGCCCGGTGCCGTTGAGCGGCAGTTCCTTGCCACCCAGGCGCGCCGCATCGTCGAACCGTACGCCGCCGATCTCCATGGCCGAAGCCGTGGGCAACAGCGCACCCAGCACCAGCGCGGTACACAGCGAGGCGGCAAGGCGGCGGACGTGCCGCGTGCGGAGGATTCGGGACTGCGCGGACTTCATGGCTACGACGATGTAAGACGGCAAACAACCGCGGCTGCCAGTGCGGGCAGGACTGCGGGCAAGACGAAATTCAGCGTGCCATGCTGCAGGAATTCTGAAAAAATACCCATCCGTATCTGCCCTAGCCTTCACTTTCGACGAAGCGGGTCGTCAGAACCCACGATAACTAGAGAAACATTCGAGACATGTCTGCCGCGCTGCTGCTGGTGCCGGACTTCAGCCTGATCCTCATCGGGTGGCTGCTGGTGCGCTACACCCCGTTCGACCGGGCCTTCTGGGGTGGCGTGGAACGCCTGGTCTACTTCGTGCTGTTCCCCGCTTTGCTGTTGCAGTCCACCAACAGCGCCACGTTCGATTTCTCCTCCACCTCCGCCATGCTGGGCCTGGCCGTGGCCACGATGACCTTCGGCATCGCCACCGGCTATCTGGTCAAGTTCGTGTTGCGGCCAGACCCGGTGGATTTCGCCTCGGGCCTGCAGACTGCGTTCCGCTTCAACTCGTATATCGGCCTGGCGCTGGCCGCGCGGCTCGGCGGCGGCGAGGGGCTGGCGCTGATGGCGCTGGTGGTGGGCGTCACGGTGCCCGCGTGCAACGTGGTGGCCGTCTGGGCGCTGGCCCGCCACGGCGAGGCCAAGCTGCTGCGCGAGCTGGCGCGCAACCCGCTGATCCTGGCCACGGCCACGGGGCTCATCACGAACCTGCTGGGGCTGCATCCGCCCGATGTGGTGGCGATGACGCTGAACCGGCTCGGCTCCGCATCGACGGCGCTGGGCCTGATGACCGTGGGCGCGGGATTGCAGATCAGCGGCGCCACCGGCACGCTGGGGCCGATGGCCTGGTGGACCGGCGTGAAGCTGCTGGCCATGCCGTGCTTCGCGTGGATCGTCGGAAAGTATCTGCCGCTGACGACGCTGCAGTATCAGATCGTGGTGCTCTACGCCTCGCTGCCCACCGCATCGAGCGCGTACATCCTGGCTGTGCGGATGGGCGGCAATGGGCCGATGGTGGCCGCGACGATTTCCGCGATGACGATTGCGGCGGTGGTGACCACGCCGTTCTGGTTGGTGCTGGTGGAATGAATTTTCCCTGCCGTGTTTTGCTCCCCTCTCCCGCGTGCGGGAGAGGGGCGGGGGAGAGGGCCAGCGCATCAAGTCCTGACCAGGCTTGTGACGGGCGAAACGCCGGCCCTCTCCCCTAACCCCTCTCCCGCTCGCGGGAGAGGGGAACCAAAACAGTTGGGAGTGGCGAGGTTTCCTGCCCCAACGCCCACTCGATATGCTCCCGCACCAGCGGTGTCGCCTCATCCAGACGCGCCATCAGCGCCGCACGAATCCGCTCCGCCAGCACCGGATCATTCACCCCCGCACTTCGCAGACCATTCCCCAGCCCCACGGCAAGATTGCGCAGCCACCGTTCATGCCCGATGCGTCGAATCGGGCTGCCTTCCAGGCGCTGGTTGAACTCAGCCTCGCTCCATTCGAACAACTCCACCATGTCGGGCGCATCGAAGCCGTTGCGCACATCGAAATCGGGCAGCGTGGCGCGGTGCGCGAACTTGTTCCAGGGGCACGCTACCTGGCAGTCGTCGCAGCCGTAGATGCGATTGCCCATCGGCGCGCGCAATGCTTCCGGGATGGCGCCCTTGTGCTCGATCGTCAGGTAAGAAATACAACGGCGCGCATCGAGCCGGTAGGGCGCCAGGATAGCCTGCGTGGGACACACGTCGATGCAGCGGCGGCACTGGCCGCAATGCGGTTCCGTGGCGGGATCGGCCGGCAGCGGGATATCGACGAGGATCTCGCCGAGGAAGAACATCGAGCCACCCTCCCGATCCAGCAGCAGCGTGTGCTTGCCTCGCCAGCCGAGTCCGCCCTGGCTGGCCAGCGCCACTTCCATGACGGGTGCCGAATCGGTAAAGACGCGGTAGCCGAACGCGCCGATGGCGGTCTCGATGCGCGCGGCCAGTTGCTGCAGGCGGTTGCGCAGCACCTTGTGATAGTCGCGGCCCCGGGCGTAGAGCGAGATCACGGCCGTGGCCGGGTCGTCGAGCCGGGCCTGTTCGTGGCCGCGCCAGTCGTCGGGACCCTGCGCGGGGAGGTAGGGCATGCGGGCCACGATGGCACGTACCGTACCGGGCACGAGTTCGCCGGGACGGGCGCGCTTTGTACCGTGGTTCGCCATATAATCCATGTCGCCGTGGTAGCCCGCCTGCAGCCACGCCAGCAGGCCCGCTTCGGCATGCCGAAGGTCCACGTCCGCGATGCGGACCGCATCGAAACCGAGTTCGGCGCCCCAGGCGCGAACGGACGCCGCCAGCGCAGCCAGGTCCGCCTGCGAAGCATCGGAGGCTTCGGAAGCTGGACTGGCATGCGCCGGCGCGGGATCTGTCTCTGTAGATTCGGGGGACGGGGCGGGCACTGCACGGTCGATCATCCCTGAATTGTACGCAATGCCCCTGCTCGAAGAACGCATCCTGCCGCTGCCTGACGAAGCCGCCACCGAACGGTTCGGCGCTGCGCTGGCCGGAGCCGTCCGCAATATGCCGCCGCGCACGGTCCATGTGCAGCTTTCCGGCGACCTGGGCGCGGGCAAGACCACGCTCTCACGCGCCGTGCTGCGCGCGCTGGGCCACGCCGGCAAGGTGCGCAGCCCCACCTACACGCTGTGCGAGCCCTACGCCGTGGCGCGCGCCGACGGCTCGCCGCTCACCGTCTACCACTTCGACCTGTACCGCTTTGCCGATCCCGAGGAGTGGATCGACGCTGGCTTCCGGGACTGTTTCGCCGAACCGGCCTTCAACCTGGTGGAGTGGCCCGAGAAAGCGGGGCGACTGTTAGGGGAACCCGACCTGCACGTGTTGCTCCAATCGGACAACCGTGTGCAATCCGCGGTTGAAAATGGCGCCAATCCAGCCGATAACGATGCCGAAGCGGGCGCCGATCGTCGCATGGCCACCCTGCGCGCCTATACTCCCCTTGGACTTACCTTGCTGAACGCATGCTGATCAAGCGACTTGCCACCGACCGACCCGATGGACCCGACGGACTGTTCCAGGCCCGCCGCAAATGGATGGCGCAGGCCCTGAAGGTCAGCGCCGGGACGGTTGTGCTGACGCTGGCCGGCCCGCAGATTGCGTCGGGCGCCGGCATCGTCGCCGTGCGCGTCTGGCCCGCCGAGGACTACACGCGCGTCACCATCGAATCCGACGAAAAGCTCGTCGCTGTCCACCAGATGATCCGCAACCCGGATCGGCTGGTGGTCGATATCGACGGGCTGGACCTCTCGCCCACGCTGCGCGAGCTGGTCGCCAAGATCACGTCGAATGACCCATACATCCAGTCCGTGCGCGTGGGCCAGAACCGCCCGAAGGTCGTGCGGATGGTGTTCGATCTCAAGGAAGACGTTTCCCCGCAGGTGTTCACGCTGCTGCCGATTGGCGACTATCGCAACCGGCTGGTGTTCGACCTGTATCCGGTCAATCCGCCCGATCCGCTCTGGAAACTGGTGCGCGATACCGAAGACAAGCAGCGCCGCTTTGCCTCCACGCCACCGCCGCACGGCGCCGAACAGCAGATCGCAGGCGCCCCGGCCGGTGCCGAGGAAGACGCGATTGGCGCCATCGTCCGCAAGTTCGAGGATCGCGGCCAGTTGCCGCCGGCCACGACCGCGCCGCCGCCCGTGGTGGCAACCGTGAAGCCGAAGCCCACGCCCGAGAAGCCCGCCGCCGTGGCGGTGCCGCCGCCGGTGGCACAAACCAACGTACCGCCGCCAAGCCAGTTCAAGATGCGCCGCCTGCTGACCGTGGCGCTCGATCCGGGCCATGGTGGTGAAGACCCCGGCGCCACCGGCGCAGCGGGTTCGCGCGAGAAGGACGTGGTGCTGCAGATCGCGCACCGCCTGCGCAAGAAGATCGATTCCGAGCCGAACATGCGCGCCATGATGACGCGCGATTCGGACTTCTTCGTGCCGCTGAACGTGCGCGTGCAGAAGGCCCGCCGCGTGCAGGCGGACCTGTTTGTCTCGATCCACGCCGATGCCTTCGTGCAGCCCACGGCAAGCGGCGCCTCGGTGTTTGCATTGTCCGAGCGCGGCGCATCGAGTTCCGCTGCGCGCTGGCTGGCGAACAAGGAAAACAACGCCGACCTGATCGGCGGCACAAACATGGGCAACAAGGATGCCCAGGTCTCGCGCGTGCTGCTCGATCTCTCCACCACGGCGCAGATCAACGACAGCATGCAGGTCGGCAAGGCCGTGCTGCAGGAGATCGGCGGCATCAACCGGCTGCACAAGGGCAGCGTGGAACAGGCCGGGTTTGCCGTGCTCAAGGCACCGGACATCCCATCGATCCTGATCGAGACCGCCTTCATCAGCAATCCCGAGGAAGAACGCAAGCTCAACGACGACGCCCACCAGGAACAACTGGCCAACGCCATCCTGCGCGGCATCAAGGCGTACTTTGCGAAGAACCCGCCGCTGTCGAAAAATCCGTCGGTGTAGTGCTCAATTACTCCCGGTTTTCTCCCCTCTCCCGCGAGCGGGAGAGGGGCGGGGGAGAGGGTCAGCAGTTCAAATGGCGATGTGGTCGGCAAGCAGACCCTCCAGCCCTCTCCCCCAACCCCTCTCCCGCCATGCGGGAGAGGGGAGTACAAACAAGGCAGGAGCAAGCAGCAACAAAAAAACGGCGCCAAAGCGCCGTTTTTTCATTACCGCAGCAAACTCAAATCAAGCCCGCACCGCCCCCCGTTCCTCCACATCGTCCCGCTGCGCATAGCGCGACGCGATGACCGAGCAGACGATCAGTTGCAACTGGTGATACACCATCAGCGGCAGCACCAGCAGGCCCAATGCCGGGTGGCCGGCAAACAGGATCTTGGCCATCGGGATACCGTTGGCCAGGCTCTTCTTCGAGCCGCAGAACACGGCAGTGATCTCGTCTTCGATCGAGAAACCAAGGCGACGTGCGACGAAGGTGGTCGTGCCGAGAATCACGAACAACATCACGGCGGCGATACCCATCACGGCACCAATGGTCTGCCACGAATACTGGTGCCACAGGCCCGCAGCGGTGGCATCGCAGAACGACGAATACACGATCAGCACGATCACGCCGCGGTCGATCTTGGTGGTGATCTGCTTCTTGGTGGCCAGCCACTTGCCGATCAGCGGACGTGCCGCCTGGCCCAGCGCAAACGGCAGCAGCAGTTGCAGCGCCACGCCCATCAGTGCACGACCCAGCGGCATCGAGGCGCCGCTGGCGCTGATCACCAGACCCATCAGCAGCGGGGTCAGCGCCATACCGATCAGGCCGGAGATGGTGGCGTTGAAGATGGCGCCCGGTACGTTGCCGCGCGCCATCGACGTCATGGCCACGGAGGACGACACGGTGGACGGCAGCGCGCACAGGTAGAACACGCCCAGCAACAACTCAGGCGGCAACTGGTTGCGCAGCGACAACATCAGCAGCACACCCACGATCGGGAACACGATGTACGTGAACGACTGCACGAACACATGCAGGCGCCAGTGCTTGGCACCGGACACGAGCTTGTCGCGCGACAGCGCCGCGCCGTGCAGGAAGAACACCAGCGCGACCCCAAGACTGGTCACGGTGCCAAGTTGCAGCGGGCCGTCACCGGCACCGATTTCGGGTGCGAGCAGCGCCACGCCGATGGCGCAGAGCATGATCAGCACGAACCCGTCGATAAGGTCGTAGATCTTTTTGAAAGGGGCGAGGATGGCTGACATTGGGGATAGTGCTTAAGGGTTTCCGCTTGGTATTGTTCGCTTGTCTTGTCTAGAATGCAAATTCATTTATTGCATCCATATATTTCGTAGTTGCATGAATTACACACTGCGGCAGTTGCGGGTTTTTCTCGCGGTGGCGGCGCACGGCAGCTTCAGCCGGGCGGCAGATGCCGTCGGCCTCACCCAGCCCGCCGTCAGCCGCGGGGTGGCGGAGCTTGAAGAGGCGCTTGGCATACGTTTGCTCGACCGCACTACGCGCGAGGTGGTCCTGACCGATGCCGGCACCGCGCTTGTTCCCGCTCTGGAGCGACTTCTGGGCCAGCTCGACGACACGCTGGAAGAGACCCGCCAACTTGGCGAGCGTTATCGGGGGAGGGTGGTGATCGCCAGCGCGCCTACGATCTCGGCGCGGCTGATGCCGATGTACGTGTCGGCCTGCGCGGCCGAGTATCCGGAAATCCGGCTATATGTCCGCGACAACGTGCAGGCCGACGGCCTGGAACAGATCCGTGCGGGGGCAGTGGATTTCGGCGTGCTGATCGATCCGCTGACCCGCGACGGCCTGACGATATCGCCGCTGGCGACCGATCCATTCTGCTTCGTCTGCCGCCGCGATCATCCACTGGCGCAGGCCGAATCGGTGCCCTGGCGTGCACTGCATGGGGAGCGGCTGGTGCTGCTCGACTTTGCGTCCGGCAGCCGGCCGTTGATCGATCGCATCCTGGCTCGCCATGGCGTGGTGCCCCACGTGGTGCAGGAGCTGGGGCATTCAGCCAGCGTATTCGGGATGGTAGAGGCGGGGATCGGCGCCTCGGTGCTGCCGTCGTTCTCGTTGCCGTTGCCGGCGGCGTCGCCGCTGGTCGCGCGGCCATTGATGCCGCGCGAGGACCGCAACATCGTCATGGTCCGACGTGAGGACCGCTCGCTATCGCCAGCCGCCGCCGCAGTCTGGAACATGGTCCAGACCATGCCGATTCCAGCCGAAGCGGTGACTGACTGACTTGCCGGCTTACTGGGGCGAGGCGGTGAAGAGCGCCGCTTCCAGCGCGAAGCTGCCATCGGCCTGCACGCGATAGCGCTCACGCACTTCGGCGGGTGCCTTGTCCCACAGGTGGCGAATGGCGGCTTGCGCCACCTCGGGCGTGCGCATCCGGGCCACCCAACTGGCGAATTCGATCTCGATGCGCCAGACCGGCGAGACCTCGACATCGAAGCCGGCATCCCTGAACAGTTGCGTCCAGCCCGTGGGCGTGTAGTCGCGGATATGCGACGGATCGCGCAGCAGTTCGACGGACTGGAGCCACGTATCGCACAGCGGGTCCTCGGCGCCGACGATATCGATCAATACCACCTTGCCGCCTGGCTTCACCACGCGACGGATTTCACGCAGGGCGGCGGGCACGTCGCGCCAGTGATGCGCGCTCATGCGCGATACCACCGCGCAGAAGCTGGCGTCGTCAAATGGGAGGGTTTCGGCGGCGCCCTGTTGCGTGCGGATGTTGGCGAGACCGCGATCCGTGGCCGCTGCCGCCACCACGCCGAGCATTTCGGCGGAGAGATCGTAAGCCACCACTTCGTTTGCCATCGAGGCTGCAGCAAAGCTCGCGTGGCCCGCGCCGCAACCGAGGTCCAGCACGCGGCTGTGAGCCACGGGCTTCAGGTGAGCCAATGCCTGTCTGAGTTGTTCGAGGTCCGCGCCCTGGGCGTGGACGGCGCTGGTCAGGTACGCACTGGCGGTGGCGCCGAACTGGGCGGCGACGAGTTCTTGTTGTTGCATGGGAGGTGCCTCGTTCTTGTGGAGGGGGATTCGGATTTCATTGCCCTGGGCCCGGGGTTCACGTACTGTAGACCTCGCTTTTTCCCGGTACAAGTCACCGATTTATCCTGGTATAAGAATCACCACCATGCCTGTGGAACCCCTCGACTCCCCATCCCAGCCCGTCTCCTCAGTCTCGCGGGATAGCGAACTCGGCGCCTTCCTGCGCAGTCACCGCGAGCGCCTGTCGCCGGCCGAAGTTGGCCTGCCGGATGGCCGGCGCCGCCGCACGCCGGGTCTGCGGCGCGAGGAAGTGGCGCAACTGGCGGGACTGAGTGCGACATGGGTGACTTGGCTGGAGCAGGGCCGGCCTGTGACGATGTCGGGGCGCGCGCTGCACAGCCTGGCGCAGGCGCTGCGGCTGTCCCGCGCGGAGCGTGCCTACCTCTTCGCGCTCGCCGGCAAACCCGAGCCCCGATCCGAAGCCGACCCCGGCGTCCCGCCAGCCTTGCTGGCCAGTGTTCATACGATTGGCGTGCCGGCCTATCTGCTGGATCGCCAATGGACGGCGCTGGCCTGGAACCAGGCGGCGGCCGATCTGTTCATGGGATGGCTGGACGCGGCGTCGGGCGAGAAGAATCTGTTGCGCGCGATGTTCCTGTCGCCCGCGCTGCAGGCGCTGGTGGCTGACTGGCCGCACCGCGCAGCGCGGCTTGTGGCCGAGTTCCGTGTGCATAGTTTGCGTCACGCCGAAGACCCGCCGACGCGTGCGCTGATCGAGCAACTGATGGCGGACAGTCCGGCGTTTGCCAACGCATGGCGTTCGCAGGACGTGGAGGAGCGGCAGGGCGGCCGGCGCGGGTTTCACCACCCGGCGCGCGGCCTGATTACCTTCGAGCAATTGACGCTCGTGCCGCCCGCCGCGCCGGGGATGATGCTGGCGATGCTGATGCCGGCGGAGTAGCGCTTCGATCTTACTTCGGCTGCATCCGGATCGCGCCATCAAGGCGGATCACTTCGCCATTCATCATCGTGTTGCCGATGATGGCTTGCGCCAGCTTGGCGTACTCGGTGGGGCGGCCCAGACGCGGTGGGAACGGCACCATCTTGCCGAGTGCATCCTGTACTTCCTGCGGCATGCTCATCAGCATCGGTGTCTCGAACAGGCCCGGGGCGATGGTCATGCAGCGCACGCCGTCACGCGCGAGATCACGCGCAATGGCCAGCGTCATGCCGACCACGCCACCCTTCGACGCCGCATAGGCAGCTTGCCCGATCTGGCCATCGAACGCCGCCACCGAGGCGGTATTGATGATCACGCCACGCTCGCCTTCGGCGTCCGGCGTGTTTTGCACCATCGCCGCTGCAGCCAGGCGCGTCATGTTGAAGGTGCCGATCAGGTTCACGCGGATGGTCTTCTCGAAGGCATCGAGCGGATGCGGACCGTTCTTGCCCACCGTCTTGGACGCCACCGCGATGCCCGCGCAGTTCACCAGCCCTGCCAGCCTGCCAAGCTTCTGCGCAGCATCCACAGCAGCCTGGCCATCGGCTTCCGAACTGACATCGCATTTGACGAACTGCCCGCCCAGTTCCTGCGCCAGCGCCGTACCGGCGGCCTCGTTGAGATCGGCGATTACCACCTTGCCGCCCGCCGCCGCCAGCATCCGCGCCGTACCCGCGCCCAACCCCGACGCGCCGCCCGTAACGATGAAAACGTTGCCCTGGATATCCATCCGCCTGTCTCCTTGTGGTGTAGGTTTGAGTGCCGTTTACGTTAACGTAAATTGTGGGCTCAGGAAACCCGCACGACCACTAAGCAGTTTCTCCCGCGCTTGGTTTGCTCCCCTCTCCCTTTGGGAGAGGGGCGGGGGAGAGGGCCAGCGCATCAAGTCCTAACCACGCTTGTCACGGGCGAAACGCCTGCCCTCTCCCCCAGCCCCTCTCCCGCCTAGCGGGAGAGGGGAGCAAAACAGGCGGGTAGAGAAGCCCAAAAACAAAAAAGCCCAGCCGAAGCTGAGCTTTTTTCACCACCACCAACCAAGCACCAGATTACTTCAGCGCTTCGAACACGCTGGCCGTGATCTTGTCCACGTCGCCCACACCGGCGATCTTGCGGTACTTCGGCGGGGCGACCTTGGCCGAGGCGTCGCCCTTGGCGGCCCAGTCCGAGTAGTAATCGACCAGCGGACGCGTTTGCTGCGAGTAGACGTCCAGGCGCTTGCGCACCGTTTCTTCCTTGTCGTCGTCGCGCTGGATCAGCGGCTCGCCGGTCTCGTCGTCAACGTTGGCGGTCTTCGGCGGGTTGAAGCGGACGTGATAGGTACGGCCCGACGCCACGTGGACGCGGCGGCCGCTCATGCGTTCGATGATGGCGTCGAACGGCACGTCGATTTCCAGCACGTAGTCGATGGCCACGCCGGCTTCCTTCATGGCCTCGGCCTGGGGAATCGTGCGCGGGAAACCGTCGAACAGGTAGCCCTTCTCGCAATCGGGCTGCTTAAGACGGTCCTTCACCAGGCCGATAATGATGTCATCCGACACCAGTCCGCCTGCGTCCATCACCTTCTTGGCTTCGATGCCCAGCGGCGTACCGGCCTTCACCGCGGCGCGCAGCATGTCGCCCGTGGAGATTTGCGGAATGCCGAACTTCTCGCAGATGAACTTGGCTTGCGTGCCTTTGCCGGCGCCAGGCGCGCCCAACAGGATCAAACGCATTTACGGGTCCTCAAGGTATTTGAATTCGGTCTGGCGGGGATGGACGGAGGGTAACGCCGCAACTTGACGCAGGACTTACGCGCGGCAGTGCCTCGACGTGATGGCCGAGGCATATGCTGGCGTCCGCTCAGGTGCGGGGCCCGAAGCGCTGCAGCGGCTGCCTCGTCCTCTGGACGTTGGTCAGCGGTGCGCACCGGGCTGGCTCGCTCTCTATCTCCCCACCGAGCCTTTGCGGCCACGCGGGCGCGGCCAGAGGCTCTGTATCGGCAGGCATTATGCCATGGGCCGCCGTGATTCGGCCTGCATGCAGGTTGCAGCAGTATGAACTTCGGCGGACAACCATGGTCAACGGGCGCCTGCCCGGTCAGGGTCCGTCCTGGGCCATGCCCTGCGCCCACAATGCACGCACACGTTCCAGGTCAACCGGCGTATCCACACCCGGCGCGGGCGCAGCGGCCGTTACCATCACGCCAATCCGCTCGCCGTGCCACATCGCGCGCAACTGTTCCAGGGCCTCGACCTGCTCGATCGGCGAGATGGCGAGCGTCGGAAAGCGGCGCAGGAAGCCGGCGCGGTAGGCGTAAATCCCGATATGGCGCAGCACCGGCATGTCCGGCAGCGGCACCTCGGCGGTGGCGGCTGGCTGGGCCGGCACGCCGGACCACGCATCGCGTGCCCACGGAATCGGCGCACGCGAGAAGTACAGCGCACGACCGGCCTGGTCGCACACCACCTTGACCACGTTCGGATTGAACACTTCGGCGATATCGGACAGCGCATGCGCTGCCGTGGCAATCGCGCAATCGGGATGGGCAGCCAGGTGGAGCGCCACTTCGTCGATCAGCGTCGGCTCGATCAGCGGCTCGTCGCCCTGCACGTTCACGACGATGGCGTCGTCGGGCAGGCCGAGCAGGGAGGCTACTTCAGACAGGCGGTCGGTGCCCGACGGATGATCGGCACGCGTGATCACGGCTTCCACGCCATGGGCGGCGCAGGCAGCGGCCACTTCGGGCGAATCCGTGGCCACCACGGTGCGTTGTGCCGATGAGGCATGCGCACGTTCGGCCACGCGCACGATCATCGGATGTCCGCCGATATCGGCCAGCGGCTTGTTCGGCAACCGCGTGGAGGCCAGCCGGGCCGGAATCACGACGGTAAAAACGGGAAGGCTCATGATGCGATACGGGCCGGTCAGTTGCCCGAGGGTTCCACCACGCGGCCGGGCACCGACTGGCGGGCCTCGTCGGCCAGCATGACCGGAATGCCGTCGCGAATCGGATAGGCCAGCTTGTCGGCGTGGCAGATCAGTTCCTGGGCGGCGCGGTCGTATTCCAGCTTGCCCTTGCAAAGCGGGCAGACGAGGATTTCAAGCAGCCGGTTGTCCATCCTGGTGTTCCTTGTCGATACCGTTGGCCGCGCCTGTGGATTGCCCCGTGGTAACGGGTGTGGCGACGGCCGGGTTGCGCGCCATCACGGCGCGGCGGATTTTGTCGATCAGGCCCGCATCAATCACGGGCGTGGTGGGTACGACCCAGATCCTCGGGTCGTCGAAGCGCTCGCATTTTACGGCATCCTTCTCTGTGATCAGGATCACCTCTGCAGCAAGCGCATCATCGTTGCCGACGAACGGGTCATCGGCGAAGTCATAGTGGTCCGGCAGCGGCAGCGTGGTGGCCAGCGAGACCCCCGCGCCGCGCAGGCTGGCGAAGAAGCGTTCCGGGTTGCCAATGCCCGCCGCAGCCAGCACGCGCCGGCCGGCGAACTGCGACAGCGGGCGGACCATCGTGGGATCCGCCAGTTGCCACGCCTCGCCCAGTTCCAGGCGCATGCCGTAGACATCGGGCTTGTCCGGCATGGCCTTGAAGTTCGGGTCGTTGATCAGCGTGGCATCGCGCGGCCGGGAGAGCGGCTCGCGCAGTGGGCCGGCCGGCAGCAGCATGCCGTTGCCACCCATGCGGCCATCGAACATGACGATTTCGAAGTCGCGCTGCAGGCGGTAGTGTTGCAGGCCATCGTCGAGCAGCAGCACGTTCACGCCCGGGTGCGAGACCAGCATCGTCTGTGCGCACAGCGCGCGGTCCGGGAAGACCCAGACCGGCACATCGGTGGCGCGCGCGATCAGCAGCGGCTCGTCGCCGACGTCCTTGGCCTGCGATGTGGGTTTGACGCGGCGCGGATGCTTCAGCGTCACCCCGTAGCCGCGCGAGACCACGCCGGGGCGCAGTCCCGCATCGGCCAGCGCATGGGCCAGCGCAATCACGGCCGGGGTCTTGCCGGTGCCGCCCACGGTGACATTGCCCACCACGATGACCGGCATCGGCAGGCGCGTGGACTTGAACCAGCCCTGCCGGTAGCCATGGCGCCGGATGCGCGCGATCAGCCCGAACAGCAGCGAGAGCGGCCACATCAGCCAGGCAAACCAGCCGCGGCGTTGCCACTGGGCGGTGACGAACTCGGCAAGGGTGTGTCGGGGAGCGGGCATGAAGGGGATCGATGGAGAAGGACGATGCCACCGCGAGGGTGGCATCAGTCGAATGCAGACATTATGGGCACTGCGCAGCGCATGCGGCAAGTTTGCCGTCCATCGGCGCGCGGCGCGGGGCCTGCTGCGTCAGCGTGTCAACGCGACTGCGACGCCTGCGTGGCGAAAGTCAGCCGCGACAACCCGGCTACGCGGGCGGCTTCCATCACATTGATCACGGCCTGGTGCGTGGCCTGGGCGTCGGCGTTGACGATTACCACGGGCGGCGGGCCGTTGCCGGTCGGGCCTGCGGCGTTGCGCAGTTGATCGGCCAGGCTCGTGACGTCCTTCTGCTCCATGACGTGCTTGTTGATGGAGTAGACGCCGCGTGCCGAAATCGATACCACGATCTCGGACGGGCGCTGCTGCGCCTGCTCGGCATCGGCGGTGGGCAACTGGATCTGCAGTTCGGTGTAGCGCGAGTACGTGGTCGTGATCATCAGGAAGATCAGGATCACGAGCAGCACGTCGATGAGCGGGATCAGGTTGATCTCCGGCTCCTCGCGCCGCTGGCGGGAACGGAAGCGCATGACGGTATCCGGTGCGCGTCAGGCCCGCCGCTGGGGCAGGATGGCGTCGAGGAATGCGGTGGCGCGGAATTCCAGTTCGGCCACGTAGTCATCGACCAGGCGACGGAAGTAGCGCCAAAAGACCAGGGCGGGAATCGCCACGATCAGGCCGAAGGCGGTGTTGTACAGCGCCACGGAAATGCCATGGGCCAGTTGCTCGGGATTGGCCCCCGTGCCGCCCTGGCTGCCGAAGATCTCGATCATGCCGATGACGGTGCCCAGCAGGCCCATCAGCGGTGCCACTGAAGCGATCGTACCGAGCGCGTTCAGGTAGCGCTCCAGGTCATGGGCCACGGCGCGGCCGGCTTCCTCGACCACGTCCTTGGCGGCGTCGCGCGAGGTCTGCGGCTGCAGTACCACGTGGCGCAGGCCGGCGGCCAGCACGCGGCCCAGCGGGGAATTCTTCTCGATGTTGTTGACGACCTCGGGCGTGGCCTTGCGCTGCTGGGCAGCGGACAGCGCCTCGTCATAGATCCGCGGCGGCAGGATCTTGCCGCGCTTGAGGGAAATGAAACGTTCGACGATCAGCGCCAGTGCGATGACCGAGGCGAGCAGCAATGGCCAGATCGGCCAGCCGGCCGCTTGAATGATGGAAAACACGTGGACCCCCGAAATCTACGGACGAACGACAGACCCGAAATAAAACGCCTGGATGAACCGGACTACGCGGCAGCCTTTGATGCGCGCCAGTTCAGGCTGCGCAGCGGCAATGCTCGAAAAAATTTCAGGCGCCACTCTACCCCGCGCACGGGACAGCGGCAAGCCACTCCGGCGCGTGCTGTCTGCGGCTTTCCACACCAAAGCTGGACAGTTATGTGGACCGGCTGTGGACAGGCGACGGAAAAGCTTCCTAAGCCATTGAATGCAAAGGAAGTGATGGGTCCTGCCTATTTTTTGTGCAGATGCCGTATTCTGCTTGTTCCGAATGCGTTTCGGGTGTGCTCGCCCATCTCTCGGGACGGCTATCCACAATCGGAAGGGATAGTGCTGTGGACCGGCTGTGGAAAGCTTTCGGAGAACCGTCGCAACTCATTGATTGATAAAGAGAATTGCGCGGCTGCGTAAATATTGTGCAGACGGCCTCCACGGCGCAGTGCGCCAGGGTTGGCCTCGGCCAGGCCGATTTCCACATTCGCGCCGTGGAGGTTTGTGGAAGGGCTGTGGATAAGCGCGGGAGAAGCGACGTAAACCCTTGATTGCTATGGAGCCGTGCCGGATTGCCTAAAAATTGCGCAAACCTGCGGGAGCTGGGTCGATTCCGAGCACGTTCCGTCTGCTTCGCAAAGCGTGTTGCCAGGGAGTGGATTTGATGCCGGCGTATACGTTGTCCACAGCTGGGGCTCTTGACAAATCATTTATCCAAAGTTGCTGTGGATAACTTTGTGAACAAGCCGCCTGCGATTTGGGTAAGTGGTTGACGCGTAAGGTTTTCTCTTACATTGCCTGTTTTTTAGCTTCGCCGGAAAATTCATAAGAATCAATGGCTTGTGCCTTGCCATGCGGGCTGCACGGAACCACGTGCGACATGACCCATGCCTCTTGACATACCCGTTATGCTGTGGACATGTCCATCGCACGCCGCCTGAGCGGCTGTTCACCATGCCAGAGAACGAGAACCTTTCGCGTTTTGCGCCGTCTCAGCCGCCCATGCGGACACGCGAGGTGATTCCCGTCAGTGAACTGAATCACGCGATTGCCGGCGTGCTCGAGCGCAGCTTTCCGTTGTCCTGGGTCAGGGGAGAGATCTCCAACTTCACACGCGCCGCCAGCGGGCACTGGTATTTCTCGCTAAAGGATGCGCGGGCGCAAATCCGCTGCGTGATGTTTCGAGGCCGCAACCAGCACGTGGACTTCACGCCGCGCGAGGGGGAGGCGGTGGAAGTGCGCGCCGTGGTGTCGATGTACGAGGCGCGCGGCGAACTGCAGCTCGGCGTGGAAGCCATGCGCCGCGCGGGGCTGGGCAATCTCTACGAAGCCTTTCTGCGGCTCAAGGAGAAACTCGCGCAGGCCGGTCTGTTTGATGCCGAACGCAAGCGCGCGATTCCTGCGCACCCTCGTGCGATTGGTGTGGTGACTTCCCTGCAGGCAGCAGCCATGCGCGATGTGCTGACCACGCTGCAGCGACGTGCCCCGCATGTGCCGGTGATCGTATACCCCGCGCCGGTGCAGGGTGCGGGGTCCGCCGAGAAGATCGCTGCCATGCTCGACGCGGCCAACGCGCGTGACGAGTGCGACGTGCTGATCCTGTGCCGGGGCGGCGGCAGCATCGAGGATCTCTGGTCGTTCAACGAGGAAGTGGTGGCCCATGCCGTGGCGCGCAGCCGGTTGCCGGTGGTGTCGGGCGTCGGCCACGAAACCGATTTCACGATTGCCGATTTCGTTGCCGACGTGCGCGCACCCACGCCCACTGGTGCGGCCGAACTGGTCAGCCCGGATCGCGCGCACCTGCTGCAGGCGGCACGCCGCGCACGTGACGCGCTGGCGCAGAGCATGGACCGGCAGATGGAACGCCGCGCCCAGCACCTGGAGTGGCTGGGCCGCAGGCTGCGCAGCCCGCAGGCGCAACTGCAGGAGCGACGCGCGCACGTGGACAACCTCTCGCGGCATCTGCGCGCGGCTTTGCGCGATACGGTGTCCGCGCAGCGCCATCGCCATGATGTGCTAGCCATGCGCTGGCGTGCGTGCAAGCCGGACACCGTTGCGGCCCAGGCCACCGTGGACCGGCTGGCCAACCGGCTCGACGCGGCAGCCGAGCGCCGCCACGAACGCGAGGCGCAACGCCTGGCTCGCGTATCCGGGGCGCTGGAACTGCTCGCGCCTCAGCGCACATTGGAGCGTGGCTACGCGGTACTGCTCGATAGCCGTGGTCACGCGCTGCGTTCGCCTCATGCGTTGCGTGCCGGAAGTATCGTCGAGGCCCATCTCGCCGAAGGTACTGCAGACCTGGAAATCGCTGGTGTGCAAACCAAGCTCGGCACGTTCTGAATGCGGCCGATGCAGTCACACTGCGACTGATTCTCAATCGATGCGGGCGAAACTAACATGACCCCAGGGGGCTTTCCGGCGTCGTTTGCGCGGGTCTGGCAAGTCACCTACAATCGGCAATTCTCCCCACCAAAACCTAGAGACAGAACAATGGAACACAAGCTCCCCCCGCTTCCCTACGCCCATGATGCCCTGGCTCCGCACGTCTCGAAGGAGACGCTGGAGTTCCACCATGACAAGCATCACCAGACGTACGTCACGAACCTGAACAACCTGATCAAGGGTACGGACTTCGAGAACGCATCGCTCGAAGAGATCGTCAAGAAGTCGTCGGGTGGCGTGTTCAACAACGCAGCCCAGGTGTGGAACCACACGTTCTACTGGGAATCGATGAAGCCGAACGGCGGTGGTCAACCGACCGGCGCCCTGGCCGACGCGATCAACGCCAAGTGGGGCTCGTTCGACAAGTTCAAGGAAGAGTTCACGAAGACTGCCGTCGGCACCTTCGGTTCGGGCTGGGCCTGGCTGGTCAAGAAGGCCGACGGCTCGCTGGACCTGGTGTCCACCTCGAACGCCGCCACGCCGCTGACCACCGATGCCAAGGCACTGCTGACCTGCGACGTGTGGGAACACGCCTACTACATCGACTACCGCAACGCCCGTCCGAAGTACGTCGAGGCATTCTGGAACGTTGTGAACTGGGACTTCGCTGCAAAGAACTTCGCCTGATCGGCAAGTTACTCAGCCAGTCCATGAAGAACCCCGGGTCTCCCGGGGTTTTTTATTAAGTGCAGTTCATTCGTACCTGCCAGTCCTTCACGCCGCCATCGGTCCGTCCTCCGCATTGAAATGCGTCAGGCAGTTCAACTGCAGTGCGCGGATGTGCTCGATCATGAAGTCGATGAACACGCGGATGCGGGTGGGCAGGTGCTGGCGGCTCAGGTAGCAGATGTAGTGGCCGCGATCGTCGGGCATGTGGGCGCCTAGCGCCACCACGAGTTCGCCGGCGGCCAGGTGGTCGCAGATCTGGTAGCCGGCGACCTGCGCGATGCCCCAGCCGCGCAGTACGCTGTCGAGCACGAGGTCTGCGTCGTTGAAGGTGAGGCGCGCTGTGGGCATGTACTTGCGCACGCGGCCATCCACTTTGAACTCCCATTCGAAGATTCTCCCGCTGGCAAAGCGGAAATTGATGCAGTGGTGGTGGCGTAGATCTTCCAGCGTCTGCGGCAGCCCGTGCGTGCGCACATAGGAAGGCGCCGCGCACAGCGCCATCTGCATCGGGATCAGTTGCCGGGCGATGATGCTCGAGTCTTCGATGCGGCCGTTGCGGAAGGCGATGTCGATCTGGTCGGCGGCGAAGTCCGTGGGGCGGTCGTCGAGCAGCAGGTCCACGGCGATGTCGGGGTACGCGGTCATGAACTTGTCGAGCAGCGGTGCCACGATCTTGCGGCCGAAGCCAACCGTCGAACTGATGCGGATCAGGCCGCGCGGCGGGCCTTCGCGCAGTTCGAGCATGTCGTTCATCGCCTCGACGATATGCGTCACGCCCTGGCTGCAGTTCTCGTAGAAGCGCTGGCCTTCGCGCGTGAGTTGCGTCGTGCGCGTAGTGCGCAGGAACAGCCGTGTGCTGAGCTGTGTCTCCAGCTTCTGCACGTTGCGGCTGACTGCCGAGCGTCCAATGCCGAGCCGCTCGCCGGCGCGTGCAAAGCTGCCTTCGCTGGCTACCGCCATGAACGCCATGATGCCGGCATAGCTGGCAGCGAAACTGGTGGATAGCGCATCGGCGCGGTTGGGCAGGCTGATGCGGAACGCGCGGTCGAGTGTGTCCGATGTCGGGCCCGATGCCGCGTCGGGTGACGGCGGGGATTGGTTCTTGTCTGGCATCACTGGCGTTTCCGAAAATGGACAATGCATGGGGTGGGCGCTGGAATCCCAGGCTGGGACTGGCTTGGGAGGCAGGCGGAGAATCCGTGCATGGCAGGCACGCATACGTAAGTACTACTGGTGCGTCCGAGTGCATGAGTGAGGTGGACGACGCGCGCTGCTACGCTGCTTGCAAGGACAACTTCACCGCAGAGCGTGCCGCCATGGAATCCGCCAACGCCCCAATCAATCACGCCCTCAATAATCGCCAGCAGATGCATCCGCACTTGTCGGATGCCGATATCGCGCGTATCACGCCCTATGGCAGCGAGCGCACGTGGCGTGCTGGTGAGACCGTGGTGCGTCCCGGCGATCCGGCCATCGGGATGCTGCTGGTGCTCGAAGGGCGCGTGCGCATCATGCAGCCCGATGGCATTGGCGACAGCGCGCTGGTCACCGAACATGGTCCCGGCAATTTCTCGGCCGATATCGGCCACCTCTCGGGCATGCCGGAAATGGTGGACGCCGTTGCGGTGGAGGATGTGCGTGCCATCGTCGTGCGCCCGGCCTGCCTGCGCGCATTGATGGTGGCCGAAGCCATGCTCGGCGAGATGATCATGCAGGCACTGCTGCTGCGTCGCGCGGGGCTGATCCAGCGCGGCCGGGGTCCGACGCTGATCGGGCACGGCAGCGATCCCGCGCTGCTCGACCTGCAGGCCTTCCTGCGTCGCCAGAACTATCCGTACTCGTTGCTCGATATCGATGTGGATGCGGGCGCTGCCGCCACGCTTGGCAAGTTCGAAGCGTCGCCGTCCGATCTGCCACTCGTCATCTGTCCCAACGGCAGCGTGCTGCGCCGCCCCGACATCAAGCAGGTGCTCGGCTGCCTGGGACTGCTGCCGGAGATCGATGCCACACTGGTCTACGACGTCGCCATCATCGGCGCGGGTCCGGCGGGGCTGGCGTCTGCAGTCTATGCGGCATCCGAGGGCCTGCGCGTGATCGTGCTCGACGCGCTGTCGCCGGGCGGCCAGGCCGGTGCCAGCGCGCGCATCGAGAATTACCTGGGCTTTCCGGCCGGCATTTCCGGTCAGGCGCTGACGACCAATGCCCATGCCCAGGCCCAGAAGTTCGGGGCCCACATTGCCAGTCCGGTGGAAGTGGAGCGGCTCGAATGCGGATCGATCCATCGCTTGCTGACCAGGACCGGAGACGTGATCCAGGCGCGCACGGTCATCATCGCCTCGGGCGCGGCCTATCGCCGTCCGCCGATTCCGCATCGCGCGGATTTCGAAGGACATGGCATCTATTACTGGGCATCGCCCGTGGAAGCGCGGCTCTGCGCGCAGCAGGAGGTGGTGCTGGTGGGCGGCGGCAACTCGGCCGGACAGGCGGCGGTGTTTCTCGGCACGCATACCGCGCATGTGCATGTGGTGATCCGGGCGGACAGCCTGGAGCAGAGCATGTCGCGCTACCTGATCGACCGCATTGCAGCGCAGCCCAATATCACCGTGCATACGCGCACCGAGGTGGCGGATCTGCTCGGGGAGGGCAAGCTCACGGGTGCCGTGCTGCGGCATCGCGATACGGGCGTGCGGGAAACAAAGGCCGTACAACATGTCTTCCTGTTCACGGGCGCCGAGCCCAATACGGGATGGCTCGGCGGTTGCCGGGTGAAGGTGGATGAAAAGGGTTTCGTGCTGACCGGCACGCATGCCGGACTGCCCACGCATACGCTCGAGACCTGCGTGCCCGGCGTGTTCGCCATCGGCGACGTGCGGTCCGGATCGACCAAGCGCGTGGCCACCGCCGTGGGCGAAGGGGCCGCGGTGGTTTCGCAGATCCACGGGTATCTCGCCGCGGCTCAGGAAGCAGCCTGAGGCGCGTCTGGATCGTGATGCGGATCGGAGGGCGTACTGGCCAGCGGCAGGCGCACCACGAAGCGCGCGCCGCCTCCCGGCTGGCTCTCTGCGTGGATGCTGCCGCCGTGCGTCGTGACGATGCGATGGCAGATCGCCAGGCCCATGCCCATGCCATCGCGCTTGGTGGTGTAGAAGGCGCGGAATAGCGTATCGGCGGCGTCCGGCGCGATGCCGCAGCCCGCGTCGACGATCGCCACCTCGGCGGATCCGTCCATGACGGCGAGCGTCACCGACACCGCCCGCGCGTCCGCCGGGCAGTCCGCCATCGCTTCCAGTGCATTGAGCAGCAGGTTCAGGAATACCTGGCGCAACGCGGTGCGGTCGGCGGTCACGCACACATCGTCGGGCGGCAGGTCCACCTGCAGACGCACCTGCTGACGGCGCAACTCCTCGTCGAACCATCGCACGGTATCGCGCAGCAGCCCATTGAGCGGCAACCGCTCGCGTGGGCGCGCGGCGACCGAGGGAGGAGACGCCAGCGAGCGCAGTTCGGCAAGCACTGCCGCTGCGCGCTGTGCATCGCTGACCATGCGCTCCAGCGAGGCGATGGCTGCCGCGGTGTCCGGCGTGTCCTGCCGCATCCATCGAAGGGCTGCCTGCCCGCGCGTGACGACCGACGCCATCGGCTGCATGGCCTCGTGGACGATCATCGCCACGGATCGGCCGAGGATGCCCAGGCGGTTTACGTGTTCAGGCTGCATGGCGGGCATGGGGCGGAGTCAGGCAGCGAGCGCGGCCTCGCATTGCAAAAAAACATCACCGCCACACGTACTGCATTCATTTCGGAATCTCTCTGTTTCAGCGGGTGCCGGAAAAACCTCCTCCGTACACACCCTGACCGCGAAGCGGCAAAAAGATGGTAATTTCGCGTGCGTTTGCCGTAAATGACAGCGTTCCCTGTTTTTCTGCCAGTAATTCTGCCGCGCGGTGCACCCTTGGCAGTCCGAAATCCCGATTGGTGAAAAATTGGAAACAGTGGCTCCCGTCCTCGTGCCTTGTGACGGACCGGCCGCGGCCTCAGAATCGCCGCCTCGCAGTGTCCTGGCATTTCCCGATTCGAGGATGGAGTTAGACATGTTCCGTGTGCCCATGAGGCGGCCGGTGGCACAGGTGCGCAAGTTGCGTATCATGCGCATAGCCGGAAACCGTCCGGTTGCACTACCTTCGATTGCCCTCCGCCCCGCCCCCCATGGATTCCAACCTGCCCCCCGTTTCAGGGACCGCTGACGACATGCCACGCAACATTCTGTTTGTGGCATACCCCGATGTGAGCCTTCTCGACCTTGCCGGCCCTCAGACCGTGTTCTGGGCTGCCAGCAACTACGCCCGTGCGCGCGGCATGGCGGGCTACCGTTGCCTGACCGCGAGCTTTGACGGCGGGGTGATGGCATCGGTGGAAGGCACGGTGATGCAGACCGAGGCGATCGGCACCTACGATCCGCGCGTGATCGATACGGTGATCGTGCCGGGCTCGCCGGACATCCTCCAGGTGGCGCGCAACTCCGCGCCGCTGATCGCCTGGCTGCATTCGGCATCGGGCACGGTGCGGCGCGTGGCGTCGGTGTGCAGCGGGGCGTTCCTGCTGGCCTATGCCGGGCTGCTCGACGGCAAGCGCGCCACCACGCACTGGGCCATGCTCGACCGCTTTCGCGAACTGTTTCCCACGGTCGACCTCGATCCCGACGCGATCTTCGTGCAACAGCAGAACCTGTGGACCTCGGCTGGCGTGACCACCGGCATCGACCTGGCGCTGGCGATGGTGGAGGCCGACTACGGCCACGAGGTGGCGCTCAACTCTGCCAAGGAACTGGCCGTGTACATGAAGCGGCCGGGCGGCCAGCCGCAGTTGAGCGAGATCCTGATCTCGCAAAGCCGGCAGGTGCCGGTCTTCGAATCGCTGCATTTGTGGATCGTGCAGAACCTGTCTTGCGAAGCGCTCGGCGTGGAGCAACTGGCCGAGCATGTGGGCATGAGTCCGCGCAACTTTGCGCGCGTCTACAAGGAAAAGACGGGGCGCACCCCGGCCAAGGGCGTGGAGCATTTCCGCATGGAAGCGGCGCGCCGGCTGCTTCAGGACCCGACCCGTCCCATCGACCTGATCGCGCGCGATTGCGGCTTCGGCAGCGAGGAGCGCATGCGCGTGGCCTTCCAGCGGCACTTCGGGTTGTCGCCGAGCGAATACCGGCTCAAGGTGAATCGCTAGGCGCCTCTTGCAACCGCTTCCGCACCACGATCCTCGATCCTTGATTGGTGCGAAATGGGAAACACCGTGCGCCATGCGTCGGTCTGGTGCGTGCCAGGACCAATGCCTAGCATGAGCATGGAGTCATTCCATTTTTCGCAGACGGAGGAGCATCATGAAGATCGTTGTGATTGGCGGTACGGGACTGATTGGTACGAAAGTGGTGGCGCGGCTGGTGGCGCAGGGCCATGAGGTGGTGGCTGCCTCGCCGAAGAATGGTGTCAACGCGCTGACCGGCGAAGGGCTGGCACAGGCGCTGGCCGGGGCAAAGGTCGTGGTCGATGTGGCCAACTCGCCGTCCTTTGAAGACACGGCCGTGCTGAACTTCTTCGAGACCTCGGGCCGCAACCTGGCTGAGGCGGAGAAGGCCGCTGGCGTGGCGCACCATGTGGCGCTTTCGGTGGTGGGCACCCACAAGCTCGAACAGAGCGGCTACTTCCGCGCCAAGAATGCGCAGGAAGCACTGATCCGCCGCGCGGGAATACCGTTCACGATCGTGCGTGCGACGCAATTCCTCGAATTCCTCGGCGCCATCGCGCAGTCGGCGGGTGAGGGAGACGCCGTTCCGATCACCACTGCGCTGATCCAGCCGATTTCTTCCGACGATGTGGCGGAAGCCGTGGCCGACGCCGCGCTGGCTGCACCCGTCAACGGCATCGTCGAGATCGCCGGCCCCGAGCGATTCAAGATGAGCGACCTTGTGCAGCGCTATCTCACGGCCATCGGCGACAAGCGCACCGTTGCCCCCGATCCTGCAGCGCGCTACTTCGGCGCCGACCTGCAGGAAGGCACGCTCGTACCGGAAGGCCAGGCACGCCTGGGCCGCATCGGTTTCGAGGAATGGATGCGGACGTCCCAGAAAAAATAAACCCGGCGCCGGAGGAGACTTCATGGAAAAGGAAGCACACCTTCAACCCCCACCGCTGACGTTGCTCGACCGATACCACGGTGAAGGTTTTACGCCGCTTTACTCGACGACGGTGACGGTATCCGGCGGCGAAGCGGCGCATGGCCGTGCATCGGGCGTGGCCCGGTCCGACGATGGCAACCTTGTTCTCGACCTGCGCCTGCCCGCGGCGCTGGGTGGCCCGGGCGGTGGCACCAATCCCGAGCAACTCTTTGCGGCGGGCTTTGCCGCCTGCTTTCACGGGGCACTCAGCCTGATTGCGCGACGCGAACGTATCGAGGTGCAAGGCATCACGGTGGTCGTGCAGGTTGCGTTCGGGCGCGACCCGGTCGATGGCGGCTATGCGCTGACGGCCGAGATTTGCGTTCGGCTGCCGGGCGTGGAGAAGGCGGTGGCCGAGGAACTGGTACGCAACACCGAGCGCATGTGCCCCTATGCAAAGCTGGCGCGCGAGGGCATGCACAGCGTGATCACGGTGCTGGTCTGAGCGGCTCGCGGCACAGGTGCGCAGCCGTTGTGATTGGTGCGCGGCCGGCAACAGAGTGGGCTCCTCGGCGGCACTACCGCGTCGCGCCGCCAACACCTACGATGCATCTCGTGCGATGCAGGATGTCATCGCTCCCATCAGTCCACCAGGAGGAATCATGACGCAACGTATTAACTTCTTCGAACAATCGCCGGAACTGTCCCGCAAGCTCATGGAGCTCGGCGCACTGTTCCAGAAGACCACGATCGAGCCGCATATCCGCGAACTGGTGGAGATCCGCGCGTCCCAGCTCAACGGTTGCGCATTCTGCGTGGACATGCACACCAAGATGGCCAAGATTCACGGTGAGCGCGAGCTGCGCCTCTACCACGTGGCTATCTGGCGCGAGTCCACGCTGTTCGCGCCGCGCGAGCGTGCCGCGTTGGCGTGGGCCGAGGCCGTGACGCATCTGGGCGCCCAGGGTGTGCCTGACGACATCTACGAGCGCGTGCTGACGCAGTTCAGCGAGAAGGAATTGTCGGACCTGACGTTCCTGGTCGGTTCGATCAACGCATGGAACCGCCTGAACGTAGCATTCCGCATCGTGCCGGGATCGTCGGACAAGGCGTTCGGCCTTGACAAGGCCAACCTGGAGTAATGCCATGAAAGCGCTTCTATCCATGACGGCGGCGGTGGCGCTGTCGGTGCTGATGGCGGCCCCGGCCGCACACGCCGCGACGGACGATGTGCAGGTGAAGGACCTGCTCGTGAAGCCGCTGGCTGACTACCCCGGCAAGGAAGTGCAGATGATCGTCGTGGAATACGGGCCAGGCGGTGCCGATCCCGTGCATCGCCACGACGCGCACGGTTTCATCTACGTGCTCGAAGGCAGCATCGTGATGGGTGTGAAGGGCGGCAAGGAGGTGACGCTGAAACCCGGCGACACCTTCTACGAAGGCCCCGATGATGTCCACACGGTGGGCCGCAATGCCAGCAAGACCAAGAAGGCGAAGTTCGTCGTCTTCCTCCTCAAGAAGCAGGGCGCGCCGATCCTGACACTGGAAAAGTAGCCCGCTGTCCCACAGGCACGGCTGCGTCTGGCCGTGCCCGTCGCTTTCCCCCTCCTGTCTTCTCATTGACCGGCGCGATGGCGTCCCGGAAAGGGGAGACGTTTGCCTTGCATTTCCACCCGATTACCCGAGTACTGAATACGAGAGGACAACCATGACACGAAAGATCCTGATCATTGGCGGCGGCTTTGCCGGACTGTGGACGGCACTCGGTGCCGCGCGCGTTGTCGACCAGCAAGGCGACAAGGCTGACGACGTGGAAATCACGCTGGTGTCGCCGCGTGCCGAACTCCATGTGCGGCCGCGTCTGCACGAGACGCATCCCGAGCAGATGGCCGTACCGTTCCTGCCGATCCTGAATGCCATCAACGTGAAGTTCATCGAGGGCACGGTGGAGCGTATCCATCCGTCGGATCGCATCGTCGACATCCAGACGGCCACGGGCCAGACGCTAGCGTTCCCCTATGACCGCATGGTGCTGACCAGCGGCAGCCGCCTGTTCCGTCCGCCGCTGCCGGGCCTGGCCGAACACGCGTTCGCCGTGGATCAGCTCGACGAGGCCGTGAAGCTGCGCGAGCACCTGGAGGGTCTTGCATCAAAGCCCGACACCGCGGCGCGCAACACGTTCGTCGTCGTGGGCGGTGGCTTTACCGGTCTGGAAGTGGCAACGGAATTGCCGGAGCGGCTGCGCAAGATCTTTGGCGACACCATGCGTCCGCGCATCGTCATCGTCGAACGCGCCGATGCCATCGGTCCCGATCTCGGCCCCGGTCCGCGCCCGCAGATTGTGGAGGCGCTGGAGCAACTGAATATCGAGACCCGTATTGGCGGCGGCGTGGTGTCGTTCGATGCAAATGGCGTGGTGACTGCCACGGGCGAGCGCATCGATGCCGCCACCGTGATCTGGACGGGCGGCATGGTGGCCAGCGCGCTCACCACGCAGGTGGTGCCGACCGTCGATCGACAGGGTCGCCTGGAAGTGACCGAGGATCTCCGCGTGACCGGTGCAAAGGATGTCTTCGGCGCCGGTGACGTGGTGCGTGCGCTGACCGATGACGACGGCCACTACTCGCTGATGTCGTGCCAGCACGCGCTGTTCATGGGGCGCTTTGCCGGCTACAACGTCGCAGCGGATCTGCTGGGCCTGCCGACGAAGGCGTATCGCCAGGCGTTCTACGCCACCTGTCTCGATCTTGGTAGCTGGGGCGCGGTCTACACCGAAGGCTGGGATCGACAGGTCAAGCTCGTACGCGCCGAGGGCAAGGAACGCAAGATCATGATCAACACGCAGTGGATCTACCCACCCGCCGCCGATCGCGAGCAGGCGCTGGCCGCTGGAGACCCCGAGATCAGCTACGCCTGAAGCACCGTCTTCATCCCGTTGGCCGGCGCCTTCCACCTCCGGGGGCGCCGGTTTTTTTTCGTCCATCTTTTCGTGTTTGCGCGCACCGCACGATTGGTGCGCAATCGGAAACGCCGCTTCCCCCCAGCGTGGCTTGTGACGCCCTGCAGCGCTGCATAGACTTGCCCTATATAAGGCGCATGGCGGATGCAACATATCTTCCCGGTTTCATCTGACCGATGCGCACATAAGTCTCAAGCCCTTCCGAAATCCGGAGTTGCATCGTGAAAGCATCGCCCTCGAATCCTGCTGGTGGCCGCGCGGCCTGTGAACCTGTGGTCTACATCGTCGATGACGATGTGGGCATGAATGACGCCTTGCAGGACCTGCTTCGGTCCGTGGGCCTGCGCACGCGCGCGTTTCTCTCGGCCGAGGCGTTCCTGACGACCACCATCGATACGGCGCCAGGATGTGTGGTCATGGACGTGCGGCTGCGCGGCACCAATGGACTGGAGGTACAGCGCGAGATGGAGCGGCGCGGCATGTGCCTGCCCGTGGTGTTCATCACGGGCCATGGCGATATCGAGATGTCGGTGCGGGCGATGAAGGCTGGCGCGGTGGATTTCCTGCCCAAGCCGTTCCGGGACCAGGACTTGCTCGACGCCGTGGCGGAAGGCATTTCCGCTGACCGCAAGAAGCGGCACGTCCTGCAATGCAGCGACGATCTGCGCTCGCGGCTGGCCACGCTCAGTGACCGGGAGCGCGAAGTCATGACGCTGGCCGCGTCCGGACTCATGAACAAGCAGATCGCGGCCACCATCGGCATCAGCGAGGTGACCATCAAGATCCACCGCAGCCGTGCCATGCGCAAGATGGCGGCCCGCACATTCGCGGATCTGGTGAAGATGGCGCTGGAACTGGAGCTTGAACTGCCCATGATGCGCGAGCCTGCAACAACGGCGCAGCGCCGCCACATGGGAGCGGAATCGGGAACGGCGCCGCAGTGGGCGCCGGGCTACTGAATCAGGCGGAGGCTATTGGCGGTGGATGTCGTGCGAGACGAACGGATTGTCGTGCGTCGGCATGGCCAGCCATTCCGGATGCAGCAGGGTCCCGCGGATATCCTCGCGCCCGCTCTTCCAGTGCTCGGCCATCGTCAGTGGTCCGAACTGAAAATCCTTCGCGCTGCCTTCGAACGACTTGTCGCGATAGATCAACTGAATCACGTTGTGGCGCGCATCGCACGCGCTTGCCGCCGCCTGACGGTAGGCGTCGGTTTCGCGGCGTTGCGGCGGTACCAGTGCCAGCACATCGGCAAGCAGGCGACGGAAATTCTGCTGCTCGCTCATGTAGTCGGTGATGAAGCGTGTGCGGCTGGAATACTGAATGTCCTTCTGCCGCGTGGCCACATCCGCGAGCGTATGCGGCAGGGCGCCTTGCGCGCTCCACAGGTCCACCTGGAAGATCAGCGCGTTGCGGCGCGGCTGCGATTTCAGGATCACGGAGAGCGGGGTGTTGGAGACGAGTCCGCCATCCCAGTAGTGCTCGCCATCGATTTCCACGGCCGGAAAGCCGGGCGGCAGCGCGCCGGAAGCCATGAAGTGTTCGGCGCGCAGGCGCATCTGCGTATTGTCGAAGTAGACAAAGTTGCCGTTGCGCACATTGACCGCACCCACCGACACGCGCATCTCTTCGTGACGATTGATGCGATCGAAATCGGCAAAGCGCTCCAGTGTGGTTTTCAACGGCGTGGTGTCGTAGTAACTCGCACTGTTGATCGCCGAAGGTTGCGCGAAACCGGTGGGCCAGACGCGCGGCGAGAAGAAGCCGCGCTGGCCTTCCACGAGCGCCCGGGCCGCCTCGATGCCGTCGAACCAGATGCGCAGCGGATCGGGCCAGTGCTGCGCGCTGTCGGCCATCATCTCGTAGGGAAACAGGCTGGGCAGCCACGGCTGCCGGCAGATATGCGCCCAGAATTCGCGTAGCCGGGCCACGCGCTGCCCCGGTGCATTGCCCGCGATGATGGCTGCGTTCAGCGCACCAATCGAGATGCCCGCCACCCAGTTCGGTTCGATGCCCGCTTCGGCCAGGCCCTCATAGACGCCTGCCTGATAGGCGCCCAGCGCGCCGCCACCTTGCAGCACGAGCGCCTTGACGGCATATCCCCGGTCGATTTCCAGGCGCGCGGTGGCTGTGCCGGAAGACCCCTGCAGGTCCTGCTTTTCGTGGAACATGTTCGATTCCTTGAGCCATGGGTCATTTGCCCCGCTCTCGCTTCATGATTCATGACAGCGGGGCGCAGTCGGCTTACTGCATGTACCAGCCGTGGCTGACCACGAAGGACTGGCCGGTCAGCGCGTTGGATGGGAAAGCTGACAGGAAGAGGGCGGTCTGCGCCACGTCATCGACAGTGGTGAAGACGCCATCGACGGTGCCGCCCAGCATCACGCGGCGCACCACTTCTTCCTCGCTGATGCCAAGCTCGCGCGCCTGCTCGGGAATCTGCTTGTCCACAAGCGGCGTGCGCACGAAGCCGGGGCAGATCACGTGCGAGCGCACGTTGTGCGCGCCGCCTTCCTTGGCCACCACGCGCGCCAGACCCAGCAGGCCGTGCTTGGCGGTCACGTAGGCGCACTTGAGCGGGGATGCTTCGTGCGAGTGGACCGAACCCATGTAGATCACCGTGCCGCCACGATTGTCGCGGTACATGTGGCGCAGCGCGGCGCGCGTGGTCAGGAAGGCGCCATCCACATGGATGGACAGCATGCGCTTCCAGTCGTCGAAGTTGTATTCGTGCACCGGGTTGACGATTTGGATGCCGGCATTGGACACGAGGATATCGACACCGCCGAATTGTTCGGCCACCAGGTCGGTGGCACGGTCGACGGCTTCCTCATTGGTGACGTCCATCGCCACGCCGATGGCACGGCCGCCGTTGGCCTCGATGCCCTCGGCCACCTTGCGCGCTGCTTCCTCGTTGAGGTCGGCGATGGCGACCGCCGCACCCTCGGATGCCAGCAGTTCCGCGATGGCCTTGCCGATGCCGCTGGCCGCGCCCGTGACGATGGCCGATTTGCCTTGAAGCTTCATGTTGTTCTCCGGATGAATGAATTGCCGGCGCCCGTCATGGACACCGGGGCACTGAAGGGAAATGGGAATGCAGGGTGTGCGGCGTCAAGGCTGGAGGTAGTCGTAGACCACCTCGCCGAGGCCGAGCGTCAGGTCGGCCACGTAGTGCTTCGCGCCGACGATTTCGAGCACCGGCAACTGGGCAACCGGCGCCAGCGCGTGCGGAAACAGCGAGAGCGCGGCGGGGCCGGTCCATGCGCCCTTGACCTCCACGTCCGTAAGGAAGTAGCAGACGAGCTCGCACACACGCGCCGAGCCATCGACATGGGGCAGGATCTTGAGCAGGTAATTCGGCGTCGTCACCAGTGACTGGCGCACCTTGTCAGCATCGATGCACTGGTGCTTGTAGCCCATCGTGCCGGTGGCCACGCGTACCGGGCCGTAGTCCAGCGTGCCGAGCAACGTATCGGTCTCGACCGACAGGCGGGGGTTGGCCAGCTTCTTCGGAAAACCCCACAGCTCGCGCCCGCCCGCAAGCGGCGGATGGTCGTCCAGGAACATCGAGTGGGTGTAGTTGCCGGCGTGGCCCTGGAACGTCACGGGGATCACCTGTCCCGATTCGGTGTAGCTGCCGAAGCCGGTGGAGTCCGGCATCCGGATGAACTCGTAGTGCACCACGGGTTCGGCAACCTGCAGCGGTTCGGGCACCACCTGGCGCAGCAACGCCGGATCGGTACGGTACGAGACGATGAAGTACTCCCGCTGTAGGAACCGGTAGGGTCCCATCGGGTAGGCCGGGCTGACTAGCGGCGTGGCATACGCGCGCTCCCGGATGGTCTGAACGTCCATGTGCGTGGCCTCCTGGCAATGCCGTGCCGCAACGCGCTGTCCCGATGACAGCGGCTTGCTGCGGCCCAGGTTCATTCTGGAAGGCAGGGCAATGGGAAGCCATTACACGTCGGTATCGACGGGTGGATGCTTACGTATGATCGGGTTAGTCGATGATTGCCAGGTGATACGTGCAAGGCGCTTGGGGAGAAAACCCGCAGCGTTTGAAGACCATCACAAACAAAAAAAGCCCCGACTTCCGCCGGGGCTCTCAGTGCTGCATTAAAAACCGTAGTGCTTACTGCGCCGTCCAGCCTCCATCCATCGCCCAGGCCGCACCGCGCACTTGATCGCCCATCGGCGAGCACAGCATCAGCACGAGGTTGCCGAGCTGTTCCGGGGTGACGAATTGCCCGGAGGGTTGCTTGTCGGCGAGCAGGCGGGCTTGTGCCGCTTCGGTGGTGATGCCGTCGCGCTGGGCGATGGCGTCGATCTGTGCAGCCACCAGCGGCGTCAGCACGAAGCCGGGGCAGATGGCGTTGCAGGTTACGCCGGTGCCGGCGGCTTCCAGTGCCGTCACCTTGGTCAGTCCCACCAGGCCGTGCTTGGCTGCCACGTAGGCGGACTTGCCTGCCGAGCCCACCAGTCCGTGTACGGATGCGATATTGACGATGCGGCCCCAGTTGCTGGCGCGCATGCCCGGCAGTGCCAGGCGCGTGGTGTGGAATGCGGACGAAAGATTGATCGCGAGGATGTCATCCCACTTTTCAACCGGGAAATCCTCGACGGGTGCCACGTGCTGGATGCCGGCGTTGTTGACGACGATATCTACGCTGCCGAAGCGTTCCTGTGCCAGCGTGAACATGGCCGCGATCTCGTCTGGGCGGCGCATGTCGGCGGGGTGGTGAATCGCCTTGGCGCCGATGGCAGTGATCGAGGCCAGCGCGGCGTCGATATCGCCGAAGCCGTTCAGCACGATATTGGCGCCGGCCTGCGCCAGTGCCTGGGCGATACCGAGGCCGATGCCGCTTGTGGAGCCGGTGACCAGTGCGGTCTTGCCTTGCAGGGTGAACATTGCGAATTCCTTAGACGAGGCCGGTCGTGTAGAACACGGCGATCACGAAGAACACGGCCAGTGTCTTGATGATGGTGATGGCGAAGATGTCGCGATACGCCTCGCGGTGCGTGAGGCCGGTCACGGCCAGCAGCGTGATGACCGCGCCGTTGTGCGGCAGCGTATCCATGCCGCCGCTGGCCATCGACACTACGCGGTGCAGCACTTCCAGCGGAATGTTTGCTGCCTGCGCCCCCTGGATGAAAGCGTTGGACATCGCGGCCAGCGCGATGCTCATGCCGCCCGATGCCGAGCCCGTGATACCCGCCAGCGTGCTGACCGACACGGCGGCGTTGACGAGCGGGTTGGGAATGCTGCGCAGCGCATCGCTGACCACGAGGAAGCCGGGCAGCGCGGCGATCACGCCGCCAAAGCCGTATTCCGATGCCGTGTTCATCGAAGCAAGCAGCGCGCCGCCCACTGCGGCCTTCGTGCCTTCTGCAAAGCGGGCCTTTACCGTGCTGAATGCGGTCACCAGTACCACGAGAATGCCCAGGATCAGCGCGCCTTCGACGGCCCAGATGGCGGTCACGCCGGCAATCTTGGTTTCCACCGGCTTGGCCAGGCCCGGCATCGACACTGTGTGGCTCTGGCCGTACCACAGCGGAATCATGCGTGTGAGCCAGAAGTTCGATACGCCCACGACGATCAGCGGCAGGATGGCCAGCAGCGGCGACGGCAACTTGCCGCCTTCCACGCGTTGCGGTTCGTTGAGCAGGTTGGTGCCATAGCCTTCGCCACGTGCGGCGGCGGCACGACGGCGCCATTCCAGATACGTCAGGCCCACGGCGATGATGAACAGCGAGCCGATCACGCCCAGCACCGGCGCGGCCCATGAGGTGGTGTTGAAGAACGTGGTCGGGATGATGTTCTGGATCTGCGGCGTACCCGGCAGCGAATCCATGGTGAACGAGAACGCGCCCAGTGCAATGGCGCCCGGCATCAGCCGCTTGGGAATGTTGCTCTGGCGATAGAGTTCGGCGGCGAACGGATAGACCGCGAACACCACCACGAACAGCGAGACGCCGCCATAGGTCAGTAGCGCGCAGACGGCCACGATCACGGCATTGGCGCGCGAGCGGCCGATGTAGCGGATGGCAGCAGCGACGATCGCTTCGGAGAAACCGGAGAGTTCGACGACCTTGCCGAACACGGCACCGAGCATGAACACGGGGAAGTACAGCTTCACGAAGCCGACCATCTTCTCCATGAAGACACCGGCGAACATCGGCGCGACGGCCGACGGATCGGTCAGCAGGACGGCGCCGAGCGCGGCCAGCGGGGCAAACAGGATCACGCTGTAGCCGCGATAGGCGGCAAACATCAGGAACGCCAGCGCGGCGATCACTACTACAAATGACATGGGGTCTCCATTGCTTGTTCTTGAATGCGGTCGGGCCGCCTGGGATTGCCGTCTGCTGCCCGGGGTGCCGCCAAATATGAAGCGTCCCCCGGAAAGAGGACCGGGGGACGCTTCCTTAGCAGGCTCCGTGCCCGCACCAAAAAGTTATGAAAAAGGCGCATAAAGCCTTGGAAAGTGTAACCTTGCTGCCCCTGTCTCTTCCTTGAGACAGAGCAAGCGCGTCCCAACGCGCGGAAATCTCCAATGTGAGACACTCGGTCTCCAATCAGAGACTGATAAGAAAACGAGACAAATCCCCCCATGCAAAAGATCGCCGAGCCAGGTGGCGCCCTGCTGTTCGACTACGACGATGTGGCGCGACGCGCCATGGAGACGTTGTTCCGCACTTTCGAGAATTTCAGCGAGGGCACGTTCGTCGTGGACGAGCACGCGCGCGTGGTGTGGATCAACAAACGTTACGCGGCACGGTTTGGCTTCACCGATCCCCAGGCGGCCATCGGACTCGACTGCGAACAGGTCATTCCGAACAGCCTGATGCGCGAGGTGGTGAGCACAGGCAAACCGATCCTGCTGGACCTGCTGGAGACCGACCGCGAGCCGATGATCGTCACGCGCCTGCCCATCAAGGACGACTCCGGCCGCACCATCGGCGGCGTGGGCTTCGCACTGTTCGACGAACTCAAGGCCCTGACGCCGATCTTTGCCCATTACTCGCGCGTGCAATCGGAACTGGCGGCAGCGCGCCGCTCGCTGGACCATGCGCGCCGGGCCAAGTACACCTTTGCAAGCTTCGTGGGCACAAGCCCGGCCGCGCAGGAGGTCAAGCGCCACGCGCGCCGCGCGGCACTGGCGGAATCTCCGGTCCTGTTGCTGGGGGAGACGGGCACGGGCAAGGAACTGCTCGCGCACGGCATCCATGCCGGTTCGGCGCGCGCGGAGCAGCCGCTGGTCACGGTCAACGTGGCTGCCATTCCCGATACCTTGCTCGAAGTGGAGTTCTTCGGCGCCGCACCCGGTGCGTACACGGGCGTGGACCGCAAGGGCCGCGTCGGCAAGTTCGAACTGGCCGACGGCGGCACGCTGTTTCTCGACGAGATCGGCGACATGCCGCTGTCGCTGCAGAGCAAGCTGCTGCGCGCGTTGCAGGATCGCGAGTTCGAACCGTTGGGATCGAACCGCATCGTGCGCAGCGATGTGCGCATCATTGCCGCGACATCCGCCGACCTGCCCGCGCTGGTGCAGGCCGGGCAGTTCCGTGCCGACCTGTTCTATCGCCTGAACGTGCTGACGATCGACCTGCCGCCGCTGCGCGACCGCCGTGCCGATCTGCTGCCGCTGGCCTACGCGATCATCGAGGAGTTGTGTCTGCGGGCCGAGCGCAATCCGATCGGGCTCAACGACGATGCGCTGGCACTGCTGCGTGACTACGACTGGCCGGGCAACGTGCGCGAGCTGCGCAACGTGCTGGAGCGCGTGGTGTTGCTGTGCGATGAGGATGATCTGGATGCGGAGACGTTGGCGCCGTTGCTGGGGGGGAGGAAGGTGGTGGCGGGTGTTGACGCGCTGGCCCTCTCCCCCGGCCCCTCTCCCGCAGGCGGGAGAGGGGAGCACCCAGAGGGAGGTGGTGATGCTGTTGGTTTGCTCCCTTCTCCCGCGAGCGGGAGAGGGGCAGGGGGAGAGGGCAACGCAGTTCAAACACCGCCATCGCCAGATTCCACCCCCACCACCTACGCCGAAGCCCTCGCCGACTTCGAAGCCACCTTCCTCGCCCAGGCCCTCGATGCCTGCGAGGGCCGCGTGGCCGACGCCGCCGCACGCGTCGGCATCAGCCGTGCCGCCTTCTACAAGAAGCTCGCCGCATCGCGTGCCCGGCCGCGCGCCTCCTGAACGTCGAGGCATCGTCACGCCGGCGTGCTAACGTCGCGCGTGAGAAATGTCAGGACAGAGGTCAGAGGAGAGTTCATGCAATCGGGCATTGTCGAGACCGGCTATGGATCCGACCCGGTCGGGCTGATCAGCGGTTTCCTGTTTGTCCCGGGCGAGCCGGTGCGCGAGATCGATTCGCGCGAGGCGGCCGCGTGGCTGCACGCCCCGGCTGTGGTGGCGCAGGAAGGTCAGGCGCGTCCCTTCGTCTGGCTGCACTTCAATCTCGCGCATAGTGCCTGCGAACGTTGGATGCGTAGTCAGCTTGGCTTGCCCGAGGATTTCTTCGAGGCCCTGCGGCAGGGGTCGCACTCCACGCGCATCGAGCGTCAGGATGCGGCGCTGCTGGCCGTGGTCAACGACGTGATCTACAACTTCGGCGTGACCTCGACCGATATCTCCACGCTCTGGGCGCACGCCGATCACCGGCTGCTGGTCACCGCGCGTGCCCGGCCGCTGCGATCCGTGGATCGCCTGCGCGCAGCCGTGCGGCGTGGCGAAGCGTTCCGCTCCCCGCTGGATCTGGTCGTGCATCTGCTGCGCGATCAGGCCGATGTGCTGGTGCAGATCGTGCGCGAGACCGGCGTCAACGTCGACCAGATCGAAGACCAGTTGCTGGCGCAGCGGCTTCGCTCGAACCGCACGGATGTCGGCGCCATGCGGCGTGGCCTGGTGCGGTTGCAGCGGCTGCTGGCGCCGGAACCGGGCGCGCTGTTCCGCCTGCTGAACCGTCCGCCCGCGTGGCTGCAGGAAACCGATCTGCAGGAGTTGCGCGAATCCACCGAAGAGTTCTCGCTGGTGCTGAGCGATCTGGCGGCGCTGGTGGAGCGGATCAAGCTGCTGCAGGAAGAAATCGCCGCCAAGCTGAACGAGCAGACCAACCGCACACTGTTCACCCTGACGATGGTCACGGTGCTGGCGCTGCCCATCAATATCGTGGCCGGTTTCTTCGGCATGAACGTGGGCGGGATTCCGCTTGCGGAACATCCCCACGGCTTCTGGGTACTGGTGGCACTGGTTGCCAGCTTTACCGCGCTGGCCGGACGGTGGGCGTTCAGGAAGCAGCAGAGCCAGTAGCAATCGAACGATCGGGCGAGTGATCGGGCAGCCATGCGTGACATTTATGACAAGTCACCTATTTGCCATCTCGCAGGCGTAGCATGGTTGGCGTGAGCCATGCGTCCGTTCGGGCGCGGGTGACGGAGGATATCCATGGATTACAACGACGAAACGCTGATCCAGCGCATTCACCGCGAGGTGGCGGACTATTACGACGAGGAACTCGAGCTTGAACTCGAGGACCGCGATCCCATGCTGGTGCAGCGGGTATTGTCCGGAGACATTGGCGGCCCCGGCGACAACAGCAATCTCAATGGCGATGAGGCCGAGCGTGCCGAGCGCCACATGTACTTCCGCGAACTGTTCCGCCTGCAGGGCGAACTGGTCAAGCTGCAGAGCTGGGTGGTGGCCACGGGCCACAAGGTCGTGATCCTCTTCGAAGGACGCGATGCGGCGGGCAAGGGTGGTGTCATCAAGCGCATCACGCAGCGCCTGAACCCGCGCGTCTGCCGCGTGGCCGCGCTGCCGGCGCCCAATGACCGCGAACGCACGCAGTGGTATTTCCAGCGCTATGTCTCGCATCTGCCCGCCGCCGGCGAGATGGTGCTGTTCGACCGTAGCTGGTACAACCGCGCCGGCGTGGAACGCGTGATGGGCTTCTGTACCGATGACCAGTACGAGGAATTCTTCCGCTCGGTGCCGGAGTTCGAACGCATGCTGGTGCGCTCGGGCATCCAGGTGATCAAGTATTGGTTCTCGATCACCGACGACGAGCAGCACCTGCGCTTCCTGAGCCGCATCCACGATCCGCTGAAGCAGTGGAAGCTGAGCCCGATGGACCTGGAGTCGCGCCGCCGCTGGGAAGACTACACGCGTGCCAAGGAAATCATGCTCGAGCGCACGCATATTGCCGAGGCGCCTTGGTGGGTGGTGCAGGCGGTGGACAAGAAGCGCGCACGGCTCAACTGCATCCATCACCTGCTGCAGCAGATGCCGTACGTGGAGCCGTCAGCGGCCACCATCGTGCTGCCGGACCGCGAGCGCCACGCCGACTACACGCGTCTGCCCGTGCCGTCGGAGATGGTCATTCCCGAGGTGTACTGACACCCGGTATTCCCCGGCCGCGCTGGGTGCGGATGACAACAGATTGAAACGATCGTAGGGACGAAACATGGTCCGCACGACGCAATCGATGCTCAAAAAAGAGCTTCACGCGTCGTTATTGAGAGACCGCTCCGGGACATTCCGGAGTTCGCACATGTTTCTGGAGTTCCTCGATGCGTCGTTCGTCCCCGCGCCCCGGAGCGCGCTTCCCTGCTCCCCACGCCCTGAGCGGCCTGGCCGCTGCCGCCGCCCTGGTACTGACTGCCTGCGGTGGTGGCGGTGGCGACGATAGCGGCCAAGCCGCCACGGCCCAGGCTGCGGCAGCGCCCGTCACGACATCGGATGCACCGCAACTGGTCTCGGGTCTCTCGCAGACGTGTTCGGGTTGCGGGGCCGCGACCAGCGGCGCCTATGCCGGCACCAGTGTCGGCACCTGGGGCTATCCCAATGCCACGGCCAACGCCGTGGACGTGCAGTATTCGATCACGGGCGTGGCCGGCAAGACCATTGCCATGCAACTGACCAACCTGGGCGCGGCTTCCGTGGCCATGCCCACCGGTCTCTCGTCGCAGGTAGCGGCCGAGATGATCTCGCCGCAATCGCTCAGCGTCCAATCGACCGAGGAAACCGCGCAGCGTGCGATCCGCGAATTCAATCGCGCAGGCTGGGCCCAGAGCGCGCCTGCATCGGGCGCCATGAAGAACACGCTGGCTGCGCCGGCACCGTTGGCGGCATCGCTCGGCACCCAGGGCATGACGGAAGGCGCCACGCGTAGCTGGTATCACACCGATGGCACGTCGCGTCCGGCCACGCTGCGCAAACAGGTGACGGCCAGCGACGGCACCACGGTCAACGTCTGGGTGGAAGTGGCCGAGGCGAGTGCCGTGACCGATACGATGGTGCTCGATCTCGCCACCACGTTTGCCGGACCGGGCCTGCTTTACGATCGGCTGGTCCAGGTGGGCGGTGCGGTCTGGGGTGCCAACAACTTCAGCGGTACGCTGCTGCCCTCTGGCCGGCCCATCGACATCGTGGTGCTGAACTTCAATCACGACGCCAAGCCGTATGGCACGGTCGGCTATTTCTGGGGCGTGCACAACTTCCTGAAGACCAAGGAAGCCAACAGCAACGAAGCGATTTCGCTGTATCTGGATAGCGAAACGTTGTCGCTGGGCGCGGCGGCAGGCATGCAGTCGATCAAGACCACGATGGCGCATGAAGGCACGCACATGCAGAACTTCTACCGTCGCCAGGTCACCATGGGTGCCGAGTACGCATACGACGCGTGGCTGGAAGAGATGACGGCGATGCAGATGGAAGACTTCCTGAGCGGCATCATCGTATCCGGCTACAGCCCCATTGGGGATGTGCGCCTGCCTGATTATTACCGCTACAGCGACTACAACTGCAATCTGCTCGATTTCACCGGCTTCGGTGTGACCTGCGAAAGCTATGCGGTGTCCGGCAGTTTCGGCGGCTTCCTGAACCGCCAGCTTGGCGTGGCGTTCCTCCGCGACCTGCTGACCCGCAAGACCGTGGGTTCGAAGCAGGTACTGTCCGATGCCATCGCCGTCCATGCGGGCTGGACGTTCGACAGGGCATTCGTGAACTGGCGCGCGACGACCAACAGCAGCATGCCCGCCGCCCGCACCCCGCTTGACTACGGCTATCCCGCCTGGACCGACGGCACATTCACGCTGCCCGCGATAGACCCATCGGCCAGCAAGTACACCACGCTGCGCAAACTCCCCGCCACGGCGCCCGCCTCCCTGCTGGGCCTCGGCAGCTACATTGCCCCGCGTAGCGATGCCAACGGCGTGTATAGCGACAAGGTGCGCGTACCGGCCGGCGTGACGTTGTCGGTGGTGGTGTATTGATGGGATTGTGATGGCAGGACAAGCGCACACGTTGCGTGCTTGCCCTGCCTTACAAATCCACCCCGGGAAACGCTGCCGCGAACGTCTGCACCAGGCCCGTCAGCGCGCCGTTGTAGCCCGGTAGCGCGTTGACGCGTTCGCGGAAGGTCGCGCTTTTCATGGCGCTGACCGCGCCTTGCATGGCGGGGCTGTGCAGCGCCTCCTTCTGCAGGGCAAAGAAGTAGCGTTCCTGCAGCACGGGCACGAACTCCAGACCGAAACGGCGGGCGGCGGTTTCCACGCCGAAGCCCACGTCGGCCATGCCGCTGCCGATATAGGCGGCCACCGCTGCATGGGTGAATTCCCCGTTGCTGAAACCTTCGATGCGGCTGGTGTCGATGCCGCGCCGCGCCAGCATCAGATCCAGCAGCAGTCGCGTGCCCGAACCCAGTTGGCGATTCACAAAGCGCACGTCCGCGCGCGTGAGGTCTTCGAGCGACGTAACGCCGAGCGGATTGCCGGGACGCACGAACAACCCTTGCTGGCGGGTGGCGAGATGGATCAGGCAATGCTTGTCCGGTTGCAGCCAGCGCGTGAAGCCGCGCAGCGTTTCTTCCTCGAATTCCCCGATCGGTACGTGGAAACCCGCCACGTCGCAGGCGCCCTCGGCCAGCGCGGCTGCGGCTTCCAGACTGCCGCAGTACTTCAGGTCGTGCCGCACCTTCTGCTCGTCGAGAAAATCCCGCAGTGCAGCAACCGCGAAACCGTGGCTGGCGTGAATGCGCACGGCGGGGTCTGAGGCTGCCATCAGCTTCTTGAGTTCGATCTCCAGCTCGGAGGCCAGGCTGTCGAGCGTAGGCGTGAGGCGCGCTGCAATGCGCTTGCTGGCCCACACGAGTTGTTGCGCCATGGGCGTCAGCGTCGATCCCCGTCCCCGGGTCTTGGCAATGAGCGCGCCGCCAAAAAGCGTCTCCGCGTCACGCAGGATTCCCCAAGCGTAGCGATAAGACAACGTCATGGCTTCTGCCGATTGCGCAATGTTGCCGGTGGATTCGATAAGGCTCAGCAGGGCGACCAGGCGTGACACATCCAGCGCTGGCGCGGGCGCCAGGGCGGTGTCGTCGCGGATCTGCAGGTGGGGAAGGATCGAGATACGTAGCATATGCGGAAAATAGCATATTGAATGGGGCAAAACACGGTCCTATAGTCGCATAAAGCGGATAAAAAGCCCGCTGCGGTGATCCCGAATATGAATAAAAAAGCCGATATCGGGGCCGACAAGAAACAGGAGACAAGATGCCAGAAAACGCCATTCCCCAGGCGGCAGCCGGCAGCGACGATGCCGCCGCGGCCCACGCAGCGAACTCGACGATTGCGGCCAGCGACGCCATTGCGCGCATCGTCGAGGCGCGGCGCGACATGCCCGGTGCATTGCTGCCGATCCTGCATGACATCCAGGACAGCCAGGGTTTCATTCCCGCCAGCGCGGTGCCCGTCATCGCAAAGGCGCTGAACCTCTCGCGCGCCGAGGTGCATGGCGTGATCACGTTCTATCACCACTTCCGCGAGCAGCCCGCCGGACGCCACGTCGTACAGGTGTGCCGCGCCGAGGCATGCCAGTCGGTCGGTGCCGATGGTCTGGCCGCGCATGCATGCCAGTCGCTCGGCTGCGATTTCCACGAGACCACCGCTGACGGCCAGTTCACGCTCGAACCGGTCTACTGCCTGGGCCAATGCGCAACCGGCCCGGCGATGATGATCGGTGAGCGGGTGCATGGGCGGGTCGATGCCCGACGCTTCGATCGCCTGATCGACGCAGTACGCGAAGACGAGGAGGTACGCGCATGAGCACGAACCCGATCACGATCTTCGTGCCGCGCGACTCCACCGCGCTGGCGCTGGATGCCGACGAAGTGGCGCAGGCCATCGCACGCGAAGCCGCACAGCGCGGTGCCGAGGTACGCATCGTCCGCAACGGCTCGCGCGGCATGTTCTGGCTCGAACCGCTGGTCGAAGTACAGACCGACGCGGGCCGCGTGGCCTATGGCCCGGTCACCGAGGATGATGTGCCGGCGCTGTTCGATGCGGGATTCCTCAAAGGCGGCCAGCACGCATTGGCACACGGCCTGACCGAGGAGATCCCGTTCCTGAAGAATCAGGAGCGACTGACCTTTGCACGGATGGGCATCACCGATCCGCTGTCGATCGATGACTACATCGGGCATGAAGGCTTTGCGGGATTGACCCGCGCATTGTCGATGTCGCCCGAGCAGATCGTGCAGGAAGTGCTCGACTCCGGCCTGCGCGGTCGCGGCGGCGCGGCGTTCCCCACTGGCATCAAGTGGAAGACGGTGCTGGGCGCGCAGTCGCCGGTCAAGTACATCGTCTGCAATGCCGACGAAGGCGACTCGGGCACGTTCTCGGACCGCATGGTCATGGAGGACGATCCGTTCGTGCTGATCGAAGGCATGACGATTGCGGGCCTGGCCGTTGGCGCCGAACAGGGCTACATCTACACGCGTTCCGAGTACCCGCATGCGATTGCCGCGACGGAAGCGGCCATCGAGACGGCCATGCAGGCCGGCTGGCTCGGTGACAACATCCGGGGCACCGGCAAGCGGTTCCATCTCGAAGTGCGCAAGGGCGCAGGTGCCTATGTGTGCGGCGAGGAAACGGCCTTGCTGGAGAGCCTGGAAGGCAAGCGCGGCGTGGTACGTGCCAAGCCGCCATTGCCGGCGCTCAAGGGTTTGTTCGGCCAGCCCACGGTCATCAACAACGTGATCTCGCTGGCCACGGTGCCGATCATCCTTTCCCGTGGTGCCACGTTCTACAAGGACTTCGGCATGGGCCGTTCGCGCGGCACGCTGCCGTTCCAGCTGGCTGGCAACATTCGCCAGGGCGGTCTTGTGGAGAAGGCATTCGGTATCACGCTGCGTGAACTGCTGATGGATTTCGGCGGTGGCACGCGTAGCGGCCGCAGCATCCGCGCCGTGCAGGTCGGTGGCCCGCTGGGTGCGTACCTGCCGGAATCGCGCTTCGATGTGCCGCTCGATTACGAGGCCTACGCAGCGTTCGGTGCGGTGGTCGGTCACGGTGGCATCGTCGTGTTCGACGAGACCGTGGACATGGCGAAGATGGCCCGGTATGCGATGGAGTTCTGCGCGATCGAGTCCTGCGGCAAATGCACCCCGTGCCGTATCGGATCGACACGCGGCGTGGAAGTCATCGACCGCATCATGGCCGGCGACCAGCCCGTGAAGCACGTGGCGCTGGTGCGCGACCTCTGCGACACGATGCTGAGCGGCTCGCTCTGCGCCATGGGCGGCATGACGCCGTACCCGGTGCTCTCCGCGCTGAACGAGTTTCCGGAAGATTTTGGATTGCAACCCAAGCCGGCGCAGGCGGCTTAGGCTGACCACGCACCATACAGACTGACGTATCCCTCAGGGATGCGCATCCTCACAAGCAGTATTTCGGGAGACGTCCCTTGCAAGCACGCGACGATTTCGACTTTGGTACTCCGGCCATCGAGACCGACACACTGGTCACGCTGGAGATCGACGGTGTAGCCGTCACTGTACCCGCTGGCACCTCCGTGATGCGCGCCGCAGCAGAGGCTGGCATCGGTGTGCCCAAGCTCTGCGCCACCGACTCGCTGGAACCGTTCGGCTCCTGCCGCCTTTGCCTCGTGGAAATCGAGGGCCGGCGCGGGTATCCGGCATCGTGCACCACGCCTGCGGAAGCGGGTATGAAGGTGCGCACGCAAAGCGGCAAGCTCGGCGATCTGCGCCGTGGCGTGATGGAGTTGTATATCTCCGATCACCCGCTGGACTGCCTGACGTGCCCCACCAACGGCAACTGCGAACTGCAGGACATGGCCGGTGTGGTGGGTCTGCGCGAAGTACGCTATGCCGATGGCGCAGGCGGTGCCGCGCCGATCGCCACGCACACGCATCTGAAGAAGGACGAGTCGAATCCGTACTTCACCTATGACGCGTCCAAGTGCATCGTCTGCAATCGCTGCGTGCGCGCCTGCGAGGAAACGCAGGGCACGTTTGCACTGACCATCAGCGGACGCGGCTTCGATTCGCGTGTATCGCCGGGCACGAGCCAGTCGTTCATGGAATCGGATTGCGTGTCGTGCGGCGCCTGCGTGCAGGCCTGCCCGACGGCCACGCTGACCGAAACGTCGGTGATCAAGCTGGGCCAGCCGTCGCACAGCAAGGTCACGACCTGCGCCTACTGCGGCGTGGGTTGCACGTTCAAGGCCGAGATGAAGGGCAATGAAGTGGTGCGCATGGTCCCGTACAAGGACGGCGCCGCCAACGAAGGCCACGCCTGCGTGAAGGGCCGCTTTGCATGGGGCTACGCCACGCACAAGGACCGCATCCTCAAGCCGATGATCCGCGCGAAGATCACCGATCCGTGGCGCGAAGTGTCGTGGGAAGAAGCGATCAACTATGCGGCTTCGGAATTCCGCCGCATCCAGACCCAGCATGGCCAGGATTCGATTGGCGGCATCGTGTCGTCGCGCTGCACGAACGAGGAAGGCTATCTCGTGCAGAAGCTCGTGCGTGCCGCGTTCGGCAACAACAACGTCGATACCTGCGCACGGGTTTGCCACTCGCCTACGGGCTACGGCCTGAAGACCACGCTGGGTGAATCGGCGGGTACGCAGACGTTCCGCTCGGTGGCCAAGGCCGATGTAATCATGGTGATCGGCGCGAATCCGAGCGACGGCCACCCGGTGTTTGCCTCGCGCATGAAGCGTCGCCTGCGTGCGGGTGCCAAGCTGATCGTCGTCGATCCGCGCCAGATCGATCTGGTGGATTCGCCGCACGTCCGCGCCGACTATCACCTGCAACTGCGTCCCGGTACGAACGTGGCCCTGGTCACGTCGCTGGCGCACGTGATCGTGACCGAAGGGCTGCTCGCCGAGCAGTTCATCGCCGAGCGTTGCGAAGATCGCGCGTTCCAGCAATGGCGCGATTTCGTGGCACTGCCCGAGAACTCGCCGGAAGCGATGGAAGCCGTCACCGGCGTGCCTGCCGATACGCTGCGCGGCGCCGCACGTCTCTATGCCACGGGCGGTAACGCTGCGATCTACTACGGCCTGGGCGTGACCGAGCATGCGCAAGGTTCCACCACGGTGATGGGCATCGCCAACCTCGCCATGGCCACCGGCAATATCGGTCGTGAAGGCGTGGGCGTGAACCCGCTGCGTGGCCAGAACAACGTGCAGGGTTCGTGCGATATCGGCTCGTTCCCGCATGAGCTGCCGGGCTATCGCCACGTATCGGATTCCACGGTGCGTGCCGAGTTCGAAGTGGCATGGGGCGTGGACATCAATCCGGAGCCGGGCCTGCGCATTCCCAACATGTTCGAAGCCGCGCTGGGCGGCACGTTCAAGGGCCTGTACTGCCAGGGCGAGGACATCGTCCAGTCCGATCCGAACACGCAGCACGTTTCCGAAGCCCTGTCGTCGATGGAATGCATCGTCGTGCAGGACATCTTCCTGAACGAGACGGCCAAGTACGCACACGTGTTCCTGCCGGGTTCGTCGTTCCTGGAGAAAGACGGCACGTTCACCAATGCGGAGCGCCGCATCTCGCGCGTGCGCAAGGTGATGCCGCCGCAGGCCGGTTACTCGGACTGGGAAGCCACGATCCTGCTGTCGAATGCGCTGGGCTATCCGATGAACTACAAGCATCCGTCGGAAATCATGGATGAGATTGCGGCGTTGACGCCGACGTTCTCGGGCGTGAGCTACCAGAAGCTCGAAGAACTCGGCAGCATTCAGTGGCCGTGCAATGCCGAAGCGCCGCAGGGCACGCCGACGATGCACGTCGATGCGTTCGTGCGGGGCAAGGGCAAGTTCATCATCACCAAGTACGTGGCCACCGACGAGAAGGTGAATCGCAAGTTCCCGCTGATCCTGACCACTGGTCGCATCTTGTCGCAGTACAACGTGGGCGCGCAGACGCGGCGTACGGAGAATGTGCACTGGCACGACGAGGACCGGCTGGAGATTCATCCGCACGATGCCGAGGAACGTGGCATCAAGGACGGCGACTGGGTCGGCGTGCAGAGCCGCGCGGGCGAGACGGTGCTGCGTGCCATCGTCAGCAGCCGGATGCAGCCGGGCGTGGTCTACACGACGTTCCACTTCCCGGAGTCGGGCGCCAACGTCATCACCACCGACAACTCTGACTGGGCCACCAACTGCCCCGAGTACAAGGTGACGGCGGTACAGGTGATGCCGGTCGCGCAGCCTTCCACATGGCAGCGCAACTACCAGGCATTCAATGAGGAGCAACTGGCCCACCTGCGTGCGGCCGGTGAAACGGCGCCGGCCGGTTGATCAGGGGAGCGCAACGCGATGAAGCGTGATGTGCCGTCACCCGACAGCGCCGCCGGCACCGCAGAAATGCCCGCGCAGCGCACCTTCGAGGTGCGCCGCTGGCGGCATGGCAAGGCGGGCACTGAAGTGGACCACCTGGCCGAAGAGGTGCCGGTCGCGCTGGAGTTCAACGGCATCTCGCACGCGGTGATGCTGGCGACGCCGGCCGATCTCGAAGACTTCGCAATCGGATTCAGTCTCAGCGAAGGCATCGTGGAACGTGCCGGCGATATCTACGGCATCGACGTGGAGACCAGCGAGCAGGGCATCACGGTCAGGCTCGATATCGCCACGGGTGCATTCGTCGCGCTGAAAGGGCGTCGCCGTGCGATGGCGGGCCGCACGGGCTGCGGACTGTGCGGCACCGAATCGCTCGACGAAGTGATGCGCGTGCCGCAGCCGGTGCAGAGCGCGGCGGTCTTCGATCCGGCGGTGTTCGAGCATGCGTTCGCGGCGTTGCACAAGCGGCAGGCGTTGTTGCGCGATACCGGTGCCACGCACGCGGCGGGCTGGATGCGTGCCGATGGCGAGCTGGCGCTGGTGCGCGAGGATGTAGGCCGCCACAACGCGCTCGACAAGCTGGCGGGCGCGTTGTCGCGTGGCGGGCAGGAAGATATCGCGCACGGGGCGGTCATCGTCACGAGCCGCGCGAGTTATGAAATGGTGCAGAAGACGGCGGCCATCGGTGCGGGCGTGCTGGCTGCGGTGTCAGGGCCTACCGCGATGGCGGTGCGGCTGGCTGATAGTGCGGGCATCACGCTGGCCGGGTTCGTGCGGGGCGGAAGCCTCGTCGTCTATACGCATCCCCAACGACTACATATGGCATAGGGTCCGGCAATGCATATCGAAAACCTGGTCAAGATGGCCAACCAGATCGGCAGCTTCTTCGAAGCCATGCCCGACCATGACGAGGCGCTGGCCGACATCGCCAACCATGTAAAAAAATTCTGGGAACCACGCATGAAGCGCGCGTTCCTGACGCATGTGGACGCGGGCGGGGAAGGGGTCGATCCCATCGTGATCGAAGCCGTGGCACGTCATCGCGACAAGTTCGAGGTGACACTGCGCGCCGCTGCCTGAGGCGCGAGGCATGGCATGGCGTTGACGCGCGGGTGCGTTACGACGCGCGCTTCTCCATGCGAAAGAGCAGTTGCAGGATCGCCAGGCCGAACAGCGTGGCGATCACGGCTGTCGATTCCCGGCCCAGGCCGCAGGCCACGCCGATGGCCGCCACGGTCCAGATGCTCGCTGCCGTAGTCAGGCCGCGAATCTCTTTTTCGTCGGTGTGCTTGATGATGGCACCCGCGCCCAGAAAGCCGATGCCGGCGATCAGGCCCTGCAGTACGCGGCTCATGTCCGCCAGCGGGGTGCCTGCCAATAACGGCACCAGTACGAACAGTGCCGCGCCCATCGCCACGAGCATGTGTGTGCGCAGGCCCGCTGCCTTGCCCGCCGACTCGCGTTCCCAGCCGATCAGGCCGCCGAGCAGGCAGGCCAGCGTCAGCCTGACCAGGATCTTCGTGAGTTCGCTGACATTGTTCACGTCCGCGAACTCCGCCCGCAGCGTGCTATATACCTCGCCCCAGATTCCATCCATGGCCGCCTCGTTATGCGCGTCCCGGCGTGCGCCGGTGGTGAGGTGAGGCTATCACGCAGGATGCACGGCCGCCGTCGGGCGGCGGCTGACACGGGTGCCGGTTGCGGCTTACTTCAACCGGAGCGGCTCCAGCAGCGCAGCGTCGTATTGGGCACCCGTAATGCGTCCGAGGTCCTTCATGCGCAGCAGGATATACGCCTGCCGTTGCCGTGCGCGGCGCGGGTTGACCACAGGGTTGTTGGCCGAAGGTGCCTTCGGCAGACCGGCCAGCATCGCGCATTCGGCCAGCGTCAGTTGCCCGACGGATTTGCCGAAGTAGGTATCGGCAGCTTCCCCGAAACCATACGCGCCCTGGCCCAGGTAGATCTTGTTCAGGTATAGCTCAAGGATCTCGTCCTTGCTCAACGCATTCTCGATCCGGTACGCAAGCAGGATCTCGTAGAGCTTGCGCGTGTACGTCTTCTTGCGCGACAGGAAGAAATTGCGCGCCACCTGCATCGTGATGGTCGATGCGCCCTGCGACAGCTCGTCGGAAAGATTGGCGACGCCGGCACGCATCACGCCCACATAGTCGACGCCGTCGTGCAGATAGAAGCGATCGTCCTCGATGGCAACAACGGCCTCGGGCAAGGTGTGCGGGAAGTCAGCGAGCCTGACGTAGCCCGGCGACTGCCGGAACGCCGTGAGCGCATCGAGCGAAGGAAGTTGCCGGCTGGCCATCAGCACGGCAAACGCAATCAGCAGCGCGCCACCCACGAGGGCAAGCAGCACCAGCTTGACGAAGACAGACCAGAGACGTTGCATGGCGCGTATTGTGCCATTGCCTCATGGCTGCCTTCCGGTTTACTCCCCTCTCCCGCTACGCGGGAGAGGGGCGCACACCACAGGCATATCAAGCGCTCTCGGTTACCCCTTCGGCACCTCCACCCCCAATTCCCCCGCCAACGTCTCCAGATTCCGCCAGATATTCGGATTGATATCGAGATGCGTGGTCGTCAGCGCGCGATTGGCGGCTTCATACTCGCCGGGATACTGCACCTGATCGCAGCCCGGTGCAGTGGGCGTGTCGTGCAGATACTGGATAAACGCCTCGACCTCGCCTCGCTCCCAATTGAGACCAAGATCGAATTCCGGATTGAGCAGCAGCGCGAACATGTTGTTGGTGGCCACCCCTCCGCGCGGATTCTCCGGCTGGATGGTGCCGCCACCGGACAGCACGCCCGCCAGCAGTTCGGCTACCACGCCCAGTGCATAGCCCTTGTGCTGCCCGAACGGCAGCAGCGATCCGGGATGTTCGCCGAACATGACCGAGGCGTCTGTCGTCGGATTCCCATCGGCGTCGATGATGCTGTGCTCGGGCGCCGGCTCGCCCTTCTCGGCCAGCACGCGGGCCTTGTTGATGGCGATGGCGCTGGTGGCGATATCCACCACCAGCGGCGGCCTGCCATTCGGCATCGGCCCCGCAAAGCAGAGGGGATTCGTGGTCAGGCGCGGCACGCGGCCGCCGAAGGGCGCCACCACGGGCGGGCGGTTGATCACGTTGGTGAAACTCAGCAGCACGAATCCGGCCGCGGCCACCATCTCGCCGTAGTGGCCCATGCGGCCAAGATGGTGAGACTTCCGCAGCGTGACGATGCAGTGCCCATGCTGGCGCACGCGTTCGATGGCCTGCTGCATGACGGCCTTGCCCACGTGCTGGCCGAAGCCGCCGTGGCCGTCGAAGACCATCATCATGTCGCGGTCGAGCACGCACTCGGCGCGCCCGGTGGCGTTGACGTTGTTGCCGTCAAGCGCCCGACGGTAGTTGGGAAGGATCGACAGGCCATGGCTGACGTAGCCGCACCGGTCGGACTCGACCAGGTGCTCGGCCACATCGTCAGCAATGTCCTCGGGCACATTCTGTGCGGTCAGGAGTTGGCGCGCGAAGGTACGCGCGCTATCGAGCGAGAGCTTCATGATTGAGGGCGGCTTGAAAGGTTAGAGGGCGCTCAGGGCAGCATCACATCCATCCCAGCCAGCGCCAGTAGGTGGCTGCAAACAGCAGCATCAGCAGGTAGCCGATGATCGTGACCGGAATCCCGATCTTGGCGAACTGCCGCCCGTTGAACGTATCTGTGCCCAGGCAGACCATGTTCTGCGGCGCATTGATCGGCAGGATGAAGCCGAAGCTCACCGTGAAGCCCAGCAGCATCGTCATGCCCATCTGGTTGATGCCGGGCGGCAGCGTCTGCAGCACCGAGATCAGGATCGGCATCATGGCGGCCGTCAGCGCGGTGGCGCTGGCAAAGCCCAGGTGAATCAGGATCAGGAACGCGGCAAGCACCGCGAAGACCATGATTGCGCCGTGCTCGGCCAACCCGGTATGCGTGACCACGAACCTGCCGAGCCATTGCCCGGCCTCGGTGGTCAACAGCGCGGTGCCCAGGCTGATACCGACGCCGAACACGATCAGCGTGCCCCACGGCGTGCGCTGCTGCATCGTCTTCCAGTCCATCACGCCGATGCGCGGCATCATCAGGATCACCAGGCCCACGAACGTGACAGTGGCCGTGTCCATCGAGTGCAGCTTGCCTTCGGTGGCCCAGAACAGCAGGAGGCCGATGGCCACAGCCGCGAGCCGCTTCTGCGGACCGGTCATGGGGCCGAGTGCGTGGAGTTCGCGCTGCACGGCTTCCTTGCCGCCGGCAATCGCATCCGTTTCGGGCGGGAGCAGCCAGCGGATCAGGAAATACAGCACGCCAGACATGATGAGCGCCCATGGTGCGCCGGCGATCAGCCATTGCAGCCAGGTCACGCGCTCGCCAAGCAGCTTGTCCATGAAGCCCGCCGTCAGCAGGTTCTGCGCGGCGGCGGTCTGGATACCGACGTTCCACACGCTGGTGGCCATCGCCACCATGATCATGATGCCGGCTGCGATGTTCGACTTCTTGTCCACGCCAAACGCGGCGATCACACCCATCATGATCGGCACGGTACACGCGCTGCGCGCGGTGGCGCTCGGCACGACCAGGCTCAGGATGATGGTCACGGCGATGGTGCCGAGCAGGATGCGGCGCGTACTGGTGCCGATGGCGGACAGCGTGACCAGCGCGATGCGCCGATCGAGTCCGGTGACCGTCATGGCGGCGGAAATGAACAGTGCGGCGGCGACCAGCGCCAGTGCGGTGTTCGAGAATCCGGCCAGCGCCATGCCGAGCGCGCGTGACGTGCCATACATCGTATTGGGGTCGGCCACCGTCGGTGCAAAGCCGATCAGTCCCGCCATCAGCGAGGTGATCATGATGGCGCTGGTCTCGTAGGTCACGGCCTCGGTGATCCAGACGACCACGGCAAATGCAAGGATGGCCAGCATGCGATGGCCCGCAAGCGGAAGCCCTTCGGGCGTATCGATCCAGAGCACGCCGAGCAGTACGGCGACAGCGAGGTAAAGGCCCCAGTGGATACGGAGTTGCGGTGCTGCAGGCGCTGCCACGGCAGCAGTGGAGCCGCCAGGTGCGGCGGGGGAGGGTTGCGGATCAGGCATCTTGAAATCCCTTGATATGGATCAGCCTGTCGAACGCGTCGCGACGCAGGATCGCCGCGTTCGACATGCGTCCATTATGGAAATCTGCTGATAGAGTTCCAAGGGCGCCACCCCCTCGAATTTGCGCTAAATCAAATCGCTGGAGAGTCAGATGTTGTCAAGGGAAACGCCGCATTGCAGGTCTGGCAACGGTTCGCGGGCGGCCATCGCGCGTACGATGTACGCGTGGCGTTCGATCTGAAAGAATTGACGCCGATGCTGAACAATTTCGAATGCGGGCTTATTCAGCCGCTCAAGGCGAGATGACCAATCAAAACGACCATGCGATGACGCAAGCCATGAACCAGGTGATCGCCGCACTGCGGCCGGGGCTGGAACTGGAGACCATCTCCAACGCACGCGACCTTGGCGGGCTGGCTGCGCGGGCCGGACGTCGCGTGAAACACGGCAAGCTGTATCGCAGCGCCAATCCCGCATTGGCCTGCGCCGCCGATCTGGACCGCCTGCACGCGCTGGCACTCGACATCGTGGTGGACTTCCGCTCGGCCGGAGAGAAGTCGCCAGCAGAGTCGGTGTTCGGTCAGCGATTCCAGTGGCTTGCTGTGCCGGTACTGGATGGCACGATGTCGATGGACGTGCTGATGCCGCGCGTGAAGGCCAGCTCGCCCGCGCAGATGCATGCATTCATGGTCGATGTCTATCGCGATTTTCCGGTGCGCTATGGCGATGCGTTCGGTGCATTCCTGCGCCATGCGGAAGCCGGCAAGACGCTCCTGTACCACTGCACCGCAGGCAAGGACCGCACGGGCTTTGCATCGCTGTTATTGCTCGGTGTTCTCGGCGTGGCGCACGACGATATCGTGGCGAACTATCTGGAGTCGAACCACTGGAACGCCAGCCTGAATGAAAGGATCCTGGCCGGCGTGGGCCAGTACGGTGTGTCGGCCGAGGTCATGAAGCCCTTGCTTGATGTTCGGCCCGAGTATCTGGAAGCATCGATGGATGCGATCGGCAAGACCTACGGCAGCATCGAAGGATTCGTTGGCGATTATTTGAAGATCGATTTGGATCGCTTGCGCGGGCACTATCTCGACTGAAATTTTCTCTTCGATGGTTTTCTCCCCTCTCCCGCTTGCGGGAGAGGGGCGGGGGAGAGGGCCAGCGGTGCAAATCGCGACGTGGCCGGCAAGCAGAGCCTCCGGCCCTCTCCCCCAGCCCCTCTCCCACTGCGCGGGAGAGGGGAGCGAACTACCGCTTGTCAGCGCTCAACACCTTCCCGCAGCAACCGCGCCGTCGAGAGCGCAATCATCCCTTCCTCATCGGTCGGCACCACCAGCACGGGAATGCGGCTCGTGTCGCGGCTCACACGCTGACGGTTCTCGTTGTTGGCCGCAACATCCAGCTTCACGCCGAAGATATCGGCAAGGTGTTCGCAAATTCGCGCGCGCACTTCTGGCGAGTTGGCGCCGACGCCAGCCGTGAAGACCAGCCCATCGAGACCGCCCAGCGTGACGGCCAGTTTGCCGATTTCCTGCGCGGCACGGTATGCGTAGAAATCGACCGCGAGTTTCGCGCGTGGCGCATCGCTGGCCAGCAGTGCGCGCATGTCGCTACTGATGCCCGAGATGCCGAGCAGGCCGGACTTGCCGTAGAGCATCGACTGGATCTCCTCGGCGCTCATGCCCTGCGCGGCGAGGTAGAGGACCGCACCGGGATCGATCGATCCGCAGCGCGTACCCATCGGCATGCCGTCGAGCGCGGTCAGGCCCATTGTCGATTCCACACTCTTGCCGTCTTGCATCGCGCAGAGGCTGGCGCCATTGCCAAGATGCGCGACGATAACGCGGCCCCGCGCAATCTCGGGCGCCACCTGCCGCAACTGCCGCGCGATAAAGGCATACGACAAGCCATGGAAGCCATAACGTCGCACGCCGCGCTCGTAGTATTCGTACGGCAGCGCTATCAACTGCGCCAGCGGATCATGGCCCGCATGGAATGCGGTATCGAAACACGCTACCTGCAGCAGCTCGGGCGCTGCGCCACGAATCGCGCGGATGGCGGTCAGGTTGTGCGGCTGATGCAGCGGCGCAAGCGGCACCAATTCCTCCAGCGTGGCGATGACTTCGTCGTCAATGCGCACGGCATCGGTGTAGCGGACGCCGCCATGCACCACGCGATGTCCGATTGCCACGGGTGGAGAGTCGCGCAATCCCACGCTTAGTGTCAGGCGGATCAGCCGGAATGCGGCGTTGTGGTCGGCTACCTGCTCCACCGGAAAATGCTCTTCGGCCACCACGCGCCCATCGGCCATGCGCGCGATGAGGTGAGGCTTCACGCCAATGCCTTCGATCTGCCCGTGCGCGGCCAGCGTGGGTTGTACATCCACATTGTCGTGCGCGGCGTCGGGCACCACATAGATAGAAATCTTGATACTGGAGGATCCGGCGTTGACGACCAGGATGACCGGATGGACGGGTTGCACGGGTGGTGCGGTACTCATGCTCGCTCCTTGATGCGGATGCTTGCGGATTCTCGCGGAAGTCAGACTTTGACTGCGGCGTCCATGACGCGGCGCGCATGGGCCAGCAACACGGCAATTGCGCAACTGCCGATACGCGCGCGCACGCTATCGGCACGGCTGGTCAGGATGATGGGCACGCGCGCGCCCAGCACGATGCCGGCGGCTTCGGCACCTGCCAGGAAGGTCAACTGCTTGGCCAGCATGTTGCCGGCTTCGAGGTCGGGTACCAGCAGGATGTCGGGGTCACCGGCCACTTCGGATTGGATGCCCTTGGTCTCGGCGGCTGCCTTGCTGATGGCGTTGTCGAAGGCCAGCGGGCCATCGAGAATGCCGCCCTCGATCTGGCCGCGCAGGCTCATCATGCATAACGCGGCGGCATCGATGGTCGAGGGAATCTTGTCGGTCACCGTTTCCACGGCCGAGAGGATGGCCACCTTGGGACGCTCGATGCCCAGCACGCGAACGAGGTCGATGGCGTTGCGCACGATATCGGCCTTGTCGTTGAGCGTGGGAAAGATATTGACGGCGGCGTCGGTGATGAACAGTGGCTTGTGATAGCTCGGCACGTCCATCGCAAAGACATGCGACAGACGCCGCGCGGTGCGCAGGCCGCTGGTGCTGCGCGTCACGGCGTGCAGTAGTTCGTCGCTGTGCAGGCTGCCCTTCATCAGCAGTTCGGCCTGGCCCGAGCGCACGGCCTCCACGGCGGCTTCGGCGGAGGCATGGCTGTGTGGCGCGTCGATGATGGGGGTGTTGCCCAGTTCCAGCCCGTGTGCTTCGGCCACCTGCCGGATGCGTGCGGCGGGTCCTACGAGCAAGGGCACGATAAGGCCGAGTCGGGCCGCTTCCAGGGCGCCGTCGAGCGAGGAGTGATCGCAGGGGTGCGCGACGGCGGTGGGAATCGGCGGCTGGTCCGCGCAGCGTGCGAGGAGCAGGGCGTACTTGTCCGTGGACGATGGGATCGACATGGCAGGATTCCGTAACGGGAAGGGTGGCGAGCCAGCATCCTGGTGCGGGTAGATGCTGCGTTGCGCAAACGTCTGCGGGCAGTATAGGCGAACACGCGTGGCGTGGGGTCGACTTGGTGACCGGCATATTCGGTGCGGTCAGCGCGCAGGGATGGGCAGGGCGGTTGTCATCCGCGATCTTCGCTGGTAGATTTTGTTGTGTTGCATCGCAGCACGCACATTTCACCTCTGGATTCGTCCCCGTTGCACGCCAGTTGATCCGCCAATCCCCAAGGAGAAACGGAAATGAATGCACGCCAGCCTGTGGCTGGGCAGTCGACGCCGCAGGACACTCCTGCTACCACCGCCCCCACCGATAGTTCTTCCTCGCCCTCGTCTCCCCCGACGTTCGATCCGGCATCGCTGTTCACCGCCTTCCCACCCGTTCCGATGAACCCGCTGGCGCACGCCGCCTGGGAATATGGCGTCGATGCATGGCAGCGCTCCATCCTGTTCTTCGACATCCTGCGGCGCCGCGCCGCCGAGACCGTCGAACATGAGCGCGGTGGATTCCCTGCGGTACTCGTGTTCGAGCACGAAGTCTTGATGGACGGGCGAGACATGCCGCGCCCCGTCAACTACGCATTGCTGCGGATCGTGCCGCCGCCCGAGCATCCGACCGACATGACCAATCGCCCGTTCGTGGTGATGGACCCGCGCGCAGGCCACGGTCCCGGCATCGGCGGTTTCAAAAGCGATAGCGAGATCGGCAACGCGATCCGCTCGGGGCATCCCTGTTACTTCATCACGTTCTTCCGCGATCCGTGTCCGGGGCAGACCATCGAGGACGTGGCGCGTACCGAGGGCCTGTTCCTGCGTGAAGTGGCCAGGCGACATCCCGATGCGCCGGGCAGGCCGTTCGTGGTGGGCAACTGCCAGGCGGGCTGGGCCCTGCTGATGCTGGCGGCGGCCGCTCCCGACGTCACGGGCCCGATCCTGCTGGCTGGCGCGCCCGTGGCGTACTGGTCTGGGGTGCGCGGCAAGAATCCGATGCGCTATGCGGGCGGCCTGCTTGGTGGCACATGGCTGTCGTCGCTGGCGGCGGACATGGGCAACGGACGCTTCGATGGCGCGTGGCTCGTGCAGAATTTCGAGAGCCTGAATCCTTCCAACACGCTGTGGGAAAAGCTCTACAACGTCTACGCCAAGGCAGACACGGAAGGGCCGCGCTTTCTGGAGTTCGAGCGCTGGTGGGGCGGGCACTTCCTGATGAACCGCGCCGAGATCGACTGGATCGTGCAGAACCTGTTCGTCGGCAATCACCTGACGGCGGGCGAGGTGCGCAGCAACGATGGCCAGCACGTGATCGACCTGCGCAACGTGCGCTCGCCGGTGATCGTGTTCGCGTCCTGGGGGGACAACATCACGCCGCCACAGCAGGCGCTGAACTGGATCCCCGACCTGTATCCGAGCGTGGAAGAACTCGTGGCCAACGAGCAGACCATCGTCTATTGCCTGCATCCGTCGATTGGACATCTTGGCATCTTCGTGTCTGGCAGCATTGCCAACAAGGAACACTCGGAACTGTTCTGCGCGCTGGACCTGATCGACGTGTTGCCGCCCGGTCTCTATGAAGCGAAGATCGAGGACGTTGCGCCCGAACTGCCGCACCGTGACCTGATTCAGGGCCGGTATCTGGTGCGCTTCGAGCGGCGAACCATCGATGACATCCTTGCGCTGGACGATGGCCGCGACGACGAGCAGCCGTTCGAAGTGGTGCGCCGCGTGGCCGAGGTCAACCAGCATCTCTACGACACGTTCGCGTCGCCGATCGTGCGAGCGATTTCGAACGAGACTACGGCCGAGGCGATTCGCTCGGTGCATCCCTCGCGGCTGGAGCGCACGGTGACCGGCGACAGCAATCCGTGGATGCAATGGGTGGCCGCGATGGCGCCCGCCGTGCGCGAGGCGCGCCAGCCGGTGTCGCCGGACAACCCGTTCCTGCAGATGCAACAGGCCGTATCGGCACAGATCGTGCGCTCGCTGGACGACTACCGCGATGCGCGCGATGCCTGGCAGGAGCGCATGTTCGAATCGATCTACGCCGCGCCGTGGCTGCCAGCCATGCTCGGTATGAGCGCCACGCCGAAACGCCCCGAATCACCCGCCATCACGGCACTGCGCAAGGAAGTGGCCGACCTGCGACAGCGCGAGGCACGGCGCGAGATTGGCGAGGGCACATCGCTCGACGCCTTCCTGCGCGTGCTGTCTTACGTGACGCAGGGCAAATCGGCCATCGAAGAACGGCCCTTCAACCTGCTGCGCAAACTGGCGCGCGAGAATCCTGCGGAAGAAAAGATCACGCTGGCGGAATTCAAGGCGGCAGTCAGGCGGCAGAGCTACATCGTCAGTCTCGATCCGGAGGCCGCGCTCAAGGCGCTGCCGGAACTTGTGCCCGACATGAAGGAGCGCCGCCGCACCATGGTGCTGGCGCATCGCGTGCTGACCATCGGCGGGCCGCTGGATGACGACTGGCTGAAGCGGTATCGCGAAGTGGCCGACACACTCGGCACCGACCACGGCAACGGCAAGGCGAAACCCACGGAGGCGTGATCATGGTCCAGGTACCCAATCCGCCGTTGTCCGGCGCCCGTGTGCTGGTGGTGGGCGTGGCGAATGAAGACTCCATTGCGTGGGGCTGCGCACGTGCGTTTCACGAATTGGGCGCCGACGTGGCGCTCACCTATCTGAACGAGAAGGCGCGGCCGCACGTGGCGCCGCTGGCGGAACGGATTGGCGCGCCGATCCTCATGCCGCTGGATGTGGAGAACGATGGGCAGATGGATGCGCTGTTCGCGCATATCGGCAAGGAGTGGGGCCGGCTCGATGCGGTGGTGCACTCGGTGGCGTACGCCCCGAAGGAGGACCTGCAGAATGGCCTCATCCATTCTTCGGCGCCGGGATTTGCGCGGGCCATGGACATCTCGTGCCATTCGTTCATCCGCATGGCTCGCCGCGCAGTGCCGCTGATGAAGGAAGGCGGCACGCTGTTCGCCATGAGCTATGACGGCGCGAATCGCGTGGTGCCCAACTACGACCTCATGGGGCCGGTGAAGGCCGCGCTGGAGGCCACCTGCCGCTATCTGGCGTACGAGCTCGGCCCACAAGGCATTCGCGTCCATGCCATCTCGCCGGGGCCGCTGAAGACGCGGGCCGCTTCGGGTCTCAAGGATTTCGACCTGCTGCTGGCCGAGGCCGCAGGCCGGGCACCGATCGGCGAACTGGTGGACATCATGGACGTGGGCTTTGCTACGGCATACCTGGCCACGCCGTATGCGCGCCGCTTGTCGGGCAACACGGTCTATGTGGATGGTGGTGTGCACATCATGGCGTGAAACGTGCGATAGCCGCATGGGATGGCACCGGCCATCTGCGTGCGGCCTAGAATGAATGCATCACCCCGACAACAAGACAGAGGCTGCAATGCAGGTACTGATCCGAGGGCTGCATCGCGATGTGACCGAGGAAATGCTGCGCGAGAAGCTCAAGATCTACGCTCCGGTCAATTCCATCGAAATCGTGCGTGAGGGCGACCCCGATCGTCCGTGGGCATGGGTCGATCTGGCAATCGACGCGTTCACCGCGTGGCGCCTGCTTCGACAACTCGACAAGCAGTACTTCGCCGGCAGCGTGATGCGCTGGTACATCCCGGCACACCAGAGCTGAACCGTATTGGCGTGAGTGGCGCTACCATACGGCATCCTTCACTTTCGGACATCTCCGCACATGCTTGAACTCCAGGGCGCCATCTGGTTCCGCGCCGGCCAGCAGGCGTGGGGCGGCAAGGACCGCATCGCGTTGTTGGCTGCCATCGGCGAACACGGATCGATCACGGCCGCCGCACGTGCGGTGGGCATCAGCTACAAGGGCGCCTGGGACGCCATCGACGCCATGAACAACAGCGCCGGCGAGCCGCTGGTCCTGCGCGCAGCCGGCGGCAAGGGCGGTGGCGGTACGCGGCTCACCGAGCGGGCAGAGCGGCTGATTGCGACCTATCATGCGATGGCGACCGAGCACGCGCGCTTTATCGCGCATCTCGAAAAGGCTGGCAGTGCGATGGCACAGGCCAGTTCCGATGACCTTCATTTGATCCAGCGATTCATGATCCAGACCAGTGCCCGCAACAAGCTGTTCGGTCGCGTCGATAACGTACGCGGCGGCGCCGTCAATGACGAAGTCACGCTCACCTTGGCTGGAGGACAGCGCATTGTTTCCACCATTACGCACGAGAGCGTGGAGACGCTGGGGCTGGCACCCGGTGCCGAAGCATTTGCACTCGTCAAGGCATCGTCGGTGATGATCGGCCTGCCCGATCCTGCGCTGCGGCTGTCTGCGCGTAACCAGTTGCCCGGCGTGGTCGCACGCCTGACACCCGGTGCGGTCAATGCGGAAGTGGTGCTCGACCTCGATGGCGGCGGCACGGTGGCGGCCATCATCACGAATGGCGCCGTGAGCGAACTTGGGCTTGCGGAGGGCACGCGCGCGCTGGCGATCTTCAAGGCATCGAGCGTGATTTTGGGCACGATGGGCTGAACGAGATGGCACGCAATATCGAAATCAAGGCGCAGATCGGCAGCGTCGAAGCATTGACCCCACGCGCGGCGGCCATCGCCACGCACGGTCCCGAGTTCATCGATCAGGACGACACGTTTTTTCCTTGCCCGAATGGCCGCCTCAAGCTGCGTGCCTTCGATGCGGAACGCGGCCAGTTGATCTTCTATGCGCGTCCCGATGCATCAGGCCCGAAGGAGAGCTTCTACATTCTTTCGCCAACGTCATCGCCCGACACATTGCGCGAGGCGCTGACCGCTGCGCATGGCACAGGCGGGCGCGTGCGCAAGCACCGGACGTTGTTCCTGGCCGGGCGCACGCGCATCCATCTCGACCGCGTCGAGGGGCTTGGCGATTTCCTGGAGCTTGAAGTGGTGCTGCACGATGGCGAGCCAGCCGAAGCAGGCGTGGAAGAAGCCCATGCCTTGATGGCACAACTCGGCGTGACGCCGGACGCGCTGGTGGAAGGCGCCTACGTGGACCTGCTGCAGCAGCAGGACTAGACCGCGTGCGCGTGGACGGGCGCGTAGACGGGCGGGTGCCGATGCGCGCGGCCACTGGCATGAATGCGGCCATCGCGAATCTCCAGCACGTGATCGCCGAGCGCTTCGACATCCTCGGGATCATGCGAAATCATCAGCATCGGCACGTCCAGGCTTTCCTGCAGCGCGCGTAGTTCTTCACGCATCCGCGCGCGCAGGGCAGGGTCGAGCGCCGAAAATGGTTCGTCCAGCAGCAGGATATCGGGCTTCGCCGCCAGCGCACGGGCCAGCGCCACACGCTGCTTCTGTCCGCCGGAAATCTGCGCCGGATATTGGTTGACGATTTCGCGCAAGCCGAAAGCATCGATCCATCGCACGGCCTCGGGCGGCAACGCGCGCCGCGACGGATTGCGCCAGCCGTGCTTGAGCCCGAACGCGATGTTCTGCGCGACGGTGAGATGCGGAAACAGCGCGTAGTCCTGGAACAGATACGCTACGCGACGTTCCTGCGGCCGGACATCGATGCCGGTCTCGCTATCGAACAGCGTGTTGCCGTTGAGTACGATGCGGCCACTGTCCGGCGCCATCAGTCCGGCAATCGCGCGCAAGGTCAGGCTTTTTCCCGCGCCCGAAGGTCCGAACAGTGCAATGCGCCGGCTGTCCGATTCGAACGCGATATCGAGCGCGAAGCGGCGATCCTGCGCAGCCATGTGTTTGCGGATGGCGATGTGCATCGTCATGACGGTCTCACCGTCCCACGGCGTTGCGGCGGAACCGGCGACGCTCGAACAAATTGGCCGTGCCGCGCTGCGCAGGCGGCACCAGCCGCGCGGCCACCACCAGCAATACGATGCACGTGATCGACGTGACGAGCACCAGCAGGTTGGCGGTGTCGTCGTTGCCAGCCTGCACGGCTTCATAGATCGCTACCGAAAGCGTCTGCGTGCGACCTGGCAGGTTGCCCGCAATCATCAGCGTGGCGCCGAACTCGCCCAGCGCACGCGCGAATGCAAGCAGTACACCGGCGACGATGCCAGGCAAGGCCATCGGCAATGTCACGCGGAAGAAGATCGCGGTCTCGGAAATGCCGAGCACGCGCGCGGCATTCTCGAGTTGATGATCGACACCTTCGAACGCTGCACGCGCGGACTTCAACACGAGCGGAAACGCAACGACCGTGGATGCCAGCACCGCACCTTGCCATGTGAAGACCAGTTCGATCCCCATACTTTCGAGCCACGCGCCGAACACGCCGCGCCGGCCCACCAGTACCAGCAGGTAGTAGCCGAGCACCGTGGGCGGCAGCACCAGCGGCAGCGTCAGGATGGCATCGACGATGTCGCGTGCCGACGAGCGCCAGCGCGCGATGGCATAGGCTGCCGCCACGCCGAGGATCGCGTTGAGCACCGTGGCCCAGCCCGCAACCTTGAGCGACAACAGCAGCGGTATCCAGACGGCATCCATGGCAGTGTGTTGAATCGGATCAGGGCTTCTGGAAGCCGTACTTCGCCAGCGTGGACTGGCCTTCCGGCGACAGCACGTATTGCACGAAGGCGTTGGCGGCGCTTGCCTGCTTCGTCTGTGCGGTCACGGCGATCGGATAGGTCACGGGCGTGGTGGTCGGCACGCGCGCGGCAACGGTCACCTTGTCGGGCATCACGGACGCATCGGTGGCAAACACGAAGCCGGCATCGACCTCGCCACGCGCCACGTAGTCCAGCGCCTGCCGCACGTTCTGGGCTGGCACGCCCTTGGCGGCCACGGCATTCCACAGACCCTGCGTTTCGAGCGCGCCCTTGGTATAGCGGCCCACCGGCACCGACGACGGGTTGCCATACGCCACGCGCTTCACGTCGGCGCGCGTCAGGTCCTTCGGCGTGGCGATGCCGAGCTTGCTGTCGTGCGGCACGATCAGCACGATGGCATTGGCGGCGAAGTCTTTGCGCGTGGCGGATTGCACCACCTTCTCGGCTTCGGCCTTGTTCATCGCGTCCTGGTCCGCCGAGGCGAACACGTCGGCCGGGGCACCTTTGACGATCTGCTGCATCAACACGTCCGACGCGCCGAAGTTCAGCACCACCTTGGTGTCCGGATGGGCACGCTCGTACTGCTCGGCCAGCACCTTGAACGCGTTGGTCAGGCTGGCGGCGGCGGAAACGACGAGGTCGGCGGCGAAGACGGGCGATGCGGCCAGCGTCAGGGCAACCAGGGCGGCGCCGGACGTGGCACGGCGGACAAAGGCGGGGAGTCGCATGGATCGGATCGCAGGAAAAGAGAAGAAGTCGGCACGAATGGGTTATCCGCAATATACGCATCTATATAGCGGGGTGCAATGCTCCGAATGGATAGGGCAGTTCAGCCGAAGGAAATAGTGGTCTTGGGGCGCGATCGTGGGAAGTGATCTTTAGGACATTTGTGACGATCCTGTCATGAGTTTGACGCGGTTTCGCCACTCCCCTGCCATCCGGCCTTCTCACAATTCCCGGTTGCAGCCCAGACCACAAGACCAAGCCAGTAACGACGCCATCCATGCAAGCCAACGCCATGCCCGCTGTTTCCTCGCACCGCTCCGCACCACGGCGTGGGATTCGCATCCATCCGATGTTCGTGGCGGCCACGCTGGCGGTGGCGGTTGCCACGACCGGTGTGGCAGGCGCTGCCGTGTGGCGCCATCAGTCCGAGACGCGCCAGACGGAAATCGCCCAGTGGCAGCGCCTGGCCACTTCGGTTGCCGACGCTCGCGCGCTGGATCGGCTGCAGCAAGCGGCCTCCGCAGGAGAGACTTCGGCGCAAGCCGCGCTGGGCGAAGTGCTGATGGTACGTACGGAAGTAGCGACGCGGGCCGATGGCGAACGCTGGCTACGAGCGGCGGCAGAGAAGGGCAATGTGCGTGCGCAGTTCCTGCTGGGGAAGGCGGCGATGCTCGGTGGATTGGCATCGGGACGCACCGATGCACCGCTCGCGTGGCAGTGGCTCGACGCAGCGGCACGCACCGGCGATGTGGGCGCGGCTTATTACCTCGGGTTGCTGTATCGCGGTGGCTATGGCCGCGAAGTCGACTCTGCGCGTGCGGCCCGCTGGTTTCAGGTGGCGGCCGACGCTGGCGTGCCGCAGGCGATGTTCCTGCTGGCAAATGCCTACCGCGAGGGCAATGGCGTGATCCGCGACGAAGCACGCGCCGTGTCCTGGTATGAAGCCGCAGGGGAACGGGCGCATCCAGCATCGCTGCAGGCGCTGGCGATGGCTTACCGCAACGGAGAGCTTGGGCTTGCGCAGGACGAGGCGCAGTACCAACAGCACATGGCTGAGGCAGCGCACGCATTGAAGCATCCGGCGCTGAATCCGTAGGGGACGTGTAGATCCCGCATGGTTTGCGCCCCTCTCCCACTGCGTCGGAGAGGGGCGCACGCCCAGAGTATTTGCGTGGGGTGTATCCTTCCCCCGACCTCAGGGAGCTGCCATGAAAATCATCTATCTCGCCGGATTCGACGTGTTTCGCAAGGATGCGCGTGCGTGGGGAGAGCAGTTGAAGGCGTTGTGTGCGCAGCATGGCTTCGAAGGGCTGTATCCGCTCGACAAGTCGGCGCCGCAAGGCCTGTCTGGGCCGGACACCGCGCAGTGGATCTATGAGGCCAACGTGGCGCTGATACGCCGCGCCGACATCGTGATGGCGAATCTCGATGACTTTCGCGGCCCGGGAGAACCGGATAGCGGCACGGCCTTCGAAGTGGGTTTCGCGGTAGCGCTGCAGAAGCCGGTCTGGGGCTACGCGACAGATGCCGGAACGCTGCTGGATCGTACGCGCGTGACCACCGATACAGACGGCGATGCACGCGATGCGCGCGGGTATGTCGTCGAAAACTTCGGCTTGCCGATGAACCTGATGCTCGCGTGCAGCGTCAAGCTCGTGCACGGTGACGCAGCGACGTGCCTTGTCGCCATGGCCGAGGCAGAGCACCGTCGAAATGCCCGCCGCGTCCAGGCGCAGGCCGATGGCGACCCCGAGGACTGACGGGCTATTGGTAGCTGAATGTGAAGCTGGCTATTGCATGTACGGAGCCGCCTCGCACTCTTCCTGTCCTCACATATTCCACTGTCATCGGAAGGGTCGACAGCCCGCTGGTTGATCCTAGACTCCAGGCCCACTGGTTCTCATTTCCGGCTTCCGCGGAGTCCGGCCCGTAAAAGACGGGGGTAGTGCCGCGCCGGCGAATGCGCAGCCCCACGCCCCTGGCCGTGGATTCGGGCGTCAGGCTCAGTATGTCGCTGCGGTTGGCCGGGTTGGTGTGGTCAGTCATCGTCACGAGAATCGTCACGGTGGTGTCGGGGCAAGTCAAATAGAGACTGAAGCCCTCGAGGTTGCCAATGCCGTTGATGATGAGCCTCGACTGGCCGATGGGCAGAAGACGCTTCGTGAGGGCCTGGGTGGCCATGGCACAGGACCGGGCCGCGAAATTGACCGAGTTCATGTTCACCGGCTCTGGCAACCTCGATCGGACCCCGGTTCTGCGGTTGTAGCTGTACAGCTCGTACAGGCGCTGCTGCGCCACGCGTCCTGTGCTGGGTGTGATGGGACCGGTCTTGACCAACTGGTACGAGAATACGTAGCTCTGCCGGGACCTGGCCGTCTGCCCGAGAATGGGCGCGAACAACGTGTACGAGCCGCTGGCACTCGTGGAAAGGGGCATGTTCTCGGTCGTGTTGACCACGCGTATCCCAACGCCCGGGGTGGTGGTCTGCCAGACATTTGGCACCGTGCTGGACAGCGGCAGGGCCGGGTAGAGCCGGAGCTCATACCCCGCGCTATCTCCGGCGGGGTTTGGGTTGGCATTGCAATCCACTGTGACTTGGGACGTTTCGACAGGACCCAGCGTCGTGCCCACCGGAGCATCGCGCGTCGTGGAGATTGCATCGAACCTCAAGCGCGAATCGGTGGAGATGGAGCACGCCATGGTGGCTGCCGGGGCGCCAATCAGCAGCGCCGCAAGGAGGAGGCGGGCGACGCCCGATCGACGCGAAGTCTCTTGACGATAGTTGGCCTGCATTACTTTGTCCTCTTACCCGTAGAAGCGAGCGGTCGGCAAACGCCCTGGATCCTGGTATAGCTTGTGGCACCCGGATCGCGCGGTGGCATCTTGTACTCGATCTCGCAGCTGTCGCGGGCGTCGTTGCCCCAATTGACCGTCAGCTTTCCGCCGTCGCCCAGGCCACGTGCAAACAGGATGCCGCTCTGACCCACGGCGCCGACTTCCGAGCCCGTTGCGCTGTCCAGTACGGTGGCGCCAAACGGCAGGGACTTGCCATCCGGCAGGGCGGCCGAGACGATGGCCGAACGCCCGGACAGCGTGGCGAACGCGATCTTCACGGCGGAATTTGCGCGAGGAGCCACGTTCATGCTGGTGGCATCCAGCGATACATCCAGCGGGATACCCTTCGGGTCCAACTCGATCGAATTCATGTTGTACGGCTGGAGATAGGGAACGATCGCGTAGCCGAACGGATCGATACGCACGCCCGGCGCGTTCAACACCGCGGCGCCGGTCGCACCCTTGGCCTCGACGATCGCAAACGTGTCGCCCAGGAAGTTCGCCAGGGTCAGCCCGCCGGGGTGCGCCACAAGGGCGCCTTGCATGCCGGCAGAGTATTGGCTGGAACCGCCGCCGCCACTATACGAACCGATAAAGGTTGCGAACGGGCTGCGGTACTGGACGTTTGCTCCGGCAGTAGTGGTGCGCGAGTTCCGGTCGGCGTTCACGCCGTAGGAAAAGGAGTTGTCGTCCAGCGCGGTGCCATTGACGCGTACCTGCTGCGAGGTCTCGCCCGCTCCGTCGCGAACGAAGCCCAGCGAGAGCATGGGTGCATGCCGGGCGCGTCCCAGCGGCACAATCACGTTGAAGAATGCCTGCGTGCTGTAGGCGCCGGTGATCGCATCCCGCTGGCGCGATGCAGAGATGTTGTACGAAAGCGGCAGGCCCCACACGTTCATCGCGTTGCTGTAGCCCGCCTGGAACGTCAGGGCGGCGTTGTCGCGGTTCCAGTAGTTGATCGAGGAACCCGTGAGGTAGATATTGCCCCATCGCTCGCCCAGGCTCTGGTTCAACGTGATCTGTACCTGGCTGCGCGGGCGGTCCACCATCGCGCCGCGTTCGGGGTCGCTGCGTGCGATGAAGGCGTCGGACATCGACCAGAAACCCTTCGTGGCATAGCGATAGGCAGCGATAGTCATGTTCGTGCTGGTCGTCGGCACGTACTTGCTGTAGCTCAGCCGCAAGCTCTGGCCGGTCTCGGCATCTGCGTTACCGATACTTGTGCGTGCGTAGGTCGCATCGAGCGCGACGGCACCAACGGGCAGGTTGAGCGCAGCGCCGGCAATGCCAGCCTGGTAGCCTTCGGAGAGGACCATGCCCGCATAGCCGGTCATCAGGTTGTTGAAGCCGTGCTGCACGGTGGCCTGTACCAGCTTCTCCCGTCGATTCGACTTGATCGCGGGGTTCCGGTATTCCCCCACGGTGGCTGAGTATCGCGTGGTGCCGGGGCGTAACAGCTGTACCACGGACGAGTAGGGCACCGTGAAGCTGCTCTTGCTGCCGTCCGCCTCGGTGACGGTGACGAGCAGGTTGCCGCCGTAGCCGGTGGCATAGAGGTCGTCGATCTCGAACGGCCCTGCCGCGACGGTGGTCTCGTACAGCTTGTTGCCGTTCTGGGTGACCGTGACGCGGGCGTTCGAGCGGGCCACGCCGCGCACCACCGGCGCGTAGCCGCGCGCGGAATCGGGCAGCATCCGGTCGTCGGTGGCAAGGTTGACGCCCCGTACCGAGTAGCTGTCGAACACTGCACCGTCGGTGAAGGCATCGCCCAGCGTGAGCTGGCTGCGCAGCGACTCGATGTCGTGCTGCACATAGGCGGCGATGTTCTGGTACTTGTAGGAGCCGGTGCCGGTGCCGGGACTACTGTCCTGCCAGGACATCGATGACCGTTGGCGTACGTGCCAACGGCCGATGTTCAACCCGCTGTCGAGGCCCAGGTAGGTGGAAGTCTGGCCGGCTGCGTGGAAAGTGTTGACGTTGTAGGACACGGAGGCCGACGGCACGCCAGCATCCCAGAGCGACGGGTCCACACTGCCGCGCGGACTGCGGCGCAGCAGCGCCTGCGCAACATTCAGATTGAGCCGCAGCTCGTTGAAATCGAACGACCAGTCGATATCCTCGGAAAGCCCCGCAGGCTGCACGCAAGCGTCGCCGCCTGCGTCCTTCCCCTCGGCGTACGCGGGCGACAGCGCCTTCTCGTCGAGATTGAGGCTCTTCACCAGCGCCGGGTCCATGCATGGGCCGACGGCGCCCTCGGCGGTGCCAGGTGAACGGAAGCGGACGGTCCGGCGTCCGACCCAGAGGTCGTTCAGGTAGACGTCCACCGGATAGTCGCCGGGCGTGACCGCATTGCCCTTGGCGTAGCGGCTTACGTCGACGCTCGATCCATCTGGCCGACGGAAGAAATCGGGATTGAACTGGACTTCCGCCACCTTGACGGTGGGACGCTGTTCCTCGGCCAGGACTACCGTCGGAAAGGCAGCGACAAGCAGCCAGTGCGCCGAGAACCGGCGGGCGAACGCCTTGGGCTTCCGGTTGCGCGAGTTCATTGGCTGGTGTCAGGTAATAGTGATCGCTTGGCCTTGAACTCGCTCGTTGCATCTCCGCCGAAATCGTTGATCGTGATGAACTTGACGTGGTCTGGCTGGCCTTCGAATGCGGGAGCGCCGTCACCGGTGAATTCGATGGTTTCCCCCGGGCCTGCCATGCCGCCTTTATCGTCGCGCATCGTGCTCGCGCCGTGCGTGGCTTCGACGCGCGTGAAGGTGATGTGATACGGCGTAGGGTTGGTAGCGGCGAGTACGTGCTTGCCTTCGGCGTTGCGGATGAAGCGCCATGTGACCTTGGCTGGCGCGCTGTCCGCGTCGCCCTTCAGATCTGTGGGGCGGAAGAACAGCTTGACGCGCGACCGGAAGGCCAGTTGCAGGGAATTCTGGGGTGTATCGGCATTGCTGCTGCCCATCGGCGGCACTTCCAGGACGTTGAGGAAGAAGATCGACTCGCGGTCGGCCGGCAGCGGTTGTTGCAGGTGGATGATGCGCAGCGACTGGCCCTTCTGGGGATCCAGGCGAAACAGGGGCGGCGTGATCAGGAACGGCGATTTCGATTCGTCCGGCGATGCATTGGGGTCGCCGTCATCGATCCATGCCTGGACCAAAGCCGGTGCCTTGCCCTCGTTGCTTAGCCGCACGGTGACTTCACGTTCGGCGGCGGGGTAGATGACGCGGGTGCCGGTCAGGACAACCGAAGCAAACGTTGCATGGGAAGCGAAGGCCAACAGGAGGCCGGCGAGCGAAACTCGCAATCTCGAAATGCGTGACATGACAGCTCTATGGCGAAGTGCGTCCGGTTCCTGCGTCACAGGAGGGAATGGGTAGAAGCGGCATGCGCATGCATGCCGCGGTGATGTCGTGCAGCCTTACGGATAGACGACCGAGTAAGTGGCGGTGGAGGAGATCTGGCCGGCAGAGGCTCCACCGCCCGTTGCCACGTACTGGGCGAAGTACCGCAGCGTGGCGGCGCCGGCCGCCAGGGGGACGGTCTGGGAGTTTTGCGTGCCAAAGGCAGAACCCATCATGATCTGCGAGAGGTCAGCGTTCAACACGCCGATCTGCACGTTCCCCGCGGGGTTCACAGCCGGGGTGGTTTCGGTGGCTGGCACGGTTTGGAACATGTTGCGCAGACGGCCGGTGGCGACGTCCATCGAAGCGCTGGGCTCGAAGTACACCGCAACGTTGCCCGTCGTGGGATTGCATCCCGTGAACTGGACATTGAAAGGCGTACGGCCGGCGGTATCACCGTCTGCACTCAGCGCGGCGGCGCGCACCGTGGGCAGCGTCACGGAGAAGTCGGTGTTGCCACCCGGGCCGGCGACGGTACAGGTTTGGGCGCTGACTGCGCCGGTAAAGGTGATGGTGCCGTCGGCAGCGAACGCCTGGGGAGCGATGGTGGCGAGGGACGCCGCGGCTGCGAAGAGCGTTGCCTTGAGATATCTCATTTTTACTGGCCTTCAAGAGTGGAGGAACAAGTTGCGTCACGAATGGCAGAAGCGGCAGGAAAGGCAACTCAATCCGAACCCGTCTGAGAAGCTGACAAGGTCTGTGCGGCGATTCGATATCGCTTCTGATCAATGCATCGTGGCGAACGTAAGGCTAAGGCTCGGAAACAGCTTCGGAAATCGGACTTCTACGAAAAATCAAGTCGTTTAGTCATCGATATTTGGAGGTGCAGAAACGTCTTACGGAAATTTCTGACAAATGTCATGAAATGACCTGAGGTAATTGGATTGGCTTGTGAGACGAGAATGTCTGATACCCGTCGCACGCCACGCATGCATCGACAATGCGACGGACGTACGAGGACTGCGAGCTCAGGCAGGCCGATCGGGAAGGGGGAAATGCGGGGGGAAGGGAGGGGGGGAAAGGATGCGCTGCGGGCAGCACGGGGCGCGCGCAAATGCCGCGCGCCCGGAGGACTATCGCGCGGTGGCGGTGTCCGTCTGTGCGCGCAGGGTTTGCACGCGTGCCGCGATGTCGGTGGCCGTGGCGGCGACGACCTGGCGATAGGCGGCGACCACGCCATCGATCTGTCCTGGCGCGGGCAGATCGGCTTCGGTGCGTCCGCTCAGGACCTTGCCGTCTGGTTGGCGCCGAACCGTCCAGGTGATGGTGGCCATCGCGCGTTCGCCCGGCTCGGCGTCGAGCCGTACCACCTCGGTGGTCACCCGATAGAGCGGGCTGACTTCTGCGAGCCCTTGCTGGTAGGTATCGACTGCGCCCAGCTTCGTTTGAAGCTGCTGCGAAAGCGCGTCGCGAAACTCATCCGGCAGCGATGACGACCAGCGCGACTGGTCGAGCATTTTCACGCCGCCGGTCGTGCTGTCAGCCACCACGAGTTGCGCCCGGTTCAGGCGCTCGGGCACGCGTACCGGTGCCACTTCGATCCAGATGGGCTGCGTGACCGGCGCAGCGGGTGCCGCGACGGGGGCCGAGGCGAGCGAGTAGTAGCGTGGTTCGGGCGAGGCGCATCCCAGCAGCACCGCTGCCAGGGACGCCGTCGCCAAAGTCATGGCGGGTTTCATTTCTTGTCCTCCGTCTTGCCGCGCAGCAGCGCTTCGGGATGGCGTTCCAGATAGTCGGTCAATGCCCGCAGCGAAGTGGCCGTGCGCGTCAGCTCCTGCAGCATGCGCCGGGTGTCCTGCTGCAGCGGGGCATCGGAGGCCAGCGTGCCATTGGCGGCGGTGAGCGTGCGGCGCGCGTCCTGCAGCGCGGCCAGCACCTGCGGGGCCACGTCACCGTTGAGCTGGGCGACGAGCTTGTCCGCGCTGTCGAGCATCTTGTTCATCGACACCATGGCCGTGCGCGCCTCCTGTCCGATCTGGTCGAAAGGCACCTTGTCGATGCGGTTGACGATATCGCCGAGCTTGGCCTGCAGCTCGTCGAACGTGCCGGGCGTGGTCGGGAACTCGGGCAGCGGTGCGTCGAGATTCAGGTCCTTCGGGGGCGGCGCTTTCGGGAAGAAATCCAGCGCCACGTACAGTTGGCCCGTCAGCAGGTTGCCGTTGCGAAGCTGCGCCCGCATGCCACGCTGGATCAGCCCCTGGACGATGTTGCGCTGGCGCGCCTGATCCGATACGTCACGTTCGCGGAAGCCCATGCGCGACGGATACAGTTCCACGACCACTGGCATGCGGAACGCCTTGCGCTCCCGCTGGTACTCGATGCCGATCGAGCGGACCTGTCCGACGATGACGCCGCGGAAATCCACTGGCGCACCCGGCGCAAGACCACGCACGGACTGGTCGAAGTTGAGCACGGCCAGCGTGGGGGCCAGTTCCTCGGGCTCCTTCATGGCTTCCGCCTGATCCCCGGCGAGCAGGAACTGGGTGTTCTCGGCAGCCGCGTCGGTTGCCGTGGTGCGCTCCGGCGCCTGGAAGGCCACGCCGCCCAGCAATACCGTGACCAGCGACTGGGTGGAAAGCTTCAGGCCGCCGGCATCGAGCTTGAGGTCCACGCCGCTGGCATGCCAGAAGCGGGTGTCGGCGGTCACGAGCTTGTCGTACGGCTTGTTGACGAAGACGCGCAGCGTGATGTCGCGACCGTTCGGTTCGAGCTGGTAGGCCACTACCTGACCGACTGGCACGCGGCGGTAGTAAACCGGAGAGCCGATATCCAGCGAGCCCAGCTCCTGCGCGCGCAGCACGAACTGCCGGCCCGAGGCATCGGTGGTCACCACAGGCGGCACTTCAAGCCCGGTGAAGCTGCGCGTGCTTTCGGCGGACTTGCCGGCGTCCACGCCGATGTACGCGCCCGACAGCAGGGTTTCGAGTCCCGACACACCGCTGACCGCAAAGCGCGGACGGACTACCCAGAAGCGGGTGTCCTTGACGGCGAAGTTCTCGGCGTCCTTGGTCAGTTCGATATTGGCCACCACATGGGAGCGGTCGGGCGCCAGGCGAACGGACTTGACCAGGCCGATGTCCACATCCTTGTACCGGACGGCGGTCTTGCCTGGCGTCAGGCCCTCGGCGGTGCGGAAGGTGATGGTAATGTCGGGGCCGCGCGAGGCCAGCGTGTTGATCAGCAGCGAGATGCCGACCACGGCCGCCACGATAGGGATCAGCCAGACCAGCGATGGCAGCCAGCGTGCGCGGCGTTTGCGCGCGGGCTGCGGCACGCCGGGGTTCGGAGAAGCGTTTTCAGGATCGGGCATTGTCGGGAGCCTGCAATGTCGATGGGGCTTGCACGTCGAGTGAATCCCACAGCAGACGTGGGTCGAAAGACAGCGACGCCAGCATCGTCAAGACGACGACCGCGCCGAATGCCATGGCGCCCGCGCCAGGAATGATCGTGGCCAGCGCTCCGGCTCGCACCAGCGAGGCCAGCAATGCCACCACGAAGATATCGAGCATCGACCAACGGCCGATGAGTTCCACCAGCCCGTAGAGCTTGGTCTGCTGGCGGATGCGCCAGGTCGATCTGAAATGCACCGACGCCAGCAGCAGCGTCAGGATCATCATCTTCAGCAACGGCACCACGATACTGGCGATCAGCACCACGCCGGCCAGCAGGTGCGAACCGGACAGCCAGAGATAGATGATCCCGGACAGGATCGTGTCCCGCTGCGTGCCGAGGATCGACTCCGTCACCATCACCGGCAGCAGGTTGGCGGGAATGTACAGGATGTAGGCCGCCAGCAGGAAGGCCCAGGTGCGGGTCAGGCTGGCCGGCTTGCGCCGATGCAGCGTGGCACCGCAGCGCGGACAGTCCTCGCCGTCCAGCGTGACCGGGCTGACGAGGTCGCACGCGTGGCACGACAGCAGGCCGCGCGAATGCGCCGTGGGCACCTCGGCCAGTGGCGTGCGTTCGTCGTCGTCGGTCAGGTCCGCCATCACGCCGGCGGCTGCGCGGCGCGAGCGTGCGAGCTGGTCGCGGGCCTGGGCCGTGCGCGATGGGCGGACGGGTTTTTGCGGCGCGCTCACGCGGCGTCCTGCGGCTTGCGCGGCGGCACTTCATCGGCACCAGCGGGCTCCAGGTAGTGCCAGAGCTCGCGCGGATCGAACGCCAGCATGGCGGCCAGCACCACGACGAGCGCGCCGAACGACCACAGCGCCACGCCGGGAATGACCTGTGCCATCGTCGACAGCTTTACCACGGTGACGAGCACGCCGATCATGAAGACCTCGATCATGCCCCAGGGCCGCGTCTGGCGGATGCCGCGCACGATGCGGTCGAAGCCGGGCGGCATGCGGTGCTGCGCCATCGGCACCAGCAGATAGCACATCATCAGCATCTCGGACAGCGGGAACAGGATAGTGGTGCCGAACACGAGCATCGCCACCAGCGTCATGTGATCGGCATGCAGGGCCATCACGGCGCCCCAGAGCGTGGTCTCGGTTCGCACGCCCTTGAGATCCATCTCGACGATCGGATACAGGTTCGAGATCAGGAACAGGATCAGTGCCGTCACGACCAGCGGCAGCAGGCGGTGGTATGCGCGCGAGCTTTCGCGATACAGCGCGCCGCCGCAGCGCAGGCAGACGGCACGCTCGCCCAGTGCCAGCGTGGTGCGTTCGTAGAGCGCGTCGCAATACTCGCAGGCTACCAGCCGGTGCAGGTCCTGCGGGGCGTGCGGCGTGCCCGGGTGCCCGTGCTGCGTCATGCGTCCGGCGTGAGATGTGTAGGCGGCGCCGGGGTGACCGCCGTAACGCTCGGGCGCTCCTGCGTACCGATGGTCCAGTCGCGCAGCAGCGCGTAGGCCACGGCCAGCACGGTAGGTCCGAGAAACACACCCAGGAAGCCGAAGGCCAGCGCGCCGCCGAGCACGCCCATCATGATCCAGATGAGCGGCAGGCTCGTGCCCTTGCTGATGAGCAGGGGCTTGATCACGTTATCGGCCATGCCGACCACCACGCCACCCCACACCACCATGAAGATCGACCAGCCCGTTTCCCCGGTGTGATAGAGCCACAACGCAGCCGGAATCCAGATCAGCGGCGGACCCATCGGCACCACCGAGAGAAAGAACGTGATGAAGCCGAGGATGGCCGCACCGGGCACGCCCGCGATCCAGAACCCGACACCGGCCAGCACGGCCTGCACGAAGGCGGTGCCCAGCACGCCGTAGACCACACCCTTGACGGTGCCGCCCGCCAGCGCCAGCAGGTGGTCGGCGCGCTCGCCGCTGATCCGGCGCATGCCGCCGCGCAGCCAGTCCACGGCGAGTTCGCCGCCGGTATAGAAGAAGAACGCCAGCACGATAGAGAGTGCCAGCTGGCCCAGCCCGCCGCCAATCGACAGCCCCGCGCCCAGCAACAGATGCCCCACTGGCGCAATCAGCTTGCGCAGGTTGGCCACCATCTCGGAATCGGCGTGGATGACCTGTTCGTACGAGGATTGCAACTGCGGACCCACATAGGGGAGGCTGCTGAGCCAGTCGGGCAGTTGCGGAAAGCCGTTCTCGGTGTAGCGGTTGACCAGGGCGGTCAGTTCGTCGAGGTGGGCAGAGAAGCTCGCGCCGGCATAGACAAACGGTCCGAGCACGATCACGGCGGCCACCAGCACGCAGATCAGTGCGGCCAGTCCGCGCCGGTTGCCGAGCCAGCGCGACAGGACCGTGTAGGGGTACCACGAGCTATACGCCAGGATCGCGCCCCAGACCAATGCAGTGGCGAAGGGTGCCAGCACTACCAGCGAGCCGCCAATCAGCGCGATCAGCGCGAAGACTGCGGCAAGCTTCTCAATCAGTTGTCCGGAACTCATCGTCGCGCGCCGCCAGGCGTCCAGGTGGAGAAAACGCCGTAAGCATAGCGGAATTCGATGATGGCTCCGGGTTTTCCCGCGCCGGTCGGGACGTGCAGCCGAAGCGGGCCCGCCACGCGCCAGATGCGAGGCGGGCCCGTGTCAGCGGTCGATCACTGCGCCGCCTGAGCGGCGGCGGTGCCGGTGTTCCTGAGCAGTGCGGCGACGAGGTCCGATTGCGTCACGATGCCCACCAGGCGCCGGTCAGCGTCAAGCACCGGCACATGGTGCAGGCCACCGTCGGAGAATCCGTGTGCCAGGTCGACGATCGGCTGATCCGTGCGGGCAGTGATCACGGCGCGTGTCATCAGGTCGCGCACGGCGCCATTGACGCGCCGCGAGTTCATGCGATGAGCGCGAAAGAAATCGCTCTGCGTCAGGATGCCGAGCACGCGGCGCTGACGATCCACCACGGGCAGCGCCTTGATGTGATGGCGCGCCAGCAGCGCGGCGGCATCGGCGGCCATCTGGCCGGGGCGCACCGAGACCACGTCGCGCGACATGATGTCGCCGCAGCTGACGTCGCCAAACCGGCGCGAATACGCGCGCAGCTCGGCCGCTACGAGGATGGCCTCGAGATCGTCTTCCTCGATGTCGAGGAATTCGCCGCGCGCCGCCAGCACCGCGTCCAGGTCTGCGCGTGTGAAGCCCACGCGCTTGCTGGGGGGCGCGTCCTTGGTGCGATGCTGCGCGGCTGGTTCGGGCGGACGGTGCGGGTATCGCCGGCGCGCCATGTTGTTGAACGCCAGTGCCACCAGCAGCAGCAACATCGAGTTGATCGCCACCGGTATCACCACGAAGCCGAATCCCAGCGCCTGCACGGCCGGGCCGCCGAAAACCGCGGTCACGGCCACCGCGCCGCTCGGCGGATGGACACAACGCAACGTGAACATCAGCGCAATGGCGCCGGCCACGGCCACGCCGGCTGCAAGTCCGGGATCGGGAATCCAGCGCGCGCACGCCACGCCGACCGTGGCCGCCACCAGATTGCCGCCGATGATCGACCACGGCTGTGCCAGCGGACTGGCCGGCACGCCGAACAGCAGCACGGCGGACGCGCCCATTGGTGCGATGAACCACGGGTTGAAACCTTGCAGGAACTGGCGGCAGATCCACTCGGTGAGCGCCAGCCCGATCAGCGCGCCAAGGCAACTCTTGAGGCGCTCGTGGCGGTTGGCGGCAATCGGCATCGGCACGAATGTGCGCAACCATGCGCGCGCTTCGGCAACGGCTTGGGAAGGGTCGAATGCGGTAGGCATCGAGATAGGGGGCGGGGGCGGCCGGTTTCGAGTTGTCAGGGGGCGTTATGTGCGGCCACATTGGGCACGGCATGGTGCGGCGCAATATATCACGACGTGATATATTGCGCCGCCAGTGCACCCCGCATTATCACCCAGCCGCCCCCGGCCTGCTCGACCATGTCCACATCTGTTTCCCCCGCGTCACATCACGCCCAGAAGCGCGATTACGCCTCAAACGGCCGTTTGCCGATGCTGGCCGGTATCGCGCTGCTGATCGGCGCAGTGAGTACCGGCGCTGCATTCGTGCTGGTGAACCTGATCCGCTTCTTCACGAACCTCTTTTTCTTCCAGACGCTGTCGTTCGCAGAGCGATCGCCGGCCCACCATGCGCTCGGCGCGTGGGTCATCGTGGTGCCGGTCATCGGCGGGTTGATCGTCGGGCTGATGGCGCGCTACGGCAGCGACAAGATCCGGGGTCACGGCATTCCGGAGGCCATCGAGGCCGTGCTGTTCGGCAAGAGCAAGATGTCGCCGAAGGTGGCGGTGCTCAAGCCGCTGTCGTCGGGCATCGTGATCGGCAGCGGCGGGCCGTTTGGTGCGGAAGGGCCGATCATCATGACGGGCGGCTCGATTGCATCGCTGCTGGCGCAGTACCTGCACCTGACCGCCGCCGAGCGCAAGACGTTGCTGGTGGCGGGCGCGTGCGCGGGCATGACCGCGATCTTCGGCACGCCGGTGGCGGCGGTGCTGCTGGCCATCGAGTTGCTGCTGTTCGAGCTGCGCCCGCGCAGCCTGCTGCCGGTGGCGCTGGCGTGTGCCGTGGCCGGTTTCCTGCGCCCGTTCGTGTTCGAGGCGGGACCGCTGTTCCCGCTGCAGACCGCGCCGGCCAGCACCGTGGCACTCGGCTCGTGTGTGGCGGCTGGACTGCTTTGCGGTGTACTGGGCGCGGTGCTGACTCTCGCGCTGTATCGCACCGAGGATGCGTTTGCCCGGCTGCGCGTGCACTGGATGTGGTGGCCGGCCATTGGTGGGCTGGTGGTGGGGATTGGCGGCTACCTGGAGCCGCGTGCCTTGGGTGTGGGCTACGACGTGATCGGTGACCTGCTCAACAACCGTCTGGCGATTGGCGTGGCCGTGGCGCTGCTGACGGTGAAGGCTGTGATGTGGATCGCCGCGCTGGGCTCGGGGACGTCGGGCGGGGTGCTGGCGCCGCTGTTGATGCTCGGCGCGGGACTCGGCGTGGTGCTGGCGCCGGTGCTGCCGGGCGGCTCCCCGGCGCTGTGGGCGCTGGTGTGCATGGCGGGCGTGCTCGGCAGCGTGCTGGGCGCACCGCTGACGGCCATCGTGTTCGCCTTCGGCCTCACGCACGATAGCGAGGCGCTGCTGCCGCTGCTGCTGACCACGGCGGTGGCTTACGGATTTTCGGTGCTGACGATGAAGCGCGGCATCATGACCGAGAAGATTGCGCGGCGCGGCCTGCATATCTATCGCGAATACGGCGTGGACCCGCTGGAGCGATCCCATGTGGCGGACCTGATGACGCGCGACGTGGTGGCGATCGAAGGTTCACTGTCGGTGGCCGAGGCGCGGGAACGCTACTTTGGCGATCACGCGGCGCACCGCGCCTATCCGGTGATCGAAGGAAGGCGCGTGCTGGGCGTGCTGCATCGCACCGCCATTCTGGCGGCCACGACCGATGCGGCGGATCGCGTGCCATGCGCGAACCTGCTGGTGGGGCAGAAGGATGGTACGCCGGCCGTGCTGCTGCCATCGCAGACCGGACGCGCTGCCGCAGGCCAGATGGCTGCGTTGAGTGTGGCGCGGCTGCCGGTAGTCGACAGCCTGGCGTCGATGCGCCTGGTGGGCATGGTGTCGTTGCGAGATCTTCTGGCACCGAGTGGCGACGTACTGCATGAAGAGACATCGCGCGAACGCTTGCGCGGGGTTGCCGTGCCGCGTACGGGTCAGAGCTTGTAAGTCGATAGCAGGATGCTGGTCTCGGTGGCGGAGATGCCATCGACCAGCCGGATACGTTCCAGCGTCCGGTCGAACTGCTCCAGCGTATCGGCGCGCAGTTCGGCGATGATGTCCCAGCGGCCATTGGTCGTGTGCAGCGTCTGCACGTTGGGGTCACCGCGTAGCGCCTGCAGCACCTGCTGCGCCTTGTTACCTTCCACGGCCACCGTCATCCACGCGCGGATACGGTGCGCCTCCGCCTCGGGCCTGAGGCGGACCGTATAGCCCACGATCTGCCCTTCGTTTTCCAGCTTCGCGATCCGGTTCTGCACCGTGGCGCGCGAAACGCGGAGCGCCTTGGCCAATGCCGTGACCGGCATCCGGGCATTGTCACGCAGCAATCCGAGCAATTGGCGATCCGTCGCATCCATCGCGATCCCCTTGGGACGTTGGCAAATTGCCAGTTCGATATGGCGAATTGTCAAAGGGGTGTAGCAGTTTGTCCAGTCTGCTAACTATTCGTTGACGCGCGCGGGCACCACAATTCACATCAGGAGAACGCCTCACAAACCCACTATCCAGGAGCCCGCCGTGATCGACACCCCCACCATCCTGCTGGTCGCGCCCACTTTCTACGACGTGTCCTACAGCATCAACCCGTGGATGGACCCCGCGGGCTGGGCGCGGGACCCGGCTGGCATGCACGGTCGTGCGCGGGCGTCGTTCGATGCGTTGCGTCAGGCGCTTGGCGATTCCGGGTTTGCCGTCGAAGTGGCCGAAGGTGCGCCGGGCCAGCCGGACATGGTGTTCCCGGCCAACGCCGCCGTGGTGCTCGACGGCCGCGCGGTGCTTGCGCGCTTCCGCTATCCGCAGCGACGCGGCGAGGAAGCACCGTTCGCGGCGATCTTCGACGATCTGCGCCGCCGGGGTCTGATCGATAGCGTCGAGACCTTGCCGGAAGGGTGCTATCAGGAGGGTGCGGGCGACTGCATCTGGGATGCCCAGCGCGGCCACTTCTGGGCCGGCTACGGTCCGCGCTCATCGCGGGAAGCGGCCCAAGCGATGTCGTGCCACTTTGGCCAGGAAGTGGTGGCGCTGGAACTGGCGACCGAGCAGAGCTATCACCTCGACGTCTGCTTCTGCCCGCTGGCCGGTGGCGAGATTCTCTATTACCCGCCTGCGTTGAGCGAGGCCGCGCTGGCCACGCTGCGCGCACGCGTGCCCGCATCGCAACGCATCGAGGCCACTGCCGACGACCTGCGTCACTTCAGCGTGAACGCAGTGAGTCGCGAAGAACACGTGGTGATGACCCGCACCACGCCACACCTGCGCCACGAGTTGGGCCGGCGCGGCTATCGGCTGCACGAGGTGGATCTGTCGCCTTACATGATGTCGGGTGGCGGCGCGTATTGCATGACGCTGCGCCTCGATCGCACGAGTGCGCCGGTGCGCCGCGCTGCCGCGGCGTGAGCGGGAGTCCATCATGAAACAAATGATGAAAGACGCATCGATCGGCGAGAAGGCGATGACGCGCTTTCTCGATGCCAGTGACGTTGCGGCGCTGGTGCGTGGCGTTGGTGTGCAAACGTCAATCATGCAGATGGCCGACTTTGTCAGGCAAGACTTCCTGCGGTGGCCAGCTTTCGAGAAATCGGCACGACTTGCCAGCCACTCGCCGGTTGGCGTGATCGAACTGATGCCGGTCAGCGATGGCGTGCATTTCGCCTTCAAGTACGTCAACGGCCATCCGCGCAATGCCATGCATGCGTTGCCCACGGTGATGGCATGCGGCATGCTGGCCGAGGTGCAGACCGGCTTTCCGTTGCTGCTGGCCGACCTGACATTGGCTACAGCGTTGCGCACCGCCGCCACCTCGGCACTGGCCGCGCGCGCCATGGCAAAGCCCGGTGCGCGGACGATGGCGCTGATCGGCAACGGTGCGCAGGCCGAGTTCCAGTCGCTGGCGTTCCACGCGATGCTGGGTATTTCCACGATCCGTGCGTTCGATATCGATCCAGCGGCCACGCGCCGCCTGATGCGCAATCTGGCAGGCCAGGCGGGACTGACGATCGTGCCGGCCTCGTCGGTGCACGAGGCGCTGGAGGGTGCGGACATCGTCACCACGGTCACGGCCGACAAGACCCGCGCGACGATTCTCACGCCTGACATGGTGCGTCCCGGCGTACATCTGAACGCCGTGGGCGGCGACTGCCCCGGCAAGACGGAGTTGCACGCGGACATCCTCCATCGCGCCCGCATCGTTGTCGAATACGCGCCGCAGTCGCGCATCGAGGGCGAGGTGCAGCAGTGGCCGGAAGCGCCGGTCAATGAACTGTGGGAGGTGTTGTCGGGCCATGCGCCAGGGCGGAGCGCTGACGACGACGTGACGCTGTTCGACTCGGTTGGCTTCGCGCTGGAAGACTACTCCGCACTGCGCTGGCTCCATGCAACCGCCCTCGCACGGCATGCAGGGCAGTTCATCGAACTGGTGGCCATGCCGCCGGAGCCGAGGGATTTGTATGGGTGGATGATGGGGGATCAACTGCCGTCGTTTGATTCTCCCCTCTCCCGCACCTCTTCTTGCTCCCCTCTCCCGCGTAGTGGGAGAGGGGCTGGGGGAGAGGGCATGGCATCTCAAGATACGACCGAGGCAATTTGAACCGCCGCGCCCTCTCCCCCGACCCCTCTCCCGCCTTGCGGGAGAGGGGAGAAAAAAAGAGGCGGGAGAGGGGAGCCAACATAGGCAAGGCGGGAGAGGGGAAAAAAAGAGGCGGGAGAGGGAATCAAAAAGACAGCGCGGGGAGCCCCCAAAACAAAACGGCCCGGACTTGTCATCCGGGCCGTTGTTGTTTCATCGGTGAATCTCAGCCGCCGCGTCCCATCATCAGTTGGGCGCGCAGGAAGCCCTTGATCTCTTCCAGCGAGGGCGTCTTCAGGAAGACCATGATGCCCCATTGCTGCAGCGCATCGGCCACGCCTTCATAGGCCTGACGGTTCGTGATCACCGCAAAGATCACGCGCTGGCGCGCGAAGAAGTTCTGCAGTTTCTCGATCGTTGCCGATTCCGCGTCGTTGAGCTCCTCCACGTAGTAGAGGACGACGCGCGGATGAGCGTCCACAGACATGATGACCGTGTCGACCACGTCTTCGAGCACCTGCGTTTTCAGCGGCAGCGACCATTTTCCAAGCTGGGCGCTGATGCGCTGCGCTTCGTTATGGTTGGGATGGAAGACCACAAGGTCGAGATCGTGCTCGACGCCGGCGTCAGGCATGGCCCGGTTGGCGAGTAGCCGATGCACCGTTTCCTTGTGGATGCGCCGATGGCCACCATTGGTCTTCCAGGCGCCGAGTTCTCCTCGCTCGACCATCTTCTGGACGGTGCCCAGCGAAACATTGAGAAGCTTCGCGGCGGTACGCGTGCTGTAGTACGGCTTTTCAGCCAGTTCAGGATCCAGTTTCATCCAATCACCCGTAGTGTCGATCGACAGCACAGTGCAATCTGCACTGCGTGGCGCCCTCGGACACGCCACGCCGGCCTGAGGCCGGGCTTGCCTTTTTTTACTGACCCTGATGCTTGGCCCGCTCCCCGGCAGGCCTTTGTTGCTTTGGTACCTGTTGACGTAGCAACGGCTTCAGGTGGCCGGCTACGCTTCGGCGAGCATCGCGCCAACAATGCCCGGAATGCCGAATGCAAATAGTATGACTTCAAGATGATTCGTCGCCACAGGGAAAGCAATGATTGGCGTCACACTTTTGTTGTTTAACGAACATCAATGCCATTCGGTAGACACCCCGCATGACGAGCGACATGTATGCAGACATGTCTGAATGGTTTCCCAACAAATGACAGACCTTGCATTCTGTGCCACGGTTCCCCACGGCAGACATTTGCTACAACCGCCATGAGCCAGGCGTCCTAGCCGGACAGCCCGTACTTGCGGACCTTGTCGAACAGCGTGGTTTTTGCCACGCCCAAAGCATCGCCGGCACGCGTCAGGTTGCCGTCGTGACGACGCAGTGCATCGGCAATCAGCGCGCGCTCGAACTGCTCCACGGCCTGTGGCAACGGCAGTGCAGCGGGTGCCGTCGTGCCTTGCGTCGGATCGCAGCCCAGGCCCAGCACGTGGCGTTCGGCCAGGTTGCGTAGTTCGCGGACGTTGCCGGGCCATGGGTAGGCAACCAGTGCAGCCAGTTCGCCCGGGGTCGCCGGCACGGCCTCGCGCTCGAAACGCAGCGCCGCCTGGGCCAGGAAATGCTCGAACAGCAGCGGCACGTCCTCGCGGCGCTCGCGCAGCGGCGGCAGTTCCAGCGTCACCACGTTGAGCCGGTAATACAGGTCCGCGCGGAACTGGCTCGCGTCGGCCATCGCACGCAAGTTTGCCTTGGTGGCCGCCACCACACGTGTGTTCACCGGCACGGGCTGGTTCGATCCGAGCCGCTCGATCACGCGCTCCTGCAGCACGCGCAGCAGCTTGATCTGCATCGGCATGGGCATGCTCTCGATCTCGTCGAGGAACAGCGTGCCGCCTTCGGCGTGTTCGATCTTGCCGATGCGGCGCCGTGCGGCGCCGGTGAAGGCCCCCGCCTCATGCCCGAAGATTTCGGATTCGAACAATTGCTCTGGCAGGCCGCCGCAATTGATCGGCACGAAATGCTTCGCGCGGCGGGCGCTCGCTTCGTGCAGGCAGCGCGCCACGAGTTCCTTGCCGGTGCCGGTCTCGCCGTGGATCAGTACGTTGGCGGCCGTATCGCCCACGCTGTCGATCATGCGGCGCAGCCGTTCGATGGCCGGCGAATGTCCGATGAGTTGCGCTGCCAGCCCATCGCGTCCGGCCAGGCGCGCACGCAGGTCCGCCACTTCCAGCGCCAGCCGGCGCTTGTCCAGCGCACGGCGAGAGGTGGCGACGAGCCGCTCCGGCGAGAACGGTTTCTCGATGAAGTCGTAGGCGCCTTGTTTCATGGCCTGCACGGCCAGCGAGACATCGCCATGGCCGGTGATCATGATGACCGGCATGGCCGGGTCGCGCGCCACGATATCGCGCAGCAGCGACATGCCATCGGCACCGGGCAAATGGATGTCGCTGACCACGATACCGGCAAAGCCTGCCTCGATCTCGCGCCATGCCGCTTCGGCGTTGGGCACCGACTGCGTGGCGATGCCTTCGAGGCCGAGCGCCTGCTCGCATCCCAGGCGCACGTCGGCATCGTCTTCGACGATCAGGACGGCGAGTCCGCCCTCCTGACGCTGGTTCGGATCAGCCGACATGACGTAGGCCCTCGCGTGCGGGTGGAAGCGCCAGCGTGAAGCACGCGCCGCCGTCCGGATGATTGATGGCGGTCAGCGTTCCACCGTTCTCATTGAGGATGCCTGCGGACAACGTCAGCCCGAGGCCAAGCCCTTCGCCTGCGGGCTTGGTCGTGAAGAATGGTTCGAAGAGTCGCGCGAAGGCGGCTTCGGACAACCCTGGCCCGTTGTCGCGCACGGTCAGGTGAACCAGTCCGCCCGCCTCAAACGCGTGGAGCGACAGCAGCGGTGCCGGCTGGTCCTTCACCGCATCGAGCGCGTTGCCGATCAGGTTCACGATCACCTGTTCGAGCCGGTTCGGATCGCAGGCCACGGACAGGTGCGTGCCGACATCGCGCTCGATGCGTGCTGCCACCGCTGCCACGCGGGTATCGAGCAGGAACAGGGCGTTGTCCACGGCGTCGGCAAGCTGTGCCGCCTGCTGCTGGCCGGCCGCAGGATTGCGCGAGAAGGATTTGAGCGCGCCCGTGATGCGGCCCATTCTCTCCACCAGGCCGATGATCTTTTCCAGGTTCTGCTGGGCCGTACCGTAGTCGCCGCGCGCCAGGAACTTGCCGGTATTGCCCGACAGCGTGCGCAGCGCGGCCAGCGGCTGGTTCAGTTCGTGGGCAATGCCGGCCGACATCTGTCCCACGGCGGCGAGCTTGCCGGCCTGCAACAGGCCGTCCTGCGCCTGCCGCAGATAGTTTTCGGTGCGAATGCGTTCGGCCACTTCGGCCTGCAATTGATGATTGGTGGTGGAGAGGTCCGACGTACGTTCCGCCACCTTGCGTTCGAGCTCGCTGTTGGCCGCTTCGAGCGCGGCGCGCGCGGCCAGCCGCTCGCTGGCGATACGACGGCGCACGTTCCATGCGGCGCCCAGCAGCAGCACGAAGGCAGCGAGCACGCCGGCGAGCGCGGCACTGTTCAGCGCAGCCACACGCGCCTGCGACGTGTTGGTCAGCAGCGTCAGGTCCCAGTCCGTGCCAGGCAGCGCCAGATGCTGCGCCAGCATCGGCGGACCCTGTCGCAGCCGCACCAGGGCATCGCCCTCCTGGGCTGGTCCGTTGGCCAGCGGACGCACGGTACTCAGCGCCAGTTGCGGCAGCGGGGCGCGGTTGTACTGCAGGGATCGATCGAGCTTGACGCGCTGGTCGTCAGAGAGCGGGCGCAGCGCGGCGAGCTTCCACGAAGGATCGGACGCGAGGATGACCACGCCGTTTTCATCGGCCAGCAGCATCTGGCTGTCATTGCCCTGCCAGCGGTTTTCCAGCGGTTCCAGGCCGATCTTGACCACGGCCACGCCGAGGGGATGATCGCGGTCACCGAGCGGTGCGGAGAGGTAGTAGCCGGACTCGCTGCGCGTGGTGCCCACGCCGTAGAAACGGCCAAGCTGGCCTTCGACTGCTGCGCGGAAATACGGACGGAAGCTCAGGTCTTCGCCGAGGTAGCTGTCCGGGCGTTGGTAGTTGCTGGTGGCCAGTACCTTGCCGCGGGCGTCCAGCACGTAGATCACGCGGGTGCCGGCCCGGCCGTTCAGCGCGGCAAGATAGGCGTTGGCCTGCGAGACACGGTCGGGTGCGGACGGCTGGCGCAGCAGCGCGTCGATGCGTGCGTCCAGCGACAGCAAACTCGGCACATAGTCATAACGCGCCAGCTCGCTTTCGAGTGCCTGCGCATAGAGCCGCATCTGCACCTGGCCGCGTTCGGCCTGGCGCCCCAGCGCGGCGTCGTACGTATAGCGGTAGCCCAGCCAGCCGGCACCGGCAATGAGCACAGCCAGCACGAGCAGGGCGACAAACGGAACGATGCGGCGCCACCGCGAGATGGAGGGCGTGGCGCCGTCGGATGGGGACAAAATCATGCGGAATCGGGGAGGGCGAAAGCTGCGGGTGGCGTATCGGGCATCTGAGAAAACCGACGAGCGTCACCGGCAAGGCGACGTTTTACCACACCCACACTACCCCCAAGACCTGAACGGGTGATGCGCTCCATAAAAGCGGTGCGGTAAACGCAAAAAGGCCCGGCAGCCTGATCGGCAACCGGGCCCCGGCGCACCTGGCAGCGTGTTACTTGCTGGCCAGGACCTGAACGGGTGTCAGGCCGGTGTCGGCGGCTGGCGAGGGTTCGATGGAATCGGCCTCGTCATCCAGTTCCGGCGCGCCTATCGCGTTCTCGCTTTTGGCGACAACGGTCGTGGCAATGGCATTGCCAAGCACATTTGTCACGGTGCGGCCCATGTCGAGCACATGGTCGATGCCGAGCACCAGCAGGATGCCGGCCTCGGGCAGGCCGAACATCGGCAGCACGGCGGCCACCACCACCAGCGATGCGCGCGGCACCCCGGCGATACCCTTGCTGGTCACCAGCAGCACCAGCAGCATCGTGATCTGTTGCGACAGCGACAGCTCGATGCCGTACACCTGCGCCACGAACAGCGCGGCGAACGAGGTGTACATGATCGAACCGTCCAGGTTGAACGAGTAGCCCAGCGGCAGCACGAAATTCGTGATGCGCGGCTTCACGCCGAAGCGCGTGAGCTGGTCGATGACCTTCGGATAGGCCGATTCCGAGCTGGCCGTGGCAAAGCCGATCATCAGCGGCGCGCGCAGCTGGCGCAGCAGGGTGAAGACGTCACGGCCCAGGAAGAAGAAGCCACCGGCGATCAGCGCGATCCACAGCAGGCCCAGCGAGAGATACACGGCGCCCAGCAGCTTGGCGTACACCACCAGCACGCCCAGGCCCTGCGCCGTGATCACGGCGGCCACCGCGCCAAACACGCCAAACGGCGCGAAAGCCATCACGTAGTTGGTGACCTTGAGCATGATGTGGGCCAGACCTTCCACGCCAGCCAGCACCGGCTTGCCCACGCCATCCTTGATCGTGCCCAGCGCAAAGCCGAAGAACAGCGAGAACACCACGATCTGCAGGATTTCGTTGTTGGCCATTGCCTCCACGAAGCTCTTCGGGAACATGTGCGCGATGAAGTCACGCAGGTTCAGCGCACCTGTCTTCAGGTTCGATGCGGCATCCGCGGCCGGCAGCGGCAGATTCATGCCGTGGCCCGGCGCCAGCGCGTTGGCCATGATCAGGCCCAGCAGCAGGGAGGTGACCGAGGCGGCCATGAACCATGCCATGGCCTTCAGGCCGATGCGCCCCACGGCCTTGCCGTCGCCCATGCTGGCAATGCCCGATACCAGGGTGGCAAACACCAGCGGGCCAATGATCATCTTGATCATCCGCAGGAACACGTCGGTCAGGATCGAGAGCTTGTCGGCAATCGCCTTGGCAGCGGCGGCGTCCGGCGCCATGTTGTGCGCGGCGGTGCCGGCCAGCACGCCCAGCAGCATCGCGATGAAGATCAGGGTTGGCAGTCGTTTTGTCATCGTGGGTACATCCCTCCTTTGTCTCTGGCGTGGCGCGCGCGGCATTCGGGGGACGGCGCGGCCAGCGGTTATTCCTGCGGCGGCGCCTAGAGTGCACGAGACGTGCCAGCTTTCTCACGCTAGGGCGATGGCGTAAAGCGATGAAAACAAAGGGATTTTTAGTGTGACGAGGACGCAATGTTCGGAAATCCGAACTGGGGAGGGGTGGCGGTGTTCGGGTTTCCGAACGTGGGGTCGCGTTCGTGTGACTTGCTCCCCTCTCCCGCTTCTTCTTTGTGCCCCTCGCCCGCACGCGGGAGAGAGGAGTCAAAACGGCGGGAGAGGGGAACAAACCAGAGGAAGTTAGCTAAGCCGCCGCCTCGCAACTATCCAGGAACGCCTCCAGCGGCATCGGCTTGCCAATCGCATAGCCCTGCGCGTAGTCCACGCCAATCGCGCGCAGGGTGTGGAGCGTGGATTCGTCCTCGACCCATTCGGCCACGGTGCGCACGCCCAGGCGGTGGCCAATGTCGTTGATCGAGCTGACGATCTCGCGGTCCACGGCGTTGCGGGTCAGGTTGCGGATGAAGCTGCCGTCGATCTTGAGATAGTCCACCGGGAACTGCTTGAGGTAGGCGAAGGAGGAGAGGCCTGCGCCGAAATCGTCGAGCGCCACGGTGCAGCCGGCGCTGCGCATGTCGGCCACCACGCGGCTGGCGGCGGTCATGTTGTTGATCAGCGCAGTCTCGGTGATTTCCAGTCGGATGCGGTTCGCTGGCAGCGCGGAATCCTCCAGCGCGGCGTGCAGGAACGGCAGCAGGAAGGGTTCCCCGAGCGAGTTGGCAGAGAGGTTGATCGAGACAGACAACCCCGGCACGCGCACCAGCCGTTCGCCATACTGCTGCAGCACATTGCGGATGACCCAGCGGTCGATATGGCCCATCAGGTCGTAGCGCTCGGCAGCCGGGATGAACGCGCCCGGCATGATCAGCGTGCCTTGCTCGTCCACCATGCGCACGAGGATTTCTACGTGCTGGGCATCGTCCTGGCCGGGGCGCAGCGAGCGGATCTCCTGCGCATAGAGCCGGAAGCGGTTGGAGTCGAGTGCCGAGTGAATGCCGGCGGCCACTTCGAGCTCGCGATGATGGCGGCGGGCATCGCTTTCGTCGCGGCGATAGAGCGAGACACGGTTGCGGCCGGCGGCCTTGGCGGCGTAGCACGCCACATCGGCGCGGCTCATCAGTTCGCTGACCGAGGGGATGTCGTTGTCGATGGCGGCGATGCCGATGCTCGCGCCCACGTCATAGACGCGGCCGTTCCACGGAAAGCGCCGCTCGCGCACGGCATCGATGACTTTCTGGCAGACCTGCTCGGCATGCTCGATGCTGCAGTCCTTGAGCAGCAGCGCAAACTCGTCGCCGCCCAGCCGCGCCAGCAGGTCGTCGGGGCGCACCTGGTGGCGGATCACATAGCCCAGCTCGCGCAGCAGCACATCGCCCGCGCCGTGGCCGGCCGTGTCGTTGACGATCTTGAAGCGGTCCAGGTCGATGAAGCACAGCGCGGCGCGGTGGCCGTGCAGGCGCGCCTGCTCGCACGACTCGCGCAGGCGCTTCTCGAACCAGGCGCGGTTGGGCAGGCCGGTCAGCGCATCGTGCGAGGCCGAGTGGGCCAGCTCACGCTGCAGCGCGCGCGAGGTGGTGATGTCCTGGAACACCAGCACTGCACCGAGCACGCCGCCATCGTTGGCCAGCACGGGCGCGGCGGAATCCTGCACGTCGTGGCGCTCGCCGGTCAGGCTCTGCAGCACGGCGCCTTCCTGCAGGTAGGCAGGGCGCAGCGTCTCCAGGCATTGCTCGACGGGGCTGGGGATGGTGAGATCGGTGTCTTCGTCGACGATGCGGAAGACCAAGTCCAGCGATTGCCCCATGGCGGCGTCCATGCTCCAGCCGGTCAACTGCTCGGCAATCGGATTCATGAACGTCACGCGCATGACCGGGTCCGTGCAGATCACGGCGTCGCCGATGGAGCGCAGCGTGATGTGCAGCCGCTCCTTTTCCTCGAACAGCGCGCGCGTCAGGTTGCGCTGCTCGGTGATGTCCCAGTTGGTGCCCACCAGCGCGTTGGTGGTGTCGTCCTCGCGGCGCGACGTGTTGGCCATGGCGCGCACATGGCGGATCTCGCCCGTGGGACGCACGATGCGATATTCCGTATCGAAGCGGCGCTCGCCCCGGATGGCCTGGCGCATCTCCGCGCTGACGCGGCTCACATCCTCGGGGTGAACCATCGCGATCCACTGGGCCAGCGTGGGCGGCCCCAGTTCCGGGTGCGTGCCGTGCAGGCCGTGCATGCGTGCATCCCAGGTGATCGACGCCTGCGAGAAATCCCACTCCCAGATGCCCACGCCACCGGCTTCCACAGCCAGTTGCGTGCGCCGCGCCAGTTCCTCCAGTTGCTGCTGGGCGAGCTTGCGCGTGTGGATATCCTCCACCTGCGAGATGAAGTGGTCGGGCCGGCCTTCGTCGTCGCGCACGAGCGATACCGCGAGCAGGGTCCACAGGTAGTGGCCGTCCTTGTGCCGGTAGCGTTTTTCCAGTCGGTACGAGTCGATCTCGCCGGACAGCAGGCCCTCGATCTGGCGCAGGTCGGCGGCCAGGTCGTCGGGGTGGGTCATCAACTGGAATGGCAGGTCGCGCAATTCGTCGGGGGTGTACCCGAGCAGTTCCACCATGGCGCGGTTGACCATCTGCCAGCGGCCGTCCAGCCCGACGATGGCCATGCCGATGGCCGAGTGCTCCAGCGCCTGCCGGAACCGCTGTTCGCTGCTGCGCAGTTCGTGACGTCCCTTGCGGTTCTGCTCGGTCATGAAGGCGATGCAGACCGGGAACACCAGGATCAGTGCGCCGGACAGCGGCACCGAGCGCGATGCCAGGACATCCACGCCGGCCGCCAGCGAGAACCCTTCCGCGGCGATGGCCGAGAGCAGCGTCAGCAGCGCGGTGGCAAACGGGTTGCTGGCCAGCGCCACGATCACCAGCGGCAGCGACATGACCACGAACGGATCGTGCCCGGCGCGGATGGCGCCCGCGCCAATGGCCACGCACAGTGCCAGCATGCCGCCCAGCCGCGCAAGCCGCGTGCGCTCGAAGGTGGCGCGCACGCGTTCGCGCGAGATCGACACCATCAGCGGCAGCAGCAGCACCGTGCCGATGGCGCCTGCATTCCACCAGTTCCACCAGACCTTGAGGAACGGCGTGCCGAACGTGGAAGAGATGATCCACGCGCCCATCAGCCCGCTCAAGGCCGGCCCCACCGTGGAGGCCACGCTGAGCGTGAGGGCGAACATCGCCAGTTGGCCGCTGCGCGCCAGGACCGGATGCCCCACAAGGCTGCGCAGCACGGCGGCGGTGGCCACGAGTTCAATCAGGTTGGCGCCGGACAGCAGCAGCGCGGAGCCGATGGGATGTCCGCCGAGGAGGTCGGCGGCGATGTTGCCGAGGAACATGGCTCCCATCAGCCATGGCGCTTCTTGCCGGGAGCGGTGCAGCAGCAGCCCCAGCCCGAACGCGTTGGCCATCCAGACCGCTGCGGCATGGCCAGGCACGCGCGCCAGCCACAGGCCGACGAGGGCCAGTACGAAGTAGCCTCCGGCCGCGAGCAGCAGGGGGCGCCAGCTGACGATGCCAGGCAGGGGCGGTTGGGTCGAAGGGGGCGCGACCGTTTCAGACGTCATTTCTGTCGATTTCCAGGGACACGCGGCGCGCGTCTGCATACTGCGCCGGGCGCGGGCGATGGTCGCACCGGGTCCAGCCTAGCCGGCATGGTAGTGCCGCCAGGCGAAATCCTTTGGCTGAGATAAGGGCGAGACCATGGCTTTGTTGAGGCTGGCGCGAGGCGCGGAATTTTGGTATGGGGTGGGGCGCCACATCCGGGCGCCGCGTCAGGTGTCGCACTGTACATATGAATCACACTGTTGACGGATCAAGGCCAGCGCGAGACTTCTGACTTCTGTACGATCGCGCACGGAATGCGAAGTGCAGGGCCGGTGCAATGTGCCGGCGCCGACCGGTGGCTGGACCGGTGGCTGCTCAGGGGGGACACCCATGGACGTCAAGCGATTCTTCCGCATTGCCAGCTCCGCGCTGGTGGCCTTCATCGTGTTCGTGGTGCTCGCCGTGGGCAGTACGTACTGGTGGGGCGGACGCAAGCTCGTCCGCACGGTGGAAGTGCCCGCGCTGCAGCCAGTGGCTTTTCCCACCGATGCCGTGGCGATTGCCCACGGACGCTATCTCTACGAATCGCGCGGCTGCATGGAGTGCCACGGCGCCAATGGTGCGGGCAAACAGGTGTTCGATGAAGCCAACGGCTTCCGGGTGCGCGCGCCCGACATCACGCGCGCCAATCCCGCCATCGACAAATATCGCCCCGAGGACTGGGACCGTGCCATCCGCCACGGTGTGGCCCCCTCCGGCCGGCCGCTGCTGGTCATGCCGAGCGAGGACTACAACCGGTTGTCCAACGAGGATTTTGGCGCGCTCGTGGCCTATGTCCGCAGCCTGCCGCCCGCGTCCGGACAGCCCGGCGACATGCATCTGCCCTGGTTCGTGCAGGGTATGTACGGCGCGGGCGTGATCAAGGACGCCGCCGAGAAGATCGACCACAGCCTGCCACCCGCGCCCGCCGTCACGGCGGCGGTCAACGCCCAGTACGGCGCCTACGTGGCGGAGTCCTGCAAGGGGTGCCATGGCGCCGCGCTGCGCGGCGGGCATATCCCCGGCGCGCCTCCCGACTGGCCACCGGCGGCTGACCTGCAACCGGGCGGCGCGATGAAGGCGTATCCGCAGGCAGACCAGTTCGTGACGATGATGCGCACTGGCAAGCGACCCGATGGCACCGACGTCAGTCGCGTGATGCCGTTCGGCGCTTTCGCCAAAATGAACGACACCGACCTCAACGCGCTATATCTGTTCCTGACAGCGAAATAATCACGCATATGGTGCGAAGTACATAAAGTCTGTGTGCCTGCGCACGCATTTCATATTTGCACTATGCTCCACGGGTTTGCCGCTCGGGCCAGGGATTGCCATAGGCCGGTAGCGGGCGGCAGGCAGCGAACAAACATGGGCCACGTACCCAAGGAGCACCCCCCCAAATGACGACCCTCACCCTCAACGGCAAGACCGTGGAGGTGGACGCCGATCCGTCCACGCCACTGCTGTGGGCACTGCGCGACAACCTCGGCATGACCGGCACCAAGTTCGGTTGCGGCATGGCCGCCTGCGGCGCCTGCACGGTCCATATCAACGGGCAGGCCACGCGTAGCTGCGTGATGCCGATCTCGGCCACGGCCGGCAGCAAGATCCAGACGATTGAAAGCATGGGCGACGACAAGGTCGGCAAGGCCGTGCTCGCCGCTTGGCTCAAGCACGATGTGGCGCAGTGCGGCTATTGCCAGAACGGCCAGGTCATGAGCGCCGTGGGCCTGCTGCGTACCAAGCCGCGCCCGACCGATGCCGATATCGACCAGGCCATGGCCGGCAACGTCTGCCGCTGCGGCACCTATCAACGGATTCGCGCGGCCATCAAGGATGCCGCGCGCGCCATCGCCTGAGGGGATTGCCATGCGTATTCGAGGCATTGAAGCCCTGGCGGGCGGTAGCGGTGCGCCGGAACAACCGGCGCAGGACACACAGGCAGCAGGCGCGTTGTCGCGCCGCAGCTTCCTGAAGCTGTCGGGACTCGCGGGCGGTGGGTTTGCGCTGGGCATTGCCGGCGTGGCAGGCAGCGCGCAGGCGCAGGGCGCGGCCAAGGCCGTGCCCGCGCCGCAGGCGTTCCTGCGCATCGCGCCGGACAACATGGTGACGATTGCGGTGAACCGGCTGGAGTTCGGGCAGGGTGTGCATACGGCGTTGCCGATGGCGCTGGCCGAGGAACTGGATGTCGACTGGAAGAACGTGGCGAGCGTGCTGGCCCCGGCTGGCGACGCTTACAAGGACCCCGCGTTCGGTATCCAGATGACGGGCGGCTCCACCGCGCTGAACCACTCGTTCACGCAGTACCGCGAATTGGGCGCACGCGCACGGGCCATGCTGATCACGGCTGCGGCGCAGAAGTGGAAGGTCGACCCGGCCAGCTGCACCGCGCAACTGGGCGTGGTCACCTCCGGCAGCAATCGCGCGACGTACGGCGAACTGGCTGCGGCCGCCATGGAGCTGCCTGTGCCAAAGGAGGTCAAGCTCAAGGACCCGGCGCAGTTCCGCATCGTCGGCAAGCCCACAGCACGCCTGGATGCCGCGTCCAAGCTGCATGGCGACGGCGTGTTCGGCATGGATGTGAGCCTCAAGGGCATGAAGGTGGCCGTGGTGGCCCGCCCGCCGCGCTTTGGCGGCAAGGTGAAGTCGTTCAACGCCGACAAGGCCCGCAAGGTCAAGGGTGTGGCCGATGTGCTGCTGGTCGACGTGGATCGTGGTGGCACGGGCGTGGCGGTGATCGCCGACGGCTACTGGCCGGCCAAGACTGCGCGCGAGGCGCTGGAGATTGTCTGGGAAGACGCGGGCTCCACAGTCAGCACTGCCGCGCTGTTCGATCAGTACAGCAAGCTGTCCACGCAGCCGGGCATCATGGCCCGGCCGTTCGAAGGCGGCAGCATCGATTCGGCGCTGGCCGGCGCGGCCAAGGTGATCGACGCCGAATACCGCGTGCCGTACCTGGCCCACGCGCCAATGGAGCCGTTGAACTGCACGCTGCAGCCCGAGGTGGCTGGCAAGCAGATCAACGCCGTCAAGGTGTGGGTGGGCTCGCAGTTCCAGACCATCGACCAGGGCGCCATCGCGCGCACGCTGAAGCTCGCGCCCGAGAAGGTCACGCTGAACACGATGATGGCCGGTGGCGGTTTCGGACGCCGCGCCGTGCCGACGTCTGACTACCTCGTCGAAGCGGCCAACGTGCTGCGCGTGTGGGTCGCCAGCGGACACACGGAACCCGTCAAGGTGATGTGGAGCCGCGAGGACGACATCAAGGGCGGCTACTACCGTCCGCTGCACGTGCATCGTGCCCGCATCGGCGTGGACGCGCAAGGCAAGGTGGTGGGCTGGCAGCACACGATCGTCGGCCAGTCGATCATCACCGGCACGCCGTTCGAGCCGATGATGGTCAAGAACGGTGTCGATGCCACGATGACCGAGGGTATCGTCGAGAACGACTACGACGTGCCGCTGCAGGTGCAGGTGCATCACCCCAAGGTGGATGTGCCGGTGCTCTGGTGGCGCTCGGTGGGCAACACGCACACTGCGTTCGTCAAGGAAACGCTGGCTGACGAAATGGCCACCGCCGCGAAGAAGGACCCCGTGGCATGGCGTATGGCGCAACTCGACGAGAAGAAGCACGCGCGTCACCGTGCGGCGCTGCAACTGGCCGTGGACCGCTCGGGCTATGGCAAGAAGAAACTGCCGAAGGGGCACGCCTGGGGCGTGGCCGTGCACGAATCGTTCGGATCGGTGGTGGCGTACGTGGTGGACGTGTCGCTGGTGAAAGGCGAGCCGCGCGTGCATCGCGTGACGGCCGGCGTGCATGCCAACCGCGTCGTCAATCCGCTGGGCGCCGAGGCGCAGATCCAGGGCGGATGCATCTTCGGCCTGGCCATGACCCGCCCGGGGTTTGCCATCGAGATCGAGAATGGCGCGGTCAAGAACAGCAACTTCCCTGACTATCCGCCGCCCCGCATGCCGGACGCACCCATGGTGGATGTGTTCTTCGTGCCGTCCGACGACAACCCGACCGGGCTTGGCGAACCGGGCACGCCCGGCATTGCCCCGGCCGTGGCCAACGCGCTGTTCCGTCTCACGGGCCAGCGCCAGCGCCAGTTGCCGTTCGTGCTGACCTGATTGTCGGTTCGCGCAGGCAATAAGGAAGGACCCCGCCTCGCGCGGGGTCTTTTCTTTGCTGCTTCGGAATTATCTGAACCAGCGCCGCCAGCCGGGCTCGGCGGGCGGGTGGGACGCACTGTCCCAGCCAGGCTCGGACAGCGATGGCGATGACGGTAGCGATTCGAGAATGTGTTCGCGCAGGCCGGCGGGCGCTCGGTAGTAGGTGGCGGCGTGCTGCACGGCATGCCGCAGCGACTGGAGGCGGCGCAGCGTGTCGACGCAACTGTCGCAGTCTTCCAGATGCCGCTCCAGCCGCACGCTGTCGGCTGCGCCCGCCTCGCCGTCGGCGGTGGCCCGCAGCAGGTGGCGTGCCTCAATGCAATCCATGACGGGACTCTCCGACGGGTGGAATGTTGCGTATCAAGGCGACGGTTGCCGCCAGCAGGCGCCGGCCATGGTCCAGGCGCGACGCCACCTGATCCACGGGAATATCGACGATCCGTGCGATGTCGTGGTAGTGCAAGCCTTCGAGCTCGCGCAGGACCAGTACCTCGCGGCATGCCACGGGCAGGCGTTCGAGCGCGGCATTGACAAGGGGGATGTCCTCGTCGCGGAGGAGCCATTGCGTGGCGTCATCGGGGGTGTCGGGCGCCCAGGCGTTGTCGGCGTGGCGCGGCGCAGGATATCGGGACTGCCAGGTGGCGTGGACGATGGCCAACAGCCAGGGGCGGGGCTGAGCCGCACGGGCACTACCAAACAGGGGGCAGGCGCGTGCAAGGGCTTCCTGCACCACGACACTGGCGTCTTCGTCGTTGCCGCACAACCACCGGGCAAGGTTGTGGGCGGCGTCCAGATGCGGCAGCAACTGGGTCTCGAAACGTTGGCGTGGGTTGGCAGCGTCCATTCAGTCCCTTGAGAGTACTGGCGCCAGACGATTCTATGCCGGGACCGGCATCGCGCCAACGGGGTAGACCCGGAGAGCGTGGACAGAGCGTTGCCGTGGCGATACGGCCCTCGAATCACCGTCTGTTTCAGGCATACGATGCCGGCCCGGTGGGGCATCATCCGATGACTGATCAGATTTTTCGGGGAGAGAGCGGATGGACACCCAGGAAAGCACCCTGGCCCTCGCGTTGCTGACGGTGCCCGCGCGCGCCGCTATCTGTCGTGCCTTGCTCGAAGCCGGCGACGATGGCCTGCCGGCCATGGCGCTGGTGGAGGTCTCGGGCCTGACCCACAAGCATGCGGCCCACTGTTTCCAGGAAATGGTGCAGGCCGACCTGCTGGCGCTGGTCGTCCGCGAGCGCCAGGTCTGCTACGTGCTCAAGGCCAGGCGCGCGGTGCGCGAAGCACTGGGCTATATCGACAGCAGCGGCCTGGACTGACTTTCCCTCCCGTCCCGACCCCGATTCGACCCCGTACTGGTGACCCGGTACGGGGTTTTTTCATGTCAAAGGCGGTGAATCTGCATGAGCGCGGGTAAACCCCCATTCAGTCCGCGTCTTGAAAAGGAAATACCCCGTCCCTATAATTAGCACTCGCTGGGGGAGAGTGCTAACAACCGGTTAGTCACACCTCTGCGGTAGACCCAAACCCGGATGGCCGTTGAAGATGACGGCCATTTTGTGAATCAAAACTCACTTTTTTGTATTTAGGAGTCCGTATGAACCTGCGTCCTCTGCACGACCGTGTGATCGTGAAGCGTCTGGACAATGAAACCAAGACCGCGTCCGGCATCGTGATTCCCGACAATGCAGCCGAGAAGCCGGATCAAGGCGAAGTCCTGGCCGTTGGCCCGGGCAAGAAGGATGACAAGGGCAACAACATTGTGCTCGACGTCAAGGTGGGTGACCGCGTGCTGTTCGGCAAGTATGCCGGCCAGGGCGTGAAGGTGGATGGCCAGGAACTGCTGGTCATGCGCGAAGAAGACATCATGGCCGTCGTCAACAAGTAATTGACGCAAGCCTGACCGCATCACACCAGATTCCCTGACCGTCCCCACCATGACCGCGGGACGGTCTTCCCAGATTCGGAGATTCAAGACATGGCAGCAAAAGACGTAGTGTTCGGCGACGCCGCACGTGCCAAGATGGTCGAAGGCGTGAACATTCTCGCCAACGCAGTGAAGGTGACCCTGGGCCCGAAGGGCCGCAACGTGGTGCTGGAGCGCAGCTTCGGTGGCCCGACCGTGACCAAGGACGGCGTGTCCGTGGCCAAGGAAATCGAACTGAAGGACAAGCTGCAGAACATGGGCGCGCAGATGGTCAAGGAAGTGGCTTCCAAGACCAGCGACAACGCCGGTGACGGTACCACCACCGCAACCGTGCTGGCCCAGTCGATCGTCCGCGAAGGCATGAAGTTCGTGGCCGCCGGCATGAACCCGATGGACCTGAAGCGCGGCATCGACAAGGCCGTGGCCTCGGCCGTGGAAGAGCTGAAGAAGCTGAGCAAGCCGACCACGACCAGCAAGGAAATCGCCCAGGTTGGCGCGATCTCGGCAAACAGCGACGCCTCGATTGGCGAGCGCATTGCTGAAGCCATGGACAAGGTTGGCAAGGAAGGCGTCATCACCGTCGAAGACGGCAAGTCGCTGGCCGACGAGCTGGAAGTCGTGGAAGGCATGCAGTTCGACCGCGGCTACCTGTCGCCGTACTTCATCAACAACCCGGAAAAGCAGGTTGTTGCCCTGGACAACCCGTTCGTCCTGCTGTTCGACAAGAAGGTCTCGAACATCCGTGACCTGCTGCCGGTGCTGGAACAAGTCGCCAAGGCTGGCCGCCCGCTGCTGATCATCGCTGAAGACGTGGAAGGCGAAGCCCTGGCCACGCTGGTGGTGAACAACATCCGTGGCATCCTGAAGACCGCCGCCGTCAAGGCTCCGGGCTTCGGCGACCGCCGCAAGGCCATGCTGGAAGACATCGCCATCCTGACGGGCGGCACGGTGATCGCCGAGGAAATCGGTCTGACGCTGGAAAAGGCTACCCTGCAAGACCTGGGTCAAGCCAAGCGCATCGAGATCGGCAAGGAAAACACGATCATCATCGACGGCGCCGGCGACGGCTCGGCCATCGAAGGCCGTGTGAAGCAGATCCGCGCCCAGATCGAGGAAGCCACCTCGGACTACGACCGTGAAAAGCTGCAAGAACGCGTGGCCAAGCTGGCCGGCGGTGTTGCCGTGATCAAGGTTGGCGCTGCCACCGAAGTCGAAATGAAGGAAAAGAAGGCACGCGTGGAAGATGCGCTGCACGCTACGCGCGCTGCCGTGGAAGAAGGCATTGTTCCTGGCGGTGGCGTGGCCCTGCTGCGTGCACGTGCTGCCATCTCGAACCTGACCGGTGCCAACCCGGACCAGAACGCCGGCATCAAGATCGTGCTGCGCGCCATGGAAGAGCCGCTGCGCCAGATCGTGCTGAACGCTGGTGAAGAAGCTTCGGTCGTGGTGGCCAAGGTCATCGAAGGCAAGGGTAACTACGGTTACAACGCGGCTTCGGGCGAGTACGGCGACCTGGTGGAAATGGGCGTGCTGGATCCGACCAAGGTGACCCGCACCGCGCTGCAGAACGCCGCTTCGGTGGCTTCGCTGATGCTGACGACCGACTGCGCCGTGGCGGAAACCGCCAAGGAAGAATCGGCGCCGGCAATGCCGGGCGGCATGGGTGGCATGGGCGGCATGGACGGCATGATGTAAATCGCGCCGGACTGCCAGGCCAACCCGCCTGACTGTCGAAAAAACCCCCGAGGGCGTGAGCCCTCGGGGGTTTTTGTTTTTGCTCCCGGATCGCTTGTTTTTGATTTTCTCCCCTCTCCCTTTGGGAGAGGGGTGGGGGAGAGGGCGGGCAGTTCAAATGGCTACAAGGCGGCAAACAGAACCTCTGGCCCTCTCCCCCAACCCCTTGTATGTCGCATCATTGTCTCCGGACGCCACAGATCGACAACCCCATGCTCTGGACGTTAGTCCAAGTTCGAGGGAGAGCTAGGATCGTGGTGTCCATTTCTTGGTAGCGTTTAGCCTAAGCCCGAACGGTTGTAAGGCAGCACGCCGGATTGACACAAGGATGGGACAAGCCAAATGGATATCAAGCTAGCAATCGGCATCGACGTCAGCAAGAAGACCCTGGATATCGATGTTGTGCCGCAAGGCGGCCCGCGCCAGTTCAGCAACGACGAGAAGGGTATCGCCTTGCTCGTGGAGCACCTGACGGAGCTCAACGTCAATGGCGAGGTGGATCGGGTTGTCATGGAGGCCACAGGCGGTTATGAGACCCCTGTGAGCATGGCACTGGCTGCCGCTGGATTGCCGGTGGTGGTGATCAATGCCAGGCAGATCCGCGACTTTGCCAAAGCGTGTGGCATCCTGGCCAAGACGGACAGGCTGGATGCGCGGGTAATTGCGCGCTTTGCCCAGCAAATTCGGCCGCCGGTGCGACCGCTGCCCGACGAGATGCAGCGTGAATTCGCTGATTTGCTGGATCGTCGCAGTCAGTTGGTCGTCATGCGTGCGCAGGAAAAGACCCGCCTGGACAAGGCGCCGGCTGTCGCGCAGAAGAGCTTGAAGGAGCATATCGCGTGGCTGGATGCGCGGATCAAGTCCACCGACCTCGACATGACGCACCGGCTACGCACCAGCGAAGCCTGGAAGAACAAGGTGGATTTGCTCGATAGCATGCCGGGGGTGGGCAAGGTGACAATCTTCACGCTGCTCGGACGGCTGCCGGAACTTGGCACGCTAAACCGCCAGCAGATCGCCGCGCTGGTCGGACTTGCGCCCTTCAATGACGATAGCGGCAGGCGGCGTGGTCAGCGTTACATAAGGGGCGGGCGTGCCGATGTTCGCAAGGCGCTGTTCATGGCTGCAGTCACAGCGATGCAGCACAACCCGGCGATCACCGAGTTCTATGAACGCATGAGAGCGGCTGGCAAGCCGTTCAAAGTCGCCATCGTCGGGTGCATGAGGAAGCTTCTGACGATTCTCAATGTCATGGTCAAGACGGGTCGGCCTTGGCAGAACAACCGACCTGCTTGACACGGTTGCTCTCCCGCAAGCGGGAGAGGGGAGCAAACCTAGGCGGAGGGAGGGCTCTTCAAACCTCCACCACCTTCCCCCAATCGAACACCGGATTCTCCGGCTGCCCCGTCCGCCGCGAGATATACCCGCGTGGGTTGCAGACCACGCGCGAATCCTCGATCCAGTAGTCGAAGCTGGTATGCGTGTGGCCGTGAATCCAGACGTCGGCCTGTGCCACAAGGTCGGGGCGGCGGGAGATGAAGCCGGCGGAGACGATGTCGTGCGCGTAGCGGGCATCGAGGCTGCCCAGGTCCGGGCCGTGGTGCGTGACGACCACGGTCTTGCCGTCGAACGGTTGCGACAGGACATCGGCCAGCCAGGCGGTGGCGGCGTGATGGCGGGCCAGTGCGTCGGCAGGTGTGAAGCCGCGATGCGAGCCATCGGCATCGGTCGTGGCGATCAGGCGATGGTCCACCATCACCCGGGCGCAGGCTTCCATGGCCTCGTCCGCGCGGTTCTCGCCGTAGAGGCAGTAGTCGGTCCACCAGGTCGTGCCGACAATTCGCACGCGCTGGCCGTCGGGTTCGGCAAATTCCGCCACGGTGCCGTTGAGTAGCGTCACGTTGCCGGCCTCGGCGGCGCCTTCGGCCATCAACTGGTCCACCGTATCGAACGCGCTTTCGTAGTACTCGTGGTTGCCTGGGATGTAGAGCACGGGCACGTCGAAAGTGCGTGCGGCCCAGTCGATGCCGTCGCGGCCGTTGGCGATGTCGCCGGCCAGGATGACGAGGTCGGCCGCGCAGTCAGGCACGGGCTCGGACGGATTGTGTTCGACGTGAATGTCGCTGAGGACGCGCAGCTTCATGCAGGCTCCGGTTGTGGGGTGGCTGCGGTCGATTCTTCGAAAAAAAAGCGGCCCGGTCAAGGACCGAGCCGCAAAAGGAGCCAGGGGGGCCTCATGGCGCGTCATGGATACGCGCCGCAAGGGGCCACCATTGCCTGGGGCACTGGCGGGCCGCCGGCTCCATTCGGGGTCACTTCGCCAGGCGGGGCGGGACGTAGGCGCCGTAGTAGGGGCCTACGCCACCGCCGCTGTTGGTCACGGGCGCCCCACCCACGAAATGGCCTTGTACATACTTGCCTGACCCGCCCACAGCGGTCTCGATGTAGAACGCCGCGAACGCGACGATGGACATTTGCCCATTGGTCTGGAAGCCGGTGTTGGTGGGGTCCGACACGACGGGAATGATCACGGTCTTTCCCGTCAGCTCGCTGGCCACTTCGCCGAACAGGTTCGTCTTGGTGCCGGTCTGCACCCACACCTTGTCGCCGATCTTCATGGCTGGGCTGGGCGTATTGCCATTGATGATGTTCTTGGTGGCGGAGTCGCTATTCGTATTCGAGAAGAACGTGGTCCACTGGCCGGATTCGCATGGGCCGTAGTGATAGCTCGATCCGATCTTGAAACTCGTGGTGAGTGGCTGCCCCGTGGTGGGATTGAAGAACTGGCTGTAGAGGCAGGACGAGATCACCATGGGCAGCGGTGTAGCGCCCGCCAGCAGCGCGCCCGGTGCGGATACCACCGCCACGGCGGTGGCCGAAGTGCTGGCCGCAGATCCGCCAAAGACCTGCGCGAGCAGCATGGCCACGGGGCCGCCGTTGCTGCCCGCGCCGCGGCTGATCGTGACCTGGACGGCTGGCGCGTCGTTGGAAGTTGGCACGATGGTCTGCGCCTGCAGCGTGGCAGGCGAGCCGGCCAGGTTCCAGTAGCCGGCCTGTACAGCGCCCGTGCTAAGGGTCACGCCCGCCGCCTTGTTGAGTCCGATGGCCGATGTGCCGTTGCTGACCGCGTTGGTCCACTGCGGCGCAGGCGTGGCTGGGTAGAGCTTTGCCGCGCCCGCGAGTGCCGCGGCATCCGCGGCATTCTGCAGTTCGTTGCGCACCACCACGAGATGACCCACGTCGATGGCGATGGCACCGATCGACAGGATCGTGATCATCATGAAAGGCATCATGATGCCAATGGCGCCGCGTTGCCGACGAGGGCGGGACGATATGTTGGTTGGGCGATGTGTCATCACTGGCCTCCCTCGGGGTGCATGCCCGCTACTCGCAGAGCATGGTGGTCGATGCATTGATCGTGATCGGACCCGTGAACGGCCGGATCAGGGGACCCAGCAGCAGGCCATTGAAGTTGTAGGCCACCTGTACGGTGAGTGGCGTGCCGGTGGTGCTGCATGCCGTCACCGTGCCAGGGTAGGTGCAGGTGGCAGAGGCGCCGTAGGCCACGAGCTTGTTCTGGCAATAGTTCGTGGCTACCTGCTTGATCTGCGTGCTGGTCATTGCGGGCGTGCGCAGGATCACGCCGGCACGCGCCGCCTCGCGGCTGGCGTTGGTGATCACGGCCTTGTCGTATAGCGCGGTACCGAACTCGATCGCGCCGAACACGATGAACATCAGCAGCGGGAAGATCAGGGCGAATTCCACGGCTGCGGCTCCCCGGGCGCGTTGGCCGGAGGCAGCAGGGCGAGAGCGGGTGCGATGGCGCATGATGGTCTCCTTCGGATGGGGCGGAAGACTGGGGCGTGCCTATTGATTCGCCACCGAACGCAGTGCCGTGATGACCTGGATGGCGGCTGGTCCAAGCAGCACCACGAACAGCGACGGAAAGATGCAGAAGATCAGCGGGAAGAGGATCTTGGTGCCGATCTTTGCGGCGCGCTCCTCGGCCAGCATGTGGCGGCGCGTGCGGAGCATGTCCGAATGCACACGCAGCGAATCCGCCACGCTGGTGCCGAAGCGGTCGGCCTGGATCAGCATCGCCACGAGCATGCTCACGTCTTCCACGCCGGTGCGCGAGGCCAGGTTCCGCATGGCTTTCTCGCGCGGCAGGCCGGCACGCAACTCCAGCGTGAGAAGTTCGTATTCCTCGGCCATTGCGGGGCGCGCGCTGCGCATTTCCTCCACCACGCGCAGCACGGCCGCATCGAGACCCAGGCCAGCCTCCACGCAGACCATGATGAGGTCCAGGCTGTCGGGGAACGATTCGAAGATCTCGCGCTGGCGCCTGCGCACCTTGTGGCGCAGCACCAGGTCGGGCAGGTAGAACCCTGCCACGGCTGCGGCAAACATTGCCAGTGGCAGCTTGGCCTGCTGCGCGGGGTCGAGGTGCCCGGACAGCAGGACCCACATGACCAGGGGCAGGCCGGTCACAAGCAGCGTTTTCAGTGCGAAGTACACGGCCATGGCTTCCGGCTGGCGCCATCCTGCGTGGATGAAGCGCGTGCGCAGCGCGGAGTTTTCCCATCCCTCCTTCGGCAGCGATATCCGGGCGAGCGGACGGGCCAGCTTTTCGGCCTGGCGTAGCCAGCCCCTTTGTGGCGACGGCATTTCCACACCCGGTATCTCGCGATGGATCTGCCCCACGCGGCGCTGCACTGCACTGGGCCTTAGCAGCGCCATTGCCACGCAGGACACGCCGAAGACGATGACAAAGGTGGCCGTGAGCAGGAGGATGGTGGTCATGGGCATGATGGTCCGGGCTGGCGCCCGCCTCGGTTGCTGGCTGTCTCAGACATGAATCCGCACGATCTGGCGCATCCACACGATGCCCACGCAGGTCATGGCGATGGCCGCCCACAGCATTCGGATGCCGGCCGGATCGGTCCACAGCGTGGAAATCAGGTCAGGGTTGATCTGGTACACCAGGACGCCCATGACCAGCGGCAGCAGGGTCAGGATGACGCCGCCGAGACGCCCCTCGGCCGACAGCACGCGCACCTTGTCCAGCAGTTGCAGCCGCTTGCGGATCAGGGCGCCCACGTTGTCGAGGATCTCGGCCAGGTTGCCGCCCGATTCGCGCTGGATCATGATCGCGATGACCAGATAGCGCAGGTCTTCCAGAGGCACGCGGTCGGTCAGGCCCGCCAGTGCGTCGCCAATCGGGATGCCGTAGTTGATCTCGCCGAACACCAGTGCCAGTTCGTTGCCGATCGGGTCGGGCAGCTCCTGGCCGGCCATGTCGAGTGCGCTCGGCAGCGAATGCCCGGCGCGTAGCGCACGGCCAATCAGGTCGGCCGCCTCGGGCAATTGTTCTTCCAGCCGTGCGAGCCGCTTGCCCCGTTTGCGCATCACGAAAAGCGTGGGCAGGCAGGCCGCGCAGATGGCGATCGGCAACAGCGCAAACGCAGGCGGGTGGAAAGGCAGGAGCATGCCGATGGCGGCCACCGCAGCAAGGCCGGTCACCGCCAGCAGTCGGCTCACGGACCAGTCAAGCCCGGACTGGAGCAGGATCAGGTCGAGCGCCTCCACGCGCGGCAGCCGACGCAGCAGCCGTGTCATGCCAGGCGAGTCGCCCAGCACGCGCTGCTTCAGGATGCCGGCATCGGCACCGTGGCTGACGCTCTTGAGCATCGCCGCTTCCACGCGATGGCTGAAGCGCCGGGCACGCTGGCTGCGCGTCTGGTTCCACCATTGCCATGCGCCAAGCGCGCCCAGCAGCAGGGCCAGGAAAAGCGAGACGGAAAATCCGACCATCGTGGCGTTCATGATCGTGCTCCTAGACTTCCTGCGTGGCAGCGGGGTCGAACAGCGCCTCAGGCAGATGAATGCCGAACGCCTGGAGCCGTTCGCAGAACTTGGGACGGACACCGGTGGCGCAGAAGTGGCCGCGGATGCGACCGTCGCGATCCACACCCTTGCGGCGGAACGTGAAGATCTCCTGCATGTTCACCACCTCGCCTTCCATGCCCGTGATCTCCTGCACGCTGACGAGTTTGCGGCGGCCATCGGTCAGGCGCGAAACCTGTACCACCACCGAGATCGCCGAGGTGACCTGCTGGCGCATGGTGCGCGTGGGCAGGTTCAGGCCGGCCATGCTGATCATGTTCTCCAGCCGCGTCAGCGCGTCGCGCGGCGTGTTGGCGTGGATGGTGGCGAGCGATCCTTCGTGGCCCGTGTTCATCGCGTGCAGCATGTCGAGTGCCTCGGCACCGCGCACTTCGCCCAGGATGATCCGGTCCGGCCGCATCCGCAGTGCGTTGCGTACCAGCGCCCGCTGCGTGATCTCGCCGCGTCCCTCGATATTGGCGGGCCGCGTTTCGAGCCGCAGTACGTGGTTCTGGCGCAATTGCAGTTCGGCCGCATCCTCGATCGTCACGATGCGCTCGTCGGCAGGAATGAAGCCGGAGAGAATATTGAGCAGCGTGGTCTTGCCGCTACCCGTGCCGCCCGAGATCAGTACGTTGAGCTTGGCGCGCACCATGGCGTCGAGCAACTGCGCCATCTGCGGCGTCAGCGTGCATAGCTCGACGAGGTCCTTGATCTGTAGCGGATTGACCGAGAAGCGACGGATCGAGAGCAGCGGGCCGTCGATGGCGGATGGCGGGATGATGGCGTTGATGCGCGAGCCGTCGGGCAGCCGGGCATCCACCATGGGGCTGGACTCGTCGATGCGCCGGCCCATGCGCGACACCATTTTCTCGATCACGCGCAGCAGGTGGGCGTCATCGAGAAACGTGACGTCCGTGAGTTCGAGCTTGCCATGCCGCTCCACATAGACATGCCGGGCCGTGTTGACGAGGATGTCCGAGATCGTGGGATCGGCCAGCAGCGGCTCCAGCGGGCCGTAGCCGAGCATCTCGTCCTGCACGTCGGAGACCAGGCGGCGGCGCTCGGCTTCGTTGACCGGGTGATTGCCCTCGTCGATGATCCGCTCCACCAGTTGCGCCAGTTCGCGCTTGACTTGTTCGGGCGTGAGCTGCTGCAGCCGCGCCAGTTCCACACGGTCGACGATGGTCTGGTGGATCTCCATCGCCAGTTGCTGGTAGGCCTGGCTGACCGCGCCGGTGCCGTTTGCCTTGGCCACGCGCGGCGGCAGCGCCTCGCCGGCCTGCTGAAAGAGTTGTTCTCGCAAAGACATGATGGGCTCCAGGCAGGGGGGGTCAGGCGCGCGCCGGGGCGGCTACCTGCGGACCATGGCCGAACAGCTTGCGCAGCAGGCTGTCGCGCTGCGGCGCAGTATCGGGAAACAGCTCGCCGACCATGTCGCCGAGCGCGCGGGTCAGTGCAGCTTTCGGCGCCACCTGTAGCAGCGGCAGGCCCTGATTGCTGGCATCGCGCACGGGCACGGTGTCGTTGGGCAGCACATGGGCAAAGCGCATGCCGAAGGCGTTTTCCATCGTCCGGAGATCGAGTGGGGCGTGCTTGTCCTGGCGGTTGAGCACCAGGCGCAGACGGTCGGCGTGATAGCCGAGCGAGCGGCAGATCTCAAGCAGCCGGTGACCGCCGCGCAGGTGCGAGAGGCTCGGCTGCAGCACTGGATAGATCAGGTTGCTGTGATCGAGCACGACGATGGATGCTGGATTGATGTCCTGCCCCACATCCAGCACCACGGCGTCGTATTGCTGCCGCGCGATGGTGAGCAGTCGTTCAAGATGGGCCGCCTTGATCTCGCCAGCCTTGACTGGATCGCCGGCGGCGGGCAGCACGTCGAAGCCTGGGCAGACATGCGTCACGCAGGCATCGAGCAAGGCAGCGTCGAGCCGGTCGATCTGGCGGCACACTTCGGCGAGCGTGGCGGGCGGCGTCTGGTCCGTCAGCACGAACGCAGCGTCGCCGTACTGCTGGCTCAGGTCCACCATCAGCACGCGTTTCTGATGGCGGACCGCCAGCAGGTGCGCGGTGTTGGCGGCGATGAACGTGGTGCCGCTGCCGCCCTTGCACGACAGGAAGGCCAGTACCTGCCCCTCGGCGCGGCCGTTGCTGAGTGCGTGGCTCGTGCAGCGCAGGAGTTCATCGCGGAATTCGCCGGGCTCGGGCGGCCATGGCAGCACGCCCTGTACACCCGCACGCATGGCGCGCATCAGGAGATCGGCGGAGGCGTGGCCGGTCAGCAACATGCACAGCGTGCCGGGCGCGTCGGTGCGCAGGCGGCGCAGCTGGGACAGATCGTCCGCGCTGAAGTCCGGGGCGGCCAGGATCAGCAGGTCGGTGCCGAGCGTGAGGCCGGGTTGCGCCAGCGCCAGCGTCGGCGCGGCCAGCATACGTTGCACCACATGGTTGGCGGACTGCGTGATGAGTCCGGCAACGTGCTGCAACTGCGATTCTTCGGCGGAGACAACGACGATCTTTGCCATGGCTCGCTCCCTGTAAGGATGACGAAAAGGGGCTTCAGCGGCCCATGCTGTTGAGGCCGCTGCTACCGCCGCCGTTCGCGGAGCCGACGCCGACCGTATAGCCATTGGCATCGCCCTGGGGCGCGCGGAACGACCCGTTGTAGCGGTCCATCGCCGCCGTGGCGGTGCGCCCGTCGACACTGGCGCCGGGGTTGGCGGGATTGCTGGCGTCGGGGTTCAGCGTCTGCATGGCGCGCACGGTGCGCACGGCATCGCCGAACTGCTTGTCGTAGAGCGGGGTCGAGGCCATGCAGCCGCCGAGGCTCGCAAGCACTGGCAGGAAGGCCGCGAAGGTGGCCGCGAGCAGGGCCGGGCGGAACAGGTTGTGGACGATCATGATGAGCTCCTGAAACGGGTTGGCGGTGGCGGGCGACTCAGCGATCCGACCGCGCCGGGATATCGGTGGCGGCCAGCGTGGCGTTGCCGCCAGCCGGTGCCTGCGTGAGCGGTGCCGGTGCGGAGCCGGGTGCGGGCATTGGCGCAGGCATCAATGTCGGGGCGGTAGCGGGCGATGCGCCGGGCATCGGTGCTGGCATGGCTGCCGGTGCCGTGGCGGGGCGAACCGGGTGGCCTTCCATGTTGCCGTTGATGTAGACCTCGCCGGGGCGAACCGGCCCGAAGGTGTCGGTCGGCATCGGATAGGACTGCGGCAGCGGCTTCACCAGGCGCGGCGTCACGACGAACATCAGTTCGGTGCGGTCCTGCTGGAAGTTCGTGCTGCGCATCAGCGCGCCCACCACCGGCAGCTCGCCTACGCCGGGCAGCGCCTTCAGGCTGCCAGTGATGTTGTTCTTGATGAGGCCGCCGATTGCGAAGCTCTGACCGTCGTACACCTGCAGCGTGGTGGAGGCCCGCCGCGTGTTGATGAGCGGCAGGATCGTGGCGCCGGACACATTCGGCGCGGTGAGCGCCACACCCGTCGGGGAGAGTTCCGATACCTCGGGCGCCACTTTCAGGTTGATGCGGCCGTTCTCCATCACCGTGGGCGTAAAGCGCAGGCCCACACCGAAGGTTTCTTCCTGGAGGATGATCGTCGTGGTATTGCCGCCGAAGCTCTGCGGGACGGGGATGAAGACCTTGCCGCCCGCCAGGAAGCTGGCCTCCTGTCCGCTGATTGCCATCAGGTTTGGCTCGGCCAGGATCTTGACGAGTCCGTCGCCGCGTTGCGCATCGAGCGCGAACTGCAACGGCAGGTTGTTGTTCTTGCTGAAGGTGATCAGGTCCGGCGCGCCCGAGGACAGGAAGTTGGCAAGCAGGCCGAAGTTCCAGCTTCCGAATGCCCCCGCGAGGTTGGCCGCCGAGCCCATCTGGTCGATCAGCGTCTTGGAGACCTCGGCCACCTTGACTTCGAGCATGACCTGCTGCGGCGCCTCGACCACCATCATGTTGATGATGCGCGGGCTGCGTATCGGCATACCGGCCGTGGCCGGGTTCACGAGTTGTGCGATCGGCGTTTGCTGCGCCGCCGCCGGGGCCTGCTGGGTTTGCGTAGGGCCGCGCGTTTGCCGGACCACGAACGCGTTGGCGATGTCGAGCACCTTCTGCGCCTGCACGGCGTCGGCCACGGTGCCGGTCAGTACGAGACTGTCGGCAGCCGACGACACCTTGACGCGGCTTGCCTCGGGCAGCAACTGGCGCAGCGTGGCCTGCAACCCTCCAGGGTCTGCGCCCACGATGACATCGATCACGCTGCACGATCCGCTGCGGCCCTGCACGATCATGTTGGTCGTACCCACCTCCTGGCCCAGTACGTAGAGCGTCTGCGGCGAGACCAGCATGGCTTGCGCGACGTGCGGATTGCCGAGCGAGCGGTTTCGCACAGCTTCGGGCATCTCGATCATTGTGGACTTGCCGACGGCCACCGCTACCTCGCGGCGGTCGCGCACGGCGCCCGTGCAGTTCGGTCCGCGTGCCGCCGCCGCTGCCGATGCCTGCTGGGCGCGCTGGGCTGCGGCGGCGTCGCCGACGGGCTGTTGCGCCACAAGCTGGACTGGCACGCCGGCGCTGCTGGCGGCGGCAATGGCCGCCTCGATGGCCGCCTGGCCGTAGGTTTTGCCGCTGGCCACGGCGGCCAGCGCCGCGAGTGCCAGGATCGAGATGTGCAGGCGCGTGCCGGCAGCGCGCGGCAAGCCGCGGCCTGTGAGGTTGCTTTCCATGATGTTCCCCCGGTGGTTCGCCGTTTTCGGGAGCAGTGTCCGGTGTGGCCTGCTTCCTCTGGTCAACGGGTGCCGTTGTAGTGGTGGTTCAGAAGCATTCCTGGTTGTGCTGGGTGCCGTTGATCACGCCCACGCAGTTGCCAGGCTTGCGCTCGGCCATCTGGCGCACGGTCACGGTCCGGATCGACGGGGCAGCCACGGCCACGACGGGCACCTTGAGCAGGGAATCCTTGGTGGCACCCGCCGTCTCGGCAGGACGCGGGTCTACCTGGTTGCGCAACACCAGGGAGAGGTTGCCCACGCTGCGCGCCAGGTCGATCTTCTCGGCTTCCTCGGGCGTGACTTCCAGCGTGACCGCATTCACGACCTTCGGCTTGGTCTCGTCGCGATTGACCTCTTGCGCCACGGCCAGCACCAGGATCTTCTCGAGCACGATCTTCGAAATCGACTGCTCGCCTTTCTCCGCGTGGCTGGCGCTGGGCTTGCCGTCCTTGTCGCGCTGCGTATTGACGATGATGTCGACGAAACTGCCCGGCAATGCAAAACCGGCCACGCCGACTACATCGTTCACACGTACGGTGATGGCGCGCTTGCCGCTGGCGATGACGGCAGAGAGTCCGCCCTTGGTACCCACCGGCGTGAGCTTGGATTCAAGGATCGGCTCGCCGCGCGTGAGGCTGGCCTTGGTGACGCGGCCGTCGAGCAGGTGCGCGTCGTTGACCACGCCGGGCGGCAGGCTGGCCGAAGGCCAGTCCACCAGCCGGATGGATTCGGCGGTGATCTGCTGGCCCAGGTCGATGTCGGCATTGGCGACAGCCACCTTGGTAATGCCGCTGGCGCCTTGCTGCATGAGCCAGCGGGAAGCCAGTACCACGGCGGTCAGTCCGGCAACGGTGGCGATCAGCAGCATGAACAGGATGCGGAGGTTCTTCATGATGGTCTCCGTTCAGAACAGGAAGGTGCGGCGGGCCCGCACGATGCGGCAGGCTGGCGGCGTGACGGGGCGGCCGGCTGGCCTGCCGCGCAACGGTGCCCGGCGGGCGCCAACGCTATGCCGCGCGGCGGTCTGCTGCACGGCGTTTCTGTGGCGATGTGGCGCTGCGCAGGGCCGGGCCGACCCCTGTTGCGCATGTGTGCGGCTGCTGTCTGGCATGGCCGTCTCCCGTTCCCGCCAACGTCCGGGCTGTGCCGGCATCGGCCTTGTACTTCGTTCTTGCGCACGGACGTTGCCGTGCGATTGCGCTCCGCGCCGGCAGGTGCCGGTTCAGAGCACCTCCCACTTCACCAGCAAGACGCCCGCCGCAATGGCAATCGCGTAGGGCAGCCGTGCTGTGGCAGAACTGCCGGCCTCGCTGGCCGGATCGATGCGTGCGGCGGTGGTGGCGGTGCGTCCGAAAGGCAATGCCATCAGCAGCGAACCCAGCGCGGTCAGCGCCTGCCGCGAAGGCCGATGCAGCAACATCGCCGCGAGTGCCAGCAAGCCACCGACCAGAAAGCTCGCCAGCGCGGCGTGTGCGGCGCCAAGTGGGCCCAGGAAGGCGCCCGCCGCCCCCATCAACTTCACGTCGCCGGCCCCCAGGCCGCCGAAGAGATAGATGGCCAGGAACAGTCCCATCCCCGTCGCCAGGCCGCCTATCCACTGCCAGGCGCCGGCAGTGAAGCCCAACGCCGCGATCTGGAAGCCCAGGGCGGCCACGAGTCCGGCAGCCACAAGGGCGTTCGGAATGCGGCGCGAGCGGGCATCGCTGACCGCCGCCACGACGACCATCGCGGCCAGGCCCAGGTTGGCAAGTGCGGCGAATGTGATCATGGCGGTTCCCCCGGTCAGGCGGTCGTTGTCAGCCGTGCGTCGGCACGATGGCCGGGCATGGCGTGGAAATCTGTGCTGGGTGGCGGACCGGCCCGCTGGCGCGTCGGGCCGGCCCTGCCTGCGGCGGCTGGCTCAGGCGCCCTGCAGGCCGGCGACGATGTTGCCCCAGATGCCGCCCACGGCAGCTTTCACGTCGCCGCCGAAGCCCACCATCACCAGGGCCACGAAGGCGAGCAGAAGGGCATATTCCACGCCCGCTGCGCCGTCTTCTTCACGAACAAAACGCTTGATTCCATCGAACATGGCTTTCATGTCCTTCTCCTTGACGTCATGGTTTTGGAAAAAAGCGCCCGCTGGAGGTCGGGCACAAGGTTTCGGCCGATAATGCTGACCGAGGCCAAACCGCAAAGCTGTCACTGACGTGGCGTCTGTGCGATTCCACCTGGCTCAGGCGATGCGTTTCCGGAAACAATCCGGTTGCACATCTTCGCCCGATGTCAGGCCGCTTCCGGCGGCACCAACATCCCGAGTGGGCGCCGTGGTCCGATCCGTCCTGCTCTCCAGGGATCGTTCCACGCCTGAATGCGCTGCAACTGCTGCGGTCGGGCCTGTTGCCGGCCTTCTACGCCTCGGGGGGCACTGCAGCGTGCCGCCCCTGTTTCGCTCCCTCGATCTGACCGTCTGGTCCGATCACCCGTCCCACTTGTTGTGTTCGGTCTGTGTGCCCTGGCTCCCTCTGCTGCGGAACCTGCTGGCCTGCCGTGGTTGCAGGGCATTGAGCGACGAACGTGCCACTGTCGCCAACTCATTGATTTTTAAAGGGGTGAGGGTTTGGCGATGCGTCGTGGACGAAACTGTGTAACTGAATGTTTCGAAACGCGAGCGTGATGCCGAAGGCAGAAAACGCGTAGAAACCCGCGAATTGGCTGGCAAATGTGCGGAGAAGCGTGCTTCAAACAGACGGCGCGGTATCGCAAGCGCCGCTTTGTAAGCGTTATGCAGCAAACGCTACAGATGGCCAAAAACGTTTCATTTTTGAAGCGCCTGATACGGCATTGAAGGTGTGGCCCATCCGGGGGAGGGTACTGTCCGGCTGAGGCCTACCCCCTGAACGGATGTAGCGCGGCATGCCCAGCAGCGCGTTGCGAGTACCAGGCGGGCTACGTCACGAGCGATCTGCGCCTCATCCTTTTGAACGATGCCGAGTGCAGATGGATCGTTCTGGATACCTGGCTATCGGCCTGATGGAGGAGAAATCATGCTCACCGGCGCCGGATCAAGCGATGGGCAAAATGGTTGCATTGATGAAACTTCAGGCGCTATGAGGCGGAAGTTGTTGCGAAATTGAAGTGCTTTTATGGGCCTATTTGACAGCTTCGTCATGCAATCTGTTTCAGCCTCGAGACGGCCATGTAGATTCTTCAGCCTGCGCCTTGAGCCAGGCATGGAACTGCTGGATGGCCTTTTCGCGAGGATTGCCCTCGCGCCACGTCACCCAGTAGTGCAGGCTCGACGGGATGCGTGTCTCGCCGATCTGCACAAGCTGGCCGCTCGCCAGATAGTCGTTGGCCAGTTGCGCACGGGCCGTGGCCACGCCCAGCCCGGCCACGGCGGACTGAAGCATCAGCCCGGCGTCCTGGAAGATCGGCCCGCGCTCGGGCTCCTCCGGCGGCAAGCCGGCCAGCAGCAGCCAGTCGCGCCATGGCCGCAGCGCAAACCGCAGCATGGGCAGGCGGGGCAGGTCGGCCAGCGTGAATCCCGGATAGCGCGCCAGCAGCGCGGGGCTGGCCACGGCGATGACATGATCTTCGATCAGGTTGTGGCATTCGAACCCGGGCAGGTCCACGCGCTGGTGCCAGATGCCGACATCCACCGAATACGGATCGGGCGGCGAGATCTCGGCATGCAGCCGCAGGTGCAGGTCGAGTTCGGGCGCCTGCGCGTGCAGGCTGGGCAAGCGGCGGATCAGCCATGCGTTGGCGAGGTCGGCCATCACGCTGACCTGGAGCCGCACCACGGGCGGGCCAGCCACGTCGCTGGCCTCGCGTAGGGCCGATTCCAGTTGGTCGAGCGCACCGCGCACCTGTTCCGCCAGCCGGGCGCCTGCGCTGGTGGGCGTCATCGTGAGCCCGGTGCGCCGGAACAGCTTGGTGCCGAGGTTGTCCTCCAGCGCGCGGATGTGATGACTGATGGCACTGTGGGTGAGCGCCAACTCTTCGGCAGCCCGTGAAAAGCTCCGGTGGCGCGCGGCAGCTTCCAGTGCCCGCAGCGCCTGAAGCGGCGGCAGGTGAGGCGGACGGGGCGGTCGGATATCGGACAAGGGCAGTGGGGGCGGGGCGGCTGGGGCGAGGTCGTCAAATTCTACTCACAATTGCGGCGGGTATCTTTCGTTGGATTTGCACCACGATGGTGATCACAATGGCGGCATGACTGCTTCCACTACTCAACCGGTGCCGCGCGCCGGTGTTCCGTCCACGGAGCCGCGCCACGCCTCGCCGGCCCGCTGGCGCGTGCTCGCGCTGTTTTCGCTCGGCTTCCTGGTCTCCTATATCTTCCGGGGCGTGAATCTCGGCTTCGCGCCGTTTCTCACGCGCGATCTCGGACTGACCGCTGGCGACCTCGGCCTGCTCACGAGCTTCTACTTCCTCGGCTTCGCCTGCGCACAATTGCCGGCTGGCATCCTGCTGGACCGCTTCGGTCCGCGCCGTACGGAAGCCGCGTTGCTGCTGCTGGCCGTGGCAGGCTCGTTCATCTTCGCCTTTGCACCGGGTATGGCCGGACTGGCGGCGGGCCGCGCGATGATCGGCGTGGGTGTCTCGGTCTGCCTTGGGGCGGCCATCCAGGCGCTGTCGATGTGGTTCCCGCTCGCGCGCATGCCGTTCCTGAACGGGCTGGTGATGGCCATCGGCGGCATGGGGGCGGTGGTCGTCGGCGCGCCGCTGTCTTGGCTGCTCTCGGTGACGGACTGGCGCACGGTCAGCATCGGCATGGGCGTCGTCTCGTTCGGCATGGCGCTGCTGCTCTGGTTTGGCGTGCCCGACGCCCGGCGTCCTGGCAAGGAGAGTTTTGCCGAGCAGATGCGCGGTACACGGCTGATTCTCGGCAGCGAGCGGTTCTGGCGCGTGGTGCCGCTGACGCTGCTGAATCAGGGGATTTTTCTGGCTGTGCAGACGCTGTGGGTCAGCGCGTTCATGCACGACGTGCAGGGCCTCGACGCCAGCGCCAGCGCGCGGCTGGTCTCCGTGATCGGCCTGGCGATGATGGGCGGGTGCGTGGGCGCCGGCTGGGCAGCGCGACATCTGGAGCGGCGCGGCATCAGTCTCTACGCGTTCGCGGGCTTCGGCATGATCGCGTTCATCGTGATCCAGTTGCTGCTGATGGCGCGGCTGCCGTTCATCCCGCTGGCGCTGCTCTGGGGCGCCTATGGCGTGTTCGGATCGAGTGGCATCCTGACCTACGCGCTGCTGGCGCGCCGTTTTCCCGACAACCTGATTGGCCGTGCCACCACGGCGATGACGCTGACCGTGTTCCTGGCAACCTTCGTGTTCCAGGTAGGCATCGGTTTCGTGCTCGATTTCTTCCCCTCCACCGATGGACGGCATCCTGTCTCGGCCCATCTGATGGTCTGGGGCGGGCTGGTCGTGGTGCAGGTGCTGGCCGCCATCTGGTATCTGATGGAGAAGAAGCCGCCGAAAGCGACGAAAGCGGCCTGACACCCCACTTCTGATACTCGTATGAGGTATTGGTGAACGTTTGAATCGCTCGCCACACTCTTCCGCATTGGACAACAGAGCCAAACGGAGGGGTCATGTTCGAGGGATTCCAGGCAGTGCCCGGTGCGGTAGTCCCGTACCAGTACAACTGGCCGATGGTTGGCCTGTCGTTTCTGATCTCGGTCTGTGGCGCCTACGTGGCGCTGCGCTGGTCGCGCGGCATTCGTCGAGCCGATGGGTCGATCGATGCCGACCGGCTGCTCTGTGCCAGCGTGGCACTCGGCGGTGGAGCGGTGTGGGCGATGCACTTCATCGGCATGGTGGCGTATCGCACGCCTACCGGACGCGAGTTCGACCTGCTGACAACGCTGGGTTCACTGGTCGTGGTCATGGCGTTCGTGGCCGCCGGACTGGCGCGGGCATCGCGCCACACAGGCAGCGTGCCGGGCAATATCGTCGCGGGCGGCGTGCTGACGGGGCTGGGCGTCACGACGATGCACTACACCGGCATGGCCGCTATCCATACCAACAGCCGTTTCGAATGGGACTGGAACATCGTCGCGCTGTCGGCGGGCATCGCCGTGGTGGTGTCGATTGTCGGCCTGTGGCTGGCAACGACCGTGAAGACGCGCGGCTGGCAGGTGGTGGCCGCGTTTGTGATGGGCGTGGCGGTCTGCGGCATGCACTACACAGGCATGGCAGCGGGCACGATGATCTGCACGAGCCGTACCTACTCGCCCACGCTGCTCGCGCTCGAAGGGACAAACATGGGCTACGCGATCTTTGCGCTGGCGGCTGCGGTGCTGACGTTCATCTTCATCGTCGAGGCAACCCGCAGCGCGGCGCGCGCGAAGTAGGGTTCAGAGGACGATGGGCCGGTCGTCGAGTTCGTTGGGGTTGTGTCCTGCCGAGGCCGGGAAGTGCTGGATCAGCAGCGCGTGAATCTGGGCGATGGCATGCAGCACGGGTTGGACGCAGAGCTTCTCGCGCAGGCCCTGCACGAGTTCGTCGCAGATGCCGCGCCACGCCTCGGCGTTGACGCAGGCATCGATGCCGCGATCGGCCAGTAGCTCCACGGCGTGATCTGCCAGATTGATATAGAGCAGCACGCCCGAGTGATCCTCGGTATTCCAGACTTCCAGCGCGCCAAACAGTGCACGCGCTCGATCACGCGGTGTGGTGCCGCGCCACGCGAGCCCCAGCGGCAGGCTGGATTCGATCACCACGCGCACTTCGCCGCGATGATGCTGCTCGCCCCTGTGCACGGCCACCTGGATCTGATGCCGCGCCTCATCGGGAAACGCGCGGCGCGCCACGCTCGGGCCGGTACCGAAATGCCGGAGCGTGCGCTGCAGCGAGACGCCGAGCGGAGGACGCGATGCCTTGGGTGTCTTCATCGCCGCTCCTTACCAGTTGCCCGAGGCGCCGCCGCCATCGAAGCCGCCACCGCCACCGCCTCCGAAACCGCCCCCTCCGCCACCGCCGCCGAAGCCGCCACCACCACTTCCCCAGTGGCGCCCAATCTCGTAGCCCGTCATGCCGCCCAGCCCGCCAGCCGTGCCCGACGGCCAGCCGCGGCGGCTCGTCACGACATAGGGCTGCCGTCCGCGCCGCATGAGCGCCGACACAAAGAAGAACACGATGATGGCGATGGGGAACAGCACAGGCAGCCAGTCGCCAAGGCCATCGTCCTTCGCCTTGGCGCGGTCGGGACCGGCCAGCCCCTCCTTGTCGATGGTGGCTTGTATCGCCGAGATGCCCGCGGCCAGACCACCATAAAAATCATTCTGACGGAAATGCGGCGCCATCACGTCGCGCATGATGCGGGACGACATCGCATCGGTCAGCGATCCCTGCACGCCGCGCCCCACCTCGATCCGCATCTTGCGCAGCCCCGGCGGGTTGTCCTTGGCGATCGTCACGATCACGCCGTCATCCACGCCCTTGCGGCCCGCCTTCCATGCCTCCGCCACGCGGATGCTGTACTGGTCGATGGTCTCCGGCTCGGTGGTCGGCACCATCAACACGAAGATCTGGCTGCCGCGCTGCTGCTCGTACTCGGCCAGCACGTTCTCCAGCGCATTGCGCTGGTCGGCGCTCAGCGTGTTAGTCAGATCGGTGACGCGGGCCTGCAGCGGCGGCACGGCCACGAAACCATCGGCCGCCCATGCGGGCACGGCCAGCAGCCACATCAGGCAGCAGAAGGAGATCAGCCTGCGCATCATCGTTTCGCGGCGCTCAGAACTTCACGGCCGGCGGCGCGGAGATGGCTTTCTCGTTCTCCACCGTGAACGATGGCTTGACCGGGTACTTGAACACCATCGCGGTCAGGTTGGTCGGGAAGCTGCGCGCCAGCACGTTGTAGTCCTGCACGGCGGCGATATAGCGCTGGCGGGCCACCGTGATGCGGTTTTCTGTGCCTTCGAGTTGCGATTGCAGATCGCGGAAGGCGGCATCGGCCTTCAACTGCGGATAGTTTTCGGCCACTGCCAGCAGTCGCGACAGCGCGCCGGTCAACTGACCCTGCGCCTGCTGGAATTTCGCGAACGCCTCGGGATCGTTCAGCGTCTCGGGCGTGACCTGGATGCTCGTGGCCTGCGCCCGCGCCCGCGTCACCGCCTCCAGCGTCTCGCGCTCATGGCTGGCATAGCCCTTGACCGTCGCCACGAGGTTCGGAATCAGGTCGGCGCGGCGCTGGTACTGATTCACCACCTCGCCCCACGACGCCTTCACGGCCTCGTCCTTCTTCTGGAAATCGTTGTAGCCGCATGCCGAAAGCAGGCTGGCGAACAGGGCCAGCACCAGCCAGCGGAACAGGGCGGAAGCATTGCGCATGGTGAGCACTCCGAAAATCGAAAAGGCAAATATGGAGTGTAGTGCAGGTGATGTGGCGGGGATGTTCAATTTCTGTGGGCGTCGAGCGAGGGCATGCGGCGTTTGGGCAGCCGTGGTAGATTCGCTCCCATGCCGCAGACAGCCATCCTTTTTGCCTCCGCGCACGTTCCCGCTTCGGGCACGTCGATGATGGCTGCCTGCGCCAAAGCCAAAAAACAGTCGCTCGTCTGACCGGAGCGCGCTGTTCCGTCAGATGGGCGACGGAACAGTACCCGGCCGGGGAGAGCGGACCTGCCTCTCTTTCTTCCCTTCACGCGTCCTGCAACGTTGCACATCGGCGGTTTCTCACCCGGTCGTACGGAGTTTTCCGATGCAAACGATGCAACATGCTTTTCAAGGTATCTGGCTGCCGCTGGTCACCCCTTTTCTTGGTGACGCGGTGGACCACGCGGCACTGGCGAACATGGTCGCCCGCTACCGCGCCAGTGGCCTGTCGGGACTCGTGGTCTGCGGCAGCACCGGCGAGGCCGCAGCACTCGACGAAGCCGAGCAACTGGCGGTACTCGATACCGTGCTCGGCGCTGCCGGCGACATGCCCGTGACGATGGGCCTGGCCGGTAACCATCTCGGCAATGTCCTGGCCCGGCTCGACCGGCTTGGCAACTTCCCGCTGGCGGGAGTGTTGGCACCGGCGCCGTACTACATCCGCCCGTCGCAGGCGGGGCTGCTCGACTATTTCCGTCGCCTGGCCGATGCGTCGCGTGCGCGGCTGGTGCTCTATGACATCCCGTACCGCACGGGCGCCACGCTGACCCTGGATACGCTGCTGCAATTGGCCGACCATGACAATATCGTCGCCATCAAGGATTGCGGCGGCAACGTGCAGACCACGCAGGCGCTGATCGACGATGGCCGCCTGGCCGTGCTGGCCGGCGAGGATCTTCAGATGCTGAATACGCTGGAGCGGGGCGGGCAGGGCGCGATCATTGCGTCAGCCCATGTTCGCCCCGAGCTGTTCGTGGCGATCTGGCGGGCGATGCGCGAAGGCCGGATCGACGAGGCACATCGCCTGTTCGATGCGCTGGTACCACTGATGCAGGCCCTGTTCGCGGAACCGAACCCTGGGCCGGTCAAGGCGCTGCTGGCGCAGCAAGGCTGGTTGCGCAACAGCCTGCGCGCGCCGATGACGGCGGCATCGTTTCCCCTCGCGGCACAGTTGGCGGCGCTGCACGAGGGGTTGGATGTGGTGTTTGCGTGAAGCGTTCGTGCTCCTCCCCTCGGTTTTGCTCCCCTCTCCCGCGAAGTGGGAGAGGGGAGCAAACCAGAAGCAGGTTGGAGCCTTCACCCCACCGCAAACGCCTTCTTCGCTGCCTCGATCGTCGTGGCAATGATTGCGTCGTCATGCTTCGCCGACACGAACCCGGCTTCGAATGCCGACGGTGCCAGATAGACGCCTTCGTTGAGCATCGCGTGGAAGAAGCGGTTGAAGCGGCCCACGTCGGCCTTCGTGACCTCTGCGAAGCTGGCCGGAATCTCGTTGGTGAAATACAGGCCGAACATGCCGCCGATGGCGTCGGCGGAGAACGGCACGCCGGCGGCGCGGGCGGCGGCGGTCAGGCCGTCGGTCAGCTTGCGCGTCTGCGTGGCGAGTCGATCGTAGAAGCCGGGCGCCTGGATCAGTTTCAGCGTGGTCAGGCCAGCGGCCACGGCCAGCGGGTTGCCGGACAGCGTGCCGGCCTGGTAGACGCCGCCCAGCGGTGCCAGCTTGGCCATGATGTCGCGGCGGCCGCCGAAGGCTGCGGCGGGCATGCCACCGCCGATGACCTTGCCAAGGCAGGTCATGTCCGGCTGGATGCCGTAGTGCGCCTGCGCGCCGCCCAGTGCCACACGGAAGCCGGTCATCACTTCGTCGAAGATCAGCACGGCACCGTGCTCGCTGCACAGGTTGCGCATGCCTTGCAGGAACGCCTCGCTGGCGCGCACCAGGTTCATGTTCCCGGCCACCGGTTCGACGATGACCGCGGCGATCTCGCCCTTGTGCTTGGCGAATGCCTCTTCCAGTTGCGCGACGTTGTTGTACTCCAGCACCATCGTGTGGCGCGTCACGTCGGCGGGCACACCGGCCGAGGACGGGGCGTTCTGCGTGGTGTCGGCAAACGTCAGCAGGCCCGAGCCGGCCTTGACCAGCAGGCTGTCCCCGTGACCGTGATAGCAGCCCTCGAACTTGACGATCAGGTCACGACCCGTGAACCCGCGCGCCAGCCGCAGCGCGCTCATGGTGGCCTCGGTGCCCGACGACACCAGCCGCACCTGCTCGATCGACGGCACAAGTTTGCAGATCTCCTCGGCCATCACGATCTCGGCCTCGGTCGGCGCGCCGAACGAGAAGCTCTGGACGGCGGTCTCCTGCACGGCGCGTACCACATCGGGATGGGCGTGGCCGACGATCATCGGGCCCCAGGAGCCGATGTAGTCGATGTATTGCTGACCATCCGCATCCCACATGTAGGCGCCATCGGCCCGGGTGATGAAGCGCGGCGTGCCACCCACGGAGCGGAAGGCGCGCACGGGCGAGTTGACGCCGCCGGGAATGGTTTGCTGGGCGCGGTCGAAGAGCTGTTGGTTTCGGGACATGGGAATCGGTTCGGGAAAATTCAGAGGATAGACGGGCGTCCGGCGGTGACAGGGGCGCATGCGGCGGGGCCAACTGGCCGGAAATCCAGCAAATCGGGTCCAAAAGGGTGCCGTTCGAACGGCATCTCCCCGCTAAATTGCGCGAACGCGGCGATATCGGGCCAACTACGCGGTTTCATGGGTGGCGTCATCGGCGCTGATTGGGTACCATCATGCGCTGGATTTTAATGGAGAGTGGCAAGCGCCTGCATATATGGAATACAAGACTTGGATGTGCCTGATCTGCGGCTGGATTTACGACGAGGCTGCCGGCGCGCCGGAAGATGGCATCGCCCCGGGGACCAAATGGGAAGACGTGCCCATCAACTGGACCTGCCCGGAATGCGGGGCACGCAAGGAAGATTTCGAGATGGTTGCGATCTGACGCAAACCTTCTACTGTTCGTCGCGCCGAAGCGACAGAACGGCAGGTGGCGCCGGAATGTCCGGAGTGTCCGGATTGACGGCCCCACCTTGAATCGTCACACTCTGCGGCAAAACTGAGCATACGTCCGGCCATCTGGCACCGGGCGTGGCTTGCAGTAAAAGAACATCGAAAACATTGCAGTGTCGGCAGCGCGTTCGGGTACGCGCCGCCACCGGCAAGCCTTGTCAGGGCTACCGGGATTTTGATTGGGAATACGGTAATCGGGGGCCGCCGGCGCGTGCATTGCGCATTGCCGTGCGGAAGTTCTCAAGTGAATGCCGACGCCTGTCGCAATTTCAGGCAGTTGGCCGCGGGAACAAGATGCGGGTCAATCCTACTGAACAAGACACGTCTGTCGATGGGGTCGATGGCGGCGGCATGGCCGGCGTCAGCGACACCGGCGCGCCACGCAAGGCCGCCACGAAGGTGCTCGTGATCGACGACTCCAGCACCATCCGCCGCACCGCGGAAATCTTCCTGACGCAGGCAGGCTTCCGGGTCATGCTGGCCGAGGACGGCTTCGAGGCGCTCGCCAAGGTTGGCGACCTGCGCCCGGACGTCATCTTCTGCGACATCCTCATGCCGCGTCTCGACGGCTACCAGACCTGCTCCCTCATCAAGAAAAGCCCGCGCTTCCACGCCATCCCCGTGATCATGCTGTCGTCCCGCGATGGCGTGTTCGACCGATCGCGCGGGCGGCTCGTGGGCGCCCATAACCATCTTGCCAAGCCATTTTCCCGCGAAGCCCTGCTGGAGGCGGTGCAAACCTGCCTGGGCGGCTGCGTGGCGGAAGAGGGCGCGGCCGAGGCGGCATGATCCTGCCGCCGCAGCATTCAGGAATACAACAATGACCATCAGCAAAATCCTCATCGTCGACGATTCGCCTACCGAAGCCCTGTTCATGTCCGACCTGCTCGGCAAGAAGGGCTTCAAGGTCTCGGTAGCTGGCAACAGCGACCAGGCCCTGGCCCGGCTGGAAGCGGACACCTTCGACCTGATCCTGATGGACGTGGTGATGCCCGGCCAGAACGGCTACCAGACCACGCGCGCCATCAAGCGCGACGACCGCTTCAAGGACATCCCCGTCATCATGTGCACCAGCAAGGGCCTGGAGACGGACCGCATCTGGGGCATGCGACAGGGCGCGTCGGACTACATCGTCAAGCCCGTGGATGGCGAAGAACTGCTGACGAAGATCGCCGCGCTGACCCACTGAGCCCGAGCCACGAGCCCGAGCCGCTCTCGGGCTTTATTGCTGGCTTCCGGCCAGCCCTTGCCTCACGACCCGCTTCACCGGGACCCCGATCATGAATGCGCCGCGCCAGGACATCCGAGCCCGACAGACCCGACTGCATGACTACCAGGCCATGCTGGCCCGACGCCTGCGCGAGGCGCGCAGCATGCCGGCCGTGGACAGCTACCTCGGCGTGCTGGTGGGGCAACGCCACTGGCTGCTGCCGCTGACCGAAACCGGCGAAGTGCTGGAGATGCGCGCGCCAGCGCCCGTGCCGCTGACCCAGCCGTGGTATCGCGGCCTGGTCAACGCGCGGGGCAACCTGCTTGGCGTGATCGATTTCAGCCTGTTTGGCGGCGAGGGTCCGACGCCAGTGCAGCCCGGCAGCAAGATCGTGGTGTTGTCGCGGCACGTGGAACGGGCCTGCGGGATCATCGCCACACGCGTGGTGGGCCTGCGCCACGCGGTGGACCTGACGCCGTCCGCGCAGTCCCCCGAGGGCGATGCCTGGCACGGCGCGCCGCTGGTGGATCGCGACGGGCGCGACTGGCGGGTACTGGACATCGGCCGGTTGCTCGACGCACCCGCCTTTCTCCAGGTGGGCCGCAGCGCGGCCTGACCGGCCGGGCGGACACACCAAGAACAATCGAATAACGCAAGAAAACGAACAGAGGGTTGCTATGGTTATCAAGAAGATCAGCCTGGGTCGCCGCACCTCGGCCGCTGGTGGGGCCGGTGGCTCGGCGAATGCCGACGCGCCGCACACTTCGGTATTCGCCAAGGCGGCCAGCAAGACGGGTGGTCTGGGCCAGAGTCCGGCCGGGCAGATGTCGGGCTGGCTGACCAACATGCCGTTCGCGTCGCAACAGCGTGCGCTGACGGCGGGCGTGGTGGTGTCGCTGCTGGCCCTGCTGGCCTCGGTCTATCTTGATAACCGGCAGGCTACCAACGGCGCGGCGCAGATCGAAATCACCGGCAACATGCTGATGCATTCGCAGCGTCTGGGCAAGGCGGTGCCGGTGGCGTTGCTCGGTAACGCGCAGGCATTCACGCAGCTGCGCCAGTCGAAGGAGCAGATGACGGCCGACTTGCTCGCGCTGCAGAACGGCAGCGACGAGATGCACGTGCGCGCGACAACGGGCGAGGCCGTGCCGCTGCTCGATAAAGCGCAGACGTCGTGGAAGCGCTCCGAAAAGAGCGCGGCCGACGTGCTGGCCCAGCAGCCCATCCTGACCACGATCGGCCAGACGCTGCAGATCTTCAATGCATCGAACCCCGAGCTGCTCGAAGCCGCCGAGCAGGTGGCGGCGATCAAGCTCCAGGCGGGCTCGAATACCCGCGAGGTGGCTGCGTCCGCGCAGCTTGTGATGCTGACGCAGCGCCTGGGCAAGAACCTGAACGAGTTCCTTTCCGGCGAAGGCGTGAACCCGGAGACGGCGTTCCTGCTGGGCAAGGACACCAACACCTTCCGCGAAACGCTGGACGGCCTGACCAACGGCTCCGAGGCGCTGCGCCTGTCGCCGGCCAACGATGCCGAGACGCGCACGTACCTGAAGCAGCTTTCGGAGCGATTCGAGGCGGTGCAGAAGACCACGCAGACCATCCTGCAAAACCTGCCGGGCCTGATTGCTGCCAAGCGCGCGCAGCAGCAGATCTTCAACGACAACGAAGCCCTGCGCGGCGAACTGTCGCAACTGCAGACCACGTATGCCGAGGGCGCGCGGTTCCGACCGTGGACGCTGGGCGCGATGATCGCCTCCGCGGTGGCCACGCTGCTGTGCCTGGCCGGGCTGGCGGCGCTGTACCTGCGCGATTCGCGCGTCCGTACACTGGAAGCCGAGGCGCGCGAACGCGAGGCCGAAGCCCGTCGTCTCGACGAAAAGCGCAACAACGACACCACCCAGAAGGCCATTCTGCAACTGATGAACGAACTGCAGGACATCGCCGACGGCGACCTGACACGCCAGGCCACGGTGACCGAAGACATCACCGGCGCCATTGCCGACTCGGTGAACTACACGGTGGAAGAACTGAAGGAACTGGTGGGCCGCGTGCAGCAGACCGCCGGGGAAGTGCAGACCGCATCGTCGCAGGTGCAGGAGACCTCGGTCCAACTGGCCGCGACGACCGAGGAACAGACGCGCCAGATCCGACAGACCGGCGAGTCCGTCGTGGAGATGGCGGATCGCATCACGCAAGTATCGCGCGGCGCAGCCGAATCGGCCAATGTGGCGCGCGCCTCGCTGGCCGCTGCCGAACAGGGCCAGAACGCGGTGCAGAACGCCATCGCGGGTATGAACGGCATCCGCGAGCAGATCCAGGAAACCTCGAAGCGGATCAAGCGGCTGGGCGAATCGTCGCAGGAGATCGGTGAAATCGTCGAACTGATTTCGGACATTACCGAGCAGACCAACGTGCTGGCACTGAACGCTGCCATCCAGGCGGCGTCCGCGGGTGAAGCGGGTCGCGGGTTCTCGGTGGTGGCCGAAGAAGTGCAGCGCCTGGCTGAACGTTCGGGCGAAGCTACCAAACAGATTGGCGCCCTGATCCGCACGATTCAGACCGATACGCAGGACGCGGTCCACGCCATGGAGCAGAGCACGGCCGGCGTGGTCGAAGGGGCACGCCTCTCGGACAACGCCGGTGCCGCACTGGTGGAGATTGGCCGCGTGTCGCGCCAGTTGGCCGAGCTGATCGAGCAGATCTCGCAGACCACGTCGCACGAGGCCGGTCTGGCCACCAACGTGGCGCACCACATCGAAGGCATCCTGGAGGTCACGGCCCAGACGACGGCCGGTACGCGCCAGACCGCTACCTCGGTGCGCCAGCTGACGGCGCTGACCGAAGAACTCCGTAACTCGGTATTGCGATTCAAGATCGCCTGAGGCGGGCCCGTTACCTAACGGGCACACCGGAACTCGTCATGTCCTTGCATTCAACAGTTACCAGCGACGTGGCCGATCCGGCCGCTTCGCAACCGCCCGTCGCCGCCGAGCATGAGCCACTGATCCCGGCGGCTCCGCCGGCCGCGCCGCTGCGCGACCTTTCCGTGCTGGCCTGGCTGGCGCCGAGCCTGCGCACCGCGCTCGACGATGCAGCGGCCGAGTTGGGCCACTATGTCGACGAGATCCGCCAGACGCCCGAGGCGCTGGGCGCGCGCGACACCACCTCGCTGCGCCTGGCGGGCCAGCAATTGCATCAGGCCGCTGGCGCGGTGCATATCGTCGGCCTGCGCGGCGTGGATGCCTATTGCCAGGCGCTGCGCCGGTTGCTGGAAGCGGTCGATACGAGTGCCGTGCCTGCCGATGCCGGCACACTGGCGGTGTTTCGCACAGGCGTGCAGGCACTGGCGGAATATGTGGACGACCTGATGGCCGGCGACGCGGAAGATCCGTTGCGCCTGTTCCAGCCCTATGCCGCCGCGCTGTCCTTGATAAAGGAAGAGCGCATCCATCCGGCCGACCTCTGGGGCGAAGAGTTGCAGATGCTGCCCGGCATCGTGCTGCCCACGCTTTCGGCGTCGGCGGTCACGCGTGCGCGCCAGCGTTTCGAAGCCGCGCTGCTCAAGGCGCTTCGGCTGCCTACCCCATGCACGGACGCTTCGCTGCTGCGTGAAGCGTGGCTGCCGCTGCAGGCGGCACTCGACGAAGTACGCCATCACGAACAGGACGCCCGCCGCACCACTGATACGCCCGATCGTGGCATCTGGCACACGCTGGCCATGGTGTTCCGGGCCCTGGCGCATGGCCTGCTGCCGTCGGACCTGCTCGCCAAGCGATTTGCCGCGCGCGTGCACCTGTTGGTGCGCCAGTACCTGCAAGGCCAGGTTCGCGTGCCGCAGGCTCTGCTCAACGATGCGGTGTTCTTCCTCGTCAATACCGGCCTGACACCCGATGGTGATCCTGCTACGACGCCGCCTGCGACGCAGGCGTCCATCGGCGTGCTGCGTGCGGACATCACGCGCTCGCTCCAGGCCTTCCGTGTGGATGCAGCGCACGCGGTGGCGCGGGCCGATTTCCAGCAGCGTTACTACGGCTGGCTCGATCCGATCGATACCCGCAACCTTCAGCACGCGGCCACTGCCATCGGCCGTGCCGCCAGTGACGATCAGTCAGGCTGGGAACTGGCGCTGGCCTCGCTGGCCGAGGCGGCGATGCCGCTGGCCCAGCCCGCGCTGCAACAATGTCTGACGGCCGCCGCCGCGTATGCAGGACAGCGTCCTGCCGGCGATGCGCTAGGCCGCGCCGGCGTGGCGCTGTTCCTGTCGCGCGCACTCGCCATGCCGTGGCGCGTGCATGGCAAGTCCGGCCACATCGCCGCACGGATCTTTGCGGAGCAGTGCGCGGTCCTGGAAGGCGCTTTGGGCGATGCTGCTGCCACCGCGCCGGACTGGCTGGCGGAGATGGTGCAGGTGGCTGGCGCCCAGGCGCAACGTGCCGAAGCCGTGTCCCAGTTGCGTGCCCAGCTTGACAGCGGGGAATCGTGGCTTGATACGTATGACCGCAATGCGGCGCGTGCCGATGCGCCGCAAGCGCTGGATGACGCCGCCCAGGCTTTCGGGGCATTGCTGGCGACGCTGGAAAATATCCATGGCAGCACGGCCATGCCCGAAGGTGCCGACGAGCCTGCCGACGCCGCGCTGGCAGCCGCACGCTCTGTGATGGGGCGGCTGGCCGTGCTGCGCGAGACCGAACACGAGACCGCCCGCGTCGATCAGCTTTCCGACATCGCGGCCGAGCTGGGCGCGGTCCATTCGTTCGCGGACCTGCTCGAATTTGGCCGCAAGCCCGGTGCCGATGCGGAGGACGATCCCTTGGCATGGATTGCCTCGGAGCACGAGAGTCTGCCGCAGGGTACGCTCGGCGCGGCCCGGAGCGCCGCCATGGATGCGATCCGCGTGGCGGCTGCCGCCGATTCTCCCGAAATTCAGCGGCTGCGCGCCGCACTGCAGGCTGTGGCCGACCATGCCACCATCGACGATAACGCCACGCTGCGCCGCCAGGCCAGCGAGGCGGCGACGCAACTGAACGCCTGGCTGGCCGGCAGCGATTCCGCCGCCGAGCGTCTGGTTGTGGCACTGGCCGATCCGATACCTGCTGCAGCTGCGCCGGCCGCACCGCTGCCGATGACGGCACCCGTGCCGGTCGATGCGGCGGCCATCGACGCAGAACTGCTCGAGATCTTCCTGTTCGAGGCCGAGGAAGTGCTCGGCAACATCGCTGCCGATATGGCGGGTGGCATCGACGCGCTGGGCGATGCCGACGCGCTGAGCCGCCTGCGCCGCGCGTTCCATACCTTGAAGGGCTCCAGCCGCATGGTGGGCCTGAATCGGTATGGCGAAGCGGCGTGGGCTGTGGAACAGGTGATGAACCTGTGGATCGCCGAGGGTCGCGCTCCGCTGCCGGCATTGCTGACGCTGCTGAACCAGGCGCATGACCTGCTGCGCGAATGGGCGCTGGCGCTGCGCGACGATTCGTCCACGCTGCGTGATATCGCGGCATTGGTGGATGCGGCGCAGGGCGTGCGCGAGCCGGGTTCGGTTCAGGCGGTGCCGGAATCCAGGTCCGTCGATGCTGTGGATGCCATCTCTGCCGGGGATCCGCTCGATGCCCTGCTGGTCGAGGCCGAAGCCATCGAGATTCCAGCCCTGCCCGATGAACCTATCGTTCCGGAGGGCAATGCCGACATCGACAGCAACGTGCTGCCGTTCCGCCTTGGTGGTGGGCTGGCCGACGAGGACGACCACTACAAGGTTATCGGCCCGGTTCGCATCGGGCTGGCGCTCTATAACGTCTATTTGCAGGAAGCCGACGATCTGCTGCGGCAGTTCGCCACGGATCTCTCCGAGTGGAAGCACGAGAACCATCCGTGCCCGAGCGAACTCGCGCTGCGCGTGGCACACACGCTGCAGGGCAGCGCATCGACAGTCGGCCTGACACCGGTGCGCGATATCGCCGAGGCGCTGGAACAACTGCTGTTGCTGCTGGGCCGTCATCCGGTGGTGATGCATCCGGCCGACTTCCGTCTGCTCGATATGGCCGTGGACAGCCTGCGCGCGATGCTGCACCAGTTCGCTGCCGGCATCTGGCCCGATGCGGATCCGTCGCTGTGTCGCGACCTGAACGATTTTGGCGAACGCGCGCTGGTGCGTCCGCGTGCGGCGGTGCCGCCCGAGCAGTCCGCCGGGCAGGAGGGCTCTGTCTCGCAGTTGTTTGGCAGCCAGCCGCCGTCGCCTGTGTCGCCGCTGCCCGAGATCGACAATGCGGCGCAAGCGCCCGCGCCCGGGTTGCCGCCGGTGAAGCTGACGCCTGTGGTGTCGCTCCCGCCGATCGTGCCGACTCCGGCTGCCATCACCCCGGTCACGGAAGTCCATGACGCGGTGGTGATCACGATGCCGACGCCGCGTCACGATTCCGTTGCCGTGGCACACGTATCGGCCAGCTCGCCCGATGTTCCAGAGACGCTGCCCGAGGTGCCGACCGATGCCTCGTCGCTCGACCCCGCACTCGTCGAGATCTTCCTCGAAGAAGCGCAGGGTGCCTTGCCGGATCTTGGCAAGCTGGTGCGGACGTGGGAAGCCTCGCCCGAGGAGTTGCAGCAGGGCGGGTTGATCCTGCGCGGGCTGCACACGCTCAAGGGCAGCGCCCGCATGGCCGGGGCAATGGCGCTGGGCCAGGCAGCGCACGAAATGGAAACGCTGCTGGATGCCAGCGTGCGCGGCCAGCGCGTGACCCCCGACTTGTTCGGCAAGCTCTACGCCTGGTACGACCGCATCCTGGCGCACGTCGAGGCATTGCAGAACGGCCAGTTGCTGCCGGTGGACGATGCGGACGTGGTGAACGGACTTGTCGCTGCCGCGCCGGAGCCAGCTTCTCCATCGCAGGCGCTGGTGCCAACGCAGGTCATCGCGCCGCCATCGATCCAGCCCGTCGTGGCGCTGCCGACCGATGCCGAACGCCAGCGCGCGCTGGTGCGCGTGCAGGCTCGCACGCTCGATACGCTGATCAACGATGCCGGCGAAGTGGGTGCCACACGTGCCCGTCTCGACAGCGAACTGCTGGCGCTGCGCAGTTATCTTGGTGAACTGAACGACAACGTCGCGCGTCTGCGCATGCAGCTGCGCGAGATCGAAATCCAGGCCGAAACGCAGATGGCGTCGCGTATTGCGGACGCCCAGCACAACCAGGAATTCGATCCGCTCGAGTTTGACCGTTTCACGCGCTTCCAGGAACTGACGCGGATGATGGCCGAGTCGGTGAACGACGTGGCAACCGTGGAGCAGAATCTGCAGCGCGGCTTCGACCGCGCCTCGGGTGACCTCGCCGCACAGGCACGGCTGACGCGCGGGCTGCAACGCGGCCTGATGCAGGCGCGCATGGTGCAGTTCGATGCGCTGGCCGAACGGCTGTACCGTGTGGCACGCCAGTCTGCCACCGAAACCGGCAAGGAAGTGCGCCTGCTGATCAAGGGCGGTACGGTGGAAATCGACCGCTCGGTGCTGGACCGCATGGCTGGCCCCATCGAGCACTTGATCCGCAATGCCGTGGTACATGGCATCGAACCGGCGGAGACGCGTCGCGCGGTGGGCAAGTCGGCCACTGGGGCGCTGACGCTGGAAGTGCAGCAAGAAGGCAACGAGGTCGTGCTGACGTTCTTCGACGACGGCAGCGGCCTGGACCTCGGCCGCATTCGCGAGCGCGCGGTGTCGCGACATCTGCTGGCCGCCGACGAGGATGTCAGCGAGGCGCGTCTGACCGAACTGATCTTTGCGCCGGGGTTCACCACCGTCGATACGGTGTCCGAACTGGCGGGACGCGGCGTGGGCATGGACGTCGTGCGCTCGGAGACCGTGGCACTCGGCGGCCGGATTACGCTCTCTACCGAGGCAGGACGCGGCACGAGCTTCACGGTGCATCTGCCGCTGACCACGGCTATCACGCAGGTGCTGCTGGTGTCGCTGGGTGGTCGCCTGTACGCGATCCCGAGTGGCATGATCGACCAGGTCCACCAGTTGCGCGAAAAGCCGCTGCTCGATGCATACAACGCGGGCCGCTTTGCTGCCGGCGGACTGGAAGCACCGTTCTTCTACTTCGGCGCGCTACTGGAAGAAGTGGCGGCGATGGGCTCGGGCCGCAAGTATTCTCCGGTGGTGGTGGTGCGCTCGGGCGCCGAACGCGTGGCCGTGCATGTGGACGACGTGATCGGCAATCGCGAAGTGGTGGTGAAGCACATCGGCCCCCATCTGGCACGTCTGGAAGGTATCGCCGGTGCCACGACGCTGGGCGATGGCGAGATCGTGTTGATCTACAACCCGGTGGTGCTGGCCCAGCGCTGGGTACGCGAACGCGGCGAGGCATCGCCCGCTGTGCCGCTGCTGGTGGCGGGGGTGCCGCCGCAGATGGGCGCTGTGGCCGAGTTGGTCGATGCCAATACCTCGGTACCGGTCGCCGGTCTGCTGACCCAGCCAACAGTCATGGTGGTGGACGATTCGCTGACGGTGCGCAAGGCCAGCCAGCGTCTGTTGACGCGTGCGGGATACAAGGTGGTACTGGCGCGCGATGGTGTGGATGCGCTGAAGCAACTGCAGGAAGTGATGCCCGATGCCATGCTGGTCGACATCGAGATGCCGAATATGGACGGCTTCGACCTGACGCGCAACGTGCGCGCCGACAACGACACCAACCACATGCCCATCGTCATGATCACGTCGCGCACGGCAGAGAAGCACCGTCGCTACGCCGCGGAGATCGGCGTGAACGTGTACTTGGGCAAGCCGTTCAACGAGGATGAGTTGCTGCGTACGCTGCAGCAGCTGATCGGGGAAAAGGCGGAAGGGACAGCGGGGTCGGTGGCGCAGATGTTGGGGGATGCTTAAGCATTAAATCTCCCTAGTGTTTTGCTCCCCTCTCCCGCTCTGCGGGAGAGGGGCGGGGGAGAGGGCCAGCAGTTCAAATTGCGATGTGGTCGGCAACCAGAACCGCCAGCCCTCTCCCCCAACCCCTCTCCCAGAGGGAGAGGGGAGTAAAGACCAACCGCGGCTCAATCGGCCTTCCGGTTCACCATCCTTGCCGGCACTGACAACGTCAGTGCCGCGCCCACCACCAGACACACGGCCAGCAGATACATGCCCGAGTCCGTGCTCTTGGTCAGGTCCTTCAGCCAGCCCACCGCATAGGGGCTGATGAATCCCGCCAGATTCCCCAGCGAGTTGATCAGCGCGATGCCTGCCGCAGCGCCCGTTCCAGCGAGGAAGGCTGTCGGCAAACTCCAGAACAGTGGCAGCGTGGTCAGGATGCCGATGGTGGCCAGCGTTAGCGCGATCATGGCCATCGTCGTATCGCCGTGCCATTGCACCGACAGCACCAGACCCAGCGCGCCCAGCAGGGCCGGGATTGCAATGTGCCAGCGGCGCTCGCCGCGACGGTCAGCGCTGTAGGCCACCACGATCATGCCGATCACCGCGCAGCCGTAAGGAATCGCCGTCAGCAGGCCCACATCGAGTGCGCCTTTGACGCCGGTCTGCTTGATGATCGTCGGCAGCCAGAAGCTCACGCCATACAGTCCCATCACGAAGCTGAAGTAGATCGCGCTCATCAGCCAGACGCGTGGGCTAAACAGCACGGTACGGATGGGCGGATCTTCCTTGTGCTGGTCTTCGGCTGCGATATTGCGTTCGAGCAGCGCCTTTTCCTCCTCGGTCAGCCACTTTGCGTGCCGGATGCGGTCATCGAGGCGCACCAGCACCCAGATGCCGACGAGCACCGACGGAATGCCTTCGATCAGGAACATCCATTGCCAGCCCGACCAGCCGTTATGGCCGTCGAAGTTCTGCATGATCCAGCCCGACAGCGGCCCGCCGATCACGCCCGACAGCGCAATGGCCGTCATGAAGAACGTGGTGGTGCGACCGCGACGATTGGCCGGATACCAGTAGGTCAGGTACAGGATGATGCCGGGGAAGAAACCCGCCTCGGCGATACCGAGCAGAAAGCGCAGCACGTAGAACATCGTCGGCGTGGTGACGAACATCATCGCCGCCGAGATCAGGCCCCAGGTAATCATGATCCGCGCAATCCAGATGCGCGCGCCTACCTTGTGCAGGATGACGTTGCTCGGCACCTCGAACAGGAAGTAGCCGATGAAGAAGATGCCTGCGCCCAGCCCGTAGATGGTCTCGCTGAACTGCAGGTCGTTGAGCATCTGCAGCTTGGCAAAGCCTACGTTCACGCGGTCCAGATAGGCCACGACATAGCAGAGCAGCAGGAAGGGGACGAGGCGCCAGCTCACCTTGCGGTAGGTGGCGTCTTCGAAGGCGGCGTCATGCGCACCGGCATGGGATGCGGTGGAAGTCATGGGTGTCTCCTTTCTCGGTTTGTCCGATTTTTTGTTGTACTGCCGGGATACTTCCGGGGTGCTACCAACGAACGGTCAGACGCAGCGACCGCCGTCCACTTCGATGCAGGTGCCGGTGATGAAGTTGGCGTCGTCCGAGGCCAGGTAGAGGCAGGCGTTGGCAACGTCCTGCGGCGTGGACATGCGGCCCATCGGAATCGTGGCGAGGAATTTCGCGCGATTCTCGGGTGTGTCGGGGACGCCCATGAACTGCTCCAGCAGGCCCGTCGCACCGATCACCGGGTTGACGCAGTTGACACGGATATTGTCGGGGCCGAGTTCCGCAGCCATGGCCTTGCTGGCCACGATCACGGCGCCCTTGCTGCCGTTGTACCAAACCAGGCCGGGGCGCGGCCGGATACCGGCGGTGGATGCAACGTTCACGAAGTTGCCGCCGCCGTGCTGCCGGAAATGCGGGATGAAGTGTTGGGCCGACCAGTAGATGCTCTTGACGTTGACCGCATAGACGCGATCGAACTCTTCCTCTGTGACGTCGAGAATCGGCTTGTTGCGATGGGTGGTGCCTGCGTTGTTGATCACGCAGTGGATGCGGCCGAAGGCGGCGATGGTGGCATCGCGCATCGCCGCCACGTCGTCGCCATGCGAGACATCGGCGCGCACGGCGCGTGCCTGGCCGCCCGCGTCACGGATGGCGGACGCCACGCGTTCCGCAGCGTCGAGGTTCAGGTCGGCCACCATCACACTGGCCCCTTCGCGCGCAAAGGTGTGCGCGATGCCTTCGCCGAATCCTGAACCGCCGCCCGTCACAACCGCTACCTTGCCAGCCAGTCTGGTCATTGCCTGTCTCCTGTCTTGGTGAAGGCCCGGCGCGGTCTGTCGTCTATTGCCTGGTGCCGCACTGCGGGCGGAACAACGTTGATAAACGCAAAAGCAAAAAAGAACGATGGGTTAGAACGGTCCCTTGTTACGCAAGGCGTTGCCGACCATCATGATCGCCAGCAGAAACGGCAGTGCCACGTAGAGGCACCAGTGGACGCGGTCGCCCACGGTCTCGCCCCATTTGCGCTTGAAGATCTGGAGGCGGGGCATGCCCGACGGATTCGTCGCGCGCTTGGCCCGGACATGCCATGCCATCCAGAAAAAGAAGATGGCGAAGGCGACCGAGAGGAAATTGATGTTACCCATGCTGAATGGCGATAGTTTTCAAAGTGGTGAATCCGTACAGGGCTTCAAAGCCCTTTTCACGGCCGTAGCCTGAATGGCCTGTGCCGCCGAACGGCAGCTCGACGCCGCCGCCGGCGCCATAGTTGTTGATGAAGACTTGCCCTGCGCGCAGCTTGCGCGCCAGGCGCATCTGCCGCGCACCGTCGCGCGTCCAGACGCCCGCCACCAGCCCGTAGGCGGTGCCATTAGCCATGCGGACGGCTTCGTCCTCGGTGTCGAACGGCATGGCTGCCAGCAGCGGGCCGAAGACTTCTTCCTGCGCCAGCCGATGCGTGGGTGGCACGTCGCGGAACAACATCGGCACCTGGTAGTAACCGGACTCCGGCGCCTCGCCCACGATCTGGCCCTGCGCCATGACCGAAATGCCGGCGTGCTGCGCATCGGATACGAAATCCCACACGCGTTGCTGCTGCTTGCGGCTGATCAGCGGGCCGCATTCCAGATCGAGTTCAGACGGGCCCACGCGCAGAGATTCGAACACGCCCGACAGGCGGTCCAGCAGTGCCTCGTAGACCGGGCGCTCCACCAGCAGGCGGCTGCCGGCCGAGCAGGTCTGGCCGGCATTCTGCACGATGCCGTTGACCACCACGGGCAGCAGGGCGTCGAGGTCGGCATCCGCAAAGACTACTTGCGGCGATTTTCCGCCTAGTTCGAGTGTCACGGGCACGTGGTTCTCGGCAGCCAGTTGCGAGACCAGCTTGCCGGTCTGCGGCGATCCGGTGAACGAAATGTGATTGATGCCAGGATGGCGGGCCAATGCAGCGCCAGCCTCGTGGCCGTAGCCGGTGACGATGTTCAGCGCGCCTTCGGGCAGGCCAACTTCGGCGGCCAGTTCGGCCACGCGCAGGATCGACAGGCAGGCATCCTCGGCAGGCTTGACCACGCAGGCGTTGCCGGTGGCCAGCGCCGCGCCGACGCTGCGTCCGAAGATCTGCAGCGGATAGTTCCAGGGAATGATGTGGCCGGTCACGCCGTGCGCCTCGCGCACGGTCAGAACGGTGTAGCCAGCCTGGTAGGGGATGGTCTGGCCGTGCAGCTTGTCGGCTGCACCCGCGTAGAACTCGAAATAGCGGGCCACGGCGCGGGCGTCGGCGCGAGCCTGGCGCAGCGGCTTGCCCGTGTCGCGGGCTTCCAGCGCGGCCAGTTCGTCCTCGTGCTCCATCAGCTTGACGGCCAGGCGGTTCAGCAGGCGGACGCGGTCGGCCGGGTTCATCGTGCCCCAGGCGCCTTCGGCGGCCTGGCGGGCGGCGTGGACGGCCACGCTGATATCGGTGGCGTTGCCCCGGGCGATCTCGGCAAAGGGCTGGCCGCTGGAGGGATCGAACACCTTGATGCGCAGGCCAGAATCGGGGGCGATCAGGCGATTGGCGACGAAATGCTGGGCGTGCATGCAGGTCTCCACGGCTCCGGTTATGGAGCACATGCTGAAATTCGGGAATGCCGCATTATCGCGCACCGCGACCTTGATGCAAGGCAGGGTTCGCCACATGGTCCCGGCCGGGGCGCCAAACCGGCCGCCGCGCCCGACCGCGCCTGCGTTGTCAGCATCTGGTCAGGGCTGACCCGCTATAATGCCGCCCATCCCATTTCACAGGTATTCGGAGAACTCGCATGAGCTTCAACCTCGTTTCCCCGGGCAAGGACCTGCCCAACGATTTCAACGTCATCATCGAGATCTCCGCACAGAGCGATCCCGTGAAGTACGAGGCCGACAAGGAAACCGGGCTGCTGTTCGTGGACCGTTTCATCGGCACCGGCATGCGCTATCCGGCCAACTACGGCTTCATTCCCCAGACCCTGTCCGGTGACGGCGACCCCGTGGACGTGCTGGTGCTGAGCCCGTTCCCGATCCTGGCCGGCGCTGTCGTGCGCTGCCGCGCCCTGGGCATGCTGAAGATGACCGACGAGTCGGGCGTGGACGCCAAGCTCGTGGCCGTGCCTGTGGACAAGCTCTCGCCGGCTACCGCCTTTATGAAGGGCCTGTCGGATGTGCCGCAAAACCTGCTCGACCAGATCAAGCACTTCTTTGAGAACTACAAGGCACTCGAAGCAGGCAAGTGGGTCAAGGTGGAAGGCTGGGCGGGTATCGAGGAAGCCCACAAGGAAATCACCGACGGCGTGGCGAACTTCAAGAAGTAAGCGGCATCTTGTGCGATGCGAACCCCGCTGCGGCGGGGTTTTTTATTGGCCGTCCTGATCCGCGACAACGCGGGGACCCAAGCGTCGGCGTTAGGCTTGCCGCTCCCCACATAAGCCGTCCACGAACGATGTCGTACTCCCAACCCCCTTCCGACCAGTCAGTCATTGTCCGGCCCTCCTCACCCGCGGATGTCCCCTTCCCGAGCTTCGAGCGCTATGACGCCATGGCCATCGCCTTCCACTGGCTGATGTTCCTGCTGATCGCGGTCGCGTACGCGACGATCGAACTGCGCGACTTTGCCGACAAGGGCACGCTCGCGCGCATGGTCCTGATGGAATCGCATAAGTGGTCCGGTGCACTGGTGCTGGTCCTGGCGGTGCCCCGGCTGCTGTGGCGCCTGTTCAATGGCGCGCCCGCGCCGGAACCCGGGCCGCGCTGGGGCCATCGGCTCGCCAGCCTGATGCACGGCGCGTTATACCTGTTCCTGATCGCGCAGCCATTGATCGGCATCGTGATGATGAATGCGGCAGGGCGCATGCTGGTTGTGCCGATCCTGGGCATCGAAATACCTGCCATCGTGGCACCGAGCGAAGCGCTCAACGATGCGGCAGGCGATGCGCACGAACTGATTGGCAATGCGTTCTACCTGATCATCGGCCTGCATGCCATGGCCGCGCTGTTCCGACACTACATGCTGGGCGACAACACGATGCGGCGCATGTCGCGTCGCCGGTAGTCGAGTTTCAGTTCAGTCTGCCTCGGCCTGCCGCGCGAACGGGTTGCGTTCGTTGAGTTCGTCGAGGTAGGCATCCATCCCCTGGCGTTCGCGTTCCAGAAAGCGCTCCACCGCATCGGCAAAAGACGAGTGCGCCAGCCAGTGTGCAGAGCGCGTGGCCACAGGCAAAAAGCCTCGCGCCATCTTGTGCTCACCCTGCGCGCCACCCTCGAAGGTACGAATTCCCTCGGCAATACAGAACTCCAGCGGCTGGTAGTACGCGGTCTCGAAGTGCAGGCACGCGTGATGTTCCAGCGCGCCCCAGTAGCGGCCATACAGCGTGCTCACGGCCGGGTCGGCGTCGTAGACCACCAGGGAGCTGGCAATGTCGTGGCCGTCGCGCTGGGCGATGACTAGCAGCAGGTTTTCCGGCATCGCCTCGCCGATCTTCCGGAAGAAATCCAGGTTCAGGTAAGGCGTGGAATGATGCTCGCGGTACGTCTGCCGATAACATCGGTTGAAGAATTTCCACGCGTCATCGTCGATCTGCACGCCGCGCAACTGGCGGAACGTGATGCCGGCGTCGGCCACACGGCGCCGCTCGGCGCGGATGTTCTTGCGCTTCTTCTGCGACAGCGTGGCCAGGAACGCGTCGAAGCTTTCGTATCCCGGATTGGTCCAGTGGAACTGCACGCCGTGGCGCATCATCAGGCCGGCCTCGTCCATGAGATCGGCTTCATGGTCGGACGGAAACAGGATGTGGAGCGACGACAGCTGGCTCTCTTCGGCCAGCGTCAGCGCAAAACGCAGAAGAATGCGCCGCGCGAGATCGTCCTCGGCCAGCAGGCGGGCGCCGCGCACCGGCGTGAACGGAATGGCCGACAGCAGCTTGGGGTAGTAGGGAATGCCATGCTGGCGATAGGCGTCGGCCCAGGCCCAGTCGAATACGTACTCGCCATAAGAGTGCGACTTGGCATACAGCGGCATCGCAGCCGCCAGCCGGTCTTCGCCTGGCGCCTTGCCATCCGTCACCCAGATCGTCAGGAAGCGCGGCGACCAGCCAGTGTCATCGTCAGCGCTGCCGCTGCCATGCAATGCATGCAGGAAGGCGTGGCGCAGGAACGGCGTGGGTTCGGGTTGCGTGGCGAGCAGGGCATCCCAGTCGGCGGCATCGATCTCGGCAAGGTCCGACACGATTTCCGTGCGGTATTCGGGGCGCGGTTCGGTCATCGGGGCGCGGTCATGAGGGCAGGCGGGAGCAGACAAGGGGACGACGGCAGGGCTGGCCGAGTCTACCGGAATCGCCTGTGTGCTGCAGGCGTAGTCAGCGTGACGCCGACGCCGTCTATGGGCTTGGCGTCGTAGAATGCCTCCATTGCTTCCATCGCGCCTCCCCCTGGGCCCTGACATGACGCACCCGTTCTATAACCTCTATTCCCACGGCTTTGCGCGCGTGGCCGTTGGCGTGCCCGAGTGCCGTGTGGCCGATCCGGCGTTCAATGCCGAGCAGACCATTGCGCTGGCCCGCCAGGCGGCGGACGGCGGCGCCGTGCTGGTGGCGTTCCCCGAACTCGGGCTGCCGGCTTACACCTGCGACGATCTGTTCCACCAGCGCGCACTGCTGCGCGAGTGCGAACTGGCGCTGCAGGCCATCGTCGAGGCATCCACCGGCATCCGCGCCGCGATCATCGTCGGCATGCCTGTGCTGGTGGAGCACCAGTTGTTCAACTGCGCGGTGGTGGTCAACAACGGCGCGGTGCAGGGCGTGGTGCCGAAATCCTACCTGCCGAACTACTGGGAATTCTACGAAGCCCGCCAGTTCAGCCCGGCCGACTGCGCGGCCATCGACACCCTCTCGCTGCTTGGCGCGGAGGTGCCGTTCGGCGCCAACCTGCTGTTTGAGATCGAGAACATTCCGTTCTTCCGTTTCCACGTGGAAATCTGCGAGGACGTCTGGGTGCCAATCCCTCCGTCGTCGTTTGCGGCGCTGGCCGGCGCCACGGTGCTGGTGAACCTGTCGGCATCGAACATCGTGGTGGGAAAGTCGGGCTATCGGCATCAACTGGTGTCGCAGCAGTCGGCGCGCTGCATGGCCGCCTACCTGTACACCTCGGCCGGCAAGGGCGAATCCACCACCGACCTGGCCTGGGACGGTCAGGCACTGATTTGCGAGAACGGCGAACTGCTAGGCGAATCCGAGCGCTTTGCCGACAGTTCGCATCTGCTGTTCGCCGATGTGGACCTGGAGCGGCTCTCGCGCGAGCGCATGCACCAGACCTCGTTCGGCCAGTCGGTGCGCCGGCATCGCGAGGAAGTGGAACAGTTCGACGTGGTGGCGTTTCGCGTGGACCTGCCGGCGGGGACGCTGCCGCTGGAGCGTCGCGTCGAGCGGTTCCCGTACGTGCCGGCCGACCCGCGCCGTCGCGACGAGCGCTGCATGGAGGTCTACAACATCCAGGTGCAGGCGCTGGTGCAGCGGCTGTCTTCGAGCAAGATTGCCAAGGTGGTAATCGGCGTATCGGGCGGACTTGATTCCACGCACGCGCTGCTGGTCTGCGCCCAGGCGATGGATCGCCTGGGTCTGCCGCGCGCCAACATCCTGGCCTATACGATGCCGGGCTTTGCCACGAGCGACCGCACGCTGAAGCAGGCGCGCGAGTTGATGGAAGTGGTGGGCTGCACCGCGCGCGAAATCGATATCCGGCCTAGCTGCATGGCGATGCTCAAGGATCTGGATCATCCCTATGCACGCGGCGAGCCGGTGTTCGACGTGACCTTTGAGAACGTGCAGGCCGGCGAGCGGACCAACCACCTGTTCCGGCTGGCCAACCACAACGGCGCTATCGTGATCGGCACGGGCGATCTCAGCGAACTGGCGCTGGGCTGGTGCACGTACGGCGTGGGCGATCACATGTCGCACTACAACGTCAACGCGAGCGTGCCCAAGACGCTGATCAGCCACCTGGTGCGCTGGGTGGCCGATACTGGTCAGGTCATCGACAGCGGCAAGGAGGTGCTGATGGCGGTGCTCGACACGGACATCAGCCCCGAACTGGTGCCGAGCGGTGCGGCAGCGGGCGGCCTGGACAAGGCGCCCGAGCAGAAGACCGAGCAGATCATCGGGCCGTACGAGCTGCAGGATTTCAACCTGTACTACACGCTGCGCTACGGTTATTCGCCGTCGAAAGTGGCCTTTCTTGCGCTTCATGCATGGAGCGACGTGGAGCGCGGCGCGTGGCCCAATGGCCCGCATGTGGCCCGCAACAGCTATCAACTCCCGGAAATCAAGCGCATCCTCGGCATCTTCGTCGATCGGTTCTTCCGCACCAGCCAGTTCAAGCGCTCGTGTGTGCCGAATGCACCGAAGGTTGGTTCGGGCGGCTCGCTGTCGCCACGTGGCGACTGGCGTGCGCCCAGCGATGGGGAGTCGGCGGTGTGGATGCGTGATCTGGCGCGGATTCCCGATCAAGCCGATTGACCCGTTTGAGGGGGCTCATCGAGTCCCCGTCTGGCATAAGGATTGCGGACAATGTGGGGGTGCCCGCAATCCGCATGTGGTGTTTCGGGCTAGAATCTGACATCTTCCGACATCAGAGACACAGAGGCCAGCCATGAAGCAGATTACCGCCATCATCAAACCGTTCAAGCTCGACGAAGTGCGCGAAGCGCTGGCAGATGTGGGTGTGACGGGCCTGACGGTGACCGAGGTGAAGGGCTTCGGCCGCCAGAAGGGTCATACTGAACTGTATCGCGGCGCCGAATACGTGGTGGACTTCCTCCCGAAGATCAAGATCGAAGTGGTCGTGGCCGAGAACCAGTTGGACACCGTGCTCGACGCCATCGTCAAGGCCGCCCACACCGGCAAGATCGGCGACGGCAAGATCTTCGTGACCGAAATCGAACGCGTGATCCGGATTCGCACGGGCGAACAGGATGAAGCAGCTGTTTGAGCGGTTGTTGGGTTTGAGTTGAGAAAAAGCCGGCGAATGCCGGCTTTTTTGTTGGCGTTTTTTGAATCTACCTATTGTTTGATTCCCCTCTCCCGCTGTGCGGGAGAGGGGAGAAAAACAGTGGTACGCCGATTTCAACTCGGCAACTTCCACTTGAACTGCACCGACAGCAGCCGCATGCTCACCGTCACCAGTGCCCCCGCCAGCAGCGCCACTTCCTGCCCGGTGCGCAGCCACGTCAGGCCCACGTACACCCAGCAGCCAAAGAACGAGCAGGTCGCGTAAGGCGAGCGGTCACGCAGGATCATCGGTACTTCGTTGCAGAGTACGTCGCGCACTACGCCGCCGAACACGGCCGAAATGATGCCCATCATGACGGCCACCGTCGGCGTCATCTGGGCCACCAGCGCCAGGGAAGTGCCCGTGACCGAGAACAGTCCCAGGCCGATGGCATCGGCTACCAGCATCGTGCGGTCGGACGCCACGCTGCTGACCACGCGGAACACGATGGCCGCGCCGATCGACATCGCAAAGATCAGCAGCACGTAGTATTCATGCTCGACCCAGTAGAACGGGCGCCGATCCAGCAGCACGTCGCGCAGGGTGCCGCCGCCGAACGCCGTGGCAAAGGCGACGATAAAGGTGCCCACGGCATCCATCCGCTGCCTGCGTGCATCGACCACGCCAGACACGGCAAACGCGAGCACACCGATGACCTCCATCACATGCAGGATCAGCGGCAGCCGCCCCATCAGCAGATCGAACGGCAGGTGCATGGGCGTCAGGGTTTGGGTTGGCGCAGCAGTACCATCAATGCGCCGGCGCCACCCTGGGACTCGCGCGCCTGGACGAAGGCGATCACTTCCTCTTTCTGCACGAGCCAGCTGCGCACCTTGCCCTTGAGCACGGGCAGCTTGTCGGGCGAGCCGATGCCCTTGCCGTGGATCACGCGCACGCAGCGCACGCCGTTACGCACCGAGCGGCGCAGAAAGTTGGCCAGTGCCTCGCGCGCTTCGTCGCTGCGCAGGCCATGCAGGTCCACTTTGTCCTGCGGCACCCACTCGCCGCGTCGCAGCTTCTTGATCACGTCTTCGCCAATGCCGGGACGGCGAAACGACATGGTCTCGTCGATATCGAGCAGGTTCTCGACATCGAACTCGTCGGACAGCGATGCTTCGAGCACGGCCTTGTCGTTGAGCTGGCTTTGGACCGGAATGGGGGCGGGGGCTTTGCGGGGCGTCGGCACATGGTTGCGGTCGCGCAGCGTGCTGACCTGGCCGACGTTGGCGCGGAAGACGTTGGCTTCTTCGGCAGCGCGCTGTGCGGCGGCCTCGGCGGCCAGCCGCTCGGCTTCGCGCCGTTCGGCTTCCACCTTCAGGTTGTCTCGCAGGGCGGCCAGATCGTTCAGGCCGAACCGCTTCGGGGGAGTCTTGGCGCCTTGTGGCATGGGAAAATCTCCAGATACGCGCGTCGATTATAAGGAAAACGGGGACGGCCGCGGCTAGGCGGACGTCCCCGTTCTTCCTGTCCCCGGCGTCCGGGGGCGGACAAATTTACTTCAGCGCTTCAACGTAACGCTGCGCGTCGAGCGCGGCCATGCAGCCCGTGCCCGCGCTGGTGATGGCCTGGCGATACACATGATCCTGCACGTCGCCGGCGGCAAACACGCCCGGGATGTTCGTGGCGGTAGCGTCGCCCGACAGGCCGCTCTTGGTCACGATGTAGCCGTTCTTCATCTCGAGCTGGTCCACGAAGAGATCGGTGTTCGGCTTGTGGCCGATCGCCACGAACAGGCCGGCGAGCTTCAGGTCTTCCGTCTTCGTCGTGTCCTTGGTGCTGCGGATGCGCAGGCCGGTCACGCCCGAGTTGTCGCCCAGCACTTCGTCCAGCGTGTGGTCGTAGCGCAGTTCCACGCGGCCTTCCTTCACGCGTTGCAGCAGGCGGTCCACCAGGATCGGCTCGGCACGGAACTTGTCGCGGCGGTGGATCACGGTCACCTTGCTGGCGATGTGCGACAGGTAGAGCGCTTCCTCGACAGCGGTATTGCCGCCGCCGATCACGGCCACTTCCTGGTTCTTGTAGAAGAAGCCATCGCAGGTGGCGCAGGCCGACACGCCGCGGCCCATGAAACTTTCTTCGGACGGCAGGCCCAGATACTGTGCCGAGGCGCCCGTGGCGATGATCAGCGCATCGCAGGTGTACTCGCCGGAATCGCCAATCAGGCGGATGGGCTTCTCGGTCAGCTTGGCCGTGTGGATGTGATCGAAAATGATTTCGGTGTTGAAGCGCTCGGCGTGCGCCAGGAAACGCTGCATCAAGTCCGGTCCCTGGACGCCGTTAGCATCGGCGGGCCAGTTTTCCACGTCGGTCGTGGTCATCAGCTGGCCGCCCTGGGCCAGGCCGGTGATCAGCACCGGGTTCAGGTTGGCGCGGGCCGCGTAGACGGCGGCGGTATAACCAGCCGGGCCGGACCCGAGAATCAGCACTTTTGCGTGTTTTGCGGACATGATGCGTTCCTGTAGGCAGCAGATGAGCCGGTGCGATGGTCGCACCGGTGTCATCGGAAACCGCCATTATAAGTGGCACGGCGTTTGCCGACTGTTGCAAATTCCAATGAGTGCGATAGTGCCGGCCAAGGGTAAAATGGCCGCCATCCTCCACTCCGAGCGATCGACTGAAACCTGAGGCATGGCGCGCGCAACCACGACTACCCGAACCGACCCGTCGGCACTTCCCTCGCGAATCGGCAAGCTGCTGGGCGAGGTACGCTGGTTCCTGCTGCTCGCCGTGACCCTTGGCTTCGTCTGCGTTCTGGCGAGCTACAGCAAGGCCGATCCCGGCTGGTCGCATGCCAGCCAGGTGGCGGATATCCACAACCTCGGCGGCCGTGTGGGCGCCTGGGTGGCCGATGTGCTGTTCTTCATTTTCGGTTTCTCGGCTTACTGGTGGAGCGTGCTGCTGATGCGCCGCTGCTGGCGCGGCTGGCGTGTGCTGACCGCCGAACTGCCCGAGCGCCTGCCCGAACCGCAGCAGCACAGCACCGCCGTGAGCTGGATCGGCTTTGCACTGACACTCGTTTCCAGCATGGGCCTGGAAGCCATCCGCATGTATCCGCTGCGCTCGGCCTTGCCGCGCGCGCCGGGCGGCGTACTGGGCGACCTGCTCGGCGGCTGGCTGCAACTCGCGCTGGGCTTCTCCGGCGCCACGCTGCTGCTGTTGCTGATGTTTGCGATTGGCCTGTCGCTGTTCTTCCATTTCTCGTGGATCGCCGTGGCAGAGCAGGTCGGCGCGTTCGTCGAAACGGGCTTCGCCGGCTTCAAGGCGCGTCGTGAAAACAAGCAGGACCGCATCATCGGTGCCGCCGCCAAGGTGGAACGTACCGAGACGGTGGAAGTGCAACGCGTGAAGCAGGAAGAAGCCGCGCCGGTGCAGATCGTGCGTCCGCAGGCCGTGCCCAAGCACGAACGTGTGGAGCGCGAGAAGCAGCAGCCGCTGTTCGCCGATATCCAGGATACGGACCTGCCGCCGCTGTCGCTGCTCGATCCGATTCCGACGCAGCAGGAAACCGTCAGCGCCGAGACGCTGGAATACACGTCACGGCTGATCGAGAAGAAGCTCAAGGACTTTGGCGTCGAGGTCAAGGTCGTGGCCGCCTATCCGGGTCCGGTCATCACGCGCTACGAAATCGAGCCGGCCACGGGCGTGAAGGGCAGTCAGGTGGTGAACCTGGCGCGCGATCTGGCGCGGAGCCTGTCGCTGGTGTCGATCCGCGTGGTTGAGACGATTCCCGGCAAGAACTACATGGGTCTGGAACTGCCGAATCCGAAGCGCCAGACTGTGCGGCTTTCGGAAATCCTCGGTTCGCAGGTCTACAACGAGAGCGTGTCGAGCCTGACCATGGCGCTCGGCAAGGATATCGCCGGCAAGCCGATGGTGGCCGACCTCGCCAAGATGCCGCACTGCATGGTGGCCGGCACCACGGGTTCGGGCAAGTCGGTGGGCATCAACGCGATGATCCTGTCGCTGCTCTACAAGGCGCGCGCGGATCAGGTCCGCCTGATCCTGATCGACCCCAAGATGCTCGAAATGAGCGTCTACGAAGGAATTCCGCATCTGCTGTGCCCGGTGGTGACCGACATGCGCCAGGCCGGCAACGCGCTGAACTGGGCCGTGGGCGAGATGGAGCGCCGCTACAAGCTCATGAGCAAGCTCGGCGTGCGCAACCTGGCCGGCTACAACAAGAAGATCGACGAGGCTGCGGCCAAGGAAGAGAAGATTCCGAACCCGTTCAGCCTGACGCCGGACGCACCGGAGCCGCTCGACAAGCTGCCGACCATCGTCATCGTCATCGACGAACTGGCCGACCTGATGATGGTGGTGGGCAAGAAGGTCGAAGAACTGATTGCGCGGATTGCCCAGAAGGCGCGTGCCGCAGGGTTGCACCTCGTGCTGGCCACGCAGCGTCCGTCCGTGGATGTGATCACCGGTCTGATCAAGGCCAACGTGCCGACCCGCATCGCGTTCCAGGTCAGCAGCAAGATCGATTCGCGCACGATCCTGGACCAGCAGGGCGCCGAAGCGCTGCTGGGCATGGGTGACATGCTTTATCTGGCGCCGGGCACGGGCATGCCGGTGCGGGTGCACGGCGCGTTTGTCTCGGACGATGAAGTCCACCGCGTGGTCGAGAAGCTCAAGGAAGGTGGCGAGGCCAACTACATCGAGGGCATTCTCGAAGGCGGGCTGGTCGACGGCGATGGGGCTGGCGACAGCCTCGGTGGCGGCGCCGGTATCGGCAGCAGCGGCGGCGAGGCCGATCCGCTCTACGACCAGGCCGTGGAAGTGGTGGTCAAGAACCGCCGCGCCTCGATCTCGCTCGTGCAGCGTCATCTGCGCATCGGCTACAACCGTGCGGCGCGTCTGCTGGAAGACATGGAGAAGGCCGGCCTGGTCTCGGCCATGTCGGGCAACGGCAATCGCGACATCCTGGTGCCGGCTGGCGCCGGGGCCGCCAGCGACGACTGAGCGCCTCCCCTCTGCCATGTGACGGGTAATATACCGTTACGCCGGTCACAGCCTGTCGCGGAATTGCCGTTCCGCATTAGGCTCTAACCGTCATTCGCGACTCATAAAGGATTGGATTCATGCGAACTCGCATCCTCGCGCCGCTGTGCGCGTCGCTGGCGTTGCTGGCGGCTGTGCCTGCCGCCCAGGCCGCTGCTACCGACCAGTTGCAGACCTTCGTGACCACCGTGAAGTCCGCACGCGGCGAATTCACGCAAAAGCAGATCAAGGGGCAGGGCGCCGACACCAAGGTGGCTGGTACCTCCAGCGGCACGTTCGCCTTTGCGCGGCCTGGCAAGTTCACGTGGCGCTATACCAAGCCCTATGATCAACTTCTGCAGGCCGATGGCCAGACGCTGTACATCTACGATAAAGACCTGAATCAGGTCACCGAGCGCAAGCTCGATGGCGCGCTGGGATCGAGCCCGGCGGCCATCCTGTTCGGCAGCAACGATCTGGGCAAGAACTTCGACGTGAAGAATGGCGCCACGCGTGACGGCGTGGAGTGGCTTGACCTGACGCCGAAGGCGAAGGACACGCAGTTCGAGCGGATCGCCATTGGCTTCAAGGGCGGTAATCTGGAGGCGATGGAATTGCGCGATGCGTTCGGCAACACGACGATGCTGACGTTCACGGGCATCCAGAAGAATCCACCGCTGCCTGCGGACGCGTTCCGCTTCACGGTGCCGAAGGGCGCCGACGTGATGAAGCAATAAGCGCATCTGGCGAATCAACGCCGCGCCAAGGACACCATCGATGAAAGACGCCCCCGCTTTCCTGTATTCCTGCCGCACGTTCGTGGCATCCGGCAGTGCCGTGGCCGCCGCACTGGTGCTGGCCGGCTGCGCAACCAGCCATGCCAGCCGGTTCGACGTGGACGCCTTCCTGCGCGGCTCGGATACCGCGCTGCCCGAAGTGCTCGCCAATAGCGACTTCCTCCAGGCCACGCGCATTGCACCGACGGAATGCGCCGCGCTGCTGCAATCTCCCGACAGGGGAGCATTGGAAGACCTGCCCGCCGCCAGCCTGGCGCGCGGACCGGCCTGGGTGTTTCACCCGAAGGGAACGCCGGACAAAGTCTGGCTGATCGTGGGTCAGACGGGGGGAGAGCGCAGCTGCCACGGCCCGCTGCCGGCCGATGCAGTGAAGACACTGACCGAACGGGCGCGCGGCTGATTGCTGCTGGTGATGCGGAGGGGATCTACCCCGCCAGTGATTCGCGCGCGTAGCGCTGGCGCGGTTTCGGCAGTGCCTGCAGTTTCTCGCGGCGGATACGGATCGCTTCCTCGTCGCCGCGCTTGATGGCGGCGCGCAGTTTCAGCACCGCTTTCCGATACTGCTTCTTCTTGCGTACGCGGGTGGTGATGGCCATGGCAGTGATGTCCTCCTGTCATGCCGGCGCCAAATGCCGGCTGCCTGCCATGGTAAAGGATGACAAGGCGGGGTGGCGCGCCGGTTTCCGCATTCGAAAGAATTCAGATCGCCTTGCCATCCCGCTCATGCGGCGGCGCAGCATCGGTGCGCCGCCCGCCATGCGGCAGGTTGCATCAGGTCAGGAAGCGCCGGTTGTCGTTCTCGGAGTATCGCGGCTCGATCTTGCGGAACGTGAGTTTGGTGCTGCTCTTGAGCTTGCGCCCCGCCGTCTTTTTCTGAAGCTGGCGATGCACGGCCCGGATGTGGCCTACGGAGTCCTGCGCGTAGGGTTTGCCGTCAGTGGCACCCGCCAGTCCGCCTCCTGCCGCCAGCGCTTCATTGTGAGCGGCGGCTGATTTTGCGATCAGTACATCGAGATACTGCCTCGCGCGCACGGCGGCGTTGAGGTGGCCGTCGGCGGGGTTCTGCTTGGCGCGCACCGCGTCTTGCGGCAGTTTCACATTGCCCGCCACGCGACGCAGGGCGGCGCGCAGTTCGGCGCCATCCATGGTGGCTTCCTGCACGATCCAGATGGCGTCGTGTCGAATCCAGCCTTCCACATCGGCCATGCGTTTAAGCAGCGCTGCCGGGAGCAGGCGTCCACCGTGGCGGCGGGTGCGGCGGATGGCGGACAGGCCAATGCGGCGCACATGCGGATTCTCGTGCTCGAACAGGTCCTCGATGACCCGGTCGGCGTCTTCCTGCGATTCGATCAGTTCCGTGAACTGGCCGGCCAGCGACACCTCATCCACGGCGTTGAGCTTGTTCTTGTTAGCCAGCCGGTTCAGCTTGAACATCAGCATGCGGTAACGCAGCATACAAATCCTCGAAGTTCGAAAACAATGTCCTGCGGTGAGCCGCCGGTCGTGCCGGCGCCGAGTCTGCCCGTGTGGCGTGAAACGCGGGCCATTGGGTGCTATCGGCACATTGCAAGCAAACCTTTAGGCGGGCTTCAGGAAAAAGTGCGCGGCACGGGATGGTCTACACTGTGGCGTTCCGCGCCGCTTCGGCGGCCGCATCTACTGAAAGGCTTTCGCATCGTGGCGGATTCGCTGTTCTCCGACCCCCCTGAACGTTCCCGGCAACCGCTCGCGGAGCGTCTGCGCCCGCGCAATATCGACGAAGTCATCGGCCAGCAGCACCTGCTGGGCGCCGGCAAGCCACTGCGCGTGGCCTTTGAATCGGGCGAGCCGCATTCGATGATCCTGTGGGGGCCGCCCGGCGTAGGCAAGACCACGCTGGCACGGCTGATGGCCAATGCGTTCGATGCCGAGTTCATCGCGTTGTCGGCGGTGCTGTCGGGCGTGAAAGATATCCGCGAAGCCGTGGAGCGCGCCGAGCAATACCGCGCGCATGGCCGGCGCACGCTGGTGTTCGTCGATGAGGTGCACCGCTTCAACAAGAGCCAGCAGGATGCTTTCCTGCCTCATGTGGAAAGCGGGCTGTTCGTGTTCATCGGCGCCACCACCGAGAACCCGTCGTTCGAGGTCAACGGCGCATTGCTGTCGCGTGCGGCGGTGTACGTGCTCAAGAGCCTCGATGAAACCGAGTTGCGCCAATTGGTGCTGCGCGCGAGCGAAGAACTCGGTGGCGTGGCCTGGGACGACGAGGCCATGACGCTGATCGTCGGATCGGCCGATGGAGATGGCCGCAAGCTGCTCAACAACATCGAGATCGTGGTGCGCGCCGCGCGCAATGCCGGTGTGCAGTTGGTGGATACGGCGCTGCTGGGCAGTGCGCTGGCCGAGAACCTGCGGCGCTTCGACAAGGGCGGCGACGCGTTCTACGACCAGATCAGCGCGCTGCACAAGTCCGTGCGCGGCTCCGATCCCGATGGCGCGCTGTACTGGTTCTGCCGGATGATCGACGGCGGCGCAGATCCACGCTATCTGGCGCGCCGCATTGTGCGGATGGCGTGGGAAGACATCGGACTGGCCGATCCGCGCGCGGCCCGCATCACGCTTGATGCAGCGGAAACCTACGAGCGACTGGGCTCGCCCGAGGGCGAACTGGCGCTGGGCCAGGCGCTGATCTATCTGGCCGTGGCGCCGAAGTCCAACGCGGGCTACAACGCCTATAACGCGGTACGCGCATTCGTCGCCAAGGATAAATCGCGACCGGTGCCCGTGCATCTGCGCAATGCGCCGACCAAGCTGATGAAGGAACTCGGCTACGGTCACGCGTATCGCTACGCGCATGACGAGCCCGAAGCCTATGCCGCCGGCGAGCACTACCTGCCTGACGACCTGCGGCGCCAGGACTGGTATCAGCCCACCCCGCGCGGGCTGGAGGGCAAGATCGGCGACAAATTGCGGCACCTGCGCGATCTCGATGCGGCCTGGCATCGGGAGCAGAAGGGCGCAAGGAACCCCTCGGAAAGCGGCGACAAAGACTGAGGGTGCGGCGCCATATGGCGCTCGCCCGAGAACAACGGGACGAAAACCCGGCAGATTCGGCGCGTGCGGCCATGTGGGTGCAGTAAAATGTCGCGTTCCGCCGGCATGTCGCCGGTACTGCACACCGACCCGCAACATGCTCGACATCCAGCTGTTCCGCAAAGACATCGACGCCGTGGCCCAACGCCTTGCCACGCGCGGATTCCAACTCGACATTGCAACGTTCCAGGCCCTGGAGGCCGAACGCAAGCAACTGCAGACCCAGACCGAAGACCTGCAGGCGCGCCGTAACGCGCTGTCCAAGCAGATCGGCATGCTCAAGGGCAAAGGCGAAGACGCCTCGGCCCCGATGGCCGAAGTGGCTGGCATTGCCGACACGCTGAAGTCTTCGGCCGAGCGTCTGGGCCAGATCCAGGGCCAGCTCAACGACGCCATGATGTCGATTCCGAACCTGCCGGACGCCAGCGTCCCCGTGGGCAAGGACGAGACCCAGAACGTGGAAGTGCGCCGCGTCGGCACGCCGCGCACGTTCGATTTCGAGGTGAAGGACCACGTCGATGTCGGCGCGCAACTGGGCCTGGATTTCGAGACCGCTTCGAAGGTGACCGGTTCGCGCTTCACCTTCCTGCGTGGCGGTATCGCCCGCATGCACCGCGCGCTGGTGCAGCTGATGGTCGATACGCATACGCTGGAGCACGGCTACACCGAGATGTACGTGCCCTACATCGTCAATGCTGCGTCGATGCGCGGCACGGGCCAACTGCCGAAGTTCGAAGACGATCTGTTCAAGGTGCCGCGCAAGGTGGGTGGCGAGGACGGTCAGGACACGATCGAGAATTTCTATCTGATCCCGACCGCCGAAGTGCCGCTGACCAATATGGTCCGCGATGCCATCGTCGCGGCCGAGAAACTGCCGCTGCGTTTCGTGGCGCATACCCCGTGCTTCCGCTCCGAAGCTGGCTCGTATGGCAAGGATACGCGCGGCATGATCCGCCAGCACCAGTTCGACAAGGTCGAGATGGTTCAGGTCGTGCCGGCAGACCAGTCGATGGATGCGCTGGAACAGATGACCGGCCACGCCGAAGCCATCCTCAAGAAGCTGGACCTGCCGTTCCGCACCGTGGTGCTGTGCACGGGCGACATGGGTTTCGGCAGTACCAAGACCTACGACATCGAAGTGTGGATTCCCGCGCAGAACACGTACCGCGAAATCAGCTCGTGCTCGAACATGGGCGACTTCCAGGCGCGCCGCATGCAGGCCCGCTCGCGCGCCGCGCAAGGCAAGCCGGAACTCGTGCATACGCTGAACGGCTCGGGCCTGGCCGTGGGCCGCACGCTCGTGGCGATTCTCGAAAACTACCAGAACGCCGATGGTTCGCTGACTGTGCCGAAGGCGCTGCAACCCTACATGGGTGGCACCGAGCGACTGGAACCGGAAGCCTAAAAAATTGCAGGAAGGGGCTTGCGCAATTCGTAGCAATGTCCCTATAATCTTGGCTTCGCTGCTGAAACGCAACGACCCAGTTACCGGAGAGGTGGCAGAGTGGTCGAATGTACCTGACTCGAAATCAGGCGTACCGGCGACGGTACCGTGGGTTCGAATCCCACCCTCTCCGCCAAAACAAGAAGCTGCCGACGTATTCGACCACCGGCAAGCAACAAAAGTAGTAAATCTCAAACCGACGCCTGCGCAAGCACGCGTCGGTTTTGTTTTTGGGCGATTGATTTTTACTGTGGTTTTGCTCCCCTCTCCCGCCTTGCGGGAGAGGGGAGCAAAAAACAAGGGTTACTCGGACGCCTTTGCCACCACCGGCAACCTCGACACCAGCAACTGGTCGATCTTGTGATGGTCGATGTCGAGCACTTCGAAGCGGTAGCCGGCCACGGTGATCGATTCCGATTTCTTCGGGATGCGTTTCAGCGCGTAGATGACCAGGCCTGCTGCGGTGTCGACATAGTCGTCGCCGGGCAGCGTTTCCAGTTCCAGCGCCTTCTTCAGGTCCACCAGCGGCGTGAGGCCATCCACGAGCCATGACGAGTCGTCGCGGCGCACGATCTGTTCGTCTTCGTTCGTGTAGAGGATGTCGCCCATCAGCGCGCCGACGCTGTCGTCGAGCGTGACGATTCCCACCACCAGTCCATATTCGTTCATCACGATCGCGAAGTTCTCGTGCATCTCGCGGAAGCGCGTCAGCGATTCGGATAGCGTTAGTGTGTCTGGAATCACGAGCACGTTCTTGTCGTAGTGCTTGCCGATATCGTCGAGCACGGCGGCGCTTTCGTTGGCCAGCAGCAGTTGCAGGATGGCCTTGGAGTCCATGAAACCGAGCACGTCGTCGATGCTCTTGCCGCAGACCGGATACTGGCCGTGCGGTTGCTTGACCAGCTTGCGGCAGATGCTGTCGGCGGATTCGTCGAGCGTCAGGAAGACCACGTCGTCACGCGGCGTCATGATTGCGGTGATCGGCTTCGAGTCCAGTTCGAATACGTTCTCGATCAGGTGCAGTTCATGCTTGTGCAGCACGCCGGCCTCGGCACCGGCATCGACCATTGCGGCGATGTCTTCCGTGGTGATCTGGTCCACGGGCTTGGTGGGAATGCCGAGCAGGCGCAGCATGGCGTCGGCAGCGGCATTGAAGACCCACACTACAGGCTTGAAGATCCGCAGCAGCATCAGCATCGGGCCGATGACCTGCACCGCGCAGGCTTCGGGGAATGTCATCGCGATGCGTTTCGGAATCAGGTCGGCGAACTGGATGAAGAGCAGCGTCACCACCAGGAACGAGCCGATATTGGCCACGCGTTGCGCGACCCCGGCATCCATATAGCTCAGCAGGAGTTCGTAGAGCAGGTCCGAGACGTGCTTTTCGCCGAGGATACCGGCCAGGATCGCCACGCTGTTCACGCCGATCTGCACGATCGTGAAAAAGTTGCCGGGCTCTTCCTTGAGCAGCAACACCTTGGTGGCACGGCGATCGCCGCGTTCGGAGAGGACTTGGAGTTTGGTGCGCCGGGCCGCGGTCAGGGCGATCTCGGAGATCGAGAAGAACGCGCTCGCCAGCACAAGAAGGATCAGGGTCAGGACGAACATAAGGTTTCACGCGCCGGTAGGGGCATGTCGATGATGGTGCCCCGCGCCGGGGCTGTCAATTGTCTGCTCACTCGTCAAATCGAATCGATCGTCAGCGTCCCGGCGGATCAAAGTGGACCAACGATGCTGCCAGCCGATCATCGAGCGTGGCGGCGAGCGCCCCAGCCGCAGCCGTGAACTGCGCGTGCATATCGTCGACGAGGCTCGACGCGCCGCGATGGCTCGCGCGCAGCATCTGGATCTCGAAGCCTAGTTCGGGCTGCACATCGTGCAGCGTCACGTGATCTGGGTTGGCGCTCAGCGCGGTGTACTGGTCGAGCAATGTCAGGCCGAGTCCGGCATCGACCAGCGCCAGCGCGAGCGAATAGGTTTGTACTTCCAGCGTGGAGTGTGGTTCCAGCGCATGGCGTGCCAATGTCTGCCGGACTAGCAGGCCGAGCGAACTGTCGTCGTCATAGCCGATGAACGGTCGCTCCATGACCTTGCGGATCGGCACCACGCCGCGCCGGCCCGCAGGCAACGGCTGCTCGCGCGGCACGGCCAGCAGCATGCGTCCGGTGGCGACGGGTTGGCTCGTAATCGCTTCGTGCAGCGGTGGGGAAAACGCGAATCCCACATCGATCTGGTTGGCGAGCAGCGCCGCGACGATCTCGTTCGTATGGTGCGTCAGCACCTGTACCTGCGTTTCGGGGTGTCGCGCGCAGAAGCGTCGCACGGCGGGGACTAGCAGCGGATTGGCCAGGCTAGGCGTCGCGGCCACGCGCAGGCGTCCCGCGCCCTTGTGCCGCAGGCTTTCGGAAACGCGCCGTACGCGCTCGATCTCGCCATATAGCCTTTCGACATCGCCATACAACGCCACGGCTTCGGGAGTCGGCTGGAGCCTGCCGCGTTGCCGATCGAACAGACGAAAGCCCAGCGACGCCTCGGCGTGCTGTAGCACGCGCGTGACGACGGGTTGGGAGACATGGAGCAGGCGGGCGGCTTCGCTGACGGTGCCTGTCAGCATCACCGCGCGGAAGACTTCGATCTGGCGCAGGCGCATCGTTGTGGTGCCAAGTGGTGACCGCCATGGTGCGTAGGCGGAAGGCGCAATGGTGCTTTGCACTACAGGGTAGACCCGTGGTGCGCACCTATAGCTTGAGGACATATTCTGGCACGTATTGGCATTGGGCAAGCGGCCGCGTGTGTTCTACGCTCTGGCCCATCGTTTTGATGGAAAGCAGGTGCAGAGTGCGAATCGCAATCGTGGGCGCAGGTGTGGTGGGCATGACCACGGCATGGCGACTGGCCAATGACGGGCATGAGGTGACGGTGGTGGAACGGCACACCGGGCCGGGCGAGGAAACCAGCTTCGCCAACGGTGGCCAGCTCAGCTACAGCTACGTGGCGCCGCTTGCCGGCCCTGGCGTGCTGTCGAAGGTGCCGGGGTGGCTGCTGGACCGCGATTCGCCGATGCGCTTCCGTCCGTCGATGGACCCGGGCCAGTGGCGCTGGCTGATGGCGTTTGTGCGGGCTTGCAATGCATCGACCAGCGAGGCCACGACGCGCAAGCTGCTGCGCCTGGCGTTCTATTCGCGGGATCTGATGCAGGCGTTCGTGGAACGGCCCGATGCCCGCGAGGAGGGTGGCGGTTTCGATTTTGCGCGGCGCGGCAAGCTTGTGGTGCATCGCGATACCGCCGCCTACGAGTCGGCTTGCCGGCTGCTCGATTACCAAGCCAGCCTGGGATGCGAACAGCAGGCGCTGGATCGTACGGCCACGGTGGCGCTGGAGCCGGCGTTGGCCGGTATTCAGGAAGATATCGCCGGTGCGATCTACACGCCGAGCGAGGAAGTGGGCGATTGTCATCGTTTTTGCGTATCGCTGGCCCATCTGTTGCAAGGCAATCCTGCCGTGACGCTGCGCTTCGGCACGCGGGTGACCGAATTGATGCGTCAGGGTGACCGGGTAACGGGCCTGCGCACCGATCAGGGCGAGATTGCAGCGGATGCCGTCATCGTGTCGGGCGGCATCGGCAGCGTGCCATTGCTGCGTCCGGCGGGTGTCCGGCCGATGCTGTGGCCGCTGAAGGGTTACAGCATCACGGTGCCGATCGCCGATGGCGTGCAGGCTCCGCATATCAGCGTGACGGACTTCGCCAACAAGATCGTCTATGCGCGCATCGGCAACACGCTGCGCGTGGCAGGGATGGCCGATATCGTGCGCGGCGGTGCAGTCATCGATCGCGAGCGCGCGCAGACGCTGGTGTCGCAGACGCGCGCGGTGTTCGGCAATGTGGCGAACGGCGCGGACCTCGACGGCCTGCAGCCATGGGCCGGATTGCGGCCTGCCACGCCAACGGGTTTGCCGATGGTTGGCGAATCTCGGTTACGCGGGCTGTGGCTGAACCTCGGTCACGGCGCGTTGGGTTTCACGCTGGCGATGGGCAGCGCGGGTCTGCTGGCGGATCAGTTGGCTGGGCGCCGCCCGGCCATCGATGCGGAAGATTTCAGTGCAGCGGCTGCCTAGCTAGTGCGAGTGGATGGCTGCAACACGGGTTGTACTGAAGATGTGAAGAAGTGGAAGTGTGAGTGATACGCGTAGTTGATACGCCGCAGTAAATACTCGGTAGTGAGATTGCCTCGTCGTGCCATTAAACCAAGCCCCTTGAAGGAGCGAATCATGAAGTCACTGTCTGTCCGTCAATTCCCCGTCCAACGCCTGCTGGCTGCGGCCGTCCTGCTCGGTGCCGCCGCTGGCGCCCATGCCGCCGATGGCGATACGCTCAAGAAGATCAAGGACAGCAACACGATTTCGCTGGGCTATCGCGAATCGTCGATTCCTTTTTCGTATTCCGATGGCAAGGAAGTCATGGGCTATTCGCATGACTACCTGCTGGCTATCGTCGACAAGGTCAAGTCGACGCTGAACATGCCGAACCTGCAGGTCAAGATGACGCCGATCACGTCGCAGAACCGCATTCCGCTGATGCAGAACGGTACGCTCGACATCGAATGCGGCAGCACCACGAACAATACCGAGCGTCAGAAGCAGGTGGCCTTCTCGAACAGCCTGTTCATCTACGGCATCCGCATGCTGACGAAGAAGGATTCGGGCGTGAGCGACTTCCCTGACCTCAAGGGCAAGAACGTGGTCACCACGGCCGGCACCACCGGCGAGCGTCTGCTGGTCAAGATGAACGGCGAGGGCTACAACATGAACCTCACCAGCGCCAAGGACCACGGCCAGGCGTTCCTGATCCTGGAAACGGGTCGCGCCGCAGCATTCGTGATGGACGAGCCGCTGCTGTACGGCGAACGTACCAAGGCCAAGAATGCAGGTGAGTGGGTTGTGGCCGGCACGCCGCTGCAGACCGAAAACTACGCTTGCATGTTCCGCAAGGACGACGCCCAGTTCAAGAAGCTCGTGGACGATGTGGTGGCCGACATCCAGAAGAGCGGCCGCGCCGAGAAGATGTACACCAAGTGGTTCCTGCAACCGATCCCGCCGCGCAACATCAACATGAACTACGCGCTGTCGCCGGAAATGAAGCAGCTGTTTGCCGCGCCGAACGACAAGGCGTTTCAGTAAGACACGGGCGCTACCCGTCGTTATGCGCTCCCCTCTCCCATGTCAGTGGGAGAGGGGTGGGGGAGAGGGCATGTGGTTCAAATTGCGGCATGTTGTTGATTGCACCGCTGGCCCTCTCCCCCAGCCCCTATCCCGCACGCGGGAGAGGGGAGTAAGTAAAGCCCAGTTATATAGCCATATCGAATCATTATTTCGCTTTCGATAGTGTTTGCGGTACCTTTGAGGCCGTTATAGGCTCATAGGGCCGCCGGCCTTCCTCTAAGAGAGGAGGGGCTCGGCAAAAGAACCGCATCCTTACTGGAGAACATATGCGAAAGATTCGATCGGGTTGGTTCAAGACGCTGCTGGTTACCGCACTGGTGGCGGGCGGCGTTTCCGCGACGGCAGCGCAGGCTGCCGACCTGCTGGACACCGTGAAGCAGGCCGGTGTCCTCAAGGTGGGTCTGGAAGGGACCTACCCCCCGTTCGGATATCGTGGTGCCAACAACGAGCTCGACGGCTTCGATGTCGACGTGGCGCGTGCCGTGGCCGCCAAGCTTGGCGTCAAACCGGAATTCGTGACGACCGAATGGAGTGCGATCATCGCCGGCCTGCAGGCGGGCAAGTTCGACATCATCGTCAATCAGGTCTCCGTCACGCCGCAACGCAAGCAGGCGCTCGATTTCTCCACGCCGTATGTGTACTCCGCCGCCCAGCTCATCCAGCGCAAGGACGACAAGCGCGAGTTCGCCTCGCTCGACGCGCTCAAGGGCCACAAGCTCGGCGTGAGCCTGGGCAGCAACTACAACGAATTGGCCAAGTCGGTGCCGGGCATCGACGTGAAGACGTATCCCGGTGCGCCCGAGTACCTGCGCGACCTGGCTTCGCAACGCGTGGATGCGGCGCTCAATGACCGGTTGATGGTCAACTACCTGATCAAGCAGGCCAACTTGCCGCTGCGTCCGGGCGCAGTGCTGCCGGGTGCCAACACCGAGGTCGCCATCCCGTTCCGCAAGGACAATCCCAAGTTCGCCGCTGCTATCGACAAGGCACTCGACGATCTGCGGAAGGATGGCACGCTGACCAAGCTGTCAAACAAGTGGTTTGCGTCGGACGTGACGAAGCCGCTCAAGTAAGAAAGCAATAGTGTGTTCGAACAAGGGGCTGGCAGCGGGCCGGCCCCGGCTTCACGTATGATCGCGGCATTCCGGTTTACGACTGCTTCCAGCCTCCGCCATGCCTGCCCTCCAGCTCGTCATTGATTCCCTGCCCGTACTGTTGCAGGGCACGCTGCTCACGCTGAAGTTCGCCGTGCTGTCGATGTTCTTCGGGCTGATAGTAGGAGTGGTGGTGGCGTTGATGGGCATCAGCCAGTTGCGGATCTTCACGATTCCCGCACGCATCTACGTCAGCATCATGCGCGGCACGCCGCTGCTGGTGCAGATCTTCGTGGTGTATTACGGCTTGCCGGGCATCGGCATTTCGCTGGAGCCTACGCCCGCTGGCGTGCTGACGCTGAGCCTCAATGTGGGCGCGTATCTCTCGGAAAGCATGCGCGGGGCGATTCTGGGCGTGGCGCGTGGCCAATGGCTCGCGGCGTACAGCCTGGGCATGACACCGCTTCAAACGCTTGGCTTCGTGGTGGGACCGCAGGCATTGCGGCTGGCGGTGCCGAGCCTCTCGAACAGTCTGATCAGCCTGATCAAGGACACGTCGCTGGTTTCGGTGATTACCGTGACGGAACTGCTGCGCACGTCGCAGGAAATCATCGCTGCAACCTACCAGCCCTTGCCGCTCTATCTGGCGGCCGCCGTCATCTACTGGATTCTGAGCACCGCACTGTCGGCGCTGCAGCATGTGATGGAGCGCCGGCTCTCGCTGCCGACGCGTCACTAAGTGGGAGCCTTCCCTCTCCGGGCGTGGAGAGGGAAGGGTACTGCCGGCGGATCAGTGGTCGATCACTGCCCCGCCACGCGCTTGGCGATGTGGTCCAGCGCTTCCTCGACCTGATCGATCAGGATCAGGCACAGGTCGCCGGGCTGCAGGCGGGCCAGCGCGGTATCGATGGCAAGAAACTCGCCACGGATTTCCTCGATATGGCGGGTACGTTGCGCACCCACCAGACCCTCCTGCAACAGGGCGAGCACTTCGCCATCCTCGCGGCCCCGCTGGCACTGATCCTGATACAGCAGCACATCGTCGAATGCGCCGCCCAGGATCTGCGTCTGCTTGCGGATGTCCTCGTCGCGACGATCCCCCGCGCCGCTGATGACCACCACGCGCTGCTTCGACGGCATCGACTGCACGGCGTTGCACAACGCCTGGATCGCGTCCGGGTTGTGTCCGTAGTCGGCAATCAGTGTTGCGCCCTTGTAGTCGAACACGTTGAAGCGGCCCGGCGCCGTGGCGGAGTCGCTCACAAACGTGGCCAGCCCGCGACGGATCACGTTCCAGTCGATGCCAAGTGCCCATGCCGCAGCAATCGACGACATCGCGTTTTCCACCTGGAAGCCGATCGAGCCATTGCGCGTGAGCGGGATATCCGCGAGCGCAAAGCGCGCCACGGTCTCGCCTTCGGTGGCCACGATCTCGTCGCCTTCGACGAACACCACGCGCTTGCCCTGCGCGCGATGCAATGCCATCGTCGGCAGGCCGGCATCGTGCGCGAAGAAGGTGACGGTGCCCGGGCAGGCATCGGCCATGCGCACGACCATCGGGTCTGCGGCATTCAGCACGGCCATGCCATGCGGCGCCACGTTTTGCACGATCACGCTCTTGAGCACGGCCAGGTCTTCCACGGTGCTGATGTACGACAGCCCCAGGTGGTCGCCTTCGCCCACGTTGGTCACCACGGCCACGTCGCAACGGTCGAACGCCAGGCCTTCGCGCAGCAGCCCGCCACGCGCGGTTTCGAACACGGCGGCATCCACGTCGGGGTGCAGCAGCACGTTGCGCGCACTGCGCGGTCCGCTGCAGTCGCCGGTGTCGATGCGCTCGCCACGGATGTAGACGCCGTCGGTGCCGGTCATGCCCATGCGCAGCCCGTTGGAGGCCAGCAGGTGCGTGATCAGGCGGACGGTCGTGGTCTTGCCATTGGTGCCCGATACGGCCACCACGGGAATCCGGCCATCGTCGCCATCGGTGAACATCGTCGAGATGATGGCTTCGCCCACCGCGCGGCCCTTGCCGTACGACGGCTGCAAATGCATGCGCAGCCCCGGCGCGGCGTTGACTTCGACGATGCCGCCCGCCTGTTCCTCGAATGGCTTGAGCATCGTCTCGCAGACAGCGTCCACGCCGCAGATGTCGAGCCCGACCATCTGGGCTGCGGCCACGGCACGCGCGGCGATGTCCGGATGGACGTCGTCGGTCACGTCGGTGGCGCTGCCACCCGTGGACAGGTTGGCGTTATTGCGCAAGACCACGCGCGTGCCCTTGGCCGGCACGGCATCGGCGGTCAGGCCCTGCTTGGCCAGCGTGGCCAGTGCGATGTCGTCGAAGCGGATCTTCGTGAGCGAGGTGGCATGGCCTTCGCCACGGCGGGGGTCGCGGTTCACTTCGTCCACGAGTTCACGCACCGTATGCTTGCCATCGCCAATCACCTGGGGCGGATCGCGGCGCGCCGCGGCCACGAGGTGCTTGCCCACTACCAGCAAACGGAAGTCGTGACCGGGGATGTAACGTTCCACCAGCACATCGGAAGAAATATCGGCCGCCACTTCATAGGCCGTCATGACTTCCTCGCGCGTGCGGATGCGCACGGCCACGCCCTTGCCCTGGTTGCCGTCGCGCGGCTTCACCACGACCGGACCGTTGATTTCCTGCGCGGCCGCCCAGGCTTCATCGGCACTGCGTACGGAGCGGCCCAAGGGCACCGGTACGCCAGCTGCGTGCAGCAGCGCCTTGGTCAGTTCCTTGTCCTGCGCGATCGATTCGGAGACCGCGCTCGTCATGTCAGTCTCGGCGGCCTGGATGCGGCGTTGCTTGCTGCCCCAGCCAAACTGCACCATCGAGCCCTGCGTCAGGCGGCGATACGGAATGCCGCGCGCAACCGCTGCGTAGACGATCGAACCCGTGCTCGGGCCCAGTCGCACGTCCTCGTCCAGTTCGCGCAGGCGATGCAGCGCATCGTCGAGATCGAACGGCTGGTCGTCGCGTGCGGCCAGGCAAAGTTTCTCGGCCAGTTCGAACGCCAGGCGGCCCACTTCCTCTTCGCTGTACTGCACCACCACCTGATAGGTGCCCGGTTCCAGCGTAGGCGCCGCGTGGCTGAAGGTAACCGGGCAGCCGGCCGCAGCCTGCAGGCCCAGCGCAGCGGCTTCGAGCGCATGCGCCATCGAGGGCGAGCCAGCTTCCTCGTCGGGACGCATCGGGCCGATGCCCGGGAAGCGCGCGCGCAGACGCTCTTCGAAGCCGGGCAGTTCGGCCAGCAGATGGGATTGGTCGGAACACGCCACGATGGCTTCGATGGCGGTGTGTCGGCACCAGAGATTCGGGCCACGCAGGGCCCGGATGCGAGAAACTTCCATAGACTATTTATCCGTTGTTCTTCCGGCCGGATTCACGCGCGGCGTCCGCTGCGGCCCATCCACTGATGTACCTGCTCGACCGTGCTCTCGACCGATGCCTCGTCGCACTGGAGCACCAGCAGGTCCCCGGCCACCAGTTGCGACAGCGCAGCTTCCACAGCCACGCTACGCTTGCCTTCGTCGATGATCTTGGTCACGCGGCGTCCTTCATACAGGCCCTTCTTGAGCAGGGCGCGCGCCTCGGTCTCGGGCAGGTCGCGGCGTACGCTCAGGTCTTCGCACAGGAACACCCGGTCGAACGTCTTGCCGATGACCTTGCCCTGCGCCACGATGTCCTCGTCGCGGCGTTGCACGCCTGCGCCGAACACCAGCAGGCGCCGCTCGGACGGAAAGCGGTCCAGCGCGGCAGCCAGTGCCGTCAAGGCCGGCGCATTGTGCGGATCGTCGACGATGACGGTGGCGCCATTGCGCTCGAACATCGTGAAGCGGCCCGGCACGTCCACCTGGCCCACATCGAACGTGACCACGCCCGCGCGGATCAGGTCATTGGAGATGCCCAGCGCCCAGCCCGTGGCCACGGCGGCCAGCACGTTTTCGATCTGGAACGCGACACGGCCCGCGTACGTCAGCGGAATCGCCGAGACATCGGTCAGCGCGGTTTCGTTGTTGCCCGTGGCCAGCACCACCTTGCCTTCGCGTACGAACACCGTGCGCTTGCCCGCAGCGCGATGCGCGGCGATGGCCGGCACATCGGCGGACAGGCCGAAGAAGATCACGTCGCCATCGCACAGCTCGGCCATTTCGACCAGACGCGGATCGGCGCCATTGAGCACGGCCGCGCCGGTCTGCAGCACCACGTCCACCTGCGTGCGCAGCACGTTATACATGCGGTCTTCGTCCTCGACGTAGTAGTCGCCGAGGTGATCGGGCTGGCCGAAGTTCGTGATCACGCCCACCTGGCAGCGGTCGTAGGGCAGGCCCTGCGACAGGATCATGCCGCTGTCGTTTTCGAACACGGCGGCTTCCACTGCGCGGTTCATCAGGATGCGGTGACCGGCATCCCAACTGGCCTTCTCGCCACGGTCACCGCTTTCCACGCGGCGGCGGTCCAGGAACAGGCCGTCGCTGCAGGCCAGACCCGTATGTTTGCCGGAGAGTTGCAGCAATCGTGCGACGAGCTTGGCGACCACGGTCTTGCCGTTGGTGCCCGCAATCCCCACCACGGGGATGCGGCCATCGTCCTCAACGCCATTGCGGTTCGGGAACAGGTGATCGACGATCGCGCGGCCAACGGGGCGCGGTTCGCCATCGGCGGGCTTGATGTGCATCAGCAGGCCCGGACCGGCGTTGACCTCGACGACGGCGCCGCGCTGTTCGGCCAGCGGTCGCGAGATATCCTCGGCCACCAGGTCCACGCCGGCGATGTCGAGTCCCACCACGCGCGCAGCCAGCGCGGCATGGGCCGCCACGCTCGGATGCACGCGATCCGTGACGTCGAACGCCACGTTGCCGTTGCGCTGGATCAGCACGGTACGGCCCTCGGCCGGCACGGCGCTGCCATCGGCGTAGCCCTGGCGCTTGAGTTCCAGACGTGCCGCGGAATCCAGGCGCACGCGGTTCAGCGGATGGTCTTCGGTGCTGCCGCGACGCGGATCGGCGTTGATTTGCGATTCGATCAGTTCGTCGATGCTCTGCTTGCCGTCACCGACGACCGAGGCGGTCTCGCCCATCGCGCAGGCCACCATGCGGCCGCCCACGATCAGCAGGCGGTGCTCGTTGCCCGGAATGAAGCGTTCGACGATGACGCCATTGCCTTCGTCGATGGCCACGGCATAGGCCGTTTCCACTTCCTCGCGCGTCATCAGGTTGGTGAAGACACCACGGCCGTGGTTGCCGTCATAGGGCTTGACCACCACCGGCACGCCGATGCTCTCGGCAGCGTCCCAGGCGTCTTCGGCACTGTCGACCATGCGGCCTTCCGGCACCGGCACGCCGCAAGATTCCAGCAAGCTCTTGGTCAGGTCCTTGTCGCGCGAAATCGATTCGGCGATGGCGCTGGTACGGTCAGTCTCGGCCGTCCAGATGCGACGCGAACGCGCACCGTAGCCGAGCTGCACGAGGTTGCCGTCCGACAGGCGGATCGACGGGATGTCCCGGTCATCCGCCGCGTCGACGATGCAGGCGGTGCTCGGGCCGAGGCAATGTTCGTCCACCAGCCGGCGCAGGTTGTCCACGGCCTCGGGCACGTCGAACGGGCGATCCTCGATGGCGGCCATGACCAGGTCCCGGGCAGTGAACAGCGCCGCGCGCGTCACCTGCTCGTGCCAGGCGCGCACGATCACCTTGTAGACGCCTCGCACCGGGGTCTCGCGCGCCTTGCCGAAGCCACCCGGCATGCCAGCCAGATTCTGCAGCTCCAGCGTGACGTGTTCCAGGATGTGTCCCGGCCACGTTCCTTCCTTGAGGCGCATCAGGAACCCACCGCGCACGCCGGGGCTGCAGCGGTGCTCGATCAGCGTCGGCAACCACGCCGACAACCGCTCGTAGAACCCCGGAATCTTGTTGGAGGGGAAATCCTCCAGTTCGCCGATGTCGACCCACGCCTCCAGCACTGGCCGATATGTCCACATATTCGGGCCGCGCAGCGACATGACATCGAAAATCTCAATGTCCTTCTTTTTCATTGATCTACTTTGAGGCAGTGGGCGAGCGCCCGAGAATTGGAAGCCTAACCTTTCAGTAACGTTACTGCACGCTCAGGGTTGACCCCACAGGCTCCAAAAACACCACGCTGCCGTGTTGTGCGGCGCAGCAGGAGTTCCGTTTGTTTGCGTTATGTATACTTGCGGGCAAAATTGCGGCCCGCCAGTCGGCAAGCTGCTGAAATTGTTTCAATTTATGTCCGAATCTGATCCTTTTCGGGTCATCCGGACGCGCATTTCACTCGTTTCTCCGCCAGTTTCCTAGCTTGTTTTCGTTTTCCAGCGCCAACAGATGACCCAAACCTCCCCGTCCGTCCCCCAACCCTCAGGCACCCCGGAACCCTGGGTCGCCGAGCTGGCCGCCAGCCTGGCACCCGGGGAAACTGTTCTGGCCGGGCTCCCACTGGATCTGGACGCGAGGCTGCATTTTACCCAAGGGTGGCTGATTGTGACGAATCGTCGTCTGATCTCTCGCACACCTGGAGAAAAATCGCTGCAAAGCTGGGACATTGCAACAGGGATGTCACTCTCGCACGGTGACCATGCAGGGGTAGGGACGCTGGAACTGGCCAGCGGCGCACAGCGGCTGGCCACCTGGCGCTATACGCTTGGTTACAATCCCGACGCGTTGCGTCTGGCCGACCAGTTCGAAACGCGCCTTGACGCGCTGACGACAGGTCGCACCGTCTCTGTCGAAGCAGATATCTGCCCCACCTGCAAGGCGCCGATTCCGGCAGGCGAAGAGCAATGCCCGCAATGCAGCCGCGAACTCGAAACGCCGCCTTCCACCTGGGCGCTGCTGCGCCTGTGGCGCTTTGCCCGGCCGTATCGCTGGGAACTGCTGGCCGGCTTCATGCTGCTGGTGCTCGGCACGGGTGCCACGCTGATCCCGCCGTACCTGACCATGCCGCTGATGGACAAGGTTCTGATTCCGTATCAGAACGGGGTGCCCATCGACTATGACCTGGTCAAGATGTACCTGGGCGGACTGCTCGGTGCGGCGCTGGTGGCATGGCTGCTGGGCTGGGCGCGCACCTATCTGCTGGCGCGTGTCTCGGAGCGCATCAGTGCGGATCTGCGCACCACCACGTACGAGCATTTGCTCAAGTTGTCGCTCGAATACTTCGGCGGCAAGCGCACGGGCGACCTGATGGCGCGGATTGGCTCGGAGAGCGACCGTATCAGCGTGTTCCTGTCGCTGCATCTGCTGGACTTCGCCACCGATGTGTTGATGATTGCGATGACCGCGATCATCCTGATTTCCATCAATCCGTGGCTCGCGCTCGTGACACTGGTGCCGTTGCCGTTCATCGCATGGATGATCCACCTGGTGCGTGATCGCCTGCGCCATGGCTTCGAGAAGATCGACCGGATCTGGTCGGAAATCACCAACGTGCTGGCCGATACGATTCCGGGCATCCGGGTGGTGAAGGCGTTCGCTCAGGAGAAGCGCGAAGTCACGCGCTTCCGTGAAGCCAACCGGCACAACCTCGCTATCAACGATCGCGTGAATGCGGTGTGGTCGCTGTTCACGCCGACCGTGACGATGCTGACCGAGGTGGGCTTGCTGGTGGTGTGGATCTTCGGCATCTGGCAGGTCAGCCACGACGCCATTACCGTAGGCGTGCTGGTCGCGTTCCTGACCTATATCAGCCGCTTCTATACGCGCCTTGATTCGATGAGCCGAATCGTCTCGGTCACGCAGAAGGCCGCGGCTGGCGCCAAGCGGATCTTCGACATTCTCGACCACGTATCGAGCGTGCCGGAGCCTCAGCGCCCGGTGCATATCGAGAACGTGCAGGGTGCCATCGAACTGCGCGACCTTGGCTTCCGCTACGGCAACCGTGCTGTGATCCGCAACCTGAACCTGTCGATTCGTCCCGGCGAGATGATCGGCCTGGTAGGCCATAGCGGCTCGGGCAAGAGCACGCTGGTGAATCTGATCTGCCGCTTCTACGATGTGTCTGAAGGCGCGATTCGCGTGGATGGTGTCGATATCCGCTCGCTGCCCGTCTCGGAGTTCCGCCAGAACATCGGCCTTGTGCTGCAGGAGCCGTTCCTGTTCTTCGGCACGATCGCCGACAACATCGCCTACGGCAAGCCCGAGGCCACGCGTGAGGAAATCGTGGCCGCGGCCCGCGCGGCGCATGCCCACGAGTTCATCCTGCGCCTGCCGCACGGCTACGACTCGCTGGTGGGCGAGCGCGGCCAGGCCCTGTCTGGTGGCGAACGTCAGCGTATCTCCATCGCCCGCGCGCTGCTGATCAATCCGCGCATCCTGATCATGGACGAGGCCACGTCGTCGGTGGACACCACCACAGAGAAGGAAATCCAGAAGGCGCTCGACAACCTCGTGCAGGGCCGCACCACGATTGCCATTGCGCACCGTTTGTCGACGCTGCGCAAGGCCGATCGCCTGGTGGTGATGGATCGCGGCCAGATCGTCGAGGTAGGTAACCACGACGAACTGCTGGCGCGCGAGGGACACTACTACAAGCTCTACCAGGCGCAGGCGCGCAACGTGGATGTCGAGGATGCCAGCGTTGGCGACCGCAGCGAAACGGCCGAGACGATCGGTGCCCAATAACCCATCATTTGGATCGGCCATGCAGACGCCTGAATTCACCCTGACCCGTAATCGCCTCGGCAAGCTCCTGATGACCATGGCCGATGGTACGCAACATGAAGGCGTGGTGCCGGTGCGGGCGTTTCCGATTTCCGCATCGGAAGATGGCCTCGGCCTGATGAGCACCGACGGCCGCGAACTGGCCTGGATTCCGCGCCTCGATCTGCTGCCTGCGCAGATTAGCGAACTGATCGAGGCGGAACTTGCCGGGCGGGAGTTCATGCCCGAGATCGAGAAGATCCTGGGCGTGTCCACCTATGCCACGCCGAGCGTGTGGACCGTGAAGACCGACCGTGGCCAGACCGACCTCGTGTTGCGCGGAGAGGAGGATATTCGCCGGCTCACGGGCAATACGCTGCTGATCTCGGACAGCCACGGCATCCACTACCTGATTCGCGATCAGCTCACGCTGGACAAGCCAAGTCGGAAGATTCTGGACCGATTCCTCTGATGCGGGGAGGGCGGTGAAAGGAAAAACGGCACGCGCAAGGCGTGCCGTTTTGCTTTGGCATGGCCGATGCCGGTTCAGTGCAGCATCGTGGACGAATCGTCGTCGTCCTCTTCCCAATCTTCGTAATCGAGTGTCGTCTCGGGAGACAGGTCCCAAATCATCGAGTGGTACTTGACCGAGAACCACTTGCGGAACATGTCCAGCGAGAGGGTCGCGGGCCACAGTGATTCGTCGAACCATTCTGCGAGCATGAATTCGAACATGGCGCGCCAGCGTTGCTCGACCCACTGCTGCGCATTCTCAGGGGTGTCGGCGGCGTCCTCGGGCAGCAGGAACACGCTGGCATCGTCGCGCACGGCTTCCACCGAGAGCGTAGGCGGGGGCTCGGGATCGACGGCGAGGATCCAGTCAACGAATGGCTGCTCGGGCAGCAGGATGACCATGGACCGGTTGATGGTGAAGCGTGGGTGATCGGACATGAGGAGAGGGCGTGAGAGCATCGACGGGCTATTGTAGCGCCCGCTGTCGGGCGCTCGTCCGATTCGTTCTCAGATAGGTTGCCGGCATCGTACGCACGCAGGAATTGAAGCATCGCAAGACTTTGATGCTTTAGGAGGTTTCCTATTTTCTTCGCACCTTGTAGCGGGTGAAATCGGCCCCGCCGCTTTCGGGTTCTCCATGGCGGTTGCAGTCTCGATCTCCCGACCCTTTTTTCTTCAGGTGCAATATGTCAAAGACAGTCATCATCCTCGCGGGGCTTGCCATGGGCGCCGCGCTGCCCACCTCGGCAATAGCTCACGGAACCATGGAACTGCCGGTCAGCCGCGTGCTGAACTGCTACAACGAAGGTGCAGAGAGTCCGAAGTCAGGCGGCTGCAAGGCCGCCCGCGCGGTGGGCGGCGCGCAGCAGTTCTATGACTGGAACGGAGTGCGGCAGGGCGGTGCGAACGGTGACCACAAAGCGGTTGTAGCCGATGGCATGCTGTGCTCGGGCGGCTCCTCGCTGTTCCGTGGCCTTGACCTGCCGCGCGGCGACTGGCAACAGACCTCGATCGTACCGACACCGGCAGGCGACTACACGTTCGTCTGGCGCGCCACGGCCCGCCATGCCACACAGTATTTCAAGTACTACATCACGCGCGACGGCTGGGACCCGTCAAAGGCGCTCGCCTGGAGCGATCTTGAAGAGTTCGCCTCGGTGCCCGGCTCGTCCGCGACCAACGAGGGCGGCCGGTATCGCATGAACGTGCGACTGCCCGCTGGCAAGAAGGGCAGCCACATCATCTACAGCGTCTGGCAGCGCAACGACAGCCCCGAAGCGTTCTACGCGTGCGCCGACGTGAAATTTCCCGGTGATGGGGTCGCCGCACCTTCCGCCGGCTGGGAAGACCAAGGACCGCTCGTTGCAGCAGGAGATCTGGCGGCGGGCACCAGGTTGACCTTCCGCGTGATGGATGCCTCGGGCCGTGACATCGCCAAACACACGGTCGATGTGGTGGCAGGACGCACGGGCGCCGATGCCTGGGCCTTCCAGCTCGCGCAGAAGGTCAACGCCGAATCGCACGTCTTCCGCATCGGCGAACTCCAGTCGCGGAACGGTGTGGCGAACGTCGTGCCGCAGACCTCGGCAACGCAGAACCGGGTCTACCTGGGCAAGGGCTATGAGGGTTACAAGTTCGAGGTGGACAAGGAAGCACCGTCGTCCGGTAACGGTGCCACTGGCAATAGTGGCAACGCAGGCGCGAAAGGCGGCATGCCTTGGGCCGAAAACGTATCGTACGAAATCGGACAGGTGGTGACGTACAACGGTCGCCGCTACGCTTGCCGACAACGTCATACGGCTTGGGCAGGTGCTGGCTGGACCCCAGCGGCCACGCCGGCTCTGTGGCGCATCGTCCGCTAACTGTTGTATTTGCGCTGAAAACTGCTGCGATCTATACCGATCGCTACAGTTTTCGGCGTCAATTGCCGTCATTGAATTTCGACACGGGATTTGGAGACGGGCAATGAGTCTTTCGTTTCACCTGTTGGGCAGCACGCCAGAACCGGATATGAGCGAGCGCTTTGCAGAAGCAGAAAAAATAGAGAACCGCGAAGCGCGCTGGACCGCACAGGCAGAAATCGCCCTCGATACGGGTGACATGTACCTGGTGGGCCTGGTGCTGTTCAAGGCCATCCAGGAGTTCGGCGTTGACGGCTTTGCCGAGCGCTCGGGCATGGAAGCCACGCGCCTGCAGCGGTTGTGGATGCCGGGCATGATCCAGTCGGTGGACCACGCCGGCCACATGTTCGCGTGGCTGGGCGTCACGCTGCCCGTGGAGCGCTTCTACAAGGCACGACTGGATAGCTTGCCGGCGACGGGTGCCGTGATGCACTGACGTGGCGCTGCCGCCCGCGAAGCGTGGCCAGAAAAGGAAAAACCCAACCGGTGAAGGTTGGGTTTTTTTGTGTCTGGTGGAGCCGGCGGGAATCGAACCCGCGTCCGCAAGCCCTCCACAGAGAGTTCTACATACTTAGTTCTGTCATTTGATTTAACCGGCGCATCGCGGACGAACACGCTCTACGACGGCGAGTCACTAGGTTTTCGTCCTCGGGCCCGTGACACTCCCGAAGCTTATCTGACGTAAATGACCTCGCTGGTTCTTGCGAACCCTAGCCCGTCAGCGAGCCAGTGCGAGGACGGCTAGCCCTTAGGCAGCCAGTGCGTAACGTTCGTCGTTAGCAGTTATTGCATTCCCATTGATTAACGAGGTGACGGGTCCTCGGTATGCCCTCCACTGCTTTGTAACCCACGTCGAAACCAGGTCGGCCCCAATGTGCGTAGTCAAACGCGAAAGAACCGCGATTGTACTCCGTTTCGACGCCGCTGGCGCACGGTGGTTCCTTCTGGGCTACGGGGACTCAGCGAAGCAGCGTCAGCAGCTCCGACGGATGCTGGATCAGGTAGTCGGCGTGCCAGGTCTCGGGCGGCTCGGCGTCGCCGCAATAGCCGTAGGCGGCGGCAACGGTTGCCATGCCCGCGGCCTTGCCGGCCTGGATGTCGCGCAGGTCGTCCCCAACGTACAGGCAGCGGGTCGGGTCCACGCCGCTCACTGCGGCGGCGTGCAGCAGGGGGGCAGGGTGGGGCTTGGCGTGTGCGGTGGTGTCACCGCTGACGACGGCTGAAGCGCGCGGTGTCAGGCCGATGGCGTCTACCAGCGGCACGGTAAAGCGGGCGATCTTGTTGGTGACGATGCCCCAGCGTATGCCGTCGGCTTCCAGGGCCGCGAGCACCGTGTCCATGCCGTCGAACAGCCGCGTATGCACGGCGATGTCCGCTTCGTAGTAGTTCAGGAACGTATCGCGAAGCGCGGGGAATTCCGGATCTTCGGGTCGCTTGCCGAACGCGACGCCAATCAGTCCGCGCGCGCCATGTGAGGCGACGGGACGGAGTTTCTCGTAGGCGACCGGGTCCCGCCCGTGCTCCACGACAAGGCGGTTGGCCGCCGCGGCCAGGTCCGGGGCGGTGTCGGCCAGCGTGCCGTCGAGATCGAAGAAAACTGCGTCGAATGTTGGCATCGTTTTAGCGTGGCTTGCGGAATGCCATCATGTAGTTGACGTCAGTATCACGGCCCAGCGCATAGACCTGCGTGATCGGGTTGAAGGTCATGCCGCGCATCTCGATGAGCTCCAGGCCGACTACGCGGGCAAAGCGGGCCATTTCCGAGGGCGTGATGAATTTCTCGAAGTCGTGCGTGCCGCGCGGCAGCATGTTGAGGACATACTCGGCGCCGACGATTGCCAGCAGATATGCCTTCAGGTTTCGGTTGATCGTCGAGAGGAAGACATAACCGCCCGGTTTGACCAGCGCGGTGCAGGCGCGCACGATCGACTGCGGATCGGGCACGTGTTCGAGCATTTCCATGCAGGTCACCACGTCGACGCTGGATGGCGCGCGCGCGGCCAACGCCTCGACGGCGATCTCTTCGTATGTCACTGCCACCCCGGATTCCAGGCTGTGCAGGTCGGCCACCTTCAGTGCCTTCGTTGACAGGTCGATGCCGCGGACCGTGGCGCCCAGGCGCGCCATGCTTTCGGACAGGATGCCGCCGCCGCAGCCGACGTCGATGACCTGCTTGCCCGAAAGGCCGGCGATACCATCGATCCAGCCGAGCCGGAGCGGGTTCAGGTCATGCAGCGGCTTGAACTCGCTATTCGGGTCCCACCAGCGGTGAGCGAGCTCGCTGAACTTGTCGATCTCTTTCGGATCGGCGTTGAGCCCGGGGCGGGAATCGAGCGAGGAGGTGAGCGTGGACGAATGCGACATCTTAAGGCCGGGCGACCGGCGGTCTCGTGAGAAGGCTGCGGCAACTTTACCAAAAAACCAGAGCCGCATTGGCATGCGAGGCGGAGATGCGCCTGGTTTTCCAGTGGAAACACGGAAGGCATAAACGAAAAAAAGCCCAGCTTGCGCTGGGCTTTCTTCATCGGAAGCGTTCCGATTAACGTGCGCTGCGGGTGCCGACCACTTCGACTTCCACGCGGCGGTTCGGCTGCTGGCAGGCGATCTGAGCGGTGCGGTTGCCCTTGCACGACTTCGGATCAACCTTCAGCTGGCGCTTGCCCTTGCCTTCGGTGTAGACGCGGTTGGCTTCGACGCCCTTGCTCACCAGGTAAGCCTTGACCGATTCAGCACGACGGATCGACAGGCGATCGTTGTACTTGTCCGAACCGAACGAGTCGGTGTGGCCAACGGCGATGATGACTTCCAGCGTGATGCCTTGCAGCTTCGAGACCAGGTCGTCCAGCTTGGCCTTGCCTTCGGGCTTCAGAACAGCCTTGTCGAAGTCGAACAGCGTGTCAGCAGCGAAAGTGACCTTCTCGCTGGACACAACCGGCGGTGCCACCGGGGTCGGTGCCGGAGCCGGAGCAGCAGCCGGAGCCAGTGCGCCATCGCACAGGGCATTGGCCGTTGCCGGGGTCCAGGAGCTGTCGCGCCAGCAGAGCTCGTTCGTGCCATTCTTCCACACGTACTCGCTCGTACCGTTGCCCCAGTTATCGTTCACGGCCTTCTTTTCATAGGGGACGGACTGGGCTTGAGCGGATGCAGCCATTACTGCGGTAGCTGCAACGAGTGCGAGCTTGGCAAATTTTTTCATATTTCTCCTCTCAGGATGAGATCACCGCAGGGTTACTGCGAGCAAATGGACGAAAACAAGTCATACATTCTTCGGAGTATAACATTCGCGATGTGGAGTATGCTCCACTTCGAACAATGTCTGGCTCTTCGCTGGGGAATTGTGCCACAAGGCTCGTTTCCTAAGAAGTAAATATATTCGATCTAACCACGTGGTTTTGGGCCTGTGGTGTTTGTGCAACATCGGACTTGCGGCGCCTGCAAACCCTTGTCCTGTATGGGTTGCCGGGTAGGGGGTTTCGGTATCCGGGGCGTTTGGAGAGGCTCCGGACGGGGTCCTCGGGGGAGGGCGGGAAGGGGTTGCGCGCGTGTTAGAATGCCATGTTCGCCCGTCGTCGACAGGCCCTTCCGGGCTTCCGATTTCGCGGGCTTCATTTGCTTAAACCCGCCGCATAAACCACGTCGCAATGGATCAATTCGCCAAAGAAACCCTGCCGGTCTCGCTGGAAGAGGAAATGCGCCGCTCATACCTCGATTACGCAATGAGCGTTATCGTGGGGCGCGCGCTGCCCGATGTCCGGGACGGCCTGAAACCGGTACACCGGCGCGTGCTCTATGCGATGCATGAGCTCAACAACGACTGGAACCGGGCCTATAAGAAGTCCGCCCGTATCGTCGGCGATGTGATTGGTAAGTATCACCCGCACGGGGATACTGCTGTCTACGACACGATCGTCCGCATGGCGCAGAATTTCTCGCTGCGTTACATGCTGGTGGACGGCCAGGGTAACTTCGGTTCGGTGGACGGAGATAACGCCGCGGCGATGCGTTATACCGAAATCCGCCTTTCCAAGATTGCCCACGAAATGCTCCACGATATCGACAAGGAAACTGTCGATTTCGATCCGAACTATGACGGTTCGGAGAAAGAGCCGGGCATTTTGCCGGCCCGTATTCCTAATCTGCTGATCAATGGTTCGTCGGGTATTGCGGTGGGTATGGCCACCAATATCCCGCCGCATAACCTTAATGAAGTCGTCGATGCCTGCCTGCATCTGCTCCGTAATCCCGATGCGACGATCGACGAGCTGATTGAACTGGTGCCGGCACCCGATTTTCCGACGGCCGGCATTATCTATGGCATTCAGGGCGTACGCGAAGGCTACCGCACCGGCCGCGGCCGGGTGGTCATGCGTGCGCGCACTCACTTCGAGGATATCGACCGTGGCCAGCGCCAGGCGATCATCGTCGACGAACTGCCGTACCAGGTGAACAAGCGGACGCTTCTTGAGCGTATTGCCGAGCTGGTTACCGAGAAGAAGGTCGAGGGCATCTCGGACATCCGTGACGAATCCGACAAGTCGGGCATGCGCGTGGTGGTCGAACTCAAGCGCAACGAGGTGCCGGAAGTCGTCCTGAACAACCTGTACAAGAACACGCAGCTGCAGGATACGTTCGGCATGAACATGGTGGCGCTGGTCGACGGCCAGCCGCGCCTGCTGAACCTGAAGCAGATGCTCGTGGCGTTCCTGTCGCATCGCCGCGAGATCGTGACCCGCCGTACGGTCTTCGAACTGCGCAAGGCGCGCGAGCGTGGCCACGTGCTGGAAGGCCTGGCTGTGGCGCTGGCGAACATCGACGAGTTCATCGCGATCATCAAGGCCGCGCCGACGCCTCCGCTGGCTAAAGCAGAGCTGATGGCCAAGCCCTGGGATTCGGGCCTGGTCCGCGAAATGCTGGCACGTGCCGAAAGCGACACTTCGGGTGGCCGCGCCTCGTATCGTCCGGATGGTTTGCCTGCCGTGTTCGGCATGCAGCCGGATGGCCTGTACAAGCTCTCCGATGGTCAGGCGCAGGAAATTCTGCAGATGCGTCTGCAGCGCCTGACCGGCCTGGAGCAGGACAAGATCGTCCAGGAGTACCGCGAGGTCATGGGCGTGATCGCTGACCTGCTCGACATCCTGGCGCGTCCGGAACGTATCACCACGATCATCACCGACGAACTGGGCGCCATTCGTGCCGAGTTCGGTGACGAGCGCCGTTCGCAGATCGAGATGAACGCGACCGAGCTCGACACCGAGGACCTGATCACGCCGCAGGACATGGTCGTGACGCTGTCCCACTCGGGCTATATGAAGAGCCAGCCGATCTCCGAATACCGGGCGCAAAAGCGCGGCGGGCGCGGCAAGCTGGCCACGGCGACCAAGGAAGACGACTGGATCGATACGCTGTTCGTGGCCAACACGCACGACTACATCCTGTGCTTCTCGAACCGTGGCCGCCTCTACTGGCTCAAAGTCTACGAGGTGCCGCAAGGTTCGCGAAACTCGCGTGGTCGTCCGATCGTGAACATGTTCCCGCTGGCTGACGGCGAGAAGATCAACGTGATCCTGCCGGTGCGCCAGTTCGATGCGGAGCACTTCATCTTCATGGCCACCGCGCGTGGCACGGTGAAGAAGACCGTACTGACGGATTTCTCGAACCCGCGCAAGGCTGGCATCATCGCCGTCGATCTTGACGAGGGTGACTTCCTGATTGGCGCGGCCGTGACCGACGGCAAGCACGATGTGATGCTGTTCTCGGACGCCGGCAAGGCCGTGCGCTTCGACGAGAACGACGTCCGTCCGATGGGCCGTCAGGCCCGTGGCGTGCGCGGCATGAACTTGGACGAAAGCCAGTCGGTGATCGCCATGCTCGTGGCGCCGGCAGAAACTGATGCCGCCGAGACTCCCGAAGCCAGCATCACCGCCCCGGTGGGCAGCGTGCTGACGGCCACCGAGAACGGCTATGGCAAGCGTACGCCTATCAGTGAATACACTCGACACGGGCGCGGCACCAAGGGCATGATTGCGATCCAGACGAGCGAGCGCAATGGCCGTGTGGTCGCTGCTGCGCTGGTTTCGCCTGAAGACGAGATCATGCTGATCACGACGGGCGGTGTGCTGATTCGCACCCGTGTCGCGGAAATCCGCGAGATGGGCCGCGCCACGCAGGGTGTCACCCTGATCAACGTGGATGAGGGCACGCGGCTGTCGGGGCTGCAGCGCATCGTCGAGACCGACGCCGACACCAATGGCGCGGATGACGACGAGGCGGCGGACGACACCACGGGCGCCAGCGACGCAGGCGCCACTGACGCAGACGCGAATTCGTAATTTGTTGCAACAATGGGACGGCGGCCGGAACTCGCCAGACGGCCGACCGGACTAATCCGGACGTATTTTCCAGGGAGTCATAATGCTCAAAACCTATCGACGTATCGCTGTTCTGGCTGCTTTCGCTCCGCTCATGATGCTGGCGCAAGGTGCGCACGCTCAGGAAGACAAGGACAAGACAGCGGCCATCAAGGAACTGCTTTCCGTCATGCAGGCCGACCAGGCAGTGAAGGGTCAGGCCGATAACTGGCAACAGGGTGCGAAGCAGGAAGCCCCGCTGGTGCTGGAGCAGGTGCTGGTCGAGAACAAGACGCTGAACGACAAGCAGAAGCAGGCCGCTGTCGAGAAGCTCAAGAAGAACGGCGCAGTGCAGCGCATGGTGGATGGCGCGGGCACCGCGTTCAACACCGATGGTTTCCGCAAGGACGCCATCCAGGCGCACTACGACGCGTTCGGCAAGTACTACACGACGCAGGAACTGAAGGACCTGACCACGTTCCTGAAGTCGCCGACGGGCCAGAAGTTCATGCAGAACCAGGGCAAGGCCACCCAGGAAATCTGGGGTTCGATGATGCAGAAGTACGGTCCTCAGGTTGGCAAGTCGATGCGCGACGCCGCCGAGAAGGAAATCACTGCTGCCTCGAAGTAAGCACGCAAGTGATCGACGGTCGGCCTCGCCGGGCCTGATGGTCCGGCGATCCGGCTGTTCCCACCCCGCTCCGGACGCCTACGGTGTCCAAGGGGCGCGGGTTTTGGGGGATAATGGCTGCCTGGTTCAATCCGGCAGCCATTTTTCTTTTTCCTCCATGAACGATCACCAGAATCCCGCCCTGACCGGCCTGCAACGTTCGCTGGCCGAGCGCGTCTACAACTTCTCGCCCGGTCCCGCCGCATTGCCGGCCGAGGTCCTGCAGCAGGCCGCGGAAGAAATGCTGTCATGGCGTGGCACCGGGGTGTCGGTGATGGAGATGAGTCACCGCAGCAAGGATTTTGAGAGCATCCATCAGCAGGCGATGGCCGACCTGCGCGAACTGCTGCATATCCCGAAGAATTTCCGCATCCTGTTCATGCAGGGCGGGGCGATTGGCCAGAACGGCATCGTACCGCTGAACCTCGCGGGCCGCGTGCAGGGTGCCAAGCCGAAGACCGATTTCGTGGTCACGGGTACGTGGTCGGTCAAGACCGAGCAGGAAGCGCAGCGCTACAGCGAGGTGAATATCGCCGCGTCGAGCCAGGATCAGAAGTGGCACAAGATTCCCGACGCCAAGTCGTGGAACCTGTCCGACGATGCCGCGTATGTCCACCTGTGCACCAACGAGACCATCGTCGGGGTGGAGTTCCAGGAGATCCCGGACATCGGCCAGACCGGCGTGCACGACAAGGGACGCATTGTTGTGGCCGACGCATCGAGCCATATCCTGTCGCGACCTATCGACTGGTCGCGTGCGCAGGTAGTCTATGGCGGTGCGCAGAAGAACATCGGCCCGGCCGGCGTCACCATCGTCATCGTTCGTGAAGACCTGATCGGCTTCGCACATCCGATGTGCCCGTCGGCGTTCAACTGGCGTCTGGTGGCCGAACATGATTCGATGTACAACACGCCGCCCACCTATGCGATCTACATCGCCGGACTCGTGTTCCAATGGCTCAAGGCCCAGGGCGGCGTGGCCGCAATCGAGCAGCGCAATATCGCCAAGGCGCGTGCGCTGTACGATTACCTGGACCAGAGCGACTTCTACCGTAACGAAATCGATCCCAGCTGCCGCTCGCGCATGAACATACCGTTCCTGCTGCGCGACGAATCGCGCAACGAAGCGTTCCTGACCCAGGCGCGCGCGAATGGCCTGGTACAGCTCAAGGGCCACAAGTCCGTGGGCGGCATGCGCGCCAGCATCTACAACGCAATGCCCCTCGAAGGGGTTGCCGCGCTGGTCGAGTTCATGCGCGAATTCGAGCGCACCGCCGCTTGACGGCGGTGTATCCGACCCCGCTGCCTGTGCGGCGGGCCGTCGTTGCCCCAGACTTTTCCGAGGCCGCCACGACGCGCGGCCCACAGGCCCTGATATGACACAGCAAGACAAGCCGGGCGCAGATGCCGGCGTGCAACGCCCCGACGCCAACGGCTCCAATCCGGGACCGAGTCCGCAGGAACAGGCGCTGTCAGCAGACCTCGCGCCGTTGCGCGACCAGATCGATACCGTTGACCGTGAACTGTTGGCGCTGCTGAACCGCCGTGCGCAACTGGCGCTCGACGTGGGCGAGGTCAAGAAGAAATACGGTGCGCCGGTGTTTCGGCCCGAGCGCGAACTGCAGGTCATCCGCAAGGTGCAGGGTGCCAATCCAGGGCCATTGCTCGGCGAGAGCGTGGCGTCCATCTGGCGTGAGGTGATGTCGGCCTGTCGTGGGCTGGAGAAGCCGCTGGAGATTGCATTCCTTGGCCCGGCCGGCACGTTCTCGGAACAGGCGTTGTACGCGCATTTTGGCCATGAGGTCTCGGGCGTGCCGTGCCCGAGCATCGACGAGGTGTTCCGCGCCGTGGAGGCGGGTACCGTCGAGTATGGCGTGGTGCCGGTGGAAAACTCGACCGAAGGCGCGGTGTCGCGCACGCTCGATCTTTTCCTGCAGACTTCGCTGAAGATCAGCGGCGAGATTGCGCTGAAGGTGCATCACAACCTGATGGCTTCCACGCCTGACATGAAGGGCGTGAAGGTAGTGCGCGCCCACGCGCAGGCGCTGGCGCAGTGTCAGCACTGGCTGACCGCGAACTATCCGCATCTGGAGCGGCAGGCCGTATCGAGCAACGCCGAGGCCGCACGCATGGCAAGCGAGGATCCTACCGTGGCAGCGATCGCAGGTGAGTCTGCGGCCAACCGCTATCACCTGCACATTGTCCGCACGCATATCCAGGACGATCCACACAACCGCACGCGCTTTGCCGTGATCGGCCGTTACGAGACGGAGCCGTCGGGCAGTGACCAGACGTCGATGATCCTGTCGGTGCCGAACAAGGCTGGCGCGGTGTATCAGTTGTTGGCGCCGCTGGCCGAGAACGGCGTGTCGATGTGCCGTTTCGAATCGCGTCCGGCACGTAGCGGGGCGTGGGAGTACTACTTCTATGTCGATGTGGAAGGCCATCAACACGATCCGTCCGTAGCGCGCGCGATCGACATGCTGCGCGCCAATGCGGCATATCTGAAAGTGCTGGGCTCTTACCCGTCGAGCAAGTAACCGGAGCAGATCATGGCAGAGCAGGGTAACGCGGCAGACTACTTCGGTCCCACCTACGTCCGGAAGATTTCGCCGTACATCGCAGGAAAGCCGATTTCCGAGGTTGCGCGCGAGTTCGGACTCGATGAGGCGCGCATCGTCAAGCTGGCGTCGAACGAGAATCCGCTCGGCATGCCGGCTTCGGCCAAGGCCGCCGTCGCAGAGGCGGTGGAAGATTTGGGCCGCTATCCCGACAGCAACGGCTTTGCGTTGAAGGCAGCGTTGTCGGAAAAGTATGACGTGCCGGCGGAATGGCTGACGCTGGGCAATGGCAGCAACGATATTCTGGAGCTGGCCGCGCACGCGCTGGTGCGCGCCGGTGAATCGATCGTCTATGCCGAGTATTCGTTCGCGGTCTACGCACTGGCTACGCAGGAAGTGGGTGCGCGGGCCATCGAGGTGAAGTCGCGTCAGTACGGTCATGATCTCGATGCGATGGCTGCCGCCATCACGCCCGACACGAAGCTGGTGTTCGTTGCCAATCCGAACAATCCGACGGGCACGTTCGTGTCCGCAGCCGAGATCGAAGCGTTCCTTGCAAAGGTGCCGTCGCACGTCGTGGTTGTGCTCGACGAGGCGTACAACGAGTATCTCGATCCGGCGCAACAATACGAGTCCGTGGCATGGGTGCGGAAGTATCCCAACCTGATGGTGTCCCGGACGTTCTCGAAGGCGTACGGCCTCGCGGGTTTGCGCGTGGGATACGGCGTAGCGCAGCCCCCGCTGACCGACCTGCTCAATCGTGTGCGCCAGCCGTTCAATGTCAACAGCCTGGCGCAGGCCGCTGCGGTGGCAGCGCTGGGTGATGCAGATTTCCTGCAACGCAGCGCGGCACTGAACCGCGCTGGCAAGGCGCAACTGGTGGCCGCCTTCGAGCGGTTGGGTCTGGAATACGTCCCGTCGTCGGGCAACTTCGTCATGGTCCGCGTGGGGACCGACGATGGCGCTGGCGCGCGCGTGAATCTGGCGATGCTCAAGCAGGGTGTGATCGTGCGGCCCGTGGCGAACTATGGGTTGCCGCAGTGGTTGCGTATCACGATTGGTTTGCCCGACGAGAACGCCGCGTGCATCGCGGCGCTCGAGCAGGCGTTGAAGTGAATCCAGGCAGGTTTGAATCCGTGAACGCTCTGCATTTTTCCCGTGTTGTGATTGTCGGTGTCGGCCTGATCGGCGGATCGCTGGCGCTGTCGCTCAAGCGTGCCGGCGTAGTGGGCACCGTCGTGGGAGTGGGCCGCTCGGCGGCGTCGCTCGACAAGGCCATGAAGCTTGGCGTAATCGACGACGCCGCGACGTCGCTGGCCGATGCCGCACGTGGCGCCAGCCTGATTGTGCTGTGCGCGCCCGTGGCGCAGAACTTTGCGTTGCTGCATGCGCTGGAGCCGCACCTGGAACCGGGCACGATTGTCACCGATGCGGGCAGTACGAAGTCCGACGTGATCATGGCGGCCAAGACGGCACTCGGTGACAAGGTTGCCCAGTTCGTGCCCGCCCACCCGATCGCTGGGCGAGAGTTGAACGGCGTGGAAGCTGCGCTGAACGATCTGTATCTCGGCAAGAAAGTGGTGCTGTGCCCGCTGCAGGAAAACAGCCGCACCGATGTGGCCGCGGTGCGCGCGATGTGGGAGTCGGCAGGCGCCGATTGCCACGTGATGTCCGCTGTGCAGCATGATGCCGTGTTCGCATCCGTCAGTCATCTGCCCCACGTGTTGGCCTACGCGCTGGTGGCGCAGACCGCCAATGCGGAGGACGCCGCGTTGAAGCTGGATTTCGCAGGTGGCGGCTTCCGGGATTTCACGCGCATCGCGGCCTCGTCGCCGGAGATGTGGCGCGATATCTGTGTCGCGAACAAGGATGCTCTGCTGCGCGAGATCGACACGTACGAAGCAGTGCTCGGCTATCTGAAAAAGCAGATCAAGGCGGGCGATGGTGAGGCGCTGGAGCGCGTATTCAAGCGCGCCAGCGAGACCCGCCTGAAATGGGGCGCCGCGCGTGCGACCGCCCTCCATAACGTAGAACCCTGACGCTGTCGCGCCATTAGCGTGATGGCCATGCTGCCAAGACCATGGAACATCTGACCCTCGGCCCCCTGACCCGTGCATCGGGTACGGTCCGCCTGCCCGGCTCGAAGAGCATTTCCAATCGAGTGCTGCTGCTGGCCGCACTGGCCACCGGCGAAACCCGCGTGCGGGACCTGCTCGATTCCGACGACACGCGTGTCATGCTCGAAGCGCTGAACATGCTGGGCGTGACATGGCGGCGCGATGGCGGCGACTGCATCGTGACGGGCGTGGGTGGGCAGTTTCCGACCAAATCGGCTGACCTGTTCATGGGCAATGCCGGCACCGCCATCCGTCCGCTGACTGCCGCGCTGGCCCTGCAGGGCGGCGCGTACAAGCTGAGCGGGGTGCCGCGCATGCACGAGCGGCCGATCGGCGATCTGGTCGACGGACTGCGGCAGGTGGGGGCTGCTATCGACTATCTGGGTACGCCCGGCTATCCGCCGTTGCAGATCCAGCCTGCCGAAATCCGTATCGACGCGCCGATCCGCGTGCGCGGCGATGTTTCCAGCCAGTTCCTGACTGCGTTGCTGATGACGCTGCCGATGGCCAAGTCGGCGTCGGGCAAGATCGAAATCGAGATGGTGGGAGAGCTGATCTCGAAGCCGTATGTCGAGATCACGCTGAACCTGCTGGCGCGCTTCGGTATCGATGTGGAGCGCCAGGGTTGGGAGCGGTTCATCCTGCCGGCCGAGGCCCAGTACCAGTCGCCGGGCGAGATCTATGTGGAAGGCGATGCCTCGACGGCTTCGTACTTCCTGGCGGCGGGTGCCATCGGTGGTGGTCCGGTGCGTGTGGAGGGCGTGGGCCTGTCGAGCATCCAGGGGGACGTGCGCTTTGCAGACGCGCTGAATCGCATGGGCGCCAATGTGATGGCCGGCGATAACTGGATCGAGGTGCGCGGTACCGAGCGCGACGATGGCCGGCTGAACGGCATCGAACTCGACTGCAACCATATTCCCGATGCAGCGATGACGCTGGCCGTGGCCGCGCTGTTCGCCGACGGCACTACCACGCTGACCAATATCGCGAGCTGGCGCGTCAAGGAAACGGATCGCATCGCTGCCATGGCCACGGAGTTGCGCAAGCTCGGTGCGGAGGTGGAAGAAGGTGCGGACTACCTGAAAGTGACGCCACCGGCATCGCAGTCAGCCTGGCAGACCCCGGCAGACGGAATTGGCACCTATGATGATCATCGGATGGCCATGTGTTTCTCGTTGGCCGCTTTTGGGCCGCTGCCGGTGCGGATCAACGAACCCGGCTGCGTCGCCAAGACGTTCCCGGAATACTTCGCGGTATTTGGCGGCGTGACGCAGTAAGTATGAGGATGGTTGCGCAGCCTTTTGTGGGGGCGGGTAGTAACGCGCCGCCGCGCAACCATGGTCCCCATCGTAACGATTCACGATTGATTCCGGAAATCAATAGTTTCAAGCTAACCAATAAAGAATGACTATTATCGACGTCATCACCATTGATGGTCCAACCGCATCCGGCAAAGGCACGGTGGCCCATAAGGTGGCAGACGCCCTCGGCTTTCACCTCCTCGACAGCGGCGCGCTCTATCGGCTCGTGGCGCTGGCCAGCGATCACGCCAATGTCGACGTGCAGGAGGTGGATACCCTCGCAAAGATTGCCCTGCGCCTCGATGTGAAGTTCGGCCCGGATCGGGTCTGGCTCGAAGGCGAGGAAGTCAGTCAATTGATCCGCCAGGAAGCCATTGGCAACCGGGCCTCGGCGCTGGCCGTGCATCAGCCGGTTCGCGATGCGTTGACGGCACTTCAGCGTGGTTTCCGCAAGCTCCCCGGCCTTGTGGCGGACGGCCGCGATATGGGCACGGTGATCTTCCCGGAGGCCCCGCTCAAGGTATTCCTGACCGCGAGTGTCGAGGCGCGCGCCCGCAGGCGCTATAAACAATTGATTGATAAGGGAATTTCTGCTAATATCGAAGACCTTTTGCGTGACCTCGAGGCGCGCGACGCGCGGGATCGTTCCCGTGCCGCCGCGCCGCTGCGTCCCGCAGAGGGTGCGTATCGCCTGGATACCTCTGAAATGACGGTGGACGAGGCGGTGACGCAGGTGCTGGAGTGGTTCGCCGCCGTGCGCGTTTCGCAGTAGCTCGCAAGAAATTTTCAAGCGCGCTGCTGATGGCGCGATAACGTTGGGAAAGCCCCGACACCAAGGAGCCCGGATCGAAAATCTTCGACGCCCGGGTGTATTGCAACCTAACCCCGCTGCACTGGCAGACTGAGCACGACCCTCGTGCCGGCCAATGTACTGCGGATTGCTACTTACGTTTATGTCCGACCTGCAAACTAACGAATCCTTTGCCGCACTGTTCGAGGAATCGATCGCCCGCTCCAATATGAAGGCTGGCGAAGTGATTTCCGCTGAAGTCGTGCGCATCGACCACAACTTCGTGGTCGTCAATGCCGGCCTCAAGTCCGAAGCATTTGTGCCGGTGGAGGAGTTCCTGAACGACCAGGGCGAACTCGAAGTGCAGGCCGGCGACTACGTCTCCGTGGCCATCGATGCACTCGAGAACGGCTATGGCGACACGATTCTCTCCCGCGACAAGGCCAAGCGCCTGGCATCGTGGCTGAACCTCGAGAAGGCGCTGGAAGACGGCGAGATCATCTCGGGTACCGTGACCGGCAAGGTCAAGGGCGGCCTGACTGTCATGGTCAACGGCATCCGCGCATTCCTGCCGGGTTCGCTCGTCGACGTGCGTCCGATCAAGGACACCACGCCGTACGAAGGCAAGACCCTGGAATTCAAGGTCATCAAGCTCGATCGCAAGCGTAACAACGTCGTGCTGTCGCGTCGCGCCGTGGTGGAAGCCACGCTGGGCGAAGAGCGTCAGAAGCTGATGGAAACGCTGAAGGAAGGCGCGATCGTCAACGGTATCGTCAAGAACATCACCGACTACGGCGCGTTCGTGGACCTGGGTGGTATCGACGGCCTGCTGCACATCACCGACCTGGCCTGGCGCCGTGTCCGCCACCCGAGCGAAGTGCTGTCGGTTGGTCAGGAAATCACCGCCAAGATCCTCAAGTTCGACCAGGAAAAGAACCGCGTCTCGCTGGGCGTGAAGCAACTGGGCGAAGATCCGTGGGTGGGCATCTCGCGCCGTTACCCGCAAGGCACGCGTCTGTTCGGCAAGGTGACGAACCTGACCGACTACGGCGCATTCGTGGAAATCGAAGCCGGTATCGAAGGCCTGGTCCACGTGTCGGAAATGGACTGGACCAACAAGAACGTGGCCCCGTCGAAGGTTGTCCAGCTGGGCGACGAAGTCGAAGTCATGGTTCTGGATATCGACGAAGACAAGCGTCGTATCAGCCTGGGCATGAAGCAGTGCAAGGCCAACCCGTGGGACGATTTCAGCCGCAACCACAAGAAGGGCGACAAGCTGGCCGGCCAGATCAAGTCGATCACCGACTTCGGCGTGTTCATCGGTCTGCCGGGCGGCATCGACGGCCTGGTGCACCTGTCGGACCTGTCGTGGCAAGAGACGGGCGAAGAAGCCGTGCGCAAGTACAAGAAGGGCGACGAAGTGGAAGCTGTCGTCCTGGGCATCGACGTCGACAAGGAACGCATCTCGCTGGGTATCAAGCAACTGTCGGGCGATCCGTTCAACAACTTCATCTCGGCTAACGACAAGGGTTCGCTCGTTACCGGCACGATCAAGACTGTTGATCCGAAGGGCGCTGTCGTGCAACTGGCAGACGACGTGGAAGGCTACCTGCGTGCTTCGGAAATTTCCGCAGACCGCGTGGAAGATGCCCGCAACGTGCTGAAGGAAGGCGAGCAGATCACCGCACTGGTGGTGAACGTCGACCGCAAGTCGCGCAACATCAACCTGTCGATCAAGGCCAAGGACAGTGCTGACCAGCAAGAAGCCATGCAGAAGTTCCAGGCTGATACCGGCGCCGCTGGTACGACCAACCTGGGCGCGCTGCTGAAGGCCAAGCTGGGCCAGGACAACCAGTAATTTACGAGCGCCGCGCGAACAGCGAGACCGCCCATGACCAAGTCTGAGCTCGTCGAGAAACTGGCTGCCCGTTTTCCGCAGTTGCTGCTGCGGGATGCGGACATTTCAGTGAAAACGATACTCGACGCGATGTCCGAGGCTCTGGCCGATGGTCATCGTATCGAGATCCGTGGCTTCGGCAGCTTTGGTCTGAACAAGCGGCCGCCTCGCGTGGGTCGCAACCCCAAGTCCGGCGAACGAGTGCTGGTGCCCGAGAAACGGGTGCCGCACTTCAAGGCGGGCAAGGAGTTGCGCGAACGGGTGGATCGCCCGGCAATGCCGCAAAGTGGCGTTATGGCCTCCAACGGCCAGGCGTTGCACGGCAAGGCCGGGCAGTTGTCGGCGCCGCAGTCTTCCGCTCCGGCGGGGCTGCATGACGACAGCCAGCTGAATCTGGTCCGCTCGTAGGAAAGCTCGCCATCACTGGCAGCCTGTTGAAAAGCGCTCCCCCGGGAGCGCTTTTTTCGTTTACCGATGCGACCAATGGTTACCGTTTGCAGGAAGTGATTCCGCTACAATGCCGGGAATCCGTCGCCCGGCGTTCCATAACGCATCCTGCCCGGATGCCCGCTCCTGTTCCGATGGCCCTCACCGCATGAAACTCGTCGCCTGGATCTTCCGCATCGTCCTGTTCGTCCTGTTGTTCGTGCTGGCGCTGCGCAATACCGCCGATGCCGACCTGCAGCTGTTCTTTGGCGCGGTCTGGCATGCGCCGCTGATCCTGATTCTGCTCGCCGCATTCGGGCTCGGTATCGTGGCGGCGCTGGCTGCCGTGGCGCCTGGCCTGATGCGCCAGCGGATGGAGGCCGCGCGGCTGCGTCGCGCGCTGAGCCAGGTGCGTGCCGCGACGTCACCCGTCGATCCCGTGCCGCCAGAGGCAAAGCCGGGCGTTCCCTATAACGTAGTCGGCCCGAAAGTCTGATCCATGATGTTTGAAACCTGGTGGCTGCTAGCGCTGCCACTTGTCTTTGGCCTTGGCTGGATGGCGGCGCGGTTTGATCTGCGCCAGCTGATCAGCGAGCAAGGCGCGTTGCCGCGCTCCTACTTCAAGGGCCTCAATTTCCTGCTCAACGAACAGCCTGACCAGGCGATCGATGCGTTCGTCGAGGTTGCCCGGCTCGATCCCGAGACCACGGAACTGCATTTCGCGCTGGGCGCGCTGTTCCGCCGCCGGGGCGAAACGGAGCGGGCCATCCGCGTGCACCAGAACCTGGCGACGCGGCCCGACCTTCCCGAGCCCGAACGTGAGCACGCACTCTACGAACTGGGGCAGGACTACTTGCGTGCAGGTCTGCTCGACCGTGCCGAGGAATCGCTGCGCCGGCTGATGTCGGGTCCGTATGCGGCATCGGCCAAGCGCGTGCTGCTGGAACTGTACGAAGTGGAAAAGGAATGGCTCAAGGCCATCGACGCCGCGCGCGAGCTGCAGACACTCGAACAGAAGGATTACCGCATACAAATCGCCCAGTTCTGCTGCGAACTGGCGCAGGACGCGCTACAGAAGAAAAAGCCCGAAGACGCCGTCACCTGGCTGGGCCGTGCCCGCGAGGAGAATCCGGCCAACGTCCGCGCGCCGATCCTGCTGGGTGACGTATCGGCTGCTGCGGGTGACCTGCCGGGCGCCCTGAAGCATTGGCTCGCCATCGAATCCCAGGATGCTGCCTACCTGCCGCTGGTGGCCGATCGTGTGGTGAAGGCGTATGCCACGCTTGGCGAGCAAGGCAAGGCGCTGGACTGGCTGCGTGGGCTGCTCAAGGGCAACCTCGCGGCCGAACTGCTCGACACTGCGTATCGGACCGAACTCGAAGTCAATGGGCCGGTGGGCGCGGCAACACTGATGCGCGAGCAACTGCGCCGCCAGCCAACGCTGCTGGCGCTGACAAAGTATTTCGAAGCGCAGGCCGCCGAGAAACAGGCCGCTGACGCGGGCGGCGTGGGTACGCCAGACGAGCAGGCGCAGGAAACCGCTGCTATCCGCGATCTGTTGCAACTTCGCACGCGCAATCTGGCGCGCTACACGTGCCGCGAGTGCGGCTTCCGCGCGCGCCTGTTTTATTGGCAGTGCCCGGGCTGCAACCGCTGGGAAACTTATGCGCCGCGTCGCTCCGAAGCGCTTGGCTAGGACAATTCAGGCGAACGTCACAGTTCTGGAGCCTCAGTAAATGAAAGTCACGATTATCGGCAGCGGCTATGTGGGTCTGGTGACCGGCGCCTGCCTGGCCGAACTCGGTAACGCCGTATTTTGCCTCGACGTAGATGAAAAGAAGATCGCGCTGCTCAATGCTGGCGGTGTACCGATCTACGAGCCGGGCCTCAAGGAATTGATCGACCGCAACCGCGCGGCGGGGCGGCTCACGTTCTCCACCGATGTTGCGGCCAGCGTCGAACATGCCGATGTGCAGTTCATCGCCGTAGGCACGCCGCCGGACGAGGATGGCTCGGCGGACCTGCAGTACGTGCTGGCTGCCGCGCGCAATATCGGCCGGCACATGACCGGATTCAAGGTGGTGGTGGACAAGTCCACGGTGCCCGTCGGCACTGGCGATCGTGTCACTGCTGCAATCCGCGAGGAGCTGTCCGCGCGCGGACTGGAAGACCTGCAGTTCTCGGTGGTGTCGAATCCGGAATTCCTGAAGGAAGGCGCGGCCGTCGAAGACTTCATGCGGCCCGACCGCATCGTGCTGGGTTGCGCGCCCGACGCAGCGGGCCGCCATGCGCAGGCGATCATGCGCCAGCTCTACTCGCCGTTCAACCGCAATCATGAACGCACCTTCTATATGGATGTGCGCTCGGCCGAGTTCACCAAGTACGCCGCCAATTCGATGCTGGCCACGCGGATCTCGTTCATGAACGAATTGGCCAACCTGGCCGATGAAGTGGGTGCCGATATCGAACTGGTGCGCATGGGTATCGGCTCGGACCCGCGCATCGGTTACAGCTTCCTCTACGCGGGCGCGGGCTATGGTGGTTCATGTTTCCCGAAGGACGTGCAGGCGCTGATGCGTACGGCCAGCGCTCATGGCAAGCCGATGCGCGTGCTCGAGGCCGTGGAGGCCGTCAACGACGCGCAGAAGCAGGTGCTGGGCGAGAAGGTCATTCGCCGTTTTGGCGAAGACCTGAGCGGCAAGACTTTCGGCATCTGGGGTCTGGCTTTCAAGCCGAATACCGACGATATGCGCGAGGCCCCGTCGCGCGTGCTGGCGCGTGAACTGGTGTCGCGTGGGGCGTCGCTGCGCGTGCATGATCCCGTTGCGATGGCCGAGGCCCGCCGCGTGATGGAAGCCGATCTGGCCGGCATCGAGGGGGGGATGGCGCGCGTGCAATTCTGCGACGCGCAGATGGACGTGCTGACGGGTGCCGATGCGCTGGTGATCGTGACGGAATGGAAGGTGTTCCGCAGCCCCGATTTCGCGCAGATCCGCACGATGCTGAAAACGCCGGTCGTCATCGACGGCCGCAACCTCTATGAACCCGATGCCATGGCCGATGCCGGCATCGAATATCACGCGATCGGGCGTTCGAACGCCCATCCCTGATTGGTATGCCTGACCGCGCCTGACCGGCGCGAGGCGTGTCGCAAAGGACAGTTCATGAGCAAGAACATCATTCCGCAGGAACAGATCCAGAAGGCCCAGGTGCTGGTGGTGGGCGACATGATGCTGGACCGCTACTGGTTTGGCGATGTCGAGCGCATCTCGCCCGAGGCGCCAGTCCCCGTGGTGCAGATCAAGCGCAGCGACGAACGACTGGGCGGTGCCGCCAACGTGGCGCGCAATGCCGCGGCGCTGGGTGCACGAGTTGGCATGCTGGGCGTGGTCGGCGACGACGAACCCGGCCGCACGCTTGAGGCCCTGCTGGCGGCCAGCCATGTGCAACCATACCTGCATCACGACCGGTCGCTGAGCACGACGATCAAGCTGCGCGTGATGGCGCACCAGCAGCAACTGCTGCGCGTCGATTTCGAGAACGCGCCGGCCAGCGAAGTGCTGGCATCGGTACAGGATCGGTATAACGCACTAGTGAAGGACTATCAGGTACTGGTGCTGTCCGACTACGGCAAGGGCGGGCTGACGCACGTCGGCCGCATGGTCGAGGCGGGGCGCGCCGCTGGCCGGACCGTGCTGATCGATCCGAAGGGCGATGACTACTCGCGCTATCGCGGCGCCACGCTGATCACACCGAACCGTTCCGAAATGCGTGCCGTAGTGGGCGCCTGGAAGACCGAGGCGGACCTGACGATCCGCGCCCAGAACCTGCGCCGCGACCTGCATCTGGAGGCGTTGCTGCTGACGCGCTCGGAAGAGGGCATGACGCTCTACACCGAAGCGGAAGTACTCCACGTCTCGGCCCAGGCCCGCGAAGTCTATGATGTATCGGGGGCCGGCGATACGGTGATCGCCACGCTGGCCACGATGCTCGGCGCCGGTGTGCCGCTCAAGGAAGCGGTGCAGCACGCCAACCGCGCCGGTGCCATCGTCGTCGGCAAGCTCGGCACCGCTGTTGTCAGTTATTCCGAATTGTTCGGCGCCTGAAGCGCGCCCTAGCCAGAATCCGCCATGACCATCATCGTGACCGGCGCTGCCGGCTTTATCGGCAGCAACATCGTCAAGGGCCTCAACGATCGCGGCGAGACCGACATCGTTGCCGTGGATAACCTGACGCGTGCCGAGAAATTCAACAACCTCGTGGATTGCGAGATTGCCGATTACCTGGACAAGACCGAGTTCGTCGAGCGCTTCAAGCGTGGTGAGTTCGGCAAGGTCCGCGCGGTGTTTCATGAAGGCGCGTGCTCCGACACCATGGAGACCGACGGCCGCTACATGATGGAGAACAACTACCGCTATACGCTGGCGCTGATGGAGGCGTGCCTGGAACAGGGCACGCAGTTCCTGTACGCGTCCTCGGCGGCCACCTATGGCGCTTCGACCATGTTCCGCGAAGACCGCGACTACGAGAAGCCGCTGAACGTCTACGGTTACTCGAAGTTCCTGTTCGACCAGGTGGTGCGTCGTCGCCTGCCCACCGCGCTGTCGCAGATCGTAGGCTTCCGATATTTCAATGTCTATGGCCCGCGCGAGTATCACAAGGGCCGCATGGCGTCGGTGGCGTTCCACCACTTCAACCAGTTCCGTGCCGAGGGCACCGTGAAGCTGTTCGGCGAGTACAACGGCTACGCGCCGGGTACGCAGAGCCGCGACTTCGTGTCGGTGGAGGATGTGGTCAGGGTCAACCTGTACTTCCTCGATCACCCGGGCAAGTCCGGCATCTTCAACCTCGGGACAGGCCGGTCGCAGCCGTTCAACGATATCGCGGTGTCGGTGGTCAACGCGCTGCGCGAGGCGGACGACAAGCCGCCGCTCTCGCTCGACGAGATGGTGCAGGAAGGGCTGGTCGAGTACGTGAAGTTTCCCGATGCGCTGCGCGGCAAGTACCAGTGCTTCACGCAATCCGATGTGTCGCGCTTGCGCGCCGCCGGCTACGACGCACCGTTCCTCACGGTGCAGGAAGGCGTGGAGCGTTACTGCAAGTGGTTGATGGAACGTAGCTGACCCGTCGGATGTTGTTTTTGATGTGGTTTGCGTGCGACGCTGATGGCGCGCAAACCTCGTAGGAATTTGGGAGTGCAACGCTCCCATTGCAGTGCGGACACATAAGCGCGCGGAAGTCGTGAACTTGTGTGTCCGGCCGTTTCTGAGGTCCATTCGGAAACCTATCCTGACCTTCCCTGCTGCCATCCGGCGGCGGGTCAACAAAAAAGGAAAGGAGTTCCTGATGCACAAGATCCTCGTACATTCCCTCTCGAAAGTGTTCCATGCCGTCCGCGACGGCTGGCGTGATGTGGCCGTGGCGCTCGGCATGGCAGTGGCCCTGCTCGGCATGGGTCCCGCTTACGCCAATGTCGACGTCAATACGGCAGACGAGGCCGCGCTTACCGCGCTCAAGGGAATCGGACCGGCCACGGCCAAACGCATCCTCGACGAACGTGACAAACATGGTGCATTCCAGGACGCTGCCGATCTGGCCGATCGTGTGCCGGGCGTGGGATCGAAGTCGGCTGCCAATCTTGAAGCTTCGGGGTTGACCTTTGGTAAACCTGCAGCGGCGCCCAAGGCGACGCGCAAGGATGCCCGTCCGGTAGCGAAGTCAGCTCAGGCATCCAGCCAGAAGCCTGCGGCGACCCGCTGACCGGCGGCGGGGCTGTCCTTCCCGGCCGCCCTGCCCGGCGTCAACAGGTGGCGGCTGGTATGCGTTGTGCTTGGCTGGCAATCGTGGGCGGCCGTGACGATTTGCACGGTTCGGGGTGCGCGGTATCATCCGCATCGCTGAGAAAGCGTGCGGGTGCATGCCGTCACCTGCTGCACCAGGACGCTATACGCGCGTCGACACATTCCAACAAACAGGCATACCGCTGACAGGGAGAGAACAATATGGCGAATGGCCAGGACAGTACCGACAGCAATCATGACGAGGGTTTCCTGCCGAAATGGCGGCTCAAGACCACGGGCGTGATCGGCCCCGATGAACGCCTGCCGGCCGGACAGACGCTGCTGGCGGGCATCCAGCACGTGGTGGCGATGTTCGGCTCCACGGCCATCGCGCCGATCCTGATGGGATTCCATCCCAACATCGCGATCCTGTTCTCGGGCATCGGTACCTTGCTGTTCTTCCTGTGCGTGCGCGGGCGCGTACCGAGCTACCTCGGTTCGAGCTTCGCATTCATTGCCGTGGTGATCGCTGCCACCGGCTACGGCGGTAGCGGCCCCAATCCGAATATTCCCGTGGCGCTCGGCGGCATCATCGCGGCCGGTGCGCTCTATACGGTGATCGGACTGGTGGTGCAGGCCGTGGGCTATGCGTGGGTCGAAAAGCTCATGCCGCCCGTGGTCACTGGCGCAATCGTCGCTGCCATCGGGCTGAACCTCGCACCGGTAGCGGTCAAGGCCGTCAGTGGCGCGCCGCTCGACACATGGGTGGGGCTGCTGACAGTGCTCGCCGTGGGCCTCATCGCGGTCCGTGCGCCGGGTATGCTGGGGCGATTGCCGGTCCTGCTGGGCGGCCTGGCTGGCTATCTTGCCTACTTTGTTGCCACTAACCTGATGGGTATGGGCAAGGCGATCGATTTCTCGGGCGTGGCGGCGGCCAGCTGGTTTGGCATGCCTGAATTCACGACGCCGGTCTTCGAGTTCAATGCGATGCTGCTGATCGCGCCGGTGGCCATCGTGCTGGTCGCGGAGAACCTCGGGCACATCAAGGCTATTGGCGTGATGACGGGTCGCAATCTTGACCCGTACATCGGCCGCGCGTTCATTGGTGATGGCGTGGCCACGATGCTGTCCGCGTCGGGTGGCGGCACGGGTGTGACCACCTACGCCGAGAACATGGGCGTGATGGCTGTGACGAAGATCTACTCGACGCTGATCTTCGTGGTGGCTGCTGCCGTGGCAATCCTGCTCGGTTTCTCGCCGAAGTTCGGCGCATTGATCCTGACGATTCCCGGTCCGGTGATCGGTGGCCTGACCATCGTCGTCTTCGGTCTGATCTCGGCAACGGCCGGCCGGATCTGGGTGCAGAACCACGTCGATTTCTCGAGTTCGCGCAACCTGATCACGGTGGGTGCGACGTTGACGGTGGCCGCCGGTGACCTGACGCTGAAGCTGGGCGGCATGACGCTGGGGGGCATCGGGACTGCGACGTTTGGTGCGATCCTGCTCTACCATCTGCTCGGCAAGGGCCGTGAGGAAGAGCAAGGGCTGACGCACTGAAAGTCCCGGCCACCGGTGCGGGTAAGGTGGGTGCATTACAATGGCCGACGAAAATCTGAGCGACCCCGCACCATGGCCTATAAAACGATTGAAGACACCATCGGCAACACGCCGCTGGTGAGACTGCAGCGCATTCCCGGCGCTGCCATCGAAGCGCGCGGCAACGTGATCCTTGGCAAGCTCGAGGGAAACAATCCCGCCGGGTCGGTCAAGGACCGTCCCGCACTGTCGATGATCCGCCGAGCAGAAGAGCGCGGCCGCATCAAGCCGGGCGATACGCTGATCGAGGCCACGTCGGGCAATACCGGCATTGCGCTGGCCATGGCCGCAGCGGTGCGTGGCTACCGCATGATCCTGATCATGCCCGAGGACCTGAGCCTTGAGCGCCGCCAGAGCATGGCGGCGTATGGTGCCGAGATCATTCTGACCCCGGTGAAGGGCGGTATGGAGTACGCACGCGACCTGGCGGATGCCATGGAGCGCGAAGGCAAGGGTGTCATCCTCGACCAGTTCGCCAATCCGGACAATCCGCTGGCGCACTACGAGACGACGGGGCCCGAGCTGTGGCGCGATACCGAAGGCCGCATCACGCACTTCGTCTCGGCCATGGGCACGACCGGCACCATCACGGGTGTGTCGCGCTATCTGAAGGAAAAGAACCCCGCAATCCAGATCGTCGGCGCCCAGCCGGCCGAGGGTTCGCGCATTCCAGGCATTCGTAAATGGCCGGAAGCGTATCTGCCGAAAATCTATGACCCGAAGTTCGTCGATCGCCAGGAGCCGGTGACGCAGGCCGATGCCGAACATATGGCCCGCCGCATGGCCCGCGAGGAAGGCATCTTCTGCGGCATCTCGGCCGCTGGCGCACTGTGCGTGGCCCTGCGCGTCGCCGAAGAAGTAGAGAACGCGACGATCGTATTCGTGGTCTGCGACCGCGGGGATCGGTATCTGTCGACGGGCGTGTTTCCGGCTTGAGTCGGTAGCGATCCCTCTGTTTTTCTCCCCTCTCCCGCCTTGCGGGAGAGGGGAGAAAACCACGCCAACAACAGGCGCCTCACCCCATCGCTGCCTTCACCGCCTCTCCCAGCTGGTACACCGCCAGCGCATAGAAGAAGCTGCGGTTGTAGCGCGTCAGCACATAGAAGTTTCGCAGCCCAATCATGTATTCGACGGGCTGGTCTGGCGTGGGCAGGTCCACCACGAGCACGCCGGTTTCGCCTTCTCGCTGTGTGTCGATCGGCTCGTCCACACGCAGTCCCGCACGCGTGAGCTGGTTCAGTGTGCGCGTCGGCCAGGGTTCACCGTCAGCGGCGGCTGCGGCAACGCCCAGGCTGCCCGCATCGCTGGCGATGCGCCAGGCCACGGGGCGGTTCGCTTCCCATCCATGCAGTTGCAGGAAACGTCCGACACTACCGATGGCATCGGTGGGGCTGTTGCGCAGGTCGACATGGCGGTCGCCGTCATAGTCCACGGCGTACTCGCGCAGACTCGTCGGCATGAACTGCGGAATGCCCACCGCGCCGGCATAGGAACCGAGCACCGAGAACACGTCAGTCTTCGTCTCGCGGCACCAGAGCAGGTAGTCGGCCAGCTGGTTGCGGAACAACTGGGTGCGGGCGGCGCGGTTCGGGGTGTCCGGGTAATCGAAGGCTAGCGTCGACAAGGAGTCGATCACGCGGAACGTTCCCATGTCCCGGCCGTAGATCGTCTCGACGCCGATGATGCCGACGATTACCGACGCCGGCACGCCAAATTCGGCTTCGGCGCGGCGCAGTGTTTCGCGGTTCTGCTGCCAGAAGCGCACACCGGCATTGATCCGGATCGGTTCGATGAAGCGTGAGCGATAGGCGCGCCAGCTTTTCTTGCCGGGAGTTGTCGGCGGCATGATCAGCCGCGCCACAGTGGCCGAGAACACGGCCTGGCTGAAATACGATTCAAGCTCGGCGCGCGGGAAGTTGTTGCGCGCCACCATATCGTCGATGAACGCCCGTGCCTGGGGATGGTTCTGATAGCGGCCCGGTTCGATTTCCTCTTCCCGGGTACTGCTCACGCGACGCTTGCCAGCGGCAAGCAGCTTGGGAGAAACGCCGCACAGGCCCAATGCGGCAGCGGTGAGTGCGGCGCCCAGCAGGGGGCGGCGCAGGGAGCGCTGTTGGTCGGTCATGTTGTCCTTTGCAAGTCGGACCGAGTATAGCGGATGCGATACATGCGAAGTCCGACGGCCCCGGCCTTGGAAGCGGGGCTCAGTGGCGCTCGGGCATCCGCGAAAGACCCGGCACGTCCTGTGCTAACGTAACGTCTGGAGACAAACTTGACCCGCAAACGAAAATGCCAACGGGCTATTACACGCATCCGTCGTTCCTGTTGCACGAGATGGGGCATTTCCACCCCGAGTGCCCGGAACGGCTGCAGGCCATCGAAGACCATCTGATTTCCCATGGGATGGACGGCTTGCTCGACCGGCGCGATGCCCCGGCCGCCACCGAAGACCAGATCGAACGTGTGCACCGGCCCGACTACGTGGCCAGCCTGACGGCGAACATCCCGTCAGCGGGGAGCTACTATCCCATCGATCCCGATACCTCGATGAACCGCCATACGCTGGCGGCTGCCACCCACGCGGCGGGGGCGGCCGTGGCCGCTACCGACGCAGTGATCACAGGAGAGATCGAGAACGCTTTCTGCTGCGTGCGCCCGCCTGGCCACCACGCCGAACCGGATCGCGCGATGGGTTTCTGCTTCTTCAACAACGTGGCGATTGCCGCGCGCCACGCGCTGGCGGCACACGGTCTGGCGCGCGTGGCAGTGATCGACTTCGATGTCCATCATGGCAACGGTACGGAATCGGCCTTCCTCGATGAGCCGCGCGTCATGATGTGCAGCTTTTTCCAGCATCCGTTCTATCCGTACAGCGGCACCGAGCATTTCGCGGCAAACATGTCGAATATTCCGCTGCCGGCTTACACGAACGGCATGGCCGTGCGCGAGGTTGTCGAGACGATCTGGCTGCCGCGCCTGAACGAGTTCAAGCCCGAGATGCTGTTCATCTCGGCGGGTTTCGATGCGCACCGCGAGGACGACCTCGGCCAGATGGGGTTGGTGGAACAGGACTACGCCTGGATCACCGAGCAACTCGTTCAAGTGGCCAAGACCCATGCAAGGGGCCGCATCGTCAGTTGTCTGGAAGGCGGCTACAACCTGAGTGCACTGGCGCGCAGCGTGTTTGCACATATCAAGGTGCTGATGGAGGCGTAGTTTCCGCTCAATCGGTCTTAAATGACTTTTGCAGCATTTTCACCGCGTCTATATGACGCCAATGCATAACGCCATCGAAAAAATCTCGTTTGAGGTATGAAGCGGATCGCATAAAATGCGGGCTTCATAAAAATATCTACGGCAACAACGCAGGAGACCCCGCGCTGTTGCCGTTTTTTCGTTTTCCAATGATCGAATTGCAAGGGCTGTCGCAGCGATTCCCCGGCGGGTCGGGGGAAGTGCATGCGCTGCGTGACGTCAGCCTATCCATCGCATCCGGCGAGATCTTCGGCATCATCGGCCGAAGCGGCGCCGGCAAGAGCACGCTGGTGCGTGCCATCAACCTGCTGAACCGGCCCTCCGGTGGCCGCGTAATCGTGGCCGGCCAGGACCTGACCGCACTGGGCAAGTCCGCGCTGCGCGAGGCGCGCCGCGAGATCGGCATGATCTTCCAGCATTTCAACCTGCTGTCCTCGCGCACCGTCTACGACAACGTGGCGTTGCCGCTGGAGTTGGCGGGCAAGTCGAAGCAGGAGATCGCCACCACGGTGGAGCCCCTGCTTGAACTCGTGGGACTGTCAGTATTGCGCGACCGCTATCCGGCACAGATCAGCGGCGGCCAGAAGCAGCGCGTGGGCATTGCGCGTGCGCTGGCCAGCAAGCCCAAGGTGCTGCTGTCGGACGAAGCCACATCGGCGCTCGATCCGGAGACCACGCGCTCGATCCTCGAACTGCTCAAGCGGATCAACAAGGAGCTGGGCCTGACCATCGTGATGATCACGCACCAGATGGAAGTCATCAAACAGGTCTGTGACCGCGTGGCCGTGCTCGAAGCGGGGCAGGTCGTGGAGACAGGCCGCGTGATCGACGTGTTCCTGCGTCCGCAGCACGAGGTGACGCGTGCCATGATCGGCGACGTCATCGCGCAGGAACTGCCGGTCAGCGTGCTCAAGCGCGTGGAAAGCCGGCTCGGCAATGGCCGTGACCACGTGTATCGCCTGGCCTTCACGGGCGATAACGTTGACCAGCCCGTGCTGGCGCAGGCGATCCGCCAGCACGGCCTCGACTTCAACATCCTGCATGGCCATATCGACGAGATCCAGGGCCAGGCATTCGGCTCGCTGGCGATCATGGCCACGGGCGACCCGGCCAGCGTGCGCGCGGCCATGGAGTATCTGCAGAACCAGGGCGTGGTTGTAGAGGAGATCGATCATGTCGTCTGAACTGCTCGATATGTTCCTGTCTTCGTTCAATCAGACGCTGCTGATGGTGGGCATTTCCGGCGTGGTTGGCGCATTGCTCGGCGTGCCGCTCGGTGTGTTACTGCACCTGACGAACAACGGTGGTGTGGTGTCGAACCTGTTCTTCAACCGCACGATTGGTGTGGTCGTCAACGCGGTGCGCTCTATTCCGTTCATCATCCTGCTGGTGCTGGTGATTCCACTGACGCGATTCCTCGTCGGTACGTCGATCGGCACCACGGCGGCTATCGTGCCGCTGACCATTGCGGCCGTGCCGTTCATCGGGCGGCTGGTGGAAGCGGCACTGCGCGAAGTGGACAAGGGCCTCGTGGAAGCAGCGCAGTCGATGGGCGCCACGACACGGCAGATCGTCTGGAAGGTGCTGCTGCCCGAGGCCATGCCCGGTATCGTCGCGGGCCTGACCATCACGTTCGTGAGCCTGGTGGGTTATTCGGCCATGGCGGGTGCGGTGGGCGGCGGTGGTCTGGGTGACCTCGGCATTCGCTACGGCTACCAGCGTTACGAGACCGAGATCATGGTCGCCGTGGTGCTGGTCCTGATCGTGTTCGTACAGGCTGTGCAGAGCTTTGGCGACTGGCTGGTGCGCCGGATCAGCCATCGCTGATTCGCAAGTTTCAACAGGGAAAACAGGGTAAATCGAGATGCAACGTCGTAATGTGCTGAAGGGCGCCGTGGTGGCGCTGGGTTTGACGGTATCGGCTGGCGTGTTCGCGCAGGACAAGCCGATCAAGATCGGCGTGACGGGCGGCCCGCACGCGCAGATCATGGAGCAGGTGAAGAAGGTGGCAGCCAAGGATGGCCTGAACATCCAGCTTGTCGAGTTCAGCGACTACGTTCAGCCGAACGCCGCGCTGGCCGCTGGCGACCTCGACGCCAACAGCTACCAGCATCTGCCGTACCTCGAAGCGCAGATCAAGGATCGCGGCTACAAGTTCACGCATATCGCTTTCACGGTGACGTTCCCGATGGGCGTCTACTCGAAGAAGATCAAGTCGCTCGACCAGATCAAGCAGGGCGCCCGCGTTGGCGTGCCGAACGATCCCACCAACGGTGGCCGTGGCCTGCTGCTGCTGCAGGCCAAGGGCCTGATCAAGCTGCGTCCGGATGCGGGCCTGAAGGCCACGCCGCTGGATATCGTCGAGAACCCGAAGAAGATCAAGATCGTGGAACTGGACGCTGCCCAACTGCCGCGCTCGCTGGACGATCTCGACGCCGCTGCCATCAATGGCAACTACGCGGAATCGGCTGGCTTGTCGCCCACGCGCGATGCCATCGCCACGGAAGGCCCGAAGGGTCCGTACGCGAACCTGATCGCCATCCGCGAAGCCGACAAGAACAAGCCGTGGGTGGCCAAGCTCGTGAAGGCGTATCACTCGCCGGAAATCAAGCAGTACGTGCAGACGACGTTCAAGGAATCGGTGATTACGGCCTGGTAAGTTCTAGGGGTTTTCATCCATACACTGTGCCTGCAGGGCATCCTGCGGCACAATGAGCACGGATTTTTCGAATTGCCGGCTATGCCCGGCAATTCTTTGTCTATAAAATAGTACGATCGTTCGAAAATCAAAAGCGCCGCCACCCCGGTGGTTATAATGGCGAGCGATTCAAAACTTTGGACTATCAGCTATCAGTGGAGTGAGCGCATGAAAGTACTCGTCGCAGTCAAGCGGGTGGTGGACTACAACGTCAAGGTCCGTGTGAAGTCGGATGGTTCGGGTGTCGACCTGGCCAACGTCAAGATGAGCATGAACCCGTTCGACGAAATCGCCGTGGAAGAGGCCGTGCGCCTCAAGGAAGCCGGCGTCGTCACGGAAGTGATCGCCGTATCGTGCGGCGTGGCGCAATGCCAGGAAACGCTGCGTACCGCGATGGCCATCGGTGCCGATCGCGGCATCCTGGTGGAAACCACCGAAGACCTGCAGCCGCTGGCCGTGGCCAAGCTGCTCAAGGCACTGGTGGACAAGGAACAACCGCAACTGGTGATCCTCGGCAAGCAGGCCATCGACGATGATTCGAACCAGACCGGCCAGATGCTGGCTGCGCTGGCTGGCCTGCCGCAAGCCACCTTCGCCTCGAAGGTCGTGGTGGCGGATGGCAAGGCATCGGTGACGCGTGAAGTGGATGGCGGTCTGGAAACGCTGTCGGTGAAGCTGCCGGCCGTGGTGACCACCGACCTGCGCCTGAACGAGCCGCGTTACGTGACGCTGCCGAACATCATGAAGGCTAAGAAGAAGCAGCTCGATACCGTCAAGCCGGAAGATCTCGGTGTGGACGTGAAGCCGCGTCTGTCGACCGTGAAGGTCGTTGAACCGGCCAAGCGCAGCGCTGGCCAGATGGTCCCGGATGTGGCCACGCTGGTGCAGAAGCTGAAGTCTGAAGCCAAGGTCATCTGAGCGTGCGGAGATAAAACATGACTGCACTTGTCATTGCTGAACACGACAACCAATCGATCAAGGCCGCCACGCTGAATGCCGTGACGGCAGCCACCCAGTGCGGTGGCGATGTCCACGTGCTGGTGGCTGGCTCGAATGCCAAGGCCGCTGCCGATGCCGCCGCGAAGATCGCGGGCGTGTCGAAGGTCCTGCTGGCCGATGCACCGTACTTTGCTGACCAGCTTGCCGAAAACGTGGGCGACCAGATCCTGGCCATCGCCAACGATTACTCGCACATCCTGGCGCCGGCCACCGCATCGGGCAAGAACATCCTGCCGCGCGTGGCTGCCAAGCTGGACGTGGCTCAACTGTCGGACATCACCAAGGTGGATGCCGCTGACACGTTCGAGCGTCCGATCTACGCCGGCAACGCGATTGCCACGGTGAAGTCGGCCGACAAGATCAAGGTCATCACCGTGCGTGGCACGGCGTTCGACCCGGCTGCCGCCGAAGGTGGCTCGGCCAGCGTGGAAACGCTGCCGGCCGTGGCCGACGCGGGCATCTCGCAATTCGTGTCGCGTGAAGTGACCAAGAGCGACCGTCCGGAACTGACCGCTGCCAAGATCATCGTGTCCGGTGGCCGTGGCGTGGGTTCGGGCGAGAACTACACGAAGGTGCTGACCCCGCTGGCCGACAAGCTCGGCGCGGCGATGGGCGCCTCGCGTGCGGCAGTCGATGCCGGCTTCGTGCCGAACGACTACCAGGTCGGTCAGACGGGCAAGATCGTTGCTCCGCAGCTGTACATCGCCGTCGGTATCTCGGGCGCGATCCAGCACTTGGCCGGTATGAAGGACTCCAAGGTGATCGTCGCGATCAACAAGGACGCGGAAGCCCCGATTTTCTCGGTGGCGGACTACGGCCTGGTTGGTGACCTGAACACCGTGGTGCCGGAACTGGTAGCCGCACTGGGCTGATCGCCCGCCCGGCCGGTTCCCCCTTGGTGAGCCGGCCCGTATAGAAGAACAAGAAGCCGTTCCGGGTATTTCCCGCGAGCGGCTTTTTTACAAAGACAGGAGACGTCGATGACTTATCGCGCACCGCTCAAGGACATGCTGTTCGCCATGAACGAACTGGCTGGCCTCGCGCAACTGAGCCAGTTGCCTGGCTATGAGGACGCTACCCCCGATACCGCGCAAGCCATTCTCGAGGAAGCCGCGCGCTTCAACGAGGAAGTCGTGGCGCCGCTGAACCGTGCCGGTGACATCGACCCGAGCAGCTGGAAAGACGGTGTCGTGACCACCACGCCGGGCTTCAAGGATGCGTTCCGCCAGTTTGGCGAAGGTGGCTGGCAGGGCGTGCTGCACCCGGCTGACTTCGGCGGGCAGGGCCTGCCCAAGCTCGTGGCGACGCCGTGCAACGAGATGCTCAACGCCGCGAACCTGTCGTTCGCGCTGTGCCCGCTGCTGACCGATGGCGCCATCGAGGCGCTGCTGACGGCCGGCACGGACGCGCAGAAGCAGGCCTACCTGCCGAAGCTGATCTCGGGCGAGTGGACGGGCACGATGAACCTGACCGAGCCGCAGGCCGGTTCGGACCTGGCTGCGGTGCGCACGCGTGCCGAACCGCAGGGTGACGGCACGTTCAAGATCTTCGGCACGAAGATCTTCATCACCTATGGCGAACACGACATGGCGAAGAACATCGTCCATCTGGTGCTCGCGCGCACGCCCAATGCACCGGAAGGCGTGAAGGGTATCTCGCTGTTCACCGTGCCGAAATACCTTGTCAATGCCGATGGCTCGCTGGGCGAGCGCAACGACGTGCAGTGCGTGTCGATCGAGCACAAGCTCGGCATCAAGGCCAGCCCCACTGCGGTGCTGCAATTCGGCGACCACGGCGGGGCCATCGGCACGCTGGTGGGCGAGGAGAACCGCGGCCTCGAGTACATGTTCATCATGATGAATTCGGCCCGCTTCTCGGTGGGCATGCAGGGCATTGCCGTGTCCGAGCGTGCGTACCAGCAGGCTGTGGCGTACGCGAAGGATCGTGTGCAAAGCCGCCCAGTGGATGGCTCGGCGCGCGAGGCCGTGACGATCATCCATCATCCCGACGTCAAGCGCATGTTGATGACGATGCGCGGACTGATCGAAGGCGCCCGCGCCGTGGCCTATTTCGCAGCGGCTGCCAGCGACGTGGCGCACCAGCATCCGGACGAGGCCGTGCGAAAGCAGAACATGGCGCTCTACGAGTTCCTGGTGCCGATCGTGAAGGGCTGGAGCACCGAGCTGTCGATCGACGTGACGAGCCTGGGTGTGCAGGTTCACGGCGGCATGGGCTTCATCGAGGAAACGGGCGCCGCGCAGCACTATCGCGATGCACGCATCCTGCCGATCTATGAAGGCACGACGGCCATTCAGGCCAACGACCTGGTTGGCCGCAAGACCGTGCGCGATGGCGGCGCGGTGGCGCGCAATCTCTGCGCGCAGATCGCCGAGACCGAGGCGGCGCTTGCCCTGCACGGGGGCGTAGCCTTCAAGGCAGTGTCGGCGCAGCTCAAGCAGGGCCGTGAGGCACTGGAAGCCGTGGTGCAGTTTGTGGTGGACAACGCCAAGAGCAACCCCAATGCGGTGTTCGCCGGCAGCGTGCCGTACCTGAAGCTTTGCGGCATTGTGTTCTCGGGCTGGCAGTTCGGCCGTGCCATGCTGGCGGCCGATGCGAAGCGCTCGGAAGACCCGGCGTTCTACGAGGCGAAGATCGCCACGGCACATTTCTTCGGCGAACACATCCTGTCGCAGGCGAGCTCGTTGCGCGCGGGGATTGTGGCGGGTGCGGACGCGGTGAATGCGCTGGGGGCGGAGCAGTTTTGAGGCGCTAGTTTGCCCTCTTGGTTTTTTCCCCTCTCCCTCTGGGAGAGGGGCAGGGGAGAGGGCAAGCCGTTCAAATTGCGACGTGATCGGCAAGCAGAACCTCCGGCCCTCTCCCCCAACCCCTCTCCCGCCTTGCGGGAGAGGGGAGCAAAAACAGAGCGGGAGAGGGGAGCAAGCAGCAGGAAACAAAAAAGGCGACCCTCGTGAACTGACCCCACAAAGTTGGACGGGTAAGTAAGTTAGGCGGCCTGGGGCTGAGTCCTGTATTGCACGGGACTCAGCCCATTTAGCTTGAGCTTGATGCGGTCGTAATTGTAGTACCGGATGTATTCGGCAATGCCGCGTCGCAATTGGTCGATGTCCGCGAAACGCTCCAGCCGGAAGTACTCGGACTTCAGCGTGCCGAAGAAGCTCTCCATCGCCGCATTGTCCAGGCAATTGCCTTTTCGAGACATGCTCTGAGGCAAGCCTCGCTTGGCCAGTTTCCGACGATATGCCGCCATTTGATAGGCCCAGCCTTGATCCGAGTGCAACATTGGGGCGTCTTCAGGGCCTAGCTTTCGCAAAGCCTTATCAAGCATTCCCCGGACCAGTTCGAAGTCAGGTCGCTCGCTGGTTTGCCACGCTATGATCTCGCCGTTATACAGGTCCAGCACGGGCGAGAGATAGAGCTTCTTGCCACTAACGCTGAACTCGGTTACGTCTGTCACCCACTTCTCATTTGGTCTGGTTGCCGCGAATTGGCGCTGTAGCAGGTTGGGGGCCACGCGTCCCACTTGCCCTCGATACGAGCGGTATCGCTTGGGCCGCACAGGTGACTTCAGTTGCAACACCGCCATCAGCCGTTGCACGGTCTTGTGATTGACTCGAATACCGCTGTGACGCAAAGCGGCCGTGATCCGGCGATAGCCATATCGACCCTTGTGCTGGGCAAAGATGCGGGCAATATGCGCTTTCAGCTCGCCATGTCGATCCTGCGCCTTACCTGCGCTCACTTGGTAGTAGAACGTGCTGCGTGCCAGTCCGGCGATCTTGAGCAAGATCGACAGGGGATGATGTTGGCGCAATACGTTCACGACTTGCGCTTTCTCTTTTGCGCCGATTGTTCCTTGGCCTGGCGCAAGGCCCTCAATTTTTTTAAGTACGCGACCTCAGCGCGCAGGCACTCATTTTCTTTGAGCAGATCCTCACGCGAACGGTCTTGAACCGGCACGGACGGGGGGAGAGTTGGCGGCTTGGCTTGGGACATTGTGGGCGCCCGGCCTTTGCGGCGAGGCTGGAGAGCTTCAAAACCACCCTCATGATACTGGCGCTCCCACCGAGCGATTCCATTTGCTTCACGCAGATCGAACAGCGCGCTTACCCGCTGGAAGGACAACTCGTCGCGCCACATGCGTTGCAGCACCTTCAGCTTGAACTCGGCGCTATACGTTTCATGCTTCTTGCGCAGCCCGGCCTGCCCGTGATGCTGCCACCCAGCAATCCAGCGTCGGAGGGTCGAATGGCTGATCTGATGCCTTTCGCTAAGAGCCCGAGTCCCAACCTGGCCCGCCAGATACTCCTGAACCAACTGTCGTTTAAACGCCTCGTTGTACTTCGTCATGAAAAACACCCCAAAGGTTGGATTGATGTCCAACTTTTGGGGTGCAGTTCACTCGGGTCGCCTTTTTTACGCCGTCACCGGCCTCGGCGCATGGTGCGTGCGCGCCGACTTCCGATATCGATCCACCGACAGGTCATCGGCACGAATCGCCGGACGCGCGCCCGAGACCAGGTCGGAGAGCAATTGTCCCGAACCGCAAGCCATCGTCCAGCCGAGCGTGCCGTGTCCGGTGTTGAGCCACAGGCCGCGAATGCCGGCAGGGCCCACAACCGGGGTGCCGTCGGGAGTCATCGGGCGCAGGCCGGTCCAGAACGTGGCGCGGCTCACGTCGCCGGCGCCGGGGAACAGGTCGGTCACCACGTGTTCCAGCGTACGGCGCTTGTTGGGGTCGAGCGAGCGGTCGTACCCCACGATCTGCGCCATGCCGCCCACGCGGATGCGGTCGTCGAAACGCGTGATGGCAACCTTGTAGGTTTCGTCTAGCACGGTGGAAACGGGGCTCTTTTCAGCGTCGACGAGCGGCACCGTGATCGAGAAGCCCTTGAGCGGGTACACGGGCAGGTTCGACAGACCGGGTAGCACGTGCTTCACGAACGGGGTGGACCAGCTGCCCAGCGCCACGACCACTGCGTCCGCCATCATCGGCTTGCCGCCGACGAGCGCGCCGGTGACTGCATTACCTTCGGTGAGCAGTCCGTCGATCGACTGGTTGTAGCGGAACTCCACGCCAATGGATGCAGCCATGGCCGCCAGCCGCTCGGTAAACAACTGGCAATCGCCCGTTTCGTCGTTGGGTAGACGCAAGCCGCCAGCCAGCTTCTGACCCGCCGCGGCAAGCGCCGGTTCGCTCGCGCCGAGTTCTTCGCGCGAGAGCAATTGGTAGGGCACGCCTGCCTCTTCGAGCACGGCGATGTCCCGCGCTGCCGCTTCAAGCTGTGCTTGCGTGCGGAACACCTGCAGCGTGCCTTGCTGGCGGCCTTCGTAGGCAATACCGGTATCGGCCCGCAGTGCGCGGATGCAGTCGCGGCTGTATTCGGCCAGCCGTACCATGCGCTCCTTGTTGATCGCATACCGGTCGGCGGTGCAGTTCTGCAGCATCTGCCACATCCATTGCAGTTGGAACAGCGTGCCATCGGGCTTGATGCTCAGCGGCGCGTGTTCCTGGAACATCCACTTGATGGCCTTCAGCGGCACACCCGGTGCGGCCCACGGCGATGCGTAGCCCGGCGAGATCTGGCCGGCATTGGCAAAGCTGGTACCCAGCGCGGGGCCGCCTTCGCGGTCCACCACGGTCACTTCATGACCGGCTCGGGCCAGGTACCACGCACTGGTGACGCCAATCACGCCACTGCCAAGAACAAGAACGCGCATTTTCGGGGGCTCCGTACTGCAAAAACAATCTGTCTAAGAATTCGCTTCTATACTATGGACTTTCAGCCAGTCATAGTTTCTGAACTTTTTACAGAAACAGGAAAAAATCATGAGAACGAGCCGTCAACCGATACGGGCACTGGACCGGCTGGATCGCAAGATCCTGGAGGTACTTCAGGCCGATGGCCGGATCTCGATGAAAGACCTCGCCGAGGCGGTGGGGCTGACCATCACGCCATGCATCGAGCGCGTGAAGCGGCTCGAACGTGACGGGGTCATCATGGGTTACTACGCACGGCTGAATCCGGCGTTGCTCGGCAGCGCGCTGCTGGTATTCGTGGAGATTTCGCTGGGCAACAAGTCCGGCAACATGTTCGAGCAGTTCCGCCGCGAGGTGCTGCGCATTCCCGAGGTGCTGGAGTGCCACCTGGTCTCGGGCGATTTCGATTACCTGATCAAGGCGCGTATCCGCGAGATCGGCGAGTACCGCCGGCTGCTCGGCGATATCCTGCTGCAGTTGCCTGGCGCGGCGCAGTCCAAGAGCTACGTGGTGATGGAGGAGATCAAGGAGACGCTCGCTATTCTGGTGGAGCCCCGTGAGGGTGGCGGACCCGGCATGGCCTGAAAAATGGGTTTGGGTGGCAGGGGGAATACTGTATATTTATACAGTATTCGTTTGATGTCCCGCCAAGGGGAAATCCATGCCCTCATACCGCGCGCAGGCCCAGAAGGGCAGGGGCGCCACGTCCAATGTGGAATCCCGTTTCGACGGCTGGCAGCGCGAGGTGGACCTCGACGGACTGGCTGGCGAGATCGAAGCCCATGGTGAGCGCACCGTGCCCCGCACCACGGTAACGATCGAGACCGTCCGGTCGATCATCACGCACAACCAGTCGCCGGACTTGCCTTTCGACCAGTCGATCAACGTCTATCGCGGCTGCGAGCATGGCTGCTCCTACTGCTTTGCCCGTCCGACGCACGCCTATATGGGCTTGTCGCCCGGGCTCGATTTCGAGACCCGGCTCTTCGCCAAGCCCAACGCTGCCGAACTGCTGCGCAAGGAACTGTCGAAGAAGTCCTACCAGCCGTCCGTCATTGCCATCGGCACCAATACTGATCCCTATCAGCCGATCGAGCGGGAGATGGGCCTGGCGCGCTCCGTTCTCGAAGTGCTCGAAGCATTCAACCACCCGGTGGCGATCACGACGAAGTCCGCGCTGGTGACGCGCGACATCGACATCCTTGCCCGCATGGCCGAAAAGGGACTCGCGCGGGTCTACATCTCGGTCACGTCGTTGTCCGCCGATATCGCACGCAGGCTGGAACCGCGCGCCAACACGCCTGCGCGAAGGCTCGAAGGCATCCGGCGACTGGCCGACGCGGGCATTCCCACCGGCGTCATGGTGGCCCCGATCATTCCGGCGCTGACCGATACCGAGATCGAACGCATCCTCGAGGCCGCCGCCGAGGCTGGCGCTGCGTCCGCCGGCTACGTGATGCTGCGGTTGCCACTGGAGGTGCGCGATATTTTCGTCGAATGGCTCGAGCAGCACTACCCGGGCCGCAAGCGCCATGTGCTAAGCCTCATCGAGCAGATCCGCGATGGCCGGCAGAACGACTCCACGTTCGGGCAGCGGATGCGCGGCACGGGCATCTTTGCCGAACTCGTGGAAAAGAGATTCCAGCAAGCCTGCCGTCGATTCGGTCTCAACAAGGAGCGCCCCCCGCTGCGACTCGATCTGTTCAGTGTGCCGGTGCCGCCGTCCCCGCAAGGGAGCCTGTTCTGATCCCGGTGCCAATGCCGGGGGTGGACGTTATGCCGGAAGGCGATAGCCGAGATGAATGTACGTGCGTGGCTCGCGATGACCCGGCACGCCATACTGACATCCGCGTTTCACCAAGACACTCATAGCATTGGAAAAACCGGTTCTGACGTTGACGTACGACCAACTCGACCAGTGGATCGAGTCCCTCCAACCCATGCTGCTCGAAGAAAAATTCGGCGCCAGCATCGGCATATTGCGAGGCGGCGCTCCCCTCGCGTTGATGGTCTCGCACGCGATTGGCGCGCCGGTGGCATTTCTGGCCTACGACCGGCCGACCCGCCGCGTGTTGTGGAACTCGGCCGGGCCGCTGCCGCCGCCGGGAACGAAGGTGCTGCTCTGCGAGGATATTGCGGGCCGCGGGTTCACGCTGGTCGACTGCATCGCGTTCCTGGAGCGGCATGGCCTTGTGGTCAAGACGTTGACCGGGGCGTTCGACGAGATCAGCCGGATTCGCCCCGACTATGCCAACGACTCGACGGGGTTCTTCACGATGTTTCCGTGGGAGCGCCAAGCCTATACGGAACGTTATCGGGACGACTGGTCGCGCGTCGAGGCGGGTGCTGCGGAGGGCATGCGCGACGATCACGAATATGCGCGCTACGCCATCGACCTGGACGGCATCCTGCTACCCGACATCCCGCTTTCCCGATACGACGAAGACCTGGCCGCAGCGTTGCAGGAACGCGATGCGCTACTACCCTTCGAGGTCGTGCCGTCCGTCGATTTCGAGAACGTCAGGGCCGTCATCACGGGGCGGCCCAGCGTCGACCGGGCGCGCACCCAGGCATGGCTCGATCGGCACGGCTATGGCCACCTGGATCTGATGATGCGGCCGGACGGCTACGATGGAACGCCTGCCGGGGCCGCAGCCCACAAGGCGAACGCCGCGCGGCGAGCCGGGGTGACGCACTACATCGAGAGCGATCCCTTGCAGGCGCTCTTTATCGCCAGGGCGGCACCGCTATTGCGTGTGATCTGGTGGGATGCACTGCGTCAGGCAGGCATGCTGATCAACGCCGCGACGTGGCGGGAAGCCGTGCCCGGCTGAGAGGGACGCAACACGAAGGGTTTCAACGCCTTATTCCCGTAGCGCTCCCGCGACCTGCAGCACGGATCGGAACAGCGTTTCCACCAGCGGCAGGGTCTGGCGGCCGGTGCGTTTGACGACGACGATGCGTCGGCGCAGCAGCGGGCTCCGGATCTTCACCTTGCTCAGTCCGTACTCGTTAAGCAGCTTGTCCGGCAGGCGGGACGGCAGGATGCTGTCGCCAACACCCAGGGATACGAGCTTGAGAATGGCATCGACGGTTTCGGCCTCGGCGACATACGGATGCTGAAGGCCCGCGATTTCGACCATGCGACGCAACGCATAGCCCTTGGGAAATCCCACCAGCCGAAGTATCTGCTCGCGCAGGTTGATCCCCGCTTCGGCCAGTGCGGCATCGGGCGTGCGCGAGGTGACCAGGCACATGTCGTCCTCGAAGAGCGGGTGTACCGCCAGCCCGGCGGTATCCACAGCGGTGTCGTAGGCGATACCGAGATCGGCCCGGCCGGCTTCCACGAGCGCGACGACGTCCGCCGAACTGCGCCCCATCAGCGAAAGGTTGATGTCGGGGTAGTTCGCAAAGAAGCTCGCCACCGCATCAGCCAGAAAGTAATAGTTGACGGTGTGGACGAAGGCGATCCGCAACGTGCCCTGTGTGGTGCCGTGAGTCTCGCGTATGGACTTTACCGCCATGTCGATGGCGCGGTACGGCGCCTCTACGGCCGCCTGCAGCTTGCATCCGGCCTCGGTCAGCGCAACGCCGCGCCCCGTTCGTACGAACAATGGCTTGCCGACATGCGCTTCGAGCATGGCGAGTTGCTTGCTGATACCCGACTGGGTTTGTCCCACGCTGTCGGCAGCCTTGGACAATGATTCGAGTTCGGCGATCCGAAGAAAGCTTCGGAGAAGACGGTCTGGTGTTTCCATAACCTAACGGGGTGGCGACGAGCCGGATGGCCGGTTCATGCATGCAGCCTGCTCGTGCCCTGTATCCGGGTTGTGTGGAAAACGCCGGGATTTGTATCGGCGAGTAACCTCGCCGCCGGATCGGTGCCAGCGTCGCCGTACCCTACCGTTCGCGCAATGCCTCCGCCGCGCGGTTGAATGGCTTGACCAGATATTCGAGCACGGTGCGGCGCCCAGTGCGGATCTCGGCCGTCGCCACCATGCCGGGCAGAATCGGATGCCGTTTGCCGTCCTTCGTCTCCAGCCACGCATGGTCGGTCAGCACATAGACCCGGTAGTAGTAGATGCGGCGGTCCACCTGGTCTTCGATCGTGTCCGGCGAGATGCGGTCCACCTTGGCGGGCAGCGTGCCGTAGACCGACGATTCATACGCCGAGATTTTCACCGTGGCTTCCTGCCCCGGATGGATGAACGCGATATCGCGCGGACTGATGCGCGCCTCCACAAGTAACTGGTCGCCCAGCGGCACGATCTCCATCAGCACGCCACCGGGTGCCACCACGCCGCCGATGGTCGAGATGCGGATGTCCTTGACGATGCCGCGCGCAGGCGATGCCAGTGCGGTGCGCCGCAGCAGGTCGGCACGGCCTTCGCGAATCTTCAGCAGGGGACCGAGATCGGCCATGGTGGTGGCGTAGTCCGATTTCAGTGCCACGTAGTATTCGCTCTGCGTGGCCGATAGCTTGGTGGTCAGTTCGGCCACCTTCTGCCGCAGACGCAGGATTTCTACTTCGTTGGTTGCACCGGTACGCAGTAACGGCAGGGCGATATTGAGTTCGTTCTGCGCCAACCGAAGCTGTTCGCGCAGGTTGCCGGCGTTCTCGCGGAAAGCGCGACGATTGGTCAGGAAGGCTTGCCGCTCGCGCTCGGTCACGGCGGGCGCTTTCGCGAGTTCGGCGGGAAACTGCACCGTATCCGCATCGTTCATCTCGGCCTGCAGTCGTGCCGCACGGGCCTGTAGCGCTGTGATCTTCTCCAGCGTTTCTTCCATCGATGATCGCGCAAGTACCGGATCGAGCGTGGCGAGTTGCTGGCCGGCCTTCACTACGTCGCCTTCGCGCACGGTCAACTCTGCCAGCAGGCCGCCTTCGAGACTCTGGATCATCTGTCCCTTCGAGGCAGGCGTGACGCGACCCTCGCCCACGGCGACCTCGTCGAGTCCGGCCAGCGCGGCCCAGGCGATGAAGATCGCCAGCGCAACGATGATCGTCCACAACAGGTAGCGGGGCGCGTCGCCGCGCTGGCCGATTCGCATCCACGTTGCAAAGGCGTCCATGGTCGTTACTCCGCCGCGCGCACGGCCGGGCCGGTTGCGGGAGACTGGCCACGCAGCGCGGCCAGCACGTCATCCTTGGGGCCGTCACGCACGATGCGGCCATTGTCGATCACGATCAGACGGTCTGCCAACGCGAGCACGGGATAGCGGTGCGTGGCCACCACCAGCGTGCGTCCGCCAAGCCATCCGCGCAACTGGCGGATGATGGCCAGTTCGGTGGCTTCATCGAGCGAGGCGGTGGGTTCGTCGAGCAGCAGCACGTTCGGCGCGCGCAACAGCGTGCGCGCCAGGATCAGCGCCTGCTTCTGGCCGCCTGAAAGTCCAACGCCGTTCTCTCGGATGCGCAGGTCCAGGCCGTGCGGCTGGTTCAGCAGCAGACGATCGGCGCAGGCCAGTCGCAGCGCAGCCAGCAGGGCGTCGTCGGTGGCCAGCGGGTCGGCAACCAGGAGGTTGTCGCGCAGCGTGCCGTAGAACAGGCTGGCTTCCTGCAACACGATGCCGACGTCGCGGCGCACATCGGCCACGTCGATCATCGGCATGGGTGTGTCGTTGAACATCACGCGGCCCTGCTGCGGCGTCGACAGCCCGGCCAGCAGGCGCAACAGCGTGGATTTTCCGGCGCCTACGCGCCCCAGTATCGCAATGCGTTCACCGGGTTCGATGCGCAGATCCGCGACCGTCAGCACAGGCTTTTCCTGCGGATCGTAACCATAGACCACGTTCTCCAACCGGTACTGGCCCAGCAATGCCGTGCGGTGATAAGCATCGCGGCCGGGTTCGTGATCGACGGGCAACGTCAGCAACGTATCGAGCGCCTGTTTGCCGACGCGCGCATTCTGGATGCGGCCCAGCACGGCGGGAATCTGCGAGAGCGGGGCGATGGTCCGGCTGGTCAGGATCGAGCAGGCCAGCACCGCGCCGAAGGACAGGTCGCCGTCGAGGATGCCGTACACGCCAGCCACCAGCACGCCAACATAGGCCATCTGCTGCACCATCTGCGCCATGTTCATCAACAGCCCGGCCAGGAAACGCTGTTTCAGGCCCACCTCGCCGTTCACTTCGTTGGTGTGCTGCCAGAGCTTGCGGAAGCGCGGCTCCGCCTGCAGCGACTTGATGTCCTCGATGCGGTAGATCGATTCCATCAGGATGGCATTGCGCAACGCAGACTCCGACATCCCCTGCTTCGAGAGCCGCGCCAGCGGCACCTGCGCCACCACGCCGGGTAGCACCAGCAGCGGAATGGCGAGCAGCGGCACCAGCACCAGCCAGCCGCCGAGCAGCCAGATGATGAACAGGAAGGCCAGTACGAATGGCAGGTCGATCAGCACCCCGAGCGTGCTGGACGTCAGCAGTTCGCGCAACTGTTCGAGGTCTCGCAACTGGGCCACCAGCGTGCCTGGCGATTGCGGTCGCGCATCGTTGCGGATATCGAGCACGCGTGCGAAGAACATCGCCGAGAGTTTCAGATCGACCTGCTTGCCGAAGTGATCGGCAATGGCCACGCGGGCGGTGCGGATCATCAGTTCGAGCACCAGTGCCAGCAACACTCCGGCGGCCAGCACCCACAGCGTGTGGATCGAGCGCGCGGGCACCACACGGTCCCACACCTGCATCGCGAACAGCGAGGTGGCGATGGCCAGCAGGTTGCCGAACAACGAGCCCAATCCCAACTCCAGCATCGTGCGCCAGTTCGTGGTGAAGGCCGCGCGCAGCCATTCTCGTGGACGGGCGGCCATGTAGGCATCGAGACGGTCGCTACGCGGGGTCTCTCGCTCGCGCACCAGCAGCACGTGCAGGCGGCCGTCGCGCAGCAGCGTGTCCAGCTTGGGCGTGCGCTCCAGCACGCCGCTATCGGTGGGCACGTGCAGCGCGGCGCGGCCTTCGGCTACGGCGACGATCATGCCGACGTAGCACGCATCCACGCACACGAGCGCGGGCAGCATCACGTCTGTCAGCGCATCGGGTGGCAAGGACACGAACTGCCCGTTGAGACCGGCTGCCGCAGCCATCTCCACCACCGCGCGGCTGGTGTCGGAGGCATCGGCCCAGGCCGCAGCGCCGCGCACGAGTTCGGGCGAATTGGGCAGGCCCAGGTGCCGCGCGGCCAGCAGGATGGCCTCGGCCCAGCGCCCGAGGTTGGTCACCTCCGGCTGAGGGTCCGGCGCGCGCTTGTCACTACTGCGATTGGCTTCCAAGTTCCTGCTCCCGTAGCAACTCCACGAACCGGCCTACCGCCACATGTGCCTTGATGCGCGCCAGCATGCTGTCTGCGATGGCGGTGATGCGTTCCTGCTCCGCGATGAAAATCTCCCGTTCGGGATTGATCACATCGGTCAGCGTGCGCTTGTTGAGCATGTATTCCTGCCAGTACAGATCGCGCGAGGCATGCAGCAAGCCGATCACTTCCTCGAAGCTGCGCTGTCGCGCCGACGCACCGGTGGCTTCGGTCGAGGCCGCGTTCAACGCGGTGCGGGCCTGCAGCCGTTCGTTGTCGAGGGAGTCCAGGGCCGCGCGCTGCTCGGCCTTGGCGGCGGCGATGCGATGCCGGTTGAGACCGCCCAGCGAGAAGTCGCCGGCAATCTGCACGCCGATCCAGGTGTCGTCGTTGGCATTGGTGGGGCCGGTGGACGCTGCGCGGCTGACGCCGACGCTGATCGCCGGAAAGCGCTCGGCTTCCGCCTGCGTGACGTGGGCCTGCGCAGCCTCCACGGCGGCGCCGGCCGCCAGCACGGACGGCGTTTGCTCCACGTCGCCGCGCTCGTCGCCCATGCTGCGCACGTCTTCGTCCGCGTTGTTCAATTCCGCCACGCGCGGTGGGCGGGCGCCAATCAACTGGGCCAGCCGCGTGGCAGCCACGTCGAAGCGGCTGCGTGCCTTGAGTTCGTCCGCACGCGCGCGCTGGATCGCCACATCGGCCATGTTGCGGTCGGATGTCACCGATAACCCGGCGCGTACACGGTCCCCGATCTTGCCGCGTATGCCGGTCAGGGCCTCGATCTGCCGCTGGGCTGCGGCCACGATCTCCTGGCTGGCGGAGAGATCGACGAACGTTGCGGCGGTGTTGGCGGCCACGTTCTCGATGCTTTCGGCCAGCAGGTGCCGGCTGCGCGTCAGCGACGCATCGGCTGCCGCCACCTTGCTCGACGTACGGCCGAAGTCGTAGACCAACTGGCTGACGCCGATTGAAGCACGCGCGCCCACGTTGTTGCCGCCGGTGCCGAAGGTGCCTCCATAGCCGGGCCGCACGCCATACTCGAGTTTTGGATACCAGGCGGCCTTGGCAACGGCCACCTCGGAGGTGCCTTGCGCCACCACGGCATTGGCGCGGCTGATGTCCGGATGGCGCGAGATCGCGATGCCGATCGCTTCTCGCATGTTCAGTCCCTGCAGCGTGACGTGCCGGGTGGTGTCGGGTGCGGTGGATGGTATGGAGGAGGGTGCCGGGAGCGGTCCCGTCACCTGCGCGAGCGCCGTGACCGGCGTTGCCGCCGTGGCGGACACCTGCCAGCCGCCAGCGATGGACACGCCCAGCAGGCCAAGCATGATCGTGAGTCGAACCCGTCGGACCGGACCGGCCACGGGTGGTGCATCCGGGTCATGAGCATGTGTCGGCAATCGGCGGCGTCCCCGATGAAGTTGGTGTCGATGGCTGGGCGTTTCTCACACAAGGATCTGATGATTGGCGAGCAGAGTCTCCAGGTTCGTGGTGACGTTGTTCAGCGTGACCAGCGTTTGCGAGCCGAACGCACCGCCCGCGCCGTCGCGGTCTATCGACACGACGGTGTTGCCATTGACGTTGGTGACCGACAGATAGTTGCGGATCAGGTCGCCCTGGTCGATGGTCGCCACGCCATTGACGTAGTGCGCGGGGCCATCCGCGTCGGACTGGTAGCCGATCAGCAGCGCGGAGACATCCAGGCGGTCCAGGCCGGTCTGGTTCGGGCTGGTCCCGACGTTGAAATCCGTGATCGTGTCCGTGCCATTGCCGCCGGTGCCGTTGGTGTTGTCGAAGACCTCCCAGAGGAACACGTCGCCGCCTGTGCCGCCGGTCAGCGTGTCGTTGCCGGCACCCCCGATCAACAGGTCGTTGCCTGCGCCGCCGTTGAGCGCGTCGTTGCCTGCGCCGCCGCGCAGCAGATCGTTGCCGCCCAGCCCGTTGAGCGTGTCATCCCCGCCGTAGCCGTAGAGCCGGTCGTCGCCTGCCGATCCATTCAGGGTGTTGCCGGTGGCGGTTCCTTCGACGATGGCCGAGGGCTGCGTGCCGCCGAGCAGGTTGGTCAGCACGCCGGCACTGAGCAGTTGCGCCGCACTGCTGGTGGCACTGAGGCCAGTGGAATCGGTGGCGGTGATCTGTAGTGAATTCAGCAGGCCGACATTGATGCCGAGCAGGCCGTTCGACAGCGTGACGGAGCCGAGGAATTCGTTCAGATGCAGGTTGTCGATCGTACCGCCATTCAGCGACGTGATCGTCATCACCGATGAGGCACCGATTCCGAGCAGGCCAGGATCATTGACCACCTGGAAGCGCAGGCCCAGTTCGGCGGCCAGCGCCGCATTCGCGTTCAGTTGCTGCAGCGCCAGCAGGTCCAGCACGCCGCCGAACGAGATGCGCACCTGCTGGATGTTGTTGTTGTAGTCGCTTGCCGCGAAGAACTGCTGCTGCCCGAGTTCGATCAGGCCGAGCAGGTTGGCATCGGCGATGCCCAACAGTCCACCCGCATCGCGCACGGTCACCTGCGGGGCCACGTTCGTGACGATGGAGAACGCCTGCGTGGATGCGGTGCCGAGATTGCCGGCGGCATCTACCACGCGCGTGCTGACCGAGTGGGCGCCATCCGTGAGTTGGCCCGGCGCATACCACTGCCAGCTTGTGCCGCTGACTACGGCATTGGTCCAGGTCGTGCCGCCATCGAGGCTGACCTGCAAGGTTTCACCCGCGCCCAGCGCGCCGCTCAGCGTGCCGCCAACGATGGGCGAATGATCGCCGGTGACCCAGTCGCCCACGGCGCCGGTATCGTCGGTCAGCGTCGAGATTGTGGCGGTGACGGTCGGCGCGATGGTGTCGACGGTCACGGTGAACGTGGGACTTGGCGCACTGACGTTGCCCGCTGCATCGGTGGCGGTGACGGCCAGCGCATAGGTGGCATCGGCCAGGATCGCCGTGGTGAAGCTCCAGTTGCCGCTGCCATCGGCGCGCACGGTGCCCAGCAGCGCGGAGCCGTTGTAGACCGAGACCAGGCTGTTGGCCTCGGCCGTGCCGGCCAGTGTCGGTGTGGTGTCGTTGGTGTTGCCGCCGTTGACCAGCGTGCCGGTCACGGGCGAGACGTTGTCCGTGACGGTGGTGATTACTGGTGCGGCAGGCGCCAGGGCATCTACCGTGGCAGTGGCAGCCAGGCTGGTGTTTCCGGCTGCGTCGGTGGACGTGACGCTGATTGTGATGCCGTTGGTCAGTGCGGGCGAAGGCGCGAAAGTCCAGTTGCCGCCCGTGTCGGCCGTCACGCGAGCGTCGGCCGTGCCATCGCCATTGAGGTCGAGGTTCACCGTGCTGCCCGCTTCGGCGGTGCCGGTCAGCGCTACACCGCTGCTGCGCGTGATGACCGGCATGAGGGGCGCATTCGTATCGACGGTCAGGTTGAACGCTGTGGTCGCGGTGCTCGTATTGCCGACGGCATCGGTGGCGGTCAGCGTCAGCGCATGGGGGCCGTTGGTCAGCGCCGGAGACGTGAACTGCCAGTTGCCGTTGATATCGGCAGTGGCCGTGCCGAGCAGGGTGAGGCCGTCGAAGACGGTGATAGTGGCGCCGGCCTCGGCCGTGCCAGCCAGCGTCGGCGTGGTGTCGTTGGTGGCTGCGCCGCTGATGAGCGTGCCGGCTACGGGGGCCACATCGTCGGTAACCGATAGCAGCACCGGCGTGGCGGGCGCGGCGGCATCCACGGTGACATTCGCGGCGGCGCTGGTATTGCCGGCGGCGTCAGTGGCGGTGGCACTCACGACAATGCCGTTGGCCAATGGCGTTGCAGGCGTGTACGTCCAGACGCCTGCGCCGTTCGCGTTGACGGTGACATCGATCACGCCATCGCCGGTGTAGTCGATGCCGACAGTGCTGTTGGCCTCTGCGCTGCCCGTCAGTGTGGTGCCGTTGGTGGCGGCAATCGTCGGCAAGACCGGCGCCACGGTATCGACCGTAAAGCTGAATGCCGTGGATGGCGCGCTGGTGTTGCCCACCGCATCGGTGGCGGTGGCGGTGACGGTGTATCCGCCATCGGTCAGCGTGGCGGCAGTGAAGCTCCAGTTCCCGAGACCATCGGCCGCCACCGTGCCCAGCAGCGTGGTGCCGCTGAACAGGCTGACGGTGCTGCCAGGCTCGGCCGTGCCCGAGAGCGTGGGCGTGGTGTCGTTGGTGCTGCCGCCGGTCAGCACGGTGCCGGCCAGCGGCAGGGTGTTGTCGGTCAGGGTGGCGATAACCGGTGCAATCGGCGCCACGCCGTCTATCGTCACGGTGGCATTGCCGCTGGTGTTACCTGCCGAATCGGTGGCCGACACGTTGACGGTTGTGCCATCGGGCAGTCGCGTGGGCGGCGTGTAGGTCCACACGCCGCCGGCAGTGGCGGTGACGGCGGTATCGGGCGTGCCGTTGCCGTCGAGATCGAGGTTCACGGTGCTGCCAGCTTCCGCCGTGCCGGTCAGTACGGTGCCGTTGCTGGCATTGACGGTGGGCACGGCAGGTGGCGTGACGTCGTTGAGGTCGATGTCGACCGTGGTGCTGTCGGCTGCGCCCGTGTTGCCGGCGCTGTCGGTGGCGGTCACCGAGACCACCACGCCATCGCCCAGCGGTGAGGCCGGCATGTAGGACCAGTTGCCGCTTGCGTCGGTGCCCACGGTGGCGTCGATGCTGCCGTTGTTGCCGATGTCGATGTTGACGAGGCTGCCTGGCTCGGCCGTGCCGGTGAGCGACGTGCCGTCGCTGGGCAGGATGTCCGGCGCGGCGGGGGGGGCGGTGTCGATGGTGAACGTGAACGATGCGCTTGCGTCGCTGCTGTTGCCTGCCGCATCGGTGGCGATGGCCGTCAGCGTATAGGTGTCGTCGGGCAGCGTGGCGGGAGAGATCTGCCAGTTGCCGTTCTCGTCGGCGACGGTGCTGCCGATTAACGTGCCGTCGTTGTACAAGGCGATGTTCGAGAAGGGTTCGGCCACGCCGGCGATCAACGGTGTGGCGTCGTTGGTCTCGCCGCCCGGCACCACCGGCACACCCGGCCCCGCGCTGTCCTTGGTGACGCTGAGGATCGACGGCGCATCGGGCACTACGGTATCCACCGTGAGCGTGAACGGTGCGCTGGCCGTGCTGGTATTCCCGGCCGCGTCAGTGGCGGTGACGGTGAACGTGTAGCTGCCATCGTCGAGCCCGTCGGGCGTGAAGGTCCACGCCCCGGTGCCACTGGCGGCGGTGACGGTACCCAGCAACGTGGTGCCGTCGTAGACGTTGATCACGCTGTTGGGCTCGGCGGTGCCGGCCAGGGTGGGCGTATCGTCGTTGGTGCTCGCGCCGCTCGACAGCGTGCTGGTGGCGGGCGGGTTGTCGTCGGTGACCGTGACGATCACGGGCGGCAGCGGCGCGGCGGCATCGATGGTGGCCGTGGCCGGACCGCTGGTGTTGCCTGCGGCATCGCTCGCAGTCACCGACACCGCCAGCCCGTTGGCCAGGCCACCCGCAGGTGCGTAGGTCCAGTTGCCGTCAGCATCGGCGGTGACGGTGGCATCGGCCTCGCTATCGCCATCCAGATCGATGTTGAGCGTGCTGCCTGCTTCGGCGGTGCCAACCAGCGCAGTGCCGCTGCGGATGTCGATGATCGGCGTGGCGGGGGGCGCGGTGTCCACGGTAAGGGTGAAGGGGGCGCTGTCCGGACCGGTGTTGCCCACGGCATCGGTGGCGGTGGCCGTGACGATGTAGGTGTCGTCGACCAGCGCCGGATCTGGCGTGAACGACCAGTTGCCGTCGGCATCGGCATCCACGGTGCCCAGCAGTGCCCCCCCGCTGTAGAGGTTGATGGTGCTGTTGGGTTCGGCGGTGCCGGTCAGCGTAGGCGTGGTGTCGTTGGTGCTGCCGCCGTCGAGTACTGGCGTGGTGAGCGGCGTCGCGTTATCGGTGGCGGACACGATGACAGGTGCGGCGGGCGCTGCGGCATCGATCGTGACCGCTGCGACGGCGCTGGTGTTGCCTGCGGCATCGGTAGCCGTCACGCCGAGTACGGCGCCGTCCGGCAGCACGGGTAAGGGGGTGTAGGTCCACGTGCCGTTGTTGTCGGCGGTAACGGTTGCGTCCGCGGCACCATCGCCGTCGAGATCGATGCCGATCACGCTGTTGGCCTCTGCCGTGCCCGTCAGCGCGCTCCCGTTGCTGCCGGTGACATTGGGCGGGTCGGGTGGCGCGGTATCGACGGTCAGCGTGAACGCGGGACTGGCGGCCCCGGTGTTGCCGGCTGCATCGGTGGCCGTGGCGGTCAGCGTATAGACGCCGTCGGTCAGCGGCACCGTGGGCGTGAAGGTCCAGTTACCGTCTCCGTCTGCCGTGGCTGTGCCAAGCACGGCACTGCCATTGGAGATCTCGACGATGCTGCCCGGTTCGGCCGTGCCGCTCAGCAGCGGCGTGGTGTCGTTGGTGCTGTCGCCGCTGGCCAGGGCGCCTGTCGCAGGGGTCGTGTCGTCGGTGGTCGCATCGATGGATGGCGCATCGGGCGCGGCGCCGTCGATGGTGATCGTGGCCGGTTCGCTGGCGTTGCCCGCGGCATCGGTGGCGGTCACGCTGACCACGGCCCCATCGCCGAGCGTGGGCAGGGGCGTGTAGGTCCATTCGCCATCGTCGTTGGCGGTGACCGTGGCATCGGCGGTGCCATCGCCGTCGAGGTCGATGTCGATCGTGCTGTTGGCTTCCGCCGTGCCGCTCAATGTGGTGCCGTTGCTGGTGACGATGGTGGGCGCAGCGGGCGGCGTGGCGTCGACGGTCAGCGTGAAGGCCGCGCCGGGAATGCTGGTGTTGCCGGCCGGATCGGTCGCGACGGCCGTGACCGTGTAGCTGCCGTCGACCAGTGCCGGCGATGGCGAAATGGTCCAGTTGCCGTTCTCGTCCGCCACCCCCGTGCCCAGCAGCGTGGTGCCGCTGTAAAGATTGACCGTGCTGCCCGGCTGGGTGTTGCCGCTGAATGCGGGTGTGGTGTCGTTGGTGATGCCGCCGTTCAGCAATGGTCCCGTGCCGGGATCGGCGTTGTCGGTGACCGTGCCGATGGCAGGGCCTGCGGGTGGCGAGGTGTCGATGACGAGTTCGAACGCCGTGCTCGGGCCGCTGGCATTGCCAACGGCGTCGGTCGCGATGGCTTCGATTGCATACGCGCCGGGTGGCAGGGCGCTGGGCGGCGTGAATGTCCAGTTGCCGTCACCATCGACGGTCGTAGCGCCGAGCACGTTGCCGCTGACGGTGTCAGTAAGGGTGATGGTGCTGCCAGGCTCCGCGGTGCCCGCGAACGTGGGCGTGGTGTCATTGGTGCTCCCACCCGTTGTCAGCGGACCTGTGATGGGCGATGCGTTGTCAGTGACGGTGCCGATGGCAGGCGTGGGCGGTGCGCTGGCATCGACGATGGCCGTAGCCGGCTGGCTCGTGTTGCCGGCGCTGTCTGTGGCGGTCACGCTGACGGTGACGCCATCGTCAATGGGTGGGACCGGCGTGTAGGTCCAGTTGCCTTCGTCGTCGGCCTCGACGGTGGTATCGACCGTGCCGTCGTTGTTCAGGTCCAGGTTGACGGTGCTGCCGGCTTCCGCAGTGCCGGACAGTGTTGTGCCCGCGGTCGGCGCGATGGTTGGCGTGGTGGGCGGCGTGGTGTCGACGATGCTGGTATCGATCGTGGTCGATGCGGATGGGCTCGCGTTGCCCGCCGCATCGGTGGCGGTGACGGTCACCACCGCGCCGTTGCCCGGCGGCGTGTCCGGTGCATAGGACCAGTGCCCGCTGGTATCGGCCTCGACGCTGGCGTCGGCGGTGCCGTCGCCGTCGAGATCGATCAGGACGGTGCTGCCCGCATCGGCCGTGCCGGACAGGACCGCGCCATTGCTGGGCGATACCGTGGGTGTGCCGGGCGGCAAGGTATCGACGGTCAACGAGAACGGTGCCGTGGCGGCGCTGGTGTTACCTGCTGCATCGGTCACGGTGACGGTCAGCACATGCGAGCCTTCGGACAGCGACGCAGTGGGCGTGAACTGCCAGTTGCCATCGCTATCCGCGACCACAGTACCGAGCACGGCAGTGCCGTCGTAGATCGTGACGAGGCTGTTGGCCTCGGCCCTGCCGGACAGGGTGGGCGTGGCATCGTTCGTGGTGTCCCCGCTGGCCAGCGTACCTGTCACGGGCGCCCGATCATCGGTCACGCTGTCGAGATCGGGCGCATCGGGCACCGTGCTGTCGACGGTGGCCGCTACGGGCGCGCTGGCATTGCCCGCCACATCCGTGGCGATCACGGTGATCGTCGTGCCATCGGGCAAGGCGGGCGAGGGCACGTAGCGCCAGTTACCCGCGCCATCGGCGGTGACGATGGCATCGGCCGTGCCGTCGCCATCGAGATCGATCGAGATCAGGCTGCCCGCTTCGGCCGTGCCGGCGAGTCCTTGCGCATTGCTTTGCGTAACCGTGGGCGCGGCTGGCGGTGCGGTGTCGATGACGAGCGTGAACGGCGCGCTCGCCACGCCGGTATTGCCGGCGGCATCGGTGGCCGTGGCCGTGAACGTGTAGCTGCCGTCGGGCAGGGCGGTGCCAGGCGTGAACGACCAGTTGCCGTTGGCATCGGCCATCACGCTGCCGATCAACGTGGCGCCGTTGAAAATCTGTACGGTGCTGCCAGCCTCGGCCGTACCGGTGAGCGTCGGCGTACTGTCGTTCGCGCTGCCCCCGCTGGTGACGGGACCCGTCCCCGGCGTGGCATCGTCGCTGACGTCGGTCACTACCGGGGCGGCAGGCGCTTGCGTATCGACAGTGAAATCGATCACGGTGGGTGCGCTTGTGGTGCCATCGGGTGCCGTCTGCGTGATGACGATCTGGTGGGTGCCATCCGGCAACTGCTGCGGCAGCGTGTAGCTCCAGTTGCCGTTGGCATCGGCGCGCACGGTTGCCAGCGGACGGCCGTCGAGCAGGATCGATATCGTGCTGTTGGCCGGCGCGCCGCTACCTTGCAGCGTTGGCGCGGCATTGTCGGTGGCTTGCGAGCCGTTGCTGCCGATCACGTTGCCGATGGGCGCGACGGATGGCGCGGCGGGCGTGGTGCCCGTGCCGCCGCCGCTACCACCACCGCCCACGTTGCCGCCGCTATCGCTATCGCCCCCGCCGCCGCCAGCCACGGCGGCGATGATGCCCGCACCAGCGGCCACACCCAGCAGCGCCAGCAAGGCGGTGGTGGACGTGCTCTGCGAGATCGGCGTGTAGGCCACCGCCGCGTCGGCGATCTGATCGCCCCCGGGCACCATCGCCTGGTCGAACGAAGCTAGCCAGCTGCCATCCTCCTGGACAAACACAAGGTTGTGGGTCTGTGTGCCGTTGGCGAAGAACCCCTCGATGCGCAGCGTGTGGCCGTCCTTGAACGACACCAGCAGGTCGTTGCCCTCGCGGGCGTAGTTCTGCACGCTTTCGCGCGACGCGGAAACCAGGAAGTTGGTGGGGCCTTGCGGGGCAGCCACGGAGGTGGCGCCGGCGGCGACAGAAACGTTGGCGTGGTTCTGCAATGCGGCGGGCGTGCTCATACGCGCTCCTGGCGAGAATGGTCCATATGCCCGGCGGGGCCGGGCATATCAAGGAACAATCCCCCATCTGCAGCGCGCGCCTAAGGCCGTGCCAATGCAGTTGTCTCTGTTGTTGTTATGTCTGAATGGTCAGGAATCTATCCACGAACTGTGCGAATTGCATGAAGCACAAAAAGCGAACGATTTGCCATATCGGCGAGTATGGCGAAGTAAACGCACATTTCATTTCCCCACTTACGTTTGGTTGCATCTTTGCAACCAGTGGGAATTGAAGCAGTGCGCTACTCCTGCGAGAGCGCCTTGGCGGCTTCCACCTGGGATTCGAAGAACGTCTGGAAGCTGATCGCCAGGCCGGCCATCAACAGGCCAGTGCCGATCATCAGCGAAAGGATCACGAGAATGATCACCGGCCAGCCAGAGCGCGTGGGTTGGCCGTGCGGGTTGTAGCGGGCATCCCACTTTTCGTCGGGACGCAGTCCGAACACGATGGCCGTGAGGAAGGCGGCAACGATAGACGCTCCACCGGCTACCGCAAACGTCCAGTTCAATGCCGCATTGCCGGTGCCCAATGCCATCGACGTGACGCCAATCGCACCAGCCAGCATGGCCAGCAGGTGGGTCCAGGCGAATTTGTCGCCCAGGCCATGCAGATAGAAGCGGTGCAAGCCGACACTTCCCAGCAGGAAGGCCAGCGCAACGGTGACGAGCTTGGATTTTCGGAGCGGACGTCCGGCGGGGGATTGAGGCGCGACGACAGGGGCTTGGCTTGCGGCAGGCATCGTGAGCGGGGCGATGGGGCAGGGATGCCGCATTGTACGCCCCGTCACCCAGGCGCTGGCCGAAGGGGGAGTCAGCGTCCGCCGTCGCGTCCGCGTGCCTGCCAGCCGGGGCCGACGTTGGTGGGGCGAACGTCGGTGCCGCGCATCGCACCGTTGTCGCCGGTGTTACGATCCGGTCCACCCGCCTGGCGCGCCCGCTCGTCGCGGTTGCCGGGTTCGGGGGGGCGTCCGCTCAGGCGGTCGTCGTTGCGGGCGCGTTGCTCCATGCGGTCGATTTGCTGCTGCACGTGCTGCCGATTTTCGGCGCGTACCGCGGCAACATCCCAGCTATCGGCGCCAAGGCGAACCGCGCGCACCGGATTGTCGACGGCGCGCTGCCAGAAGGCGACTTGTGCGTGGCTGGTGGCGATCGCGCCAACCAGGCCGATGACGGCCAAGGTACCAGCCACCAGTGAGCGCAGGTGGGGGCGGGCAAGCATGCGGATTCCCAATGTCCAGGTGATGAGTCAGGCGTTGGGTCCATGGTACGCAGCGCGCCTGTGATGGCCTATGCGAAACCCGTTACTGGTGTAACGGATTGTTTCGTCATTTTTGCCAGCTTTGACGCCTGTTTGGCGGCGGTTGAGGTTGCTCCATCTGAGCGGCCAGAAAGTGCATCATCGGACTGTTGCTGCAGAGCCGCTTCGCGGTTTTCGCCACGGCCCGGCGGGTCCGATGTTGCGTCGAGGGCGCTTCGGCGCCGGCGCGGGGTACGGGATCGCCCTAAGTGTTTGTTTGGGCTGCGGAACTGGGCTATACTCTTGCGTTTCGTGTTCGCACACCCCGTTTTTTCGAGGAATTTACAATGGTCGTAATCCGTCTGGCTCGCGGCGGCAGCAAGAAGCGCCCCTTCTTCAATATCGTTGCTACCGATTCGCGCAACCGTCGCGATGGCCGTTTCATCGAGCGCGTTGGCTTCTACAACCCGCTGGCGACTGAAAAGCAAGAAGGTCTGCGCCTGGTGCACGACCGTCTGGCCTACTGGCAAGGCGTTGGCGCACAACTGTCGCCGACGGTTGCCCGCCTGGTGAAGCAAGCCGCCAAGGCTGCTCCGGCTGCTGCCTGATAGTCATATCGCCTGTGCGCCGGTTTCCGGTGCGTGGCGATGTCTGACCGACGCTCCGCCAACGTGACTGGCAACGCCACCGGCCGCAAGCCGCTGAACCTGTCGAACGCCGCCACGCAAGGCGGTGCCGCTGCGCGTTCAGCAAAGCTGCCCGCCGGGCTGCTCTGTACCGACGCGCTTCCCGACGACCTCATCGAGGTTGGCTACGTGGGCGCGGCGTATGGTATCCGGGGCTGGATCAAGGTCCAGCCGCATGCGGACGACGCCTCCGCATTGCTCCACGCCCGCCGCTGGTGGCTGCTTCCTGCGCCACCCGCTGGCAGGCTGGCGGCACCGGCGTCGCCGTCGGAGGCAGTGAGCGTCAAGATTGCCCAGTCGCGTGAACATAGCGGTACCGTGGTGGCGCAAGCTACCGGTGTCTCGGAACGCAATGTGGCCGAAATGCTCAAGGGCAGGCGCGTCTGGATCCGGCGGGAGGACTTCCCCGCGCCGGAAGAGAATGAATTCTACTGGGTCGACCTGATCGGTTGTGCGGTGGTCAACGAGCAGGGCGAAGCGCTCGGCGAGGTGACTGGCCTGATCGACAATGGCGCCCATCAGATCCTCGAGGTGGCTTACCAGCTGCCGGACGGTAAGGCCGCCGAGCGGCTGATTCCGTTTGTCGACGCATATCTGCGCTCGGTGGATATTTCCGCCCGGCGCATCGTGGTCGACTGGGGGCTCGATTTCTGAAGTACTGAAGTGACGTCCTGGGAGGCGCGATGCAGTTCGACGTGATCACGCTGTTTCCCGAGATGTTCCGTGCGCTGACCGACTGGGGCATTACCAGCCGGGCGGCCAAGCAGCAGCGTTACACGCTGCGCAGCTGGAATCCCCGCGACTTCACCGTCGACAACTACCGGACGATCGACGATCGGCCGTATGGTGGCGGACCCGGCATGGTGATGCTGGCCAAGCCGCTGGACGATACGCTCGATGCCGCGGCTGCGGCGCAGCGTGACGCCGGGGTGGAAAAGCCGCATGTGGTGCTGATGTCGCCCCAAGGCGCGACGCTGACGCATGACAAGGTCATGTCGCTGGCGCAGCGCCCGGGACTGGTGCTGCTGTGCGGACGATACGAGGCCATCGACCAGCGTCTGATCGATCGTCGCGTGGACGAGGAAATCAGCCTCGGCGATTTTGTGCTGTCGGGGGGCGAACTGCCTGCGATGGCCCTGATCGACGCGGTGGTGCGGCATCTGCCCGGCGTGCTGGGCGATGCGCAATCGGCGGTGCAGGACAGCTTTGTCAACGGCCTGCTCGATTGTCCGCACTACACGAGGCCGGAAGAATATGAAGGTGTGCGGGTGCCCGACATTTTGCTCGGGGGCCATCATGCCGAGATCGAAAAATGGCGGCGGCAGCAGGCGCTGGCCAATACCGCTCGCAAGCGTCCCGACCTGATCGTGGCCGCGCGTGGGCAAGGATTGTTGTCCAAGGCCGACGAGAAGTATCTGTCGGAACTGGCGGCGAAAGCAGGGCGGGAGTTCGCTCCCGCCAAGTGAAACTACCATCCTCTGCCGGGGCCCAGCAAAGTTCTGGGGCATTGAACGCTGGCATGATGGTCAAGGAGAAAACGATGAACATCATCGAGCAGATCGAGAAGGAAGAAATCGCGCGTCTGACCGCGAACAAGTCCATCCCCGTGTTCGCACCTGGCGATACCGTTATCGTCAACGTGAATGTGGTGGAAGGTACGCGCAAGCGCGTGCAGGCTTACGAAGGTGTGGTGATCGCCCGCCGTAACCGTGGCCTGAACAGCTCCTTCATCGTGCGCAAGATCTCGTCGGGTGAAGGCGTGGAACGTACGTTCCAGCTGTACTCGCCGCTGATCGCGGGCATCGAAGTCAAGCGTCGTGGCGACGTCCGTCGCGCGAAGCTGTACTACCTGCGCGAGCGTTCGGGCAAGTCGGCACGTATCAAGGAAAAGCTGGTAGCGAAGACCCCCAAGGTCGCCGCCGCTGCAGAGTAAGCTTTTCTGACAGCACCGGGAAACCGGTGCTACGCCAGACCGGCTTTGCGAAGGACACCCCTCGGGGTGTCCTTTTTGCATTGTGGGGCGCCCGGCGCGGTACGTCGCTTCCTGTCATACTTGCCGGTGTTATGCGCCCCATATTCGATCCCGAAACACTTCCGGTCGTCGCGACCGACCATCAGCGCGCGCCGCTGTCCGCGCCGCGCATGCAGCCCGATTTCATCCGGCACCGGCTGCTCTCGCCGCCCGCCTGGGAGCCTGAACTGACCGACGAGTCGCGCATCTACGACAAAACGCGTGGGTTGCGCGAGGCCGCAGTGCTGGTGCCGTTGGTGGAGCACAAGCACGGGCTGACCGTATTGCTGACGCAACGCAATGCCAATCTCTCTTCCCATGCGGGGCAGATCAGTTTTCCGGGTGGCCGTCAGGAAACCTATGACGCCGACCGGATCGCCACGGCACTGCGCGAGACCGAAGAGGAAGTTGGTATCGGACGGGATTTCGTCGAGGTGCTAGGCTCGCTGCCCGACTACATCACGGGCACGGGCTTTCACGTGAGCCCGGTCGTGGGCCTGGTGCGGCCAGGCTTCACGCTGCAACCCGATGCGGGCGAAGTGGCCGATGTCTTCGAAGTGCCGCTGGCGTTCCTGATGGACCCATCGCGGCATGAGCGCCGCATCTATCGGTATGAGGGCGGCGAACGCCAGTTCTATGCGATGCCGTATCCGCTCGAAGCGGGTGGCCATCGCTTCATCTGGGGCGCCACGGCGGGCATGCTGCGCAACCTCTATCACCTGCTGGCAGCTTAAGCGCCCGAAGACGCTCAGGCCGCGGCGGCGTCCGCGCAATGCGGGCAACTCTTGCCCACCACGTACTTCGGATGTTGCTGTTCTTCCGACGTGACCACGGCGCGGCACGCGAAGCACTGCACCGGACCGGAGGGTTCGAGATTCGGGTTCAGGGCGGTGCGATAGTCAAAGACAAAGCAGTCGCCTTTGTAGTGGCTGCCGCCCACTTCCTCGAAATACTTCAGGATGCCGCCTTCGAGCTGGTACACGCGCTCGATGCCCGCTTCCTGCATGTGGATCGCGGCCTTTTCGCAGCGGATGCCGCCGGTGCAGAACGAGACCACGGTCTTGCCTTCCAGCGCAGCCTTGTTCTCGGCGACGGCCGGCGGGAAATCGCTGAATTTCGAGATGTTGTACTCGACGGCGTTGTCGAAGGTGCCAACCGCCACTTCGAAATCATTGCGCGTATCGAGCATCACCACGGGGCGGCCCTCGTCGTCGTGACCCTGATCGAGCCAGCGCTTGAGGTCCACCGGGCGCACCGCCGGCGCCCGACCCGATTCGGGGCGGATCAGCGGCATCTTCATCGTGATGATTTCCTTCTTGGCACGAACCAGCATGCGCTTGAAGGGCTGGTTCTCGGACAGGCTTTCCTTCGGCGCGATATCGGCGAAACGGGCGTCGGCGTGCAGCCACGTCATGAATTCGTCGATCTGTGCGCGGGTGCCGGCCAGGAACATGTTGATGCCTTCCGGCGCCAGCAGGATCGTGCCCTTGAGGCTCGCGGCGTCGCAGCGCTCGCGCATGGCGGGACGCAGGGTCTCGATATCGTCGAGCGAGACAAACTTGTAAGCCGAAATATTAACGATCTGCATGGTGCAACGCCGCTGGCCGGGCACGAAAGCGCTCGGTAACTGCCTGATTGGAAAGGCGAAATTATAGCCGTTCGGCGGCCTCCCCGATACCCGTTGCGCAATGGTCGCGGCCAGCGCCCCAGACCCTGCAGGTGACATCACTTTACGAAAAGTCTCCGCAGATCGGGCGAGGGGAGCCGGTACAATGGCGCCCTATGTCTGCACCCCGCTTCGTACACCTCCGCCTGCACTCCGAATACTCCGTCGTGGACGGCATTGTCCGTCTTGACGACGCCGTCAAGGCAGCCGCCGGCGACGGCATGGGCGCGCTCGCGCTCACCGACCTTGCCAACGCATTCGGCCTGATCCGCTTTTACAAGGAGGCCCGCGGCAGCGGCGTCAAACCGGTAGTGGGCGCTGACATCTGGCTGACCAATGCCGAGGATCGCGACAAGCCCGCGCGCATGTTGCTGCTCGTGCAGGATCGCATCGGCTACCTGAATCTCTGCGCGTTGCTGTCGCGCGCGTGGCTGAGCAACCAGTACAAAGGCCGCGCCGAGTTCGAGCCGGGCTGGTTCGAAGAGCCGGGCGAAGAGGGCCTGCCGCTGGCGACGGGCCTGATCGCGCTGTCCGGTGCGATGGGTGGCGATGTCGGCCAGGCGCTGGGCAACGGCAACGTCGAGGCCGCGCGCCGCGCCGCGCAGCACTGGTCGCGTGTCTTCCCGCAACGTTTCTATATCGAACTGCAACGCGCCGGGCATCCCGGTACCGATGCGTATGTGCCGCAGGCCGTGCAATTGGCCGCCTCGATGCAGTTGCCCGTGGTGGCGACGCATCCGGTGCAGTTCATGACACCCGACGATTTCACCGCGCACGAGGCGCGCGTCTGTATCGCCGAAGGCGAACTGCTGGCCAACCCGCGCCGCATCCGCAAGTTCACGACCGACCAGTATTTCAAGACGCAGGACGAGATGGCCGCGCTGTTCGCGGACATCCCGTCGGCGCTGCAGAACTCGGTCGAGATCGCCAAGCGCTGCAACCTCACGCTGGAACTGGGCAAGCCGAGCCTGCCGCTGTTCCCGACGCCCGATGGCATGTCGCTGGATGACTACCTCATCCACATGGCCAAGGAAGGTCTGGAAAAGCGCATGGAGGTGCTGTTCCCCGACGAGGCGGAGCGCGAGCGGCAGCGGCCCGAGTACTACGCGCGGCTTGAGTTCGAAACCGGCACCATCATCAAGATGGGTTTCCCGGGCTACTTCCTGATCGTGGCGGACTTCATCAACTGGGCCAAGAACAACGGTGTGCCGGTGGGGCCGGGCCGGGGTTCGGGTGCCGGTTCGCTGGTGGCCTATGCGCTGGGCATTACCGATCTCGATCCGCTCAAGTACGCGCTGCTGTTCGAGCGTTTCCTGAATCCGGAGCGGGTCTCGATGCCCGACTTCGACATCGACTTCTGCCAGCACGGCCGTGATCGCGTGATCACGTACGTGAAGGAAAAATACGGCAAGGAAGCCGTGTCGCAGATCGCCACGTTCGGCACGATGGCAGCAAAGGCGGCCGTGCGCGACGTGGGCCGTGTGCTGGACCTGGGTTACGGTTTCGTCGATAGCGTGGCCAAGCTGATTCCGTTCAAGCCGGGCAAGCTGGTGACGCTGGAGGAAGCCAAGAAGGAAGAGCCCGCGCTGGCCGAACGCGAAGCCAACGAGGAAGAAGTGCGCCAACTGCTGGAACTGGCGCAGCGTGTGGAAGGCATGACGCGTAACGTCGGCATGCACGCCGGTGGTGTGCTGATCGCGCCGGGCCGCCTGACCGATTTCTGCCCGCTGTACACGCAGGGCACGGACGGCATGAGCGGCGTAGTGAGCCAGTACGACAAGGACGACGTGGAAGCGGCCGGCCTGGTCAAGTTCGACTTCTTGGGCCTGACCACGCTGACGATTCTCGACTGGGCCGAGCGTTATATCCGCCGACTCGATCCGTCAAAGGCCGACTGGAACTGCAGCCAGATTCCACTTGATGACGGCCCGGCCTTCGAGATCCTCAAGAGCGCCAACACGGTGGCGGTGTTCCAGCTGGAAAGCCGCGGCATGCAGGGCATGCTCAAGGACGCCAAGCCTGACCGCTTCGAGGACATCATCGCGCTGGTGGCGCTGTATCGACCAGGCCCGATGGACCTGATCCCGAGCTTCTGCGCACGCAAGCATGGCCGCGAGAAGGTGGAGTACCCCGATCCGCGCGTCGAACCCGTGCTCAAGGAGACCTACGGCATCATGGTCTACCAGGAGCAGGTGATGCAGATGGCGCAGATCATCGGCGGCTACTCGCTGGGTGGTGCCGACCTGCTGCGCCGCGCGATGGGCAAGAAGAAGGCCGAGGAAATGGCCAAGCACCGCGAACTGTTCCGCGCCGGTGCCGACAAGAACGGGCTGAGCGCGCAACAGGCCGACGACATCTTCGACCTGATGGAGAAGTTCGCGGGCTACGGCTTCAACAAGTCGCACGCGGCGGCTTACGCGCTGCTGGCGTACTTCACGGCGTGGCTCAAGGCGCATCACCCGGCCGAATTCATGGCAGCCAATATGTCGCTGGCCATGGACGACACGGACAAGGTCAAGATCCTGTTCGAGGATTGCCGCCTGAACAAGCTGACCGTGCTGCCGCCGGACGTCAACGCCAGCGAATACCGCTTTGCGCCGACCGATGCGAAGACGATCCGCTATGGCCTGGGCGGCATCAAGGGTTCGGGGCAGGGCGCGATCGAAGACATCCTGCGCGCACGCGAAGAGCGGCCGTTCACGGACCTGTTCGATTTCTGCGAGCGCGTGGATCGTCGCCAGGTCAATCGCCGCACGATCGAGGCACTGATCCGCGCCGGTGCGTTTGACAGCCTCAACAACAATCGCGCGCAGCTGCTGGCCTCGGTGTCGATCGCGATGGAAGCGGCCGAGCAGAAGGCGGAATCGGCCAACCAGGTGTCGCTGTTCGACCTGATGGAAGACGCCGGCGAGGCGCATCGTCCAGAACTGGTCTCGGAGCCGGCCTGGACGGCCAAGCGCACGCTGCAGGAAGAGAAGCAGGCGCTGGGGTATTACTTCTCGGGCCATCTGTTCGATGCGTCGCGCGACGAGGTGCGCAAGTTCCTCAAGGGCACGCTGGCCGCGCTGGAGAAGGAAGTGCAGGGCAACGGCGGCGGCTATGGCCGCGACGTGCGCGGCCGTGCGGTGGCGGGCGTGATCATGGGCGTGCGTACGCAGATGACGCAGCGCGGCAAGCTGATCATCGTGATGATCGACGATGGCACGGCGCAGATCGAGATGACCGTGTTCAACGAGCTGTACGACGCCAACCGTCACATGTTCAAGGAAGACGAACTGATCATCGCGCAGGGCAACGCGCGACATGACACGTTCACGGGCGGCGTGCGCTTCACGGCAGAGACGGTGATGGATCTTGTGGCGGCGCGTGCCAAGTATGCCGAGGCGGTGTGCCTGGGCTTCAATGGCAATGCTTCGACCGAACGTCTGCGCGAACTGCTGACGCCGTACCTCGCCAGCGTGGCGCAGTCGCCGGGCTTGCCGGTTCGCGTCAGCTACGTCAACAAGACCGCTCAGTGCGAAGCCATGCTTGGCGCGCAATGGCAGATCACGCCATCCGAGGAGGCGCTGACGAATCTTCGCAGCGCGCTCGGCGACAGCGTGAAGATGATCTATGGCTGAGGCCATGCCGATGGTTGCCTCGAAGGACATCGCCCCCGTGGCCGGGCGCCGCCAGCGTGTGCTGTTCCACGTCACGCACTTCCTGCATGGCGGCATCGAGACCTCGTTGGTATCACTGCTGGCCTCGCTCGATCCGGAACACTTCGAACTGGGTTTGACGATCACGTATCCGTCGCCGGAACTGGAATCGCATTTCCGCGCCCGGCTGCCCGCGCATGTGAAGGTACATGTGCTGGCGCCGGAGCGCTGGCTGTCGCATTGCCGTCAGTTGAAGAAGCAGCGGAAGCTTGGGCCGCTTGGCAAGATCTATGAAGAGGCGTTGCTGCCGCCGGTCCGCAAGCCGCTGATGCGGCGCCGCTTTCTGAGCATTCTCAAGCAGGGTGGGCCGGGCGGATACGACGCCGTAGTCGACTACGACATGTCGCTGTCGCGCATCACGGGGCCGCTGGCCGTGCCGATGATCGGCTATCAGCATTTCAGCGTCGCGCACCTGGCCGATGGTCACGAGCGGAAGCTGCGCAAGCTGCGGCACCAGTGCAAGGTGGATTACGACGCGGTGGTGCTGCTGACCGACAGCATGCTCGCCGATGCTCGCGTGCTGTTGCCCGATGCCGCCGACAAGCTCGTGCGCCTCTACAACGCCATCGATATCGCGAACATCCGTACCCGGGCGCAGCAGCCGCTGGAACCCGGTGTGACGCCACAAGGCCCGTTCATCGTATCGGTGGGACGTCTGGAAGAAAGCCAGAAGGATTTTGCGTCTTTACTGCATGCCTATGCCCGGCTGGCCGGGCAGGGGATTGCGGAAGATCTCGTCATTGTGGGCGATGGGGCATCGCGTCAGCATCTCGAAGCGCTGGCGCAATCGCTGGGCATTGCCAGCCGCGTGACGTTTGCCGGCTTCCAGTCGAATCCGCATGCGTGGATCGGCCATGCGCGCCTGCTGGCGTTTAGCTCGAAGATGGAAGGGTTGCCGAACGTGCTGCTCGAAGGGCTGGCGGCGGGGCAGGTGGTGGTCAGTACGGATTGTCCGACCGGTCCGCGCGAGATTCTCGACGATGGCCGCGCCGGCCTGCTCGTCCCGGTAGGCGATGTAGCAGGTCTGGCCGAGGCCATCGACCGTGGCCTGCATGACGAGGCGCTGCGCGCGGCATTGCTGGCGCACGCCGCGCATCACATCGAACAGATGGGCTTTGGTCCGACCGCGCAGGCGTTCAGTGCGCTGGTCGATCGCCTGACGCGGCAGGCTGCTTCGCCTGCTGGTGCAGCAGCCAGAGCTTGATGTACTTGTAGTAGCTCGCCTGACCGTTCATCAGCGCGACGGCGAGTCCTTGCGGTCCATCCATGAAGCCGCGACGCAGCAGGTAGGTGCGCAGGAAGGCCCAGGCACCATGGCCCCATGCACTGGCGACCGAGGCGGACTTGCCGCGCTGGAATGCCTGGCGGGCGCCGAGGGTCGAATAGTGGTCGATCTTGCCGAGCACCTGCGAGAAGTTGTCGTAGGTGTAGTGCAGCAGCGGGGTTTGCAGATGGCCGATGGGGCCATCGGTCACCACGTTTTCGTGGACGATGTCGTCGGTGAAGCGCGCCTTGCCGACGCGGAACACGCGGGTCAGGCGATCCGGATACCAGCCGCTGTGGCGCATGAACCGGCCGCAGAAGCGCGAGAGGCGCGGCATGTCGTAGGCGTCGGCCTCGTTGGCGTTGATCGCGGAAAGGATCTCGTCGCGCAGGGCGGGCGTGACGCGCTCGTCGGCGTCGATGGACAGTACCCATTCGGTCTGCACCTTCGACAAGGCCAGGTTTTTTTGCGGTCCGAAGCCGGGCCAGGTAGCCGTTTCATGGACTTCTGCCCCCATGGCGCGCGCGGTTTCCACCGTGCCGTCGGTGCTGCCGGAGTCCACTATAATCGCGCGGTCGCACCAGGAGACGCTTTCGAGGCACTCCCGGATATTGTGTGCCTCGTTTTTGGTAATCAGTACGACTGAGATTTTCATAGAGATGCTTGCGACGGTAGCCCGCAGTCCGGATTTGCCCGCCATTCTAGCGGCAGACGGCGCGTGCCCCGCTCGGCAAGTGGAGCAAACGTGAACGACAACACAAAACAAACGCCTCAGGAAACCGATACCCTCAAGCGCGTATGGTCCTACCTGAAGCCCGAGATGCGCAATTTCGTGCTCGCGATCGTGGCCATGGCCCTGGTCGCGGCGAGCGAGGGCATTATCCCCAAGGTGGTGAACGACCTGCTCGACAAGGGCTTTGGCGGCGCCTACTCAGGCAAGCTCTGGCACGTTCCCGCGTTGCTGGTGGGCGTGGCACTGGTGCGCGGCGTGGCGCAGTTCGCGTCGGGGTACCTGCTGTCGATGATTTCGAACAAGGTGCTGCTGAAGATGCGCATGCAGATGTTCGAGCGCATGCTGCGCGCGCCAGCGCTGTTCTATCACCGCAACACTGCCGCATCGCTGATCAACGCCGTGATCTTCGAAGTCAATCAGGTGATGCAGATCCTGACAGGCGTGCTGATCACGCTGGTGCGTGACTCGCTGACCGTGCTGGCCCTGCTGATCTACCTGTTCTATACGAACTGGCGCCTGACGCTGGTGGTGGCGGTGCTGCTGCCGACCATCGGCTTCGTGATGGCGAAGGTGAATCGCCGCTTGCGCCGCCTGAATCGCGAGCACCAGACGCTGACCAATACGGCGGCCTATGTCGTCGAGGAAGCGGCGGGTGGCTACAAGGTGGTCAAGCTGCACGGCGGCGAAGCCTACGAAACCGCGCGCTTTGCGACGATGGCCGAGCGGCTGCGCGGCTACTCGATGCGCATGGCCGTGGCGGGCGGGCTGAACCAGCCTGTGACGGCGTTCCTGGCGTCGCTGGCGCTGTCGGTGATCCTGACCATCGCCATGGTGCAGGCCCAGGCCGACCAGACGACGATTGGCGGTTTCACGGGCTTCGTGATGGCGATGCTGCTGCTGATCTCGCCGCTCAAGCACCTGACCGATTTGAACCAGCCGCTGCAACGTGGCCTGACGGCCGCCGAGATGATCTTCCGCCTGATCGACGAACCCGTGGAGCCGTTGGTGGGTGGCGCCGCGCTGGAACGCGCGCAGGGCGATCTGGTGTTCGACAACGTTGGTTTCCGCTATGGCGACGCTGGCCGTGCGGCACTGAACCATGTGAGCTTCCGTGCCGCACCGGGTGAGGTGGTGGCACTGGTGGGTCCTTCGGGCAGTGGCAAGACCACCCTGGTCAATCTGGTGCCGCGCTTCTTCGATCCGACCGAAGGCCGCATCATGCTCGACGGCAAGCCGATCGATTCGTTCTCGCTCAACGACCTGCGTCGCCAGATTGCATTCGTGAGCCAGGACGTGGTGCTGTTCAACGATACCGTGGCGGCCAACGTGGCGTATGGCGTACATCCGCGTGAAGCCATCGACATGGCGCGCGTAGAGCGCGCGCTGGCAGCGGCCTACCTGACCGACACGGTGAAGGGCCTGCCCGAAGGGCTGGAAACCAATATCGGTGACAACGGCATGAAGCTGTCGGGCGGCCAGCGCCAGCGTCTGGCGATTGCCCGTGCCATCTACAAGGATGCGCCGATCCTGATTCTCGACGAAGCCACTTCGGCGCTCGATTCGGAATCGGAACGCCAGGTCCAGGCCGCGCTCGAATCGTTGATGGTGGGCCGCACCACGCTGGTGATTGCACACCGCCTGTCGACCATCGAGAACGCCGATCGCATCGTGGTGCTCGAACAGGGCCGCGTGGCAGAGTCCGGCAGCCATGCCGACCTGCTGGCCGCCAATGGCCTGTACGCCGGCCTGCATCGCATCCAGTTCGCCACTGCCGCGCACTGAGCAAGCACTATCAGCAAGGATTCACGGCCGTGGCATCGCGCCACGGCCGGGCATGTACCAACAGGGGACATATACCCCGAGGAGACAGACATGACCACGCAGTCCGCCACCACCCCTCCCATCAGCCGCTTCCCCGTTCCAGCAATTGCCGACCTGCCCGAAGATTTGCGGCAGCGCGTGCTGGAAGTCCAGGAGAAAGCCGGCTTCGTGCCTAATGTGTTTCTTGCCTTGGCGCATCGTCCCGCCGAGTGCCGCGCATTCTTCGCCTATCACGACGCGCTGATGCTCAAGGAGACGGGCAACCTGACCAAAGGCGACCGCGAGATGATCGTGGTGGCAACGTCAGGTGTGAACCAGTGCCTGTATTGCGTGGTGGCGCACGGCGCGATCCTGCGCATCTACGAGAAGAAACCGCTGGTGGCCGATCAGGTAGCGGTCAACTATCGCAAGGCAGACATCGCGCCACGCCAGCGCGCGATGCTCGATTTCGCGATGAAGGTGTGCGAGGCGTCGCACACGGTAGGCGACGCCGATTTCGAGGCGCTGCGCGCGCATGGATTCGACGAGGAAGACGCCTGGGATATTGCCGCGATCACGGCGTTTTTCGGATTGTCGAATCGCATGGCGAATACGATCAGTATGCGGCCGAATGACGAGTTTTATTTGATGGGGCGGGTGGCAAAAGCAAAGTAATCGATCCCGACGGTTTGCTCCCCTCTCCCGCCTGCGGGAGAGGGGCTGGGGGTGAGGGTCAGCGCATCAAGCCCTAACCGCGCAACCGTGTATCGACGGCCTGCCCTCACCCCTGACCCCTCTCCCACTACATGGGAGAGGGGAACCGGTCCGTGGCGGATCACTGTTCAGCGCACCTGCGCACACGCCCCGCTCTTCGGATCGAACAGCACCGGCCACGCCTGCTCATAAATTCCCGGTGTGCAGTACTTCTCGCACTTGGCGTGCGCCAGCGTGATGCGGCGCGGATCTTGCCAGACCATGAGCTTGCAGCCGCCGCCATCTACCGCATGCAGTTCGATGTGTGGTGTCTGCTGTACCTGTTTGAACTGGGCGAGGTCGAACTGGCATGAGCCTTTGCGCGAGACCCATAGTTTCCAGGTCAACGTCTGTACGGCGTTGCGCGAGACACGCACCACGGCGTCTTCGCGAAAGCCGTCTTCCTCGGTGCGCTTGCACGCGCCCGCCATGTTGATCTCGCGTGCGGCGATGGGCGTGGCGCGGGCCTGCGGTGCGGGCGGGTAGGTCTTGTCGGCATTGACCGTCGGACCGGCCAGTGGCGGGGATCGATCCACGCGCTCCTGTAGCGGCGCGCATCCGACGCATAAAAAAAGAGCCAGCAGGGCTGGCTTTGCGATCGTGGTTGACTTCATGTGCGACCCCTCGTGCGTCCGTCACCTTTCACCTTCAATGTAGGGGATGGGGGCACAAAGGCCAGCCGGAAGTGTTCGGTACTAGCCCTATTGGGCGAACCGCCGGGCCACCGTCTATAGTCAATGGATATTCCGCGCGCCCAACTCGGGCGCGCTTTTTTTTCGTCAAACGCTCGTTTCAACCATCTCGCGCTCGCGCGGCGCGGCGTGCTGCACGGCCGGATAGCCGGCGGCGAACACCAGCCGGCCCGCCGACCATGTGTGCGTGACCAGTGGCTGGCCAGCTACGCTGGCCACGGCGATCACATCGGCGCGCTTGCCGACGGCCAGGCGACCGCGATCGTGCAGCAGGCAGGCGTCGGCCGGATTGGCGCTGACCAATGCCAGTGCCTCGTTGAGCGGCAGCTCTGCCTGCTGCGCGGCGGCAAAGGCGGCGGCGATCAGCGTCGAGGGCTGGTAGTCCGAGCAGAGGATGTCGCCCACGCCTGCCAGGATGGCGTCGATGGCCCGCATCGATCCGCTCTGGCTCTTGCCGCGCAGCACGTTGGGTGCGCCAAGGATTGTCGGCAGCGCATGGCTTGATGCCGCCTGCGCCGTCTCCACGTTGATCGGGAATTCGCTCATGCGCACGCCAAGCGCCTGCATGGCAGCGATGCGCTGGGGCGAATCGTCGTCGTGGCTCGCAGTGGGAATGCCCAGTGCATGGGCTTTCGCTACCAGCTGGTTCACGCGCTCGGTGGCGCCATCCATATCGGCAAACTTCTTCGCGGCGGCCTCGGCGGCGGCCTCGCGGCTCATGCCGTGGTTGCCCATCATGTACGTGAGGTAGGCGTCGAGTGTCTTGAACTGACCCTGGCCCGGCGAGTGGTCCATGACCGACAGCAGGTCCACCACCCCTTCTGACATCAGCATTTCCAGCGCGGGCACGGCGGATGCGTCGCTCACTTCATAGCGGCAGTGGATGCGGTTATCGACAAGGCTGTGGCTGCGATAGGCGGCCACAGCGCGTACCAGCGTGGCCGCGGTCTCGTTGTTGCGCACGCCGAACGCATTGCTGGCGAACGACAGCGCGTGATACGGCGTGGTGATGCCGGCTGCGGCGTTGCGGCGATCGACCTGCGCCACGGCGAAATCGAGGGGGAATAGCACGCTGGCGCGCGGCTCGGCTTCCTTTTCGATGGCGTCGCAATGCACGTCGATCAGGCCGGGCATCACGGTGTGGCCGCGCAGGTCGACGATCTGCGCGTGAGCCGGTGCCGAAGCCGGTTCGATGGCGGTGATCTGGCCGTCTGTGATCACCATCGCGCTGTCGTGCAGCACGCGGTCAGGCAGCACCAGCGTGGCGTGCGTGAGGTAGGTAGCAGTCATGTCCGGTTCCGGTTCAGAGCGTCGGGCAGGTTCAGGCGTTGGCGGCCACCACGGGCTGCAGCGGCAGCGCGCGGGTGGCGACGGCATCGCGTACGGCTTCGTCATGGAAGATGCCGATCAGCGCGCGGCCCTCGGCCAGCACTTCGCGAATCAGTTCGATCACCACGGCGCGGTTATCGGCGTCGAGCGATGCGGTGGGTTCGTCTAGCAGCAGGATCGGGTGGCCGCCGATCAAACCGCGCGCGATGTTCACGCGTTGCTGTTCGCCGCCCGAGAACGTGGCGGGTGGCAGATCCCACAAACGGCGCGGCAGGTTCAGGCGTTCGAGCAGCACGGCAGCGCGGGCGCGGGCGTCTTCCATACTGGTGCCACGCTGCTGCAGCGGATCGGCCACCACGTCGAGCGCCGAGACGCGCGGGATGGCGCGCAGGAACTGCGAGACATAGCCGATCACATCGCGGCGCAGCTTCAGCACGCGTTGTTCAGGCGCCTGGGTCAGCTCCACCCACGGCTCGCCGGCTTCGCTCGTATCGCGCAGGCGGATGGTGCCTTCCGTGGCGAGGTAGTTGCCATAGAGACAGCGCAGCAGCGTGCTCTTGCCCGTGCCGGATCGACCCGAGAGCACGACGCATTCGCCACGCGACGCATCGAAATCGATGGCCTGCAACACTGGCAGGCGAATGCCACCCTGGTTGTGCAGCGTGAACATCTTGCCGAGGCCGCGTACCTCGATCAGCTTGGCGGGATCGTTCTGCATCATGTTCAGCCCTGAAGAATGGAGGAGACCAGCAACTGCGTGTACGGGTGCTGCGGGTCGTCGAGAATCTGGTCGGTCAGGCCCTGTTCCACCACGCGCCCGCCCTGCATCACCAGCGTGCGGTGCGCCAGCAGGCGCGCCACGGCCAGGTCGTGCGTGACGAGAATGGCGGCGAGACCAAGGTCGTTGACGAGGCGGCGCATCAGATCGAGCAGGCGCGCCTGCACGGAGACATCGAGCGATGCCGTGGGCTCGTCCATGAACACGAGACGCGGATGCGTGACGAGGTTGCGCGCGATCTGCAGCCGTTGCTGCATGCCGCCCGAGAACGTGCTCGGCACATCGTCGAGTCGCGCGAGGTCGATCTCCATTTTTTCGAGCCACGCACCGGCGATTTCACGCAGATCACCGTAGTGTCGATTGCCCACGGCCATCAGGCGTTCGGCGATGTTGGCACCGGCGCTGACCTGCATGCGCAGGCCGTCGCGGGCATGCTGACGCACGAAGCCCCAGTCGGTACGTGCGAGCAGACGCATGCGTGCGCTGGAGAGTGCGGCGAGATCGGTCAGGCCGGTCTCGCGCATGTCATAGCTGACGCTGCCGCGTTGGGCGCGTACCTGCATCGACAGCGCTTGCAGCAGCGTGCTCTTGCCCGAGCCGGATTCACCGACCACGCAAAGCACTTCGCCGGGATAGAGATCGAAATTGACGTCGTGGCAGCCGTGCACGCCATCCCAGGTGTGCGTGAGGTTGCGGGCGGAGAGCAGGGGCGTGGGGTTCATTGTGCGGCTCCTGCCTGATCCAGCGCCTGTGTAGCTTGCCGGTTGGCGCAGTACTCGGTGTCCGAGCACACGAACATGCGTGTACCAGCATCGTCGGTGATGATTTCGTCGAGGTAGCTGTCGGTGGCGCCGCATTGCGCGCAGCAGCTTGCCCACTTCTCGACCGTGAACGGATGATCGACAAAATCGAGACTCTTGACCGTGGTGTACGGCGGCACGGCATAGACACGCTTCTCGCGGCCAGCGCCGAACAGCATCAGCGCGGGGCTGCGGTCGAGCTTGGGATTGTCGAACTTCGGGATCGGCGACGGACGCATCATGTAGCGCTGGTTCACGATCACCGGATAGTCGTACGTGGTGGCGATGTGGCCGTGGTGCGCGATGTCCTCGTACAGCTTCACATGCATCGATCCGTATTCGGCCAGCGCATGCATCGTGCGCGTCTCGGTCTCGCTCGGCTCCAGCCAGCGCAGCGGTTCGGGGATCGGTACCTGATAGACCATGGTCTGCCCAGCGCCCAGCTTTGTCTCCGGAATGCGGTGACGCGTCTGGATGATCGTCGCTTCGACGGTGCGCTCGGTGGTTTGCACACCGGTCACGCGGCCGAAGAAGCGGCGGATGTTGATCGCGTTCGTGGTGTCGTCCGAACCCTGGTCGATGACCTTGAGCACATCCTGTCGACCGATGATTGCAGCGGTGACCTGAATGCCGCCCGTGCCCCATCCATAGGGCAGAGGCATTTCGCGGCTGCCGAATGGCACCTGATAGCCGGGAATCGCCACGGCCTTCAGCAATGCGCGGCGCAGCATGCGCTTGGTGGATTCGTCGAGGTAGCCGAAGTTGTAGTGGTCGTCGCGCGCAACGCCCTGCGGCGGATTGTGGATCTGGGTGGCGGTGCTCATGCCAGGGATTCCTCTTGCGATTGCGATGCCGGTTGCGATTGCGGCGGCTGTTGCTGATCGGATGCAATGCCCGATGTGGACGATGCCGCTTCCTGCTCGGCGCGCAGGCGGCGCAGCAACTCCAGATTGGCCTGGAAGTCCACGTAGTGGGGCAGCTTCAAATGCTGCACAAAGCCCGAGGCTTCCACGTTGTCGCTGTGGTACAGCATGAACTCCACGTCGTTGGCCGGATTGTCGGCGGCTTCGCCCAGTTCGGCGGCGCGCATCGCGCGGTCTGCCAGTGCCATCGACATGGCCTTGCGTTCGTTGTAGCCGAACACGAATCCGTAGCCGCGCGTGAGACGCGGCGATTCATCGGCGTTGCCATCGAACTGGCTGATCATCTGGCACTCGGTGACTTCCACTTCGCCGATGGTCACGGCGAAGCCAAGTTCCTCGATGAACATTTCCACTTCGGTGCTGCCGTAGCGGATTTCCGCTGCAAACGGGTGCGAGTTGCCGTAGCCGCGCTGCGTGGAGTAACCCATCGACAGCAGGAAGCCTTCGTCGGCGCGCGCCAGGTTTTGCAGGCGCGCGGGACGTTCGGCGGGGAACGTCAGCGGTTCGCGCGTAAGGTCCGGCGGTGTGGGATCTCCAGCAGGAATCGTGTCGGCTTCGACAAACGATTCGGCTTCGAGCAGTCCCGTCACGCGCGGCATGTTCGGGGAGAGCGGTTCGGGCGACGGCGGCAGCGGCGCGGGATCGCGGCCCGCTTCGAGCGAGAAGTCAAGCAGGCGCTGCGTGTAGTCGTACGTGGGTCCAAGCACCTGCCCACCGGGGACGTCCTTGAACGTGGACGAGATGCGGCGCTGCAGCTTCATCTTGCCGGTATCGAGCGGTGCGGTGTAGCCGAAGCGCGCAAGCGTGGTGCGGTAGGCGCGCAGCAGGAAGATCGCTTCGATCTGATCGCCGGCTGCCTGTTTGATGGCGAGCGCCGCGAGGTGCGGGTCGTAGAGCGAGCCTTCGGCCATCACACGCGATACGGCCAGTGGCATCTGTTCGCGGATCTGCGTGAGCGTGAGTTCGGGCACCGACGTGTCGCCGCGACGGTATGTGTCGAGCATCTGGTAGGAGTTCAGGATGGCGCGTTCACCACCCTTGACGGCTACGTACATGGCTCAGTCCTCCAGTGCCACTTGCGTGGTGCGCGTCATCGCGCAGAATTGATCGCCGCTGGCGAGCAGAAGATCGACACCGAGTGGGAACAGCGCATTGTTCGCGTCCCATTGCGCGACGAGATCGGCGGGCAGGCCGGTGGCGCGCAGCGTCTGCGTGGTCTCGATGCCGGGACCGCGCAGCATGTACGTGGCGCCTTCCGTCAGCGACGGCAGTTCGACGATCAGCGTGGCCGAGCGATCGGGATACTCGGGCAGGCCCTGCGCGCAATCGGCGAGCGCAGGCATCACATAGCCAGCAGGCACGCAGACGAACGTGGCATCGCTTACCGTATCGACCAGCGGAGAGCCGCAATGAAAACGCAGGAAGGCGCGTGCCGCAGCAGGAATCTCGGCGGGCAGCCATACGGGCGTGTCGGGATCGGCAAGCGTCAGCAGCAGGGCCGAAAGCGCGGGCGACAGGCCATCGGGTTGGCCGCTGGTGACGGGCAGGGTGTCGAGCCGACCCGGATGCGCGAACGCTTCGAGCGTGGCGCGGAAGACCTGCTGGGCATCGTCGACGGGATTGTCGAAGCCGGGCAGCAGCGACGTGGCAGAGGCTTGCATCGGATTCTGTGAGGAAATCTGGGAAGGCATATCAGTCTTCTCCGCGTGCCATCGTGAAGAACTCCACGCGGGTTTGCGCGGCGGTGGCGGCCTGGTGTGCAGCGTGCGCATCGAGCGCCTGCGAGAGCGGGGCGATCACGGTGTCCTGCACACGCTGGTGCCACGTGGGGCGTTGCAGCAGTGCATCGAGCACGGCGGCCTGTTCGGCGTGGCGCGTGCCGCGTCCCTGCACATAGGACACGCCTGCGGTGGCTGCCTGTCCTTCAACTGCGTCGAGCACCACGGCGCAACGCGTGATGGACATCTCGCCCAAGTTGAACTGCACGCCGGTGCCGCCGGCACGCGCCCGCACCATGGCCATGCCAGATTCGGGCTTGCGCAGCAGGCGGTACGTGGGCGGGGTCGCGGCTTCCAGCAAGCGCGAGTAGGCAGCGTCAAGGGCATCCGACTGGGTCAGGGCCAGAATCCGCAGCCATGCGGCGCGCATCCGATTCGCCGCATCCGCCTCACGGCTGCCCGGATTGGCGGTTTCTTTTTGCATGATCACCCCTATACGTCTATACGTTTAGATGTAAACTAACACAACACGGCGATACTAGACCACAGCCAGATGAACGTTTCATGACGGGTGCCGGCTTTGCTCGGACACGCCAACGGCGCTGCCGGAGTGAGGCACAATCGCACGCTATCGATGAAGCATTGATGACACAGGGTTGAAGATGTCTGAACGGGAAGTGGAACGCGGCTCGGGCGTAGCCGTATGGCGCCAGATTGGCGAGGCCTTGGCGGACGACATCCGCAACAAGCTCTATGGTCCTGGCGAGCAACTGCCACCGGAGCCGGAACTGGCCACGCGCTTCAGCGTCAATCGTCACACCATCCGGCGTGCCATGGGCGAGCTGGAACTGAGCGGCCTGGTGCGGATCGAGCAGGGACGCGGCACGTTCGTGCAGGAACATGCGATCGATTACGCGATCGGGCGCCGCACGCGTTTCTCGCAGAACCTCGCTGCGCAAGGCATGCGCGGTCACCTGGAAATTGTGGAAAGCCAGAAAATCCGCGCGCCAGAAGTTGCCAAACATCTGGGTCTGTCGCGTACGGCTGACATTCTGCACATCCAGATGGTGGGCAAGGCCGAGGGACGCACCATCGACGTGGCCGAGCACTACTTTGACCTGAAGCGTTTTCCGGAACTCGATGAGCTGGCGCGCGAAACGCAATCGATCTCGCGCGCGCTGGCCAAGTACGGCATTGCCGACTACACGCGCAAGTGGTCGCGCATCACCGCCGCCATGCCCAGTGCGCCGGTGGCACGGTTGTTGAACCAGCCGAAGACCCGGCCCGTACTGCAAGTGGAGGCGCTCAACGTCGACATCGATGGCGAGCCAGTGCAGTACAGCATGACCCGCTTTGCCGGAGACTGGGTACAACTCACGGTGGCCGACAACGACTAAACTGGGACGTGTCGTGGATCGATGCGGCGGTCCGGTCGCATTGGTCTAGACATCTGTCTGTCATGTGCCCACGCTAACGTAACGCCCATGCATACGACCACGCAAAACCATACGGCCGCCCTGAGCGGCATCACCGGCCGCCGGGTGCTTGGCGCAGCCGGCATTGCCCCCGCTACCCTCGGCTTTGCGCAAGGCAGCATTGCCCCGCAAACGCCGACGAACGGCCCCTGCATCGATGCAGGCAACCTGCTTGTGCTGCCGGGCATCGTCGACATCCACGGTGACGCGTTCGAACGTTCGGTCATGCCGCGTCCCGGCGTGAGCTTTCCGTACGGCCCGGCGCTCCTCGACGTGGATCGGCAGTTGCTGGCCCACGGTATCACCACCGAGTTTCATGGTGTGACGCTGTCGTGGGAAGGCGGGCTGCGCGGCGAAGCTTATGCGATTCGCATGTTCGAGGCACTGGCGCAATTGCAGCCGGTGCTCGGTGCATCGCACAAGGTGCATCTGCGCTTCGAGGCGTATCACCTCGCCGGCGTGGAGACGGCGATGCAGTGGATGAAGGAAGGGCGTGTCAACCTGCTGGCGATCAACGATCACCTGCCGACGCTGGCGCGCCGCATGAACGACGATCGCAAGCTTGCGCAGTACGCGGAGCGTGCCGAGTGCGAGATGGAAGCCTTCCGCACGCGCTTGCGAAACGCCAGCCGCCACGCGCAGGATGTACCCGCCGAGATGTCGCGATTGATCGCTGCGGCGCGCGCCGCCCATCTGCCCGTGGCATCGCACGATGATCCGGATGCGGCCACGCGTCAGCACTATCATCGCCAGGGCTGCGGCATCGCAGAGTTCCCGCTGACTGTCGAGGTGGCCGCACTGGCGCGGCAGCTTGGGGACGAGACCGTCTTCGGCGCCCCCAATGTGCTGCGCGGCAAGAGCCACACCGGCGCACCCAACGCCACCGAGATGATTGCGGCGGGGCTGTGCACCGTGCTGGCATCCGATTACTACTATCCCGCGCCTTTGCAGGCAGCGTTCCGGCTTGTGCAACTGGGTATTTGCGATCTCCCCGCTGCGTGGCATCTGGTTTCGCGTAACCCGGCACGCGCGGCGGGGTTGCGCGATCGCGGAGTGCTGATGCCGGGCATGCGCGCTGACGCCATTCTCGTGGACGACAGCGATCCGGGCCTGCCGCGCGTATGCGCCGCCATCGTCAATGGCGAGCTGCGCCATGCCAGCACCGCGCTGCCGATGATCGATGCAGCGTCACTTGGCCAGCGCGCCAGCCTGGCCGCATGAGCCGCGCTGCGCATCGCTACGCCATCTACCTGGCCCCTGCAGAGCCGTTTCGCACTTTCGGTGCGCAATGGCTCGGCCGCGACGCCGAAAGCGGCGAGCCACAGCCCCTGCCGCCCGGTATCGCACAACGTCCCGTGGAATGGGTCGAGGCACCCGCGCACTACGCGCTACACGCCACGCTGAAGCCTCCGTTCCGTCTTGCCGAAGGCACCGATGCCGCGATGCTCGATCGTGCCGCGCGTGAATTCGCCAAGGGGCGTGCATCATTCGAAGCCCCCCTGGTACTGCGAGCATTGCGCGGATTTCTGGCATGGTGCCTCGCCGATACGCAAGGGCGGGGCGGCCGGCAGATGCATGCGTTGGCCGATGCCTGCGTGCGTGACTTCGACCGCTTTCGTGCAGCGCCTTCTGCTGCCGATATCGCGCGGCGCAATCCTTCGGCACTGAGCGCTGTTCAGCGCGCCATGCTCGATACGTGGGGCTATCCCTACGTGTTCGATACCTTCACTTTCCACATCACGTTGACGGGCATGCTCGACGCAGCGGATGAGACCAGCGCGCTGGAGATGCTTCACAAGGCCGGTGGTGCATTACTGGAGCAACCGCTGCATGTCGATGGCATCAGCATCTTTGCGCAGGCCGAACCCGGCGCGGATTTCGTGCTGGCCCGGCACTATCGTTTCGACGGCACCACTGCCGACGGCGCGGGCGCGGAGTTTCTGGCGTGACGAAGATATCGAAAGGCAACGGCCTGTTCTACGTGATGGGGCCATCGGGCAGCGGCAAGGATTCGCTCCTGCGCGCACTACGCGAGCGCATAAAACCTGCAGACCCGATCGTGGTCGCGCATCGCTACATTACCCGTGCGGCCGATGCCAACGAGGCATCTGTTGCGCTGACCTCTGACGAATTCCAGCGCCGTATCGGCCTGGGTTGCCTGGCACTGCACTGGCAGAGCCACGGCTTGCATTACGGCATTGGCGTGGAGATCGATCAATGGCTGGCGCGCGGCCTCAAGGTCATCGTCAATGGTTCGCGCGAATATCTGCCTGTTGCCGCAAAGCGGTACCCGGAGCTTTGCGCCGTGCATGTGCGCGTGAAACCCGATGTGCTGGCCGCGCGGTTGCGGCAGCGTGGGCGGGAATCGGAAGAAGGGATTGCACGGAGATTGCAACGTGCGGCGCAGGGGTTCGATGTGCCCGAAGGCGTGCGCGTGGTGGAGATCGATAACAGCGGGGTGCTGGAGGAATCGGCGCAACGGCTGGTGGATCTGGTTCAGACGGATCGCGTTTGAATTGAATCACCAACGGCCCCTAAATCCCTGACGGTTTGCTCCCCTCTCCCGCTTTGCGGGAGAGGGGCGGGGGAGAGGGCCAGCGGTGCAAGCTGCGACAAGTCGGCAAGCAGAGCCACCATGCCCTCTCCCCCAACCCCTCTCCCATTTCATGGGAGAGGGGAGCAAAGCAAAAGCAAATCAAAGACCTTAGGCCGCTGCCCGCAAACACCGCCCCGCCATTTCCAGATAATGCGCCAGCGGCGGCGTTTCCAGATCCACTACCTTCGCCAGATCGTCATAGCGACGCAGCCGCACCGCCTCCAGCGCATGCGGTCTTGCTGCAAACGCTTCGGCCTCGTCACGACCATAGATCCCGCCCTGCAGCTCCAGGCTGTGTACCGACACCGGCGACAGCGTGTCGAAGTACGCTGCATCCACCGCACACAGATATCGCTTGGCGGCAACGTGCAGTCGAATCGGTTCGGTCACATCGGCACCAAACAGCGTGCTCAGTGCATCGGCGCCGGTTTCCTGGTGGCGCATATCCGTGGTGCTGCTTTCGGCCAGCATCAGGTGCCCGACGTCATGGAGCAGTGCGGCAACGATCAGCGCCTCGCTTTCGCCGGCCTGCTCGGCCAGCAGGGCGCATTGCAGTGCATGGGCGGTCTGGCTGATGTCCTCGCCGCCGTAGTAGGCAGTGCCGTGCTGGGCGAACAGGTTTTCGATAAGGGGGAGCGTCAGCATGATCAGACCAGTACCTTGCGAATTTGCGCGGAGACGATATCGATGGCCGTCACGAACACGATGATGATCAGCATCACGGCGCACGTCTGGCCGTACTGGAAGCTGCGGATGATTTCCCACAGCACGGTGCCGATGCCACCGGCACCGACGATGCCCACCACCGACGCCGAGCGCACATTCGATTCAAAGCGATACAGCGCGAACGACAGCCACAACGGCAGTACCTGCGGAATCACGCCGTAGACGATCTCGGCAAGCGGGCCAGCACCCGTGGCGCGCACACCTTCGACGGGACGCGGGTCGATGGCTTCCACGGCTTCGGCAAACAGCTTGGCCAGCACACCCATCGTGTGTATCCAGATGGCCAGCACACCAGCGAACGGACCCAGGCCCACGGCCACGATGAAGAGCATCGCGAACACCATCTCGTTGATGGCGCGGCATGCATCCATGATGCGGCGGGCGGGCTGATAGATCCATACCGGCACGATATTGGCCGAGCACAGCAGGCCCAGCGGCACGGCCAGCACCACGGCCAGTGCAGTGCCCCACAGCGCGATCTGTACGGTCACCAGCATCTCTTCGAGATAGTGGCGCCAGTCGCGGAAATCGGGCGGGAAGAATTCGGCGGCGAATTTCGCCATGTTGCCGGAATCGCGCAACAGGTCCATCGGACGCATGTCGGCGCCTTGCCATGACAGGGCGAGCATGCCCAGCACGATGCCCCATACCATCATCATCGGTAGCGATGTACGAGGCGGGCGAACAGTGCTTTGGGGCGAGGGAGGCAGGCCAGGCTTGGCAGTGACGGTCATCGGGTCAATCCGGAAGTCATACGGAGCGGGAGGGCGGGCGTCGATGCCAGTCCTCCCGTAAGGCTTGCTACGTGCTTACTGCGTGCTCGTTGCAGCGGCAGCCTTGTCGAGATCGGCCAGGCGGCGCGTCAAGTCGGCCAGCTTCTTTTCCTTGTCGGCGTCGGCCAGCGTGGTGTCGGATTCAATGCGGCTCTTTTCGCGCGCCAGTTCGATCTGGCGAATCGGTACCAGTTGCGCATCGGACGATGCGCGGAAGCCCTGGTACGTCAGCGTGGTCAGGATCTGCTTTTCGCGTGCAGCGTCGGCACCCTTGCCGTAGTTGACGAAGAAGGTCTGGATCTTCTTCTTCATTTCCGGCGTCAGGTCCTTGCGATACACCATCGGGTCAGCCGGAATCAGCGGCGACTTCCACAGCACGCGCAGATCGTCATAGGCGTTCTTGCCCGTGTTGATGCGATAGCGTTCCAGGTTCTCGGTGTTGTTCACGGCCACGTCGAGCTGCTTGTTCAGCACGGAGAGCAGATTCGTTTCGTGGTTGCCGATGCGTACGGCCTTGAACAGCGTCTTCGGATCTACCTTGTTGGCGTTCCACAGGTAGTAGCCCGGCACGGCCGTGCCCGACGTCGAGTTCGGATCGCCGGCGCCGTAGGTCAGATCCTTGCCGCGCTTGATCACATCTTCCACGGACTTGATGTTGCTGTCCTTGCGCACCACCAGCAGCGACCAGTAGCCCGGGTTGCCGTCCTTGTCGATCACCGAGGCGAACACTTCGCCGTTGGCGCGGTCCACGGCTTCCATGGCCGATTTGTTGCCGAACCAGGCGATCTGCACCTTGTTGAAGCGCATGCCTTCGATGATGCCGGCATAGTCGGAAGCGAAGAACGGCTTGACCTGCACGCCGAGCGTCTTGCTCAGATCGTCGATCAGGGGCTGCCAGGCGCTCTTGAGGTTCGACGACGATTCCGTCGAGATGAAGCCAATGTTCAGGGTCTTGGCGTCCTGGGCGAAAGCGGGCAGCGCCACGACACCCGAGGCCACCACGGCGAGAAAGGTTCTGCGAAGCATCGAAAACTCCGTTGGGAAAGCTGATGGACTGATGGGAAACGCTTGGGGGAATACAGTGCGGATCAGGCCGCGGCCAGATCCATGCGGACCATGGCCGGGACTGCCACGCCAATGGCGGGCGCCGGTTCTTCCGGCACGCTGTCGTGCAGCAGTTCGTCGGCTTCGGTGCCGTAGAGGTCGCGCAGCATGCTTGTTGTCAGCGCAGCCGAAGGGCCGTCGTACACCACCTTGCCGTGCCGCAATGCCACCACGCGCGGGCAGTAGCGCATCGCCACATCCACCTGATGCAGCGACACCACCACGGCCACCTTGCGGGTGCGATTGATCTGGGTGAGCAGCGACATCACGCGGCGCGACGATTCCGGATCGAGCGAGGCGATCGGCTCGTCGGCCAGGATCACGCGAGCGTTCTGCACCAGCGTGCGCGCGATGGCCGCACGTTGCTGCTGACCGCCGGACAGCGTCGATGCACGCTGAAACGCATAGTCGTCTATACCAACCTGAGCCAAGGCATCGAGCCCGGCCTGCACTTCCTCGGCCTTGAAAATGCGGGTCAGTGCACGCCACGCGGGGATGCGCGTCAGCATGCCTACCAGCACGTTGGTGATCACTGGCAGGCGGCCTACCAGATTGAACTGCTGGAATACGAAACCGATCTCGGCGCGCACCTTGCGAACATCGCGGGCCAGACGACCATGGCGCTGCACGGTGCGGCCGTTGACGAGGATCTCGCCGGAACCTGCATCGCCCGTGACGAAGCCGGCCACGTGGCGCAGCAGCGTCGACTTACCCGAACCCGATGCGCCCAGCAGCGCAACCATTTCGCCGGGGGCGATGTGTAGCGTGACATCGTCGAGCGCCTTGCGGTCCGCGCGGAACGATTTGCTCAGTCCGCGGACTTCAATTGCATGCGTCATGCCGACTCCCTTGCTTGAATGACCTGCGCATTCTGGGGGGAGTCGATGACAGAACGATGACTTGTACCGGAGGTTTTCCGATGGGGAGCAAAGGCTACATCAGGATGATGTCGTACTGCTCCTGGTGAAACGTAGACTCCACTTGCAGCGAGATCGGCTTGCCGATGAAGTCACCGAGCATGGCCAGATGCTGGCTTTCTTCTTCGAGGAACAGGTCGATCACATCCTGCGAGGCGAGGATGCGGAATTCGCGCGGATTGAACTGGCGCGATTCGCGCATGATCTCGCGGAAGATGTCGTAGCAGACCGTGCGCGGCGTCTTGACCTGACCCTTGCCCGTGCAGACCGGGCACTGTTCGCACAGCACATGCGCGAGCGATTCGCGCGTGCGCTTGCGCGTCATCTCGACCAGGCCGAGTTGCGAGAAACCGTTGACCGTGATGCGCGTGCGATCACGCGACAGCGCGCGCTTCAACTCCGACAGCACCGCATCGCGATGCTCGACATTTTCCATGTCGATGAAGTCGATGATGATGATGCCGCCCAGGTTGCGCAGGCGAAGCTGGCGCGCGATGGTGTGCGCCGCTTCGAGGTTGGTCTTGAAGATCGTGTCGTCGAAGTTCCGCGCGCCGACGTAACCGCCGGTGTTGACGTCGATGGTCGTCATCGCCTCGGTCTGGTCGATCATCAGGTAACCGCCGGACTTCAGGTCCACGCGCCGCGACAGCGCCTTCTCGATCTCGGCATCGATATTGAACAGGTCGAAGATCGGCCGCTCGCCGGTGTAGTGCGACAGCCGCGACAGCACGGCCGGCGTGTACTCCTGCGCGAACTCCACGAGCTTCTGGTAGTTCTCGCGCGAGTCCACCTGGATCACGCCGGTGGCATCGTTGATGAAGTCGCGCAGCACACGCTGCGCAAGATTCAGATCCTGATAAAGCAGGCTCGGCGACGGTTGCGTGGTGGCGTTCTGGCGGATCGACGCCCAGATTTTGCGCAGGTAGGAGATATCGTTGCCAAGCTCCTCGTCGCTGGCTTCCTCGGCAATCGTGCGCACGATGAAACCGCCACGCTCGTCAGTGGGGACGAGACCCTGCACGCGGGCACGCAGCGCTTCGCGATCCACTTCGCCCTCGATGCGTTGCGAGATGCCGATGTGTGGGTCCTGCGGCAGGTAGACCAGCGTACGGCCAGCGATGCTGACCTGCGTGGAAAGCCGCGCGCCCTTCGTGCCGATCGGGTCCTTGATGACCTGCACCATGAGCGCCTGGCCTTCGAACAGCGTTTTTTCGATGGCAGCGTGGCCGTTCTTCTCGCCATCGCGCGGATGCCAGATGTCCGCCACATGCAGGAAGGCCGCACGCTCGAGCCCGATATCGATGAAAGCGGACTGCATGCCCGGCAGGACTCGCACGACCTTGCCTAGGTAGATGTTGCCGACCAGCCCGCGGGTGAGCGTGCGTTCGACATGCAATTCCTGCACGGCCGCCTGCTGCACGATGGCCACGCGCGTCTCTTGGGGCGTGATATTGACGAGGATGTCTTCGGTCATGGCGATAGATGCGGCTGGATGCGCGTCGCCGGTTGGCCGGCGCTTGTTGTTGTCGCCCGGTGCGACCGGGCATCGTGCCTGTCAGAAGCGCAGATCCGCTTCGCGCAGCAGCGCCGCCGTCTCGAACAAGGGCAAGCCCATGATACCCGAATAGCTTCCGTCGATTCGCTGGACAAATTCCGCCGCACGGCCCTGGATGCCATATGCGCCGGCCTTTCCGAGCGGTTCGCCGCTGGCCACATAGCGCTCGATCTCGGCACCGCTCATCGCACGGAAAGTGACGTGGGAGATCGACAGCGCATGGCGCTGGCCTCGCGCCGACACTACGGTCACGGCGGTCAGCACCCGATGCGTGGCGCCGGACAGTGCCGACAGCATCCTTGCTGCATCGGCCGCATCGGCGGGTTTGCCGAGAATCTCGCCACCCAGGCAGACCGTGGTATCCGAAGTCAGAATCGGCGCCTCGGCCAGCCCACGCCGAATGCGGCGCTGCAGCGCAGCGTCGGCCTTGAGCGCGCACACACGCTGCACGTAGGCATCGGGGGTCTCGCCGGGTAACTCGACCTCCAGCGCCTCGGCATCCTCGCTGGCATCGGCAAGCAGCAATTCATGCGTGACGCCAAGCTGGGTCAGCAGTTCACGACGGCGGGGAGATTGGGAGGCGAGATAGAGGAGGGCGGTCACGGGGATCGGTGCGAAAAAGGAGTGCGCCGATTGTACGCGTGGTAGCGAGGTGCCGAGTGTTTGCTCCCTCTCGGTTTTCTCCCCTCTCCCGCTTGCGGGAGAGGGGCGGGGGTGAGGGCCAGCGGTTCTATCCACGACAAGTCGCAATTTGTACCGCTATGCCCTCACCCCCAACCCCTCTCCCATTGCATGGGAGAGGGGAGCACAACAATAGGAAGCGAGAAACTCACACCCGATGATACGGATGCCCCTGCGTCACCGACCACGCGCGATACAGTTGCTCGGCCAGCAGCACTCGCACCATGCCATGCGGCAAGGTCAGACTGGAGAGTCGGAACAATGTGTGAGCGCGCGCCTTGAGCGCGGGATCGAGGCCATCGGCGCCGCCGATCAGGAAGGCGACGTCGCCGCCTTCGCGTTGCCAGCCGGTCAGTTGCTCGGACAACTGGACAGTCGTCCAGTCCTTGCCGCGCTCGTCGAGCGCGACGATGCGGCATTGCTTCGACAATGACCCGAGCACGGCGTCGATGCGCGCGGCTTCGCGCTGCATCACCGTGGCGGCGTTGTTGCTGGAAGAGCGGGCTTCCGGCTTGACCTCGCGCAGTTCGATGCGCAGTTCAGGCGGCATCCGCTTTGCATACTCCGCAAAGCCGGATTCGATCCACGCGGGCATCTTGTGGCCGACAGCCACGATCACGAGTTGCATGTGCGATGCCCGGTGGCTCGGGTCAGGCCGAGCGCTTGCGCGCTGCGGTCTTGGCAGGGGCCTTGGCGGCCGTCTTGGTGGCGGCAGTCTTGCGAGCCGGTGCCTTGGCGGCGGTGCCGGCGGCGGTCTTGCGCGCGGGCGCCTTGGCAGCCGTCTTGGTGGCGGCGGTCTTGCGGGCCGGTGCCTTGGCGGCAGTGCCGGTAGCGGTCTTGCGGGCCGGAGCCTTCTTGACAGCCGTGCCAGTCGAAGTCGTGCGCTTGGCCGGCGTCTTGCGGGCGCGGGCGCCCATCGTGGCCAATGCGTCGGAATCGGTATCCTCGTGGCCCATCGGCGGGGAGGGTTCCTTCATGCCTTCCGGCAGGCGGGCCAATGCCGGACGCAGGTTGGACGGGCGACGCACGCGCGGCGATGGTTCCGAGTCCTCGTCGTCCATCGGTTCGCTGGCCTTGGCCAGGCCCTTTGCGGACGACAGCTTCACGCGCACCGGCTTGTCACCCCAGATTTCCTCGAGGTTGTAGTACATGCGCAGTTGCGGCTGCAGGATGTGCACCACGGCATCGCCGCAGTCCACCAGCACCCATTCCCCGGTTTCCAGACCTTCGACGGCGATGATATGACCGCCGGCGTCCTTGACCGTTTCCCGTACCGACGCCGCCAGCGCCTTGGTCTGGCGGTTCGAACTACCGCTGGCGATCACCACCCGGTCGAACAGTTCGGTCAGGTGAGTGGTGTCGAACACCTTGATGTCCTGCGCCTTCACATCCTCGAGTCCGTCGACGATCGCGCGCTGCAGTTTACGAATATCCATGGTGTCTTTCTTGTTCAGCTTCATTCGGGTAGGGTGCGCGTCGGCTCAGGGGTTCTGGTATAGCCCGTGACGCGCGATGTAGTGTGCCACGCCGGCCGGCAGTTGGTCATCTGCCTGGTCCGGCAGCACGCCGCCTGCCAGATGCTGGCGCAGGCCGGTGGACGACAGGTCGACGGCAAGCGTCTGGTCGATCCACATATGTCCGGAGGGCGTGCATTGTATCAGGTGCGTGTCCGCCTGACGTTGCTGCATGGCTTCCAGCACCGGACCCTCCAGCGCATCGAGATGGAAACCCGGGCGCGTGGCGATGCACAGGTGCACATATTCGAACAGTGCCTCCCAGCCGTGCCATGTGTGCAGGCGCAGCAATTGGTCGGCACCCATCAGCCAGGACAGCGATGCCTGGGCGCCATAGGCCTCGCGCAGGTGCCGCACGGTGTCGATGGTGTAGCTGGGGCCCTCGCGCTCCACCTCCATGCGGCTCACGCGTACCTCGCCGCGTGCCGGGGCGAGCGTGGCCGCAGCCAGTTCCGTCATCGCCAGCCGGTCGGCGGCGGGTGTCACGTGATCACCCTTCTGCCAGGATTGCCCGGTCGGAATCCAGACCAGTTCGTCGAGATCGAGGTGGTCCAGCGCAAGCTCCGCCAGTGCGATATGGCCACGATGCGGCGGGTCGAAAGTGCCGCCCAGGATACCCAGGCGATAGGGGCGAGTCGTTTCAGTGCCGGTCGGGCGGGTGGCTTCGGTCATCGACATCAGGCCCAGTCCCGCGCGGGCAGGAAATCGGTATAGAGCGCCGCTTCCGGCGTGCCCGGCTCCGGTTGCCAGTCGTAACGCCACGAGACCTGCGGCGGCATCGACATCAGGATGGATTCGGCGCGGCCGCCCGACTGCAGGCCAAACAGTGTGCCGCGGTCGAAGACCAGGTTGAACTCGACATAGCGGCCGCGCCGATACGCCTGGAAATCCCGCTCGCGTTCGCCATAGGGCGTGTCCTTGCGCGCATTCAGGATCGGCAGGTAGGCGTCCAGAAATGCATCGCCAGCCGAGCGCATCATCGCGAAACTCTGCTCGAAACCCAGCGCCGAGAAGTCATCGAAGAAGATGCCGCCGATGCCGCGCGCTTCGCCGCGGTGTTTCAGGAAGAAATATTCGTCGCACCATTGCTTGAAGCGCGGATAGAGATCGCCGCCGAACGGTGCCAGCGCAGCCTGGCAGGTCCGGTGGAAGTGCGTGCAGTCGTCCGCATTGCCGTAGTAGGGCGTCAGGTCCATGCCGCCGCCGAACCACCAGACCGGTTCTTCATCGGGCGCGTCGGGCTTGCGGGCGATGAAGCAGCGCACGTTCATATGGACCGTCGGGACATACGGATTGCGCGGATGAAAGACCAGCGAGACGCCCATCGCCTCGAAGCCACGTCCCGCCAGCTCCGGCCGGTTGGCGGTGGCCGACGGCGGCAACGTGCTGCCCCGCACGTGCGAGAAACCCACGCCGGCCCGTTCCATGATCTTGCCGCCTTCCAGGATGCGGGTGCGGCCATTGCCCTGCAAGCGCTCCATGGGAGGCTTTTCCCAGTTGTCTGTCAGGAACGGCTGGCCATCGACAGCAGCGATGGCGTCGGTGATGCGGTCTTGCAGGCCGAGCAGATAGTCACGGACTGCCTGGGATTCGATCATGATCGTGGATGGGGGTGGGCCGGTGGCAAAACGGCCGGGCTGCGTGCGCCGGCCGTCATTGCGGTGTCATGATTGTACCGGCTTGATCCGCCCCGCGGGCTGCGGGGGCAATGTGGGCCGACTTCGAGACCCACTTCACGCCAACGCTGGCCGGATCCGTGCGGGTGACCGACTCGTTAGCGCTTGATCGCGCGATAGCCGATGTCGGTGCGGAACTGCATGCCGTCGAAGCGGATCTGCTCCACGGCGGCATAGGCGTTCTTCTGCGCGGCCTTGACCGTGTCGGCCAGGCCTACCACGCACAGCACGCGTCCACCGGACGTCAGCAGCGTGCCATCGGTCAGGGTGGTGCCCGCATGGAACGTCACGGCGTCGTCGGTCTCGGCCGGGATGCCGGTAATGGCATCGCCCTTGCGCGGGTTCTCGGGGTAGTCGTACGCGGCCATGACCACGCCCAGCGCGGTGCGGCGATCCCAATCCAGTTCAATCTGGTCGAGCTTGCCGTCCACGGCCGCTTCCATCACGTCCACGAGGTCGGTCTTCAGGCGCGCCATGATCGGCTGCGTCTCCGGATCGCCCATGCGGCAGTTGAATTCGAGCGTCTTCGGGTTGCCGTCCTTGTCGATCATCAGGCCGGCGTACAGGAAACCGGTAAACGGGATGCCGTCCTTTTCCATGCCGCGCACGGTGGGCAGGATGATCTCGCGCAGCGCACGGGCGTGCAGCGCAGGCGTGACCACCGGGGCCGGCGAATACGCGCCCATGCCGCCGGTATTCGGGCCCGCATCCGCGTCCAGCAGGCGCTTGTGGTCCTGGCTCGTGGCCAGGGCCAGCACGTTCTTGCCGTCGACCATGACGATGAAGCTCGCTTCCTCGCCCTCCAGGAACTCCTCGATCACCACGCGCGCACCGGCGTCACCGAGCTTGTTGTCGGCCAGCATCATGTCCACGGCGCTATGCGCTTCTTCCAGCGTCATGGCCACGACCACGCCCTTGCCAGCGGCCAGGCCATCGGCCTTGATCACGATCGGCGCACCTTGTGCGTCGATGTAGGCATGGGCGCCGGCTGCGTCCGAGAACGTCTGGTAGTAGGCGGTGGGGATGCCGTGGCGATGCATGAACGCCTTGGCGAAGTCCTTCGACGATTCGAGCTGGGCAGCGGCCTTCGTCGGTCCGAAGATGCGCAGACCGCGTGCGCGGAACACGTCGACGATACCAGCGGCCAGCGGCGCCTCGGGGCCGACCACGGTGAACGCCACGCCTTCACGCTCCACAAAGGCGGCGAGCACCTCTGGATCGGTCAGCGGCACGTTCTGCAGACGCTTGTCGAGCGCCGTGCCCCCGTTGCCCGGGGCCACGTAGACGACCTGCATCTTGGGCGACTGGGCCAACTTCCAGGCCAGTGCGTGCTCACGCCCACCCGAACCGACAACCAAAACTTTCATGATCCACTGCCAGAAAAGAAACGCATGCGAGAAGCGGCAGCTGGACGAGGCCGGGCTGCCGCCGTGGGGCGCGGTGCGAGGGTCAGTCCTCGATCACCGCGTTGGTAAAGACTTCCTGTACGTCGTCCAGGTTTTCCAGCGCGTCCAGCAGCTTTTGCATCTTGACGGCGTCGTCGCCGGTGAAGCTCACGTCGTTCTGCGGCTTCATGACCACATCGGCCACCTCGGCCTTGAAGCCGGCGGCTTCCAGCGCCGCCTTGACCTCGCCGAAATCGTTCGGCGGGCAGGTCACTTCGATCGAGCCATCTTCATTGGTCACCACGTCGTCGGCACCGGCTTCCAGCGCGGCGTCCATCAGCTTGTCCTCGGGCGTGCCGGGGGCGAACAGGAACTGGCCGCAGTGGGTGAACATGAACGCCACCGAACCTTCGGTGCCCATGTTGCCGCCGTGCTTCGAGAACGCGTGGCGGACTTCGGCCACGGTGCGGGTACGGTTGTCGGTCAGGCAGTCCACGATGATCGCGGCGCCCGACAGGCCGTAGCCTTCGTAACGGATTTCTTCGTAGTTCGCGCCTTCCAGGCCACCCACGCCGCGCTGGATCGCGCGCTGCATGTTGTCCTTGGGCATGTTCGCGTCCATGGCCTTTTCCATGGCCAGGCGCAGGCGCGGATTCGATTCGGCCTCACCGCCGCCAAGCTTGGCGGCCACGGTGATTTCCTTGATCAGACGCGTCCAGACCTTGCCGCGCTTCGCGTCAGCGGCGGCTTTCTTGTGTTTGATATTGGCCCATTTTGAATGACCGGCCATGTTTCTCTCCGAAGCGGAAAACGTGTCGTGTGATGTGGGAGCCCGGTGGCATGGCGCCGGCGGGATGCCGCGCGTGACCGGTTTCGGGTCGGTTTCCAGGTTTGTCCCTGACGATCCGGTGGCCACGCCATGTGATTGATGTGCCAATCTGCTGGCTATAATCAGCGCAGGATTTTATCACGCGCCCCTGCCGTGCCGCACCATGATCGATGGCCGGACACCGAGCGCCGCGCGGTTTCCTGCCTGTTTTCTGTCAATTGACACGCCGACTGCCGAGACCCGCCATGGCCGACCCCATCCTCATTGCCAAAAATGCCGATCACGACCTGATGCTGCTGCCCGAAATGGGGAACCGGCACGGCCTGATCACCGGCGCCACCGGTACCGGCAAGACCGTCACGCTGCAGACCCTGGCCCAAGGGTTCTCGCGCCTGGGTGTCCCCGTTTTCATGGCGGACGTCAAAGGTGATCTAACGGGCATTTCCCAGGCCGGCGTGGCATCGGACAAGCTCAAGGCCCGACTGTCCGAACATGGCTTGCCCGAACCCCTTTGGGGGGCCTGCCCGACCACGCTCTGGGATGTCTTCGGCGAGAAGGGGCACCCGGTGCGTGCCACGGTGTCGCACATGGGGCCGCTGCTGCTGTCCCGCATGCTCGAACTCAATGACACGCAGCAGGGGGTGCTGAACCTCGTGTTCCGCATTGCCGATGCCAATGGGCTGCTGCTGCTGGACGCCAAGGATCTGCGCGCGATGCTCCAGTACGTGGGCGATAACGCGAGCCAGTTCACGACCGAGTACGGGAATATTTCGTCGGCGTCGATCGGGGCCATCCAGCGCGGGTTGGTCGCACTGGAATCGCAGGGTGCGGACAAGTTCTTCGGCGAGCCGATGCTGAACCTGGAAGACTTCATCCAGACCGAGAAGGGGCAGGGCGTCATCAATATCCTGGCAGCGGACAAGCTCATGAATGCGCCACGGTTGTACGCCACCTTCCTGCTCTGGATGCTGTCGGAACTGTTCGAGAAGTTGCCCGAAGCCGGCGACCTGGACAAGCCCAAGCTCGTCTTCTTTTTCGACGAGGCCCACCTGCTGTTCAACGACGCGCCGAAAGGACTGCTCGACAAGATCGAGCAAGTCGTGCGGCTGGTGCGGTCCAAGGGTGTGGGCGTGTACTTCGTGACGCAGAACCCGGTCGATATCCCGGACACGGTCCTCGGCCAGCTTGGCAACCGCGTGCAGCACGCCCTGCGTGCGTTTACGCCGCGCGACCAGAAGGCAGTGAAGGTGGCAGCCACTACGATGCGTGCGAATCCAAAGCTCGATCTGGAGCAGGCGATCAGCGAACTGGGTGTTGGCGAGGCCCTGGTGTCATGCCTCGACGCCAAGGGTACGCCTGGTGTGACCGAGCGGGCGTGGGTGCTGCCGCCCGGGAGCCGCATCGGCCCGGCCACCGATGAGGAGCGCCGCGCCCTGATCGCCAACTCGCTTGTCGCTGGCACCTATGAAAAAACCATCGACCGCGAGTCGGCCTATGAAAAGCTGCGCGGCGAGGCCGTTGGCGCGGCGCGCGGCGCACCGACCGGCGCGAGCGACAAGGCGGGCGCAAAGCCTGCACCCGACGCAAAGGAAGAAGAAGGCAGCTGGGCTGGCGAGATCTTCGGCTCGCTGACACGCGGCACTGGCAAGACCGGCCGCGGCGATTCGATCCTGGAGTCGATGGCGAAATCCGCTGCCCGCACCGTGGGCTCGCAGGTCGGACGTGAACTGATCCGAGGCGTGCTCGGCAGTCTGCTGGGCGGGGGCAAGCGGAAGTAACAATACGTCTTCCGGCTTTCAGAAACGACATCGCCCGCATCTGGCGGGCGATTGTCATTGCGACTGTGCGGCTGCAGGAAACTCGTCACGGCTTGCCGACTGCTTTTCTTGCCGCCTCCGCATCCTCTCTTGCCTTGCGCGAGAACAGGCAGACGAAGAACGCTGCCATGCCGATGATGAATGCGATGACGGCCAGGCTGGCGAGGCCGGTGGCCGTGGAGGTCAGGATCTTCAGTGCTTCCATGGGGAGACTCCTTGTTGACGCCGGAAACGATGCCCGGACACGCGTCCCCAGTGTAGAAAGAGTCCACCCCGTAAAACGTTGAGGCGCGTCAAGCGCGCCCCATCGACTTCAGTTTTTGGTGCCGAACAGACGGTCGCCCGCGTCGCCGAGACCCGGGATGATATAGGCGTGCTCGTCGAGGTGGCTGTCCAGCGAGGCCACGAAGAGCTTCACGCCGGGGTGGGCCTTCTGGAAGACCTCGACACCTTCGGGGGCTGCCACCAGCGCAACGAAGGTGATGGCCTCGTCGGGCACGCCGCGGCGCTTGAGCACGTCCACGGCATGGGCCGCCGAGTAGCCGGTGGCGACCATCGGATCGCACAGGATGAACGAGCGGTCTTCCACATCGGGCAGGCGCACCAGGTATTCCACCGGGCGATGCTGCTCGTCGCGATACACGCCGATATGCCCGATGCGCGCCGACGGAATCAGTTCGACCAGGCCATCGCTCATGCCCACGCCCGCGCGCAGCACCGGCACGATCGTCAGCTTCTTGCCGGCGATGACAGGTGCTTCCAGCGGCACTAGCGGCGTGTCGATATGGCGGGTGGTCAGCGGAAGGTTGCGCGTGATCTCGTAACCCATCAGCAGCGTGATCTCGCGCAGCAGCTCGCGGAACGTACGCGTCGACGTTTCCTTGTCGCGCATGTGCGAAAGTTTGTGCTGGATCAGCGGGTGATTGAGGATGAACAGATTGGGAAAGCGCGGATCTTGTTTCATGGCGGCTCGGCAGAGGCTCGACGAACTTTGTCGAAGTTCGGCAAAAGGAGGAGGCCCTCCCGGATACGGGAGGGCCGATGCAGCCGGATTGTAATGGATGGGGGCTGACCGCCGTTGCGCAGCGGCAGGAATTGCCGGGTGAAGGCAGCCGGGCGGGTCAGTCCACCGTGATGGCTGCCGATTTCGCCACCTTGCCGAACCGCTCGTACTCGGCCTGCGTCAGTGCCTGCAGTTCAGCCGCGCTGGACCCCTTCGGATTGAAGCCTGCCTGGGCCAGCTTGTCGCGCACCTCCGGCCGGGCCAGCGCCTCGACGAACGCGGAGTTGAGTGCCTGGACGATCGGTGCGGGCAGGTTGGCAGGGCCATAGACGCCAAACCACGGTTCCACGGCATAGCCAGACAGGCCGGCCTCGGCCAGCGTCGGCACGTTGGGCAGCGACGGCGCGCGTGTCTTGCCCGCCACCGCCAACGCACGCAGCTTTCCAGCCTGGATGTGCGGCAACGACGCGGGCAGGTTGTCGAACATCACGTTGACGTGGCCGCCGAGCATGTCGTTGATGGCCGGGCTGCTGCCTTTGTAGGGCACATGAACCAGTCCCGTCTGCGTCATCTGCGAGAACATGGCGCCCGCCAGATGCATCGAGGTACCCGTGCCGGCCGTGGCGTACGTCAGGCCGGGATGGGCCTTGGCATAGGCGATCAGTTCGGGCACGGTCTTGACCGGCAGGCTTTCGCTGACCTCCAGGACGATGGTCGACGTGCCGAGCAGGCTGATGGCCGTGAAGTCGCGGCGTGGGTCGAACGGGACGTGCTTGTAGATATGAGGATTCAGCGCATTCGTCGAAATGGCGCCGAAGCCGATGGTGTAGCCATCCGCCGCTGCCTTGGCCACGGCTTCCATGCCGATGTTGCCGCCCGCGCCGGGCCGGTTTTCGATCACCACGGGCTGGCCGAGCTTCTCGCCGACACGCTGCCCCACCGTGCGCGCCACCAGGTCGGTGGTGCCGCCCGCGGCGTACGGCACGATGAACCGGATCGGCTTGGACGGGAAGCCGTCAGCGGCGAAGGCGGGGGACATGCCTCCGGCAGCGAGCAACGTGGCGAGAAGCAGAAAAGCGCGCCGCGGCGCGGCGGTGGGGTGGGACGGCATGCGTCGGGTCTCCTTGATCTTTTTATCGGTTGCACCGTCCGGCCGGATCGCTCCCGTGCCGGGTCGGGCGCGGGTCATTGTATGGGAAAGCAGGTCATGCCGCCGGGGCCAGCCCGGGCGCCTTTTGACTTACAATCGGCGGGTTCGCCGGGTGCCATCGGCACACGACACCGACCGCCAGCGGCGACCACGCCCCAACCTGCTTTTCCCGTGTCCGCTTCCCAGAAGTCGCTCCCCTCGTCCCCGTCAGCAGGCGTTCACGCCGCGCATCGTGTCGGACTCGCCACTGCCGCCATCGGCGCGGTGCTCTTCTCCGCCAAGGCCATCGTGGCCAAGCTCATGTACCGCTACAACGTGGATGCCGTGATGGTCATCACGCTGCGCATGCTGCTATCGGCACCACTGTTCATGGCGATCGGCTGGTGGCAGGCGCGCAAGCTGCCGGCGTTGTCATGGGCGGATCGCGGGCGCGTGGTGTTCCTGGGCGTCATCGGCTACTACCTGTCGAGCTTCCTCGACTTCCTCGGCCTGCAATACATCACCGCCGGGCTGGAGCGGCTGATCCTCTTTCTGACGCCGTCGTTCGTGCTGCTGTTCACCGCGCTGGTGTTCCGCCGTCCCATCCATGGTCGCCAATGGATTTCGCTGTTATTGGCTTACGCAGGTATCGTGCTCGTGTTCGTGCATGACCTCGACGTCAGTGGCGCGAAGGTCTGGCTGGGCGGAGCGCTGGTGCTGGCCAGTGCGTTGTCGTATGGTGTCTACCTGATTCTGAGCGGCGAGCTGGTACAGCGGGTGGGCTCGCTGCGGCTTGTGGCCTACGCCATGTGCGTGTCCACGCTTTGCTGTGTGATCCAGTATGCGGTGCTGGGCCGGCCCGTAGCCGAACTGGCGCAACCGGCGCCGGTGCTGTGGCTGTCGGCCATCAACGCGGTGTTCTGCACGGTGCTGCCGGTCTCGCTGACGATGATCGCGGTGGCGCGCATCGGCGCGCCGCTGGCGTCGCAAGCCGGCATGATCGGCCCGGTGTCCACGCTGGCCCTGGCGTTCTGGGTGCTGGGCGAGCCGATCACCGGGGTGCAACTGGCCGGTGGCGCGCTGGTGATGGGCGGCATGTATCTGCTGTCGATGAAGAAAGTCTGAAGCAAACCCTGAAACTAGTTTTGACGGTTCAACCAAGGAAGGAGAGAGACCATGGATTTCGGACTGCGCGGTAAGCATGCATTGGTGTGCGGCGCCAGCAAGGGCCTCGGGTTCGCGTGTGCCGAAGCGCTCGCGGCGGAAGGTGTCGACGTGGTGATCGTCGCGCGCGGTGCGGAGGCACTGGAGAAGGCTGCTGCCGACCTGCGCGCCCGCTACGGCCGCCGCGTGCTGGCGGTGGCGACCGACATCACCACGCCGGAAGGCCGCAAGCTGGCGCTTGACGCCGTAGCCAAGCTCGGTGATCTCGACATCCTCGTGAACAACGCCGGTGGTCCGCCCCCGGGCAACTTCCGGGATTGGGGCCGCGACGAATGGCTGGCCGCACTCGACGCCAACATGCTGACCCCGATCGAACTGATCAAGGCCACCGTGGACGGCATGATCGCGCGCCGCTGGGGCCGCATCGTCAATATCACGAGCGGGGCGGTCAAGGCACCGATCGACGTGCTGGGCCTGTCCAACGGCGCCCGTTCTGGCCTGACTGGCTTCGTGGCCGGCCTGGCGCGCGAAGTGGCGCAGCATGGCGTGACCGTGAACAACCTGCTGCCAGGGCCGTTCGACACCGACCGCCTGAAGAAAACGATGGAAGGCGGTGCCCAGAAGGCTGGCATCAGCATCGACGAAATGGCCAAGCGTCGTGCCGCGCTGAATCCGTCGCGCCGCTTCGGCGAAGCGTCCGAGTTTGGCGCCACCTGCGCGTTCCTGTGCAGCAAGCAGGCCGCTTTCATGACGGGCCAGAACGTGCTGCTCGACGGCGGCGCCTACCCGGGGACATTCTGATGGCTGTCCTGCGGCCTGACGGGGGGTGCAAGGCCCGCATCGCGTTGATTGCCCACGATCACAAGAAGGATGACATCGTCGCCTTCGCGGGCCGTCATCGCGAATTCCTCGCCCGCTGCGACCTGCTGGCGACGGGTACGACGGGCGGACGGATCGCCGACGAAACCGGGTTGCCCGTCTCACGGATGCTGTCCGGTCCGTGGGGCGGCGACCTGCAGATCGGCTCGCAACTGGCCGAGGGCAGGGTGACCGCAGTGATTTTCCTGCGCGATCCGATGACGCCTCAACCGCACGAACCGGACATCAACGCGCTGGTTCGTGCATGCGATGTCCACAACGTGCCGTGCGCCACGAACCTGGCAACGGCCGAACTGCTGATTGCGGAACTGGCGCGGCAGTGTGCGGAGGCGGAGAAGTAGTAAGCGAGACGAAAAAAGCCGCTGCCAATGCAGCGGCTTTTTTTACCTCGACGCAGACACCATCAGCGTGGCCTGACCGTCGTCGCCGTCGCCCGCAGTTCCGCTTGCCTCAGGATATGCGGCGGCAGGCGCTTGAGGATCAGGTGGACAGCCAGGGGGATGATCACTACGTCGTCAACGATGCCAAGTCCGGCGATGACGTCGGGAACCAGGTCGATCGGCGAGAGTGCATAGGCCAGCAGGCCGAATGCAGCAGGCTTGAGCCAGGGCGGTGCATCGGGGTGGCGCAGGGCGTACCAGAACAGGCGGCCGTCACGGCGCACCAGTGTCCAGAGGGCAGAGAATCGCTTCCACATGATGGGCCTCCTTGGTCACACGATCAGCGGGTATGAGCAAGTAGCTTGGGCCGGTGTGGGTCGATTCAAGTTCCCCGGCGCGGGGAACGAAACAATCCGGCAGAAAAAACGCCGGCACGAGGCCGGCGTTTTCGTCACAGGGCAGAAGCTGCCACGGGATATCAGCCCGGCACGTTGCCTTCCACACCTTCCACGTAGAACTTCACGTTGTGCAGGAACGCGTCGTCTGCGGCCTTGCCGTCAGCCAGTTGTTCCTTGCCCGTGTTGTCCTTGAGCGGACCCTTCCAGATCGGTGCGGAGCCGTCGATGATGCCCTTCTTGCGTTCTTCCACAAGTGCCTTGACGTCCTCAGGCACCACGGCGTTGAACGCCTTCAGGTCGATCATGTTTTCCTTCAGGCCCCACCAGATGGTGCTGTTCTTCCACTGGTTGTTCAGCACGTCTTCCACGACCTTGTTGTAGTACACGCCCCACGAGATCACGGAGGCGGCCAGGTGGGCCTTCTCGCCAAAGCGGGTCATGTCGCTATCCCAGCCGAATGCGTAGACACCCTTTTCCTGGGCCGTCTGCACCACGGCGGCGGAGTCGGTGTTCTGCATCAGCATGTCCACGCCCTGGCCGATCAGCGTGGTGGCGGCTTCGCGCTCCTTGCCCGGATCGAACCACTTGTTCACCCATACCACCTTGACGGTAGCCTTCGGGTTCACCGAACGCGCACCCAGGGCGAAAGAGTCGATGTTGCGGATGACTTCGGGAATCGGTACCGATGCCACCACGCCCATCTTGCCGCTCTTGCTCATCTTGCCCGCCACCACGCCAGCCAGATACGCGCCTTCATAGGTGCGCACATCGTACTGGGCAAGGTTGTCGGCAGTCTTGAAGCCCGTGGCGTGTTCGAACTTCACGTCCGGGAATTCCTTCGCCACCTTGAGCATCGACTCCATGTAGCCGAACGTGGTGCCGAAGATCAGCTTGTTGCCCTGGCTGGCCAGGTCACGGAACACGCGCTCCGCATCGGCGGCGGATTCGGGCACGTTCTCGACGAACGTGGTCTTCACCTTGTCGCCGAACTTGGCTTCCACAGCCTTGCGGCCGGCATCGTGGGCGTAAGTCCAGCCGGCATCGCCAACCGGTCCGATGTAGACGAAAGCCACCTTGAGCGGCTCGGCGGCCGCAGCGGCCGGTGCCGAGGCAGCACCGGTCTCGGCGGGCTTGTCGGCTTCCTTCTTGCCGCAGCCGGCCAGGGCCAGCACAGCGGTAGCGGCCAGGGCCGCCAGCGTGGTCCTGCGTGTCACGATCATCGATCTCTCCTTGATAAAGCGTCTTTGTGATGTGGTTTGACTTCGGGTTGATGCTTTCTTGTTGAAGCTTTGGTGATGCGTTTTCGGTGATGCGTTTTCAGGCGCTGCCTGGACGGAACGGCTTGCCTAGCGACGCCGGCATATTGAGTCGGATCCACGCAGGATTCCGAGAGATCAGTGCCAGCACGACGATGGTGGCCGCGTACGGCAGCATCGACAGGAACTGCGATGGCACGGAGACGCCGATGCCTTGCAGATAGAACTGCAGGATCGTCACGCCGCCAAACAACCACGCGCCGATCAGCACGCGCCCGGGCCGCCAGGTGGCGAAGGTGGTCAGCGCCAGCGCAATCCAGCCGCGCCCCGCGACAAGGTTTTCCACCCACATCGGCGTGTAGACCAGCGACAGGTAAGCGCCAGCCAGTCCGCAGCAGGCGCCGCCAAACAGCAGCGCGCAGAACCGGATCCAGCGCACCGGGTAACCCAGCGCATGGGCCGATTCCGGCGATTCGCCGATGGCGCGCAGCGTCAGTCCGGCCCGCGTGCGGAACAGGAACCACATGATGGCAAAGCACAGCAGCAGGCTGAAATAGACCATCCAGTGATGCTGGAAGAAGGCGGGGCCGACGAAGGGCAGGTCGGCCAGTCCGGGCACGGCCTTGGCCTGCGCAGGCATGGCGAAGCCGACGAAGCGTTGCGCCATGAAAGCAGACAGGCCCGTGCCGAAGATCGACAGTGCGAGCCCGGTTGCCACCTGGTTGGTCGCCAGCACCAGCGCGAGCCAGGAGAACAGCGTGGCCATCAGCATGCCGGCGCCCGCGCCGGCGATGAAACCGAGCATGGGCGACTGGGTTTGATAGCCGACCATGAAGCCGAACGCGGCGGCTACCAGCATCATGCCTTCGGCGCCGAGGTTCAGCACGCCAGCGCGTTCGTTGACGAGCAGGCCGAGTGCGGCCAGCAGCAGCGGGGTACCGGCGTTGATCGCCGTGGCGATCAGGGGAGCGAGTTGTTCCATGTTGTCAGCTCCGGGTCAGGCGGCACGAGCGCGCCAGCGCAAGCGGTTGTCGATCAGCGTGTCGCACGCCAGCAGGAAGAACAGCAGCATGCCCTGGAACACCCATCCAAGCGCCGAAGGCAGGCCCAGCCGCGACTGCGCCATTTCTCCGCCGATATAGAACAGCGACATCACGATGCCGCCGAACACGGCGCCCACCGGATGCAGCCGGCCCACGAACGCCACGATGATGGCGGTGAAGCCGTAGCCCGGGGAGATCGATGGCAGCAATTGTCCGATCGGACCCGTCACCTCGAACGCGCCGGCCAGTCCGGCCGTGGCGCCCGAAATCAGCAGCGCGCTCCACAGCGCGCTGCGCGACGAGAATCCCGCATAGCGCGCGGCAAGCGGCGCGGTGCCGCCCACCTGCAGCCGGTATCCGGCAAAGCTGCGGAAGATGAAGATCGACATGATCACCACCAGCACCAGCATCACCGCAAAGCCCACATGCAGGCGCGAACCGGGCAGCAGGTTGGGCAGCAGGAAGGCCGAGGCGAACACCTTCGACTGCGGGAAGTTCATGCCGTTGGGGTCTTTCAGCGGACCATTGACCACCCAGAGCAGCAACTGCTGGGCAATGTAGGTCAGCATCAGCGACACCAGAATCTCGTTGGCGTTGAAACGGTCCTTGAGCAGCGCGGTCAGCGAGGCCCACACCATGCCGCCGATGCAACCGGCCACGGCCGCCAGCGTCAGCACGACAAAGCCGCTCGTCGTGTTGCCGGGCACATCGAACCAGAGCACGGTGGCGCCAGCAAAAATGCCACCGAGGATCAACTGCCCATCGGCGCCGATATTCCAGATGTTGGCGCGGTAGCACACCGACAACCCGAGCGCGCACAGCACCAGCGGTACGGTCTTGAGCAGCACCTCGCCAATGGCGCGCGTGTCCTTTACCGGATCGACGAGAAACACCTTGAGCCCGGCCACCGGGTCCTTGCCGATGGCGAGGAACAGCAGCGCACCGAACAGCAGCGTCAGCACGAGTGCGAAGACGGGCGAGGCGTAGGCGAGGGCGCGCGACGGTGTGCCGCGCGGCGAGAGCATGATGGGAGATTGCAATTTAGCCATGAGTGGGTGCCTCCGCGGTGGCGTCCCGCTCGCTGGCGGGACCGCCTTCCCAGAGGCCGCTCATCCAGAGTCCTACCTGCTCGCGCGTGGCGGTTTCGACGGAGAGCGATGGCGAGAGGTGGCCTTTGGCGATGACGTGGAGCCGGTCGCAGATCGCGAACAGTTCATCGAGTTCTTCGGAGACGACGAGGATAGCGCAGCCGGTGGCCTTGAGCGCGAGGATCTCGTTGTGGATCTGCGCGGCGGCGCCCACGTCCACGCCCCAGGTGGGTTGCGCGACGATCAGTACTTTCGGGCCGGCCTCGATTTCTCGTCCGACGATGAACTTCTGCAGGTTGCCGCCCGAGAGGCTGCGCGCCAGCGCGTCAGGGCCGCTGGCCTTGACGCGGAAACGTTTGATGATGCTGGCGGCCAAGCCTTCGGCCGCGCCGGTAGAGACCATGCCGCTGCGCACGTACGGCGGCGTCTGATGCGACAGCAGCACGTTCGACGACAGGCTCATGCCCGGCACCGCGCCGCGTCCCAGCCGCTCCTCGGGTACGAACGCCAGCCCGGTCCGGCGGCGCTCACGCGCGTCGAGCTTTCCTGCGGGGCGGCCGTCGAGGTGCACGGCGGCAGCGGCGCCGCGTGCGTCCTCGCCTGACAGCGCCGCCAGAAGTTCCTGTTGTCCGTTGCCCGATACCCCGGCGATGCCGACGATCTCGCCCGCATGCACGTCCAGCGAAATGCGTTCCAGTGCCGTGCCGAACTGGTGCGCGCGCGCCATCGTGAGGTCGCGCACGGCAAGTCGCACCGGTCCGCGCTCGGTGGTCACGCGCGCCTCGCGCGGCGGCTCGCCGCCAATCATCATGCGCGACAGCGACGCCGCGCTTTGCTCGCGCGGATCGCACACGCCGGTCACGCGACCCATCCGCATGACGGTGGCGTGGTGGCACAGCGCGCGGATCTCGTCGAGCTTGTGGCTGATGTAAAGGATGCTCGTACCCTCGGCGGCTAGCTTGCGCAGCGTGACGAAGAGCGTTTCCACGGCCTGAGGCGTCAGCACCGAAGTGGGCTCGTCGAGGATCAGCAGTTGCGGATCGGCCAGCAATGCGCGGACGATTTCCACGCGCTGGCGCTCGCCCACGGACAGCGTGTGAACGTGGCGGCCAGGCTCCAGCGGCAGGCCATAGCGTTCGGCCGTGGCGCGGATACGCTCGCTGAGCTGCTTCATGTTGCCGGCGTCTTTCGGCGGCAGGCCCAGCGCGATGTTCTCGGCCACGGTCAGCGTGTCGAACAGCGAGAAATGCTGGAAGACCATGGCGATGCCCAGATTACGGGCGTCGTGCGGACTGGCGATCGAGACTGGCGCCCCGTTGAAGTGCATCTCGCCAGCGTCGGGTCGAACCGCGCCGAAGATGATCTTCATGAGGGTGGATTTGCCGGCGCCATTCTCGCCGAGGACGGCATGGATCTCGCCCGGTGCGACGGTCAGGCTGACGTCGTCATTGGCGGTCACGCCGGGGTAGCGCTTGGTGATATGCGCAAGCGCCAGCCTGGGGGGTGTTTGTAATGTCACTGAGGCGGCTCGAATTATTGTGGCAGCAACGTTTGGGCACTTGTGACGGCGGCTGTGCGTGGCGCAGCATCGCCGCGCACCATGCCTTCATCATCATGAATGCGTGATGATCGGAATTAGCGTTGAATTATATAAGTGCGTGGGGGCTGGCCGGACCACATTGACCCTCTAACCGTGCCCCACAACGGTTACGGGGAGGTTGCAAGTCGCGTGCCGGCCACACTGGCAAAGAAAAACCGCCGCGCTGCCGGTCAGGGCAGGGCGGCGGTCTGGGTTGACCTCAGTCAAGGCCAGGGTTACCCGGCGCTGGCAGGTATCGTGGCGAAGCGGCCGTCGCGGAAGTCGGCCAGGGTCTGGTAGATCTGTTCCTGCGTGTTCATCACGAACGGGCCGTACTGTGCGATCGGCTCGTTCAGCGGCTGTCCGGCGATCAGCAGGAAGCGGGCATCCTCGCTGGCTTCCACCACCACGCCGTCGGATTGCCCAGCGTTGTCGAGTACTCCCATTCGCTGGGCTTCGAGCACGGCGGCATCTGCCTCGCCGACCTTCACGGTGCCCCGGTACACGTAGAGGAACGCGTTATGGCCAGCGGGCAGCGTCTGCGCAAAGGTCTGGCCGGCAGGCAGATGCACGTCGAGATACAGCGGCTCGGTCACGGGCCGCGTTACCGCGCCCGCCACGCCGTGCGAGGCGCCAGCCAGCACGCGAACGGTGCCGCCCGACGGCAGCGCCACGGTCGGAACCTCCGCCGACGGAATGTCGCGATACCACGGAGTAGTCATCTTGTCCGCGGCCGGCAGGTTCAGCCAGAGCTGGAATCCTTCCATGCGGCCATCTTCCTGTTCAGGCAATTCCGAGTGCACCACGCCGGAACCCGCCACCATCCACTGCGCGCCGCCGTTTTCCAGCAGCCCTTCATGCCCGGCGCTGTCGCGATGGCGCATGCGCCCGGCCAGCATGTACGTGATGGTTTCGAAGCCGCGATGCGGATGATCGGGGAACCCGCCGATGTAATCGTCCTTGTTGTCGGTGCCGAAGGCGTCGAGCATCAGGAACGGGTCCAGGCGGCGCTGCAGGTTCTGCGTGAGGACGCGCGTCAGCTTGACGCCGGCGCCGTCGGATGTGGCAATGCCACGCACCACGCGGTCCACGACGCGTGAGCGCTGCACGGTTTCCGTGGCGGTGGCTGGTACGGTGGAAATGCGAGTGGTCATGTCTGTTCTCCGGTTGCGACGGCCGGGCCGGAAAACGCAAGGCCCGCCGTTCGATCTACCCATGCAATGTAAGGGTTTGGCGGAAAAGCGGTAGACGGCAGGCCGGCAACAGATCGTTCCAAAGTTGGGACGAAGTTGGCGCGACAGCAGTGAAAAATAGAACGACAGGGCGGCGTGGATCGGATCAGGACTCGAGGTCTCTCCCTCGTCGGAAAACGCCGATGGTCAGCGCGCTACCTCCCGTTCCCCAATAGCCGGATTTCCGCGATTTTCCCGCCGGGAAGCGCCGGATTTGGGCGGAAGATGACAGGATGACGGAAGTTGTGTAGAATAGCGGTCTCTTTGTCATCCGTTGCTGAGAATTGTGGTGGGCGAGCCTGCACTCCGAACCCCCGCAATCCGTTGTACAGCAACGGCCGATTGACCGACGGCGCCAACCGAAAGCGCGTTCAACACGACATCAGTCGCCGTCACGGGCCAACCTGGGTTTCACCTCAGCGTTGCGCCGCACCTGCGGGTTCGGGCCTCACGCCTGAATCCCATCAACGGGTGATTCGCTGATCTCCGGTCGGCGTCGCACCCAAGTCCGTCCGCTGGCAATCCTGCCAGTCATGGCGGCAAGGCAATCTGAATCGGGCCCCGGCGGGCACCCATCGACAAATACCGCCGGCCCTATTGTTTTCCGCATCTGAAATGTGGCGATTGATCCATTTTCGTCGCAGTTCGGAGTTGGAGAGGGGAAGTATGTCAAAGCAAACCATCCGGGCTGTGGCCTGGGGCAGCGTCGTTGCCGTTGCATTGGTCGGGCTCGTCTCGTGGATCGGCGTCGATGTCATCCGCCAGTACCAGGAGCGCCTGCTCTACAACGTAGCCGACCACCTTCGCCTTGTGGCGATCTCGATGACGCTTGCGCTGCTGACCGGCTTGCCGGCAGGCATTGCGCTGAGCCGCCCGTGCATGCGCCGCTGGGCGGACAAGCTGATGCAGGTCTTCAATATCGGCAACACCGTGCCGTCGCTGGCAGTACTGGCCCTCGCGCTGGCTGTGCTGGGCATCGGCGAGCGACCGGCCATTCTGGCCCTGTGGCTCGCCTCGCTGCTGCCGATCGTGCGCAATACCTATGAAGGGCTGCGCACGGTATCGCCCGCGCTCAAGGAAGCCGCACGCGGTATCGGCATGACGCCGTGCCAGCGTCTGGTGCGCGTGGAACTGCCCAATGCGCTGCCAGTCATCCTTGCCGGCGTGCGAATCAGCCTGGTGATCAATGTCGGCACCGTGCCGCTGTCGTTCCTGATCGGCGCGAACAGCCTCGGCGAAATGATTTTCCCGGGCATTTACCTGAACAACCAGCCGCTGTTGTTGCTGGGCGCCGCCGCCACCGCGCTGCTGGCCCTGGCGCTGGACGCGCTGTTCGCCGCGGCGGGGCATGTGTACCTGCGCCGACGCGGACTCGCCTGAGTGAGGAATCGCATCATGACCAAACCGATACACCGCCTGACCGAAGGCCGGGCGTTCTGGCTGCTGGCCGCCATTGGCGTGGCCGCCGCCGCACTGCTGCTTGGCACGGCCCCGGCGCGCGCCCAGGAAGGCGCCAGCCAAGTGCGCGTGGGTGGCAAGAATTTCACCGAGCAGTTGATCCTGTCGTCGATGACCACGCAGTACCTCAAGGCCAAGGGCATCGACGCCACGCTGACGTCGGGCCTGGGCAGCACGCTGATGCGCCAGGCCATGGAGTCGAACCAGCTCGACGTGGTGTGGGATTACACCGGCACTGCGCTAATCGTTTTCAACAAGGTCGAGGAGAAACTCGATGGCCCCGCCGCCTACGCCCGCGTGAAGGAAATGGACGCCGGCAAGGGGCTGGTCTGGCTCGCGCCCTCCGAGATCAACAACACCTATGCGCTGGCCATGCCGAAGGAGCGCGCGGCAGGCATTACCAAACTTTCGGCCTACGCCGCGAAGATGCGCGCCGACGGCGAGGACACGAAGCATCCGCTGGCCGTGGACATGGAGTTCGCCGCACGTCCCGATGGCCTGGAGCCACTGAAGGCTGCCTACAAGCTGCCTTTCACGCGAAAGGACGTGATCCAGCTCGATCCGGGTCTGGTCTATCTAGCCCTCAGGAACAACCAGGTGGACCTCGGGCTGGTCTACGCGACCGATGGGCGCGTGAAGGGCTTCGACCTCGTGCTGCTCGAGGACGACCTGGGTTTCTTCCCGCCGTATAACGCTGTTCCCGTGGTGCGCAAGGCTGTACTCGACGCGCGGCCCGAACTGGCGAACCTGCTGAATGCGCTGTCAGCAAAGCTCGACAACGCCGCGATGACCGACATGAACTACCAGGTCGACATCAACCATGAGCCCGTTGACAAGGTGGCTGGCGATTTCCTGCGCAGCCACGGCCTGATCTGAGGAGCCAGAACATGTGGAATTACCTCCAGAACAACTGGGCCATGCTGCTGCGCCTGACGGGCGAACATCTCGCCCTCGTCGGGTCGGCCGTGGGCATGGCCATCGTGATCGGTGTGCCGCTCGGCATCCTGATTACCCGCCACCGCTTCCTGGCCACGCCGCTGCTGGCGCTGGCCACTGTGGTGCTGACGTTGCCGTCCATCGCACTGTTCGGGCTGATGATCCCGATCTTCGCGCGCTTCGGACACGCGCTCGGTTATGTGCCGGCCGTGACCGCCGTCTTCCTCTACTCGTTGCTGCCGATCATGCGCAACACGTACACGGCATTAGCCAACGTTGATGCCGGCATCCAGGAGGCGGGACGCGGCATCGGCATGACCACCTGGCAGCGCATGCGGCTGGTGGACCTGCCGCTGGCCGTGCCGGTGATCCTCGGCGGGGTACGTACTGCCGTGGTGATGAACATCGGCGTGGCCACCATTGCCGCCGTCGTAGGCGCGGGCGGCCTCGGCGTGCTGATCCTGCAGGCGATCGGCCAGACCAACATGACCAATGTGGCCGTGGGCGCGGTACTCGTCAGCCTGCTCGCCATCGTCGCCGACGTCGCCCTGCAGTCCCTGCAGCGCGCACTGACACCGAAAGGAATCCGACAATGATCGAACTCGACAAACTCACGAAAGCCTTCCCCCAGAAGGACGGTTCCGAAGTGCGGGCCGTGAACGAGGTCAGCATGACCGTGCCGCGCGGCGAGATCTGCGTGTTCCTGGGGCCGTCCGGCTGCGGCAAGACCACCACGCTCAAGATGATCAACCGGCTGATCGAGCCGACTTCGGGCACGGTGCGCATCGATGGCGAGGACACTGCCGGTATCGACGGCGTGGCGCTGCGTCGCAAGATCGGCTACGTGATCCAGCAGATCGGCCTGTTCCCGAACATGACCATCGAGGAAAACATCATGGTCGTGCCGCGCCTGCTGGGCTGGGACAAGAAACAGTGCCGCGAGCGCGCGCGCGAACTGATCCGCATGGTGCAACTGGACCCGGACAAGATGCTCAAGCGCTATCCGCGCGAACTGTCGGGCGGCCAGCAGCAGCGGATCGGCGTGATCCGCGCACTCGCCGCCGACGCGCCGGTGCTGCTGATGGACGAGCCGTTCGGCGCCGTGGACCCGATCAACCGGGAGAGCATCCAGAACGAGTTTTTCCAGATGCAGCGTGCGCTTGGCAAGACCGTGATCATGGTCTCGCACGACATCGACGAGGCCATCAAGCTTGGCGACAAGGTGGCCGTATTCCGCGGCGGCCGGCTCGTGCAGTTCGATCATCCCGACGCACTGCTGGCACACCCTGCCGATGACTTCGTGCAGGCCTTCGTGGGCCACGACAACACGCTGAAGCGCCTGCTGCTGGTGCGCGCTGGCGATGCCGCCACGATGCCGCCGACGGCCCGCCCGGACATGTCGCTGGCGGAAGCCTTCGGTGTCATGGACGAAGCGGATGTGCGCCATTTGCCCGTGGTGGACGATCAGCGCGCCCTCGGCTACGTCACGCGCCGCGACGTGCGCGCTGCGTTAGCCAAGGGCGGCAACTGCGCGGAAGTGATGCGACAGTTCACCACCACGGCGGCCTTCGACGAACACTTGCGCATCGTGCTGTCGCGCATGTACCAGCACAACACGAGCTGGCTGCCCGTGATCGATGGCGATGGCATGTACCTGGGTGAAGTCACGCAGGAATCGATCGCCGACTACCTGAGCTCGGGACGCTCGCGCGGCAACGCGCCAGTGATCCAGCCGCCGGCGAGTTCCCCGCTGGCGATGATCGGGCCGGCGGAGGCGCCGGTGCCGGGGCGGGAGAAGGTGGCGGCGTAATTTCTCCTCGCTGCTGTTTTTCTCCCCTCTCCCGCATTGCGGGAGAGGGGAGTACCCCAAAGCAGGAACAAAAAAAACGGCCACGTTTTGAACTGCACCCCAAAAGTTGGACATCAATCCAACCTTTGGGGTGTTTTTCATGACGAAGTACAACGAGGCGTTTAAACGACAGTTGGTTCAGGAGTATCTGGCGGGCCAGGTTGGGACTCGGGCTCTTAGCGAAAGGCATCAGATCAGCCATTCGACCCTCCGACGCTGGATTGCTGGGTGGCAGCATCACGGGCAGGCCGGGCTGCGCAAGAAGCATGAAACGTATAGCGCCGAGTTCAAGCTGAAGGTGCTGCAACGCATGTGGCGCGACGAGTTGTCCTTCCAGCGGGTAAGCGCGCTGTTCGATCTGCGTGAAGCAAATGGAATCGCTCGGTGGGAGCGCCAGTATCATGAGGGTGGTTTTGAAGCTCTCCAGCCTCGCCGCAAAGGCCGGGCGCCCACAATGTCCCAAGCCAAGCCGCCAACTCTCCCCCCGTCCGTGCCGGTTCAAGACCGTTCGCGTGAGGATCTGCTCAAAGAAAATGAGTGCCTGCGCGCTGAGGTCGCGTACTTAAAAAAATTGAGGGCCTTGCGCCAGGCCAAGGAACAATCGGCGCAAAAGAGAAAGCGCAAGTCGTGAACGTATTGCGCCAACATCATCCCCTGTCGATCTTGCTCAAGATCGCCGGACTGGCACGCAGCACGTTCTACTACCAAGTGAGCGCAGGTAAGGCGCAGGATCGACATGGCGAGCTGAAAGCGCATATTGCCCGCATCTTTGCCCAGCACAAGGGTCGATATGGCTATCGCCGGATCACGGCCGCTTTGCGTCACAGCGGTATTCGAGTCAATCACAAGACCGTGCAACGGCTGATGGCGGTGTTGCAACTGAAGTCACCTGTGCGGCCCAAGCGATACCGCTCGTATCGAGGGCAAGTGGGACGCGTGGCCCCCAACCTGCTACAGCGCCAATTCGCGGCAACCAGACCAAATGAGAAGTGGGTGACAGACGTAACCGAGTTCAGCGTTAGTGGCAAGAAGCTCTATCTCTCGCCCGTGCTGGACCTGTATAACGGCGAGATCATAGCGTGGCAAACCAGCGAGCGACCTGACTTCGAACTGGTCCGGGGAATGCTTGATAAGGCTTTGCGAAAGCTAGGCCCTGAAGACGCCCCAATGTTGCACTCGGATCAAGGCTGGGCCTATCAAATGGCGGCATATCGTCGGAAACTGGCCAAGCGAGGCTTGCCTCAGAGCATGTCTCGAAAAGGCAATTGCCTGGACAATGCGGCGATGGAGAGCTTCTTCGGCACGCTGAAGTCCGAGTACTTCCGGCTGGAGCGTTTCGCGGACATCGACCAATTGCGACGCGGCATTGCCGAATACATCCGGTACTACAATTACGACCGCATCAAGCTCAAGCTAAATGGGCTGAGTCCCGTGCAATACAGGACTCAGCCCCAGGCCGCCTAACTTACTTACCCGTCCAACTTTGTGGGGTCAGTTCATTTGTGGCCGTTTTTTTCACTCCAACACGCCAATCAAGCGTGACCCAGTTCGCCGTCCTTCAGGCGCCACAGGTTCAGCGGGTTGCCATCCTTCAGCGCTTCAGGCAGCAGGCCGGCCGGCAGATTCTGGTAGCAGACCGGGCGCAGGAAGCGGTCCAGCGCCGAGGTGCCCACCGACGTCGTGCGCGTATCGGACGTGGCCGGGAACGGGCCGCCGTGGACCATGGCGAAGCAGACTTCCACGCCAGTCGGGTAGCCGTTGAACAGGATACGGCCGACCTTGCGTTCCAGTGCCGGCAGCAGCTTGGCCGCGATTGCCTGATCGCCAGCGTCGGCTTGTACCGTGGCGGTCAGTTGGCCTTCCAGGATGCGCGTGACGGCCACCAGGGCATCGGCGTCCTTGCAGACCACGAGTACCGTCGACGGGCCAAATACTTCGGCGTGCATGCGGTGATCGGCAACGAACTTGTCTGCCGACGTTTCAAAGAACACCGGACGAGCCTGGTTCGGGCCCGTTGCGTCCACACCGCAAGCGGCGCGCGTCAGACCCGCGACTTCCGACAGTTGCGCCACACCGCGCTCGAATGCGGCGTGGATGCCCGGCGTCAGCATCGTGCCAGCCGGCTTGCCGGTCAGCGCGGTGTGCGCAGCGGCACGGAATTTCTCCAGCGCCGGACCTTCAACTGCCAGCAGCAGGCCCGGATTCGTGCAGAACTGGCCCACGCCCATCACGAGCGAATCCACCAGGTCACGGGCGATCTGCTCGCCGCGTGCGTTGAGCGCTTCCGGCAGCAGGTACACCGGGTTGATGCTGCTCATTTCCGCATACACCGGAATCGGTACCGGACGGCTGTTGGCCACGTTCATCAGCGCCAGACCGCCAGCGCGCGAACCCGTGAAGCCCACGGCTTGAATGACCGGATGGGCCACCAGTGCGGTGCCGATGGCGTTGCCTACGCCTTGCACCATCGAGAACACGCCTTCCGGCAGGCCCGCATCGGCCACAGCCTTTTGAATCACGCGACCCACCAGTTCGGACGTGCCCGGGTGCGCCGGGTGCGCCTTGGCGACCACCGGGCAACCTGCTGCCAGTGCCGACGCGGTATCGCCACCGGCCACCGAGAAGGCCAGCGGGAAGTTGCTGGCGCCGAACACGGCCACGGGACCCACGGCGATGCGCTGCATGCGCAGGTCGGGGCGCGGCGGCGTGCGCTCGGGCAGGGCGCTGTCGAGCGTGGCGCCTTGCCAGCGGCCATCGCGAAGCACTCGTGCGAACAGGCGCAACTGGCCGGCGGTGCGGCCGCGCTCGCCTTGCAGGCGGGCGATCGGCAGGGCCGTTTCAGCGTGCGCACGCTGGATCAGTTCATCGCCGAGACCTTCCAGGCCCGTAGCGATGGCTTCCAGGAACGTCGCGCGTTGGTCGGGCGAGGTGGCGCGGAAGGTGTCGAATGCGGCTTCGGCCAGCGCGCAGGCGCGGTCCACATCCGCGGCGGTGCTGCCTTGGTAGGCGGGTTCGAGCTTCTCGCCGGTGGCCGGGTTGATGCCGTGGAAAGTCTCTTCAGTGCCGCGCGCGGCGATGGCGCCGATCAGCATTTCGCCAGAAATCGTCATGATTGGGTCCTGCGGGAAAAGTGATGAAAGGACGGCCAGAACACCGTCACGCAAGGGGAGAGGCAGGCAATGGTGCCTGCCGATGGAACTGCATGGGATGCCGACCGGAAGCGTCGTAAGACATCATATGACATCGCTTCCCGTCTCGCAACCGCACCATCCGTCCGGACAACGCGCGGATGGCGCATGCCGCTCAGGCGGGCGATCCGGCCATGGCCGACGCCTTGCGCAGGCGTTCACGGCTGTTGGTCAGGTGCATGCGCATGGCAGCTTTTGCCGCTTCCGGATCGCGTCGCTCGATCGCATCGAAAATGCTTTCGTGCTCGAAGTTCACGCGCTCCAGGTACTGTTCGCGTTCGGGCCGGCTCACCTGCAGGCGGCTGCGCGGAATCACCATCGTGCCGAGGTGGCCCATGATGTCCGTGAAATAGCGATTTCCCGTGGCACGCGCGATCGACAGGTGAAACTCGAAATCCGAACCCACTGCGTCGCTGCCTTCAGCGGCATTGCGCTTCATGTCGTCCAGCGCGCGGCGCATAGCCAGCAGATGTTCGTCGTTGCGGCGCGTGGCCGCCAGGCTGGCAGCCTCGGCTTCCAGGCTCACGCGGAATTCAAGCATCGCCAACACGTCCATGGCCGTGACAATGGCCGAAGGATCGATGCGGAATGGGGAGTGGGTTTCAAGTGGGCGGTTCAGCACGAACGTGCCGATCCCGTGCCGCGTTTCCACCAGGCCGCTGGCCTGGAGGCGCGACAGCGCTTCACGCACCACCGTGCGGCTCACGCCGAGCGTGGCCATGATTTCGGATTCCGTGGGAAGCTTGTCACCCGGCTTGATCTGGCCCTGCTGGATGCTGTCGGTCAGGTTGCTGACCACTTCCTCGGCAAGCGTGCGGCCGCGGCGGCGCAGGGGAGCGGGCGAAGACATCGAGACGTTGGACATGGGCGTGCAGGTATGGGAACCAATGTGGGGATGACCCTGACGGTCGTACTGTTGACCGGTCGGGCACGCGCTCATTATACTGCGTCATAAGTCATACGACGACCGATAACGCACAGGACATTGCGGCCGTTTGGCCAATGTGGCAGCCGCGCCGCAATTTTCTTTCGGTCAGCTAATGTATTAGCGTATGAGCTACGATAGCAGGGCGCATTTCCACGTCATGGGGAGAGCGCGATCCCGGCGGTAAAACAGACCAGGACTCTGAGACGATCCACATGAACGCAACCTCTCTCGCCAATGGCGCGACCCCTGTCGTGACCGAACTGACTGTCGTGCCGGTGGCCGGTCACGACAGCATGCTGATGAACCTGTCGGGCGCCCACGGCCCGTACTTCACCCGCAACATCGTCATCCTGAAGGACAGCGCAGGGAACATCGGCGTGGGTGAGGTGCCCGGCGGCGAGAGCATCCGCCAGACGCTGGAGGATGCGCGTCCGCTGGTGGTGGGGCAGGGCATCGGCCAATATCTCTCGATCCTGAACCGCGTGCGCGAGCAGTTCGCCAGCCGCGACGCTGGCGGCCGGGGCCTGCAGACGTTCGACCTGCGCATCACCATCCACGCTGTGACCGCGCTGGAAGCCGCGCTGCTCGACCTGCTCGGCAAGCATCTGCAGGTGCCGGTGGCTGCGCTGCTCGGCGAAGGCCAGCAACGCGATGCCGTGGAGATGCTGGGCTACCTGTTCTACGTGGGCGACCGGCAGAAGACCACGCTCGACTATCGCACCGAACCCAATGGCGAAAACGCATGGTTCCGCGTGCGCAACGAAGTGGCAATGGATGCCAAGGGCGTGGTGCGCCTGGCCGAAGCCGCCTACGAGCGCTATGGCTTCAACGACTTCAAGCTGAAGGGCGGCGTGCTGCGCGGCGAAGAGGAGATGGAGGCGATCATCGCGCTGCATGAGCGCTTCCCCAAGGCACGCGTGACGCTCGATCCGAACGGCGGCTGGCTGCTGAAGGACGCCATCCGCCTGTGCCGCGACAAGCACGGCATCCTGGCCTATGCAGAAGATCCGTGCGGTGCGGAAGACGGTTACTCGGGCCGCGAGATCATGGCCGAATTCCGCACGGCCACCGGCCTGCCGACCGCCACCAACATGGTGGCCACGGACTGGCGCCAGATGGGTCACGCGGTGCGTTTGCAGTCGGTGGATATTCCGCTGGCCGATCCGCACTTCTGGACGATGCAGGGCTCGGTGCGCGTGGCGCAGATGTGCTCGGAATGGGGTCTCACGTGGGGCTCGCATTCGAACAACCACTTCGATATCTCGCTGGCGATGTTCACGCACGTGGCGGCTGCCGCGCCGGGCCGCGTCACGGCCATCGACACGCACTGGATCTGGCAGGACGGCGAACACCTGACGCGCAACCCGCTGAAGATCGAAGGCGGGCTCGTGCAGGTGCCGAAGACGCCGGGCCTGGGCGTGGAACTCGATATGGACGCACTGGCGCGCGCCAATCGTCTCTATCAGGAAAAGGGTCTGGGGGCGCGCGATGACGCGATTGCCATGCAGTTCCTGATTCCCAACTGGAAGTTCAACAACAAGATGCCTTGCATGGTGCGCTAAGCGTCCATCTCGACGATTCCCAGAAATAGAAAACCTTCGATTCAGCAGGAGACACACAACATGGTTCAACCCTCGAAGGCCGCCCCGCGCGCGGCCCGTATTTCCACGCTGCTGCGCCGCTTTGCGGGCGTGGCGATTGCCCTGGCTGCCGGCGTGACCGTCAGCGGTGTTGCGCAGGCATCGAGTGCGGCGTGGCCGCAGAAGCCGGTGTCGATCGTCGTGCCGTTCCCGGCCGGTGGTTCGACAGACACCATCGCGCGCTACCTGGCGCAGCCGCTCAATGAGAAGCTGGGCCAGCCGTTCGTGATCGACAACAAGCCGGGCGCCACGGGCGCTATCGGCGCAACGTTCGTCAAGCGTGCGCCAGCCGATGGCTACACGATGATGGTGGCCTCGATTGGCGTGTTCGCGGTCAACCCGTTTCTGCAGAAGAGCCTGCAATATGATCCGGCGAAGGATTTCGACCTGCTGACCGTGGCCGTACGCGCGCCAAACGTGCTCGTGGCCAATCCGAACTTCCCGGCCAAGTCGCTGGCCGAGCTGGTGGCGTACATGAAGAAGAACCCGGGCAAGGTCACGTTTGCCACGTCGGGTGCCGGTTCATCGGACCACCTGACGGCCGCGCTGTTCTGGCAAAAGACCGGCACCGAAGGGCTGCACGTCCCGTATAAGGGCGGTGCCCCGGCCATCTCGGATCTGCTCGCCGGGCAGGTGGATGTATCGTTCCAGAACGTCAACGCGGTGCTGCAACACATCCGCACCGGCAAGCTCAAGGCGCTGGCCGTGACGTCGGGCAAGCGCTCCGCCGTGTTGCCCGATGTGCCGACCATGGCCGAAGGCGGCACCAAGGATGTGGAAGTCTATTCGTGGCAGGGCATCGCTGCGCCCAAGGGCATCCCGGCCGATGTGAAGACGCGCCTACACGGCGCTATCGTCGGCGCGCTCAAGGACCCGGCGATGCAGAAGAAGCTGGGCGAGCAAGGCTTCGAGGTAGTGGCCAACACGCCCGAGCAGTTCGTCGAGTTCGAGAACCAGGAACTGAAACGCTGGAAGACCGTGATCGAGCAGGGCAAGATCACGGCCGAGTAAGCCGGCATCGTCGCTGTCCACGCCAAAACCTCGCCAACCGGCGGGGTTTTTTTTCGTCAGGAACCGATTCCCCCCTGTAGTGGGGCGTCCGCTCGCGCGCGCTAAATATGGGTGAATTCGTACCGATAGACGCTAAGGCGTTCAATCGGTCAAAGCAGTGTGAACAAGGTACGCAACAAATCTGGCGAAAAAGCTGGGGCTTTGTAAAAATTCACGTTTTGCCTATTGATCCTGGCTGCCATTCAGCCACATTGGGCGCCGGCACCTTTTCGGCTGCCGTTCGATCTATCTCTCTTGGAGAAACGAAGTGAAAAGTCTGAAGTCCTGCTGTCTGCTCGGTGTAGTCGCCGCCATGGGCATGGCTGGCTGCGCGACGGAAACGTCGACCGCATTGCCGGTGCAGAAGGTGGAGAGCGCCAGCCGCCCGTATAACGGCCTGCGGACCCCGATCGCCGTGGGCAAGTTCGACAACCGTTCGAACTACATGCGCGGCGTGTTCTCGGACGGCATCGACCGCCTGAGCGGCCAGGCCAAGACGAGCCTGGTGACCCACCTGCAGCAAACCAACCGCTTCACGGTGCTGGAGCGCGAGAATCTCGACGAGATCAAGCGCGAGGCGACGATCAAGAACCAGGCGCAGAAGCTCAAGGGCGCCGATTTCGTGGTGACTGGCGACATCACCGAGTTCGGCCGCAAGGAAGTGGGCGATGTGCAGTTGTTCGGCATCCTGGGGCGTGGCCGTGAGCAGGTCGCCTACGCGAAGGTCAACCTGAACATCGTCAATATCACGACGTCCGAGGTGGTTTTCTCCACCCAGGGGGCTGGCGAATACAAGCTGTCGAACCGCGAGGTCATCGGGTTTGGCGGCACGGCCAGCTATGACTCCACGCTGAACGGCAAGGTGATGGACCTGGCCATGCGCGAAGCCATCAACAACCTTGTCAGCGCCATCGACGGTGGCATCTGGAAGCCGGTCCAGCAGTAACAGGCATTCGTCAAACTACGAGAAAAACAAATGATTAACTTGGTCACGCTGCGCAATGCGGCGTTTTTGTCGGTCGCCGCCGCGGTGCTCGCCGGCTGCGCTGCGCCCCAGCCGTCGCTCTATCAATGGGAAGGCTATCAGGCTCAGGTCTACCAATACTTCAAGGGCGAGTCGAAGGAAGAGCAGGTCATCGCGCTGGAGAAGGGCCTTGAAACCATCAAGGCGAAAGGGGGAGCGGTGCCACCCGGCTATCACGCGCAGCTCGGCATGCTGTACCTGAACCTCGGCAAGGACGACCAGATGGTCAAGGAGTTCCAGACCGAGAAGACGCTTTTCCCGGAATCCACGCCGTTCATGGATTTCCTGACGCGGAATATGAAGACGGATACGCGCAAGGATGTCGCGGTACCGGCCCAGCCGACCACCGCCGCGGTAGGAACCAAGGCTGACAACAACACCGGGAGCGCCAAATGATCCGTCGCGTGATGACCTATATGGCTACGCTGGCCGCGGTGGCGCTGTTTGCCGGTTGTGCCACGAAGCCGCCCGAGGTGGACTACTCGGCGTTCAGGTTGGCCAAGCCGCGTTCGATCGTGGTGCTGCCGCCGCTGAACGAATCGGCCGACATCAAGGCCACGTACGCCATGCTGTCGCTGGCCACGTATCCGCTGGCCGAGTCGGGCTACTACGTACTGCCCGTGGCACTGGTCGACGAGACGTTCCGCCAGAACGGCTTGACCGTCCCCGGTGAGATCCACACCGTCCCGGTGCCCAAGCTGCGCGAGATCTTCGGCGCCGACGCCGCGCTGTATGTCACCGTGACCGACTACGGCTCGCGTTACCAGGTGTTGAGCAGCGTCACGCGCGTCGCGGCCAAGGCCAAACTCGTGGATCTGCGCAGCGGCGATGTCCTGTGGAGTGGCACCGCCGTGACGGCCAACGATGGTGGCAACACCAGTGGCGGCGGACTGATCGGCATGCTGATCAGCGCCGCCATCAACCAGGCGGTGAATCACCTCACCGATGCGGCCTATCCCATAGCGGGAACGACGAGCTATCGTTTGCTGTCAGCCGGCATGCCGGGCGGCATCCTGTACGGCCCGCGTTCGCCGAAGTACGACAAGGTGGATTGAGTGCCGCACTGACGCGGCTTCCGCGAAAAAAATGCCGCAGCACGCTCCCTCGTTCGAGGGAATGTGCTGCGGCATTTTCGTATCTGGCGGAAGCGGTGAGATTCGAACTCACGGATGGGTCACCCCATCGGCAGTTTTCAAGACTGCTGCCTTAAACCACTCGGCCACGCTTCCTTGAAGGCGATTCTGATTGAACCGGCATTGTATCGCGTCAGCGGATACGGCCGGCCGCGCATTATACAGGGATGGCCGGGCTGGCGTGTATTGCGCTTGACGCATGCCCATGGATGATGAGGGAAAGCCTCAACGATGTGTCGTTCTCTGTCGACGTTGTCAGTGTTTGTCGGACAGCGCGGAACCATGTGAGGGTCGAGCATCTCCTATGATCACGACATGCGATCTTGGCGTGTCACGAAGTCGGCTTTTCAAACAGCTATTCGAGGAGAGGAATCGATGCAACGCAACGAACAACGCAAGGATCAACGTCAGCCGTGGATGGCGCTGGGCGGCCTCGGCGCCCTGGTGCTGGTGGCCGGGCTGGCCGGTTGCGCGCAACCTGGCTATGGCGGCTATGGCAACTACAACTCGACGCCGCAGCCTACGGGTTATCAACAGCCCGGCAGCGTGTATCAGGCGCCGCAGGGTTCGGTGTTCACCGGCCGAGTGGAATCGATCGAGCCGATCCAGAATACGCAGGGTAGCTCGGGCATTCTGGGTACGGTGATTGGTGGCGCCGCGGGCGGGCTGCTCGGCCATCAGATTGGTGGCGGTCGCGGCCAGACGGCGGCGACGATCGTGGGCGCAGTGGGTGGTGCCGTGGCAGGTAACCAGATCGAGAAGCGCACGGGTAGCAGTACGCAGACCGCGTATCGCGTCAATGTCCGGCTCGACGATGGGCGCGTAGCAACGGTGACGCAATCGAACATCGGCAATCTGCGTGTGGGTGACCGCGCCCGGGTGGCGAACGACATGGCCACGCCGTACTGATCGAACGCCGTAATAAAAAACGCCACACGGTTTGCGCCGTGTGGCGTTTTTGCTTTCGCATGCCAACCGACGAAGCCGGTTCAATCCTTCAGGAACATCTCCTGCAAATCATTGAGGAAGCGCCGCCCGAGGTCGGTGGGCTTGATCATCGTCGGGTCGGCTTCGAGCAATCCCTTTTTCTCCGCTGCCGCCAATGTTTTGCCGATAGTGTGCAAGGGCAGGCCGGTGTAGTCGTGGAAACTCGATGCCGGGACGCCATCGGTCAGGCGCAGCGCGTTGAGCATGAATTCGAACGGCAGGTCGTCGGCGCTCACATCGCGCGACTCCTGCACGGCGTTGCCCGCCAGTGCCTGTTCCATATAGGTAGCCGGGTGCTTGTGGCGCATCTGGCGCAGGATACGGTGCGGGAACGACAGCTTGCCGTGCGCGCCCGCGCCGATACCGAGGTAATCGCCGAATCGCCAGTAGTTCACGTTGTGCCTGGCTTCGCGATGTGGCTTACCGTAGGCCGAGGTTTCGTAATGTCGGAACCCTGCCTCTGCCGTGCGGGCCTCGATGAGATCCTGCATCTCGTAGGCGATGTCTTCATCGGGCAGTGCCGGCGGAAACTTCGCGAACAGCGTGTTCGGCTCCAGCGTCAGGTGATACATCGACAGGTGTGTGGTGCCGTACGACAACGCCGCTTCGAGGTCGCTCACGCACTGGTCCATCGTCTGACCCGGCAGTGCATACATCAGGTCCAGATTGACGTTGTCGAAGTGCTGCAATGCGATGTCGATGGCGGCCCGCGCTTCGCGCTCGCCGTGGATGCGACCTAGCGCCTGCAGGTGGGCATCGTTGAAACTCTGAATGCCGATGGACAGGCGGTTGATCCCGCTGGCCCGGTAGCTCGCAAAGCGCTCGGCCTCGAATGTGCCGGGATTCGCTTCCATCGTGATCTCGGCATCGGCGTCCAGCGGCAACAGCGCGCGGATATCCGACAGCAGCCGGTCCATGCCGGCCGCCGACAACAGGCTCGGCGTGCCGCCACCAATGAAGATCGTATGCACGGGACGTCCCCAGACCAAGGGCAGCGACTGCTCGAGGTCGGCGCGCAGCGCGTCGAGATACGCGTCCTCGGGGATGTCGTGGCTATCGGCCTTTCCGGGTGCCGCGTGCGAGTTGAAATCGCAGTACGGACACTTGCGCACGCACCACGGAATATGAACGTAGAGCGATAGCGGCGGTGAGCCGGGCAGGGCGATCTTTCCCGGCTTGAGCCAGAGTTGCTGGTTGTCCGCCGGAGAAACCTGTCGCGGGGTCGGGGACAAAGGCGGGGACGACGCCGGGATGATCGGAATCATGCGCTGGTCCTGGCGCGCGAAGCTTGCAAGCGGGCAACCAGGCCCTGCAGCGCCAGTGCGCGATGGCTGACGCCGTTCTTCTCGTCGGCAGACAGTTCGGCGGCAGTTTTGCCGAGCGTAGGCAGCAGGAAGTGCGGGTCATAGCCGAAGCCACCCGCGCCGCGCGGGGCATCGACGACTTCGCCGGCCCAGGTGCCCTCGGCAATGATCGGGCACGGATCTTCGGGATGCCGCACCATGACCAGCACGCAGTAGTAATGCGCGTGACGGTTCAGCTTGCCGGCCAGTTGGGAAATCAGATGCGCGTTGTTGGCGGCGTCGGACTTCGGCTTGCCGACCATCTGCGCGTAGCGTGCCGAGTAGACGCCGGGAGCGCCATCGAGCGCATCGACACAGATGCCCGAATCGTCGGCCAGCGCCGGCATGCCGGACAGCCGGCTGGCGTGGCGCGCCTTGGTCAGTGCGTTCTCGACGAACGTGCCGAAGGGCTCCTCGGCCTCGGGAATCCCGAGTTCGCCCTGTGGCAGTACGTCAAAGCCGAGCGGTGACAAAAGTGCGCTAAATTCGCGCAGCTTGCCAGCGTTGTTCGAAGCCAAGACCAGGCGTTGCATCGTCACTCCTCCCGCGCTCAGAGTCCGAGCGCCTGCTTTTGCTGGCGCACCAACTCGGCAATGCCGGCCTCGGCCAGACGCGTCATGGCGTCCAGGTCCGCGCGGCTGAATGGCGCACCCTCGGCCGTACCCTGGACTTCGACGAAACCGCCGCTACCAGTCATGACCACATTCATGTCTGTGTCGCAGTTGCTGTCCTCGGCGTAGTCGAGGTCGAGCACCGGCACGCCGTCGACCATGCCCACGGAGATGGCCGCGACGAAATCGCGGATCGGGCTCGTCGAAATCGAGCCGGCGCGCAGCATGGTGGAAACGGCGTCGTGGGCGGCCACGAAGGCGCCCGTGATGGCAGCGGTGCGGGTGCCGCCATCGGCCTGCAAGACGTCGCAATCGAGGTGGATCGTGTGCTCGCCCAGTGCGGCGAGATCGAACACCGACCGCATGGCCCGGCCGATCAGGCGCTGGATTTCCTGCGTGCGGCCGGTCTGCTTGCCCCGTGCGGCTTCGCGGTCCGAGCGCGTGTGCGTGGCACGAGGCAGCATGCCGTATTCGGCGGTGACCCAGCCTTCGCCGCTGCCTTTCTTGTGCGGAGGCACTTTGGTCAGCACGCTGGCCGTGCAGAGTACCTTGGTGTCGCCAAAGGCACACAGCACCGAACCTTCGGCGTGGCGCGTGTAGTGGCGGGTCAGGGTGATGGGTCGCAGCGCATCGGCCGCGCGTCCGCTGGGTCGCATGGGGAGTTTTCGTTGGAATCGGGTAAGACCGCGATTCTAACGCCGACAGGCTTCGAATGCCTGTCGCGCCGGCTGCGACCCCGGCAAACTGAAGCGAACGTTTCTCCGCCGTGGCTCAGCGCATCAGATTGCTGGTCTTGTCGATCGCGGCACGAATCTCGGCAATCGAGCGTTCGATTTCCTCTTCGCTGAGCAAATCGGTCTCGTTGCCGGTGCGTTCCAGGATTGATGTCGTGAAGGTGTTCAGGGGCAGCGTATCCGTCAGCACGGCGTCGTCATCGGGCACTGTGGCGTCGGCTTCCCACATCATCGAGATCGCTGTGGTGTTGTCGGCACCTTCGCCGGCATTGGCGAGCGCGCGTTCGATCAGGTCGGGAATGGCGTGGACGACCGACAGGTGCGTGACCTTGTCCACGATCACGCTCTCTTCCAGGCTGCCCCACAGGCCGTCGGAGCACAGCATCGCCACGTCGCCCGGCTCCAGCCGCACTGGTCCACCGATATCGATCAACGGCAGGTTGGGCGATCCAAGGCAGTTGTAGAGCTTGTTGCGCTCGGGATGATTGGCCACTTCCATGGGCAGGACGCGCTCCTGCTGCAGCAGGTTTTCTATCTTCGAGTGGTCCCGCGTACGTGTGAGGAGGGCGGCCTTGCGCATCAGGTAGAAACGCGAATCGCCGGCGTGGGCCCAGTGGATCTGGCCGTTCTGGATCAGGCAGCAGACCACCGTTGTACGCGGCACATCTGAGAGGCGATTGGCCTCGGCATAGCGATGGATGTCGCGGTGCGCCAGCATGATCGTGTCCTGCAGGAAGTCGGCAGGATTGCGGATCGATGGGCGCGCCTGCGCCTGGAACTGGCGCGCCAGAGTTTGCAGTGCCTGCTGCGCGGCAACCTCGCCAAAGGCGTGGCCGCCCAGGCCATCGGCCAGCACCATCAACAGGGCGTCACGCGTAAAGCAGTAGCCCATGCGGTCCTGGTTGATCCGGCGGCCGCCTTTCCGGCTTTCCTGGTAGACGGAGAATCGCATGCTTTATTCGTTATCGGTTTGGTGCGCTTGTCTGCGCAGGCATCGGCGCGTGGGGCGTTGTGTTGAACGTCGCATCATGCGGGGGCATCAGTCGCTGGAGCCGTCGGCCTGCGCAGTCTGCGATGGCTTGTCGGCGTTTCGTTCCTCGCGGCGGCGCAGCAGCGTCATGAAACGGCTCGTGGCGTTCATGCGCTCTCCTGCGGGCACAGTTGCGGGGCCGGCCGCTGCTGCGGCAGCCGATTGCTCGCCCAGCGCATTGCTCTGGTCGCGCAGTTCCTTCTGCAGCCGGAACACGCTCTGCGGCCGCTCCGACGGCGTCAGGCGCAGGCACCACTCCACCAGATCCACGAGGCCATTCGTATAGGTGCTGCGCAACCGCGCGATGGATTCCGCCATACGGTCTTCCTTTTCGCGCTGGTTGGCTTCCTGGGGCGGCATGCCGGCCATGCACGCGTACAGCGTGGCACCCAGGCTGTAGATGTCGGTCCAGGGGCCGAGGTCGCTGTGCTTGCCGTAGAGCTCGGGCGCGGCAAAGCCGGGCGTGTACATCGGCTGGAAACGTGCGGCTTCCATGGTCAGAGTCTGGCGTGCGGCACCGAAATCGAGCAGGATCGGCGATTCGTCCTCGCGCAGGTAGATGTTTCCGGGCTTGATGTCGAGGTGCAGAAGCTTGTGGATATGCACTTCGCGCAGCCCGCTCATGAGGTCGTGGAAGACTTTGCGGATAAATCGCTCGCGCAGCACCTTGGGCTTGCCCTGCTGCCGGGCCTGCAGAATGTGTTCCTGCAGTGTTTTGCCCAGTTCGTAGTTCATCACCATGTAGACCGTGGAGTTCTCGCGGAAGAAATTCACCACGCGAACCACGCTGGGATGCGAAATACGAGCCAGCGACCGGCCTTCCTCGAAGAAGTACTTCAGGCCGAGCCGGAACGATGCGGCATTTTCATCGGGAACGACAGGAATCAGTTCGCCGGGGCTGCGGCGCGCCAGCGACGACGGCAGGTATTCCTTGATGGCGACCGGAGTGCCGGTGTCGTCCGTGGCAAGGTAGACGAAACTGAACCCCCCGCTGGCCAACTTCTTTACAATACGGTAGTTGGCAAGCAGCGTGCCGATAGGAAGCGGCGCGCTCTTGGGTGTATTGGCGCCCTTGGACTCTGTCATAGGATTCGGGACCTCATTTGCTCCCGGATTCTCCGGTCTAATCGGTCACTTGTAAAGAAATCCGTAGCGGGGTGTGTTGCCAAAACTCCGCGCTTTTCCACGACCGATTTCCCTTGATTTTGTGGGCGCTCTGCCGTCCGCTCGGGTACATCGCGCCGTCTATAGCCGATCCCTTATTTTTCGACTCTTTCGCGAGATAAACGACAATGATCCACAGCATGACAGGCTATGGCCTGGCTACCGGCCAGGCACCGCTGACCAACGCTCAGGGCGAGCCCAGCGGCCGCACCGCCTCGGTTTCGGTGGAATTCCGCACTGTCAATTCGCGTTTTCTCGACCTGCTGTTCCGTGCGCCCGAAGAGTGCCGCGCGTTCGAACCCGCCCTGCGCGAAATGCTCATGGGCGAACTCTCGCGCGGCAAGCTCGAGTGCCGCATCAATCTGCAGCGCACCGATGCCGGTGGCGCCACGCTGGCATTGAACCAGGGTCTGCTGGACCAGATCCGCGCACTGGAATCCACGGTGTCGGCCACCTTTGCCAACGCCGGCACCATGCGCATGGGCGAACTGCTGCGCTGGCCCGGCGTGCTGGTGGAGCCCGAGCTGTCCCAGGAGGCGCTGCGTGACGCCGTGACTGGTGCCGCTCGCGAGGCGCTCAAGCAACTGCTGGAAGCCCGCCGCCGTGAAGGCGCAGCACTCAAGGCAACGCTTGAGGAACGCATCGACGCCATGCTGGCCATCGTCGAGCGCCTGACGCCGACGATTCCGCAACTCATTGCACATCATCAAGAAAAACTGACCGAGCGCCTGCAGGAAGCCTTCAACCTGGCCGCGCCGAACGGCATGCCGAACATGACCCGTGACGAGATTGGCGAGCGTATCCGCCAGGAAGCCACGGTGTATGGCATCCGCATCGATATCGCCGAAGAGCTGTCGCGGCTGCAGGCGCACCTCGTCGAAACGCGGCATATCCTGAAGAAGGGCGGCCAGGTGGGCAAGCGGCTGGATTTCATGATGCAGGAACTCAACCGCGAAGCGAACACGCTCGGCTCAAAGGCCGCTGCCAAGGAACTCGCCGATGCCTCGATGGAGCTCAAGCTCCTGATCGAGCAGATGCGCGAGCAGATTCAAAACCTCGAATAAGATCATGAGCGAAACGACCCACACCGCCATCGACACCGTCTATCCCGGCAACCTGTTCATGGTGGTGGCACCGTCAGGGGCCGGCAAGTCTACGCTGGTCAACGCGCTGCTGGCGCAGGATCAGTCCATTCGCCTGTCTATCTCGCATACCACGCGCAAGCCGCGTCCGGGCGAGGAGAATGGCCGCGAATACCATTTCACGACCGTCGACGAGTTCCGCGCCGCACGTGACCGCGGTGAATTCCTGGAATGGGCCGAGGTGCACGGCAATTACTACGCCACGTCGCGCGTATGGATCGAGCAGCAGATGGCGCAAGGCAACGACGTGCTGCTGGAGATCGACTGGCAGGGCGCCCAGCAGGTGCACACGCGTTTCTCCAACGCCATGGAGATCTTCATCCTGCCGCCGTCGCTGACGGCGCTGGAGGAACGGTTGAAGAAGCGCGGCCAGGACGAGCCGAACGTGATCACCCGGCGCCTGCTGGCCGCGGGTAGCGAAATGGCGCATGCATCGGAGTCGGACTACGTGATCATCAACGAGGTCTTCGAGGATGCGCTGCGACAGTTGCAAAACGTCGTTCACGCGACCCGTCTGCGCTTTTCGTCGCAAAAGGCGCGGCATGCAGAGCTGTTTATCGAGCTCGGCATTCACTGATGCAAGGGGCGGCCGGCAAGGTTTCGGCCGCGTGCTGTAAAATGACGGCCTGTCGAACAGGTTTCATCCCAAGGTGGATTTCATATGGCGCGTATTACCGTCGAAGATTGTCTGAAACACATTCCGAACCGCTTTGAGCTCGCGCTGGCCGCGACTTACCGCGCACGTCAGCTCGTGCAGGGCCATACGCCCAAGGTAGAGGCCAAGGACAAGCCCACCGTTGTGGCGCTGCGCGAAATCGCGTCGGGCCAGGTCGGCATCGAGATGCTGAAGAAGGTCCCGACCTGATTGCCAGGGCGGCCCGTGGTTCATCCTTGCTTCGCGTGCGTACGCATCCAGCCGCGCATCCAGCCGAATTCCAGGGGCCGCCGCCATGCCTTCATTGCCGACCGAACCCGCCATCGCACCGCCGGAAACCTCCGGCGCGGACGACTCGCGTGGAGCGCCGGCAACGAAGGCTTCATCTGTTTTGGGCGGCGCATCCGCCACTTCGGTGGCGCCTGGTACGCCGTCTCCAGAGGCCGTTCCGGTCTCTCCCTCCTTGACTGCCGCACCGTCAGCTACCGTCCCAGGACGTAAGCGCTCCGGACAATCTCCTTCTGTGACTGCCCGAACTGGTGCTCCCAATCTTCCCGATCCGCTCGGCGACAACGTCGTCGGGGAACGTGCCGTTGTCCCGCCGATGCAGCAGGGCAAGTCGCGTGCTGCACTGGCGAATGATCTGGTAGCGGAGCCCGTGGCCGGTACCGTGCCTGCGCCGCCGGGTGGTGATCTGTTCATCGACGCGGTGCTGGCGCAGTCATACCGGCACTTCTTCGGGCCGACCTCGCAGCCGGCGGTGCCGCCGCGCCAGCAGGTTATCTCCATCACGCGCCTGATGGAGAAGCTGGCCTATCTGAAGCCGGCTGACCAGACATTAGTGCGCGAGGCGTTCCAGTTCTCGGACGAGGCGCATCTCGGACAGTACCGGCAGAGCGGCGAGCCGTACATTACGCATCCGGTTGCCGTGGCGGAGTTGTGCGCGGACTGGAAGCTCGATGTGCAATCCATCATGGCGGCATTGCTGCATGACGTGATGGAAGATCAGGGCATCACGAAGAGCGAACTGGCCGAGAAATTCGGTCCGAAGGTCGCCGAACTCGTCGATGGTCTGACCAAGCTGGACAAGCTCGAATTCCAGAGCCGCGAGCAGGCGCAGGCGGAGAGCTTCCGCAAGATGCTGCTGGCGATGGCGCGCGATGTGCGGGTGATCCTGGTCAAGCTGGCTGATCGCACGCACAACATGCGCACGCTCGATTTCGTGCCGCCCGAGAAGCGGCGCCGGATCGCGCTGGAAACAATGGAGATCTATGCGCCGATCGCGCACCGGCTGGGTCTCAACACGATCTACCGCGAACTGCAGGAGTTGTCGTTCAAGGTAGGCTCGCCGTTCCGTTATGCCACGCTGGAGAAAGCCGTCAAGGCCGCGCGCGGCAATCGGCGCGAAGTGGTGAAGCGGATTCTCGAAGCCGCGCAGGCGTCGCTGGCGCAGGCGGGCATCGTGGCCGAACTCTCGGGGCGCGAGAAGACGCTGTACAGCATCTATCGCAAGATGCACGACAAGCAGTTGTCGTTCTCGCAAGTGCTTGATGTCTATGGTTTCCGCGTGGTCGTGGAAACGCAGATGCACTGCTACATGGCAATGGGCGCGCTGCACGGCTTGTACAAGCCTATGCCTGGCAAGTTCAAGGACTACATCGCGATTCCGAAGATCAACGGGTATCAGTCGCTGCATACGACTCTGGTGGGACCGTTCGGCACGCCGGTGGAGTTCCAGATCCGTACACGCGGGATGCACCAGATCGCCGAGGCCGGCGTGGCTGCGCACTGGATGTACAAGCACCAGGCCGACCACGCCAACGATATCCAGCATCAGGCCCACCAGTGGCTGCAGTCGCTGCTCGATATCCAGAGTCAGACTGGTGATTCGCAGGAGTTCCTGGAGCACGTCAAGATAGACCTGTTCCCGGATGCCGTCTATGTCTTCACGCCGAAGGGCCATATCCGTGCGCTGCCGCGTGGTGCCACGGCGCTGGACTTTGCGTACGCGGTGCACAGCGACCTGGGTAACCAGTGCGTTGCGGTCAAGATCAACAACGAAATGCTGCCGCTGCGCACGGAGCTCAAGAGTGGCGATATCGTCGAGGTGGTCACAGCGCCATACTCGAAGCCGAATCCTGCTTGGCTGGCCTTCGTGCGCACCGGCAAGGCGCGTGCGGCGATTCGCCATTTCCTGAAGACGACGAAGCTCGACGAGGCTATCCAGCTTGGCGAGCGCCTGTTGGACCAGTCCGCGCGCCAGCTTGGTATCGAACTCAAGGCGGTGCCGCAGTCGGTATGGGAGCGGATGATCCAGTGGACCGGCAACAAGGCGCGCGAAGATATCTTCGCGGACCTGGCGCTGGGCCGGCGCGTGCCTGCCGTGGTGGCGCGCCGTATGGAAATCCTGCTGCAGGAACTCTCCGGCGATGTCGACAGCGCGCTGCTGGCCGCCGTGCAGACGTTTGCTGGCGAGGAAGCCCCGGCGGTGCCGATCACCGGCGATGAAGGCATGTCGATGATCTTCTCGGCGTGCTGCCGTCCAATCCCTGGCGACTCCATCGTTGGTTATCTGGGCAAGGGCGAAGGGCTGCAGATCCACGTACAGGACTGCAAGGTGGCCAAGCGCCTGCACAGCAAGGACCCCGAGCACTGGATCGAGGTGATGTGGGCCAAGAAGACGACGCGTGCGTTCGACGTGTCGATCAAGATCATGGTCCACAACGTCAAGGGTATCGTTGCACGCGTGGCGGCGGACCTGACCTCTGCCGACGCCAACGTGGCGCACGTGGCGATGGAACAGCAGCAGGGCGGTCATCAGGAGGCCACCTATATGCAATTCGTGATTCAGGTGCAGAACCGCCTGCATCTCGCGAACGTCATGCGGGCACTGCGTCGCAATCCGGACGTCATCCGTATCTTCCGCGACCGGAACGACGGCTGACCGCTATCCTCCGGCCGTGCCTTTCACGGGGTAGCGCACTTCCAGGATATCGATCTGTTCAACGCCGACCGGCGTGCGTAGCGGCACCGTGTCCCCTTCGCGGGCCTTGATCAGTGCCTTGGCGATCGGTGAGATCCAGCTTACGTGATTGCTGTCGAGATCGACCTCGTCCATCCCGACGATGGTGATGGTCGTTTCTTCGCCCAACTGGTTCGCGTAAGTGACCGTGGCACCGAAGAAGATCTGGTCATTGTCGCCCTGCAGCGAGGGATCGACGACTTCGGCCTTGTCCAGTCTGCGTGTAAGGAAACGGATGCGGCGGTCGATCTCGCGCAGGCGCTTCTTGCCGTAGAGATAGTCGCCATTCTCGGAGCGGTCGCCGTTCGATGCTGCCCACGACACGATCTGCACGACGTCAGGGCGATCCACATCGATCAGGTGCATCAGCTCATCGCGCAGCCGTTGATAGCCAGTCGCGGTGATGTAGTTCTTGGTGCCGGCAGGCAGCGGTGTGGCGCCTTCGGGAAGATCATCGTCGTCATCGTTGGACGACTCTTTGACAAATGCCTTGTTCATGGTCCGGATCACTTCATCGGGTTCTCATTATAGGAAGTTGCTCGCGCCTTCCGCCTCGGAAGAAAAAATGCGCGCAGGGGGCTTCACAAAACTGAAAACTTCTATATAATCTCTTTTCTCGGTTGCGGCTGTAGCTCAGTTGGATAGAGTACTTGGCTACGAACCAAGGGGTCGTGGGTTCGAATCCTGCCAGCCGCGCCAACCAATACGTGAGAAGGGCTTCCAGAAATGGAAGCCCTTTTTGCATTGGGCGCTCGGGATTTGTTTTGTATCGAGTCGGGAACGGCGCCGCGTTGCAAGGCTCGAATCCTTATCGACAACCCATCGAGGGGACGCACATGCAGCAAGAAGAGTGGCGCGTGGAAGGCTATCGCGGCATGGATGCATACGTTCTGGTGACATCGCATCGCGATGCCGTGGCCGGCAGTGTTGGCGATACACAGACCTGGGGCTACGAAGTGCGCGTGGGCCAAGAGGGTGCGGATCCTGCCGATGCAGGCGATACAGAAATTCTGTCGAGCGGCGCGCATGTGTTTGCCACACGGCATGCGGCCGAGGTGGCTGCGTTTGCCGCGGCTTATGCGTGGATCGACAAGCTGCTGGGTGACGCTCGGTAGATAAGAGACTAAGTTCCTTGCGATGCGTGCAACGGTCCATATCGACGCGAAAAGGCTGTCATCAAGGTCGATTTGATCGAGATCATTTTTGGTTTGGGGTATCACTCCTAGTCTGCAGATAAGGCGCGCCGCGGTGCGTGCCAGCTGCAGAAAACAGGAGGTGCGATGCCCGAATACGAAGGCTTCAGGATCGTCTATGAAGTGCTTGCCATGCCCAAGGACAAGTGGGCGATCATGATCGAAATCATTCGGCGGCACGGTGGTGAGGTCTTGATGGCGCGACACAATCCATTTCCACGTCAGCCGTTCGATACAAAGCTAGAGGCGCTGGAGCATGTCAATCGATACGTGTCGGAGACCGTAGCGCGTCTCGAAGGTGAGGCGGAAAATGATCGGCGGCGCCGTGCGTAACGCCCGGCCTCATTGAAGAAGCCTCAGGCATGCCTGAGGCTTTTTTCATTTTGGTGCATGAAGTGCTTGCCAGGGGCGTCACATTACTGCATAATCTCTTTTCTCAGACGCGGGGTGGAGCAGTCTGGCAGCTCGTCGGGCTCATAACCCGAAGGTCGCAGGTTCAAATCCTGCCCCCGCAACCAGTACCTTGTGCTGGAACCCCTGAGAGTCTCGGCAGTCATCGAGTAGTTTCCCAGCAGTTCCCAGGCCGTTCGGCCAACCTTCTCAAACTTCGATCAGTACCGCTTCAGCGCACAGAGTGTCGTCACGCTTTCAGCAATGATGCAGCTTGTGCGAACGTATCGCGCACCTGTGGCTGACCTTCGCGTTCCGCTGCCTCGGCGCGATCCTTCAGGCGCGATGCCAGCACGGCAAGATTGCCGCCGCTGCCACATTGTTGCGCGGCGTCCTTCATCAGTTGCTTGAGTTCCTGGTCGATGTCGGCGCCATCGAACGCGCTGACCGACAGCGCGGAAATGCGCTCCAGAAGATTGTTGACCAATGCTTCGTCGTGTTGCGGCTCGGGCATGGCGTCTCCTTGGCTGTCGAATATCAGGGATGCGGGAGCAACGGCGCTTAGTCGCGCCGCGACAATTGCGGTGGGATGGCTACGCGTCGTCGGGCCGGTTTCAGCGCGCGCTGCGGCCATAGTACGTAGTTGGTATGCGGATCCATCGGCTTGCCGAAGTAGGACACCCATACCTGGACGCCATGCTCCGTCTCGGACACGATGGCGGCAACGGCACGCGCGGCGACGGACGGCGACTTCAGAAGATCTCCGAGCGCTTCCACGCCCTGGACCACATGGTGCTTCACCCCTCTGAACCACACGTATTGACGCATGGCTGCAAGAAAACTCTTTGTCATGATTGCTGTTCTTCTCGTTGGCAATGCGAAACAGAGACCACAGCTTACACGCTTGGGTGTGACGTTTTTGTAGGGAAGCGTCTGATATTTGTGGCATCGCATGTCATGGGCGCCGCGGCGGCGCAGAAAGTGCGCCAGCCGTTGCTGGAATGCTGTGTGAGCCAGCAAATTGACAATGTGACGCTGCTGTCTTAGCGTGGTTACATTGCTGCACAAATGTTGTCATTGGCTCGGTGAGCCGTGGAGGCATTGTGGAAACTCAAGCGGAGTTGCAGGAACGGCGCGAACGAGGCAGGGCTCTGCGGCAGATGGTGCCCCGGCGCGAACATGAAGTGATCGGCAACATCGATCGCGACCCCGTCGCGTTGCTCAAGCAGAGCAGCGAGGGGCGCGTGCCCAAGCTGATTCCGCTTCGATACGGGCGAATGATTGCGTCGCCCTTCACATTCTTCCGAGGCAGCGCGATTATCCAGGCACATGACCTGGCCGGCACCCGGCATTCAGGCGTGATCCACCAGATCTGCGGCGATTGCCACCTTTCGAACTTCGGTGGATTTGCTACACCCGAGCGTGCGCTGCTGTTCGACGTCAACGATTTCGATGAGACAAGTCCCGGCCCCTGGGAGTGGGATGTCAAGCGGCTGGTGGCGAGCTTCGTGGTTGCGGCCCGGCATTTTCGGCACGGTTCAGTGGCTGCGGACGAGATGGTTCGTCATGTCGTCTCCAGTTATCGCGACCGTATGGCCGAATATGCGGAGATGGGTATCCTGGATACCTGGTATGACCGCATCACATTCGAGCGGCTGCTCGACAATGCGTCGGACCCCGACGTTCAGAAGCGGATCCGTCGCGCCATGGATCGCGCTGCCGAGCGCACGCACGAGGCGTTATTGCCAAAGCTCGGCATACGAGAGGGTGAAGGCGACCGGTGGCGCATTCTTGATGCGCCACCGGCCATCTTCCATGTGCGCGGTGAGCAAACCTTGTTCGACCCCGACGATGACTGGCTCGGCGTCGATGATCCCGCCGCCATCGTCAACAAGTGTTTCGGTGACTACACGGCCACGCTGGCACCGGATCGCCGCCAGTTGCTCTCGCATTTCAAGCTGCACGACATGGCGTTCAAGGTGGTGGGCGTCGGCAGTGTCGGTACGCGGTGCCTGATCCAGTTGATGATCGATACCCATGGCAAGCCGTTGTTCCTGCAAGTCAAGGAAGCGTCGAAGTCCGTTGTCGCGCGGTATTTCAAATCGCCGTCAGTGGCGCATGAAGGGCGCCGGGTAGTGGACGGGCAGCGACTGATGCAGGCGGCAAGCGATCTGTTCCTGGGCTGGTCCAAGGGCCCATTCGGCCGGCACTTCTATATCCGCCAGTTGCGCGACATGAAGTTCTCGGCCGATCTGGAGCTGATGGATACCAACCTGCTCAACTTCTACGCGCGAGTGTGCGGGTGGGTGCTGGCGCGTGCGCATGCCAAGGCAGGCGGGCTCGCCGCCGAGATCAGCGGCTATCTTGGTACCAGTGACCGCATAGCCGATGCGCTGGTGATCTACGCCAATGCCTATGCTGATCAGGTGGAGCGCGATTACGAGATCTTTGTCGATGCCTGCCGCTCGGGGCGTCTCGAGGCGCGCACCGATACCGATATGGCCGCCGATTTCCGAGTTTGATCTGCCCATCTCCAGGAGTCCGGGATGACTGAAGACATGCTGCTGCAACTGATCATCGAAGTGGAGAAGGCCGATCCCATCGACTACGCCAACCTGCCGTTCGACGACGTCAAGCTGCGGGCGCTGGCGTGCAAGCTGATTGCCGAGCGGTCCATCGAACTGGAGTCGTCGGGCATGTCGCAGGATGCCTTGTTGGCAACACTCTGGGTCTCCACCGCCAAGCTCGTGCTCGAAAACATCGTGCTCAATGCGCGCCTGCTGACCTTGATGGGCAAGGCCGAAGATGCCCGGGTGCTGATCGACCGGATTTCCCGGCAATCGCGGGGATAATCCCGCATCGATTATCGATGTGGTGACTTGCGCACACACTGCGCGAAGCGCGCCAATTCGCTAAAATACGGCGTTTCTACCCGTTCGGACGATCCGTTGGGTGGGCCTGTCTTGGAGAATTCGGGTGATCAAGTGGATTATCGTCGCGGCTTACGTAGGTGCCATCTTGTATGTGCATTTCCGCGGCAAGGTCAGGTTGCCGTTCATGCGCCAGATGCTCGACCATTCGGCATTGGTTGCGCCCGTGAATTGCTTTATGTATCTGTTCTCGGGGGTACCGCGCACGCCGTATATTCCCGTCGAGCGTTTTCCTGATCTCGAAAAGCTGCGCGCTGCCTGGCCGCAGATTCGCGACGAAGGCCTGGCGCTGATCGCGATGCGCAAGATCAAGGCCGCGGACAAGAACGATGACGCCGGTTTCAACTCGTTCTTCAAGTACGGCTGGAAGCGTTTTTACCTCAAGTGGTACGAAGCCCAGCATCCGTCCGCCGAGCAGCTGTGCCCCAATACCGTAGCGCTGCTGCGCGAGATGCCGACGGTCAAGGCGGCGATGTTTGCCGAACTGCCGCCGGGCGGCAAACTCAATCCGCACCGTGATCCGTTTGCCGGTTCGCTGCGCTATCACCTGGGTCTCTCCACGCCGAACGACGACCGCTGTTTTATCGAGGTTGATGGCGAGCGTCATAGCTGGCGCGATGGTCATGGCGTGGTCTTCGACGAGACCTACCTGCACTGGGCCGAGAACCGCAGCGAGACCGATCGCCTGATCCTCTTCTGCGACATCGAACGTCCGATGCGCTACCGCTGGGCCGCGGCCGTTAACCACTGGATGGGCCGCAAGGTCATGACGGCAGCCAGCTCGCCGAATGACGATACCGACCAGACCGGCATGATCAACAAGCTGTTCCGCTTTGTCTGGCTCGGCGGCCAGTACCGTCGCCGCTTCAAGGCATGGAACAAGACCGTGTACAAGATGACGAAGTTCGGTCTGATCATCGGTGGGGTGGCGTTGATCGTCTTCCTCTGATCGAACGGGACGTTGTATTAAAAAAGCCGGCTGAATTGCCGGCTTTTTTGTTGGGCGATCGAGCAGTACTATCCTCGCCGCTCATTGCCCAACGCTTCATAGTGCGCACGCTTGGCTTCGTACATCCGGCTGTCCGATAGCTTCACCGTGTCCGTCAGCCGGTCCCCTTGTGAACAGGTTGCCGCGCCGATGGAGAAAGACAGTCGCGCACCGGGATAGAACTGGTTGTTGAGACCCACGACTTCCTCGATCTGCTCGACCACGGTGGCGGCGCCACGTTCGTCGCGGCCGGCCAGCAGGACCATGAATTCGTCGCCGCCGATGCGGGCGATGCAGGCTTGTTCGCCCACGGCCTTCTTGAGGACTTCGCCGGTGCGGCGCAGCAGGGCGTCTCCATCGCTATGGCCGAACTGGTCGTTGATGATCTTCAGGCCGTTCAGGTCTACGGCAATCACGCTGACGGGCCAGGGGCCCTTGCGGCCCAGGCGGGCCAGTTCGTCCTCGTAGTACGCACGGTTGTAGAGTTTGGTCAGCACGTCGTGCTTGCCCAGGAACTCCACGTAGGCTTCAGCCTTCTTGCGCGCGGTGATATCGGTCAGCGATACGAGCACCTGATCCCAGTCGGATTCGCAGCCGGGGAAGACCGACCATTGCATGAAGACATCGACCGCGCGGCCGTCGAGCGCGTAGTTGATGACTTCGCGTTGCTGCCAGAGTTTCTCGTGCCAGAGATCGACGAGTTGCTCGGCGAAGTGGATGCGCATGTCGTCGCGGAACACGTCGCCGAGGCGCGACAGCAGGATGTCCTTGCTGGGCGCGCCGAACATCGACAGCGTTTGCTGGTTCACGTCTAGCACGCGGATTTCCTGCATGCAGCGCGAGACGAAATCGGGGTGGACGTTCAGGAAGGTGCGGAAGTCCGTGATGCCCGCAGCCCGCACTTCGTCGAGCAGCATCTTCACGACGCTGAAGTCTTCCACCCATAGCGATACCGGCGAATGTTCGAACAGTCCGCGCGCGTATTGCTGGCTGCGGCGCAGCTCGCGATCGGCGCGTACACGTGCCGTGATGTCCTCGATCGACAGCAGCACGCGCGACCAGTCATGCTCGTGGCCTGGCATGACGCTGGCTTCCAGGCGGATGTCGAGCCGGTCGCCATCGAGCGTGTAGTTGACGGTCTGGCTCTCGAAGTGCTGGCCGCCATCCCAGAGTTGGCCGAGTTCCTCCACGTGCTGGTCGAACATGTCGTCGCGGAACACGGTGTCGAGGTTGGCGACGAGGTCGGCCAGGTCACTGGCGCGGAACAGGTCCAGCGTGCGGCGATTGACGTCGAGCACGCGGATCAGCGCCGAGCAGCGGGCCACTTCGGACGGATGCTCGCGCAGGTATCCCCGCAGGTCGGAGACGCCATCGGCCCGTAGCGCGTCGAACGCCTGGCGCACTGCGCTGAAGTCTTCCAGCCAGAGCGAGACGGGCGCGAGCTGGAACAGGGTCTGATAGTCGTTGTCGAGCCGTGCGGCGACCGATGCGTGCCCCAAGTTCTTCTCCCTTGTTGTGATGGATGGCATATCGCGCATTAGGATAGGCGAGCGCGCCTCACTTGGGGAGAAATCTTGCGGGAGCGAAACGCCTGTTGGCGTCCGCGCCACGCTGGTCAGGCCGCCAGGCGGCGTGCGGCGGCGGCCACGGTGTCGAGCGCGGCCTCTAGCTGAGGTGTGCGGAGGTTGCCGCAGTTGAGTCGCAGGTAGTGATTGAAACGGTTGGAGTTCGAAAACATCGCGCCGGGCATCACGCGGATACCGTCGCGCAGCACCTGTTCGAAAAGGGCTTCCGACGAGACATTGGCGGGCATCTCCAGCCAGATGTGCAACCCGCCGCGCGGCAGCGTCAGCCGCGTGCCGGATGGGAATGTCGCGGCTACCTTTTGCGCTACCCACTCGCGCTGCATGCGGAGCTGCGTGCGCAGACGCCGCAGGTGCCGCTCGAACGCGCCGGTGCCCATGTACTCGGCCACGGCGATCTGGGTCAGCATCTCGTTGGGGCGAGACAGCCCGAACTTCAGCATCTCCACGCGCGCCTGCCACCGGCCACCGGTGATCCAGCCGAGCCGCATGCCGGGCGCGAGGATTTTGTGCAGCGACGCGCAGTGGATGACGGTGCCGGTCGTATCCCAGGACTTGGCGGCGGTCAGCGGCACATCGTCATCGAACGTGGCCGAGCAGCAGTCGTCCTCGATCATGGCGATGCCACGCGCGGCACACCATGCCACAAGCCGCTGCTTGTGGGCGTCGGGCATCACGCAGCCCAGCGGGTTCTGCAGGTTGGGCACGACGCAGACCGCCTTGATGTTGTCGTAGGTCTGCGCGGCCAGTTCCAGTGCTTCGAGCGAGATCCCGGTCTGCGGGCTGCACGGGATTTCGAGTGCCTGCATGCCGAGGCTCTCCAGGATCTGCAGCAGGCCGTAGTAGGTGGGCGACTCCACCGCGATGATGTCGCCTGGCACGGCCACGGCGCGCAGCGCGAGCGTCAGCGCCTCGGTGGCGCCATGGGTGACGACGATCTCTTCCGGCGATACATGGATCTTGTGGCGCAGCGCATGCCGGGCCAGTGCGGCGCGGAAGGCCAGATGGCCGTCAGCCTCGACGGAACTGCCGAAGAGGTCGGGCTGCTTGCGCAGCGCGCGGATGGCGGCGTGGCGCAGGTCGTCGGCCGGATACAACTCCGGCGCGCCACACGCACCGCCGAGGTTGACCTGGTGGTGGCGGCTGCGGGCAAGGATCGCGGAAATACGCTGGTGAATGCCCACATACTGTGCCGGGTCGGGCAGCCCTGGGGCGGGCTCCTCGATCGGGGCTAGCGCAGGGCGCTGCGGGGCCGCCACGAAGTAGCCGGAGCGCGGGCGCGCTTCCAGCAAACCGGCCGCTTCCAGTTCCCGGCACGCTTGCAGGGCGGTGGACAAACTGACGTTGTGGAGTCCCATCAGCGTCCGCACGGACGGCATGCGATCGCCCGTGGTCAGCGTGCCGGCCGCAATGGCCTGGCGATAGTGTCCCGCCACCTGCTGGTAGAGCGGGGCGGATGCAGCACGAAGGGCGGAGGGTACGGCAGACATGGGAGGCATCATCGCGCGCGGGCGATGTCCGGAACAGATACAGATTCAGGGGTTCTGTATCGTAACAGAGCAAAATCATCGTATCTGTTCTGGCATCGTGCTCAAACGCTTGTGCCTGTTGAGGGGAAAGGCCGGCCGATAGTCTGGAGGCTCGAAATGTTGCCAGGAGAAACACCATGCCAGCCCCCGATATCTTCACCCGGACCCTTCGCCTTGCAGCCGGGCAAAGTCTCATGACTCACCTGACCTCGGGCGTGGTGGTGCGCGTGAGTGCGGGGCGCATTGCCCTGCACACCGCGCCGCGCTGGCTGGCGGGCGGCATCTTCACTGTCGGGAGCGAACTCGATGGAGAGGGTGTGCAGGTGATCGAAGAGGCGGGCTGGTATCGGATCGAGGCGCATTCTGCTGCGCAGTTGCAGATCATGGCGCTGCCGCCGCGCCCAAGCCTGTGGCGGCTGATAAAATCCCGGCTCGGCCGTTCTGGCCTCCTGCTGGGTAACGCCCGGCCACCAGACGACAAGGCCGCAGAACAATCGGTACCCCATGCTACGTCTCAGTGAAGTCAAACTCCCGCTCGACCATGCCGAGGGCGACCTGGAGGCTGCCGTGCGCAGCCATCTCGCTCAAATCGGTGTCAAGGGCGACGGCCTCGTCAAGTTCACCGTCTTCCGCCGCGCGCACGATGCGCGCAAGCGCGACGATATCAAGCTGACCTACATCATCGACATCGAGGTCAAGGACGAAGCCGCGGCGATCAAGCGGATGTTCCGCAAGCCGAACTGGAGCGTGACGCCTGACATGGCGTACCACTTCGTGGCGAAGGCACCCGAAGGCGGCCCGAAGCTGCGGCCCGTGGTGATCGGGCTTGGGCCGTGCGGCCTGCTGGCCGGTTTGATCCTGGCCCAGATGGGTTTTCGCCCGATCATTCTCGAACGTGGCAAGGAAGTGCGCGAGCGCACCAAGGATACGTTCGGCCTCTGGCGCAAGAATGTGCTGAACCCCGAGTCGAACGTGCAGTTCGGCGAAGGCGGTGCGGGCACGTTCTCGGACGGCAAGCTCTATAGCCAGATCAAGGACCCCAAGCACTATGGCCGCAAGGTGCTGGAGGAATTCGTGCGCGCAGGCGCGCCCGAAGACATCCTGTACAAGGCGCGTCCGCACATCGGCACGTTCCGGCTGGTCAGCATGGTCGAGAAGATGCGCGCGGAGATGCTGGAACTGGGTGCGGAGATCCGCTTCGAGACACGCGTCGACGATATCGATATCGACAATGGCCATGTGCGCGGCCTGAAGCTGTCGAATGGGGACTACCTGGCGTGCGATCACGTGATCCTGGCCGTGGGCCATAGCGCGCGCGATACCTTCCACATGCTGCATGACCGTGGCGTGTTCATGGAGGCCAAGCCGTTCTCGCTGGGCTTCCGCATCGAACATCCGCAGGGCCTGATCAACCGTAGCCGTTTCGGCAAGTTTGCTGGCAACAAGCTGCTGGGTGCGGCCGACTACAAGGTTGTGCATCACGCCAGCAATGGCCGCGCCGTGTACAGCTTCTGCATGTGCCCGGGCGGTACGGTGGTGGCGGCGGCGTCGGAGCCGGGCCGGCTGGTGACGAACGGCATGAGCCAGTATTACCGTGCCGAGCGCAATGCCAACGCCGGCATCGTCGTGGGCATCACCCCCGACGAGGATTTCCCGGGTGGCCCGCTGGCGGGTATCGCCTTCCAGCGCAAGTGGGAAGAGCGCGCGTTCGAACTGGGCGGCGCCGACTATCGCGCACCGGCCCAACTGGTCGGCGACTTTGTGGCGGGCCGCGCATCGACCGCGTTGGGTTCGGTGGAGCCGTCGTACAAGCCGGGCGTGACGCCGACCGACCTGAGTACGTCGCTGCCGGACTACGTGATCGATGCCATTCGCGAAGCGCTGCCGGAACTCGACAAGAAGATTGCCGGGTTTGCGATGCACGATGCCGTGCTGACCGGTGTGGAAACGCGTACGTCGTCGCCGCTGCGGATTCGCCGTAACCGTGACGACTGCCAGAGCATCAACGTGCGTGGCCTGTATCCGGCGGGCGAAGGTGCGGGCTATGCCGGCGGCATCTACTCGGCGGCGATCGACGGCATCGAAGTGGCCGAAGCCGTGGCGCTGCACATCACCAACGGGCAGTGACGATGACGGACAGCACTCGTGACGATCACGACGTCGCTCGCATCACCGGCGAGGTCAGGCACTGGCTCACGCGTGCCGTGATCGGCCTGAACCTGTGTCCGTTTGCCAAGAGCGTGCATGTGAAAGGGCAGGTCCGCTACGTGGTCAGCGATGCCACGCGCGACGAGGACCTGCTCGATGAACTGGAGCGCGAGCTGACGCTGCTGGTGGAATCCGATCCGGAGGCCATCGACACCACGCTGCTGATCGTGCCGCATGCACTGTCGGACTTCCTCGCCTACAACGACTTTCTCTACGTGGCGGACCAATTGCTGCAGAGCCTGCGGTTGGATGGCACGCTGCAGATCGCGAGCTTCCATCCGCAGTATCAGTTCGAGGGGGCCGGGCCGGACGATATCGAGAACTATACGAATCGCGCGCCGTATCCGATCTTCCATCTGCTGCGCGAAGACAGCATCGCGCGTGCGGCGGAGGTATTTCCCGAAGCTGAAGATATCTACGAGCGGAACATGGAGACGCTGCGCCGGCTGGGACACGCCGGCTGGCTCGAATGGATGGCGGGCAAGAGCGATCTCTGACCCGCCGGAGGGCAGCCGCTGCTATGCCGCAGCGGTATCAGTAAAGAACCGCTCGTGCAGTTCTTCCAGTCCCACTGATTCCAGCACTTGCTGCAGGCGCTCGGCCGGACGGCGGCGCGGCAGGTCCTTGTACTGGGCGATGATCAGTTCGTTTTTCATCGAGTGTTCCCAGCCCACCAGTTCCGTCACGCTGACCTGATAGCCGTGCGCCTCCAGTTGCAGGCAGCGCAGCACATTGGTCAACTGGCTGCCAAACTCGCGCGTGTGCAGCGGATGTCGCCAGATTTCCGTCATCGGATTGCCCGCCAGCATGCGGCCCTTGTGCTTGCGCAGAACGGAAGCCACCTCGGCCTGACAGCACGGCACCAGCACGATATGCTGCGCGCGCTTGCCTAGTGCAAAGCGGATGGCATCGTCGGTGGCGGTGTTGCATGCATGCAGTGCCGTGACGACATCGACCGTCTCCGGCAGCACCGACGATTCGATCGAATCGGCGACCGACAGGTTCAGGAAAGACATCCCCGGAAAACCCAGACGTTTTGCCAGCGCCTCGGAACTGGCCACCAGTTCCTCGCGGGTTTCGATCCCGTAGATGTGGGAGGTGTCCTTCAGATCCTTGAAGAACAGGTCGTAGAGGATGAAGCCGAGGTACGACTTGCCGGCGCCGTGGTCCACCAGCGAGACGGCGCCGCCGGCGTCCTTCACTTCGCGCAGCAGCGGTTCGATGAACTGGAACAGGTGGTAGACCTGCTTGAGCTTGCGGCGGCTGTCCTGGTTCATCTTGCCATCGCGCGTCAGGATATGAAGCTCCTTGAGCAGTTCGATGGATTGTCCCGGGCGGACTTCGTTCTGGCTGGACATCAGGGTGTGGGGGTGATGCTGGAAAGGGCGACAGTTTACCGAAAACCAGGGCCCCCTACTTTTGTGGGCTAAAGTTCACTTCGCTTCCTGCCGTTGATCTGTGGATCACGACAAGCAGAGTTGGCGCGGTTGCGGCGGGTTTTGCGGAAAACCTTCGGGGCATCGACCCTGGCCGGCTGTCGCCACTTTAGAACGAGAAAGTGGGGAGCCATGACAGCGGACATGGGATTGCGCCTGGAGCTGAGCCAACCCGGCGATCAGGTTAGAGCATGCTTTGCGCCCGAGCCGGGGCGCCTGCCGCCCGACCGGGCGGCGCTGGACGCCGAACTGGCCGATCATGGCTGGGAGGGGGCGCGCCTCGACCCGTCTGCCGTGACGGGTTTCCTGACCCAATGCCAGTTGACCGATCGCGAGATCGATGCCGTGATCGGCAGCGTGCTGGACGGTGCGTTCGAACTGGAAATCACTGCAGACAAGCTGCAACTGTTGCTGACGCTGATGCCGCCCGAGGGTGGACGTCCGATAGCCGAGGAAGATATCGCGGCAGCGGCAGCGTCAATGAAGATCGTGGCACTGCTCGACTCTGCCGCCATTGGCGTAGCGCTCGAAGCAGGCAGTTGCGAAGGCCGCGAGATTGCGCGTGGCGTGGCGCCCGTGCAGGGCGAGACGGCGCGCTTCGACAGCCTGGTCCAGCAACCCCGGCCTGCCCAGGTGGAGAACGAAGACGATCGCGTGGATCTGCGCGATCTCGGCAGCCTGCTGCTGGTCAATCCGGGCACCGCGCTGATGCGCCGCACGCCCGCCCGGCTGGGCAAGGACGGCATGGACGTGCTCGGCAAGCCGATTGCCGCCGACGCGGTGGTGGACACCCCGTTCGCTGCGGACATGACCGGCGTGGCCGTCGATCCCAATGATCCGAACCTGTTGCTGGCGGTGATCGCTGGCTCGCCCCGCGTGCTGCCCAATGGCGTGATCGTCAGCCCGGTGGTGGACGTGGAGGCCGTGGACCTGCATTCGGGCAATGTCACGTTCGATGGCTCGCTGCGGGTATCGGGCGACATCCGCACGGGCATGACCGTACGCGTGACCGGCGATGTGGTGGTGCAAGGCACGATCGAGGCTGCCCATGTGGAAGCGGGCGGCGATGTGATCGTCAAGGGCGGTATCATCGGCAAGGCGGAAGCCGCCCATGGCGGTGCCCCGAGTGAAATCGCCAGCGTGCGCAGCAAGGGTGCCGTGCATGCGCGCTTCATCCAGAACGCGATTGTCGAGGCGGCCACCGAGGTCATTGTCGAAAGCGGTATCCGCCAGAGCGATGTCTCGGCGGGCGAGCGCGTGGCGGTCGGCACGCCGACGGGGCAGGGCAGTATCAGTGGCGGACGCACGCGTGCGTTGCAGGCGGTCAGTGCCGCCATCCTGGGCGCGCCCGCCGGCAGTGCCACCGCCGTGCATGTTGGGCTGAATCCGTTCGCTGACGAGCAGAAGGCAGATCTGGAAGCGCGCCGCCGCCATGTACTCGACGATCAGGCGAAGCTGCAGCAGCTGGTGGCGTTCTTTGCCAAGCATCCCGAGCGCGCACAGGGCGACGTCCGTGAGAAGGCTCGGGCCACGATGTACAAGATCAATCGGGAACTGTTCGAGCTCGATGCGGAAATCGCCAAGCTCAACGAGCAGATCAAGCCGACCGACGATGCCGTGATCGCGGCCAGCCGACGTATCCACGGTGGCGTGACGCTGCAGGTGGGCCACAAGGTGCTGAAGGTCATGGAGGACAAGTCCGGCGGCCAGGTGCGCGTGGTCGAGGATCGCATCACGGTAAGCTGACCCCGCCGCGCGTTTCGTGTATTCCGCGTCACGCGTTACGCCGGGAAGGGTGACGCGTTACGTCACGCGTTACGTCACGCGTAACGTCGGGGATGACCGGCCGTGGCAGCCAGGAAGTCGCATGGCGCGGCGCCCCAACTGCCCGTAAAGCCCGGGTTTTCAAGGGTTGCGGGCGTTACGCGTGTGGCCGTGCACGCTGATCGGATGAGCGGCTTTCCGCTGGCACGGGGTTTGCGGTGTCTCCTGCACTCAAAACACATACGGGGAGATTGCCATGGACACGATCGTGATCGAAAGCCAGCCGCTGATCCGACTGGGCATGCAACGGATGCTGGAGCGCATGGCCGGGATCGGTGCGGTGCGGGTGATGGAACCCGCTGCCATCGTCTCGCTGCAACACACCACGGAACCCGCCATCGTGGTCTTCGGCATGTCCGCCGACACCGCCGACAACTGGTACCTGCTACGCCGGCTGCACCACGTCATGCCTAGCGCGCGCATCCTGCTGCTGTCGGACAACATGTGGCTGCGCATACCGGAGACGAACACGTCGTGCGGCGTGGTCGAGCAGTTGCCGAAGTCGGCATCGATCGAGCGTATCGAGGCGGTGGTCTACCAGATGCTCGGTCACGATGGCTTTGTCCCCATGCCCGCTGCGAGGGATGGCTGGCGGCCCGCCTACCAGCATCATTCCGCATTGTCGTGAGCGGTAGGGCAGGACACTTGCAAATGGGGTGGGCAACATTGGCCCAATAGCCAGGCTCCAAAGCAAAAAGGGCAACCCGAGTGGGTTGCCCTTTCTACTTCAAGTGGTGCCGGAGATAGGAGTCGAACCTACGACCTTCGCATTACGAATGCGCTGCTCTACCAACTGAGCTACACCGGCGAAACCTTAAACTTGTCTGAAACCTGTTTTCTTGCTGGATTTGCTGCGCTTTGTTGCATCTGCATCGCGTCCAACAGAGCCAGCAATCTTAGCAGCGCCCCTCGGATTTGTGAAGCCCCTCCTGCAATTTTTTTCGCAAAGCTTGCTGGGGCAACGCGTCACAACAGGCGTAATCATCGCATGGGCATTCCTGCCACGTTCCAGGAAAAAGGGGGCGATGTCGCCCCCTTTTTCTCGTTGACCGGCTTGTGTCGATTGCCGCGTCAGAACTTGTGGCGCAGGCCGGCCATCACGCCCACACGGCTGCCGTGGCCGTAGAACGGCGTCTGGAACGTCGGCTGTGCGCCGAGGGTGCGCCAGGCGTCGGACAGCGTGGTGTAGTCGGCCTCGAGGTAGACGTCGGTGCGCTTGCTGAATGCGTAGTCGAGCATCATGGCGCCCGTGAAGCGGTTGCCCGAATCGCTGCCGGTCTTCAGGTGGTCATAGGTGCCGCTCGCGATGACCGACCATGCCGGATTGAACTGGTACTTGAAGCCGAGGTAGCCGGCCTGGTTCTTGTAGCCAGCGTTGTCCACGTTGCTGTTCGTGTAACCGAGATAGACCGTGGCCGGGCCTGCGGTGTATGTGCCGCCGAGCGTCCAGACTTTCTGGTCGCTGTTCGGGACCGTGACGCCGTAGTACGTGGTGGTGTCCTTCATGATCTGGTAGCCGCCTGCCACCATGAACGGACCGGCCGCGTAGGTCAGGCTGCCGCCCGTCGAGGACGACTTCGCCACGCTGCCCGGCTGCTCGCCGAATGCATGCTGGGCGGCGATGGTCAGGCCGCCGAACTTGCCGGCGTACTTGATCATGTTGTCCTGGCGCACGCCGCCCGTGTAGTTGCCACCCTGGAAGCCGACGATGGCGAGGTTGGCCAGCGCGTATGCGTCATAGCTGGCAATGACTTCGTGGATCACCGTGAACTGGCGGCCCAGCGTGACCGTGCCGAAATCACCCTGCATCCCGACGTACGCCTTGCGACCGAACAGGCGGTTGCCCTGCAGGCTCTGGCCCGCGTCAGGCGAGAAACCGGATTCCAGCACGAAGAGCGCCTGATAGCCACGGCCCAGGTCTTCCACGCCGTACATGCCCCAACGGCTGCCGGTCAGCACGCCGTCGGTCATCTGCACCTTGGCGTTGCCAGCGGCGTTTTCATTCGTGGTGTAGCGGATCGTGGTGTCGACAATGCCGTAGAGCGTGACATTGGACTGGGCCTGGGCCGAAGCCGAGACGCCTAGTGTCGCGAGTGCTGCGGTGGTGAAGAAGGGCGCAAGGGCTCGCTTCATGGTTTGAGTCTCCATCCTGGCTTGTTATTTCGTTTGTTGTGGAATTGCCGGTGGCGAATGCTTTGACTTCTGCTGCGTCTGGCTCAGGCATTTCCTTCACCGGCGGGCATGGGAGGCGCGCGGTATTTAAGGCGCGCCGCGCGCCGGGACGTCCGAAACATGGAATTGGGAAAGGCAATTCATGTGATCTGATGTCCGATGACATCGTACCTTACAAAAAAATAACGGCGCAAGACATAGGATGAGACATTGCGTTGTGGAATCACACCAGTTCAATCATTCCAGCAGCCGCCAGCCCTTGATGCAGAGCGGAAATCCCACGTCTGCCGATGTGAAGTCGGAGCAGAGAAATGACTGTCATCGGCTTTATTAGCTAATCGCTTAATAAGCCTGTATCCCATTATTCATAAGGGTTACAGGGTGTTTATCCGACTATATTTCGCCATTCACCAAAATAGGGAATTCACTCGTTTGAGTTAGAAATATCGCATTGCAGCAATTAAAGTCTGGATGTCTGCAACTTAAAACTTCTAGGGAATTCACTGAGACAGAGTGATCTTGACCTGAATACGGGGCGCGATTAGATTCCAGTGGCGTTGTATGACGACAGATCAATAACTCTCAATTTAGTCATGAGTGCGCCTGTAGCAGGACCCGCGCGCCATGCAAGCCGAAATCCATGTCCCAGACTTTCAAAGACCCGCTGGATGGCGTCGCCACCCGCTGCCACCGCATCCTGCTGACCGGTGCGGCCGGCAACCTTGGCCGTGTCCTGCGCGACCGGCTGAAGCGTTATGCCGATGTGGTGCGCGTTTCCGACATCGCCAATCTTGGCCCGGCGGGCGAGCAGGAAGAAGTCTTGACCTGCGACCTTTCCGATGCCAAGGCTGTGCACGCGCTGGTGGAAGGTGTCGATGCCATCGTCCACCTGGGCGGTGTCTCCGTGGAGCGCCCGTTCGAGGAAATCCTGCCGGCCAACATCCAGGGCACCTATCACCTGTACGAAGCGGCGCGTCGTCATGGCGTGCGCCGCGTGGTGTTCGCCAGTTCGAACCACGTGATCGGTTATTACCGGCAGGGCGAGGTGCTCGATGCCGATACGCCAGCGCGCGCCGATGGCTACTACGGTATCAGCAAGGCATTCGGCGAGCAGATGGGCAGCTTCTACAGCGATCGCTATGGCATCGAGACCGTGGCGCTGCGCATTGGCTCGTCGTTCCCGGAGGCCAAGGATCGCCGCATGATGGTGACGTGGCTGGGTTATGAAGACCTGGAACAGTTGATCAAGCGCGCGATCTTCGTGCCCGAAGTCGGCTTCCTGATTGTCTATGGCGCGTCGGCCAACCGCGATAGCTGGTGGGACAACAGCAAGGCGGCGAAGCTGGGCTTCAAGCCCGTGGAATCGTCCGAGCAGTTCCGCGCCAAGGTGGAGTCGGTGCCGCCGCTGCCGGCCGATGATCCGGCAGGCTGGTACCAGGGCGGCGCCTTCGTGAAGGCCGGACCGTTCGGAGACTGACCGCCATGGCAGGCCACACCGAATTCGAACGCATCGGCGACATGCGCTGCGGCGTGGGCGAAAGCCCCGTCTGGCACGCCGGCGATGCGGCGCTGTACTGGACCGATATCCCCAATCGCACACTGTGGCGCTTCGATCCGTCGAGCGGACAGACCCATCAATGGGCCGTGCCCGAGATGGCGGGGTGCATGGCGATGACGGCCGATGGTGGCTGGCTGCTGGCGATGGAGACGGGACTGTTCCGCATCGGCAAGCTGACGGCGGGGCAACCGGTATCGGCCATCGAACGCGTGGCGACGGTGCAGCACAGCCACGGTGGCATGCGCTTTAACGATGGCCGTTGCGATCGGCAGGGGCGTTTCTGGGCCGGCACGATGGTGATGGACATGTCGCTGGCGGCCACCGACGGCAAGCTGTATCGCTTCGATGCATGCACAGGCGCTCTCGATGTCGTCCGCGAAGAAATGATCACGCCGAACGGACTGGCGTTCAGCCCCGATGGCCGCACGATGTACGTCTCCGATTCGCATCCCGCGCGGCAGGCCGTGTGGGCCTACGACTTCGACACCGATACCGGCACGCCATCGAATGGCCGCCTGTTCATCGACATGAACAAGTACCCGGGCCGTCCCGATGGCGCGGCGGTGGACGAGGACGGCTGCTACTGGATTTGCGGTAACGACGCAGGACAAGTGCATCGTTTCACGCCCGATGGCCGGCTTGACCGCAGCGTGGCCGTGCCGTTCGCCAAGCCCGCGATGTGCGCGTTTGGCGGCGCGGGCCTCGACACGCTGTATGTCACGTCGATCCGCACCGACGACACCGATCCGCTGTCCGGCGCCGTGGTCGCGTTACGCCCTGGTGTACGTGGCCTTGCGGAGCCGGTATTGCGCGATTCCATGCGCGACTGATTTTGAACGAAGAACTACAACACTGGAGACACTGATGACCCGCATTTCGCCCCCTCGCCTGCGTACCCTGATGGCCGCTTTCGCCACCGCGATGGCCCTGCCGATGGCCGCTCAGGCCGTGGAATTCCGCTCCGCCGACATCCATCCGGAGGACTATCCCACGGTGCAGGCCGTGCGCCAGATGGGCGAGCTGCTCAAGCAACGCTCCAACGGCAAGATGACGGTCAAGGTCTTTGCGCAGGGTTCGCTGGGCAGCGAGAAGGATGCTATCGAACAGACCAAGATTGGCGCACTGTCGATGGTGCGCGTGAACTCGGCGGCGATGAACAACATCTGCGAAGCTACCATCGTGCCGACGATGCCGTTCCTGTTCCGCTCCACCGAACACATGCGCCATGTGCTGGACGGCCCGGTGGGCGACGACATCCTGAAGTCGTGCGAGAAGAACGGCTTCATCGGCCTGGCCTGGTACGACAGCGGCTCGCGATCGATGTACACGACCAAGCGTCCGATCAAGTCGCTGGCCGATGCCAAGGGCATGAAGATTCGCGTGCAGCAATCGGACCTGTGGGTCTCGCTGCTCGAAGCCATGCATGCCAACGCTACGCCGATGCCGTGGGGCGAGGTCTACACCGCGCTGAAAACCGGTCTGGTCGACGGCGCCGAGAACAACTGGCCCAGCTATGAAAGCTCGCGCCAGTTTGAAGTGGCCAAGTACTACTCGCTGACCGAGCACTCGATGGCACCGGAAATCCTGCTGTTCTCGAAGGTGGCATGGGATCGCCTCTCGAAGGACGACCAAGCGATGGTGCGCCAGGCCGCCAAAGATTCGGTGCCGTTCATGCGGAAGCTGTGGGACGAGCGCGAACTGAAGTCGCGCAAGATGGTGGAAGCGTCGGGCGTGCAGATCATCCAGGTGGACAAGGCATCGTTCCAGGCCGCGATGAAGCCCGTGTACGACCGCTTCATCACCAGCGCCCAGATGAAGGATCTGGTAAAGCGCGCGCAGGACACGAAGTAAGCCTCATCGTAGTGGCCGCGGCCCTTGAGCAAGCGGGGCCGCGGGCAGTCCCTTTGCTGTCGTATCGCTGCAGGAATCCATCATCATGCTTTCGCCATCCCCTACGCCGGCCACCCCGGCGGAGGGCGTGCGCGGCGACGCCATCGAGGCGCCGGTCGTACACGCCAACTTCTACACTCGCCTCTGCGCCACGCTCGCACGCACCTGCCTCGCGCTCGGTGTCCTCGGACTGGTGCTGCTCGTCGTGGCCGTGCTCACGCAAGTCTTCGGCCGCTACGTGCTGAACGACACGCCGACCTGGGCCGAATCCATCGCCATGCTGCTGGTGCTCTACGTGACGATGTTCGGTTGCGCCGTGGGCGTGCGCGATTCGGGCCATATCGGGCTGGAGTCGCTGCTCGTGCTGCTGCCCGATAGCGTGCGTATCAAGATCGAACTGCTGATCCACGTACTGGTGGGCAGCTTCGGCGCCATCATGGCTTACAACTGCGCGCTGCTGGCGCTGTCCGTGGCCGACTACAAGCTGCCGACGCTCGGCATCTCCGAAGGCTGGCGCTATCTGCCGCCGGTCATCGCCGGCGTGCTGATCGTGCTGTTTTCGATCGAACACCTGATTGCCGTGCTGAAAGGCACGGAAGTGGAGCCGGCATGGCACTGATCATTCTCACCATCAGCTTTTTCGGCTTCCTGATTCTCGGAGTGCCGGTTGCATTTGCCATCGGCCTGTCGGCCGTGGCAACGATTCTGTACGAGGGCCTGCCGCTGGCCGTGGTGTTCCAGCAGATGACCTCAGGCATGAACGCGTTTTCGTTCCTGGCGATTCCGTTCTTCATATTTGCGGGCGAACTGATGCTGTACGGCGGCATCGCCAACCGCATCGTCGATTTCGCCAAGTCGCTGACCGGCCATGTGCGCGGCGGGCTGGGTATGTCGAACGTGGTGGCATGTACGCTGTTCGGCGGCGTGTCGGGTTCGCCGGTGGCCGACGTATCGGCCATGGGCGCGGTGATGATCCCGATGATGAAGAAAGAGGGCTATCACGCGGACTACGCGGTCAACGTGACCACGCATGCCTCGCTGGTGGGCGCGCTGATGCCGACCAGCCACAACATGATCATCTTCACGCTGGCTGCGGGCGGCAAGGTGTCGATCGCCGCGCTGATCCTCGCGGGTCTGCTGCCGGCACTGATCCTGACGATCTGCAACCTGGCCGCTGCGTACTTCGTGGCGCGCAAGCGAGGCTATCCGGCCGGCTCGTTCCCGGGCTGGGAGATCGTCGGCCATTCGCTGGCAGCGGCATTGCCGGGTCTGTTCGTCGTCGTGCTGATCATCGCGGGCATCTTGTCGGGCGTGTTCACGGCAACGGAATCCGCTGCGGTGGCCGTGCTGTATGCGCTGACGCTGACCGTGTTCCTCTATCGCTCGCTGACGCGTGAACAGTTCATCAAGGCTGCCGCCAAGGCCGTGAAGACGACGGGCGTGGTCCTGCTGCTGATCGGCATCTCCGCTACGTTCGGCTACATGATCAGCCTGTACGGTGTGGCTGCGCTGACCGGCGAGTTCCTGAGTTCGATGTCCACCACGCCGTGGATGATCTTCCTCATGGTCAACGTGATGCTGTTCATCCTGGGCACGTTCCTGGACATGGCAGCCACGATCCTGATCTGCACGCCGATCTTCCTGCCGATCTGCATCCACTACGGCATGAGCCCGGTCCAGTTCGGCATGATGATGCTCATCAACTGCGCGCTGGGTCTGAATACGCCGCCCGTGGGCACCACGCAGTTCGTGGGTTGCGCGATTGGTGGTGTATCGGTGGGGCAGGTGATGCGCACGATCTGGCCGTTCTACGGCGCGTTGCTGGCAGCGCTGATGCTGGTGACGTTTGTGCCGGCGTTCTCGCTGTGGTTGCCGGAGATGTTGTTGAAGTAAGTATCAAGAGCGCGGTTGAATCTGCCGCTGTAGTTCTCCCCTCTCCCGCAAGCGGGAGAGGGGAGCAAAAACAAGTGGAATGTTGAACATGCCATTGCTCTCCGCTGGCCCCATCCACACCCTCCGGGCCGGCCCCCACACCCTCGTCATCGCCCCCTCACTTGGCGGCCGCATGGCATCGTTTCAAACCACGCGTGCCAACGGCGTCGTCATCGACTGGCTGGCTCCACTCGACGTAACCCAAGGCTTCGACGCCCACCAGTGGCCCAAAACTGGCAGCTATCCTTTGCTGCCGTTCTCCAACCGCATCCGTCTGGGCCGCTTTCGCTGGAACGGCCGCGATATCGAATTGCCCGCTCATCCGGGTCAGGCCCACGCGATGCACGGCTTCGGTCATGCGCGGCCATGGACCGTGGAAGAAGACAGCGAAGACACCCTCGTCATGACGCTCGCCCACACACCGGCCGGTGAAGACTGGCCATGGCCCCTCCGTGCGCGGCAGACCCTGCGACTCACCGAACGAGGACTCGAAATCGAACTGAGCTTGCGAAACGATGGCGACGACGCGATGCCTGTAGGCGGTGGCTTCCACCCATTCTTTGCCCGCGTGCCAGGGATGCGATTGCAGTTCGATGCCGCGCACGTCTGGCCTGCGGACGCCGGAGGCGTGGCCACTGCGCGTACCACCGTGGCGGAGCGCGAGCGTTTCCTGCGCGAACGCGATTTGCCGGAGGGTGATTTCAGTCGCTACTACGGCGCATGGAAGCGCGCGGCCACACTGAAGCGCCGCGATGGCGCAGCGCTGACGATCCGTGCCGGCGAAGGGCTCGATCATCTCGTGCTGCATGCCCCGTCAGGCGCTGACTTCTTTTGCGTGGAACCGGTGTCGCATGTGGCCGATGCCGTGAATCTTGCGGCGCGCGGTTGGGAGGGCACGGGCCTGCGGCGGCTGGAGCCGGATGCGTCGGTGACGTGGCGCATGCAGTGGGACATTGGCGCCTGAAAACAAGCGGGGCGCCCGAAGGCGCCCCGCTTGTTTTCATTCGATTGCCAGTGATCAGACCACCGGCTTCGAACCGTCTTCCTGGTGATAGCGGGTCACGCGATCCACTTCGTTCTTCGAACCGAGGATCACCGATACCCGCTGGTGCAGCTTGGTCGGCTGCACGTCGAGGATGCGTTCGTGGCCGTTCGTGGCCGCGCCGCCAGCCTGCTCGACGAGGAACGCCATCGGATTGGCTTCGTACATCAGGCGCAGCTTGCCTGGCTTCTCGGGTTCACGCTTGTCCCACGGATACAGGAACACGCCGCCACGGGTCAGGATGCGGTGCACGTCTGCCACCATCGAGGCAATCCAGCGCATGTTGAAGTTCTTGCCGCGCTCGCCATCCTCGCCGGCCAGGCATTCGTCGATGTACTTGCGCACAGGCGGAGCCCAGTGGCGCATGTTGGACATGTTGATCGCGAATTCCTTGGTGTCTTCCGGGATCTTCACGTCCGATTGCGTCAGCACGAAGCTGCCAGCCTCGCGATCGAGCGTGAACATGTGCACGCCATTGCCAACCGTCAGCACCAGCGTGGTCTGCGGACCATAGACTGCGTAGCCGGCGGCCACCTGCTGCGTGCCCGGCTGCATGAAATCGGCCTCGGTCACGGTCTCGCCCGGCTTGGGCATGTGCAGCACCGAGAAGATCGTGCCGATCGACACATTGACGTCGATGTTCGACGACCCGTCGAGCGGATCGAACAGCAGCAGGTATTCGCCCTTCGGGTAACGATTCGGGATCTCGTAGAACGAGTCCATTTCCTCGGATGCCATCGCTGCCAGGTGGCCGCCCCATTCATTGGCGTCGAGCAGCACTTCATTGGCGATGACGTCGAGCTTCTGCTGGGTCTCGCCCTGGACGTTGCCAGTGCCGGCCGAGCCGAGCACGCCGGCGAGGGCGCCCTTGCTGACGGCGTTGGAAATGGCCTTGCAGGAACGGGCAACCACTTCGATCAGCAACCGCAGTTCCGGCTGGATCGTGTTGTGTTTGCGCTGCTCCTCGACCAGATAGCGGGTGAGGCTGATGCGTGACATGGTGCGTTCTCCTTGGATGGCCGCCATTCTACAGGGCTGCCGCTAAGGACAGCCCGTTTTCGGTCGCCCTGGGGCGCTTAACTGGCCAGTGCCTTGCCCACGATCTCGCGTACATCGCGCGACAGCGTCGATGCAGCCGCCACTCGTTCCAGCGCGCTGCGCATCTGCTCGCGCAGCGGCGCTTCGTATTTTTGCCAACGATCCATCACACGGGCAAGGCGCGCCGCCACCTGCGGGTTGATCGCATCGAGCGCCAGCACCTGTTCGGCCCAGAACGCGTAGCCGGAGCCGTCCTGCGCGTGGAACTGTGCCGGATTGCCCGAGCAGAAGCTGAAAATCAGCGAGCGGGCGCGGTTCGGATTGCGAAGGTTGAAGGCCGGATGCTCCATCAGCGCGCGCACGGTATCGATGGTGCGCTTGCCCGCGTGCGGACCCACTTCGCCGCGCTGCATGCCTTGCAGCGAGAACCACTTGTCGATGACCAGCGCGTCGTTCTCGAAACGCTCGTAGTAATCGGTCAGCGCGTGTTCGCGGCCCGGCGCGAAGCTGTTGACCAGTGCAGACAGTGCAGCAAAGCGGTCGGTCATGTTGCCGCTCTGGCGATAGTGTTCATCGGCCAGTGCCTGCATGTCGGCGTCGCCAGAATCCGCCAGGTAGCCGAGCGCGAGGTTGCGCAGCGCGCGCTTGGCCATCGAGTCGGCATCGGGGCTGTACTCGCCCGGCGTGGCGTTGGATTGATACGCCGCCAGCCATTCGTTCTTGAGTGCGCGGGCCAGGCCCTCGCGCATGAACAATCGTGCGTGATGGATCGCAGCGGGATCGGCTACGGCCATGCGTTCGGCCAGATAGGCTTCGGCAGGCAGCATCAACGCCTGCTCGCGGAACGCCGGGTTCAGCGAACCATCTGTCAGCACCGTGCGGAAAGCGGAGACCAGTGCGGGATCGAGCTTCAGTTCGCGATTCGCCTGCACGTCCTGCACCAGTTGCAGCAATGCGCGCGTGGCCAGTCGCTGGCCGGCTTCCCAGCGGTTGAAGGCATCGCTATCGTGCGCGAGCAGGAACGTCAGTTCGTTGTCGCTGTACTCATAGTCGACGATGACCGGCGCCGAGAAGTTACGCAGCAGCGAGGGCATGGGCGCCTTGTCTCCCGCAGGCAGCCCCACGAAGCGGAAGGTCTGCTCGGCCTGCGTGAAATCGAGCACGCGCGTGGTATCGGTTGCCTGGGATTCGCCATCGAGCTGCAGCGGCAGGTCGTTGCCTGCGGCATCGAGCAGGCCCACTGCGAACGGAATATGGAACGGTTGCTTGTCGGGCGAGCCCGCGCGCGTTTCGATGCCGACCTTCGGGCAGCGCTGCGACAACGTCAGCGTCAACACGCCAGCCTTGCCATCCCAGTGCGTCTTCGCGGTGACCACGGGCGTACCCGCCTGGCTGTACCACAGGCCGAACTGCGTGAGATCGCGGCCGTTGGCATCGGCCATCGCTGCGCGGAAATCGTCGCACGTCACCGCCTGACCGTCATGGCGTTTGAAGTACAGATCCATGCCGCGCCGGAAACCATCGCGGCCCAGCAGCGTCTGGTACATCCGCACGACCTCGGCGCCTTTCTCGTAGACGGTGACCGTGTAGAAGTTGTTGATTTCCTCGAAGCTGTCCGGGCGCACCGGATGTGCCATCGGGCCCGCATCCTCGGGGAACTGCACCTGACGCAGTACGCGCACATCCTCGATACGCTTCACGGCGCGGCCCGATTCCGAACCCATCATGTCCGCGGAGAATTCCTGATCGCGGAACACGGTCAGTCCTTCCTTGAGCGAGAGCTGGAACCAGTCGCGGCACGTCACGCGGTTGCCGGTCCAGTTGTGGAAGTACTCGTGCGCCACCACCGATTCGATATTGGCGAAGTCCACGTCGGTGGCGGTCTCCGCATTGGCCAGCACGTACTTCGTATTGAAGATGTTCAGGCCCTTGTTCTCCATCGCCCCCATGTTGAAGTCGCTCACGGCGACAATCATGAAGCGGTCGAGATCGAGTTCCAGTCCAAAGCGCCGTTCGTCCCAGCGGATTGAATGCACCAGCGAATCCATCGCGTGCTGTGTCTTGTCCAGATCCTGCGGCTCCACCCAGACCTGCAGCAGCTTGTCCTTGCCCGATGCGCTCTGGATCGTCTTCTCGATGCGTTCGAGCTTGCCGGCTACCAGCGCGAACAAATACGACGGCTTGCGGAACGGGTCCTCCCACACGGCCTCGTGACGCCCATCGGGCAGTTCGCGCTCGGACAGCAGGTTGCCGTTCGACAGCAGCACGGGGCATGCGTCACGGCTCGCGCGCAGCGTGACGCGATAGGTGGCCATCACGTCGGGGCGGTCGAGGAAGTAGGTGATGCGGCGGAAGCCTTCGGCCTCGCACTGCGTGAAGAAGTTGCCGTTCGACACATAGAGGCCGGACAGCGTGGTGTTGGCGGAAGGATTGCACGCGACGGTGATTTCCAGCGTGCCCTGCGCGGGCAGGCCGGTCAGCGTCAGCGTGTCGTCTTCGTGGCTGAAAGCGGTGAACGGATGGCCGTCCAGGCGGATGCCAACCAGTTCGAGCGCTTCGCCCGTGAGCACCAGCGGCACGTCCGTGGAGGCGGTACGTTGCAGGGTCAGCGTGCTGGTGACGATGGTCCGCTGCGGATCGAGGTCGAGCACCAGCTCGACGTGGTCGATGGCGAACGCGGGCGGAGTATAGTCCTTGCGATAGACGGTAACGGGCGTATCGGTGCGCAGCATGGGGAAATCCTGTCTTCGGAGTGACCGGGGGCGGAGGGCCGTGCGGAACGGTCCGGGAAGTCCTCATTGTAGCCAAGGGGTCGCCGGCTTGCGCTGAGGCAGCTTCTGCATGGGAATTCGCACAGCCGGTTCGTGTCTGAGGAAACGGGTCGACCAACAGGGGTGAGGTATTGCGATGTGGCAAGACGTGTTGAGATGGGGACGCTGGGGCCTGGTGGCGCTCGGCGCGCTGTGGCTGTCGGGGTGCGCAAGCACGATCACAACCGAGGTGACCGCATTCCGCGAAGCCACTTGGCAGAACGATGCGCCGCGCACCTATGCCTTTGATCGCGCGCCCCAGCAGGAAGGCCAGCTCGATCGGCAAACCTACGAACTCTGGCTGGCGCAGGCGCTGTCCGGCCTTGGTTTCGAGCAGACGCCCGCCGCGCAGGCCCGCTACCGGGTGACGATGGACTATGACGCGACGCCGGGCTTCGTGCGCGTGGCGGAAACCTACTACCCCGATCCCTGGTACGGCCCGTGGGGTCCCTACTGGGGACCGTATGGCTGGTATCGCCCCTACGGCCCCTATGGCTGGGGGCCGGGATACTGGCCGCCGCAGACCGTGGTACGCGACGTGCCAGTGACATTCTCGAACCTCCGCGTCTATTTCAAGGACGCGGCCAGCGGCAAGCGCGTCTATCAGGTGACGGCACGCAACACCACCGAAGGCGGCAGCCTGACCGGTGTCATGCCGTACATGATCCGCAGCGCGTTCCTGGATTTCCCGGCCGAAAGCGGAAGACCGCGTCGCGTCACGCTCGAAGTGGAGAAGGAAAAGAAGCCGTAAGGCAGCCAAGTCAGAGGGGATGCGTGCCGCATGCATTCGTCGACATTCGTCCACTGATGAGACGACGCGCAGTGCCTGCCACTCGGCAACACGATTTTTGCGCGCAGCCCCGTGAAAAACCTTGATTTGCGCATTGCAAAGGGCCGCCAGCACGTATTGACTGGGCTAGAATGGCCCCTCGATTTTTTTCGCCTTCTCTCCTGGACACGCAGATGAGCAGCAACACCCGCAGTGATGCACCGCAACATGTTCCGAACAGCCCCGAAGCGCAACTGCGCCTGGCGGCACTCGAATATCACCGCAGCCCGACCAAGGGCAAGATTCAGGTAACGGCCACGAAGGCGCTGTCGAACCAGCGCGATCTGTCGCTGGCCTACTCGCCTGGCGTGGCGTATGCGTGCGAGGAGATCCACAAGGACCCGGCGATGGCTGCCGAGTACACCTCGCGCGGCAACCTGGTGGCCGTGATCACGAACGGTACGGCGGTGCTGGGTCTGGGCGACATCGGCCCGCTGGCCGGCAAGCCGGTGATGGAAGGCAAGGGTTGCCTGTTCAAGAAGTTCGCGGGCATCGACGTATTCGACATCGAACTCGATGCACGCGATCCGGACAAGATCGTGGAAATCGTCGCCGCGCTGGAGCCCACGCTCGGCGGCGTGAACCTTGAAGACATCAAGGCGCCCGAGTGCTTCTACATCGAGAAGCAACTGCGCGAGCGCATGAACATTCCCGTCTTCCACGACGACCAGCATGGCACCGCGATCATCTCCGCCGCTGCACTGCTGAACGGCCTGAAGGTCGTGGGCAAGGAAATCGGCAAGGTCAAGCTGGCGGTGTCGGGTGCCGGCGCTGCAGCCATCGCCTGCCTGGACACCATGGTCAGCCTCGGCGTGAAGCGCGAGAACGTCTTCGTGGTGGATTCGAAGGGCGTGATCTTCCAGGGGCGCGATGCCAACATGGAGGCCAACAAGGCCCGCTATGCACAGGACACCACGGCCCGTACGCTGGCCGATATCGTCGATGGCGCCGACGTGTTCCTGGGTTGCTCCACCGCAGGCGTGCTGACGGGCGACATGGTCAAGACGATGGCCGACAAGCCCATCATCCTGGCACTGGCGAACCCGGAACCGGAAATCCGCCCGGAGGTGGCCAAGGCCGCGCGTCCGGACTGCATCATCGCCACGGGCCGCTCGGACTATCCGAATCAGGTCAACAACGTGCTGTGCTTCCCGTACATCTTCCGTGGCGCGCTCGATTGCGGCGCGACGAAGATCACGGAAGAAATGAAGCTGGCCTGCGTGAAGGCGATTGCCGAACTGGCCGAAGCCGAACTCAACGATGCCGTGGCCGCAGCCTACGGTGGCCGTGAACTGAAGTTCGGTCCCGACTACATCATCCCGACGCCGTTCGACCAGCGCCTGATCGAGAAGATCGCGCCGGCCGTGGCCAAGGCTGCCGAAGAGTCGGGCGTGGCGACGCGTCCGATTCAGGATCTCGACGCCTATCGTCAGCAACTCTCGAGCTACGTGTATCACACGGGCCTGATCATGAAGCCCGTGTTCTCCGCCGCCAAGGCAGCGCCGAAGCGCGTGGCCTATGCCGAGGGCGAAGAAGAGCGCGTGCTGCGCGCCGTGCAAAGCGTGGTCGATGAAGGCCTGGCACGTCCGATCCTGATCGGTCGTCCGCACGTGATCCAGATGCGTATCGAGAAGGCTGGCCTGCGCCTGCGTTCGGGTGTCGATTTCGAACTCATCAATCCGGAAGACGATCCGCGTTACCGCGCCTACCACGAGGCTTACCACGCGCTGCGTGGCCGCGATGGCGTGACGCCGGACATGGCCAAGGTGGCACTGCGCCGCTCGAACACGCTGATCGGCACGATGCTGATGCACATGGGCGATGCGGACGCGCTGCTGTGCGGTACGGTAGGCCGTTTCGAAGCACACCTGGAACATGTGCGCGACGTGATCGGTCTGGCGCCGGATGCCAAGGTATTTGCGGCGATGAACGCGCTGATGCTGGAGAAGCACACGCTGTTCATCACCGACACCTTCGTCAACGACGATCCGAGCGCCGAGGAACTGGCGGCAATCGCGCAACTGGCGGCGCAGGAAATCGCGCGTTTCGGTCTGCATCCGAAGGCAGCGATGATGTCGCACTCGATGTTCGGTTCGTCGAACCGTCCGTCGGCGCAGAAGATGCGTGAAGCCGCAGCGATCCTGGCCCGCGTGGCGCCGGAACTGGAAGTCGAAGGCGAAATGCAGGGCGATGCCGCACTCGACGAAGACGTGCGCCGCCACTTCCTGCCGAGCACGAAGCTGGCTGGCAGCGCCAACCTGCTGGTCATGCCGACGCTGGATGCGGCCAACATCGCGTTCAACCTGCTCAAGATGACGGGCGGCCAGGGCGTGACGGTGGGTCCGATCCTGCTGGGCGCGGCCAAGCCGGTTCACATCCTGAACCCGCAAGCCACCACCCGCCGCATCGTCAACATGACGGCCGTGGCCGTGGCGGAAGCCAACGCGATCCGCTGATCCGCTGATCCGAGTAGAGTCGAAAAAAAACCGGGCCGCATATGCGGCCCGGTTTTTTTTGTCGGTGCGCTGGCACTTCTGCCGGGGTGTCAGCGCGTCGGCGAGTCAGTACGCACAGTCGTGCCCGCTCACTGCAGCACGTTGTACTGCTCCCGCATCACCACGATGATCGAACGGGCGGCGGCCATTTGCTGCGACAAGTCATCGAAGCACTCCTGGCGGAGATCGACCTCAGCACTCCAGTTGCAACCCGTATGGTCCGGCTGATGCACACGCATCGCGTGCAATTCCATCTCGCCGCACTCCGGGTTGTTGTCCAGGCATTGGCTCAATATGGCCATGAGTTCCGATCGGGACTTCACATAGCGCCGCATGCGTCACCTCTCTCGTCCTGATTTACGTGGTCCGGCACACAGTCCGGAAAACCAATCTAGGTAGAAGAGAACATAGTCGCCAATTGAAAGCGACTATGAAGCAGCCGTTTCCCATCCTGCTTCCGTTGCGCAACGTCTTGCTGCGTCGCAGCATGTTGTGCGCAGCATTGTGCCGGCGAGCGGCGCCTGGCGCGCACGAAAGCGCATGAAAAAAGCCTGCCGCGAGGGCAGGCTTTCAGGGCTGCTGTATACCTTGCGATCAGAACTTGTGGCGCACGCCCACGCCGAAGCTGTCGCCGTGCTCAAGGCCCGTGATCTTGTCGTAGTAGTACGCGGCGTAGACGTCGGTACGCTTCGACAGGTTGTAGTCGTAGGCCACTGCCATCGTGTTGCGCTTGAAGCTCGACAGCTCGTTCAGCACACGGCCATACGTGTACGACGCCAGGATGTTGCCGGCGCCCACGGGAATCGACACGCCACCCTGACCGTCGATGTGCTTGATGTCGCCGTTCACATTGTTGTTCACGTCGGTCTTGATGTACTGGCCTTGCAGGAACACCTTGACGACCTTGAAGTCGTACGAGGCGCCGGCCTGCACTGCCGTCTGCTTGTCGAAGCCGACGATGTACGGCGTGTTGGCGTTTGGCGTGGTCGGTGCGTTGGTCAGGTCGAACGGCGTGTTGTCGAACTTGACCTGCTGGAATGCCACCGTGGCTGCCACAGGACCCGAGAAGTAGGTCACGTTGCCGCCCCACTTGGCCTTGCTGGCGTTGCCGGCCGACTCACCCGCGCTGTAGATGAAGTTGGCGGTCAGGCCACCAAAGTTCGGCGTCGAGTAGACGATCGAGTTGTTCCAGCCCGAATCGCCGATGATGCCCGGGTCGTACACGCGGCCATTGTTCGCGCCGAAGTACGTGTGGAAAATCATCGGGCTGAAGACGTACGAGTCAACCAGCGGATTGAACAGGATCGTGGAGACGAAGTAGGGCGTGGTGTTGCGGCCCAGCTTCACCGAACCATAGCGATCGTTCTGCAGGCCGACATACGCATTGCGGCTGAACATCGAGTCGCCGTTGAAGCGGCCCATGCTGCCGGAGTCGGTGCGGAAGAAGCCGTTCAGGTCGAAGATTGCCTTCGTGCCCAGGCCCAGGTCTTCCGTACCCTTGATCCCCCAGTACGACGTTTGCATGCCACCCGAGTTGGCAACGTAGGCGCGGTCCGCGCCGCCCACGCTCTTGATGCCACCGACGAACATGTCAGCCTGGCCATACAGCGTGACGCTGGATTGGGCCATGGCCGCGCCGGAGAAAAGGGTAGCCGCGATTGCCGCCAGCTTGAAAGCCGGCTTGTACTGCTTCTTCATGTTTAAGACCTCCGTGGTTGTAATGCTGCTCAGAACGTTTTTTCTTGTGTGCCGGAACCCTTCAGGGTTTCTTTGGTACTACGTCCCTCGGCCGCGCTCGGAAGTCTGACTGTGCATTGGGGACCGGCGCGGCCGGGGACGTTGTTTGACAGCAGGCATGGCTCGCTGAACGTCCCTGAATTTCTCTCTCTCTTCTACCGTTATGGTTTTGATTTCAGGCGGATACTAAGTCGTTCAACCGGAACTGCGCAATGCGATGGATCTGGTTGATGCAAGTTTGCAACTCGACATCGGGTGCGTTCTCCAAACGCCTTGCAAAAGCGTCGATGATGCCGTGGCGATCGTAGCCACGAACCGCCAGGATGAAGGGGAATCCAAACTTCTGGTTGTAGGCCGCATTCAGATTCTGGAGGCGCTGGAATTCCTCCGGCGTGCATTGATCCAGTCCGGCACCGGCCTGTTCCCGCGTGGACTCCGCGGTCAGTTCGCCGCGCACCGCAGCCTTGCCCGCAAGTTCCGGGTGAGCGCGTACGAGCTTCAGTTGGGCCTCCTTGCCGGCTGCATCCACGGCACCGCGCAATGCGGTGGCGAGTTCCGCCGTGTTGGCGAAAGGTCGCTGCTTCGATGCGGCTTCGGCAAACCACGGCGAGTGCTCGTAGATGCCGCCGAGGACTTTGACGAATTCTGCTTCGGGCAGTCCATTGATCTGCGCGATGGTGTATGGGTTGTGGGTCGTTGTGCTCATGCCTGGCTCCGGTGGGGATGGGTTTCGATCCAGTGGCGTGCGATATCGACACGCCGACAGATCCACACCTTGTCGTGCGACTGCACGTAGTCCAGGAATTTCTGGAGCGCGCGGAAGCGGCCCGGGCGGCCCAGCAGTCGGCAATGCATGCCTACCGACAGCATCTTTGGCGCGTCGAGTCCGCTCGGGTCGCCCTCGGCATACAGCACGTCGAACGCGTCCTTCAGGTACTGGAAGAATTGATCGCCGGTATTGAAGCCCTGCGGCGTGGCGAAGCGCATGTCGTTGGAGTCGAGCGTATACGGCACCACCAGGTGCGGCTTCTTCTCGCCACCGGTGACTTCCACTTCGGTCCAGAAAGGCAGGTCGTCGCCGTAGTAGTCGGCGTCGTAGAGCAGCCCGCCGTGTTCCACGACGAGGCGGCGTGTGTTGGGGCTGTCGCGGCCCGTGTACCAGCCGAGCGGCATCTCGCCGGTCAGGTCCTTGATGATCTGCATGCCGATGCGCATGTGCTCGCGCTCGGTGGCTTCGTCCATGCCTTGGTAGTGGATCCAGCGCCAGCCGTGGCAGGCGATCTCGTGACCGAGTTCGACGAACGCGCGCGTGAGTTCGGGATGGCGCTGCAGTGCCATCGATACGCCGAAGATGGTGAGCGGCAGCTTGCGTTGCTCGAACTCGCGCAGGATGCGCCAGACGCCGGCACGCGAACCGTACTCGTAGACGCCTTCCATGCTCATGTGCCGCGCGGGGTAGGCCGCGGCACCGATGATCTCGGACAGGAACTGCTCGGAAGCGGCGTCGCCGTGCAGCACGCAGTTCTCGCCGCCCTCCTCGTAATTGAGCACGAACTGCAGCGCGATGCGTGCGCCGCCCGGCCAGCGGGCGTGCGGCGGCTGGGCGCCGTAGCCGATGAGATCGCGTGGATAGTTATCGTGTTTCATCTGGTTATGTTTGCTTCAGGTGCCTCAGGAGAAAACTCGGAGAAATCAAAAAAACGTTTGCTCGTCCGGCGTCCCTGGCAGCGGCTTCACTTATGCAAAGCGCGTGCCAGAAAGACTCCGGCGGGCTTGACATCGTGGCGGCAACGTGGCCACAAATTGTTGCCGCCCGATTGTCGTTCGAGATTGTTGGCGGTCAATCGTCGGCGGCGTTACTCCGTGCCGTGCGAGTTTGCCGCGGCGTTGCGCATGGCTTCATCGGCAGACTGGATGCCGTTGAAGAACAGGTTCAACGCCACTGCGACGATGGTGCCGAGCACGATGCCGCTGTGCGTGAACGGGTCGGTCCACTTGGGCAGATACTGGAACAGCGTGGGCGACAGCGTGGGAATCATGCCGAAGCCGATCGAGATCGCCACGATGAACAGGTTGTGGCGGTTCTTGTTGAAGTCGCACGAACCCAGGATGCGGATACCCGTGGCCGCCACCATGCCGAACATCACGATGCCGGCGCCGCCGAGCACGAACTGCGGCACCGAAGCCACCACGTGGGCCATCTTCGGGAACAGGCCGAACGCGATCAGGATCAGGCCGCCGGCTGCCGCCACGTAGCGTGAGCGCACGCCGGTTACCGTGACCAGACCCACGTTCTGCGAGAACGAGGTGTACGGGAAGGTGTTGAACACGCCGCCGATCACCGTGCCCAGGCCATCGGCGCGCAGGCCGGCCGTCAGGTCGCTGCGGCTCAGCTTGCGGCCCGTGATGTCGGACAGCGCCAGGAACATGCCGGTGGACTCCACCAGTGTGATCAGCATGACGATGCACATCGACAGGATGGCGGTGATCTCGAATGTCGGCATGCCGAAGTGGAACGGCGTGATGACGGCCACGTAGCTCGCGTCATGCAGGCCGTCGAACGACACCTTGCCAAAGGCCATGGCCACCAGCGTGCCGACGATGATGCCGAGCAGCACCGCGCAGTTCGATACCAGTCCGCGGCCGTACTTGCTCAGCACGAGGATCACCAGCAGCACCAGCCCGGCGATGCCGAGGTTGGTCAGATCGCCGTAGGCAAGGTTGGGTACTTCCTTGACCACGCCATCGATCACGGCGCGGGTGGTGGGTTGTCCGCCACCGGCCCAGTTGATGCCCACCCGCATCAGCGACACACCGATCAGCGTGATCACGGTGCCGGTCACCACGGGTGGGAAGAGTCCCAACATGCGCCCCATCATCGGCGCGATCAGGATGCCGAACAGTCCTGACGCGATCACCGCGCCATAGATGCCGAGCAGGCCGACGTTGGGATCGTTGCCGATGGCGATCATCGGTGCCACCGATGCGAACGTGACGCCCATCATCACCGGCAGCCGGATGCCGAACTTCCAGAAACCGATGGCCTGGATCAGCGTAGCCAGGCCCGCTGCGAAGAGGTCGGCATTGATCAGGAAGGCGAGCTGATCCTTGGGGAGCCTGAGCGCACCGCCGACGATCAGCGGAACCGCCACCGTGCCGGCATACATCACCAGTACATGCTGCAGGCCCAGCGCCAGCAACCGCCCGGAGGGCAGCCGCTCGTTTGTGAGATCCGTGGGGACCGTGGTGCTTGCGGAATTCATGGGTGTGTCTCCTCTCCTTTGGTTTTGGATGGGAACGCGCGCCGGGTTTTACCCTTGACCGTTTTGTCGGCGCCTCTTGTCGTGGGCACTTGTTGACGGTTCTTGTCCGGTTTCCTGCCGTGCCTATGACGGGCGAATGTGGTGGCTAAACCGGTGGGTCTGCATCGGCAACAGGGGATGTCTGTTGCCCGGCGGCGGGAACATTGCGCTAGGTGGAGCGGCCCAGCACGCTGCGAAGATCGAAATTGCCTGGTTCATCGGGTTGCACGCGATCGGCGCACGCGCCAAGGTGGTGCGCCATGCGCGACTTGGCCAGGGCAGCGTCGCCCTGTTCCAGTGCGTCGAGAATCTCGTCGTGCTCATCGAACGAACACGCGTTGTGGCCGGGGGCTTCCACGCTGGCAATCATCAGCGTGGTGCGCGACACCAGGCGGCGCATCATCGTTACCAATAGTTCGTTGCCGGACAGCTCGGCCAGTGCGGTATGGAATTCGGCGGACAAGCGAATCCAGCGCGGACGCTCGTGAGTCAGGAACGCCTGGCGCTCGTCGTTCACCATCTTGCGCAGCGGGGCGATCACGGCACGCACGTTCGGCAGGGAAGCCAGCTTGTCGAGCACGGCGCGCTCGAGCATCTGGCGCAGTTCGAACATGTCATGGGCCTCGTCCGTGGACGGGCTGGCGATGAACGCGCCACGGTTCGGTTCCAGATCCACCATGCCGTCGGCGGCCAGTCGCGACAGCACCTTGCGCACGGTGTGGCGCGCGGTGGCATAGATCTCGCAAAGCGAGTGCTCCGTCAGCTTGGTGCGCGGCGGCAGGCGGTGCTCCATGATCGCGTCGTAGATCTCGTGATACATGCGCTCTTCCACCGATCCCTTGCGGGCAGGCTTGTTGTCGAGGGACGCAGGCAGTACGTCGGCGGCGGTGGGGGCAATGAGCTTGAGATTCTTGGACATCCTGGACACTCGCAAAAAAGCTGAAGGGGCGATGGTCAGTGATCGTAGCGACCGGTCATCAGATCGACATCAAGCGTCTTGATATCGGTCATACGGCTGCATGGATCTAAAAATTGTTGACAATTATTTGGATATGCAAGCACCATTGTCAACAAAACCGAGTACGGTTTTTGACAACCGCGGGTATCTACCGAGTTGTCACCGGGTCGGTGCAGGCGCATTGTCGCCACGCACCAACCTAGCGCCGGGATGCGTTGAAATACGTACCGAGCGGGCACCATTCCCCACAAATGGTGCTAGTGAAGGCAGCGGCGCCCCTCACAACCCACACTCCAAAGGAAGAACAGGATGGGACGCTTGACCACTCACGTTCTCGACACCGCAGCCGGCACGCCCGGCGCCGGCATGTCGGTTACCCTGCATAAAATTGTCGACAATCGTCGCGAGACCCTGAAGTCGATCCAGACCAACCACGACGGCCGTGCAGACCAGCCCCTGCTGGAAGGTGCCGACCTGCAGGTTGGCGTCTACGAACTCGATTTCGGCGCCGGCGACTACTTCCGCGCGCAGGGCACCAGGCTGCCCGAGCCCGCATTCCTCGACGTGGTGACCCTGCGTTTCGGCATTGCCGATACGAGCGGCCACTACCACGTGCCGCTGCTGGTCTCGCCGTGGTCGTACTCGACCTATCGCGGTAGCTGAAGCGGTCGGAAGGGAAAGGAGACAAGTCATGGAAGGCTACATTCTCGACTGGGCCAATCTGCTGTTGCGCTGGCTGCACGTCATCACCGCAATCGCCTGGATCGGCTCATCGTTCTACTTCGTCTGGCTCGACAACAGCCTGACGCCCCCCACCGACGAGAACCTGAAGGAGAAGGGTGTCGGCGGCGAACTCTGGGCCGTGCACGGCGGCGGCTTCTACAACCCGCAGAAGTACCTCTCGTCGCCGGCCAAACTGCCCGAGCATCTGCACTGGTTCTACTGGGAGTCGTATTCCACGTGGATGAGCGGCTTCGCGCTGTTCGTGGTGCTGTACCTGTTCAACGCGAGCACGTTCCTGATCGACAAGAACGTCTTCGACATGTCGCCGGGCGCGGCAGTCGGGTTCGCGGTGTCATACCTGATCGCCGGCTGGGTGGTCTATGACGCCATCTGCCGCATCTTCGGCAAGAGCGACAAGACGGTTGGTATCCTCGTGGCGATTTACGTGGGTGTGGCCGCATACGTGGCGTGCCATATCTTCTCGGGTCGCGCGGCATTCCTGCTGACCGGCGCGATGATCGCCACGATCATGAGCGCGAACGTGCTGTTCTGGATCATTCCGGGCCAGCGCAAGGTGGTGGCAGCCCTGCGGGCCGGCAAGCCGGTGGATCCGATCCACGGCAAGCGTGCCAAGCAGCGCAGCGTGCACAACACGTACTTCACGCTGCCGGTGCTGTTCGCGATGCTGTCGAACCACTACAGCATGACGTATGCGGCAAAGAACAACTGGGCCGTGCTGATCGCGATCATGCTGGCCGGCGTGTTCATCCGTCAGTTCTTCATCCTGAAGCACAAGGGCAAGATCAACATCGCGTGGCCGGCCGCTGGTGTGGCGTGCCTGGGCGTGGTGGCGTTCCTGATCGCACCGCAGCCGCGTCCGCAAGTGGCCAAGGCCGATGGCGCTGCCGCCAACGCGGTGAGCTTCGTCAAGGTGCAGGAGATCATGAACTCGCGCTGCGTGCAGTGTCATGCCGAGCAGCCGAAGATGATGCCGACGGCTGCCAAGGGCATCAAGCTCGATACCGTGGATGACATCAAGTCGCATGCCCAGCTGATCTATCAGCAGGCTGTGCAGCAGAAGGCGATGCCGCTGGGCAACGTCACGCAGATCACGGACGACGAGCGCGCATTGCTGGGCCAGTGGTTCGAAGGCGGCGCCAAGACAACCAACTGAACTACCAACTGAATTTGACCGAGCATCGGTGATCGACGGTTCGGAGGCTGCGCAGTTGGCAGTCGGCTGTACCGAACCGGCGAGGGTTTGAACGGGGCTTCGTGCCCCGTTTTTTTATTATTGCGTAGGTGCCTCAGCCGCCGACATTGAACAGCGCCAGCAGGCCCAGTACCAGGAAGATTGCAGCGGCGATCTTGTGCACCAGGGCGATGGGCATCTTGTTGGCGAACTTGTCGCCAAGCAGCACGGCAGGGGCATTGGCGAGCATCATCCCGAGCGTCGTGCCTGCTACCACGGCCAGGACTTCACCATGGAAACGCGCAGCCAGCGCCACGGTGGCGATCTGCGTCTTGTCGCCCATTTCGGCAAAGAAGAATGCCACGATGGTTGTACCCAGGATGCCGAGCGTGGTCTTGGCAGGCTTGGTGTCTTCGGCGTCGTCCAGCTTGTCCGGGATCAGCATCCATGCCGCCATGGCGATAAAGCCCAGGCCCAGGATCCACCGCAGGAGATTCGCGCCCAGCACATCGGTCAGCCATCCACCCAGTGCCCCGGCAAAACCGTGGTTGACCAGTGTGGCGATCAGGATGCCGAGAATGATGGGGATGGGTTTGCGATACCGTGCTGCGAGGACGAGCGAAAGCAATTGCGTCTTGTCGCCCATTTCCGCGAGCGCGACGATCCCTGTGGAGACGAGGAATGAGGATGCCATTTCTTATAGGTCGAATAACCGGGCCGAAGGCGCATCTGCGAGATGCCAATGACGCATGCCTTTCCCGGCCCGGCCAGAAAGGTATGGTCATCGGTCTCGCCAGGCGCCGGACGCAAGGTCCAGAGCTGCGCACGCCATAACTGCGGTGGCAGTCAAGTCTGTTGACGTACGCCCCTGTCTTCCGGATGCCGCATTGCGCGGCGCGGTGAGATCAGGGCGGCTACTCCCCAATGGAAGGCCGCATTGTAGCCAGAGCGGTGGATGATGTCCACCAATCCGGCGTAAATGCTAGTTTTTGAGAACGGTTCTCAGTAGATGGTGCGTATCAGACGGGGACCGGCGAGTTCTCGCTGGTCTGGCGACCGCGGAAATCGGTCCAGCAAAGTGCCTTGAAATCGTAGAGTTTGCAGCGGCGCGCCGTGCGGAAGTACCAGCGCCACGAGAAGTTCTCGATGATGATGCGGCCCGGCAGTGCGTGTTCGAGCAGTGCCTGGGCCTTCTTGAGCCGGTACAGCGGCACGCTCATGTCCACGTGGTGCGCGGTGTGCTCCATGATGTGATGCAGCGCGGCGCCGATACCCATGCCGAAGCGCAGGTGGACCGTGGTCGAGACGAACGGCTGCGCCTTGGACCACATCGGCTTGGTGTCGTACCACGCCACGCTCGTATGCGTGTGGTGGACGTACAGGACGAAGCCGACCGTGGTGTTCCAGATCAGGAACGGCAGCACGAAACCCGTGCCGATCATCAACAGGACCGACTGCTCCGTGGCCATCGCCAGCACTGCCAACGCACCGATCCACAGCGCGCCGAAGGCGGCGACCAGTGCGCAATCCCACATGAAGATTGCACGACGGGTTGCCATCTGGCGCTTGCTCGGGAAAAACAGCTTGAACCACCAGATTTCGATGAGGTAGTACAGGCCGGCGCCGAATCCATTCCGGTAGATCCGCTCCATCACGCGGCGGCGGCGCGGCAGCGCGCGGAATTCTTCCAGCGAGTAGGGCGCCCACACGAAGTCGAAGCCCTTGAGATTGGTATAGCCGTGATGGACCACGTTGTGGCCCACTTCCCACAGGCTGTACGGCGTGAGCGACGGCAGGAAGGTCAGCCGGCCGAGCCATTTGTTCAGGCCGCGGTTGTCGGTCAGGCTCTGGTGGCAGGCGTCATGGCCGATGATGAACAGGCGGGCGATGATCAGGCCGGCCAGCACACCCAGACCGACCTTGGCCCACCATGCCGGCACCAGTACCACGCCGGCCAGCACTGCCGCGAACAGCAGATAGTCGAACGCGAACAGCATCAGCGCGCGCGGCGTGCTGCGGTCCCCGAGCGGGATCAGCCAGCTGCGGATGGTCTTGCGATTGGGAAAGGGGGCTTCGAACGCGATGGGTTCGGGCAGGGGAAGGTTGCCGCGTGTATGCGGCTGGCCGGGATTGCTGGCCCCAGCGTCGGCCGAGGCGTCGGCAGCAGATAGGGTGTCGGATCGGGCAGTCATCGATGTGTCAGGCTTGTCGGAGTCGAGGCTGCGCCCATCCTATACGGCAAAAGCGGAGGGGCGCATGAATCCGACAGGCTAGAAGGGTTTGATGACTGTTGTGTTGATCCCAATCAAGACACTTGGGCTATTAGGGATATTTCTGGTCAGGAATCGGAAGGTTGTTTGCGCTCGGACACCTTTCAGGACGCCATTGTGCGGGTGGCTTCGCCCATCACATAGACGTTGTCGATCACGCGGTCGTCGCCCAGCATGGCGAACGCGAACAGTTGCTCTTCCAGCGTTTCGCAGCGGCTGCTGCGGCGTCCGATCAGCGGCGTGGCCTCCGGGTCCAGCACGATGAAGTCGGCTTCGCAACCTGTCTCGAAACTGCCCACGCGGTCCTGCCAGCCGAGCGCATCGGCCGCCGCGCGCGTGGCCAGGTAGAACATCCGCAGCGCGGTCAGGTGATAGCCGCCCATGCGCGCCACCTTGTGTGCGGCATTCATCGTGCGGAACATCGAGAACGACGTGCCGCCGCCCACGTCGGTGGCCAGTGTCACGTTGAGGCGATTGGCATCGGATTGGTGGAAGTCGTAGAAGCCGCTGCCCAGGAACAGGTTCGACGTCGGGCAATGTGCCACGGCTGCGCCGCTGTCGGCCAGGCGAACGCGGTCCTCGGGGTCGAGGTAGATCGCGTGGCCGTAGAACGCGCCGGGGCGCAGCAGGCTGTAGCGGTCATAGACGTCGAGGTAGCTGCGCGCATCGGGGAACAGCTCCGCCACCCATTTCACTTCGTCGCGGTTTTCGGCAACGTGAGTCTGGATGAAAACATCCGAATGGGCGCGCGCGAGTTCGCCGCAGGCGGCCAGTTGGGCCTCGGTGGAGGTCGGGGCGAAGCGCGGCGTGATGGCATAGGCCAGACGGTCCTTGCCATGCCACTTCGAGATCAGGTCCGCCGAATCGCGCGCACCGGTCTCGGCGGTGTCGCGCAGGAATTCGGGGCAGTTGCGGTCCATCATCACCTTGCCGGTGATCATGCGCAGGTTGCGCGCCTGGCTGGCGGCGAACAGCGCATCGGCGGACGCAGCGTGCACGGTGCTCCACACCATCGCCGTCGTGGTGCCGTTGCGCAGCAGTTCGTCGGTGAAGAAGTCGGCCACGCCGCGCGCGTAGGTGGCGTCGCTGAAGCGGCGCTCCTCGGGGAAGGTGTACGTGTCGAGCCAGTGCAGCAGGCCCGGCGACGGCGACGCGATGATATCGGTCTGCGGATAGTGGACGTGCGTGTCGATAAAGCCCGGCACGATCAGCTTGCCGCGATGATCGATGACTTCGGCGCCAACCGGGATGTCGTGCGACAGGTCTGCGTAGGCACCGGCCGCAGCGATGTGGCCGTTCGTGACGATCAGCAGGCCGTCTTCCCAATACTCGTAGGCATCCTCATGAAACTGCGGATCGCGCAGGAAATGGAGGATGCGGCCGCGCACGGCGCGGGTGCCGGAGGTGTTCGGGAAGGAGGGGGCAGTCGTCGTCATCGTCTTGTCTCAGGGGCGGCCGGAGCCAGCGCCCGCGCGGATCTTGCGATCTTGCAGCGGGCGCGGCGCCGGCATTCTTCGTATGTGCCCGGTCAGGTCGTGGGGTTCACGTTGGCCGTTGCAGGCGGGTGGGTGGGCGTGGCCGACCAGAAGTGGTCGACTTCGGCCAGGAAATCGGCTTTCCGCGCGTCCGGCAGGAAGGCCGCTTCGAAACTGTTGCGGGCCAGCTTGTAGGCGTCTGCTGCATCCAGCGGCAGCGCATCGAACGTGGCTTCCCAGTTGGCGTTCATGTAGCCGCCGAAATACGCAGGATCGTCCGAGTGCAGCGTCACGGCCACGCCAGCATCCAGCAGCTTTTTCAGCGAATGATCGGCCAGGTCCGGGTACACCTTCAGCTTCTGGTTCGACAGCGGGCACACGGTCAGCGCGATGCGTTCGCGTGCGAGGCGCTGCACCAGTGCGTCGTCGTCGATGGCACGCACGCCGTGGTCGATGCGCTCCACCTTGAGGATGTCCAGGGCATCCGTCACGTACTGTGCCGGGCCTTCCTCGCCAGCGTGTGCCACGAGTCGCAGGCCCAGTTCCTTCGCACGGGCAAACACGCGCGCGAACTTCTCGGGCGGGTTGCCACGCTCGGACGAATCGAGTCCCACGCCGACGAAGCGGTCGCGGTAGGGCAGCGCGGCTTCGAGCGTGGCGAACGCGTCTTCCTCGGAAAGATGGCGAAGGAAGCAGAGAATCAGGCTGCTCGAAAAATCGTACTCGGTGCTGGCCTGCGCCAGCGCGTCGGAAATACCGTCGATCACGGTGCCCATCGGCACGCCACGTTCGGTGTGGGTTTGCGGATCGAAAAAGATCTCGGCATGGCGCACGTTGTCGGCGGCGGCGCGCTTCACGTAGTCCATCGTCATGTCGAAGAAATCTTCCTCGGTCAGCAGCACGCTGGCACCGGCGTAGTAGATATCCAGGAACGACTGCAAGTCCGTAAAGGCGTAGGCGGCGCGCAACGCTTCCACATCGGCATAGGCCAGCTTGACGTTGTTGCGCTGGGCCAGCCGGAAGATGCGCTCGGGTTCGAGCGTGCCTTCGATATGCACGTGCAATTCGGCTTTGGGAGTACGGCGGATCTTGTCCGCCAGCGCGGCATCAATGGTCATGGGGCCTCATTTTTCTATGACGACGGCCGGATCGCGGCCGTCTTGTTACGGATGCATCGCCTCCAGCCGGTGAGCGGACAGCGCAGCAATGCGCTGGTCGCGAACCTGAAGCAGCTGGGCGACGATGGCTACCGCAATCATAGCCGGTGCCTTGTCTGTGATGCCTGACACACCCATCGGGCATGTCATTTCGGGGAAGCGCGCGGGGTCGATACCGTGCTCCACCATGCGGTGCTCGAACTTGGCACGCTTGGTTTTCGAGCCGATCAGTCCGAAGTACGCAAAGTCGTTGCGACGGAAGATCCGCTCGCACAGGCTCTGATCGAGCGCATGGCTGTGCGTCATGACCAGGAAATACGTGCCGGCAGGTGCTTGATCCACCACGGTTTCCGGTGAGTCGGTGGCTTCCGCCTCGACGTTGTCGGGCAGGCCGCCCGGAAACAGCGTGTCGCGCTCATCCACCCAATGCACGGTACACGGCAGCGTGGCGAGCACCTTGACCAGTGCGTGGCCCACGTGACCCGCGCCGAACAGCACCACGTGCATGGGCGAGGGCACGAGCGTGTCGATCCACGTATCGTCGGCATGCAGCGTCACTGATGGCAGCAGTGCGCGGCTTTCCGACACGGTAACGTCGCCGGACAGTGCCACGGTCCGTTGCAGCGACTTCCCTTCGGCGAAGGATGCTTCGAGCGCGTCGAGCCACGCCAGATCCGCTGTGCCGAGCACCTCGAACGCGAGTTTCACCACGCCGCCGCAGCACTGGCCCAGCGCGGGCCCAAGCGGAATCCGCTCGATGCGGCGGTGCGGATTGCCCCGGACATGACGATTGGCGAGCATGGCCCGCGCGATGTCCATGCCACGCCACTCCAGGTGGCCGCCGCCGATCGTGCCGACGAGGTCATCGGCCGTCACCAGCATGCGGATGCCGGCCTCGCGCGGCGCGGAACCCTTGACCTCGACGATCGTGACCATGGCCACGGGCACGCCGGCTCGCAGCCAGCGGGCGGCATCGGCGAATCGGAATGGCTTGAGCGGGGCGTCCTGCATGATGTTTCCTTGCTCGCGTCAGGCGGTGGTGGTGACTTGTGCGGCCTGCACGGCTTCCACGGCATCGAGAATCGCTTCGCTCGTGGCCGGTGCGCGCAGCGGCGGGTTGACCTGGTAGTCACCCACGGCAGCAATCGCATCACGGATCGCGAAGAACACCGAGAACGGCAGCAACAGCGGCGGCTCGCCCACGGCCTTCGAACGGTGAATGCTGTCCTCGACGTTCTCGTTCTGGAACAGCCGCACGTGGAAGCCTTCCGGCACGTCGTTGATCGTCGGGATCTTGTACGTGGACGGTGCGTGCGTCATCAGCTTGCCCGCCGCGTTCCACCACAGTTCCTCGGTGGTCAGCCAGCCCATGCCTTGCACGAACGCGCCTTCCACCTGGCCGATGTCGATGGCAGGGTTCAGCGATTTGCCCGCATCGTGCAGCGCATCGGCACGCAGCAGCTTCCATTCGCCGGTCAGCGTGTCCACGAGCACTTCCGAGCACGCGGCACCGTAGGCGAAGTAGTAGAACGGCCGGCCATGCAGTGCTTTCTGGTCCCAGTACAGTTTGGGCGTGGTGTAGAAACCATCGGACCACAACTGCACGCGCGACACGTAGGCTTCACGCACGAGGTCGCCGAACGGCATGCGCAGTTCGCCGGCGATCACCAGATCGTCGTTGAAGCGCACGGTGGAGACTTCCACGCCGGCCTTGCGCGCGGCAAACTCGGACAGGCGTTCGCGGATCTGGCGCGCGGCGTCCTGCGCGGCCTTGCCGTTCAGGTCGGCGCCGGTCGAGGCCGCCGTGGCCGAGGTGTTGGCAACCTTGCTGGTGTCGGTCGCGGTCACGCGCACGCGTTCCATGCGGATACCCAACTCGTGCGCCACCACCATCGCCACCTTGGTGTTCAGGCCCTGCCCCATCTCGGTGCCGCCGTGATTCACGAGCACCGAGCCATCGTTGTAGACATGCACCAGCGCGCCGGCTTGGTTGTAGTGCGCCACGTTGAACGAGATACCGAACTTCACGGGCGTGATGGCGATGCCCTTCTTGAGGATCGGACTCGTCGCGTTGAACGCTCGCGTGGCCTCGCGACGTGCCTGGTACTCGCTGGAGACCACCAGTTCGTCGATCAGTTCATGGATGACGTTGTCTTCCACGGTCTGGCCGTACGGCGTGACGTTGCGCTCGCCCTTGCCGTAGAAGTTGGCGCGGCGGACCTCAAGCGAATCCTTGCCAACATTGCGCGCCACGTTGTCGAGGATGTACTCGATGGCAAACGCGCCCTGCGGACCGCCGAAGCCGCGGAAGGCCGTATTGCTCTGCGTGTTGGTCTTGCCGCAGTAGCCGTCGATCTGCACGTTCGGCAACCAGTAGGCGTTGTCGAAGTGGCAGATCGCGCGGGTCATCACCGGGCCCGACAGGTCGGCCGAGAAACCGGCGCGCGACACCATCTCCACGCGCACGCCTTCGAGGCGGCCTTCGTCGTCATGGCCCACGTCGAAGTCGAACGTGAAGTCGTGGCGCTTGCCGGTGATCATCATGTCGTCGTCGCGGTCCGGACGCAGCTTGACCGGGCACAGCAGCTTCCATGCCGCCAGCGCGGCGCAGCACGCGAACATGGCCGATTGCGATTCCTTGCCGCCAAAGCCGCCGCCCATGCGCCGGCATTCCACCAGCACCTGGTGCGCGTGCCAGCCGAGCATGTGGGCCACGGCGTGCTGCATTTCGGTGGGATGCTGCGTGGAGCACCACACGTGCATGCCATCGTTCTCGCGCGGCGCGGCGTAGGCGATCTGCCCTTCGAGGTAGAACTGCTCCTGTCCGCCCAGGCGGATGTGGCCGCTGTCGCGATGCGCAGCCGACGCCAGATGCGCGGCGGGCTCGCCACGCGTCAGGTGCATCGGCGCCAGCACGTAGCTGCCCGCCGCGTGCGCGGCCTCGGGCGACAGCACCGGCGGCAGGTCTTCGTAATCGATGTCGGCCAGACGTGCGGCACGGCGCGCGGCGTCATGCGAGGTGGCCACGACGATAAAGATCGGCTGGCCGATGAACTGCACGGTGTCTTTCACCAGGATCGGATCGTCGTGGATGATCGGGCCGCAGTCATTGACACCGGGGATGTCATCGACGGTCAGCACGGTCACCACACCCGGCGCCTTGCGCACGCGGTCGAGGCCGACCGATTTCAGTCGCGCATGCGCCTTGGTGCTCATGCCGAGCGCGGCGTGCAGCGTGCCGGCCAGTTCGGGAATGTCGTCGGTATAGGTGGCGGTGCCCGCCACGTGCAGATGGGCCGATTCGTGCGGGCGCGAGATGCCCACTTGCGGCGTGGACTCTGCGGCCACGCTGGCGTCGAGCAGGAAGGGTTCGGTTTGCTTGTTCATGCTGACTCTCCTCAGACGCTTGCGGTTTCACCAGCACCCACGGCCTCGCCAGCGCCCAGCGCGCGGACATTGACCATGGCAGCGGGGAGGGCGCCATCGCGCGTCTCCAGCCAGAAGCGATAGAGCAGGTTGGCGGCGCCGCGCGAGCGGTAGGCCGCGGTAGCGCGCATATCGGAAAGCGGCGTGTAGTCCTGACCCAGTGCAGCCATGCCGGCGCGCACCGCGGTTTCGTTCCACGGCTGGCCCGTCAGGGCGGCTTCCGCCAGCGGGGCACGCTTGGGTGTGGCGGCCATGCCGCCAAAGGCGATGCAGGCAGACTTGACGATGCCATCTTCGACATCGATGCCGAACGCTGCGCACACGGCCGAGATGTCCTCGTCGAAACGCTTGGACAGCTTGTACGTGCGGAAATGCTGCGGTCCCTTCACCGGCACGCGCAGGCCCGCCACGAACTCGCCTTCGACCATGGCAGTCTTCTGATAGGCGAGGTACAGGTCTTCCAGCGGCATCGTACGACGGGTCTCGCCACGCTGCAGCACCACCTCTGTGCCCAGCGCAATCAGGGCCGGCATCGAGTCACCGATCGGCGAGCCGTTGGCGATGTTGCCGCCCAGCGTGCCCGCGTTGCGGATTGGCAGCGACGCAAAGCGCTTCCACAGTTCGGTCAGATCGGGGTGCGTTTCGGCCAGCGCGGCGTAAGCCTTTTCCAGCGTCACGGCCGCGCCGATCTCGATAACGCCATCGCGCTTGGCCATGCCGGTCAGGTCTTCCACCTGGCCGACGTAAAGCAGGTTGCCCAGTTCACGGAACTGCTTGGTCACCCACAGGCCCACGTCCGTGCTGCCAGCCAGGATGCGGATGCCAGGCTCGGCGGCCTTGATCGCGCCGAACTCGGCGGCGGTGCGCGGGGCGTAGAAATGCTGGCCGCGCACGCTGTAGTGGAAGGTCTCGCCGCGCTTGAGGTTACGCAGCGTATCGGCAATCTGCTTCGGATTCAGGCGGCTGGCCGTCGGCGCGGGCAGGGCCATCATGCGCTGGCCGGCATCGACGATCGGGCGATAGCCGGTGCAGCGGCACAGGTTGCCGGTCAGCGCATCGCAGATTTCCTGCCGAGGGGGCGGGGCGGCGCCGGGCGTGTGCTGCTGGTACAGCGCCCACAGCGACATGACGAAGCCGGGCGTGCAGAAGCCGCATTGCGAGCCATGACACTCCACCATCGCTTCCTGCACCGGGTGCAGCGCGCCGTCGGCCTGGCGCAGGTCTTCCACCGTGATCAGCGCCTTGCCGTCGAGCGTGGGCAGGAACTGGATGCAGGCGTTGACGGCCTTGAACTCGACATCGCCGTCCTGTTTGAGCTCGCCCAGCACGACGGTGCAGGCACCGCAGTCGCCTTCGGCACAGCCTTCCTTGGTGCCGGTGCAGCGCACGTCTTCACGCAGGTACTGCAGGACAGTGCGGGTGACGGGGGCGTCTGCCACTTCCTGGACCTGGCCGCGGTGGAAAAAGCGGATGGTTTGCGTCTCCATGGTCTTCTCTCTTTCGGGGATGGTTGCAAACATAGCATTGGCCCTTTGATGCAATATTCGGCCCATGTGATATGCCCCATCAAGGCGCGCCCAAGGCGACGCGCCTGCGCCGGAACTCCAGCCCCATGGCGGCCTGGCGGCGTTTCTCCGGGTCTTCCCGTAGTTGGGGCGCTGTGGGCGTCCGAATTGACCGCATCGGGGGTGGCTGTCATACACTATGCGCCGTTCCCTTCCCCCACGCCAGCCACGCCCCGCCCGAGAGAGCGCAGGCGCGTGGCGGCATCTGCCATGCACGGACGCGACCATCTCGATACTTACCTGCTGCGGGTACTGCACACCCTGCTCACCGAGCAGAGCGTGACCCGCACCGCCGTCCGGCTGGGCCAGTCGCAGCCGGCCATCAGCAATACGCTGAAGCGCCTGCGCGAAATTACTGGCGACGCCATCCTGGTGCGCGGCAAGAGCGGCATGGTGCCCACCGAGCGAGGCCGCGAGTTGTTGCTGCTGGCCGAGCAGAGTCTGGCGGCGATGGACCGCATCGCGCGTCCGCCGCAGCAGTTCGATCCGGCCACGACGACGCGCACGTTTCACCTGGGCGCGCCGGACTACCTCGACGCCTTCTTCCTGCCGAATATCGTTGAACGCGTGCGCCGGCTGGCGCCGGGCGCCAAGCTGTTCATCCATCCGATGACGCAGTCGGCGGACTTTCTCGATGCGCTGGAGCAGGGCCATCTCGACATCGTGGTGGGCAACTGGCTGTCGCCGCCCGAGCATCTGCACATCTCGCCGCTGTTCGACGATGAAGTGGTCTGCATGCTCGGCGCCCAGCACCCGCTGGCCCGCCACGGGCTGACGCTGCGGCACTACCTGGAAATGCCGCACCTCGCCCCGGCGCCGTACGCGTCGATGCAGCGCAGCATGATCGACCAGGCGCTGGCCGAGCAGGGCTACAAGCGCAATATCCAGGTTACGCTGCCGTATTTCGGGCTGGTGCCTTACGTGCTGATGAAAACCGACATGGTGTTCACCACGGGCCGCCAGTTTGCCGCTCACTATGCCCAGTACCTGCCCATCCGGATGGTGCCTTCGCCGGTGTCGTTCCCGCGCATGCGCTTCTACCAGCTCTGGCACGAGCGCTGCCACGCCGCGCCGGACGTGATGTGGCTGCGTCGCATGATTGCCGAAGTGGCGTCCGACCTGCCGCAATTGCCGCGCCTCGAACCGGTGCCCGCCAGCCAGGGCTGAATCGGGTGGGGGAGTGCCGATAGGGGCATAATCGCGTCAAAGGCGCAGGCTGGCGGCGACGGGATTACACTGCCTCGAAGCGCATTGCGCCAATGCGCTGCAAACGAGGACTCCCATGCTCGAAACCGCCGCGCTGGCCGCCGGCATGTCCTGGGCCAGCGGCTTCCGTCTCTATCTGGCCGTGCTGACTGCCGGGGTGCTGGCGCGTCTTGGCTGGCTCGATCTCCCGTCCGGACTCCAGGTGCTGGCATCGTGGTGGGTGATCGGCGTAGCCGCCATCCTGACCGTGACCGAGTTCGTGGCGGACAAGGTGCCCGGTTTCGACACCGCCTGGGACGGCATCCAGACATTCATCCGTATTCCCGCCGGGGCCATCCTGGCTGCCGCCGCGTTCGGCCACATGGACCCGCAATGGACCGTGGCGGCCGGCCTGGTGGGCGGTACGCTGGCAGGCACCGCCCATGCCACCAAGGCCGGTACGCGGGCGCTGATCAATGTCTCGCCCGAACCTTTTTCCAACTGGGTGGCCTCATTCACCGAAGATGTGGGCACGATAGGCGGCCTGCTGCTGGCGATCTTCCTGCCGGTGGTGTTCTTCGTGCTGCTGGGCGTGTTCCTGCTGGTGGCCATCTGGTTGCTGCCCAGGCTTTGGCGCGGGGTCAAGCGGCTGCACGCGGGGCTGCGCGGTGTGGGGCGTGGTTCCGCAGGGGGGCCGCCCCGCCGGCCGTGACTGCGATATCCCTTTTTACTTCCTGAATACAGATTTCCCGATAGCCAACTGCCGATGCCAGCCGAGACCGTTTCCGTCGATCCCCCCGTCCGATTCTCCGCGTGGCGCCAGGCCCTGCGCATGGCCCGCCGCGACTGGCTGGCTGGTGAACTGACGCTGCTGCTGTTTGCGCTGGTGCTGGCCGTGGCGGCGCTCTCCAGCGTGGGTTTTCTGGCCGACCGCATGCGGCTGGGGCTGGAGCGCGATGCGCGGCAAATGATCGGTGCCGATGTTCGCCTGAGCGCCGATCAACCCTTCGACACGGCCTTTATCGACCGGGCGAAGCGCGATGGATTGCAGGTGGCGCAGACCGTGACGTTCCCTAGCATGGCCACGGCGCGTCCGGCCGGGGCACCGGAAGGAGGGGAGGCCGCCAGCCAACTGGCCGCGCTCAAGGCCGTCAGCGACGGCTACCCGCTGCGCGGCGGCCTCAAGCTGGCGCAGGCACCCGGCGGCGACGAAGCGGCGGCGAACGGCATCCCGGCCCCCGGCACGGCCTGGGTGGACGAGGCGCTGCTGGGATCGCTGAACCTGCGCATGGGCGACAGCATCCAGCTGGGCAGCCAGACGTTCCGCATCGAACGCATCATCACGCAGGAACTCGATCGGGGCGCCGGCTTCATGAACTTTGCGCCACGCGTGATCTTCCCGATGAGCGATCTGGAAGCGACCAGGCTGATCGGCTGGGGCAGCCGCGTGACATACCGCCTGCTGGTGGCGGGCCCCGATGCCGCAGGGCAGGCGTACCAGAAGTGGGCCGCCGACGAGATCGAGCAGAAGCATTTGCGCAACATGCATGTGGAATCGCTCGAATCGGGTCAGCCGCAGATGCGTGCCACGCTGGACCGCGCCGAGCGGTTCCTGTCGCTGGTGGCGGTGTTGTCGGCGATGATCGCCGCCGTGGCCATCGCAATGTCCGCGCGCCGGTACATGCAGCGCCACACCGACGCCTGCGCGGTCTACAAGTGCATGGGCCTGTCGCGGCGACAGATCCTGGCTGCGTTCGGCATCGAGTTCCTGCTACTGGGACTGGGCGGTGCACTGGTCGGGGTGGCGATTGGTTACGCCGCGCACTATGGGCTGCTCAAGTCGCTGGGCGGCGTGCTGCAGGTTTCGCTGCCGCATCCTTCGCTGGTGCCGGCGCTTGTCGGCATGGCGGCCGGGCTGGTGCTGTTGGTGGGGTTTGCGCTGCCGCCGCTGCTGGCGCTCACGCGCGTCGCGCCGCTGCGCGTCTTGCGGCGTGACATCGGTCCGCCGCCCGTTTCGGCGTGGATCGCCTATGCGCTGGGGCTGGTCGCCTTCGTGGCGCTGCTGCTGGTGGCCGCGCGCGATGTGAAACTCGGCATCACCACGGCAGGCGGCTTCGTGGGCGCGGGCGCGGTGTTCGCCGTATTGGCGCTGGTGCTGCTGCTGGCATTCTCGCGCGCCATGCGTGGCCGGGCGCGCGGCAGCGTGGGATGGCGCTTTGCGCTGGCCGTGCTGGAGCGGCGCCGGGGGGTAACGGTGCTGCAGACGGTGGCGCTGGCGGTGGGACTGATGGCGCTGCTGCTGCTCGGCATGACGCGCAACGACCTGATCGATTCGTGGCGCAACGCCACGCCGGCCGATGCGCCGAACCGCTTCATCATCAACATCCAGCCCGACCAGCGCGAGCCGCTGCGCGACATGCTGGCCAGTAGCGGCGTGGACGACAGGCTGTTCCCGATGGTGCGCGGCCGCCTGATCCAGATTGGCGAGCGCGCGGTGCAGGCCGATAGCTATCGCGAGGACCGTGCGCGCAGACTGGTGGAGCGCGAGTTCAATCTTTCGTATATGGACGCGCTGCCGGAAGGCAACGAGGTGGTGGCGGGTAAATGGGATCTGGGTCAGGGCAATGGTGGGGCCTCGGTGGAAGAGGGCATCGCCAAGACCCTGAACATCCGGCTGGGCGATACGCTGCGCTTCGACATAGCGGGCCAGACCGTGGAAGCGCCGGTCACGTCGTTGCGCAAGCTCGAATGGGGTTCGATGCGCGTCAATTTCTTCGTCATCCTGCCCACGGCCCGGATGCATGACATGCCAGCCACGTACATCACGGCGTTCCATCTGCCGCCTGCCCAGGCGGCACTCGGCAACAAGCTCACTGCGGCCTTTCCGAATATCACTGTGGTCAATACGGACCTGATCCTGCGTCAGGTTCAGGGCGTGCTCGATCAGGTCATCGCCGCCGTGGAGTTCCTGTTCATCTTCACGCTGCTGGCCGGTGTCACCGTGCTGTACGCAGCACTGTCCGGTGCGCGCGACGAACGCAAGCGCGACGCGGGCCTGCTCAAGGCGCTGGGCGCGTCCGCGGCGATGGTGCGGCAGACCCAGTACGCGGAGTTTCTCGTTGTGGGCGGCCTGGCCGGGCTGCTGGCCAGCCTGGGCGCCGTCGCCGTGGGCTGGGGCCTGTCCCAGTTCGTGTTCGACTTCCCCTACCGTTTCAACGCGTGGATTCTGCCCGTGGGCGTGGTTTCTGGCATGCTGTGCGCTTTTGCGGGCGGCTGGCTGGGTTTGCGCGAGGTGCTGCGCCAACCGGCACTGGCCACGCTGCGCGATGTGAATTGAGCCAGCCATGAGTGACGACACCACCAACAACGACAACAACGAACAGCGCGAGGAAATCACCGCCTACGAACTGCTGGGCGGCGAGGCGCGCGTGCGCGAACTCGTGGACCGTTTCTACGACCTGATGGACCTGGAGACGGAGTTCGCCGGCCTGCGGGCGCTGCATCCGCCGACGCTCGACGGTTCGCGCGACAAGCTGTTCTGGTTCCTGTGCGGCTGGCTGGGCGGCCCGAACTACTTCATCGACCGCTTTGGCCATCCGAAGCTGCGCGCACGCCATCTACCCTTCGAGATCGGCACGAGCGAGCGCGACCAGTGGATGCGCTGCATGGCGCTGGCGATGCAGGATGTCAACGTGCCCGAGACGCTGCAGATGCGGTTGATGCAGGCGCTGTTCCAGACGGCCGACTGGATGCGCAATGTCCAGCGCTGAAACGTCGAGGATTCCCGCCGCCGCGCAAGCCGTCCTCGATTTCTGGTTCGGCTTGCCCGGCTCCAATGTGTGGAACCAGACGCGGCGCGAGTGGTTCATCAAGTCCGATGCGTTCGATGCGGAAATCCGCACAAGGTTTCTTGCCGACTGGCAGGCCGCGCATGACGGCGCCCCGGATGACTGGTCTGTGACCCCGGCCGGCGCTTGCGCGCGGATCGTGCTGCTCGACCAGTTCCCGCGCAACATGTTCCGTGGCGAGCCGAGCAGCTTTGCCACGGACGGTCAGGCGCTGGCCTTGGCGCAACGCCTGCTGGCCGATGGCCGGGATCGGCAAATGCCCACGCCATGGCACCGCATGTTCTGCTATCTGCCGTTCGAGCATGCAGAGGACATGGCGCAGCAGAACATCTCGGTACGGGAATTTACGGCACTGCGGGAGGACACGGCGGGTGCCGTCGATGTGGTGGAGTGGGCCGAGAAGCATCGGGACTTCGTCGCCCGTTTCGGGCGGTTCCCGCACCGCAACGCGGTGGTCGGGCGTGCAACCTCGGAAGAGGAAGCGGCTTTCCTGAAGCAACCGGGGTCGCGTTTCTAGCTGCGCAGTGCCGCGTGCCTTTGGCGCCGCCCAATCGGGGCGGGTGGGCCGCTGTGCTTATAATCCCAATCCTGCCGATCGAAGTTCTGTCCAGATATCCATGGAAGCCAAGCCGCAAACTGGCCCGCGTCGTACCCGGGACCGCATTCTCGATGTTTCGCTGCGCCTGTTCAACGAACTGGGCGAGCCGAACGTCACCACCACGACGATCGCGGAGGCCATGGAGATCAGTCCCGGCAACCTCTACTATCACTTCCGCAACAAGGACGACATCATCAATTCCATCTTCGTGCGCTTCGAGCAGGAGATGGAGCGCCGCCTGAAGATGCCGGAGGACCACAAGGCTACGCTGGGCGAGAGCTGGGACTACCTGCAGTACATGTCCGAGTTCCTGTGGAATTACCGCTTCCTGTACCGCGACATCAACGACCTGCTGGCGCGCAACCGGATGCTGGAAACCAACTTCAAGCGCATCGTCGAGCAGAAGAAGCGCTTCGCGCTGGAGATCTGCCGCCAGTTCCAGGAAGACGGCGACATGGATGCCACGCCGGAACAGGTGGATGCGGTCTGCACCAATATCGTCGTGATCGCCACGTACTGGCTGTCTTTCCAGTTCGTGCAGCACCCGCGCCAGTACAACGATCCCGAACAGATTCGCGGCTATCTGCACGGCTCCAGCTATCACATCTTCTCGATCCTCGCGCCCTACCTGCGCGGCAAGGCGCGCGAGGCGTTCGACCAGTTGGCGCGCGACTACGCCACGCAGAAGGCCGCTGACGACAAGGCCCGTGCCGACAAGGAGCGCAAGTGAGCACGAGCACGATGACATCGATCTGCGTCTATTGCGGCTCCAGCCCGGGATTCCGGCCGGAGTATGCCGAGGCCGCCCGAACGCTGGGCCAGCGCATGGCCGAGCAAGGTCTGGCACTGGTCTACGGCGGTGGCAAGGTCGGCCTGATGGGGATCGTGGCGGATAGCGTGATGGCACACGGCGGTACGGCCATCGGCGTGATCCCCGATGCGCTGATGCAGAAAGAGGTGGGCCATCGCGGCCTGACCGAACTGCACGTCGTGCGCAATATGCACGAGCGCAAGCAGATGATGGCCGACCGCTCCGATGCCTTCATCGCCATGCCGGGGGGAGTCGGTACCTTCGAGGAACTGTTCGAGACCTTTACGTGGGCCCAGCTCGGCTATCACGACAAGCCCGTGGGGCTCCTCAACGTGGCGGGTTTCTACGATGGGATGCTGGCCTTCCTGAACCACGCCGTGGGCGAGGGATTCCTGAAACAGGTACACGCCGACATGCTGCATGTATCGGATCGCGCCGAAGACCTGATCGGCAAGCTCGCGGCGGCGCCGCGCGTACACGTCGACAAATGGCAGGCGGGGCGCGAGAAAACCTGACGGCGCCCTGATGCGGCGCTGCTGATCCTATTTCAGCAGCGCTCCCACCCAGTGCACCAGGTGTGGCCCGCCAATCGCCAGCCACGTCCCGCCACACAGCACCAGCGCCAGCATCACCGCCGCACTGCCGAAATCCTTGGCGCGTTTCGATAGACTGTGGCGCTCCAGCGAGATCCGGTCGATGGCTGCCTCTACGCTGGAGTTCAGCAGTTCCACGATCAGTACCAGCAGCAGCGTGCCGAGCAGCAGCACGCGCTCCACGATCGATACCGGCAGCAAAAACGCGCACGGCGCCAGGATGACCACCAGCGTCAGTTCCTGGCGAAACGCACTTTCTTCCAGCACGGCGAAGCGCAGGCCCGACAGCGAGTTGATACCCGCATGCCACGCCCGGCTCAAGCCGCGATTGCCCTTGTGGGGATTCTTTTCTACGGAGTAGTCGGCGTCCACTTCAGCCGCCGTTCGGGCGGTGGTCGGCCGAGGCAGCGACGGATCTCGCGGTTGCGTGGGGTGAGACTTGGCCATGATCGGGTGCGACGGGTTGTACCGGGTTGTCGGTGCCGCCCGCCTGGGGTGCCAGCGGACGCAGGTGCGCGAGGAACTGCTCGGATGCCGCGCGCCAGGAGAATTTCTCGGCATGCGCGCGGGCCGTTGCGCGGTCGATGCGCAGGGCTTCCAGGCAGGCTTCCCGCAGGTCTTCGTGCATGACGCCAGCCGGGCTGTCGCCGAGCACGTCGATCGGCCCCGTCACCGGATAAGCCGCCACGGGCAGGCCGCTGGCCAGCGCTTCGAGTAGAACCAACCCAAACGTATCGGTCCGGCTTGGGAACACGAAAATATCTGCGGAAGCATACACCTTTGCCAGTTCTGGCTGTTTGAGCACGCCCAGATAGTTTGCAGACGGATACCGCGACTTCAGTGCCGCCAGGGCCGGCCCATCCCCCACGACCCATTTGGAGCCGGGGAGGTCGAGTTGCAGGAAGGCCTCGACGTTCTTCTCCACTGCCACGCGACCCACGTAGAGGAAGATCGGATGCGCCGTGTTTAAAACGTTTGCTCGCTGCGCGGTAAAGACATCGAGATCCACGCCGCGTGTCCACAGCACACCGTTGGTGATGCCGTAGTGCTGCAGGTCGTCAAGCACGACCGGCGTGGGTGCCATGACCGCGCGCGCCGGACCATGGAACCAGCGCAGGAAGCGGTAGGTCCAGGCCAGCGGAATGCCGAAGCGTGCCTGCACATATTCCGGAAAGCGTGTGTGGTAGGCCGTGGTGAATGGCAGGCGGTGCTTCATCGCATACGCGCGCGCCGCCAGGCCGAGCGGGCCTTCCGTGGCGATGTGGAGCGCCTCGGGGCGAAATTGTTCGATGCGTTGGCGCACCCGGCCCGATGGCAGGATCGAGAGGCGGATTTCGGGATAGGTGGGGCAGGGCACCGTGCGGAATTCCAGCGGCGTGAGCAGGTCGACCGTGTGGCCCATGGCCTCGAGTTCGCGACGCGTGGACTTCAGGGTGCGCACCACGCCGTTGACCTGCGGTTCCCAGGCATCGGTGACGATCATGACTCTCATCGGGAGACTCCTTGCGGCGGTTCAGGCCGGATGTTGGGGATGCGTGGGGTGCGTGGTATCGCTGCGCACGTTGGCCATCGCAGCGGTACCACGGAAGGGATGCCGCTCAGGCGGCGACTGTTGCGCTGCGGCGGCGACGACGGCTGACCGGCTCGGGCGGATCGATCAGCGTTGTCCAGTAGATGATCTTCAGCTCGCCCTCCATGGTCTCCACCAGTGCGGAGAGGCTTTCCACCCAGTCGCCGTCGTTGCAGTAGAGCTGGCCGTCCACCTCGCGGATCTCGGCCTTGTGGATGTGGCCGCAGACCACGCCATCGCATCCGCGTCGGCGCGCTTCGTCCACCATCGCGTGTTCGAACGAGTTGATGTAGCTCACCGCGTTCTTGACCTGATGCTTCAGGTATTGCGAAAGCGACCAGTACTCGAAGCCGAGCCGGGCGCGCACGCGGTTGAAGTGCCGGTTCAGCGCCAGGATCATCGTGTAGAGCGAGTCACCCAGATGGGCGAGCCACTTGGCATGCTGTACCACCCCGTCGAACAGGTCGCCGTGCACCACCCAGAGCCGCTTGCCGGTGGCGGTCACGTGGACCGTATCCTCGCGCACGGTGATATCGCCAAACGCCATGCCGTCGAACTGGCGCGCGGCTTCGTCGTGGTTGCCCGGCACGTAGATGACCTCGGTGCCCTTGCGTGCCTTGCGCAGCAGCTTCTGCACCACGTCGTTGTGGCTTTGCGGCCAGTACCACCCTCGGCGCAACTGCCAGCCGTCGATGATGTCACCCACGAGGTACAGCACGTCGGAGTCGTTGTGCTTCAGGAAGTCGAGCAGGTAGGTGGCCTGGCAGCCTGGCGTGCCGAGGTGGATGTCGGACAGCCAGATCGCCCGGTAGCGATGCATCGGCGATTCGTTGTCGGCGGTGGAGCGGCAGGCGGCGCTATCGCCCGGATGCAGCGCGGCGTGTGCGGTGGGGGTGTCGGCAGGCAGGTCTACGGGCGGCGGCATGAAGGCCGCAAAGGCGGCGGACATCTGGGCAGATATCGGGAGTGCCACGTCGGGCTTGCCGCGCAGGCGTTGCGCGAGCCGCGAAACACTACCGCGTGTAGATCGGATGGCTTGCATGGCGGCCCCGGTGTCGGCGATGGCTGCATTGAGCCAGCGCGGCATGACGGAGCCGTGACGGAAACATGAATGTCACATGAAATCGTCGGGGGAAATCAGGCTTGCTGGACCGGGGCGTTTTGCGCGCGCAATTGGGCCAGTGCTGCGAGCGTGGCTTCGATTGCACGGGGATGGCGCAGTAGTGCAACATGCCCGATGCCGTCGAGCGCAACATGGTGAGCGCCTTCCAGCCACGAGGTGCCAGGTGGACCCGCAATCGAATCGTGCCAGCTGAAGACCGAAACGATATGCGCGCGCATCGCGGGCGTTTCGGCGGCAGCCAGCGCGGCCAGCCATGGACTCTGCCAGCGCATCTGCCAGGCGTTGCGGCCACCGGCAAAGCGCGCCAGCGCGCAACCATGGTGAGGGCTGCCCAGTGTGACGATGCCCGTGCTGGGCGGTGTCGAACCATCGCGCGCCGCCAGCACCAGCGCGGCCCGCGCGGCGAGTCCGCCCATGCTGTGGCAGACCAGCAGCGGTGGATGTCCCGTACGTGCGGCCATCTCTCGCATGCGGGCCAGCAACGGCGCCGCATAGTCGTCGATATCGCCCAGCACGGGCGTCAGGTCGATGCCCTCACATTGATATCCCGCCGCCGCGAGCGCGGGGGCCATGTCCAGCCAGATCGCGTGATTGCAGCCGTATCCATGCACCATCAGCACGTGCGGTGCGTCAGGCAGGGGGCGGGCCGGCTGTGCAAAGTCAAGGCGCGAGCGGAACGGCTGCAGCCAGTTGAACATGCGGAAGACTGCGCGGTACTCGGTCAGATATCCGCGCATCGCCGCGGGGATGCCAAGCGGCTGGCAATGCGGCGCATCGGTCGGAAGCGGGGGACGTTGTTCCGGTGCAATACCTACGCCAGCGAGCGTGGCCGCGAATGCCAAGGCGATGCTGAGGCCGAATGCCGCGAGCACGGCAAGGACGGCTGTCACCAGGGCCACAGGGACGGTCCAGCCGGCCGAGAGGATCAGCCACGCGGCCAGTGAGGCCATGGCAGCTACCTGCAAGGTCACGGCAACGCGTCGCAGGGCGGCGGCCGTGAGGCTCACGGCTGTTGCGGCCGAAGGTCGATCAGGCGCGTGCCAGCCAGTCGGTCATGCAGCAGTTGGCGTCGCGGATCGAGCCACGCCAGCGACAACCAGATCAGCAGGCCCACTGCCAGCGCACCGACGAACGGCCCCTTGGTCAGACCGAGGGCGTGGCCCACGGCGGCGGCGGGCGGCAGCCACAGCCACGCCAGTACGAAGCGCAGCAATGCCTGCGGCCAGCGCGGCGGCAGACCCGATGCGTTTTCCACGCGGATACGCCATGTCTGCATCGCCAGCGTCTGACCACTGCGCTGCCAGAACCAGGAGAAATAGAACGCCAGCACGGCAAAGACCCAAGCCTGCCGCACGTAGGGGTGATCGATGCCGATCCGATGCAGGGCGGGCTGGACAGCCACGTATAGCGCGCTGGCGGCCATCAGGACGCCGAACAGCAGCACGCCGTCGTAGAGCATGCAGAACAGGCGGCGGCGCACCGGCGGTGTACGCGGCGTGGCGGCGGGCGAGGGGTGGGACACGGTTGGAGTGGCGGCAGGCATGGCGCTAGGCAGCAGGGTAAGCGGCCATTATGCCAAGCGTGCGTGGATGGCGGAATCGCGGCAAGCCAGTACGGCTAGCCGGTGCTGCGGAACCGTTCGGAAATCCTGGCCGGGCAACCGGAAAGTTAACGCGTCGGTTCTGACCGGTTGAAGTCAGTGGAGGCCTCGCCCGTGACGGGCGGGGCAAGCCCTTCGGACTGCGGCGGTGCGACGGCCGCCGTGGCGGCCGATGCCGGCAACACGGGAGCCGGGGCCACTGGCGCCGACGCGGCGGCCACCGCATCGGCGGCCGGCACCGATGCGGGCGCGGCCTCGGGCGTGCTCGCTGCCTTCCTGCCGTGATGCTGCGATGCGCGTGCCGACTCCGGCAACGGGCGCTTGCCGGAGGGCAGGGCACTCACCGCGCCAGGACGGCCCGGTACTTTCTCGGCGGCGGCCAGCTTCTTCTTCTGGTCGTCAGGCAACTGCTGGTAGCGATCCCATGCCTCGGACTTCTTCTCCTGCGGCAAGGTACGCGTGATCTGGTAGTTCTCGCGCGCCAGGCGACGCTGCTGCGGTGTCATCTTGACCCATTCGGTCATGCGCTCCTGCAGCCTGGCCTGTTCCTCGGGTTTGAGCCGGGGATACAGGTCCGCAATGCGTTGCCATTTGCGGCGGTTCAGTTCGGGAATCGTGTCCCAGAGTGGTTGCAGCGGGGCAAGGACCTTCTGGTGCGACGGGGTCAGCTCGGCCCACGTCGGATGGGCATTGACGACGGGGCGCGCTGCAGGCTGGCTGGCGGCGGGCCCCTGTGCACGCGCGGTGTCGACCACGGCATCGATGCCAAGTGCAGCCATCGCCGTGCCTGCTACGCAAAGTGCGGCAAGCCGGCGACGGAGCGCGGCGGTCCGGAGAATCATGCGCGCCATCCTATTGGTCGCGGTCGCGCTTCAGGAACACGTGGAATCCCTGGTCGGCATAGGCCGAGGGCGGCAGGTCGTCGAGCAGCATCGCGGCGTCCACATCGGCCAGTTCCTCGACGCGTTTCTGTTCCTGCCAGCGATAGATACCCAGCAGGCCCGCGCCCAGCGCCACCAGTGTCCAGACCAGTGCAAGCTTGCGCATCCATGCGCCAGCACGGTGCAGGGGCGTGTCGCCCTCGTCTTCGAAGGCGAAGCCGCGCGGCGCGCCCGGCATGGCCAGTTGCGGTGCATGGGCAGGTGCCTCCGCCTTTCGGGCGGCCAGCGCTATCCGCCGCGCGGCGGCCAGCCGGTCGGAAATGTCTTGCGGCACGGCATCCGCAGAGGCATCGAGTGCCAGGCGGATCTGGTGCGCAATGCGCCGTTCGTGAATATCTCGTTCGTTTCTGCTCATAGTCGGACCCCCCGCGCACGCAAGGCTTGCGCCAGTGTGTGAGTTGCACGGGAACAGTGCGTCTTGACGCTGCCCTCCGAGCAGCCCATCACGGCTGCCGTTTCGGCCACGTCCATATCCTCCCAGTAACGCATCAGGAAAGCCTCGCGTTGACGCGTGGGGAGTCGCTGTATTTCCTGTTCGATGATGTGCATGACCTGGGCGCGCTCCACCTTGTCGGCGCTGCTCTCGGACATCTGGGTGCCGGATTCGGCCTCGAGCGTCTCCAGCAGGTCGCTGTCGTCGCTTTCGCGCTCGTCGCGAAGGTTGGAGAACAAGGTCACCCAGGTATTGCGCACCTTCTGGCGGCGGAACCAGTCGTGGATGGTGTTCTGCAAGATGCGCTGGAACAGGGGCGGCAGTTCCGCGGCACTTTTGTCGGCGTACTTCTCCGCCAGCTTGATCATGGCGTCCTGCACGATGTCCAGTGCAGCTTCGTCATCCCGCACGGCGAATACGGCCTGCTTGAAGGCGCGGCGCTCCACACTGGCGAGAAAATCGGAGAGTTCCTTGTCGGTGGCCATGCAGGCAGAAACAGCAGTTGGGCGGGGATGCCGGGTCGAATGTGCCGTCCAAGTCCTATGGCACTCCGAAGATGTCTGCGATGCTAGCAAAAAACAGGTCGTTTCGGCCACTGCTGTATTCAAGTGCAGACATGAAGGCTGCCTCCGCAGCGGGCGCCGGTGTGGCGTTCATGCGCCGCGCTGGTGCGGCAGTGCAAAAAGTTCTTTTATTGCGTCGCAGCCTTGCAGTATCATCGACGGTTCACACGACATCAGTGGTTGTCTCATCAGACCGCTTATAAGGCGGTCTTCTCATGCAGACGCGCACCGCTTGAACCCGAGCCACAAGCCCGGCAGAGAGCATCCAAACAATTTTTTGCCGAAAATTGCAAAGGAAAATGAACATGCACAGCGCGGAAACTTCCCACGCAGATAGCAATTCATCCTCCGCCCGAGAAATGATCGGAGCGGAAATCCTCGTCAATGCACTTGCCGAAGAAGGCGTCGAGTACGTCTGGGGCTACCCCGGCGGCGCAGTGCTTTATATCTACGACGAGCTCCACAAGCAAACGAAATTCGAACACATCCTGGTCCGCCACGAGCAGGCCGCCGTGCATGCCGCTGACGGCTATGCCCGCGCGACCGGCAAGGTCGGCGTTGCCCTGGTGACTTCGGGTCCGGGCGTGACCAATGCCGTGACCGGTATTGCCACGGCTTACCTGGACTCGATCCCGATGGTGGTGATCACCGGCAACGTGCCGACCCACGCCATTGGCCAGGACGCCTTCCAGGAATGCGATACCGTCGGCATCACGCGTCCGATCGTCAAGCACAACTTCCTCGTGAAGGATGTGCGCGACCTGGCCGCGACGATCAAGAAGGCGTTCTTCATCGCCGCAACCGGCCGTCCCGGCCCCGTGGTCGTCGACATTCCGAAGGACGTGTCGCGCAACGCCTGCAACTACGAGTACCCGAAGGCCGTGGACATGCGGTCCTACAACCCGGTCAACAAGGGTCACTCGGGCCAGATCCGCAAGGCCGTGGCGCTGCTGCAAGGCGCCGAGCGACCGTACATCTACTCGGGCGGCGGCGTGGTACTGGCCAACGCCAGCGAAGAGTTGCGCGAGCTGGCAGCCCTGACGGGCCACCCGGTGACCAACACGCTGATGGGCCTGGGCGCGTTCCCGGGTTCGCACAAGCAGTTCGTCGGCATGCTCGGCATGCACGGCACGTATGAAGCCAACATGGCCATGCAGAACTGCGATGTGCTGATTGCCATCGGCGCACGCTTCGATGACCGCGTGATCGGCAACCCGGCGCACTTCACGTCGCAGGCACGCAAGATCATTCATATCGACATCGACCCGTCGTCGATCTCGAAGCGCGTCAAGGTGGATATTCCCATCGTCGGCAACGTCAAGGACGTGCTGCAGGAACTGATCGCCCAGATCAAGGCCAGCGACGCCAAGCCGAAGCGCGAGGCGCTGGCGAAGTGGTGGGACCAGATCGAGCAATGGCGTTCGGTGGACTGCCTCAAGTACGACCGCAATTCCGAGATCATCAAGCCGCAATACGTGGTGGAAAAGATCTGGGAACTGACGAAGGGCGATGCATTCATCTGCTCGGACGTGGGTCAGCACCAGATGTGGGCTGCACAGTTCTACAAGTTCAACGAGCCGCGCCGCTGGATCAACTCCGGTGGCCTGGGCACGATGGGCGTGGGCCTGCCGTACGCCATGGGCATCAAGAAGGCGTTTCCGGACAAGGAAGTGGTCACCATCACCGGTGAAGGCTCGATCCAGATGTGTATCCAGGAACTGTCGACCTGCCTGCAGTACGACACCCCGGTGAAGATCTGCTCGCTCAACAACGGCTACCTCGGCATGGTGCGCCAGTGGCAGGAAATCGAGTACGACAACCGTTACTCGCATTCCTACATGACTGCGCTGCCGGACTTCGTGAAACTGGCGGAGGCCTATGGCCACATCGGCATGCGTATCGAGAAGACGTCTGACGTCGAACCGGCGCTGCGCGAAGCCTTCCGACTCAAGGATCGCACCGTGTTCCTGGACTTCCAGACGGACCCCACGGAAAACGTGTGGCCGATGGTCCAGGCCGGCAAGGGTATCTCCGAAATGCTGCTTGGCGTGGAGGACCTGTGATGCGACACATTATCTCGGTCCTGCTGGAAAACGAACCCGGCGCGCTGTCGCGCGTGGTGGGCCTGTTCTCTGCACGCGGCTATAACATCGAGACGCTGACGGTGGCGCCCACCGAAGATGCGTCGCTGTCCCGGATGACCATCGTCACCACTGGCTCGGATGATGTGATCGAACAGATCACGAAGCATCTGAACCGGCTGGTCGAAGTGGTCAAGGTTGTCGACCTGACCGAAGGTGCGCACATCGAACGCGAGCTCATGCTCGTCAAGGTGCGTGCCGTGGGCAAGGAGCGCGAGGAATTGAAGCGCACTGCCGACATCTTCCGTGGCCGCATCATCGATGTGACTGAAAAGACGTACACCATCGAGCTGACCGGTAACGGCGGCAAGCTGGATGCGTTCCTCGATGCCATCGACCGCACCGCGATCCTGGAAACCGTCCGTACGGGCGGGTCCGGCATCGGCCGTGGCGAGCGCATCCTGAAGGTCTGACCGGCGCCCCCGGCAACAGAGCACGGCCACAAGCCGACAGCAGTATCCCGAAGCGGCGCGGCGCCACGTTATCGAACAGCCGTTGCGTCCCGCCGCCACCTAATACGAAGATTTGAGAAATTGAAGGAACCATCATGAAAGTGTTTTACGACAAGGACGCTGACCTCTCCCTCATCAAGGGCAAGAACGTCACCATCATCGGCTACGGCTCGCAAGGCCATGCCCACGCACTGAACCTGAAGGATTCGGGCGTCAACGTGACGGTCGGTCTGCGCAAGAGCGGCGCGTCGTGGAACAAGGCCGTCAATGCTGGCCTGCAAGTGAAGGAAGTGGCCGAGGCAGTGAAGGGCGCCGACGTGGTCATGATCCTGCTGCCGGACGAGCAGATCGCCGACGTGTACAAGAACGAAGTGCACGACAACGCCAAGGAAGGCGCAGCACTGGCCTTCGCCCACGGCTTCAACGTGCACTACGGTGCCGTGATCCCGCGTGCCGACCTGGACGTGATCATGATCGCCCCGAAGGCCCCGGGCCACACGGTGCGCTCGACGTACGCGCAAGGCGGCGGTGTGCCGCACCTGATCGCCGTGCATCAGGACAAGTCCGGCGCTGCCCGTGACATCGCCCTGTCGTACGCCACCGCCAACGGCGGCGGCCGTGCCGGCATCATCGAGACGAACTTCCGCGAAGAAACCGAAACCGACCTGTTCGGCGAGCAGGCCGTGCTGTGCGGCGGCACCGTCGAGCTGATCAAGGCTGGTTTCGAGACGCTGGTGGAAGCCGGCTACGCGCCGGAAATGGCGTACTTCGAGTGCCTGCACGAACTGAAGCTGATCGTCGACCTGATCTACGAAGGCGGCATCGCCAACATGAACTACTCGATCTCGAACAACGCCGAATACGGCGAATACGTCACCGGCCCGCGCGTCGTGACCGAAGAGACCAAGAAGGCCATGAAGCAGTGCCTGAAGGACATTCAGACCGGCGAATACGCCAAGAGCTTCCTGCTGGAAAACAAGGCAGGCGCCCCGACGCTGATCTCGCGTCGTCGCCTGACGGCCGAGCACCAGATCGAAGAAGTGGGTGGCAAGCTGCGCGCGATGATGCCGTGGATCGCCAAGAACAAGCTGGTCGACCAGTCGAAGAACTAAGCAGGACAGGCAGAAAGCGGGCCCTGGCCGGACGGCCGGGTGCCTTGCGGAACGCCTCAGCCGCCCGGTTCGCCGCCAGTCCCCTGATATCAGGGAGACATTTCGGCGGAGACCGGGCGGCTTTTTGTTATCCTTGTCGGACTTTTTCAGGCGCTGGCCTGAAACTTTCTTATATTTCGCATCGACAGCCCGATTCCGCGTGCGTGCAGCAATCCGCACCGGGTCTGTCGACAGGGTTTGCAAAAACCGCGCGACCAACAGAACAATGCTTGCATGAACTATCCTCATCCGCTGATCGCCCGTGAAGGCTGGCCATTCCTGGCCGGCGCATTCATCATCTCGCTGCTGGTCCAGGTCAGCGCGGGTTTCTGGTGGGCGTTGCCGCTGTGGATCATCACGGTCTTCGTGCTGCAGTTCTTCCGGGACCCGCCGCGCCCGATTCCCTCGGCGCCCAACGCGATCCTGGCGCCGGCCGATGGCCGTATCGTGGTGGTCGAGAAGACCATGGATCCGTACGCTGGCCGCGAGGCGCTGAAGATCAGCGTGTTCATGAACGTATTCAACGTGCATTCGAATCGCGCCTCGCTCGACGGCAAGGTCGAGAAGCTCGAATATTTCCCGGGCAAGTTCGTGAACGCCGATCTGGACAAGGCTTCGCTCGAAAACGAACGCAACGCCGTGGTCATTCGGCGCGCAGCCGACGGCCAGCTCGTCACGCTGGTGCAAGTTGCCGGCCTAGTGGCGCGCCGCATCCTCTGCTATACGAAGGTTGGCGATACGCTGTCGCGCGGCCAGCGTTACGGCTTCATCCGTTTCGGTTCGCGCGTTGACGTGTACCTGCCCGTGGATGCGCGCCCGCGCGTGACGATCGGCGAGAAGGTGTCGGCGTCCTCGACCGTGTTGGCCGAGCTGGACGTCCAGGCCTGAACGGCCACGGACCCGTCCGCACAGGAGACCTCGCATGGGTGCCTTCAATCGACGCAACAAACGCGTCAGCAACGGCAACGTGACGCATCTGCGTCCGTTCCGCCATAACCAGCTACGCAACGAGGCCGAAGGCTACGACGCGGACGCCGACGACGAACACGACATCGAGTACGTGCGACCGCGCCGGCGCGGCATCTACCTGTTGCCCAACGCGTTCACTACCGCGGCGCTGTTCGCCGGATTCTTCGCCATCGTGCAGGCGATGAACATGCGCTTCGACGTGGCGGCCATCGCCATTTTCGCGGCCATGGTGCTCGACGGCATGGACGGCCGCGTGGCACGTATCACGAACACCCAGAGTGCCTTCGGCGAGCAGTACGATTCGTTGTCCGACATGACATCGTTCGGCGTGGCGCCGGCGCTGGTCATGTACGAGTGGATCCTGCATGACCTGGGTAAATGGGGCTGGATTGCGGCCTTCGTCTACTGCACCTGCGCGGCGCTGCGCCTGGCGCGCTTCAATGCGAATATCGGCGTGGTCGACAAGCGATTCTTCCAGGGACTGCCGAGCCCGGCGGCTGCCGCGCTGATCGCGGGTTTCGTCTGGCTGGCGATCGACAACAAACTGCCCGTCAAGGAGTTGTGGATGCCATGGGCGGCGTTCGCGATCACGATGTATGCCGGGTTGTCGATGGTGTCCAACGCACCGTTCTACAGCGGCAAGGCACTCGACGTGCGGTTTCGCGTGCCGTTCGGCATGATGGTGCTCGTGCTGGTGCTGTTCGTGGTGGTCTCGTCGGACCCGCCCGTGGCGTTGTTCGGGCTGTTCGTTGCGTATGCGATCTCGGGCTATATCCTGTGGGCCTGGCGTTCGATCCATGGCGATCCCGGGGGTGTTCGCAAGTCGCGGACGGCAGGGGTTGGTGGCAACGTCGGCAAGGATGATTAAGTTGTTTCGATGAAGGGCGCTCTTGGGCGCCCTTTTTTGTTTTGATGGCTGTTTCACTAGTTCGTAGTCTAGTTCCACATCAAGGAGAACGTCATGGGCATGTTTGACTTCATCAAGGAAGCTGGCGAGAAGCTGTTCGGCAAGGGCGAGGCCAAGGCGGCGCAGGAAGCGGCAAAGGCAGATCCCGGTGCAGCCGAGAAGGCAGAAGCTGCCAATCGGGCAGCCGGTGACGCCATCGAGGCGTATATCGCGCAGATGGGCCTGAGTGCGACTGGATTGACGGTGACCGTCGATGGATCGCAGGGCAAGGTCACCGTGTTTGGCGTGGCGCCGGACCAGGCCACGCGCGAGAAGATCATTCTGTGCGCGGGTAACGTCGAGGGCGTCGAGTCAGTGGAGGACAAGATGTCTGTCAACGTGGAAACGGCCGAGTCGCAATGGCACACGGTGGTGAAGGGCGATACGCTGTGGGCGATCTCGCAGGCGGCCTACGGGAATGGCGCCGAGTACAACAAGATCTTCGAAGCGAACAGGCCGATGCTGTCGCATCCGGACAAGATCTACCCGGGCCAGAAGTTGCGCATCCCGCCGAAGTGAATCTGGTTCGGTTAACGCGCTGGTTGCAAGCTCGCTGCAAACCGGCTATAGTCGCCGACATGATTTCGCGCCAGATCCTCATCGCTCGCACCGTTCTAGGTGGCCTACTAGGCCGTCAGGTCGGGTCGCGCGCGCGCTAAGGGATCGTCAGTTCGCCCTAGCGCGGAAATCACCAGGATTTTCAAACGCCCCGGCCTGCATCGATGCACGCCGGGGCGTTTTGCATTCTGACCGAATGCCCGGTGTACGGAATGCGGCACGCGGTGGTACGGATACAGCAGCACATAAGGCACAGCCCAGGAGCTCCACAAATGTCTGACAAACTCATCATTTTCGACACCACCTTGCGCGATGGCGAGCAGTCGCCCGGCGCATCCATGACCCGCGAAGAAAAGATTCGCATTGCGCGTCAGCTGGAACGCCTGAAGGTCGATGTGATCGAGGCCGGCTTTGCTGCCAGTTCCAACGGCGACTTCGAGGCGATCCGCTCGATCGCCCAGGTCGTCAAGGACTCGACGATCTGCTCGTTGGCCCGCGCCAACGACAAGGACATCGCCCGTGCCGCCGAGGCATTGAAGCCGGCCAACTCGTTCCGAATCCATACGTTCATCGCCACGTCGGCGCTGCACATGGAAAAGAAGTTGCGCATGACGCCGGACCAGGTGTACGAACAGGCCCGCCTGGCCGTGCGCTTCGCACGCCAGTTCACCGACGACATCGAGTTCTCGCCGGAAGACGGCAGCCGCTCGGACATGGATTTCCTGTGCCGTGTGCTGGAAGGTGTGATCGCCGAAGGCGCCACCACGATCAATCTGCCGGACACCGTGGGCTACGCCGTTCCGGAAGGCTATGCGGAACTGATCCGCTCGGTGCGCGAGCGCATTCCGAATTCGGACAAGGCGGTGTGGTCGGTACATTGCCATAACGACCTCGGCATGGCCGTGGCCAACTCGCTGGCTGCCGTGAAGCTCGGCGGTGCGCGCCAGATCGAGTGCACGATCAATGGCCTGGGCGAACGCGCCGGCAATACCAGCCTTGAAGAGGTCGTGATGGCCGTCAAGACGCGCCGCGACTACTTCAACATGGATGTTGGCATCGACACCACGCAGATCGTGCCGGCATCGAAGCTCGTGTCGCAGGTCACTGGCTTCGTGGTGCAGCCGAACAAGGCTGTGGTAGGCGCCAACGCGTTTGCACACGCATCCGGCATTCACCAGGATGGCGTGCTCAAGGCGCGCGATACCTACGAAATCATGCGCGCCGAGGACGTGGGCTGGACCGCCAACAAGATCGTGCTGGGCAAGCTGTCGGGCCGCAACGCGTTCAAGCAGCGCCTGAACGAACTCGGTATCCAACTGGAAAGCGAAGCCGAGATCAATGCCGCGTTCACGCGCTTCAAGGAACTGGCGGACCAGAAGGCCGAGATCTTCGACGAAGACATCATGGCCATCGTGTCCGACGAAGAGCAGGAGCATGCCAACGAGCACTACCGCTTCGTGTCGCTGTCGCAGCGCTCGGAAACCGGCGAGCGTCCGCATGCCCGCGTGGTGTTCAACGCCGATGGCACCGAGCAGGTTGGCGAGGCCGAGGGCAATGGTCCGGTGGATGCCACGCTGCATGCGATCGAAGGCAAGGTCGGCAGCGGCGCAGAACTCGTGCTGTACTCGGTGAACGCCATCACCGCCGGTACGCAAGCACAGGGCGAAGTCACGGTGCGACTGTCGAAGGCGGGCCGCATCGTCAACGGCGTGGGCACCGACCCCGATATCGTGGCGGCGTCGGCCAAGGCTTACCTGGCTGCACTGAACAAGCTGCACGACAAGGCTGTGCAGAAGATCAATCCGCAGATCTGATTCGGAATCTTGCGATGGGATGGCCGGGCCCAGAAAGCCCGTCCATCATGGACCGCCCCCGGCGCTTATCGAGCGTGGCAGGGCGGTTTTTCCGTTTTAAGTCTCGCAAACTCTCGCAATCACATAGGAATTCGTCGATTTCCGTGTCGTTGCGGCATCGGTGCCAACTGCCGTAACATCGCGCGTCTTGGTTGGGGATTGCACGGCAACACTGGAGTATGGCGAGTATGTCGATGGTCGGATTTGGGAAGCGCGGGCTGGGTGCCTGGGTTGGGGCAGCGCTCATCTGCCTGGCGGCGGGTGTTCACGCGCAGGTGCCTGCGTCGGGGAGCCAGGGCAAACCGATCCAGCTCGGGATGATCGATGGCCTGTCCGGCTCGTTTGCCAACGCCGGCGAAGCCGTGGTGCGCAACCTGCGGCTGGCCATCGAGCGTATCAACGAAAAGGGTGGCGTGAAGCTACCCGATGGCCGTCATCCGCTGGAACTGGTGACATTCGACAGCAAGGGAAACGTCGATGAAAGCCTGATCCAGTTCCGCAGTCTCGTGGACAAGCGTATTCCGTTCGTCTTGCAGGGAAACAGCTCGGCCGTGGCCGGCGCACTGGTCTCGGCGATCAACCGCCACAATCAGCGCCAGCCCGATGCGCGGGTGCTGTTCCTGAACTATTCCGCCGTCGATCCCTCGCTCACCAACGAGAACTGCAGCTTCTGGCACTTCCGGTTCGACGCCAGCGCAGACATGCGCATGCAGGCGCTGACCGATACCATTCGTACCGAGCATGCGGTGCGCAAGATTTATCTGATCGATCAGGATTACAGCTTCGGCCATCAGGTAGCGCGCTCGGCGCGCGAGATGCTGGCGGCCAAGCGCCCGGACATCCAGATCGTGGGCGATGAATTCCACCCGATCGGCAAGATCAAGGACTTCGCGCCGTATATCGCCAAGATCAAGGCCAGCGGCGCCGACGCGGTCATCACGGGCAATTGGGGCAACGACCTGACGTTGATGGTGAAGGCCGCACGCGAAGGCGGCCTGAGTGTGCGCTTCTACACGTTCTATGGCAACGGCCTCGGCGCGCCTGCGGCCATGGGCGATGCCGGCGTGGGCCGCGTGCTGGCCGTGGCCGAGTGGCACCCGAACGTGGGTGGTGCCGCGTCCGATGCGTTCTACCAGTCTTTCCATAAGCGCTATCCCGATCCGCGCGACGACTACGTGCATCTGCGGATGCAGATGATGGTGGAGATGCTGGCGCGCGCCATCGAGCAGGCCGGCACCACCGATGCCGTGGCCGTGGCATATGCGCTGGAGAACATGCGTTTCACCAACGGCTTCCATGAGGCGACGATCCGCGCCGACGACCATCAGGTGCTGCAACCGCTCTACGTGTCCGTCATGGCGAAGCAGGGCGGCGAGGTGCGGTTCGACAACGAAGGCTCGGGCTATGGATTCCGCACGGTGAAGCGGCTCAAATCGGCGCAGACCACGCTGCCGACCACGTGCCGCATGGAGCGCCCGCCGGCCCGCTGACAGGCCCCGGCACATTGGATGTCGCCGGCTCGCGGTTTTCAGCTATAATGCGCGGCTGTCGTTCGATCCCGGCCATGTGCGGGGGCAGGGCGGCGGTTGCCAAGTTTTTACAAGGCACGACGCAAGTGGCGCATCCCGCGCTGCAGCGTTCGCAAGTCAAGGGAAATCATCATGGCATTTGCCAACATCAACAAGACTGAAGTCATTCAGAAGTTCGCCCGCGGCGCCAACGACACGGGTAGCCCCGAAGTCCAGGTCGCTCTGCTGACCACCCGCATCAACGAACTGACCCCCCACTTCAAGGCCAACATGAAGGATCACCACAGCCGCCGCGGTCTGCTGCGCATGGTGAGCCGTCGTCGCCGTCTGCTGGACTACCTCAAGGCCAACGACGCTGATCGTTACCGCGCCCTGATCGAAGCCCTGGGCCTGCGCAAGTAAGGTCTGCGGATGGCAGCACGAATCCTGCGAAAGCTGTTTGCGCACGATTTCACGTGAGGCCGCAATGCCTGCGTCAGCAATGCTGAGGCAGGCATTTTGCTTTTCTGGTCGGGCGTTTGCTGGTGCCCGGCTAGTGTTGATGTAATCTTTGCTGCACTATTTGGCTGGGCGACAGGGCCTGGCGCCGTTGCATCCCACGGTGCGACGGAGTAAGTTACCTCGCTCTTTATCGTGCTTTTCCAAGCATCGTGACACCGGAGCCGGCCAAGGAAACGGGGTTTTGTGTCATTCCATCGCGTAGTACATCGTCAGAATGCGGACGGTGGCGCGATGGAATGGCATAGCACTTCCCTGAGACTGAGGTCCGGAGCGACTCCGGCAGTTCGCCTGCCGCTGCGAGCGCAGGCGCCAGCTGGCCGTATCAGTATTGACGGCCGGCAAAGCAAGTAATCAAGGAACGCTCATGACCATGTTCAACAAGATCGTCAAGGAATTCCAGTGGGGCCAGCACAAGGTCCGCATGGAAACTGGCGAAATCGCCCGCCAGGCGTCTGGCGCAGTGATCGTCGACATCGAAGACACCGTGGTGCTGGCCACCGTGGTGGCAGCCAAGAGCCCGAAGGCGGGCCAGGACTTCTTCCCGCTGACCGTCGACTACATCGAGAAGACCTACGCAGCAGGCAAGATCCCCGGTGGTTTCTTCAAGCGTGAAGGCCGTCCGTCGGAAAACGAAACGCTGACGTCGCGCCTGATCGACCGTCCGCTGCGTCCGCTGTTCCCGGAAGGTTTCTATAACGACGTGCAGGTGGTGATCCACGTGCTGTCGATCAACCCGGAAGTGCCGGCCGACATCCCGGCCCTGATCGCTTCGTCGGCCGCGCTGGCCGTGTCGGGCATTCCGTTCAATGGTCCGGTGGGCGCTGCCCGCGTGGGTTACAAGGACGGCCAGTACCTGCTGAACCCGACCCGCCCGCAGATCGCCACGTCGGAAATGGACCTCATCGTCGCCGGTACCGAGCGCGCCGTGCTGATGGTGGAATCGGAAGCCAACCAGCTGTCGGAAGAGATCATGCTGGGTGGTGTGGTGTACGGCCATGAGCAATCGCAGATCGCCATCAACGCGATCCACGAACTCGTGCGCGAAGGCGGCCGTCCCGAGTGGGATTGGGCACCGGCAGCCAAGAACGAAGCCCTGATCGCCAAGGTCGGCGAGATCGGCCTGCCGCTGCTGCAGGAAGCCTATCAACTGCGCCAGAAGTCGGCACGCAGCGCCAAGCTCAAGGAAATCTACGCCTCGGTGCAGACGAAGCTGGCCGAAGCCGGTGTGGAAGCCGAGAAGGTGGAAGTCGGCAACATCCTGTTCGACCTCGAAGCGAAGATCGTCCGTGGCCAGATCCTGGCCGGCGAGCCGCGTATCGACGGCCGCGACACGCGCACGGTGCGCCCGATCGAGATCCGCTCGTCGGTGCTGCCGCGCGCCCACGGTTCGTCGCTGTTCACGCGTGGCGAAACCCAGGCACTGGCCGTGGCCACGCTGGGCACCCGCAGCGATGAGCAGATCATCGATGCGCTGGCTGGCGAGTACCGCGACCGCTTCATGCTCCACTACAACATGCCTCCGTTCGCCACTGGCGAAACGGGTCGCGTGGGTAGCCCGAAGCGCCGTGAAATCGGCCATGGCCGTCTGGCCAAGCGCGCACTGATCCCGGTGCTGCCGAAGGAAGACGAGTTCGCATACACGATCCGCCTGGTCTCGGAAATCACCGAGTCGAACGGTTCGTCGTCGATGGCTTCGGTCTGCGGCGGCTGCCTGGCACTGATGGACGCCGGCGTTCCGGTGAAGGCGCACGTGGCCGGTGTGGCCATGGGCCTGATCCTGGAAGGCAACAAGTTTGCCGTGCTGACCGACATCCTGGGCGATGAAGATCACCTGGGCGACATGGACTTCAAGGTTGCAGGTACCGATGCTGGTATCACCGCGCTGCAGATGGACATCAAGGTGCAGGGCATCACCAAGGAAATCATGCAGGTGGCACTGGCGCAGGCGCGCGAAGGCCGCATGCACATCCTGGGCAAGATGCAGGACGCCATGGGCCATGCCCGCACGGAACTGTCGGCACACGCTCCGCGCATGATCACGATGAAGATCCATCCGGACAAGATCCGCGAAGTGATCGGCAAGGGTGGTTCGACGATCCAGGCGCTGACCAAGGAAACGGGCACGTCCATCGACATCCAGGAAGACGGCACGATCACCATTGCGTCGACCTCCAACGAAGGCATGGCTGAAGCCAAGCGTCGTATCGAAGGCATCACCGCGGAAGCCGAAGTGGGCAAGATCTACCCGGGCACCGTGCTGAAGCTGCTGGACTTCGGCGCCATCGTGAACATCCTGCCGGGCAAGGACGGTCTGCTCCATATCTCGGAGATCGTCAACGAGCGCGTGAAGGACATCAAGGACTGGCTGAAGGAAGGCCAGCAGGTTCGCGTGAAGCTGATCCAGGCCGACGAAAAGGGTCGCCTGCGTCTGTCGCTGAAGGCAGCACTGGCGGAAGAGGGCGGCAGCATCAGCCCGATCAACCCGCAAGGCGATGCACCGACCTCGCCGGAACAGCAGCAGTAAGCTGATCCCGAGGTAGCGATACCGATGAAAGCGGCTGGCGATGTCCAGCCGCTTTTTTGTTTACACTGCCGCTCAGCCATTTCCTGCATGCTGCGCGCAGAAGTCCGCGTGCGCATCGACATCGCCATTAATGAGGAGTCATCATGAAAGCCATCGAGATCCGCGAGTACGGCGGCCCAGAGGTCCTGCAACCCGCCCAGCGCCCCGACCCGGAGCCGAAGGCCGGCGAGATCCTGATCCGCGTTGCGGCGGCAGGCATCAATCGCCCCGACGTATTCCAGCGCACCGGCAACTATCCCGTGCCGCCGGGCGCATCCGATCTGCCGGGCCTGGAAGTGGCAGGCGTAGTGGTGGGCGGTGACCTGTCGAACCCCGCCAATCGTTTCGGCCTCAAGGCGGGTGATCGCGTGTGCGCGCTGGTCCAGGGCGGCGGTTACGCCGAGCTGTGCACCGCGCCGATCGAGCAGTGCCTGCCGGTTCCAGAAGGTCTCAGCGATATCGAGGCTGCCGCATTGCCCGAGACGTTTTTCACGGTGTGGAGCAACGTGTTCGATCGTGGCCTGCTCGGCAAGGGTCCGCGCGGCGCGGCCGAGACGCTGCTGATCCAGGGCGGTTCGAGCGGCATCGGCACAACGGCCATCCAGGTTGCCAAGGCGATGGGCTTCAAGGTCCTGGTCACGGCAGGCAGCGATGACAAGTGCAAGGCATGCGTAGACCTGGGTGCCGACCACGCGATCAACTACAAGACGCAGGATTTCGTGGCCGAGGTCAAGGCGTTGACCGAAGGCAAGGGCGTCGACGTGATCCTCGACATGGTGGCGGGCTCGTATCTGGCGCGCGAACTGTCGTGCATTGCCGACGACGGCCGCATCGTCATCATCGCGCTGCTCGGTGGCAGCAAGGCCGAGATTCCGCTGGGCGATATCCTGCGTCGCCGGATCACGATCACAGGTTCCACGCTGCGTCCGCGTCCGGCTTCGTTCAAGGGCGCCATTGCGCAAGCGTTGCACCATAACGTCTGGCCGCTGCTGGCTGCCGGCAAGATCAAGCCCGTCATCCACAAGGTGTTCCCTGCGGAGCAGGCGGCCGACGCCCATCGGCTGATGGAGTCGAGCGAGCATATCGGCAAGATCGTGCTTACCTGGTAAGCGTGCGGTGCCACGCCGGCGGTGCTGCCCGGCGTGGCGTCTTCCGCAATTGTCTGCCCGCTGCTGGCGGCACCCCCTTGACCACGCTACAATAGCGGGTTTGATTCAAGGGGGAGACCGTTGTGAGACAAAAGCTGGTCATCGGCAATTGGAAGATGCACGGCAGCCTGGCCGCCAACGCGGCTTTGCTCGAAGGTATCAAGGCAGCACCCGCCAAGGCGAAACTGGCGGTTTGCGCACCGTTCCCCTATCTTGCCCAGTGCCAGTCGCTGCTCACGGGTTCCCAGGTGGCCTGGGGTGCTCAGGATGTGTCGGCCGAGACGCGCGGCGCCTTTACTGGCGAAGTCGCGGCACCGATGCTGAGCGAGTTCGGTTGCACCTATGTGCTGGTGGGCCATTCGGAGCGCCGCACGTATCACGGCGAATCCGATGCGGCCGTTGCTGCCAAGGCGCTGCGTGCGCTGGAATCGGGCATCGTGCCTGTGGTCTGTGTCGGTGAGACGCTGGCCGAGCGCGAAGCCGGCCAGACCGAAGCGGTAGTGGGTCGTCAACTGCAGGCTGTGCTCGATGCGTTGTCTATCGACCAGCTTGGCAAGATCGTTCTGGCCTATGAGCCTGTCTGGGCGATCGGCACGGGCAAGACCGCTTCGAGCGACCAGGCGCAGGCCGTACACGCGGCGCTGCGCGCCCAGGTGGCGGCGAAGAACGTGGCTGTGGCTGAGCGTATGGCCATCCTGTACGGCGGCAGCGTGAAGCCCGACAATGCCGTCGAACTGTTTTCGATGTCCGATATCGACGGGGGCCTCATTGGGGGTGCCTCGCTGAAGGCGGATGATTTCCTCGCTATCGGCAAAGCCTGAATGCCGGATGCGACTGTCTGATCAGGCAAGTACGAAACGAATTTAACCAAATGGCAATCTTCAAGACTTTGTTGGTCGTTGTGCAGGTCCTGTCCGCGCTAGGCGTGATCGGCCTCGTCCTGCTGCAGCATGGCAAGGGTGCGGACGTCGGCGCGGCGTTCGGTTCCGGTGCGTCGGGCAGTCTGTTCGGCGCCTCGGGCTCGGCCAACTTCCTGTCGCGTACCACGGCCGTCCTCGCGGCGCTGTTTTTCGTGTGTACGCTGGGACTGACGTTGCTTGGCAACTACAAGCCGCAGGCCTCGCTTGGCGTCATGGGCGCGGCACAACAACCGGCAGCGGCGTCCGCGCCTGCTGCCTCGGCACCGGCAGCCAATGGCGCGTCGGCACCCGCTGGTCCCGCAGTACCGAAGTAAGCGCTAAGTCTGCGCAATAATCGAACACTGAGTTCGCGGATTCCTGATTTTATTTGTGGTTGTGCATTGAACAAATCAGGAATCATGAGTTAGAATGCAAGGCTTGAAACGATTCCCCAGCGCGGGGCGAAAGCCAGAGGAAAGACTCTTCTGACCCAGCTTCGTAGGGCCTGAAAAACCCGGCGCAAGGCAATATTGTTTCTCCCCCAGCCGACGTGGTGAAATTGGTAGACACGCTATCTTGAGGGGGTAGTGGCGAAAGCTGTGCGAGTTCGAGTCTCGCCGTCGGCACCAAAAAACTTGATCGGAAGTTCGTGCATTCCCATTGATGCAGCAATGCGGAGGGATTGCATGGACTGTCCGGCAGTCCGCAAGGCGGCGCCGTAGCTATGACGGGATGGCGCCTGGGGTGGGCAACAGGTCGCCGCTAGCTGGTGCTGTTGACAACATTCCAGATAAGGCTGGCCGTACCTTGACTCTCGAAGCCTACTTCCCCGTCCTCGTCTTTATCCTCTTTGGCATCGTGCTCGGTGGAGTACTGATGTCCATCGGTCGGATCCTCGGTCCCTACAAGCCTGACGCAGCGAAGCTCTCTCCCTACGAGTGCGGTTTCGAAGCGTTCGAGGATGCGCGCATGAAGTTCGACGTGCGCTATTACCTCATCGCCATCCTGTTTATCCTGTTCGATCTCGAAACTGCCTTCCTGTTTCCCTGGGGCGTTGCCCTCAAGGACATCGGCTGGCCGGGATTCATCGCCATGGGCGTGTTTCTGCTGGAATTCATCGTGGGCTTCGTCTACATCTGGAAAAAGGGCGCGCTCGATTGGGAGTGATGTGAAATGGCAATCGAAGGCGTTCTCAATGAAGGCTTTGTCACGACGACCGCTGACAAGCTGATCAACTGGACCCGTACGGGTTCCCTTTGGCCCATGACTTTCGGTCTGGCCTGCTGTGCAGTGGAAATGATGCACGCCGGCGCCGCCCGCTACGACATGGACCGTTTCGGCGTGATTTTCCGCCCGTCGCCGCGTCAGTCGGACGTGATGATCGTGGCCGGTACGCTATGCAACAAGATGGCGCCCGCGCTGCGCAAGGTCTATGACCAGATGGCGGAACCGCGCTGGGTAATCTCGATGGGCTCGTGCGCCAATGGCGGCGGCTACTACCACTACTCGTATTCGGTGGTGCGTGGCTGCGATCGCATCGTGCCGGTCGATATCTATGTTCCGGGCTGCCCGCCGACGGCGGAAGCGCTGATCTACGGTGTGATCCAGCTGCAGAACAAGATCAAGCGCACCAACACCATCGCGCGCAAGGGCTGACATGGCGAAACTCGATACCCTCAAGGCTGCGCTCGAGAAGGTGCTGGGCAAGCGTATCCAGAGCCTGAGCGAGGCAGTCGGCGAACTGACGCTGGTCGTGAAGGCTGCCGACTATCTCGAAGCGGCCCTGATGCTGCGCGATGATCCGTCGCTTCGCTTCGAACAGGCCGTCGACCTGTGCGGCGTGGACTATTCCGAATATGCCGAAGGCACCTGGGCCGGCCCGCGCTTTGCCGCGGTCACGCACCTGCTTTCGGTGACGCACAACTGGCGTCTGCGCCTGCGTGTGTTCGCGCCGGACGATGACATGCCGGTGCTGCCGTCGCTCAACGATGTCTGGAATTCCGTGAACTGGTTCGAGCGCGAAGCGTTCGACTTCTACGGCATCGTGTTCGAAGGCCACAACGACTTGCGCCGCATCCTGACCGACTATGGTTTCGTCGGCCATCCGTTCCGCAAGGACTTCCCGGTCTCGGGTTACGTGGAAATGCGTTACGACCCGGAACAGAAGCGGGTCATCTACCAGCCGGTGACGATCGAACCGCGCGAAATCACGCCGCGCGTGATTCGCGAGGACGCATACGGCGGCACGCAGCACTGAGAACGGCGTCATGGCAGATATCAAGAACTACACACTCAACTTCGGCCCCCAACACCCAGCAGCCCACGGCGTGCTGCGCCTGGTGCTTGAGCTGGATGGCGAAGTCATCCAGCGCGCCGATCCCCACATCGGCCTGCTGCACCGTGCCACTGAAAAGCTGGCCGAGCAGAAGACCTGGATCCAGAACGTTCCCTACATGGACCGCCTCGACTACGTGTCGATGATGGTCAACGAACACGCCTACGTGATGGCAATCGAGCGCCTGCTGGGCCTCGAGGTGCCGGTTCGCGCGCAGTACATCCGCGTGATGTTCGACGAAATCACCCGCCTGCTGAACCACCTGATGTGGATCGGCTCGCACGCACTCGACGTGGGCGCGATGGCGGTGTTCCTCTACGCGTTCCGCGAGCGCGAGGACATGTTCGACATGTACGAGGCGGTGTCGGGCGCGCGCATGCACGCGGCCTACTACCGTCCGGGCGGCGTCTACCGTGACCTGCCTGACACGATGCCGCAATATCGTGCGTCCAAGGTGCACAACGAGAAGGCCATCAAGGTGATGAACGACGCCCGTTCGGGCTCGTTGCTGGACTTCATCGAGGACTTCACGAACCGTTTTCCGACATATGTCGATGAATATGAGACGCTGCTGACCGATAACCGTATCTGGAAGCAACGTCTTGTGGATATCGGCGTGGTGACGCCGGAGCGTGCGCTGCAGATGGGCTTTACCGGTCCGATGCTGCGCGGTTCGGGTATCGAGTGGGATCTGCGCAAGAAGCAGCCGTACGAAGTGTACGACCAGCTCGACTTCGACATCCCCGTGGGCACGGCCGGTGACTGCTATTCGCGTTACCTGGTGCGCGTGGAAGAGATGCGCCAGTCGAACCGGATCATCAAGCAGTGTATCGACTGGCTGCGTCGCAACCCGGGTCCGGTGATCACCGAGAACCACAAGGTGGCACCGCCGTCGCGGGTGGACATGAAGTCGAACATGGAAGAGTTGATCCACCACTTCAAGCTCTTTACCGAAGGCATGCACGTGCCGCCGGGCGAGGCTTACGCAGCGGTGGAACATCCGAAGGGCGAGTTCGGGATCTATGCGATTTCCGACGGTGCGAACAAGCCGTACCGCCTGAAGATCCGCGCTCCCGGCTATGCACACCTGGCCGCGCTCGACGAGATGGCCAGGGGACACATGATTGCGGACGCGGTCACGATCATCGGTACGCAGGACATCGTGTTCGGCGAGATCGACCGCTAAGGGATACCCGGTAACCGGCAAGTATCCCGTCACAGGCCGTTGCCCGGACGACGATCCGGGCGTGTTCGGCCGGCCCCGGCGGTAGCGGTGGCGGCAGGCGGTGCCTGCAACGGATCGGCGAGGACGCTTCAGGCGTCCGGGCCGGCAGAACATGGCAGCGACGGCTGCAAACCAGTGGAGTGGCGCCAAACGCGCGGCTCTGCCGTATTACTGCAATGACCATGCTATCAGCAGAAGCTCTCAAGGAAATCGATCGCGCGATCGCGAAATATCCGACCGACCAGAAACAGTCGGCCGTGATGGCGGCACTCGCCGTGGCCCAGGGCGAAGTGGGCTGGGTTTCCCCCGATGTCATGCAGTTCGTCGCCAGCTACCTGGACATGCCGCCCGTGTGGGTGGAAGAGGTGGCCACGTTCTACAACATGTATGACACCAAGCCGGTGGGCAAGTACAAGCTCACCGTCTGCACGAACCTGCCTTGCGCGCTGTCTGGCGGCGACCGGGCGGGCGAATACCTGAAGCGCAAGCTCGGGATCGACTACAACGAGACGACCGCCGACGCCTGCTTCACGCTGAAGGAAGGCGAGTGCATGGGCGCTTGCGGCGATGCGCCGGTGATGATCGTCAACAACACCCGCATGTGCAGCTTCATGAGCGATGCAAAACTCGACGAACTCGTCGACGAGCTCAAGGCAGAAGCCGCCGCCAAGGGGGACAAGTAACATGACCTCTCTGCACGACCGTCACATCAAGCCGCTGATCCTGGCTGGCCTGGACGGCAAGAACTGGCACCTCGAGGACTACGTCGCGCGCGGCGGCTACAAGCAGCTGCGCCGCATTCTCGAGGGCAAGGTGCCCCCCGAGCAGGTCATCGCGGACGTCAAGGCATCGGGCCTGCGTGGCCGCGGCGGTGCGGGCTTCCCGACCGGCCTGAAGTGGAGCTTCATGCCGCGTACGTTCCCGGGGCAGAAGTACCTCGTCTGCAATACCGACGAGGGCGAGCCGGGCACGTTCAAGGATCGCGACATCATCCGCTACAACCCGCATTCGCTGATCGAAGGCATGGCCATCGGCGCGTATGCGATGGGTATCACCGTGGGTTACAACTACATCCACGGCGAGATCTGGAACGAATACAAGATCTTCGAGGAAGCCCTCGAAGAGGCGCGCCGCGCCGGTTTCCTGGGCGACAACATCCTGGGTTCGGGCTTCGACTTCCAGCTGCATGCGCACCATGGCTATGGCGCGTACATCTGCGGCGAGGAAACGGCGCTGCTCGAATCGCTGGAAGGCAAGAAAGGCCAGCCGCGCTTCAAGCCGCCTTTCCCGGCGAGCTTCGGCCTGTATGGCAAGCCGACCACGATCAACAACACCGAGACGTTCGCCGCGGTGCCGTTCCTGCTGGAAGTCGGCCCCGAGGAGTACCTGAAGATCGGCAAGCCGAACAATGGCGGCACCAAGATCTTCTCGATTTCCGGTGACGTCGAGCGTCCGGGCAACTACGAGATTCCGCTGGGTACGCCGTTCTCCACGTTGCTGGAGCTGGCGGGCGGCATGCGCGGCGGCAAGGCACTGAAGGCGGTGATCCCGGGTGGATCGTCGGCGCCGGTGGTGCCGGCGGACCTGATGATGGCCTCGACCATGGACTACGATTCGATTGCCAAGGCCGGCTCGATGCTGGGTTCGGGCGCCGTGATCGTCATGGACGAGACGCGCTGCATGGTCAAGTCGCTGTTGCGTCTGTCGTATTTCTATTTTGAAGAATCGTGCGGCCAGTGCACGCCGTGCCGTGAAGGCACCGGCTGGCTCTATCGCATGGTCAATCGCATTGAACACGGAGAAGGCCGCCAGGAAGATCTGGACCTGCTCAATAACGTCGCGGAAAACATCATGGGTCGCACGATTTGCGCACTCGGCGATGCCGCGGCGATGCCGGTACGCGGCATGCTCAAGCACTACTGGAAAGAGTTCGAGTATCACGTCGAACACAAGCAGTGCATGGTCCCGGCCCATTCCTGAAGCGTGGCAGAACATGGTTGAACTCGAGATCGACGGCAAGAAGGTAGAGGTTGCGGAAGGCAGCCTCGTGATGGAAGCGGCCCGCAAGCTGGGCACGTACATCCCCCACTTCTGCTACCACCGCAAACTGTCCATCGCGGCGAACTGCCGCATGTGTCTGGTCGAAGTGGAAAAGGCGCCCAAGGCGCTGCCCGCCTGCGCCACCCCGGTGACGCCAGGCATGAAGGTGTTCACGAACTCTGAAAAGGCCGTCAAGGCCCAGAAGTCCGTGATGGAATTCCTTCTGATCAACCACCCGCTCGACTGCCCGATCTGCGATCAGGGCGGCGAATGCCAGTTGCAGGATCTGGCCGTGGGTTATGGTGCATCGGAGTCGCGCTACAAGGAAGAAAAGCGCGTGGTGTTCCACAAGAACGTGGGCCCGCTGATCTCCATGGAGGAGATGACCCGCTGCATCCACTGCACCCGTTGCGTGCGTTTCGGCCAGGAAGTGGCCGGCGTGATGGAACTGGGCATGCTGAACCGTGGCGAGCACTCGGAAATCACGACGTTCGTCGGTCAGACTGTGGATTCGGAACTGTCCGGCAACATGATCGACCTGTGCCCGGTTGGCGCGCTGACCAGCAAGCCGTTCCGCTACTCGGCCCGTACGTGGGAACTGGCACGCCGCAAGTCGGTGTCGCCGCACGATGGCGTGGGTGCGAACCTCGTGATCCAGACCAAGAACCAACGTGTGATGCGCGTGGTGCCGCTGGAAAACGAAGAGGTCAACGAATGCTGGATCTCGGACAAGGACCGCTTCGCCTACGAAGGCCTGAACAGCGCTGACCGTCTGACCCGCCCGATGCTCAAGCAGGGCAACCAGTGGATGGAAACGGATTGGCAGACCGCGCTCGAATACGTGGCAAATGGTCTCGCCAGCATCAAGCGTGACCATGGCGCCGACCAGATCGCCGCCATCGCCAGCCCGCACAGCACGCTCGAAGAGCTGTTCCTGCTGGGCAAGCTCGTGCGTGGCCTGGGCAGCGACAATATCGACTTCCGCCTGCGTCAGACTGATTTCTCGGCAGCAGTGAAGGGCGCGCCGTGGCTCGGCATGCCGGTCGCTGATGTGACCACGCTGCAACGCGCGCTGGTTATCGGCGCCTCGCTGCGCAAGGACCAGCCGCTGCTGGCCTCGCGTCTGCGTCAGGCTGTCAAGAAGGGTGCCCGCGTTACCGTGCTGGGCGCTGGCGGTGAAGATCTGCTGATGACGGCCGCACGTATCGACGTGGCACCGTCGGGCTGGACCGCCGCGCTGGCAGGTATCGCCCGCGCCGTGGCCACCGCCAAGGGAGTGGCCGCTCCGGCTGGCACCGATGGTTTCGATGGTGGCGACGCTGCCAAGGCGGCTGCCGATTCGCTGATGTCGGGCGAGCGCCGTGCCGTGTTCCTCGGCAACGAAGCCGTGCGTCACCCGCAATTCTCGGCGCTGCACGCGCTGGCACAGTGGATCGCCACGGAAACGGGCGCAACGCTGGGCTTCCTGACCGAAGCTGCCAACACCGTCGGCGGTTACATCGCCGGTGCGCTGCCGCAGCAGGGTGGTGCCAATGCGCAGGCGATGCTGGATACGCCGCGCCGCGCTTACATCGTGCTGAACGCCGAGCCGGAATTTGATTCGGCCGATGCCCGCAAGTCCCTGGCCGCGCTGCAGCAGGCCGGTACGGTCGTGGTGCTGTCGCCGTTCCGTTCGGACGCCGCACTGCAGTATGCAGACGTGATTCTCCCGATCGCACCGTTCAGCGAAACCGCTGGCACGTTCGTGAATGCCGAGGGCCGTGCCCAGAGCTTCAACGGCGTGGTACGTGCGCTGGGTGAAACGCGTCCGGGCTGGAAGGTGCTGCGCGTGCTGGGCAACCTGCTGGACGTGCCGGGTTTCGAATTCGAGACCGCCGAAGCCGTGCGCGATGCCGCGCTGACGAAGCTGGTCGCGGATCAACTGAACAACGCCACCGATGCACCGATTCGCGTGACGGCAGCCGCCGCCAACGGTATCGAGCGCATTGCCGATGTGCCGATTTACCACGCCGATCCGATCGTGCGTCGTGCCGAATCGCTGCAACTGACCGCGGCCGCGCGCCGTGCGATGCAGGTGGCGCTGTCGCAGGACCTGTTCGATAAGCTGGGCGTGCAGGCCGGTGACCCGGTGCGCGTGACGCAGGATGGCGCCAGTGTGGTGCTGCCCGCGGCGCTGGAAAAGACGCTGCCGGCGAACACCGTGCGCGTGCCTGCCGCTACCGTGGCTGCCGCGACGCTGGGTGCGCTGTTCGGCAACGTCGCCGTGGAAAAAGCCATCGACCTGTCGGCCGGGCAGAATGCGCCCGCGACGGCGACCGTATAAGAAGAGCGAGAGAGCTACATGATCGATCTCATTACCTCGCAAGGCCAGGCCATCTTCGGCAGCGCCTGGACGCTGATCTGGATCCTGGTCCGTGCCGTGGTCATCGTCGTGCCGGTGCTGCTGTGCGTGGCTTACCTGATTCTCTGGGAACGCAAGCTGATCGGCTGGATGCACGTCCGTATCGGCCCGAACCGCGTGGGTCCGCTGGGCCTGCTGCAGCCGATTGCCGACGTGCTGAAGCTGCTGCTCAAGGAAGTCATGTTCCCGTCGATGGTGAACCGGGGCATGTACCTGGTGGCGCCGCTGATGGTGCTGATGCCCGCGGTGGCAGTCTGGGCCGTGATTCCGTTCCAGGCCGAAGTGGTGATGGCCGACGTGAACGCCGGTCTGCTGTACGTGATGGCCATCAGCTCGGTGGGCGTCTATGGCGTGATCCTGGCTGGCTGGGCGTCGAATTCCAAGTATGCGTTCATCGGTGCCATGCGCGCTGCTGCGCAGATGGTGTCGTACGAAATCGCGATGGGCTTCGCGCTGGTGACCGTGCTGATGGTCTCCGGCAGCCTGAACCTGTCGGCCATCGTGAACAGCCAGAACACCGGCTACTTCGCGAACATGGGCATCAACGCGCTGTCGTGGAACTGGCTGCCGCTGCTGCCGATGTTCCTGGTGTACTTCATCTCGGGCGTTGCCGAAACGAACCGCCACCCGTTCGACGTGGTGGAAGGCGAATCGGAAATCGTGGCCGGCCACATGATCGAGTACTCGGGCATGACGTTCGCGCTGTTCTTCCTGGCCGAATACATCAACATGATCATCATCTCGACGATGACCTCGCTGATGTTCCTCGGAGGCTGGGCACCGCCGTTCTCGAGCGTGATCACCAATGCGATCCCGGGCTTCTTCTGGCTCGTGTTCAAGGTATTCCTGCTGCTGTCGGTCTTCATCTGGATCCGTGCGTCGTTCCCGCGTTACCGCTATGACCAGATCATGCGTCTGGGCTGGAAGATCTTCATTCCGCTGACCGTGGCGTGGCTGATCATTGTGGCGATCTGGATCAAGTCGCCGTGGAACATCTGGCCCTGATGGGTCTGGCGACGGCGCGCCGCCCGATGGGGCAGGGCGCGCCGCGCGGAAATACTTAGGAAGCAATCGTCATGCTGCTCGCCATCAAGGACTTCTTCAACAGCCTGCTCCTGAAGGAACTCTTCAAGGGCATGGCACTGACCGGCCGCTATCTCTTCGCCCGGAAGATCACCGTCCAGTTCCCGGAAGAGAAAACGCCGATGTCGCCGCGTTTCCGCGGCCTGCACGCACTGCGTCGCTATCCCAATGGGGAAGAGCGTTGCATCGCATGCAAGCTGTGCGAAGCGGTGTGCCCGGCCATGGCCATCACGATCGAATCGGATGTGCGTAACGACGGCACCCGCCGCACCACGCGCTACGACATCGATCTGACCAAGTGCATTTTCTGCGGTTTCTGCGAGGAAGCCTGCCCGGTGGACGCGGTCGTCGAAACGCACATTCTCGAGTACCACGGCGAGAAGCGCGGCGACCTGTACTTCACCAAGGACATGCTGCTGGCCGTGGGCGACCGCTACGAACCGCAGATCGCGGCGGCCAAGGCTGCGGACGCGAAGTACCGCTAAGCAGATTGAAGCAGGGCGGGGCAGTCGCCAATGGCGATGCACCCTGCCAACGACATTGAATCGGTCCCGCAAGGGGCCAACGGAAGGATGCCGCGCGGCATGCAGGCGACCCGTCACGGGAAGCCCGGGCAGCGCGGCCCAGAGAGGATCCGATAAGGACCATGGAACTCACGACAGCCATCTTCTATGCCTTTGCCCTGGTGCTGGTGCTATCCGCACTGAAAGTCATCACGGCGAAGAACCCGGTGCATTCGGCACTGTTCCTCGTCCTCGCGTTCTTCACGGCCGCGGCGATCTGGATGATCCTGAAGGCAGAGTTCCTTGCCATCCTGCTGGTGCTGGTCTACGTCGGCGCGGTGATGGTGCTGTTCCTGTTCGTGGTGATGATGATCGATATCGACATCGAACACCTGCGCCGCGATTTCTGGACCTACGTACCGATGGCCTCGATCGTGGGCGCGCTGATCATTGCCGAAATGGCGATCGTGCTGGTGCGCAACTTCATCGGCACCACGAACGCAGTGGCGGCAGCCGGCTCGCAAGACCCGAACTACTCGAACACTGCGGCACTGGGCAAGCTGATCTACACCGACTACATCTACGCTTTCGAAGTGGCCGGCATCATCCTGCTGGTGGCGATCATTGCCGCCGTGGCCCTGACGCTGCGCCGCCGCAAGGACGTGAAGGCGCAGGACGTGGGCGCCCAGCTGCGCGTGCGTCGCGACGAGCGCGTGCGCATGGTGAAAATGCCGGCCGAGGGCCGGGCCGAAGCGGACGCCGCGGCTTCCGCCAACAAGAACTAAGCCCGGAGAATTCGCTGTGTTGTCTCTCGCCCACTTCCTCGTGCTCGGTGCCATCCTGTTTGCGATCAGCATCGTTGGCATCTTCCTGAACCGCAAGAACGTCATCGTGCTGCTGATGGCACTCGAACTGATGTTGCTTGCGGTCAACATGAACTTTGTCGCCTTCTCGCATTACATGGGCGACCTGGCCGGACAGGTTTTCGTTTTCTTCATCCTTACGGTGGCCGCCGCCGAGTCGGCAATCGGTCTGGCAATCCTGGTCGTGCTGTTCCGTAACCTGGACACGATCAACGTCGACGACATGGATACCCTCAAGGGCTGACATGAACGTCCTCGACAAGAACCAAGACTGCTCCCTGACCGCACACCAATAAGCGTCCTATGGCAACCACGCTCAACCCCAACCTGCTGCTGGCGATTCCGCTGGCGCCGCTCGCCGGCGCTGCTATAGCCGGCCTGTTCGGTACCAAGTTTTTCGGCACGTTCTCATCCGAGACGCGCGGCGGCCGGATCGCGGCTCACACGGCGACCATCCTCGGCGTGGCCATCGCGTTCGTGCTCTCGCTGCTGGTGCTGCGTGACGTCATGGACGGCGCGGGCTACAACGCCACCGTGTACGAATGGATGACGATCGGCACGCTGAAGCTGGAAGTCGGCTTCCTGGTCGATTCGCTGACCGCGATGATGATGGTCGTTGTCACCTTCGTCTCGCTGATGGTGCACATCTACACCGTCGGCTACATGCAGGGTGACCCCGGCTACAACCGATTCTTCGCCTACATCTCGCTGTTCACCTTCTCGATGCTGATGCTGGTGATGAGCAACAACTTCCTGCAGCTGTTCTTCGGCTGGGAAGCTGTGGGCCTGGTCTCGTACCTGCTGATCGGTTTCTGGTACACGCGTCCGACCGCGATCTTCGCGAACATGAAGGCGTTCCTGGTCAACCGCGTGGGCGACTTCGGCTTCATCCTCGGTATTGGCCTGCTGCTGGCGTACAGCGGCAGCATGAACTACACGGACGTGTTCGCCCAGCGCGAGCAACTGGCCGCAGTGATCTTCCCGGGCACCGACTGGCTGATGATCACCGTTGCCTGCATCTGCCTGTTCATCGGCGCGATGGGCAAGTCGGCACAGTTCCCGCTGCACGTCTGGCTGCCTGACTCGATGGAAGGCCCGACCCCGATCTCGGCACTGATTCACGCGGCAACCATGGTGACCGCCGGCATCTTCATGGTGTCGCGCATGTCGCCGCTGTTCGAACTGTCGGACACCGCGCTGTCGTTCATCCTGGTCATCGGCGCGATCACCGCGCTGTTCATGGGCTTCCTGGGCGTCATCCAGAACGACATCAAGCGTGTCGTGGCTTACTCCACGCTGTCGCAGCTGGGCTACATGACCGTGGCGCTGGGCGCCTCGGCCTACTCGGTGGCCGTGTTCCACCTGATGACCCACGCGTTCTTCAAGGCGCTGCTGTTCCTCGGCGCGGGTTCGGTGATCATCGGCATGCACCACGATCAGGACATCCGCAACATGGGCGGCCTGCGCAAGTACATGCCCATCACGTGGATCACGTCGCTGGTGGGTTCGCTGGCGCTGATTGGTACGCCTTTCTTCTCGGGCTTCTACTCGAAGGATTCGATCATCGAGGCAGTGGCCGAGTCGCATCTGGCGGGTTCTGGCTTCGCGTACTTCGCCGTGCTGGCTGGCGTGTTCGTGACCGCGTTCTACTCGTTCCGCATGTACTTCCTGGTGTTCCACGGGGAAGAGCGCTGGGGCAAGGCTGACGCGCACGGCCACGGTCACGACGATCATCACGATGATGAAGATGCGCACGACGACCATCACCATGGCCTGGCCGCTGGCGAAAAGCCGCACGAGTCGCCGTGGGTGGTGACGCTGCCGCTGGTGCTGCTGGCCATTCCGTCGGTCATCATCGGTGCCATCGCGATCGAGCCGATGCTGTTCGGCGAGTTCTTCAAACACGGTGTGGCGTTCAAGGACGTGATCTTCGTCGGCGAGAACCATCACGCCATGAAGGAACTGGAAGAAATGTTCCATGGCTGGGTGCCGATGGCGATCCACTCGCTGCAGACCCCGGTGCTGTGGCTGGCCATTGCCGGTGTGGTGCTCTCGTGGTTCTTCTACATGAAGCGCCCGGACATTCCGGCTGCCATCAAGCAACGCTTCTCGGGCATCTACACGCTGCTGGACAACAAGTACTACATGGACGCATTCAACCAGGCCGTGTTCGCCCGTGGCGCACGCCTGCTGGGTACGGGCCTGTGGAAGGGCGGCGACCAGAGCTTCATTGACGGACTGTTCGTCAATGGTTCGGCCCGCGTGGTGGCATCGTTTGCCGCAGCCAGCCGCTACATCCAGTCTGGCTACATCTACCATTACGCTTTTGCGATGATCCTCGGCATGCTGGTGCTCCTGACGCTGACGGTCACTGGCGTGATAGGCACCAAGTGATAGGCACCAAGTAAGGAAAACAAAGAAATGGTTCTGTCTTTCGCAATCTGGCTGCCTATCTTCTTCGGCCTGCTGGTATTGATGTTCGGCTCCGACAACAGCAAGTGCTTCGTGCGCTGGATGTCGTTGTTCGGCGCCATCGCCAGCTTCGTCGTCACGCTGCCGCTGGTCCTTCACTTCGATACGTCCACGGCTGCGATGCAGTTCGTCGAGCAGGCGAACTGGATCGAGCGCTTCAACATCGCCTATCACCTCGGGGTGGACGGCATCTCGATGTGGTTCGTGGTCCTGACCGCGTTCATCACCGTGATCGTCGTGATCTCGGCCTGGGAGGTGATCACCGAGCGCGTGGCCGAGTACATGGCCGCGTTCCTGATCCTGTCCGGCCTGATGATCGGCGTGTTCTGCGCGCTGGACGGCATGCTGTTCTACGTGTTCTTCGAAGCCACGCTGATCCCGATGTACATCATCATCGGTGTGTGGGGTGGTCCGAACCGCGTGTACGCTGCGTTCAAGTTCTTCCTCTATACGCTGCTGGGCTCGCTGCTGACGCTGGTTGCACTGCTTTACCTGTACAACAAGACCGGTACGTTCGACATCCTGACCTGGCACCAGGCCAAGTTGTCGTTCGAAGAGCAGATCCTGATCTTCCTCGCGTTCTTCATGGCCTTTGCCGTGAAGGTGCCGATGTGGCCGGTGCATACCTGGCTGCCGGACGCGCACGTGGAAGCACCGACCGGTGGCTCCGTCGTGCTGGCCGCGATCATGCTGAAGCTGGGTGCGTACGGTTTCCTGCGGTTCTCGCTGCCGATCGCACCGGACGCCAGCCACTACATGGCACCGTTCATCATCACGATCTCGCTGATCGCGGTGATCTACATCGGTCTCGTGGCACTGGTCCAGGCGGACATGAAGAAGCTGGTGGCGTACTCGTCGATTGCCCACATGGGTTTCGTGACGCTCGGTTTCTTCATCTTCAATGACATCGGTATCGAAGGCGGTATCGTGCAGATGATCTCGCACGGTTTCATCTCGGGTGCCATGTTCCTGTGTATCGGCGTGCTGTATGACCGCGTGCACTCGCGCCAGATCGCCGATTACGGCGGTGTGGTGAATGTGATGCCGAAGTTCGCGGCGTTCTCGGTGTTCTTCGCCATGGCCAACTGCGGCCTGCCGGCGACGTCGGGCTTCGTGGGCGAGTTCATGGTTATCCTCGGCGCGGTCAAGTTCAACTTCTGGATTGGCCTGCTGGCTGCCACGGCCCTGATCCTGGGCGCGGCGTACTCGCTGTGGATGGTCAAGCGCGTGATCTTCGGCGACATCGTCCACGAGCATGTGCGCGAACTGCTGGACCTGAACAAGCGTGAGTTCGTGATGCTGGGTCTGCTGGCCATCCTGACGCTGTATATGGGCTTGTACCCGAAACCCTTCACCGACGTGATGCACGCATCGGTGGTGAACCTGCTGTCCCACGTGGCACAGTCCAAGCTGTAAGCGGGGGAGAGAATAAACATGCAATCGTCCTCTAGCCTGGCCCCGGTGGCGCCAATCATTTTCCTGGCGGTCGCCATTGCGGCGATCAACTGGATCGACCTCGCACGCGGCAAGAACCGCTCGAGCCTGGCGTACCCGCTTTCGCTGCTGGTCACACTCGTCCTGACGGTGTGGTTCGGCCTGAACGCGGCCAACGGCGAGACGCACTACGCGTTCGCCAACCTGGTCGTGATCGACCCGATGGCCAACGTGCTGTCCGCGTTCTGCGCGCTGGGCATGTTCCTGACGCTGGTCTACACGCGCCACTACCTCGGTAGCCGCGACATGTTCGCCGGCGAGTTCTACATGCTGGCGCTGTTCACGCTGGGCGGCCAGATCGTGATGATCACCGGCAACAACTTCCTGACGCTGTACCTGGGTCTGGAACTGCTGTCGCTGTCGTCGTATGCACTGGTGGCGCTGCGCCGCGATTCGCGCGTGACGTCGGAATCGGCCATCAAGTACTTCGTGCTGGGTGCGCTGGCTTCGGGCTTCCTGCTGTACGGCATGTCGATGATGTACGGCGCCACGGGTTCGCTGAACCTGGGCGAAGTGTTCCGCGTGGTGGAGTCGGGCCGCGTCAACACGACGATGCTGGCCTTTGGTGTGGTGTTCATCGTGGCCGGGCTGTCGTTCAAGCTCGGTGCCGCACCGTTCCACATGTGGATTCCGGACATCTATCAGGGTTCGCCGACCGCCGTGACGCTGCTGATCGCGGCGGGTCCGAAGGTTGCCGCATTCGCGCTGATCCTGCGTGTGCTGGTGGAAGGGCTGCTGCCGCTGGCCACGGACTGGCAGATGATGCTGGTGGTGCTGTCGATTGCCTCGCTGGTGATCGGCAACCTGACCGCGATCGTGCAGACCAACCTGAAGCGGATGCTGGCGTACTCGACCATCTCGCACATGGGCTTCATCCTGCTGGGCATGCTGTCCGGCGTGGTGGCGAACAAGGTGGATGGCGCGGCCAACGCGTACAGCTCGTCGATGTTCTACTCGATCACGTACATGCTGACCACGCTCGGCACGTTCGGCCTGATCCTGATCCGCACCCGCAAGGGCTTCGAGGCGGAAACGCTGGAAGACCTGAAGGGCATGTCGCGCCGCCATCCGTGGTTCGCCTTCCTGATGCTGGTGATGATGTTCTCGATGGCCGGCATTCCGCCGACCGTGGGCTTCTACGCCAAGCTGGCCGTGCTGCAGGCCGTGGTCAAGGCCGGTATGAGCTGGCTGGCCGTGGTGGCGGTGCTGTTCTCGCTGATCGGCGCGTTCTACTACCTGCGTATCGTCAAGCTGATGTACTTCGATGCACCGGCTGGCGAAGAGCCGCTGGAAGCATCGGGCGGCGTGCGCGCGATGCTGAGCCTCAACGGGCTGGCCGTGATCCTGCTGGGTATCTTCCCGGCGGCACTGATGAGCCTGTGCTACGAGGCCATCCGTGCGACACTGGCGTCGTAAGCAACGTAACGCTATAAGGTGATGCAATGAGTTCCTCGGCAGGCGGCTGGTTTGTCATCTTGTTGGCACTGGTGTGTGCCAACCTGCCGTTCGTCAACCAGCGCCTGTTCGCGGCGATTGGCCTGAAATGGGCCCGCAAGCCGCTGTGGCTGCGCCTGGTGGAACTCTTCACGTGGTACGTGCTGGCGGGTCTCGCCGGTCTTGCGGTGGAAGCCAGCCTTGGCAACACCTTCCCGCAGGGCTGGCAGTTCTACGCGATCACGGGCTGCATGATGCTGGTGTTTGCCTTTCCCGGCTTCACCTGGCAATACCTCGTCAAACATCGCACGGCCTGACGCGGCCACACCCTGACGCTCCGGGACCGTGCCTTATCCGGAGCGTCCATGTCCGACAAGACATCCGCAGCAGTTTCTTCCGCCGCATTTCCCGCCAACCAGTCCGACGCTTCCGAGCCGGCTGATGCGCATCTTCGGGAAACAGCCGTCGCATCCGCGACGATCCATCGCGGCAAATTCCTGACGCTCAAACAAGACATCGTCCGCCTGCCCGATGGCAAACAGGCCGGGCGCGAGTACGTGCTGCATCCGGGCGCGGTGATGATGATCCCGCTGTTCGACGACGGCACCGTGCTGATGGAGCGCCAGTTCCGCTATCCGGTGGGCGAGGTCATGCTCGAATTCCCGGCTGGCAAGCTCGACCCGGAAGAGGGTGCGCAGCGCTGCGGGGAACGGGAGTTGCTGGAAGAAACCGGCTACACGGCGAAGCGCTGGGACTACCTGACGCGCATCCATCCCGTGATTTCCTATTCCACCGAATTCATAGACATCTTCCTGGCGCGCGATCTGTCTGCTGGCGAGTCGAAGCTCGATGATGGCGAGTTCCTGGAGACATTCGTCACGCCGGTCGGTCAGGTAATCGACTGGGTACGTCAGGGGCGTATTACCGATGTGAAGACGATCATCGGCGCGTTCTGGCTGGAGAAGATCATCTCGGGTACGTGGGTGCCCGGCGAGCAGACTGAGCCGCCTGCTTCATCGAACCGGGTGACGGGTTGAGGAAGGGCTGGGGAGGGTTTTCCCTTGATTTTCCAAGGCCTGGCGCCCAGTTAGGCTGCTGCAGGCGGAGATGTGTCGCGAACACGTCCTGCCAGGCGACAACGGTCGAGAAATAAATTAGCACGACCGTTCACAAAATTTCGATTCACGGCTAACATTGCCCCGACGGGCTGGAAAGATCATGAAGGTGCTCGACCTGCGCTGTGCGCAAGACCATCGTTTCGAGGGCTGGTTTGCCTCGGAGGAAGATGCGCAATCGCAGCTTTCACGCGATCTCGTCCAATGTCCGGTCTGTGGCGACCATGCGGTCAGCCGCCTGCCCAGCGCGCCGCGCCTGAATCTTTCGGGTGCGACCGCGAAGCCGGCGCCGACGCAATCCCGCCAGGGCGAGGAAGGGCCGGCCGATGCGCAGCAGTTGATGCAAGCGCTGCAGGCCACCTACCTGAAGGCCGTGCGGCAGGTGATGGCACAGACCGAGGACGTGGGCGACCGATTCGTGGAAGAAGCGCGGCGCATCCATTATCAGGAGGCACCCGAGCGCGGCATTCGCGGCTCGGCCACTCCCGAGGATGCGCAGGCGCTGGCCGACGAAGGCATCGACACCTTTCCGCTCCTCGTGCCGGACGCATTGAAGCAGACGGCCCACTGAACAAGCATCCTGTGCCCGGTTTTATCCAGCGCAGCGATGCGCGAGGTAAAACAAACGGCCGGCGCCAGCGCCGGCACATCATGGAGACGGGCATGGATCTCAACTACTCGGAAGCCGACAACGCCTTCCGTCAGGAAGTGCGCAGCTGGCTCGAGGCCAACCTGCCTGCGGATATCCGCGAAAAGGTTCTCAACCACCGCCGCCCCAGCCGCGACGATCTCGTGCTCTGGCACAAGACGCTGGCCAAGAAGGGCTGGTCCGCGCCGCACTGGCCGGTGGACTTCGGCGGCACGGGCTGGAACGCCACGCAGCGCCATATCTGGGATGAGGAAAATGCCCGCGTCGGCGCGCCCGGCGTGCTGCCGTTCGGCGTGGCGATGGTCGCGCCCGTGATCATGAAGTACGGCAACGCCGAGCAGAAGTCCTATTACCTACCGCGTATCCTGGATTGCACCGACTGGTGGTGCCAGGGCTATTCGGAGCCGGGCTCCGGTTCGGACCTGGCTTCGGTCAAGACGAAGGCGGAACTGACTTCGGATGGCAAGCACTACATCGTCAACGGTCAGAAGACCTGGACGACGCTGGGCCAGCACGCCGACATGATCTTCTGCCTGGTACGCACGGACCCCGAGGCCAAGAAGCAGGAAGGCATCTCGTTCCTGCTGATCGACATGAAGACGCCGGGCATCACGGTGCGTCCGATCATCATGCTCGATGAAGACCATGAAGTGAACGAAGTGTTCTTCGACAACGTGAAGGTTCCGGTGGAGAACCGCGTCGGCGAGGAAAACCGCGGCTGGACGTACGCCAAGTATCTGCTCGGCCACGAGCGTACCGGCATTGCCCGCGTGGGCGCATCCAAGCGCGAACTGGCTTTCCTGAAGCGCGTGGCGCGCCAGCAGGAAAAGAACGGCAAGCCGCTGCTGGAAGATCCGGTGTACGCCAACAAGGTGGCCGCGCTGGAAATCGAATTGATGGCGCTGGAAATCACCGTGCTGCGCGTGGTGTCGAGCGAAGCCGCTGGCAAGGGCCCCGGTCCCGAGGCATCGATGCTCAAGATCAAGGGCACCGAAATCCAGCAGATGCTGACCGAGCTGATGGTGGAAGCCGCCGGCCCGTATGCCATGCCGTTCGACCCGGCCTACCTCGAATGCGAGCAGGCCCATACGGTCACCGGCTACGACGATGCCGCACCGCTGGCAGCGTACTACTTCAACTACCGCAAGACGTCGATCTACGGTGGTTCCAACGAAATTCAGAAGAACATCATCAGCCAGATGATTCTGGGGCTGTGAGGAGACACGCGACATGAACTTCAATCTCAGCGACGAACAGAAGCAACTGGCCGATGCGATCCGCCGCTTCGTCGAAAAAAGCTACGACTTCGAATCGCGCAAGAAAAACATCAAGTCCGAACAGGGCTACGGCGCCAACGCATGGGGCGCACTGGTCGAACTGGGCCTGACGGCACTGCCGGTGCCGGAAGAACAAGGCGGTTTCTCGGGCACGGCCGTCGACATGATGGTGGTGCTGCAGGAACTGGGCCGTGGTCTGGTGGTGGAGCCGTACCAGGCAACCGTCGTCGGCGCGCAGGCGCTGAAGCTGGCCGGCGGCCAGGAAGCGCTGCTGGAACAGGTGGCAGGCGGCGAAGTGAAGCTGGCCACGGCATTCGGCGAGCAGCAGTCGCGCTATGAACTGAACAACGTGCGTGTGACGGCCAAGGGCGGCAAGCTCAATGGCAAGAAGACCGTGGTGGTGCATGGCGCGCAGGCTGACAAGCTCGTGGTGTCGGCACGTACCAGCGGTGCGCAGCGCGACCAGGACGGCATCTCGCTGTACCTCGTCGATACGAACGGTGCTGGCGTGACGGTGCAGGATTACCGCACGCTCGATAACCTGCATGCGGCCGACGTGACGTTCCAGGATGCACCGGCCACGTTGCTGGGCACGGAAGGCAAGGGCTGGGACGTACTCGAAGCCACGGCGGACTATGCCGCAGTGCTGCTGTGCTCGGAAGCTGTTGGCATTCTCGACACGCTGAACGCCACGACGCTGGACTACGCCAAGACGCGCCAGCAGTTCGGCGTGCCCATCGCGCGCTTCCAGGCGCTGCAGCACCGCATGGTGGAGATGTTCATCCATGCCGAGCAGTCGCGTTCGATCACGCTGCTGGCCGCAGCGCGTTTCGACGAGGCCAGCCCCGAGGAACGCCGCCGCTACGTGTCCGCCGCCAAGGCACGCGTGGGGCAGGCGGCCCGCTCGGTGGGCCAGGAGGCCGTGCAGATTCACGGCGGCATGGGCGTGACCGATGAAATGCCGGCCGCGCACATGTTCAAGCGGCTGACGTTCATCAACACGACGTTTGGCGATGTGGACCATCACCTGGGCCGTTTCGCCAGCCAGCCGGGCTTCCAGGAAGCCGCCTGATCGATAGCATGACCCTGAACCGCGCCGGAAACCCCGAGCGCGGTTTTTTGCTTTGGAGCCCCCATGTCCGACAAGATGTATTTCGAAGACTATGTCGTTGGCAGCGAGATCGCGCTCGGCAGCTATCACGTCACCGAGGAAGAGATCGTCGCGTTTGCCAGGCAGTATGACCCCCAGCCGTTCCACATCGACAAGGCCGCCGCCGAGCAGAGTATCTACGGCGGCCTGATTTCCAGTGGCTGGATGACGTGCGGCATCATCATGCGTCTGCTGGTACAGTCGATGGGCGACCGCTCGACCAGCATGGGATCGCCCGGTGTGGACGAGGTCCGCTGGCTCAAGCCCGTCTACGCAGGCGACACGCTGACCGCCGTGCTGAAGGTGTTGGAAGCGCGCCCGTCAGGTTCGAAGCCGGACCGCGGCGTGGTGCTGACCCAGTGGGTCGGCAGCAACCAGAAGGGCGAGGTCGTTTGCACGGTCAAGGGCATGGGCATGTACAAGCGCCGCCCGGCGTAAGCCCCAGGCCATCAACAAAATCAGGAGACAAGGAATATGCGCACCATTGCATCGCTGGAAGAGCTGGAGGGTCTTCAGGGCCAGGAAGTGGCCGTCAGCGACTGGTTCGAGATCACGCAGCAGCAGGTCAACCTGTTTGCAGAAGCGACCGGCGACCATCAGTGGATTCACGTGGATGTGGAGCGTGCCAAGCGGGAGTCGCCATTCGGCGCGCCGGTGGCGCACGGCTTCCTGACGTTGTCGCTGCTGCCGCAACTGATGGCGAATGCCATCCACATGGAAGGCGTCAAGATGGGCGTCAACTATGGGCTGAACCGCGTGCGCTTTACCGCGCCGGTGCCGGTGGGTAGCCGCCTGCGCGGTCGCGTGAAGCTGCTGAAGGTGGAGCGGCTCGATCCGACGCCGAACGGCCTGACCGGCGCGCAATCGACGTGGGAAGTCACGATCGAGCGCGAGGGCAGTGACCGCCCGGTCTGCGTGGCAGAATCGATCAGCCGGCGCTACTCGTAAGCACTCGCTGCATCGAAAAGTACGGGCCGCTAGAACGCGGCCCGTTTCATTTGTCCAGAAGATTCCGAGCAAAACATCGGATCACGGCGTGACTGTTTCCTCTGTGCGACACCTGTGAACATTGTCCGATAAAAAGAACAGTGTTTCCGTTGTGTTTGGGTTTACCCGGAATGTTGCGTTGCGGTACATTCGCGGCCAACGATGTTTTATGTAATGCGATATCCGCTCGGAGACCGTTCCCGCTGCGCTGGCGAGGCGGTCAAAAGCAGGCGTAAATCGCGTGGGCATCGTTAAACAACGCTTCTCCCGGTGGCTGCTCCGAACCGGGAACGATCGCAGTTCAGGCAGTCGGTTACCTCAGCGCACGCATCCCGCCCCCGGCGTTTCGCGCACGCAGTCGTCAGTTGCTGTCCAGCCGCGCTCATGGCGTTGCCCGGCCGCATGGTCCGCCGGCGTTTGCATCGCCCCATCCGCAGCGCCAGCTTTGGACACGTCCCCGGTTTTCCCCAGCCCAGCCTGCCTGTTGCCCTGTGCAATAGGTGGCGGTGCCACGCTTGTGCACAGGCGTGACACAACCAGACCGTCGTGACATGAAGACACCAACATTGCCGCGCCTGATGCGGTTCCTGCCTTGCCTTGGCCTGCTCCTGCTGGCCGGCTGCGACTTCGCACTGATGAACCCCAAGGGGCAAGTCGGCGTGGACATCAAGGGCATCATCCTGATCGCCACCTGGCTGATGCTCCTGGTCGTCGTGCCGGTCATCGTCCTGATCTTCGTGTTCGCGTGGAAGTACCGCGCCAGCAACACGTCGGCCACGTATGACCCCGACTGGTCGCACTCCACCCGCATCGAAGTGGTGGTGTGGCTGATCCCCTGCCTGATCATCATCGCGCTGGGCATCATCACGTGGAAGTCGTCGCACGACCTCGACCCGTACAAGCCGCTGGAATCCAACGTCAAGCCGATCCAGGTGGAAGCCGTGGCAATGAACTGGAAGTGGCTGTTCATCTATCCGGAACTGAAGATCGCGACGGTGAACCAGCTCGCGTTTCCGGCCAACACGCCGGTGAACTTCAAGATCACGTCGGATTCGATCATGAATTCGTTCTTCATCCCTCGCCTGGGTAGCCAGATCTACGCCATGGCCGGGATGGAAACCAAGCTGCACCTCATCGCCAACGAAGCCGGTACGTACGACGGCATGTCCGCCAACTACAGCGGCGGCGGCTTCTCGGGCATGAAATTCAAGGCCATCGCCATGTCGAACTTCGAGTTCGACAAGTGGGTGGAGCAGGTGCGCGCGTCCAGCAAGCAGCTTGGCTCGGAGGACTACAAGGTCCTGGCGAAGCCGAGCGAAGCAGAACCGGTGACGTACTTCGGCCGCGTCGAAGACGGTCTGTTCACCGACATTCTGCATCAGTACATGGGCCACGACGGCCGTGCGGTCGCCCGCGAAGGTTTTGAAGGCGGTCCGGTCTGCACGTCGCGTAACACGCTCGGCGAAGAGCGTGTGTCCCTGACCACGCCGGCCACCCCGGCCGTGGGCGCGCAAATCTAGGAGCAATGATGTTTGGCAAATTGAGTTTGTCGGCGATTCCGTTTCATGAGCCGATCATCATGGTCACACTGACCTGCGTCGCCCTTGGTGGGCTGGCGCTGCTCGGTGCGATCTCGTATTTCAAGAAGTGGGGTTACCTGTGGACCGAGTGGATTACCTCGGTCGACCACAAGCGCATTGGCGTGATGTACTCGCTGGTGGCGCTGATCATGCTGCTGCGCGGCTTTGCCGACGCGGTCATGATGCGTACCCAACTGGCCGTGGCAACCAATGGTTCCACCGGTTTCCTGCCGCCCGAGCACTATGACCAGGTGTTCACGGCGCACGGCGTGATCATGATCTTCTTCGTGGCCATGCCGCTGATGACGGGCCTGATGAACCTCGTGGTGCCGCTGCAGATCGGCGCGCGCGACGTGGCATTCCCGTTCCTGAACACGCTGAGCTTCTGGCTGTTCGTGGCCGGCGCGATGCTGGTGAACGTGTCGCTGGGCGTTGGCGAATTCGCCAAGACCGGCTGGCTGGCCTACCCGCCGCTGTCGGGCCTGGACTACAGCCCGGGCGTGGGGGTGGATTACTACCTCTGGTCCTTGCAGATATCAGGGTTGGGTACGCTGCTGACCGGCGTGAACTTCCTGGTGACGATCCTGAAGATGCGCGCCCCGGGCATGACCCTGATGCGCATGCCGGTGTTCACGTGGACCGTGCTGTGCACGAACGTGCTGATCGTGGCAGCCTTCCCGGTGCTGACGGTGTCGCTGGCGCTGCTGGGCCTGGACCGTTACTTCGACATGCACTTCTTCACGAACGACGGTGGCGGTAACGCCATGATGTACGTGAACCTGATCTGGATCTGGGGCCACCCCGAGGTCTACATCCTGGTGCTGCCGGCATTCGGTATCTTCTCGGAAATCATTGCCACGTTCTCGCGCAAGAAGCTGTTCGGCTACAAGGGCATGGTCTACGCCACCAGCGCGATCATGGTCCTGTCGTTCATCGTGTGGCTGCACCACTTCTTCACGATGGGTTCCGGTGCGAACGTGAATGCGTTCTTCGGCATCACGACGATGATCATCTCGATCCCGACGGGCGTGAAGATCTTCAACTGGCTGTTCACGATGTACCGTGGCCGCGTGGAATTCACGTCGCCGGTGCTGTGGACGCTGGGCTTCATGGTCACGTTCGTGATCGGCGGCATGACCGGCGTGCTGATGGCTGTACCGGCTGCCGACTTCGTGCTGCACAACTCGCTGTTCCTGATTGCCCACTTCCACAACGTGATCATCGGCGGCGTGCTGTTCGGCTACCTGGCGGGCGTCACCTACTGGTGGCCGAAGGCGTTCGGCTTCAAGCTGAACGAGCGTCTGGGCAAGTGCGCCTTCTGGTGCTGGCTGGTGGGCTTCTACTTCGCCTTCATGCCGCTGTACGTGCTGGGCCTGATGGGCATGACCCGTCGCCTGAACCACACCGACAATCCGGAATGGACGCCCTGGCTGCATCTGGCCGTGGTGGGCGTGGTGTTCGTGGCCATGGGTATCGGCTTCCAGGTGCTGCAGATCATCGTGTCGATCCGCGACCGCAAGAAGCTGGCCGACGTCACGGGCGATCCGTGGGGTGGCCGTACGCTGGAATGGGCAACGTCGTCGCCGCCCGCGTTCTACAACTTCGCGCACACCCCGGTGGTGCGTGACCTGGACGCGTTTGCCGACATGAAGGCCCGTGGCGAAACGATGGGCACCGATGGCTTCGAACAGATCCACATGCCGAAGAACACGGCTGCCGGTTTCTACATGGGTGCATGGAGCCTGGCACTGGGCTTCGCGCTGACGTGGCATATCTGGTGGCTCGCCGCCGTGGGTCTGGTTGGCATGATCGTGGCCTTCATCCGCCGCGCCAACGATGACCACATCGACTACTACGTGCCGGCCGCCGAGGTCGAGCAGATCGAAACCCGCTACCAGCAGCGCGTCGCTGCGCAGGGCTGATAACCATGTCGACAGAAGTTCTTGACCGCTTCGGGGCGCAAGCCCCCGCGCATGCGCACTCGCACGACGAGTCGCACGACCACGCGCATCACGACACCAGCGAGAACACCGTCTTCGGTTTCTGGCTGTACCTGATGAGCGACTGCATCTTGTTCGCGTGCCTGTTCGCCGCTTACGCCGTCCTGCGCGGCGAAGTGGCGGGTGGCCCGTCGGGCAAGGAGCTGTTCGATCTCAACTTCGTGGCGGTGGAAACCGGCATCCTGCTGGTGTCGTCGATCACCTACGGCTTTGCCATGGTGTCGATGCAGAACCAGCAGCGCGGCCGCGTGATGTTCTGGCTGGGCGTGACGTTCCTGCTGGGCGCTGCCTTCATGAGCATGGAAATCTACGAGTTCAAGCACCTGATTCATGAAGGTGCCGGTCCGAGCCGTAGCGCATTCCTGTCCTCGTTCTTCACGCTGGTGGGCACCCACGGTCTGCACGTTGCAAGCGGCATGCTGTGGATGCTGGTACTCATGTACCAACTGTCGAAGAAGGGCCTGACGCCTACCGTGACCAAGCGCCTGAACTGCCTCAGCCTGTTCTGGCACTTTCTGGACGTGGTCTGGATTGGTGTGTTCACCGTCGTCTATCTGATGGGAGCAATGTAAATGGCACAGCAACACGCTACCGGCGCCCACGGCGCCTCGCACGGCCACAGCAGCGTCAAGTCGTATGTGATCGGCTTCGTGCTGGCGGTCATCCTGACGGCCATCCCGTTCAAGATCGTGATGGACGGTACGATGGACCGCGCCACCATGCTGTGGGTCATCCTGGGCCTGGCTGTGGTGCAGATCGTCGTGCACCTGAAGTACTTCCTGCATCTGGACGGTTCGGACGGACAGAAGTGGAACGTGATGGCCCTGCTGTTCACGGCCCTGATCCTGTTCATCGTGCTGGCCGGTTCGCTCTGGATCATGCACAACATGAACGCGAACATGATGCCGTGGATGAGCAAGTAAGCATCCTCGCCGCTGTTTGAGAAACGGGACCCCCAGCGGGTCCCGTTTTTTTTGTGTCGATGGTGCCCATTGGTGCGTCAGGCACCGGGCGCACGCGCCCATGCACGCACCCGGGGCCTTGCACGGTTCCGGTGCAGTCACTCGTCGTTTCCGCTTCGTCGCGCCGGCACCGTCCTGGTGCGCGGCCGTTTTCCCATTGCTGATTTGTCACGCAGGCGTTGCCTGGCAAGGGATTGCCGGCGTTCGCGGCATTGGCACGCTAGTTGCAGAAGCATCACCCGGGGTGCGTAGTCCCTGCCAACACACATAAACCGGACGAACTGGGAGCTGCAATGAAACGACGTGACATGCTGAAGCTGACGGCCGTAGCCGCCGCAGCGATGATCGGTACCAGCCCGCTGATGGCGCAGACAAAGGAACCGATCAAGGTCGGCATCCTGCATTCGCTGTCGGGCACGATGGCCATTTCCGAGACGTCGCTGAAGGACGTGGCGCTCATGACGATCGACGAGATCAACAAGAGCGGTGGCGTGCTGGGCCGCAAGCTTGAGCCCGTTGTGGTGGACCCCGCATCGAACTGGCCGCTGTTCGCCGAGAAGGCGCGCCAGCTGATCACCAAGGACAAGGTTGCCGTGACGTTCGGCTGCTGGACCTCGGTATCGCGCAAGTCGGTACTGCCGGTCTATGAAGAACTGAACTCGCTGCTGTTCTACCCTGTGCAGTACGAGGGCGAGGAAATGTCCAAGAACGTCTTCTACACGGGCGCCGCGCCGAACCAGCAGGCCATCCCCGCCGTGGAATACCTGATGAGCAAGGAAGGCGGCGGTGCCAAGCGCTACTTCCTGCTGGGCACCGACTACGTGTACCCGCGTACCACGAACAAGATCCTGCGCGCGTTCCTGAAGAGCAAGGGCGTGGCCGACAAGGATATCGAAGAGGTCTACACCCCGTTCGGTCATAGCGATTACCAGACCATCGTCGCCAACATCAAGAAGTTCTCGCAAGGCGGCAAGACGGCGGTGATCTCGACGATCAATGGCGACTCGAACGTGCCGTTCTACAAGGAACTGGGCAACGCCGGCCTGAAGGCCAAGGACGTGCCGGTGGTGGCCTTCTCCGTGGGCGAGGAAGAACTGCGCGGTATCGACACCAAGCCGCTGGTGGGCCACCTGGCCGCATGGAACTACTTCATGTCGGTGAAGAACCCGGAGAACGATGCGTTCAAGAAGCAATGGGCGGCATGGGTCAAGGCCAACAACCTGCCCGGCGGTGACAAGCGCGTGACCAACGACCCGATGGAAGCCACGTACGTGGGCATCCATATGTGGGCACAGGCCGTGAAGAAGGCCGGCACCACGGACCCGGACAAGGTGCGCGCCGCCATGTACGGCCAGACCTTCAAGTCGCCGGACGGCTTCACGCTGACGATGGGCGACAACCACCACCTTTACAAGCCCGTGATGATCGGCGAAGTGAAGGGCGATGGTCAGTTCAACGTGGTGTGGAAGACCGCCAAGCCGATCCGCGCCCAGCCGTGGAGCCCGTTCATCGCGGGTAACGAAGGCAAGGCGGACAAGGTTAGCAATTAACACGTTGCCCTTTGCTATGCGCTCCCCTCTCCCATGAAGTGGGAGAGGGGTGGGGGTGAGGGCCAGCAGTTCAAGACGCGATATCGGCAGCTTGCACCGCCATGCCCTCACCCCCAACCCCTCTCCCGCTCGCGGGAGAGGGGAGCAAACCGCCGCTGCGGGACATCTTCTACACACAAGACGCGACATATCGCGCTATCAACAGGCTCCTGAATGCACCGACCCGACATCCGTTCATGGCTGCGCGCCATGTTCGCTGTGCTGCTGCTGGCCGCTGCCCCACTATGGGCGGCCACGCCGCTGACGCAGGCCGACCTGAAACCGCTGGCCGAAGACGACTTCGACGCCAAGACCGCCGCGCTGACCAGGATCACGCAGGCGCCGGCAGCGCAGGCCGGACCGATTCTCAAAGCGCTGCAGGACGATGCGCTGCAGTTTGCACCGTCGGTCGGCATGGTGCGTACCGAGGGCGACAAGACGCTCGACGCCATCACGGGGCAACCGGTCACGGTCAAGCCCGATGAGCTGGAGTCCCTGACACTGAACAACAGCCTGCGCTCGATTGTCGATAGCGCGTCGAGCAGCCTGCTGCTGCAGTCGCCCGATATCGCCGTGCGGACGCAGGCCATCAACACGCTGTTCGATCAACCGGAAAGCGCCACGCGTGAAGCGGTGGAAGCGGCGCGCAAGGCCGAGGCCGATGCGGGCCTGCGTGCGCGCCTTGACGTGATCTGGGCCAGCACGGTGCTGGCCGAAGGTCCAGGTGCCACGCGCGATGCACGCATCGAAGCCATTCGCATCCTCGCAGCCGACAGCAATCCGCAATCACGCCAGAAGCTGACGCCCTTCGTTGAGAAGGACGAGGCGGGCAAGTACAAGGAGCCCGACGAAGGCGTACGCGTGGCCGCGCAGCAGGCGCTCGATCAGTTGCGCAGCAACGAGCGTCGCGCGGAAGTGGTGGGCAACCTGTTCGCGGGCCTGAGCCTCGGCAGCGTGCTGCTGCTCGCTGCACTGGGCCTGGCGATCACGTATGGCCTGATCGGCGTCATCAACATGGCGCACGGCGAGTTCCTGATGATCGGCGCTTATGCCACCTATGTGGTGCAGACGCTGTTCCGTGCCTTCATGCCGACCGAGGCATTCGGCTGGTATCTGGTGGCGGCGCTTCCGGCATCGTTCCTGGCGGCCGGTCTGGTCGGCTTTGCGATCGAGCGCATCGTGCTGCGCCATCTGTATGGCCGTCCACTGGAAACGCTGCTCGCCACGTTCGGTATCAGCCTGCTGTTGCAGCAGTCCGTGCGCACGATCTTCGGCGCGCAGAACGTTGAGGTGGCGAATCCTTCGTGGATGAGCGGTGGCTTTGAAGCCATGGCTGGTCTCGTGATTCCGTACAACCGTGTGGTCATCATCCTGTTCGCGCTGGGCGTGGTCGCTGTGGCGTGGGCCGTGCTGAACCGCACGCGCCTGGGCCTGTTCGTGCGCGCCACGACGCAAAATCGCACGATGGCCGCCTGCGTGGGCGTGCGTACGTGGAAGGTGGACAGCTACGCGTTCGCGTTCGGTGCCGGTATTGCAGGGCTGGGCGGATGCGCGCTCTCGCAGATCGGCAACGTGGGGCCGGACCTGGGGCAGGCGTACATCATCGACTCGTTCATGGTCGTGGTGCTCGGCGGGGTAGGCCAGTTGGCCGGCACCATCGTGGGCGCGTTCGGCCTCGGCATCATCAACAAGTTCATCGAGCCGTTCTACGGCGCGGTGCTGGCGAAGATCTTTGTCCTCGTGCTGATCGTGCTCTTCATCCAGAAGCGCCCGCAAGGACTTTTCGCGCTCAAAGGGCGCAGCGCGGAGGCCTGACATGTCCAGTTTCCAATCGAAATCCGGCAAGGCGTTCCGGCTCGCAGTTCCCGAGCGCCAGCCGCTCTTCTCCGGCCGCATCTGGACGCTGCTGGTAGCGTTCACGGTCATCGTCGGTATCGGCGTGCCGATCTGCGCGCTGATGCTGCCGGAAGGCCATCCGCTGCATCTCTCGGCCTACGCGTTGACGCTGATCGGCAAGATCATGTGTTTTGCGCTGGCAGCCATCGCACTCGACCTCGTGTGGGGTTACTGCGGCATCCTGAGCCTCGGCCATGGTTTGTTCTTCGCGCTGGGCGGCTATGCGATGGGCATGTACCTGATGCGGTCGATTGGCCGCGAAGGCGTGTACAAGAGCGACCTGCCCGACTTCATGGTGTTCCTCGACTGGAAGGAACTGCCGTGGTTCTGGCATGGCACCGAGCATCTGCCTTACGCGCTGCTGCTCGTGGTGCTGGTGCCGGGCGTGCTGGCGTGGCTGTTCGGCTTCTTTGCGTTCCGCTCGCGCATCAAGGGCGTGTACCTGTCGATCATCACGCAGGCGCTCACGTATGCGGCGATGCTGCTGTTCTTCCGTAACGAGACGGGCTTCGGCGGCAACAACGGCTTCACGGACTTCAAGCGCATTGCGGGTTATGCAGTGGCAGCGCCGGAAACGCGTACCGCGCTGTTCGTGCTGACGTTCCTCGCGCTGATCGGCGGCTTCATCGCGTGCCGCTACATCGTGACGTCGAAGCTCGGTCGCGTGGTCACGGCCGTGCGCGATGCGGAGATGCGCGTGATGTTCTCGGGCTATAACCCGCTCGGCTACAAGCTGTTCGTGTGGACGTTCTCGGCAGTGCTGTGCGGTATTGCTGGCGCGCTGTACGTGCCGCAGGTGGGCATCATCAACCCGGGCGAAATGTCTCCGGCCAATTCGATCGAGATGGCCGTGTGGGTAGCGGTGGGCGGACGCGGCACGCTGATTGGTCCGATCATTGGCGCGTTCCTGGTCAACGGTGCCAAGACGATGTTCACCGCTTACTTCGCCGAATACTGGTTGTTCCTGCTCGGGGCGATGTTCGTGCTCGTGACGCTGTACCTGCCCGATGGCGTGGTGGGTCTGGTCCGCCGCCTGCGCGCGATGCGCAAGCCTGCGAAGCCAATCGATGCGGACACGGATGCGTCCGTACCAGCACCGCAACAAGGGAGCAAGGCATGAACGCCGCGTTGGGAGTGGAGCAAGCGGAGAGCGGCGATGCCACCGGGCTGGGCCGCATCCTCGAACCGGGCGTCATCGACACGACGCACGGACCGATCCTCTACGTGGAAGACCTGACTGTCCAGTTCGACGGCTTCCGCGCACTGAACAAGCTGTCGCTGTCGATCGATCACGGCGAACTGCGCTGCGTGATCGGGCCGAACGGTGCCGGCAAGACGACAATGATGGACGTCATTACCGGCAAGACGGGACCGCGCAACGCCAACGTCACGGGTCGCGTGTTCCTGGGCCAGACCATCGACCTGATGCGCATGACCGAGCCGAAGATCGCGCAGACCGGTATCGGCCGCAAGTTCCAGAAGCCCACCGTGTTCGAGCAACACGAAGTCTGGGAGAACCTGGAACTGGCGATGAAGGGCGACAAGCGCTGGTGGTCATCGCTGCGGGCACGATTGACGGGTGAAGGTCATCGCCGAATCGAAGAGACCTTGGCGCTGACGGGCCTGGAAGACGAAGCCTATCGCCCGGCCGGGCTGCTCTCGCACGGTCAGAAGCAGCGGCTGGAGATCGGCATGCTGCTGATGCAGCAACCGCAGTTGCTGTTGCTCGATGAACCCGTGGCCGGCATGACCGATGAGGAAACGATGCAATTGGCGGGGCTGCTGAACAGCCTGCGCGGCAGCTGCTCGATGATGGTGGTCGAGCACGACATGGAGTTCGTGGCTGCGCTGGCTGGCGAGAAAGGCAAGGTCACGGTACTCGCCGAAGGCAGCCTGCTGGCGGAAGGCACGCTCGAAGCGGTGAAGCGCGACGAACGCGTGATCGAATCCTACCTGGGAAGATAACGATGCTGCAGGTCAATGCACTGAATCAGTACTACGGCGGCAGCCACATCCTGCGCAACGTCTCGTTCGACGTACCGCATGGCAAGCTGACCACACTGCTGGGCCGCAATGGCGTAGGCAAGAGCACGCTGCTGAAATGCCTGATGGGCGTAGTGCCCACGCGCAGCGGCAGCGTGAGCTGGGACGGCAAGGCGCTGGAGAAGAAGGCGCCTTACGAACGTGTTTCGGCGGGGCTCGCGTATGTGCCGCAGGGGCGCGAGATTTTTCCGCGTCTCACGGTCGAGGAGAACCTGCTGATCGGCGCGGCGAGCCGCGGCAAGCCCAATGGCGTGCCGGACCGCATCTATCAATTGTTCCCGGTGCTGCGCACGATGCGGCAACGTCGTGGCGGCGACCTCTCGGGTGGCCAGCAGCAGCAACTCGCCATTGGCCGCGCGCTGATGAGCGAACCCAAGCTGCTGATTCTGGATGAGCCCACCGAAGGCATCCAGCCATCGATCATCCAGGACATTGGCCGTGCGCTGCGTCTGTTGGTGGATGAGTACGGCATGACCGTGCTGCTGGTGGAGCAGTACTACGAATTTGCGCGCCATCTGGCCGATCACTACGTGGTGATGAGCCGTGGCGAAGTGGTGGCAAAGGGCGCGGGCGCGACGATGGAACAGGACGGCGTACGCGAGCTGATTGCGGTGTAGGCACGACAAGGTCGAACAGCGCACAGCCACCTTCCGGTGAGGGCGGCTGCGCGCTATGATCTGCGCCAACGCCTCGGCGTATCTTCTCGCACTCACGCCCCCCTTCATGCGTCACCCTGACTTTCCTTCTTCGCTCGCCTTGCCATCGGCCTGGCACGCCAGCCTGTGCCTGCGCTTTGCCGTGCGTGCGGGCCGGACCGCCATGGTCGAGCGTCGCCATGAGGGGCCGCTACGCGTGCAGAAGCCGCTGTATCCCGAAGGGGATATCTGCCATGGCGTGGTGCTGCATCCGCCGGCTGGCGTGGCGGGTGGTGACCTGCTCGATATCGACATTGCAGTCGGCACCAACGCGCACGCCGTGCTGGCGACGCCCGGTGCCACCAAGTGGTACAAGTCGGCGGGACGCGATGCGGCGCAGCAGGTGCGCATCGACGTGGCCGAAGGCGGCAAGCTCGACTGGCTGCCGCAGGAGAACATCGTCTTTGACGATGCCCGCGCGCGCATTGCCACGGACGTGACTGTTGCGCAGGGCGGTAGTGCCATTGGCTGGGATGCCGTCGTGCTGGGACGCCTGGCGTCCGGTGAGCGATGGGCCAGCGGCTCGCTCTGGCTCGATACACGGATCGGCGGTGTCGAACACCCGCTGTGGATCGAGCAATCGCATTTCGATGCGGCATCGCCGCTGCGCGGCGCCGTGGCGGGTATGGATGGATTGCCGATCCTTGGCACGCTGTGGGCGGTGGGGCAGGGCGCTACGCAAGACCTCGCCGAATCACTGGCCGAGCGCCTGCCATATCGCCCCGATCTGCGCGCCGGTGTTACCTGCCTGGCAGCACGCGGCGCATCGATGCCGATGCTGCTGATGCGCGTGCTGGGACGCGACATGGAAGCGGTGCGAAATCTGATGATCGATAGCTGGCAAATGCTGCGCATGCCGATCCACGGCGTGCCTGCACGGCCGCTGCGGCTTTGGGCCACCTGAACACGACGAAGCCCCAAACAAGCAAACAACAAGAACACTCGAACGGAAGCCGATATGGAACTGACGCCACGCGAGAAAGACAAGCTGCTGATTTTCACCGCTGCGCTGCTGGCCGAACGCCGCCGCGCGCGCGGACTCAAGCTCAACTATCCCGAAGCCATTGCGCTGATTACCGCCGCGATCATGGAAGGCGCACGTGATGGTCGCACCGTGGCCGAGCTGATGCACGAAGGCACCAAGGTGCTGGCGCTCGAAGACGTCATGGATGGCGTGGCGGAAATGATTCCCGAAATCCAGGTGGAAGCCACGTTCCCGGACGGCACCAAGCTCGTCACCGTGCATCACCCGATTGTCTGATTGATCGACTGTCCGATTATCTGAACCGCATCCAACAAGAAGAGGTTGAACCCTATGCACCGCATGCTTTCCTCGCGCCGGATTTTTTCGCACCTGACCGCAGGCGCCACGCTGACTCTCGCTACTGCATCGGCCTTCGCCCATCCAGGCCATGATGGCGCCACCGTTAGCGCCAGCCTGTTCGCGGGCCTCGCGCATCCGTTCACGGGTGCGGACCACCTGCTGGCCATGGCGGCCGTGGGCGTGTGGAGCGCACTGGCTGCATCGCCGAAGGGATCGTTCGATAACAGCACATCGAAGATGGATCTGCTGCGACTGCCGTTCGCGTTCGTCGCGATGATGCTGGTTGGCGCCGCGCTCGGTCTCGGTGGCGTGACGCTGCCGGCCGTGGAGCCGATGATTGCCGCATCGCTGCTCGTGATCGGCCTGTTGGTGGCGGCACGCGCGAAGTTGTCCGCGATGGCGGGCATGGCCATCGTCGGCGGCTTCGCGCTGTTCCATGGGTATGCACATGGTGCCGAACTGCCCGCTACGGCGGAGGCACTGCCGGCAGTGCTGGCCTACGTTGGCGGCTTCGCCGTGAGCACGATGGCGCTGCATGTGATGGGTATCGGCGCGGGCGCGTTCCTGCGTCGTCATGCGGGCTGGATCGCACGCGTGGCGGGTGCGGGCGTGGCGCTGTATGGCGTCGGCCTGCTCGTGGCCTGAACGGCCAATCCACGCACAAGGAGCATGGCGATGATTCCCGGTGAACTGATGCCGATGGACGGCGAGATCGAGCTGAACGTGGGGCGCGCGACGGTCAGCGTGACCGTGGCCAATACCGGCGACCGTCCGGTGCAGGTGGGCTCGCACTTCCACTTCTATGAAACCAATCCGGCGCTGTCTTTCGATCGCGAGGCTGCACGCGGCTTCCGGCTCGACATCGCAGCGGGCACGGCGGTGCGTTTCGAGCCAGGCCAGTCGCGCACGGTGCAACTGGTGGCGCTGGACGGTGACCGCATCGTCTACGGCTTCAACGGCAAGATCATGGGAGCGCTGTGATGAGCGTGAAGATTTCGCGGCAAGCCTATGCCGAGATGTTCGGCCCTACCACGGGCGATCGTTTGCGTCTGGCGGATACGGGACTGGTCGTAGAGGTGGAGAAGGATTTCACGATCTACGGCGAGGAAGTGAAGTTCGGCGGCGGCAAGGTGATTCGCGACGGCATGGGGCAGAGCCAGCGCATGTCCAAGGACTGCGTGGACACCGTCATCACCAATGCGCTGATCATCGATCACTGGGGCATCGTCAAGGCCGATATCGGCCTCAAGCACGGACGCATCGCGGGGATCGGCAAGGCCGGCAATCCGGATATCCAGCCGGGCGTGACGATTGTCGTGGGACCGGGCACCGAGGTGATTGCCGGTGAAGGCATGATCGTCACGGCGGGCGGCATCGACACGCACATCCACTTCATCTGCCCGCAGCAGATTGACGAAGCGCTGATGAGCGGTGTGACGACGATGATCGGCGGTGGTACTGGCCCCGCCACAGGCACATTCGCCACCACGGTGACGCCAGGCCCCTGGTACATGGAGCGCATGCTGCAGGCGGCCGATGCCTATCCGATGAACATCGGCTTCCTGGGCAAAGGCAATGCGAGCCAGCCGGGTCCGCTGACGGAACAGGTGGAAGCGGGCGCTATCGGCCTGAAGCTGCATGAGGACTGGGGCACCACGCCGCAGGCCATCGATACGTGTCTCTCGGTTGCCGATGACACCGACACGCAGGTGGCGATTCACACCGATACGCTGAACGAAGGCGGTTTCGTCGAGGCGACGATTGCCGCGTTCAAAGGCCGCACGATCCATACGTATCACACGGAAGGGGCGGGCGGCGGCCACGCGCCGGACATCATCAAGGTGTGCGGCGAAGCCAACGTGCTGCCGTCATCGACCAATCCCACGCGCCCGTACACGGTCAACACGCTGGACGAGCACCTGGACATGCTGATGGTGTGCCATCACCTGGACCCGTCGATTGCCGAGGACATCGCCTTTGCCGAATCCCGCATCCGGCGCGAGACGATCGCCGCCGAAGACATCCTGCATGACCTCGGCGCGTTCTCGATGATCTCGAGCGATTCGCAGGCCATGGGCCGCGTGGGCGAGGTGATCATCCGCACCTGGCAGACCGCGCACAAGATGGCGGCGCAACGTGGCAAGCTGCCCGGCGATCCGCACGATGCGCGCGGTGGTCACGACAACTTCCGCGTGAAGCGCTATATCGCCAAGTACACGATTAATCCAGCGCTGACGCACGGCATCGCGCATGAAGTGGGTTCGATCGAAGTTGGCAAGTGGGCCGATCTGGTGTTGTGGCGTCCCGCGTTCTTCGGCGTGAAGCCGAGCCTGATCTTGAAGGGTGGCATGATTGCTGCGGCGGCGATGGGTGACCCCAATGCATCGATTCCGACGCCGCAGCCTGTGCATTACCGCCCGATGTTTGCCTCGGCGGGTGGTGCGTTGCCGAAGTCGTCGCTAACGTTCGTGTCGCAGTCGGCCATGGCGGCTGATGTGGGTGGACGCTATGGATTGGCGAAAACATTGGCAACCGTGCGCGGCACGCGTACTGTCAGCAAGCGCGACATGATCCACAATGACTGGCAGCCGAACGTCACCGTCGACCCGGAGACCTATCAGGTCGTGGCCGATGGTCAGTTGCTGATGTGCGAACCCGCCACCGTGCTGCCGATGGCGCAGCGCTATTTCCTGTTCTGACCCGTGATCAAGATCGATAAAGTCCTGCCCGCGCCGCACGGCATCGCGCCCGTGCTGGTGCGCCGCGCACCCAAGCTCGTCCTGCCATTCGGCGACCGCAGCAAGAGCCGCCTGCGCGCAGTGCTCGACAACGGCGCGGAAGCCGCATTGTTCCTGCCACGCGGCACCGTGTTGCGCGGCGGAGATCTGCTGGTAGCAGAAGACGGTACGTTCATCGAAGTGCAGGCCGCTGCGGAAGCGGTACTGCAGGTGTCCGCAAGCGATCCGCTCGCATTGATGCGCGCGGCCTATCACCTCGGTAATCGGCATACGCCGGTGGAGATCGGTCGCGACTATCTCCGTCTTGAGTACGACTCTGTGCTGGCCGACATGCTGACCCGGCTCGGTGTACAGACCACGCGCGCTGATGCGCCGTTCGAACCGGAAGCTGGGGCGTATGGCGGTGGGCACAAGCATGGGCATGACGCGACGTTTGCGGAAGACTATGCAGTGGCGCAGGCGGTGTTTCACGAGCATCATCATGGGCATGATCACGATCATGGGGATGGGCATGTGCATGGGGAACACTGTGGGCACAAGCACTGATGTGAGCTCACGATGATTGAACCGCTGACCCTCTCCCCCGACCCCTCTCCCGCACGCGGGAGAGGGGAGAACACCGATGGTTTGCTCCCCTCTCCCTCTGGGAGAGGGGCAGGGGGAGAGGGCCGGCGCCTGACTCACCACGAATTCATTCGTCAGCTCCGATCGAATCAAACCACAGCCGAACAGCGCCTCTGGTATCACCTGCGCGCGCATCGCTTCCTCGGCCTGAAGTTCAAACGCCAGATGCCAATCGGCCCTTACATCGCCGATTTCCTCTGCATGGAATACAAGCTGATCGTCGAAGCCGATGGCGGTCAACATGGTTCCCTCAGCGACTTCGATCGCGACCAGTGGCTGGAAGCGCAGGGTTATACGGTGCTGCGATTCTGGAACAACCAGGTGCATGAAGAAACGGATGGTGTGCTGGAGGCGATTCGATTGACAGTTCTGGCGAAAGGGCTTGTTGAACCGCCTGCCCTCTCCCCCAACCCCTCTCCCGCACGCGGGAGAGGGGAGCAAGCCGATTGTGTTCTCCCCTCTCCCTCCGGGAGAGGGGCAGGGGGAGAGGGCCGGCGCGTCAAATCGAGGCGAGTTCCATGACTGCATTAAGCCAACTCATCTCCCTCCTCCACCTCGCCTCCCCAGCCCTCCCCATCGGCGGCTTCAGCTATTCCCAAGGCCTGGAGGCCGCCATCGACTGCGGACTGGTGAAAGACGCCGATAGCGCGAGCGAGTGGATTCACGACAACCTCACCCACGTCCAAGCCCAGTGCGAAGCGCCCATCTGGCTGCTGCTGCATCGCGCATGGGCGAGCAATGACTCGTCATCCGTGGCCAAGTGGAACGACTGGTTCCACGCCACACGCGAGACGTCCGAGTTGCGGCTGGAGACGGAGCAGATGGGTTGGTCGCTGGCGAAGTTGATCGCGCAGATGGAGTGGGGCGACGACGCCATGCGTCAGGCATTGCAGGCGATGTCGCCGCTTTGCCTGCCCACCGCATTCACCGCCGCGTGCGTGGCACTCGCCATCGACGAGCGCGATGGCCTGGGGGCCTATGCCTTCAACTGGGCCGAGAACCAGGTGGCTGCGGCAATCAAGGCCGTGCCGCTGGGGCAGGTGGCCGGGCAGCGCATGCTGCGCGGGCTGCATGCTGCGGTGCTCGATGCCGTTGACGAAGCGCAGCGCCGCACCGACGCACAGCCGCCGCAACTCTCGACGTTTTCCCCGATGCTGGGCCTGCTGTCCGCCAGACACGAGACGCAGTACTCCCGGCTGTTCCGATCCTGATCACTCGACTCTCATCATGACCCGAACCAAGAAGAATCCTCCGCTGCGCGTTGGCGTGGGCGGCCCGGTGGGCTCCGGTAAGACCACCCTGTTGGAGATGCTCTGCAAGGCCATGCGCGAGCGCTATGACCTGGTGGCAATCACCAACGATATCTATACGAAGGAAGACCAGCGCCTGCTGACGGTCTCTGGCGCGTTGCCGGCCGAGCGGATCATGGGTGTGGAGACGGGCGGTTGCCCGCATACGGCGATTCGCGAGGATGCGTCGATCAACCTGGAAGCGGTGGATCGCATGCTGGCGAAGTTCCCGGATGCCGATGTGGTCTTTATCGAATCCGGCGGTGACAACCTTGCCGCCACGTTCAGTCCGGAACTGTCGGACCTGACGATCTACGTGATTGATGTAGCCGGCGGCGAGAAGATCCCGCGCAAGGGCGGGCCGGGCATCACGAAATCTGATCTGCTGGTGGTCAACAAGACCGACCTCGCGCCGTACGTCGGCGCGAACCTGGAGATCATGGAGAGCGATACGCGCAAGATGCGCGGCGAGCGTCCGTTCGTGATGGGCAGTGTCAAGTCGGGTCAGGGCCTCGACGAGATCATCGCCTTCATCGAGCGGCAGGGCATGCTCGACGTCTGAGCAACTCGGCGTCTGAGGCTTGCCCGGACCCGCCCGGGCAGTCTATCGAACGTGGCGGCGTGCCAGCGCACGCGCCACGCCAGCCACGACGTCGCGATCCACGTCGTTGAGCTCGGACATGTAGCGCAGCGTGGCCTGTACCGAGGGAGACTGCTCCGCGTCGAACGGCGAGCGCGGCGGCTCTGTTGCGCTTTCCTCACGATGCTTGATAAAGTCAAGCATATCGTTGGGCGCAACGCCGAGCGTGTCTGCCAGGGTACAGATGTTATATAGCGCAACATTGCGCGTGCCGCGCTCGATGCCGCTGAGGTAGGATCGGGCAAGGCCGCTTTCCAGCGACAGCGCCTCCTGCGACCAGCCGCGCTGCTTGCGCAGCCAGGTCAGATGTCGGCCAAACAGCTTGAGTGGGTCTGCTGTCATAGTGCTGCTGTGTGGATATTAAGTCTCTAAGTTGGACGAGCCTAAGGGTTTGACCTATAGGCAACGACAACTTATAGTTCGTCGTTCTATCGGTGCCAGATCCGCATATTAAGGGATGCGCCCGCCATGGGTGCGGCACCAGAGATGGCCGGTACGATGTCTCACGTCGTACTGAAACGGGGCAGTCGCGTAGTGGATGTCGGGCGGAGAGCCGCATCACGCCTTCCATTGCGCATTCCGGGACCTTCTGCGTCCCATGCTCCGTTTCGAGGGAATGCCATGCAGGTTTTCACGTCTTCGACCCTCCGTACGCGCAGTGCCTTGCCGTGCGAAATCACACCAATTACAACAAACCTATCCCGGCGGATATGTGTCATTCCGGCAACGGCCGGGCTTGGTCACGTCTCCGAAACGGTGCCGGTACAAGGGTCCACGCGCTATCGGATTCCGCAACTGGAGCGTCCGCAGTGGCTCGCCTGCATGCAGGGCGGTGTCCGCGTGCTCGACGGTGGCCTTGAACTGGCCGTCCTGACCAGCGGCGATGTCTTCGTGCCGGAACCGGGGCGTTCGTTGGTGCTCCATACCGTGGTCGATAGCGTGATCGGCAGGACCATTGCGTTGAAACGCCGCATCGCCGAAGAAGACGTGTCCGGACGTGGCGAGTTCCTGGCTATCGAGCCTGGCGAACCGAACTGGGCACAGCACTTCGACGCGGTCGGGCTGTGCTGGGCGGCCTGCCACCACGGCGCGCTGAGCCTGCAATGGCGCGACCCGACCATGCCCGATGGACTGGCCACGATCCTGCTGCAGGCCGGCATGAGCTTTGCCCCGGCTCCCGGCGAGGAGTATTGCATCGACGCGCTGCTGCCCGGAACCGGCCTGCTGTGCTGCCATCGCGGATCGGCGGCCAGCCCCGCGCGCGCACGCGCCAGGCAAGTCCGGCCGATGTCCGCTCCGCAGTTGATGCACGCCGTTGCCTGACGGTTCCGGCCTCGCGGTCAGCGTCGCTGGTACTGCGTGGCACCAAACAGGATTTCCCGTTCGCGGTCGGTGTGCAGCGGCTTGCGCTCTTTCGCCAGTACCTCGACGCCACGTTGCACGGCAGGGCGGGCCGCGATCTCGTCGAACCAGCGCTTCAGATGCGGATAGTCGGAGAGTTCCACGCCCTGGTTCTGCCAGCTGCGCAGCCATGGGAACGTTGCGATGTCCGCGATCGAATAGCTGTCGCCGGCCAGCCATGCATGATTGGACAACTGCTTGTCGATCACGCCATAAAGACGCTTCGCCTCGTTGGTGTAGCGATTCACGGCGTACTCGATTTTTTCGGGCGCGTAGATGCGGAAATGATGCGCCTGGCCCAGCATCGGACCCACACCGCCCATCTGGAACATCAGCCACTGCAGCGCGTCATATTTGCCGCGCACATCTTCGGGCAGGAACTTTCCGGTCTTGCTGGCGAGGTATAGCAGGATCGCGCCGGATTCGAACAGGGAGATCGGCTCGCCGTCGGGGCCGTCGCTATCGACAATGGCAGGAATCTTGTTGTTCGGGCTGATGCGAAGGAAGTCCTCGCCGAACTGGTCGCCGGCGCCGATGTTGATCGGATGCACCCGGTACTCGAGACCACATTCCTCGAGCATGATGTGAACCTTGTGGCCATTGGGCGTGGCCCAGGAATAGACGTCGATCATTTGCAACGCGCTCCGTGGATGGTTGGGGTTTGGGCCGAGGCATTTAAGCACAGAAGGAATAACCTTGCTGGCGGTGCATGATCCCTGAAGGCCGCGTGCGGCAAGGCCGACGCCACAATGAAAAAAGCCCGACGGGAAGTGCCGTCGGGCCTTTGACTTGCGCGTATCGCTACATCAAGAAGCCATCACGAACCGCGCGTCACCGGCATCTGGATGCTGTCCGGATTCAGGTTCATGTGCTTGGCCAGTTCGAGCTTGGCGATGGCGTTGCGGTGCACTTCGTCCGGACCATCGGCCAGGCGCAGCGTGCGCTGGTGCGCCCACCAGTTTGCCAGCGGGAAGTCGTTCGACACGCCAGCCGCGCCGTACACCTGAATGGCCCAGTCGATGACGCGCAGCGCCACGTTCGGTGCCACCACCTTGATCATCGCGATCTCGGCCTTGGCCACCTTGTTGCCGACGGTATCCATCATGTACGCGGCTTTCAGCGTCAGCAGTCGTGCCATTTCGATATCGCACCGGGCTTCGGCGATGCGTTCCTGCGTCACGCCATGACGGGCGATCTGCTTGCCGAACGCTACGCGCTCCAGGCTGCGCTTGCACATCAGTTCCAGCGCACGCTCGGCCACGCCAACGCTGCGCATGCAGTGGTGAATGCGGCCCGGCCCGAGGCGACCTTGTGCGATCTCGAAGCCGCGACCTTCACCCAGCAGGATGTTGCCCACCGGCACGCGCACGTTCTTGAGTTCGATTTCCATGTGGCCGTGCGGCGCGTCGTCGTAGCCGAACACGGGCAGGAAGCGCTTGATGGTGATGCCCGGCGTGTCGGCCGGCACCACGATCATCGATTGCTGTTCGTGGCGGCCTGCCTCGGGATCGGTCTTGCCCATCACGATGTAGACCTTGCAGCGCGGATCGCCTGCACCCGACGACCACCACTTGGTACCGTTGATCACATAGTGGTCACCGTCACGCTCGATGCGGCATTCGATGTTGGTGGCATCGGACGAGGCCACGGCCGGCTCGGTCATCAGGAAGGCCGAGCGGATCTCGCCGCGCAGCAGCGGTTCCAGCCATTGGTCCTTGAGGGCTTCCGAAGCGTAGCGCTCCAGCGTTTCCATGTTGCCGGTGTCCGGCGCGGCGCAGTTGAACACTTCGGCGGACCAGGGCACCCGGCCCATGATCTCGCACATCGGCGCGTATTCGAGGTTGGAGAGCCCTTCCGGTGCACGCTTGGAGCGCGGCAGGAACAGGTTCCAGAGACCGGCTTCGCGTGCCAGCGGCTTCAGTTCTTCCACCACCTTGGTCGGAATCCACGCATTGCCGGCCTCGCGGTTGGCCTGCACTTCGGCATAGAAGCGCTTTTCGTTCGGGTAGATGTGCTGGTCAAAGAACGCCAGCAGCCTGGCCTGCATCTCCTTGACCTTCGGCGAGTACTCGAATTGCATGGGGTCTCCTCGGTAACCCTTGCCGGATTCGGCTGGGTTGGTGACTGGGGGTGTGACGTAATGACGCTTGTGACGGGCGCGCCGTGCCGACTGTGGCTACTCTAATCCAAGCTGTGAAATTAGAAAAATGAATTTTCTGGATTGGTCAGTATCAATTTGATGCATCCCGTGCCAGAATGCGCCAAAGCCATCTCGCAGGAAGGTGCCATGCAGCTCAGCCGGATCGATCTCAACCTTTTCGTGGTGTTCGACGCCATCCATAGCGAGGGCAGCATCACCGCCGCCGCGCGGCAGTTGAACCTGACGCAGCCAGCCGTGAGCCACGCGCTTGGGCGGCTGCGCACGCTGTTCGACGATCCGCTGTTCGAGCGACGCGGGCAGGGCATGGCGCCCACGCCGCTGGCGCGTTCACTGGCCGCCGAGATTCGCGGCGCGCTGCAATCGTTTGCGCGCACGCTGCAGGATACGCCGCACTTTGATCCTGCCAACACCACGCGGCGTTTCACCATCGGCATGCGCGATGCCTTGGAGTCCACGCTGTTGCCGCCGCTGATGGCGCGCGTGACGGCCATCGCGCCGCACGTGGAGATTGCCGCGATCCGCTTCGACCGGCGCGAGATGGAATCCGAACTGCTGGCCGGCACGCTCGATGCCGCGCTCGATATCCTGCTGCCGGTATCGCCGGCCATCCATCACGCGGCATTCATGTCTGATCCGATGGTAGTGCTGGCGCGGCGCGATCATCCGCTGGTGAAAAAGGAACTGACGCTGGAACGATATCTCGCGGCGGAACACGTACACGTATCGTCGCGGCGGCGCGGTGCCGGGCTGGAGGACCAGGCATTGCATCGCATGGGTCTGACGCGACGCGTGCGGCTGCGCTGCCAGCACTATGCGGCGGCGTGCCGCGTGGTCAGTTGCACGGATTTGCTGGCCACGCTGCCACTGCGCTATGCACGCATCGCCAACGAACCCTATGCCAACCGTCTGCTGTCGCTGCCTTTCAAGGTGCCATCGCTCGAGTTGCATTTGTACTGGCACGCGGGTGGCGAGAACGATGGCGCGAACCGCTGGCTGCGCGAGCAGTTGATGGCGGTGATGGCGTCGCTCGGGATTGGTATGGCCGATGTGGCGAGCCCCTCGCCAGCCTGATTCCCTCACACGTGCGGCGCGCTCGGATCACACCGTAAGAAAATGTTCGGATGCTGGACGGTGATGATGGGCATCCCTACCATCGTCCCCGTTCATCTGCTCCAGTACGCATCACATCACGGCGCTGCAGCGCCCTGGCGTTTTCCCGGTTCATACATCGGGCATGCGGGCAGTTCTCCCCATTCCTGTATATCGAGCCGCTTCACATGCCAGGGAAACACTTGCACCACGCATTCACTCGTCGATCCACGCTTGCCAGCGCCACTGCCGCGCTCGCAGCGCTGACACTGGCCGCTTGCGGCGGCGGTGACGGCGGATCTTCCGCCAGCTCGGCCACGCCCAGCGCGGGCAATGCATCGAGCGCGCAGCAGGCCGGCACGCAAGCTGGCACCACGCCTTCGACGTCGTTGCCTGCGGGCGCGGACCGCGCGTGCTACACGGTCACCGGCACAGCCGGCACGCCAGTGACTGGCGCCGTGAGCCTGCTGCCTGCACGCGGCACCGGTGCCTCGGGCTATCGCGTGCTCGACGAACCGCGTGCGGCGGGTCTCTGCTATGCCAACTACCGGCGCGAGCAGGTGGGTCTGGCGCCGCTGACGGCGCGCGATGCGCTCAACACCGTGGCGCAGAACCACACGGCCTACATGCTCGCCAACCAGACGCTGACGCACGACGAGCAGTCGGGCAAGACCGGCTACACCGGCGCCGCGCCGGACGACCGTATCCAGGCTGCGTATGCGAGCAACGCCACCGCGGAAGTGGTGGCAGGCGCCAATCGCTGGACTTCGGCAGCGAACGCAAACCTGTCGATGAGCCCGAAGGACGCGCTCGTAGTGGATCTGATCAACGCGCCGTTCCATCGCGCTGCACTGCTCGGCAGCTACGGATCGGCTGGCAGTGGTTTCGCTGAAAGCGTCGGCGCTGGCAGCAGCGGCGGCACGACTGCGAACTACTACCAGACCATCGACCTGGCCGACCGCAGCGTGGGTGGCGCGGACAACCAGATGGTGGCGTATCCGTGGAATGGTCAGGCCGATGTGCCGACGAGCTGGGTCAATAACGAAAGCCCGAATCCGGCGCCATCGTATGCGGGTCAGACCATGGGCTATCCGGTCACGGTGCAATCTGTGAATACCTCGCTGACGTTCAACGCGGATACGTTCTCGATTACCGACGCCTCGGGCAACAACGTGCCTTGCGAGAAAGTGGATGCGCGCACGTCGGGCATGTCGAGTGCCGCGCGCGGGCTGGCGATCTGCACGCCGCGCACGCCGCTGGCGAGCAAGACGCGCTACAACGTCACCGTCGGCGGCACGCTGAACGGGCAGGGCGTGAACCTGAACTGGTCGTTCACGACGCTGTAAGCGGTTGGGTCGCACATGAAAAAACGGGAGGCTTCGGCCTCCCGTTTTTTCATGGCGACGACGATGGCGGCTGCGCAATGCGCAACTGTCCGCGCCCCAGCGTTTCATCGCGCTCGATGCCATATGGTGCGGCGGGGCGCGCTTCCGCAGGCATCGCCGCCCACAGACGTGTCACCCAGTCATGCACGGCGGCGTTATCGGGCTCCGCGCTCCAGATGCGCAGCGCCTTGCCCGGACGCCATTGCAGTGCCACCGATGCGGGATCGTCCTCGATGGTGACGGTTGCCGATTTAGTGGCGATGGCCGATGGAATCGATGCTGCGGAATCCGCCGTTGCCGAATCCTCCGGTGCCGCAGCATTGAGCGCGGCTTGCGGCGCGCGTCGTGCGCGCAACGCGGCGGGTGGGGGCGGCGCCGATTGTACGAACGCGGGCGCAGGCGCCGGAGGCGGTGCGGGTTCTGACGGTGCCCGTTCCGCGAAGGCGATGGGCGGCGCGGCCGGTGCTGCCGCCGCTGCCGCCGCGGCCGGTTCCCGTGCAGACTCGTGCGCAGCGTTGGCGCTGTCCGATGGTGGCGTGGCCATCGGTGCGGACTTTCGCGCTACCGGCTGGGCGGGCCTGGATGCCACACTCGACTCAGTCGCTTTAGTCGCCTCGGTCGACTTTGATCGCACCGAAGACGCATCGTCCGTCGCGTTGGTCCTGGCGGCCATTTCCGCAGCCGGTTCCGGCGATGCAACCGTTGCTGGCGGCGGTGCATCGGACAACATGACGTTCGATGACAGCGAGGCCGTCATCGGCGTACCGTCATCGAGTTGCCGCAGCACGATCTGCGTGGCGAGTCCCGCTACCGCGAATGCGCTCGCCGCGATGCCGAGCGATTTCCACCAGCGCGATAGCTTTGGCTTTCTCGGCAGCGGGGTAGGGGCTGCCGACGACGCCGCGTCGCGATGTTGCGCAGCCTGTTCACGCAACCATGCGTGTCCCGCATCGCTGATGGGTGCGCCCAGCACGTCCTGTGCAGACTGGCCGGCATCGATCTGGTCGAACATCGCATTGCGCCGTGTTGTCTGCGCTTGCTGGAGACGTGCGGCCTCGCGCAGCACGCTGCCGGAGAGCGTCGGCGGCGCTGTGAACGTGGGCGGCGGTGCGGTCACGCGTGCCACGCTGGTCTCGGCTTCGGCAGCCATGCGGGCCTGCACGGCACGTGCCGCTGTGGCGACTGACACGGCCAGTGTCGCCGGAGCTTCGAACGGCGGCAGGTCGCGCAGCAGTGCGGAGAGACGATCTTCACCATCGATGAAGTTGTCCACGGCGTCGTGGTTGGCAGCGTCGCGACGGGGGCGCGTATCGGTCATGGACGCAACTCCCGGCCCGCATCTCCTGGCGAGACTTCCGCCAGCACAACCCGCAGGCGCATGAACGCATAGCGCAGCCGGCTTTTGACGGTCTCGAACTTCTCGCCCAGCATCGCGGCGATGTCTTCGACACTCATATCGCTGAAATAGCGCAGCACCACCACCTCGCGCTGCGTCACCGGCAACTGCAACAGCGCGTCGTGCACGGCGGCCATGTTCTGGCGCAGTTGCGCTTCGGCCTCCGGCGTGAGGTCATCGGCCGGCATGGCGGCCTCGTGATCGTCGAGCGATTCGCGCAGCCGCGCATGCGCGCTGCGTACCTGATCCATCCACGCATTGCGCGCGATCTGGAACAGGAACGTGCGGAACGCGGCGGTGGGCAGGTAATCGCCACAGCGCGTCATGAGCTGTATCCACGTGCGCTGCGCGATGTCCTCGGCCTCGCCCGTATCGCCCCTGCACAACCACGCCACATAGTTGTAGAGGCCGGGGTTATGGCGACGGAACAGCTCGGCGATGGGCGCTTCGATGACGCCGCTGGCTACCAGGAGCATCAGGTCGGCATCGGGCAACGCAGTGATATCTGCGGCGATACCTGCGGAGGCGGCAGAGGGAGTAACGGTCATGTCGACGAGTATAGGCGCAAGCCGTGGCGGTCTCCGCAATCAGTGCTGCGTGGGTCGCTGCGGCACCGCTGCCGTGGAAAGCGACTGCGCTAGCGATACAAGCTTGAGGAACTCGCCTCGATAGCCAAAACGATCCGCGCCGCTCGCGCTGGCCGCGAGTACGCGGGCATCGTCGAGTGTCCAGTTGCCGGTGAACTTGCCGCCGCGCAGCACCTGCCCGAAACCGCTGACGGCCACGGCGAACCGGAAGTCGGCATCCGCGCGCGCCAGCGGCTGGATAGCCTGGCGCGTGACCGTGAAATCGGTCAGTTCGCTGCGCGAAACATCGGTGCGCTTGAAACGCAGCTTCACATGGGCCAGTTCGTTGTTGCGTGCGTCCGTAGCGGGCGTGGTTGATTGGTAGCGCAATGGATCGATCAGACCCGTGCCATCGGCCAGCGTCAGTTCGTAGAGCGCGGTGACCGTGTGTCCCGCGCCAACGTCGCCGGCATCGACCTTGTCGTTGTGAAAATCCTCGCGCGCCAGCAGGCGGTTCTCGTAGCCGAGCAGGCGATATTCGCGCACCGTCGACGGGTTGAACTCGATCTGGATCTTCACGTCGCGTGCGATGGTCGCCAGCGTGGATTGCATTTCGCCCACCAGCACCTTGTTGCCTTCCATGAGGTTGTCGATGTATGAGTACGCCCCGTCGCCCGCATCGGCCAACTGCTCCATCATCTGGTCGTTGTAGTTGCCCGCACCGAAGCCGAGCGTCGACAGCGAGACACCGGATTTGCGCTTCTCCTCGACCATGCTCTTCAACTGGCGGAAGTCGGTCACGCCCACGTTGAAATCGCCATCGGTCGCCAGCAGGATGCGATTGATGCCTCCGGTGACAAAGCTCTGCTGCGCTGCCTGATAGGCCAGCGCGATGCCGCTTGCGCCTGCGGTGCTGCCGCCTGCCTGCAACTGATCGATGGCGGAGACGATCGCGGCTTTCTCCGATCCCGAGGTCGGCGGCAATGCAATCTGCGTGCGACCCGCGTAGGTCACCAGCGTGATCCGGTCCTGCGGCCGCAGCGCGCCTACCAGCAGCTTCAGCGATGCCTTGAGCAGCGGCAGCTTGTCCGGTGTATCCATCGAACCGGAGACATCGACCAGGAACACGAGGTTGGCCGAGGGCATGCTCGCCCGCGCCATGTCCTGACCCTTGATGCCGATACGCAGCAGCACGTTGCCCGGCTGCCAGGGCGACGGGGCCAGCGCGGTATGCACTGCAAACGGGCGACCGTCGGAGGGTGGCGCGTAGTCGTAGGGGAAGTAGTTGACCAGTTCCTCAACACGCACCGCATCGGCGGGTGGCAGGCGCCCCGCGTTAAGCATGCGGCGGACGTTGCTGTAGCTGCCCGTATCGACGTCGATGCTGAACGTGGAGACCGGCTGGCTCGCCACGAGCTGGATGCCGTTTTCGGCAATGGCGGCGTAGCGCTCGCGATCCTGCGGCGCCGGCATCGGGGAGAAGGATGGCGACGGCATCCTTTTCATCGCGGCCATCGGCGCGGCAGGGTGGCGCATTGCAGATTCCGCCATCGGTGCACGGCTGTCCGACTGCTCCGATATGGGCGGCTGCAGGATGTACGGCGGCGTGGGCGCGGGGGGCGGCGGCGGTGTCAAGGGTGTGGAAGCTGGCACATTCGCGGGCTCGCCAAGCCGGGCCGATCCGCCGCAGCCGGTCAGGGCCGCCGTCATGGCCGCGAGCAACGTGAGCGTTGCCGGCAGCAGGATGCGTGCAGCGGCGCGGGTGATCTGGGGTTGCATGGTGTGGCCTCCTTGTCGGCATGCGTGCCGGTTCTGGAGGCTGTAACGAGGCAGGAGGCTGCGCGGGGTTTGCACCGGCGCAACTTTCCTCGGAAGTCCACCGGAGCCCAGCCTGAGCACATCGCCAAGTGCAGTTTTGAGAATTTTCGCCCCTCCCTGGGGCCCGGATCGCCGCTACAATCGCCGAACCTTCCCCCAAGGAGTGACGGCATGACGGACGCAGCGGCAACATCGCCTTCCCAGGCATCCCGGGTGACTCGATCCACCCCTTCCGATTCCCTGCGCTGGCGCGGCGCACTGGCTGCGGCGCTGGCCACGTTGCTGGCGGCGTGCGGTACCACGGCGGAGAAGGCGGCACCGCCTGCCGCACCGCCAGCTGCCACCGCACAGCCTGCCCCGGCCGCCATGCCGCCGGCCCCCGAGGTCTCGTCGGGCTACCGGCCCGGCATGACCACCACCTTCGCCCAGAAACACATGGCTGCCGCTGCGAACCCGCTGGCGACCGAAGCCGGGCGCGAGATCCTGCGCGCGGGTGGCTCGGCCATCGACGCCGCCGTGGCAATGCAGGCCGTGCTGACGCTGGTGGAGCCACAGGCCACGGGCATCGGCGGCGGCGCCTTCATCATGTATTGGGACGGCAAGCGCGTGCAGGCTTACGATGGCCGCGAAACCGCACCGGCTGGCGCCACCGAGAACCTGTTCATGCGCGCTGACGGCAAGCCGATGGAGTTTTCGGAAGGGCAGATCGGCGGTCGCTCGGTGGGTGTGCCCGGCGTGCTGCGCGCGCTGGAAATGGCGCATCGCGATCATGGCCGCCTGCCGTGGGCGCGGCTGTTCCAGCCGGCCATCAAGCTGGCCGAGAACGGATTCCCGATGTCGCAGCGGCTGTACACGCAGGTGGCGGCCGACAAGTTCATGGGCGGCTCGCCCGAGATGACCGCGTACTTTCTCGACGGGCAGGGCAAGGCGAAAGCCGTGGGGACGATGGTCAAGAACCCGCAACTGGCACAGACGCTACGCGATATTGCACGGCATGGTCCGAACGTGTTCTACAACGGGCCAATTGCGCGCGAGATCGTTACCAAGGTCAACGGCCACGCCAATCCCGGCAGCCTCTCGCTGGCGGATCTGAAAGGCTACAAGGCCAAGGTGCGTGTGCCGGTCTGTACCGACTATCGGCAATGGAAGATCTGCGGCATGCCGCCGCCGTCGTCGGGTGGTATCGCCATTGCGCAGATCCTCGGCACGCTGGAGGCGCTGGAGAAACGTGATCCGCGCTACGCGCTGGCCAGCCTGAAGCCCACTGCCGTCAGCCTGCCCTCGAAGGTCGAGCCGAATCCTCTTGCCGTGCATGCCATCGCCGAAGCCGACCGGCTCGCCTACGCCGACCGTGGCCTGTATGTGGCCGATGCCGACTTCGTGCCGGTGGACGTGGCGGCGATGGTCAGCCCTGGCTATCTGGCCGAGCGCGCTGCCCTGATCGGCGACAAGAGCATGGGCAAGGCCCAGCCGGGGACGCCGCCGGGCGTGAAGGTGTCGTTTGCACCGGACCGTTCGCCGCCGCGCATCTCCACGTCACAGATCGTGGCCGTGGACAACCGGGGCGGGGCGCTGTCGATGACGACCACGATCGAGTCGTACTTCGGCTCCCACATCATGGTGCGCGGCTTCATGCTCAACAACGAGATGACGGATTTCTCGTTCACGCCGACCGAGAACGGCAAGCCTGTGGCCAACCGCGTGGAACCTGGCAAGCGTCCCCGCTCCTCCATGGCACCGACGCTGGTGTTCGATCGCCAGAGCGGCAAGTTCGTGGCGGCGCTCGGCTCGCCGGGTGGGTCCCAGATCATCGAGTACGTGTCGAAGACGCTGGTCGGGCTGCTGGACTGGAACATGGACGTGCAGCAGGCCGTGGGCATGGCCAACTTCGGCAGCCGCAATGGTCCGACCGAAGTGGAGCGGGGCCTGGTGACACCGCAACTGGTGGAGGCGCTGAAACAACAGGGCCATCAGGTGGCCGAGATCGAAATGACCAGCGGCACGCAGGCCGTGATGCGCAAGACCGTCGACGGCAAGCAGGTCTGGGCCGGTGGCGCCGATCCGCGCCGCGAGGGTGTGGCGCTGGGGGATTGAGGGCTCGCCGCTAAAGAAAAACGGGCGCGAAGTTCGCGCCCGTTTTCGATGGCTCTGCTGACGGTGTGGCAGGATGGTTCAGGGCGAAGCGGTTCTGGCTAGGCCGCCAGAATCGTCCTGAACCAGCCTGTTATGCGTCCAGTTTTACTCCGGCGGCTTTCACTACCTGCGCCCAGCGCTTTTCTTCGGCGCTGAACCATTTGCCGGTATCGGCCGGGTTCATCGTCACGACTTCCGCACCCTGGCCAGCCAGGTTGGCGCGGATTTCCGGCGTGCGGATGATGCGGACCAGTTCGGTGTTGATGCGTTGCACCAGCGCGTCGGGCATGCCGGATGGCGCCATCACGCCTTGCCACGTGCCCGACTCGAAGTTCGGCACGCCGCTTTCGGCGATGGTCGGCGTCTGGCTGACGAGCGCCATGCGCGAGCGCTTGGACACGGCCAGCAGCTTGAGCTTGCCCGACTGCACATGCGGCAGCGTGGCCAGCATGCCGTTCATCAGCACTTGTGCGGTGCCGCCAACGGTGTCGGCAATCGCCTGTGCACCGCCCTTGTAGGGCACGTACTGCCACGCTGCCTGCGTTGCTTGCTGCACGGCCACGCCGGCCAGGTGCGGCGCGCTGCCGATGGCGGTCACGGCGAAGTTCAGCGGCTGCTTGTGCGACAGCGCCACCAGTTCCTTGAGGTTGTTGGCCGGCACGGACGGATGCACGACCAGCAGGTGCGGCGAGTAGGCCAGCATGCCCACAGCCTTCAGGTCCTTGTCCGGATTGAACGTGAGCTTGGTATAGACCGATGGGCTGATGGCCAGCGCGCCCACGTCGCAGAGCAGCAGCGTGTGGTTGTCCGTACCCGATTGCGCCACGATCGCCGCGCCGATGTTGCCGTTCGCGCCCGGCTTGTTATCGACCACGACGGCCTGGCCCAGCGCTTCGCCCAGCGGCTTGCTGATCAGGCGGGCGATGATGTCGGACGAGCCGCCGGCGGGGTAGGGCACCACCAGGCGAATCGGCTTGGTCGGCCACTTGTCCTGCGCCCAGGCGGACGCCGGCGCCAGAATGCCAGACGTGCCAACGGCACCCAAAGCGGCCAGGCCGGGAAGCTGGCCGAGAAATTGGCGGCGAGAAGAGGTCATGCTGTGTCTCCAGTCAACACTTATCATCAGTTGTCGTACAACGAATGGAGGGAAGTGTAGGCTGGCGCGCGGTCCGGGTCTATCGGGAAAACACGTAGAGCGCGCGTCTAATGTAGGGACATGGAGGCAAGAGCACGGCCTCGGGTGGTTCATCAGTTGTCTGACGACTGTATGTTTTGCTCCCCCGCCGGTCTGCTCCCCTCTCGCACTTTGCGGGAGAGGGGAGCAAACCTTGGGGAGAGGGGATGCCTAAGCCTCAAGCCCCCGCCTTCTTCGCATACTCCCACCCCATCTCCGCCATCGGCCTAGCCCGTTTGCCGGCGTCCAGCGCCTGCGCCGACGATGCCGTGCCGTCCACCACGCGCTTCATGATCCCTTGCAGAATCCCGGCAATGCGGAACATGCTGAAGGCGAGGTAGAAATTCCAGTCGCCGGTGATGGGGCGATCCGTGCGCTGCTCGTACAGGCGGCGATACGTCGCCTCGTCGGGAATGCCCAGCGCCGCATGGTCGAGTCCCGCGATGCCGCGGAACTGGCCCGGCTGGATGTGCCAGCTCATGCAGTGGTAGCCGAAATCGGCCATCGGGTGGCCCAGCGTCGACAGTTCCCAGTCCAGCACGGCCAGCACCTTCGGCTCGGTGGGGTGGAACATCAGATTGTCGAGGCGGTAGTCGCCGTGGACGATGCTGGTCAGCTCGGAGGATTCCTGCGGAATATGTTCGGGCAGCCAGGCGATCAACTGGTCCATGGCCGGGATCGACTCGGTCTCGGACAGCTTGTATTGCTTGCTCCAGCGCTCGATCTGGCGCTGGAAATAGTTGCCGGGCTTGCCGTAGTCGGCCAGCCCGATGGCCTTGTAGTCCACCGAATGTAGTGCGGCGATGACGCGGTTCATCTCGTCATAGATGGCGGCGCGCTCGCTGGTGGTCATGTCCGGCAGCGACTGGTCCCACAGCACGCGGCCGCTGACGAACTCCATGATGTAGAAAGCGCGGCCGATCACGTCCTCGTCCTCGCACAGCGCGTACATATGCGCCACGGGCACATCCGTGCCGGCCAGCGCCTTCATCACGCGGTACTCGCGCTCGATGGCATGCGCCGACGGCAGCAGCTTGGACTTCGGACCCGGCTTGGCGCGCATCACATAGGTCTGGCCCGGCGTGATCAGCTTGAAGGTGGGGTTCGACTGGCCGCCCTTGAACTGCTCGATGGTGAGCGGGCCGGCGAAACCTTCCACATGCTCGCGCATCCAGGCTTCGAGCGCGTCCATGTCGAAGCGCTGCTGGTCCGCCACGGGGCGTGTGCCTTCAAAGTGCGAAACGTTGGTGCTCATCGTTGTCTCTCTCCGCAATGTCTTTGTTTTGTGATCGTTGTCGGAACCGGGCAGTGGATGCCTAGCGGTAGTCGGGCTTGCGCTTCTCGAGGAAGGCGCTGATGCCTTCGCCGCCGTCCTTGTGATGCAGCGCCGCCACGAAGCTGTCGCGCTCGGCAAGCAGATGTTCGCTCAGCGAGGCAGTGCCCGCGTGATGGATCAGTGCCTTGATGCCGCTCACGGCGTTCGGCGACTCGCGGCCGATGCTCGCGCCGATGGCCAGCGCCTCGGTCAGTGCCTGTCCCGGCGCGACCACGCGATTGACGATGCCGAAGTGTGCCAGACGGGCCGGGTCCACCGGTTTGCCTTCCATCATCATTTCGCTGGCCAACTGGCGCGGCAGCATGCGTGCGAGCTCGTACGAGCCGCCGCCATCGGGCGTCAGGCCCACCTTGACGTAGGCCATCACGAACTTGGCATCGCTGGCCGCCACGACGAAGTCGCAGGCCAGTACGATCGAGAAACCGGCGCCGGCGGCTGGGCCTTCCACGGCGGCAATGATCGGCTTCGGAAAGGCATGGAACGATTCGATCCACGCGTTCAGCACGCCGATGCTTTCTTCCTGCACCGAAGGCGGCTGCGAGCGATTGCCGAGCAGGCGGTTCAGGTTGCCGCCCGCGCAGAACACGCCGTCGGCGCCAGTCAGCACCACGGCGCGGATCGAATCATCGGTGGTGGCCGCGTCGAGGGCCTTGCGCGAGGCAGCGTAGATGTCCGGATGCAGCGCGTTGCGGGCTTCCGGGTTGGAGATGGTCAGGACGAGCGTCGAGCCGACGCGTTCGGACAGCAGCTGGGCAGTCATTGCAGCCTCATTGTCTGGGGGAAACAAAAAGGCGCCCCGTGTCTCATCGGGGCGCCCGCTTCAAAAATCAGGCTTCTTCGGTCAGCAGCGACAGGCCAAGGCCCGCACGACGCCACAGCCAAGGGCTCGGGCGATAACGCATGTCACCGGTCAGTTGGTTCATGTTGCGCAGCACTTCCAGGATCACGTTGGCGCCGATCGTATCGCCCAGTGCCAGCGGACCCTTCGGATAACCGAGGCCCAGGTTCACGGCCAGGTCGATATCGGTCGGCGTGGCAATGCGTTGCTGCGCGATGTCGCTGGCGATGTTCACGATGCAGCCGATGATGCGCTGGGCGATGAAACCGGCCGAGTCGCGGATCACGGTCACCGGCACGCCATCGCTGGCGAACAGGCCGTGTGCGGCGTCGCGTGCGGCAGCGCTCGTGGCCGGCGTGGTCATCAGCGTGCGGCGCTTGGTGGCCTCGAACGGCAGCAGCGTGTCGATGGCGACCACGCGCGTGGCGTCCAGACCTTCCTGCAGCGCCGCCGTGGTGGCATCCAGACCCAGCGGCGTCACGACGATCAGTGCATCGGCGGACGGCGTATTGCCACCTTCGACGTTGGCACCCAGCGCGCCCAGCAGCTTCACCGCCATCGCGTGGCCACGCTCGTTGGCGCGGCTCACCCAGACGCTGGCCGGACGGCTGTCAGGCACGGCCTTCGTTGCGGGAATCTGCTTCTGGCCTTCCGGATACGCGTAGAAGCCCGCGCCGGTCTTGCGGCCCAGCAGGCCACCCACCGAACGCAGCGCCGTGATCGGCGACGGACGGTAGCGCGGTTCCTGATAGAACTGGTTGTAGATCGATTCCATCACCGGGTGCGATACGTCCAGCCCGGTCAGGTCCATCAGTTCGAACGGACCCATGCGGAAGCCAGCCTGCTCGCGCATGATGTTGTCGATGTCGACGAACTCGGCCACGCCTTCCTGCGCAGCCTTCAGGCCCTCGATGTTCATGCCGCGGCCGGCATGGTTCACGATAAAGCCCGGCATGTCCTTGCAGCGCACCGGCGTGTGGCCCATGCGGCGCGACAGCTCCATCAGGCGGTCGCCGATGGTGGGGTCGCCCGAGAGACCGTCGATGACTTCGACGACCTTCATCAGCGGCACCGGATTGAAGAAGTGATAGCCGACCACGCGGCCCGGCTTCTTCGATCCCACGGCGATGGCCGTGATCGACAGCGACGAGGTATTCGACGCAATCACGGCGTCTTCACGCAGAATGGCTTCGAGCTTGGCCACGAGGTCGCGCTTGACGTCGAGGCGTTCCACAATGGCTTCCAGCACCATGTCGCAGCCGGCCAGGTCTTCCAGCGCGGTGCAGGCCTTCACGCGGGCCAGCGCGGCTTCGCTGTCGGCGGCGCTGATCTTGCCCTTGTCGGCCAGCTTGGCAAAGGTGTCCTGCAGGTACTGGCGCGCGGCGGCCACGGCCTGGGCATTGACGTCGAACAGGCTGACCGTCAGGCCCGCCTGGGCGGCGATCTGGGCGATGCCCCGGCCCATGGCGCCCGTGCCAACGATGCCGAGCGACTGTATGGTGGAATTGCTCATTGTTGGTCCAAAAAAGTTGTGGCTAAATTAGCACGATCGTACGTTTTCTGCACCTTTCGCGACAGTGGGGCCGCGCATGCGGCGTGCGCTGATCGGACAGATGGGGCAGGGCGGAAGACGCTGGTGCGACCTTGGGGCGACACCGGACATACGACAAACCTTCGCACACACATTCGGAGAGAGACGACATGCTGAAGCTCTGCGGTTTTGCCGCCAGCAACTACTACAACAAGGTGAAGTTGGCGTTGCTGGAAAAGAACCTGCCGTTCGAGGAAGTGCTGGCCTGGATCGGCGAGACCGACCTGGCCGCGTCGCCGCTGGGCAAGGTGCCCTACATCATCACCGATGCCGGCCCGCTGTGCGAGTCCGAACCGATTGCCGAGTACATCGAAACCACTTACATCCAGTCTCCGCTGCTGCCGAAAGACCCGTATCAGGCCGCCAAGGTGCGCGAACTCGTCACCTTCCTGGAGTTGTATCTGGAACTGACCGCACGGGAACTGTATGGCGAGGCATTCTTCGGCGGCAAGGTCAGTGATCGCGTGAAGGAGCGCCAGCGCGCGCTGCTGGACAAGTACATCCCCGCCTTCGGCAAGCTGGCGAAATTCTCGCCTTACATCGCCGGCGACACCTTCACGCTGGCCGACTGCGCCGCCATCTGCCACCTGCCGCTGGTCTCGTCGTGCACGAAGATCATCTATGGCGAGGACCTGCTGGCGGGCCTGCCGGTGAAGGAATACCTGAAAGCAATGTCCGAGCGCCCGACCGTGCAGAAGGTCAACGCGGAACGGAAGGCGAATACGGAGTTGATGATGAGCCGGAATCGGTGAGGGTTTGCAGCGCCGATCCCGATGATGGTGTTCTCCCCTCTCCCGCACGGCGGGAGAGGGGCGGGGGTGAGGGCCAGCGGTTCAATTCACGACAAGTCGCACGTTGAACCTCCACGCCCTCGCCCCCAACCCCTCTCCCGCGTAGCGGGAGAGGGGAGCAAGGCACGCGGGGAGAGCGATCAGATCTTCCCCAACCGCTCCAACGCCACCTTCAGCGTCTCTTCCTTCTTCGCAAAGCAGAACCGCACCACACCCGATTCCCTCGGCTCGGAATAGAACGCCGAGACCGGAATCGCCGCCACGCCGATCTCGCGCGTCAGCCACATCGAGAAGTCGGCTTCGCTCATGTCCGAGATGGCCGAATAGTCCACGCACTGGAAGTACGTGCCGTCCGACGGCAGCAGCTTGAAACGGGAGCCGGCCAGTCCTGCGCGGAAGTAATCGCGCTTGGCCTGGTAGAAGCCGGAGAGGTTCAGGTACGGCGCAGGGTCGGCCATGTACTGGGCCAGCCCGTACTGCACCGGCGTGTTCACGGTGAACACGTTGAACTGGTGGACCTTGCGGAACTCGTTCATCAGCGCGACGGGCGCGGCCACGAAGCCCACCTTCCAGCCCGTGACGTGATAGGTCTTGCCGAAGCTCGACACCACAAAGCTGCGGCGCGCGAGTTCGGGATGGCGCGCCACCGATTCATGGCGCTGGCCGTCGTAGACCATGTGTTCGTAGACTTCGTCCGACAGCAGCAGGATGTCCGTTCCGGCCAGCAGGTCGGCCAGTTGCTGCATGTCGTCTTCGCGCCAGATCGTGCCGGTGGGGTTGTGCGGCGTGTTGATCATGATCAGGCGCGTCTTCGGCGTGATCGCGGCGGCCAGCTTGTCGAACGGGATGCGGAACAGCGGCGCTTCCAGACGCACCGGCACGGCGGTGGCGCCGGCCAGTTCGATCGAAGGCAGGTAGCTGTCGTAGCACGGTTCCAGCACGATGACTTCGTCGCCCGGATGCACCACGCTCAGGATCGTGGTCAGCAGCCCCTGCGTGGCGCCCGCCGTCACCGTGATCTCGGTGTTCCAGTCGTACTGGTGGTCATAGAGCCTGGCGATCTTGGCGGCGATGGCTTGTCGCAGCGCGGGCACGCCCGCCATCGGCGGATACTGGTTGTGGCCGGCGCGCATGGCCTCGGCCACGGCCTCGACAATGCGCGGATCGCAATCGAAATCCGGGAAACCCTGCCCCAGGTTCACGGCGTTCTTCTCGGCGGCCAGCGCCGACATCACGGTGAAAATCGTCGTGCCGACGTTAGGCAGGCGAGAAGGGGGCGGATTCAGGGGAGCGAGCGTCGATTCGGACATGGTCGGTTGCGGAAACGTGAGAGAAACGGCTGCGACATTCTAGCGGCTAGTGGCTAGCGAGGCGCGTCCACGGTGGCCGGTGCTGGTGTCCACGCAGCCAGCCAGTTGGCGAACGCGGGCGGCGTGAGCACTTCCACGCCACTGGTGCGACGCAGGCGGCCCTTCAGCTTGAGCACGGCCTTGTCCTTCGAGACCAGCAGCACCGCGCGGGCGTGGTGCGCGAGTTCGATGAACTTCTGGTCATCGGTGTCGCGACACTTGGGCAGGCGGATGGCGTCAATCTGCTCCGGCTCCGGGAAGGGTTCGAGCGTGGTCAGTCGGTCCACCTCGGCCAGCGCCGCCGGAATATCGACGTTGAAGTGCGCGAACTGCGGATAGGCCAGCACGCGGCGCAGTTCCTCGCGGCAGTCGGCGCGGATCACGGGAGCGATCGTCCCTGCCGCCAGCGCGGCGCGGATCGGCTCCACATGGGGATCGCGGAAGACCAGCAGGTCCACCCAGACGTTGGAGTCGAGCACCACGCGGGGTGCCGGGAGGGCGGGGCAAGGGGGTGCGGAAGTGCGCGGCAGATCGCCGGCGGTGACTTCGGTGGGCATTCGCTACAATCTCAGCTTTGTTTTCAGCCTCGATTTTGCCATGCTCATCGTCCTGTCCCCCGCCAAGTCCCTGGACTACGAGACACCGCCACGCGTCAAGACTCACACGCTGCCGCGCTTTATCGACCGTTCGGCCACGCTGATCGAGCGCTTGCGCAAGCTCGCGCCGCAGGATGTGGGGTCGCTGATGGATATCTCCGACAAGCTCGCCGTGCTGAATGTGACCCGCTACGGCGACTGGTCGCCCGAGTTCACCGCTGCCAACAGCAAGCAGGCCGTGCTGGCGTTCAACGGCGATGTCTACGATGGGCTCGACGCGACAACGCTGTCCACGGAGGACCTGGCCTTCGCGCAGAAGCACATCCGCATCCTGTCAGGCCTCTATGGCGTGCTGCGCCCGATGGACTGGATGCAGCCGTATCGTCTTGAAATGGGTACGCGTCTGGACACGGCGGCAGGGAAGGACCTTTACGCATTCTGGGGCGACGATGTGACGAAGCTCGTCAACAAGGACATGGCCGACCTGAAGCACGAAGGGCCGGCCACGCTGGTGAACCTGGCTTCCGAGGAGTATTTCAAGGTCGTGCGGCCCAAAGTGCTGAACGCGCGCGTGATCACACCCGTGTTCGAGGACTGGAAGGGCGGCCGCTACAAGATCATTTCGTTCCACGCCAAGCGGGCGCGCGGTACGATGGCCCGCTACGCCGTGACCCATCGCGTGACCGACGCCACAAAGCTGAAGCGTTTCAGCGAGGACGGCTACGCTTTCGACAAGGCAGCTTCCGACGATGCGCGCTGGGTATTCCGCCGCCGCCTGGAAGACTGACCCGCATCGACACCGAGAGACTGAGACCCGAGGATAAGACGCATGAACTCAGCACTGCATATCTCCACACTGTTCGACTCCGGCGCCATCGAGGTGGAATCCGCCGCGCGCGCCGATGATATCCGCCTGCGCATCCGCGCCGATTCGCACGCCGATTTCCGCCAGTGGTTTCACTTCCGCCTGCAGGGTGCAGCGGGCCAGCCCTGCGCGATGAAGTTCCTGAATGCGGGCGAGTGTACGTACCCCGATGGATGGCGCGATTACCACGCGGTGGCCTCGTACGACCGCGCGCACTGGTTCCGCGTGCCCACGCGCTATGACGGCGCCACGATGACGGTTGAGTTCACGCCGGAGCACGACAGTGTGTGGCTGGCCTACTTCGAGCCGTACTCCGAGGAGCGCCACCTGTCGCTGCTGGCCACGTGCCAGCGCTCGCCGCTTGCCAAGCTGTCGCACCTCGGCAGCACCGTCGATGGCCGCGACCTGACCTGCGTGACCGTGGGTCAGCCTGGGCCTGGCAAGAAGACCATCTGGATGATCGCGCGCCAGCATCCGGGCGAAAGCATGGCCGAATGGTTTGTCGAGGGGACGCTGCAGCGGCTGACGGGCACTGGCATCTGGAATGGCGATCCGGTGGCGCGCACGCTGCTGGATCGAGCTGTGTTCCACATCGTGCCGAACATGAATCCCGATGGCTCGGCACGCGGCAACCTGCGTACCAACGCCGCTGGCGCGAACCTGAACCGGGAATGGATGCAGCCGAGCGAGGAAACAAGCCCCGAGGTGTTCTACGTGCGCCGTGCCATCGAGCAGACAGGCGTGGACCTGTTCTTCGACATCCATGGCGACGAGGCATTACCGTACAACTTCGTTGCCGGCAGCGAGATGCTGCCCGGCTTCACGGAGGCTCAACGCGAACAGCAGGCACGCTTCATCGACGCCTTCAAGCGCGCCACGCCGGACTTTCAGGATGTGCACGGCTATGCGGCCAGCAAGTACAACGCCGACGCGCTCAAGTTGGCGTCGAAGTACATCGGCCACACGTTCGGCTGCCTGGCGCTGACGCTGGAAATGCCATTCAAGGACAACGCGGATTTGCCCGATGCGGTGGTCGGCTGGAATGGTGCCAAGAGCGCGCTGCTGGGCACGGCAATGCTGCAGGCGATCGGGGAGTATTTGGGCTGACACAAGCCCTCTGGGGTTTTCTCCCCTCTCCCTTTGGGAGAGGGGCGGGGGAGAGGGCAGGCGGTGCAAATTGCCGCTGGTCGGCAAGCAAAACCTCTGGCCCTCTCCCCCAACCCCTTGTATGTCGCATCATTGTCTCCGGACGCCACAGATCGACAACCCCATGCTCTGGACGTTAGTCCAAGTTCGAGGGAGAGCTAGGATCGTGGTGTCCATTTCTTGGTAGCGTTTAGCCTAAGCCCGAACGGTTGTAAGGCAGCACGCCGGATTGACACAAGGATGGGACAAGCCAAATGGATATCAAGCTAGCAATCGGCATCGACGTCAGCAAGAAGACCCTGGATATCGATGTTGTGCCGCAAGGCGGCCCGCGCCAGTTCAGCAACGACGAGAAGGGTATCGCCTTGCTCGTGGAGCACCTGACGGAGCTCAACGTCAATGGCGAGGTGGATCGGGTTGTCATGGAGGCCACAGGCGGTTATGAGACCCCTGTGAGCATGGCACTGGCTGCCGCTGGATTGCCGGTGGTGGTGATCAATGCCAGGCAGATCCGCGACTTTGCCAAAGCGTGTGGCATCCTGGCCAAGACGGACAGGCTGGATGCGCGGGTAATTGCGCGCTTTGCCCAGCAAATTCGGCCGCCGGTGCGACCGCTGCCCGACGAGATGCAGCGTGAATTCGCTGATTTGCTGGATCGTCGCAGTCAGTTGGTCGTCATGCGTGCGCAGGAAAAGACCCGCCTGGACAAGGCGCCGGCTGTCGCGCAGAAGAGCTTGAAGGAGCATATCGCGTGGCTGGATGCGCGGATCAAGTCCACCGACCTCGACATGACGCACCGGCTACGCACCAGCGAAGCCTGGAAGAACAAGGTGGATTTGCTCGATAGCATGCCGGGGGTGGGCAAGGTGACAATCTTCACGCTGCTCGGACGGCTGCCGGAACTTGGCACGCTAAACCGCCAGCAGATCGCCGCGCTGGTCGGACTTGCGCCCTTCAATGACGATAGCGGCAGGCGGCGTGGTCAGCGTTACATAAGGGGCGGGCGTGCCGATGTTCGCAAGGCGCTGTTCATGGCTGCAGTCACAGCGATGCAGCACAACCCGGCGATCACCGAGTTCTATGAACGCATGAGAGCGGCTGGCAAGCCGTTCAAAGTCGCCATCGTCGGGTGCATGAGGAAGCTTCTGACGATTCTCAATGTCATGGTCAAGACGGGTCGGCCTTGGCAGAACAACCGACCTGCTTGACACGGTTGCTCTCCCGCAACGCGGGAGAGGGGAGCAGAACCAAGAGGCGGGACGAGGCGCCTGCCTTACTGCTTCTTCTTCGTCTTCGAACCAGACGATTTCGCCGATGACGAAGTCGACTTCGTCGAAGACTTCTTCGCGGACGATGTCGATTTCGCGCTGCTCTTGCCCTTCTTCTTCGTTTGCGACGGAACGGCCACGGCGGGAGCCGCTGGCGGTTCGATGATCGTGTCGCCGTTGCTGTCGAGCAGCTCGTACGCCAGCATCATGCCGTCGTTATAGCCGCAGCGGACCTTCACCGGCTGCCACTGCGCTTCACCGCGCCGCTTGTGTGCCGTGGCGCTGAACGTCACCACCGAGCTGACCGGCACAGCCTGCTTGCCGGGCGAGAAGCGGCCTTCCCAGCCTTCCTCGGTGGCCTGTCCTGTGGACAGCGCACCGGTCGGAATCTTCAACGCATCGTAGTTTGCCGAGCGTGGCACGACCCAGCTTGCATGAGCCGCGCAGTCAGCCACCGGTGCGGTGGCGTTTTCCGACTTCATCAATTGCTCGCGCATGCGGCTGCGGTATTCGGCCAGGCTGACGCGACCCTTGTCAGGCAGCGTGACGGTGGTCGTAGGCGGGTTCTTGTTGATGACCGGCGGCGGCTTGGCAACGGCCGGAGCGGGTGCGGCGGCAGCAGGTGCTGCGGCGGGTGCGGGGGTGGCGGGTGCTGCCTCATCGGTCGGCGCGGTTGCGCAGCCGGTCAGGGCGATGGCACCAGCCACTGCGGCAGTCAGCATGCGGAGCGGGCTGCCCAACAGTTCGGAAATTCGTCGAATCACGGGATCGTCGTTGCTTGTCGAAGCAAGGAAGGTGGTGAAGGAGTGCCATGATAGAGGAAAGCCTTCCGGCAGAGTTCCCTAATCTTGTTACTCTTCGTTCTAATTGCTTACATCCGGTAGCGATCAGCGACGAAGTTCACGCATGCAATACAGAAGACGATGATCTGGCGCAACTAGGCGATCCCCGAGACACCCATCAGGCGTGTCCCGGGAAGCGGACGCCGTTGCGGCGTCCGTGAGAGCGGACTCAGAATGTGCGCGCGAAGCGAAGCAGTTCGTCCATCAGCGCGTTGAGGTCGCGCTGAAGCTTGCCGAAGCCGGCCGTGCGGGTCAGGCCCACCTCGTCCATATACAGCTTGCGATTGATTTCGAGCTGCAGGCTGTGCCGATTGGCTTGCGGCTGGCCCACCACACGCACGATTTCCACGCCCTTGTAAGGGTGGTTGCGCCACACGTCGTAGCCCATCTCCTTGAGTACGCCTTCCACGCGGTCCGTGAATCGCGTGTCGCACGTGGTGCCGTCGCGGTCGCCCACGACGAAATCCGGATGCTGCAGGCCCGGGTGCTCGGTCGCAAACTTCGCGGCCTCGCTCGGCATCGAGTGGCAGTTGATGTGGAAGGCCGTGCCATGCTTCGCCACGGCCAGGTCCGACAGGCGCTGCAACTGCGCGTAGTACGGCACGTAGTACGTGTCGATACGCGCCTGCAGTTCCGCCACGGTCAGCTTGCGGTCGTAGATGGCCTCGCCGGTGTCCAGTACACGCCAGGCCAGCCCTTTGCCGAGACGGGTTTTGGACGTTTCCTGCTTCGGACCGGGCCACGAAGCATCGAGCAGGCTCTCGTCGATTTCCTGCAGGCCACGGTTGGCGTCGAGGTAGCTGCGCGGGCAACCTGCTTCCAGCAGCGGGATGCCGCGCGCGGGCGCATCGGCGTAGAGCGCATCCACGAACGTGTCTTCCGCCTGCCGCAGCAGCGGCAGGGGCAGTCCGGCGGCGTAACGGAAGTCCGCCGGATACGTGGTGCAGCTATGCGGTGAATCCAGAAAGAGCGGTCCGCTCTCGCCTTCCGGCATGCGCAGGAAGTACGGGCTTTCCGCGGTCTTTCGTTCTGCTTCAGTCATACGTGCTGCCAGTGGTGAATCGGATTAGTCCAGCGAGATCTTGGCGGCGGCGGCCACCTTCTTGTTCTTGGCCACTTCGGCGGCGATCTGTTGCGCGAAGTGCTGCGGCGTGTCGCCCACGGTCGAGGCGCCCAGCTTTTCGAACTTGGCCTTCACTTCCGGCATGGCCAGCACCTTGATGGCGGCGGCGTTCAGCTTCGCCTGGATATCGGCGGGCAGCTTGGCCGGTGCGATCAGGCCAAACCACGCGGCATCGTTGACTTCGGGCAGGCCCAGTTCGGCAAAGGTCGGCACGTTCGGCAGGGCCGCCACGCGCTTCGGCGAAGCCACGGCCAGCGCGCGCAGCTTGCCGCCTTCGATGAACGGCAGCGACGACGGCAGGTTGTCGAACAGGATCTGCACCTGACCGGCCAGCGCATCGTTCAGCGCCGGACCCACGCCCTTGTACGGTACGTGCAGCAGTTCGGTCTTGCTGCTCATCTTGAACAGTTCGCCCATCATATGCGACACGCTGCCGTTGCCAGCCGAGCCATAGGCCAGCTTGTTCGGCTCCGACTTGGCCAGCGCGATGAACGACTTCATGTCCGTGGCCTTGACCGCCGGGTTGATGCTCATCACGTTGGGCACCGAAGCCAGGTTCGTGATCGTCGTGAAATCCTTGGTGGCATCGTATTGCAGGCGCGGGTACACGGCCGGGTTGATGCCGTGCGTCGATGCGGTGGCGATGCCGAGCGTGTAGCCGTCCGGCGCCGCCTTGGCCAGGAAGCCGGTGCCGATGCTGCCGCCAGCGCCGCCACGGTTGTCCACGACCACAGCCTGGCCCAGTTGCTGGCCGAGCTTGTCAGCCACGATGCGCGCCACGATGTCGGTGGTGCCGCCTGCGGGGAAGGGCACGACGAGGGTGATCGGCTTGGTCGGGTAGGTGCCTTGGGCAAAGGCGGGCAGGGTCATGCCAGCGGCCGCGAAGGCAGTGGCAGCGGCGAGGACTTTCAGCAGGGGACGGCGTTGCATCGAAGGGATTCCGTTAAGAAGAGAGAAAGGGGGCTTCTGAAGGCTGGAGACCTGCGGAGATAGTAGGAAATCTATGTTTCCTGGGCTTCCCGATTCTGCGCGCCGAACGAAGTCGCTTGCAAACGAAATAAAATCCCTCGATCATTCCGTTTGGTATTGATGTGTGAGAAGTGAGGTGGTTCATGCGACGCTTATGCCCGTCGATGACCGAGTTGGTGGCCTTCGAGGCCGCCGCACGGCATAGCAGTTTTACGGTCGCTGCGCGCGAGTTGCACGTCACGCAGGGCGCCGTCAGCAAGCAGGTACGCAGCCTGGAGGCATTCCTTGGGGTCGAGCTGTTCGAGCGGGTGCGTCAGCGCCTGCTGCTGACGCAGGCCGGTGCGCGCTATCTGGAACGCATCGGGCCGAGCCTCGACACCATCGAATCGGCCAGCGTGGAATTGATTGCGCGGCAAGGGCGGGGCGGCATCCTGCATATCGCCAGCATGCCGACGCTCGGCGCCAAATGGCTGATTCCCCGGCTGCCGCAGTTCTTTGCCCGCTATCCCGAGGTCACGCTGGAGTTCGTGCCCCATGCGCAGGGCTACGATTTCTCGCAGCCCGATCTGGATGCAGCCATCCGTTTTGGCGATGGCGTCTGGCCCGGCACCCAGGCCGACTACATGACAGGAAGGGAAGTGTTGCCGGTCTGCCGTCCCGGCCTGCTCGTGCATGAAGCGGGCGGCGTGGCCAAGACACCGGGCGCGCTGCTGCGGTATCCGCTGCTGCACCACACGACGGTGCCCGAGGCATGGCCGGACTGGCTCGCGGCGCTCGGCATCTCCACGCGCGAAGCCTGGGCCGGCGCGCGCTTCGACCAGTTCACGCTGCTCACGCAGGCGGCTGTGTCGGGGCTGGGTATCGCACTGATCCCGCGTTGCCTGATCGAGGAGGAACTGGCAACGGGCACGCTGATCGTGGCACACCCGGCGCGGGTGCTCGCCAGGAAGGGCTACTACCTGTGCTATCCGGAGCAGAAAGCCCATCTGCCGGCGCTACAGACATTCCGGCAGTGGGTGATGGAAGGCGTCGACGTGGTGGCGTGAGTTTGCGTCGGAGGCTTACTTCGACAACACCTTCATCGCTTCTTCCAGCCCCGCCAACGTCACGGGATACATGCGGTTCTTCATGATCTGGTTGATCACGGTGATCGACTGCCGGTATTGCCACAGACCCTCTGGCTCGGGGTTGAGCCAGACGAAGCGCGGGAACTGCTCGATCATGCGATTGAGCCAGACCGCGCCCGCTTCCGGGTTGTTGTACTCCACCGAGCCACCGGGCTGCAGGATCTCGTACGGGCTCATCGTCGCATCCCCAACGAAGATCACCTTGTAGTCCGGCGTGTACTTGTGCATCAAGTCCCACGTGGCGATTTTCTCGGCGTGGCGGCGGCGGTTGTTCTTCCACACGTAGTCGTACAGGCAGTTGTGGAAGTAGTAGTACTCCAGATGCTTGAACTCGGTCTTGGTGGCCGAGAACAACTCTTCCACGCGCTTGATGTGATCGTCCATCGAGCCGCCCACGTCCATCAACATCAGCACCTTGACCTTGTTGTGGCGCTCGGGCCGCAGCTTGATGTCGAGCATACCGGCGTTGGCCGCCGTGGAGTGGATGGTGTCGTCGAGATCGAGTTCGGTCTCGGCCCCTTCGCGTGCAAACCGGCGCAGGCGGCGCAGCGCCACCTTGATGTTGCGCGTGCCAAGCTCCACCTGATCGTCGTAATCCTTGTAGGCGCGCGTTTCCCACACCTTGATCGCGGTGCGGTTGCCCTTCGACGGCCCGCCGATACGGATGCCTTCCGGGTTATAGCCGCCATGCCCGAATGGCGAGGTGCCGCCCGTGCCGATCCACTTGTTGCCGCCCTCGTGCTTTTCCTTCTGCTCGTCGAGCAGTTGCTTGAGGCGTTCCATGAGCTTGTCGAGGCCACCCATGGCCTCGATCTTGGCCTTGTCCTCGGGGGAGAGTTCGCGCTCCAGCGTCTTCTGCAACCAGTCCAGCGGGATATCGCTCTTCCAGTCCACCAGATTTTCCACGCCCTTGAAGTAGGCGGCAAAGGTCTGGTCGAACTTGTCGAAGTGCTTTTCGTCCTTGACCAGCGTCATGCGCGACAAGTAGTAGAACTCGTCGATCGATGGCGCGATGACCTGCGCGCGCAGCGCTTCGAGCATCGTCAGGTATTCCTTGACCGATACCGGCAGCTTGGCGTGGCGCAGCGAAAAAAAGAAGTCGATCAGCATGGGTGTGTCTCCCGGCTCGTACGTGTTTAACGCGGACGCTCGAGCTGGTATTGCAGGTGCGCGCGCACCGTGGGCCATTCGCTGGCGATGATCGAGAAGACCACCGTATCGCGCAGGGAACCGTCGGGCATGCGCAGGTGGCTGCGCAGCACACCGTCCTGCTTGGCGCCCAGCCGCGCAATGGCCTCGCGGCTCTGGTGATTCATCCAGTGCGTGCGGAATTCCACGGCGATGCAGTCGAGTGTCTCGAACGCATGGCGCAGCAGCATCAGTTTGCACTCGGTGTTCAGCGCCGTGCGTTGCACGCGCTTGGCGTACCACGTGGAGCCAATCTCGACGCGCCGGTTCTTCCCGTCAATATTCATGTAGGTGGTCATGCCGGCCACGCGGCCTTCGGCATCGAGCACCGTAAACGGCTGCATCGAATCCTGCGCCTGCAGGCCCAGGCGACGTTCGATCTCGGCTTCCACGGCGGCCGGTGCGGGCACGCTCGTGTACCAGAGCCTGTGCAGTTCGCCATCGGCGGCGGCCTCGCGCAGGCCCTCGGCGTGCGCCATCGACAGCGGTGCCAGCGTGGCGTGTTTCCCGGTCAGCGTGATGGGCTGAACAAACTTCGTCATGGCGATTCGCTCAACGGTTGGCGCGGTTCATGAACACCAGACGTTCGAACAGATGCACGTCCTGTTCGTTCTTGAGCAGCGCGCCATGCAGCGGTGGGATCGCGGCCTTGCGGTCGGGGCTGCGCAGCGCCTCGGCGGGGATGTCCTCGGCCATCAGCAGCTTGAGCCAATCGATCAGTTCCGACGTGCTCGGCTTCTTCTTCAGGCCCGGCAGGTTGCGCATCTCGTAGAACGATTCCATCGCGGCGGCCACCAGCTCGCGCTTGATGCCGGGGTAGTGCACGTCGACGATGCGCTGCATCGTCTCGGCATCGGGGAACTTGATGTAGTGGAAGAAGCAGCGGCGCAGGAAGGCGTCCGGCAATTCCTTCTCGTTGTTCGACGTGATGATCACCAACGGGCGATGGCGTGCCTTGACCAGTTCGCGCGTCTCGTAGACGTAGAACTCCATGCGGTCCAGTTCGCGCAGCAGGTCGTTCGGAAATTCGATGTCGGCCTTGTCGATCTCGTCGATCAGCAGCACCACGGGCTCGTCGGCTTCGAACGCCTGCCACAGCACGCCCTTGACGATGTAGTTGCGGATGTCGTGCACGCGGTCATCGCCCAGTTGCGAATCGCGCAGGCGCGACACGGCGTCGTACTCGTACAGGCCCTGCTGCGCCTTGGTGGTGGACTTGATGTGCCACTGCATCAGCGGCATGCCCAGCGCGGCGGCCACTTCCTCGGCCAGCATGGTCTTGCCGGTGCCGGGTTCACCCTTGATTAGTAGCGGACGCTGCAGCGTGCGCGCGGCGTTGACGGCCAGCTTCAGGTCGTCGGTGGCAACGTACTGGGCACTACCTTCGAACTTGACCTGCTGGGGCGAATTGGCTTGGGCGTTGGCGTGGGTGGACATGAGGCAACCTGGTGTTTCGCGACAGGTCTGCCAGGCAGGCCGGTCGGCTGACAATGGGGAACGGTACTTCGGTAACAGCAATCTGAGCGGGCCGACAAACCTTCGAAACAATCGGAAATTCGGCCGGAATGGGCCAGTATAAGAGCAGATCGCCGTTCGTGTTCAGTGGGGCACACCCCAAGTGTGTGGCGTGGACCGGCGCGTGCCCGCTGCGGTACAATGCGCCGGTTTGACGCGCCCCCCAAGTCAATATCCTCCTCAAGCCCGGCAGTTCCGCCACCAGAGACATGGCGGAGCATCGGGAGGCGGCAACAGCGCGAGATGGTTGCAAGAATGGTGTCTAAGCACCGCGGCACATCAGCATCACGCCCGGCTGCGCCCTGTCCACCGATGAACTCGGCGGATCTGCGGCGATCCGCTTCACGTCCCCAATCCCGCATTCCGTCTGGCGTCCCGGCAAGGGGCAGGTCACACGCGGTTTAACACTTCCCATTCAGCTACGACAATGAAAAAGCTCCTCACGATGGTTGTGTTGGGCGCGGCCGCAACGGCAGCGCATGCCCAGGACAAGGGCAATGTCGACACCGCCCGCGACAAGGTTGCAATGTGCATCGGCTGCCATGGCATTCCCGGCTACCGTGCATCGTTCCCCGAGACCTACCAGGTACCCCTGCTGGGCGGCCAGAGCGCCAAGTACATCGAGAATGCGCTCAAGGGCTACCAGAAGGGCGACCGCAAGCATCCGACCATGCATGCGATTGCCGCGAGCCTGACGGACAAGGACATCGCCGACGTGGCTGCGTACTACTCGCAGCAGAAGTCCGATACCAAGAACAACTCGCTCAAGTAGGACTCGCCAACATGAAGATGCTGAAAGCAGTTTCGTACGCGCTGGGCGCGGTGGTACTGGGCGCCGCGCTGCCGACACTGGCGGCCGATATCGCCGCGGGCAAGGCGCTGGTGGACAAGGGCGGCTGCGTGGCCTGCCACGGCAAGGACCTGAACGCACCGATCTCTCCGGATTACCCCAAACTGGCGGGCCAACATCCGGACTACCTGTTTCACGCGATGTCGGCCTACCAGGTCAGCGGCAACCGCATGGTGGGCCGCACCAACGCCATCATGGCCGGCCAGATGAACAGCAACCCGGCAGTCGCCGACAAGAACGGCAAGCCGCGTCCCTTCACCAAGGCGGAAATCCAGAACATGGCCGCTTATATCGGCTCGCTGAAGGGCGATCTGGTGCTGAAGAAATAAGCTGCCAGACGCTGAAAAAAAACGCCGGCTCGAAGCCGGCGTTGTTGTATCCGAAGCAGCGCGTCCGAATCAGTTGCCGCTGCCCGACACCAGGCGGCGCTGCTTCACGGCGTTGGACAGGGTTTCCAGGATGCCGATCGAGTCATTCCAGCCGATACAGGCATCGGTGACGGATTGACCGTAGGTCAGGTCTTCCACAGGGGTGCCCTGCACGTGGTCCTGGCGGCCGGCCACGAGGTGGGATTCCACCATCACGCCGACGATGCGCTGGTCGCCGCCGGCCATCTGCCGGGCGATGTCCTCGCAGACCGGCATCTGGTTCTCGTGCTTCTTGCTGCTGTTCGCGTGCGAGGCGTCGATCATCAGGCGCGCGGCCAGGCCGGACTTGGCGATGGCGTCGCAGGCTTCCTGCACGCTGGCGGCGTCGTAGTTGGGGGCCTTGCCACCGCGCAGGATGATGTGGCAGTCCTCATTGCCGGCCGTCGACACGATGGCCGAGTGGCCGCCCTTGGTCACCGACAGGAAATGGTGCGGCTGTGAAGCGGCCTTGATCGCGTCGACGGCGATCTTGACGTTGCCGTCGGTGCCGTTCTTGAACCCGACCGGGCAGGAGAGCCCGGATGCCAGTTCACGGTGGACCTGCGACTCCGTGGTGCGTGCACCGATGGCGCCCCAGCTCACCAGATCGGCAATGTATTGCGGGCTGATCATGTCCAGATATTCCGTCCCCGTCGGCACGCCCATTTCACTGATGTTCAGCAGCAGTTCACGGGCGGTGCGCAGGCCGTCGTTGATCTTGAAGCTGCCGTCCATGTGCGGATCGTTGATCAGACCCTTCCAGCCCACCGTGGTACGCGGCTTTTCGAAGTAGACGCGCATCACGACTTCCAGCTCGCCGGCAAAGCGGTCGCGCTGCACCTTGAGCAGCCTGGCGTACTCCAGTGCAGCCTTGGTGTCGTGGATGGAGCACGGGCCGATGATGACGATCAACCGGTCATCCATGCCGTGCAGGATGCGATGCATCGCCTGGCGCGCACCGTAGATCACGTCGGACGCGGCTTCCGAGCAGGCGAACTCGCGGATCAGGTGTGCTGGCGGCAGCAGTTCCTTGAGTTCTCGAATACGCAGGTCGTCGGTGTTCTTCAGCATGATGGCTCCGGGTTTTTGTGAGGTATGGATTCTGTTGGAATGGTGCTTCGCAATCGTGGCGGACATAAAAAAACCGCCAGGGTTGCTGGCGGTTTCTTTTGCATTCGGGGTCTGCTTACAGCCGTCCCTCTCTATCCGCCAGCGGTGTGAGATGCCAAAAGAAGTAAAAGTAAAACTTGGCGGTCATGGCGGAAATCGGAGCGGCTAGGGTCAGCTTGTGTCGGTTTTACGCGGATGCGTGACATTTATGCTGCGGCGCGTAATCGAAAGGCATTTTATTGCGCCCCGATCCGGGAAAGGAGGGGGTGCAATCGCCACGCGCGTAGCAACGAAGCATCTTTATATCGCTTTTCCAGAGTGCTTGCAAGCGGCAACTGCATCGCATTTAAGCGAATGCAGAGCGTTTCGCCTGCCTATATTGGAATCGTGTACCGGGTTTGCCCGAGTGCCGAACAAGAATTCAGCAGTGGGGAGCGATCATGCCAATCGATGAAGCGAGGCTCGATGCCTTCATGGGACAGTTCGTCCAGGATCTGGGCGCGGTGATGCACGCGGCCACGGTAGTGGTGGGCGATGAACTGGGTTTGTACAAGGCGCTGGCCGAAAAGCCGATGAGCGCCGATACCCTTGCCGAGAAAACGAAAACCGATCCACGCTATCTACGAGAATGGCTATCCGCACAGGCCGCGAGTGGCTACGTGGAATACGACGCCGCTCGCGATACCTTCTCGTTGACGGAAGAGCAGGCGTTCGCGCTGGCGCAGGAAGGAAGTCCGGCATTCATCCCCGGCGCGTTCCAGATCGCGGTGGCGCAATTCCGCGCGATTCCGCGCATGCTTGATATCTTCCGCAATGGTCGTGGTCTCGGCTGGCACGAGCACGACCCTTCGCTGTTCCACGGCACGGAGCGATTCTTCCGGCCCGGCTACGCGGCGCATCTGGTCGGCGAATGGATTCCGGCGCTCGAAGGCATGGCAGCGCGGCTCAAAGCTGGCGCCAAGGTGGCAGATGTCGGGTGCGGGCACGGCGCATCGACGATCATCATGGCGCAGGCGTTTCCGAACGCGACCTTCCGGGGCTTCGACTATCACGAGCCGTCGATCCGCTACGCGACCGATGCCGCGCGCCGCGCTGGCGTGGGTGACCGCGTTTCGTTCGAGGTGGCCTCCGCCAAGGATTTCCCGGGGACCGACTACGACCTGGTTGCCGTGTTCGACTGCCTCCACGACATGGGTGATCCGGTGGGCGCCGCGCGCCATATCCGTCAGTCACTGAAACCGGATGGCTGCTGGATGATCGTCGAGCCGTTTGCGAACGACAGCCTTCAGGACAATCTCAATCCCGTGGGACGCGTGTTCTATTCCGCCTCGACGTTTATCTGCACGCCGGGTTCGCGCGCGCAGGAAGGTGCGATGTGCCTCGGCGCGCAGGCAGGGGAAGCGCGCATGCGCGGCGTCACGGAGCAGGGGGGATTCGGGAAGTTCAGACGGGCGGCGCAGACGCCGTTCAATCTGGTTTATGAGGTGAAGGCGTAGGGGAGGTTTTCTCCCCTCTCCCGCAAGGCGGGAGAGGGGCTGGGGGTGAGGGAAACGAGGCTCTGCTTGCCGTTCAGTCGCAAATTGCACTGCTGGCCCTCACCCCCGACCCCTCTCCCGCGCGCGGGAGAGGGGAGCAAACAGAGCGATTGGGAAGAGAGAGGCCTTAAGCCGTCCCGCCCACCGTCATGTTTTCAATCCGCAGCGTCGGTTGCCCCACGCCCACCGGCACGCTCTGGCCTTCCTTGCCGCACACGCCCACACCCGAGTCCAGGCGCATGTCGTTGCCGATCATCGTCACGTCCTTGAGTGATTCCGGGCCGTTGCCGACCAGCGTGGCGCCCTTGACCGGGTACGTGATCTTGCCGTCTTCGATCATGTAGGCCTCGCTGGCCGAGAACACGAACTTGCCGTTGGTGATATCGACCTGGCCGCCGCCGAAGTTCACGGCGTAGAGGCCGTGCTTCACGCTGGCGAGGATTTCCGCCGGGTCCTTGTCGCCGTTCAGCATGTAGGTGTTGGTCATGCGCGGCATCGGCAGGGCGGCGTAGCTTTCGCGGCGCGCGTTGCCGGTGACGGGCATCTTCATCAGGCGCGCGTTCAGCGTGTCCTGGATGAAGCCGGTCAGGATGCCGTCCTCGATCAGCGTGGTGCACTGCGTCGGATTGCCTTCGTCGTCGAGGTTCAGCGAACCCCGGCGGTTGGCGATCGTACCGTCGTCCACCACCGTCACGCCCTTGGCCGCCACACGCTCGCCCATGCGACCCGCGAAGGCCGACGAGCCCTTGCGGTTGAAGTCGCCTTCCAGGCCGTGGCCCACGGCTTCGTGCAGCAGCACGCCGGGCCAGCCCGGGCCGAGCACCACGGTCATCGCGCCGGCCGGGGCCGGGCGTGCTTCCAGGTTGACCAGGGCCGACGACACGGCTTCATCCACGTACTGGCGCAGCAGAGCGTCGGTGAAATAGCCGTAGGCGTATCGGCCGCCGCCGCCCGACGAACCCACCTCGCGACGGCCATTCTGCTCGGCGATGACCGTCACGCTCACGCGCACCAGCGGACGCACGTCGGCGGCGATCACGCCGTCGCTGCGCGCCACCAGCACCACGTCGTATTCGCCCGCCAGACCGGCCATGACCTGCACGACGCGCGGGTCCTTGGCGCGCGCCATCTTCTCGATCTTTTCCAGCAGCGCTACCTTTTCGGTGGCCGTCATGGAATCGAGCGGATCGTTCGGGGTATAGAGGTTGCGGCCCGTTTGCGAGGCCAGCGAACCGGCCACCTTGATGCGGCCGCTGCCGCTCTTGCCGATGGTGCGCGTGGCTGCCGCAGCCTGCGACAGCGCAGCCAGGCTGATGTCGTCCGAGTAGGCGAATGCCGTGCGGTCACCCGACACGGCACGCACGCCCACGCCCTGGTCGATGCTGAAGCTGCCCGACTTGACGATGCCTTCCTCCAGGCTCCACGCCTCGTTGCGCGTGTGCTGGAAGTACAGGTCGGCGTAATCCACCTTGTGCGTGAAGATATCGGCCAGCACGCGCTGGAGCTTGGCCTCGTCGAGACCGTACGGTGCCAGCAGCAGTTGTTGCGCGGTGGCCAGGTTGCGGATTCCGAGATCTCCGGCGTTCATGATTTTCCTTGGTCTATCACCCCGTGGCACCCAGGCCACGGCGGCATGCAATCGTTAATGTCGTCAATCCTACAGCACGCGATGGCGCAGCGCCGGCAGGTTCTGGCGCACCTCGGCCAGCCGGGCCGGATCGATGACGCCCGACACCACGCCTTCACCCTCCGGCAACACCCCCATCAACTCGCCCCACGGGTCCACCAGCATCGAGTGGCCCCAGGTGCGCCGGCCGTTCTCGTGCTTGCCGCCTTGTGCTGCCGCAAGCACATAACACTGGTTCTCGATGGCGCGGGCGCGCAGCAGGATTTCCCAATGCGCCTGCCCTGTGGTGTAGGTGAAGGCGGCAGGCATCAGAATCAAGCTCAGGCCCGGCCCTCCCTTGCCTGCAGCCAAACCGCGATACAGCTCGGGGAAGCGCAGGTCATAGCAGACTGACATCGCCACACGGCCGCACGGTGCATCGAATGACACCGGCGTCTTGCCGGCCAGGATCGTGCGCGATTCGTCGTAGTCTTCGGTGCCTTTCTTGAAGCCGAACAGGTGGATCTTGTCGTAGCGCGCCACGCGCTTGCCGTGCGGGTCGAAGGCCAGAGACGTGTTGTAGACGCGCTTGTCGTCGCCGCACCACATCGGCAGGGTGCCGCCGACGATCCACAGGCGATGGCGGCGTGCCGCATCCGTCAGGAACCTCTGCACCGGGCCGTCGCCATCCTGCTCGCGAATCGCGACCTTGTCCGATTCGTGACGTCCCATCATGCAGAAGTATTCCGGCAGCAGCACCAACTGGGCGCCACCTCGCGCGGCCTCGGCGATCAGCGCGTCGGCGCGGGCGAGGTTGTCGTCGAGCGAGGTGCCCGTCACGGTCTGGATGGCGGCCACGTGAAACGGTTGCGTGGATGCACTCGGCGAACTGGCGGTCATCGTGTTTCCTGTGGCGTCGGAGGTGGCGGCAGAGCGTGGGAAGGCTGTCCGGGGTGGCCTAGCGGGGATAGACCCCCGAGCGATCCAGGATCGGTGCGCGGCGCGGCTCATTGTCCTCCGTTTTCGTCACCTTGGGGTCGGCCCACGAGCCGCTCACGTGGTAGTGCTGCGTGAACACTTTGGAGAACTCGTCCGCAAACAGCAGTTGCGCGGCCAGCGTGCCGATGCCGAGCACCGGATTGATGAAGGCGGCGGCCACCGACGTGGTGGTGGCGTTGATGCGCGGCGTCACGTCCACGTTCAGGTCTTGGGTCTCGTGCAGCAGGTCGGCCGTGCCGCGCATCGACGCCATGACCTGGCTGCCCTTGAAGCGGAAGTCGTCGGTCCGGCCCACCCCGTTCTCGATGGTCCCGGAGCCGCTGATATCGTCGAAAACGATGCCCTTGCTGGTCACCGAGCGGAAGTCCAGTGTGGCAAAGCGCAGCAGGCTCTGCAGGCTCAACACACCCAGCAGCCGCGCCGCGCCCGGGTCCACGCTCAGGATCTGGCCGTTCTCGAGTTGCAGGTTCAGCTTGCCGGTCAGCGTCGGATAGTCGATCGACATGGGCGAGCCGCGCCATGCGATCCGCCCTTCGAGCGAGCCCTTGCCGTCGCGCACCGTGTGGGCCATGCCCATGCGGTCCAGCACATCTCCGGCATTGCGGATATCCAGCTTGAAGTTCAGCAGGGTGCGGCGGCCCTCGGTAGGCGATGCCGCCCCCTGGGCGGCCGCCTCGCGCAGCCGGCGCGGCAGGCGCCAGCTACCGTTGCCGGTCAGTGTGGCACCGGGTTGTTCGATGGTCAGGCTGTCCAGCGTCCAGACGGGCTGATTCTCGGTGTGACTGGTATGGGCCTTGACCTCGAGCTTGCCGAAATCGCGGCCGTGCAGCACGAACTTCTCCACGGCGAGGTCCAATGCCGGCATTTCCTCGACGCTGCGCGTGATGGCGTCGGTCATGTGGCCGTCGTCGGTTGAATCCGGAACGTCCAGGTGCGACAGCCGTACCGTGAGCTGGCCCGCCGGGCTGCTGGCATCGCGGCGCCACTGGCCGTTGCCGGTGATCTGGCGCGAACCCATCTGCAGGTTCCAGCCGCCGGCCTGCCGGTTGGCCTCGATCGATACGTCATCGATGCTGCGGCCGAAGGCATCGAGCGTCTTCGTCCGGACATTGATCCGCTCGGGCAGGAACGGCGATGAACGATCCACTTCGCTACCGGGCTTGCGCTCTTCACCGGACGTGTCGAGAAGGCTGCGCCAGGCATCCACGTCGAGCCGTTCGGCGCTGACCGCCATCGCCACGCCATTGGTCGGTTGGGGCGCCGCCTGTCCCAGGCCGATGCCCCCGGAAATGACGTCGGTGCTCTCGCCCCGGCGCAGCAGGTAGCGGGCGCTGTTGGCGCTGCCCAGCTGGATCGACAGTTCGTCGAGTCCCGCGCGCGCCGCCACCGGTCGCAGTTCCATGCGCAGCGGCAAGTCGTGTCCGGCGGTCTTGCCAAGCGGCGCTGGCAGGTTGAGCGCGAGTCCATTCAGTTCGGACGATACCTGCACTTGCAGATGCTTCTCGCGCACGCCGATCACGGCGGAGTAGGGCGTGGTGCCTTCGACGCGAGCGCCCAGTCCCGCGCCCAGCACCTCGCGCAGCCCCTGTGCCGTGGCGGTACCGCCGACGGTCACGTGCGTGGTGCCGTCCGGCTGCGTGCCGCCCGCGATGCGCGTCTCGCCGCCCAGGAACCGGCCGCGCACGCCGTTGAGCTGGAAACCGTGTTCGTCGAACGCAACAGCGCCCGTGGCGCCGTAGAGTGGGGGCAGTTCCGGGATCAGCGTGACATCGTTGCCGGGGAAGCGGAATTCGCCGTTGACCTTCGAGCCGGCCGCGTGGCTCAGCGGCAGGTCGAGCTTGAGCTTCAGTTCACCGTGGCCAGGCGCGCGCGCATTTTCCGTGATGTTGCCGGTCCAGCCCTTGACGGGCGTGACGGCTACGTAGCGCAGGAACGACTGCACCAGGCCGGTGGCCGCGCCGTCGAGTTGCAGGTGGCCGTGATCGCTCAGGTCGTCGATCTGGCCGTTGACGTCGCGCAGCGTGACCCCGGGAATACCGCGTACCGTGGCTTGCCTGGCCACGAACGACATCTTGCTGCGCTCGAACAGCAGGTTGCCCGTGATGTCCGTGAAGTCAGGCCACGCCGTGCCACCGTTACCCGTGGCGGCCGTGCCGGGCGCGGCGCCGCCGACGTTCGGGCCCGTCTCGTGCGGGGCGATCTGGTAGCTCACGTTGCGCACCGGCACTTCCACGCGGAAGTCGCCAGCGCGCGCAAATGGCGGGTGGAACGGAAAGTGATGCAGGTCGCCCTTGACCAGGAATTTCACGTCGTGGGCTTCGCCGCCCACGAGCGCGCCTTCCAGGTAGTGCCGCGTGGCGGGCATCGTCGTGGGGAGGTAGCGCGGAATGCGATTGGCCATTGCGCGGTCCAGCTGCCCGCTCAGGTCCGCGATGCCGCTCTTCCCGTCGCCACCGGTCTGCCAACTGCCGCGTACGCTGCCGGCGGTGTCGGCGTTGGCGAACTGGATGCCCGGCGTGCGCACCACCAGATGGTCGTTTTCGTGCGTCCAGCGTACCTCGCCGCGCAGGGTGTCGAACGGTACGCGCGGATCGTCGAATACGCCTGGGAAGCTGATCGAGGCGCCGCTGCTGTCCACCCGGGCCGTGCCTTGGCGATCGTCGAAGCTGAAGGTGCCCGACAACTGCGTGAACCCCGGCGTACCCGTATGCGGTTTGCCGTCGGGTCCCACGGCCGGGACGGCCGGCTGGCTGTTGACCGACACGTTGCGCAGCGTGCCTTGCACCGTGTAATGCGGCGTGCCGGGGGCGCGTGTCAGCATGCCGGCGCGCTCGCGTGACCATGCCACGTCGAGATTATCGATGTGGCCAGCGGGCTGCAGTGCGCGCAACTGTCGCAGCACGGCCATGTCCAGCGGCATGGACGCGGCCATCGCCCGGAGCGTGTTCAGGTCGAAAGTCGGCGCCTTCAGCCCGAACTTGCGCAGCTGGCCAGCGTCGTCGCGCGTCCACGAGATCGTGACCTTGCGCATGCCCTCGCGCCACGAGGCGTCTGCGTTGGACGGCGGGCCTGCCAGCGGCTCGGTCTGCCAGAGCAGGGTGTCGATGGTCAGCGTGTTGTTGCCGTTGCGGTCGCCGCCATGTAGCAGCAGCGCCTGGGCGTTGGACAGACGCAGCGGCTCCGGTGCGCCGGACAGGTGCAGGTCCACGCCCGAGGCGCGCATCCGTGTCTGGCTGCGCAATACATGGCCCCCCCGGAAATCGACCGTGCCGTCGGTGCTGAAGACGCCGCTGCGCACGTTGTCGAAGATCGCCAGATAGCGCTGCACCACCGGAAGCTGTACCTGGTTGAACTGCCAGTTGGCCTGGCCGGTCCAGTGCTGCCAGTTGCCGGCGCCATAGAGGTAGTCGTGCCGCAGCGTTGTCTGCACCGTCAGCGGTTGGGGTGCCAGCGATTCGCTGCGCGCCTCCAGCCTCAGCGTGTGCTGGGCACCCCGGCGCTGGGACGTGAAGTGGATGTCGGCCACGTCGAGCTGTGGCAGCCCGGCTTTCTCGTCAAGCCAGCGCAGGTTGCCGCTGACCAGATCGATATGGCCCTGCGAGAGCAGCCAGTTCAGGAACGGATCGTTGTCGTCGCTGCGCTTGTTGGCATCCACTTGCACGCCGGCCACAAGCAGGTGGCCCTCGCGCGTACGGCGGATCAGCACATCGGTGCGGTCGGCGGTCAGGCTGGCGAACTGCAGCGCCATGGTGGGCACCGACTGCCAGGACAGCTTGCCCTGCAGCGAGCCGGCGGCCAGCAGCGTGCGTTGCTGGCGATCCACGGCGCGCACGTCGCTGGCGCGGAAGGCTGGGTGCCAGCCGTCCCAATAGGTGTCGAGCTGGCCGATGGTGAGCTGGGCCGACAGCGCCGAGGAGCCCTCGCGCTCCAGCCACTGGCGGGCCGTATGGGCCTGCGGCCAGAGTACGAAGCGGATCAGCAGCACGGCGACCACGGCCAGCGCCACCAGGGCCAGGACGGTGCGGACCAGCACGCGCCAGAGCCGGCTCCAGGCTGGATGCCGCATGGCTGCCACGAGGTTGCGCCAACTGCCGCCGAGCAGGGCACGGACGAGTGCCGCCGCGCGTCGGCCACGGCTTGATGCGGGACGCAAGGCGGATGCTGGGGAAGCAGAAGAAGCGGCGGCGCCCGCGGCGGCTCCGTCGGCAGCCGCGCCAGGGGGCGCGGAACCGTCGTGAGGGGCGGTGGGGCGGCTGGACATGCGCAGATTATCCGACAATACTAGCCGCTCTCCAAAGTGGTGCAGGCAAGCGTCGCCACTTTGTTCGCGGCGCCTGCCCAACATGCAAAAGTTACTGGAATGACTGTCCCTGATCCGACGAGTTCCGCCGCGGGCCATCCGCTGGCACCGACTGACCCGCAGCGCATGCAGGATGGCGCCGGCACCACATCGAATCCCACCCTCGAAGGGGCCGCCGGCCCGATCGGCAGCATGGCCCAGGGGGCCTTCGCCACCGTTTCGGCGCAGGGCTTGGCCCCGGTCGAATCCGAAGGCCACGTATTGTACTCGGCGGCGTACTCCCATTACGCGCGCCGCGTGATGTCCGCGCGCGCCGGCATGTCCGGCGTGGTGGCCGAAGCGGCGATTGGCCCGGTTTCGCGCGACTGGATGGTGGAGCGCCTCCACGCCCTGCAAGTCCCTTCCGCCGATGCGGAGGCCGTTGCCGCACAGGCACTGCGCCGCCTGCGGGCCGAGGTGATGTGCACGCTGATCGAGCGCGACCTGCGCGGCCTGGCCACGCTGGGGGAGATCACCGGGGCGATGACGGACCTGGCCGAACTATCCGTGCAGCATGGCTTGCGTATACTCGGCGACGATCTGGCGGCGACTTATGGCCAGCCCACCGGCGCGCAGAGCGGAGAAGTGCAGGAGCTGGTGGTGGTGGGCATGGGCAAGCTCGGCGGGCGCGAACTCAACGTGTCGTCGGACATCGATCTGATCTTTCTCTACGACGAGGACGGCGACACCCAGGGCGGCAAGCGCAGCCTGTCGAACCACGAATACTTCATCCGGCTGGGACGGCGGCTGATCACGCTGCTGTCCGAGGTGACCGGCGACGGCTACGTGTTCCGCGTGGACATGCGGCTGCGCCCCAACGGCGACGCCGGGCCGCTGGTCTGCAGCTTTGGCATGCTGGAGGAATACCTGGTCGTACAGGGCCGCGAGTGGGAGCGCTACGCGTGGATCAAGGGTCGGGTGGTCTCGGCCATCGACACTCCGCACGCGGAACGGGCCGCCGCGCTGCTGGGGCGACTGACCACGCCGTTCGTGTTCCGCCGCTACCTGGACTACGGCGTGATTGCCGCCATCCGCGCGCTGCACGGGCAGATCCGTTCGGAGGCCGCCAAGCGCAGCGGTGGGCTGGCCGGCCATGGCGTGAACCAGAAATCCTTCAACATCAAACTGGGCCGTGGCGGCATCCGCGAGATCGAGTTCATGGCGCAGGTGTTCCAGTTGATCCGCGGCGGACAGGACCCGGCGCTGCGCGTGCGTCCGACGCTGGAAGTGCTGGATGTAGCCGTGGCGCGCAACCTGCTGCCCACGGGTCAGGCCGGCGAGCTGGCCGATGCCTACCGTTTCCTGCGCCAGCTCGAACACCGGCTCCAGTATCGTGACGATGCGCAGACGCACCACCTGCCCACGTCCGACGAGGAACGCCAGGCCGTAGCCCTGATGATGGGCTGCGAGAACTGGGACGCGCTGGTGGCGCTGATGAACACGTTGATGGCACCGGTGGCCCAGCAGTTCGAAGCCACCTTCGCCGATCCGTTCGCGGAAGACGGCGCGGCCCAGAGCGAGCCGCTGTGGCCGGCACTGGTGCGCGAGGAAATGGCATCGCGCGCGGCGCAGGCCAGCCCGGACGACGAGACCGATCCGCAATCGTCGCCATGCCAGGCGTTGCAGGCCGCAGGCTTCAGCGATTGCACGGGGCTGTACGACCGGCTGCGCGCGATTGGATCGTCGATGCGGTATCGCGCGCTGTCGGAATCGAGCCGCAACCGCTTCGACCAACTGGTGAACCGCGCGCTGGACCTCGCGGCCAGGCAGGACGATGCCGACAGCACGATTACCCGTTTTCTGGACTTTCTCGATGCGATCAGCCGGCGCGCATCGTATCTGTCGCTGCTGTCCGAGTACCCCCAGGCGATGGACCGCGTGGCGCAGACACTTCACGCGTCGCGCTGGGCGGCCGCCTACCTGACGCGCCATCCGCAATTGCTCGACGAACTGCTGGACAGCGACGCGCTCGCCGCCGCGCCGGACTGGGCGGCTTTCCGCGAGCGGCTGGCCGAGCGGCTGCATGCCTCGGACGGACAGGTCGAGACGCAGATGGACATCCTGCGCCGTGAACACCATGCCGAGACGTTCCGCATCCTGCTGCAGGACCTGCGCGGCATGCTCACGGTGGAGCAGGTGGCCGACCGGCTATCCGACCTTGCCGATGCGATGCTGGAAGTCACCATGCAGGCTGTGTGGCGGCAACTGGCCACGCGCCATTGCGACAACCCGCGCTTCGCGGTGATCGCCTACGGCCGGCTTGGTGGCAAGGAACTGGGCTATGCATCCGACCTTGACATCATCTTTCTCTACGACGACGACCACGAGCGCGCGCCCGATGTCTACGCAGCCTACGCCCGGCGGCTGATCACCTGGCTCACGAGCCATACGGCGGCGGGGATGCTGTTCGATGTGGATACGCGCCTGCGGCCCAACGGCGCGGCGGGGCTGCTGGTGACGAGCTTCGATGCGTTCCGCCGTTATCAGTTGCGCGAGGGCGACAACACCGCGTGGGTCTGGGAACATCAGGCGCTGACGCGCGCGCGCTTCGGCGCCGGCGACCGCGAGATCGGCAATCGCTTCGAAGACCTGCGCGACGAGATCCTGCGCCAGCCGCGCGATGCCGCCGCGCTGCGCGAGGAAATCGTGCAGATGCGCGCCAAGGTGGCCGAGGGCCATCCGAATCCGACCGACTTGTTCGACCTGAAGCACGATCGCGGCGGCATGGTCGATATCGAGTTCACGGTGCAATACCTGGTGCTGCTGCACAGCGGCGCACATCCAGAACTGACGCGTAACGCGGGCAATATCGCGCTGCTGCGCATGGCCGGGGTACTGAACCTGATCGATGCCGGCCTGGCGCTGGCCGTGGGCGACGCTTACCGGCTGTTCCGCGCCCGCCAGCACAAGCTGCGGCTCGACGGCCACGATCAGGCGCGCGTGCCGCCTGACAGCGTCAGCGAGCAGGTGGCCCCGGTGCGGGCGCTCTGGCACGCGGTGTTCGGTGCGGGCTGAGGTGTCGGCGGAGGCGCCGCCAAAGCCTGTTCGCCTGCCGTCGTGGCCGGCGATGCTCGCTACAACGGCAAGTGTGGCCGCGCTGGCCGCGGCATTCACATTCGTCCCCTGGCTGCACGCCCACGGGCTGTACCTGCGCGACGCGGTACGCATCGACGGCCAGTGGTGGCGCATCGTGACCGCGATGTGGGTGCATTTGGGCTGGCAGCACTACCTGTCCGATGTGGCGGCGACCGTCGGTTTGCTGCTGCTGGCAGGCCGGGTTGCACGCGTGCGCGAGATGCTGGCCGTGCTGGTGATCTGCGGACTGATCGCTCAGGTGGCGCTGCTGCGCATGCCGGCCGTGGGCTGGTATGGCGGACTCTCGGGCGCCGCGCATGGACTGGCGCTCTGGGTGGCGCTGAGGCTGCTGCAAGAAGCCGGCTGGTCGCGCGTGATCGGCGTGGTGACCTGTGTCATCGTGCTCGGCAAAGTCTGGCTGGAACAATCGTGGCTGGCCGCCATCGTGTTCGATCCCTCATGGGGGTTCGGCGTCGTGCGCGGCGCGCACGCGGCGGGTGCGATGGCGGGGTTGGGGTGCTGGTTGCTGGGGGAGTGGTGGGGGAGGCGGGGACGCTGAGCCAGGGCCTGTCAGGAATTTTGTGTGTAGGGCATAACATGTCGTTAAGGAGCATGTATGCCACGCAAACCGAAAGCCCCATTGCGGGAATTGCCCGCCATCCCGAAGGAATTAATTGATCAATTCGTCAAAGGCCCGATGACCGCCGAGGCGGTGCAGGATGCGGCCATGGCGTTCAAGAAGGCGCTGATCGAGCGTGCGCTGGGTGCCGAACTGGGCCATCACCTGGGCTATCCAGCCGGTACCGAGCGCCCGGCAGAGACAACCAATCAGCGCAACGGCAAGAGTGCCAAGACGGTGCTGACCGAGGACGGGCCGCTGCGCCTGGACATCCCGCGCGATCGGGATGGCAGCTTCGCTCCGATCTTGATCCCCAAGCACGAGCGGCGCTTCACGGGGTTCGATGACAAGATCATCGCCATGTACGCCCGCGGCATGACGGTTCGCGAGATTCAGGCGTTTTTGGTCGAGCAGTACGGCACCGAGGTTTCGCCCGAGTTCATCAGCTCGGTGACCGACTCGGTGATGGAGGAGATCACGGCATGGCAGGGCCGTCCGCTCGAGATCATGTACCCGGTGGTGTTCTTCGATGCCCTGCGGGTCAAGATGCGCGAGGACGGCGTGGTGCGCAACAAGGCCGTCTATCTGGCGCTCGGCGTCTTGCCCGATGGGACGCGCGACATCCTTGGCCTATGGATCGAAACCACCGAGGGCGCCAAGTTCTGGATGAAGGTCTTCAACGATCTTAAAACGCGCGGCACGCAGGACATCCTGATTGCGGTGACCGACGGCCTCAAGGGCATGGAGCCCGCGTTAAACGCCGTATTCCCGAACACCACGCTGCAGACCTGCATCGTGCATCTGATCCGGGGCAGCCTGGACTACGCAGGGTGGAAGGACCGTCGGGCGGTGGCCGCAGCGCTCAAACCGATCTACACGGCGCCCAGCGCGGAAGCGGCCATGGCCGAGTTGGCAGCCTTTGAGCAAGGGCAATGGGGACAGCGGTACACACCGATCCCGGCTGCCTGGCGCCGGGCTTGGGATCAGGTCATTCCATTCTTTGCATTCCCGCCGGCGATCCGCAAGATCATCTACACGACGAATGCCATCGAAAGCATCAACGCGCAGCTACGCAAGATCATCAAGACCCGAGGCCACTTCCCCAGCGACGAAGCTGCCACCAAGCTGTTGTGGCTGGCCCTGCGCAACATCACTGGAAAATGGGGGATGGCAACGCATGACTGGAAGGCGGCCATGAATCAGTTCGCAGTGTTGTACGAAGACCGATTTACCCACCCGCACCTCTGAGAGAATGCAGGCTTGCCAATCCATTCGACCGGCAAGCCTCTAGCTGTCCTGCACACAAAAAAACTGACAGGCCCCTGAGCCAACAATTGTTTCCCCCTCTCCCACTGGTTTGCTCCCCTCTCCCACAAGTGGGAGAGGGGAGCAAGACCGGCGGCAGAGGGGAGCGACGCAGCGATCGGGATCGAAAGCTGATCGACTACCCCCGCCGCCGCGTCACGAAGCCCACGAACCCAATCCCCAGCAACACCATCGCACTCCACGGTGCGAATGCACCGCCACCACCTCCACCACCTCCACTGGTATCTCCGCTACCGGATGAGGTCGCCGTGCTTGCCGTAGCAGGCGGGTTCGGCGCCAGCGCCAGCGCAGCGTCGGCGTCGAGCAAGCCGGCGCCGCATTTCCCGGAGTTCCCTGAAGCCGTGCAATACGTATTGGCGGGATGCGCGCGTGCCGAGGATTTCAGCACGGCGGTGACCTGGGCCGGGGTCAGGGCGGGATTGACGGCCAGCATCATCGCGGCGACGCCCGAGACCATCGGTGCGGCGAAGCTGGTGCCCGCCGAGGTGTAGGAGATCGCGTACGCACCCGGTGATGCCGCGCCGGCATTGGTCAGCGTGGTGATGTAGAGCGGCGTGGTGGAGGCGCAGGTGGTGGTGCCACCCGACGTGATGACCTTGGAGTTGCCGCAGCCGCCCCCCGGTGCGCTCAGTGCGACCTGCGGGCCCACGTTCGCATAGCTGGCGTTCTCGCCGTCGCTGGCGTGCGCGGTGACGGTGATGACACCGCTGCAGTCGCCAGGCGCCTCGACCGCGCCAGCTGAATTGCCTGCCGCCGCCACTACGACCACGCCGGCCGCGTTGAGATCGTTGACGGCCTGCTGTTCGATCGACGAGCAACTGCCGCCGCCAAGGCTGATGTTGACGATCTTGGCCGGTGTCGCGTTGGCCGGGACGCCGGGCACGGTCAGGCCGCCCGCCCAGCGCATGCCGTCGACGGTATCCGAGAGCAGGGCGCCGCAGCGCCCCGACACACGTACCGGCTGGATCCGGGCCGTCCAGTCCACCCCGGCAATGCCCAGGGCGTTATTGGTGGCCGCGCCCAGGACGCCGGCCACGCGCGTGCCGTGCCACGTGCTGTTGGCCGCGCCGCTGCCGTCCGAGCACGTGGTGCCGGTGGGCACGTAATCGCCCGGATCGGTCGGGTCGCTGTCGCGGCCGTCGCCGTCCACCGACACGGTCGTGCTGCTGATGAAGTCGTAGCCCGCCACGGTCCGGCCGGCCAGGTCGGGGTGGGGCAGGATGCCGGTATCCACCACGGCGATCACGATATTGCTGCTGCCGCGAGAGCGGTCCCAGGCGCGCGGCAGGTTGGCGGCGCCGGTCAGCACCGAGGGCGGGCCGAGGTAGCGCTGGTTGGTGGCGAATTCCGTATCGTTGGGGACGGTGTCGTGCAACTGCAGCCAGCGGTCGGGCACGGCATCGGCCACGCGCGGATCGTTGCGCAGGCGCCTGGCCACTGCCTCGGGCCCGTCGCCTCGCGTGTCCTTGACGGTCAGCAGTTGCAGCGTCCCGGCCATCGGCCGCTTGACCGAGAGGGCCAGCCCCGTATTGGATTCCACGCGCTTCATGCGGGTGGTGTCGGCCTGGGTGCCCACGGTCTGGCTGCCATCGCGCCAGCGCACGATGTAGTTGCCGGTAAATCGGGAAGCCGGTGGCGTGGGGCGAACCGTGGCGCTGGAATCAGCCTGCGCGTGCACGGCGGAAGGGAGGCCCAGCATGGTGCCGAATGCCAGCAGCAGGACCGGCAGCATGGACCTCGGAAGGAAATTGGACGGCTCGTACGGCATCAAGGCTCCTGGGGAGATCGCATGAAACGAACTGCTAAGGAATACCGGTACTGCACCTGCTCATTCTTTCCAGTGGCGGCGGACAGCCATCGTTGGCTACCCGTCGCTATCGGCAATCTGGCACCCCAACCTTAGGATGCAGATTAATTGGCCGGTATGTCGGATGGCATGTCTCGTCCGGTCGGACGTGCCCGGTGTGGCTTCAGCATGCGGTCCGGCGTGGCCGATTCGATACGGGGTGCTGCCTTCAGCGTCGCCACGGCCTGATCCATCGTCACATCGCCGGAGGTCGTGATGGCAGTGATCAGCCACACGCCACCGGACATGGGTCGCTTCACGACGTAACGTGCGGGACCTTCGATAGCCGCCAGCAGCTTGCCGGCATCTTCGGACAACATCACGTCAGGTGGCGTGAACTTGACGAGGATGTCGCCCAGCGCGCGGTCGTTGGTGAGGGCACCGCGCGGCGGTGCGAACGACTTCGACTCCGATGCGCAGCCCGAGATGGCGGTCATGGCCAGCGCGGCGAAGGCGGCCGTGGCCACCGTGCGCGAGAACTGGCGGGGAAACGATGGCAGCTTGCCATGGGTCATCGGTTTGAAACTCCTGTGTGCGGATTGCATGCCGCCGGACTCAGCCGGCCGCCCGGCGCGGCTTCTTGCCGCCGCCTTCGCGGGGCGCGTTGGCGGCCAGGGCCGCAGCGCGTGCGCCCTGCGTCAACATTTCCTCTGCGTGCTGGATAGTGGTCGCGGTTACCGTCGCACCGCCCAGCATGCGCGCGGTTTCCTGGATGCGGCCATCGGCGTCCAGCGCGCGGATCTTCGAGCGCGTGACCGCGCCTTCCTTGTCCTCGCGGCTTTCCTTGCTGACCAGCAGGTGGGTGCCGGCTTGCGCGGCCACCTGCGGCAGATGGGTCACGCAGAGCACCTGTCGAGCGCGGCCCAGTTCCTGCAGGCGCCGGCCCACGACTTCGGCCACGGCGCCGCCGATGCCGGTATCCACCTCGTCGAAAATCAGCGTTGGAGTGGGGGCCGCTTCGCTGGTGATCACCGAGATGGCCAGGCTGATCCGTGCGAGCTCGCCGCCCGACGCCACGCGTGCCAGCGGACGTGCGCTGACACCGGCATGGCCGGCGACGAGGAACTCCACCTGTTCCAGGCCGTGGCTCTGGCCTTCTTCCAGCGGATGCAGCGCCACGGCGAACGTGCCGCCCGCCATCGACAGGCCCTGCATCGCCTCGGTCACGGCCCTGGACAGCGCGTCGGCGGCCACCTTGCGCGCGGCGGACAGATGCTTGGCCAGCGTCAGGTAGGCAGCGCGTGCGGCAGCTTCGCGAGCCAGCACCTTGTTGATGTCCTGCGCGGCCTGCAGGTCGTCGAGTTGCTGCTTGCGCGCCAGCAGTTCGTCGGCCAACTGCTCGGGCGGTAGCCGGTACTTGCGCGCGGTGGTGTGCAGCGCCTGCATCCGTGCTTCCACGGCCTGCAGGCGTTCGGGATCGAGTTCGAGCCGGTCGACATACCGATTCAGCGAGTGCGCGGCTTCCTCCACCTGCACCAGCGCAGGTTCGAGTGCGGCCAGAACATCGCGCAGCGCGACATCGACATCCGCCAGTTGTTGCAACCGCTGGACCACGCCATTGAGCACCGAGGCTACGGCACCATCGGATTCGGAGAGCGCATCGAGCGCGGCGCGGCTGCCGTCGATCAGGCCGGCAGCGTGCGAAAGGCGGTTGTACTCGGACTGGATCTCGTCCCACTCGCCCGGCTGCGGCGCCAGCTTGTCGAGTTCGCCGACCTGCCATTCGAGCCGTTCGCGTTCCAGTTGCATCTCGCGCGACTGGTGCTCCACGGCCTCTCGCTGTTTCACGCAGACGCGCCAGGCGCGCCAGGATTCGGCCACGGCAGCGGCCTGCTCGCTCAGGCCGGCGTGTGCATCGAAGAGATGACGCTGGGCGTCCGGGCGCAGCAACTGCTGGTGGGCGTGCTGGCCGTGAATGTCCACGAGTTGATCGCCTACCTCGCGTAACTGGGCCAGCGTAGCGGCGGCGCCATTGATGAACGCCTTGCTGCGTCCGCTGGCATCGACCGTCCGGCGCAGCAACACAGAATCATCGTCGCCAGCCAGTTCGCGCTCGGCCAGCCAGGCGTCCAGCGCGGGATGCGTGCGGAAGGTGGCGCCGATACCCGCGCGGGTCGCGCCTTCCCGGACGATGCCAGCGTCGGCACGCTCGCCCAGCACCAGCGCCAGCGCATCGATCAGGATCGACTTGCCCGCGCCGGTCTCGCCCGTGAACACGGTGAAGCCGGTCGAGAAGTCGAGGTCGAGGGTGTCGACGATGACAAAATCGCGGATGGACAGGCTGCGCAGCATCTTGGGCGTCTATGAACTGGGTAGAGGATTCGGCGAGTTGGACGGGAGAACCGGAGGCATCGGCTCAGAGCCGGTTGTCCTCGGTCGGGTATTCGTGCCAGTGCAGCTTCTTGCGCAGCGTGGCGTAGTAGTTGTACCCCACCGGGTGCAGCAGGCTCACGGTCTTGGCCGAGCGACGCACGACGATGCGGTCCCCAGGCAGCAGCGACGCCAGAGACTGCATGTCGAAGTTGACACTGACATCGCGCGCGCTGGCCACCTCGATGGTGACCTCGGCATCGTGCGGCAATACGATGGGGCGGTTGGACAGTGCGTGCGCGGCAATCGGCACCAGCACCATGCCGGACAGCGTGGGATGCAGGATCGGGCCGCCAGCGGCCAGCGCGTAGGCGGTGGAGCCGGTGGGCGTGGATACGATCAAGCCGTCCGAACGCTGGTTGTACATGAAGTTGCCATCGACCGAGACCGCCAGTTCCACCATCCCGGAGATACCCGAACGGTTCACCACCACGTCGTTGAACGCCAACGCGGAGAAAATCACCGTATCGTCGCGGATCACGCGCGATTCGAGCAGCATCCGCGACTCGGCCTCGTAGCGGCCGGACAGCATTTCAGGCAGGGCGGTGGTGACGTCCTCCAGAGGGATGTCGGTCATGAAGCCCAGCCGGCCGTGGTTCACGCCGATGACGGGCACATCGTGGCCGGCCAGCTGGCGCGCAAGGCCGAGCAACGTGCCGTCGCCACCAAGCACCACGGCGACGTCGGCCTCGCGGCCAATTTCCTCGGGCGTGAGCACGGGGTAGCCGGTCAGGCCGGTGGCCAGCGCGGTCTCGCGCTCGAACACCACATCCTGGCCATTGCGCAAAATACAGGACGCCAATTCCTCCAGGGGGCCTTCGATACCGGCGGTCGAATGCCGGCCCACCAGGGCGACGGTCTTGAACGGCGCGCGCGGGGCGCTGGTCTTTGAGGGGGCAGACATGGCGGGATTAGACCATACCGGCATGACCATTGTCAGCCTCGGGGCGTGGGCGCTCGCGACGCCGCCCGAACGGCGCAGTTTTGATTAGAATCGGGGCATCATGGACGAACGTTCTAAAACGCTTCTCAAGACCCTGATCGAGCGCTACATCGCCGAAGGGCAGCCGGTCGGTTCCCGCACCCTTTCGCGATACTCGGGGCTGGACCTGTCGCCGGCCACCATCCGCAATGTGATGTCGGACCTCGAGGAAATGGGTTTCATCGCCAGCCCGCACACGTCTGCGGGCCGCATTCCCACGCCGCGCGGCTATCGTCTGTTCGTCGATGCGATGCTGACCGCGCGCCCGCTGGACGGCGAAGTGGTGCTGCCCGCCGAACTGGCCGGCCTCAAGGACCAGATCCAGGGCCAGATGGCCAACCAGCAGCTTGGACCCCAGCGCATGATCACGGCGGCTGCGCACACCTTGTCGAACCTGTCGCAGTTCGCCGGCGTGGTGATGACGCCCCGGCGCGCACAATCGTTCCGGCAGGTCGAATTCATGCGGTTGTCGGATAAGCGCATCCTGCTGATCATCGTCAGCCCGGAAGGTGACGTCCAGAACCGGATCATCCAGACCGAGCTGTCCTATACCCCGGCCCAACTGATCGAGGCCGCCAATTTCTTCAACGCGCACTATGCGGGCATGAGCTTCGACTCGGTGCGCGATCACCTGCGCGTGGAGTTGCAGGCGTTGCGCCGTGACATGTCATCGCTGATGCAGGCCGCCGTGGAGGCGGGTAGCAGCGCGATGGCGGAGGATAACAACGAGCAGGTGTTCATCTCCGGCGAGCGCAAGCTGCTGGAGGTGGAGGACCTGTCGTCGAGCATGGACAAGCTGCGCCGGCTGTTCGATGTCTTCGAGCACAAGACCAGCCTGCTGCAATTGCTGGACGTCTCCAGCCACGCGCAGGGCGTGCAGATCTTCATCGGCGGAGAAAGCCAGTTGGTGCCGATCGAGGACATGGCCGTGATCACTGCGCCGTACGAGGTGGACGGCCAGATCGTCGGCACGCTCGGCGTGATCGGCCCCACCCGCATGGCGTACGAACGTGTGATCCCCATCGTCGATATTACGGCGCGGCTACTCTCCAGCGCGCTTAGCCAGAATCAGACTTGAGCCTTTCGCACGGCATCGCCCGGCGCTCCCGGAGTCGTAATCGGACACCCCATGACGTTTTCGCCTGAACCGGCATACCAGCACGGCCAGTCGCCGCGCACCGCAATCCTGCTGATCAACCTCGGCACCCCCGATGCGCCCACGCCCAAGGCGGTGGGGCGCTACCTGAAAGCCTTCCTGTCCGATCCCCGCGTGGTGGAAATCCCGCGGTTGGCGTGGCTGCCCATCCTGCACGGGGTGATCCTGCCGTTCCGTTCGCGCGCCTCGGCCATGAAATATGAGTCGATCTGGCTGCGCGAAGCCCATATGACCGGCTCCCCGTTGCTGGTCCACACCGAACGGCAGGCCCATGCGCTGCAACTGCTGATGCAGAAGCTGGGCCATGAGGTGACCGTGGCCTGCGCCATGCGCTACGGCAATCCGTCGATCGAATCGGTGATGGAGGCGCTGCGCCGGCAGGGCACGGAGCAGATCCTGCTGCTGCCGCTATATCCCCAGTACTCGGGCACCACCACGGCCACGGCGTTCGACGAAGTGTTCCGTGTCCTGGCGGGATGGCGCAATCAGCCCGAAATCCGGCTTGTGAAGCACTTTCACGATCATCCAGCCTATATTCGCGCGCTCAACGAGCAGGTGCGTGCCTACTGGCGCCAACACGACGTGCCCGATTTCGCGCAGGGTGACCGGTTGATCCTGTCCTTCCATGGTCTGCCTCGCCGGCTGCTGGATCTGGGCGATCCCTACCACTGCGAGTGCCTGAAGACCGGCCGGCTGCTGGGCGAGGCGCTGGGTTTGCAGCCGGGGCAGTATCAGGTGACCTTCCAGTCGCGTTTCGGCAAGGCCGAATGGCTGCAGCCCTATACGGCGCCGACGCTCGCCGAGCTTGGCAAGGTCGGCACGCAGCGGGTGGATGTGTTCTGCCCCGGTTTTCCGGCAGACTGCATCGAGACGCTGGAGGAAATCGCCATGGAAGGGCAGACCGAATTCCGCGTGGCGGGCGGCAACGACTTCCATTTCATTCCATGCATGAATGATTCCGAGGTGTGGATTGCCGGGCTGTCGGATATTGCTTTGCAGCATCTGCAGGGCTGGCCGCTGGCGTCGTTGCATGCGCATGAACTCGATGCGCGCCGCAGCCGGGCGCACGCGCGTGGCGCGGCGGGCTGAAGCAGGAGATAGAGAATGCAGGTGGATTTCGAGAGCGGTGCGCGGATGCGCATCGACAAATGGCTGTGGTGCGCGCGATTCTTCAAGACGCGTTCGCTGGCGGCCGAGGCAGTGGAGCGCGGCAAGGTCACGGTCAACGGCCAGCCGGTCAAGAATTCGCGCGAGGTCAAGCCCGGCGATACCGTCGTGCTGGAAGCGCACCAGCAGCGTTGGGAAGTATTGGTGAAGGGCATTCCGGCCTCGCGGGGCGCGGCGCCGATCGCCCAGACGACTTACGAGGAAACACCGGAAAGCCAGGCCCGACGCCAGAAAGACGCTGAAACGCGCCGGTTGCAGCCAGAGCCGGCCGCCCAGCTACAGGGCCGCCCAACCAAGCGCGACCGCCGTCGGATTGACGATTTTCGTCATTGAGCCAGCCCAGGTCGCCACGGTATTCCGGGAAAAATCAGCGTACGTAGTGGACGAGGTAGTGTTTGAACACGGCCTTGCCGCTGCCATACTCGGTGTCGCGAGGACCCACCGCTTCCGACAGGCAGATGAAGACTGTCATCGCCGATAGCGCGGCGATCAGGCATACGGTCACGACTGGCAGCTTGTGCATGGTGAAGCGTCCCAAGGATGCATCGAATGGATCCACCTCCGGCTCCCGTTATTTTTGTCATTTTTACTGCATGAATCTTAGTCATTGCGATGCAGCAAGGCAATGAACACTCGATCTCATGAAACCGCTCTTTGTAACGGCGTATTTCGGCGTCTCTGAATGTCCACTCTTGAAAAACTGGAGTGGTGCCGCCAAGTGCGGCTAGACTTGCCTGTTGATCCCGAACCGGGCATCCGAACCCCCCTCGGCCTGTCGTTACCGCAGATGGGCCGCGTTTTTAGCTTTGATACGAATCGACATGGAAGAACAGAATCTGACGCCGAATCCGAACATGCAGCCGCCGGCCGACGAGGCCGCCCGCACGCAGGCGCCCGAAGCTGCCGCAGCCGGTGCCGATGATGTGGCACGCCTGGCCCAGCAGGTGGCCGATCTGGAAGCCAAGGCCAAGGAACACTACGACATGTTCCTGCGCGCCACGGCGGAAGGCGAGAACATCCGCCGCCGCTCCCAGGACGAAGTCTCGAAGGCACACAAGTACGCCATCGAGAGCTTTGCCGACAACCTCGTGCCCGTGATGGACAGCCTGCAGGCCGCGCTGGCCGACAACAGCGGCGATGTGGCCAAGCTGCGCGAAGGCGTGGAACTGACCGCCCGCCAACTGGCAGCGGCCTTCGAGCGCGGCAAGATCGTCGAGTTGAACCCGGTCGGTGAGCGCTTTGATCCGCATCGCCACCAGGCCATTTCGATGGTCCCGTCCGAGCAGGAACCGAACACCGTGGTCAGCGTGCTGCAACGTGGCTATACGATCTCGGATCGCGTGCTGCGCCCGGCGCTGGTGACCGTTTCGGCTCCGCGCTGAGTCCGAGTTTCCGCAGGATCATGTAGCAAACACACGCCCGGTGGCCGCAAGGTTGCCGGGCGTTGTCGTGTCTGGAGAATGTAGATGTCTGACGCACCGGCCCCCCATCTGGATCACCGCGCCTTCGAGGCGCTGGCCATGCAGGAAGTGGACCCGTCCACCATCGATGCGGAAATCGCCGCCAGCGGAGACGATCTCGTCTGCGTGTTCTTCTGGGGTGTGGATTGCTTTAACTGCGAAATGGCAAAGAAGGCGATCCTCGCCAATCCCGAGCCGATCCGCGCGCTGAACCTGCGCTGGCTGCACACCAACGTCTACGCGCACCCCGAACTGGGCCGCCGCTTCGGCCTGCACGGCATTCCAGTGTTCATGTTCTTCCACAAGGGCAAGAAACTGGGCCGCGCCACGGGCTGGCACGGTCATGGCCAGTTCGCGGCGGCGGTGGGCAATGCGCGGCTGAAGGCAGAAGGGAAACCGCTCGCCGGATAACCTCAGCGGGACAATGCGTAGCCCAGGCGGAATTGCCAAGGGGTTTTCTGGTTGTAGTACAGCAGGCTCTCGCCATATCCATAGAAATAGCCTGCCATCAGGTAGCCGGCTGTACCCGGCAGCAGCCGCGACAGCGGATAGGTGAGCTGGGCGTCGACACTGCCGTAGCCCTTGCGCGTGCCCTTGCGCAGCGTGGTGGAGAGTTCCCACGAGTCTGGGCGGCCATAGGCGATGTTCAGGTCCATGTAGCCACGATAGTGGGCGATGTCCTCGTTGTCGCTCTTGCCCACATACCCGTACACCTTGGGCGTCACGCGCCAGTGCCAGTCGGTCTGGTCGCCGAAGTACATCGTCGGCTTGATGAACAGGGTGTTGACCGCGCGCGAGTCGTCGCCGTCGCGGCCATTGGATTCGTGCTCGAAGCCGGTGGCGATCGACAGGCGGCTGATCACGCTGTTCTTCACGCCGGTATCGGACAGGTAGTAATACAGGCTGGGCCGGTAGTTGGTGTCCTTGAACGGCTTGGATGCGGCGGCCAGGTCCCAAAGCGAGAACTGCGTGTATGCGAAATACAGGTTGTCTAGTACCGACTTCGAATTCGGGTTCTCGCCTTCGAAAATCCGGTAGCGGAAGCTGATCTGGAACTTGGCGTTGGCACCGTCGTGCGCGCCGATCATCAGGTACATCGGCTCGTTGAACGCCAGACGCTGGGAGTCGCGAAGATCGGCCGGTACCGGACCGGTGGTAGCACCGTCGGCGGTGGATACCACAGGCGTGACGGGCGCTGTCGTTGGCGTGCCCTGGGCATTGGCCAGGTCCCGTTCCGCAGTGGTCGGCTCGGTATCGGGCGTGGCGGCCGGCTTGGCGACGACCAGAGGCGCGGTGGGAGTGGCCTCGCCCGGCAACGGCGCGCGGTTCAGCGTGATGGTGACGGGCGCGGCGTCGATGCCCGCCACGTCCAGCCTCACCATGCCGCGCATGCCTGCGGGCCAGTCGGTCGCGTAGCTGACTGTGCGGTTTTCACCGCGCCGCAGGTTCAGAATCTCCGGCCCCTTGCCCACACGCTTCAACTCCATCCGCACCGGGGCGGCCAGGTCGCCCACGGCAGTCACCTGTAGCGTATCGGGGACGGCATAGCGGCGCGTGTCGTCGTCGGCAGTGATGAGCAGCGTCAGTGTCAGGGGCTTCGTGCCATCGATGGCACGCGGCGGTTGCAGCAGTGCCACGGCGCTGTGGGCCGCCAGCGGCGACCAGAGCAGCAGGGCGCCGGCAATGGCCGATGCATAGCGCAGGGAGGGGAAAGCCGCGCGGCGCGAGCCGGCGCGGACAGCAGCGGAGCAGAGCATGGGCAGGGAGCGCCGCGCCGGCCACGCAAGGAATGCGCGCTTGCCGGTGATGCGGCGCAACAGGAACAAGATGCCGGCAAGCCTAGCACGTGCTGCCGAGCGCTCTTGTCAGGCGTTGTCTGGTATTGATGCCGCGCAGTGTCGATTACTGCACGGCGCCGTGTGTCAGACGCAGAATCAGCCCCGGGCGCGTCGCAGGATGTCGTCGACGTATGCCTGGCCGTCCGGAGGCATCCCATTGCGCTGGGCATTCCAGAGCATCTGGCCGAGGGCTTCCATGATCTGGTGCTGCGCCTCGTGCGGCGAGTCGAGCCTACGGCTCAACGCCTCGTAGGCGCCACGGATGCCCGGCGGCTGGTCGATCGACACCTGTTCGGAGATCGACAGGTGCATCGCCAGGTGCAGGAACGGATTGGTCTGGCCGCCTTCGGGCGTGTAATCGCGCGTCAGCGCGCCTTCGGTATCGGTCAGCAGCGCGTGGTAGTCGGGGTGCTGGTCGATCCAGTCGACGGCGATGGCCTCCAGGGGGGTGAGGACACTGCCCGCTACGCGCTTCTGCCAGGCATCGCAGAAGAAACGGCGGACTTCTTCTCTTGAGGGATTGAACATGATGGCCGCTATTGTAAGTCAGCGCCGGAATGTGCGTAGGGCATGCGCCGCGCGCCCCGCAGGGTCAGTAGAATGCAGCGTTCCGCGCTCTTTTTCCTCCACGATGACCGTTTCCGCCACCGGCCCTCTGGGCCAGGCCCGCGACAAGTTCGCCGGCGTGCTGCTGATTGCCCTGTCCGCCACCGCATTCGGTGCGATGGCGATCTTCGCGCGCTTTGCCTATGCAGCCGGTGCCGATGTCTATGGCCTGCTGGCGGTGCGATTCGTGGTGGCGGCGCTGGCGATGGCCGTGGTGATGCGCACGCGCGGCATTGCGCTGCCGCCGTGGCGCCGCGTGCTGGCGCTGGCGGCGATGGGCGGCATAGGCTATGTCGGCCAGTCCTATTGCTTCTTCACCGCGCTCAATCACGCGCAGGCCAGTCTCGTGGCGCTGCTGCTCTATCTCTATCCGCTGTTCGTCACGTTGCTGGCGGCGGTCTTCCTGAAAGAAAAGCTGACCACCACCTCGGTGATCGCGCTAGTGCTGTGCTCGGTGGGTGCCGGGCTGACGGTGGGCGGCGGGGAGGGCGCGCCATTGGGTATCGCGCTGGGCGTGGCGGCGGCGGTAATTTACTCGATCTACATCGTGGTGGGCGCTCGCGTGACGGCCGGCGTCAATGCCATCGCCACGACCACGGTGATCTGTTCGGCGGCAGCGCTGGTCTATGTGACGATCGGCGTGATCCGCACGAGTGTAGGTGTGCCGCCGCAGTTTCCGTCCAGCGCAGGTGGATGGCTCGCCCTGCTGGCCATTGCGTTAGTTTCCACTGTGCTGGCCATCATGACGTTCTTCGCTGGACTGCAGAAACTGGGCGCGGCAAAGGCGTCGATGCTCTCCACGCTGGAGCCGGTAGTCACCGTGGTGCTTGCCGCAGCGCTGCTAGGCGAGCATATCGGCGTGACCCAGGCCGTGGGTGGGGCGCTGATCCTGCTGGGCGTGCTGTGGCTGACGCGTCGCGCCAGCGGCACGCCACAGGTGGACAGCGACGAGGGTTGAATGGAATTGAACGACTTCGACGAAGGCCTGCACGCACACCTGTAACGCCTTGAGTACAATCGCGCTTTCTTTCATCATAAAAACCGGAAAGCGCGCAATGAAACCCGTCGATCAGGCTGTGATTGCACAATTGTTCACTGAAGCACGCACCCACAACGTGTGGCAGGACAAGCACGTCGACGACGCCGTGCTCAAGCAGATCTACGAAGCCATGAAGTTCGGCCCCACCGCCGCCAATGGCTCGCCGGCCCGTATCGTGTTCGTGAAGTCGGCGGAGCAAAAGGCTCGCCTGGTGGAGTGCGTCTCGGCTGGCAACGTCGACAAGACGCGTTCGGCGCCCGTGACCGCGATCATCGCGTTCGACAACGCTTTCCACGATCAACTGCCGAAGCTGTTCCCGCATGCCGATGCCCGTGCCTGGTACGCCGGCAACGACGCCAAGATTGCGCGCGACGCGCTGATGAACAGCTCGCTGCAAGGCGGCTACTTCATCCTGGCCGCGCGTGCGCTGGGCCTGGATTGCGGCCCGATGGCCGGTTTCGATGCCGACAAGCTCAACGCTGCATTCTTCCCGGACGGCAAATGGTCGGTCAACTTCCTGATCAACCTGGGCTATGGCGAAGCCGACAAGCTGCATCCGCGCCTGCCGCGCCTGTCGTTCGACGAAGCCTGCAAGATCGTCTGAGCATTCGGCACCTGCCAGAAAGACAAAAACGGCCCTCGGGCCGTTTTTTCGTTGGTGACAGGCAACATGGCGATCAGGCTGACCATTCCTCCACGGGATGACAGGCCAGGTACTTCACCGGCTGGGCGATCCCCAGCCGTGCCCGGGCTGCGTCGATCGGCTCGTTCAGCAGCTTCTCGTAGTCCTCCCCCAGCAGCCAGCCTGCATTCCGGCCCAGCCGGTAGCCTTCCAGCACTGCGCGCGCAAACGCCAGGCTGCGCGTCAGGCGCCAGCTTTTCAGCGAGGCGGCCAGCGCGATAAAGGCCCAGCCCTGTCCGCCCGTCTGCGCGTAGCTGAACGCGACCAGCGCCGCTTCGCCCAGGCTTTCATCGGCGCGGTAACCCGTCAGCACATGCCAGATATCGTGGATGTCGCGGGTGCGGCGCCCGAACCACATATAGGCATCCTCGACGATCGGTTCCTGATTCAGGTTCGAGACCTTCGCCAGTCCATCGGCGCTATAGCCAGTCTTCTCCAGAAAGGCGCGATACGCGGCGCCGACGGTGCCCGGTGCAAAGGCGGCGATATAGGCTGGGTCCGAGAGCTTCTCCGCCAGTTCGATCCGCTGGTACGCCATGCGGCGGCCGTCGGGCGTGCTCAGCAGGCGGCCATAGTTGCGCGGCATCGAGGGCCCGTTCAGCGCGCGCATGATGCGGAATACCTGCTCGGTGTCGTTGCCGTCGGCCATCAGCTTGCGGATGGCCTGGAACGCGGTAGGCAGGTCGCGCCTGTAGGGATTGAAACCGGTGGAGGCAGCCATGGGCAGGTCCTTTCGGTGGATGTTCAATGCGAATCAGACAGTGGCCGGTTCACGCAGGCTGGCCGCTGCGGTGCGCACGAAATCGACGCTGGTATCGACAGCGGTCACCGGCAGCATATGCCCACCCGAGACCAATGTCAGCCGGGTTGCCGGGTTTTTGGCAACGAAGGCTTCGCCGTTCTCCCGGTAGTCGAGGATGCGGTCCTCTCGGCCAAACAGGATGCTGATCGGCACGCGCAGATCGCCATAGCGCGCCAGCAGCGGCGGCAGGCTGGGCGCTACGCCGAGCAAATCTTCCGAGGCGCCCAGGAAATGACTGGGCCGCAGCGCCAGCAAACCGCCGCCACGGGTCGGGAAATCCGCAGGCACCGGGTCTGGACCGAAGACGATATCCATGACCTGTTCGCGATTGCGGATCGACATCGGAATCAGCAGCGTCCAGGCGATCAGCTTGCGCGCGAAGGCGCTTTCCATCGCCATGGCCTTGAAGACCGGCGAGATCGTCTTCGGCGGATGGGTCAGCGGCGCGATCAACGCCAGTCCGCCCACGCGCTCGGGGTGATAGGTGGCAAGTGCCAGTGAGATCGCACCGCCGAGCGAGTGACCGACGACCAGCGGACGCTCCAGCCCCAGCTTGTCGATCAGCGCGGCCAACGTATCGGCCTGCGCCTTGAGGTCGGCGGGCGCGCCGGCCGGGCGCGTGGACCAGCCCGCGCCCGGACGATCCACCGCAATCACGCGATGGTCCCGCGACAGCGGGGCGATCATGCCGTAGCCGAAATTCTCCAGTTGGCCCGACAACCCGTGTACCAGCAGGATCGGCGGGCCCTCGCCGCGCTCGACCACATGCAGCCGCGCGCCGGGCACATCGATAAAGCGGCCCGTGGGCGGGAACGCCGCCTCGATCTTGCGCGCGGTGCGCCAAGTGAACAGGAACAGCAGCGCTAGCAGGGCGGCGAGCAACACCGCCCCCACAATCACGATGACAAGCAGGATCTTCAAGATTGCGCCTCGGGGAGTGGATCGTGGTGAGGTAGCGGGGCGGCCTGCGCGGTATCGAAGCGCAGCACGCCATCGTCGATGCGGCCATGGCGGATCGTCAGCATATCCATCAGGTAGTTCTGATACACGCGCCACGGCTTGCGGTCGCCCTGCCGGGGCAGCACGGCGGCGGCACGCTGCACGTAGCCCGATGTGAAATCGAGGAACGGCGTCCGTTGCACATCGGGATCGACCTGCGGCATGGCGATGCGATGGCCGCGCCGGTCCATGAATTTCAGCAGCCGGCAGACGTACTCGGCAGTGAGGTCCGCCTTGAGCGTCCACGAAGCGTTGGTGTAGCCAAACGCCAGCACCATATTGGGCACGTTGCCGAGCATCATGCCCTTGTACGCCAGGCACTCCGATGGGCGGCGCGGCTGGCCGTCCACGGTCAGCGCAATGTCGCCGAGCATATTCAGCTTCAGGCCGGTGGCTACCACGACCACATCGGCCGGCAGTGTCTGGCCCGATTTCAGCACGATGCCGTCCGCATCGAATCGCTCGATATGGTCCGTGACGATCGACGCCCGCCCGTTGCGGATGGCCCGGAACAGGTCACCGTCGGGCACCAGACACACGCGCTGGTCCCAAGGGTTGTAGCGCGGCGTCAGGTGCGTATCGACATCGAAGCCGGGTGCGAGCTGGGCGGCGGCCATGCCGACCAGCCGCTCCTTGACCTTCGCAGGCCGCCTGCGAGCAAGCTGGAAGAAGAACATGCCGAGCAGCACGTTCTTCCAGCGCGTCAGGCCGTAAGCCACGCGCGCCGGCAGCAGCTTGCGCAGCCGGTTGGCGATGGCATCTTCGCCAGGGCGCGTCACGATGTAGGTGGGCGAGCGCTGCAGCATTGTTACCTGTGCCGCCGTCTCGGCCATGGCCGGCACCAGCGTGACCGCCGTGGCGCCACTGCCGATCACCACCACGCGCTTGCCGGCGTAATCGATCGACGGGTCCCAGAACTGCGGATGGACCAGCTTGCCACGGAAGTTTTCTTCGCCGGGGAAGTCGGGCCGGTGGCCTTCGGCGTAGCTGTAGTAGCCGGCGCAGACGTAGAGCAGCCGTGCCTTGAGCCGCTGGCGCGAACCGTCGGCGGTACGTTCGGCCTCCACGGTCCAGCATGCCTCGGCACTGTGCCAGGCGGCGCTCACGACGTTGTGGCCGAAACGGATCTTTCCGGTGATGTCGGCTTCGTCGGCGGTTTCGCGGATATAGGAGAGGATTGACGGGCCATCGGCAATCGCCTTGGCGCCACGCCACGGCTTGAAGCGGTAGCCGAGCGTGTACATGTCGGAATCGGAACGGATGCCCGGATAGCGGAACAGGTCCCATGTGCCGCCGATGGCGTCGCGGGCTTCGAGGATGGCGTAGCGTTTGCCGGGGCAGCGCTGCTGGAGCTGCCGTGCGGCGCCGATGCCGGACAGCCCGGCGCCGACAATCAGAACGTCGAGGATCTCGGCAATGTCGCCGGAAGTGTGAGAAGCGTCAGGAACTGCATCGTCTGCTGCATGGGCGGAGGGGGCGGTCATGACAGGTCCCGGACGGGTGCGATGACCGCATAGCGTAGCAGCGTTGCCAGATTCGGTGGGGCTGGCGGGCGGCGTTTGGAAGGTTCCGCCCAACCTCGCGCTTTCCCGGATTGCGGCCCAGTCCGAATGTCTAGACGTTTGGGGCTGGCGTTTTTGGCTTGAACTCGCAGAGCGGCTCGATCGCGCAGTGCCAGCATTCTGGCTTGCGCGCCTTGCAGACATAGCGGCCGTGCAGGATCAACCAGTGGTGGGCATCGTGCATGAACTCGGTCGGCGTGACCTTGAGCAGCTTCTGCTCCACGGCATCGGGGTTCTTGCCCGGCGCCAGCCCGGTACGGTTGGCCACGCGGAAAATGTGCGTGTCCACGGCGATGGTGGGATGGCCGAACGCCACGTTCAGCACCACATTGGCGGTCTTGCGCCCCACGCCCGGCAGCGCTTCCAGCGCCTCGCGCACCGGTGGCACCTTGCCGCCGTGCTGTTCCACCAGGATGCGGCAAGTCTCCATCACATGCTTCGCCTTGGTCTTGTATAGCCCGATCGTCTTGATGTATTCGATCAGCCCGGCCTCGCCGAGATCCAGGATCTGTTGCGGCGTGTGCGCGACGGGATAGAGGCGGCGCGTGGCCTTGTTCACCCCGACGTCCGTGGCCTGCGCGGACAGCAGCACGGCGATCAGCAACTCGAACGGCGAGCTGTATTCGAGTTCCGTCTCTGGCGTGGGATTGACTTCGCGCAGGGTTTCGAAGATGGCAAGGCGCTTGGCTGGGTTCATGCGCGGGACGGATCGTTGTTGTTGTCTTGAGGGCTGGGCGAGGCGTCCGGAGCCGACGTACCGAGACCAAGCCGCGAGCGGCGGGCCTCGGCGGCATCGATCTGGGTCTGCACGGCGGGCGACACGTTCTCGGTATTGCGCGGCTTGGCGGCAGCGGCCGCCGCAGCCTTTTCGCGCGCCCGGGCCATCGCGGCCTCGATGATGGCTTTCTTGCGCGCCTGGGCGGCCCGTTCGGCGTCCGATTCCACCGGCTCGGTTTGCAGGGCTTCGAGCTTGGCCGCAGCCTTCGCGGCCAGGCGTGCGTCGTTTTCCTCGCGCTCACGCACGAGCCGCACCCGTCGCGACAGATAGCGGGCATGCGCGACATCAGCCTGTTCCTGCGACCACGCATCCCATCCGGTATTCGCGCCGGTCACGGGGACCATCGCGATGCAGTCCACCGGGCAGGGCGCCACGCAGAGATCGCAGCCGGTACACCAGTCGGGCAGCACGGTATGCATCTGCTTGGCCGCGCCGACGATGGCGTCGACCGGGCATGCCTGGATGCAGAGCGTGCAGCCGATACAGAGCGATTCATCGATTCGGGCCACAGCACGGGGCTGTTCGATGCCGCGTTCGGGATCGAGCGGCTGCGGCGCCGTGCCCAGCAGCGCGGACAATCGTACGATGCCCGTGGCACCCCCGGGCGGGCAGCGGTTGCTGTCGGCCTGACCCGTGGCCATGGCCTCGGCATAGGGGCGACAGCCATCGAACCCGCACTTGGTGCATTGGGTTTGCGGCAGCAAGGCTTCAAGACGGTCCGCCAGGCTGGCGGTGCCGGCTGCGGTGGGTTGGGAGTGGGTCACGACTGCGAGACTGCAAAAACGGATTCTGGGGGAGCGACTGGCACATCGGCACGCAAGCGCATCGGCGCGTCTCTGCCGGACGCGTGGCGGCAAGGATTATCCCCGATTTCGCCGCCATGCAGAAAAGGGGATCATGCGGCGTCACCCGTATGTGGGACAAGGGGAGGGGGTGACGGCTGTGCCATAATCCGCGCAATCGACAGACCGGAAATTCATGTCAAACGAGCCAAGAACCAAGCGGGATCCCGAGGGCACGCGTCGGCGTATCCTGGCGGCCGCCACCGAAGAGTTTGCCAAAGGCGGGCTGGCCGGTGCCCGCGTCGACCAGATCGCACGTCGGGCGGAAACCAACGAGCGGATGCTGTACTACTACTACGGCAGCAAGGAAGGTCTCTTCCTTACCGTGCTCGAAAAGCAGTACGCCGAATTCCGTGCGGCCGAGGAGCAGCTTCACATCACGGACGAAGACCCGGTGGCGGCGGTCCGCACGCTCGCCCGATTCGTCTGGGACTGGTACTACGCGCATCCCGAATTCATTCGGCTGGTCAACAGCGAGAACCTGCACGAGGCGCGGCACCTGAAGAAATCTTCGCAACTTCACCAGTTGATCAACCCCGTGGTGGATGTGCTGGCCGACATCATCCGGCGCGGCCAGCAACAGGGCGTGTTCCGTGATGGCATCGACGTGCCGCAGTTCTACCTGACCATTTCGGCGCTCGGCTACTATGTGCTGTCGAACCGGTACACGATCAGCGCCGTGATTGGCCGCGACGTGGCCTCCGAAGAGGAACACGCCCGCTTTGCCGAGCTGCATACGGACATGCTGCTGTCCTACCTGACCAATCGCTGAAGGTTGCTGACATCCGCCGAAAGCAAAACGCCCGCAAGAAATTTGCGGGCGTTTTGCTTTGGCAGAAGACCTTCAGTGCTTCCGGATGAAGTCGCGCAGTTCCGGATAGATGTTCTCGCGCCAGCGGCGGCCCGAGAAAATCCCGTAGTGGCCGCACTTCGGCGCGGTGATATGTTGCTTGCGCGCTTTCGGGATACCTTCGCACAGGTCGTGTGCGGCAGCCGTCTGGCCAGCACCTGAAATATCGTCCAGCTCGCCCTCGATAGTCAGCAGGGCGGTGCGCTTGATGTCTTGCGGACGCACCGGCGCACCATCGATTTCCCACGTGCCGTTAGCCAGCCGGAATTCCTGGAACACCTCGCGGATCGTGTCGAGGTAGTAGTCGGCCGCCATGTCGAGCACGGCGTTGTACTCGTCGTAGAACTTCACGTGCGCGTCGGCATCGTCGGAATCGCCCTCGACCAGACTCAGGTAATAGTCATAGTGCGAGGAGAGATGGCGGTCCGGGTTCATCGCCACGAAGCCGGCATGCTGCAGGAAGCCGGGATAGACCTTGCGGCCATGACCCGGATAGTTGGCAGGCACCGTGTAGATGACGTTGTTCTCGAACCACTCGAACGATTTGTTCGTCGCCAGCGAGTTGACCGACGTCGGGCTCTTGCGGGCATCGATCGGGCCGCCCATCATCGTCATCGTGCGCGGCGTCTTCTCGCCGGCCGAAGCCATCAGCGAAATCGCCGCCAGCACCGGCACCGTCGGCTGGCACACCGAGACCACATGCAGGTTTTCCGCGCCGATATGGCGAATGAATTCCTGAATGTAGTAGATATAGTCCGAAAGGTGGAAGGCACCGTCTTCGGCCGGGACCATCCGGGCATCCACCCAGTCGGTCACATAGACCTTATGATCCTGCAGCAACGTGCGCACCGTGTCGCGCAGCAGCGTGGCGTGGTGGCCGGACAGCGGCGCGGCCACCAGGACCACCGGCTCGTCCTTGAGCAGCTTGATGGTCTCGGGATCGTCGGCGTACCGCTTGAAGCGGATCAGCTTGCAAAACGGCTTTTCCAGCACCGTCTGTTCGACGATGGGAATGTCGCGCCCGTTGGAACGCACGGCCTTGATATCGAACGCCGGCTTCTCGTATTCCTTGCCGAGCCGGTATAGCAGCTCGTAGCCTGCCGCCAGCCGGGGCGCACCCGGCAGCAGCGAGAGGGGGCTGAGGGGATTGATAAACGTCTTGGCGGTCGCCTGCATCCACGCGGTAAGCGGGTTCAGCATCGAGCGCTGGAATTCATGCAATTGATAAAGCATGCCTGTCTAGCCTTTATTGTCGCGAGTGACTCGCACAACGATTATGCCCGCAATCGAACGATCGTGCTCTGCAGCATATCTCTCAAAGGTACGCCGCCAGCCGCGGAAGACAATAGGACATTGGCGCTATATCGGGATGACATCCGCCGACAAAACGGAAAAAGGCGACCGGAGTGGCTTCCAGGTCGCCTTTTTCGACTGGGTGTTGCATTTTGGTGCAACGCCCAGATGCAGCAAATCGCTTAGTAGACGGCGGCGATGGCTTTCACCACGGCGTCGATGTTGCGGCTGTTCAGTGCGGCCACGCAGATGCGCCCCGTGCCCACGGCGTAGATGCCGTGTTCGGTACGCAGGCGGTCCACCTGGGCCGAGGTCAGGCCCGAGTACGAGAACATGCCGCGCTGCGCCTTGACGAACGAGAAGTCGCCCGGCACGCCAGCGGCGGCCAGCTTGTCCACCAGCGCATTGCGCATCAGCTTGATGCGGTCGCGCATCTCGCCCAGTTCCTGCTCCCACATGGCGCGCAGTTCCGGGCTGTTCAGGACGGTGGCGACTACGGTGCCACCGTGGGTCGGCGGGTTCGAGTAGTTCGTGCGAATGACACGCTTGATCTGCGACAGCACGCGCTGCGCTTCGTCCTTGCTGGTCGTCACGATCGAGATCGCGCCCACGCGCTCGCCGTAGAGCGAGAAGCTCTTCGAGAACGAGCTCGACACAAAGAAGGGCAGGCCCGACTCGGCGAACAGGCGCACAGCGGCGCCGTCCGGCTCGATGCCGTCGGCAAAGCCCTGGTAGGCCATGTCGAGGAACGGAATCAGGTTGCGTTCCTTGACCAGTTCCACCACCTGCTTCCACTGGGCTTCATTCAGATCCACGCCGGTGGGGTTGTGGCAGCACGCGTGCAGCACGACGATCGTGTTGGCCGGGTACGACTTCAGCGATTCCACCATGCCGGCGAAGTTCAGGCCGTGGCTCGGGGCATCGTAATAGGCATAGTTCACTACCGGGAAACCGGCGGCTTCGAACAGCGCGCGGTGGTTTTCCCAGCTCGGATCGCTGATGGCGACCGAAGCATCCGGATACAGGCGCTTCAGGAAGTCGGCGCCAATCTTCAGGGCGCCCGTGCCGCCAAGTGCTTGTGCGGTCACAACGCGGCCTTCCGTGATCAGGGCCGATTCCTTGCCGAACAGCAGGGTCTGGACAGCCTGGTCATACGCGGCAATGCCTTCGATCGGCAGGTAGCCACGGGGCGTGGCGGTCGTCAGGCGTGCCTTTTCGGCCTCCTGCACAGCGCGCAGCAGCGGAATTTTCCCTTCGTCTGTGAAGTACACGCCAACGCCCAGATTCACCTTGGTGGGACGCGTATCGGCATTGAATGCTTCATTCAGGCCCAGGATCGGGTCGCGCGGGGCCATCTCGACGGCAGAAAACAAACTCATTTGGAATCTCGTGGTCAGCTGTGTAACAAAACGGAGGGCGTAGAATGCTTCGGACTGCGCTGGGCTGCGGCAGATCGGCAATGGGGTTGAACCGTTCCGCGCAACCCCAAGATTCTAGCGTATCCGCCCGTTTTCCTGAGGTATTTCCCTAATTTCATGACGAATCTCGCTGAAGCCGCCCCCGTTCTCGACGAAGACAAGTTCGTTACTTTTCCGGGGTCCCCGTTCCAGCTCTATCAGCCCTATCTACCGGCCGGCGACCAGCCCGAGGCGATCCGCCAACTGGTGGAAGGGGTAGAGGATGGGCTGTCGTTCCAGACACTGCTGGGGGTAACCGGCTCCGGCAAGACGTTCACGATGGCCAACGTTATCGCGCGGATGGGGCGGCCAGCCATCGTATTTGCGCCAAACAAGACGTTGGCAGCGCAACTGTATTCGGAATTCCGGGAGTTCTTTCCGCGCAACGCCGTCGAGTATTTCGTCAGCTACTACGACTACTACCAGCCTGAAGCCTACGTGCCGCAGCGCGACCTGTTCATCGAGAAGGACTCGTCCATCAACGAGCACATCGAGCAGATGCGGCTGTCGGCCACCAAGAGCCTGCTGGAACGGCGCGATACGATCATCGTGGCGACGGTGTCGGCCATCTACGGTATCGGCAATCCGAGCGAATACCATCAGATGATTCTGACGCTGCGCAACGGCGACAAGCTGAGCCAGCGCGACATCATTGCGCGGCTGATTGCGATGCAGTACACGCGGAATGACGCGGACTTCCAGCGTGGCACGTTCCGCGTGCGCGGCGACACGCTCGACATCTTCCCTGCCGAGCATGCTGAAATGGCCGTTCGCGTGGAACTGTTCGATGACGAAGTGGATTCGCTGCAGTTCTTCGATCCGCTGACAGGGCGCGTGCGTCAGAAGATTCCGCGCTTCACGGTCTATCCGTCGAGCCACTACGTCACGCCACGCGAGACCGTGCTGCGCGCGATCGAAAACATCAAGGTGGAGTTGCGCGAGCGACTGGATTTCTACTACAAGGAAAACCGCCTCGTCGAGGCCCAGCGGCTGGAACAGCGCACGCGCTTCGATCTGGAAATGCTGACCGAACTCGGCTTCTGCAAGGGCATCGAGAACTATTCGCGGCACCTGTCCGGCGCCCAGCCGGGCGAACCGCCGCCGACGCTGGTGGACTACCTGCCGCCGGACGCGCTGATGTTCCTCGACGAGTCGCACGTGCTGATCGGCCAGCTCAACGGCATGTACAACGGCGACCGCGCCCGCAAGACCACGCTGGTCGAATATGGCTTCCGGCTGCCGTCCGCCATGGACAACCGGCCGCTCAAGTTCGACGAGTACGAGCGCAAGATGCGTCAGGCCGTCTTCGTGACCGCCACGCCCGCGAACTACGAGAAGGAACATGCCGGCCAGGTCGTGGAGCAGGTGGTGCGGCCCACGGGGCTGGTGGACCCGACGATCGAGGTCCGTCCGGCCACCACGCAGGTGGATGACCTGCTGGGCGAGATCCATGCGCGGGTCAAGGTCAACGAGCGCGTGCTGGTGACCACGCTGACCAAGCGCATGGCGGAGCAACTGACCGAGTTCTTGTCCGAGAACGGCGTCAAGGTCCGCTATCTCCATTCGGACATCGACACGGTCGAGCGCGTGGAGATCATCCGCGATCTGCGCCTGGGCACGTTCGATGTGCTGGTGGGGATCAACCTGCTGCGCGAAGGCCTGGACATTCCGGAGGTATCGCTCGTGGCGATCCTCGATGCTGACAAGGAAGGCTTCCTGCGTGCCGAGCGATCGCTGATCCAGACCATCGGCCGGGCAGCACGGAACGTCAACGGTACCGCCATCCTCTACGGCGACCGGATGACGGACTCGATGAAGGTGGCGATCAGCGAGACCGAGCGCCGCCGCGCCAAGCAGATGGCGCACAACGAGGCCCACGGCATCACGCCGCGCGGTGTGGTCAAGCGGATCAAGGACATTATCGACGGCGTGTATGACCCGGACGACGTCAAGGCCGAATTGTCCGCTGCCGCGGAGCGCGCGAAGTACGAGGACATGAGCGAGAAGCAGGTGGCCAAGGAAATCAAGCGCCTGGAGAAGCAGATGCTCGAACACGCCAGGAATCTTGAATTCGAGAAGGCTGCCCAGGTACGCGACAGCCTGGCCAAGCTGCGTGCGCAGGTGTTTGGTGGCGCCGCCGATGGCGACCATCTGTTGCCGCCGTCAAGCTGAGGCAATCCCCGATCCAGCAAGAGGCGCTCCCGGTGCCCATGTTGCGGCACGGCATCCTATAGTGATGAAGGACATCCGCGTCCGGAGCCCCGCAGTCGTCGTGCCGCATCACGAACCAGGAGCGCGCCATGGTCACGCAGTTCGAATACGGTGGATATGCTGTCGTGGCCCGCGCCATCCGACATGCGGCCGGCGGCTTTGCCGGTGTGGTGACGATTGCCGACGCATTTGGGGAGCCGGGCGGCCCCACGTTTGAAACCGAGACAGGCACGGCCGAAACGCCAGAGGCGGCACTCGCCCTGGCCGAGGCCGAAGCCATGCGCACCATCGACGCCGGTGAAGTGAACTGACCACGGGCGCAGGTTGGGCCAAGACACAGCTGGCCGGGAGACAGGAATGGCGTATAGCAGTGAATGGAAGAAGAAGGTGTTCGAGACGCACGAGATCCAGGTGCTCGTGAAACCTCGCAATCCGGTGGACTGGGACTTCACTGTACGGGTCTGCCGCAAGGGGACCAACATCCGCGCTGCCAGCACGCTTGTGGAGAATGCGCCGGCCTCGGCGCACTACAAGTCGCCGGAGGAAGCGGAAGCCGCGGGCTTCGCGCGTGGCAAGGTTCTAGCCGAACAGCTATAGATTCCCAGACTGTGATAGCAGCAAGTCGGGCTGTGCCGAAATTTGCCGCAGCCGGTAAAATCGCGCCCTGATTCGGCCAATCACGGCCAAAGGCGCGCTGCCAGGCGGTTTTCAGGGTCATCGTTATAGCTTTCGGAACAGTGCATTGCAGCACGGGGAACTTGACTGATTTAGTCGGGATATCGTAAACTCGACCGAAATCCTCAAGTATTCCCTCTCCCCGAGCATCATGAGACTGACCACCAAAGGCCGTTTCGCGGTAACCGCCATGATCGACCTGGCTATGCGCCAGGATCAGGGACCCGTCACATTGGCGGGTATCAGCCAACGCCAGAAGATCTCGCTGTCGTATCTCGAACAGCTCTTCGGCAAACTGCGCCGCCATGAGATCGTGGAAAGCGTGCGTGGCCCGGGGGGCGGATACAGTCTTGCCCGCAAGGCCGAAGACGTTACGGTTGCAGACATCATCATCGCCGTGGACGAACCGCTCGATGCCACCCAATGCGGCGGCAAAGGCAATTGCAATGGCGATGAAGGCACAGGCCGCTGCATGACCCATGAACTGTGGGCCACGCTGAACCAGAAGATGGTCGAGTACCTCGATTCCGTCTCCCTGAAGAATCTGGTTGACCAGCAGCGCGCCCGCCAACCGGCCGTGCTGCACGACCGGCGCGAAGACGCCGCGCAACAACCGGTCACCATATCCCGCAATAAAACCGAAAAACAGGAAAAGCCTGCGCGCGCCCGCGTGGTCAATTCGGTGTTCAGCCTCGCCCAGTCGTAAGCAAGGCTGTAGCATTTATACTAAACTATCGGTAGGCAGTACGCGATAAGCGATCCCTATAAGGCAGTCATAAGATGAGCACCACCCCACACTTCCCCATCTACATGGATTATTCGGCCACGACGCCTGTGGACCCGCGCGTCGCCGACAAGATGATTCCGTACTTGCGCGAGCAGTTCGGCAATCCGGCCTCGCGCAGCCACGCCTACGGGTGGGACGCCGAGCGTGCAGTGGAAGAAGCGCGCGAGCAGGTTGCGGCGCTGGTGGGTGCCGATCCGCGCGAGATCGTGTGGACGTCGGGTGCAACCGAATCGGACAATCTCGGTATCAAGGGCGCGGCCAATTTCTACTCGGGCAAGGGCAAGCACATCATCACCGTGAAGACCGAGCACAAGGCTGTGCTCGACACCACACGTGAACTGGAACGTCAGGGCTTCGAGGTGACTTACCTCGATGTCAAGGATGACGGTCTGATCGACATGGACGTGTTCAAGCAGGCACTGCGCCCGGACACGATCCTGGTGTCGGTAATGCTGGTGAACAACGAAATCGGCGTGATCCAGGACGTCGAGCAGATCGGCGAGATCTGCCGCGAGAAGGGCATCATTTTTCACTGCGACGCTGCGCAGGCTACGGGCAAGGTCGGTATCGACCTGAGCAAGCTGAAGTGCGACCTGATGTCGTTCTCGGCCCACAAGACCTATGGCCCGAAGGGCATCGGCGCGCTGTATGTCCGCCGCAAGCCGCGTATCCGCATCGAAGCGCAAATGCACGGCGGTGGTCACGAGCGCGGCATGCGTTCGGGCACGCTGGCTACGCACCAGATCGTCGGCATGGGCGAAGCATTCCGCCTGGCCCGCGAGGAAATGGCCACGGAGAACGAGCGTATCCGCATGCTGCGTGATCGCCTGTGGAACGGCCTGTCGTCGATGGAAGAGGTGTACCTGAACGGTTCGATGGAACACCGTGTGCCGCACAACCTGAACGTCAGCTTCAACTTCGTGGAAGGTGAGTCGCTGATCATGGCCATCAAGGATGTGGCCGTGTCGTCGGGCTCGGCTTGCACGTCGGCATCGCTGGAACCGTCGTACGTGCTGCGCGCGCTGGGTCGCAATGACGAACTGGCGCATAGCTCGATCCGCTTCACTGTTGGTCGTTTCACGACGGAAGCGGAAGTGGATTACACCGTCGAACTGCTCAAGAACAAGATCGGCAAGCTGCGCGACCTGTCGCCGCTGTGGGAAATGTTCAAGGACGGCGTCGACCTGAATTCGATCCAGTGGGCCGCGCACTGAGCGTAGCCGGCAGTCATAACAAGAACCCCATAAAGATTCGTCAGAGGTAGCCAAAATGTCTTACAGCAACAAGGTTCTCGACCACTATGAAAATCCGCGTAACGTTGGTTCGTTCGACAAGAACGACGACGCGGTGGGCACCGGCATGGTCGGCGCTCCGGCCTGCGGCGACGTGATGAAGCTGCAGATCAAGGTGAACGAATCGGGCGTGATCGAAGACGCCAAGTTCAAGACCTACGGTTGCGGTTCGGCCATCGCATCGTCGTCGCTGGTGACCGAATGGGTCAAGGGCAAGACCGTGGATCAGGCGCTGGAAATCAAGAATACGCAGATCGCAGAAGAACTGGCGCTGCCGCCGGTGAAGATCCACTGCTCGATTCTCGCGGAAGACGCCATCAAGGCGGCCGTCGAGGACTACAAGAAGAAGCACGGCGTCGCGCAAGCCGCGTAATTTTTCTGACAGCAAGGCAAAGATGATCACAATGACCGAAAAGGCGGCGAAGCACGTCGCCCGCTACCTCGAACGTCGTGGCAAGGGCGTGGGCCTGCGCGTCGGCGTGAAGACCACTGGCTGCTCGGGCCTGGCGTACAAGCTTGAGTATGTGGACGAGGTGCTGCCCGAGGACCAGGTCTTCGAGACGCGTGGCCTCAAGGTCATCGTGGATCCGAAGAGCTTGCCGTACATCGACGGCACCGAACTCGATTTCGCACGCGAGGGGTTGAACGAGGGTTTCCGATTCAACAATCCGAACGTCAAGGACGAGTGCGGTTGCGGCGAGTCGTTCCGGGTCTGACCCGACGCCGCGTCCGCATCGGCAAGATGCGCGGCGCGGCAATACGACAAGGGGGCGGCATGACCGCTCCTTTTTGTTGGCAGAACTGTTGGCGAAGTTTTTGAAAGACGCGCTTTGAAAGACGATTTCTTCTCGCTGTTCGGGCTGCCCGCCCGGTATGACGTGGATGAGGCGGCGCTGGAGGCTGCCTACCGGACAGTCCAGTCGCAGGCCCACCCGGACCGCTTCGCCAATGCCGGCGATGCCGAGCGGCGCGTGGCCATGCAGTGGGCTGCGCATGCTAACGAGGGCTACCGGACGCTGCGCCAGCCGCTGAAGCGCGCCATCTACCTGTTGCAATTGCGCGGTGTGGATATCCAGGCCGAAAGCAATACGGCGATGGCGCCTGCCTTCCTGATGCAACAGATGGAATGGCGTGAAGCATTGCAGGACGCGGTGGAAACGCGCGATGTCGGGCAACTGGACAGCCTGCTGCGCGAGCTGCGACAGGAAAAGCGCGATCGTCACGCGGCGCTCGGTGCATTGCTCGATGGCGCGGATAACGACGCCGCAAGCGCGGCTGCGCGCCAGCTGATGTTTATCGAAAAGATCGAACACGACGCCAGCGAGGCGATCGATCGGCTCGAAGATTAGAAGATTCTCATGGCACTGCTCCAGATTTCCGAACCCGGCATGTCCACGGCGCCTCACCAGCGCCGGCTTGCCGTGGGTATCGACCTCGGCACCACCAATTCGCTGGTGGCTGCCGTACGCAACAGCATTCCCGAAGTCCTGCCTGACGAAAGCGGCCGCGCGCTGCTGCCGTCCGTGGTGCGCTATCTGCCGAACGGCGCGGCGCATATCGGCTACAAGGCCCAGGACGAGGCAGTACGCGATCCCAAGAACACCGTGATTTCGGTCAAGCGCTTCATGGGCCGCGGCCTGCGGGACGTGACCAATATCGAGCACAGCCCGTACGATTTCGTCGATGCGCCGGGCATGGTGCAGATCAAGACCGTGGCGGGTGTAAAGAGCCCGGTGGAAGTCTCGGCAGAGATTCTGGCGACGTTGCGTCAGCGCGCCGAGGATTCACTGGGCGACGATATCGTGGGTGCCGTGATCACGGTGCCGGCGTACTTCGATGACGCGCAGCGCCAGGCAACGAAGGATGCGGCGCAACTGGCTGGTCTCGACGTGCTGCGCCTGCTTAACGAGCCGACGGCTGCGGCCATTGCCTACGGTCTCGACAACGCTGCCGAAGGCATTTACGCCGTGTACGACCTGGGCGGCGGCACTTTCGATATCTCGGTGCTCAAGCTCACTAAGGGTGTGTTCGAGGTGATGTCGACCGGCGGCGATTCCGCACTGGGCGGCGATGACTTCGACCAGCGCCTGATGTGCTGGATCGTCGAGCAGGCCGGCTTGCAGCCGCTGTCCGCCGAGGACATGCGCTTGCTGATGGTGCGAGCCCGTGCGGCCAAGGAAGCGCTGTCGTCGAGCGATACGACCGTGATCGACGCGGTACTGAACAGCGGCGAGATCGTGCATCTGCCGCTGGACGCCGACACCTTTATCGATATCACGAAGCATCTGGTGCAGAAGACGCTGGCGCCCGTGCGCAAGTCGCTGCGCGATGCCGGCGTGGGCCCCGAGGACGTGAAGGGCGTGGTGCTGGTGGGCGGCGCGACGCGCATGCCCGCCATCCGCAAGGCGGTGGGCGAGTATTTCGGCCAGCAGCCGCTGACGAATCTGGACCCGGATCGTGTGGTGGCGCTGGGCGCCGCGATGCAAGCCAACCTGCTTGCTGGCAACCACGCACCGGGCGACGACTGGCTGCTGCTCGACGTGATCCCGCTCTCGCTGGGCGTGGAAACGATGGGTGGCCTTGTCGAAAAGATCATCCCGCGCAACAGCACCATTCCAGTAGCGCGTGCGCAGGAGTTCACGACGTTCAAGGATGGCCAGACGGCCATGGCGATCCACGTGCTGCAGGGCGAGCGTGAACTGGCGAGCGATTGCCGCTCGCTGGCCCGCTTCGAGCTGCGCGGTATTCCGCCGATGGTGGCGGGTGCGGCGCGTATTCGCGTGACTTACCAGGTGGATGCCGACGGCCTGCTGTCGGTGTCGGCGCGCGAGACCAATTCGGGCGTGGAAGCGTCCGTGACCGTGAAGCCTTCGTACGGATTGGCCGATGACGACATCGCCCGGATGCTGCAGGAAAGCTTCCGCGAAGCCGAGCACGACATGAAGAGCCGTGCGCTTGCCGAAGAACGTGTCGAGGCCGATCGTCTGGTGGAAGCCACCGGACGTGCGCTCGAAGTCGATGGCGACCTGCTCTCGGATGCGGAGCGCGCGGACGTGGATGCGCTGATGGCGAGCGTGCGTGACATCGCCCGGGGCGAGGACCACCACGCGATCAAGGCGGCGGTGGAACGGCTGTCGCATGGTACCGATGAATTTGCCGCGCGCCGCATGGATCGTTCGATCAAGAGCGCGCTGGCTGGAAAGAAGGTGGAGGACCTCGGCTAAGCGCCGGGTCCGCACGGAAAGCACAGGAAAGAAATGCCACAGATCATCGTCTTGCCCCACGTGGAATTGTGTCCCGAGGGCGCTGTTTTCGAAGCCAGCACCGGCGTCAGCGTTTGCGATGCGCTGCTGACGAACGGTATCAACATCGAGCACGCGTGCGAGAAGTCATGCGCCTGCACCACGTGCCATGTGGTGGTGCGCGAGGGTTTCAACTCGCTGGAAGATGCCGGGGAAACCGAGGAAGATTTGCTCGACAAGGCGTGGGGGCTGGAGCCCAACTCGCGACTGTCGTGCCAGGCTATCGTCGCCGACGAAGACCTGACCGTCGAAATTCCGAAATACACGATCAACCACGCCAAGGAAGGCCACTAAGGCCCACGCGAGGAGTTTCCCCATGAAATGGACCGATACCTACGACGTTGCCGCAGCGCTGTTCGACAAGTTTCCCGATGTCGATCCGCAGACGGTGCGCTTCACGCAACTGCGCCAGTGGGTGCTTGAACTGGATGGGTTCGACGACCTGCCGGAACGCTCGGGCGAGAAGATCCTCGAAGCGATTCAGCAGGCTTGGATCGAGGAGGCAGCCTGAGGGTCTGAAGGTTGCCGGAAACAAAAAAGCACGGTTTTAAGCCGTGCTTTTTTGTTTTGGCGGACACGAACGGGAGCAGGTCAACCCCGCACCAACACTCCCTTCTCCATATGCACCCGTTCACCCACTTCCACCCCCGGCGGGTTCTGATAGGTGAACGTGCGGCGTGAGCCGTCGTCCATCTTCACGTTCACGCGGTATGTCTTGTCCGTGTTGAGTTTCTTCTCGGCGTAGTTCCCGCCTACGCCGCCAGCGGCGGCTCCGGCTACCGTGCCGAGGATGCGGCCGTTGCCGTTGCCGATCTGGTTGCCAACGAGGCCACCCACAACCGCACCACCCAACGCACCGAGGCCGCTAGTCGGCTTTTCGGCCGCCACGACCTGTACGCCGGTCACGTGGCCGGCGGTGCTGCTGGGACGTGGGGTTGGCTTCGGCTCGACCTGGGCTTGCTGCGCCGTGTCGCGAGCTGGTGGGCGCGTCGTGGAGCCGGCCGGCTGGCTCGGAGCAGTCTGGCTGTATGGCGATGCCGCAGGCTCGGCGGGATTCGGGCTGGCCTTGCCAAACGGCAAGATACCCGTGACGGCGGCCACGGCAGTCAGGCTTGCAATGACTACGGCAATAGCAGCCGTCGCAATCAGCGGATGAAGACGCCGCGGAGACGGCAGGGTAGATTCCGGACCAGACATGGCGACACTCCAGTTCGCTGGCGAGGCAGCGGATACTGAAATTCTGTCCGAATTTGCAGCCTATTTCCGTTGGATTTTGTAAGGAGGTGTAGCGCGAAAATCGCTGAGGAATCAGGAGGTTACGGCGATGTCAGTGGGTGTCTGACAGGGTGGAGGTAACAATTGGAGGGCTAATTCACCGCCGACGTTGTGGCTCCCCTCTCCCACATCGTGGGAGAGGGGCTGGGGGAGAGGGCCAGACTCTCAAGATGCGATCTACGCAGTTTGAACCGCTTCGCCCTCTCCCCCGACCCCTCTCCCGCAAAGCGGGAGAGGGGAGCAATACAAGGCAAACCTGCGCGCGACTTAATCTTCCCGACGCAGATGCGGGAACAGAATCACGTCGCGGATGTTGGGGCTGTCCGTCAGCAGCATGACCAGGCGATCAATACCGATGCCGCAGCCGCCCGTCGGAGGCATGCCGTATTCGAGCGCGCGGATGTAGTCGGCGTCGAAGTACATGGCTTCCTCGTCGCCTGCGTCCTTCTGCTCGACCTGCTTGCGGAAGCGGTCGGCCTGGTCTTCCGGGTCGTTCAGTTCCGAGAAGCCGTTGGCGATCTCGCGGCCCGTGATGAACAGTTCAAAACGTTCGGTGATGCCCGGCTGTGTGTCGGAACCGCGTGCCAGCGGCGAAACTTCCACCGGGTAGTCGACGATGAAGGTCGGCTCCCACAGTTGCGATTCGGCGGTTTCCTCGAACAGCACCAGTTGCAGCGTGCCGATGCCCGCGTTCAGGAACTGCGGCGCATTGACGTTGATCTTGAACTTGTCCTTGAGCTCGGTGCGCAGGAAGACCACGTCGGCCAATTGCGCGTCCGTGTACTCGGGCGCGAACTTCTGGATGGCCTGGCAGATCGTCAGACGATGGAACGGCTTCGACAGGTCGAGCTCACGGCCCTGATAGGTCAGCGTGGCGCTGCCGCGTGCATCGATGGCAGCCTCGCGGATCAGGTTTTCGGTGAAGTCCATCAGCCAGCGGTAGTCCGTGTAGGCCGCGTAGAACTCCATCATCGTGAACTCGGGGTTGTGGCGCGGGCTCACCCCTTCGTTACGGAAATTGCGGTTGATCTCGAACACGCGCTCGAAGCCGCCAACGATCAGTCGCTTCAGATACAGCTCGGGGGCGATACGCATGAACATCTGCATATCCAGCGCGTTGTGGTGCGTGATGAAGGGCTTGGCCGCCGCGCCACCCGGAATCGGGTGCAGCATCGGCGTTTCCACTTCCATGAAGCCGGCGTCCGCCATATGGCGGCGCAGCGACGACATCGCCTTGGTGCGGGCACGGAAGGTCTCACGCGTTTCCGGCGATACGATCAGGTCCACATAACGCTGGCGATACTTCATTTCCTGGTCGGCCAGGCCATAGAAGTCGCCCGGCAGCGGACGCAGGCTCTTGGACAGGAGACGCAATTCCGTTACCGACACCGACAGCTCGCCAGTCTTGGTCTTCATCAGCGTGCCGCGTGCCGCCACGATATCGCCAAGGTCCCATTTCTTGAAGCTGGCGTAAGTCTCTTCGCCCACGGCATCGCGGCTGATGTAGAACTGGATCCGCTCGGTGGAGTCCTGGATCGTGGCAAAGCTCGCCTTGCCCATCACGCGCTTGAGCATCATGCGGCCGGCGATGGACACTTCCACCGCACTGGCTTCCAGCTCGGGTCCTTCGATCGGGTCGTACTGCGCGTGCAGCGGACCCGCCTGATGCGTCGGGCGGAAATCGTTCGGGAAGGCGATGCCCTGCTCACGCAGCGCCTGCAGTTTCTCGCGACGCTCAGCGATGATCTTGTTTTCGTCGACGGCCGGTGCGTCGGTGGGTGTGGCTGGCGTGCGGGTCGGTTCGGTCATGGTGTGAAATTCTGTTGCGCGAGGCAGAGCCCCGCGCGGCATTCGATTCAATAGTTGCGGATGTCGTCGAGTTCGGTCTTGCCGAAATCGGTACGTCCCAGATAGGCCACGATGCGCGCGGCCACATCCTCGGGCGATGCCAACTGGTCGTTGGCCTTGAGGTCCCGGAAGCGTTGCACCTGGGCGAAATCCGCTTCGCGGATCGTCTCCTGCATCCCCGTATCCACCACGCCCGGTGCCAGTGCCACGGCGCGCACCGCACGTTCGTCCGGCAGGCTCGCGTACTCGGTGTTGACCGAGCGGATGAACATGTCCAGGCCCGCCTTGCCGGCGCAGTACGCGCTCCAGCCCGGCACCGGATTGCGCGCGGCGCCCGACGAGATCGCCAGCACGCGGCGCGAGCAGTCGAACCGTGCGGTGTGTTCGATGAACGCCGCAGTCATCGTCATCGGCGTGACCAGGTTGGTCTGCAGATGCGGCACCAGGGTGTTGTCGCGCAACTGGGTGATCGGACCAATCGGTTCCACCACGCCCGCGTTCAGGATCAGCGTGACGCTGGCAGGCACGTCGTCCACCGCATCCAGCACACTGCCGAGCCAGCCTGCGGACGGACCCGGCTGCGACAGATCCTGCAGGTGCCAGGCCACCGGCACGCCGCTGGCCGATGCCGCTGCTTCAAGTTCGGTATTGCGATTGCGGGCGACTGCGATCACGCGGTTGCCCGGTTTGAGCAGCGTACGCACGATGGCGGCACCAAGGCCGCGCGAGGAACCGGTGACGATATAGAGATGGGCGGAGTGGGGCGTTCCGGTGGTCATGACTTGGACCTTGTTGTGTGAAACGGCTTTCGGTAAATGGCTCGGGTTGCTTCGGCCGCGTCGCGGCACGCTCCGGGGAGGGTGCCGCGAGCGGTCGCGGTCTTGCTGTTGCCTGCCGATGCTTACAGGCCTTGCTTCAGGCTGGCCTCGATGAACGGATCGAGATCGCCGTCGAGCACCTTCTGCGTGTTGGACATTTCCACGTTGGTACGGAGGTCCTTGATGCGGCTCTGGTCCAGCACGTACGAGCGGATCTGGTGGCCCCAGCCCACATCGGTCTTGCCGGCTTCGAGCTTGTCGGCCTCGGCCTGGCGCTTGCGCATCTCGTGCTCGTACAGGCGCGATTTCAGCATCGACATCGCCTCGGCACGGTTCCGGTGCTGCGAGCGGTCGTTCTGGCACTGCACGACAATGCCGGTCGGGATGTGCGTGATACGCACGGCCGAATCGGTCTTGTTGATGTGCTGGCCGCCGGCGCCCGACGCGCGGTACGTGTCCACGCGCAGGTCTGCCGGGTTGACCTCGACCTCGAACGAGTCATCCACCTCGGGGTAGACGAACACCGACGAGAACGACGTGTGGCGACCGCCCGACGAATCGAACGGCGACTTGCGAACCAGACGGTGCACGCCGGTCTCGGTACGCAGATAGCCGAATGCGTAGTCGCCTTCGATCTTGATCGTGGCGCTCTTGATACCGGCCACGTCGCCTTCGGATTCTTCGAGCACCTCGGCCTTGAAACCCTTGCGCTCGCAGTACTTCAGGTACTGGCGCAGCAGCATCGATGCCCAGTCGCAGGCTTCGGTACCACCCGCCCCGGCCTGGATGTCGATGAACGCATTGGCCTGGTCCATCTCGCCCGAGAACATGCGGCGGAATTCCATGTCCGCGACGATGGCTTCGAAGCCCTGGACATCGGTCTCGATCGATTCGAGCGTGTCGTCGTCGCCTTCCTCGCGTGCCAGCTCGAACAGTTCGTCCGTGCCGCTCAGGTCGTCGGTCAGCTTGCCGAGCGTCTGCACGACAGCTTCGAGCGCCTTCTTTTCCTTGCCCAGGTCCTGGGCACGCTTGGGGTTGTTCCAGACCGCCGGATCTTCCAGCAGCCCGTTGACTTCATCTAGACGGTTTTCTTTGACATCGTAGTCAAAGATACCCCCGTAGATCTTCCGTCCGGGAACGGAGATCGGAGATGGCACCGGAAATGGCGTTAAGGCGTTCTGCTTCCATGAGATTCCTAGAATTCTGCGCTTGCGAAAACGTGGAATTATAGCGGATCGGCGGTGGCCTCCCGGGCCCGGCATGCCCATTTTCGGCCATGTTTCGGTGAACTGTTCGCGTACCGAACGGTCTGTGGTGGGGTAGCGACTGTCTTTCCGCCCGCCTTTGCCTTCACTTGGGCGACAATAGCGGCCACGTCCCGGTTGTTTCTCCCCGAGCATGACCACTTCCACAGCACTCTCCGCAGCACCCCGATCCCAGAATCCCGCCCGGCGTCTGTCCGCGCATCTCGCCGCCGTGTCCTTCGCGGTATGGCTGGCCGCCTGCAGTACCACGCCCAGCGAACCGGCCCCCGAAGGCTATTACCGTGTCGAGCGGGGCGACACGCTGTATTCGATTGCCCGTCGCAACAATCGCTCGGTTGCCGAGCTGGCGCGCTGGAGCAACATCCCGGACAAGAGTCAGATCGAGGTGGGCCAACTGATTCGGATCAAGCCGCCTGCGGGAGCGGGAATCTCCGCTGCCAAGGCGGGAGGTGCCCCGGCAGCGTCCAGCGCACCCGAGAAGCCTGCGGCCTCCGAGCCGCCGTCAAAGCCGCCAGCCACGCCGATCAGTCTCCAGTGGCCGGCCGATGGCCGTGTCACCGGCCGTTATGCGCCGCCGTCGGAGAAGGGATTGCGAATCGAGGTGCCGGCTGGCGGCAAGGTTCGCGCCGCCGCCTCCGGCTGGGCCATTCACGTCGGCACGCTGCGCGGCTACGGCCAGCTTGTGATCGTCAAGCACAACGACGACTGGCTGACCGTCTATGGCAACCTGGACAAGACGCTGGTCAAGGAGGGCTCACGTGTGGCATCACGCCAGGAACTGGGCAGCATGAACAACGCCAGCGAACTGCATTTCGAAGTGCGTGGCAGCGGCAAGCCGGTCAACCCGGCCAGCTACCTGCCGTCGCGATAGCGCCGAGACCTAGAAGTACAGCGCGGTCAGCAGCATCAGCGACTGGCGCACCGGCAGGCTGCCATAACTGGTGTCCCGCGCGCCGGCATTGCGCTGCCATTGCAGGGCAATATCCCATCCCGGCAGGCGGTAGCGCCACTCGATCCAGAACATATTGCTGCGATCGACCAGATCCAGGCGGGCCATGGCGTTCAGGTCGAGGCCGGGTGTCATGGCGTCACGCCAGCTTACGTAAAGAAACGCGCCCGAGCGCGTAGCCAGCTCCTGCGAATCGGCCAGGAACTGGCGGTATCCCATCTGTGCCGCAGGCGGCAGTCGCCAGAACTGCCGCCACTGCGTGGCATCCGGCGCGGCGCCGTCATATTGGTACTCGGCTGTCGCAGTGACCTTGCCGCCGATCGTCCAGGTTCCCCCTGTGGAGAGCCGTTGCCGGAAGGCGGTGTCGGGTGGCAGTCCCAACGCCTCGTTCAACTGTGACCGGTCTCGTCCGCCCGACCATTCCGCGTAGGCGGTCACCGCATCGCTGGCCAGCACGCTGAGGTTGACACCCACCTGAGGCGACTGTCCCTGTCCGCCCTGCAGCAACAACTGAGGCTGGATGCGGTCGGAAAGCCGAGCCGACGCGCCCAGCAGGTAGCGATGACGGCGGTTCGTGGCCCCGAGATCTGGGCTGAATGATGCCTGACTGGGGGTGCTGGCGAGCTTGGGCGAATAGAGCGCGAAGGCTGCGCCGCCATTCCAAAGCCATTGGCTGCGCGCGACGATGCTGCCCTGGCGGTTCTGGCGCAGACTGTCGGGCGCCACCGATGGCACGGCGCGCACCGCCCCATCGTTGAACCAGTCGGTGGGGTTGTATCCCATCGCCACGCCCTGGCGGACATTGATCCGTCCCAGTTCCACGCTCGCGTGCGAGGTGGGCTGCCACGCGAGATAGCCTTCCTTCCATGTGTTGATTACACGCTGGCCGCTGGCGTTGGCGCGTGAGAAATCGTCGATCCGATCGCGAAACACCAGACGCAGTGCGGGCGTGACGCGATAGTCGAGTGCCATGTCGAGCGCCCCGCGCGCCACGGCGTACGCGGACGTATCCCGCTCGGACTCCATGCCGGCAGCGGCTTCCACCGTCAGTTGCCAGGGCTTCTCGTGCGTGTGGCTATCGGTGGTGTCATCGGCGAGCATCAATGCAGCGAGGTCGTCCTCCGGCATCAGGCCCGTGTCGGTCTCGGCCAGGGCCAGCGATGCCGTGGAGGCCGCCAGCCACATGCAGGTGTGCAGGATGCGGCGGCGCATCAGCGATCGGAAGGGGCAGGGCCGGCCGCCTCCGGCTTGAATTGCGGCAGGTAGTCGCGCTGCAGCCATGCCGCCGGAATCGCGCGCTCCACGAAGTTGCTGTAGCGCATGACGGTGATCCAGCCCGGCTCCAGCGCGTCGATGATGACCTGCTCCGTGGGGCGAAGGCCGCCAAGCTGGTGCTGGTAGCGCCGGTAGTAAACGGTCTTTAGCAAGCGCCCGCTGTCTGCGTGGAACTGCGCCTTGATGGGATGGTTGTTGCCGGCGTCGAGCCATAGCCGAACGTGGTGGTACGTGGCCTCGCTGGTTCGGGCCCCAAGATGCAGCCGCACGCTCTTGCGCGTCTTGCGGTCGCCGTCATGCACCGACTCGTTAGCCTCGAACCGCGCCGTGTAGTCGGCCGCGAAGTTGGCGGAGATGACGTCGCCGTTCGACGCCTGTCCCAACAGGCGCTGCTGCGGCGAAATGCGGATGCTGGCCTGGCTGGCGGGGTCATAGAACCACAGGTCCTTCCCGCTTTTCAGCGTGAGCTTGCCGACCTCCCGGGCCGGCGCCACGTAGCGGACGAGGCTCCGATACTGAGCGCGCGCCTCGTCGAGATGGGAATAGACGGTGACCGTGGCGCTGTCGCTTTGCTTGCCTTTGCGGTATTCCACCAGCGTGGTCGTCAGCGAGAACGAGGTGGAAGGATTACGCACCCGGTCGCTGGCTTCGAGCAGGCGCTGGGCGGACGAGGATGGCGACTTGGCCTTGCCGGACGCAGTGCCGCTGGCGGCGGCGTTCCCGCTTGCGGCCACCCAGGCCAGCGGCAGCAAGATGGCAACGGCGACGGGCAGCCAGCGCCGACGATGTGAAGCGGGACGGGGCAGGGATGGATGCATGGCAGGCGGGGCAGGCAGGGCAGTCGGGAAAGGGGCCGCTGTCGGACCCGACAGCGGCAAGGCATCGACTCGGTGATGGCGTTCAGACATGGCGCAGGGCATCCACGACATTCATCCGCGAGGCACGGCGTGACGGCAGCCAGGCCGAAGCCATCGACAGCACAACAATGCCGACACTGCTGAGCACCACTAACTCCGGGGCATTCCAGAAGCGCGCGGTGACCGGAATCTCGATCGCCATGCCGGGCGGCGACCACGGGATACCGCTGCGCTCCAGCAGCAGGGCAATGCCCAGCGCCAGGATCGCGCCCAGCACCCAGCCCGTCATGCCGAGCAATCCGCCTTCGGCGACGAACATCCGCAACACGCCGGGGCGCTGGATGCCGATGGCGCGCAACGTGCCGATTTCCACGGTGCGCTCCATGATGGCCATGCTCATGGTGTTGCTGACCGTGAACAGCACAATGACGGCCATCAACGTGGCAACGAATACGAACAGCGCAACCACCATGTCGATGGTCTGGCGGTAGGGTGGATTGAGTTCGAAGACATCGCGGATTTCCAGTCCCGCGTCACGCAACGGCCCGGCCAGCAACTGCTCAAGCCGTTCGCGCGCCGCGTCGATCTGCGCGGTGTGCTGGAACTGCATGACGAGTGTGGTGACCTTCGGGTCGCCCTGGCCGAACACCAGTTTCTGGGCCTGCGCGAGGTGCATGCCGACGAAGCTGTCGTCTGCCGCCTGCATGCCTTGCTTGACCGCACGCGCCACACCCAGGCGGGCGATGTTCGGCGCGCTGCCGGTGCTGGCCGTCAGTACGTCAAGTTGCGCAGCGCTGCTGGCGGATGCCGACGCGCCAGGCGCCATGGCTGCGTCGTGGGTTGTGTCTTGTGCCGCGTCGCCGGCAGACAGCGCGGCAAGTTCATCCGGCGTGTCCGCGGCGCTGTCGTCGCGTTCAACGGGCGGTGGCTCCGGACACCCGGCCACGCCGAGTGCATCGCACATCTGCAGGATGCGGGCGACGCCCATGCCGATCAGCGCTGCATCGGGAGCCGTGTTGTCGAGTCCGTGCGGCGACGCAGGAATGGGCACGTCATAGCTGTTCCATTCGAGCAGGCGCCCGAGGTCCTTCGCCACCACGCCCTGAACCGCTACGGGAATGGACGTTGCATGGCCGGCATTTGCACCAATACCGCCAAACTGCAGCATCGGCGTGGCCACGGTCAGCATCGGCGCCAGCACGGGGTCGTCGCGCAGCAGTTGCAGGATGTCGTCGCTACGGGAAATGCCATAGGCGGCCGGGTTGCCGCGTCCGAAATCGTTGTAGCCGGCTTTCACCAGTTGCAGGTGCCCGGTGTGCTGCACGTAGATGGTCTGCAGGCCGAAGGTGATGTCGCGTGCGTAGCCGCCCAGCAACAGGATGGCCATCGTACCGATGACCAACGCCAGCAACGTGATCAATGAGCGGCGGCCATTGCGGCGCAGGTTGCGTGCCGCCAGTACAAATGCATTCATGGCGCGACCCCGGCGGCTGCCACCGGTTCGGCGGCGTCGAGGCGGCCGTCCCGCAATCGGATCAGGTCGTCGGCGTGCGAGATCACCATCGGATCGTGCGAGGAAAAGACGAAGGTAGTGCGATGCGTGCGCTGGAGCGTGCGCATCAGTTTCAGAATGTCGAGGGCGGTATGGGTGTCGAGGCTGGCAGTGGGTTCGTCGGCCAGCACCAGTTCCGGGGCGTGGATCAGGGCACGGGCAATGGCCACGCGCTGGCATTGCCCGCCTGAGAGCTGGTTCGGACGGTGACGCCCCTTGGTGCCAAGGCCCACGGCTTCGAGCATGTCGCGCACGCGCCAGCGTCGCTCGGCGGCAGGGACGCCTCGCACGAGCAGCGGATACTCAATGTTTTCCGATGCCGTCAGCACCGGCAGCAGGTTGAAATTCTGAAAGATGAAGCCGATATGGCGGGCGCGGAAGTCTGTCAGGGCAGAGTCGGACCAGTCACCGACCGGCTTGCCGCCGATGCGGACCCGACCGGCGTCAGGCCGGTCGATGCATCCAATCAGATTCAGCAGCGTGCTCTTGCCGCTCCCGGATGGCCCTGCGAGTACGGTGAAGCGTTGCGCGCCAATACGGAGTGATACATCCGATAGGGCGGCCACGCGTTCGACGCCCAGGGCGTATTGCCGGCTGACATTGGAAAGGGTGACTGCATCCATTCAGTATCTCCGTAGAACTTACCGGGGACGGGTAAGTCAGGGACTGAAATGTATGGAGTGCGAACTTTCCGATAAATCGGAGAAAACTGAAACTTGAGCGCCGGCCAGCAGGAATGCGCAAACTATTGCGCGTGTTCAACGATAAGCTGTACGCGTGTTGCGCCGTTGAACGTGTTGTTGTCGAGCCGGTAGGCCACCAATGCGCTGGCGCCATCCAGCGCGTCGGCGTGGTTGAACCAGATGGCATCGAAGCGCTGGCTGCCGCGTCCGAGCTGGAGTTTGAGGTGCTTTCCCTTCAGTACGGTCTGGCGCAGCACATCGAATTCTCCCGAGAACGTGGGCGGCGGAAAGCCCTGGCCCCAGACATGGCCTTCGAGCATCGTCACGAATTCCGGGGAGAAGCAGCCGTCCTCGATATCGCCATCGGTTTCGATCACGCGCGCGAGTTGTTCCGCATTCAGCCATTCGCTTCCCACCTTTTCGAAGGCGTCGACGAAGGTTTGGAAGTCCTCGACACGCACGGTCAGACCCGCAGCCATGGCATGTCCGCCAAATTTCACCAACAGGCCAGGATGGCGCTTGGATACCAGGTCCAGTGCGTCGCGCAAATGGAATCCCGGGATCGAGCGTCCGGAACCCTTGATGTGTTCTTCGTCGCCGGGCGCGAAGGTGATGGTCGGGCGGTGGAATTTTTCCTTGAGCCGTGAGGCGACGATGCCGATTACACCCTGGTGCCACGTGTCGTGGAAGACGCTTACCGTGAAGCGCGAGGCCGGGTCCAGGCCGGCAATCGGTTGTTCCAGGATCTGCAGCGCCTCCTGTTGCATGCCGGCCTCGATATCGCGCCGCTCCCGGTTCATGCCGTCCAGTTCCTGGGCGATTTCCCAGGCGCGGTTCGCGTCGTCGGTCAGCAGGCATTCAATGCCGAGCGACATATCCGCCAGTCGCCCGGCCGCGTTCAGGCGCGGGCCCAGGCCAAATCCGAGGTCAAAGGTGTTGGCACGCGACGCCTCGCGTCCGGCTGCCCGGAACAGCGCGGCCACGCCGGGGTGCATGCGGCCAGCGCGCATGCGCTTCAGGCCCTGTGCTACCAGGATGCGGTTGTTGGTGTCCAGCTTGACCACGTCGGCCACCGTGCCCAGCGCGACGAGATCGAGCAGGGTTTGCAGCGGCGGCTGCGTTTCTTTCGTATAGATGCCACGTTGGCGCTGTTCCGCGCGCAACGCGAGCAACACGTAGAACATCACGCCCACGCCAGCCAGGTTCTTGCTTGGGAATTCGCAGCCCGGCTGGTTTGGATTGACGATCACGGCGGCCTCGGGCAACACCGCGCCGGGCAGGTGATGGTCGGTCACCACCACGTCGATGCCGCGCGCATTGGCGGCGGCCACGCCATCGACACTGGCAATGCCGTTGTCGACCGTGACGATCACGTCAGGTTGCTGCCGCGCAGCCAGTTCGACGATTTCGGGCGTCAGGCCATACCCGTACTCGAAGCGGTTCGGCACGATGAAATCGACGCGCGCCCCCAGCATCCGCAATCCGCGTACGCCCACGGCGCAGGCTGTAGCGCCGTCGCAGTCGTAGTCGGCCACGATCAGCAGCTTGCGGTTGGCGGCGATGGCATCGGCCAGGTATTTCGCCGCGTGGTCGATGCCTTTCATCTGCGAGGGCGGCACCAGTTCCGGCAGGTCGGTGGCCAGTTCGGACGGGTGCAGCACCCCCCGTGCGGCCAGGATGCGCGCCAGGGTAGGGTGGAGTCCCGCAGCGGACAGCGTACCGGCGTGTTCGGGAGAGTGGGAGCGGACGGCGATCCGGGTCATAGATATAGACGCTTGGAGACAGGTCAGGCCGCCATGGCCAGGTTGGAGAGCAGTGCGCGCCAGTCGCCTCGCGCGCCAAGGCCCCGCCAGAACTTGCGCAGGTCGGCGCGCGTGACGGTGAATTCGGCAAAATGGTTCTCGCCGCCGAGCACGAAGGTCGCAGACTGGATTTGCCCGGCCGTCAGCGCATCCAGCACAGGCTGGAACCACTCGGCGTCGAGTGCGTGCATCCGTTCGAGCCAGAGGCCCCAGTCGGCGGCGATATGCGCCTCGGTCGCACTGTCGAGCAGGGTCAGGACGCTGTCGGCCTGCCCATCGCTCGTCCCGAGGTCCGCAAAACGTGCCGGCTGCGGACCAACCTGACTGCCGCCCGCCAGGGCGAGTCCGATCAGATACGGATCGTCCGACAGCACCGTATCGGCCAGCTTGCGGACGGTCTGGACGCGGCCGCCGCCGTGCAGCCAGACCGAATTGACCGGCAGGCGGCCTTCGGCTTCCCGGGCCTCGTTGACGGGGTGGCCGTGCCACGTCATCTGGATCTCGTTCTGGAAGCGCCGCCAGTCGCGCGCGCGCGCGCCGGCCTGCATCCAGATGTCGATATTGCGGCCCGTCGCGCGCACTGGCGTGGTGGCCAGGAGTTCGCCGAACGTATTTTCCGGCACATACCACCGGGCCGGTTGGGGCGCGTCCAGACGGATGCCGGCTTCGTCCAGCAAGTCGGCCACTGCGGCGCGCAGCGCCTCGGCTTCCTCGGCACGGATCTCGATCTGGTCCGGATGCAGCAGTACCAGGTGATCGCGGGCGGCATGGATGTGGACTGGCTGCAGGCACGCCCATCCGGCGCCTTCCTCGGCTTCCGAAGGCAGCCCGCCCGCAGCCCGGTCAGCCAGCCGCATATAGGGTGCCGTGGCCACCTGCGCGGCGTCCAGGCCGGCGCGGGCGGCCAGCCAGCGTTCCTGGGGCAGCGATCGCAGGTAGGGATCGTCGTGGGTTTCGCGGGGTCCCGGCGTGGCGCGCGTCAGCAACTTTCCGAGCGCGGGCAACTCCAACTGGCGCAGCAGCGCGCCGGGGACGACATCGTCCGTGGCGTCGTCGCCAGCACCTGGCGGGACGGAAAAGGGCACAATCAGGGTCAGGTGCGTCGTCATCGTGGGCGAGATTGTAAACTCCCGGCTGGCAGGCGCCAGTTTTCCGTCACCCAAGGTAGACTGCCGCCGGACGCATTTCCAGAACTACAGGACTTCCCTTGAAATTTCCTTACGAGTGGCAGATCGGCTGGCGGTACACCCGCGCGAGCAAGCGCGCCAGCCGCAACACATTCATTTCGTTCATTTCGATGATTTCCATGCTCGGCATCGCGCTGGGCGTGGCAGCCCTGATTGTGGTGCTGTCGGTGATGAACGGCTTCCAGAAGGAAGTGCGCGACCGCATGCTGTCGGTCCTCGCACATATCGAAGTCATTGGCGCCGGGCCGCTCCAGGACTGGCAGAAGACCGCTGGCGAGGCCGAGCGCAACAAGGAAGTGATTGGGGCCGCGCCTTACGTGGCGGCGCAGGCCATGCTGACGCGCGACGATGCGGTGCGCGGCGTGCTGCTGCGCGGCGTGGACCCGTCACAGGAGCCGAAGGTATCCGACATCGGCAGCCAGTTCCGCGCAGGCAGCATGAATGCACTGGTGCCGGGCGGCTTCGACATCGCCCTGGGCAGCGAGTTGGCCAACGCACTGGGTGTGCGCGTGGGCGACAAGGTCACGCTGGTGGCGCCGCAGGGCACCATCACACCGGCCGGCATCCTGCCCCGGCTCAAGCAGTTCACGGTGGCCGGCATCTTCTCGTCGGGCCACTATGAGTTCGACAGCGCGCTGGCGCTCATCAACATGCAGGACGCCGAGGTGCTGTTCCGCCAGAACGGCCCGTCCGGCGTGCGGCTCAAGCTCAAGGACATGCAACAGGCACCGCAGGTGGCGCAGGAGTTGGCGGGCACGATGTCCGGCGACCTCTATCTGCGCGACTGGTCGAAGCAGAACCGCAACTGGTTCGCCGCCGTGCAGACCGAGAAGCGCATGATGTTCATCATCCTGACGCTGATCATTGCGGTAGCCGCCTTCAACCTCGTCTCGACGCTGGTGATGACGGTGACCGACAAGCAGGCCGATATCGCCATCCTCCGAACGATGGGCGCCCAGCCGCGTTCCATCATGAAGATCTTCATCGTGCAGGGTGTGGCCATCGGCTTTATCGGCACCTTGCTCGGCGTGCTGGGCGGCACGCTGATCGCTACGAACATCGACGTGATCGTGCCGTTCATCGAACGCATCCTGCACGTGCAGTTCTTGCCCAAGGACATCTATTTCATCAGCGAACTGCCTTCGGACCCCCGCGTGAACGACATCACCACCATCGGTATCATTTCCTTCGTGCTGGCTACGCTGGCGACGATTTATCCGAGCTGGCGTGCTGCCCGCGTCAACCCGGCGGAGGCGCTGCGCTATGAATGATTCGACATTGCTCCAGGATGTCTCGACGGTGGTGCCCGCAACGCGTACCGGTGCCCCGGTGCTGGTGGCCGAGGGCCTGACCAAGCGGTTCCGGCAAGGCGGACTCGATGTGGAGGTACTGCGCGGCGTGGACCTGCGCGTGAATGCCGGTGAAAAGGTGGCGATCGTCGGCGCCTCGGGTTCGGGCAAGTCGACACTGCTCCATGTGCTGGGCGGACTCGATGATCCGGACTCGGGTCGCGTGGCACTGCTCGGCAAACCATTCACGGCGCTGCGCGAGAAAGAGCGCAACATCGTGCGCAACCGCTCGCTCGGCTTCGTCTACCAGTTCCATCATCTGTTGCCCGAGTTCACTGCGCTCGATAACGTGGGAATGCCGATGCGCATCCGTGGTCTGAACGAGGCCCAGTCTCGCGAGGCCGCGCAGGCGATGCTCGATCGCGTGGGACTCGGCGGTCGCTCGAAGCACCGTCCCGGCGAACTGTCTGGCGGCGAGCGCCAGCGCGTGGCCGTTGCGCGTGCGCTGGTAGGCCAGCCAGCGTGTGTGCTGGCCGACGAACCCACCGGCAACCTCGATGACCATACGGCAGGCGGTGTCTACGACCTGATGCTCGAACTCTCGCGCACGCTGGGTACGAGCTTCGTGATCGTCACGCACGACATGGACCTGGCCGGCCGTTGCGATCGGATCTTCCGGTTGCGCGACGGACATCTGCACGTCGAACGCTAATCTGTACTTCAAAAGCAACGCTCCATGTGGATCGACACCCATTGCCACCTCGACGCCCGCGAGTTCGATGCCGATCGCGGCGGCGTGACGGCAGCCGCGGTAGCGGCGGGTGTGACCGGCATCGTGCTGCCGGCCGTGGCGGTGTCCAATTTCGAGGCGGTGCGCGGGCTGGCCCATGCCGATCCGCACTGTGTCTATGCGCTCGGCATTCATCCGCTCTGCACGCCCGGCGCCGGCCAGGCCGATCTCGACGCGCTGCGCCAGCAGGTAGCGGCTTCGATCGATGATCCGCGCCTCGTCGCCATCGGCGAGATCGGACTGGATTTTTTCGTGCCCGGCCTCGATGCCGCGCACCAGACCTGGCTCTATACGGAGCAGCTCAAGATCGCCCGCGAGTTCGATCTGCCTGTGTTGCTGCACGTTCGCAAATCCCAGGATCAGGTCTATGCCCAGTTGCGGCGCGTGGGCGTGAAGCAGGGCATCGCACATGCGTTCAACGGTAGCAACGAGCAGGCGCGTCGCTACGTGGAGCACGGGATGAAGCTGGGCTTCGGCGGCAACGTCACCTTCTCGCGCGCCAAGCAGATACGGCGGCTGGCCACCGAACTGCCCATCGAGGCAATCGTGCTCGAAACCGACGCGCCCGATATCGCACCGGCATGGCTCTCGGACGACCAGTTCGGCGAGCAACACAAGGCGCGCAACACCCCCGGCGAGGTGGCTGGCGTGGCGCGCGTGATGGCGGAACTGCGCGGCCTTGGCGAGCCCGAACTCGCCGCCATCATGTGGCGCAATGCCGTGGCAGCACTGCCACGGCTGGCCGCCTTCGCGGACATCATGGCCCCGCGTTGAGCGCGGTCAATCCTTCCTCAGAGTTCACACTTCTGGCGCATCGCCACAACATTCGGACACGTTTTTCGTGATCGCCGCGCGGTACAACTACGTCCGTCTTCCACGCATACGAAGGAGACGGGATGCGCTCGATGCTGCTGGCCTTCGTGGTGGGCTGCTGGTTGCTGCAGCAACAGGGGAATTTGCCGGGCCTCGGGTGGCTGCTTGTGGCCGGTTCGATGGCCGTTGCAGCGTGCTGGGCGGTGGGGCGCTTGCGTGCGCCATGGCGGGGGCGGGTGCGATGGGTGGTCGGGATAGCGCTGGCTGTGCTGGCGGGATTCGGCTGGGCGGCGTGGCGGGCCGACGTACGTCTCGATCAATGGCTTGACCCCGTACTTGCAGGTCGTGACCTCCAAGTGGTGGGTCTCGTGGCAGGGCTGCCAGACGCGGCGCCTCACGGTACGCGGTTTTTGTTCCTGCCATCCGTATGGGAAGGACAGGGCGACGATTCAATTCCGGCGGAACGACTGATGCTGACGTGGCGCTCACCGCCCGAGGGTTTGGAGCCGGGGCAGCGTTATCGGTTGAACGTGCGACTACGCCGGCCGCGTGGATTGGCTAATCCTCATGGGTTCGATTACGGCTACTGGCTGCTGTCGCAGGGTGTCGACGCAACGGGGTACGTGCGCAGCGGTCAACTGGTGAGGATGGGGGAGGATGGGCGCCTGCCATTGACGGTACGCATTGCCAGTTGGCGCGCAGGGTTGCGCGATCATCTCCGGCAGGCGATGCCAGCCGACGCGCGCTTCGGTGCGGTGCTGGTGGCGCTGGTGATCGGAGATCAGCGCGGTATTGGGCAGCAAGATTGGGATGTGTTCCGGCGCACGGGGATTTCCCATCTGGTGAGCATCTCGGGACTCCATATCACTATGCTGTCGGGGATGGTCGGGGCACTGGCGAGGTGGGGGTGGCGGTGGTCGTTTGGGGTGGGGTTCGTGCACGTCCGCCGCGACCGATACCGCGCGGCTTGCTCCCCTCTCCCGCACGCGGGAGAGGGGCTGGGGGAGAGGGCAGGCGCATCGAGTTGCGACGGCGGCGAATTCAAGCGTTGCGCCCTTTCCCCCGACCCCTCTCCCGCCATGCGGGAGAGGGGAGAAAACACAAGGGACTTCCGCAGGCGGGAGAGCGGCGCGAGCCGTTGGAAATTGATACCCCTCCCCCTCCTCTGGCCTGCCCAGAAAGCCGCGCTCGTTGTTGCCGTGTTGACGGCATTGGCCTACGCCACCATCGCAGGCATGCAGATTCCTGCATTGCGTACCGTCACGATGCTCATCGTGGCGGCGGTGGCGTTGTGGAGTGGCAGGGCGCCACCAGCGTCGGTGGTGCTGGCGTGGGCGGCGGCCGTGGCGGTGGCCATCGACCCTTGGGCGGTGCTCTCGCCAGGGTTCTGGTTGTCGTTTGGGGCCGTGGCCGTGATCTTCCTGCATGCGAGCCGGCGTGAGGGCGATGGGAGCGCAGAGCGGGCACGGCAGGCCGGTCCGGCAGGCTGGGTGTGGCGGCTGGGTGCCGGCATTGCCAGTGCGGCTCGGACGCAATGGGCCGTGACGATTGGTTTGGTGCCGCTGACGCTGCTGCTGTTCGGACAGGTATCGCTGGTATCGGGGCTGGCCAATGCGGTGGCAATTCCCGTGGTCAGCCTGCTGGTCACGCCGCTGGCGCTGCTGGCGGCCGGGATGCCGGTCGCCGTCGCCTCGCCATTGCTGGCGGTGGCTCACGCCGCGTTGGCGTGGCTGGTGAAGGGCCTCGCATGGCTAGCCGCGCCGTCGTGGGCAGTCTGGGAGGCGGCGCATCCCGGGCCGGTGGCTTTTGGTCTGGCCATGCTGGGTGTTGCGCTGGTGCTGATGCCTCGTGCCCGGCTTCATGCGCTGCCTCGCTGGCTTGGCGGGGTGCTGATGGTGCCGATGCTGGCGGCAGGTCGGGCGCCAGTGCCGCATGGCGAGTTCCGGATGACGGCGCTTGATGTCGGGCAGGGGACAGCTGTGCTAGTCGAGACGCGCGAGCACGCCATGCTCTACGACGCCGGTCCGGCGTATGGGTCCGGCACCAGCGCGGGCGGACAGGTCATCGTCCCCTTTCTGCGTGCGTCGGGCGTGCGTCGGCTTGACATGCTCATGGTGAGCCATGAAGACGCCGACCATGCGGGGGGTGTGAGGGATGTCTTGGCTGCAGTGCCGGTGTCGCAACGGCTGACGGCGAGTGTCGCGGACCATCGGCTGCTGACCAGCGATGCCGGAAAGACTAACTGGCAGGCGTGCCTCGCCGGCGCAGCGTGGGACTGGGACGGTGTGACATTCGAGATCCTGCACCCCTCGCTGGCGGCGCTGGAGAATTCCAGGCTCTCCAGCAATGCGCGGAGTTGTGTGTTGCGGGTGTCGACCCCGCATCGCAGCGCGCTGCTGACCGGGGATATTGGCGTGCGCGAGGAACTCGCGCTGGTGCGTCGTTCAGAGGAGGATCGCTTGCATGCCGACTTCCTCCTCGTGCCGCATCATGGCAGCGGAACGTCGTCGCATCGTGCATTCCTGGCGGCGGTACAGCCGGAGCTGGCAATTTTCCAGATGGGGTTTGCGAACCGCTATGGCCATCCGCGCAATGATGTCTGGCGGCGCTATGGCCGCGCTGGTATCGCGCGCTACCGGAGCGATGAAGCAGGCGCGATCACGATCGAGACAAGGGGTGCTGGCCAGACGGTGACGACGTATCGCCAGCAACATCGGCGCTACTGGCGAGATGCACCCGAAGTACCTGGCCCGGAGTAGGACCGGAAGGCGAGCGGTTTATCACCGCGTAGCGCGCGTGGATGGGGTCGCCTTTCTGGCTTTTTTCCTGGTGGTCGCGCTCGCTGCCGAGGTCTCCGAATTGGGCGCCAGCGGCGCGGGGTCCGCCCCGGCAATGCGTCGCTCGCGCAGGTGGGCCTTGGCGCGTTGCAGCCCGCCGGCCACCGATTCCGCGCGGCCGAGTGCCACGCCGGCCGCCAGAACGTCGCCGAGCACAAGGTGGCAGATGCGTGAGGTCATCGGCGTGAATACTTCGCTGTCTTCTTCGACATCGGAGAACACGCAGACATCGGCAAGTCCGGCCAAGGGCGAACCGCTGTGCGTAAGTGCCAGCACGCTTGCGCCACTGCTGCGAGCCAGCGTGGCGGCGGTGAGCATATCCCAGGTTCGACCGCTGTTGGATACCAGCACGGCCACATCGCCAGGGCGCAGCAGTGCGGCGGACATGCTGAATACGTGCGGATCGGAGTAGGCCGTGGTCGGGATGCCGAGACGGAAGAACTTGTGCTGGATATCGAGTGCAACGATGCCTGAATTGCCGCAGCCGTAAAACTCGATGCGCCTTGCATCCGCTAGCAGGCGAATGCCGTGTTCGATCTGGTCGGCGGAGAGGGCATTGCGCACGGTCATCAACGTGGCGATGGTGCGGTCGAAGACCTTGCCGGCGATGTCGGCCGGCCGGTCGCTGGCAGCCACATCCTGATGCACGAACGGGATGCCGCCGCCTACGTTCTGGGCGAACTGGAGCTTGAACTCCTTGAAGCCATCGTAGCCTAGCGCTGCGCAGAAGCGCGCAATCGTGGGCTGCGATACGCCTGCGCGCTCGGCAAGTTCAGGCATGGTCAGGCGGATGACGCTGGCGCCGTGACGGGTCACGTAATCGGCAAGTCGGCGTTCGGAGGGACGCAGCGTGTCGTAGACGGCAAGGATTCTGTCGCGCATGGTGAGGGTGGGCGTGGAGTCGTGCCGGGCGGCTCTCAATGATGTCGCCCTTGAATTTGTAGAGATTCTACACGTTAGGAGGAAGTTTTCTGCATCCGATGAGATGCTCGATGCCTCAGGATTTACCCGAATTTCGTGCGAAAATGCGCTGAATAAGTCGAGTGCGGGAGGATGCCGGGCTTTCGTTGGGAATCGTCTCCTGGCTATAATGTAGAAAATCTACAGCATGGAGGGCGAGATTTGCCGCCCGATATGCCGCCCGATACCCCCACGAGAATCGATCCGCCATGTCCCCAGCTACCCCGGGCCACGCCCGCGCAGAAGTTTCGGCCGTTACCGAACGCATCGTCGAACGCAGCCGTGCCAGCCGTGCCGCCTACCTCGCGCGCTGCGAACGGGCCCAGCGGGAACTAGGTCCGCTGCGTGGCATGTCGTGTGCCAACCTGGCTCACGGCTACGCAGCGCTGCCTTCGGACGACAAACTCAAGCTGCGTGTGGAGCATGCGCCGAATCTCGGCATCATCACCGCCTACAACGACATGCTGTCTGCGCATCAGCCGTATGAGCGCTATCCGTCCGTGATCCGGGAGGCGGCGCGTGCCGTGGGTGCGGTAGCGCAGGTGGCGGGCGGCGTGCCGGCCATGTGCGATGGCATCACGCAGGGCAACGCCGGTATGGAGCTCTCTCTGTTCTCGCGCGATGCCATTGCCATGAGCACCGCCGTTGGGCTGTCGCACAACACGTTCGACGCGGCGCTGATGCTCGGCGTCTGCGACAAGATCGTGCCGGGCCTGCTGATGGGCGCGCTCCAGTTCGGGCACCTGCCCGTGGTGTTCGTGCCAGCGGGGCCGATGGCTACCGGACTGTCGAACAAGGAGAAGGCGCGGGTGCGCCAGCTCTACGCCACGGGACAGGTGGGGCGCGATGCATTGCTCGAAGCTGAAAGCGCCGCGTATCACAGCGCCGGCACGTGCACGTTTTATGGCACCGCCAACAGCAACCAGTTCCTGATGGAAATCATGGGCCTGCACATGCCCGGCGCGGCGTTCGTGCATCCGGATAGCGGGTTGCGCGACGCATTGACCACCGCCGCCGCGCAGCGCGCCCTGGCGCTGATCGCGCGGGGTCGCGAGTACACGCCGCTGGCGCAGGTCGTGGACGAACGCGCCATCGTCAATGCGATGGTCGGCTTGCTGGCAACCGGCGGATCGACCAACCATACGATCCACCTCGTTGCCATGGCACGCGCGGCAGGGATTGTCATCGACTGGAACGACTTCGACCGTCTGTCGGCCGTCACGCCGCTGCTGGCGCGTGTCTATCCGAATGGCGCTGCCGATGTGAACCATTTCCATGCAGCAGGCGGTGTGGCCTACGTGATCGGCCAGCTTCTGGAGGCCGGACTACTGCACGAGGATGTGCAGACAGTGGCCGGGCGGGGCCTGGCGCGTTACACGCAGGAACCGGTGATGACCGATGGTATGTTGCGCTGGCGCGATGGCCCCACCGTCAGTGGCGACTCCAGCGTGCTGGCACCGGCGTCGGCGCCATTCTCGGCCGAGGGCGGGTTGCGGTTGATGGCCGGTAACCTCGGGCGCGGCGTGATCAAGGTCTCGGCCGTGGCCGACGAGCATCGTGTGGTGCAGGCGCCGGCGCGCGTCTTCGAATCGCAGGAGGCGCTGCAGGCCGCCTTCGACGCCGATGAACTGAATCGCGATGTGGTGGCCGTGGTGCGCTTCCAGGGGCCGAATGCCAATGGCATGCCCGAATTGCATCGGCTGACGCCGGGGCTGGGCGCGTTGCAGGACGCTGGTCACAAGGTGGCACTGGTGACCGATGGCCGCATGTCGGGCGCATCGGGCAAGGTGCCAGCCGTGATCCACGTTGGCCCCGAGGCGCTGGCAGGCGGTCCGCTGGCCCGTGTGTGTGACGGGGACGTCATTCGCGTGGATGCCGTGGCCGGCACGCTCGAACTGGTGGGCGATGCCTCGGTGCAGGCGGAGTTTGCAGCGCGCCAGCCGGTTGCCGCGCCTGAGGATAATTTCGCGCAGTTCAGCATGGGGCGCGGCCTGTTCGGCCTGTTCCGCCGCCATGCGCGGATTGCCGAGGAAGGGGGCAGCGCGCTGGACCTCTCCGAAGCGGATGCCATGTCGAGTGTTCCCGCGTCTGTCCAAACGGGCGTCGCCGTCGCACAATAGGTTCATCCGTTCACACAGCAGGCTCGTTCCGGGCCGTCGTTTTCAGATTCTTCTTATTCGTTTCCCCGGGCGCCACGGTGCCTGGGGTACCGCCGTGCAACCGCAATGGTTCGTGGCGGCTACCGACAAGGGTGGCGACACCATCCGACACCATGATCGATGGAGCAGACATGATTTATATCCTGATGGGCGTTTCTGGCAGCGGCAAGACCACCGTGGGCCAGATGCTGGCGCAGCGCCTGCATTGCGGCTTCCATGATGCCGACACGTTTCACAGCGAGGCCAACAAGGCCAAGATGCACGCCGGCGTGCCGCTGACCGATGACGACCGCTGGCCGTGGCTGGCTGCCATGCGGGCGGCTATCGACGAAGCCCGTGCAGAAGGGCGCACCCATGTGTTTACCTGCTCCGCGCTGCGCCAGGTCTACCGCGATCGGCTGAACCCTCCGGAAGGCGGCGTGACCTTTGTGTTCATGAAGGGCGATGCATCGACGATTGGTGGCCGCCTGTCGGTCCGCGAAGACCATTTCTTCAACCCGGCCCTGCTGCAAAGCCAGTTCGACACACTGGAGGAGCCGCGCGACGCGCTGGTGCTCGATATCCGCCGGACGCCGGAGGCGCTGGTGCAGGACATACTGGATAACTGCCCGCCGGAGTCGGCGTCGTGTGCGGGCGGCACGGCGCGATAGTTTGCGTCTCTCCGGTTTGCTCCCCTCTCCCTCAGGGAGAGGGGCGGGGGAGAGGGCAAACCGTGCAAATTGCGAAGTGGCTGGCAAGCAGAGCCACCAGCCCTCTCCCCCAACCCCTCTCCCACTTCGCGGGAGAGGGGAGCAAAACCTCCTGCCAGGCGTAGTCCCCTGGCAAGCATCTTGCTAAACCGTTTTGCGTGCCGGTGCATGTCTCGCACATGCAACCCTTGCGGGAATTGCCGGCGCGGGTATGCTGAAAGCGTTGTCTCGATAAAGCATCAATGAACGGGAGGCCGGCGGCGTCGCCAGACAGTCGTCGGAAGCGGCAGGCGAGGAGACTGCACGCAGCTGGCGCCCATTTCCACGAAGGAGCGGCCATCATGGCGGCGCGGTTTTTCGACGAGATGCTGGAAGGGCGGGAAGATGGCACATTGACGGGCATCGAAGCCGGTCAGGCGTTGCCGACCGGGGCGGTGCGGCCCCACTACCGCAACTTTGCCGACTGGCTGGGCGGGCAGTCCGGCGGGTCAATGGACAACAAGCGGGCGGAGGCGGACCTGATCTTTCGCCGGGTGGGCATCACCTTTGCCGTCTATGGCGACAAGGACGAGTCCAACAGCGGCACCGAGCGGACGATTCCGTTCGACGTGATCCCGCGCATTTTTCCGGCCAGTGAATGGGCCACCCTGGAGCGCGGGTTGCGGCAACGCGTCGCAGCGCTGAACCGTTTCATACACGATATCTACCACGGCCAGGACATCATCCGGGCTGGCGTGATTCCGCCTGACCAGATCTACAACAACGCGCAGTACCGGCCCGAGATGCTCGGCATCGACGTGCCGCGCGATATCTACGCGCACGTCGCTGGCATCGACGTGGTGCGTGCGGGCGAGGGCGAGTTCTACGTGCTGGAAGACAACCTGCGCGTACCGTCGGGCGTGTCCTACATGCTTGAGAACCGCAAGATGATGATGCGGTTGTTCCCCGAACTGTTCGCGCGCAATCGCGTGGCACCGGTGGCGCATTACCCGGATCTGCTGCTCGACATGCTGCGCAGCGTGTCGCCGCAGAACATTGCGGACCCCACCGTGGTGGTGCTCACGCCGGGCATGTACAACTCCGCGTATTTCGAGCACGCGTTCCTGGCCCAGCAGATGGGCGTGGAACTGGTGGAGGGCAGCGACCTCTTTGTCGAGGACGATCACCTCTACATGCGTACCACGCAGGGGCCGCAACGGATCGACGTGATCTACCGCCGCGTGGACGATGACTTCCTCGATCCGCTCGCATTCCGGCCGGACTCCACGCTCGGCGCGGCCGGTTTGCTGTCGGTCTACCGGGCCGGCAATGTGACGATCAGCAACGCGATTGGCACCGGGGTGGCCGACGACAAATCGATCTATCCGTACGTGCCGGACATGATCCGCTTCTACCTGGGCGAGGAAGCCATCCTGTCGAACGTTCCCACGTATATGTGCCGGCGCCCCGATGACCTGCAGTACGTGCTCGACAACATGGAGAAGCTCGTGGTCAAGGAGACGCACGGTGCCGGCGGCTACGGCATGCTCGTGGGTCCGGCTGCCACCCGTGCCGAGATCGAGCAGTTCCGCGAAGTGGTCAAGTCCCGCCCCGAGCAGTACATCGCCCAGCCCACGCTGGCGCTGTCCACTTGCCCCACGTATGTGGAATCGGGCATCGCGCCGCGCCATATCGACCTGAGGCCGTTCGTGCTGTCTGGCAAGGAAGTTCGGATGGTGCCTGGCGGACTGACGCGCGTGGCATTGCGTGAAGGGTCGCTGGTGGTGAATTCCTCGCAGGGCGGAGGCACCAAGGACACCTGGGTACTGGAACGCTGAACGCCGCGAACAACGACAAGCCGGGAGCCCATCATGCTGAGCCGTACCGCCGACCACCTGTTCTGGATGGCCCGCTACACCGAGCGCGCGGAGAACACCGCGCGCATGCTCGACGTCAACTACCAGACCTCGCTGCTGCCGCAGTCGGCCGAAATGGCCGAGCAGGGCTGGTGGGCCATGCTCGATATTTCTGAGTTGACGCACGCCTATGACCACAAGTACGGGTTGCTGCATCGTGACGATGTGATCGACTTCATGGTGCGCGACATGACCAATCCGTCGTCAATCATGAGCTGCCTGCGGGCGGCCCGCGAGAATGCCCGTGCAGTGCGCGGATCATTGACGACCGAGGTCTGGGAGACCATCAACACCACCTGGCTCGATGTCCAGCGCATGATCGCGGATGGGGAGTTGCGTCAGGACCCGTCGCGCTTTTTCGAATGGGTGAAATTCCGCTCGCACCTGGCGCGTGGCGTGCAGTTCGGCACGATGCTCAAGGACGACGCGTTTCATTTCATGCGGCTTGGCACGTTCCTGGAGCGCGCCGACAACACCGCGCGGATTCTCGACGTCAAGTTCCAGGCATCGGGTCGCGACGACAGCGACACCGACGATCCCAACCGCGAGCAGAACGATTTCTACCACTGGGCGGCGGTGCTGCGTTCGGTGTCGGGCTTCGAGGTCTACCGCAAGATCTACCGTGCCGTGATCACGCCCCAGCGCGTGGCGGAGTTGCTGATCCTGCGGCCGGACATGCCACGCTCGCTGGTGTCGAGCATGGACGAGGTAGTCGCGATCCTGGCGCTGGTGGCCAACCAGCAGTCAGCGGAGACCATGCGCCAGGCTGGTAAACTCCACGCCGATTTGAAATACGCGCGCATCGACGACATTTTTGCTGTCGGCCTGCACGCCTACCTGACCAGCTTCCTGGAACGCATCGGCGATCTCGGCAACGGTATCAGCCGCGATTTCCTTGTGCCGCTGGCTGCCTGAGTCGATTGCGCAGAGTGGATCACCCGTCCGGCACCCTATGTGCCGGACGCGGAACGCTGGAGGGCAGGTGTGCCGTAGCGCGCACTATGCATCGTGAAATATCGGATCCACCACAAGACTGTCTATCACTACACCGAGCCCGTACGCCGCAGCGTGCATGAACTGCGTCTGGCGCCGCGCTCGGGGCCGCTGCAATCGGTTGCGGACTGGCAACTGAACGTTCCCGGCAACCTGACCGAAGCACGGGATGGCTTCGGCAATATCGTCCACAACTTCACGATGGCGGGCCCGGCCCGCAGGATCGCTATCGCCGCGACGGGCGAAGTGGAGGTCAGGACGGGCGAGGGCGGCCATCAGGCCTTTCATGACTTGCCTGAAGCCGGCGAGGCGCGCGTATCGCCGCTTTACTTCATGACCGGGACACCGCTGACCCAGGCGCCTGCCGATCTGCAGGGATTTGCCGCGCCGTACCTGGCGGCCGGGCACGATATGCCCGCGTTGCTGGCGCTGGCCGACGGGGTGGCCACCCGTGTGCGCTACAAGGCCAACACTACCGACGTGGGCACTTCGGCCGCAGACGCATTCCGGCTGGGCAGCGGGGTGTGCCAGGACCAGGCGCAGGTGATGGTCGCGGCGTGCCGCGCGCTCGGTATTCCCGCTCGCTATGTCAGCGGTTACTTCTACGATCCGGCCGCCACGGCCATGGCGAGCCACGCGTGGACCGACATTTGCCTCGATGCCGACCAGGGCCTCTGGTGCAGCATCGACGTCACGCACCGTTGTGTCACAGATACTCGCCATGTGCGACTCGCCGTGGGGCGCGACTACGCTTCCGCCGCACCAATCCGGGGCATTCTGGAGGGTGGCGCGGGCGAGACGTTGGAAGTGGATATCTCTATCGCACCTGTGGCCTAGTCCCCTCTCCCGCCCGTTCAAACGCTCCGTTCTTGCCGAGCGGCTAGAATGCAAGCTTGCCGCCCCGGCAGCCCCAACAATCAATCACTTCATGACGTACTGCGTAGCCATGCGGCTGGATGCCGGCCTGGTATTCCTCTCCGATTCCCGAACCAATGCCGGCGTGGACGCCATTTCCACTGCCCGGAAAATGACTGTTTTCGAAGAGCCAGGCGATCGGATGATGGTGCTGATGACCGCCGGTAACCTGGCTATCAGCCAGTCGGTGCGCCAATGCCTGGCCGAGGCGCGTGACGAAAAACGCTCGCTGTGGACGGCCCGCGACATGTTCGAGGCCGCCACCATCGTGGGCGAAGCTGTGCGTGCCGTGCACAAGCGTGATGCCCACGCGCTGCGCGACGCCGGCATCGATTTCAACGTGAGCATCGTGTTCGGCGGCCAGATCCGGGGCGAGCGTACGCGGCTGTTCAATATCTATGCGGCAGGCAATTTCGTCGAAGCCACGCCTGAGAACTGCTACTTCCAGATTGGCGAGGCCAAGTACGGCAAGCCGATTATCGACCGTGTGGTGTCCCCGTCGCTGCCGCTGGGCGAGGCCGCGAAATGCGCGCTGATTTCGATGGATTCGACGCTGAAGTCGAATATCTCGGTGGGCCTGCCGCTGGACCTGCTGGTTTACGAAGCTGATTCGCTGCGCGTGACGCACTTCGTCAACATCGACGAACGCAACGCGTACTTCCGCATGATCCGCGACACCTGGGGCCAGCGTCTGCGTCAGGTGTTCGGGGAAATCGGCAATCCCGAATGGGATGCCGCCCAGCCTGCCGAATTTCCGCTGGCGCGCGATGACGCCGACCGCTGGGGCCAGCCGGTCAGAGCACGCCGCGAGCACTAAATTCGAGCGGGGCAGGTTGGCGATAGAGGATTTTGCCTAGCCGAAACGGGCCTGGCCTCGCAGTACACTTTGCGGCGAAACTCATTCTTCATCGCCCCAGCCCCCATGCGCGACCTCCTGCTGTTCTCCCACGCCAACGGTTTTCCGGTTCCAACGTATCGCAAGCTGTTCGGCCAACTGGAGGATACGTTCGAGATTCGCGCGGTGGAGCGCTATGGCCACGATCCCAAGCTGCCCGTCACGCGCGAATGGCCGAACCTCGTCGAGGAGTTGCTGCGCGAGATGCAGCGGGCCGGACGCGACGGGGCCGATCATCGCAAGGTCTGGCTCGTCGGGCATTCGCTCGGCGGCTTTCTCTCGCTGATGGCCGCGCTGCGCCAGCCGCATCGCGTGCAGGGCGTGGTGATGCTCGATTCTCCGATCATCGCCGGTTGGCGGGCCTCGTTGCTGCGGGCCTCGCAGGTACTGGGACTCGACGAAAAACCAAGTCCCGCAGCCGTGACCAAGAACCGACGCACGCACTGGCCCGACACCGAATCGGTCTGGACCCATTTCCAGGCCAAGCGCAATTTCCAGGTCTGGGACCCCGAGGTGCTACGCGACTACGCGGAACTCGGCACTGAACCCACGGGCCGCGCCGCCGAGCGCAGGCTTCGCTTCGATCGCGATGTCGAATATCGTATCTACCGCACGCTGCCGACCAGTCTGGGACGACGCGTGGCCCATGGAGCACCGGTGCCGGTCAGCTTTATTGCGGGTACGCGTTCGAAGGAGGTGAGACAGGTAGGTCTGGGTGCCACGCGCAAGCTGGTGGGCGATCGCCTGCGCTATGTGGAGGGTGGTCATCTCTATCCGATGGAGCGCCCGCTGGAGACCGCTGGGCTGGTGCGCGAACTGATCGACGGGATGCGCCAGGCAGGCTGAAAGAAGGTCGGAAGGCGTAGGAAAGGGCGGCGGCCCGACATGCCGCTGTCACAAATTCCGGGTCGGCGGCGCACGGGGTCTCATGTATAATCCCGATTTCCCCGGCAAGCTCGGTTTATGACCAAATTCGTCTTCGTCACCGGTGGCGTCGTCTCTTCTCTCGGCAAGGGCATCGCTGCTGCTTCGCTCGCGGCCATTCTCGAGTCGCGCGGCCTCAAAGTCACCCTCCTCAAGCTCGATCCTTACATCAACGTCGATCCCGGCACGATGAGCCCTTTCCAGCACGGCGAAGTGTTCGTGACGGAAGATGGCGCGGAAACCGATCTGGATCTTGGCCACTACGAGCGCTTCGTCTCGGCCAAGATGCGCAAGTCGAACAACTTCACGACTGGCCAGATCTACGAATCGGTGATCCGCAAGGAACGTCGTGGCGAGTACCTCGGCAAGACCGTGCAGGTCATTCCCCACATCACCAACGAAATCCAGGCGTTCGTTGAGCGCGGCGCAGCCGCCTCGCACGATGGCAAGGCCGACGTGGCACTTGTGGAAATCGGCGGCACGGTGGGCGATATCGAATCGCTGCCGTTCCTCGAAGCCGCGCGCCAGATGAGCCTGCGCATGGGCCGCAACCATTGCGCCTTCGTGCACCTGACGCTGGTGCCGTTCATTGCCAGCGCTGGCGAACTGAAGACCAAGCCGACCCAGCACTCGGTGCAGAAGCTGCGCGAAATCGGTATTTCGCCCACGGCACTGCTGTGCCGCGCCGACCGTCCGATTCCCGACGACGAGCGCGCCAAGATCTCGCTGTTCGCGAACATCCCGCAAGACGCCGTGATCTCGGTGTGGGACGCCGACAGCATCTACAAGATTCCGCAGATGCTCAACGAGCAGGGCCTCGACCGCCTGATCTGCGAGGAACTCCGCCTCGATCCGAAGCCGGCCGATCTGTCGATGTGGCAGAAGCTGGTCAAGGCGCAGGAAAATCCCGAGCACGAAATCACGATCGGCATGGTTGGCAAGTACGTCGACCTGACCGAGTCGTACAAGTCGCTGATCGAGGCGCTGCGCCACGCCGGCATGCACACCGCAACGCGCGTGAACATCGAGTACATCGATTCGGAAGAACTCGAATCGGGTCACCTCGAAGTGCTGCAGCCGCTGGACGCCATCCTGGTGCCGGGCGGTTTCGGCAAGCGCGGCACGGAAGGCAAGATCCGCGCGATTCAGTATGCCCGCGAGCACAAGGTGCCGTACCTGGGCATCTGCCTGGGCATGCAGCTGGCCGTGATCGAATTCGCGCGCCACGTGGCCAGCATGACGGACGCCAACTCGACCGAATTCAACCTCGAAACCGAGCATCCGGTGGTGGCACTGATCACCGAGTGGCTGGACCGTGAAGGTAAGGTCGAACAACGCTCGGCCGATTCCGACCTGGGCGGCACGATGCGCCTGGGCGCCCAGCGCGTGCCGGTCAAGGCCGGTACGAAGGCCGCGCAGATCTATGGTGCCGAAGTCAACGAACGCCATCGTCACCGTTACGAAGTCAACAACCACTACGTGCCGCAGCTCGAAGGCGCCGGGATGGTGATTTCGGCGCGTACGCCGACCGAGAACCTGCCGGAAATGATGGAGTTGCCGGAGTCGATGCACCCCTGGTTCGTTGGCGTGCAGTTCCACCCGGAGTTCACCTCGACGCCGCGCGACGGTCATCCGCTGTTCAAGGCGTATGTGGAAGCCGCGCTGGCCTCGCAGCAACGCAAGGGCGCCTGACGGCCCGCGACGAAGGAGACAGCCATGAAACTGTGTGGATTCGACGTTGGCCTCGACAAGCCGTTCTTCCTGATTTCGGGCCCGTGCGTGATCGAGTCCGAGCAGATGGCGCTTGATACGGCTGGCCAACTCAAGGAAATCACGAGCGCGCTGGGTATCCCGTTCATCTACAAGTCCTCGTTCGACAAGGCCAACCGTTCGTCGGGCAAGTCGTTCCGTGGACTGGGGATGGAGAAGGGTCTGGAGATCCTGGCCACGGTGAAGCGCGAGATTGGGGTGCCGGTACTCACGGATATCCACGAGATCGACGAGATCAAGCCGGTTTCCGCCGTGGTGGACGTGCTGCAGACGCCGGCCTTCCTGTGCCGCCAGACGGATTTCATCCGCGCCTGCGCCCAGAGCGGCCGGCCGGTGAATATCAAGAAGGGCCAGTTCCTGGCCCCGCACGACATGAAGAACGTGATCGACAAGGCCCGCGACGCTGCACGCGAAGCTGGCCTGCCCGATGACGTGTTCATGGCCTGCGAACGCGGTGTCTCCTTCGGCTACAACAATCTGGTCTCGGACATGCGCTCGCTGGCGATCATGCGCGAGACCCATGCGCCGGTGGTGTTCGACGCCACGCACTCGGTGCAGTTGCCGGGCGGGCAGGGCACCAGCAGCGGCGGCCAGCGCGAGTTCGTGCCGGTGCTGTCGCGTGCGGCCGTGGCCACGGGCGTGGCTGGCCTGTTCATGGAAACCCACCCGGACCCGAGCAAGGCCATGTCCGATGGTCCGAACGCCGTGCCGCTGTCGCGCATGAAGGAACTGCTCTCCGTCTTGAAGGACCTCGATGCGCTGACCAAGCGCGCCGGCTTCCTCGAAGACAACTTCGGCTGGCCAGCCTGCGCCTGAGTCAGCCTGCAGTAACCGCCGCCCGCGCCTGTCGCGGGCGGTGTCGCTTGAGGTTGCATCAAAGCGAATGCAACAGTATCGAAAGACAATACAAAAGCTTTGGAGATAACGGATGGCCGCCGGTTATATCATCGCGTACGTCGACGTGACGGACCCCCAGCAATACGAGCAGTACAAGGTGCTGTCGTCGCGAGCCATGCAGGCCCACGGCGCCGAGGTACTGGTGCGCGGCGGCAAGACGGAGCCGCTCGAAGGTGAGTGGGCGCCCACGCGCGTGGTGGTACTGAAGTTCCCCAGCTACGACGCCGCCAAGGTGTTTTACGCGAGCGAGGAATACCTGGCCGCCCGCAAGTCGCGCGAGCATGCCGCAAAGATGAACATGATCGTGGTGGAAGGCGCCTGACATATTTGTCGGGCATCCTGAGCGCGTCATGACGCAGCAGATTGGCAAGATTCAACAGTCCTGAGAGGAAATATGAGTGCAATCGTAGATATCATCGGTCGCGAGGTTCTGGACTCGCGCGGCAATCCCACCGTCGAATGCGACGTGCTGCTGGAATCGGGCGTGATGGGCCGTGCGGCTGTGCCGTCGGGCGCGTCCACTGGCTCGCGCGAAGCCATCGAACTGCGTGACGGCGACAAGTCGCGTTACCTGGGCAAGGGCGTGCTGAAGGCCGTCGAGCACATCAACACCGAAATCTCCGAGGCCATCATGGGCCTGGACGCTTCCGAGCAGGCGTTCCTGGATCGCACGCTGATCGAACTGGACGGCACCGAGAACAAGGGCCGCCTGGGCGCCAACGCGATGCTGGCCGTGTCGATGGCTGTGGCCAAGGCCGCTGCCGAAGAGGCTGGCCTGCCGCTGTACCGCTACTTCGGCGGTTCGGGCGCCATGCAGATGCCGGTGCCGATGATGAACATCGTCAACGGTGGCGCGCACGCCAACAACAGCCTGGATATCCAGGAATTCATGATCATGCCCGTGTCGCAGACCAGCTTCCGTGAAGCCCTGCGTTGCGGCGCCGAAGTGTTCCACGCGCTCAAGAAGATCCTGGCCGACAAGGGCATGTCGACGGCCGTGGGCGACGAAGGCGGCTTCGCACCGAACTTCTCGTCGAACGAGGAATGCCTGAACACGATCGTCCAGGCCGTGGAAAAGGCTGGCTACAAGGTCGGTGAAGACGTGCTGCTGGCGCTGGATTGCGCCGCAAGCGAGTTCTACCACGAAGCCGAAGACGTCTATGCACTGGAAGGCGAAGGCCTGAAGCTGTCGTCGACGCAGTTCGCCGACTACTTGGCCAACCTGTGCGACAAGTTCCCGATCGTGTCGATCGAGGACGGCATGGCCGAAGGCGACTGGGAAGGCTGGAAGACGCTGACCGACAAGCTCGGCAAGCGCGTGCAGCTGGTGGGTGACGACCTGTTCGTGACCAACACCAAGATCCTGAAGGAAGGCATCGACAAGGGCATCGGCAACTCGATCCTGATCAAGATCAACCAGATCGGTACGCTGACCGAGACGTTCGCCGCCATCGAAATGGCCAAGCGCGCCGGCTACACGGCCGTGATCTCGCACCGTTCGGGCGAGACCGAGGACAGCACGATTGCCGACATCGCCGTGGGCACGAACGCTGGTCAGATCAAGACCGGTTCGCTGTCGCGTTCGGACCGTATCGCCAAGTACAACCAGCTCATCCGCATTGAGGAAGACCTGGGCGATATCGCCACGTACCCGGGCAAGAGCGCGTTCTACAACCTGCGCTGATGTCAGAAAAAACGCCGCCTCAGGGCGGCGTTTTTCATTGGCGCGCGACATTTGCAACAGTATTGAGTCGTTGTTTCGCTTTGTAGCGTCTTTTGTTTTGCAATCTTCGGCCGCTTGGTGGATCATTGGTGCCGATCCAGATCGCCCTGTCCGCGGGGCTTGTCCCTAGCGCCTGTGCCCCGATGCGCCTGATTTCCCTGCTGTTGTTCGTGTTGCTGATTGCCATCCAGTATCCGCTCTGGCTGGGCAAGGGTGGCTGGCTGCGCGTATGGGACCTGAATCGCCAGGTCAACGAACAGGCCACGCACAACCAGGCGCTCAAGCTGCGCAATGCCAAGCTGGAAGGGGAGGTCAAGGACCTCCAGGACGGTACGGGCGCCATCGAGGAACGTGCCCGCTACGAGCTGGGCATGGTCAAGGACAGTGAAGTCTTCGTCCAGTTCGTGGCCCCGGCCCCGAAGGTCAGCGCCACGCCGCCACTGCCGCCTCCGCCGAACTCAGTCGCCGGACGGGGTGGTCATTAGTTTTCGGAAGCCATAGCCGGCTAGCGGCGACAGGCAAACGAAGCGAAGCGGTTCTGGCAAGGCCGCGCAACGACGCCAGAATCGTTTACCTGTCGCCGCTTACCACCAGCCATAGGGGTATCCACCCCATCCGTATCCGCCATACCCCGGTGAGCTGATTCCCACGCCGCCGCCCCAATTTCCACCACCCCATCCGCCGTAGAACAGGCTGAAGCTGGTATTCGGATACGCGTACGCCGCGCGGCTCCAGGCTGCGGCCTGCTGTTCGCTCGCCATCACCGTGGCCTGCTCGCGCAGGATTTGCTGGTTCTGGGCAGATAGTCGTTGGCGTTCGGCCTCGCTGAGCGGGGCCGGCGGGATCGATCCCGGTGCCAGGCGCGCCGTGGCCGGCACACCATCCATATCGCGCGGCACGGGCGCCGCGCATCCGGCAAGGATGGCGAGGGCCGCAGCAGCGGTCAGCAGGGAAGTGCAACGAATTGTCGCTGTCATGTCGGACTCCTTCGGCAGCCAGATACCAAGCATGCCATTGGACCCGCGGAACCCTGTGTGGGGTTCCGTACGGTGCGTTTCTCTACGCTCTCGGTTTTCTCCCCTCTCCCTATGGGAGAGGGGAGCAAGACATCGGCAAGCGGCAGATCAATGCTGCTGTTTCGCCCCTTCCCCCGCACCCGTTGCCACCGGCGCCGTAAACAACTGCGCCGCATCTACGGGATCGAACGCATACCGCTGGCCGCAGAAGTCGCAATGGATTTCCACTTCACCACGTTCGGCGATGATGCCTTCGATCTCGTTGCGGCCCAGCGATTGCAGCATGGCGCCCACACGTTCGCGCGAGCATGAGCACTGGAAGTGCGGCGTCATCGGCTCGAAGACGCGCAGGCCGGCGTTTTCCAGTTCTTCCCAGAACAGCCGGCGAATCAGCGTATCGGGCGATTCCGCCAGCAACTCCTCTTCCTTGAGCGTGGCCCCGAGCTGGCAGGCGCGGTCCCAGGTGTCGAGGTCCTGCGCGCGGCCCTGTTCGTCGAGCGGGGCGCCTGTTTCCCCAACCTGGGCTTCGATCGTGCCGCCGTACGACGGCAGCTTCTGGAGCAGCATGCCTGCAGAAACCTGATCGTTCGAGGCCAGCCAGAGCCGTGTGTCGAGCTGCTCCGACGCCTGCATGTAATGTTCGAGCACCTCGGTCATGGTGGCCAGCGGACCGTGTTCGTCGGCCAGCGGCACGATGCCCTGGTAAGCCTGCTGCCCCGGCAGCTTGTCCTGCGGATCGAGTGTGATCGCGAAGCGGCCCTTGCCATGCACATTGACGAGTTGCTTCAGCGTAGCGTCATCGGCCAGTTCGGCATCTTCGGCGATCTTGGCGGTGGCACGCATCGACATGTCGGAGAGGCACTCCACCACCAGCATGCGCACCGGACCATCGCCGTGCAACTGCATGATGAGGGCGCCATTGAACTTGAGGTTGGCCGACAGCAGCGCCGCAGCCGCCATCATCTCGCCCAGCAGGCGGCGCACTGGCGCCGGATAGGCGTTGCGGTTCAACACCTCCTGCCAGGTGGCCTCCATGCGGACCAGTTCGCCGCGCACGGGAGCCGCGTCGAACAGGAATTTCTGGAGGGTGTCGGGATTCGAGGAAGCGGTCACGGGTCTGTCTTTCTTGCGTTGATGCGCTCGGCGTCAGCCGATGCGCTTGAGTTCGGTCTTGTAAACGGCCTGTCGCTTCGCATAGGTTTCGGCGTTGCGATAGAGGTTGGCCACATCGTCATCGGTCAGTTCGCGCACCACCTTGGCGGGCGCGCCCAGGATCAGCGAGCGGTCCGGGAACACCTTGTTCTCGGTAATCACGGCACCGGCGCCAACAAGGCATTCGCGGCCGATTACGGCGCCGTTGAGCACCACGGCCTGGATACCGATCAGCGAGCCTTCACCCACTGTGCAGCCATGCAGCATGGCCTGGTGGCCTACCGACACCTTGTTGCCCAGCGTCAGCGGACGGCCCGGGTCGGTGTGCAGCACGGAGCCTTCCTGAATATTGGTGTCCTCGCCCACGACGATTGGCTCGTTGTCGCCACGGATCACCACGCCCGGCCATGCGCTGGCGCGCGCCTTGAGCGTCACGTTGCCGATGATGGTGGCTTCTGCCGCCACATAGGCGTGTTCGTGAATGGACGGGGCGATATCGCCGAGCTGGTAAAGCGCCATGGGGTCTCCTGCCTGATGCGTGTAATTGGGGATGGCCGCGCCGATTAAAAGAGCCTGGGGCTGGGCCGGATTCGCCACCGGCGACGTGCCGGCGAGGCTCTACAATGGCGGCTTCCCGAATTTTACGCCTATGCCAGTGATTGCACCCGTCCACCCCGCCGAATCGCCACTTTCGGCGCGCCGACAAGCCCTGACGGTGCTATGCATGACCGATGCCAGGGCCAAGGCCGTCGCCGCGCGCCAGCTTTATGCGGCGCTGGGTAACGGGCAAACCGTAGTGGACGCCGATGACGTCCTCGTGGCGGACCCATCCCTGGCACTCCCGGGCCGGCCCGAGCGCCCCGAACTGGTGCCGCCGCAGCAGGTCACGCGGCGCCGCTCCATCCACACCACGGCAGGCCGGGCCAACATGATCCACGCGCTCTGCCATATCGAATTCAACGCGATCAACCTCGCGCTCGATGCGGCGTGGCGTTTCCACGGGATGCCGACGGACTATTACCGCGACTGGCTGCGCGTGGCCGACGAGGAGGCATATCACTTTTCGTTGCTGGCGGATCACCTGGAGACACTGGGCGCCAGCTATGGCGATTTTCCGGCGCACAACAGCCTCTGGGAAATGACCGACAAGACTTCGGGCGATGTGCTGGCGCGCATGGCGCTGGTGCCGCGCACGCTGGAGGCGCGCGGACTGGACGCCTCGCCACCGGTCCGCGCCAAACTGGCCGAGGCGGGCGATGAAGCTGCCGCCGCCATCATCGACATCATCCTGCGCGACGAGGTGGGCCACGTCGCCATCGGCAACCACTGGTACCGCTGGCTCTGCACGCAGCGCGGCCTGGAACCGGTGGCTACCTACGCGCAACTGTCGGAACAGTACAAGGCGCCGAAGCTGCGCGGCCCGTTCAACCTCGACGCCCGCCGCGCGGCCGGGTTCGACGAGGATGAACTGGCCTGGCTCGAAGCCTCGGCAGGTTAGGCGCTCGCCGAGCCCTGCGTCTTTTGCGCGCGCTCCTGTTCCTGCAGCCGCAGCACGCGGCGCTGGATCTTGCCAGTTGTGGTCATCGGTAACTGGTCGATGAACTCGATGGCCTTCGGATACTCGTACGGCGCCAACTGACCGCGCACATGCTGCTGCAGTTCGGCTACCAGCGCCGCGTCGTTGTCGAAGGATCGTGCCACGGCCGGTGTCAGCACGATGAACGCCTTGACGATGGCACCGCGCTCCGGGTCCGGAGAGGGCACCACGGCGCAGTTCGATACCGCCGGATGCTTGAGCAGGCAGTTCTCGATCTCGCTCGGCCCGATCCGGTAGCCCGATGACTTGAACACGTCGTCGGCGCGGCCCTGATACCAGAGGTAGCCATCCGCGTCGATGCGCGCGAGGTCGCCCGTGCGGCACCAGCGCAGGCCGCCATATTCCGAATACTTGCCCGCCGTGGCGGTGTCGTTCTTCCAGTAACCAAGGAAGAACACCGGGTCTGGATGCCCGTGGATATCGGTGGCGCAGACCGCCACCTCGCCGTCCTCGCCGGGCGGGCAGGGCTTGCCGTCCTCGTCGATCACGGCCACGCGGTGGCCAGGGTAGGGACGTCCCATCGAGCCGGGGCGTGCGGGCCATCCCAGGCGATCGTCATCGTATTGCGCCGTGCAGTTGCCGACGATGTAGTTGATCTCGGTCTGGCCGAACATCTCGTTGACGATCACGCCGAGCGCATCGCGGCACCATGTGAACACGGTCTCGCCCACGGCCTCGCCGGCACTCATGATCGCGCGCAGCTTGAGGTCGTACTTGTCCGAAGGTGTCGGACACGCCTTCATCATCTGCTTGAGCGCCGTGGGGAACAGGAAGGTATTGGTCACGCCGTATCGTTCGAGCAGTTCGAACGCGCGCTCGGCCGTGAAGCGGCCCTGATAACCGACAATCGGTCGGCCGAAGTACAGCGCGGGCATCAGCGCATCCCATAGGCCGCCGGTCCACGCCCAGTCGGCGGGGCTCCAGAACACATCGTCGTCCTGCGGATACCAGTTCTGCGAGCAGACGAAGCCGGTCAGATTGCCGATCAGCGCGCGGTGCGGAATCACCGCGCCCTTGGGCGGGCCGGTGGTGCCACTGGTGTAGATCAGCACGGCGGCTTCATCTGCCTTGGTCTGCTCGGCGGTGAACTCGGGAAGCTGCGCGGCGAGCAGGGTGTCCCAGTCGACATCGCCGCGTCCGATGGCGCTGCCCACGCCGATGATGGTCTTCAGCGTCGGACAATCGGGCCGGGCGGCCAGCAGGTTGTCGATCGAGGTCTCGTCGGCAATGGCAATGCGGGTTTCGCTATGGTCGATGCGGTAGGAGAGCGCTTCCGGGCCGAACAGCATCGACAGCGGCATGGCCACGGCACCAAGCTGGTAGACGGCCATGCCGGCGATCACGGTCTCGATGCGTTGCGGCATCACGATGGCCACGCGGTCTCCGCGCTGCACGCCAAGCTCGCGCAGCGCGCGAGACAGCCGGTTGGCCTCGGCCTGGATGTGCGCGTAGGTGTAGGAGGCACGCCGCCCGTCCTCGTGCTCGGTGTGCACGGCGATACGGTCCGCCGTGGCGGGATCGCGCGCCCAGCGGCCGCAGCAGACTTCGGCCAGATTGAAGGTTTCGGGCACGTTCCAGCGGAACGAGTCATGCAGCGCGTGATAGTCGTCACGACGCGTGGCCGGCAAGGCAGTCATGCCATGGTCTCCTGTGTGTCTGGTTCGTGTCGCTGCAGGCGGGCCGCTGTTGTGGCTATAATCCGCCGAGCGAACGATCGTTCTATTTTTTATCCGGGCGGCTGTGCGGTGGATACCCAACCGCTGCACGCGCATCAGAAGACCCGGGCACCGAGGGTAGACACCATGACCATCACGGAAACTTCGCGTTCCGAATTTATCACGCTGCGTGGGCTGCGCACGCACGTCCGCCACTGGGGACAACCCGGCGCGGCCAAACTCTTCATGCTGCATGGCTGGATGGATGTGGCGGCCTCGTTCCAGTTCCTGGTCGATGAACTCCAGCGCGACTGGCACGTCATTGCGATGGACTGGCGCGGGTTTGGCGAGACCGAATACCCCACGCGCCATCCCGGCACGCGGTCTTACTGGTTCCCGGACTATGTGGCCGACCTCGAAGCGCTGCTCGACCACTATCAGCCGGAAGGGCAGGTGGATCTGGTGGGCCACAGCATGGGCGCCAACGTGGTTTGCATCTATGCCGGCGTGCGGCCAGAGCGGGTGCGCCGCGTGGTGGACCTGGAGGGTTTCGGACTCACGCGCACGCGTCCGGACCAGGCGCCAGGCCGCCTGGCGCGCTGGCTCGACGAACTGCGCGAGGCGCCGGTGCTGAAAACCTACGAGAGCCAGGCCGCGGTGGCCGCGCGGCTGCAGAAGACCAACCCACGACTGCCCGACGACCGCGCCGCCTTTCTGGCCACGCACTGGTCGAGTCGTAACGATGAGGGCCGTTGGGAGATCCTTGGCGACGCCGCGCACAAGATGACCAATCCCACGCTGTACCGGATCGACGAGATCATGGCCATCTGGGAAAAGGTCACAGCGCCGGTGCTGCACGTGGAAGCGCGAGACTCGGAGACGCTCAAGCACATCGCCCACAAGCAGAGCATCGAGGAATTCAGGGAGCGCTTCCGCGCGTTCCCGGACTTCAGGGAGGTCATCGTGGAGGATGCAGGGCACATGCTGCACCACGACCAGCCTAAGGTGGTGGCGGGGTTGATCGAGGGGTTTTTGGAGCCCTAGTTTGCCGGCGGTTTTCTCCCCTCTCCCGCATGGCGGGAGAGGGGCGGGGGAGAGGGCCAGCATTTCAAATTGCGACAAGCTGGCAAGCAGAACCTCCGGCCCTCTCCCCCAACCCCTCTCCCGCGCGCGGGAGAGGGGAGTTAGTTCCGCGAGGAGATTACTGCGTCAACTTCGCCTTCAACCCCGGATTGTTGCTCGTATGCATATGCACGAGCGCCTTGTCGGGGAAGGCGTAGTGGTACGCCTTACGCAGCGCCAGCGCAGCTTCATGGAAGCCCGACAGGATCAGCTTCTGCTTGTTCGGATACACCGCAATATCCCCCGCCGCAAAGATGCCGCGACGCGAGGTTTCATAGGTTGTGGTGTTGTCGATATGGATGCGGCCTGCGTGCATGTCGATATCCCAGTGGGCGATCGGACCAGGTTCGGATACCAGTCCATAGAGCGCCACGAGTTCGTCGGCGGCAATCGTCTGGTCGCCATCGCGCGACTTGATGCCCGCGCTCGCCAGCGCGCCTGCGTCATCGGTCTGCAGGCTGCCTAGCATGCCGACTACGAAGTCCATCTCGCCAGCCGCTACCGATGCACGCATGGCGTTCACCGTGTGATCGGCTGCACGGAAACCCTCCCGACGGTGCAGCAGCGTCACGCGCGAGGCCACCTTGCGCAACGCCATGGCCCAGTCCAGCGCGGAATCGCCGCCACCGGCCACGATCACACGCTTGCCGGAGAAGCGCGAAACATCGCGCACGGCGTAATGCACGTGACGGTCTTCCAGCGCTGCGGCCTCGGGCAGCGAGACGCGCTGCGGCGCAAAAGCTCCGGCGCCGGCACAGATCAGCACCGCCGCCACGTCGAAGCGCTTGCCGGTATCCGTGGTCACCAGCAGGCGCGGGTGGTCGTCGGCGCCGGTGATGTCGGTCACGGATTCGGCGCGCTGGCCAAAGTGCATCGGAAAATCGAATGGCGCGCATTGCTCGAGCAACCGGTCCACCAGATCCTGTGCCAGGCAGCCTGGCACGGCCGGAATGTCGTAGATGGGCTTTTCAGGGTAGAGCTCGGTGCATTGACCGCCCGCGCGGTCCAGCACGTCGATCAGCTCGCAGCGCAGCCCCAGCACGCCGGCCTGGAAGGCCGCAAACAGGCCGACCGGCCCTGCACCGATGATCAGTACGTCGGTCTGGGTGGTGTCGGAAGTATCGGAGGAAGTGGCGGACATGGCAGAGGCAGGGCAGAGCGAAACAGGCGCCCATCATACCTCGCGCTAGTTCGCCATCCGTACAACGCCACCGCTAGCGACAGGGCCAAAAACCCCTGCCGGGAGTAGAATGATCGCCATGCAAAACCCCCACGCCATCAACGCCGATCTGCACTGCCACTCCACCGTGTCCGACGGGATGCTCGCGCCCGCCGAGGTGGCCGCACGGGCGCACGCAGGCGGAGTGGCCTTCTGGGCGTTGACCGACCATGACGAAGTGGGCGGCCAGACCGAGGCGCGCGCCGCCGCCGAGGCACTCGGCATGCGCTATGTGCCCGGCGTCGAGATCTCGGTCACGTGGGCCGGGCAAACCGTGCATATCGTGGGCCTGCAGATCGACCCGTTCCATCCGGAACTGATTGACGGGCTGGCGCGCACGCGCGATGGCCGTGCGCGCCGTGCGCAGGATATCGGTGAGGCGCTGGCGAAGATCGGCATTGCCGACGCCTACCAGGGCGCCCTGCGCCATGTCGGTAACCCTGACCTGATTTCGCGCACCCACTTTGCGCGCTGGCTGGTAGACGAAGGCTACTGCAAGACCATCAGCGATGTGTTCAGCGAATATCTCTCGGAAGGCCGGCCGGGCTTCGTGCCGCACCGCTGGTCCACGCTCGCCGAGGCAATCGGCTGGATTCGCGCATCGGGCGGCATTCCGGTCATGGCGCATCCGGGCCGCTACAACTACACCGATACCCAGCACGACGCGCTATTCGATGAGTTCACGCAACTGGGTGGCCGCGCCGTGGAGGTGGTCACCGGCAGCCATACACCGGACCAGTACCGGCGGTATGTCGACGTGGCGCGGCACTACGGGCTGATGGCCTCGCGCGGCAGCGATTTCCACGGACCCGGCGAGGGCCGCGTGGAACTTGGGACGCTGCCGCCGCTGCCCTCGACCGTCACGCCGATCTGGCACAACTGGTAAGCCATCCAACGCATCCAACGTACGCTGGGGATTTCCGCGCTTCATGTCACAGTTCTTCGAGATCCATCCCGACAACCCGCAGTCGCGCCTGATCAAGCAGGCTGCGCAGATCGTGCGCCAGGGCGGCCTGATCGCGCTGCCCACGGACTCCAGCTACGCGCTGGCTTGCCCGCTTGACGACAAGGCAGCCGTGGAGCGCCTGCGCCGGCTGCGCGGTATTGACGACCGGCATCATCTGACGTTGATGTGCAGCGATCTGTCGGAACTCGGCAACTTTGCGCGGGTCGATAACCGGCAGTACCGCTGGATCAAGGGTGCTACGCCGGGGCCCTACGTGTTCATCCTCGAAGCCACCAAGGAAGTGCCGCGACGGTTATCGCATCCCGCGCGCAAGACAATCGGCGTGCGGGTGCCGGACCAAGCGATTCCGCTGGCGCTGCTGGCGGAGTTGGGTCAGCCACTGATTTCGGCGACGCTGCAGGTTCCGGGGGACGAGGCGCCCATGAACGATCCGGCCGAGATCCGGGCACGGCTCGAAAGGCAGCTCGATCTGGTGATCGACGGCGGCGCAGCGCCGGCGCAGCCCACCACCGTGATCGACCTGACCGGTGGTGAGCCCGAGCTGATCCGCGCCGGACGGGGCGATATCGAGCGTTTTGGTCTGGATGCCGCCGTTTGAAAGGGCGCCCATGCGGCGCTGATCCATCCCGTTATTTGATACATACCGCACAATGCGCCGACACGGCCGGCAGTTATGCTGGTCACCAGCCCTCTAGAATGACCTGATGGATTCCTCGATCGTCCAGACCATTGCGGTCTATGCCCTGCCGGTGTTGCTGGCCATCACGCTCCATGAGGCCGCCCATGGTTTCGTGGCGAAATACTTCGGCGACGACACGGCCTGGCTGCTGGGCCGCGTGAGCCTGAATCCGATTCGCCATATCGATCCGATCGGCACGGTGGCCGTTCCGCTACTGCTGTATGTGCTCACGGCCGGCCAGTTCGTGTTCGGCTTTGCCAAGCCCGTGCCGGTGGTGTTCAGCCACCTGCGCAATCCGCGCTGGCATGGCATGTGGGTAGCGCTGGCGGGTCCGGCCAGCAATATCATCCAGGCGTTCCTGTGGGCGCTGGTTGCCCTGGCGCTGGCGGTGGGTCATGTGCAGGAGCCGTTCTGGAGCCAGATGGCGCGCGCCGGCATCATCGTCAATACGGTAGTGGCCGCGTTCAATCTGTTTCCGATTCCCCCGCTCGACGGCGGCCGGGTGTTGACCGCCTTCCTGCCGCGCCGCGCCGCCGAAGCCGTGGGCAAGGTCGAGCCATACGGTATTTTCATCGTGCTGGCGCTGGTGGCGGCCGGAGTGATCACGCAGATCTGGATGCAGCCCGTGATGACCGTGCTGCTGTCGATGGTCGAGCTGATGCTGAAACCCGTGCTGATGGTTCTTCAGTAACGCCGCCGCCTTCTCGACAATCGAATTTCCCCGGTTTGTCCCCATGACGCTTCTGCATCCCACGCCTGTCCCACCCACCGTGCCCTCACCGTGGCTGGTCCGCTGGACCCACCTGATCCAGCCGGGCGGCCGGGTGCTTGACCTGGCCTGCGGCAACGGCCGGCACGCGTCCTGGTTGGCCGAACAGGGTTTCCGCGTGCTGGCTGTGGACCGCGATGCCGAAGCGATCGCCCGCCTGCCTGCATCCGTGCAAGGGCGGGTGGCGGACCTCGAACTGGGTAGCTGGCCGCTGGCGGATGCGGGTACTTTCGATGCCATCGTCGTCACGAACTATCTGCATAGGCCGCTCTGGGCACACCTGCTCGATGCGCTGGCGCCGCGCGGCGTGCTGATCTATGAAACCTTCGCCGCCGGCAACGAGACGATTGGCAAACCCTCCCGGCCCGAGTTCCTGCTGAAGCCGGGCGAATTGCTCGATGTGACGCATGGGCGGCTGCGCGTCGTGGGTTTCGAGGACGGTCTGGTGGAGTCGCCGAAACTGGCCTTCGTGCAGCGGATTTGTGCGGTTTCCGAGGCCGGCGACGCTTCTGGCGCGGCGGCACCGCCACGCTACCGACTGCCCGGGTGACGCGCCCGCGCGCCCCTTGTGCCGCTGGCCGGACCAGCGGTTACGCGTGCTCACGTTTTCCCTCATCCTCGGGGGTCCGGAGCGCCTGACGGTTCCGGTACAATCCCGGTTGTTTCGAATTTCCGATTCCTTGAGCTATGACACAGATTACCGGCAGCATCGTGGCCATCGTCACCCCGATGCATGAGGATGGCAGCCTGGATTACCCGGCCTTGCGCGCCCTCATCGACTGGCACGCGGCAGAAGGCACCGATGGCATCGTGATCGTGGGTACCACGGGCGAGTCGCCGACGGTCAACGTCGAGGAGCACTGCGAACTGATCCGCGTGGCGGTCGAACAATCTGCGGGCCGGGTGCCCATCATCGCCGGCACCGGTGGCAACTCCACGCGCGAAGCCATCGAACTGACGGCTTTCGCCAAGCAGGTGGGTGCCGATGCATCGCTGCAGGTCGTGCCGTACTACAACAAGCCGACCCAGGAGGGCATGTACCGCCATTTCCGCACCATTGCGGAAGCCGTGGAACTGCCCGTGCTGCTGTACAACGTGCCTGGCCGCACCGTTGCGGACATGGCCAACGACACCATCCTGCGCCTGGCGCAGGTACCGGGTATCGTCGGTGTCAAGGAAGCCACGGGCAATATCGACCGCGCCGCGCAACTGATCAAGGACGCCCCGGAAGGCTTCGCCATCTACAGTGGCGATGACCCCACCGCAGTGGCGCTGATTCTGCTGGGCGGTCATGGCAATATCTCGGTCACCGCCAATGTGGCGCCGCGCAAGATGCATGAGATGTGCGTGGCGGCACTGAAGGGCGATGTCGTCACGGCCCGCCGCCTGCACATGGAACTGATCGGCCTGAACCGCGCGATGTTCGTGGAAGCCAATCCGATTCCGGTGAAGTGGGCACTCCAGCAGATGGGCAAGATGGCCGGCGGTATCCGCCTGCCGCTGACCCCGCTGGCTGAGGGGCAGCATGAAACCGTGCGCCGCGCGCTGGCAGCGGCCGGCCTGCTTGGCTGAGATTCGCCGGCTGAACGTTCGGCTATTCGCCGATTCTTGAAACCAGGATTACGTGTCAATGAAACAGAAGCTTAACCGTCGCGGCGCGACGCAAGTCCGCCGTGTCGCCGTGGTTGCGCCCGTGCTGGCCCTGACCCTGTTGGCCGCTGGCTGCAGCAGCATCAACGAGGCCATGCAGCCCGACAAGATCGACTACAAGTCCCAGGGCAAGAAGACCGCATCGCTGGACATTCCGCCGGACCTGACCAAGCTGGATGGCGACCGCCGCTACACGGTGCCTGACGCTGCGGGCACGTCCACGCTGTCGAACTACCAGCAGGCCACCAAGACTCGCGAAGCCGAACCCGGCGCCAACGTGCTGCCGAACGCCCAGGGCATCCGCATGGAGCGCGACGGCAATCAGCGCTGGCTCGTGGTCAGCAACGGCATGCGTGCCGATCAGCTGTGGGAGTCGCTGCGCGGCTTCTGGCAGGAAAACGGCTTCCTGCTGACACAGGATTCGCCGCAGACCGGCATCATGGAAACGGATTGGGCGGAAAATCGCGCCAAGATTCCGCAGGACATCATCCGCAACACCATCGGCAAGGTGTTCGACGGCCTGTACTCGACGTCTGAGCGCGACAAGTTCCGCACGCGCGTCGAGCGTGCCCAGAACGGCCAGCTCGAAGTGTTCATCAGCCACCGCGGTGCGCAGGAGCAACTGACGGGCGTCGACAAGTCGTCGACCGTCTGGACGCCGCGTCCGGCAGATCCGGAACTGGAAGCCGAATTCCTCTCGCGTCTGGCCCAGCGCCTCGGCGTGCAGAAGGAACAGGCCAACCTGATGGCCAAGAATCCGACCCCGGTGGGCAACGCAGCAGCCGCTGCGCCGGCACCGTCGGGCGCAGCGACCGGCATTGCCGCCAGCGCTGCTACGGGCGCTGCGGCCAGCCAGGGCGACGGCAAGTCGTTCCTGTCGCAGGTCAATGGCGCTCCGGCGCTGCAACTGCCGGAGCCGTTCGATCGCGCCTGGCGTTCGGTGGGTCTTTCGCTCGACCGCGTGAACTTCACAGTGGAAGACCGCGACCGTGCGCAGGGCCTGTACTACGTGCGCTACGTGGACCCGAAGCAGGCTGTGGATGATCGTGGCTTCCTCTCGAAGATCTTCACCAAGGCCAACGATGGCAAGACCGCGAAGAAGTATCGCGTGTCGCTGAAGGGCAGCGGTACGGGCACCACGGTGACTGTGCAGAACGATGCCGGCCAGCCGGAGAACACCGAGATCGGCAAGCGGATTCTGTCGCTGCTCGACGAACAGCTGCACTGATGACCGTAGTTTGTATTGGTTCGATGCCGACGGCGCCCGCCGTCGCGCATCTTCCCCAGCGAGCGCATCGATGATGCGCTTTGCTTTTTTGGGGAGCGGCAGCGACGGCAACTCCCTGCTGATAGAAGCCACGGAAGGCACCGCGGTCACGCGGGTGCTGCTCGATTGCGGTTTTGGCATCAAGGAGACTGCGCGGCGGCTGGAGCGGTTGGGCGTCACGCCGGATCAGCTCGACGCGGTGCTCGTCACGCATGAGCATGGCGACCATGTCGGCTCGGCGTACGCGTTCGCAGCCCGTCACAAATTGCCCGTGCATACGAGCCATGGGACTTGGCTGGCGACCTCGCACATGCGAGGCGCCGACGCGGCGGATGTCCGGGTGTGTTGCGCCGACCACGCGTTCTCCGTCGGCGGCTTGCAGATCCACCCCTATACAGTGCCGCACGATGCGCGCGAGCCATTGCAATTTGTACTTACCGATGGCCAGGTGCGACTGGGTGTGCTCACCGATGCGGGCATGGAGACGCCGTATGTGACGGCGCGGCTGGCGGGCGTTCATGCACTCGTCCTGGAGTGCAATCATGACCGTGAAATGTTGCGCAATTCGGTCTATCCGTACTCGCTGAAGCGTCGCATCGGCGGCGATTTCGGCCATCTGGCGAATGACATCGCTGCCAGCATTCTGTCCCAGGTCAACCATCCACAGCTCTCAGGCGTGGTGGCGGCCCATTTGAGCAAGCAGAACAACACGCGAGAACTGGTGGGGGATGCGCTCGCTGGGGTGCTGGGTGTCCTGGCTCAGGACATTCTCATCGCGGATCAGGACGAGGGGTTGGGCTGGCAGTCCGTGCGGTCATAATCCTGCAGTCGGCAACCTTGTATTTGGTGGGGTTCCGGCATAATCCGGAAATAAAAAAGCCGACCCGAAGGTCGGCTTTTTTATCGGAAGAATCCGATTACTGCTTGGCAGCCGGAGCCGAAGCGTCAGCAGCCGGGGCCGAGGCGTCAGCGGCCGGGGCCGATGCGTCAGCAGCCGGAGCAGCGGCCGGAGCCGATGCGTCAGCAGCCGGAGCGGCAGCAGCCGGAGCCGAAGCTGCCGTGTCAGCGGCCGGAGCAGCTGCTTCTTCCTTCTTGCCGCAGGCGGCCAGAGCAACTGCAGCCAGCAGGGATGCGATCAGGAGAGACTTCTTCATTGTTCGTCCTTTAACTTTTAATAAAACGAAAACAGGCGATGAATAATTACCGGTAATTATCGCTCTTGTACTGCAAATATAGGCTCTCCCGGGTGCCGACCGTGCAGTGGTCCACAGTACTAGCCAGCGGGCGATTATATCCGCGTTTCCCCGGCTTGTGTATAGCCGAAATCTTCTGGTTCGCCCTGTTACGCATTATTACACCGAAGGAGGTGCCAATTGCAGCCAACCTTCCATGGTCCAGTCATGAAATGTGTCCATCAGGTCCGGCAGTGAAGCGCATGCGTTGACTTCCTTTGCGGTCAGTTGACGATTGTCCGCCAGACGTTGCAGCCACATCGCAAGCGTCGGCGGCGGCTCGTAGGCTTCACCGTTGAGGAAAAAGCTCGTGCGGTCGTAGAGCGCAATCGTACCGGGAGCAAGGACCACGCCATGCGCCTTGGCCAGCTTCATGTACTGTTTCAACGTGATCTCTTCGACCTCGTTGAACTGCACCGACGCCTTGGGCTCGGAGAGGTGGCTGCCCAGGAACTCGGAGACCAGGGCGGCGTTCCAGCGTAGTGCCTGTAGCCGCTCCGTCACGGCGCGGGCCAGCCCGGCCGGGAGCTTTGCCGGGGTCGATGTGGCCTTTTCGCCTGCGTCGGCATAGCGGCCATCGAGCCCTTCGTTGGTTTCCACGGTCTCGGACAACCAGGCCAGAAAGTGCCCGGCGAGTTCACGGTAGGTGGGGGCGCGGAAGCCGATGGATGCGGTCATGCACTCGCCTTCGGCCACGCCGTCATGCGCATACTGCGGCGGCAGGTAGAGCATGTCGCCTGGCTCCAGGACCCATTCCTCTTCGGCGGTAAAGTCGGCGAGGATCTTGAGCGGCATGTCGGGGATCAGGTCGAGCTTTGTCTGTGACGAAATCCGCCAGCGGCGCCGGCCCGATACCTGCAGCAGGAACACGTCATAGGAATCGAAGTGCGGTCCCACGCCACCGCCATCGGTCGCGTAACTGATCATCACGTCATCGAGCCGTGCATCGGGCGCGAAGCGGAACTGGCTCATCAGGTCTGCCGCGGCCTGGTTGTGTAGGTTCACGCCCTGGACCAGGAGGGACCACTTGCCAGTCTTTCGTGACGGCAGGTTGTCCTCCGAGAAGGGTCCATGTTCGAGCTTCCAGCGGTTGCGAAAGTACGACACCAACCGCGATTCCACATCGTCGCGGTCCGCCAGTTCCAAAAGCGCTTCGCGCGACACTGGGGGCACGATTCCAGGCACGGCCTGTCGAATCAGCAACGGTTTGCGGTGCCAGACGTCACGCATGAATGCCGCGGGTGTCATGCCCCCGAGCAGCGTGAGCGGCGCGTCAGGATCAATGGGTCCCGCAGGCAGGGCCTGCGCGTATAATGCGGAATCGCTCATGGAGTCAAGAATTGAAAATCGCTAAGAACACGGTGGTGTCCGTGATGTACAAGCTGTCGGACGCGCAGGGCAATCTGATCGAAGAGTCCGATGAGCCCATGGTCTATTTGCACGGCGGCTATGATGGCACGTTCCCCAAGATCGAGGAAGCGCTGGACGGCCACGACGTCGGTTTCGAAACCCAGCTGCAGCTCGAACCCGAAGACGCATTTGGCGACTACGATGCTGAACTGGTCAAGGTGGAAGCGCGTGACCGCTTCCCCGAGCCGCTCGAAGTTGGCATGCAGTTCGAGGGCGTACCCGAAGACGGCGACGATGAAGATACGATCGTCTACACCGTGACCGATGTGGCGGAAGACAAGGTGGTGCTTGACGGCAACCACCCGCTGGCCGGCATGGCCCTGCGTTTCTGGCTGCAAGTTTCCGAAGTGCGTGAAGCCACCGACGACGAAGTCGAGCATGGCCACGCCCACGGTGCCTCGGGCATCGAAGTCGTCGACGAAGACGACGACGGCGAAGGCGAAAGCCCGCGCACGCTGCACTGATCCACTCTCGATTCCCTTACGAATCTTCCGGGCGATACGCGACAGGTCATCGCAAGAAGCAAGCAAAAAGCCGGCATTTGCCGGCTTTTTGCTTGGCTGCGCAGACTGTTTGTCTGCCATCCACTTCGTTTGATCCTGGTCAGTTGTTTTTCGGCCCATCCTGCAGCGTCACCTGGAAAACCGATCGTGTGTTGGGCGTGACAGTCAATTCGACCCAACGGGCTGGCGTCCCGATCGGGAGCGATACGCGCGTGAAATTGCCGAGGATCTTGCCGTCCTTGTCCTTCAGGGGTTTGTCGATGCTGAAGCCGCTGTCGCTGGCGTGTATCAGCAGCACCTGTCCCGGAAATTTTGCGCTGAGTTCGCGCATCTGATTCTTGAATTCCAGATAGCCGTCGCGGGTGCCACGTCGCATGAAGCCATCGAGCAGCGACGGCTTGCCGCGCTTTTCCCAACCATTCCCGAACTCCGGGTCGGCATGCGCCACCACCAGGATGCCGGGCAGGTCGCGTTGCTTGGCCACCGAGAACGCGCGATGCAGCCATTGCCGGTTGGCTTCGCGACGGTCCTCGAACTCGCCGTTTCGGCCGCCCTCGCTCCGATAGTGGTTGTTGTCGCCGGGCAGGTTCAGGCCCACTACCATCACGCCACCCACTATCAGCCGCACGTTCTCGCGGAAGCTGCGGAACATCGCCTGGTCCGACTGCCGGATCACCGGCAGCGTTCGACGGCCCAGCGTCGTGTCCACCGGAAAATACAGTTCGCGCAGGCGGTTCAGGCGCTCAACGGCGTCGAACTTGCCGTTGACGGGCTTGTGGCATTCGGCCCAGTCGGTTTCTCCGGGCACGAAGAGCAGCGGGGCAGGCGAGTCATCCAGCACGCGCTGCCGCGCACCCAGAATGGTGTCCGCACACGATTCGGTATCGCCCTTGATGCCACCTGCATGGATGATCAGCGCCATCTGTCGGGCGTTCATCAGATCGAACAGCGCAGAGGCGTCAGTCTCGGCCTCCGGCCATTGCGGCACGTCGGCAATCAGTCCGATACGCGTCGGCTGGACCACCGGCGCGGGCGGGGGACGAACCGCAGTGGTACGAGCGGCGTAGGCCGGGCCGGGTATGCTCAGCCACGCGCTGCATACGACGGTCAGGAGCGCGACGCCGAGCGCGCGCCGGCCATGGCAGGTCGAGCCAGTCGGGCAAGGTGCCGTCATGGCCGGGTAGCGGACTGCGCGAGCGTCTTGAGCCGGTACAACGCTTCCAGCGCATCGCGCGGCGACAGGTTGTCCGGATCGATTTCCTCCAACGCGTCGAGCGCAGCGGAAGATTCGCCCATGACCTGTGTCTGCATCGGCGCGGGCACTTCCATCTCGTCGTCCAGCGGCGTGGCCGGTGCGGCGAACAGGTCCATCTGCGGTGTCGGCGTGGCATCGGCCGACTGCTGTTCGAGCCACGCCAGATGTTTGCGCGCGGCACGAATCACCGGCTGTGGCACGCCAGCCAACTGCGCCACCTGCAGGCCGTAGCTCTGGCTCGCCGGACCGTCCTGCACCGCATGCAGGAACACGATGCCGTCGCCATGCTCCACAGCGGACAGGTGGACGTTGGCGGCCTGCGGGAACTCCTGCGGCAGCTGCGTCAATTCGAAGTAGTGCGTGGCGAACAGCGTATGGCTGCGGTTGTGCGACAGCAGGTGCCGCGCGATGGCCCACGCCAGTGCCAGGCCATCGAACGTCGATGTACCGCGTCCGATTTCATCCATCAGGACAAGGCTCGACGGTGTGGCGTTGTGCAGGATGCCGGCGGCCTCGGTCATCTCGACCATGAACGTCGAGCGCCCGCCCGCCAGATCGTCGGCGGCGCCAATGCGCGTGAAGATGCGATCGACGGGACCGATCACGGCGCGGCGTGCGGGCACCCAGGCGCCCACGCAGGCCAGCAACACGATCAGCGCGGTCTGGCGCATGAACGTCGACTTGCCGCCCATGTTCGGGCCGGTGATCAGCAGCAGCTTGCGCGCCTCCGTGAGGTGGCAGTCATTGGCGATAAACGCGACCGACTCCGCCGCCAGTTGGCCCTCGACCACCGGATGCCGGCCCTGCGAGATGTCGATCACGTTCTCGGTCACGCGTTCCGGCTGTGTCCAGTCCAGCGTTCGCGCGCGCTCCGCGAGCGTGGCCAGCACGTCGAGACGCGCCAGCGCGGCGGCCACGCGACGCAGGCTGCCGATATGCGGCAGCAGCGTCTGGAGCAGCGCCTCGTACAACTGTTTCTCGCGTGCCAGCGCACGGTCCTGCGCCGACAGCGCCTTGTCCTCGAAGGCTTTCAGTTCTGGCGTGATGTAGCGCTCGGCGTTCTTGAGCGTCTGGCGGCGCCGGTAGTCGTCGGGTACCTTGTCGGCTTGTCCGTTCGTGACCTCGATATAGAAGCCATGCACGCGGTTGTACTCGACGCGCAGATTGGAAATGCCGGTGCGTTCGCGCTCGCGGGTTTCCAGGCTGATCAGGAATTGCCCGCAGTTTTCTGAGATGTCGCGCAGTTCGTCTAGCTCCGCGTCATAGCCGCGCGCGATCACGCCGCCGTCGCGAATCACGGTCGACGGCTCGTCTGCCACGGCGCTCGCCAGCAGATCCAGGCAGTCTTGCGGGACATCGAGTTCCTCGAGCGTCTCGGCCAGCAGCGCGGCGTCATCGGCCAAGGTGACACTGGCCTGTACCAGCGGCAGGCCACGCAGCGTATCCCGCAGGGCCGACAGGTCTCGCGGCCGTGCCGACAGCAGTGCGAGCCGCGCCGTGATGCGCTCGACGTCGCACAGCTTGCGTAGATGCGACCGGACAGCGTCGGGGTCTTGTGAGATGAGCGCGCCAATGGCTTGCTGACGGGCACGCGGCAGTGCCGGATCGCGCAGCGGATGATGGAGCCAGTGCCGCAACGCGCGGCTGCCCATTGTCGTGGAGCAGGTGTCGAGCAGCGAGAACAGCGTGGGCGATTCGCCGCCGCGTAGCGTCTCGGTCAGTTCGAGATTGCGGCGCGTGGCGGTGTCGATGCCCACGAACTCCGATTCGCGCTCGACGGTCACGCCTTGCACGTGGCGCAAGGACTGGCCCTGCGTACTTGCCGCGTAGTTGAGCAGCGCGCCCGCAGCACCCAGTGCCGCGCCAAGTCCTGCGCAGCCGAACGGCTCCAGGCTGGCGACACCGATCTGCTCGCGCAGGCGCCGCGTGCCGGCTTCCTGGTCGAAATGCCATTCGGGCAGCCGCGTGCGCGCACAGGCCAGGGCGGGCAGTTCGATGCCATCGGCGTAAAGCAGTTCGGCGGGGCGGACACGTTCCAGTTCGCGCGACAGTTGCGCGCCATCGCATTCCATCAGCCGCAGTTCGCCGCTGGCGAGGTTCAGCCATGCAAGACCGGTCTTGCTGACGCCGCGTCGCGTGGTCTGCTGGTGGACGGCCATCAGGAACGAGTCGACCTTGTCCGACAGCAGCGCGGCATCGGTCAACGTGCCCGGCGTCACGATTCGCACGACCTTGCGCTCGACCGGCCCCTTGCTGGTGGCCGGGTCGCCAATCTGCTCGCAGATCGCCACGGATTCGCCCAGCTTGACCAGTCGTGCGAGGTACTGATCCGCCGAGTGGAAGGGGATGCCCGCCATGCGGATGGGTACGCCACCGGACTGGCCGCGTGCGGTCAGCGTGATGTCGAGCAGCCGAGCGGCCTTCTCGGCGTCGTCATGGAACAGCTCGTAGAAGTCGCCCATCCGGTAGAAAAGCAGCGTGTCCGGGTGGTCCGCCTTGATGCCGGTGTACTGCTGCATCATCGGGGAGAGTTTTTCGGCTTGCCCGGACTTGGCCGCTTTATCCACCTTGGCCGTCTTGGCCGGCTTCTCGGAATGTTCCGGGACAGCCGAGTCGCCTTGGGTGGCTATTGCGTCAACGGCGTCAGAGCGGTTGTCGCCGACCGTGGCGCTGTCGGTTGCGGGAAGGTTGGAAAGGGTTTCTGCGGACATGCGTTCCTCGCGGGCGGTCTGGCAGGGCCGCCGGTGTATCGGTTGCCACATCGGGGATGGCTGGCGGTACGTCCGGATGCCTCGGGGCATCCGCGCGGCCAAGCCATTCCTTCCGTGGCGCAAAGCGGCATTTTACTGCCTGGTCAACCCTCGGCCCATGCGGCGGATTCTCATTTTTGAATGAGACGTTTCGCCTCTGACGAATTTTTGGTGGGACGCTTCTTGGCGAAGTGCAGCATGCCGGGATTTGTCACCTGGTCCGGCAGCGCACATCGAACTTGTCAGCCCGAAGGTACGCGCGACGTGACCGGCGGACAGAATTTGTCACTTCCGGGGTCGTTCAGACATGGCACAAAGCTTGGATAGGACCGCAGGCACCGGCACGAATCCAATAAAACGCCGACAACGGGACGAGTAAGTATGCGCAGCAAGAAAGCGGGAATGGGGCCGGAACAATCCGAAAGAAAGCGCGGCAGGCTCGAAAGGGGTTTTGCGCTGATCGAATTGATGATCGTGGTGGCAATCATCGGGATCCTGGCCGCCATTGCCATCCCGACCTACCAGGATTACACGGTCAAGGCGCAGGTGGCGCGAGCGTTCTGGGAGGCATCGGCCTACAAGATCCCGGTGGAGGAGCGGCTGCAGCACGGCGTGCATGCATTCCCCGATGCCAGGGACGCACTGGGCTATATCCAGTCGCCGCTGACCGCCACGCCTAATACTTTCGTGTTCAACGCGGATGGGTCTGGTGCCATCGTGGTGTTGCTGGATGGCGATGTGCATGTGGCCGCCCGCAACACGCGTATCACGGTGGGGCGGCTGACCGATGGGACGTGGAACTGCGCGGTGCGAGGCGGCAGCGATGGTTTCAAACAGAACTACCTGCCCACGGCCTGTACCCTCGACAGGAGCGCCTGACGGCGCCCCCCCGGCGAAGATCAGTCCTGGATCGGCTTCAGCTTCGGCTTGGCGTTGTCCAGCGAGAACGGCGTCAGCAGGCGCACCATCTGCGCAAATGCCTTCGGGTTGCCGGCCAGCACTTCGCCTTGTTCCATCTGGCGCGATTCGCCAGCGTAGTTGCCCACCAGGCCGCCGGCCTCGGTGATCAGCAGCATGCCGGCTGCCATGTCCCACGGTTTCAGGCCGGTTTCGAAGAAGCCATCCAGGCGGCCGCAGGCCACATAGGCCAGGTCCAGCGCTGCGGCGCCCGGGCGGCGCAGGCCAGCGCAGCTACGCGTCATCAGCGAGAAGATTTCGAGGTACTCGTCCATGCCGTCGAGATCACGGAACGGGAAGCCCGTGCCGATCAGGCAGTCGGCCAGCTTGTCGCGGCGCGTCACGCGGATGCGGCGGTTATTCAGGAACGCGCCGGCGCCCTTGCTGGCCGTGAACAGTTCGTCACGCGTGGGGTCGTAGACCACCGCCTGCGAGGGTACGCCCTTGTGCAGCAGGCCGATCGAAACCGCGTATTGGGGAAAGCCGTGGATGAAGTTGGTCGTGCCGTCGAGCGGGTCGATGACCCAGGTGAATTCGCTCTGCTCTTCGCCTTCGGCCCAGGATTGGCCGGACTCTTCCGCTAGAATGGCGTGCTCGGGGTAGGCGGTGCTGATGATCTCGATGATCGCCGCTTCGGCTGCGCGGTCGACTTCGGTCACGAAATCGTTGTGCTGTTTGCGCGAAACGCGCACCAGGTCGACGTCCATCGACGCACGGTTGATGATGGAACCCGCCTTGCGGGCCGCCTTGACGGCGATATTGAGCATCGGATGCATGAATCTCTCCAGACGGCGCAGCAAGGCATGGATCGCGCGGCGTCCCCGCCAGCATGGTGGTCAGGAATGCGCGAATGCCCGGCGTTGGCCGAACAACACAACGGATTGTAGAAGAACGAGGGGCGCCGCCGGTTCTGGCGACGCGCCGCAAATTGAAGGCAGCATTGTATAGGAAACCCGGCCCGCCGCACGCCTCGATGCGGTAATCGGTGACGACGGGCCATCCCAAATGACTGAAGCGTTGAATCAACCGGCCGGACCAGATCCGGCATCCCCGGCATCGTGTGATCCGGGGAACATTTTTTCCCGGGTCCGTGTGGTGCTCGTGGAGACAAGCCACCCGGGCAACGTGGGTTCGGTGGCGCGTGCGATGAAGACCATGGGCTTCGGTGCAGCGCCGGGCGGCCTTGTGCTGGTGTCGCCGCGCGAGCCTGATGTGTTGGCCCATGCCGATGCCGTGGCCATGGCCAGTGGCGCGGACGATGTGCTGGCGGGCGCCCGTATCGTCCCCGATATCGAGACCGCGCTGGCCGGAACGGCCTTTACCGTCGCGATGACGGCGCGCCAGCGTGAATTCGGCCCGCCCCGCCTGCTGCCGCGTGCGGCGGCGGCGCAGGCACACACGGTGCTGGCCGGTGCGGACGACGCAGCCATGATCGCCTTCGTGTTCGGCAACGAGCGTTATGGCCTGCCCAACGAGGCGGTGCTGCGCTGCTCCGCCGTGACCCATATCCCGGCCAATCCGGCCTATAGCTCGCTGAATCTCGCGCAGGCGGTGCAGTTGATCACCTACGAAATGCGCCTGGCGCTGCTCGATGGGCAAGTGCCGCGCGGCGAGGCGGCCTCGGACGCCACGCCCAATATCGGCTATTCTGGTGAGCCTGCCACGACCGAGCAGATCGAATCGATGTTCGGGCATCTGCAGGCGGGGCTGGCGGCTATCGGGTTTCTCGATCCTGCCAATCCGCGCAAGCTGATGCCGCGCCTGCGCCGGATGTTTGCCCGCGCCGGCCTGGAGCGCGAGGAGGTCAACATCCTGCGCGGCATCGCCAAGCGGATGCTGCTGACGGGCGGCAAGCCCGCCGGCGCGGACGCTGCAGGGCAGGTTGACGACGATATCGACAAGGACATCCATCCGTGAATTTCTACCCGGCATTCGCACCGCACGACGATACCCGAGGCGCCTCCCGCCATCTGGGGTCGTGCGGCTGTTGCCGGCTGCCGGATCGATGTTGAGGGCACTGCGACCCCAAAGGCCCTGACAGCGTCAGGGGCGGCGGCAGGCTCGCAAATCTCTTACACTCGCTGCTCGCATGCGACCGGACCGTCCCCCCACGGCCGCACAGAGCGCAGTACCCGCTTACCGCTTATGACCGCGCCGGCGACCGTCGTGCTCTTGCATGGATGGCGCATCGGCGCGGCAACACGACACGACAAAGATGTTCACTCGCCTGAAGGAAGAAATCGACGCCATCATGCGGCGGGACCCCGCCGCGCGCAGCCGTCTCGAGGTGCTGACCTGCTATCCGGGCCTGCATGCCGTGATGTTCCACCGCGTGGCCAATGCCTGCTGGCGGTCCGGATTCCATTGGCTGGGGCGCTGGATTTCGCACTGGTCGCGCTTCCTGACCGGCATCGAGATCCATCCGGCGGTAAAGCTGGGGCGACGTGTGTTCATCGACCACGGCATGGGCGTGGTGATTGGCGAGACTGCCGAGATTGGCGATGACTGCACGATCTACCAGGGCGTGACGTTGGGCGGCACGTCGCTCTACAAGGGGCAGAAGCGGCATCCGACGCTGGGTACGGGCGTGGTGGTCAGTGCCGGCGCCAAGGTGCTGGGCGGGTTCGAGGTGGGCGATGGCGCCCGCGTGGGTTCGAATGCCGTGGTACTGAAACCGGTGCCGCCCGGTGCGACTGCGGTAGGTATTCCGGCGCGCATCATCATGCCCGATGCGCCGGCCTCGCAGCAGGGCGCGAAGCAGGAGTTCTCGGCCTACGGCATCACGCCGAATGCGGACGATCCAGTGTCGCTGGCCCTCAAGAGCCTGATCGACAATGCGGCCAAGCAGCATGACCGCATCGAGGCCGTGCTGGCCGCGCTCGATCGCCTTGGCGAACATCTCGAGAACACCCCGAACGACCGTTTCGATGCCAGCGAACTGCGCAAGATGATGAAGTAGTCAGGCGCGCGGCAGCACGCTGAAACCGCTGGCGCCGAGCTGCAACACGGCGGCACGTGGGTGGCGGCCGTCGAGATCCCAATCCGTCAGCACCCACCGTTCACCACCAGTGTGCGCGTGCAGGGCCGGCCGGTGCGTGTGGCCGTGGACGAGCGTGCTGGCGGCGCTGTCTGTCAGCAATTTCTCGACTGCTTCGGACGCGGCATCGCCATAGGTGGGCGGCGGTGCATCGGCAGGCTGGCGTGCACGGCCGGCCTCGCTGTCGGCGCGCAGGCGCCGCGCAATGCCAAGCCGCGTGGAAAGCGGCAACATCAGGAACAGCCGTTGCACCCAGCGCTTGCGTGTCCAGCGCCGGAAGCGCATATAGCGCTCGTCATCGGTGCAGAGCATGTCGCCGTGGCTCAGTACCACGCGGCGGCCGGCGCAGTCGATGATGGAGGGATCGGGTAGCAGCGTGGCGCCTGCGGCGGCGGCAAAGCGCTTGCCGATCAGGAAATCACGGTTGCCATGCATCAGGTAGACCGGCAGGCCGGTGTCGGCCACACGGCGCAGCGCAGCGGCCACGCCTGCCGCGAACGGCGTGTCGGTCTCCTCGTCCCCGACCCAGAATTCAAAGAAATCGCCCAGGATGAACAAGGCGCCCGCGTGTCGCGCGGCGTCGCTCAATACCTGGTCGAATGCCTCCAGCGTGCGGGGCATGCCGGGAGTCAGGTGCAGATCGGAAATGAACCACGCCGGCGCCTGCACCGGAATCGGTGCGGCCACCGGCGTGTGGGTGGTTGCGGTCATGCGTGTCGGATGGGCGTGTTGACTTGTTCACCACGAGCGGCATGCCCGCAATCGGATGGCACGGGTTGCCGGAATTACTCGACGATCGTGGCCTTCTGGATCACGACGTCTTCCATCGGCACGTCCTGGTGGAAGCCCGAGCTGGCGGTGCGCACGCCCTTGATGGCGTCCACGACGTCAGTGCCTTCCACGACCTTGCCGAACACGGCGTAGCCGAAGCCTTGCGGCGTGGGCGAGCTGAAGTTCAGGAAATCGTTGTCCACCACGTTGATGAAGAACTGGGCGGTAGCCGAGTGGGGCGCGTTGGTACGGGCCATTGCCACGGTGTAGCGATCGTTCTTCAGGCCGTTGCCGGCTTCGTTCTCGATCGGGGCATCAGTGTCCTTCTGCTTCATGCCCGGCTCGAAACCGCCGCCCTGGATCATGAAGTTCTTGATCACGCGGTGGAAGACCGTGTTGTCATAGTGGCCCTTGCGCACGTACGACAGGAAGTTCTCCACCGACTTCGGGGCCTTCTCGGCATCCAGTTCGATGGTGATGACGCCTTGCGTCGTCTGGAGTTGTACCTTGCTCATGGGGTTACCTCTCGGTGTTCGGTGTTCGGGTTGCGGATATTACTTGGTGACGACGGTGGCGGACTCGATCACGATCGGGGTGGCCGGTACGTTGCGCATGGCGCCGTAGGCCGTGGTCGGCGTGGTCTTCATCTTGTCGATCGTATCGGTGCCTTCCACCACCTTGCCGAATACGGCATAGCCGTTGCCATCGGGCTGCGGATAGTCGAGGTTCGGATTATCCACCACATTGACAAAGAACTGGGCGGTTGCCGAGTTCGGGTTCGATGTGCGCGCCATGGCCACGGTGTACGTCTTGTTCTTCAGCCCGTTCTGGGACTCCAGCGGAATCGGGGCGCGCGTGGGCTTTTCCTTCATGTCACGGTCATAGCCGCCGCCCTGGACCATGAAGCCGTTGATCACGCGGTGGAAGATCGTGCCGGTATAGAAGCCGCTCTTCACGTATTCCATGAAATTGGCCACGGTCTTCGGCGCCGCGTCGGGGTACACCTCGATCGTGAACTTGCCGGCGCTGGTGGTGAACTGCACACGCTCGGTCTTCTGCGCGGCGGCTGCCGGGCTGGCGCCCTGGGCCAGGGCGGCCAGCGGGCTGAGGCCGATTGCGGCGGCCAGGGCACCGGTCAGGGCCATGCGTCGGGAAAAGCGGCGGGAGAAGGTCATGTCTGGACTCCGGAATTCAGAACAAAAGCAGTCGATCAGAGAGAGCTAAAAAGGGAGGCGGCAGAACCCGGCGGCTGACTACCGTGCAGCGGGAGTCTTGCCGCGCGACGCGGGCGCAGCAGGCGCCGCAGCGGGCGCGCTGGCCGGTGCGGCGGACGTAGCCTCCGCGCCTTGCAATTGGCGCAGGCTGGCGGCGGCACGCGTATCTGCGGGGTTGCGGCGGACGGCTTCGCCATAGGCCTGCTGGGCCAGCCGGCGATAGACGTCGCCCAGGTTGCTCGACGCGATGGCGTAGTCTGGCTTGGCCTGCAACGCCAACAGCAGTTCGGCCTCGGCGCGCTTCAGATCTCCGCGCTTGGCGTAGAGCAGGGCAAGATTGTTATGCGGTTCTGGCAGTTCGGGGAAATCCTGTGCCATTTCGGAGAATGCCTGCACGGCTTCATCGTCGCGGTTCAGCTTGGCCAGGGCCCATGCGCGCTGGAACCGGGCCTGAACGTTGCGCGGATTCTCGGCCAGTACCTTGTCGAAACCCTTGATGGCGTCTTCGTAACGCTTGTCGTTGACGGCTTTCTGGGCGGGCGCCATGCCGGGATCTGCCGATGCCAGCCCGCTAGGCGGCGCGGCGGGGGCCTCCAGCGACACCGGCCCGTTTTGCGCGACGGCCGGCATGGCCGTCAGCGTGGCAGCCATCGCCAGGGCGCCGGTCAGCGCGGAGAGGGAGGCGCCACGGCGGGCAGCGGCAAAGTGCAGGATGGGCAGAGGCAGGCGCATGTAGAGGCAGATCGTGGCGGTTCGTTATACTCCGCGGCATTCTAGCAAAGCGGCGCGGCGTGCAGCACGCGCCGCTGGGTTGCCGGTCCGCAGCGCGGCCCGCGCCCCGGCCGGACCCGAAAGCTTCCGGTAAGATATGGGGCCTGCGCGCCATGGCGCACGTGTTCTTCGCGCCGTCACCTACCGCTGTCACCTACTCCTATCCGCTTCATGCAGCAATTGAACATCTACAACACGCTCGCGCGTGAAAAGCAGCCTCTCGTGCCTATCGAACCCGGCAAGGTCCGCATGTACGTGTGCGGCATGACCGTGTACGACTACTGCCACGTGGGCCACGCGCGCGTGATGGTGGTGTTCGACATGGTGCACCGCTGGCTGCGCGCCGCCGGGTACGAGGTGACGTACGTGCAGAACATCACCGATATCGACGACAAGATCATCCGCCGCGCCGCCGAGAACGGCGAGACCATCGGGCAGTTGACCACCCGTTTCATCCAGTACATGCATGAGGATGCGGCTGCGCTGGGCATTATCCGTCCGGATTACGAGCCCCGCGCCACGGAGTACGTGCCGCAGATGCTCAACATCATCGAGAAGCTGGAGGCCAAGGGGCTGGCGTACCACGCCGCCGACGGCGACGTGAATTACTCGGTGCGCAAGTTCCCGGGCTACGGCAAGTTGTCCGGCAAGTCGCTGGAAGACCTGCGCGCTGGCGAGCGCGTGAGCGCCAACGACGCCAAGCAGGATCCGCTCGATTTCGTGTTGTGGAAGTCCGCCAAGGCAAGCGAGCCGCCCGAAAGCAAGTGGGACTCCAAGTGGGGTAGCGGGCGTCCGGGCTGGCATATCGAGTGCTCGGCCATGAGCTGCACGCTGCTGGGCGAGCACTTCGACATCCACGGCGGTGGCGCAGACCTGCAGTTCCCGCACCACGAGAACGAGATTGCGCAGTCCGAGGGGGCCAGCGGCAAGCCGTTCGTCAATATGTGGATGCACAACGGCTTTGTGCGCGTGAACGACGAGAAGATGTCGAAGTCACTCGGCAATTTCTTCACGATCCGCGATGTGCTGAAGGAATACGATGCCGAAGTCGTGCGCTTCTTCATCCTGCGCGCGCACTATCGCAGCCCGCTGAACTACAGCGATGCGCACCTGGACGACGCCCGCCATGCTCTGACGCGCCTCTACACGGCACTCAAGGAATCGCAGCCCGGCGGCTGCGCCGTGGATTGGGAAGAAGCCCATGCGAAGCGCTTTGCCGATGCGATGAACGACGATTTCAACACGCCGATCGCCGTGTCCGTGCTGTTCGACCTGGCCAGCGAGGTCAATCGCACCAGTGGCGCCCACTCGGCCATGGCCGCGCGCCAGCTCAAGGCGTTGGCGGGCACGCTGGGCCTGCTGGAACGCGATCCGCATACCTTCCTGCAAGGTGGCAGCGTGGCGGGCGCGCTCAGCGGCGAGCAGATCGAAGCGCAGATCGCCGCACGCAAGGCCGCCAAGGCCGGGCGCAATTTCGCCGAAGCAGACCGCATCCGTGCCGAGCTGCTGGAGGCCGGCGTGGTGCTCGAAGACAAGCCGGGCGGCGCCACCGAGTGGAGGCGTGCTTGAACGCTGCCGCGCGCAAGCCAAAGACTGCCGCTACCGGTCCGGCACCTGCCGGAAAGGCCGCGGCCCGTCAGGCGCCGAAAGCGCCGGCCGCGAAGGCTGCCAGGCTGGCTGGCACGCGAGGCAAGCCAGCGCTGCCCGAAGCGGATGCCGTTCCGCTACCGGTCGAGACCGTCATCGACGCCGAGCGTCCCGCCTACTGGGACGAAGCCTGCGCCGACCTGATGAAGCGCGACCGCATCCTGCGCAAGATGATTCCGACGTACGGCCCCGCGCATCTGGTGTCGCGCGGCGATCCGTTCATCACGCTGGCGCGCGCCATCGTCGGCCAGCAGATCTCGGTCAAGGCCGCGCAATCCGTCTGGGACCGGCTGGCGGCGCTGTGTCCGCGCGTGACGCCTGCCCAGTTCCTGAAGGCGGGCACCGAGCAACTGGCTGGCTGCGGCTTGTCCAAGCGCAAGGCCGAGTACATCACGGATCTGGCCCAGCATTTCAAGTCGGGCAGTGTCCATGTCGACGATTGGGCTAGCATGGATGACGAGGCCGTGATCGCCGAATTGACGCAGATCCGTGGCATTGGTCGCTGGACGGCGGAAATGTTCCTGATGTTCAACCTGACGCGTCCCAACGTGCTACCGCTCGACGACGTAGGATTGATCAACGCGATCTCGGCCAATTATTTCAGTGGCGAGCCGGTCACGCGCAGCGAAGCGCGCGAGGTGGCGGCCAACTGGGAGCCCTGGCGAACGGTTGCCACGTGGTACATGTGGCGTAGCCTTGATCCCTTACCCGTGACGTATTAGGCACCGGGTAAGCCCTTATTGTTGTAGTGAAGGCGTTGATTCCTGCTAAAAGCGCATAAGAATCAACATATTGGGTGGCAGTAACCGGCAAATTTTCCGGTAGAATGCGCCCCTTCACAGACAGGTCCGCGCTTTATGAAAACTACCTTCCTGGATTTCGAGCAGCCGATTGCCGAGCTCGAGGCAAAAATCGAAGAACTGCGTTTCGTGCAGGACGATTCGGCTGTCGACATTTCCGAAGAGATTTCGCGGCTGGCTGGCAAGAGCCAGCAACTGACCAAGGATATTTACGCCAACCTGACCCCGTGGCAGGTTGCGCAGATTGCCCGCCACCCCCAGCGTCCTTACACGCTGGACTACGTGCGCGAGATCTTCACTGACTTCCACGAACTCCATGGCGACCGCGCATTTGCGGACGACCTGTCGATCGTTGGCGGCCTGGCCCGCTTCAACGGCCAGGCTTGCATGGTGATTGGCCACCAGAAGGGTCGTGACACGAAGGAGCGCGCGCTGCGCAACTTCGGTATGTCGAAGCCCGAGGGCTACCGCAAGGCCAAGCGCCTGATGGAACTGGCCGACAAGTTCGGCCTGCCGATCTTCACGTTCGTCGATACGCCGGGCGCATTCCCGGGCATCGACGCCGAAGAACGCGGCCAGTCCGAAGCCATCGGCCATAACCTCTTCGTGATGGCCGGCCTGCGTGTGCCGCTGATCGCGACGATCATTGGCGAAGGCGGCTCGGGCGGCGCACTGGCGATTGCCGTGGGCGACGTCGTGCAGATGACGCAGTTCGCCACGTACGCCGTGATCTCGCCGGAAGGCTGCGCGTCGATCCTGTGGAAGACTGCCGAGAAGGCACCGGAAGCCGCCGAGGCGCTGGGCCTGACCGCGCACCGCCTGAAGGCGTTGGGCCTGATCGACAAGATCGTGAGCGAGCCGCTGGGCGGCGCGCACCGTGATCCCAAGGGCATGGCCGCCATGCTCAAGCGCTCGCTGGCCGAGTCGCTGCGCCAGTTCCAGGGCATGAGCGTCAAGGAACTGCAGGCGCGTCGCCACGAACGCCTGATGGCGTATGGCAAGTTCAAGGAAACCGGCGTCCAGGAATGACGTGAGCGTTGAACAATCTTTGACCGCGAAGGTCGCACAGGCTCTCCAGGCCGGTGCGGCCTTTGTTGTTTCTGGCGGTCCCTCGCCAGTGACGGTGGCCGTGGCGCTGTCAGGCGGCCGCGATTCCGTGGCGCTGCTCCACGCCACACGCGCCGCACTGGCCGAGTCGTTCCCACTCGTGCGTCTCGTCGCGCTGCATGTCCATCACGGACTGCAGGTGCAGGCCGATGCGTGGAGCGCGTTCTGCGAGCAACGCTGCGCTGGCTGGCAGGTGCCGCTTCTGACCGCACGCGTTGTGGTGGAAGCGAAAGCGGGTGAGGGCATCGAGGCTGCCGCGCGCCGTGCCCGCTACGCGGCGCTGGGACGCATGTGTCGCGAGCAGGGTGCCACGCTGCTGCTATTTGCCCATCATCGCGACGATCAGGTGGAAACGGTGCTGCTGCGCCTGTTTCGTGGAACCGGCGTGGCGGGCATGGCCGGCATGCCGGCGCGCCGGCCGCTCGACGCGCAGGGCGACGTGCAGTTGCTGCGTCCCTGGCTCGATGTGCCGCGCACGGATATCGAGGCGTATGGCGCGGCCGAGTCGCTATCGTGGATCGATGACCCGTCCAATGCCGATACACGCTTCGCGCGCAATGCGCTGCGCGCCAAGCTTCCACTGCTACGCCAGGCGTTTCCTGGCCTCGATGGCAACGTGACGCAGGCCGCCGCGCATTTCGGGCAGGCCGCTGCCATGCTCGACGCGCAGGCAGCCAGCACGCTCGCGCACCTCGTCAAGTCCGGTCGCGACGCCGACACCCTTTCCGAACTCGAACTGTCTGGCCTGCGCGCCTTGCCATCGGAACATGCCGATGCAGTGCTGCGCCACTGGCTGCGTGACCTCGGCGCGCAGCCGCCCACTACCGCACGTCTGGCCGCGATGCGGGCCCAGTTGATCCAGCATGGCGGCGGCGAGCCGGCCATCGCGCACGACGGCCTCGTCCTGCGCCGCTTTCGCGATCGGGTGCTGGCCTGCCGTGCCGTGCCGGCCGAGACGCCCGCGCCGTTCCTGTTCGATTGGCGAGGCGAGTCTCGCATCGTGGTGCCGGCGTGGCGTGGCGAACTCCATATCACGCGCGATGACGATTTTGGTGTGCCGCAGGCGGTGATGGAGCAGCCGCTGCGCCTTGCCGCCAGGGCGGGCGGCGAGCGCATCGTGCTGCGGCCCGGCGGCCCGGCCCGCGCGCTCAAGCAGGCTTACCAGGAGGCGGGAGTCCCTGCCTGGCGTCGGACGTTTCTGCCCCTGCTTTGGAGCGGAACGGCTGCCGACGCGGTGCTCGTGATGGTCGCCGGCCTTGGTATGCAGCGGCGCTGGCCAGCAGACGCAGCACGCGCGCCACGCTGGCGAGTGGAGTGGAAAGAACTGCCGTCCTTGCGCGCCGGACACGCCTTGTGAATCCTTCTTGTGAAAATTATTCACAAGAAAATTTGCAAATACGGGGCTTTTTCAGGGCTGTTTTCGGCCTCCGCGCCTTTACTGGCAAGCCCGGATCGTATATCTTCGACGGTTTGCACAACCGCTGGCGTCGATAGAAGATGGCTCTCATCGTTCACAAATACGGCGGCACTTCGATGGGTTCCACGGAACGCATCAAGAATGTCGCCAAGCGCGTAGCCAAGTGGCACCGCGCCGGTCACCGCGTAGTCGTGGTGCCTTCGGCCATGTCGGGCGAGACCAATCGCCTGCTTGGGCTCGCCAAGGAAATTTCCGCGCAGCCGGACCCGCGCGAGCTGGACATGCTGGCCTCCACGGGCGAGCAGGCCAGCGTGGCACTGCTTGCCATCGCCATGCACGGCGAAGGCATCGATGCGGTTAGCTACACGGGGTGGCAGGTGCCGGTGAAGACCGACTCGGCCTACACCAAGGCCCGCATCGAATCGATCGATGACGAGCGCATCCTCGGTGACCTGGAGCAAGGCAAGGTGGTGGTTATCACCGGCTTCCAGGGTATCGACGACGACGGCAATATCACCACGCTGGGCCGTGGCGGTTCGGACACCTCGGCTGTGGCCATTGCCGCTGCCATCGAGGCTGACGAGTGCCTGATCTATACCGACGTGGATGGCGTGTACACGACCGATCCGCGCGTGGTCGAGGACGCCCGCCGACTGGACAAGATCACCTTCGAGGAAATGCTGGAAATGGCCAGCCTGGGCTCCAAGGTGCTGCAGATCCGCTCGGTGGAGTTCGCCGGCAAGTACCGCGTGAAGACGCGCGTGCTGTCGTCGCTGACCGACCCCCTGTTGCCGCTCGAGCAGGAAATGCACTCGGGCACGCTGATTACTTTTGAGGAAGATTCTGAAATGGAAGCAGCCGTCATCTCCGGCATCGCCTTTGCCCGCGACGAGGCCAAGATCACCGTGCTGGGCGTGCCTGACAAGCCGGGCATCGCCTACCAGATCCTGGGCCCGATCGCCGACGCCAATATCGACGTCGACATGATCATCCAGAACCAGTCCGTGGACGGCAAGACCGACTTCACGTTCACGGTGCCGCGCGGCGACTATCAACGCGCGCTGACGATCCTGAACGACAGCGTGAAGGCCCATATCGGCGCGGCCAATATCTCGGGCGACCCGAAGGTGTCGAAGGTCTCGGTGGTGGGCGTTGGCATGCGCTCGCACGTTGGCATCGCCAGCAAGATGTTCCGCACGCTGTCGGAAGAGGGCATCAACATCCAGATGATCTCCACGTCGGAAATCAAGATCTCGGTGCTGATCGACGAGAAGTACATGGAGCTCGCCGTGCGCGCGCTGCACAAGGTGTTCGAACTCGATCAGGCGTGATCCGGTTCTGAAGTTTTCTGGCGTGGCGGGACCTCGCGGTTTATGGTCCTGGAATGCGATGACGAATGCGGTGATTTTTGTCACGAGTCATCGAAAATTCATTGACCACTCGCACCTGCCTCGCTAGAATACGCGCTTCGTTGTGTGGCCTCCCTCGCACAACGCAGGTTTGGGAGACGTGGCCGAGAGGTCGAAGGCACTCCCCTGCTAAGGGAGCATCTGGGCTAAAACCCGGATCGAGGGTTCGAATCCCTCCGTCTCCGCCAGTACATCTGTATAGGCGGCGAAACCCCGGAAGATCGCGGTCTTCCGGGGTTTTTGTTTTTTGGAGCGGGTTTCCGCGACGCGTATCTGTGGACTTGGGCAACCAGTGAGAAGCCCCGCGCCGCTCGGCGCGGGCAGAGTCGAACTCCGAATCCATCCCCGCCGAGAGCATGCCCTTGCCTCTTGGCAGGCCCGCGAAGGAACACCTGGCCTCATGCGCGCGGCGCTATTTGGACTCAGGCACGCCGCATACGCGTTTGATTTCCTCTGTGACGATGGAAATCAACGCTTCGGTTGCAGTACTGAGTGGCCTGAGTGGATGGCTGACGCAAACGAGATGGCGGACAATGCGCGGCGCGACGATGGTGTGCATGCGCAACCTGCCGTCATCCACCGCACGTTGCACGATAATGCGCGGAAGCACTGTGACAAAACGCGTGGCTTCCACGAACCGCACGATGGTGCCGAGAATATCGATCTCGAACTTGGGGGAAAGCGTGACGTCCTGGGCCTGCGTGGCGGTGTCGAGCACCACGCGCAGGCCGTGCCGCTTGGTGGGTAGCACGAGTTCCAGGGCGGGGAGCCTTGCCATCTCCACGGATTCCGGCAGCACCGGGCCGTGACTGGCACTTGCCACCAGCACCATTTCTTCGTCGTGCATGGGCAGCACCTGAAGCGACGGGCGGCCGCGCTGCAAATGAAGCACGGCTGCATCGAGTTGGCCTGCGGCAACCAGATCCATCAGCGCCGCACTCATGCCGTCCGCAACGGACACCTCCACGTTCGGATATCGCTGGTTGAAACGTGCCAGCGAATCCACCAGCACGCTCTCGGTCTCCGAGGCCACCATGCCAATGGTGATGTGCCCCGCCATCTGTTCTTCGCGCTGCATCATCTGCTGCCGGGCGCCGGCAATGTCACGCATGATCGGCAGGAACAGGCGATACATCATGCGGCCCGCTGGCGTGGGGACCATGCCATGTGGAATGCGCTCGAACAACTTCTGATCGAACTCTTCTTCGAGTCGGGCAATCTGCATGCTCAGTGCCGGCTGCACGATATTCAGGCGCTTGGCCGCGCGGGTCACCGACCCATCTTCGAACAAGGCAAAGAAGTACTGAATCTGTTTAAGGTCCATTGCCGATATCAGTCATTATTTGGTGAATACATCAATATTTATGATGACGCGCGCTAGCGCAAAATATAGACGCGCTTGCGGTGATGCGCCGTGGCCGCCTATTTCCAGGCTTTGAGGATGTCTCAAAGCATATGTTCTTCATATCATATGAAATGATGGACCGAATCAAAAAACAATATTAGTCGTTATATCGCAATCTCTCTAATCTCCGTCTGACGTTGCACGGTTCCAGTGGCCCATCGGCCCGGAGCTGACCCGCAGACTGGAGTAGCAAATGAAGAGATTCGATGCTGGCGACATGACCGGCACGGCACAGGAGACACAGGCGATATCGCCGGCGCGGCACGTTGGCCGGCCGATGGAGCGCCTTGAAGACCCCGCCATCCTGAGTGGCAGGGGCCGGTTTGCCGATGACCTCGGCGTTCGGCCCGGCACCTTGCACGCTGCGGTACTGCGCTCGCCTCATGCGCATGCCGAACTGGGCGTCATCGACGCCGCCGCCGCACTCAAGGCGCCGGGTGTGCGCGCCATCCTGACCGGCGCCGATCTTCCCGCCTGGTCCCGGCCCTTCGTGGTCGGCGTGAAGTTGCCCATGGAGCAATGGGCGCTTGCCATGGACCGTGTCCGATACGTCGGGGAGCCGGTGGCAGTTGTCGTGGCGGAAAGTCGCGCGCTGGCAGAAGACGCGCTTGACCTGATGAGAGTGGAGTACAGGGTGCTGCCCCCGCTGGTTTCCATCGAGGCCGCAGCGTCCGAGGACGCACCGGTGCTCCATCCCAAGCTCGACAGCAACATCGTCAGCGATCGTCATTTCCGTTATGGGGAGCCGGAGGCCGCATTCCAGGCAGCGCCGCACCGCGTATCGTTGACGGCCCACTACCCACGCAGCACCTGCACGCCGATCGAATGCGGGGTGGTTGTTGCCGAACATCTGCCGGGTAACGAAGGCTACCAGGTGACATCGAACTTCATGGGGCCGTTCTCCCTGCACGCCGTGATGGCGATGGCGTTGGGCGTGCAGGCCAATCGCCTGCGCCATGTGGCGCCGCGCGACTCAGGCGGCAGCTTCGGCGTCAAGCAGGCGGTGTTTCCTTATGTCGTCCTGATGTGTCTGGCCTCGCGCAAGGCAGGGGCACCGGTGAAGTGGGTGGAAGATCGTCTCGAACATCTGACGGCGGCCACCTCTGCAACGGCTCGGCTGTCTACGTTGGAAGCAGCAGTCGAGGCAGATGGCCGCATCGTCGCGCTGTCGTATGACCAGCTTGAAGATTGCGGCGGTTACCTGCGTGCGCCGGAACCCGCCACGTTCTATCGCATGCACGGCCTGCTGACGGGCGCCTATGCGATTCCAAACCTGTTGGTGCGCAACCGCGTGGTCTTGACCAACAAGACGCCGACCGGCCTCGTGCGCGGTTTCGGCGGGCCGCAGGTGTACTTTGCACTGGAACGTTTGATCCAGCGGATCGCCGTGGAACTCGGTCTGGACCCGCTCGATGTCTATCGTCGAAACTTTGTTCCGGCCGATGCGTTTCCCTATCACGCGGCAGCGGGCGCGCTGCTCGATTCCGGCAACTACCCACTGGCGATGTCTCGCGCGCTGGAAGCTGGTGGCTACGACGAACTGAAATCGCGACGGGATGCCGCGCGTGCGGACGGCAGGTTGTACGGCATCGGGTTTGCAGCCATTGTCGAGCCCTCGGTGTCCAACATGGGCTACATCACCACGGCCACGCCGGTGGAGGCCCGTCGCAAGGCCGGTCCGAAGAATGGTGCCATTGCCAGCGCGACGGTCAGCGTGGACCTGCTTGGCGGCGTGGTGGTGACCATCGCATCCACCCCGGCAGGCCAGGGACACATGACGGTCTGCGCACAGGTGGTGGCCGACGTGCTGGGCGTTGACCCGAACGATGTCGTCGTCAACGTCGAATTCGATACCCACAAGGATGCTTGGTCGGTCGCGGCCGGCAACTACTCCAGCCGTTTCGCCGGTGCCGTCGCCGGCACCGTGCATCTGGCGGCTATGCGGGTACGCGAGAAGCTGGCGCGCATCGTCGCCTCCCAACTGGGTTGCGAGCCTGCCGATATCGACTTTGCCAATGGCCGCATTCAGCGCAACGGTGCTCCCGATACTGCCGTGCCGTTCGCACGCGCAGCCAGCAATGCGCCGCACTGGTCGCCGCAGTTGTTGTCGGCAGGCGAGGAGCCAGGTCTTCGCGAAACGGTCTTCTGGTCTCCGCCCAACCTCGATGCGCCGGACGAACAGGATCGTGTCAATACTTCCGCCTGCTATGGCTTTGTTTTCGACCTTTGCGGTGTGGAGATCGATCGGGCGACTGGACGCGTTCGCATTGACCGCTATGTCACCGCGCACGACGCCGGCAAGCTACTCAACCCGGCACTGGCCGATGGGCAGATCCGCGGCGCGTTCGCGCAGGGGCTTGGCGCGGCACTGATGGAAGAGCTGCGCTATGGCGCCGATGGCAGCTTCCAGTCCGGCACGCTGGCGGACTATCTGATGCCCACCACCTGCGAAGTGCCTGACCCGCTGATCGTCCATCTGGAAACACCGAGCCCTTTCACACCTCTCGGTGCAAAGGGCCTGGGCGAAGGCAACAACATGAGCACGCCGCCGTGCATCGCCAACGCGGTGGCGGATGCGCTCGGCGTGAGCGATATACGCCTGCCGCTCGTACCCGCCAAGGTGATGTCGATGATCGGCTTCGACGATCCGCCGCCGTCGACGCCCGCGCTGGCCGAAGCATCTGGAGACGCCCCGGCAAATGGCAAAGGCGGAGAGCGTGGCAAGGCACTGACCGCGCGCGGCTCGGTAGATCTGGATGCAACGCCGGAGGCCATCTTTGCCGTCCTGCTGGACCCGGTCGCGCTCGCCAACGTCGTGCCGGGGTGCCACGCCCTCACACGCATCGGCGACAACCGCTATCGCGCTGACGTAACCGTAGGGATCGGCATGATCAAGGCGCGCTATGAAGCCGAGATCGCGCTGTCGGACCTGCAGCCACCCCATCGGCTGCGTCTCGAAGGGGCGGGTCTGTCGTCGCTGGGAAGTGCGCGCGGAGCAGGGCTGGTCGAGTTGGCACCACATGGCTCTGGCACGCGGCTGACGTACGACTACGAGGCCGAGGTATCCGGGAAAGTCGCCGCAGTCGGCGGCCGCATGCTTGAAGGTGCCGCCAAGGTGGTGCTGCGCCAGTTGTTCGAATCGCTCGGCCGGCAAGCCAGTGGCAAGCCAACCTCCAGGCCAGGCTGGATCACGCGCCTGCTGGTGCGACTGGGAGTGCGCAAATGAAGCCCGCAGCATTCGATTACCTGCGTGCCGAAACGACGGAGCATGCGCTGCAAGCACTGGCCTCGGGCGACGACGGAGTGCGCGTGATGGCCGGCGGACAGTCGCTGATGGCCGTGCTGAACATGCGTTTGTCGCAGCCGCAACTGCTCGTGGATATCTCGCGCACCACGGAGCTGGACACCGTGCGTGTCGAGGACGGAAAGCTCGTGGTGGGTGCAGCCGCCACGCAGGGCCGCGTGGAATGGCGGCCGTCCTTGATGGACGAGGTTCCGTTGCTCGCCATGGCCTTTCCGCACATCTCTCATTTCCAGATTCGCAATCGCGGCACGGTGTGCGGCTCCATCGCGCACGCCGATCCGAGCGCCGAACTGCCGCTCGTGCTGACCGCGCTGGGTGGCGAGGTTGTACTGCGTTCGCAGCGCCGCCGCCGCGTGCTGCCCGCGTCCGATTTCTTCCAAGGGATGCTGATGACATGCCGTGAGCCGGACGAACTGGTCGAGGCGGTCCGCTTTCCGCTGCGGAAGCCGGGCGCGCGATATGGCTTCTCCGAGTTCTCGGCGCGGCATGGTGATTTTGCCTTGGTCGCTTGCGCTGCCGTGGTCACTGACGACGCCATCGCGCTCGCGGTGGGTGGCGTATCGGACCGGCCCGTGCTGGAGACATGGCCGCGCCTGCATGGCAAGGCGCTGCTGGATGCGATCAACGACTTTAGCTGGAAGCTGGGCGCGCAGGACGACGCCCATATCAGCGCGCAGTACCGCCGGCATCTGGTGCGGCAGTTGGGCATGCGCGTAATCGAGGAGGCAAGATGAGCAAGACCCCCAAGGCCGCACCGGTGAGTGCGTTCCCGGTGATGCGGCGTGACGAGCGCCACAACATCACCTTGATCCTGAATGGCGCGAACAGGACAGGCCAATGCGAATCGCGCGAACTGTTGTCCGATTTCCTGCGTCACGGACTCGGTGCCACCGGCACCCATGTGGGCTGCGAGCACGGCGTCTGCGGTGCCTGCACGGTTCGCGTCGATGGTGTGGCCGCGCGTTCGTGTCTGATGCTGGCCGTTCAGGCCGATGGCCGTGACATCGAGACTGTCGAAGGACTCGGGTCCGACGCAGGTCTGGGCGATTTGCAGGCAGCATTCCGGCGCCATCACGCGCTGCAGTGCGGCTTCTGCACCGCGGGCATCCTGATGTCATGCGCGGACTACCTGGAACGCGTGCCACAGCCAACCGAGGCACAGGTTCGCGACATGCTGTCCGGCCACCTGTGCCGCTGCACCGGATACACGCCGATTGTCGCCGCCGTGCTCGACGTGGCGGCCAGCCGTGCGCAAGCGCGCCAGAGCGAGAGCGCCCGATCCGCCGCCGGGGAGCCTTGCCATGCTTGATCTCGGTCGGACCTTTCTGCAAAGCGTGGAGCGGAGTCCTCGCGCACTTGCCATCGTCGACGGCGAGTTGATGCTGACCTACGAGCAGTGGCTGGCGCGCATCCGCTGCGTGGCCGCCGGCCTGCTGGATATGGGCCTGCACCCCGGCGATCGCATCGTCACGCTGTTGCAGAACCGCTGGGAGATGGCGACGCTGCATTGGGCATGCCAGTTCGCGGGCATCGTCATCGTGCCGCTGAACTGGCGCGCCAAGCCGGATGAACTGGACTACTGCCTGCGTGATGCCGCCGTGAAGGCGCTGGTGTACGAACCGGTGAGCGCCGATGCCGTGCTGGACTGCGATGGCGCGGGCGATATTCCCTGCATTGGTCTGGACGATGCACCCGGCGGCTCGCTCTCATTCGACCTGCTTCTGGGCGCGACGCCCCATGGCGAGGGTGCGCTGGCCGAAGCCGGCGATGTATCGCTCATGCTGTACACCTCCGGCACCACCGGAAGACCCAAGGGCGTGCCGCGCCGCCACCGGCAGGAACGTGCAGCAGCGTTGGCGCACGTCGCGCAGAACCTGTACCGGCATGGCGAACGGACCCTCGGCGTCATGCCGCTGTATCACACGATGGGTGTGCGCTCGCTGCTGGCCATGGCGTTGGTCGACGGGCTGTTTGTCTGCGTGCGGCGATGGAATGCGTCGCAGGCGCTGCAGGCAATTACCACGCATCGGGTGAGTTGTCTCTATCTGGTGCCTACGCTCTACCACGACCTGCTGGCGGACCCGGCCTTCGCGGGCACGGACGTGCGCACCGTCACGAAGCTCGGTTTCGCTGGCGCCGCCATGAACGATGGGCTCCTGAACCGGCTGGAAGACGCGTTCCGGCCAGAACTCTTCGTCAATCACTATGGGTCCTCCGAGGTCTATACCTGCAGCATCCACCAGGACGCACCGCGCAAGCCCGGCAGTGCCGGCCGTGCTGGCCTGAACACGCGGCTGCGCATTGCCCGGCTCGACGCTGACTCGCCAGAAGATGTTGTGGCAACCGGCGAGGAAGGCCAGATCATTGCCGACCTGCGCGGCGACGAAGCGTTCGAGGGTTACTGGAACCGCGACGACGCCAATGCGAAATCCCTGCGCGACGGCTGGTATTTCACTGGCGACATTGGCTACTTCGATGCCGATGGCGACCTGTACGTTACCGGTCGCGTGGACGACATGATCATCAGCGGCGGCGAGAACATCTCGCCCGCCGACATCGAATCGGTGCTGTCGCTGCACCCAGGCGTGGATGAGGTAGCCGTGGCTGGCGTGCCCGATGCGCGCTGGGGACAGAAGGTGGTGGCATTCGTCAAGCCACGGGGCGCGGTGGATGCCCAGGCACTGGACGACTACTGCCGCGGTTCCGATCTCGTCAACTTCAAGCGTCCGCGCGGCTACGTGTTTGTCTATGACATCCCGAAATCGCCCGTCGGCAAGATCCTGCGCCGCAAGCTGTCGGCGGGCGAGTACCACGCCATTTCATCCCTTCCCTATAGCGATCCCATCACGGAGTAACGACATGACCCAGGAATTCCGATTGATTCATCCCGACCAGCAGCGCCTGCAGGAACTCGATGGCTTCTCCGTCACGATCGATCCCGCGCGCGAACGCGCGGACATCGTCCTGCACCGTCCCCCTTACAACGTGATCTCGATGGCTGCACGCGACCAGTTGCGGGCCGCATTCGAGGCGCTGGATGCCGATGACCGGGTGCGGGTCATCGTGCTGCGGGGGGAGGGCCGGCACTTCTCCAGCGGTGGCGACATCCGCGGCTTCCTCGAAGCCTCGCCCGAGCATGTATCGAAGCTCGCGTGGAATGTGGCGGCGCCCACGCGATGCGGCAAGCCGGTGATTGCAGCCAACCGTGGCTACTGTTTCGGCGTGGGCTTCGAGTTGTCGCTGGCTTGCGATTTCCGCATCGCCACCAACACCACGGAATACGCACTGCCGGAGCAGAAGCTCGGACAGATTCCGGGATCGGGAGGCTCCGCACGGCTTCAGAAAATGGTGGGGGTGGGGCGCACGAAAGACATCGTCATGCGCTCGCGCCGCATCGGCGGCCAGCAGGCATACGAATGGGGCATTGCAGTGGACTGCGTGGCAGATGCCGAGTTGGAGGCCGCTACGGATGCGCTGGTCGACGAACTGCGCGCCTTCTCGCCGCTGGCGCAACGAACCGCCAAGAAGCTCCTGAACGATACCGAGGACGCGCCGCTGTCCATCGCCATCGAACTGGAAGGGCATTGCTACAGCCGGTTGCGCAGTTCGGAAGACTTCCGCGAAGGCGTCGAGGCGTTCCACGCCAAGCGCAAGGCCGAGTTCAGCGGACGCTGATCGTACGCCGTCGGCCCCCTTCGGCCCCCCTTCGGGGCGCGCATCGATCGATAACGAGGGAAGGCGACGCTCCACGCGAGTGTCGCCCGCACTCGTCAAAGAAAACTAGAAACACCAGGAGACAAAGATGAAAGTGCTGGCAAACCAGGCGGTGCCGTCGGACGGCGCGCAAAGTGCGGCGCCAGTGGCCGCAAGTAACAGGCAGGTGCTGGGTGCAGTGACGGCATCCTGCATGGGTTGGGCGCTTGACCTGTTCGACCTGTTCATTCTCTTGTTCGTGGCCCCGGTGATCGGCAAGCTGTTCTTTCCGTCTGAACAGGCGATGCTCTCGCTCGCTGCCGTGTATGCGTCGTTTGCCGTCACGCTGCTGATGCGGCCGCTCGGCTCGGCGATCTTCGGCGCCTACGCGGATCGCAATGGCCGCAAGGGTGCGATGGTCGTGGCCGTGACGGGTGTGGGCCTGTCCACGGCCGCGTTCGGATTGCTCCCCACCGTCAACCAGATTGGCATGTTCGCGCCGGTCTTGTTCATTCTGCTGCGGCTCATACAGGGTGTCTTCGTTGGGGGCGTGGTGGCTTCCACCCATACAATCGGCACGGAATCGGTGCCACCGTCGTGGCGCGGCGCGGTGTCCGGCCTGGTGGGCGGCGGCGGCGCGGGCATTGGTGCGTTGCTGGCTTCCGTCACGTACATGGCAATGACGGCGCTTTTTCCTGGCGACGCCTTTGACGCATGGGGATGGCGTTGCATGTTCTTCGCCGGCATTCTCAGCTCTGTGCTGGGTCTTGTGATCTTCAACTCGCTCGAGGAATCGCCGCTGTGGAAGCAACTGCAGGCCGCGAAGAAATCCAGTGGGCAGCCAACGCAGGCGCATCCGCTGCGGACGCTTTTCTCTCGTGAGTACCGTGGCATTCTGCTCGCCAACATCCTGTTGACCGTGGGCGGTGGCAGTGCGTACTACCTGACATCCGGTTACCTTCCCACCTTCCTCAAGGTGGTGGTCAAGGCATCGCCTGGCGAGTCTTCCGCCATTCTGATGGCGAGCAGCCTCGGTGTGATCGTGGCGTCGGTAGCGGCGGGGCATTTCAGCACGCTGGTGGGGCGCAAGAAAGCGTTCCTGGTGATCGGCTTCGCCAGCCTGATTCTGATGCCGATGCTCTATCAGTGGATGGCTGTCGCGCCAACCTCGACGATGCGCGGCGTCTATGCCGTGGCGCTTTCGATGCTGGGGTGCGCGGGTTTCGCGCCCATCCTGATCTTCCTGAACGAGCGGTTTCCCACCAGCATCCGTGCATCCGGTACCGGTCTGTCCTGGAACATCGGCTTCGCCATTGGTGGGATGATGCCCACGCTTGCCTCGCTTTCTGCCCGCACACCAGCAGATCTTCCGCTGACCCTCAGCATTTTCCTCGGGGTCGTCACGCTGATTTATTTGGCGGGCGCCGTCATCGTGCCGGAGACACTGGGTCGCCTTGGCGAGAAATAGGTACGGCCCGTCGTTCCGGGAATCGTTCCGCGATGTATGGGACGGCGCGATGATCCATGTACTTCGCTGATGAGCCGTCCATACGCGGAACGATGAATGTCCCAGATTGGCCGGCACGCGCGTGATCGACGCCGCCCGCTGACATGCCCGGGCCATACGGCAAGAGCCGACCCCTTGGCGAATGTTCAAGTTAGCCTGAGTTGCGCAGTGCTTCCACGTTTCTCGCAAGATCACTGGGCAGGATGTCAAAGCCGATTGCCCGGGAGCCAGACCAATTGATGCCCGCGAGCAGTTCGTCGCGAGTGAGTCCCGGAATCCAACGTTCCCGAAAATCGTTCCACGAGATGGCCACCGGGCGGAAGCCGTGATACGCAGCGACGCCTCCAATCACCACCAGAGCTCTTGATTCGCTCGACCAAAACGGCATGGCCCGCCTGCCGGTGAAGGTGAGCGGTGCTGGGAAACCATTGTCGTCGCGGATAGACCAAATCACTCCCGACTCAGCGATCTCGCGATAGAAGGCTGAAGCTTGGGACGCGGCAGTACTCATTTCGGCTTTACGGTCATCTGCTGTGCCTAGAATATTGCCAGATCGGTCAGCAGCGGTTGTTGGATCTGCTCCCGTCGACATCGTCGAGCAGTTCGGGTCGCATGCGCATTCTAGTGATACCCAACTTTGGGCTGAAGAGGGGAGCGAAACTCGGCGAGAGGAACGGACGCAGGGTCTTCCACGTGCGATACCACGTAGCTGGCCAGCGCCCCGCACATGATGTAGCGATTGTTTTCCAATGCCTGCAGATATCGGTGCCGACGCGCGTCGGAGCGCCGGCCCTTACAGCGTGCCCGGCTTGCCGTGAGACGACGTGATGTCAAGCAGGCGACGGTCTCTGATCGGAGTGTCGTTCATTTCGGCAAGGACCCCGCGCCTATTGGGATGCAACGGTAAAGAAGATGAAGAAGCCTTTCGGTGCGCCGCTGAAGGATGAGGACGTCGAGCCCATCGTGGACTACCTCGTCAAGACATATGGTGCGGAGGCGAAGAAGACGGCAGCCAGGGAGGCGTCTGCAGCCACCCCGCACTAATACGGTAGCCAGATCGCGTGGCTGCGTAAAATCCGCGCCTGGACGAGGCGCGCAGAACAGCGCGGCCCCGTCCTCCACAATGTTACTTTGCAGTCGGCATGGCGAATTCCGCGCCGCGCGCCGTGTCGTTCGGCCACCGTTGCATGATGCTCTTCTGCCGGGTGTAGAACCGCACGCCTTCTTCGCCGTATGCGTGCGTATCGCCAAACAACGAGCGCTTCCAGCCACCAAAGCCGTGCCATGCCATCGGGACAGGAATGGGTACGTTGATACCGACCATGCCCACTTCGATGCGGCGACCAAACTCGCGGGCCACCTGACCATTCCGCGTATAGCATGCGACGCCGTTGCCGAATTCGTGTGCGTTGACCAGCTTTACCGCTTCCGCGAAATCATCCACGCGCACGCATGACAGCACCGGGCCGAAGATCTCTTCCTTGTAGATGCGCATCTCGGGCGTGACGTTGTCAAAGAGCGTGCCGCCAGTAAAGAAGCCTTGTTCATGGCCGGGAACCTTGTAGTTCCGGCCATCGACGACGAGCTTCGCGCCTTCTTCGACGCCAAGCGCAATGTAGTTCTCGATCCGTTCAAGCGCTTGCCCGGTGACAACCGGGCCCATTTCGGCGTCGGCCTCCATGCCGTTCTTGATGATCAGTTCGCGTGCGCGGGCTTCCAGCTTCGGCATGATCTTGTCGGCCACATCGCCAACGAGCACCGCAACGGAAATCGCCATGCAGCGCTCGCCAGCGGAACCGTAGGCAGCGCCGATCAATCCGTCCACGGCCTGGTCGATGTCTGCATCGGGCATCACCACCATGTGGTTCTTCGCGCCGCCCAGTGCCTGGACGCGCTTGCCCAGCTTCGCGCCCGTTTCGTAGATGTAGTTCGCAATCGGGGTGGAGCCCACGAAGCTGACCGCCTTGATGTCGTCATGATGGAGGAGGGCATCCACCACGGTCTTGTCACCTTGGACGACATTGAACACGCCGTCGGGCAGTCCCGCTTCCTTGAGCAGGCGCGCCATGAAGAGCGATGCGGAGGGATCGCGCTCGCTCGGCTTGAGGATGAAGCAATTGCCCGTTGCGATCGCAACCGGGAACATCCAGCACGGGACCATGCACGGGAAGTTGAACGGCGTAATTCCTGCAACCACGCCGAGCGGCTGGCGCAGCGTCCAGTTATCCATGCCGGTCGACACCTGATCCGTGAAGTCGCCCTTCAGTAGTTGCGGCACGCCACAGGCGAATTCGATGATGTCGATGCCACGGCTGACTTCGCCCGCTGCGTCGCTGAGGACCTTGCCGTGCTCGGCGGTGATGATCGCCGCAAGCTCGTCTTTGTGCTGATTCATAAGCTCCAAAAACTTCAGCATCACCCGGGCGCGTCGAATGGGCGGCGTATCTGCCCACTTGGGAAATGCCGCGACTGCCGAGGCGACTGCGGCGTCGACGTCTTCGACGGTCCCCAGGCGAACCTGCCGTGCTACCGCGCCGGTGGCGGGATTGAAGACGGCCTGCGACCGCTTGCCATTGCCTGCATACGGCTCGCCGGAAATGAAATGAATGACCTCGGACGTATTGGTATAGGGCGCAGTCATGGGCATCTCCTGTCAGTGCGGGGCGGGAGGAATCGTCCTCCGCGTTGTGGATGCCTGCAGTGTATGGACCGGCCTGAACCCTCGGTAGTCCGGTGGCGCCGAACTTACTGTTCAGGAATTTGATCCGGTGGCATGCTACGGCTACGAAATATCGACCGAATATGTGCGGTTTAGGGAGCATGGGGATGCGCAAAGAGAACGTCGAAGAACTCTGGGAACACCTGCATTGGCTGGTTGTTCTGCAGCAGCAAGGCAGTTTCAGCAAGGCCGCCGCGCGTCTCGGCGTCAGCAAGGCGTCCATGAGCCAGCACATTACCGACCTTGAAAAGGCAACCGGCATCGCGCTGGTTCAGAGGACCACGCGCAGCGCGAGCCTGACCGATGCTGGTCGGCAACTGGTGGAGTCGATGCGCGGCGCCTTCGAGCAAATTGCCACGGGCTACGCCAATGTTCGAGACCTGGCCGGGGCGCCAAGGGGATTTCTGCGCGTGACCGCTCCCGTGGCATTTGCCAGACAACAGCTTGTGCCTCGTCTTCCGGAGTTCCTGCGGAAGTATCCCCAGATCCAGTTGGAACTGGATATGTCGGATCGCCTGCGGCCGCTGGCGCAAGAGGGCTTCGACATCGCAGTCCGACATACGTCAGCCCCGCCGGAAACCCACGTCGCCTGGACGCTGTCATCGACGCGCGCAATTCTGGTCGCGAGCAGGGCGTACCTGCGCACCCGAGGGTCTCCCGAAACGCCGCAAGCCTTGGTTGACCACGCCTGTTTGCACTATCCGAGGCGGCAAGGGGCGACAACCTGGACGTTCGTGCCTTCGGTGGCAAGTCCGGGGTCGAAGCATGCCGATCCGGTAACCGTCCCAGTCACCGGGCCGCTGACCGTGAACAACAGTGAAGCATTGCGTGATGCAGCGATCGAAGGGGTGGGCATCGCATTGCTTCCGGACTTCAGCGCCCAATCCGCTCTGGAGACCGGCCGCCTGGTCGAAGTGTTGCCGCAGTGGCGATCGACAGGGGCATTTGGCGATTGGTTGTACGCCATTCGCCCTTATTCCGCCCACGCCTCAAGGGTGTCGCAGGTGTTTGTGGACTACCTGCGAGAGATCTATTCGGATGGTTTTGCGTCCACTCCTCCGGCGCTGATCTGACTTTCTAAGAAAGAAGTGTCCCGAAGGGCATTTTTTGGGTTTAAGTTAAAAAAATATCGAGTTATAAATTATTGATTAAGAAATATCGATTACTTAAACTCGTTTCAACACACCACAAAAGACCACGGCCACGCATTCAGGTTTGCGCGTCCGCGGATCGAACGAGACGGGAGACAGTGATGGAGGCGACAAAGGCCGCGCAACGCATGCTCACGGTGAAGATTGCCCGCGGCACCGAGGACGGAAACTTCGCGACGTATGAGGTGCCGTGGCGCGAAAACCAGACCGTGCTGGATGTGGTGACCGAGGTGCAGCGCCGTATCGATCCAACACTGTCGTATCGATTCGCCTGCCGTGTTGGCGTGTGCGGCTCCTGCGCCATGACGGTGAACGGCAAGCCGCGTTGGACATGCCGCACACATGTGAGTCGCGTGGAAGAGGACGGTGTGATCGTCATCGAGCCGATGCGCAACATGCCACGCATCAAGGACCTCGTGGTGGACATGTCGGAGTTCTTCGACAAATGGAAGAAAGCGGGTAACACGTTCGTTGGCACTGCCACACGTCATGACCCGCCCGCCGCAGTGTCCCCGACCAGCAAGAAGCGGAAGATGGCTGATGCTGCCATCGAGTGCATCAACTGTGGCGTCTGCTATGCCTCGTGCGACGTGGTGGCATGGGACAAGGAATACCTCGGCCCTGCGGCGCTGAATCGTGCATGGACGCTTTACAACGACGAGCGTCATGCAGATCCGAAGGACGTCTTGAAGAAGGCCACCTCGGGCAGTGGATGCAATTCCTGTCATACGCAAGGCAACTGCATGACCCACTGCCCGGTCAGTCTGAGTCCCACTGGAAGCATTGCGGGCTTGAAGAAGAATGCCTTGCTTCAGTTCCTGAAGGGAGGTGACTGACTATGGAGCAGCGTCTGTTCGCACTCCAGCGCTTGAGCGCGATGGTCATGGCGCCTTTCGTGCTCGTGCATCTCGGCGTCATTCTGTATGCGGTGCGGGGTGGGCTGACCGCAGCGGAGATCCTTTCCCGTACACAAGGCAGCCTTCTCTGGATTCCGTTCTACTCCCTGTTCGTGATCAGCGTGGCAGTCCACGTGCCCATTGGTCTGCGCAACATTTTGATCGAGTGGGGCCGCTTGAGCAGAAGCACAGCATCGGTCTGCTGCCTGCTGTTCGGATTGATGCTGCTTTCAATGGGCCTGCGCGCCGTGGCCGCGGTAGGAGGGCTCGGATCATGAAGTCACCAAGAAATCACCGTGCCTACTGGGCGTTTCTTGGGCATCGGCTGTCGGGTCTCGCGCTTGGCATTTTCCTGCCGGCTCACTTCTACGTCCTGGGTCTCGCACTTGACCAGCAAGCCCGCATGGACGCCTTCCTGAAGTTCGCTGATATGGGCGCAGTCAAGTTTGGCGAATGGGGCCTCGTGCTGCTTCTGTCCATCCACATGTCGTTTGGCCTTCGGCTGCTGGCGCTGGAGCTTCTGCCATGGAGTACGACGCGCGATGCGCGCCTGTCATGGATTAGCTGGGGAGGTGCGCTCTCACTGTGTATCGGCGTGATCTTTGCCATGGGGGTAATTTGAAATGCAGATCGAGAACTACAAGACAGACATCCTGATCCTTGGCACTGGTGGCGCAGGGCTGTTCGCAGCGTTGCATGCCAAGAAGGCGAATCCAACGCTGAGAGTATCGGTGGCAGTCAAGGGTCTGCTGGGTAAGTGCGGTTGTACGCGGATGGTCCAGGGCGGCTACAACGTGGCGCTGTCCACGGGCGATTCGGTAGAGCGTCATTTCATGGACACGATCGAAGGTGGCAAGTGGTTGCCGCGCCAGGATCTGGCCTGGCGCCTCGTTGAAGGTGCCATTGAGCGCGTACGTGAACTTGAAAACGAGATCGGCTGCTTCTTCGACCGCAATCCGGACGGCACACTGCATCAGAAGGCATTCGCGGGCCAGAGCTTCGATCGCACGGTCCACAAGGCTGACCTGACGGGCATCGAGATCATCAACCGCCTGATGGAGCAGGTGAGGGCGCTCGATGTGGAAGAGCTGGAAGAGCATCGGGCTATCGAACTGATTCCGGCTGCGGACGGTTCGGGTATCTCCGGCGTGCTTTTCATCGACATGCGTCAAGGCACCTATCGGTTCGTGCAGGCCAAGGCCGTACTGCTGGCGACGGGCGCCGGACCCACGATGTACCGCTACCACACGCCATCCGGTGACAAGACTTGCGACGGCCTGGCGATGGTCATGCGCTATGGGTTGAGCCTTCGCGACATGGAGATGGTGCAGTTCCATCCGACTGGCTTGCTGGGTGGGCCGGATACCCGCATGACTGGAACGGTGCTCGAGGAGGGCTTGCGCGGTGCGGGCGGCTGGCTGATCAACGGCAACGGGGATCGCTTCATGACCAACTACGACCCTCGCGGCGAGCGCGCGACGCGCGACGTGGTCAGCCGTGGCATCTACTCCGAAATGCGCGCAGGCCGGACCGGCCCGATGGGCGGGGTCTATATCCAGATGAGTCATCTGGGGCCTGAGAAGGTGGCAAAAACCTTTCCGGGGATGGTCAACCGTTGCAAGGACTGCGGCTTCGACCTGGCGGGCGGCCGCGTGGAAGTCGTGCCGACTGCCCACTATCTGATGGGTGGCGTGGAATTCGATGTGGACTGCAGCACGGCGTCCCCCGGCCTGTTCGCAGCCGGCGAGGACTGCGGAGGCGTGCACGGTGCCAATCGTCTGGGTGGCAATGGCGTAGCGAACTCAACCGTTTTCGGCGGCATCGCGGGCGATTCCATGGCCGCATACGCAGCGAAGGTTCAGCACTGGAAAGAGCCGGACAAGCGGGTCATCCTCAGCGGCATCGAACGCGCGGAATATCCATTCTCAAAGACGCCGGGTGCAATCCACGAACTCCGCGACGCGCTGGCCCAGACGATGTGGGATGACGTTGGCGTGCTGCGTAACGAGCAGGCGATGCGCCGAGGACTCTCGTCGGTCGCGGACCACCGCAACGCGCTGATGGCCATGGGCGTGCCCGATGGGGATCGCCGCTACAACGTGACCTGGCACGACTGGCTGAATCTGCAAAGTCTGGTCGACATGTCCCGCGTGATCACTGTTTCCGCGCTGGCCCGTGAAAACAGCCGCGGCGCCCATGCTCGCGAGGATTTTCCGGAGCCCGGCGATCTGCATAGCAGTCGCTACACCCGCGTGACAGCGGATGGCGATGATATTCGTCTGGAGATGGTTCCGGTGAAGTTCGACATCGTGAGGCCCGGCACATCACTGATTACCGGTGAGGCCGGTCAACCCCCAAAAGTTGCAGCATAGAGGACCGCTACGATGACCATCTCTATCGACCGGGTCGAGGAAGCCGCGTTCGAAATCATGAAACGCGCCGCGATCGAGATCCCCAAGGACTACAAGCAGGGCATCCAGGCATTGCAAAGGACCGAAACCGGCAAACTGCCGCGATTCGTGATCCACGCCATGCAGGACAACTGGGAGGCCGCCGACCAGGACCGCCGGCCCATGTGCGCCGACACCGGCCTGCCTCGCTACTACGTCAAGGTAGGCAATAACGCCACGGTGCAACGCGGCTTTGTCGCGGTGGAGCGCGCGTTGCGCAAGGCCACGGCCGACGCCACGCTGGCGGTTCCGCTGCGACCCAATCGGGTACATCCACTTTGGCGCACGGATAACAACAACAACGTCGGCATCAATGCACCCGAGATCGAGTGGTCCTTCGAGCCCGATTCGGACTGGGTGGACATCACCACTGTCCACAAGGGCGGGCTGTTCGGGACCGATTACCGGATGTTGTTTCCCGGCGATGGCATCGACGGCATCAAACGATTCGTGCTCGATACCCTGATCGCGTTCGGAAAGCGCGGCCTGGCCTGTCAGCCTGCGATCGTCGGCATCGGTCTGGGCGGATCGAAGGATACGTGCATGCAGCTCGGCAAACAGGCAGCCTGCCTTCGGGTGGTGGGCGACCGCAATCCCGATCCGAAGATCGCCGAGCTTGAACTCGAGCTCATGAAGCTGGGTAACTCCATAGGCATGGGCGCCATGGGTTTCGTGGGTTCCTCGATGGTGGTCGACTGCCATATCGAGGTCGGCCATACGCATACCGGTGGGATGCCAATCAGCCTCCATACGTTCTGCCTGTCGTCACGACGCGCCACTGCGCGAATCCATGCAGACGGCAACATCGAATACCGGACGGACCCACAGTGGTTCACCCCATACCTGCGCAGGGAGACGGTCGAATGGTAAGCCCGCAAGACGATGAACTGCAGGTCTTCCACATCAACCTGCCCGCCACGACGGAAGACATTGCCAAGCTCGAACTGGGAGCTGCCGTCTACCTGACAGGCGTGGTCTACACAGCGCGGGAAGGCGTCTACAAAAAGGTGCTCGACGAGGGCCTGGAGCCGCCGGTCGAGCTTCGTGGCCTGAGCAATGTCAACTTTCATTGCTCACCTGCCGCCGCGCCTAACGACGATGGTAGCTATAACGTCGGCGCCGTGACGGCCACCGCAAGTTTCCGCTTTTCGAAGTGGATACCGAAGTGGATGGAGAAGACCGCGTGCCGCATCTTCATCGGCAAGGGGGGCATGCCTGCCGACGACTACAAGCGCGTGCTCGCACCCGGTGGGGCGATCTATCTCACGACGGTCGGTTATGGCACTGGCGCACTGCTCGGTCGCGGTATCAAGCAGGTGAAGGACGTGTTCTGGCTCGACGAGCTTGGCATTGCGCAGGCGATGTGGATGTTCGAGGTGGAGAACTTCGGTCCGTTCATTGTCGAGAGCGATCTGGATGGCAATTCGCTGTTTGCGCAGCACGCCGAAGTGATCAACGCTGGGATCGAAAAGCTCTACGCAGGGTTGAAGCCGCCAGCACTGCACAGGTACGGCGAGACTGACGACCGAAAAAACGAAGTGATGTGACGACCATCTCCGCAGCAAAACCGACCCAGGACAAGCCATGATTATCGATTTCAGACTTCGACCACCAGTAGGCGGATTCCTCGACACGCTGATGTATTCAGCAGGGGAGCGCCGTGATGGCTTTACCCGTACCGTTGGCTTCGAGCCGTCTCCTGCGGCCCAGCAGCAGTCCATGGAATTGTTGGTCAAGGAAATGGACGAAGCCGGCGTGGACAAGGGCGTTGTGGTCGGGCGTCTCGCCGGGACATTGGGCAGTGTGTCGAATGAGGACGTGTCGCGGATCGTGCGTGACTATCCGCAACGCTTCATTGGCGCCGCGTCCATTGATCCGACCAATCGGGTCGCGGCATGCAAGACGATCTCGGATGCGGTGGCCAGTGGCTTCAAGGCTATCAACATCGAGCCTGGGTCATACCCGATTCCGATGTATGCCGATGACCGGCGGCTGTACCCGATCTATGCGCATTGCGAAGATCTGGGCGTGCCCGTGATCATGATGGTCGGTGGCACCGCAGGTCCTGACCTGAGCTATTCCGATCCGGTGAAGACCGACCGCGTCCTGGCGGACTTTCCGGGGCTCAAGGTCGTCGTTGCACATGGCGGATGGCCCTGGGTTACGGAGATCCTGCACATCGCTTTCCGACGGCCGAACATGTATTTGTCGCCGGATATGTACTTCTCGCGCATGCCGGGCTGGGAAGAATACGTCAAGGCGGCCGACACGTTCCTTGCCGACCGCATGCTGTATGCAAGCTCCTTTCCATTCTGTCCGGTGCGGGACTACAAGCAATGGTTCGAGACGTTGCCGATTCGTCCGGAGAACCTGGAAAAGGTCATGGGCGGCAATGCGCGTCGCCTGCTGGGGCTCTAGTCCGCGTGCGCGATGTCCATGCGGCAAAATGTCGGCGTCACGCGCTAGCGGAATGCATCACAAACCAATTTGTCAGACATGGACGTCAAAACGCTTTATACGCTTGTAGCCATCGCTGATCGGGGCAGTTTTGCCGAGGCTGGCAACGCTATCGGGCTGACGATTTCGGCCGTCAGTATGCAAATGCGGGCGCTCGAAGAGGAACTTGGCATCACCATCTTCGATCGGAGTCGACGGCCCCCCGTGCTAACTGACGCAGGGCTGGCATTTACCAATCGTGCACGTGATCTTCTGACCCATTGGGAAAGCATGAGTGCTGCGCTCAAGCGAGAGGCGGCCGGAGGCGTGCTGAAACTGGGTTCCGTGCATACCTGCGTTTCCGGCGTCCTGCCTCTTGCACTGAAGCGACTGCACCAGCAGGGGCATCGCGTAGACATCCACCTGACCACGGGCCTTACCCATGATCTGGAGCGGGCGGTGCATCGACGGCAATTGGACGTGGCTGTCGTGACCGAACCGGAGGTCCCGCGCCTGGACTTGCAGTTCATGCCGTTCTTCAATGAGGAGTTCGTGGTGATCACACACATCACGACACGAGGAGACTCGGACAAGGGAATCCTGGAAACAACGCCCTATGTGCGGTTCAATCGCACCGCCCGGGTGGGGCTACTCGTCCAGGAGGAAATGGTACGGCGTCAGATTGCGGTCCGGTCGACCATGGAGATCGACACGCTGGAAGGTGTGATCGCGATGGTAGCCAATGGTCTGGGCTCGTCGGTTGTCCCGGCCCGTGGTGTGGAAAACGAGTTCCCGGCATCGATCCGAACCATTCCGTTTGGTTCGCCTCCGTTGATGAGGCGCCTCGGCATTCTGGTTCCCCGGGATAATCCGCGTGCGCATCTTTCACACCTGCTGCTGGAGGCGCTCACCGATGTGACACGGCCCACCAGTGCGCCGGATGACGGTCGTCCGAGGCTAGTGCAGAAGAGCTGAGCATATCGGATCTTCCGGAGTAGAAAACAAAACCAAACGTCATTGTCCAGGCCCATCCTGAGAGGGATGGGTCAGGGGATTATTTCGCCAAGAATAAGCATAAAAAACGCAATCGATAACGTTAAACGCAATCACTCGTTTCGGCTTTGGCATGCGCGTAATTAGGATTATCTGGAAGACAGTGAGTTACACACAATAGTCGCCGCCTGATGGTGACGCCACAAAGGAGACAACGATGGACTCGAACGGTACGGAGATGGCCATTGGCAATTGGCTTGTGCGAGGGCGGCAGTGGTGGCGCCGCATACGCCAACATTCCATCGTCAAGGAGTTGTGCCGGGACCGCGATGCACCGCAGTTCAGCATGTCGACCGGAGTGGCCATGTTTGCGTTCGTCATTGCGCCGGTGGCGATGGTGCCAGCCCACGCGGAAGAATGGCCGAGCAAGCCAATTCGTCTTGTTGTCCCGTTTGCGTCAGGAGGCGCCACAGACCTGCTGGCTCGCGCAGTCGCTGTCGAGCTTGGCAAGCAGTGGAAGCAGCCCGTTGTTGTCGACAACCGGCCTGGGGCTGGTGGTGCGGTTGGAGCAGAAGCCGTTGCCAAGTCGGCTCCTGACGGTTACACGCTACTGCTTGCGTCCGGAAGCATGTTTACGGTCAATCCATTCATCTATCAGAAGCTGCCGTACTCGGCCGAGAGCTTCGAGATGATCAGCAAGATCGCCAGCGGTCCGATGGTGCTGACGGTGAATACCAAGTTGCCGGCGAAAACGATGGCGGAATTCATCAGCTATGCCAAGGCGCATCCTGGCAAACTGACCTTTGCGTCGGCCGGCAATGGCAGCCAGGTACACATTGCAAACGAAGCCTTCGCGGAAGCCGCGGGCATTGATGTCGTGCACGTGCCGTATAAGGGGGAAGGACCTGCCTACGCAGACCTGATGGCGGGAACGGTGGATATGACCGTGGGGAACATCAATGCCATCTCGCCGCTGCTCAAAGGCAATCGTCTCCGTGCGCTGGCAGTCACCGGGAAGGAACGTTCCCCGCTATTGGCTGATGTACCCACTACCGCCGAAGCGGGGCTTCCAGGTTTTACCTTCTTTGGGTGGTTCGCGTTGATGGCGCCAACAGGAACGCCCAAGGAATTGACCGCCAGGATGTACGCCGATCTGGAGAAGGCAACCGCTGGGCCGAGCATGCAGCAGTATCTCGCGGCACAAGGCATGACAAGAACGCTGACACCAAAGGGGCAGCTTCCGCAGGAGATCGCGCAAGAATCCGGGCGCTGGAAGCAACTGGTCACCAAGCGGAAGATCTCTGCCAACTAACTGAAGCGCTGTAACTTGCGAGGCATTTCGGCCGCAAACTGGAGAGCCATGGGTACGGAACACTACGCAGTGCTGGGAGCGACGGTCGTAGGCGCCTACACGGTTTTCGGACTCACTGGTTTCGGCGCGGCGATGGTGGCCGTGCCGATCCTGGTGCAGTTCCTTCCGCTGCAGTTCGTTGTGCCCATGCTCCTCCTCCTCGACCTCGTGACCACTTCGATGGTCGGGCTGCGCAACTGGAATTCGGTGTCCCGGCCCGAACTGCTTCGCCTCTTGCCGTTCATGATGGTGGGCGTGGCGCTGGGTACGACGGTGCTTGCCCAAGTCGAATCGCGCTGGCTCCTCGTCGCCCTCGGTCTCTTCGTGCTTTTCATGACGGGGAGAGCGCTGCTAAGCGCTTCGACACGAGCGGAGGACGTGCCGAAAGGCTGGGCGGTACCGGCTGGCGTCGTGGGAGGCATATTCAGCGCACTGTTTGGAACTGGAGGCCCCATCTATACGATGTATCTGTCGCGCAGGCTTCCGCAGATCGACGCATTCCGTTCGACGATCGCTGCGGTGATCCTTTTAAGTGCTCTGGTGCGTCTGGCGGCTTTCGCCAGCAGTGGACTGCTGCAGCAAGCAGACTTGCTGCGCAGCGCCGCAATTGCGATGCCCTTCAGCCTGCTCGGGCTCGCGATTGGATCGCGCTTGCGCCGCGCCATCTCCGCTGACGCGGTGCGGCGCGCGCTATTGCTCTTTCTTGCCGCAAGCGGCGTTTCCGTGCTTTGTCGCGGTTTGCTGATGCATTGAGGGCAGCAGGATTCAGGGCTTCTTCGTATGGAGATCAAGCGGAACAGGGCGCGTCAGCGACTCCGGACGCAGGATCCTGTCGAGTTCATCCTGCGACAGCAGTCCTCTGCGCAGAACGATTTCATAGACGCTGCCACCGGTGACATGCGCTTCCTGAGCGACCGCCGTCGCGTTCTCGTATCCGATGTAGGGGTTCAGCGCCGTGACCACGCCAATCGAGTTCTGAACCGCGGCGCGCAGCTTGTCTTCATTCGCCGTGATGCCGCTTACGCAGCGTTCCGCCAAGGTCAGGCAGCCCGCGCGAAGATGGCTGACGCTTTTGAAGAGGCTGTGCGCAATGATGGGCTCGAAGGCATTCAATTGAAGCTGTCCCGCTTCTGCCGCGAAGCTGACCGTGACATCGTTGCCGATGACTTCGAAGGCAATCTGGTTCACGACTTCCGGAATAACGGGATTGACTTTGCCGGGCATGATGCTCGACCCCGCCTGCATGGGTGGCAGGTTGATTTCGCCGAATCCCGCCCTGGGTCCGCTGGACAGTAGGCGCAGGTCATTGCAAGTCTTGGAAAGCTTGACGGCCACGCGCTTCAGCACGCCCGAGAGCTGCACGAATGATCCGCAGTCTTGCGTGGCTTCGATCAGGTTGGGCGCTGTCGAGAGCGGGATGCCGGTGATATCACGCAGCCGCTGCAGCACAAGCGGTGCATACGAAGGATGCGCGGTAATGCCTGTGCCGATGGCCGTAGCGCCGAGATTGATCTCGCAGATCAACATGGCGGCCTCACGCAGGCGTTGCTCGTCTTCCCCCAGCATCACCGCATAGGTACTGAACTCCTGTCCGAGCGTCATGGGTACGGCATCCTGCAATTGCGTACGTCCCATCTTGATGATGTGCGCGAACTCGTCCGCCTTTGCCTCGAAGGCTTTGCGCAGGACGGCCATGGCATCCACCAGCCCTCCAATGCCGAACCAGGTGGCTACCTTGAGTGCGCTCGGATAGACGTCGTTCGTGCTCTGGCCAATGTTGACGTGCTCGTTCGGGTGGAGATGCTGATACTCCCCCTTGCCGTGGCCAAGCAACTCCAGCGCCCGATTCGCGATGATCTCGTTGGCGTTCATGTTCGTCGAGGTGCCGGCGCCGCCTTGTATCACATCGACGACAAACTGCTGATGGAGCGCGCCATCGGCGATCTCCTTGCACGCATTGACGATCGCATCGCAACGCTGCTTGTCTAGCAAGCCGAGTTCATGATTCGCAAGTGCAGCCGCTTGCTTGATCGCGGCCAGCGCCTTGATGAGTTCGGGATAGATGGAAATCGGCGTACCCGTGATCGGGAAGTTCTCGACGGCGCGCAGTGTGTGGACGCCGTAGTAGGCATCCGCAGGAACCTGTCGTTCGCCGAGTAGGTCGTGTTCGGTTCTGAAGCCTGCATTGGACATGATGGTCTCCGGGTACGGTGCGCCTGCAATGGATGGGGGCAGTGTAGTCCTTCAGCGTTGCCGTTATCGTCGCCATGCAAAGACGGTATGACTGTCGAAGGCCGTGCGGAGGTTATGCAAGAAGCGCATGGAAGCCCGCATCGTGGCCGTGCCCACAGTGTTCGCGCCTGGCACACCTGTTCCATTCTGGAACACCTCCTTCACACATGCCATCGACAACGGCAAGCCGGTACGCGAGACGGCTGCTGCCGACTTACCGCTGGCCGTGGACCACTTCCGTTACTTCGCGGGCTGCATCCGAGCGCAGGAAGGCAGCATTTCCGAGATCGCAAGGACTACCAAGTGTCACACGAGGCGATCTATAGTAGCCTTTATATTCAGGCGCGTGGCGCTTTGAAGAAGGAGTTGCTGGAGCATTTGCGGCGCTCGAGGGTCATGCGTCGGTCGCGCCAGTACACAATGAAGACTGAGGGACGCACCAATATCGCGAACGCCGTCTCGATCAGTGAACGTCCTGCCACGGCCGAAGATCGTGCGATACCAGGGCACTGGGAGGGCGACCTGCTATTCGGCGACGCTAACAGCCAAATCGCAACGCTGGTTGAACGCCAGAGCCGGTTCGTGATGCTGGTGAAGACGGCTGGCAAGGATTCTGAGGCCGTGGTCAACGCGCTGATCAAGCACGTCAGGAAGCTGCCGCAGGAGCTCTACAAATCGCTGACTTGGGATCGGGGCACAGAAATGGCCGGGCACAAGCGTTTCACTGTGGCGACAAATATCAAGTCTATTTCTGCGACCCTCAGCACCCCTGGCAACGCGGTTCGAATGAAAACATGAATGGACTGCTGAGGCAGTATTTTCCGAAGGGCACCAACCTCTCAGCATATTCGCAAACGAAACTCAACGCCGTAGCCAGGCGACTAAACGAGCGCCCTCGCAAGACGTTGAACTTCGATACGCCGGCTGAAAGGTTTCACCAGTACGTTGCATCGACCGGTTGAATCCGCAGCCGAGTCCGGAAGTTCGTCGCCCACCGGGCCTCGGATCCGGGCCGAACTTCCGTAGCCGACCTATTGCGGCCGGCTGAACCTTGTTCGGCAAACGTCCGCCGCAGGGTGAGGAAGGGGTAGTCCCCACCAATGGTAAGCATGCTGTAGAAGCGTTGATCTTTGCCGGCAGAAAGTCAACCTCGGCTTGACTACCGCTCCAGATGCGCCTGGATCAGTTCCTCGAACCAATCCAGAAACACCGCCAGCCGTCTCGAACGCTGGCGGCGATGGGTGTATAGCAAGGAGACCGACATCGAAGCTGGGCGATGGGCGGGCAAAACCTCCACCAACTCGCCGGCGTCCAACAGGTGTTCCACGTCGAAGCGTGGAATCTGAATCAGCCCCAGGCCGGCTCGGCAGCAAGCAATATAGCCTTCGGCGTTGTTCGCTACCACCTGGCAGGGGACGTCCACGACGTGCTCCATCCTGTCATCGGACACATATTCCCAAGGTGACTCTCGCCCCGTTGTAGGCGATGTGTAACCCACCATCCGGTGCCCCGACACGAGATCGTCGGGTCGTTCGGGTATGCCTCGTTCTTGTATATAGCTGCGGCTGGCGCAGTTAATCAGCGCGATTGTTCCCAGCGAACGCACCACCAGGCTGCTGTCTTTCAGAGTGCCGACCCGCACTGCGCAATCCACACCGTCCCGCACCAAGTCGACCGCGCGATCGTTCGACCCCAAGATCAAGCGCAACTGCGGATACCGGCACAGAAGTGACGGCAATGCCGGCGCTACCAGGCGGCGAGCGATCCGACTGGGCACGTCAATCCGGAGCTGGCCCGACACCTGGCGCTGGCCGGCGTGGAACAGCAGGTCGATCTCTTCCACGTCGGCCAGTAGCGGACGCACGCGCTCGAGCAATCGCGTGCCATCCGCGGTCAGATGAACCTGGCGCGTGGTTCGGTGCAGTAGACGGGTGCCAACTTCGTCCTCCAACTGCCGGATGGCGGCCGAGACGGAGGCGCGCGGCACTTCCAGTGCATGTGCCGCCTTGATGAAGCTGCCCATCTCCGCCACCTGCACGAAAACTCGATACCGCTCAAATTTATCCATGCTCCTCTCTTTGCTCGAGGCTTCGGGACTGGTCGAATTCGCTACAGCTTCCGTCCATCCGGTGAAGCCAATGCGATCCCGAAATCCCACCGGCGAACATCAATCCGTGCTCGCCGCAAGCCTGAGGGATGCTCGCTACCATGACAAGGCGCAATAGCATCTTGACGAGCAACAGACTGCGGATGTGCAGCGTATCCGGATCGAGCCAGTCTTTGACCCAGCAAGTGTACTGCCAGCCTGGCCACACCGGGAACCAGATGCGTAGAGATTCCGTCCTGCCCATCGCGTCAAGTGGTGCAGTATCTGGTGGCTGAGTGGAGTGAGAGCAAATACGTAGACGAGATCGAAGGACAGTCTTCTGAGTAACCGACCTTCGCATGGAGGCCATTCGCGCTGACCCAATGGGGGTGCTGACCAACGAGGGACGGCGAAGTCATTCATCCGATCATGCGTGCCACAGCGCCAGGCCGCGATAGTGGCGAGTGTGGCGGGCGTGGGGAAAACAATCAGGAGAACTCGCTGGTGACAGCGCTGCAAGCGCGCACACCAGCCCGAAGGTGTGTGCCCGCCCCACCTTGATTACTTGGTCGTGTAACCGCCGTTGATCAGGATGGTCTGGCCGGTGATCCACCAACCGTCGCTGACCAGATGGCGGATGAACGGAACGACGTCCTCAATGTCGGTGAGACCGGTCCTGCTAAATGGCGACAGAGCGCCGGCCGTCTTGTGGTAGGCCACCGCATCGGCGCCTTCCGCCGGGTAGAAGAACGGCGTATCCATTGGACCGGGGCCGACCGCAGTCACCGAGATCCCACGCGTGCCAAACTCCTTGGCGGCCGCGCGGGTGTAATGCTCGACCGGAGCCTTGGTGCCGGCGTAAGCCGCATAGAACGGTGTGAACGCTCCCAGCAAGGAGGTGACGACTGTGACGACCTTGCCGTTGTCGTTGACGTGCTTGCCGGCTTCCTTAAGAAAGAAGAACGCCGATTTCGAGTTCACCGCAGCCATCTCGTCGTACTCGACCTCGCTGATTTCGACCAAGGGCTTCTTGAGTACCTTGCCGACTGTATTGATCGCGATGTCAGGGCTGCCCACTGCTGCAATTGCATCGACGAACAGCTTCTCGACCGCGCCAGCGGTCGTCAGGTTCGCTTGGATCGCAATCGCCTGCGCACCAGCGCCCTTGACGGCGGCGACTGTCGCGTCCGCATCGGCTTTGCTGGTGGCACTGTTGTAGTGGATGACAACGGCTTTGGCACCTTGCTGGGCCAGGTCGCGAGCAATGAGTCCGCCCAAGTTCTTCGCACCGCCGGCAATGAGTACAGTCTTGCCTTTAATGGAATGATCTGTCATCTGCATTTCCTTTGTGAAACGTTGGGAGTCTCTACGTTAGAGGCGCCGTGCTCATGCATAAACTGGCGATCGCTGGATAGACAATCCAGAGAATCGAAACAATCGGCTTACATTGGATTTGCTGCCCGTCCACCATGAAAAGAACATCGCACACGGCCCGCCCACCCTCAAGCGCTGCTTCAGCGTGCCGATAAGACATATATCGCGGCATGTATCCCCTCATGTGTCACCGGTGTTGTCCGACAAGTCTTCTGGGTGGTTGTAGAAAAAGTCATCAAACAAATACCAATGGGCGAAGTTGAGAAGGAAGGATCAGTGATGGAGAAGACCAGGGCAGTGTTGATTGATGCGGCATCCGGGGGGCGCACCGCTACGCAAGAAGGGGGGAAATGGCCACGCCCGACGCAACGCCACGCGCGTCGGCAGCATCGCCAGACGCTTGCCAGCGGCCATGCCTGGCTTGTGTTGGCCGGAGGACTGGCAGGCGGCACAACGCTCTTCACGTCGATTGCTTCGGCGGCCAGCTACACTGTCTCAAGCTCAAGCGGCCTGACCCAGGCAGTAGCCACCGCGAATACCGATGGTGACGACAACACGGATATCACGCTGTCGCAGAACATCACAACCGCCAGTGGCACCGTGTTTGACGTTGGCACCAATCCAACCACATTGGGTATCAACACATCCGGCTCGACCTTGACGTTGAATGGGCCGGGTACGGTCTGGAATACCGGAAGCTATTTCTATTTCGGGATTAGTGGCGGCGGCGGACTAACTGTATCCAACGGTGCTCAACTCCGCATCCAGGATGGCCCGAGCTCTTCAAGTCCAGGCATCCTGAGTTTCGACGCTGGCGCCCTGGAGATCACCGGAAGCGGATCCGCGCTGACAACAAGCTACCTTGCCGTTGGCCGGGGCGGTGACGCCACGATCGCATTGACAAACGGCGGTCAGTTGACGACCCGCGTAGCGAGTATCGGGGAGGGGCCTGGGACGACTGCCGCGTCCACTATCACCGTGCTGGTGGACGGCCCAGGTACGCGCTGGAACACTGGCACCTTCGAAGCCGGCGGGGCGACGAATAGTGTCGATGTCACCGTTTCCAATGGCGCCGTGATCCAGGCGGCCGACTCCCGTATCGGCATAAATGGCGCTGGTTCGCTACTTGTCGACGGCATCGGTTCGCAATTCGCGGTTTCCGGTAGCCTCAGCATTGGCGCATTCTCGTTTGGGAGTACGCCGGGACAAGGAGTGGTGACTGTTAGTGACGGCGGACTTGTCTCTGCATTGAAAGGGGTGATCGTGGGCGTCGACAACGGCACGACCGCGGCGCTTACGGTCAACAGCAACGGTGTCCTCCAAACATCAAGGCTGCGGCCGGGCAACGGTACGGCGACGGTAACCTTTGACAACGGAACCCTGCGCGCGACGACCGACAGCACTCCCAAGTCAGCCCTGATTGATGCCTTTGCGCCGGGCGCCTTCACCATCGGCGCTGGAGGCATGTACATCGATTCCAATGGTTTCGATGTTACGGCGTCGACGGTGATGTCTGGTGTAGGCGGCCTGACAAAACAAGGCGCTGGCACGCTGAAGTTGATGAACGCCAACACCTACGCCGGCACGACGAACGTTCAGACCGGCATCTTGCAAGCCGGCGCTGTGAACACGTTCAGCCCGAAATCAGCGGTCGCCATCGCCTCTGCTGGCACGATCGATCTGGCTGGGTCCGGGCAGATCGTCGCGGGACTCTCCAATGCCGGTGTCGTTACCATGGGCTCTGGCACCGCGCCGGGGACGGTGCTCACTGTCAACGGCAACTATGTCGGCAATGGCGGCACGATGGTTATCAATACCGTGCTCGGCGCGGACAATTCGCCATCCGACAAGCTCGTCGTCAACGGCAATACGGCGGGCCAGACGGGCGTCAAGGTTGTCAATGCGGGAGGCTTGGGCGCTCAGACCACTGGCAACGGCATCCAACTGATTCAGGTCACTGGTACCTCCAACGGTACGTTCAACCTCCTGAGCCCGGTCGCTGCCGGCGCCTACCACTACAAACTCGTTCAGAACGGGGTAGACAACTCGGATGGCGATTGGTACTTGCGCTCCTCGCTTCGTCCCGAGACGGTAGTGGACTCAACGATCGGCTCGTCGGTAAGCACCGGCGGTCTCGCTCTGATGAGTAAGGCGGCCGCCCGTGGTGCCGGTGCTATCGTTTGCACCGATGAGGACAACGCCCGGACCAAAGGTGCTGGTGACAAAGGTTACTTAGGCGCATGCTCGGGCACGCTGTGGGCCCGAATCATTGGGCAGCTTGGCAATCAGGGCGGTAGCGCCTCCAATGCCAACGGAACGCCGGCCTATGACTACGGACTCTATGGTATCCAGACCGGTATCGATCTCGTGCGCACGGCCAGTGACCTGGCCGGCCTCTACTTTGGCTATGGCCGCTGGGACAGTACCGTTCGGGATATCGAGGGAGGTAGGGCAGGCAGAGTGGCCTATGACGCCTATGCGGTGGGAGTCTACTGGACTCATCTGTACGGCAACGGCCTCTACACGGACCTCGCCGTTCAGGAAGCCTGGTATGGAAACCTAAAGGCATCGACCCATGGTGGTTCGAACATCTCGACCAGCGGCAACAGCACCACGGCGCAAGCTGAAGCCGGCTACCAATTCGGACTCGGCCATGGCTGGGCGATTACCCCGAAGCTGTCGCTGATCTATCAACGCGTCAGTATCGGTAGCACTGCCGACTCCGCGGCACTGATCTCGTTCGGACCGACCAATGAACTCTATGGCCGTCTCGGCGCGAGAGTGTCAAAGGACTGGACGGCCACCAATAACGACAAGACACAGCTCTTCGGGGAGTTCAGCCTGTGGAGTCAACTCGGCGACAGGAACGCGAAGACGACCTTCACCAACTTGCAAGGCAACAACCCGACGACGACGACTTCGCTGCTGGGCGGTTCGTGGGGGCAGTTCAAGGTTGGCGTGAATAGCCAGATAACAAAGAAAATCAACGCGTTCGTAGCCATTGATAGCAGTGTCAGCCTCGATCACACCGGCTATTCTATCGGTGGTCATTTCGGCATCAAGTACGTCTACTAGCAGGATGGGAAAATAGGTTGCCGTCTATGCATCGCCCACTGTCCGGACCTTTACGGTCAACGCCGACCTATTACTTGGAAAAGCGCAATGGAGCCTGCCGATCCATGAGGCGTCACCAAGCCGTGATCAGCCCCTCAGCTTAGGATTGATCGCGACCTACTGGGCAGCGCCGCCTACCAGCGACACACAGGGATAGAGCGAGACGCGCGTTCGTGAGACTGTCGTTCCCGAGATTGCGGTAGAGAGCTTGCAGCTATGACCGTTCTGGGTAGGGAGGCGGTCATCCCATGCTACGAGCGTAAATGGCGGTTTCTGGCCGTTCTGGGACATCGACCAATAGGGCAGGCAGATTGGAGGAAACGGGACTATTGGCAGCCCCTGCGTCTTCAAACGCAGCGAGGGCACGCTAGCGGCCCGTGGTCACCATGTCATACGGAAAACTGCGCGGCGCGATTTTTTGAATTACGCGCCGCGGCAAGAGGAGAATCAATTCTACGAGAGGATGCGGAAATCAAATGCCTGGGAACGGCACTTCCCTGGCTGTGCAAGAGCTAGCGTTCAACTGTTTTTCTGCACTTCGTCCAGCAATGTGCGTGCAGCCAGCTTGCCAAGGTTGTTGGCCGCGAATGGGCTGTCTCCCGTGAGGAGTTTCCGGTCCTGGAACGTGCTGCCATCAATGTTTTTGTTTACGATTTCAACCCCCATCGCAGCAAGCTTTTCGCCGAAGAACCAGCGCAATGGACCAGGCATGTAGCCAATGTCCGGTGTCTGCTTGTCCAGGCTATCGGGGAATGCACAGATGCGGTAGCCGCGGAAGAGATCTCCACCGTCAGGTTCGTCGACGCCCGCGGAAAGTAAAGCGGCAGGACCGTGACACAGCGTGACGATGTATCTGTCGTTTTGCATCGCCCACTGCAAGGTGGCTTTCATATCTGCGCTGAAGGGTAGCCCCATCAGAGCACCATGCCCTCCGGGCACGAAGACGGCGATGTAGTTCGCATCCTTGTCCAGGGACGTTACTACGTCGGAAAGCTTGAGCGGTTGCTGGAATTTTTTCTCGTATTTAGTGTAGAAAGACTTTACCTCGTCGTCTTCCGAGGGAAACGCCCACCATTCGAACTTGGTGGGATTGCCGGATAAAGTGGCGATGTCGAACTCGAAGCCTGCGCGGTCCATGTGATACATGGGAAGGAGTGTTTCGATCGGATGGTTGCCAGTGGAGAAAAAAGTACCGCTTCCGGTCAATAGGTAACGCTCATCCGCAGCGACTAGCAGTACTTTCCAGCGGCCCCCATGATACGCATCCGGATAGTTCGCATCGGAGAGATCCGATTTTGGCGAAGTGAATTGTGAGAGCGAGTAGGGGGAAGGGAAAAACGCCTTGTGTTCGGCTGGATCAGGCGTGGGTTCCTTGCTGTCTGTCTGGGTTGTCATGATGACCTTCCTTCTAAGTAAGAACGCGCTTTAGAGATTAATTTCCACTGGCTTTTACGCCATACGAGAGAAAAGCATCAATCACGGCATGTGCCAGGTATGTCGGATGCCTTGCTGCGTTTCCTGCACTTGCCCGCTTGTACCGAGGCCTCCGCGCACTGGCGGGCAAATCAATGTCTGGAGGCATGTTTAGATCGCCTAGTCGGCGGGCGGCAGCTTCGCGGACAGGTCGGGAAAATGAAGTTCGCCTTCGTAGGTTTCCGCGCCGGCTGCGAGTATCGCTTTCACGCGCGCCTGTATGGCGTCGTTGGCGACACAAAGATCGGCCTCGTGTGCCTCTATCAACAGCCCTTCGGAGAAGGATGTGTCGGACCCCATGTCAACCGCCGCTTTCAGGTGGGCGATGGTGGAGGGTGGGAAGGTCGCAATGCGGCGTGCGAGCTTGTCTACGAATGGTCCCAATTCCCCGGCCGGCAGCGCCCGATTGATGTAACCGTAGTGGTCAGCCAGTTCCGCGGAGAAATCTCCGCCAACCAGCAGTACTTCGAGAGCGCGGGCACGTCCCATGCGCCGCGGCAGGCGTTGCGTGTTACCGCCTCCTGGGACGAGTCCGCAGATGACTTCCGGCTGGCCGAACACAGCCTTGCCCATCGCGCCGAAGCACATGTCCGCAGCCAGCGCGATCTCGCATCCACCACCTCGGGCGATGCCTTCGACCTTGGCGATCACCGCCTTCGGCATGTTGCGCAGGCGCTCCCCGAGCATCTGGGTAAGGCGGAAGGTGCGTGTATTCGAAGTGGTTTTTGGCGCCGAACCGACACGGTGCAGGCCGGAGTGCGCGATAAAGAACTTTGGAATGGCGCTCTGCAGGATCACCACTCGTACGCTTGCGTCCTGCTCTAGCTGACGGGTAAGCCGGTCGAATTCCTCCGACAGAACTTCGTCGAGGAGGTTGAAAGGAGGATAGTTCAATGTAACGGTGGCTACACCGCGATCCTGGGCGACCAGGATATGCTTGTAGTCGGCATAGTTCGCGGCGGCCCCCAGGGGCGGGGTGGAGATTCCGACCGCAGCCTTTGCCTCCGCAGAGGCAACCAAGACTCCTGGCGCAAGCGTGGCGGCACCGATAGACTGGACAAACGAACGTCGTGAGAGAGTCGACATGGCGGGATTCCTTGGTTGAATGTATCTCGCACCTGCTGGTTCGGCAGATGGAGAAACAAGTCTCGCTAACGCAATGATCCGCGCATCGTTGCGGCGATAGCAAGAAGCCTCCCTGTTTGGGGGGGGGCAGCCAGAGTCAGGTCTTAGCAATGTAGGCGATGTCGAAGCAGGGTTCTGCAAAAGCGCAGGAGTCTTTGGCACCGCACAATGGACGCTCGGCAATAGCGAGAAAATGGCATGGCTTGGAGAGCCCCCCGCCTTCCCCCCCTCTGTTGGACTCCCATGCGCTTGTGGCCCGCCTTTCGTTTGGGCGATCATCTACCGTAGTGGTACCCGCAGTCACCTCGGCAGAGACCGGGCCGGTGGCACACGTTCCCATCGCACGTAGTGCGACGGGTCTTCGATAGCAGTGCTTGCGGCATTTGAGGTGGCGCAGAGCGTTGCCAAGCAGATGATTGAAGTCATCGTCGCCGACTCACATCGCTACCGCACCGTAAGACCTGAGTCTGCCGTCGAGATGGTGCGACTTGAGCAGACTTAACGAATGGGATGTGATCGTCTAGCGAACCCCACCAACTACCAGCGCGTCTGATGTCCCGATCCTCACCAGCTATCGCAGCGAACCAGCCACAATGGCCACCAGCCATGATCCAGACCAAGCTGGTCCCGCCGCGCACGCGCCACTACATCAAGCGTCAGCGCGCCATTGCACTGCTCCGCTCTGGTATGGAGCGAAAGCTGACAGTGCTGACCGCTCCTGCCGGGTTCGGCAAGACATCGCTGTTGAGTGAGTGGAAGTCAGTTCTGGCGGAGGAGGGCTGGGCTGTTGGCTGGCTGAGCATCGACCATGATGACGACGACCTGTTCCAGTTCGGTGCCTACCTGCTCGCTGCAACCAGGGATGCCTTCGAAACAGGCTGCACTGAAACCAGTGGTGGCACGTTAGCGGAGGGTAGCAGTTCCTTTTTGCGCCGCCTGGAGCCGGATCCGCTGGCACCGGCCGACGCGATGTTTGCCGAACTGCTCAATGCGGTCGCGGCGCAGCCTCGGCGAGTGTTACTGGTACTGGATGATTTCGACCGGCTGGCGTCGCCCACTATTCACGAAGCCGTGTTTCGGTTGCTGCGTTATGCGCCGGAGAACCTGAACCTTCTTGTTGCCGGGCGTGGTGAGCCAGCCTTGCCTCTCAGCTATTTCGAAGCACGAGGTCAACTGCTGAAGCTGGATGCGGAAGCCCTGCGTTTCAACGGTGCGGAGGCACAGGATTTTTTTTCGGCTGTAGCAGGCCGTGTACCAAGCCCCACTCAGATGGAGCTGCTGTTGCAGGCGACGGAAGGCTGGGTGGCGGGCTTGCAGTTGGCCTCTTTCGCATGGAGTGCGGACGATTCGACTGGCGTCCTGGCAGGCCGCTTGCCTTTCGCCCGGCGCAGTATCGATGCATATCTCAACGAAAACGTATTTGTTCATATCCCGGAGCCACTGCAGGCTTTTCTGCTGCAGACCTCGGTGTTAGAACGTATGTCCGTGCCCCTGTGCAATGCGGTAGTCGGCACCGATACCGCACGTTCCAGCTTGGACTGGCTGGTCGCACGGAATATGTTCGTCAGGCTGCTGGATGCCGAAGGCCACTGGTATCGCTTTCATGCATTGTTTGCCGATTACTTGAGAGAACGCCTGGTCCGCGAGCAACCGCATCTGGTAGCCGGACTGCATCGCCGAGCCAGCGAATGGTTTGCGGCGCAATCGCTCTGGACGGAAGCAGTCAAGCATGCCCTGGCGGCCGGAGATGTCGGCCGCGCCGCCGGCTGGGTAGAGGAATGCGCGATGCATCTGGTTGAGGCCAGTGACGTCCGCATCGTCCTGAGCTGGGTGACCAAGCTGCCCCCAGAGGCGGTGCACGGCCGGCTGCGCCTACGCTTGGCGCACGCCTGGGCACTTGCGTTGACGATGGAGACCGTTGCGGCCAGATCTGCATTGCAGGCAGTGGAGGATGACATCGGGAGCGGGCAGCTTCCTTTGACCGCGGTAGTGCGTGTCGAGCTGGAAGCGGTCAAGGCGCTAATCGCTGGCCTGTCGGATGAGAGTCAACGTTCCCTGGAAATGGGGCGAGAGGTTCTGGAGCTTGGTCCGGCGGCAGGTTCGTGGGCCGAGGGCATCGGCCTGACAACATTGATCTTCGGGCTCAGCTATGCCTCCAGGTTCGATGAGGTCGAACGGTTGCGGCATAAGCTGAGCTTTGGTATCGGGACAGAAGCGCCAATCTATGCGGCGGTGTACCGGCAGAGCATGATCGGACTCAGCCTGTTTGTGGAAGGCAGGCTAGGCGAGGCTGTCCAGACGCTCGAAGATGTTCTGCGCGAGTCCAATACCCGTGCCGGCAGGCAGTCCGCCGCTTCGGTACTCCCGGTCGGCTACCTCGCAGCCATCCACTACGAATGGAATGATCTGGCCCGTGTTGCGGAATTGCTGGAAGGGCGGCTCGAGATTGCCATGCAATCGTGCTCGCTGGGTCCGCTGGTTGGCTTCTGCGTGACCCTGGCAAGGCTGCAGTTGCTTGCCGGCAAGCAGGACGAGGCTTACCGGATGCTTGAAGACGCGGAAGCCGTTGCCAGGAGCCGGCAATGGATGCGCATGCAGGTTGCGTGTAAGGCCGAAGCGATTCGGATTAGCATCCGGTCTGGCGATTTGACCCGTGCTGCGCGGATTGGCCACGAACTGGAAATCCTGGTGGGGCCGAAGCCAACGACACTGCAGGGCAGCTACCTGGAGACCTGGCAGCGCTTTCAGGTAGCCCATTGCCGCCTGCTTGTGGCTTGTGACCGCCCCGACGAAGCTGCGCATATCCTGCAAAGCGTGCAGGCGGAACTGCGTACAACAGGCATGCAGTACCTGACAGCGCAAATTTCGGTGGTGCTCGCCGTCGCACTCCATGCCGCCGGGCAGGGTGAGCAGGCGTTGCGGGCGATGGCGAATGCGGTCGCATTCGGTCAGAAAAACGGCCTGCATCGCGTGTTTCTTGACGCCGGTCCGGTGGCGCGTGAGATCCTTGAGGGCCTGCATCAAATGGCGAGCCCGCCAGCAGACGTGGAGCCCTGGTATGTGAACGGGCTCTGTGCCGGCTTTGATGCATCAGCCAGTGCACCTGACATTGTCTCCGACACCGTATCACCGTATCAGCCAGAGCCGACGACCGGCAGCAGGCTGAGTGCCCGCGAGGTGGAAATTTTGGACCACGTGGCGAGGGGGCTTTCTAACAAGGAGATCGCCCGAGCTATTCGTGTTGCACCAGAAACCGTGAAATGGCATCTGAAAAATATCTTTGAGAAGCTGAAGGTGAACTCCCGAATTCAGGCTGTCCGCAGTGGCCTGGGGCGTGATCTGCCTTGGGTCGCGGAACGTGGCGCGTCGCGGAACTAGTCGGCGCGCGCCCACGAGGGTGTCACCAGCCGGACGTGGATGGCGTCGTTCACGTCCGTCGCTGCCGCTACCGGCCCATCGTCAAGACGATCTTGCCGATGTGAGTGCCAGTGTCCATCAGTTCGTGCGCGGCCCGCGCCTGCTCCAGCGGATAGGTTCGGTAAATGACAGGCTTCACCGCTCCGGCCGCCATCAGAGGCCATACCCGGGCTTCGAGTTCGCGGATGATGTCGGCCTTATCCTGAGGCGAGCGCGAGCGCAGGGTCGAGCCAATATGTGTGAGTCGCTTGGTCAACATGGGGAAGAGATCGACTTCCTTCGCTACGCCCTTGATGACGCCGATCTGCACAATACGCCCGTTAATGGCCGCAGCGGCGTAGTTCCTGGGGACATAATCGCCGGCGATGATATCAACTACGATATCAACACCCTTGCCGTCGGTGACGCGCATGGCAGCGTCGACAAAATCCTCTTCGAGATAATTGACGGCATAGTCAGCGCCGAGGGCGAGGCTGGCGTCGCGTTGCGCTGCCGTGGCGACGGTGGTAATGATCTTCGCCGCGCCGAAAGCCTTGCTGAGCATGGTGGCCGCAGTACCGATGCCGGATGCGCCGCCATGGATCAACACCGAGTCGCCCCGTTTGAACTGCCCCCTCTGGAACAGATTCAGCCATACCGTCATGAACGTTTCCGGCATGGCAGCGGCTTCCACCGGTCGCAAGCCTTTGGGTAGATACAGCGTATTGTGCTCGTTGGCGACGCCATATTCAGCGTAGCCACCCCCAGGGATCAATGCACAAACGAGGTCACCTGCCTGGAATCTTGTCACGCCAGCGCCGATGGCCACAACTTCTCCTGCGACTTCGAGACCGGGAATGTCGGAGGCGCCAGGAGGCGGGTCGTACAGCCCCTTGCGCTGGAATACATCCGGGCCATTGATCCCAGCCGCCTGATGACGGATCAGTAGTTCGCCCGGGCCGGGCACAGGCACAGGTCGCCGTGTGGGCACCAGTACTTCCGGGCCACCAGGATGCGTGATCTCGACGGCCGTCATCATCTCGGGGATATTGTTCGAAGGAAAATGCATGGATTGTCCTGGTTCATTCGTGAAGCGCGCTGAGGCCATCCATCACGGATGGCCGTCGCTGTTGGGTGCTGGGCGTCAGTGCTTGGCAGCGGCCGCAGCGCCATGGCCGGTATGTGCGCGCACCAGTTGCGCGTCAAACGCCTGTCGCTCGGCTTTCGCTCGCGCACTGGTGTCGAAGCGCGAGCACAGATAGGTGATCAGGAACGCAAATGGGACTGTGAACAGCGCAGGATGATCATAGGGAAAGATGGCAGTGGGGTGTCCCAACACGTTCTTCCAGACTGCAGGGGAGAGGACGACGAGCGTGACCGATGACACCAGGCCGGCCACGATGCCCCAGACCGCGCCACGGCTGCTCAGGCCGCGCCAGTACATCGACAGTACCAGCACCGGGAAATTGGCGGAGGCTGCAACGTTGAATGCAAGCGCGACCAGGAACGCGAGGTTCTGCCCACGAAAGCCGATCCCCAACAGCACCGCGATGACGCCGATGATCAACGTGGCTTTCTTGGTGACGGCGATCTCCGCAGCCTCGGTGGCGGTGCCGCGGCACAATACACTGGCGTAGATGTCATGTGAGATCGCGGCGGCGCCCGCCAACGTCAGACCCGAAACCACGGCGAGAATCGTGGCAAATGCGACTGCCGCCAGGAACCCGAGAAACACGTTGCCTCCGGTTGCGCTGGCGAGATGCATCGCGACCATGTTGCTACCGCCGAGCAACTTCCCTCCGACTTGACCGCCTTCAAAGTACTGAGGGTCAGTGCCGACAATGACGATGGCTGCGAGCCCGATTGCGAACATGGCGAGGAACATGTAGCCGATACAAGTGCTCGCCACCAGCACGCTCTTGCGCGCCTCGCGCGCATTCGGCACCGTAAAGAAGCGCATCAGAATGTGCGGAAGCCCGGACAGGCCGAGTACCGTCGCCATACACAGGGAAAGCGCGGAGATTGGATCGGCGAACAGCGTGCCGGGGGCGAGCAGGGCAGCGCCGCTGTGGTGTACAGCAACCGCCCTGGCGGCAAGGGTTTCGAAGCTGAAATCGAAGTGTGCCAAGGACAGCAGCATCAGCAGAGAGCCGCCAAACATCAGTAGCACAGCCTTGATGATCTGGACCCACGTTGTCGCGACCATGCCACCCACAGTCACATAGATCATCATCAGCGCGCCCACTCCGACCACGGCGTAAGCATAGTCGATGCCGAACAGCAACTGGACCAACTCGCCAGCGCCTACCATTTGTACGATCAGGTAGAGCAGCACGACCACCAGGCTACTGCCGGCAGCGACGCAGCGCGTGCTGACCGGGTCGAGACGGTCCGAGATGATATCCACAAAGGTGAATTTTCCGAGGTTGCGTAACCGCTCGGCCATCAGGAACAGCATCACCGGCCAGCCAATGAAAAAGCCGACGATGTACAGTAGTCCATCGAAACCACGTGCATAGACGAGACTGACAACGCCCAGCAGGGTGGCGGCTGACATGTAGTCGCCAGCTACGGCGAGTCCATTCTGTGTGCCGGTGATACCACCACCGGCAGTAAAGAAGTCGTTGGCTGTCCGGCTGCGTGAAGCGGCTCGGTATGTGATGCCGAGGGTGAGCGCGACAAAGAGCAGGAACATCGCGATGGCCTGAATATTCATTGGGCGGCCTCCGACAGGATTTGTTGCGCTATCGTCTCCAGCTCACCATTGGCCCGGCGTACGTAGAACCATGTCGTGCCCCAACCCAGCAGCACGATGCCGACGGCAGTGACGATGCCAAGATTGAGCCATGTGCCGGGTTGAAGGGACTGAGTCAGTCGCTGCGGCTCCAGCGCGACAACAAGCATCAACGCGAGATAGGGCACTAGAACGAGGATCAGCATCGTCAACGAAAGTCGAAAGCGTCGACGGATCAGTTCGCCAAACCTGGGGTGGCGCCGGATGCGCTCCGTAGTAGTGCGATGTTGCATGGCTTTGTCTCCTGAGTTGTATGAGTAGTGAAAACGCACCTTCCACGCCTGGCAGGACTGCCGCAGCTATGGATGTGAGACTGGAGCGGGCAGGTCGGTCTGGTACTTTTCGCGAAGCACACGTTTGTTGATCTTTCCCACGCTTGTTTTCTCGATCGCGTCAACAAAGTGCACGCGGTCCGGGACGGCATACTTTGAGATGACGCCGCGACGGACGAAGTCGTGCAGATGACCCTGAATGTCGGCGGTACTGACCGTCTGCCCTGGCCGGAGTACGATCAACGCCAGCGGACGCTCGCCCCACCGCGCGTCCTTTACCCCGATGACAGCCACTTCGTTGACCGCGGCGTGACGCGAGATCAGGTCCTCAAGTTCGAGTGACGACACCCACTCGCCGCCGCTCTTGATCACATCCTTGATGCGGTCCGTGACTTGCAGATATCCATCGCTGTCGATGGCGCCGATATCGTTGGTATGGAGGTAGCCACCGGCCCAAAGGTTTTCGGACTCTGCTGGGTTGCCAAGGTAGCCTTGCGTGAGCCATGGCGCCCGTACCACGATTTCACCACTGGCCTTGCCGTCGTGAGCGACATCCCGCATACCTTCATCGACGATACGCAGGTCAACAAGAGGGATTGGTAGTCCAGCTTTGGTGCGCACGTCGAGCGCGGTTTCGACATCATCAAGCAGCGTCGTTTTGACCTGCGCCAGCGTGAGAATGGGACACGTCTCGGACATGCCGTAGCCGGTAAAGACATCGATCCCGCGATCGATAGCGGTCTGCGCCAGGCCGCGTGGCAGTGCCGACCCACCAACGATCATCTTCAGGCCGCTCAAGTCGACTCCGGGTGAATCGGGGTGCGAGAGGATCATGTGCAGTAGCGTGGGTACGCCGTGGCAGAACGTCACACGCTCGCGTTGTATCAGCTGCAACAGGTGCTCCGCGGAATATCGTCCCGGATAAACCTGTTTCATGCCGAGAGCCGTGGCTACGTAGGGCATCCCCCAGGCATGCACATGGAACATCGGCGTGAGCGGCATGTAAACATCGTCTCGATGCACGCGTCCCTGTCTCGGGGCGCTCGTGAGCGCGGCCATGGTCGCAAGCGTATGGAGCACGATCTGCCGATGGCTGAAGTACACGCCCTTGGGCAGCCCTGTAGTGCCTGTTGTGTAGAAGGTTGTCGCCCGCGCGTTCTCGTCGAAGTCGGGAAAGCCATAGTCGGGTGGAGACGCGTTCAGAAGCACTTCGTACTCCGTGACACAGCATTCAGGTAGCGGAGTGTTCTCGATTGAGAGTGTTTCTTCACCGATCAGAACCAGGCGCTCGACGGATTCGAGTTGCCCACGGATCGCCTCGATTACCGGCAGGAAATCTGCGTGGACAATCAGCAGTTTGACCCGTGCGTGATTCAGTGTGTAGGCGATCTGCTCAGGCGAGAGCCGTATATTTACCGTCATCAACACCGCGCCCATCATCGGGATGCCGAAATAGCCTTCGAGATAGCGGTGGCTATCCCAGTCCATCATTGCGACCGTATCCCCGGGTTCGATGCCGAGCGAATGCAAGCCGCTGGCCAGTTGTCCGATCCGGTGCCGCATTGTCCAGTAACAATGCCGAACCTGCTCGCGATATACGACCTCCTGCTCTGGGTTGACCGCCAGGGGGGTGTGCAACAACTGTTTGATGAGCAGTGGATAGGCGTACGCGGATGGCGTGCGGGGAATAGGAATGGGCCGTGACACGGAGAGACTCCTCGATCGTTGTGGCGGCGGGCGGGAAAGCATGCGTTGAGGTCTGGGCATGCTGGTGCGAAGGCCGCCGGATTTCTGGCAGCGTAAGCGCCATGGACCCACTTTCCAGCCCCCCGATAAGGGAGGGGCCGCTGCCTGCCGGGGCTCCCCTATAGGGGGGCCTCCCCATCAGGGTGGCTGGCCGCTCGAATGCGGCCGCTTAATCTGTGCGGACCATTCGGGAGCGGGTGACGAACCAACTTCTTGAAAAGTATCCGCTCCGCATACCGCTTCGAAGGAGACTGAAAATATGGCTTCCGCACCCCGTTCTACCCCTGTCTTTTCCGACCTGGAGGGCAAGGTAGCTCTTGTCACAGGCGCGTTTAGTGGTCTCGGTCGTCACTTCGCATTGACACTTGCAAAGGCAGGATGCCGGGTGGCGCTCGGAGGCAGGCGCGTGGCAGAAGGGGACCGTTTGAAAGACGAAATTCTCGCAATGGGCGGAAGCGGTTGCGTCGTGCAACTCGACGTATGCGACGCCGATTCCGTGTCCGGTGCTTTCTTCAAGACTGAGCAAGCACTGGGTATCGTCGAAATTGTCGTCAACAGTGCTGGCATTGCAACGACAGGCCCCGCGCTGGAAACAACGGAGCAGGAATGGCAGCGGGTCATCGACACCAATCTTTCAGGTGCCTGGCGTGTGACGCAGTACGCGGCGCAACAGATGCGAGAAGCAAACCGGCCCGGCACCATTATCAATATCGCGTCCATCCTCGGCATCAGGGTCGCGCAGCAGCTTCCCGCTTACACGGCTGCCAAGGCCGGTTTAATTCACCTGACGCGATCGCTCGGGCTCGAATGGGCACGTCACGGCATTCGCGTCAACGCACTCGCGCCGGGATACTTCGCCACTGACATCAATCGCGCCTTCTTTGAGACAGACGGTGGCCAAGCGATGGTCCGGCGTATTCCCCAGCGGCGCCTGGGGCAGCCCTCGCAGCTTGATGGCGCTCTGCTCCTGTTGGCATCGGAGGCATCCGACTACATCACCGGCGCTGTGTTGCCCGTCGACGGCGGGCATCTGGTCAGCACGCTGTGACTCACCACGCAACGCTCAATATCATCCAGGACACGTTCCAATGAACGATACGACGCACGGCAATTGGGATGCGCTGGCACAACTCCTACATGGGCACGGACTGATAGACCATGCATCGCTTAGCGTCACGCGCCTTACCGGCGGTCAGTCCAACCCCACGTATCTGGTTTCGTCTGGCGAGCGTCGATATGTGCTGCGCATGAAGCCCGCGGGGTTAATCCAGTCCAAGGCGCATGCCATCGACCGCGAGTATCGCGTGATGCGTGCACTGCAACGCAGCGCCGTGCCGGTTCCCGAAGTCCACCTGTACAGCGAGGATCTGGCCATCGTGGGCAGCCCGTTCTATTTGATGGCGTACCTGGACGGTAGGGTGCTGGTGGACCAGTCGTTGCCGGGTATGCAGCCCGAGCAGCGCAACGCCATTTACGCAGAGATGAATCGCGTACTGGCTTCCCTCCACCGCATTGACGTCGAACAGGTTGGACTCTGTGATTACAGTCCGCACGGCAATTTCCTTGCGCGCCAGATTGCTGGATGGACGCGTCAGTGCCGCACCACGGGCGCCGGTGACAGTTCTGCCATGCAAGCGCTGATGAACTGGCTTCCGAGGAACATCCCTGAAATCGAAGAGACACGTCTCGTTCACGGTGATTTCCGGCTGGACAACCTGGTTTTCCACCCGAGCGAGCCGAGAGTCATCGGGGTATTGGATTGGGAGTTGTCGGCACTCGGACATCCGCTCGTCGACTTTGCCTATCACTGCCTGAGCTGGCACATCCCGTCAACGCTATGGCGCGGAGTTGCCGATCTCGACCTCCCAAGCCTTGGGATACCGAGCGAAACGACATATATGCAGTGGTATATCGAAGCCAATGGCACCGCTGGTATGGAGCACTGGGATTTCTACATCGCATACAACCTCTTCCGACTGGCTGCCATCATGTTCGGCATCGCAGAGAGGGCGCGGCAAGGCAATGCGGCGGCCGCTGATGCGGTTGAAACCGGCCGCAAGGCTGGGCCCATGGCAGAACTGGGTTGGCATTTCGCGATGCGCTATCAAGCCGGGCGGCGACTGATTCAATAGTCGATATTGCAGACCAAACAATGGCGCTGCCTGCCACGGATGACGGAAGGGCTGGCAAAAATCGGAGTTGCGTGAGTTCGCAGTCAATTCCGGCGCTGAGGCGATCTACCCCCAACAGAGGAAGTTCCCGATGACGTACCGCGCACCATTAAAAGAGATGCGTTTCACTTTAGACGCGATCGCGAGTTTTGAGACTGTTAACGCGCTGCCTGGATGCGAAGACGCATCATGGGATGTCGCATGCGCAGTATTGGAGGAAGCGGCCAGGTTCAGTGAGGAGGTCATTGCACCGCTGAATCGCATTGGTGATCTTGAACCAAGCCACTGGAGTGAAGGCGCGGTGGTTTCGACGCCAGGGTTCAGTGACGCGTTTCGCCAGTTCGGGGAAGGGGGCTGGCAAGGGATACTGCATCCGCCGCAATTTGGTGGGCAAGGACTGCCAAAGTTGCTGGCGACGGCATGCCAGGAGATGTTGCATTCGGCAAACTTGTCATTTGCACTGTGTCCGATGCTTACCGATGGCGCTATTGAGTCGCTGCTGACAGCGGGATCTGAGGAACAGAAGGCGATATTCCTGCCGAAGCTGATCTCCGGCGAGTGGACTGGCACGATGAATCTGACGGAGCCCGAGGCCGGCTCTGACCTGGCTGCGGTACGCTCGCGTGCCGAGCCGCTGGGTGACGGCACCTACAAGGTCTTCGGCACCAAGATCTTCATCACGTACGGTGAACACGATATGGCGGACAACATCGTCCACCTGGTGTTGGCCCGCACACCCAATGCGCCGGAAGGTGTGAAGGGCATCTCGCTCTTCATCGTGCCCAAGTTCCTGGTCAATGCGGATGGCTCCACGGGCGCGCGCAATGATGTGCATTGTGTATCGATCGAGCATAAGTTGGGCATCAAGGCCAGCCCGACCGCGATCTTGCAGTTCGGCGACCATGGCGGTGCCATTGGCACATTGGTCGGTGAAGAAAATCGCGGCCTGGAGTACATGTTCGTCATGATGAACTCGGCGCGATTTGCGGTTGGAATGCAGGGCATCGCCGTCTCAGAGCGCGCCTACCAGCAGGCAGTTGCCTATGCGCGGGAGCGTGTGCAGGGCCGTCCGGTCGACGGTTCGGCGCGCGAGGCGGTGGCAATCGTCCACCACCCCGACGTCAAGCGCATGCTCATGACAATGCGCAGTCTGATCGAAGGTGCCCGCTCGGTGGCTTACGTGGCTGCCGCTACCAGCGACGCTGCGCAGAATCATCCGGACGAGACCGTGCGCAAGCAGAACCAGGCGGTCTACGAGTTCCTGGTGCCGATCGTGAAAGGCTGGAGCACTGAACTATCGATCGATGTGACCAGCCTCGGCGTGCAAGTGCATGGCGGCATGGGCTTCATCGAGGAAACCGGCGCTGCCCAGCACTACCGTGATGCACGCATCCTGCCGATCTATGAAGGTACAACAGCAATCCAGGCGAACGACTTGGTGGGGCGCAAGACCGTGCGCGACGGCGGTGCGGTGGCGCGCGCCATCTGCGCCAGCATTGCTGAAACCGAAGCGGCTCTGGGCAAGCATGGAGGTGCCGCATTTGCGACGGTGAAGGAGCATCTGGCTAGGGGGCGTGCCGCGTTGGAGGCCGTAGTTGAATTCGTTGTTGCCAATGCAAAGTCGGACCCGAATGCTGTGTTTGCCGGCAGCGTGCCGTACCTGAAGCTATGCGGCATTGTCTTCTCGGGCTGGCAGCTTGGCCGCGCCATGCTCGTCGCGGACGCGAGACGGGCAGATGATCCGGCTTTCTCCGAGGCCAAGATTGCAACGGCACTCTTCTTCGCCCAGCATATTTTGTCCCAATCGTTCGGGCTACGTGATGCATCGTTGGCGGGCGATGTGCCGAGCAATTATTTGGTATAGCTTTTGGCATGCGCCGTGTCGCTATTTTCGCCGAGGAGAGTAGTCGGTAGCTGCCAGTTCCTGGCGGGCAATTGGGAGTCAACCGTGTCAAAAGATGCGACCGTCGCAGAGCGACCCTTAGCGGACTGCCGGATCGCCCCAAAGCGGACACACAAGGGGCTTCTCCGGTGCACTCGGCTGCGGCCCACCAACTATTCCTGATGATGTTCCTACTCGACAAACAACGAACCGCCATCACGTCTCGTGTCTTCAATTGAGCTGCTGAAGGCGTCAGAGACTGTCCTCGCCATCTACGGTCACAAGGACTATGAAGTGAACTACAAGTGATGACCGACTGCTGTTCTACGGCATTATCGATCCGCAAACGTGAGCGCCGGTGCTTCCGACAATTCCGGAAGCAGCAGGCCACAAAGCTGCGCTAGTCGGGGGGGCCCTCTCGGAGGCTGGGAGGGCCCTTTTCTGATAGTAGTCATCAGTCGTGAAAATCTTTACTTCACAAAGGCTTCACCGTATCGGAACGGCTGATTGCTAGTATGCGGATACCAACTAGCCAAGAACGGGTTTGTATGAGGAAAACGCTGCTTCGAGCTACCATCGGCGTGGTGCTTTTATTTGTCGTGCTGGTCGTCGTCGCTGCTGGTCTCGTTATTTTTCGCAACTATGACGGCGAGTTGCCTTCATGTGCCGAGCCACCTGAGTTTTACCAGCAGGCGGTACTCGACCACTTCAAGCGCAACGACCTGGCCACCGAGGGCCTCGAATTCATCGAGGGCTCAGTCTACGATTCCCAGCTATCTATGATTGCCTTACGCCAAGGCTGGGGGGAATACTACGCAATTGTGGATTGCCGGGGAAACCTCGAGTTCAGCCGGAAATCGAAATAGGAAAAGGCCCTCACTCGGCTGCGCGGCGCCGCGGGGGGTGTCCAACAAGGACAGCTCAACCGCAATCATGGCACCAGCCTACAGAAATTGGTGCCTAGCTTGGAAAGCTTGAGCCCCGAATTGGACCACCTGTTTCCAGGTTGCCACCCAACGTCAACGACCGACCCAAGGCTGTCAGCGGAGGCGTACGCTAACGGACACTCGGAATACTGGCTACTTCAACGCCCAGTACCAACTGCCCGCGTAGTCTCGGTCCACGGTCTCCTCTGACTGGAACGTGAATGTGAGACGTTGGACGATTTCATCAGGGCACTCACGAGCGAGAAACACCGCTTTAAAGTCGCTCAGGAGCGCCTCGTTTCTCGTGAGGAGATCGCGTTCCTCATCTGTCTTTGTCTTGACCAAAAACCAGGGTTGGGTTTCCTCAAGGGCAAGCGCAGTTACGGCACAGTCTGCTACGTATCGTTGAGCAAGCCCGCGCATGTCAGCTTCGGCGTAGATCGCTATGAGGCGAAAACTGGCTGTCATCGATATCTTTGGATGGTCGGTAAAGGAGGGACGCTCGGGGAGAATTGTCGACGATCAGGGCGGTCACGTCGACAGTCTGCTAATGGCCCGTTCTCAGGCGGCGTCCAATTCGTGGCCGTGGGCGTTGCCACTCAGGCCTGCATGTTTAACGCGTTGTACATTGCGATTTCCTCCTCAACCGCTTGTCGTAAAACGAGCCGCTCCAATGAGCCTCTTACGAAAACGCTGTTGTTGTTGTCCGATGACACGCAGCGCTTGACCTGCGTGACGCGGCCATTCTGATCATACTGAACATGGAGAATGCGCGTCGTCGATGAGGGGTGCCAGTCGACACGCTTGAGAAAGTAGGATCGCCGATCTCCACGTTCTACTTTGTCGTTAACAAGGCCGAAATCACCTGTCAGTAGTTCGTGTAACTCTTCCTTTGTCATGTGCCAGAGGTTATGGATTGATCCAGTGTGGTTCCGTCCTTCAACGAGACTTCGATTCTCTCATCGATTGCGCACAGTTTAAGGCCGGGTTCTCGAAGGCCGCTCCTGGCCGAAGGCGGAAGTCCCCCTTCCTCCAGGTCCCGCTGCCCGGCCGGACTTCGGTAGTCGACCCAACGGAGTCATTGCATGAGCCGTGGACGAATGACCGCACCGAACATCCAAGCCGTCATCGCTGTCCTCCGAATTCGGCCAGCGAGAGCTTTACTAGTGAGGTCGGCGTCATCAAGTGCGGAGACGAGCCTGACTCCGCGCTTGATGATGTGCTGCTGCCGAGCCACGCCCGGCGTTGCCTTAATTTACTTTAGTGCGAAGTGTCGGCACAGGACCTGTGAAGTCAACCCATGGATTGGTGTTGAGCAGTTGGGCGTTGGGAGCCGTCGTTTCGTCGAAGCGGATGACAAAGCTTTCCGGTCCATGAGCGTAGGCTACGATCAGCCCATCTTTCGGATCCATATAGCCTGCGTGAGTGCCCATACCCGGATAAGTTAGCCGCACAGCGGGACCGCTCTCGCCGATGCGATCCACCGTCAAACGCGCAACCGTTGCGTCTGGCAGTACGAACATCCATGTGAAAGGTCCGCCGGATACGACCGTCATGACTTCGTCGATGCCAGGGCCGGCATCCGACGAGTTGACATGCAGGCGGCCGTAGCGATTGAGCGCCCATGTCTGCATTTCCGGGGTCAAGGCCTTCATGTCGTAGACCTTGGGATACGGCGCGGTGTCGCCCTCACGCGTGCCCAACAGACCGCCGCGTGCCACTTCAGGCGTGCGTCCGGCCAGACGAATTTGCTCCAGCAACTCCGCCCGATTCAGCGCGAAGCTCTTGAGCAACTGTTGTTGCTCATCGTCGTTGGTGGCGCGAGTCTGAGACGCTTTCAAGATGGGCCTGACCGCATCAGGAATCGCTACGGTGCTCGCGCGCACTCCCACAGCCCGTAGCACGGCATTGACGCTTTCAGTACCGTGCACGTCGGGACGTCCATCGCTGAACTGGAGCTTGACAAAGTCCGAGGCGCTGGCCGGGGAAGTGAGGCTCACGGCGGCAGCGGCCACAACGGCGGTCAGCCCCAGCTTGCTTGTATTGATTTCGTTCATTTTCATTTCCTTTTGAGAGGTTCCGCGTAGCTGCGCGAGGAGGTAAATCAATGACTTGGCTTAGGGCGCAGTGACATGGGTATGCACGGGCGCCGATACGGCGACTCGACTCTTTGCTCCACCAGATTGGATCAAGAACACACCGCCAAGAATCAGGAGCACACCAAACACGCGCATCAGGTTGATCGGCCTCGGCTCGAGTCCCATCAGGCCAAAATGGTCCACGACCACCGCAGTCGCCATTTGCCCCGCGACCACTGCCACCAAAAAGCCACCGGCGCCCAGCTTGGGCGTCAGAGCCGTAGCGCTGGCCACATAGACGGCTCCAAGAACACCACCGATCCAAAGCCACCAAGGCCCTTGAAAAGCGTTTGCGAAATTTGGGTGGGGGGCTTTAGCCAGCACCAACATCGGCACCATCACGGCGAGGCTGATCAATAACGACGTCGTCGCGCCCCAGAAGGGGTGGCCCAAGGCGCGCCCCACACTTGCATTTGCGGCGGCCTGAAAAGGCAGGACTGCTCCCGCCAGCAAGGCCATTCCCAAAGAGGTGAACGCCATCAAAGCCATCTTGCTGTTCATGTTTGCGACTCCCTCGCACGTCAAAGCCAACGCTTGAATAGTCGGGCATATGAATCACGGATGGAAATCGTTTGCATGCACGTGTACCATTCGCCGTATGGATGAACTGCGCCGCATGGATTTGAACTTGTTGCTTACCTTGTATGCGTTGCTCACGGAGAAACACGTGACCAGAGCAGCACTGAGGCTGCACAAGAGTCAGCCTGCTGTGAGTCATTCATTGGCGCAGCTCCGCGAGCATTTCAACGACCCGTTGCTGGTTCGAAAAGATGGGAAGCTGGAGCTGACAACGCGCAGCAGGGGGTTGATACAGCCACTGACGGAGGCGTTAAGTAGCCTCAATACGTTGCTGGGCGCACCTCAATTCGATCCGTTGCAGGCAAGGCGGAGCTTTCGACTGTCACTTTCTGATTACGCAGCACGTCTGGTACTGCCGAGCCTGGTTCGATTTGTTCGGGAGCATGCCCCCGGCTTTGACCTCGCCATCAGTCAGGCCAGCAGGGATGCGATGCTGACTCAACTCGTTGACGGTGAACTGGATCTGGCATTGGGCGTGTTTCCCGATCCCCCTCAGGAAATCCAGATCGAAACGCTGTTCGTGGACGACTTCATCTGCTTGGCGGACAAGACAACCATTCCAGAACGACGTGGCTTGTCCCTGAAAGAATGGCTGGATCGCCCCCATGTCATGGTTGCGATGAGACCCGATGCGAACGATGAAATCGATCGGGTACTTGCCTCCAAAGGAATGACGAGACGAATCGCGGTGGCATTGCCACACTGGAGTGCCGCAGTTGAGTTGTTGCCAAAAACTGATCTTGTCCTGACGATTGCGCGTCGTGCAGTAGGTCCGCAGCGATTGCTGCGGGGGCTCCGGCAATTTTCGCCTCCGACGGAGTTCCACCTCCCCAAGATCGCATATCAGCAGGCTTGGCACGCTCGAAAGGACAATGACCCGGCGCTAACGTGGCTCCGTCAGGTGATGATGAGCGGGTGCAATAGCGTTAACGAAGATCACCCTACATGAGTTCGCGAAGGGTCGCTTGCCCGGCTGCCGATTCGCCTGGAATGGAGGCTATAAGTTCACGCGTGTACTGGGTAGAGGGCCGTAGGAAAACGTCACGCGCGGTTCCGATCTCCACAACCTTGCCGCGCTGCATGACTGCAATGCGATGGCATAGGCGTGCGGCGACGCGAAGGTCATGCGTGATGAAGATCATGCTGACGCCGAGGCGCTCGCGGATCGATTCGAACAGGTCCAGGATCTGCGCCTGAACGGACACATCGAGCGCGGAAACGGCTTCATCCGCAATCAGGATTTCCGGTTCCATCATCAGCGCTCGTGCAATCGACAGGCGTTGCCGCTGACCGCCGGAGAATTCGTGCGGAAAACGGTCGAGCGCGCTTGGGTCCATGCTGACCAGATCGAGTAGCTCCAGCATGCGCGCATGGACCTGCCGACGGTCCGCGCCAAAGTTCATGGGACCTTCGGCGAGTGTGCGTCCAACAGTCCTGCGCGGATTGAAGGAGCGGAACGGGTCCTGGAACACCATCTGCACGCGTTTGCAGTAACTGCGCGCATCTCCCGCCCGGAGTGCGGAGATCGGCTGGTTATCGAGCAGGATCGCGCCGGAGGTGGGGGTTGCGAAACGCGCCAGGCAACGTCCCAGCGTGGTCTTTCCCGAACCCGATTCGCCAACAATGCCGAGGGTCTCTCCGCGCTCCAGTTTCAATGACACGCCGCCGAGGGCGTCCACGCTTCGGCGCTTCGACTTGAAAATCGATTTCGTTTCAAAGCGCAAGGTGAGATCCCGTACCTCCAGGACAGGCGCCGCTGCAGGTGGGCGCGCCACGGCGCGGAAGTCGCCACGCGGGCGTGCAGCGAGCAGACGCTGGGTATAAGGATGACGCGGGTGCTCGAGCACTTCCGCCGCCGTACCCTGTTCGACGATACGGCCCGATTGCATGACCACGACCCGGTCCGCAATCTCCGCCACGACATCGAAGTCATGGGTGATGAACAGAACCCCGTTGTCGTGGCGGCCGCGCAGTTCGTTGAGCAAGCGTAGCACCTGGGCCTGCGACGTAACGTCAAGTGCCGTAGTAGGTTCGTCGGCGATGATCAGGCCGGGCTCCATGGCAAGGGCCATCGCAATCATCACGCGCTGACGCTGGCCGCCCGAAAGCTGATGCGGGTGGGCATGCCGCAACGTCTCGGGCGAGGGTAGCCGGACGTCCGTAAGCAAAGCCAGCACGCGATCGGCGACCGCGTCACGGCTTAGCGCTTTTCCGTGGAACTCGAATACTTCTGCAATCTGGTCGCCCACCCGCATGAGGGGATTGAGCGCGGTCATCGGCTCCTGGAAGATCATGGCCATGCGATTTCCGCGCAGCTTCTGCAGTTCGTCGAGTCCTGCATGGGTGACATCGCGCCCGGCCAACAGGATCTGGCCACTCTCCAGCGTGAGAATCCCCTTTGGCAGCAGGCCCATGACGGCACTGGACGTCACGGACTTGCCCGAGCCGGATTCACCGACGATGCAGACGATCTCGCGGGCATGCACGGTGAGCGAAATGTCATCCACTGCATAACGGCGATCGCCACCGCCGGGCAGACGGACCTTGAGGTTGCGGATAGCGAGGATCGGCGTACGCGGAAGGTCGTCCTGATTGTTTGCCATGACAGGTCCGGAATAAGAGTCGTTCATGGCTTCAGCCCTTGGATTGACGGGAAAGACGCGGGTCGAGGCGATCGCGCAGGGCGTCGCCAAACATGTTGACGGCCAGGATCAGCAGGGCGAGGAACACACCGGGGTAGAGCACGATCCACGGCGCGCGCTGGAAGAACGGGCGGCCTTCCGCGATGATGCTGCCCAGGCTGGGAATCTCCGGCGGAAACCCGAGACCGAGAAAGCCCAGCACGGCTTCGGTCAGGATGGCCGCCGCGCAAACAAAGGTGGCTTGCACGACAAGGGGGTTGATGGTGCTTGGCATGATGTGTCGCCACAGCACTTTCAATGCCGGCGTGCCAGCGCCGATAGACGCCTCCACGTAGGGCTCCTCGCGGACTGACAGTACGACGCTGCGCACCAGGCGGGCGATGCGCGGAATCTCCGGGACGGAAATGGCAGCGACCATGGTCACGATGTTCGCGCCGCCCAGTGCAACCATCGCCACCGCCAGCAACAGGCCTGGGATCGCCATGATGCCGTCCATGAGGCGCATGATGGGCGCATCGAGTTGGCGGACATAGCCGGCTGCCAGTCCGATGAACAGGCCTGCGGCGACGGAGATCGCGCTGACGAGTGCGGCGAGCGTGATGGAGAGACGTCCGCCGTATAGCACGCGTGACAGCAGGTCGCGGCCAAGCGAGTCCGTACCCAGCCAGTAGACCTCGGACGATGGCTTCAGCCGGGCGCGTGGCGTCAGGGCGCCGGGATCGTGTTGCGCCAGCAGCGGAGCCCCTACCGTGGCGGCGACCAGCAGCAGGAGCAGTAGCAGGGACCCGAGCATCACCGGATCTTTGAGCACGGCAGTGGCAGCCACGCGAAGCTGGGAGGGCGGCGCGGCCAGCGAATGTGAGGGCAGGGAGGACGATGACATCAGGTAGCTCCGGGGCGGGCGGCGATCAATACCGAATTCGCGGATCGAGGGCGACGTAGGCCAGGTCGATCATCAGGTTGATGAAGACATAGATGAACGAGAAGAAAAGGATGGTTCCCTGTACGACCGGGTAATCGCGGGCGAGAACCGAATCGACAATCAGGCGGCCGACACCTGCGATGTTGAAGATGGTCTCCGTCACGACCACTCCGCTGATCAGCGTGGTGAGCGCAACGCCCACAATCGTGACGATCGGAATGGCGGCGTTACGCAGCGCGTGGCGGAACAGCACGATGCGTTCGGTCACGCCCTTGGCACGTGCGGTACGCACGAAGTCTTCGCCGAGTACATCCAGCATGCTGGCCCGCGTGATTCGCGTGATCAGGGCAACAAAGACCATCGCCAGCGTCACCGTGGGTAGCACCAGGTGGGCGGCATACTCGCCCACGCCGTCCGCCAGCGGCGAATACCCTTGCACCGGCAACCAGTCCAGCTTCACGGCGAACACGAGAATCAGCAGATACCCCACGACGAATGCAGGCACGGAGAACGCCAGTACCGCCCCGGCCATGATGCCGCGATCGGTGATGCTGCGATGCCGCCAGGCTGCCAGCACCCCGAGCGGAACCGCCGCCGCGATGGTTAGCAGGATGGCCCAGGCAGCCAGAGAGAAGGTCGGGCCGAGCCGCGCCTTGATCAGCGAAGCCACGCTTTGCCGGGTCTGGACCGATTGGCCAAGATCGCCTTGCAAGAGGGCGGCCATCCAGCGCACGTACTGCGTACCGATGGACTGATCGAGGCCCATGTCCGTCCGGATTTGCGCGATGGCTTCCTCGCTTGCCATATCACCGGCGATGACGCGCGCCGGATCGCCTGGCGCGAGCCGAAGCAGCAGAAACACCACCGTGGCGACGATGAGCATGACGGGAACCGCTGCCAGTAGCCGTTTGAGAATAATTTCCAACATTGCTTCGCCTCTCCTTTGGTTGAAGCTTTCGCGCGCCCGGCAGGTGCTTTACTTCTTCCCAGACCAGAACAGGGGAATCTGGGCATCCGTCATGCTTCCCAGTTTTACGGCGTTATAGCCCTTGACCTTGGAATAGGCGCCCAGGGGAATGAAGAAGACCTGGTCGTAGTTGAGCTTCTGGATGGCGAGTGCGATCTGCTTCTTCGTGGCGGGGTCGGATTCGTCGGCGAACCGGTCGCGGAGCTTTTCCATCTCCTCGCTCCTGGACCAACCGACGTAGCCGGCTTCACCGCGACCGTCCAGGTTCGGATTCGTGATCGGGTTCATCAGGTCGAGGCTGCTGAAGCCGGTCTGAAAGATGCTCCAGCCGCCCTGGGCCACGCCGTCCTTCTTCGAGTAGCGTGACAGCAGGGTGGCCCAGTCCATCGACTGGATCTCGACGTTCATCCCGATCGACTTCAGCGCCTGCGCCGTCACGGAGGCCAGGCTGGCGAGGATAGGCAGGTCCGTCGGATGCAGGATCACCACCTTGCTGCCGTCGTAACCGCTCTCCTTGAGCAACGCCTTGGCGCGTGCCAGATCTGGCTTCTTCGTCTGCGTGGCGCCATCCTCCGATGCGTAAGGCGACATGCAACTCAGAACCGCGCCGCATACCTGATACATCTTTCCGTCGCCAATCTGGGCGTCGAGATAGTCGGCCTGGTACAAGGCGGCCAGCGCAGCGCGGCGTACCTTGACGTTGTTGAACGGCGGTTGCAGCCAGTTCATGCGGAGGGTGAACATGTTCGTGCTCTTGCCGTAGGACTTGAGCGCGACCGTCTTTACCCCTTCCAACTGCGACACCAGGTCGGGAGGGACGTCCTCCACGAAGTCGATCTCTCCACGACGCAGCGCGTTGACGGCAGTCTGCGCATCGGAGATGTTGACCATCTCGATCCGGTCGACCACCGCGACCTTGCCGCCCGCGAACCCGCTTGCTGGCTCCTTGCGTGGCACATAGTCGGCGAACTTCACGTACGAGGCCCTGACCCCGGGCTGGAACGTCGCGGCGACAAATTTGTAGGGGCCCGATCCGATGACCTCGCTGATGGGTTGCGAAGCTGGCGTAGCGGCAATGCGCTTGGGCATGATGAACGGCACGGGGGAGCCGGGCTTTGCCAGCGCCTCCAGCAGGAGTCCGAATGGCGTCTTCAGTCGGAAGACGACGGTTCGGGGGTCGGGGCTTTCGAGCTTTGCCGTGGCTGCCATCAGGCGTTGGCCCAATGCATCGCGCTCGGCCCAGCGCTTGAGCGAAGCGATGACATCCTCGCCCGTGACCGGCGCACCGTCGTGAAACTTCAGATCCTTGCGCAGGGTCAGCGTCATGGTGAGCTTGTCAGGTGTTTCCTTCCAGCTTTCCACCATTTCAGGTTGCGGCTTGCCGTTGGCATCCAGTGCGAACAACGTATCGAAGACCATGTAGCCGTGGTTACGCGTCACATAGGCGTTCGTCAGGATGGGATCGACAACACGCAGCGGTGCCTGCATGACGACTTTCGCAATCGTCTCGTTCTGGGCGCGGGCGGGCGTGGCGTGCATCCCTGCGAACGTGACCGCGGCGGACAGGACGGCGGGGACGAGGACGGCCGGCGCGGGAATGCGCGCGAGCCCAAACAAATTCTTGTTCATGGCAGGACCTTCAAGATGAGAGAACGGCGAAACGCGAACAGCGTGGGGGGATCGTTGTGGCGCACGACCATCAAGCGAAGACCGGCTTACGGGCTGCCCATGGCGCCACGCGTTCGAGCTGTGCCGAGAGTTCGAGCAGCGTGTCCTCGCACCCGAAGTGGCCGATCAACTGGGTAGCCACCGGAAGCCCCTCGCGGGTCCACGAGAGCGGCAGGCTTGCCGCTGGCAGACCTGCACCGTTGATCACGGGAAGGAACGTCGAATACGTCGATGCACGTGTGCGGTAGGCGCGGAAGCCGAGGTTGTCGGACGGACTCAGCGAGAGGTAATCCAGCTTGCATGGGAGCTGGGCAAGGGTTGGCGTCAGTAGCACATCGAGTTGCGCCATGGCTGTGGCGAATGCTCGGCCCACGCCATGCAGTCGCGCGACCGCGTCCACGTACGATGCTGCGTCCAGTCCTTTCCCCACCTGGTAGCCGTCCACGAGCACCGGCTCCAGGTCGCCGTCTTGCAGGGTGCGACCCAGGACCTTCAGGCGCGCCTCCACGGCGACCACGATGTTGCTGGCAAGGATGCTGCCGTGGGCGTGCACAAAGCCGCTGTAGTCGATGGCGGGGAGTTGGGCTTCGAACACGTCGTGCCCCAATTGCTCGAGCAGGGACGCCGTGAAGCTGACGGCGGCATCGCACTCGGGCGCAATGCCGATGTCTTCCCAGCCAGTACGCAGGATGCCAATCCTGAGTGGTCGCACCGTTGTCTCGCGCACGGCGTCGAGGAAGGATCTCGGCTGGGGCGGGGCGGCATAGGGCGCGCCAGCCTCGTAGCCGCAAATCATGTCCAGCGCTGCGGCGGTGTCGCGCACCGTCATGCTCAGCACGCCGTCCGTTGCCATGCCGGCCCAGCCCTCGCCGCGCACCGGACCCATTGGCACACGCCCGCGCGATGGCTTCAGCCCAAAGACACCGCAGCAGGCGGCCGGAATGCGAATGGAGCCGCCGCCGTCGCTGCCATGGGCGACGGGCACGATGCGCGCGGCCACCGCCGCCGCCGCGCCGCCGCTCGAGCCGCCCACCGAGCGCGTTGCGTCCCACGGATTCAAGGTCGGTCCGCCATTGCGGACGGCTTCGGTCGTGCCTGCCATGCACAGCTCGGGCACCGTGGTGCGCGCGAACGGTATCAGGCCGGCCGCCTCGAATCGATCGGCAACGGTGGCGTTGTACTGGAACGTGGTGTCGTTAAACAGATTCGAGCCGATGCTCGACGCAAACCGCTTGTGGGCAAATCCCGAGTCCTTGAGCAGGAACGGTATGCCGCGGAAGGGGCCACGTGGTATCCAGTCCGCGGCGATCCCGCGAGACTCCTCGAAGCGCGGATACGTGATGGCGTTGAGCGTGGGATTACGCTGTTCGGCCAGGTCGATGGCGCAGTCCATCAACTCGGCGGAAGTCACCTCGCCGCGCTCGATCAGATCGGCCAGGGCCAGGCCATCGAGATTCTCATATTCGTTCGACTGCATCTCTCCCCCAGTTCGCCTTTTATGTCTGATTCAGGCGTGATAATCATCAAGACGATTTTTCGCTAATTGCAACGGCACGTTGTATGCCGCCTTTCAACAGGGCATTAACCAATACGCCGGGTGGTGGACGCGAAGCCAGGATCTGACTATCTCGGGTCCCCGCTGCTCTGGTTTCCTCTCATCGCGTGGTCCTCGCGGGAGTGTGCCATCTCCGCCCTTGCAACAGGTCTGTTGCCACCCGCAAGTAGCGCGGTTGATTGAAGCTGGAACCGAGTCTAGGGGCCGATGTGGCGCGGGCCAAACCAAAACGCGACGGTGGATGATCCCGAATGCGACGTCCTTTTTGCCTGCCAAACAAGGGCACCGCGTCAGTGCGCGGGGTGCCGAAGCGGTGCCCGATTGGCGCTTAAAACGTGCATGTTGGAGAAGGCCCAGTGATAATGTGCTCACGCCAAGAATGGAAAAATGCCGCGTGTGTCATTCACACACGCGGCATTCTCGAAAAAAATATTGGCAGCGATTATGGAGAAAGCCGAAAGGCAGGTCTTTCGGTAATTCTCGTTACCTTCCTGCAGAACAAAATCGAGGGCGAACGCCTAGATACGCAGGTCGATCAGGAAAGGCGCGGGTCTGGCGAAACTCTCCTTCAGAAGATCCCCCACCTGCTCCAGGGATGTCGCGCTGGCAGCCTCCACGCCCATCCCTTCCGCGAGCTTCACCCAGTCAATGTCCGGATCCGAAAGATCCAGCATGCGCATGGCCGTCTCGCCGGGATTCGCCCCAACGCTCTTGTACTCGTTGATGAGGATGTTGTACTTCCGGTTGTTCAGGAGAATGGTCGTGCAGGGAAGGCGTTCCCGCGCTTGCGTCCACAGGGATTGGAGCGAGTACATCGCAGAGCCGTCAGCCTGCAGGCTGATGACCCGGCGCTGGCCGCGGGCAGCGATGGCCGCGCCGGTGGCAACCGGCAGGCCGTCGCCGATGGCGCCGCCGGCGAGATGAAGCCAATCATGGGCCGGAGCCGAATGCGTGTATTGGTAGAAGCTCCTTGCCCAGGTAATGCTCTCGTCTGAAACGATGGCTTCGGGCGGCATCAGTGCAGATAGCGTTTGAGCCAGCCCTTCAGGCGTGGGCGCACCGGTTGCCACCGGAGGTCTTTCTCCGGGGTCCGGTACCGGTACGACGGGGGCATCGATGGCTTGCGCCAGCAATGCGAGCGCCGCCATGGCGTCCTGGTCTGGACGGCAGAGGACGTGGAGTTGCGTATCGGGCGAGTATTGGCGCGAAGGCTTTCCGGGATAGGCAAAGAAGGCAACCGGGGGAATCGCGCCAACAAGGATGATGTGGTCGAACTGCTTGAGGAAATCGACCGCATGATCGGTGTTGTAAGGGATGCGCTGGAGTTGCATGCATCCTCGTCCCCGGCGCAGATGCGACGTCACGAAGTCCGCCCGGATGGTAGCGCCGCTGGCGTGACCGATTCTCCAGGCGATTGTCTGCGCATCGCCCAGCACCGCGTTGCCGGCCAGCAGCATCAGTACGCTGCCATGCGTTCGCAGCACCCTCGCAGCGTTCTCCAACGCAAAGGGATCGACTGGCGGCGGTGCAACCGCCGGGAGAGGCGCTGCGACAGTCGCGGCGGCTTCCCAGCAGGTATCGGATGGCAGGATGAGCGTGGCAATGTTGCCGGGATAGGTGCTTGCCGCCTGTACCGCAGCCGCGCCATCTCGCGCAACGTCGTGCGCGCTCGCGGACATGTGCACCCAAGTGGAAACCGATCTGGCGAGCGCATCGATGTCGCTGGTCAGGGGCGCATCGAACTGTCGATGATAGGTGGCCTGATCGCCAACGAGATTGACGATGCCGCTGCGTGCCCGGCGCGCATTGTGAAGGTTTGCCAGACCGTTCGCCAGCCCCGGGCCACAGTGGAGCAGGGTGCAAGCCGGCTTTCTGGCGATGCGGTAGTACCCATCCGCCATGCCTGTCACAACGTTCTCTTGAAGTCCGAGTACGCATTGCATGCCCGGCGTCTCGTCTAGCGCGGCAACAAAGTGCATTTCGCTGGTGCCGGGATTGGCAAAGCACGTGTCGACGCCCGACGCGAGCAGCGTCTTGACAAGGCTTTTCGCGCCATTCATGGAGTGGCTTGTCGTCATGTGGACTGTTACCTCGGGCGATCCGGCTGGCCGCATTCGCGAACGGCCTCTTCCAGCAGGGCAAGACCTTCCTGGAATACGGCGTCCGGCGTAGTCAGCGGGAACAGGAAGCGAATGACATTGCCATTGACGCCGCAGGTCAACAGGAGCAACCCCTTCTCAAGGGCGCACTGCTGAATCCTTTTGGCGATCTCGGGGGCAGGAAGCCCTGTCGCCGGATCGGAAAATTCGACGGCCACCATGGCGCCCAGAGCGCGAACCTCCCGAATGGAGGCGATCGATTCCTGCAGGCTATTCAGGCGGTCCACCATCGTTTGCCCGAGCGCATTGGCGCGCTCGATCAGGCGTTCGTCCTTGATAACGTCCAGGACGGCCAACGCCGCCGCCACCGCAACCGGACTGCCCGCATAGGTTCCGCCCAGACCGCCCGGCGATGCTGCATTCATCAGTGTCGCGCGGCCAGTGAGCGCGGACAGGGGAAAGCCGCCTGCCAGGCTCTTGGCCATCGTCATCAAGTCCGCTTCCACAGGGTAGTGCCCAAGCGCGAACATCTGGCCGGTGCGCGCGAAGCCGGTTTGAACTTCGTCGATGATGAGCAGGATGCCATGCTCGTCGCATATCCTGCGCAGTCGCGTCAGCAGATCCTGAGGTGCGACATAGAACCCACCCTCGCCCTGGACCAGTTCAATGATGATGCCCGCCACGCGCCGCGGATCTACGTCGGTCTTGAAGAGTTGCTCCAGTGCCTTGATGCTGTCGTCCACCGTCACGCGCAGGGCCTCGGCGGGAAACGGTACGTGCCACACGTCACCCGGCATCGATCCGAAGCCCGCTTTGTAGGGGTTCACCTTGCCGGTCAGGGCCATCCCCATCATCGTGCGGCCATGAAACGCGCCAGAGAACGCAATCATTGCCGACCGACCCGTTGCGGCGCGCGCCACCTTGACCGCGTTTTCAACCGCCTCGGCGCCAGTCGTGAACAACGCGGTCCGTTTTTCAAATGCGCCGGGCGTCAGCGCGTTGAGTCGCTCGCAGAGCGTGACATAGCTCTCGTACGGAGTGACCTGGAAGCACGTGTGATGGAAGTGGTCCAGTTGTTGTTTGACCGCTTCGATCACGCGTGGATGGCGATGGCCCGTTGCCAGCACGGCGATACCACCCGCGAAATCGATCAGGCGTCGTCCGTCGACATCCCATATCTCCGCGTTCTGCGCATGTTGGACGAAGCGATCGGTCTGCACTGCCACCCCTGGAGGACAAGCGGCTTGTCGACGGCGTTCGAGGTCGGTGGCGTTCAATGTAGTCAGCATGATCTTCCAGAAAGTTGGGAGGGTCGCCTTGGACTCTGACGCCAACGCGCCACGCAACTGTACTATCGACGTGAAAAAAATCAACGTAAATTTCACGAATGTGAATTTAGTGCGCCAAATTTGCGGTGTGCGCGGAAGTCGGTGAGAGGAGGCTGGTGCTCTGCAATACGGTCGTACGTTAGAATCGCGCTTCATTCCGAGGCCCCGTGAGAGGTCGAACAGTCCGATGAAGAGCAAGAGCAAGAGCGTTGAAAAGCAGGGCAAGGCCAGTCCCATGGCGCCTCTGGCCAGGAAAACCAAGGCTGGGCAAGAAGCCGGCGTAACCGTGACTCCTGACGCACCGTCGTTTGGCAGGATTGGCGAGGAAATCAAGAGTCTGCGAAAAGCGAAGGGCATGTCTCTCCAGCAGCTTTCCGCGGGCTGCGGGAAATCTATTGGGTTTCTCAGTCAGGTGGAGCGAGGACTCAGCGTCCCATCGATCAGCGATCTGCACGGGATTGCCCAGATCCTGGGCGTCCAGATTGGGTGGTTTTTCCCTCCAGGCGACGCTGTGGATCCCCTCGAGCGGTCAGTGATTGTGCGCAAGTCACAGAGGCGCCAGCTTAGCTTCGCCTCAGGGATCGCGGACTTTCTGCTGTCGCCAAACCTGAACGGACCTCTGGAACTGTTGTGGTCGGTCATGCAGCCTGGCGCCGACAGTGGATCTGCCTATCAACATTCGGGGGACGAAGCAGGCGTGCTGCTGAAGGGTGAACTCGAACTGTGGGTGGGTGAACAACACTTCGTTCTCAGCGAAGGTGACAGTTTCAGCTTTCCAAGTGGAACTCCCCACCGATATCGGAACCCCGGCGCATCGGATGCGGAATTGGTGTGGGTCGTTACGCCGCCTTCGTACTGACCCGACGCAAGCGTGCGCGACAGGCATATAGACGTAGTGTCAGTCCAAGTGCCCCTGACTTTGGGGCGGGCAACCAGTTCGACGTTTTGCTCGGTCCTGGATCGTCAGTCTGAATGTAGAGGTCCAGCGACCCATCAGGGTTGTACTTCAACCTGAGCGATGATGGCTCGCTTCAGGTAGTAGTTGCCATATACCCCCATCGTGTCGGTATTCATCGACCATGGCGGGACCGCCGAAGGGGCTGACCTCGGGATCCAGGTTGCTGAACTGCTTGCGTGTGACGTCCATCAGCACCAGCGGGTACAGATATATATAGGCCTCTTGCGCGATCTCTTTCAGATCGTCAGCATCGTCGTCCGCTGGGGTCTGCCGCGCCGGCTCTTGAGCAGTGCGGTGCGCATCCGAAGTCTATGCGCCGCGGCGCCTGGAGAAGTCGGCTCTGGCGGGCATCCACGCCAGCGCGAACAGCAAACAGGCGAACGGCGTGACGAAAATAAAGCCGATGCTTTGGAAGCCTGCAGCACCGGCCATGCCGCCGAGCACGAAAGACAGCAGCAGGCCGCCCGCGCGCTTCAAGCGAGGGAGGTCGGCGCAGATACGGGCGTGTTCCGGCAACGCGCGTCGGTTCCAGTAGAGCATCTTGCCCAACTCCATCCCAAAATCGGTGATGTTGCCGGTCATATGCGTGGTGCGGACACTTCCGGCGGATGTCTTGGAGCCGATCGCGTTTTGCAACCCCATCATGAAGCAGAGCAGCAAGACGGTGGCTGGTGCGGCGAATGGCGTTTGCCAGCTCAGCGTTGCGGTCCCGAGCACGCCAAATGGGAACAGCAGCGCTGCTTCCAGCAGCAAAGGCAGCGCGTAGATGCTGCGCGCCCGGATTCGGCGGGAGAAATTCACCAGGATTGCTGTGGCGGCTGCCCCGACGGTGAATGAGACGATTGCCGCTGCGGACGCGACCACCATCGTGAAATCCCTTAGTATCACGCCGTCCGAGACCTGCGAGGCAAAGCCGGTCATATGCGAGGTATAGCGTTGCAGCACGATATAGCCGCCCGCATTAACCGCGCCGGCATTCAGCGCGAGTAGTAGGCCAAGAGTAAGGTTTGACGAGGGGGTGCGGTGCCGGTGGGTCAGATAGCGAAGGCGTCTCATGGTTCCAGCGTGTTTCAGTCGGCCTGACCAGAATATTGCGTTACCAGGGCAGGCGCAAGGTGTGCGGGCCCTTGCCGCGGTCCGGATCTCCTTGAGTCGGTCGAGTTCGCTTGTATGTCGTGAACATTGGTACTTCGGTGATCGTCCTGGGGAGCAGCGGAGCCCACAGACGTTCAGCTACCACGTGTACTTGACGCCAAGGCGTCCGATGAATGCGTGATAGGCCTGGGACCCCCATTGCCATCCAACGTTGCTCCAACCGGTCCAACCGCGACGTCCCTGCCCGTCAAAGCCAATTTTCACTTCATAACGGTTGCTGGGGTAGAGGTCGCTCATGCCTACACCATTCAGAGCTATGGTGTTATTCATGAAGTCGTGCCACCAGTTCAGTGTGAGGTATGGCTGATATCGATAGCCCTTGCCGTCTATCCAGGTGCGGTGGAACCTGACGCCAAGACGCGTGATCACGCCGTCGGCGTCGGCGCCACCGACCTGGGTGCCGGTGGGCTCGTTAAAGGTGCCCTGGTAGCTATGGACATAAATCACCTGCGCTTGCGGTTCTATTACCCAATCGCGTGACATCTTGGGCAACCACGCATATCCGGTCTCCGCCGACAGCGCGAGCACTTTCGAGTGGTAGCTGACTGTAGGAAGAAATTCGCCGTTGACATGATTGGTGAACCAGCCGAATTGCGCCCACAGGTCCGTGTACCAGCCCAAACGAGACTGATTGTTCTGAAACCACGTGCCATATATGCCAACGTTGACGCCTTGGACGTCGCTGTCGGCGGTAAAGCGGTTGCCGTCGGCGCGCCCCGTACTCGAGCCCCAGTTGTAGCCAAGCATCCCGCCAACGTGCATTCTGTCGTCGCCGCGGAAGATGGACCACTGCGCTACGTCGCCGCCCATCTGGAGCATCCATGCTGTGCTTTGCACGTCGAAGGTACCGTTACTCGTGCGTGAGCCGATGTCCTTGCCCACCAGGCGCACCCAGCCCGCACCCCGACGTTTGTCATCGTTCTCGAAGGTCTGCTGTTCCGTCCACTGCGGTTCACCGAGACGGTCGTGCAAGCTATGTACCAGGAAGCCGGCGGCCAAGCGTTGATTGGCAAGATAGGCGCCAACCTCCGGGCGCAGCAGCGGAACCACAATGTCTGGGTTGGGGGGAGGCGGTACCGGTGGAACCGGAGGGGTTGGAGGCACATCCCGTTCGGAGCGCAGATACCAGGCGTTGGGATTGGACCCATCGGCGGCGCCTCGGAAGAGGCGATACTCATAGACGCCGGCCACTGCGCGGCCCGACTGGGTGAAGGAACTCGCACTGGTCGTCCCACCATTGGCAACATCGACGATCAGAATCCCGTTCTGCGTGGTCAGCGTGCCCTGGCCACCTGCATTGGTTACGCGAATTCCCGACGTGCCGGAGGCCGTGCCGCCATCGATGACAAGTCGGTCTGATGCGGAACCATCCGCGCCGAGAAAGGTGTTGACGCCAAGAACGCCACCGTTGCCGACGTAGTTGCGGGTGGTCAGGGTTTTGAACGCGCCAGCCACAGGCGGGGTAAATGACACCGTTCCGGCGTTGTTCACTTGCTGCGTCACCCGCGAGTTGCCCGTGATCGACCATGTGCTCGTGGGATCTACTGTCACGTTGGTGACATCCAGTGCCGCGCCGCGCCATGTGGAGGATGTCTGCAATGAGATGTTGGCGACTGCGGTGGCATCTGCCAAGGCGTTGCCGTTGAGCCTGCTGCCATTGCGCGCGATCAACTCCACTGTGGTCGGCTGAGGCGCGGAACCCGAGCCGATTGCCTGCAGCAACAGGTTGCCTCCACTGATGGCGGCATTGTCAGTCGTAATGCTGCTTGGCCCCCCGGTGGCTACGATGGCCACCGAATCTGGGACGTTCATCGTGCCACCCGACATCGTGACGCGATTGGTGAGCGTGTTGGAAAAATTCCGAGAGACAATGCCGGTCGAGTCGCCGCTGGTGGTGACGTTCGTGTTGCCGAGCTGGATGGTCGGTCCGACACCTCCTGCCACATCGATACCGGTAATCAGGTAAAGCGCGCCGCCGGTGCCGGACGTGTTAATGGCAGATCCCGTGGCCGTGACCAGGCCGTTCTGATCGGCGCCCAGGCCGTACACGCCCGTGCCATTCCCGTTCACGGTGCTCTGGGTCAGGTTGACGGTATTCAAGCCCGACACCGCACGTGCACCCGCATAGACGCCAAAGCCATTGGCCGCGTTCATGTTGATGGTCGTGTTGGTGGCATTGATTGTGGAAGTTGCGGCTGCGGTGGCTTGTGCACCGGGTGTCGCGCGAAGACCCGCTGGCGCGCTGCTGTTCACGGTGTTCAGTGCGGGAGTCAATTCGCCGGCGTTCGCAACCAGTTGTGTAAGGGGTGTTGCAGCCACCGAGTAGGTCGACGTTCCAGCGCGATTTATCGTAATCGTGGCATCCGACAGATCTATTTGCGTACTGCGTGGCGCATTGACCGCAGCCGTCGCGCGCGGGTCTCCCGCCACTGCAATCACACCGGAACTGGCATTTGCGCCGTCTATGACCAGACCTTGGAAGCTGACCGTCGTACCGCCAAAAGCTGCAATCCCCGTGCCGCCGTTGATATAGCTTTCGCCCGACCCTGTCAGGTGAATGGTCAGGCCATTTCCAACGGTCGCGGTTCCCTGCGTCACCGCCTCCAGCACCAGGCCCGTGCTCCCCTGGCCGTTCAGATTCAGGACGGTGCTCGCTGGCAGCGACAACGTGCCACCATTCTGCACATAGACGCCTACGCTCTGCGCGCCGTTGCTCGTCAAGCTGTTGTTGCCTTGCAGTGTCATGCTGCTACCCACGCCGCCAGTTCCCAACACGATCGCGCCCTGACGCGATGTGGTGATCGATGTGTCGGTCAGCGACACACGTCCGCCGTTCTGCGCGACGGCGCCATATCCGCCGCCTGTGCCAGCGGTCGCGTTGTTGATGGTGAGTCCGCTGGCGGTGATACTAGCGGCCTGGCCCAGCGCCACCGCACCAGAGCCGAGGGAAGTCGTAGAAACCGAGACACCGGGCCGTGCGATGATCGCCGCTGGCGTGATGTCGGAATTGACAAACAGGCCGTGGCCGGTGGTGGTCTGTATGGAGATCGGACCCGCCGGGAAGCCTGCTGCATTGGGGTCGAACGTCAGGGTGCCGGCAGTCACGCTAGTGCCCGAACCCGCGACGGTGGTCGAGATCTGTGTGTTGCCGACGACGGTACGGTCGCCTGTCGCGCCATTGTTCGTCACGGGCGCGGTTACGGGCCCGGGTCCGATGGTTTGTGCGGACACAGCCCCGGTGGTCAGGAACGCCGCGATGCCGAGAAAGCGTGTCATTTACTGCTCACGGGAATGGGCAGGGCAACGTCGGGCCGGACCAGCGACCGAGAAAATGCAGAGGCCGGATTCAGGTAGTCGACCATTACCTTGCGGAGAATCTCTGTTGAATCCCCGATCAGTAATTCTTCGCCACTCGGATTGACATAGTGCACCGTGATAAAACCTCGCTGCGTGTCGTAAAGAGCGGCGATGTTGTGATCAGGATTCTCTGGATCGGCCATTGTGCCAAGCACGTACGGCTGGTCATCGATCCGTAGAGGTAGCATGGGAGACGCGCTACCCGACGGCGAGTCACGGTGCGTGCTGGCGCCAGGAAGCTTGTCCTTTACCCAGACAGGGACGTCCTGATTGGCATGACGCAATGCCAGGGAGAGGGCATGTCGGAACGCAGGCGTGGTTGCATACGCGTCGTCGAAACGTGGACATTGGGAGGCGCGCGTACATTGGCTGGCCATATATGCACCACGCGGCACATCATTGGAGGGGGCGTCTGTGGAGGCGGCATTCCCCAGAAGAGGCACGCACCACGTCAGGTACGCCGAAACTCTGAGAATCGATGAGCGCCATTGCATATCGACTGTCCTCGCGGTGCGGCCGTACCCGCCGTGGGGAAACCAGAGTGCAAAATTCCTGATGAGTCGATTACAGCAAACGGAATCACTTTGTCATAGTGAGCGTTTTTAACAGGATCATTAAGTTTTTTGGTTGAGTTGCCAAGGTGGCGCCGCCCGCAACGCGGGAATGCGCGGCGAATGGCTACCTGGCCATGCCGAACTGAACGAACGGATAGTACTTGTTCGGGTTCATGATGAGAGCATAGATCGGCCCGTTCTTCACCATCACGCCTGCATCGCCCGTGTTGAATAGCGCGACATTGCCCGATGCATCCTGTGTGTTGAATGCCTGCAGCGCGCTGACATTGACCTTCCCGGGTCCCTTGTTCAGCCGGTAGGCGACCGTTCGGGCACAACGTCCTAACTCAGATCGGGAACTGCGTCGTCGACAACACCTGCTTGAGCACCATGAACGAGCGGATCTGCCGCACACCCGGCAGATAGAGCAGTTGCTCTGCATGGAGCCGGTTGAAGCTGTCGCTGTCCTTGGTGCGCACCAGCATGAAGTAGTCGAACTCGCCAGTCACCACGTGGCATTCCATGCAGCCCGAGACCTGCTGGGCAGCGGTCTCGAACTGCGCGAAAGACTCCGGCGTGGAGCGGTCCAGCACCACGCCGATCATCACCAGCATTCCCGCATCGAGCGCACTGGGATTCAAGAGCGCCACGATGCCGCGGATCAATCCCATTTCCTTCAGACGTTCCACGCGCCGCAGGCACGCGGGCGGACTCAGGTTGACCTTGGCCGCCAGCGCCACATTGGATATCGAAGCGTCCTGTTGCAGCGTGCGCAGGATGGCTTTGTCCGCACGATCCAGGGCCTCGATGTGCGGCGAAGCTGCCGTATTCGACGGTGCCGAAGATGGTGCATGGGGCGGTGCATCCGGGCCGGATTTGGTGCGAAATTTTGTTTCTTTCATGGGGTTAGAGAAAGAATTTTTGAAGTTACAAGGCTTGTTGTTCCTTTTAATCGTGTTCAAAAAGCGAGTTTTTTGCAAGCACGTTTCGTGAGTTTTTTCTTAGGATGGAACCCATCGCAACATTGATCTGCCGCTCGCAGGCGCAAGCGTTACTGCGCGGCACGTCGATGACGGGATAGCCCCTCAACCCTGGAGTTGCCACCATGAATCTCAAGCGTTTCGCTCGCCATCCCCTGACGTTCGGACCCACCCCGATCCAGCCTCTGAAACGCTTGTCCGCGCACCTGGGCGGCAAGGTGGAGTTGTTTGCCAAGCGCGAAGACTGCAATAGCGGCCTGGCGTTCGGCGGCAACAAGACCCGCAAGCTCGAATACCTGATTCCCGACGCGCTGGCGCAGGGATGCGACACGCTGGTGTCGATCGGCGGCATCCAGTCGAACCAGACACGCCAGGTGGCGGCCGTGGCGGCGCACCTTGGCCTGAAGTGCGTACTGGTGCAGGAGAACTGGGTCAACTATGCCGATGCCGTATATGACCGCGTGGGCAATATCCAGCTCTCGCGCATGATGGGTGCCGACGTGCGACTGGTGGCCGATGGTTTCGATATCGGTATCCGCAAGAGCTGGGAAGACGCCATGGAAAGCGTGCGCAAGGAGGGCGGCAAGCCGTATCCGATCCCGGCCGGTTGCTCCGAGCATCCGCTGGGCGGCCTGGGGTTTGTCGGGTTTGCCGAGGAAGTCCGCGCGCAGGAAGCCGAGCTCGGCTTCAAGTTCGACTACATCGTGGTGTGCTCGGTAACCGGCAGTACACAGGCGGGCATGGTGGTGGGGTTTGCGGAAGATGGCCGCGCCGATCGCGTGATCGGTATCGACGCATCGGCCAAGCCAGAGCAAACGCGCGCACAGATCCTGCGTATCGCCAAGCATACGGCCGGCCTGGTCGAACTCGACCGCGATATCGTCGATGCCGACGTGGTGCTCGATACCCGCTACGGTGGTCCCGAGTATGGCCTGCCGTCCGCCGGCACGATGGAAGCGATCCGGATGTGCGCGAAGTTCGAAGGCATGATGACCGACCCCGTCTACGAAGGTAAATCGATGCACGGCATGATCGACATGGTGCAGCGCGGTGAATTCCCGGCCGGTTCGCGCGTGCTGTACGCCCATCTGGGCGGTGCACCTGCATTGAGCGCCTACAGCTTCCTGTTCCGCAACGGCTGAACGCACCAGCGCTGTCGTCGTGCACGTATCCGCGCCGGCACTGACCACCGGTGCGGAGGTCTCGCTTCGCTTCATGTTCGTTTCACGCAGGGGAACGCAAATGATTGCCTCGCTACGGAAGGAGTTTCTACGGAGGATCATGGCGACGGCCAGCGTGTGCGCGCTGCCGGCCATGGCCATGCTTGCTGCCCATGCGGCCAATAGCCACGCCGCGAGCTATCCGACGCGGCCCGTGGTGCTGGTGGTGCCGTTTCCGGCCGGCGGTGCGGTAGACATCATCGGAAGGCTGGTCGGCAAATCGCTCGGCGATGCGCTGGGCCAGCCGGTCGTGATCGAGAACCGCGCCGGAGCCGGCACGATTGTCGGGGCAGGATACGTGGCCAAGGCCACGGCCGACGGCTACACACTGCTGATCAGTTCGGGATCGACATTCACCGTCAATCCGGCCATCAATGCCAGCCTGCCGTACGATCCGGTGAAGAGCTTCGAACCGGTGGGGCTGGTGGCCCGTGTACCGTTGATCGTGGTCGCCAATCGGTCGGTGCCCGTCGACAACCTGCCGCAGATGGTCAGTGCGGTCAGTGCGGCGCCGGGCAAGTATGTCTATGGGTCGTTTGGTAGCGGCACCACCGGGCACTTTGCCGGCGAGCTGCTGCTGAGTGCCACGGGCATGAAGATGCAACACATTCCGTACAAGGGCAGCGCACCGGCCATCGCCGACCTGATTGGTGGGCAGATTCCGTTCTCGATCGACACCGTGGCCGCGTCGCTGCCGCATATCCGCAGCGGAAAGATCAAGCCGATTGCGGTGACTGGCGCCACACGTGCATCGTTGTTGCCCGAGGTGCCCACGGTGGCGGAAGCCGGCTATCCCGGCTTTGATGCCGATTCATGGGTGGCCATTGCGGCGCCACGTGGCTTGCCCGCCGATGTACGGGCCAGGCTGGACAGTGCGCTGGCACAAGCGATGAAGGACCCCGAGGTGCGGCAGAAGCTGCTGGCCAATGGACTGGAACCCAAATACGCGCCGGCGGAGCAGGTCAGTGTCATGATCGACCGCGAATTGCCGCGCATGCGTACGGTTGCACAGAAGTCAGGTATCCAGGCCAACTGACCTTGTTCGCTGACCTTGTTCGCTGACTTTGTTCGCTGAATTTGCTGCGACACCACGACCAGCCCGAAAACTGGTTGGGGTGGACCCAGCCTGAACCTCGCAGGAGACACTCGATGGAACAGCATGACCGCGTCAGTGCAGCCGCGAACGCGCTACACGCCCAGGCAGATCCGCAGGAGCTTCAGGAGTGGTGCGAGGCGCTCGATGGCGTGCTATCGGCGTGGGGCGCGGAGCGGGGCCGCGAGCGTGCCTGCGAAATCCTGGATGCACTGTTGGCCCATGCGCGCGAACGGCGCTTGCCATGGCGTCCGGCGCAGGTCACGCCGTACCTGAACACGGTGCCGGTGGAGGACCAGCCGGCGTATCCGGGCGACCTGGCAATCGAGCAGCGCCTGTCGGCCATCCTGCGCTGGAATGCGCTGGCCATGGTGGTACGTGCCAATCGCGCGCACGGCGAACTCGGCGGTCATATCGCCAGTTATGCATCGGCCGCGGATCTGTTCGAGGTGGGCTACCAGCATTTCTTCCGTGGCAATGCCGCACCTCACGGTGCCGATCTGGTTTTCTTCCAGCCGCACTCGGCGCCTGGCGTCTATGCGCGCGCGTTTCTGGAAGGACGGCTCGATGAATCGGCGCTGTGCCACTATCGACAGGAACTGGTGGCCGAAGCGCAGGGGCTGCGTGGACTGAGTTCGTATCCACATCCGTACCTGATGCCGGATTTCTGGCAATTTCCCACCGGCTCGATGGGCATTGGCCCGCTCAACGCGATTTATCAGGCGCGCTTCATGCGCTACCTGCAGAACCGGGGTCTTTGCGAGACCGGTGGACGTCGCGTATGGGGCTTCTTTGGCGATGGCGAGATGGACGAGCCCGAATCGGTCGCCGCACTGACGCTTGCCGCACGCGAACAGCTCGACAACTGCACCTTCGTGATCAACTGCAATCTGCAGCGGCTCGATGGTCCGGTGCGCGGCAATGGGCGCATCGTCGACGAACTGGAGGCGCTGTTCGCCGGCGCAGGCTGGCATGTGGTCAAGTGCCTGTGGGGCTCGGAATGGGATGCACTGCTGGCGTGCGATCACAACCATGCGATCAGCCGTGCGTTCGCGCAGACGCTCGATGGCGAGTTCCAGACCTTGTCCGCCAATGACGGAACGTTCAACCGCGCCCACTTCTTCAGCAAGACTCCGGAGTTGCGCGCGTTGGTGGCGCATCTTTCCGATGCGCAGATCGACCAGTTGCGCCGGGGCGGCCATGATCCCGTCAAGATTCATGCGGCATTTGCCGAAGCCGCGGGCTGCAAGGGCCGGCCCGCCGTCGTGCTGGCCATGACGATGAAGGGTTACGGCATGGGCACCATTGCGCAGGGCCGCATGACCACCCATCAGCAGAAGAAGCTGAGCCAGGCCGACCTGATGGCGTTCCGCGATCGTTTCAGTCTGGCGCTGTCTGACCAGCAGGTCATGGATGCGGCATTCTACCGGCCACACGAAGACAGTCCCGAAATGCAATACCTGCAGGCGCGGCGCGCCGAACTGGGCGGCTATCTGCCGGTACGCAGTACCAGTGGCGGCACCCTGGCGGTGCCCGGTCTGGAAGCTACCGCCGCCTTCGCACTCCATGCCGATGGCAAGGCGATGAGCTCGACCATGGCACTGGTGCGGCAGCTTGGCGCACTGCTCAAGGATCCGGTGCTGGGTCCGCGTATTGTTCCGATCGTGGCCGACGAGGCGCGCACGTTCGGCATGGCTGGCTTGTTCCGGCAGGTTGGCATCTATGCGCCATTCGGCCAGCTTTACCAGCCGGAAGACTCGGCGTCGATGCTGTCGTACCGCGAAACGCGCGACGGCCAGATCCTGGAGGAGGGGATTACCGAGGCGGGTGCGCTGTCGTCGTGGACGGCGGCGGCCACCAGCTATGCCACGCATGGCCTGCCGATGCTGCCGTTCTATATCTACTACAGCATGTTCGGCTTCCAGCGCGTGGGCGACCTGATCTGGGCTGCGGCTGACCAGCGCGCTCGCGGCTTCCTGGTAGGCGCCACGTCGGGACGCACCACGCTCGGTGGAGAAGGGCTCCAGCATCAGGACGGCAGCAGCCATCTTGCTGCGGCCACCATCCCGAACTGCCGCGCCTATGATCCCGCGTTTGCGGGCGAACTGGCGGTCATTGTCGACCACGGCATGCGCCGCATGCTCGAACAGCAGGCCGACGAGTTCTATTACCTGACCGTGACCAATGAGGCTGTGGAGAACCCGAGCCTGCGGCCCGAAGCGCATGAAGGCGTGGTGCGCGGCATCTATCTGCACCGCCCCGGCGGCGACTTTGCGCACCGGGTGCAGCTGTTTGGCAGCGGCGCCATCATGGGCGAAGTCCTCAAGGCCGCGCGGCAGCTTGAGCAGGAGCACGGGGTGGCGGCTGATGTATGGAGTGTCACCAGCTATATCGAGCTTGCGCGCGAGGGCGCGGACTGCGAACAGCAGTGGCGCCATGGCAAGGGGCCCGCTGACCAAAGCTGGCTGGGCCGGCAGTTGCAGCCCAGTGTTGGGCCGATCATTGCCGCCACCGACTATGTACGTGCACTGCCGGAACTGGTGCGTGCCTTCCTGCCGGCCGGCCGACGCTACGTGACGCTGGGTACCGACGGCTTCGGCCGCAGCGATTCGCGCGCGGCGTTGCGGCGCCATTTCGAGGTGGATGCGGCGGCGATCGTGCAGGCCAGCCTGCGTGCCGTGGAGGAAATCGTGGCCCAGGAAACGGTCGCGGAGCGGCGGCACCTGGCCGACGTGATTGCGTTGGCATCGATATGACCCGCGCCTGATCCACCGTTGTTTCCTACCTGACGCGCGGCCCGGTTCGGCACCAAGGCCGCGCGTCGCGCACCGCGCTGGGGAGTCATGGCACGGCGCATGCCCGATTCTTGCGCGTGGAATGGGGCTGTTTGCCGACAAATCTTGCATACAAGCATGGCATACCACTTGCTCAAGTGATTGCCGTGACCGAAACCACCGACAAATCTCCCGCTGACATCGCCAACCGCATCACCGAGGCGATGCTTGGCCAGAAGCTGCTTCCTGGATCGCGCCTGGGCGAGCAGGAACTTGCTGCGCTCTTTGGCGTGAGCCGCACGCTGGTGCGTGAAGCGCTGATGCGCCTGGCCGCGCGTGGCATGGTGACTGTCAGCTCGCGGCGCGGCTGGTTCCTGGTGGAACCGAGCGCCGATGACATTCGCGCTGCGTTCGACGCGCGCCGCATCATCGAAACCGGGTTGCTGCGCGAAGTCAGTGCGGAACGGCCGCCAGGCGTTCAGGCGATTCATTCGCTCAAGGTGCATATCGCCCGCGAAAAAGCCGCGCTCGATGGCGACGACGCCAGCGTACGCAGCTTCCTGCTTGGCGATTTCCACGTATGCCTGTGTGCCTCGCTTGGCTATGGCCTGCTCACCGATACATTGCGTGACCTGACCGCGCGTACCACGCTGGTGGCCAGCCGCAATCAGTCGGCCGCGGATGCCGGGCGCTCATGCAGCCAGCATGAAGACATCGTCAACGCACTGGCCGATGGCGATGGCGCGCTGGCCGCGCGCCTGATGGCCGAACATCTGGGCGAAGTCCACACGAGCCTTGACGCCGTGCCGCCCCTCGATCCGCTCGCGCACCTGCGCCACGCACTGGCGCCAGTGGACCCGCAACGCGTATCAACTTCCGTTTTACCGTCCGGGAATCTGTCCCCGAACCCATCCACTCCCTCTCGAAGCTAAGGAAACTCGCGATGTTCCACGTCAACGCCCTCAAGAAGTTTTCCCGTCGTGGCCTGATGGTTGCCATGCTGGCCGGTCTGTGCGCAACGGCCTTGCCGACGCTGGGCCATGCCGACACACTTGCGGACGTCACCAAGGCTGGCGTATTGCGCGTGGCCGTGCCGCAGGACTTCCCGCCGTTTGGTTCGATTGGCGCCGACATGGCACCGCAAGGCCTCGATATCGACGTGGCCGCGCTGGTGGCGAAGAAGATGGGCGTCAAGCTCCAACTGGTGCCGGTGACCAGTACCAACCGCGTGCCATACCTGCAGACGCGCAAGGTCGACCTGGTGATTTCGAGCATGGGCAAGAACCCCGAGCGCGAGAAGGTGCTCGATTTCTCCGAAGCCTACGCACCGTTCTTCAACGGCGTGTTCGGTCCGGCCGACCTGCCGGTCAAGAGCGCGGCCGACCTCGCCGGCAAGACCGTGGGTGTGACACGCGGTGCCGTGGAAGACCTGGAACTGAGCAAGATTGCACCGGCCGGCGCCACGATCAAGCGCTACGAAGACAACAACGCGACGATCTCGGCGTTCCTGTCTGGCCAGGTGCAACTGATTGCCACCGGCAATGTCGTGGCATCGACGCTGATCGCCAAGCATCCGCCCAAGGCACCGGAAACCAAGTTCCTGATCAAGAACTCGCCATGCTTTATCGGCATGAACAAGGGCGAGAAGGCGCTGCAGGACAAGGTCAATGCGATCCTCGCAGAGTCGAAGAAGGACGGTTCGCTGAACTCGCTGTCGATCAAGTGGCTCCTGCGTCCGCTGCCGGCACAACTCTGATTCGCGCCGCCACCGGGTTGAAGCATGGCTTACCAGTTCGATTTCCTGTCGGTGCTTGACCACACCGATGTGCTGCTCAAGGGCATTGCCGTCACCGCGCAACTGACGCTGACGGGCGGTGTGCTGGGCGTGGCGGTGGCCGTTGCCGGTGCCTGGGCCAAGACCCAGGGGCCGGCGTGGCTGCGCACCGTGGTCAGCGCCTATGTGGAGCTGATCAGGAACACGCCGTTCCTGATCCAGTTGTTCTTCATCTTCTTCGGGTTGCCAAGTCTGGGCGTGCATCTGCCCGAGATGCTGGCGGCGTCGCTGGCCATGGTCATCAACCTGGGGGCATATGGCACCGAGATCGTTCGCGCCGGGCTGGCCGCCACCCCGCGCGGGCAGTTCGAGGCTGGCGCGAGTCTGGCCATGTCGCCGTTCCAGGTATTCCGTCACGTGGTGCTGCGCCCCGCGTTGCAGAAGATCTGGCCGGCGCTGTCGAGCCAGATCGTGATCGTGATGCTGGGGTCGGCGGTCTGCTCGCAGATTGCGGCGCAAGACCTGACTTATGCGGCCAACTTTATCCAGGGGCGCAATTTCCGGGCTTTCGAGGTGTACCTGGTCAGTACCCTGATCTACCTGCTACTGGCGCTGGTGTTGCGCCAACTGCTGCGCGGCATTGGCCGGCAGCTTTTTGCGCGGGGCGTCCGATGATCGAATTCTCAACGTGGGATATCGTCCGCAACCTGTTGCTGGCGGCACGCTGGACCGTGCTGCTGTCGCTGGTGGCCTTTGTGGGCGGAGGCATCGTGGGGTTGCTGGTCCTGCTGATGCGAACCAGCAAGCGCCCGATGCTACGTCGCGCAACGTGGGCCTATATCGAGATTTTCCAGGGCACGCCACTGCTGATGCAGTTGTTCCTGGCGTTCTTCGGGCTGGCATTAATGGGCATCGAAGTCCCTGCGTGGCTTGCCGCCGGATTGGCGCTGACATTGTGGACCGCGGCGTTCCTGGCAGAAATCTGGCGCGGCTGCGTCGAGGCCATTCCACGCGGTCAGTGGGAGGCGTCGGGCAGCCTGGCCATGAACTATGTCCAGCAGATGCGCCACGTGATTCTGCCGCAGGCGCTGCGCATCGCGGTGGCGCCGACCGTAGGCTTTGGCGTGCAGGTCGTCAAGGGCACGGCACTGGCGTCGATCATCGGCTTCACCGAGCTTTCCAAGGCGGGGACCATGATCGTCAACGCCACGTTCCAACCGTTCACCGTGTATGCGGCCGTGGCGCTGATGTACTTCGCGCTGTGCTGGCCGCTTTCGCAATACAGCAAGATGCTGGAGAGGAAATTCCATGCCGCTCATCGCCATTGACCAGGTCCGCAAGTCGTTCGGCAGCAATCAGGTCCTGAAGGGTGTATCCCTTTCGGTGGAACCGGGCGAGGTCATTGCCATCATCGGCAAGAGCGGTTCGGGCAAGAGCACGCTGCTACGTTGCATCAACGGACTGGAAACCATCGACTCGGGTGCGATCACCGTGGCCGGCGCGCACCTGGCTGACAGCGAACTGCAACTGCGTGCGCTTCGCCTGAAAGTGGGCATGATCTTCCAGCAGTTCAACCTGTTTCCGCACTTGAGTGCGGGGCGCAACGTGATGCTGTCGCCGATGGTGGTGAAGGGCGTGCCGGAGGCACGCGCCCGTGAACTGGCCGAGGAAAACCTGGCACGGGTGGGTTTGTCTGCCAGGTTCGACGCGTATCCGGATCAGTTGTCCGGCGGGCAGCAGCAGCGCGTGGCGATTGCGCGCGCGCTGGCCATGCAGCCGACCGCCTTGCTGTGCGACGAGATTACCTCGGCGCTCGATCCCGAACTCGTGAACGAAGTGCTGCAGGTCGTGCGCGGCCTGGCTGCCGATGGCATGACCTTGCTGATGGTGACGCACGAAATGCGCTTCGCACGTGAGGTGTGCGACCGCGTGGTCTTCATGCACCAGGGCAAGGTGCATGAGATGGGCGCGCCCGATGCGGTATTCGCACGGCCGCAGACGCCGGAGTTGCAGCAATTCCTGGGGATGGTGGAGGCCTGAGCGCATCCCGATGCGCACGGCTTGCCAGGCGGAGCGCCGATCCGCCGTGCGCCATTTGGCCGATGGACACGGTCGTCAGCTCGCTCCCCGCCCGAGCGGGACCGACCCCGCCCGGGCGGGTTTCGGGCCCGGGCGGTTCGTGCGGTCAGAAGTCGATTTGTGCCCCCAGCTTGAAGACCCGTGGCGCGCCCTGCGTCAGGTAGGACGCACTGGTAATCCAGTAGGCCTTGTTCGTGAGGTTGTCGATGTTGAAGCGCACCGTCGTGCGCTTGCCGGCCACGCGCGTGGTGTAGCGCACGCCCGCATCGAACAGCGTGTACGACGGCAGCGACACCGTGTTGGCTGCGTCGATCGGGCGGGCGCCGTAGTACTGCATGCCTGCCGTCAGCGTGAAGCCCGTATCCCAGAGGCGGTACTCGGTGTAGAGCGATGCCTGTTGCTTCGGCGTGCCGTTGGCGCGTTTGCCCGAGATGCCTTCCGCAGCGGTTTCGCTCTTGGCGTTCAGGAACATCACGCTGGCGTTGACCAGCCACTGGGGCGTCACGCGGACGCTGCCGCCCAGTTCCAGGCCGTCATAGCGTTCCTCGCCGTCCTGCGTGAACACGTTGCTGTTGTTCGTGTAGGTCAGGCCGCGATTGATGCGGAACAGGGCCGCGTTGGCCGACCAGTTCTCGCGCTGTGCCTTCACGCCCAGTTCCACCTGCTTGCTCTTGAGCGGGCTGAAGACCTGGCGCGAATTGGCGGCGGTCAGCGGTGCGGTGGCGCCCTGTTCGAGCGATTCCACGTAGCTACCGTACGTGGACACGCCCGGCAGCGGCTTGAAGATGATGGCGCCGGTGGGCGTCGTCGCGGCCTTGTCGTAGTCGTTGACGGAGTCCTTGATGCTGTTGCGGCGCACACCGACCACCAGGTCCCACTTCTCGCCAAGGTGCATCGTGTCGGATACGAAGACCGCGCGCTGCGCCGTGTAGCTGCCCAGCGTATCGGGCGATTCGGCGGACAGGTGGGGATTGTCGAAGTTGCCGGGATTCGCCAGGTTGCCGCTGCCCAGTACCGCGTAGTTGAAGACGTTCGAATAGTACGAGCGATTGCGGCTGTACTGCAGGCCGAAGGTCAGGTCGTGTGTGATGAAGCCGGTCTTGACCTTGCCCGTCACCATGCCGATGACGTCATCGGTCTTGAAGCGGTCCATGCCGCCGTACTGTTCCTCGGTGTAGTCGCCGGCGGCGTTGGCGTAGATCGTGCCGTTCAGGTAGACACGATCCATGGTCGAGCCGCGATACGCGATCCGCGCGTTCCAGTTCTCCGCAAAGCCCCAGTCCACCGACGTGCCCCAGATCTTGGCGCGCGTCTCGTAGCTCGTGAACGGCGAGTAGATGCGCTTGCTGCCGCTGATGGCGCCGGGCGGCGGGGCGATGGCGGTGTCACCGGCTTCGCCGCTGGCATTCGGGAACAGGCCCCAGCTCGTGGAACCCTTGACCACGCGATCCAGCGCCAGACCGTCCGCGCTCCAGACCAGGTTCGGCATGATGCGCCAATCCAGGGCCAGCGATGCCGAACCGCGCTTGATGTGCCCGCCGTCCTTCACGTAGGTATCGCCTTCTTCGCCGACCACGTTGGCGCGATAGCCGAAGCGGTCGTCGGGGCCGAAGCGGCCGCCCAGGTCACCGCCCAGCATGAACGTGCCACGGCTCGTGAAGGAGGTGGTCACGCTGCGCAGCGGCACATCGGTCGGACGCTTGCGGATGAAGTTGATGATGCCGCCCGGCGCGGCAAAGCCATAGAGGAAACCGCCCGCACCCTTGAGCAGTTGCACCTGTTCGAAGTGATCCAGCGGCAGGTCGCCGCTCCAACCGAAGATGTTCTGGCCGTCAACCTTGCGGCCGTTCAGCAGGTCCAGCGTGATGCCGCGCACGGCGATCTGCGACGACAGGCCGCCGATGTTGTTGCTGGTCATCGAAACCGAGGCGTCGTTCTTCAGCGCCTGCACGATGGACGTGGCCTGCTGGTTGTCCATGAGGTCGCGCGTCACCACGTCCACGCTGAATGGCGTGTCCTGCAGCGGCGTGTTGCCGAACGCGCCCATGCTGGCCTTGTCGGCGCGGTATTCGTCCAGCGTGTCGGCCTTGCTGCTGACGGTGACCGTGGGCAGCGTGGGGGCGTTGTCGCCGGCCGGAGCGGGCGTTTCCTGGGCGTGCGCGACGCTGGCGGACAGGGCAAGGGTGAGCAGGGCGCCGTGCAGCGCCTGATCCAGGCGCTTGCGCCGGAATGGCACAACGGCAGGGGTGAAATGCGAGGTGGTTTCCATCAGTCTAGTTATCGAGCAGGGTTGAGATGCCGGCTGGCTTCGGTGTCCCGTCTAGGCCGCTGCTGCCGGTTGCACTATCCAGCGCAAGACGCATGCGCTGGCGTTCATCGATCTGCGTTCCCCTGGCCGCACGACGCAGCCATCTCCCTTGAAAACGCAGGCCGAAGTGTTGGTTACGAAGGGGTGGATGGCTCCCGGTGATGGAAGGCTTCGGCAATGGCGCGTCCCACTTGTGCGCGCATGCGGGCGGCTTCGTCCACAACGTTGCCGAGCCGCGCAAAGTCGTGCACCACGCCGGGCCAGACCACCGTCTGGGCGGTCACGCCTGCGGCCTGCAGCCTGCGGGCGTAGGCATGGCCTTCATCGACGAGGGGATCGAACTCGGCCAGTACGATCAGCGCCGGCGCGAGGCCGCCCAGGTCCGTGGCCTCCAGCGGAGCGAAGCGCCAGTCCGCCCGGTCATCCGCATGCCGCAGGTAGTGGCCGAACATCCATTGCAGCGTGCGCTGCTCCAGCAGATAGCCAACGGCCAGGCGGGCATGCGAAGCGGTGTCCTGATGCGCGCTGGTGCATGGGTACAGCAGCACCTGAAGCCGCGGCTGCGGCGTGCCAGCGTGGCGCGCGGCAATGCACAGCGCCGTCGCCAGCGTGCCGCCTGCGCTGTCGCCGCCGATGGCGATCCGTTCGGGGTCGAGTCCGAGGCTGGCGGCATTGGCGCGGAGCCAGGCGCAGGCATCCTCGGCATCGTGGAAGGCGGTGGGGAACTTGTGCTCGGGGGCCAGCCGGTAGTCGATCGAGAGCACGGCACACTGCGCGGCGTCCGCGAGATCGCGGCACAGCGAGTCGTGCGAGTCCAGTCCGCCCACCACGTAGCCGCCGCCGTGGAAGTACAGCAGCACGGGCGCGGGGGCGGCTGTATCCGATCCGCGATACAGCCGTGCCGGCAGCGCGTGACCATCGCGCGCGGGGATGTGCAGCGCCTCGACCGGAATCTCGGCGCCCGGCGCGTCGAGCGCCAGTGTCGACGCGTCATAAGTGGCGCGCGCCTCGTCGGGCGTCATCTCGCTCATCGGGCGACGTGACTGGCTGGCGAGATTCGCCATTTCCAGGAAGGCGTCGAGGTCGGGGTGCAGGGGCATGATGGTTGCGGTACGTATTCAAACGGTCGTTTCATCGCCGGGCGTGGCCCGTGACGCGATGACATCCGCTAGCAGGACGAACAGTGGTGAAATTTGTTCAGATCCATGGACACCCGACCGGTCCTGCGCCTCATCGATGAACATGCCGGTCCCGCAATCGTCTTGTCATTGCCCGCGTCACGCATGCCGGGTTGATCGATCAACGGACGGGCGGAGGCGCGATGCGGCGGGCAAACACGGTGTGGGGACGGATTTCGGCGGCAGTGGCCGTGGCATGGCTCATCGCGCCGGGCGCCCAGGCCAAACCGCAGACGGTGGCGCCTGCCGTGGAGATTCGCCGTACCGCCGATGGCATTCCCCATATCCGCGCCACCCGTTGGCGTGACCTTGGCCTCGGGGTGGGGTACGCGCAGGCGGAAGACGCGCTGTGCACGATGGCGGACGGCTTCGTGACGTTCTCGGGGCAGCGGTCGCAGTACTTCGGGGCGGAGGCCAAGCCTTTGACGAACTCGACGTTCGGCCGCTCCCGCAATCTCGACCTCGACACGTTCTTTCTGGCCAATGCCGATGACGCCGTGGTGGCGCGCTACCGCCGCGAACATCCGCCTGAACTCAACGCGATGATCGACGGCTTTGCCGAGGGCTATAACCGCTATCTCGATCAGGCGCGCAAGGCCCGGGCGGACGCGAACACGCCTGCCTGCGTGGCAGCGCCATGGGTGCGCCATATCAGCGCGCAGGACATCTATCGCCGCATGTACGCCGCGCAGATTGCGGCGGGCTATGCGCGCTTCATCCCCGATATGGCAAAGGCCGCGCCACCTGTGCAGGAGGCCGTGGGCCGGCGTGAGGGCGATGGCACGCCACCGCAGGCCCTGCAGGCGCTGCAGGATCGGCTGGCGATCCCGATTGGCGATCAGGCCGGACTCGGCAGCAACGCCGTGGCGTTCGGCGGCGCGGTGACGGGCGGGCAGGGCGGCGTGCTGCTTGGCAATCCGCACTGGTACTGGGGTGGCCCGGACCGTTTCTATCAGATGCACCTGACCTTGCCGGGCAAGCTCGATGTGGCCGGCGTGGCCTTTCTCGGCATTCCCGTCGTGATGATCGGCTTCAATGCCGATATCGCGTGGAGCCACACGGTTTCCGCCGCGCGCCGCTTCGGCGTGTTCGATCTGAAGCTGGACCCGCAGGACCCGACGCGCTATCTCGTGGACAACGTTCCGGTTGCGATGGAAGCCCGCAATGTCACCATCGACGTACGCGGCAACGATGGCGTGGTGCGCCCCGTGCACCGGATGTCGTATCGCACCCGTTTCGGCCTAGTGCTCGATCTTGGCGCGCATCATCCCGCGTTTGGCTGGGGCCGCGCCCATGCGCTGGCAATCCGCGACGTCAACGCGGACAACTATCGGATCTTCTCCCAGTTCTTCGCGTGGAACCGTGCACGGTCGCTCGATGCATTCATGCAGATCCAGCGCAGGATGGTGGCGGCGCCGTGGGTCAATACCATCGCCATCGGTCGCCGCGACAACCGCGTCTGGTATGCCGACATGGGCGCCATGCCGAATACACCGGACGATCTGCGCGCGCGCTGCGGCACCGCCTTGTCGAAGGGCTTCGCGGCTGTGGACCCGCTGACGCCAGTGCTCGACGGCAGCCAGTCCGCCTGCGACTGGAAGGCCGATGCGGGTGCTGTGCAGGCGGGCGCCATGCCGGCCTCCGCCATGCCGTCGCTGATTCGCGATGACTATGTCGCCAATATGAACGACAGCTACTGGCTGACCAATCCCGCGCAGCCGCTCGAAGGTTTTCCGCTGTCGATGGGTGGCGAGCGTCAGGCGCTGTCGCTGCGCAGCCGCGAAGGGTATCGGATCGCCGCCGACATCGGCGGGCAGTCGCCGCACTCATCGCGCGACGTCGCGCGTGCGTTGATGGATCGTGCCCTGGCACCGCGCGCACTGTCGGCGGATCTGTTCAAGCAAGCGCTGCTGGCGCGCGCCTGCGTCGATGCCAGCCTCGTGCAACCGTGCGAGGTGCTGCGGCGCTGGCCCAATACCGCCGATAGCGCGCAGCGGGGCGCGCTGTTGTGGAACGCGTTCTGGCGCCGTCTTGCCAAGCCGCCGATGCAGGGCTTCTATCAAGTACCGTTCTCGCCCGCCGATCCGCTGCATACGCCGCGCGATCCGGTGGCTGCCACGTCCGGCCAGCAGGCCGCCGACGCGTTGAAAGCGGCCGTGCGCGATCTGGCCGCACAGGGCCTGGCGCCCGACGCCGTGCTGGGCGCCGCGCAGTTCGTGCGTAGCGCGGGCAAGGACGTGCCGATCTTCGGCGGCTGCCAGGAGATGGGCTATTTCGCCGTGCAGTGCAATGCCGATGACAGTTTGCGCATGGGTCCGCAATCTCAGGGCAACAGCTATCTGCAGGTGGTGCGCTTTGCACGTGACGGCGTGACGGCACACACGCTGCTCGCGCATGGGCAGCGCGATACCGCCATCGACAGCGGTGCGGGCGATGCACCGGTCAATCGCTACGCGCGCAAGGACTGGCTGGTCTTTCCGTTTCGCGATGCCGACATCCGGCGCGATCCGCAATTGCGCCGCACGGTGCTGCAGCGCTGACATCCTGTGCGAGGGCATCGCGCATGTGACGCAGCAGGCCGCTGAACAGATCGCGGGCTGATTCGTCATAGATGCGGAGAGCCACTGCTGGCGCCACGATCCGGCGCGCAGTGGTTCAACTTCCCTCATCGCTACAGGATTCCACATGTCTACGAGCTGCTTCGACCGCGAGGACGAAACCTTCATCGTTCTGGTCAACCAGGAAGAGCAATACTCCATCTGGCCGCACTGGAAGACGGTGCCCGGCGGCTGGACTGCCGTCGACGGCGTGAAGGGCGACAAGAAGACGGTGCTCGAATACGTCGAGAAGACGTGGACCGACATGCGTCCCCGCTCGCTCAAGGAGTGGATGGCGCAGCAGACCAGCGATCAGGCCGGTTGAGCGGTATGCACGATCCGGTCACACTGCTGTGTCTGCCCTGCGCCGGGGCCAGTGCAACGATGTACCTGCGCTGGCGCCGCACGCTGCCCGCGTGGGTACACGTGCTGCCCGTCGAGTTGCCCGGGCGCGGCGGACGGCTTGCCGAGGACTTCTGCCAGGACTTCGATTCGCTCGCGGCGCAGCTATGTGACGAGCAGGCGCCGCATCTGCAAGGAAAGTACGCGCTGTTCGGCCACAGCATGGGCGCGCTGCTCGCGTATGGCATCACGCGCCGGTTGCAGGCGCAGGGCAAGCCCTTGCCGCTGGCATTGCTGCTGTCGGGCAGTCCGGCCCCCTCGCAGCGCGACGCCGAGCGCTTTGCCTGCAAGGACGACGATGCCGGTCTGATCGAGGATCTGCGGCGGCAGGGCGGCACGCCCGATGAGGTCTTCGACAGCCCCGAACTGCTGCGCATCACGCTCGATGTGCTGGGCGCGGACTACCGGATCTGCGAGAGCTTCCGTCACACCACGCCTGCCGCGCTGCCGATGCCGTTGCATGTGCTGGCTGGCCGCCAGGACCCGATCACGGCGGAACGCATCGGCGCCTGGCAGGAGGAAGGCCAGGGCACCTTCACGCTCGACTGGTTCGACGGCAATCATTTCTTCGTGCGCCATCAGGAGGCCGAGGTACTGGACACGGTGCAGCGGCGGCTCGCGCAGAGCCTGCGCGCAGGCGCCGCCGATGCCGCCGATACCAACGATAGCGCGCACGTTGCCGCCTGATCCCAGGCGTCACTTCCAATGCATTCGCGCCGCCCGTGCCCGGCGATCATGCCGCCGCGCGGGACTGCCATCAAGGAGTCTGCATGAACGAAACCCTGAACCGCCTGGAACGCCGGGCGCCCGTTGGCTCCGAACTGCCCGTGCTGATCGTGCCCGATGCGCCGGGCCAGCCGCTGCTCGATGGACTCGCCCAGCACCGTGCCGCCATCGATGAAGCCGTGCAGCGCGCAGGCGGCGTGCTGCTGCGTGGATTCGATGTGCCATCCGTCGATGTGTTCCAGAAGTTCGCCGCATCGTTTGGCCATCCGCTGCTCAAGTACGAGTTCGCGTCGACGCCGCGCAGCGCCGTGGACGCAGCCGGCGCCGGCATCTACACGTCCACGGAATACCCCGCGCACCAGCACATCCCCCTGCACAACGAGCAGGCGTACACGCGCGAATGGCCGATGAAGATCTGGTTTCACTGCGTCACGGCATCGCCCGAAGGCGGCGAGACACCGATTGCCGACAGCCGCGCCATTTACCGCCGCATGCCCGATGCGCTGCGCGAACGTTTCGCGCCCGGCGTGCTCTACGTGCGCAACTACGGCGAGTTCGATGTGCCATGGCAGAAGGTGTTCAACACCGAAAACCGCGCCGAAGTGGAAGCGTTCTGCAAGCGGGCCGATATCCGGTGGGAATGGAAGGACGATGGCGACCTGCGTACCACGCAGCTTTGCCAGGCCGTGGAGCGGCATCCCGTGACCGGCGAAATGGTCTGGTTCAACCAGGCGCACCTGTTTCACGTGTCGAACCTGCAACCCGAAGTGCGCGAATCGCTGGAAGAACTGCTCGGCGAGGACAACCTGCCGCGCAACACGTATTTCGCGGATGGCTCACCGATCTCCGATGCGATCTTTGACGAGGTGCGCGCCGTGCTCGACGCGGAAACCGTGTCGTTCCGCTGGGAATCCGGCGATGTGCTGATGCTCGACAACATGCTGGCGGCTCACGCCCGTGCGCCGTTCAAGGGACCGCGCAAGGTGGTGGTGGCCATGGCCGAGCCGCACGGCAACCTCGGCAAGTGATGACCCCCGGCCGCGCGCCAACCCCGTGACCCCCGCACAGCGGACGATGGAAGCAGAGATGAACACACAGACTTGGCAGGAACCGGTGGACTTTGTCAGCCATCTTGAGGCACTCGCCACGCATCGCCCCGATGACATTGCACTGGTGACCGTCGGGGACGATGGCACGGGGCTGGCGGAATCGTCCTGGACGTATCACGCCTTTGCCGCACGCGTGCGGGCGCTGGCCGCCGTCCTGCAGCAGCGTGGCGCGCGCGGCGAACGTGCACTGGTCATGCTCGACAACGACGACCACTATGCCGTGGCGATGTTTGCGTGCTTCTACGCCGGCACCGTGGCCGTGCCCGTGTTCGCGCCGGACGCGGCGCGCCAGCAGCAACTGGAGCGCCTGACCGGCATCGCGGCCGATGCCGAAGCCCGCTTCGTGCTGACCACGGCCGGGCTAGGCGCCGACGTGGCGGTTGCCATCGGCGCTGCGGTTGCGGTGATCGAGGTCGACGACATCGATGCAGCGCAGGCCGCCCACTGGGCACCATGCACCCCGGCGCTCACCGATGTGGCCTTCCTGCAGTACACCTCGGGTTCCACCTCGGCGCCCAAGGGCGTGATGGTGACGCATGGCAACCTGATCGCCAACGAGCGTGCGATTCGCGCAGGACTCGGCATCGGACCGGCAGACAAGTTCGCGGTCTGGGCGCCGCTGTATCACGACATGGGCCTGATTGGCGGCCTGCTGCAGCCGTTCTATAGCGGGATTCCATGCGTGCTGACGTCGCCGCAGTTCTTCCTGGAGCGGCCGATCCGCTGGCTGGAGATGATCTCGCACCACCGTGCCACGCTGAGCGGCGGTCCGGACTTTGCCTATCGACTGTGCCTGGACCGGGTCAAGGATGCGCAGCTTGCCAGGCTCGACCTGTCGTGCTGGCGCGTGGCCTATACGGGCGCGGAGCCGGTGCGCGCGGACACCATGCAGGCATTTGCCGAGCGCTTCGGCCCGGTGGGATTCCGCGCCGACAGCATCTACCCGTGCTACGGACTTGCCGAAGCCACGCTGTTTGTGACGGGCGTCCAGCGCGGCGCGGGCATGCCGGTGCAGACGTTCGACGCACAGGCACTTGCCAGCGGCACCGCGCGATCGAGCGAGGCTGGCACCGCGCTTGTTGGCTGCGGCACGGTCACGGCCGATCACAGGGTTCGCATCGTCGCGCCTGCCACGCTGCAGCCTGCCGCCGATGGCGTGATCGGCGAGATCTGGGCCAGCGGCCCGAGCATCGGGGCAGGGTACTGGGGCAATCCGGCTGCCACGGCCGAGGCGTTTGTGGAACACGATGGCGCACGCTGGCTGCGCACCGGCGATCTGGGCTTTGTGCACGAAGGGCACCTGTACGTGAGCGGGCGCGTCAAGGATCTCATCATCGTGCGCGGCCACAACCTCTATCCGCAGGATCTGGAGCGGGCAGTCGAAGCGGAGGTCGATGTGGTGCGCAAGGGACGCGTGGCGGCCTTCGCGGTGCAGGTCGACGGGCGGGAGGGCATCGGCCTGGCTGCGGAGGTCTCGCGCAGCACGCGCAAGCTCGTGCCGCCGCCATCGCTGGTGGAAGCGCTGAGCGCAGCCGTCAGCGAAGCCTGCGGCGAGCCGCTGTCCGTGGTGGTATTGCTCAATCCGGGCGCGCTGCCCAAGACGTCGAGCGGCAAGCTGCAGCGCAGCGCGTGCCGGCAGGGCTGGCAGACGCGCACGCTCGATGCCTATGCGCTCTTCGAGCAGGGCCGGATCGAACTCATTGGCGAGGCGGCGGCTTCGGTGGTGCCGCAGGCGGTGCCGCGCGACACATCGGACCCCTTGCTGGCGGAACTCGCCGCCATCTGGGGCGACGTGCTGGATCGCAAGTCCGGCGAACCGCTGCCGGCTGACGCGCATTTCTTCCTGCAGGGCGGCAACTCGCTGGCGGCAGCGCGGGTTGCGGCTGCCGTGGCGGCGCGCTGGAACGTGACGTTCCCGGTGTCCGTGCTGTTCGAGCATCCGCGTCTGCGCGATGCCGTCGCGGCGCTGAAACGCGTGATCGCGGCGGGCAACGCTGCGGTTGCGGCCATTGCACCGTTGCCCGATAGCGGTGTGGCACCGCTCTCGTATGCGCAGCAGCGGCAATGGTTCCTCTGGCATCTTGAACCGGCGAGCACGGCGTACCACGTGGCCGGGGTGCTGACGCTGCAAGGCGCGCTCGATGCCGACGCCCTGCGGCGCGCGGTCGACGCACTGGTCGGGCGTCATGCGATGTTGCGAACCGTCTTCGTCGCCAATGCGCAGGGCGAACCCATCGCAACAGTGCGGCCCCATCAGCCGGTGCCGCTGGTCATCCACGATGTCTCCGGCCTGCCGGCCGCACAGCAGGCCGCAAGCGCATCTGCCGCAGCCCGCGATCTGGCCGACCAGCCGTTCGATCTCGCCACCGGTCCGCTGTGGCGTGTCGCGCTGATCCGGCTGGCCGAGGACCGCCATCAACTGGTGGTGGTGATGCACCACATCGTGTCCGATGGCACGTCGATGGGTATCTGGATCGACGAACTCGCGCAGCACTATCGCGCGGCACTTACCAATGACAACAACCTGCCCGCGCCGCGCCAGTACGCCGATTTCGCGGCATGGCAGACGCAGTGGCTCGCGGGCGGCGAGCGGGATCGGCAACTGGCCTACTGGCGCGAACAGCTTGGCGATACGCATCCCGTGCTGGCGCTGCCCGTCGATCATCCGCGCGATGCCGTGGCGCGATACCGCGCTGCCACGTACGACATGGCGCTGCCATCGTCGCTGCTGACCGCGCTGCGTGCCACGGCAGCCGCCCGCGAGGCCACGCCGTTCATGGCGATGCTTGCCGCATTGCAGGCACTGTTGCATCGGCACACCGGCCAGACCGATATCCGCGTCGGCGTGCCCGTCGCCAATCGCCATCACGCCGCTGCGCAGGGGGTGATCGGCCTGTTCGTGAATACGGTGGTGCTGCGCAACGTGCTCGATGACCGTACGCCGCTGGGTACAGTGCTGGCCACCGCACGGCAGGCTGCGCTTGGCGCGCAGGCCAATCAGGACTTGCCTTTCGAGCAACTGGTGGAGGCATTGCAGCCGGAACGCAGCCTCAGCCACGCGCCGCTGTTCCAGGTGCTGTTCAACCACCAGCACGAGGATTTCAGCCGCTTCTCGGCAATCACGGGACTGGTGGCGAGCGGTGCCGCGCTGCCGGGGACTGCGGCGCAGTTCGAACTGTCCGTCGAGATTCGCGAGAACCGCGACGGCTCGGCGGCGCTGCGCCTGGTCTATGCGCGCGAAGTGTTCGAAGCCGCCACCATGGCGCGCTTTGCCGAACACTATCTGCGCGTGCTCGACACGCTGGCCCGCCAGCCGGACACCACCGTTGGCGATGCCGCATTGCTCGGTGCCGTGGAGCAGGAAACGCTGGCCCAATGGAGCCACGGCGACGCCGTCGCGCGTCTGTCGCCCGACACCGTGCATCGCTGGTTCGAACTGCAGGTGCAGCGATTGCCGCAGGCCGTGGCGCTGCGCTTCGGCGATGCCGTGTTGAACTACGCCGAACTGAACGCCCGTGCCAACCAGCTTGCGCACCACCTGCGCCGCCACGGTGTGGGTGTCGAGACCCGCGTCGGCATCGCCATGGAGCGCTCCGTCGAACTCGTGGTCAGCCTGCTGGCCGTGATGAAAGCGGGCGGCGCCTATGTGCCCATCGATCCCGACCATCCCGCCGACCGCGTGGCCTATATGCTGGACGACAGTGCCGTGGCACTGGTGCTGACGCAGGCGCATCTGCGGGAGCGTCTGCCGGTGGTCGATGGCCTGCAGGTCATCGACGTGGATGGCTTGTCAGCGGCGCTGTCCGCCGAGCCCGCACACGATCCCGACATCGCTGTGCATGGCGAAAACCTCGTCTACCTGATCTACACATCGGGCTCGACGGGGCGTCCGAAGGGTGCCGGCAACCGGCATCGCGCGCTATGCAACCGGCTGGCCTGGGGCCAGCAGCATCAACCGCTGGATGGCACGGACACCGTGCTGCAGAAGACCCCGTACAGCTTCGATATCTCGTTCTGGGAGTTCTTCTGGCCGCTGACGGCTGGCGCCACGCTGGCCTTGGCGGGACCGGGCGAGCATCGCGATCCGGCCCGGCTCGTGGCGCTGATCGACCTGCATCGCGTGACGACGATCCACTTCGTGCCGTCGATGCTGCAGGCGTTCATGGCGCACGGTGCCACCGCCGCGTGCCAGCGCATCCGCCGCATCGTGTGCAGCGGCGAAGCGCTGCCGGCCGATCTCCAGGCGCGCGTGCTGCAGGCATTTCCGCAGGCCACGCTGCTGAACCTGTATGGTCCGACCGAAGCGGCCATCGAGGTCACGTACTGGGACTGCCACGACGATGGCGCGTTGACCGTGCCCATCGGCAAGCCCGTTGGCAACACGCAGGCGTGGGTGCTCGATGCCGCGCTGCGTCCCGTGCCGCAGGGCGTGGCCGGCGAGCTTCACCTCGGTGGCTTGAGTCTGGCGCGTGGCTACTGGAACCGGCCGGGCCTGACGGCCGAGCGATTTGTTGCCGATCCGCTGGATGACAGCGGTGGGCGCCTGTATCGCACGGGCGACCTCGTGCGCTGGCGTGCCGATGGCCAGATCGAATACCTGGGCCGCATCGACCATCAGGTCAAGATCCGCGGCTTCCGCATCGAACTGGGCGAGGTGGAAGCGGCACTGCTGGCGCTGCCCACTGTGCGCGAGGCCGTGGTGGTGGCGCAGGATACCGGCGCCGGGCACCGCTTGGTGGCGTACGTCCAGGCCGATGCATCGGATACCGGTGATGCAGCTGCCATCAAGTCCGCGCTGGCGCAGACGCTGCCGGACTACATGGTGCCGTCGCTCGTGATGATGCTGGCGCGTATGCCGCTCAACGCCAACGGCAAGATCGACCGCAAGGCGCTGCCCGCGCCTGAAGCCGCAAGTCCGCGCGCGTTCGAAGCGCCGGTTGGGGAACTGGCGCAGGCGCTGGCCGCAATCTGGGCCGAGGTGCTGCACCTGGAGCGCGTCGGCCAGCAAGACAATTTCTTCGATATCGGCGGTCACTCGCTGCTGCTGATCCGCGTACACCGGCTGATGGAAGAACGGCTGACTACCAGGGTGCCGCTGGTGGATCTCTTCCAGTATCCAACCATCGACGCCTTGCGGCGCCACCTGGAAGCCGGCACGACAGCGCCCGTGGCGGACACGCGCCAACGGGCGCAGGACCAGCGGGCCGCGCGCCTGCGCCGGGGCCGTACCGAGGCGGGAGTGAACTGATGCCGGTGTACGAAACGCCCACCCATCTGACCGGGATCGAGATTGCCATCGTGGGCATGGCGGGCCGGTTCCCCGATGCGCCGGACGTGGACGCGTTCTGGCGCAATATCTGCAACGGTGTCGAGTCGGTGTCGACGCTTTCCGACGCGGAACTTGCGGCAGCCGGTGTGCCACCCGAGCGAATCGCCGACCCCGCCTACGTCAAGGCTGGTGTCCGCTTCGAAGGGTTCGACCGCTTCGACGCGGCGTTCTTCGGCTACGCGCCGCGCGAGGCCCAGTATCTCGATCCGCAGCAGCGCATTTTCCTGGAGTGCGCATGGCATGCGATGGAGCACGCGGGCTATGACGTGGCGCGGTTGCAGGCGGCCGTGGGCGTCTATGCCGGCGCCGGCGCGAACCTGTATCTCATGACGCATCTGCTGCCGCAGCGCGCGCTTGGTACGGATGCCGGCATTGCCGAACTGATCGGACTCATGAATGGCAACGCCAGCGATGCCCTGAGCACGCGCGTGGCGTACAAGCTGAATCTGCGCGGTCCGGCGCTGACGGTGCAGACCGCGTGCTCGACGTCGCTCGTGGCCGTGCATCAGGCATGCCAGGCGCTGCTGGCGCGCGAATGCGATATGGCACTGGCCGGAGGGGTCTGGCTGAACCTGCTGCAAGCGCAGGGCTATGCTTATCAGGCAGGCGCGATCCTGTCCTCGGACGGGCATTGCCGGGCGTTCGATGCACGCGCCGATGGCACGGTACTGGGCAGCGGTGCCGGTGTCGTGGCATTGAAGCGGCTGGAACAGGCGCTGGACGATGGCGACACGATCCACGCCATCATCAAGGCCACGGCGCTCAACAACGATGGCGCCAACAAGGTGGGCTATACCGCGCCGAGCGTCGCGGGGCAGGCCGATGCCATCGGGCTGGCCCAGATGCTGGCCGATGTCTCGCCTGACTCCATTGGCTACGTCGAAGCGCATGGCACGGGCACCACGCTTGGCGATCCCATCGAAATCGCGGCACTGACCCAGGCGTTCCGTGAAGGCACGCAGCGGCGCGGCTTCTGTGCCATTGGCTCGGTCAAGACCAATATCGGCCATCTCGATGCGGCGGCTGGCGTGGCGGGCCTTATCAAGGCCGTGATGGCGTTGCGCCATCGCACCTTGCCGCCGAGCCTGCATTTCGAGACACCGAATCCGGGCATCGATTTCGCGTCCGGTCCTTTCTTCGTCAACACGCGCGCCACGCACTGGAGCGCCGGCCCGGTGCCGCGCCGCGCGGGCGTGAGTTCGTTCGGCATGGGCGGCACGAACGCGCACGCCGTGCTGGAGGAAGCACCGGCACTGCGTCCTGCCGGCACGCCGAGTGAAGGCGCCCAACTGCTGCTGCTGTCGGCGCGCAGCGAATCCGCACTGGCGAATGCCACCCACGCGCTGGCGCATCACCTTGACCACCAGCCGGACCTGCAGCTTGCCGATGTGGCCCACACGCTCGCGATGGGCCGCAAGCCGTTTGCCCATCGCGCCGTGGTGATCGCCAGCGATCTGGCGCAGGCGGCGCAGGCGCTGCACACGCGCAGCGCGACACACCTCGTCAGCGGCGCGGCTGCCGATGAACCGCCTTCGGTCGCCTTCCTGTTCCCGGGGCAAGGGGCGCAACACGTGGGCATGGCTCGCGCGCTGTACGACACAGCGCCGCTATTCCGTTCGACGGTGGATGCATGCTGCGAGCGCCTGCGCGAGCCGCTCGGCACCGATCTGCGGCAATGGATCTGGCCGGAAGACACGAGCGCCAGCCCCGACGCCATCGCAAAGGCAGGCGCGGAACTGTCGCGTACCGCGCTGACGCAGCCCGCGCTGTTCGTCATCGAGTACGCCCTGGCGAAACTGTGGATGTCGTGGGGCGTCCAGCCCGCCGCAATGATCGGGCATAGCATTGGCGAGTACGTTGCCGCGTGCCTGGCGGGCGTCTTCACGCTCGACGACGCACTGGTGCTGGTGGCCGCACGTGGCCGCCTGATGCAGTCGACGCCACCCGGCGCGATGCTGGCCGTGGGTCTCCCGGAAAGCGCATTGACACCGTGGATCGAGGCCGGCTGCGATCTGGCAGCGGTCAATGCGCCGGAACTGTGTGTGCTGGCCGGCACCGTGGACGCTATCGGCAAGGCTGAACAGGCGTTGCTGGCGCAGGGTGCGGTGGTCCGGCGCCTGCATGTCTCGCACGCGTTTCACTCTGCATTGCTCGATCCGGTGATCGCGGAATTCGAGGCCGTCGTGGGCCGCCTGACGTTGCGCGCGCCGTCGATTCCCTATGTGTCCAACGTGACCGGCGACTGGATCACCGCCGCGCAGGCATGCGATCCGCGCTACTGGGCAGAGCATCTGCGCGGCACGGTGCGCTTCGCGGCGGGGCTGGGGCGTCTGCTGGAACGGGCCGATTGCATTGCGCTCGAAGTGGGTCCTGGCGATACGCTCACGTCGCTGGTCAAGCGTCATCCGCTGGCAGAAGGGCGCATGGCGCTCTCCACGCTGCCCCATGCCCGGCGCGAAGACCTGCAGGCGCTGCAGCACCTGCGCTGCCTTGGGCAACTGTGGACTGCCGGCGTCGATATCGATGTGGCACTTGCCGAGCGGATCGGTCCGGCACGCCGCCGTATTCCGCTGCCCGGCTATCCGTTCGAACATCGATCGTTCTGGGTCGACGCCCCCGCCGTGGCGGACAAGGCGCCCGGGATCGCGTCCGGTCCGTGCGGAATCGATGACTGGTTCCACGTGCCCACCTGGCAGCGCGTGACGTTGCCCGCTGCATCCTCGGCACAGGAAGGCTGCACAGTGGTGCTGGGCGGGTCGGGCAGTGTCGATGATCGTGTGCTGCAGCGGCTGGCCGGTATGGGCACCGTGGCGAGCATCGCGGCGGGTGCCACCTACGCCCGACTGGATGCTCACCACCACGTCGCGCCGCCCGCCGATGCCGAGGCACTGGCCGATGCGTTGCGCGCGATTGGCCGCGAGGTGGGCGCAATTGCGCGGATTTGCTGTTTGTGGACGCTCAATGGCGACCATGGCATGACGAGCCTCGTCGCCCTTGCGCGTGCCATCGAGGCAGCGCCGGCATCTCGTGCACCGGGCCGGCTCGTCCTGCAGATCGTCACGCAGGGACTGGCCGATGTCACGGGCACCGAGCCCCTCGATCCGGACCGTGCGCTGCTGCTCGGCCCCGCGTTGGTGATGCCGCAGGAACTGCAGGACGTGGTGTGCGGCGTCGTCGATATCGAGGTGCCCGCGTCCGGCAGCTTCGCCGAAACGCGCCTCGTCACGCAGCTTTGCGACGCGCTGCACGATGCCGAGCCGTTGCCGATGAGCGCCTATCGCGGGCCGCATCGTTGGGTGCGCGGCCACGAAGCGCTGCGCCATGCGCCGGATTCCCCGGTGCATCTGCGGAAGGGCGGGACGTACCTGATCACGGGCGGGCTTGGCGGTGTGGGCCTGGCGCTTGCGCGTCATCTTGCCGAACACTGGCAGGCGCGCCTTGTGCTGCTGCAGCGCTCGGCGTTGCCGCCGCGTACGGATTGGGCCGCGCGCATCGCCGATGCCTCGCAACCACAGGCGCTGCGCGAGCGGCTGGCCGCACTGCAGTCCCTCGCATCGCTCGGCGCCGAGGTCATGACGCTGACCGCCGATGTGACGGATGCCACGGCCATGCGAGTGGCGATGTCCGAAGCACGGCAGACGTTCGGCACGCTGCATGGCGTGATCCACGCCGCTGGCGAGTCCGCCGACGCGTACCTCGCGCAGTGGAGCGAGGAACAGTCCGCGCGGGTGCTGGCGCCAAAGGTTGACGGCACGCGTCACCTGCTGGCCGCGCTGCAAGGCCAGCAGCCCGACTTCGTATTGCTGTGTTCGTCGCTGGCGAGCATCGCCGGTGGCATTGGCCGCGCCGACTATGCCGCGGCCAATGCCTGGCTCGATGCGCGCGCCACGGCGGCACTGCGCGACGCGTCGTTTCCTGTCATCGCCGTCAACTGGGACGGCTGGCGCGATGTGGGCATGGCGGCGGCCATGGCGCTTCCCGAAGGCGTCGGCATCCCGGCAGCACAGGGCGGTGCCGCGCTGGAACGCGTGCTGTCCGGTCCGCCTCGTGCGCAGGTGCTTGTCGTCACCACCGATCTGACGCAGCGTCTGCGCGGCGTCGATCTCGCGATGTTCGACACGCTCGACACCCTCGACGCCCGCCGCTCCAGCCGGCCGCAGCATCCGCGCCCGGCACTGGGCGTGCCATACGTGGGGGCGGAGGACGATCTGTCGCAGGGGCTGGCGGCGCTGTTCGGCGAACTGGTGGGTGTGGCGCCCGTAGGTATCCACGACAACCTGTTCGAACTGGGCGGCGATTCCCTGCTGGCCATCCAGTTGCTGGCCCGCGTGCGTGCGGCCTGGGGCGTCTCCGTGCGACCCGTCGACTTCTTCAAGACCCCCACGGTGGAGGCGCTTGCGGTGCTGGTGGAACTGCTCCTGATCGAACAGATCGCGCAGGACGACACCCCGGACACCGCCGCCACGCTCCCCGTCTGACCCTAGCGAAATCGTTCGATGCAAGATATTTCTGCTCGCCGCGCCAGCCTCAATCCGGCGCAACTGGCCCTGCTGCGCCAGCGCCTGCGCGGGGGGGCTGCCGCTGGCGCCGCTACGCAGGCGGCCACCGACCGTATCGTGCGGCGCGCGTCCGATGGCCCGGCACGGTTGTCGTTTGCGCAGCAACGGCTGTGGGTGCTGTCGAAGATCGATCCCGCCAGCACCGCCTATCATCTCTGCGGCGGCTTGCGGCTGCAGGGCACGCTCGACGTGTCTGCCCTGCGGCATGCCCTGGCGGTGCTCGTGGGGCGGCACGCGGCACTGCGCACGGTGTTTCGCACCAATGAAGCTGGCGAGGCCGAACAATGCGTGCAGCCCACCGCTGACATCGTGCTGGAAGTGGTGGACCATGCGGCATCGCACGGCGCCATCCGTCGCCTGTGCGATACGCCGTTCGATCTGGAGCGTGGCCCGCTCATGCGTGTGGCGCTGTGCCAGCGCGCGGCCAACGATGCCGAGCTGGTGGTGGTGATGCACCACATCGTGTCGGACGCCGTCTCGACGCAGGTGATCCTGGCGGATCTGTCGCGCGCCTATCGCGCTCACGTGGCCGGGCGTGTCGAGGCACTGCCGCCGCCTGACATCGACTATGCCGATTTCGCCGCGTGGCAGCGTGACTGGCTCAAGGACGGCGAACAGGCGCGTCAACTCGGTTACTGGCGCACGCAGCTTGGCGATGCGCATCCGGTGCTGTCGCTGCAGACGGACCGGCCCCGTCTGGCATCGGCGGGCTATCACGCTGCGGCGCATGTCTTTGCTGTGCCGCCCGCGCTGCTGGCCCAGTTGCGCCAGCGCGCGCAGGCGGCCGACAGCACGTTGTTCTCGGTGCTGCTCGCTGCCTTTCACGCGCTGCTGCACCGTTACGCCGATCTGCCGGTGATCCGGACCGGCGTGCCGTTTGCCAACCGCAATCGCGCGGAAACCGCTGGTGTCGTGGGCTTCTTCATCAACACGGTGGTGCTGCAATCGCGCATGGCCGCGCGCGTGACGCTGGGGCAGGTGCTGCACCACATCCACGCCGCAGCGCTCGACGCCCAGGCAAACCAGGACCTGCCGTTCGAGCAACTGGTGGAGGCGTTGCAGCCGGAACGCACGCCCGGCCACCATCCGCTGTTTCAGGCGATGTTCAACCACGTGCGGCGCGATGACAGCGCGTTGTCCGGCTGGCCCCGCCTGGCCGTTTCGCGCATCGACCTGCCGCATGGCAATGCCCAGTTCGAACTGATGCTGGAGTCCATCGAACACGACGACGGCACGCTGCAACTGACGCTGCGCTACGCCGTTGAACTGTTCGAGCCGGAGACCATGGCACGCATGGCGGCGCACTACGAAGCCATGCTGCAAGCGCTCGCTACACAGCCGGATATGGCTGTGGCCGATGTGCCGCTGCTGGCCGCCGAGGAAGGCGCGCGGCTCGATGGCTGGAGCATCAACACGGATGCCCACGGCACGCCGGAGCCGGTGCATCACCTCATTGCCCGACAGGCAGCGGCGACGCCCGATGCGGTGGCCCTGGTGTTCGGCGAGCAATCGCTGCGCTACGCGGAGCTGGATGCGCGTGCCAACCGCTTGGCGCATCAACTGATCGCACTGGGCGTGCGTCCCGAGATGCCCGTGGGTATCGTGGCCGAACGCTCGATCGAGATGGTGGTGGGCCTGCTCGGCATCCTTAAGGCCGGTGGCGCCTATGTGCCCATCGATCCCGAGTATCCGGCCGAGCGCATCGCGTACATGGTCGAGGACAGCGCGGTGTCGCTGCTGCTCGGGCAGTCGCATCTGCGCGAACGGGTGCCGGCCCGGCTGGCCGCCACGTGGCTCGATCTCGACACGCTCGATTGGAATGCGTGGCCGACCTACGCGCCAGCGGTGCCGCTGCACGCCGAGAGCCTGGCCTACGTGATCTACACCTCCGGCTCCACGGGACGCCCCAAGGGCGCGGCCAATCGGCACGGCGCGCTGCATAACCGGCTCGCGTGGATGCAGCAGGCCTATGCACTGAGCAATGCGGACACCGTATTGCAGAAGACCCCGTTCAGCTTCGATGTCTCGGTCTGGGAGTTCTTCTGGCCGCTGATGGTCGGTGCGCGTCTGGCGCTGGCAGCACCGGGCGAGCATCGCGATCCGGCGCGGCTCGTGGCGCGCATCGCGGCGCATGACGTGAGCACGCTGCACTTCGTGCCGTCGATGCTGGCCGCATTCATGGCCCACGATGGCGTGGAAGCCTGCCGCAGCGTGCGGCGCATCGTGTGCAGCGGCGAGGCGTTGCCCGCAGAGGTGCAGGCGCAGGTGCTGGCGCGCTTGCCGTGGGTGTCGCTCGATAACCTCTATGGCCCGACCGAAGCGGCGATCGACGTCACGTACTGGAACTGCCGCGCCGAAGGCCGGCAAGTGCCGATTGGCCGACCGCTGTCGGGCATCCGCACGCATGTGCTCGACGGCAGCCTGAACCGCGTGCCGCAGGGCGTGGCGGGCGAGTTGTATCTGGGCGGCGTGGGATTGGCGCGCGGCTATCTGCGTCGTCCGGGCCTGACGGCCGAGCGCTTCGTGGCCGATCCCTTCGAGGCAGGCGGGCGCCTGTATCGCACGGGCGATCTGGTGCGCTGGCGTGCCGATGGGCAACTGGAATACCTGGGCCGGATCGACCATCAGGTGAAGATCCGTGGCCTGCGGATCGAACTGGGCGAGATTGAGGCGCAGTTGCTGGCGCTGCCCGAAGTGGCGGAGGCGGTGGTGGTTGCCGTAGGCGGCACGCGACTGGTGGCCTACGTGGCATGCCGGGCAGGGCAGTCGCTCGATGCGCAGACGATGCGTGTCAGGCTCGGTGAAGCATTGCCCGAGTACATGGTGCCGTCCGCGTTGGTGGTGCTGGATCGTCTGCCGCTGAACGCCAACGGCAAGCTGGATCGCAAGGCGCTGCCGGCACCCGACGTGCAGGCACAGATGAGCTACGAAGCGCCGCAAGGCGAGGCGGAAATCGCGCTGGCTGCCATCTGGGCGGAGGTACTCGGCATCGAACGCGTGGGCCGCCACGACAACTTCTTTGAACTGGGCGGCGATTCGCTGTCCACGGTGCGCGTCAGTGCGCTGCTCGTGTCCCGCCACGGATGGGATCTCCCGATGCGGCACCTGTTCGATCACCCCACGCCGCACGCGCTCGCCAGACATATCGCCGCCAGCGACACCAACACGCTGGGTGGCCAGCAGCAGCGCCTGTCTGCAATGGACGACCTGCTCAACGCACTGGAAGGACTGGAATAACCATGGCATTGGACGCACAACAGATCGCGCAACGTTTCGCCGCACTGGCACCGCAAGCCCGCCGCGAATTCCTGAGCAAGCTCGAAGCCATGGGCCTGAGCGCGGCCGAGCTGCCGATCGTTCCGGCCCGCCGCGATGCGCCGCTGCCGCTCTCGTACGCACAGCGCGCCATGTGGCTCACCTGGCAGCTTGATCCCACGAGCCCGGCCTACAACCTGCCGGGCGCCTTGCATCTGCGCGGCACACTGGATCGCACGGCACTGCACGCAGCCTTGAACGGATTGACCCGGCGGCACGACATCCTGCGCACCGTTTACCGTGTGGCCGACGATGGCGAGGCGTCCCAGCATGTGCTGGAACACGTCGATGTCCCGCTGCCGTTCGAAGATCTGCGCGGTGAAGACACCGAAGCGACGCTCCGCGTGCGGCTCGACACCTTCCGCGAAAAGCCGTTCCAGTTGGATATCGAGGCACCGATCCGCGCCGCGCTGTTCCAGACCGGCGATGCCGAGCATGTGCTGGCGCTGTCCGTCCACCATATCGCCGCCGATGGCTGGTCGATCCGCATCGCCATCGACGAACTGCTCGGCCACTACCAGGCGCTGACACAGGGCGGCGTGGCCGCGCCGCCCCCGCTGCCGATCCAGTACGCCGACTACGCCGTGTGGCAACGCAACTGGCTCGAAGCTGGCGTGGCCGAGCGGCAGCTTGCGCATTGGACCGGGCGTCTTGGCGACGTCCACGCCATCGCCGTGCTGCCGTTCGACCGCGAGCGCGACGTTGCCGCACCGGCCCATCTCGCCGCAAGCGAAGGGCGCCACCGCATGGTGCTTTCCGCCGAACTGAGCCAGCGCCTGCGCGCACTGGCCCGTGCCCAGGGCGCCTCGGTGTACATGGTGATGCTCGCGCTGCTGGACGTGGCGCTGTATCGGCACGGTGGACAGGCCGATCTGCGCGTGGGATCGCCATTGGCGAGCCGGCAAAAAGCCGAGACGCTGGGCCTGATCGGCTGCCTGCTCAATGTCCAGGTGATCCGCGCCGAGCTGGATGCACGCGAAGGGTTCGCATCACTGCTGGCCCGTGTGCGCGATGCCGTGCTCGACGCACACGCACATCCGGACCTGCCCTTCGAGATGCTTGTCGATGCGCTGGCGCCGGAGCGTCAGCCGGGCGTGCATCCGCTGTTCCAGGTGAAGTGCACCGAGCAGCAGGACCGGCCCGCGAACTTCCACGCAGCGGGCCTTGAGATCCGGATCGAGGAACTGAGCGGCGGCCATGCCCACTTCGACCTGAGCTTCGATTTCACGGATCGCCAGGACGGTATCGAATGCGTACTGGCCTACGCTGCCGCACGCTTCGACGAAGCTACCATCGCGCGCTTTGGCACCGCACTGGCTGCCATCGCCGAGCAGGCGGTGTCCGCGCCGACATTGCCGCTGGCCGCATATCGCGTACCGGGCGCGCAGACGGCGCTGTGCGGTCCCGCGCAAACGTTCGCCGTGGCAGACCTCATGGCGTCGTGGGATCAGGCCGTGCGCGATGTGCCCACGCGGCTCGCCGTTCACGACGAGTCCGGCGGTCATGACTTCGCCAGCGTCGATGCCCGCGCCAACGCGCTGGCTCGCAAGCTGCAGGCGCGTGGCATCGGCGCGGAGAGCCGTGTCGCCATCCTCGCCGAGCGCTCGAATGCCTTCGTGCTGGGTGTGCTCGCCGCGCTCAAGGCAGGTGCCGCCTATGTCCCGCTCGATCCCCAACTGCCGGCCGACCGCCTGGCCTATCAGGTGGAAAACAGCGGCGCCGCATTGCTGCTTGCCGCAGTGGCGCCGGCGTGGACGCCCGATGTCGAAGTCTGGCCGCTGACTTGCGAGGGCGAGGCGCCGGCCATGGTGCCGGACTGGCAGCCTGCGCCGGTTCATCCGGCGCAGGCTGCCTACGTGATCTACACATCGGGGTCCACGGGCCAGCCCAAGGGTGTCACGGTCGCGCGTGGCGCGCTCACACACTATGTGCGCGCCGTGCTGGACCGGATGGCGCTGCCGGCGGAAGCCGGGAGCCTGGCGATGATCTCCACGGTGGCCGCCGACCTGGGGCACACGAGCTTCTTCGGCGCGCTGTGCAGCGGACGGACGCTGCACCTGATCAGCCGCGAGCGTGCGTTCGATCCCGACCGCTTCGGCGAGTACATGGCCGCGCACGGCGTGGATGCGCTCAAGATCGTGCCGAGCCATCTGCAGGCCCTGCTGCAGGCCCGCGATGCCGCGTCGGTGTTGCCGCGCCATTTGCTGGTGCTTGGCGGCGAGTCCACCTCGTGGGATCTGCTCGACCGTATCCACGCGCTGCGCCCCGGCTGTGCCGTGATGAATCACTATGGTCCCTCGGAGACCACGGTGGGCGTGCTGACGCAGGACGGCCAGACGGCCAATCGCACGGCGGCGGGCCTGCCGCTGGGCAAGCCGCTTGCCAACGGCAAGGCCATGGTGCTCGACGCCGACATGAACCCGGTGGCGCAGGGCGTGGCGGGCGAGTTGTACCTGTCCGGCCCCGGCGTGGCGCGCGGTTACGCGGCCCGTCCCGGACAGACCGCCGAACGCTTTGTCGCCCATCCGCTGCGCGCGGGCGAGCGCATGTACCGGACCGGCGACAAGGTGCGCATGCTGCCCGATGGCAGCCTCGCGTTCCTGGGCCGGGTCGATGACCAGGTCAAGATTCGCGGCTATCGGGTGGAGCCCGGTGAGGTGCGCCGCGCCATGCTGGCCCTGCCGGGCGTTGCCGAGGCCGAGGTGCTGGCGGACCAGGCCGACGATGGCCGCGCGATGCTGTGCGCGTATGTGGTGGGCAGCGCCGATGCCAACACGTTGCGCGAGCGGCTCTCCGCGACACTGCCCGACTACATGGTGCCGGCAGCGATCGTGCTGCTCGATGCACTGCCGCTGAACGCCAACGGCAAGATCGACCGCAAGGCATTGCCGCGTCCGGAACGCGATGGCGGCGCGCGCTACGAAGCGCCGCAGGGCGAGTTCGAAGAAAAGCTGGCCGCGATCTGGGCCGAGGTGCTGGGCGTGGCGCGCGTGGGACGCAACGATAACGTGTTCGCGCTGGGCGCCGATTCCATCCTGAGCCTCAAGGTGGTGGCCCGCGCACGCAAGCAGGGCATCAAGCTGGCGCCGCGCCAGTTGCTGGAGCACCAGACGCTGGCGGCGCTCGCCGCGGCACACGCCGCTGCCGTGGCGCCCGTGGCCGTCGCGCAGTCCGACGCGGCGCCGTTGCCCGCCATGCCCCGGTTGGCCGACGATGTCCGTTTCGACCCGCAACCGCTGTCCCCGGCGCAGGCACGCCAGTGGTTCCTCTGGAAGCTGGACCCAGCCAGCACGGCCAACCATATCGCCGGTGGCCTGCGCTTGCAGGGCGCGCTCGACATCGATCTGCTGGTGCAGGCACTGCGTGCCGTGGTGGCGCGGCACGAAGCATTCCGCACGGTGATCGTGGCCGACGCCGATGGCAAGGCCATGCAGCGGGTGCTGCCGGAGGCGACGTTCGAGGTGCCGGTAATCGACCTGCGGAACACGGCGGACGCCGAGGCATCGGCCACGGAAGAGGCCGCCCGTCTGGCGCTGACGCCATTCGATCTCGAAGGCCAGATTCCGGTGCGTGCGGCGCTGATCCGCATGGCCGAGGACGACCATCGGCTGGTCGTGGTGATGCATCACATTGCCTCGGATGGCTGGTCGATGCGCGTGATCGTCGACGAGTTCGTGACGCGATTCGGCGCGCTGCGGAACGGGCAGGCGTTGGCGGTGGCACCGCTGGCCGTCCAGTACGTGGACTATGCGGCATGGCAGCGCGGCTGGTTCGATGCCGCCGAGCAGACCCGCCAACTCGATTACTGGCGCACGCAGCTTGGCGACGATCATCCGGTGCTGCAACTGCCCGCCGACGCCCCCCGGCTGGCCGCCGACGGCTACCACGAGGCTCGTCACGTGGCGACGCTGCCCAGAACCGTGCGCGATGCACTGGCCCAGCGTGCGCAGGCCAGCGGTGCCACCGTGTTCATGGCGCTGCTGACGGCGTTCCAGACGCTGCTGTCGCGCTACACCGGGCTGGCCGATATTCGCGTGGGCGTGCCCATCGCCAATCGGCATCGTGGCGATGTGCAGGACACGGTCGGGCTTTTCGTCAATACACAGGTGATGCGGCTGCAAGCCGGCCCGCGCATGACACTGGCGCAGGCACTGGCACAGACCCGCGAAGCTGCGCTGGGCGCGCAGGCCCATCAGGACCTGCCATTCGAGCAACTGGTGGATGCGCTGCAGCCGGAGCGCAGCCTGAGCCATCCGCCGCTGTTCCAGGTCATGTTCAATCACCAGCGTGACAACCGCGCCGCGCTGGCCGCGCTGGCCGGGTCGAGCGATCTGTCGGTGACGCCGTGGGCCGTTGGCGCGCAGGCCGCGCAGTTCGAACTGGTCCTCGACTCCATCGAACACGACGACGGCACGCTGCAACTGACGCTGCGTTATGCCGCCGAACTGTTCGAACCGGAGACCATGGCACGCATGGCGGCGCACTACGAAGCCATGCTGCAAGCGCTCGCCACACAGCCGGATACGGCTGTGGCCGATGTGCCGCTGCTGGCCGCCGAGGAAGGCGCGCGGCTCGATGGCTGGAGCATCAACACGGATACGCACGGCACGCCGGAGCCGGTGCATCACCTCATCGCCCGACAGGCTGCGGCCACGCCCGATGCGGTGGCCCTGGTGTTCGGCGAGCAGTCGCTGCGCTACGCGGAGCTGGATGCGCGTGCCAATCGGTTGGCGCATCAACTGATCGCACTGGGCGTGCGTCCCGAGATGCCCGTGGGCATCGTGGCCGAACGCTCGATCGAGATGGTGGTGGGCCTGCTCGGCATCCTCAAGGCTGGTGGCGCCTATGTGCCCATCGATCCCGAGTATCCGGCCGAGCGCATCGCGTACATGGTCGAGGACAGCGCGGTGTCGCTGCTGCTCGGGCAGTCGCATCTGCGCGAACGGGTGCCGGCCCGGCTGGCCGCCACGTGGCTCGATCTCGATACGCTCGATTGGAGTGCGTGGCCGACCTACGCGCCAGCGGTGCCGCTGCACGCCGAGAGCCTGGCCTACGTGATCTACACCTCGGGCTCCACGGGACGCCCCAAGGGCGCGGCCAATCGGCACGGCGCGCTGCATAACCGGCTCGCGTGGATGCAGCAGGCCTATGCACTGAGCAATGCGGATACGGTGCTGCAGAAGACCCCGTTCAGCTTCGATGTCTCGGTCTGGGAGTTCTTCTGGCCGCTGATGGTCGGTGCGCGTCTGGCGCTGGCAGCACCGGGCGAGCATCGCGATCCGGCGCGGCTCGTGGCGCGCATCGCGGCGCATGACGTGAGCACGCTGCACTTCGTGCCGTCGATGCTGGCCGCGTTCATGGCCCACGATGGCGTGGAAGCCTGCCGCAGCGTGCGGCGCATCGTGTGCAGCGGCGAGGCGTTGCCCGCAGAGGTGCAGGCGCAGGTGCTGGCGCGCTTGCCGTGGGTCTCGCTCGACAACCTCTATGGCCCGACCGAGGCGGCGATCGACGTCACGTACTGGAACTGCCGCGCCGAAGGGCGGCAAGTGCCGATTGGCCGACCGCTGTCGGGCATCCGCACGCATGTGCTCGACGGCAGCCTGAACCGCGTGCCGCAGGGCGTGGCGGGCGAGTTGTATCTGGGCGGCGTGGGATTGGCGCGCGGCTATCTGCGTCGTCCGGGCCTGACGGCCGAGCGCTTCGTGGCCGATCCCTTCGAGGCAGGCGGGCGCCTGTATCGCACGGGCGATCTGGTGCGCTGGCGTGCCGATGGGCAACTGGAATACCTGGGCCGGATCGACCATCAGGTGAAGATCCGCGGCCTGCGGATCGAGCTGGGCGAGATCGAGGCGCAGTTGCTGGCGCTGCCCGAAGTGGCGGAGGCGGTGGTGGTTGCCGTAGGCGGCACGCGACTGGTGGCCTACGTGGCATGCCGGGCAGGGCAGTCGCTCGATGCGCAGACGATGCGTGTCAGGCTCGGTGAAGCATTGCCCGAGTACATGGTGCCGTCCGCGTTGATGGTGCTGGATCGTCTGCCGCTGAACGCCAACGGCAAGCTGGATCGCAAGGCGCTGCCGGCACCGGAAGCGCAAACGCAGGCCAGCTACGAAGCGCCGGAAGGCGAAGCGGAAATCGCGCTGGCTGCCATCTGGGCGGAGGTACTCGGCATCGAACGCGTGGGCCGCCACGACAACTTCTTTGAACTGGGCGGCGATTCCATCATCAGCTTGCAGATCGTGTCGCGCGCAGGGCGTACCGGCTGGCAACTGACGCCGCGCCAGATGTTCGAGTCGCAGACGCTTGCCCGACTGGCTGCCGTGGCCGTCCCCGCCCAACTGGCGGTGCGTGAGCACGCGCCGGCTTCGGGTGAAGTGCCAATGCTGCCATTCCAGGCCGCTTTCCTGGGCATGGACATGCCAGTGCGCCACCACTGGAATCAGGCGGTGCTGCTGCAATCGGCTGGCCCCATCGCCGCGCAGCCCATGCGCGAGGCACTGGCCGCGCTGATCGCCCATCACGACGCGCTGCGCATGCAGTTCACTTGCGATGTGGACGGCCACTGGCACCAGACGTGTGCGGCCGCCGGTAGCACGCCGAGGCACGACGTGTTGTGGACACGGCAGACCCCGGCAGACGGTCTCGATGCGCTGTGCGTCGAGGCCCAACGCAGCCTGGACCTGAACACCGGCACGCTCGTGCGCGCAGTCTCTATCGAGATCGATGGCGCCACACCTGCCCACCGGCTGCTGCTGGTGATCCACCATCTGGCGGTGGATGGCGTGTCATGGCGCATCCTGCTCGACGATCTCCGCACCGCGTATCAGCAACGATGCGCGGGCCAGTCCGTGGCGTTGCCACCGCGCACAGCCAGTGTGCAAACGTGGGCGTTGGCACTGCGCGACCATGCCGAGTCGCACGCCGCCGATTTGCCTGCGTGGGAGGCATTGCGCAACGTGCCGGTGGCGCTGCCACGCGATGGCGCGGCAGCCTTCGGCACGGTTGGCGAGCGCGACAGTGTCACGCTGACGCTCGATGCAGCCGCCACGTCGGCATTGCTGCGCGAGGCACCGGGCGCCTATCGCACGCAAGTCAACGACATCCTGCTCACGGCACTGGGCCGTGCGCTGTGTGGCTGGACCGGTAGCGACCAGATCCTTGTCGATCTCGAAGGCCATGGCCGCGAGGCCGTGTCTGACCTCGATATCTCGCGTACGGTCGGCTGGTTCACGAACCTGTATCCGGTGGCGCTGGCGCCGCTGGGCGAACCGGGTGATGCGCTGCGACGCGTCAAGGAACACCTGCGCGCCGTACCGGGACGTGGCCTGAGCCATGGCGTGCTGCGCGACATGGGCACCCCCGCGCAGCAGGCGGCGATGAAAGCCTTGCCGCGTCCGGAAGTTGTTTTCAACTACCTGGGCCAGTTCGACGGTGCGTTCGATGCGGAAAGCGGCTGGAAACCCGCCAACGAAAGCGCCGGTCCTGCCATGGATGCCGACGCGCCGCTGATGCACGCGCTGGCGATCAATGGTCAGGTCTACGACCAGACGCTGACGCTGACAGTACACTACAGCCGCAACCGCCACGCGCGCCCGGCGATGGAGGCCCTTGCCGCCAGCTTCCAGCGCGAGCTGCAAGCCTTGATTGCGCATTGCACCAGCGGTGCGCGCGGTGTCTCGCCATCGGATTTCCCGCTGGCGGGCCTGACGCAAACAGCGCTCGACACGCTGGCCTTGCCAGTGGATGCGGCTGACATCGCGGACCTGTACCCGCTGGCGCCGATGCAGACCGGCATGCTGTTCCTGAGTGCCCACGCGGCGCAGGGCGATGCGTATCTGAACCAGTTGCGCGCCGATATCGACCACCTCGATGTCGAACGCTTCCGCGCGGCGTGGCAGGCCGTGCTGGACCGGCACGACATTCTCCGGACCGGCTTCCTCGCCGGCGAAACGCCACTGCAATGGGTGGCACGCACCGTGCCGTTGCCGCTGACCGTGATCGATGGGGTCGAAGCCGAGGCGCCCCACGATCTCGCCCCGGCGCTGGACACGCTGGCGCAGGCCGAGCGCGACCAGGGCTGCGATCTGGCGCAACCGCCGCTGATGCGGCTGGCGCTGGTACGCATCGGCGCCACACGCCATCACCTGATCTGGACCCATCACCATCTGCTGCTCGATGGCTGGAGCACGTCGCAACTGCTCGGCGAGGTGCTGAGTCACTATGCCGGCCAGTCGCTGCCGCCCCAGACCGCGCGCTACCGCGACTACATCGGCTGGTTGGGACAGCAGGACACCGCCGCAGCGCGCAGCCACTGGGGCAGTCAACTGGCGATCCTCACCGCACCCACTCGCGTGGCCGATGCATTGACCGCCCCGGTGGGTCGCCACGGCTACCGCGCTTATCCGCGCGTGCTCGACGCGGCGCGGAACGACAGCCTGCAGGCGTTTGCGCGGACGCGCCGCGTCACGCTGAACACGCTGATTCAAGGCGCGTGGGCCATCCTGCTGCACCGTCTCACCGGCCAGGACGCCGTGTGCTTTGGCGCGACCACGGCGGGACGTCCGATGGATGTGCCGGGTGTCGAGCGCATGGTCGGACTCTTTATCAACACGCTGCCCGTGGTGGCGCAGCCGCGCCCCGGCGATGCGCTGAATGCCTGGCTTGATGCGTTGCAGGCCCAGAGCATTGCCTCGCGCGAGCATGAGTTCCTGCCGCTGCATGACATCCAGCGCACGGCCGGTGCCAGCGGGCAGGGGCTGTTCGATACCATCATCGTCTTCGAAAATTATCCCGTGGACGAAGCGCTGTCGCGCAACCCGGCCGGACTGACATTTACCGATGTCCGTTCTGGCAACGGCAATCACTATCCGCTGACGCTGCGCGTGAAGACCGGCGCCACGTTGAGTTTCGATTACCTGCACGATCTGGCGCACGTGGATGAGGCCATGGCCGCACGCATCGCGGACGCCTTCGACAGCGTGCTGCATGACATGGTCCACGTGGGACAGCAGCACCCGGACGTGGCACTGGGCGCGCTCGCCCCCGTTCCTGTCGTGGCGCACGCGCCGGCCGCAGAGCCCGCCCCGAATGTGCTGGCCCTCTGGCGCGATGCCGTGCGTCGCACCCCTGCCGCGCAGGCCGTGGCCGACGAGGTGGATCAGTGCGCCCGCAGTGTCACGTTCGCGGACCTCGACGCGCGCAGCAACCGGCTGGCGCAACGGCTCCGCGCGCAGGGCATCGGCGCGGAATCGCGCGTGGGCGTGCATGCGCAGCGCTCCATCGAAATGGTGCTGGGCCTGCTGGCGGTGCTCAAGGCCGGTGGCGCGTATGTGCCGCTCGATCCCGCATTGCCGGCATCGCGCCTGACCTACGTGGTCGACGATAGCCAGGCATCGCTGGTGCTCGATGCAACGGGTAGCGCCAGCGGCTTTGGCGTTCCCGTGATGTCGCTGACCGACTCCGGTGATGCGCAGGCGCTGCCGGCGTTGCCGGACGCCGCGCTGCATCCCGCGTTGCCGGCCTATCTGATCTACACCTCCGGCTCGACCGGGCAGCCCAAGGGCGTGGTCATCAGCCATGGCGCGCTTGCCAACTACGTGCGGGCCGTGCTGCAGCGGATGGACCTGCCCGAGACAGCGCGCAGCATGGCAATGGCCTCGACCGTGGGCGCCGATCTGGGCCATACGGTGCTGTTCGGCGCGCTGTGCTCCGGGCGCCTGCTTCATATGCTGGCACCGGAGCGTGCCTTCGATCCGGACCGGTTTGCGGACTACATGGACCGCCATGCCGTGGACGTGCTCAAGATCGTGCCCGGCCATCTGCAGGCGTTGTTGAGCGCCCAGCACGCTGCGGCGGTGCTGCCGCGTGCGCGGCTGGTGCTGGGCGGCGAGGCTACGCGCTGGCCGCTGCTGGCGCGCATCGCCGAACTGCGCCCGGAAACGCGCGTCATGAACCACTATGGCCCGACTGAAACCACGGTGGGCATCCTGACGCAGGAGGCCGCCACGGCGGACCGCGCCGCCGCGACGTTGCCCGTCGGCCATCCGCTGGCGGGCAATGCCGCCTACGTGCTGGATGCGGGCCTGAACGCCGTGCCGCGCGGTGGCGTGGGCGAGCTGTACCTGGGTGGGGCCGGACTGGCGCGTGGCTATCAGGGGCGTGCCGCACAGACCGCCGAGCGCTTTGTGGCGAATCCGATGGGCGATGGCGCGCGGCTGTATCGCACGGGCGACCGCGTGCGGATGCGCGAGGACGGCAGCCTCGAATTCCTCGGTCGGGTGGACGATCAGGTCAAGGTGCGTGGCTATCGCGTGGAACTGGGCGAGGTGGCGCAGGCGCTGGCGGCCTTGCCGCGCGTGAGCCGCGCCGAGGTGATTGCTCGCGACGCCGATGATGGGCGCACGCAATTGCACGCCTATGTGGTGGGCAACGGCGAGGGCCACCCCGATGTGGCAAGCCTGCGCGAGCAACTGGCCGCGACGCTGCCGGACTACATGGTGCCGGCCGCCATCATGGTGCTCGACGCGCTGCCGCTGACGCCAAACGGCAAGGTGGATCGCCGGGCGTTGCCAGAACCCGCAGCGCAGCAGGGCGACGACGGCGACGGGTTCGCGGCGCCAGAGGGTGAAGTCGAAACCACGCTGGCTGCCATCTGGGCAGAGATCCTCGGCGTGGCGCGCGTGGGCCGTCACGACAATTTCTTCGAACTGGGCGGAGATTCGATCCTGACGCTGCAGATCGTGGCGCGGGCCCGCCGTCGCGGCGTGAAGTTGACACCGCGCCAGTTGATGGAAGGGCAGACCGTTTCAGCGGTCGCGGCCGTGGCAACGCGCGTGCAGAGCGCTGCCGTACCGGCGCCGGCCGCGACGCCGGCCACCGAAACCTGGTTCGCCCTGACGCCGGCCCAGCACTGGTTCTTCGCCCACGCCGCCGTGCATCCGTTTGCCACCAGCCACTGGAACCAGTCGCTGATGCTGGAGAGCAGCGCGCCGGTCGATGTCGAACGGGTACGCCGCGCCGTGGCGCATGTGGTGGACCAACACGGCGCATTGCGGCTACGGTTCGCGCAGCGCGACGGCGCGTGGCAACAATCGCTGGCCGCGTTGGGGACGTCATCGTTCAAGATGGTGTCGCAGGCCGACGCCGAGGATGCATCGCAGGCCATCGCGCAGGCAGCGGATGCCGTCCAGCGCAGCCTCGACCTGTCCCGTCCTTTCCAGGCCGTGTGGATCGACCTCGGGCCGTCGCGCCCGGGCCGGCTGCTGCTGGCCGCCCATCACCTGGTGGTGGATGGCGTGTCGTGGCGCGTGATCGTCGAGGATCTCCACGCCGCGTACGAGCAACTCGGTCAAGGGCAGGCAGTGACATTGCCGCCGTCGACCAGCACGCTGCAGGCATGGGTCGAAACGCTGCAACGCCACGCGGGTAGTGCCGCGATGGCCGCCGAACTGCCTTACTGGCAGGCGCAGTGGCACGTCGAACAGGGCGAATCACGCAGCTTCCCCGCAAAGGCGGGCGGCAGCAACACCGTGGCCGATGCGCACGCACTGAGCGTCACGCTCGACGAGGCAACGACACGCCAGTTGCTCAACGAGGTGCCGCAGGCATACCGCACGCAGATCAACGACATCCTGCTGGCCGCGCTGGCCCGCACGCTCTGCGAATGGGATGGCCGGGACAGCGTGGTCGTGGAACTCGAAGGCCATGGCCGCGAGGAACTGGAAGAGGGAATCGATCTCACGCGCACGGTGGGTTGGCTGACGTCGCTGTTCCCGGTGCGGCTGACGCCCGGTAGCCGTGGAGAAGGCGAATCGCTCAAGGCCATCAAGGAACAGTTGCGCGCCGTGCCCTGCAAGGGGCTCGGTTATGGCGTGTTGCGCCATATGACCGAGGCAGGCCGCGCACTGGGTGATCTGCCGTATCCGCAGGTCACGTTCAACTATCTGGGGCAGTTCGACCAGGCGTTCGGCAAGGGCGCCGTGTGGCAGGCGGCGCGCGAATCGGCAGGGCGCCAGCGCGCACCGGAAAGCAGGCGCCGCACATGGTTCGACGTGGGCGCGATGGTCCATGGCGGGCGCCTGAGCCTGAGCTGGTCGTTCAGCCGCGCGCTGCACGACGACGCTACAGTGCAGGGGCTGCTGGAGCGCTATCGCACGCATCTGGAATCGCTGATCGCGCATTGCCTCGCCGGCAACCGTGGTGTGACGCCTTCGGACGTACCGCTTGCCGGTCTCACGCAGGCGCAACTCGATACGCTGCCAATGGCGGCGGGCGCGACGGCAGAGCTGGAAGACCTCTATCCACTCTCGCCGATGCAGGCCGGCATGCTGTTCCACGCGCTGCTCGACCCCGAGGCCACGGCGTATCTGAACCAGTTGCGTATCGACTTCGACGGCCTCGATGTCGCACGCTTCCGTGCCGCGTGGCAGCAGGTCTTTGCACGGCATGAAGTGTTGCGTACCGGCTTCCTCACAGGCGAGACACCGCTGCAATGGGTGGCGCGTCCCGGCGCGCTGCCGTTGACCGAACACGATTGGCGTGATCGATCCACGGACCAGCACGACGCGGCGCTCGAAGCACTGGCCGCCTCGGAACTGGCGCGCGGCTTCGACCTTGCCGCACCGCCGCTGATCCGGCTCGTGCTCGTGCGCACGGCTGCGCAGCGGCATCACCTGGTCTGGACCAGCCATCACCTGTTGCTCGATGGCTGGAGCACGTCGCAGTTGATGGGCGAGGTGCTGCGCGCCTACGCGGGGCAGCCCGCCACGCCGAAGTCCGGTCGCTACCGCGACCATATCGGCTGGCTACAGGCGCAGGACGCCGACGCGGCGCGGCAATACTGGGGCACGCAACTGGCGCGGCTGGAGGGGAACACACATCTGGCGAAGACGCTGCCGACGCCGGCCAGCGCCATGGGCAAGGGCCGCGAGACGCGCGTGTTCGACGATGCCGCCACCGCTGCGCTCACCGCGTTTGCGCGTCGCGAACGCATTACACTCAACACGCTGATGCAGGCCGCATGGGCGCTGGTGCTCCAGCGCTATACCGGACAGCAGACCGTCAGCTTTGGCGCGACGGTGGCCGGACGTCCCGACGACGTACCGGGTGCGCAGACGCTGCTTGGCCTGTTCATCAACACACTGCCGGTGGTGGCGGCGCCGAAGTCGGGGCAGACCGTGGGCAACTGGCTGCGCGATCTGCAGGCGCACAACCTGGCGTCGCGCGAATTCGAGCACACGCCGCTCTACGACATCCAGCGCTGGGCAGGGCAGGCCGGACAGGCGCTGTTCGATTCGGTACTGGTCTTCGAGAACTATCCGGTCGATGCCGCGCTGCGCGAAACGCTGCCGGACAACTTGCAGGCAACTGTCATCCATCGTCGCGACGAAACCAGTTATCCGGTGACCGTCACTGCGTACGCCGCGCCGACATGGCATCTGCAGATCGATTTCGATCGCGCGGCGCTGAGCGAGGGCGATGCGGCACGCGTGGCGGATCACACTGTGCGTCTGCTGCAAGCGTTGGCCGCCGATGCATCGGCGGCAGTTGGCGGATTGGTGGCGCTGCACGACGCGGAACACGCGGTGCTGTCCCACTGGGGCACGGGCACACAACAAGACCATGCGCCGCTCGTGCATCTGGCCTTCCAGGCGCAGGCGCGTCGCAACCCCGACGCACTGGCCGTGCTGTTCGAGGATGAGGCCGCGGGCTTGTCCTACGGCGAACTGGAACGTCGCGCGAACCGGCTGGCCCATCGACTGATCGCACAGGGCGTGCGCGCCGATGACCGCGTGGGCCTCGCGGTGCCGCGTTCGACGGACATGGTCGTGGCGCTGCTCGCCATCCTCAAGGCCGGTGCGGCCTACGTACCGCTGGACCCCGCCTATCCGGCGGAGCGTCTGGCGTACATGGTCGAAGACAGCGGCATTGCCTTGCTGCTGACGCACCATGCCGTGCGCGACCGGCTGCCGCAGGGCACGGTGCCCGTTCTCGATCTCGCGGCCTTGCTCGACATCGACGGCCCGGATAGCGACCCGGCGGTGCCGGTCCATCGCGACCAGCTGGCGTATGTGATCTACACCTCCGGCTCGACGGGCCGTCCCAAGGGCGTGGGGATGTCTCACGCCGCGCTGGCCGGCCACGCGCAGGTGTCGATCGGCTTCTTCGGCCTGACCCCGGCGGACCGCATGCTGCAGTTCGCCACGCTGAACTTCGACGGCTTTGTCGAGCAGCTGTACCCGCCGCTGTGCGCGGGCGCCGCCGTGGTGCTGCGTGGCCCGCAGTTGTGGGATAGCGAGACTTTCCATCAACGCCTGATCGCGCAGCGCATCAGCGTGGTCGATCTGACCACGGCCTACTGGTTCCTGCTGGTGCAGGACTTTGCGCGCCAGGGTCCGCGTGACTACGGCGTGCTGCGCCAGGTCCACGCAGGCGGCGAAGCGATGCCGCCAGAAGGGCTCAAGGCCTGGCGCGAAGCGGGGCTGTCGCACGTGACGCTGCTGAACACGTATGGTCCGACCGAAGCCACGGTCACGGCCACCGTGTTGGACTGCGCGCCGTACGTCGAAGGCAAGCCCTTGCCGGTGCAGATGCCGATTGGCACGCCGCTGGCGGGTCGCCGGGTCTATGTGCTCGACGGCCAGATGCAGGCCACACCGGCTGGCGTGCCGGGTGAGTTGTGCATCGGCGGCGATCTGCTGGCGCGCGGCTATCTGGGCCGGGCCAGCCTGAGCGCCGAGCGCTTTGTGGCCGATCCATACGGCGAAGCGGGCGCGCGGCTGTATCGCACGGGCGACCTGGTGCGCTGGACGGCGCAAGGCGAACTGGAGTACCTCGGCCGGATCGACCATCAGGTCAAGATTCGCGGCTTCCGTGTGGAGTTGGGCGAAGTGGAAGCCTGCCTGCTCGCCCAGCCGGGCGTGCGCGAGGCGGTGGCGCTGGCGCAAGGGGCACCGGGTGGGGGCACGCGACTGGTGGCCTATGTCTCGCCGCAACCGGGTTACGAACTCGATGGCGACATCCTGCGTCAGGCGCTGGCCGCCGAGCTGCCGGACTACATGGTGCCGGCTCCGCTGGTGGTGCTCGCACGCCTGCCGCTGAACCCGAACGGCAAGGTGGATCGGCATGCGCTGCCGGCGCCGGAAGCGGTCATTGGCGATAGCACGCAGCCGACCGAGCCGCCGCAGGGCGAGACGGAGCAGGCGCTGGCCGCGATCTGGGCCGAGGTGCTGGGCCTGCCTGCCGTGGGCCGGCACGACAACTTCTTTGCGCTCGGCGGACATTCGCTGGCCGTCCTGCAGACGCAGGCGCGCGTCCAGCAGCGCATGGGCGCGCGCCTGCCGCTACGGGCCTACTTTGAACACGTCACGCTGCACGCGCTGGCCGCCGAACTGGCGGCGCATCTGGAAGCGCAGACTGCAGCGGAGTCCACCGGACTGGACGAGATCGACGATCTACTCGCATCACTGGAGAGCTGAATGGAACAACGTAAACGGGCGCTGGCCGAGCGATTCCTGGCACTGCCCGCGGACAAGCGGAAGGACTTCCTGGCGGCCTTGCAGCGCCAGGGTGTGGATTTTGGCCTGCTGCCCATCGTGCCGGCCCCGGCCGCCGACCGTCAGGTCGCCTCGCCCGCGCAGCAGCGTCAATGGTTCCTGTGGCAGCTCGATCCGCAGAGTGCCGCCTATCACATTGCCGGTGCGCTGCGCCTGGAAGGGCAGCTCGATGCCGATGCGCTCGATGCCAGTTTTCAGGCACTGGCCGCGCGTCATGAATCGCTGCGCACGGTGTTTCACGGCGATGCCAACGGCATGGCGGTGCCCGAGATCCGCGACGCCTCCGGGCTGGTGGTGGCGCGGCTGGATCTCGGTGCCATCGATGCCAGCGAACGCGACGTCCGCGCCCGCGATGAAGCGCTGCGCCTGACACGCATCCCGTTCGATCTCGAAACCGGGCCACTGCTGCGCGTGGCGCTGCTGCGACTGGCCGACGACGCGCACCTGCTCGTCGTCACCATGCATCACATCATTTCGGACGGCTGGTCGATGCAGGTGATCGTCGACGAGTTCGTGGCGCTCTACGGTGCCCACGTGCGCGGGGAAGCCAGCGGCCTGCCGGCGCTCGACGTGCAGTACGCCGATTTCGCGCTCTGGCAGCGCAACTGGCTCGCGGCCGGCGAGCAGGCGCGCCAACTGGCCTACTGGCAAGAACGGCTGGGCACCCGGCATCCCGTCCTCCAACTGCCTGCCGATCACGTGCGGCGAACCGTCGCCACGTATCGTGCCGCCAAGCACGGTTTCGACGTCCCCGCGCCATTGGTGGCGGCGCTGCGGCAGCGCATGCGGCAGCAGGGCGGTACGCTGTTCGCGGCGCTGCTCGGCGGTCTGCAGGCGTTGCTGCATCGCTACACGGGCGAGCCGGATATCCGCGTCGGCACGCTGACGGCGAATCGGCAGCGCGCCGAGACGGCGGGTGTGGTCGGCTTCTTCGTCAATACACAGGTGCTGTCCAACCGGTTGCGCGCGGAGATGCCGTTAAGCGAGGCATTGCGTCAGGCGCAGGATTGCGTGCTGGAGGCGCAGGCCCATCAGGACCTGCCATTCGACGCGCTGCTCGACGTGCTGCGGCCCGAGCGTGGCCTGAGCGCGAATCCGCTGTTCCAGGTGCTGATCAACCACCAGCAGGAAGACGTGCAACCCAGCCACGACCTGCCGGGGCTGCACGTGGCCGGCGTGGACCTGGGCGCCACCGAGACAGACTCGCGCTTCGAATTGATGCTGGATACCGTCGAGCGTGCCTCGGGCGTGGTGGGCGTGCGGATGACCTACGCTGCCGATCTGTTCGAACCCGCCACGATCGAGCGGCTGGGGCGGCACTACCTGTCCATGCTTGCAACGCTGGCCGAAGAACCGGACCGCGCACTGGGCGATGTGCCGCTGCTGTCGGGCAAGGAATCGCGCCAGTTGGCTGACTGGGGCACGGGCACACAACAAGACCATGCGCCGCTCGTGCATCTGGCCTTCCAGGCGCAGGCGCGTCGCAACCCCGACGCACTGGCCGTGCTGTTCGAGGATGAGGCCGCGGGCTTGTCCTACGGCGAACTGGAACGTCGCGCGAACCGGCTGGCCCATCGACTGATCGCACAGGGCGTGCGCGCCGATGACCGCGTGGGCCTCGCGGTGCCGCGTTCGACGGACATGGTCGTGGCGCTGCTCGCCATCCTCAAGGCCGGTGCGGCCTACGTACCGCTGGACCCCGCCTATCCGGCGGAGCGTCTGGCGTACATGGTCGAAGACAGCGGCATTGCCTTGCTGCTGACGCACCATGCCGTGCGCGACCGGCTGCCGCAGGGCACGGTGCCCGTTCTCGATCTCGCGGCCTTGCTCGACATCGACGGCCCGGATAGCGACCCGGCGGTGCCGGTCCATCGCGACCAGCTGGCGTATGTGATCTACACCTCCGGCTCGACGGGCCGTCCCAAGGGCGTGGGGATGTCTCACGCCGCGCTGGCCGGCCACGCGCAGGTGTCGATCGGCTTCTTCGGCCTGACCCCGGCGGACCGCATGCTGCAGTTCGCCACGCTGAACTTCGACGGCTTTGTCGAGCAGCTGTACCCGCCGCTGTGCGCGGGCGCCGCCGTGGTGCTGCGTGGCCCGCAGTTGTGGGATAGCGAGACTTTCCATCAACGCCTGATCGCGCAGCGCATCAGCGTGGTCGATCTGACCACGGCCTACTGGTTCCTGCTGGTGCAGGACTTTGCGCGCCAGGGTCCGCGTGACTACGGCGTGCTGCGCCAGGTCCACGCAGGCGGCGAAGCGATGCCGCCCGAAGGGCTCAAGGCCTGGCGCGAAGCGGGGCTGTCGCACGTGACGCTGCTGAACACGTATGGTCCGACCGAAGCCACGGTCACGGCTACCGTGCTGGACTGCGCGCCGTACGTCGAAGGCAAGCCGTTGCCGGTGCAGATGCCGATTGGCACGCCGCTGGCGGGTCGCCGGGTCTATGTGCTCGACGGCCAGATGCAGGCCACACCGGCTGGCGTGCCGGGTGAGTTGTGCATCGGCGGCGATCTGCTGGCGCGCGGCTATCTGGGCCGGGCCAGCCTGAGCGCCGAGCGCTTTGTGGCCGATCCATACGGCGAAGCGGGCGCGCGGCTGTATCGCACGGGCGACCTGGTGCGCTGGACGGCGCAAGGCGAACTGGAGTACCTCGGCCGGATCGACCATCAGGTCAAGATTCGCGGCTTCCGTGTGGAATTGGGCGAAGTGGAAGCCTGCCTGCTTGCGCAGCCGGGCGTGCGCGAGGCGGTGGCGCTGGCGCAAGGGGCACCGGGTGGGGGCACGCGACTGGTGGCCTATGTCTCGCCGCAACCGGGTTACGAACTCGATGGCGACATCCTGCGTCAGGCGCTGGCCGCCGAGCTGCCGGACTACATGGTGCCGGCTCCGCTGGTGGTGCTCGCACGCCTGCCGCTGAACCCGAACGGCAAGGTGGACCGGCATGCGCTGCCGGCGCCGGAAGCGGTCATTGGCGATAGCACGCAGCCGACCGAACCGCCGCAGGGCGAGACCGAGCAGGCGCTGGCCGCGATCTGGGCCGAGGTGCTGGGCCTGCCTGCCGTGGGCCGGCACGACAACTTCTTTGCGCTCGGTGGCGACTCCATCCTGAGCCTGCAGATCGTGTCGCGCGGACGTGTCGCCGGTTTGCAGATCACGCCGCGCCAGATGTTCGAGCATCAGAGCGTTGCGGCGCTGGCATCGGTGGTGGAGCGCATCGGGACCGCTGCGCCCATGGCGAAGGCCACGGTGCGCGGCAAGCTGGAAGAGTATCTGGACGCCGCACAGATCGCCGCGCTCGGCTTCGACGCGAACGAGATCGAGGACGTCTATCCGCTGTCGCCCACGCAGGAGGGGATGCTGTTCCACACGCTGGAATCGGCGGGCAGCGGCCTCTACATGAACCAGCGCAGTGTATCGGTGCGTGGGCTGGACCCCGCGCGTCTGGCACAGGCGTGGCAGGCGATGGTGGATCGACATCCCATCCTGCGCAGTGTTTTCATCTGGGAAGCCGGCATGGCGCGCGCGGTGCAGGCGGTGCGGCGCGCGGTGCGGGCGAGCATCGCGCAACTCGACTGGCGCGGGCAGCCCGACACGGAGGCGCGGCTCCAGGCGTTGGCGGACACCGAACTGCGTCGGGGCTTCGACATGATGGCGCCGCCGTTGTCGCGCGTTTGCGTGGTGCGGCTCGATGACGATCTCTGCCAGATCGTCTGGACCGGCCACCACATGCTGCTGGACGGCTGGGGCGAGACGCGGCTGATGGGCGAATGGCTGCAGTCCTATGCCGGCGAGGCACTGGGCGCGCTGGCACCCGGCTATGGCGAATACGTGCGCTGGCTGGCCGCGCAGGATAAGGCCGTGGCCGAGACGTTCTGGCGCGATACGTTGCGTCGCGTGGACGGCCCCACGCTGCTGGCCGAAGCTTCGCGTGCCCCGCAGCGCGAACCGGGCTACGGCAAGATCTACACGCGGATGACGCCCGAAGCATCGCGCGACCTGCAGGCGTTTGCGCAACGCGAGCGCGTCACGATGAACACGGTCGTGCAGGCTGCCTGGGCGTTGACGCTGAAGCGCTGCCTGAATCGCGACACGGTGACGTTCGGCGCCACGGTGGCGGGGCGTCCGCCATCGCTCGACGGCGCCCAGGAAATGATGGGGCTGTTCATCAACACGATTCCCGTGCCGGTGACGATGCCGGCGGCCCAGCCGCTCGGAGACTGGCTGCGCGCGCTGCAGGGCCTGAACCTGGGCCTGCGCGAGTTCGAACACACATCGCTGGCCGATATCCAGCGCTGGCAGGGGTCATCGGGCCGTCCGCTATTCGACACCATCATCGTGTTCGAGAATCACCCGATCTCGCAGACGCTGCGCAATGCCGAAAGCTACGGCCTGACGTTTGGCCCTGTGGACAGCCTGTCGCTGACCGGCTACGCGATGGACCTGCAGGTGCTGATGCACGACCATCTCGAAATCGAGTTCTGCTACGCCAGTCACCAGGTATCGGACGAGTTCGCCGTGGCACTGCGCGCGCAGATGGAGCAGTTGCTGGCTGGCTTCGTGCAGGCTGCCGCACGTCCGCTCGGCGAATTGTCGTGGCTGGGGACGGAGGCTGCGCAGGCGCTGGCCGTGCTGGCGCACCAGTCGCAGGGTGTGGTCGATGCGGCCATCGAACGTCCGGCCGCGCTCGTGCATGAGTCCATCGCCGAACATGCCGCCGCACGCCCGGACGCCATCGCGGTGCGCATGGGCGACGCAGCCATCAGTTTCGCCACGCTCAATGCCCGCGCCAACCAACTGGCGCACGCGCTGCTGGCACGCGGCATCACGTCGGAGAGTCTGGTCGGGGTGGCGTTGCGCCGCACGCCGCAGATGATCGTCACGCTGCTGGCCGTGCTCAAGACGGGCGCGGCCTATGTGCCGCTGGACCCCGCCTATCCGGCTGACCGGCTCGCGTATATGGTGGACGATGCGCGTCTGAGCCTGCTGGTCACGCAGCGCGATGTGCGCGCGGGACTGGGCCTGGGCCACGCCGTGGACGTGCTCGAACTGGAAGACCTGCCGGGCCATGCGTGGCCCGAGACCGATCCGCGCGTGGCGGTGCCGCGCCAGGGCCTGGCGTACATCATCTACACCTCGGGTTCCACGGGGCGTCCGAAGGGCGTGGCGGTGTCGCACGGTCCGCTGGCGATGCACTGCCGGGCCACATCGCGCATCTATGGCATGACGCATGACTCGTGCGAGATGGTCTTCATGTCGTTCTCGTTCGACGGCGCGCACGAGCGCTGGCTGACCACGCTGACTACCGGCGCCACGCTGGTGCTGCGCGACGACGAACTGTGGACGCCGGAGCAGACCTACCACGCGCTGAACCGCTATGGCGTGACCCACGTGGCATTTCCACCGGCCTATCTCGGACAGATCGCCGAATGGGCCGTGGGGCGCGACGATGTGCCGCCCGTCGAGGTTTACGTGTTCGGCGGCGAGGCGATGCCGCGTGCCACTTACGACCTCGTGCGTCGCACGCTGCGTCCGCGCTTCATGCTGAATGGCTACGGCCCCACGGAAACCGTGGTGACGCCGCTGATCTGGAAGACGCCGGCTGACAGTGCCTTCGATTGTGCCTATGCGCCGATTGGGCGGCCCGTGGGCGAGCGGTCGAACTGGGTACTTGACGAAGACCTGCGGCTGGTCCCACCGGGCGAGGTGGGTGAGCTGTATGTGGGCGGGGAAGGCGTGGCGCGCGGTTACCTGCGCCGTCCGGGCCTGAGCGCCGAGCGCTTCGTGGCCAACCCGTTCTCGAACGATGGCGGCCGGCTGTATCGCACCGGCGACCTCGTGCGCTACATGGACGATGGCGTGATCGAGTACATCGGCCGCGCCGACCATCAGGTGAAGGTGCGCGGGTTCCGCATCGAACTGGGCGAGATCGAGGCGCGCATGCGCGAGGTGCCGGGCGTGCTCGATGTGGCCGTGGTCACCCGGCAGGGGCCGTCCGGCAACCAGCTTGTGGCCTACGCGGTGCCGCTGCCGGGCGTGCCTGCTGGCGACCTGCCCGAGCGGGCGCGCCAGCAGCTGGGTGTCCGTCTGCCGGAGTACATGGTGCCCGCGCACGTGGTGGTGCTGCCCGCACTGCCGCGCCTGATCAGCGGCAAGCTCGATCGCGCCGCGCTGCCCGAGCCGACGGTCAGGACCGAAACAGTGTGGGAGGCGCCGCGCAACGAGATCGAGCAGCGGATGGCGGATATCTGGCAACAGGTGCTCGGAGTGCCGCGCGTGGGGATTACCGACAACTTCTTCGAGCTTGGCGGCGATTCGATCCTCAGCCTGCAAGTCATTTCCCGCGTGCGCAACGCCAGGATTGGCCTGACGCTGACGCTGCGTGACCTGATGCGGCACCAGACCATTGCTGCGCTGTGTTCACGGGATGACGCGCCGGTTGTCGTCGGTCCTGCATCGCCATGGCCGGCCACTGCGGCGGGCCATGTGCCGTTGATCCCGATCCAGTCGTGGTTCTTCGACCAGCCGATTCCGGAGCGTCATCACTACAACCAGTCGGTGATGTTGCGATCCGAACGTCCGCTGGATGGCCAGCACCTGCTGCGTGCACTGGACGCGCTTGCACAGCGTCACGACGCGCTGCGGCTGCGTTTCACGCAACGCCCGGATGGCACGTGGGAGCAGGGCTATGCCGTGCCGCGCGATCACGCGGCAGACGTGCTCTGGACGCGCGATGCGGACGGAGCCGCCGAAGTCACCGAAGTCGGGGAGGCCGCCCAGCGCAGCCTGAACCTTGCCAGTGGCCCGCTCTGGCGCGTGGTCCACATGCGCCTTGCCGATGGCAGCGCGCGCTTGCTGCTGGTGATCCATCATCTGGTGGTGGACGGCGTGACGTGGCGCGTGCTGCTCGACGACCTGCAGGCCGCTTACGCGCAACTGGCGGCCGGTGAAACGGCGGTGCTGCCGCCTGCCGGCGTCTCGTTCCAGTCCTGGGCCAACTACCTGCGCGACCACGGCAAGTCGGCGGCCTTGCGCGCCGAGGCCGGCTACTGGCAGGCACAACTCGCCGATGCGCAGGACCTGCCGCGCGATGACGCCACCGTCTCTGCGCTCGCGGCATACACCGCATCGGTGCGCACCATCCTCGACCGCGATATCACGGCCCGGTTGCTGCGCGCCGTGCCAGCGGCTTTCGAAACCGGTATCGAAACACTGCTGCTCGCAGCGCTGTCTCGCGTGCTGGCACGCTGGACCGGCCACGACGCCACACTGGTCAGCCTGGAAGGGCATGGCCGCGAGGGCGATGCCGCAGGACTCGACCTGAGCCAGACCGCGGGCTGGTTCACAAGCGTCTATCCCGTGCGGCTCGCGCACGGACGCGACAGCGCCAGCCAAAGCATCCTCGGCGTGCGCGATACACTGCGCGCCGTGCCTGGCAAGGGCATCGGCTACGGTGTGCTGCGCTACCTTGGCGGGGACCTTGCCGTACGCACCGCACTGGCCGCCGCCGAACCACGCATCACCTTCAACTACCTGGGCCAGTTCGACCAGACCTTCCGCAACAGCACCGATTTCCAGCCAGCCGAGGAAGCAGGCGGGGCCATGCGCAGCGCCGCAGGCCCACTCCCCAACTGGATCGAAATCGTGGGCCGCGTGTACGACGGACAGTTGTCCGTCAGCTGGATCTTCAGCGACGCCATGTTCCGGCAAGCCACGGTGCAAAGCCTGGTGGACGCCTATCGTGCGGAATTGGAGGCGTTTGCGATGCTGGCGGAGCAGGAGGTCGTGGTGGTATAGGCCCGTATCGAAAGCCGCGCTACCCGTCGCTGTGCGCCCCCCTCTCCCGCGTTGCAGGAGAGGGGGGTAAGACAAACCGCAACGTCTACCGCATCGTCCCCCACCCGCCGCCCAGCGCCCGGTACACCCCCACACGGGCCAGCAACCGTGCCTCCAGCCGTTGCACGGCCTGGTCCTGCGCCGTGTAGTAGCTGCGCTGGCTGATCAGCAGGTTGAGCAAGGTGTCGGCGCCTGCGCGGTAGCGGGATTCGGCGAGGGATACGGCCCGTTCGGATTGCGTGAGTTCTTCGGCCTGTTCCCGTGCCTGGGCGTCTGCGCCATTGACATTGCTCAGCGCAGTCTCTGCGTCGGCGAAGGCGTTGACGATGGTGGCGCGGTAGCGCACCAGCTGGCCGGTGCGCTGTGCCGCGGCGAGGTCGCGTTGACCGGCCAGCCGGCCGCCGTCAAAGATCGGCGCGGCCAGCGCGGCGGCCAGCGTATAGGCCGGGCCGCTGAACAACGTGCCGAGCGTGGTGCCGGCAAAACCAAGACCGGCGCCAAGGCTGACAGTCGGAAACAGTGCCGCACGCGCGGCGTCGAGATTGGCATCGGCGGCGGCCAGCCGGGCTTCGGCGGCGGCGATGTCGGGCCGGCGGGCGAGCAGCGACGATGGCGTATCGGGCGTGATGTCGGGCAACTGCAGCGTGGCGAGCGTGGCATCTGTCGAAGGCGGCAGCGGTACGACTTCGCCAAGCAGGGCCGCGATCGCCATGTTCAATGCGTCCTGTTGCTGGCGCAGTGCCTCGATGGTGCGGCGCTGTGCCGCCACGAGTGCGCGTTGCTGGGCCAGTTCCAGTTGCAGCGCGGCGCCGGCATGGCGGCGGGCCTCGACCAGCCGCAGCACGCGATCGGCGCTCGCGAGGTTCTGTTCGCCGATGGCGATACGCTCGCGTGTGGCCTGCCGCTGGACCCATGCCGACGCCACATTGGCGGTGACGGTCAGCCGCACGGTATCGAGGTCGAACGCAGATGCCTGCACTTCCCGGCCGGCCGTTTCGCGCAACGCGGCCAGTCGGCCCCAGAGATCCACCTCGTAGTTCGCCACGAAGCCCAGTTGCCATGCATTGCCGGCCACATTGTTGCTGCCGCCGAGCCGTCCCTGGCGAGAAGCACTGCCGTCAGCCGACAGCGACGGCCACATCGATGCGCCAGCGATACGCGCCAGTGCCTGCGCCTCCTGCATCCGTGCGGCCGCTTCGGCAAGGTCCAGGCTCTGCTGGCCGGCGCGTGCCACCAGCGCGTCGAGTTCCACACTGCCGAAGCTTCGCCACCAGGCGTCCGTCACATCGTTGCCCACCTGTTTGGACGTGGCATGCCATGCGGCCGGCACGGCCACTGCGCGCGGGGCGGGATCGCCATGGATGGCGCAACCGCCCAGGACCATGACGCCAAGCAGGTACGACACGCGTGAAAGGCTTCTCCAGCCGCAGTGAGGAAATTCGATCATGTCAGTCGCCTGCCAGCGCCACGACCGGGTCAAGCCGCGCGGCGCCGCGTGCGGGCGTGTAGCCGAACACCAGACCCGTGAGTACCGCGAAGCCAAACGCCAGTGCGCACGCGGCAGGGGAATAGGTAACCGGAACGCCAGCCAGCGCCATGGCTGCGACGGTCACGAGTCCGATCGCCACGCCCACACCACCGCCCACGGCGGTGACCAGCATCGATTCGGCCATGAACTGGCGCAGGATGTCGCGCTGCCGCGCGCCGGTGGCCATGCGAATGCCGATCTCGCGCTTGCGCTCGCGCACGGTCATCAGCATCACGTTCATCACGCCGATGCCACCGACCACCAGCGACACCGCAGCGATCAGCCCGAGCATCACCGTCATCGTCCGCGCCGTGGCGGACTGCACGCGAATTGCTTCCGCCTGGTTCCAGATCCGCACGTCGCGGGCCCGACGGGCCGTGGCAAGGCGCGCCTCGATCTCGGCGGCGGTCTCGGTGGCGCGATCCAGATTGCGGATCTCCACGGCGATCCAGGTCGGGTTGGGTTGCCCAAACAGACGGGCGATGGCGGAAGAGAGCGGCACCAGCACGCGGTCGTCCTGATCTTCGCCACCGGTCGATCCCTTGGAACCCAGTACGCCCACCACCTCGAAAGGCACCTTGTCGACGAGGATGTCCTGGCCGAGTGGGTTGCTGCCATCCGCGAACAGCCGCTTGCGCACGGTTTCGCCGATCACGGCCACCTTGGCGGTGCGGGCTTCATCGGCGGAATCGAACATGCTGCCCGCCACCACCGGCCAGCGCAGCACCTTGACGAAGGCGCCCGTGGCGCCGCCGCCTTCGGTATTGTGATCGACGCCGCCCCGGCGCACGACCACCCGATTCTCGATATAGGGCGCCACGGCCTCCACATTGGGCGTTTCGGCAATGGTGCGCACATCGTCGAGCGTCAGCGGCGTGCCACGTTCGCGCGACGATGCCGGATTGGCCGCGACGAACATGGTCCGCGATCCGAACGTTTCCAGTTCCTGCATGACCTTGTTCTGCGAACCGCTGCCAACGGCCAGCATCACGATGACCGATGCCACGCCAATCACGATGCCAAGCAAGGTCAGGCCCGTACGGAAACGGTTTCCCCACATCACGCGCCATGCAGCGCGCATGGCCTCGCGCAGATCGGTGACCAGGCTCGCGTGTCCGTGCGCGGAAGCCCCCGGCAGCGGCTCACGCGGCGATTCAGGCGCCACGGCACCGGAGTCGGCAATGACCTGCCCATCGCGCACCTCGATGACGCGACGTGCGCGGCTGGCGATCTCGCGGTCGTGGGTGATCAGGATGATCGTGTGGCCTTCGGCGGCCAGTTCGCGCAACAGCGCCATGACCTCGGCGCCGCTCCTGCTGTCGAGCGCGCCCGTGGGCTCGTCGGCCAGCACGATGCGGCCGCCGTTCATCAGCGCACGCGCGATGGCCACGCGCTGCTGCTGTCCGCCCGACAACTGGTTAGGCCGATGATTGACGCGAGCCCCCATGTCCAGCCGCTCCAGCAGCGCCGTGGCGCGCGCACAGCGTGCAGCGTCTGGCATGCCCGCGTACAGCGCCGGGATCTCGACGTTCTCGCGCGCGGACTCGCTGGGGACAAGGTGATAGCCCTGGAACACAAAGCCGAATGCCTCGCGGCGCAGCCACGCCAGCGCATCGGCATCGAAACCGGACACGTCCTGCCCTTCGAACAGGTACTGGCCAGCGCTGGGCCGGTCGAGGCAGCCCAGGATATTCATCAGCGTGGACTTGCCCGACCCCGATGCGCCAACGATCGCCACGAACTCGCCCGCGTGGATATCGAGCGAGATACCGCGCAGCACATCGGTGGCCGGCGCGCCGTTGCGATTGCCATAGGTCTTGCGGATATCCCGCAACGATATCAGCGGTGTGGGCGATCCAGCCATCACGAACTGGGCTCCGCCTCGCCCGTGGACTGTTGCACCAGTACGCGCTCGCCGGGAGACAGCCCTTTGAGCACCTGCACCTGGAAGCGGCTACGGACACCGGTCTCGACTTCGCGCCGCTCGATGCCGCCATCGGCGCGCAGCACGCGAGCCACCGAGCGGCCGCGTCCTTCGGCGGGTGCCAATGCAGCAACCGGCACGACGATGGCGTCTCTTGCACTGGCCTCGACGAATGCCACTTGCGCCGTCATCTGCGGCATCAGTTCGCCATCGGCATTGTCCACGTCGAACAGGGCGGTATAGACAATCACCCGTCCGCCCGCCTTGGCCGGCGTCGCGGCGTTGTCGCCCGATGCCTTTTCAGGAGGTGGGGGCGGGGCAGGCAGCACCTGCCGCACGCTGCCGTGCCAGCGGCGTCCCTCGCCGCCGAGCGTGGTGAAGTAGACCGGCATGCCTGGCTTGACCCGCCGGACATCGGCCTCGGAGACCTCGGACCAGACCGTCATCGTGCCCAGGTCCGCCACGCGCATCACGTTGGGCGTCTGGTAGGTGGCGTTGAGCGTCTGGCCTTCGCGTGCATCGATCGACACCACGGTGCCGGCCAGCGGCGCATAGATCCGCGTGTAGCCCAGCCGGGCTTCATCAGCCTTGAGGGTGGCCTGCGTCTGCGCGATCTGCGCCTGGAGGTTTCGGATATTGGCGTCGGCCAGCGCCAGCGCGGCCTCGGCGGCCTGTATGTCTTCCTCGCGCGTGGCGTCGGCGCTGGCCAGCTTCCGCTGCCGCGCATGCTGCTGCGCGGCCAGCCTGTACTGGGCCTGATTGCCGGACAATTGGGCGCGTAACGCCGCCAGTGCCGCGCGTCCCGCATCCACGGTGGCCTGCTGCACGCTGGGGTCGATTTCCACGAGCAACTGCCCCTGGCGTACCACATCGCCTGGCTGGACCAGGATCTTCTGGATCTGTCCGGATACCTGCGCGCCGACATCCACATAGCGGCGCGGCTGGATCATGCCGAGTGCCGTGACTTTGGATTCAAGCGTCTCCACACTGACCGGCGCCGACGCGGGCGGCGTCTCCTTGCTCCGCGCCATGACCGCAGCGACCGCACTTGCAATGGCCACACCGGCGATCAGCGTCGCCCAACGCTTCATGCGTGTGCGCCGTGCAGGACTGCCCTTCAACACTGCGGCTCCTCATGCTTGGCGGGATGCAAATCAGGCATTCCGTCGATTTCTATTTCACAACGATGGCCGGGCGAAATGCCGCATTGCCGCAGGGCGTCGAGCAGGATCTCGCATTTGTTCTTGTCACCAACTGGAATCCACACGTTCGCATCGCTGTCGCGAATGCGCAGTCCGCCAGGCGGCAGCCCGGCCGGCGCGGGTTCGTCGGCGCGCTGGCAATACAGCGCGCGCCGGCTGCCGTACTGCTCTTGCCACATGCGCACCACAATGCCGCAGCTCACGAGCTTCTTCACGACGCGATAGATCGTGGCAAGCGAGACGGGCTGTCCGCTCATCATCAACTGGCGATAGATATCCTCGCCGCCGAGCCACTCGCCTTCGGCCCGTGCGAGCACGCGGAGGGTGGCCACCATCTGGACCGTCGGCTTGAGCTGGGCGCGGCGCAGCGCCTCCTTCAGCGGCTCGTCGCCGCTGGCCGGTGTCAGGGCGCGTCGCGTCACGCGGTAACGGCCTCGTTGTCCCCCGCAGTGCTGCGCGCAGGCACGTCGATGGCGCGGATGCGGCCCGCCTGCATGTGGATGACGCGGTCAGCCAGCGGGAAATAGCGGTCATCGTGCGAGATCACAATGACGAGATGACCCCGGTCTCGAAGTTCGGGCAGCAGTTCGGTATAGAACAGTTGCCGGAAGGTGGGGTCCTGATCGGCTGCCCATTCGTCGAAGACCAGCACGGGACGCCCCTCCAGATACGCGTGAACCAGCGCCAGGCGCTTGCGTTGCCCGGTAGACAGGTCAACGGTACTGAACACGCCGCCTTCGACGCTGACCTTGTGGGCAATCTCGAGCCGTTCCAGATAGGGGCGCGCCGCTTCGGGCAAGACGGCGCCGCCGTCACCGGGCGCGACCAGATCCTCGAACAGGTAGAAATCGGAGAACACGGTGGTGAACAACTGCCGGTAGTCGTCGCGCGTCTCGGCGGTGACAGGCGTGCCGTCTAGCAGAATCTGGCCGGAGTGGGGGGCGTAGAGACCGAGCAGTAGCTTGATAAGGGTGGTCTTGCCTGACCCGTTGTCGCCGACGACAAACACCAGTTCGCCCGGATGTAGATCCAGATCGATGGGGCCGAGTACGAAGGCCGTCTTGCCCTCGGGCGCATCGAAGGCATAGCCGATGCCGCGCAGCGCGATCGACTGGTCGAACCTGACCGGAGCCGGAGGCTGCTGCAATGCAAGGTGGGGTTCGGGGTTGGCAAAGCGGGCCGACAGATCCGCGATACGCGAGAACGCAACCTTGGCGCGGCCGATACCAGGCAGGGCGCCGACGATCTGGTCGACCGGGCCTTTCAGGAACAGCAGCACCAGCACGAATCCGCTCAGCACCTGCGGCTCGACCTGCCGGAACGCTGCCCAGCCGAGGATCACGGCAATCAGCAGGAAATACAGCGCCGAGCCGAAGGCCATCGCCAGCACATAGGTATTGATCGCGCGGCGGTTGATGTCGCGGATGGCATCGACGATCCGTTCGACCTGCCCATCGAGTATCCCCATGCGGCGGGACCGGTGCATGCGCAGTTCCTTGGCCCCTTCGCTGATGCCGCGATAGCTCTTGTGCAACTGCTCCTCGTAGTCGCGCGCCTGCCAGAAGCCCGCCATGCCGCGTGCCATGGCGCGGGTCTGGATCGCAGCGCCGAGCACGAGCATCACCACCAGCAGGCCGAACAGTGTGGGCGACAGGTAGGCCAGATAGCCGAGGCATCCCATCACGACCGCCATCGAGATCACGGTGGCCGACAGACTGAAGGCCACATCGCTGATCATGTCCACGTCCTGCGTCAGTACCGGCATCAGGCGATGGGTGCGGTAGCGCTCCAGCGCATCGATGGGCGCGGCCAGGATCTTGCGGGCCAGCCCCTTGCGCACCATGGCGACGAGCCGCTGCCCCACGAGATTGGTGGAGATATCGGAGATCGCACGGCCCGCCAATGCGAGCACGCAGAGGCCCACGAACGTCAGCAGCAGTCCACCGGCCATGCCGCCCGGGCGGTTCAGTACCGTATTGATGGTCGAGAGCAGCGCTACGGTTGCCACGCCCGCCGTGATACCGGTGACCGAGGACAGCACGATCCACGGGGCAAACGGCTTGAGCAGGTTCAGGGTTTCAGCGGCGGAACTGCGAGAAGCATTCATGGCGAGGCATGGCCGCGGCGGCGGCGCTGGGCGGCAATGGGCGGCGATGGGCGCCGGATACTGTGTAGACGAGAGGCCAACTGGAATGTTCAGGCCGTGCCATGCGGCGTCACGTTGCCTGAACATTTTTTCATGCCGCCCGTCTTGTGGGGTATGCACGCGGACGGCTGCCATGGCGCCGGACCGCGCTACCTATCGATCACGTCCGACGCCCGTGCCAGACAACGACACCACTTCCTCCCTTGCCGGACATCCGGCCATGCAGTGGCAGCGGGCTCGCCCCTGGCTGAATGCCCCGTGCGAGCCATTTCCGCAATATCCCGTCACCACCGCCGGCACGCGCCACCCGCTGCGGCCGTCCAAGCCTGACGGGGTGGTCTACACCCGCCATATCCCCTGGCTCGACCAGACGCTGACGTTCCGCGCGCTCGATATCGACGAGGACGTGACGCGCATGCACCGCTGGATGAACGATCCCGACGTGGCGCATTTCTGGCAGGAAGAAGGCGACATCGACCATCAACGCGCCTACCTGGAGCGCGTGCATGCCGATCCACATGTCACACAGTTGATCGGATGCTTCGATGGCGAGCCGTTCGGATACTTCGAGGTCTACTGGGCACGCGAGGACCGCATCGCGCCATTCTGCGACGCCACCGACTACGACCGGGGCTGGCATGTGCTGGTGGGCGAGCCGGGCTTTCGCGGCAAATCGTGGCTGACGGCGTGGATGCCTTCGATTTCGCACTATCTGTTTCTCGACGATTGCCGCACCCAGCGGCTGGTCATCGAGCCGCGCGCGGACAACGCGAAAATGCGCAAGAGCCTGTCGCGCTGCGGCTACGACCTGGTCTGCGAGTTCGATTTCCCCCACAAACGCGCTGTGCTGGGCGTGCTGCCACGCGAGCGCTTTTTCGGCGAGGCGCTCTGGATGCCGCAGTCAGACGACACGGCCGATAACGTCGGCCATCCGACAACACTATCGCCCAAGGCTTCCCATGCAAGTTCATGACCTGATTGGCGTCGGCTTCGGGCCGTCCAATGTGGCGCTGGCCATCGCACTGGAAGAGCAGTGTGCCGGGCAGCAGCGCCCCGATGCGTTCTTCATCGAGAAGCAGCCGGCGTTTGCGTGGCACCCGGACATGCTGCTCGACAACTCGCACATGCAGATTTCCTTCCTCAAGGATCTGGCCACCCTGCGCAATCCCGCGAGTCGCTTCACGTTCATCGGCTATCTGCATCAGAAGGGGCGTCTGCAGGATTTCATCAACCTCAAGACGTTTTTCCCGAGCCGTCACGAGTTCAATGACTACCTGTCCTGGGCAGCCAGCCATTTCCAGGGCCAATGTGCCTATGGCGAGGAGGTGGTGGAGGTGACGCCCGAGCACCGGGACGGCGAAGTGGCGCTGCTACGTGTGCGATCCCGGACCGCGGACGGCGAAACGCGCGAACGCCTGGGCCGGAATCTGGTGGTGGGGGTGGGCGGCAGCCCCAATATTCCAGACAGTTTCCGCGCGTTGCGCGACGACGCTCGGGTGCTCCATTCGAGCCAGTACCTGCGCCGTATCGCGCAGCACGCTGCGCCCCGGCGCATCGCCGTGATCGGGGCAGGGCAGAGCGCCGCGGAGTTGTTCATGGATCTGCATGGCCGCTACCCCGAAGCACAGATCGACCTCGTGGTGCGCGCGCATGCCATCCGGCCGTCCGACAACAGTCCATTCGTGAACGAGATCTTCAATGCAGACTATGTCGATCACGTGTTCCACCGTCCCGAAGACGAGCGCGAGGCCATGCTGCGCGAGTTCTGGCATACCAACTACGCCTGTCCGGACCTGGAACTGATCGAGAGCATCTTCAAGGTGTTCTACGAGCAACGGGTGCGCGGCGATCAACGCCACCGTCTGCTGCGCCGCCACGAAGTCTGCGGTGCGCAGGCCGACACCGACAGCGTCCGGCTCGATCTGCGCGACCTCAATGCTGGCCGCGCGAGCCAGAACCCCTATGACCTCGTGGTGCTGGCCACGGGCTATGCACGCGAACAGCATCGCTCGATCCTCGCGCAGCTCGAACCATGGGTGGGCGAATGCGCGGTAGACCGTGACTACCGGGTGCTCGCCACACCGGGCTTCCGGCCGGGGATCTTCCTGCAGGGTGCGTGCGAGACCAGCCATGGCATCAGCGATACCTTGCTGTCGGTGACTGCGATCCGCACGGGGGAAATCACGACGGCGCTGGAGGCAGCGGGGCGGCAATCAGGGCGCTCCTTCGATGGCGAGCGACGCGCGGCGACGATCATGGCGTAATGCGGAAACGAAGCCTTGCTGCATAAAGAAATGCCACCGTCCAGGTGGCATTTTCTATTCCGTGGCGTCGCGTGGCCAGGGGGCGGGTGGCGAGGGTTCGGGTGCGCCGTCGAGATCGTTCACCGGCGGCACCAGCCCTGCCAGCAACCACAGCCGCGCGGCCTTGTCATAGGCGCGCCGGTGCGCGGGATCGGCCGCGAGCCATTCCATCATCCGGGCCCGTGCATCGTCGCTGAATCGCTCACGATCATGCTCACGTTGCACCCATGCCCAGGCCGTTGCCCAGGCGGCATCCTCGTTGTGTTGTGTCATGCGTGCCAATCCGATCCAGCGAAACGAAGCAAAGTGGCGGAATTTTGACACGTCAAGCACGCGTTGTCGCCCACGCCCTGTCACGGGAACATTTCAGCCGTTTACGAAGCTGGGCAGCGCGTCACGGAGTTAGTCCGCGTACATCAGCGTGCGGCAGGACTCGATGGCCCGCGCCGCGTCGGCCAGCAGCGCATTGACGAGGCCGAGCGCACAGCCCAGGTGTTCGGCAATCTGCCGCTGCGTCAGGCCCTGGATGCGGTACAGCTCGTGGGCCAGCCGCGTGCGGGCGGGAAGCTTCGACAGTTCGCGATCGATCGCGCAGAGCACCTCGTAGTCCTGGAAGGACTTGTGCGGCGAGGTGGCGCACGGCAACTCCAGTGTCTCGACCTCTATGTCATAGCAGCGATAGGACGATTCCAGGCTCTGCCGGCGGCAATGGTCCAGCGCCAGGTTCCGTACCACCTGGCAGCAATAGCAGAAGGGACGCTGGACTTCGCCCAGCCGGTCGCCATCCGACAAGCGGATCCAGGCGTCCTGGAGGATGTCTTCAGCGGTCTCGGGACTCCTGACAATGCCATGGGCAATCCGCCGCAGTTGGGCGCGATTGTCCATGAATACCTCGGCAAGCGTCGCTACGGGGGCGCTCGTCATCATGCTGGTCTCCCTGGTTGCAAATGCCAATACAAATGCAAATCATTCCTAATATGTCGCGAAGGACATACATTTAAAACTTGCCATCCGGGATGGCTTTGCTTTTTTGGATGCTTCTCAAGGTATGACGGACGAGCTTTCGGAATCCGCCAACTTTTTTGCGGAATCTCGCCATCGAGGATGTGCGGTCAGAACTCGAACTGCGCGCCGAGCTTGAATGTGCGGGGTGCGCCCTGCGTGAGGTAGGACGCGCTGGCCAGCCAATACGCCCGGTTGGCAATGTTGTCGACGTTGAAGCGGACGATGGCGCGCGTACTGCCGAGACGCGTCTCGTATCGCAGACCCGCGTCGAATAGCGTGAACCCCGCCACGGTCGCGGTATTGGCCGCATCGATCGGCCGCGACCCGTAGTACTGGACACCGGCCGTGAGCGTGAAGCCGGTATCGGCCAGCCGGTACTCCGAATAGAGCTTGGCCTGCTGCCGCGGCGTGCCATCGACAAACTTGCCTGCCAGCCCCGCCGTGGCGGTCTCATTGCGGGCGTCGAGGAACATCACACTGCCGATCACCTGCCAGCGCGACGTCAGGCGGGCCTTCGCCAGCAGTTCCAGCCCGTTGTAGCGGGATTCCCCGTTCTGGGTGAAGACATTGTTGGCATCGGTATAGGTCAGGCCACGCCGAATCCGGAATAGGGCGGCGCTGGCAGACCACCGGGCGCGTTCGGCCTTGATGCCAGCCTCGAGCTGCTTTGTCTTGAGCGGCGCGAACACCTCCTGCGCGTTGGCCGCGCTCAGAGGCGCCGTTGCGCCTTGCTCCAGGGCCTCGACGTAACTGGTGTAGACCGAGAGCCACGGCGACGGCTTCAGCACGACGGCGGCGGTTGGCGTATAGGCACCCTTGTCGTAGCCGTTGACCGTATCCTTGAGGCCGTTGTGCCGCAGGCCGAGGATCACATCGACGTGATCGCCAAAATGGGCGGTGTCCGAGATGAACACCGCGCGCTGGATCGTGTCGCTGCCCAGCGCATCGGCAGGCGGAACCGTGAGGCCGGGATTCGGGAAATTGCCGGGGCGAGACAGGTTGCCCGTGCCGAGCACCGCCGAGGTGGAGCCGCTCGAATAGAAGGTGCGAATGCGGCCATAGGACAGTCCGAAGGTCAGGTCATGGGAGACCGGCCCGGTGCGTACCTTGCCCGTCACCAGCGCGCGGACGTCATCGGTGTCGAAGCGGTCCGTGCCGGCGTACTGGACTTCCGTGTAGTTGCCCGCCGCGTTGGCAAAGATCGAGCCATTGAGATAGCCACGGGTCATCACCGAGCCACGATAGAGCAGGCTGGCACGCCAGTCGTCGGCGAAGGTCCATTCGACGCCGGTGCCGTACACCCACGAGCGCGTTTCGTAACGCGTGAATGGCGAGAAGATCCGCTTGCTGCCGGGGATGGCGGCCGGCGGTTGCGCCACGACGAAATCCGTGTCGCTGCCCGTGGCATTCGGAAAAATACCCCAGGTCGACGAGGCGGTGACCTGGCGATCGACGGCCAGCACATCGGCGCGCCAGACCAGCTTCGGCAGGATGCGCCAGTCGAGCGCCAGCGACGCGGAACCGCGCTGGACTCGCCCCCCGTCCTTGACGTAGCTGTCGCCGGTCTCGCCCACCACATTGACGCGATAGCCGAATCGGTCTTCCGATCCGAAACGTCCGCCCAGATCGCCGCCTAGCAGGAACGTGCCGCTATCCGTCACGGACGTCAACACGTTGCGCAGCGGGGTATCGGTCGGCCGCTTGCTGATGAAGTTCACGATCCCGCCCGGCTGCGCAAAGCCGTACAGGAAGCCACTGGCGCCCTTGAGCAACTGAATCTGCTCGAAGTGTTCAAGCGGCAGATCGCTGCTCCAGCTAAAGATATTGAGGCCGTCAACCTTGCGCCCGCTCAGGAGATCGAGTCCCACACCGCGCACCGCGATCTGCGAGGAGAGCCCGCCAATGTTGTTGCTGATCGGCGTGACCGAGGCATCGTTCTTCAGTGCGTCCACGAGCGAGTCGGCCTGCTGGTTATCCATCAGGTCACGTGTCACCACCTCGATGCTGTAGGGCGCTTCGATGATGGGCCGGTCTCCCAGCACGCCCAGGCTCGCGGCCGGCGCGCGATAGTGGTCGATGTCGTCGGCCGCCCCCGTGACGATGACCGGCGTCAGGGTCGGGATCGGCACCGATGTCTCGGCGGTAGCGGGCGCGGGCAATGTGCGTGGGCGCAGCCAGTAGCTCCCGCCGGGGTTCGACACCGCCTCCACCGGCTGGCCGGCGAGCAGCACACGCAGCGCTTCCTCGACGGTATAGGTGCCCTGCAAGCCGGGACTGTCGAGTCCCACGGTCAGCGCGGGATCGACGGCGATCGGCACCCCCGCTTCATTGCCGAAACGGGCGAGGGTCACGTCCAGCGGACCGGGCCCGATCGAGAACGAGCGTGCGCCGGCAGCGGTCTGCGCCCAGGCGTTGCCCGCCATCGTCAGCGCAGCCGCGACGGACGCGGCCATGACGCTGGCGCGAAGCACGTCGGCGAGATGCGCGCTCACGAAACTGGGACGACCGGATCGACGAGGCACGATGACTGAGGCGGCGTAGGACTTCGGATGATTCGGGGTGCGGCGGGCCGTGATGGCACAGGGCTAGCGGGGGACGACTGTTACCCAGTACGGCGTGACCGAGCGTGTGCGCACGGGCAGGGCGTTCTCCAGTAACGCCAGTGCCGCGTCGGTGTCATCGAGGGGAAATGCGCCGGAGACACTGAGCGAGGCCAGCGCCGGATCGCAACGTAACAGGCCGGGACGATAGCGGGCAAGTTCCGCCACGAAAGCCGGCAGCGGCATGCGGCGCGCCACCAGCATCCCGTCGATCCACGACCGGATGGCGGGGTCCATCGGTGCGGGATCACCCACCGCGAGGGAACCAAAGCTGATTTGCTGACCCGCATCGATGCGCGACGACGCGCCGCCTTCCGACATCACACGCACGGCCCCGGCCGTGACACCCACCGTGATCGAGGCATCGCCCGTCGCCACATCGCGCACCACGAAGCGCGTGCCGAGCGGCGTGATCGTGCCGAATCGCGTGGCAACCACCAGCGGGCGCCCCTGGGCGTCTGGCGCGGTATGCACCTCGATCTCGCCTGCGCGGAGCCGAATCCGGCGATGCTGCGCGCCATATGCCACATCGATGGCGGACGCTGTGTTGAGCGTGACCACGGAGCCATCGGATAGCCGCAGCGTCCGTCTTTCTCCTGGCCCTGTGGAATGATCCGCAGCCATGCGGTCATAGGCGGCGGTCCGGGTCAGCATCCATCCGCTGGTCCCGGCGAGCGAAAGCGCACCGATGCCCGCCAGCGCCTTGAGGGCGCGGCGGCGCGAGGGAACGCGGGTATCCGCCTGCAAGGTCTGCCGCACGACGGCGGACGGCACACCGACCAGCCCCTGGCGAAGCTGACCGATGGTGTCGGTCATCATCTGCCACGCCATTTCGTGGCTGGGATCATCGACACGCCAGCGCGCACAGGCCGCCTGGTCGGCCACGGTGGCTTCACCCGATTCAAAGGTGACCAGCCACATCGCGGCTTCTTCCAGAACTTCGTCGCTGGGTGGTGCCATCATCGTTGCAGCACGCGACAGCATTGCACGTAGGCTTTCGCCATCGCCTTCTGCACCATATTGACGGTGATGCCCATCTCGTCGGCAATGTCCCGATAGGGCAGACCATCGACCTGCGACAGCAGAAAAATATCGCGCACCCGCGCGGGCAGGCGATCCAGCGCGCAACTGATGGCGGTCAGGGATTCGAGAATCAGCGCCCGATCCTCAGGCGACGGGACGCTGGGCTCGGGCAGGCAGGCGAGCGCTTCCAGATAGGCACGCTCCAGCGCCTGCCGCCGAAAATAGTCTGCGGTCAGGTTCGTGGAAACGGTCGTGAGATAGGCGCGCGGCTCCCGCAGCGAAGCCGCATCGCCCGCATGGATCAGGCGTGCAAACGTATCGTGCGCCAGATCGGCAGCGCACTCCATGTTGCCCAGCTTGCGCGATAGCAGGTTGAGCAGCCAACCATGGTGACTGCGGTAAATGCTCGCGATTGCATGCCTGCCGCTTGAAGCAGCCTCTGTCCCAGCCATGGCGTCGATCCCGTCGCGGCGCCACGGCGCCCTGCGTTATTGAGAACGATTTGCATTCTAAAGATTGTGCGATGCCGCTGCAACCGCGCAAATGGCAATTCTGCAAATTCTGCAAATGTGAGCGAAAGGGCGCGGCGCGGGGTGGCGGCATGCGACGTCTCCAGCCTTCCTCCCCGCCTGGGAGCCACGCATGACGCACATAGGGGAGAAAATGACCCCCGGTGTTGGATGCTCCAGGTTTTCTGGCGCCGCAATGGCTACGCGTTCCGCTGCGACGACCGCGCCGGGGAGGTACGGTGCACGGCGCCCAGCACGTGATAGCCGGCCGGGGTCAGTTGCACCGCGGGCGACGCGGCCGGTGCGTGGGTCATGTCGATCAGGCGGCGGGTGGCAAGCGCGGCCAGGTCGCGCGGGTCGATATCGCGGCACGAACCCAGCGATCCCAGCACCATCAACGCGGCGATTTCGTGGGCACTCAACATGGCAACTCTCCCCTTGGCAGCAGCAACTCTGTGTGTCTCGTCTTTTGCCTTGTGAAGATAGCCACTGTGGAATCGTTAGTGCGCCAAAACCTGTAGCTGTTTGATAGCGATCAATTGAAAGGGTCGTATCCAAGCGGCCATGTGACGGGCCTCGTCCTGTCACCGTGCTTCATACATTGGCGCCACCGAGTGGGTCCCATGCGCTGCGCGCCTCCGTTCTCCACGCAGATTGGCGTTTACCCCGAATCGATCCACGAGCCGTGTAAGAACAGGGTAAGGGGGGCGCAGTACCTTGTCTCCGGGCCATGCGGCAAGTACCGCGTGGTGAAGCAAGGATGTGCAGGAGACAACGATGCAAGACGATCTGATCATGAAGTTGAAGGCCAGCCGGCAATATCGTGAACTGGTGCGGCGGCGTGGGCGGCTGGGATGGATGCTGACGGCGGTAATGCTCGTGGTGTACTACGGCTACGTGCTGGTCATTGCGTTCGACAAGGAACTGCTGGCCGCACGCGTGGGGCAGGGTGTGATGACCTGGGGCATGCCGATCGGGCTGTTCGTGATTCTTTTTACCGTGCTGCTCACGGGACTCTACGTGTGGCACGCCAACCGCGTGTACGACGACCTCACCGACCGCATCAAGCAGGAGGTCGCATGAAGTCTCGACATGTATTCGGCGCCGCCGCACTGCTGCTTTCCGCCAGCGTCTTCGCTGCCGGGGGAGACTTGGGACAGGCCGTGAAACAGGCCACCAACTGGACGGCCATCGGCATGTTCGTGGTGTTTGTGGTCGGTACGCTGTTCATCACCAAGTGGGCGGCCAAGAAGACCAAATCCGCCGCCACGTTCTACACCGGCGGTGGCATCACCGGCTTCCAGAACGGTCTGGCCATCGCGGGTGACTTCATGTCTGCAGCGTCCTTCCTCGGGATTTCCGCAGCGGTGTACACCAGCGGCTATGACGGGCTGATCTATTCGATCGGCTTTCTCGTGGGGTGGCCGATCATCACGTTCCTGATGGCCGAGCGGCTGCGCAACCTGGGGCGCTTCACGTTTGCCGACGTGGCCGCGTATCGATTCAAGCAGGCACCCATCCGAGCGTTCGCGGCATCCGGCACGCTGGTGGTGGTGGCGTTCTATCTCATCGCGCAGATGGTGGGGGCTGGCCAGTTGATCAAGTTGCTGTTCGGGCTCGAGTACTGGGTGGCAGTTGTCATCGTGGGCGCGCTGATGATGATCTACGTGCTGTTTGGTGGCATGACGGCCACCACATGGGTACAGATCATCAAGGCATGCCTGCTGCTGGGCGGCGCGTCGTTCATGGCGTTCATGGTGCTGGCCCAGTTCCATTTCAGCCCTGAGGCGCTGTTTGCCAAGGCGGTAGAAGTGCATGCGAAGAAGGACTCCATCATGAGTCCGGGCAACTTCATCAAGGATCCGATATCGGCCATCTCGTTCGGGATTGCGCTGATGTTCGGCACTGCCGGCCTGCCGCACATCCTGATGCGCTTCTTCACGGTGCCCAATGCCAAGGAAGCCCGCAAGTCGGTGTTCTGGGCGACCACCTGGATTGGCTATTTCTACATCCTCACGTTCATCATCGGCTTTGGTGCGATCGTGCTGGTGAGTACCAATGCCAGTTTTCAGGATGGCAGCGGCAAGCTGTTGGGCGGCGTCAACATGGCGGCCGTTCACCTGGCCAATGCGGTGGGTGGCAACGTCTTCCTGGGCTTTATCTCGGCCGTGGCATTCGCGACCATCCTGGCCGTTGTGGCAGGGCTGACGCTGGCGGGCGCCTCGGCGGTGTCCCACGACCTCTACCAGACCGTCTTCAAGCACGGCAAGGCAACCAGTGCCATGGAGTTGCGCGTGTCCAAGATCACCACGGTTGTGCTCGGCGTCATTGCCGTGGTGCTGGGCATCGTGTTCGAGAAGCAGAACATCGCGTTCATGGTGTCACTGGCGTTTGCGGTAGCGGCATCGGCCAACTTCCCGGTGCTCTTTCTCTCGGTGTTGTGGAAGGGCTGCACCACACGCGGTGCGATGATCGGTGGCTTCCTGGGCCTGTTGTCGGCGGTGGTACTCACCGTACTGTCGCAGGCAGTGTGGGTCGACGTGTTCCACTTCAAGAGCGCGCCGTTCCCCTACACCTCGCCGGCACTGTTCTCGATGACGATCGGATTCGTCGGCATCTGGCTGTTCTCGGTCACCGACAGGTCCAAACGGGCCCTGCTCGACAAGGCGGGATTCGAGGCGCAGGAACTGCGCTCGGAAACCGGCATCGGTGCAGGAGAAGCTGCCGCGCACTGAACGCAGGGTGTCTTACATGATCCGGCGCGGCATTGATGCAGGCCTGGCATACCACGTCGGCCATGTGCTCGAATGCCGGGCGCTCGCCTGCGATCCCGGCTCGCCGTCGGATTGTCTCGTTGCGGAGATCTACGACGATGACACCGCAGTGTTCGTGCCGCTGGACCCCGCGCGCCGCTGCACGCCATATTTCGGTGCTTGGGGAAGAAGCGGCGGCGTATCGCTATCTCCAGCGAGCTGGAATGGCAGCGATTGCCGTCCGCTGCCCGACGTCACCACACGCGGGCGCTGACCTCAGGCCGTTGCTGTCGGACTCAGCACGGCCTTGCAGGCAATTTCGATCAACTGCGGCGGCATGGCCAGTCGGGAGACGCCGATCAGGTTGCTGGCACATTGCGGGCGCTCTGTGCCGTATGCCGCCTTGCGGACCTTGCCTGCCACGGCGAAGGCCGCGTCGACATCGAGAACGTAGACGGTCTCTTCCACGACATTGTCCAGCGTTGCGCCGAATCGACCGAGAAGGGTGGCGAGGTTCTCGTAGGTGGCACGCATCTGGGCTTCCATGGTGGAGAAGTCGCTCGGCTTGCCGTTCGCGTCAAGCGCGGCTGGCGCGATCAGATTGCCATGGCTGTCGTGGCTGAGTTGACCGGACACGTAGATGTCGTTACCTACCTGCACCGCTTGCGCATAGCCATAGGCGTCTTCCCACGGAACGCCCCAGTAGGCGGTTTTCTTTTCGGGCGAACCTGGTTGAGTCGTCATGCTTAAGCTCCTTGAGAAATGGCAACCGCAGAGTCGGTGCCCAGCTTGCAAAAGGGCTTCAGCCTAGCATTCCCAAAGCGGATTGCGCGCGCAAAACATGCGCTTCGACGCAGTATTTTTGCAGGGGAAGCGCCGGGTGGTGCGACCATCGTCTGCTGCCGTTACGCCCTCCGTCGTAGACAATCGAAACCCGTGCACGAATCGGGCTCAGGTGCCGGGGCGACGTGACCGTCGATCTCGTGCTGTCCTCGCAAACAGTTCGTTACGCGCGGACGCGGTAATCGCTGTCACGCATGGATGCGTGATGCGGCGTTCAACGGAGATGGCAAAGAACTCTTCTGCAACTTCCGAGGTCGCACCGAGTGCGCGCGCACCGAACTGGTTTTCGATGTCTTGCTCCAGCACGGTGGGTCCGATAAAGATGCCGAGCCCGCGACGGCCAAATTCCTTGGCGAGTGCGCTGTCATCGCATTCGCCAACGATGCGCGGGGTTAGCGACAGCGACTGCAGCCACTGCCGCAGTCGCTGCCCAACCGCGGAATCCTCAGCGGGCATGAGCATTGGCGCCCCGTCGAGACACGCAGGGAAGGGCTGCTTGCAGAGGTCGTGCAGCGCCGGGGCGGCAAAGAAGCTGATCCCCGAGCCGCCGAGCCGGTGATTGAAGGCGCGTATGCTGACTGCCGAAGGAATCGGCGCATCGGCGATGACGAGATCGATGCGGTGAAGGGCCAGTTCGGCAAGCAACAGTTCGAGCTTCCATTCGCGGCACACAATGCGGACGGGTCCAGGCAATTGCGTCGCCGGTTCGATCAGCCGGCAAGCGATGGTTTTCGGCACCGCGTCAGCAACGCCCACGCGGAATTCCAGCGGTTTGCCTTGACAGGGCGACGCCCGTACGGCTTCTTCAAGTTCCGCGCCCATCGAGAAGATGGCTTCGGCATACCCCAACACCATGCGTCCCGATTCCGTGAGCTGCAAGCCACGGCCGCTCTTGGCGAACAGCGGTGTGCCCAGGCATGCCTCGAACAACTGAATCTGTCCGCTAATGGTCTGTGGCGACAGATGCAGGCGTTTGCTGGCCAGGCTGACGCTACCCAGCCTGGCTACGTGATAGAAGTAGTGCAGGTGCTTGTAGTTCATGAGGATTGCCCTTGTCGGCGCCCGCTCTCGCAGGCGAAATCCTCCCGTTTTTTCGAATGATGGTATCCGAACAATCTGCTTTTCGCTGGGAGGTTTACCCCCTAGATTGCAGTTATCGACTGCAGTGAGTGCAGACCATCAGGACCCCGGCGGTCGCGGCCCTGACGTGCGTGCACGCCCCTCCCGGAGGCATAGACATGGCCACGCTACTTGTACCTTGCGACGGTTCGCCGAGCGCATTGCTGGCGGTACGGCAGGCTATCGGAGAATACCTTCAGGGCGAGGCCCGTCATATCCATTTGTTGAACGTTCAGCCCCCGTTCTCGCGCAATGTGAACCACTACATCGAACGCACGCTACGCGACGATTTCCAGCGCGAACGTGCCGACGAGGAGCTTGCCGCGGCCAGAGCGATGTTCCATGCGGCTGGCGTGCCGTTTGCCGAGCACCTCCAGATAGGCGAGACGGTGCGGAGTATCGTGGATGTGGCGCAGCAGTTGCACTGCGACCGCGTGCTGATCGGCACCGCGCGCAAGAGCGCGCTGGTGCGTGCGGTGGAGCATTCCCTCACCAACCAGTTGCTGGAGAGTTGCCCCGTTCCCGTCGAGGTCATTGGCGGCCCGCCCGCCCCATTGATCGAGCGCGTCGGCATACCGGCAGGGTTGGGTGCCGGTCTCGCCTTGCTTCTGGCCAGTCAGGCATGAATGCCATCGCGCGTCGGAAACCTGCTCGGCGGCTGAGAGAGTAAAGCGCTTCCGCGCCGGATTCTGGATCGCCAATCTGCCGGCCGCTGCAAATCGGACGTACGGCCGGCATCCCTTGCCCACGCAATCATGATGATGGAATCGTTCGCTACCGGTCCGATGTGGGCTGGCTTCGTGGTGTTCGTGCTGACGATGTTGGCGCTGGACCTGTTCGTTTTCGGTGGCAACAAGGCGCATCGCGTCTCGGTCAGGGAAGCGGGTATCTGGGTCGTGGCATGGATGACGATGGCGGGCACGTTTGCCGGTCTGCTCTGGTGGTATCTCGACACGCATGCCAGCCGCGACATCGCCAACAGCAAGGCACTGGAGTTCATCACCGGCTACCTGATCGAACAGTCGCTGTCGATCGACAACATGTTTGTCTTCGTCATGATCTTCAGCTTCTTTGCGGTGCCCCCCGAATTGCAGCGGCGGGTGCTGCTCTACGGCGTACTCGGCGCCATCGTGATGCGTGCGGGCATGATCCTGGCCGGTGTATGGCTCGTCAGCGAATTCGCCTGGGTCCTGTATGTCTTCGGTGTCGTTCTGGTGATCACCGGCATCAAGATGCTTGTATTTGCGGAGAAACAGCCTGACCTGGAGAGGAACCCGCTATTGCGCTGGCTGCGCCGCCACATGCGCATCACAACTGCATTTCACAACGACAAGTTCTTTGTGCGGATCGACGGTATGCGTTGGGCCACGCCGATGTTCCTGGTGTTGATCATGATCGAGGCCAGCGACCTGGTCTTCGCCGTGGACAGCATCCCGGCAATCTTTGCGGTCACCACCGACCCCTTCATCGTCTTCACCTCCAACATCTTTGCCATCATGGGGTTGCGTGCACTCTATTTCCTGCTGGCAGACATGTCGCTGCGCTTTCACCTTCTCAAGTACGGGCTCGCCCTGGTGCTGATCTTCATCGGCGGCAAGATGTTGGCTGCCCCGTGGTTTCATATGCCCGTGCAATGGTCGCTCGCCATTGTCGGTACGGTGATCCTGCTATCCGTGCTGCTGAGTCTCAAGTTCTCGCCGCGCAGGCTTCGCGAGCGCGTTTCATGAAGGACGAAGCGCGTATCCCACGCTCCACCGTATCGAGGCGTCACCGTATTCAATGTCTGGCGCTCTCCGCGTCGCCGTATATCGCACCCGATACGGTACGCAGTGCTTCGGCCATCTGCTCGGCGGCCGGAGACAGCAGCCGGTCAGTGCGCGTGATGATGCCGAAATCATCCATGTGGCAAGGCACGTCGAGCGGCAGGATTGCCACCATGCCGTGCCTGGCGTAGTACGCGGCGACATCGGCGGCCAGCACGCCCAGCATGTCGCTGGACTCGATCATCTGCGTCACGAACAACAGCGCGGCAGTTTCCACGACATTGGTGGGTGGAATCAGGCTGGCGCGCTGGAACATCAGGTCGAAGCGGTGGCGCAGCACGCTGCCTGCTGGCGGGACGATCCAGCCCGCGCGGTCGAGATCGGCCAGCGACAGCGCCGCCGCGCGCAGCAGCGGATGATCGCGGCGTACCACCACGCAGACAGGCTCGGCGGCCAGTGGCTCGTAGCGCAGATGCAGCTTGTCATGCTCGGCGAACAGGCGTGCCACCACGAGGTCGAGCTTCTCCTGTGCCAGCCGTTCAAGCAGTACGTTGCTGTTCTCGATTTCCAGCGATATGCGCAGGCCGGGGCTTTCCCGCTTGAGCATTGCCACGGCCGGTGGCAGTAGCGTGACGCCAGGCGAGGTGATCGCGCCAACGGCCACGTGGCCGAGCCGCCCGGCCTGCAGCGCCATGACTTCCTCCTGCGCCTGATCCAGGCTGCCGACCACGGCGCGCGCGTGACGGATCATGGCGTCGCCATAGCGCGTTGGCCGCATCCCGCGTGGCAAGCGTTCGAACAGCGGAACGCCCAGCATTTCCTCGAGTTCACGAAGCAGCTTAGATGCCGCCGGCTGGGTCATGTTCAGCACGGCAGCGGCGCGGTGGATGTTGCCTTCTTCGGCCAACGCCACGAGCAAGAGCAACTGCCGTGTCTTGAGACGGGCGCGGATGTACCACGGGGGAGCGGTGGGCATAGGGTTATTACCAATGCGTGAATCGGTATCGCAGCGGCGTGCTTTTTCATTGGAAGCATATCCGATAGGTGCGTAGACTGCCGCTCATTCGAAAACAACAATCGCCCGCGCCACTCGCGCACCCCGGGCGGGAGACGCCCTTCATTGCCCCAACCCGATGTCATGCCCGACGCCGGCCTCGTGTCCCGCCTCGCCGCATGCGTCCGCCGTATTCAGGAACCCTCATGCCGGATTCGAAACCCAAGCTCCGCTCCACCCACTGGTTCGGCACCGCCGACAAGAACGGCTTCATGTACCGAAGCTGGATGAAGAACCAGGGCATTCCCAATCACGAGTTCGATGGCCGGCCGATCATTGGCATCTGCAATACGTGGTCGGAACTGACACCCTGTAACGCGCACTTCCGGAAAATTGCCGAACACGTGAAGCGCGGCGTCTACGAGGCGGGCGGTTTCCCGGTGGAATTCCCGGTGTTTTCGAGCGGCGAATCGAACCTGCGTCCCACGGCGATGCTCACGCGCAACCTGGCGGCGATGGACGTCGAGGAAGCCATCCGGGGCAACCCCGTCGATGCCGTGGTGCTGCTGGCCGGTTGCGACAAGACCACGCCGGCGCTGCTGATGGGCGCGGCAAGCTGCGATGTCCCGGCCATCGTGGTCAGCGGGGGACCGATGCTCAACGGCAAGCTCGACGGCAAGGACATCGGCTCAGGCACGGCCGTCTGGCAGTTGCATGAATCGCTCAAGGCCGGCGAGATCGACCTGCATCACTTCTTGTCGGCCGAAGCCGGCATGTCGCGTTCGGCTGGCACCTGCAACACCATGGGCACCGCATCCACGATGGCCTGCATGGCCGAGGCGTTAGGCGTCACGCTGCCGCACAACGCGGCAATTCCGGCGGTGGACGCACGCCGCTACGTGCTGGCGCACATGTCCGGCATCCGCATCGTCGAGATGGCGCTCGACGGGCTGTGCCTGTCCAAGGTACTGACGCGCGAAGCGTTCGAGAACGCGATCCGCACCAACGCGGCCATCGGAGGTTCTACCAACGCCGTGATCCACCTGAAGGCCATCGCGGGCCGCATGGGCGTGCCGCTGGAACTGGAGGACTGGACCCGCATTGGCCGCGATACGCCGACCATTGTCGATCTGCAACCGTCCGGCCGTTTCCTGATGGAGGAGTTCTACTACGCGGGCGGATTGCCTGCGGTGCTGCGCCGGCTGGGCGAAGCGGGGCTGCTGCCGAATCCGGATGCGCTGACCGTCAATGGCCGCTCGCTGTGGGACAACGTCCGCGAGGCGCCCAATTTCAATGACGAGGTCATCCGCCCGCTCGACCAACCGCTGATTGCCGATGGCGGCATCCGCGTGCTGCGCGGCAACCTGGCGCCACGCGGTGCGGTACTCAAGCCGTCGGCCGCCACGCCTGAACTGCTGAAGCACCGTGGCCGCGCTGTGGTGTTCGAGAACCTGGAGCACTACAAGGCGCGCATCGTCGATGAGTCGCTCGATGTCGATGCCGACTCGATACTCGTGATGAAGAACTGCGGACCCAAGGGCTATCCCGGCATGGCCGAGGTGGGCAACATGGGCCTGCCACCCAAGCTGTTGCGCCAGGGCGTCAAGGACATGGTGCGGATCTCCGATGCGCGCATGAGCGGCACCGCCTACGGCACCGTGGTGCTGCACGTAGCGCCCGAGGCCGCGGCCGGTGGCCCGCTGGCTGCCGTGCGCGATGGCGACTGGATCGAACTCGACTGCGACGCCGGCACGCTGCACCTCGACATCACGCAGGAGGAACTGGCAGACCGTATGGAGGGATTCCAGCCGCCCGGTCCCGATGGGCGGGCCGGGCAGGGCGGCTACCAACGGCTCTATGTGCAGCACGTTCTGCAGGCCGACGAGGGATGCGATCTCGACTTCCTGGTAGGTTGCCGCGGCGCTGACGTGCCGCGCCATTCCCACTGAACAAACCAAAAACAAGACGAGGAGACAACGATGAGCAATCAATCGGAAGAGTCGCGCATCATCGCGATGCTGACGCGCAAGTTGATACCGTTCCTGGCGTTGATTTACGTGGTGGCCTATATCGACCGTTCGGTGGTGGGCTTTGCCAAGCTGCACATGAACGCGGCGGCTGGCATCAGCGATGCCGCCTACGGGCTGGGCGCCGGACTGTTTTTCATCGGCTACTTCCTGTGCGAGGTGCCGAGTAACCTGGCCCTGGAGCGCTTCGGTGCGCGCCGCTGGTTTGCGCGCATCCTGTTCACCTGGGGCGTGATCACGATGCTGATGGCGCTGATCCACAACGCCACCACGTTCTACGTGCTGCGATTCCTGCTGGGTGCGGCGGAGGCAGGGCTGTATCCGGGCATCCTGTACTTCCTGACCAAGTGGTTCCCGATGCGGCACCGCGCACGCATCATCGGATTGCTGGTGCTGGCGCAACCCATCGCGCTGATCATTACCGGCCCCATCGCCGGGTGGGTGCTGTCGACGCCGGGCCTGTTCGGGCTGTCGAACTGGCAGACGCTGTTTGTCATCAGCGGTCTTCCTGCGGTACTGCTCTGCGTTCCTACGCTGCGGTTGATCCCGGAGTCGCCCGCCGACGCGAAGTGGCTGGCGGCGGGAGACCGGGCCTGGATCGAGCGCGAACTCGGTGCCGACCAGAAGACTTTCGGGCTGAAGTCGCACGGCAACCCGCTGGCTGCGCTCAAGGACAAGCGCGTGCTGCTGCTGTCGCTGCTGTTCCTGCCTTTCCCGCTGAGTATCTACGGGCTGTCGCTGTGGCTGCCGACGATCATCAAGCAATTCGGCGTGAGCGACGTGACCACAGGCTGGTTGTCGGCGATCCCCTACCTGTTTGCCGTGGCGGGGCTCTACCTGGTGCCGCGCCATTCCGACCGCAAGGGTGAGCGCTACTGGCATATCGTGGTGGTCTCGGCGGCAGCGGCGGTCACCATGGCGGCCAGCGCCTGGGTGCAAACGCCAGCGCTGCAATTCCTGTTCATCTGCCTGACCGCATTCTCGATCTATTCGATCCAGGCCGTGGTCTGGGCGCTGCCGGGCCAGTTCCTGACCGGCGCCAGCGCGGCGGTGGGCATTGCCACGATCAACTCGCTGGCGAACCTGGGCGGCTACCTGGGCCCGTTCGGTATCGGCGTGATCAAGGACGCCACGGGCAGCCTGGCCGCCGGCCTCTACTTCCTCGCCGCGATGCTGTTGTTCGCGGTCGTCATGACCTTTGTGGTACGTGCCGCGCTGGAACCGCGCCCGGCCGCGGCGCCTGCGCCGCACACCGCCACCTGAACGCCATCTGAACGCCACCTGAAGGAACCGCCATGCCCAACCTGCAGAACCCGCGCTATCGCGGCATCTTCCCTGTGGTGCCCACCACGTTCGACGAAGCGGGTGAGCTCGACCTCGAGAGTCAGAAGCGCGCGGTCGACTTCATGATCGACGCGGGGTCGGACGGTCTCTGCATCCTGGCCAACTTCTCGGAGCAGTTTGCTGTCACCGACGACGAGCGCGAGGTGCTGACTCGCACGGTGCTTGAACACGTGGCCGGGCGCGTGCCCGTGATCGTCACGACCACGCACTACGCGACGCGCGTCTGCATCGCGCGTAGCCTGCACGCCCAGCGAATGGGCGCAGCGATGGTCATGGTGATGCCGCCTTACCACGGCGCCACGTTCCGTGTGCCGGAAGCCGGCATCTACGACTTCTATGCGCGGCTGTCGGACGCGATCGACATCCCGATCATGATCCAGGACGCGCCAGCCAGTGGCACGGTGCTGTCGGCGCCGTTCCTGGCACGCATGGCGCGCGAGATCGGGCAGGTGTCGTATTTCAAGATCGAAACGCCGGGGGCGGCCAACAAGCTGCGGGAGTTGATCCGCCTGGGTGGCGATGCAGTGGAAGGTCCATGGGACGGCGAGGAGGCCATTACGCTGCTGGCCGATCTCGAAGCGGGGGCGACTGGCGCCATGACCGGCGGTGGATTCCCGGACGGTATCCGGCCGATCCTGAACGCCCATCGTCAGGGCGACGCCGAACTGGCCTTCACGCTATACCAGCGATGGCTCCCATTGATCAATCATGAGAACCGCCAGGGGGGCATCCTGACCGCGAAGGCGCTCATGAAGGAAGGTGGCGTGATTGCGTGCGAAGCACCGCGCCATCCCATGCCGGCCATGCATCCCGAAACGCGCAAGGAACTGCTCGCGATTGCGCGACGGCTCGATCCGCTTGTGCTGCGCTGGGGTGGCTGATCCTGGGCTGAGTCGCATCGCCCCATCGGCATAGGCTGCAACACCCCGGAAGATCACGGTCTTCCGGGGTGTTGTCTTTATAGGCACGCCAATCACCTGGCTCCACCCTCTGCGGATTCGTCCGGGATTTCCCCTAGCTTTGCCCAAATACATCACGACATGATGTATTGTCACGCTCTCCCACGCACCGGAAACGCCAGTAGAGGGCGGTGCGAGGGGGCGTGGCAGGCACTCTCTGTCCGTCACATGGATATGGATACGGGGACAAGGCAATGCAGATACGGAGACAGACGGACTTCTTGTCCGGACTGATGTTCATCGCGGTTGGGCTCGCTTTTTCGTGGGTCGCCCGTGGTTACACGATGGGAACGGCGGCGCGCATGGGGCCAGGCTATTTCCCGTTCTGGCTGGGCATCGTGCTGGCGCTGCTGGGTGTCGGGGTGGCCGTGGGATCGGTGTCGGCCAAGGCCGAAGCGGATCGCATGGCGCGCTGGGATATCAAGACGCTGTTGTGGGTGCTGGGCTCGGTGGTGCTGTTCGGATTGATCCTCAAGCCGCTCGGCATGGTCTTGTCGGTGTTGGTGCTTGTGCTGGTGTCGTCGATGGCCAGTCACGAGTTCAGCTGGAAGGGCGCGATATTGAACGCGGTGGTGCTGGTGATCATCAGCACGTTCGCATTCGTGTATGGCATCAACCTGCAGATGCCGGTATGGCCGGCATTCCTCGCCAACTAGGAGACCCACGATGGAACTGTTGAGCCATTTGTCGCTGGGGTTCTCCACGGCGCTATCGCTGCAGAATCTCGCTTACGCTTTTCTCGGCTGCGTGCTCGGCACGCTGATTGGCGTGCTGCCGGGCCTGGGGCCGCTGGCCACCATCGCCATGTTGCTGCCGGTGACATACACGCTGCCGCCGGTGGCAGCGCTGATCATGCTGGCCGGTATTTACTACGGCGCGCAGTATGGCGGCTCCACGACCGCGATTCTCGTCAACCTGCCGGGCGAATCCTCGTCGGTCTGTACCACGCTCGATGGCTACCAGATGGCTCGTCGCGGTCGCGCGGGTGTGGCGTTGGCAACGGCTGGCATCGGATCGTTCTTTGCTGGCAGCGTCGCCACGCTGATCCTTGCGGCGTTTGCCACGCCGCTGTCCGAACTGGCTTTCAAGTTCGGGCCAGCCGAGTACTTCTCGCTGATGGTGCTCGGGCTGATCGGGGCGGTGGTGCTGGCGTCGGGGTCACTGGTCAAGGCGGTGGCCATGATCGTGCTGGGCCTGTTGCTCGGGCTGGTGGGCACCGATGTCAATTCGGGCGCGGCACGATTCTCGTTCGACGTGCCAGAGTTGACCGACGGTATCAGCATCACCGCGCTGGCGATGGGCCTGTTCGGTTTCGCGGAGATCATTGCCAACCTGGAGCAGAAGGAGACACGCGAGACGTTCACGGACAGGGTGACCGGACTGTTCCCCACGCGGGAAGACTTCCGCCGCATGATTCCGGCCATCCTGCGTGGCACGATGCTGGGTTCGGCGCTCGGCATCCTGCCCGGAGGCGGCGCGTCGCTCGCTTCGTTCGCGGCGTATTCGCTGGAAAAGAAGACGTCGAAGTACTCGCACGAATTCGGCAAGGGTGCGGTGGAAGGCGTGGCGGGTCCCGAGTCCGCCAACAACGCGGCAGCACAGACCTCCTTCATTCCGCTGCTCACGCTGGGCATTCCGCCTAACGCCGTGATGGCGCTGATGGTGGGTGCCATGACGATCCACAACATCCAGCCGGGTCCGCAGGTGATGACCAGCAACCCGTCGCTGTTCTGGGGCCTGATCGCTTCGATGTGGATTGGCAACTTCATGCTGGTGGTGCTGAACCTGCCGCTGATCGGCATCTGGGTGAAGCTGTTGACGGTGCCCTATCGCTTTCTGTATCCGGCGATCCTGGTGTTCTGCAGCATCGGTGTCTACTCGGTCAACAACACCGTGTTCGACGTCTTCGTGGCAGCCGCCTGCGGCATGGTGGGCTACCTGTTCCTGAAGTTGCGCTGCGAACCTGCGCCGTTGCTGCTCGGCTTTGTGCTGGGCCCGATGATGGAGGAAAACTTCCGGCGCACCTTGCTGCTGTCGCGCGGGGATTTCTCGGTGTTCGTGTCGCGCCCGCTCTCGCTCGGGTTGCTGGTGGCGGCACTCGCGCTGGTTGCGGTGGTGGCGCTGCCGTCGATCAAGGCGAAGCGCGAGGAGGCTTTCCAGGAAGAGTAGGGCTGTGTCGGGTCGGGTGCCGTCAGGTGCCCGGCCCCAATGCCGCCGGCAATTTCCTGACCACGTGCGCGAGCATGCTCTTGGCAACGGGCGAGAGCGGACGTCCGGCGCGCGTGACCACGTGGATGCGGCTGTTGTTCAGGATGGGATTGGCCAGCGCGATCGGTACGAGATCGGCAAACTGCGTGCCCTTCAGTGGCACGGAGCGCGGCGTCATGATGTAGCCAAGGCCCAGCGCCGCGAATTCCCACAAGACGCGGAACGAGTTCGTTTCCACCATGGGTCTCAGCGTCACGTGCTCGTCCAGTTCCGCCGCCTGGACGTGCTTGCGCACACCGAACGATCCCACGAGCGCGGCACCCTGATGCGGCGCCAACTCCGCCAGCGTCAGCGCTTTGCGGCGCTTGGCCAGCGGATGGTCGCGGCGGACGTAGACGCGGATCGGAGACAGCCGGGAGTAGTGGGACCGCAAGCGGTCATCGTTGGGCGGCTGAAACACCAGACCGATATGCGCCATGTCTTCAAAAAGCCAGCGCACCGAATCCTCCGTGCCTGCAACCCGCAGGTTGTACGTGACGCCTGGCCGGTCGCGCATGAAATCGCTCAATACCGGCTCCAGCACCATATCCACAAAGCCTTCGCCGAATACCAGTTCGATGTGACCTTGCTGCGCATTCTTCAGGCTATCCATCTCCGCCAGGAACGTCTCGTGCAGGTCTTGCTGGCGGCGCGCGAACAGGGCCAGCATGCGGCCTGCGTCAGTGACGACCACGCCACGGCCGCGACGCTCCAGTAGGGTAAGCCCTGTGTCCTGTTCGAGCCGGGCCACGGCCCGGCTGACCATTGAAGGGTCGACCGACAGCGCGTCCGCCGCGCCGCGCACCGATCCCGTCTCGATGATCTGCAGCAGGCACAGCGCCCGCTTGCGGTCCAGTACGTCTTCCATAGGTTTCCGGCGCTTTGATTGTGGTGATGACTGCGGTGTTGACTGCGGTTCCAAACGTTGCAAGTTATACAACAATCACGACAATGAGTTGTCATGGATGCCACGGTCGAGTCTGCAGATAATGCCTTATCCCTGTCGACGCCCACAACACCATGACACCAGACTCCAGCGCCGCGCTGCAGAAGTCCATCCAGACGATTGCGCCCGAATTCGTGGCGATTCGCCATCAGATCCACGCCCATCCGGAACTGGCGTTCGAGGAGCGCCGCACCAGCGATCTCGTGGCGGAGCAATTGGCCGCCTGGGGCTACAAGGTCCATCGCGGCCTCGGCACGACGGGTGTGGTGGGGACGCTGAAGAAAGGAAGCGGCAGCAGGACGCTGGGCATTCGTGCCGACATGGATGCGCTGCCGATCCAGGAGAAGACCGGTCTGGACTACGCCAGCACATTGCCCGGCAAGATGCACGCCTGTGGGCACGATGGCCACACGGCCATCCTGCTGTGTGCCGCGCGTTACCTGGCGGAATCGGCGGACTTCAACGGCACGCTCAACCTGATCTTCCAGCCTGCCGAAGAAAACGAAGGCGGGGCGCTGCGCATGGTGCAGGAGGGGCTTTTTGATCTGTTTCCGTGCGATGAGATCTACGCCTTGCATAACGCGCCGGGCTTGCCCGTCGGCCAGATCGGCATGATCGCCGGCCCCGCGATGGCCTCCTTCGATCGTGCCACCGTGACGCTGACCGGCCGCTCTGCGCACGGCGCCATGCCGCACCACGGCATCGACGTGATGCAGGGCGCCGCCAGCATGGTGCTCGGCCTGCAATCGATTGTGAGTCGCGAGGTTGACGCGCTCAAGTCCGCAGTCATTACAGTCGGCTCGATCCAGGCCGGTGCAACCTACAACGTGGTGCCTGAGAGTGCGACGATCAAGATCGGCATCCGGGCCCTCGATCCGCAGGTGCGCAACCATGTGGAGAACCGTTTGCACGCGTTCATCCTGGCGCAGGCCCAGAGCTTCCAGTTGAAGGCGGATGTGCAATACGAGCGCATGTACCCGGTGCTGGTCAATCACGAAGCCCAGACCGCGCGGGCGCGGGAGGTGGCGATCGACCTGCTGGGCGCGGACAACGTCGTCGCACGTGGGCCAGTGATGGGCAGCGAGGATTTTGCGTACATGCTGGAGCACCGACCGGGGGCCTACGTGCGCCTGGGGAATGGTCTCGGGGAGGATGGCGGCTGCATGGTTCACAACCCGCTGTACGACTTCAATGACCGCGCCCTGCCCATCGGTGCGGCGTTCTGGGCCGCGCTGGCCACGCGCTACCTCGCCTGATACAAACCGCCTGATCCGAGCCGCTTGATCCAGAAGACAACAAGGAGACAACCATGACATCGCAGCCACGCCGCCGCTTCCTCCAACACGCAGGCCTGACGGCCGGCGCATCGATGCTCGCTGGCTTGCCCGCGTGGGCCGCAGACGTGTTCCCCAGTCGTCCGCTGGCACTGGTGGTGCCGTATCCGGCGGGCGGTGCCAGTGACACGTCCGCACGGATCTTCGGGGAATCGATCGGCCGCAGCGTCAAGCAGCAGGTGGTGGTGGAGAACTACGGGGGCGGCACGGGTTTGATCGGCGCAAACAAGGTATTGTCCGCGCCCGCCGATGGCTACACGTTCTTCCACGGCTCGATCAACGAGGTGTTCCTGGCGCCGATGCTGAATCCCGCCGCACGCTACAAGCCGCAGGATTTCTCTCTGGCCGCGCCGATCAGCGAAACCCTGATCGTCCTGATGGTACGCAATGGCCTGGCCGCCGACACGTTCGACAAGTTCCTCGACCTCGCCAAACAGAACAAGGGCAAGCCGATGACCTACGCCACCGTGGGTGTCGATTCCATGTATCACCTGATGGGCGATGCACTGGGCGCACGCATCGGCGCGCCGTTTCTGCATGTGCCCTACAAGGGCGGCGCCCCGGCGCTGCAGGGGCTGGCAGGTGGCGAGGTGGATTTTGCGATCCTGCCGTACCAGACGAGCTTCGACGCCATGGCAGGGCAGGGCCGGCTCAAGCTCCTGACCTGTTTCTCGAAGGTGGTGCCGACGCAGCTCAAGCATATCCCGCTGATCTCCCAGAGCAAGCAGGTGCCCGACTTCGAGTATGCGATCAGCGGAGGATATTTCGTGAAGCGCGGCACGCCCGAGGATCGTGTGGCCGTCCTGCGCAAGGCGATTGGTGAAGCCCTGGCAAATCCGGAGATTCGCGCAAAGCTGGAGGCGGAAGGCCGTACCGTTGCGTCGCCGATCACTTCGCAGGCGCAGGCGAACCAGGCGTTCGACGGCTATATGAACCGGGTCACGCAACTGATCCGCAGCGTAGGCCGGCAGACGAACGCCGCCTGACACCTGCGTGGCGGCAACATCAGCCGATTCAATGCATGCTGATGGCCAGGGAGAGCGTGGCGGCGTGGAAGTGACGAGAGTCACGTACCGTGAGGATGTCTTCCGAGACGCCGCGTTCTTCCTGCAGATACTGGATGTCGCACAGGTCGTTCAGGTGCCGGAGCTGGCCGCGCCACCTGATTCCCATGACCAGCGTGTCGATATCGTAGGCCGCGATGTCCTTGGCCTTCTGGTCCCAGCTCGTCTCGGGAATCACGAAATCCACGCCCTTGAAATTCCTCACGATCTCCGCACGGTGCGCGTAGCTGACCACGGTCCGCTCGCCTTTCTCGGCGGCAAACTCGTCCGTCGATACGGCGACGATGACCGTGGTTCCCATTTGCCTGACGCGTTCGAGCAACCTGACATGGCCGATATGGAACAGGTCGAACGTGCCATAGGTGATGACAGCACGGCTGGGTCGCAGGGCGGACCGGTGATCGGTCGTGTGAATGGTCATGGCGCGGTGTCGTGATGAAGGGGCGGATGCCGGTATCACGAATAGCGCAACGACCGTGCCACGGCGGGCAGCGCCGCTTCAAACCGGTGTTTGTTTGCGCCAAGCCTTGCTGGGCAAGGCTTGGCGGGTCGCTCTCCTCGATCCGGGCGTGAGCGCCAGCAGGGCGGATGGCGTTACGTGTTACGTAACGGATGCCTCGTCACGCCACAATTCCAGCGCCAGCGTGTCCGGTCTCGCGCCAAACCATCATGCGAATCCGGGGCGCACAGCGATAGCGAAGACGTGCCCGCGGCGCTAATGCCACGCTTGTCGCGATGAGATGTCCACATTCGTGGACAGGTCGGACACGTCAGGCGATGGCTTTGCGGGAGACCTTTGTGGCCGCTGGCTCACCCCGCTCCGTCGCGAGGCCCGACGCCGACCGGCGATGGTCGATCAGCAGCACCGCCACCACGGCGACCACGGCCGGCAGGGCCATCGCCATGAAGTTCTGCTGCAGCGGCAGTTGCATGCCCACCAGCACACCGATCACGATTGGCGCGAGGATGGCGCCGCTGCGGCCCACGCCAGATGCCCAGCCGATACCCGTGCCACGCATCGCGGCCGGATAGAACTGGCCGGCATAGGCGTACGTGACGATCTGCGTGCCAATGGTGGAAGCGCCCGCCAATGCCACCACCACGAACAGCACACCCGTGGGCATGCCGTAGCCCAGCAGCGTGATGGAGACGGCGGCCAGCGCGTACATGCCCACCAGCACGTACTTGATGTTGAAGCGGTCGGCCAGCCAGCCGCCGCCGATTGCGCCCGCCATCGCGCCGAAGTTGAGCACGAGCACGAACGTCAGGGCCGAGCCCAGGCTGTAGCCGGCGCCCGCCATCAGCTTGGCCAGCCACGAACTCAGCGCATAGACCATGAACAGGCACATGAAGAACGCCACCCAGAACATGAGCGTGCTGAAGCCGCGTCCGTCCTCGAACAACTGGCGGATCGGCGCGCGCGCGGCTGTGTCCGTCGATGGCAGCGCGAAGTGGTCCGATGCCTGCGGCACATAGCCCGGTGACATACGATGCAGGATGGCTTGCGCGGCACCGATGCGGCCACGTCGGATCAGGTAGGGCAGCGATTCCGGCATCGAGCGCAGCACGGCAGGAATGACGACGACGGGCAGGGCGGCGGCCAGGAACACCGATTGCCAGCCGTGGCTTTCGATCAATCCCTTGCCGAGCAGCGCGGCGAGCATGCCGCCCACCGAATAGCCGCTGAACATCAGCGTGACCATGGTGCCGCGAATCTTGCGGGGCGAGAATTCGGTCATCTGCGCCACCACGTTAGGCATCACGCCACCGATGCCGAGTCCCGCCAGAAAGCGCGTGATGCTGAAGCTCACCGGATCGGAGGTAAAGCCTGCGGCAGCGGTGAAGACGCTGAACAGGCCCACACAGATGGCGATGGTCAGGCGGCGGCCGATGCGGTCGGCGATGGTGCCCATGACCACGGCGCCGAACATCATGCCGAACAGTGCAGAGCTGACCATGAAGCCGGCCTGCGTGGCATCGACGCCCATCTCCTTCATGATCGACGGCAGGGCGATGCCCACCACGGCCAGGTCGTAGCCGTCGAAGATGATGATGATCGAACACCAGAACAGCAGCGACGCGTGGAAGCGATTGAATCTTGCCTCGTCGGCAAGGCGATACATGTCGATCTGACGCATGAAGGGCTCCTTGGAAAGGACGTCTGGATTCAGGCGGGCACCGCTTCAAGTTCGCGAAGCCGGAAGCGCTGGATCTTGCCGGTGGCGGTCTTGGGCAGCGCGGGCAGGAAGATGATCGTGCGCGGGTACTTGTACGGGGCGAGCCGATCCTTCACGAATGCCTTCAGTTCGGATTCCTCGACGGCGGCGCCCGGCTTGAGCACCACGTATGCGCGTGTCTTCGTCAGTCCTTCGGCATCGGGCACACCCACCACGGCCGCTTCCAGCACGGCCGGATGCAGGATCAGCGTGGCTTCTACCTCGAAGGGCGAGACGTAGATGCCGCTGACCTTGAGCATGTCGTCGCTGCGGCCCGCGTACTGGTAGGTGCCATCGACGTTGCGGAGGTACTTGTCGCCGCTGCGCGTCCAGGTGCCGCGAAACGTGTCGCGCGATTTCTCGCAATTGCCCCAGTACATCAGCGCGGCGCTCGGGCCCTGGATGTAGAGATCGCCTACTTCGCCATCGGGCACGGGCTGTCCGTCGTCGTCGCGCAACTCCACGCTGTAGCCGGGCACGGGCCAGCCCGTGGTGCCATAGCGCACCTGGCCGGGACGGTTCGACAGGAAGATGTGCAGCATCTCCGTGGAGCCGATGCCATCAACGATCTCGCACCCGAAATGTCGCGTGAAACGTTCACCGATTTCCGCAGGCAGCGCCTCGCCCGCAGACGAACACAACCGCAGCGCAACGTCCTGCCGCGCGGGCAACGCGGGCGAGGCCAGCATGCCCGCATAGCCGGTGGGCGCGCCGAACAGGACGGTGGCGCGATGCGCAGTGAGGCGACGGAACACAGCGTCAGGCGTGGGACGCTCCGCCATCAACACCACCGTGGCACCCACACTGAGCGGAAACGTGAGGCCATTGCCGAGACCATAGGCGAAGTACAGCTTGGCGGCGGAGAAACACACATCGTGCTCGGTGAGGCCCAGCACGGGCTTGCCATAGAGTTCGGCGGTCCAGTACGCATTGGCCTGGCTGTGCAGCACGCCCTTCGGGCGACCTGTGGAGCCTGACGAGTACAACCAGAAACCGGGATCGTCTGGATGCGTCGAGGCAGGTGCGGGCAATGGCGCGTGAGCGGCGAGCAGATCGTCGATGGTGTCGACGTTGACTTCATCGCTCTGCGCGCTGTCGGGTTCACCGCTGACGAGGATGTTCTGCAACTCATGCCCGCCCTGTGCCATGGCCTCGCGCAAGATCGGCAACAGCGAGGCCGATACCAGCGCCGCCTGCGCGCGCGAATGCCGAAGCATGTAGGCGTAGTCATCGGCGGTCAGCAGCGTGTTGACCGCAACGGGTACCACCCCTGCATACATCGCACCGAGGAACGACACCGGCCAATCGTTGCAGTCGTGCATCAGCAGCAGCACGCGTTCCTCGCGGTGAATGCCCAGTGCTTTGAGTGCAGCGGCCATGCGGCGCACGCGGTCGGCCAGCATGCCGTAGTCGAGTGCGCCGGCATCGTCGATAAAGGCGGTCTTGTCAGGACGTGCAGCGTTGCAGGCCAGCAGATGATCGGCCAGGTTGAAGGGAGTGCCCGGGGGCAGGGCAGCAGGGTGCGATTGCATGGGTTGTCTCCCCAAGTGATTGTTATTGTTGTGGGTGGTGGAAGGTAAAGAAAGGTGGAAGGACGTTTCAGAGCAGGGCGGTCACGGCGCGACTGGCCTGAATCGCGCAGCGGCGATGATGGAAATCGAGCGCGCGCAATCCGCCTAGTTCCTCGCCACCGCCTGCGCGGCCCGGTCCGCCGTGTACCGATTGCGGCATCACGTTGCCGTGGCCGGAGTGGATCGATGCGACATCGGGTGAGACCCCATGCACGCGGCCATGGCTATCGGCCAATGCCACGCCAGCCTGCGCGAGCGCTGCGGTATCGCTGCCGTAGAGCGACGCCACGAGCGAACCTTCGCCGCGCCGGATCAGGGCGAGGGCATGCGCGGTGTCGCGATAAGGCACGAGCGTGGCGACGGGGCCGAAGACTTCGGTTTCATGCACACGCGCTGCGCCATCGGCATCGCGCGCGCCCAGCAGCGTGGGCCCGGTGCAGCAGGCGATGGATGGGTCGGCATCCACCAGCGGCGTGGCGCTGCCATCGAACAGCACCTCGGTCTGTTCGCGCAGATGGGCAAGGCCGGTTTTCACGGCATCGAATTGCGTGCGGCTGACCAGTGCGCCCATGCGCACGGCGTCGTTGCGAGGATTGCCCACGGAGACACGACCTAGCTTGGCGCCGATGGCTTGCGCCGCAGCGTCATACAAAGATTCGGGTATGAAGATGCGCCGGATGGCCGTGCATTTCTGGCCGGACTTCACGGTCATCTCGCGCACCACTTCGCGTACGAGCAGATCGAACGCCTCGCTGTCCGATCCTTCGCCGGGCAACAGCAGTGCGGAGTTGACGCTGTCTGCTTCCACATTCACGCGTACCGAGCGGCGTGTCACGGCATCGTGCGAACGAATCAGTGCACCAGTATCTGCCGAGCCTGTGAACGAAATCGCGTCGAACGGTTCCAGCGGATCGAGCAATCCCGCGGCGCTGCCGCACACGATGGACAGCGCGCCTTCCGGCAACACGTTCGCATCGATCACGTCGCGCACCATGCGTTGCGTGAGCCATGCGGTGGCCGTTGCGGGTTTGACGATGACCGGCACGCCGGACAGCAGGGCGGGCGCGGCCTTCTCCCAAAGTCCCCACGCGGGGAAGTTGAACGCATTGATCAGCAGCGCCACGCCCCGATTCGGTACGCGAACGTGCTGCGACACAAACAACGGGTCCTTGCCGAGACGCACGCTGTCGCCATCAAGCAAGTAATGGCGATCGCCCAATGATTCGCCGAGCTTCGCATACACCCCGACCGTATAGATCGCGCCATCGATATCCACGGCCGAATCGTTGCGCACCGTGCCGCTGTTGGCGGTGGCGATCTCGTAATAGGTGTCGCGGTGTGCCTGGAGCACCTTGACGATGGCGCCGAGCATGGCTGCGCGCTGCGCATAGGTCATGGCCCGCAGTGCCGCGCCGCCGCGCTCGCGGGCATGACGGTATCCGGCGCGCAGGTCGAGGCCCGTGGCGTCCACGCGCACCAGCGATGCGCCGGTCACCGGATCGGCCAGCGTCACGCCAGCGCCGGTGCCATGTTGCCACTGGCCGGCCAGATAGTTGGGAAGCAATTCGGGTAGGGACATTCGTGATCTCCAGCCTGGCCTCGCAGGGGGCGCGGGCCAATGTTGTGACTGCACTATTGTGCAGGTCTGAAACATAGAGGCCAGCAGGAGGGGTGTCAAGCAATATATTGCATGGCGCAGGGTTAACGATTGGCGGGCCACGCCACGAGCAAGAAACGCCGGAATGGCCCGGGAAGCCTGGGATTTGTGAGGAGTGCGACGTGCGCGGTGCGGGAGTGTGCCGCTTCGGTCGCTCAACGCGAAACATGCAAAATAATGCTTGAAATTCCGAATGGCGATGAACTATAGTTCCATCACAACACGGCCGCACACCGAACTATCGTGCTTCCCCAGGAGACCCAAATGACTGCAGCGCCCCGCGTCGATTACCAGACCGATCCTTCCCAGTACAAGCACCTCACCATGTCGTTCGACGGGGCGATTGCCACGCTGACGCTGAACATCGACGAGAACGCCGGCCTGCGCGATGGCTACAAGCTCAAGCTGAACAGCTATGACCTTGGCGTGGATATCGAACTGAACGATGCGGCCAACCGTATCCGCTTCGAGCATCCCGAAGTGCGCACGGTGGTGGTGACCAGCGGCAAGGAGAAGGTGTTCTGCTCGGGCGCCAATATCTTCATGCTCGGCGTCAGCAGCCATGCGTGGAAGGTCAACTTCTGCAAGTTCACCAACGAAACGCGCAACGGCCTGGAAGATTCGTCGAAGTACAGCGGCCTGAAATTCCTGGCGGCGGTCAACGGTGCCTGCGCGGGCGGTGGCTACGAGCTGGCGCTGGCCTGCGATGAAATTTTGCTGATCGATGACCGGTCATCGGCGGTGAGCCTGCCCGAAGTGCCGCTGCTGGGCGTGCTGCCCGGTACCGGCGGCCTGACCCGCGTGACTGACAAGCGCCACGTGCGCCATGACCTGGCCGATATCTTCTGCACCACCAACGAAGGCGTGCGCGGCCAGCGTGCCAAGGACTGGCGTCTGGTGGACGATATCGCCAAGCCCGCCGTCTTCGCACAGAAGGTGCGCGAGCGCGCCGAGGCACTGGCCGCACAGAGCGATCGTCCCGCCGATGCCAAGGGCGTGGCGCTCGTACCGGTGCAACGCACGATCGAAGCGGATGCCCTGCGCTATGCCTATGTCACCGTGGAGATCGACCGTCCCGCGCGCCGCGCCACGTTTATCGTCAAGGGACCGAGCGGCGCGCAGCCGTCCACCCCCGCCGCCATCGCCGAAGCCGGCGCCGCGTGGTATCCGCTGCAACTGGCGCGCGAACTGGAAGACGCGATTCTGTCGATGCGCACCAACGAACTCGATATCGGTACGTGGCTGATCAAGACCGAAGGTGACGCCGCCGATGTGCTGGCGATGGACGCGACGCTGCTCGCCCACAAGGACCACTGGCTGGTACGCGAAACCATCGGCCTGCTGCGCCGCACGTTCTCGCGTTTCGATGTCTCGTCGCGCAGCCTGTTCGCGCTGGTGGAGCCGGGTTCGTGCTTCGCCGGATCGTTCCTGGAGCTGGCGCTGGCCTGCGACCGCATCTATCACCTCGCGCTGCCCGACGATGAAGCGCGCGCACCGGCCATCACCGTGGCGGACGCCAACTTCGGCCTGTATCCGATGGCCACGGGCCAGAGCCGCCTGGGCCGCCGCTTCTACGACGAAGTCCCCGCCATGGAAGCCGTGCGCGCAAAGGCCGGGCAGCCGCTCGATGCCGATGCTGCGTTCGCGCTGGGTCTTGTGACATCGAATCCGGACGATATCGACTGGGCCGACGAAGTGCGGATCGCGCTGGAAGAACGCGCGGCGATGTCGCCCGATGCGCTGACCGGCATGGAAGCCAACCTGCGCTTCAACGGTCAGGAAAACATGGTCACGCGGATCTTCGGACGCCTGACGGCATGGCAGAACTGGATCTTCCAGCGCCCGAACGCCGTGGGCGAGAAGGGTGCGCTGAAGGTCTACGGCAAGGGCGACAAGGCCGCCTTCGACTGGAACCGCGTCTGAACCCGCCGCACAAGCGACAAGCGAATCTGGAGACCACGATGAACGGCATCAACTACAGCGACAAGATTCCCAACAACGTCAACCTGAGCGAAGACCGCACCCTGCAGCGCGCGCTCGAACAGTGGCAGCCGAACTACCTGAGCTGGTGGAACGACATGGGCCCCGATGGCTCGCAGGATTTCGATATCTACCTGCGCACGGCCATCAGCGTGGACCCGCAGGGCTGGGCGCACTTCGGCCACGTCAAGATGCCGGACTATCGCTGGGGCATCTTCCTGAACCCGGCCGAGGCCAATCGCAAGATTCATTTTGGCGATCACAAGGGCGAAGACGTGTGGCAGGAAATCCCCGGTGAATATCGCGCCAACCTGCGCCGCATCATCGTCACGCAGGGCGATACCGAACCGGCTTCGGTGGAACAGCAGCGCCACCTGGGCCTGACCGCGCCGAGCATGTACGACCTGCGCAACCTGTTCCAGGTGAACGTGGAAGAAGGGCGCCACCTGTGGGCGATGGTGTATCTGCTGCACAAGTACTTCGGCCGCGATGGTCGCGAGGAAGGCGAGGCGTTGCTGGAACGGCGCAGCGGTCAGGAAGACAATCCGCGCATCCTGCAGGCGTTCAACGAGCAGACCCCGGACTGGCTCTCGTTCTTCATGTTCACGTATTTCACGGACCGCGACGGCAAGTTCCAGTTGTGTGCACTGGCAGAAAGCTCGTTCGATCCGCTGGCGCGCACCACCAAGTTCATGCTGACCGAGGAAGCGCATCACATGTTCGTGGGCGAAAGCGGCGTGTCGCGCGTGATCCAGCGTACCTGTCAGGTCATGAACGAACTGAAGACCGATGATCCGGCCAAGCTGCGCGCCGCGGGCGTGATCGACCTGCCGACGATCCAGCGCTACCTGAACTTCCACTACAGCGTGACGATCGATCTGTTCGGCGCCGATGAGTCGAGCAATGCGGCCACGTTCTACAGCACGGGTCTCAAGGGTCGGTACGAGGAAGGCAAGCGCACTGACGACCACGTACTCAAGAACCAGACGTACAAGGTATTGCAGGCCGTGGGCGGCAAGCTGGTGGAGAAGGAAGTGCCGATGCTCAACGCGCTCAACGAGGTGCTGCGCGATGACTACATCAAGGACAGCGTGGCCGGTGTGGAACGCTGGAACAAGGTCATCGAGAAAGCGGGCATTCCGTTCCGGCTCAAGGTGCCGCACAAGGCGTTCCATCGCAATATCGGCGCACTGGCTGGCGTGAAGGTGTCGCCGGAAGGGCGCGTGATTCCCGATGCGGAATGGCGCGACTACGTGGATCAATGGCTGCCCACGCCGGGAGACCGCGCGTTCGTGGCGGGCCTGATGGGGCGCGTGGTCGAGCCCGGCAAGTTCGCCAACTGGATCGCGCCGCCGGTCATGGGCATCAACCGCCAGCCGGTGGATTTCGAGTACGTGCGCTTCAACTGACCCGTCGGGAGGCGCGCCAGCCGTGGCGCGCCGCGTTACCCGGAGAACACCATGGACATGTCCGACATCCAGGTCATCAGGCAACACCTGATCGATCCCGAGATCTGCATCCGCTGCAACACCTGCGAGGCCACTTGCCCCGTGGCCGCGATCACGCACGATTCCCGCAACTACGTGGTGGACGCCGAGACGTGCAACGGCTGCATGGCGTGCATCTCGCCGTGCCCCACGGGATCGATCGACAACTGGCGCGTCATGCCGCGTGCCCGCGCCTACAGCGTGGACGAGCAACTGGGCTGGGACGAACTGCCTGCCGAACTCAGCGAGGATGAACTCGCGGCGGCCGGTGTCTCGGCAGCAGCCAGCCTGCCGCCCGCGCCGGAAGTGGTCACGCTGCCTGCGGCATTTGAAGGCGGCGAGACGTTCCAGAGCGCGCAATACGGCGCCACGGTGCCGCCGTGGTCGGCGGCGCATGCCTATACGAATCTCTACGGCGGCAAGGCGAGCAAGTCAGCCACCACGGCACGCGCCACGGTGACCGGCAATCTGCGTGCGACCGAAGTGGGGCGCGACTACGACACGCACCATATCGTGCTCGATTTCGGGACGGTGCCGTTTCCCGTTCTGGAAGGGCAATCGATCGGCATCGTGCCGCCCGGCGTGGATGCCAGCGGTCGGCCTCACCATGCGCGCCAGTATTCGGTGGCGAGCGCGCGCAATGGCGAACGGGCGGGTTACAACAACCTCTCGCTGACGATCAAGCGCGTGCTGGAAGATCACCAGGGCAATGCCGTGCGCGGCGTGGCCTCGAACTACATGTGCGACCTGCAGATCGGCGACACCGTGGAAGTGATCGGGCCGTTCGGTAACAGCTTCCTGATGCCGAACCATCCGCGCTCGCACATCGTCATGATCTGCACCGGCACGGGCAGCGCACCGATGCGTGCGATGACCGAGTGGCGCCGCCGCCTGCGCAAGTCAGGCAAGTTCGAGGGCGGCAAGCTGATGCTGTTTTTCGGCGCCCGTACGCGCGAGGAACTGCCGTACTTTGGTCCGCTCGTGAATCTGCCGAAGGATTTCATCGATGTGAACCTGGCGTTTTCGCGTACGCCGGGGCAGCCGCGCCGCTATGTGCAGGACGCCATGCGCGAACGCGCAGCGGATCTGGCCGCGCTGCTCGCCGACACCAACAGCCATTTCTATGTCTGCGGGTTGAAGAGCATGGAAGAGGGGGTGGTGCTGGCGCTGCGCGATATCGCCGTGCAGGCAGGGATGGACTGGGACAAGCTCGGCGCCGACCTCAAGCAGCAAGGCCGGCTGCATCTGGAAACCTACTGACCGATCAGGGCCTGCTGCGCCGAGGTGGCGGCTACTACCGCCTCGCGCAGCACTGCAAAGGCGTCGGCGAGCGGCTTGCCGCTGGTATCGACAATCGCATCTGCCTTCGAGTAGAACGCCGCGCGGCCTTCGAGAATGCGCTTCAAATCTTCCATCGCCTCGCGGCTGTCGGCCATGGGTCGCGTATCGCCTTGCGCCACCACGCGCGCCATATGTTCCTCGGGCGCGGCCTGCAACCAGACTGTCGTGCAATGCGTCAGCAGTTCGTTGAAGGTGGCCGGGTCCGACACGATGCCGCCCGGCGTGGCAATCACCGCTTCTCCGTACAACTGGATCGTTTCTTCAAGCGCGCGTCGCTCATAGCGTCGATACGCGTTGGTGCCATACAGCCCGTGGATTTCCTGCACGCTGCACCCGGCCACACGTTCGATCTCTGCGTTCAGTTCGACAAAGGGCATGTCCAGCGCCTCGGCCAGCATGCGTCCGAGCGTGGACTTTCCCGCGCCGCGCAAGCCCACCAATGCGATGCGGCGCGAGCGCAGCGGGTCTGCCGGATCGGTGCCAAGCAACTGGCCCACGGCAATCCGCACGCGGCGCAGATCGGATTCGGAACGGTTCTCCAGCAACTCGCGGATCAGCAGCCATTCCGGCGAACTCGTGGTGACATCGCCGAGCAACTCCGTCAGCGCGCACTGCAGCGCGTTGGCAATCTGCTGCAGCACCAGGATCGATGCATTGCCCGTGCCATGTTCGAGATTGGCGATATGGCGCTCGGACACATCGGCGGCTTCCGCCAGCGCCCGGCGCGTCAGGCCGCGCCGGGCGCGCAGGCTGCGCGTGCGCTCCCCGATGGCAAGCAGCAGGGGCGAGCGCGGCGCACTGCTTTCGTTGGCAGGCTGCGGTTCCGGGGTGGCATTCATGGCGGGTGCGTACGCAGATAGGTCGGCTCGAAGGGTCAGAGGCGCATGATAAAGCGCGCGGGGTTATCGGGAAAGCCCGCGTCGCTGATGTGCTGCTTTACGCCCCTCTCCTGTTCGGTTTTCTCCCTTCGCCCGCGCGGCGGGAGAGGGGAGCACACCAGGCTCATCAAGTACCCTCGATTTTCTCCCCTCTCCCGCGCGGTGGGAGAGGGGCGGGGGAGAGGGCCGGCGCTTCAAATTGCGACTGCGTTGGCAAGCAGACCCTCCAGCCCTCTCCCCCAACCCCTCTCCCAGAGGGAGAGGGGAGAGAGACTGCCGCATTCCGGATCACCCCACGTCGCATTCCGGTTTGAAGGCCGTTCGCCCCATTCCTAGACTCGATGCATTCCAAACAAGGGGAGTGCGCGTGTCTATCCTGTCTATTTCAGCCCGCGTCATGCTGGCCGGCGCTGTGGCGGCGTCATCCGTTGCCGCCCATGCGGAAACCTGGCCGGCCAAGCCGATCACCATGGTGGTGCCATTTCCCGCTGGCGGCGGCACCGATCTGGTGGTGCGCACGATCCAGCCCTTGCTGCAGCGTGAACTTGGCCAACCTGTGGTGATCGACAACCGTAGCGGCGCGGGCGGCACGATCGGGTCGGGCTTCGTGGCGCGTGCCGCGGCGGATGGCTACACCGCCGGTGTGGTCACGACGAGCACGCACGCGGTCAGCGTGGCGCTCTATCCCAAGCTGACGTACAACCCCGCGAAGGACTTCGCCTATGCGGGTTTCATCGGCACCTCGCCCTACGTACTGGCAGTCAACAACGCATTGCAGGTGCCCGATGCCAAGGCATTGGTTGCGAAGCTGAAGGCTGACAAGTCGCAGCACAGCTTTGCATCGGTGGGCGTGGGCACCGTGTCGCACCTGATGGGCGAGCAGTTCCAGAAGCTCGTCAATGTGCCGATGACCCACGTGCCGTATCGCGGCGCGGCGCCGGCCTATACCGATCTGATCGGCGGGCAGGTGCAGATCATGTTCGACAATCCCGTGGGACTCGCCCCCTATATCAAGGCGCACAAGATTTCCGCGATTGCCGTGACCGCCGCTACGCCGCTGCTGCCCGGTGTGCCGACCTTCACCAGCCAGGGCGTGCCGGGTTTCGACCAGCAACTGTGGTACGGCATCGCGTTCCCGAAGGGCACTCCCACTGCCATTGTCGACCGCTTCAACGCGGCGCTGAACAAGGTCCTGGCCGACAAGGCCGTGGCCGACGACCTCGCCAGCAAGGGCGTGACGGCGCGTCCTGGTACGCCGGCCTCGCTGCAAACGACGGTGCAATCCGACATTCCCTACTGGGGCAAGATCGCCAAGTCCGTGGGAGCCACAGGTGAGTGAAGTCAGCATGATCCGCGTGTTTGTGCGCGACGGGCAGGGCGGGAATCCGGTGCCGCTGGTGGCCGATGCACGGGGCATGAGCGCGCCAGCCATGCAGGATGTGGCCGCGACGCATGGCCATGAGTCGGCCTTCGTACTGCCGAGCGATAACGGCTGCGACTGGCGTTTCCGCTTCTTCGTGCCGCAGCATGAGATGGAGATGTGTGGCCATGCCACCGTGGGTACGCTGTGGGCGATGCGGCAATGGGGGCAATGGACCACGCCCACCGCGCGTATCGAAACCATGAGCGGCATCGTGCAGGCGTACTGGGACGATGCCGCGCAACGTGTCTGGATCTCGCAGCCGGCGGTGCGGATCGGCGCACTGAACGCTGAGGCGGCGGACCGCGTTGCCATGCAGATCGGCCTGCTGGGCAAGGGCTATCCGGCCATCAACGCCGCTACCAGTCGCGTGAAGACGCTGGTGGAGCTGCCGTCCGTGGCCATGCTCGACAGCCTCGATCCCCATTTCTCAAGCATGGAATCGCTGTGCGCATCGATCGATTCCACCGGGCTGTATCCCTATGCGTTCGGCGTGCCCAAGGCGGACGGCATGCGCGTGGTCCACGCGCGGCAGTTTCCGAAGTCGTCGGGCTATCCCGAGGATGCGGCTACCGGTATTGCAGCGGCCGCGTTGTGGGGATACTTGCATGCGGCAGGTGAAGTGAGTGGCGCCATTGCGGTGTGGCAGGGCGATGCCATGGGGAGCCCCTCGGAAATCCTGGTCGCGCCGCGCAAGACCGATTCTGGCGAGCCTGACGGCTGCTGGCTCAGCGGCAGCGTGGCATGGGGCGAGGCATGACAATCGACGCCCCCGAAGTCCGGCTTGCTGCAGCGGGTTTCACGCTGCCCGAGGTATCCACGCCGCGCGGCAACTATGCGCCGTATAGCGTGGTGCAGATGGGCACAACGCAGTGGGTGTCGATTGCCGGGCAAGTGTGTCGGCAGTCAGGGATCGCCATGGCAGGACAGTGCAGGGACGACGACGATGTGGAGCCTGCCCGCCGTGCCGCCGAGGTATCGATGCTGAATGCGCTGGCTGCGTTGCGGCTGGCTTGCGACGGCGATTTGTCGCGCGTGATCCAGGTGGTGCGGCTGCGTGGCTTTATCCGCGCGGCACCGGACTTCGCCCGGCATCCGGCAGTGCTCGACGCCGCCTCCGCCGTGTTGCGCGCGGCCTTCCCCGACCAGCCGCTACCCGCACGCAGCGCGCTGGGCGTGTCCAGCCTGCCGGATCGCGCGTGGACGGAGATCGAGATCGACGCGCTGGTGGCAATGGGCTGAAACGATTGCCGTCAGGAAATATCGCTGGCTTCGCGCAATAGCCGGTGCAGATGCCCGCTGGAGGCAAAGCCAAGATCCACGCTGACACTGGCAACGGACTGGCCTTGAGCGATCAATGCGCGGGCATGCGCGGCCAGCACGCGGCGCCGGACGGCCACGGGCGTGGCGCCGAATTCGATCTGGCAGGCGCGTTGCAATTGCCGGATGGAGGTGCCAAGTTCCTCGGCCACGGCATCGATCGATGGCAGTGGCAGGTCGCGTTCGAGCGCGTGTCGAAAACGCCGGACCATGCGCAGGGCCACGGAAGCCGGTTCCTCGGGCATTGTCAGCGGCTTGCTGCCCACCAGTTGCTCGACGATGGCGCGTACCAGCCACGATGCGCTGCCTGCGGAGATGGTCGGGGCCAGCAGGGCTTCGAGCATCGCGATGGTGGCGCCATCCAGATGCATCGCGCCGAATGGCCGCGAGCCGGGCAGGCGATCCGGCGGCAGATACAACTCGCCGTGTTGCTGCCGCTCGTGTTCGGAAGCCGTCAGATGCGCGGTCGATGCCGGCAGCAGCACCGCCGTGCCGCGCACCAGGGACGTGGCATGCAGTGCGCCCGCCTTGGCCGATGGTTCGGTTGTGTCGTCCCATACGGCCTTGAGCCTGCCCACGCGTGGCCATAGCAGCATGCCGCAGTCATGGGTGTGCCAGTTCCGCTGAAAGGAAGGCTGCCGGCTGTCGTGCAGCGCGAATCCGTGCTGCGCGGTCAGGTGAAGCTTGGGAGACAGGTGAGGGGCGTTGGTCATCGGGGGCGTTCCGTCAGGCAGGAAAGGGCGGAATGCCATCGATCATACGGCACGGCGCGTCGATATCGAAAACGAAATAGAAAACGAAATCGGGAAAGCGATGGCCGGCGTGGCCATCGCGGGGGCAACTCACATCCCGTGGCGCGCTACATGCACTGGTTCAAGGCACCGGCGGCGGCGCTATCGCTCCCCCGGAAGCCCAGCCACGAACCCTGGCCGGTCGGAGACCTGCGCACGATGGCGGCCGAGCCGGAGGGCGGGTTCTGCCCCGGCACGTAGACATCGTAGGCACCGTCGTTGGCCAGCATGTACTGCATCCACACCTGCTGTCTGGAACTGTTGGCCCATTGCGATCCGATGCATTGCGCGGCTTCCTTGGGTGCCAGCTTGCTCTGGCCGACTGCCCGGGTTTCCGGGGTTGGCGGTGGAATGTACGGAGAGGTTGCGCAGCCTGCCACAACAACGGCAGAGGCGAGAACGGCGAGGATCGGATATTTCATGTTATTGACTCCTGTACTCCTGTCGGATCGCGAAAAGCAACGGCCACGCGTGCGAGTCTGTCGCGGCGCGCCGATGCCGCTGACGTGACCTGACAGGGATGCGCAGGCGATCAGGTCCGTACAAGGTAACAGTCTAGGCACCAGCCTTCCGATGAGGCAAAAAAATCACGGCAGGGTCAGCATCTATTCATGTGGCGCTTTCTGAACAAGGGGCGCTGCCGCTAGCCGGCACGCCGCGCGCGTTGCCATGCTCCCGTATTGGGACACACATCCGCTTTCGCGCCATCGCGCCAGATCTGCTCGTCTTCCACGGTCGCGGGCACGGGCTGGCCGGGGTCGAAGGAGACGCCAAGTGCCCTTGCCACCGCAGGATGCTCGATCGGGAGTTCCCACGTCAGGAATAGCTGCGTGGTATCCGGCTCCACGGGGAAATCCGCCGCGTCGAAGCCCGGATTGCCGCTGGCAATCACGGCATGCGGCTGGCTGGGATCGAACACCAGCGCGGTGCCGCGCACGATGGGGATGCGCAGGTCCAGCGCTGGAAAGTGAACCGCCTGCCCCTTTCCCTCGCTCACAAAGAGATTGCAGAACGCCGCGCCGCCGTACTGTTCGCCATCGTGGTGATAACGCGCACCCCGGCACGCCATCAGTGCCACGTCGGCGTCGGCAAGCAGGCCGTCGAGGCCGTGCGTGGATAGCCACGCCGACATCGCGCGCACGCAGCCGGGATACTCCGGCCAGCGCGTCCGTGCGCGGGCCAGCGGCATGACCTCGACGTCTCCGGGTTCAAGGGTCATCCGCGTCGAGATCTCCCGTGCCCAGTCCGCGCGCAGACGTGCCGGTGCCTCGGGAATGTCGACCTTTGCGGACAGCACGGCCTGCCCCAGGCGACGGCTGCGCAGGGCATCGCCGCTCCAGAAGAAGGCGGTCGGCGACGAGAGGAAAGCGGGGCGGTCGGCATTGCGCATGCCGGGAGTGTAAATCGGTTGGCCAGCCGGGCCCCATCCGTATCCGAAAGCGTTTCACGCAAAAAATAAAGAATTCACTTCTGTCTGGACAGTGGATGGTCGACTATCGATGCGGGTCGATGGACCTGTGACGTCACGTCACATTGCGTCATTTGCCACGGCTTCCGGACCATGCCATGACCCGACCCTCACCAGGCATTGCCCCGGACGGAATCGCTGATGCCGAGGGCTTTTCCCTCGTTCGCAATGACCTGCTGTTTCGCCTGCAACGCGGGCTCGGGCTGATTCCGGCCGCAGGGCTTGGCATCGGGCGACGTGCGCTGTTCTACAGCATGCTGTGCTGGCTGCCGCTGGTGATCTGGGCATGGTCGGCGGGGCGCATGATGCCGGGCAGTGCGGGCGAGCCGCTGCTGGGGCATTACGGCGTGCATGTGCGGTGTCTGGTTGCCATTCCGCTGATGATCCTTGGCGAGGCATTGGCGCAGGGACTGGTGCCACTGTGCTTCCGCCAGTTCGTTCGCAACGGGATCGTTGACGAGGCACTGTTGCCGCGTTTCCACGCGGTGATACGTTCCGCCACGCGTCTGCGGGATCGCGCCTATCCGTGGGTCGTGATCGGCGCGCTGGTCGTCGCCTGGACGGCCTCGGTGATGGTGGCTCCGAATCCCGATGAGATCGCCTGGTCTGGCGACGCGACGGGTCGCAATTTCGGCGCGTGGTGGCTCCTGCTGGTGGTCAGGCCGCTGTTTACCGTATTGCTGTTGGCGTGGATCTGGCGCCTGGTGCTGGCCGCCGTGGTGCTGTGGCGCGTGGCGAAGTTGCCGCTGCATCTGGTGCCGACCCACCCCGATCATGTCGGCGGGCTGGGCTTTCTCTCGCGGCTGCCCGTGGTGTTTGCGCCGTTCACCCTGGCGGTGTCGTCGGTGGTGGCCGCCTCCTGGGCGCATCAGGTGGCCTATCACGGCACGTCGGTGCCATCGCTCTATATCGAAATGGTGGTGCTGGCCATCGTGCTGATCATGCTGGTGGCGCTGCCGCTACTGTGCTTCACGCCGCTGCTGCTGCGCACGAAGAAGATCGCCATGCTCGAATATGGCGCGTTGCTGTCGGAGCACGGTCGCAAGGTGCAGCGGCGCTGGCTGGCGCGTGAGCCCGGACTCGACGACGACGCGATGCTCAATGCGCCGGAACTGGGTGCGACGGCGGATACGCAGACCATCTACGAATCCGTGACAAAGATCCGTCCCATCATCCTGAACAAGGGCGTGCTGCTGGCCATTGCCGTGCCGGCGGCGCTGCCGATGCTGCTGCTCGTGGCGGGGCAGTATCCGCTCAAGGCCACGTTGCTCAAGCTGCTGACGGTGCTGCTGTAGTCGCGACCGGTACGCTCAGTGACGACAGCCGCCAATGCCCGGGATGCCCGGACAGCGTGCTGATGCTCATCGGTGCGATGTCGAGGTGCCAGTAGCCGCGCGCCGGGGCATCGAGCGCGCACAGCACGATGGCGCGCAGGATGGCGGGTGGCGCGATCACCAGCGTATGGCCGGGTTGCCATGGGTAGGTGCCGAACCATGCCGCCACCCGCTGCAACGCCTCGGCAATGGATTCGCCGCCGTGCGGCTTGGCATCGGCATCCGATAGCCACGCGGCCAGCGCCTCCGGTTCCTCTTCGGAGATCGTCTTGAGCGATTGGCCCGTCCATCGGCCATAGTCGAGTTCGCGTAGATCCGTTGCGATGAATGGCGTGAATCCCAAAGCGGCGGCGGTTTCCTGCGCGCTCCGTGCGGGACTGCACACCGCGTGGCCCACCTTCCATGCCGTGATGCCAGCCACGGCGTCGTCATCCAGCGCGTCGTCATCGGGAAAGCGGCCGGCGCGCAATGCCGCGATAGCGGGCGGGCAGAACAACGTGATCCGGTGCACGGTAGGCGTGGTCATGGTGAGGGGTCTATAATGCGCGGACTCTCGATGCGGGGAAGCCGGTTCAAATCCGGCGCGGTCGCGCCACTGTATATCAACCTGACCATCGCCAGACAGCGATGCGCGGGAAGACAAGCCAGACCTCTGCATCGAATCTTCCTTCCACAGGACGCGTCATCCTTCAGGAGCTTCCATGCAAGCCACGCTGCATCATCCGGTCGCCGTGCCGGCTATCGTCCCCGTTTCCATTCCGCTGCGCGAACTGCTGCCCTGGGCCATCTTCGGCGGCATGCTGATGTTGCTGGCGATCTATTTCGTCGGGGTGGAAGAGGGCGCCGCTGCCATCTTCAACACGATGTACGTGCACGAGTTCGTTCACGATGGCCGGCACCTGCTCGGCTTTCCGTGCCACTGAACCGGTAGCACCATGGTGAGAGACCTGCTGGTCCGCGGCATGCTCGCGGGCTTTCTGGCCAGTTTGCTGGCCTTTGCCTTTGCCCATGTCGTGGGCGAACCCCAGGTGGACCGTGCCATCGCGTTCGAGGAACAGGCCACGCACGCGATGGGCGGCAGCCACGCGCACGAGATGCCCGAACTGGTGAGCCGCGAAACACAGTCCGGGCTCGGCCTGTTCGTCGGCCTGGCCGTGTTCGGCGCCGCCGTGGGCGGGCTGTTCGCACTGGCCTTCGCGTATGTGTATGGCCGCATCGGCGCGCTTGGCGCACGGGCCACGGCGATGCTGATGGCCACGCTCGGCTACATCGCCATCGTGCTGGTGCCGTTCGTCAAGTACCCGCCGAACCCGCCGGCCATCGGGGACCCGTCCACCATCGGCCTGCGCACCGCACTGTTCTTCACGATGATCGGCCTGTCACTGGCTGCGCTGGTGGTATCGGTCATCGTCGCACGCAAGCTTATTGTGCGAATGGGTGCATGGCACGCGTGGCTGGGCGCTGCTGGCGTGTTCGTGCTGCTGGTGGTGCTGATCCAGACGCTGCTGCCTTCGATCAACGAAGTGCCTGAGCATTTCCCGGCAACGCTGCTGTGGCAATACCGCGTGGCAACGTTCGGGATTCAGGCGGTGCTTTGGGGGGCGTTGGGCGTGGTGTTTGCAGGGTTTGCGAGGGGGGTGGTGGAGCGGTAGGTTTTCTCGCCGCGCTCTGGTTTCTCCCCTCTCCCTCAGGGAGAGGGGCGGGGGAGAGGGCAGGCGGTTCTGCTTGCCGAGTTGTCGCAATTTGAACTGCTGGCCCTCTCCCCCAACCCCTCTCCCGCACGCGGGAGAGGGGAGAAAACCGAGAGGTAGTTCATTCCCCCGCCGCCACAAACCTCCTCTCCCGCATCCACTTCGTCGCTACCCACTTCTCCCCGCGTAGCACCTCGGCCGCCGCATGCAATGTGCGGCCATCCAGTTGTCCCTGGCTGTCGCAATACTCGAAATACACCGCATTGCCCTTGCGCGGCACCACTGACAGGCCGGTCTCGGGGAATACCGTTTCGCCGCCGTCTTCCACATCGTTCAGGTAGATCACCATCGTGCTGACGCGCTGGCCACTGCGCGCAATGGATGCCTGATTGGCGGCATTGCCGGGCATGAGGAAGTCGAAGTGCGGACGGCTCTGCGCGCCCGGCGCGTATTGCAGGACCTGCAGCCCTTCGCCGTTTTCCATCGGCATCTGCATCAATGCGGAAATGCGGCCATCGAGCTTCGTCAGCAGCGGTGTTTCCGCCAGCCGGAAGAACATGCCCTGGCTGGTGCGGTCGGGACTCACCACTTGCTCGCCCGTACGCGGATCGACAATCGTCGAGGCTTCGAGGCGCGGACGCGCGGCGGCCATCAGCGCGTCGCATTCGTCGTGGGTCAGCACGCTTTCAAGGACGGCGATGGTCGGCTTGTCCGTGCGTGTCAGGACGTGGATATCCCGGTCGCCGCCGTGCAGTATCGCGCTGCGCGGCAATCTCGGCAGTGCAGGGCCTGCGGCTTCGCGCTCGATGGTGAGGCTGCCTTCCGGCATCGGCGATCCGTCGCGTAATACCCGCCCAAACGCATCCACCAGTTCGCGCGCCACGCCTGCATCGAAGCGCTGCCCGGCCAGTGCACGCACGATGTCGTCTGCGGAACCGCCACGGCGCAGCGCATTGACGATCCAGTCGCGGAGTTCGTTCGAGAAGTGGAGGGTGGCGAGTTGGCGGGCTGACATCGATGACGGAGCGAGAGGAAAAACCTTTCAGCCATTGAAAGGTTCGGGGCCACGAAAAGGCTTGGAAAGGCCGCAAATATGCGCTTTTCCAGGATGTCTGCCAATGCCGTCCGCCATGAAATATTCCGTAACTTGATGCGTCAACGTTGATACATGCGGCGCAATCAAACCGTCACATTCGGCTTCTAGGATCGGGGCCGCTGTAGCCATGCCCACCATCGCTGCAGTCCTACCTCCCACTAAGAAACTCGCCCTTGTCCAGGCGAAGCCAGAACATGCACCCAAAAAACTCCAGCTTTGTCCCGCTGCTGACCGCGCTCGCGGCAGCCGCCACGCTCGCCGCATGCGGCGGCGACGGTAGCAGTTCCACCCCGTCTTCCGGCACCAGCGGCACCACGCCCGCTGCTACGGTCAGCGGTGTGGTTGGCGGCACGGCGATCAAGAACCCGACTGGCTTTGCGGCATCGTCGGCCACGGGCGTCGACTACGCAAAGAGCACCACGGGCGATGACGTGCAGCAGAAGATCGTGCCGACGGTCTACGCCAATGCCACGGTCTGTGCAGACACCAACGGCAATGGCCTGTGCGACAACGGCGAGGCGTCCACGCGTTCGTCCGCCGATGGCAGCTTCACACTGACCACGCCGGCGGCAAGCCTCGTGGCCGTGGTGGATACCGACGCCACCTATACCGACGCCAGCGGCGCCACGACCAAGGTCGCGAGCAAGATGGTGTTGCGCAGCGTGGCAGAGCAGGCCGCCAACGGCGCGAGGGTTGTCATCAGTCCGTTGTCGACGGAAGTCGTGCGTCTGGTCGAAGCCGAGCACCTGAGCGTGGCCGATGCCAAGACCGCTATCGCGGGCCGTCTGAGCCTGACGGGCGGCACTGCCGATGTCACGGTCAAGGCCGACGATGTGGTCGCGCTGCCGGCCAATGTGGCTGACGCCCGCGCTTCCGCCGCATTGCTGACGGAAGCCAACACGCTGGCAGGCCGCTTCCAGCTCGCATCGAAGATTCTCGATCGCGGCTATGCCAGCGACGTGGCCGCCGACCCGGTCACGACGATCCAGGCCGCGCAGGACGCCGCGTTCAATCCGGAAGGTATCCCGCGCTATGACCACCTGTTCGTGGTCGTGTTCGAGAACCACAGCAACCAGACCATCGACGATCCTGCCTATCCGAACTTCTACAAGTACCTGAACCAGGAAGGCAACAAGGCGGCCAACTATTTCTCCACGGGTAATCCGAGCGAGCCGAACTACATCTCGCTGGCCAGTGCCGACGACTGGGGCGTGGCCGACGACAACGCGTGGAACTGCCTGCCGGCCGGCGACACCGCCAATCAGCCGACCGATGTTTATGTGCCGGTGAATGCATGCAACGCCGACACCAAGGTCCACAACCTCAAGGGTCGCCGCAATATGTTCACGGCGCTGTACAACGCCGGCATGGGCGCGCGCGTCTACAGCGAATCGATGGACCCGGGCCAGGACCCGCGCAAGGATGGCGCCGGCAATGCGGCCATCACGGCAGTCAACGTGACGTCGGGCCTCGGCGCGACCGAACCGATGATTTCCAGTCTCTACAAGACCAAGCACCATCCGGCGGTGAACTTCGATGAAGTGCGCAATCGCCCGGACTTCTTCCGAAACCTGAACCGCACGGTGGGTGGTGGCCAGTGGGATGCGGCTATCGACACCTATGCCAAGAGCAAGGGCATAACATGGAACACGCACCAGTTCGAGGATGACCTGAAGAGCGGCGACATCGGCGCGCTGAACTACATCGTGCCCGACCAGTGCGATGACATCCACGGCACGGGTTCGGCGGTGGCGGATTGCACGAACGCCGCAGCGGGTATCAAGCGGGGCGATGCCTACGCCAAGTATCTTGTGGAAACCATCAAGGCTTCGCCCATCTGGAAGAACACAAACCGCCGCTCGGCCATCGTCATGCTGTTTGACGAAGGTTCGAGCTTCTACGGCAGCTCGTCGTGCTGCGGCTGGAACGTGGGCGGTGGCGCCACCAGCGGCTGGCCGCTTGGCGAAGGCATCAGCACGGCCGTGGCGCGTTACAACGGCGGCAACAAGGGCGATGGCCCCACCATCTTCTCGTTGCTGACCAACCAGCCCAACGCGCCGAAGCAGGTCATCGACTCCGATGCCTACAGCCACTTCTCGTTCGTGCGCACGATGCAGGACATGTTTGCGCTGGCAGACCCCGGTGTGGCCACGTCGTACATGAACCGCTCGAAGTACACCGAGCAGTACATCGCGCAGAACCTGGCCAATCTGGCCGAATACTCGGGCAGCGCCAACACGCACTTTGACTCGGTACGTCCGATGAACCACAAGTACGTGGTCAAGTCCGGGGACATCGTCTCCGGCGGCGCGACGAAGGGCGTCAGCGGCAGCGGCTCGCTGAGTGGCGGCAACACGGCTGCAGGGCCGGATGCTTCGCAGACCAGCATCTGGGCGATCAAGTCCTGATGCTGTCGCGTTAGTTCCGATGCACGCACGGCGGTGGATTCGTCCCCGCCGTGCCGCTGTTTCTGCGTAGTTACCGATCCTCGAGCATCATGCGTATTTCCATTCAAGCCGCCGGTTTCCTGGCGGCCGCGTGCATTGCCGTGTTGGGAGGCTGCAAGCCTGCCGACGACGCACCGCACGCTGCGGCCCATGCCGCCATGCTTCCCAAGCCTGCTGTCGTCCAGGTGGCCCAGATTGTCACCCCATCGGCACCCGCCTCGCCCGCACTGACACCCGCCGCACAGGTCGGCGCGAAGCTGTTCTTCGATCCGTCGCTGTCGGGCTCCGGCAAGATGTCGTGCGCCACCTGCCACGATCCCAATCACGCCTATGCACCGGCCAATAACCTCTCCGTGCAACTGGGCGGCAAGGATGGCAAGCAGCCCGGCACGCGTGCCGTACCGACGCTGATGTACAAGGAATACACGAACGCGTATTCCGATACGTTCGAGAATCCCGACATGATCAGCGCGCCCGGTCCCGGTGGCGGACTGACATGGGATGGCCGCGCCAACACCATCGCCGAGCAGGCAGCCATTCCGCTGCTGGCTCCCAACGAGATGGCAGCGGACAGCAAGGCGGCTGTGGTGGGTGCCGTGCGGCAGGGCGCTCATGCCGATGCGTTCCGCCAGGCATATGGCGCGAATGTGTTCGATGACACGGATCGCGCGTTTTCACTGGTGGGTGCGGCGCTGCAGGCGTTCCAGGTGGAGGACCGCAGCTTTCATCCATACAGCAGCAAGTTCGATCGCTATCGCACCAACAAGGTGGGCGGTGCATTGACCGATGCGGAACTGCGCGGCCTGCGTGTGTTCCTCGATCCGAACAAGGGCAACTGCATGGCGTGCCACTTGATCGGTGGTGGTAACGATGGCAGCCAGGACATGACGAGCGATTACTCGTTCGCAGCCATCGGCGTGCCGCGCAATCGCGAGATTCCGGCCAATGCAGACCCGAAGTATTTCGATCTGGGCCTGTGCGGACCGCTGCGCACCGATCATCGGCCGGGCCGCGACAAGGGTGCGAAGGAAACGTGCGGCATGTTCAAGACGCCGGTGCTGCGCAATGTGGCCACGCGTCAGGCGTTCATGCACAACGGCGTGTTCCACTCGCTCGATGATGTGGTCCGCTTCTACAACACGCGCGATACAGCACCGCAGACATGGTATCCGAGCGATGGCAAGGGCCGCGTCAACAAGTACGACGATCTGCCCGCGCAGTATCGCGCCAATCTCGACGAGCAAATGCCGCTGGACCAGCGCCGCGCCGGCAGCAAGACGCCGATGACCGATGCGGAGACGCAGGACCTCATCGCCTTCCTGAAAACGCTGACCGATGGCTTTGTGCCGCCGGCCAACGCAGCGCAGCCCGCCAACACCGTGGCGAATGCCGCCGCTGAATTCGCCGCCGAACATGGCGCGCATGCCGTGAAATCGAAATGAAGAGAATCCTCTTGTGTACGGCCATCGCCCTGACCGCGTGTGGCCATCCCGACGCGGCGAACGAAGCCAACTTCCGCGCCGGGCTTGAAAAGCAGCTTGCCGAGCATGGCGATCTCTGCATCGGCCGGCACACGTGGCCCGTTGATGTGCCCGACTTGCCCGTGGCCGCCCAGATGCGTGACGGCATCCAGATGCCCGCGCTGGAGCATGCTGGGCTGGTGTCGCATGTGGCGGCGGAAATGACGCTGCGACATCAGGATGGATCGAGCGAAACGGTCAAGGCGCTGCGCTATGACCTGACGGAAAAGGGGCGCGGATTTGTGAATGCGCATCCGAAGACTGCGGCGCATGGTGCTGAAGCGGATACGCCGGACCTTTGTTACGGTCATGTGAAGCTGGCGAAGGTGACCGGCTGGGACAAGCCGGTTCACGACAATGCATCGCGGCTCACGACTGCGGTGCGATATACCTACACGCTGGATGCGGCGCCATGGGCTGCGGACACGAGGGTGCAGCAGGCGTTTCCGTTGCTGGCGCGCGTGGTGAAAGGCAGCGGGACGATGGAGCTGAAGCAGATGATGGTGGCGACGAGTGGAGGGTGGGTGACGGAGTGATGCGTTAACTCCCCGCGCTGGTTTTCCCCCCTCTCCCGCATGGCGGGAGAGGGGCGGGGGAGAGGGCCAGCGGTGAAAACTGCGATGTGGCCGGCAAGCAGACCCTCCGGCCCTCTCCCCCAACCCCTCTCCCACTGCGCGGGAGAGGGGAGCAAAACACCATCTCCCGCAACCCGGTGTACCATCGCCACCGAACCGTTTACATGCTGGAGAGCAACCATGATCGTATTCGTCACTGGCGCCACCGCAGGATTTGGCGCTGCCATTGCCCGTCGATTTGCCGAGGCCGGCCATCGCGTGATTGCCGCGGGGCGGCGTGAAGACCGGCTCGAAGCGCTGGCCGATGCCCTGGGCCGCGACAAGGTGCTGCCGCTCGTGCTCGATGTGCGCGACCGTGATGCCGTGGCCGCTGCCGTAGCTGCGTTGCCGGCCGAATTCGCAGAAGTTGACCTGCTGGTGAACAACGCCGGTCTGGCGTGGGGTCTGGAATCGGCGCAGAACGCGGATCTCGACAAGTGGGACGCGATGGTCGACACCAATATCAAGGGCCTGCTCTATATGACCCGCGCGGTGTTGCCGGGCATGGTGGCGCGCAATCGCGGCCACGTGATCAACATCGGTTCGGTGGCCGGTGAATACGCCTACCCGGGCGGCAACACGTATGGCGCGACGAAAGCGTTCGTGCGTCAGTTCTCGCTGAACCTGCGCGCCGACCTGACCGGCACGCGCGTCCGGGTGACGGACGTGGCGCCGGGTCTGGTGGGCGGCACCGAGTTTTCGGCGGTGCGTTTCGATGGCGACCAGTCGCGCGTGGCGAAGATCTACGAAGGCGCCGATGCGCTGACACCCGAGGACATTGCCGAAACCGTGTTCTGGTCCGCGACGCTGCCCTCGCGCGTCAACATCAACTTCCTGGAAGTCATGCCCGTCTCGCAATCGTTCAGCGCGCTGTCGATTACCCGCGAGAAAGCCTGACCCTCCAGGCAATCCAGCCGATCAGGCCGGTACGAACTCGTCGGTGAACGCGGCGAGTTCGGTCACCAGGCTGCGCGCGGCGAGTTCCACCAGCGCCTGGCCCTTCTCCGGCGTGGCCTGGTTCGGGTCCGAACCCATGCGGCCATCGGGGAAGCGTCCCCGGAATTCCAGCGCCTCGCGGATCGGGCCCGACGGCGCGATCTTCGGCGCGTAGTCCGCGTGCTTGATTGCATCCGGAAACGCGAACTGCGTGACCGCGATTTCAGACGGCGTGGCGTGCGCACCGTGTCCCGTGGGGAACATCTCGCGGGCCAGTTCGTTCACCCCTTCCAGATCCCACCAGTTGCAGAGCTTCAATGCAAAGCCGGCGCGGCGCCCGGCGAAACTCGACTCGGCATAGATCTCCGAGAATGCGGCCTCGATCGAGGCGATATTGCCGCCGTGCCCGTTCAGGAACAGGATTTTCTCGAAGCCGTGGCGCGTCAGCGAGTGCACCCAGTCGATGATCGCCGCGATGAACGTGGTGGGCCGCAGCGAGATCGTGCCCGCGAAACCGAGGTGATGCTGCGCCATGCCGATGTTGAACGTGGGTGCCACGAGGATGTCGCCGTGTGCCTGCGCGGCGCGGGAGATGATCTCCGGGCACAGCCAGTCCGTGCCGAGCAGGCCCGTGGGGCCGTGCTGTTCATTGGAGCCGATCGGGATGACGATGGTCCGGCTGCGTTGCAGGTATTGCTCGATTTCGGACCAGGTGGAAAGGTGCAGCAACATGGTGTTCTCCAGGAGTGGGGTCGCGCTCAGCGGCGCGTCGGAAGCTTGTTGGCGAGGATGATCAGCGCGGCGGCCAGCGGCATGGCCGCCATCACCAATACGCCGGGATGCAGGCTGCCAGTGGCCGTCTTGGCCCAGCCGATGATGGCCGGACCCCAGAACCCGCCTGACAGGCCAATGGTGTTGATCAGCGCAATGCCGCCTGCCGCAGCCGGGCCCTTGATGTACTCGGGCGGCATGGCCCAGAACACCGTGTAGGTCATCCACAGAGCGGTTGTGCCCAGCGTCAGCAGCGCCAGTGTGATGAACAGGTGCCCGTCGGCCAGCGTCGATCCGGCGAGCAGCGCGGCACCGGCCATCGCGGGAATGGCAGCATGGAAACGGCGCTCGCCCTTGCGATCTGAACGGCGGCCCATATAGACCATGCCGATGGCGCCACCCAGATAGGGCAGGGCCGTGTACCAGCCCAGCCGCACGGTATCGGTCACGCCTTGCGCCTTGATCAGCGTCGGCAGCCAGAAGCTCAGCGCGTAGATGGCGGCGATCACGCAGAAGTAGGCGGTGGCCAGCACATAGACCTTGGGGTCGCGCGCCACGGCACCGAACGAATGCTTGTGTGCGGCGGGCACGGCCAGTTCCTGCTCCAGCAGGCGCTTTTCGTCGGCGGTCAGCCAGTTGGCGTCGGCGGGACGATCCGGCACCATCTTGAGCGCCAGCACGCCAAGCAGCAGGCACGGCAACCCTTCGACGAGGAACATCCACTGCCAGCCGGCCAGTCCGCCGTGACCTGCCAGCGACGTCATCAGCCAGGCCGAAGCCGGGCCGCCGATGATGCCGCCAATCGGACCCGCCAGGAACACGATGGCAATCGCACGCGCCATGCGCTGCGGGCCGTACCAGCACGACAGGTAATAGATCATGCCCGGCGCGAAGCCCGCTTCGAATACGCCCAGCAGGAAGCGCATCGCGTAGAACGTGGGCACGTCGCGCACGAACATCATGCAGGCCGAGGTGATGCCCCACAAGACAAGGATGCGACTGAATGTCTTGCGCGCGCCAACACGCGGCAGCATCAGGTTGCTCGGGATTTCGAACAGCACATAGCCGATGAAGAAGATGCCGGCGCCCACCCCGTATGCGGCATCGGAGAAGCCCAGGTCCGATTGCATCTGCAGCTTAGCAAAGCCGATGTTCACGCGATCCAGATAGGCAAACAGGTAACAGACCAGCAGGAAGGGCAGTAGTCGCAGGTTGATCTTGTTGTACAGGGCAGAGGTGCCGTCGAGGGCGCCAGTATTCGACATCACTAACATTGCCAGTCTCCAGAGCGTTGTGATGGTTGGGGGATTGGCTTGGATAGTGGCAGCGGCTTAGACTTGCACCAACAGCAACAAAGTCCACAGATCGTTCTTGCCAGAGCAACGCAGCCGCGCGTGCTCGCGAAAATGTGACTTAAAAAAGATAAAAGGGTAGAGGGATGCGAGAGATCAATCAGCAGCGGCTGCGCTATTTCCGCGAGGTGCTGGCGCACGGCACGATCCGGGGCGCGGCGGAAAGCCTCAACACGTCGCCGTCGGTGATCACGCGGCAGATCCGGCTGCTGGAGGAAGAACTCGGCATCACGCTGTTCGAGCGCCAGCCGCGCGGCGTGCGGCCCACCGAGGCCGCCGCACATCTGCTGGAGTTCTGGCGCGGATATCGCGCGCATCAGGAGAAGCTCGAAGATCAACTGCATGCGCTGCAGGGATTGCAGCAGGGCATGGTGCGAATCGTCTTGAGCGAAGGCTATGTCGATGCGCTGGTCAACGAGGTCATCGCACCGTTCAGCGCCCAATATCCACGTGTCGATATCCGCATGGAAATCCTGCCCGTCGATGATGTGCTGGACGAGGTGGCCGAGAGCCGCGCGCATATCGGGCTGGCCTACAACCCGCCGCTGCATCCGCGCATCGAGTATCGCGCGAGTTCGCCGCAGCCCATCGTGATGCTGTCGCGCCAGGGCCATCCGCTGGCGGTGCGCGGCGGTTCGGCCACTATCCGTGAGGTACTGGAGTATCCGCTGGCCCTGATGCCCGAGTCGTACGGCATTGGCCATGCGGCCCGGATGCTCGAATTTTCCGAGAACCTGTCGATCCATCCCACGCTGGTGAGCAACTCGCTGGCGGCGCTCAAGCAGTTCGTGGCGAATAGTGATGCCGTGACGCTGATCGGCCAGTTCGCCGCCTATCGCGAAGTGGCCGCCGGGTCGCTGGCGACCGTGCCCATCGATCATCCGCTGTTCCGTGGCACCCAGGCGAGACTGCTCGTGAAGGCAGGCAGGCCATTGCCTGCGGCGGTGCTGGAGGTGCTCGATTTCATCGAGCGGCGGATGGCGATATTCGCGCATGGGGCCTGATCGGGGGTGTCCTCTGGGGTGAGGCGATGATCGCGGCGTGGCGTATCTGTCATGTGTGGCGCAGGGCGGCTTTTGTATCGGCATGTATGCCACCGCACCGATCCCGCGCGCGCGATGCGTCAAGGTGGCCGATCTGCCGACATCGACGTTGACCCATAGCCCCGGCAGACGCGAGGTGCCATGCTGGGAGACATGTTCCGCATCGAGACCGGGCCGGACGGTGCGCATCACATCTACGCACATACCGACAGCCTGCCGGTAGCCATCGTGATCGTGGCGGGGCTGCTGATCGCCATCGTGTTGGCGAGCGTGTTCTGCTACTACCTGACGCGCTGGATCATGCTGTGGGCGGTGCATCGCCTGGCGCGTGGCGAACATCGCAAATGGCTGCGGGCCGCCGCGCATCGACGCGTGTTCCATCGACTGGCGCCGATCGTGCCCGCGCTGATCGTCTACCTGTCGGCGCCGTTGCTCAAGGGCGTGACGTTTCCCGTGATCTCCATGCTGGGCACGCCGGTTGCGGTGCTGGCCGCGAGCTTCATGGTGGTGGCAGGGCTGCGCGCGGGGTTTGCGTTCCTCGCCAGCATCGAAGACCGCTACAACCATTTTCCGCATGCCGCCACGCGGCCGATCAAGAGCTTCCTGCAGGTCTCGACGATCGTGCTGTACCTCGTCGCTTTCATCGCAATCGTGTCGCTGCTGCTAGACCGCTCGCCCACGTACTTCCTGACCGGCGTCAGCGCGATGACGGCGCTGCTGATCATCGTGTTTCGCGATTCATTGCTGGGCTTCGTCGCCAGCATCCAGTTGGCCGCCTACGACATGCTGCGCATCGGTGACTGGATCGAGGTGCCCGGCTATGTGGCCGATGGCGTGGTGACCGACATCGCACTGAACACCATCAAGGTGCAGAACTTCGACAACACCATCATCACGCTGCCAAGCTATGTGCTGCTGACCAGCGGCGTGAAAAACTGGCGCGGCATGCTGGAGTCCGGCGCGCGGCGCGTGCGGCACAGCATTCCTGTGGATGCAGACAGTGTGCGGTTTTGCGATGACGACCTGCTGGCGCAACTGGCTGTCAATGCAGAGATGAAGATGCCGCTCGCCATGCAGGCAGACGAGGCGCGGCTCACCAACCTGGGCCTGCTGCGCCGCTACATGCTGGGCTACTTCCGCCAGCATCCCGCCATCCGTCAGGACCTGCCGCTCGTGGTGCGCCACGTGCAATCGACCAGTCAGGGACTGCCGCTCGAAATCTTCCTGTTCGTCAACGACACGCGTTGGGAATCGTATGAACAGACGCAGTCGGACCTGTTCGATCACGTCTATGGCGTGCTGCCGCTGTTCGGGCTGAGGGTATGGCAGAAGCGGTAGGCCGCTGCGATGTGACGAATCGATGGTATAGGGCTTCAGCAGGTGGCATCCCGTGCATTTTCCGCGTGCTCAGGTGCGCGGCGGTGTGCGTGAAGATTTGCGTTCAGGCGCTTCTGCGACCTATGGTTATCCACGGGCCCCGGCACCGCGGCCATCGGTCGACTCCTTGGAGATGCCATGAGCAAGTCAAGTATCACGACCTGGATCCTGATAGCGATGGTTCTCGGCGCCGGGGTCGGCTACGCGTGCAATACCGCGTTCCCTGACCCCAAGGTGGCGAAGGACATCGCCGGTTATATCTCGATCATCACCGACGTGTTCCTGCGGCTGATCAAGATGATCATCGCACCACTGGTGTTCTCCACGCTCGTCATGGGCATTGCACACATGGGCGATGCCAGCACGGTAGGGCGCGTGGGCATCAAGGCGCTGGGATGGTTCATCACCGCATCGCTGGTGTCGCTGACGCTGGGGCTGATCATGGCCACGCTGCTGCAGCCGGGCGTCAATATCGGCCTGCCGTTGCCTGACGTGGGCGCTGCCACGAACCTGAAAACCAACGCGTTCACGCTCAAGGATTTTATCTCGCACCTGGTGCCGAAATCCGTGGCCGAGGCCATGGCCAACAACGAGATCCTGCAGATCGTGGTGTTCTCGATCTTCTTCGGTACGGCGCTCTCCACGCTGGGCGAGCGCGGACATCGCATGGCCGGTGTGATCGAGGATCTCGCGCAGATCATGCTGAAGATCACTGGCGCAGTCATGTGGATGGCGCCGCTGGCCGTGTTCGCGGCGATAGCGTCCACTGTGACCACGCAGGGGCTGGGCATCCTGATTACCTTCGCCAAGTTCATGGGCAGCTTCTATCTGGCGCTGTTCGTGCTGTGGGGGCTGCTGGCGCTGGCCGGGTTCGTGTTCCTCGGGCGGCGCATCTTCGACCTGATCCGACTGATCCGCGAACCGTTCCTGCTGTCGTTCTCGACGGCGAGCTCGGAAGCGGCGTATCCCAAGATGCTCGACTCGCTCGATCGCTTCGGCGTGAGTCGCAAGATTTCCAGCTTCGTGCTGCCGCTGGGCTACTCGTTCAATCTCGACGGGTCGATGATGTATTGCACGTTCGCCGTGCTGTTCATCGCGCAGGCGTACGACATCCACCTGCCGATGGCGACGCAGATCACCATGCTGCTGTTGCTGATGCTCACGTCGAAAGGGATGGCGGGGGTGCCGCGCGCGTCGCTGGTGGTGATTGCGGCCACGCTGAACCAGTTCGGCATTCCCGAGGCCGGACTGCTGCTGATCATGGGCGTGGACCAGTTCCTCGACATGGGACGCTCCGCGACCAATGCCGTCGGCAACTCGATTGCCGCTGCCGTGGTGGCCAAGTGGGAAGGGCAGTTGACCACGGGGCCGGTGCCAGAGACCGAGAAGGACATCCCCGGCACCAAGCCCGAATCGGCCGGAGCCTGACGCCATGCACTACGTCCTGGCTGCCGCGCTGGCCGCGTGGCTCGGCATCTTCGCGCCTTGTGTGACGGCGCAGACCACCGCACCCGAACCCGTGGTGCTGGCCGGCACGCTGAAGAAGGCGCGCGATACCGGCGTGCTGGTGATTGGCTACCGAGAGTCTTCGCTGCCGTTCTCCTATCTGAATCAGGCGAAGCGGCCGATTGGCTATTCGATCGATATCTGCCAGGCCATCGTCACGGCAGCGTCCGCCGAGATCAGCCGGGAACTGACGGTGCAGTGGGTGCCGGTGACATCGGAGAACCGCTTCGATGCCATCACGTCCGGCAAGGTAGACCTCGAATGCGGCTCCACCACGCGCAACGCCGAACGGATGCGAACCGTCGGATTCTCGCCCGTCATTTTCGTGGCGGGCACCAAGCTGATGGTGCCGCGTAATTCGTCCATCAAGACTTTCCGCGATCTCAAAGGGAAGACCGTGGTGGCGACGGCCGGCACGACCAATGCGGATGCCATCGAGCAATTGTCGCAGCGCTTCAACCTCGGCACAAAGCTGATCCGCGCAAGGGATCACGCCGATGCCTTCGAAGTGCTGCGCCACGGCGGCGCCGATGCGTACGCGGGCGACGACGTGCTGCTCTACGGCTTTCTCGCCCGCGCCGACGCCGGCAAGCAGTTCGTGGTCACGCGCGATTTTCTTTCCTACGACCCCTACGGCATCATGCTGCGCCGCGCCGACCCGCAGTTTGCCAGCATCGTCGACAAGGCCGTGCGCGACCTGATCACCTCCGGCGAACTGGAACGGCTCTACAAGCAGTGGTTCCTGAACAGGTTGCCAACTGGCGAACGGCTCGGCATCCCGATGAGCGCGCAGTTGGAGGACATCATTGCGGCGACGCCGAAGGAGCCGGAGTAGGGGCCTCGGCCCCACTCTTCCGATTGTTTTCGCCCCTCTCCCGCATGCGGGAGAGGGGCGGGGGAGAGGGCCAGCCGTGCAAATTGCGACATGGCCGGCAAGCAGACCCCCTCCCGCCCTCTCCCCCAACCCCTCTCCCACTGCGCGGGAGAGGGGAACGAAAACCCGAGCGGTTTGATGCTTCATAGGACTGAATCCAACACACCCATGCATAATTGACAAGCACAGTTTTCAGATTGTGCACTGCAACCGTGCAAACTGTACTCTTTGTGCTGCCCTGACACTGTACGTTTCCCGCATCACATTCCGGCAATAGTCTGCATCCATCGTTGCGGGCGCCTGGGCACACGGAAAACCGGGCCGGGCGCCCAGGTCTTTTGCTGGTTTTGCAGGAAGTCGCCCCCGATGAGTACCCCGACACCCGAAAAGGGACACGTTTCGCCCTATACGCACCCGGCCGCCGGCTGGGGCGCGCTCAAGCAGGTCGCCATCAACCTGGTCAAGGAAAAGGTTTCTGGCGGCAAGTACAAGACGCTGTTCAAGCAAAACCAGCCGGATGGCTTCGATTGCCCGGGCTGCGCCTGGCCGGATCGCCAGCACGCGTCGACGTTTGAATTCTGCGAAAACGGCGTCAAGGCCGTGGCGGCCGAGGCCACCAGCAAGCGTGTGACCAACGAGTTCTTCGGCCGCTACACGGTGGCGGAGCTGATGCAGCAGTCGGACTATGAGCTGGAGCAGCACGGCCGCCTGACGCATCCGGTGCGCTATGACCCCGCCACGGACAAGTACGTGCCGGTGGACTGGGACGAGGCGTTCCGGCTGATCGCCGCGCATCTGCAGCGGCTGGACAATCCCGATGCGGCCACGTTCTACACGTCGGGCCGGGCCAGCAACGAAGCAGCATTCCTGTTCCAGTTGTTCGTCCGGATGTACGGTACGAACAATTTCCCCGATTGCTCGAACATGTGCCACGAGGCCACCAGCCGCGGCTTGCCGGTGACGGTGGGCGTGGGCAAGGCTACGGTGCTGCTCGACGATTTCCAGTTGGCGGACACCATCATGGTCTGGGGCCAGAACCCGGCCACGAACCATCCGCGCATGCTCAATGAACTGCGCGACGCCGCCAAACGCGGCGCCACGATCATCTCGATCAATCCGCTGAAGGAACGCGGCCTGGAGCGCTTTGTCAGCCCGCAGCACGTGACCGAGATGCTGGGCGGCGGCGGCACCAAGATCGCCTCGATGTTCGTGCGTCCCAAGCTGGCCGGCGACCTGGCGCTGCTCAAGGGCATGGCCAAGCGCGTGATCGAACTCGACGATGAGGCCGTGGCCACGGGCGGCAAGCGCGTGATCGATGTCGATTTCATCGCCGAGCATACCGCTGACTACGAAGCCTTCGCCGCCGACCTGCGCGCCGAAAGCTGGGCCGATATCGTGGCCGAGTCCGGCGTGACGCGCGAGGATATCGACGCGCTGACCGACGTCTACGTGAAGAGCGAGCGCACGATCATGTGCTGGGGCATGGGCCTGACCCAGCACAAGGAGTCCGTGCGAACCATCCAGTTGCTGTCGAACGTGATGATGCTGCGCGGCAATATCGGCCGCCCCGGCGCGGGCCTGATGCCCGTGCGCGGCCATTCGAACGTGCAGGGCGACCGCACCATGGGCATCGAGGAACAACCCGATGCCGCGTTCCTGGACCGCCTGGGCCAGGTGTTCGACTTCGAGCCGCCGCGCGAGCACGGCCAGGACGTGGTGGCCGCCATCGCCGCCATGCTCGAAGGCAAGGTCAAGGTATTCGTGGGGCTGGGCGGCAACTTCTCGATCGCCACGCCTGACACGCCGCGTACCTGGGAAGCGCTGCGCCAGTGCGACCTGACGGTGAATATCGCCACCAAGCTGAATCGCAGCCACCTCGTGATCGGCCGTGACTCGCTGCTGCTGCCGACGATCGGCCGCACCGAGATCGACGAGCAGGATGGCGTGGCACAAGGCGTGACCGTGGAGGATTCGGTCTGCATGGTGCATATGTCGTACGGCATGAACAAGCCGGCCTCGCCGCATTTGTTGTCGGAAACGATGATCGTGGCGCGCATGGCCGAGGCCACGCTCGGTGCCGAGAAGGTGGACTGGCGCTGGTATGCGCAGGATTACGCGCGCATTCGCGATGCCATCGAAAAGGTCATTCCGGGATTCGAGCGCTTCAACGAACGCGTGGCAAAGCCGGGCGGCTTCCACCTGACACCGGCTTCGCGCAATCGCGTATGGCGCACGGCGTCTGGCAAGGCGCAGTTCCTGGTGCACCCCATCGACCGCGACACGCCGATCCAGCGCGCCCGCGACCGCTATGGCGACGACCTGCTGGTGATGATGACCACGCGCTCGCACGACCAGTACAACACCACGATCTACGGTCCGGACGACCGCTATCGCGGCGTGTTCGGCCTGCGCCGCGTCATCTTCATCAACCGTGCCGATCGTGAGCGCCTCGGGTTTGCAGAGGGCGAACGCGTAAATGTCACGAGTGTCTGGGAAGACGGCATCACGCGCCATGTGAAAGACTTCCTGCTCGTGGACTACGACATTCCGGCCGGCTGCCTCGGCGCCTACTATCCGGAGACCAATCCGCTGGTGCCGCTGGAAAGCATCGGCGACCGGTCCGGTACGCCAACGTCGAAGTCGATCCCGGTACTGCTGCAACGCGCGGCGGTATCGGCGTAATAGCGCGGGTAGACGCGCCGGGATTCCATCCCCGGATTGCAGGAGGGCATCATGGCCGAACGAGGTTACGTCGCGCGGGATATCCGCCGCCACCAGGGCGACAACACGGCGCTGGAAATCGACATGGTGGCCGACGAGGTGCCCGTGGCGCTGGTCTACAACGGCATCTCGCATGCCGTGATGATGGCCACGCCGCTCGATCTCGAGGTCTTTGCCGTGGGGTTCTCGCTGACGGAAGGCATCGTCGACGGTATCGGCGAGATCTACGATATCGAGGTGGAGCCGGGCTGCGATGGCATCGAGGTCCGCATCGAGATTTCGCAACGCGCCTTCATGGCGATGAAGGCCCAGCGGCGCACGCTGGCCGGGCGCACCGGGTGCGGCGTGTGCGGGATTGAAAGTCTCGCGCTACTCGATCTGATTCCCGATCCGATTGGCCGCCCCGTGCATCGCATCACGCCAACCCCGGCCCTGATGCGCCGCGCTGCGGACGCCCTGCGGGCCCGCCAGCCGCTGATGGCCGCCACGGGCGGCGTTCATGCCGCGGCGTGGTGCGGTCCCGATGGCGAGGTGCGTGCCATCTTCGAGGACGTGGGGCGCCACAACGCACTCGATAAATTGATTGGCCACCTCGCGCGTGCGCGGGAATCGTTCGGCGATGGCTTCGTGTTTCTCTCCAGCCGCGCCAGCTACGAACTCGTCCGCAAGGCCGCGCGGATGCGCATCCAGATGCTGGCCACCATCTCCGCGCCCACTTCGCTCGCCATCCGCATCGCGGAACAGGCGGGGCTGCGCCTGCTCAGTTTCTGCCGCCAGGACGGCTACGTCGAATACACTTCGACAGATTCCGAGATCGCTACCGATCCGCCGGTGACCGCAGGCTGACCGCCCAGGGTTGCCCGGCGCGGCCGGATAACCTGAAAGGCGCCCCCGTTGGTCACCCTGTACGAAAAGCTTGCCGCCGATATCGAAGCGCTGGTGCAGCAGGGCGTGCTGCTGCCCGGCGAGAAGATCCCGTCCGTGCGGCAGGCCGCCCAGCATCATCGGCTCAGCATCACCACGGTCATCCGTGCCTATCTGCTGCTGGAGTCGCGCGGCATCCTCGAAAGCCGTCCGCAATCGGGCTACTTCGTGCGGGCACGCCCCGGCGAGCCAGCCATCGACCTGCAGCCCAGCCGCCCCGCCGCGCGGCCCTCGGCCGTCGATGTCAGCGCGCTGGTGCTCTCCACGCTGCGCTCGATCCGCGCGGACGATGCCGTTCCGCTCGGTTCGCCGTATCCGGACCCCAAGCTCTACCCATGGCAGCGGATCATCCAGTACGCCAATGCCATCGGCAAACGCTACGACACCTGGAGCGTGCTCGACGACCTGCCGCCCGGCTCGCCGCAACTGATCCGCCAGATCACGCGCCGCTATCTGGAAAACGGCTACACCGTGGATCCGAACGAGGTGATCGTCACCATCGGCGCGACCGAGGCCATCAACCTCTGCCTGCAGGCCGTGGCCAAACCGGGCGACACCATCGCCGTGGAATCTCCCACGTACTACGCCATGCTGCACGCCATCGAGCGGCTGGGCATGCAGGCCGTGGAGGTAGCGACCGATCCGGTGGAAGGCATCGATGTTGGAGCACTGGCCAGACTGCTCGACGAGCGCCCTGTGGCCGCGTGCATGGTGATGCCGAATTTCCAGAATCCGCTCGGCTTCCAGATGTCCGACGAACGCAAGCAGGCGCTGGTACAGCTGCTGACGGATCGCGATACCCCGGTTATCGAGAACGATGTCTATGGCGAGCTGTACTACGGCGACGTCCATCCCACGTCATTGAAATCCTATGACACGGCCGGCATCGTGCTGCACTGCTCGTCGTTCTCCAAGACGCTCACCAACGCGTACCGCATCGGCTGGGCGCTGCCGGGCCGCTACAAGGAGAAAGTGGAGCGGCTCAAGTTCCTGAACACGCTGACAACCTCGACGATTCCCCAGCTTGCCATCGCGGAGTTTTTGCGAAAGGATGGCTACGACTTCCACCTGCGCCGCGTGCGCAAGGCCTACGCGCAGCAGGCCAATATCATGGCGGCGGCGGTGCGGCGCTTTTTCCCGGCGGGAACAAGGGTTTCGCGACCGGCGGGCGGCTACGTGCTGTGGGTGGAGTTGCCGGAAGAGGTAGACGCGATGTCGCTGTACCACGCCGCGCTGGAGCGGCAGATCACCGTGGCGCCCGGCCATATCTTCTCGCCGGTGCCGACCTATACGAACTGCATTCGCCTGAACTACAGCGGCGCCTGGACTGCGGAAGTGGAAGCTGCCGTGGTCACGCTGGGCAAGCTCGTGGCGACCTTGCAGCAACGGGAGACGATATGACAGACATGGCAGACGACGACAACCAGAGCGACGACAGCAACCGAAACGAAGATGCCGACGATGACCTCGATCCGGTGCTCGGGGCGATCCTGCAGACGCTATGGGACCACACCCGCAGCGTCGCCGCGCAGCCCGAAGCCGCGGCGAAGGATCTCTCGCTGGCCCGCCTGAGCAAGCGCGCCAGCGTGCAGATGAGCGTGTTGCGACGCATGCTGACCCAACTATCCGAAGCCGATCTCGTGGTGACTGCCATGGAGGAAGACGGACGTGGTACGGCCCGGTTGACGGAGGAGGGCGAAGCGTTGTGCGGGCAGTTGTTTGGGGAGGGGGAAGAGGGGCAGGATAACCAGACGGTGCACTAGCCTTCGCCTTCGCCAATTGTGCAGCAGCCTGCTGCACAATTGCCGTCCTCACCAAACTGTCAGACCACCTTCCCAGGATTCATCAGACCCTGCGGGTCGAAGGCGTGCTTGATGGCGCGCATCATGGTCAGTTCCACAGGGCTCTTGTAGCGCTGGTTTTCCTCGACCTTCAGTTGCCCCAGGCCGTGTTCCGCCGAGATGGAGCCGTGGTGGGCGTGGACGCTGTTGTGGACGATCAGGTTGATGGCGTCCTGATGCGTGAGGAAATGCTCGTGATCCACACCCACGGGTGGCGACACGTTGTAATGCAGATTGCCATCGCCGAGGTGGCCGAACGTGACCATGCGCGCGCCGGGATAGGCGTCCTGCAGCAGCGCGTCGGTGGTCTCGATGAAATCCGCTACGCGCGAAATCGGCACGGCGATATCGTGCTTGATGTTCTTGCCTTCCTCTACCTGCGCCAGCGGGATGTGTTCGCGCAGGTTCCAGAAATCGCGCGATTGCTGCACGGACTCCGCCACCACGGCGTCAGTGACCACGCCGGCGTCGAACGCGGCTTCCATCATCTTCTCGAAGATGCCGCGTGCATGCTCTTCGCTTTCGCTATCGGACAGTTCCAGCAGTACCAGTTGCGGATGCGGGGCGTCGAATGGATAGCGCAGTTGCGGGAAGTGCTTTGTCACCAGTTGCAGGCACATCGCGGACATCAGTTCGAAGCCGGTCAGCATGGCGCTGGCATGGGACTGGGCGATAGCCAGCAGCGCCAGCGCCGCGCGCGGGCTCTGCACGGCGGCCAGCGCCGTGACGCGGGCGCGCGGTGCCGGGAACAGCTTCATGACCGCCCCCGTGATGACGCCGAGCGTGCCTTCGGCGCCGATGAACAGGTCGCGCAGGTCGTAGCCGGTGTTGTCCTTGCGCAGGCCGCGCAAGCCGTCCCAGACCTCGCCCCGCACGTTGACCACTTCCAGCCCCAGGCACAACTCGCGGGTATTGCCATAGCGCAGCACCGCCGTGCCCCCAGCGTTCGTGGACAGGTTGCCGCCGATCGTGCAACTGCCTTCGGCCGCCAGCGATAGCGGGAACAACCTGCCGTGCTGCTGGGCCACTTCCTGCAACTGCTGCAGGATCACGCCTGCCTCTACGGTAATCGTGTTGTTGAGCGGGTCCACCTGGCGTACGCGGTTCATGCGCTGCAACGACAGCACGACCGTGCCACGCGCCGCGCTCTCGCCAGCCTGCGGCGTGGCGCCGCCGCAAAGGCCGGTGTTGCCGCCCTGCGGCACGACGGCTAGCTTGTGCGCATGGCAGGCTCGCATCACCGCGGCCACTTCTTCCGTCGATCCGGGGCGCAGCACGGCCAGTGCATCGCCGGTATAGCGATGACGCCAGTCAGTCAGGTAGGGCGCCTTGTCGGTAGGCTCGGTCAGCACATTCTGCGGGCCCACGGCGGCGCGGCAGAGATCGAGGAAGGAATCGGTATGCGCAGCGGTCATGGCAGTCAGGGGCGACGAAATGAAAACGAATCAGGACGAAGATTGCGCGGAAGCCTTGGCGGTGGCGCGTGCCCGGCGCTTGTAGGGGCGCAGGTAGCAGACCGTCGCCACGAAGAACAGCACCGTCAGGGCCACTTCGCCCCAGGCCAGCCACGACGAGGGCGCGCGGTCGCTGGTGGCGCGGACGATGCCCTCGGTGAAATACAGCAGGATCAGCATCGACGACCACTGCATCGTATAGCGATTGCGCTGCCAGACGCCGCGCAGCACGGGCAGCAGCAGCACGAACTTCAGGATCAGCCACGATCCGCCCGGCCGCAATGGGGCGAGGAACCACTCCCAGGCGATGCAGAGCACGATGAGCGCCACAAGGCTGGCCACGCTCAGGCGCCACAGCGCCGGGTTGTGCAGGGCGCCGTCGGACTCGACGGAAGCGGTGGCTTGGGATGGGTTCGTCATGCGGCGAGTTTCAGTGCGGATTCGGCCAGCCGGCGACCCATGGCGATGGCCAGCGACGCCTCGTGGTCGGTCAGCGGGCCGGAGTTGTCGACGTGGGCATGATGGCTAGGGCCATAGGGCGTGCCGCCCGCGGTGGTGGTCATCAGCCCGGCTTCGGAGTACGGCAGGCCGACAATCAGCATGCCGTGGTGCAGCAGCGGCAGCATCATCGACAACAGCGTGGTTTCCTGTCCGCCATGCAGGCTGCCCGTCGACGTGAACACGCAGGCCGGCTTGCCCGACAGCGCGCCGGAGAGCCATTGCGCGATGGTGCCGTCGAGGAAGTACTTCATGGGCGCGGCCATGTTGCCGAACCGGGTAGGGCTGCCCAGCGCCAGGCCCGCGCATTCCTCCAGGTCACGGAGTTCGGCGTACGGCGCGCCTTCGGGCGGGATATCAGGCGCGGTGGCTTCGCAGACGGTGGAGACGGGCGGCACGGTACGCAACCGCGCCTGGGCGCCCGGCACGCGGTCGATACCGGCGGCGATCAGTTCGGCCAGCTTGCGGGTGTTGCCGTGACGGCTGTAATAGAGAACGAGGATGTCGGTCATCGGGATCGGCGACGGGGTGATCGGCAAAATGGCACGTTCTACCGGGTCAAGGCCGTGAATTTGCAACGAAAAATGGCGAAAGGCGCCGCGAAACAATCCGCGTATTATAGTTGTGCCCCCGCGCCAGGTGCCGCATCGATGGCACGTCGGCTGCCATTTTGAGAATAGTCTTCATCGAGGAGTTCGCCCCCGCATGTCTGCTGCCGCTGCCCGTATCGCCCGCCTCCGCAGGGAATGGAATCTGCAGAAGGTGCGTGCGCTGGCACGTTACGCCTTGCGTCGCGCTGGGGAGGATCGCCTGCCGCAGGTCTCGGCCAGCCTGACCTTCACCACCTTCCTGTCCGTGGTGCCTGTGCTGACCGTGGCGTTCGCGCTGCTGGCCGCGTTCCCGGTGTTCCGCGATTTTCGCGGGCAGATCGAGATGTTCCTGTTCCAGAACCTGATTCCCGGTGGCAACGTCAGTGATTCGGTCTCGCGCTACATCGGCCAGTTCTCCAAGAGCGCGCGCGGCCTCACTGCACTGGGCCTGGGCGGATTGATGGTGACCTCGGTGCTGACCATGCTGACCGTGGAGGATGCGCTCAACGCCATCTGGCGCGTCAAACGGCGCAGGCCGCTGGCGCAGCGGGTACTGGTGTTCTGGGCCGTCCTGACGATGGGCCCGGTGCTGATCGGTGCCAGCCTCTCGGTGAGCTCCTACCTGCTGTCGATCTCGATGGGATACGTCGGCAACCTCCCGTTCGGCGTGACGATGTTTGTCAGCGTGGTGCCAGTGCTGCTGTCGGCCGTTGCCTTCGCATTCCTGTACATGGCCGTGCCGTATGCCTACGTGGACTGGCGCGATGCGCTGACCGCCGGCATCGTGGCCGCCGTGGCCTTCGAGGTGGCCAAGCGCGCCTTTGGCTACTTCATCACCCATATCCCCACCTACACCGCTGTCTATGGCACGTTCGCGGTGCTGCCGCTGTTCCTGCTGTGGATGTATGTCAGCTGGCTGGTAACGTTGCTGGGCGCCACCATCGCGGCCAACCTGCCGGTGATCCGCGAAGGGCACTGGCGCCGGCGCACGTTCGCGGGCAGCGAGTTCTTTGACGCGCTGGGCGTGCTGTACGTGCTGTACCGCGCGCGTGAGGATGTGCCGCGCAGCGTGGGCGAGCTCGACCTGGGCCGCAAGCTGCGGGTCGAAGCCGACTACCTGGCCGTGCTGCTCGGCAAGCTCAAGGCGATGCATCTGGTGGGCAAGCTCCAGCAGGACCGGGGGCAGGCGCACTGGGCGCTGCTCTGTGATCCGTCTCAAGTGACGCTGCGCATGCTGCATGACCGGCTGGTGCTGAACATGGCCCGGCTGCCGCGAACCGCGCTGGCCCAGCAGATGCAGGGTGTCGAGGTATTGCGCGGCATCCTGGACAATCCCCAGCTCGACCAGCCGCTAGAAGCCGTTTTCCGCCAGCAGACGGCCAATGCAGCCGCCAACGAGGCGGGTGAAGTGCCGGGACCTCAGGGCGATGCGCGCAAGCTCGTCGAGTTGGTCCCACCGGGTTGGCACGGCCAGGTCTGAGACCGCTGACGGTGCCGGATCAGAACGGAATCCGTCCGCGCCAGATATCCGCGTACATCACCCAATCTCCCATGAAGCTGTAGAAAGGGTGTCGGAAGGTGGCGGGGCGGTTTTTCTCGAAGCCGAAATGGCCCACCCAGGCGAAGGCATAACCCGAGACGAACCCGGCCAGCAGCCACCACAGGTTGCCCGTCGCCAGCAGCGTCCCCAGGCAGAGCAGGGAAATCGTCGAGCCGACGAAGTGCAGGCGGCGGCAGGTTCGGTCGCGGTGCTCGTTCAGATAGAACGGGTAGAACTCGGCGAAGCTGGCGAATTCCTTCGTGGGGGCGTGGGCCATGGCGGTCTCCTGTTTTTCTGGTGGGACTGCAATGCAGGCAGCCGGCTATCGGGCTGCCACAACCTTGCGCGCAAAGGCTGCCAGCGCGTCGAGTACCTCGTCCGGCTTCTCGCCCATCATCGCGTGCCCGCTCGGCACCGTCACGATGCTGGCCTGCCGCATCTTGCCGGCCAGCGCCTGCGCGGCCTTGGGCGACGTCATCATGTCCTTGCTGCCGACCACGAACAACGCCGGGCAGGTCACGGCCACCGCCGCTTCCTCGCCTTGCGCGTAGCCGTTGCAGGCCGAGAAGTCGTTGTGGAATACGCGCACGTCCGGATTGCGCGCGGCCACCCGTTCCATAAGGCGCTGGCTGCCGCCGTGCATCCAGGCACCCGGTCCCGGCGAGGATGGCTTGCTGGCGAGGCTGGAAATCGACCACTGGTTGACCATGGCGATGGCCTCCGGCTCGCGGTGCAGCGCGGCGTCGAGCAGGGCATCCGACACCTTCATCGGATAGGCCGTGGCCAGCAGGCCGATGCCGCGCACAGCGGCCGGATGGCGCGCCGCGCATTCGAGCGCGATCAGCGATCCCATGCTGTGGCCGAACACCAGCACGGGTGCCGTCACGCCGGCGGCAGCCACCAGCGCCATGACCCAGTCGGCCATGGCCTCGACGGTATCCAGCGGCGCGCCTTCGCTGCGGTTGTGGCCGGGCAGGTCCACGGCCAGCACCGAAAAACCATGGTTGGCGAACCAGCGCGTCTGCAGCGCCCAGACGCTGTGATCGTTCTGCGCCCCATGCACGAAGACCGCGCAGGGCAGGGCGGCGTCGAAGGGTTTGCCGCCGGTGTAGGCGTAGGCCGGATTGCCGGAGAGGTCGAGCTTCATTGCTTGCCTCCCTTCTCCATGGCCTTCTCCGCCGCCTTCAGGCCGCGCTTGAGATCCTCGATCAGGTCGTCCGGGTCTTCCAGTCCCACTGACAGCCGGATCGTGCCTTCGCCGATGCCGGCGGCCTTGAGCGCGGTGGCATCCATGCGGAAGTGCGTGGTCGAAGCGGGATGGATCACCAGCGACCGCGCATCGCCCACATTGGCCAGGTGCGAGAACAGCGACAGGCTCTCGATAAAGCGCTGGCCGGCCTGGCGATCGGCCTTGAGGTTGAAGCTGAACACCGCCCCCGCGCCCTTGGGCAGCAATCGCTTGGCCAGCTCGTAGTCCGGATGGGTTTCCAGTTCCGGATAGGCCACCGATTCCACCATCGGATGCCCGGCCAGGAACTGCACCACGCGGCGCGTGTTGTCCACGTGGCGGCTCATGCGCAGCGGCAGCGTCTCGATGCCCTGCAGCAACTGCCACGCAGCCATCGGATTCAGGCAGGCGCCGAAATCGCGCAGCCCTTCGCGGCGGGCGCGCAGCAGGAACGGCGCCACCGTGCTTTCCTCGGTGAACACCATGTTGTGGAAGCCTTCGTACGGCTCCGACAACTCCGGAAACTTGCCCGATGCCTCGAAATCGAACGTGCCGCCTTCACTCAGCACGCCGCCGATGGTGGTGCCGTGTCCGCCCAGGAACTTGGTGGCCGAGTGGTACAGCAGCCCGGCGCCATGGTCGAACGGACGCAGCAGGTAAGGCGTGGTGAACGTGGAATCGACCAGCAGCGGGATGCGGTGGTCCCGCCCGATCTGCGCCACCGTGGCGATGTCCAGCACATCCAGCCCCGGATTGCCGAGCGTCTCGCCGAACAGCAGGCGGGTCTCGGGCCGGATGGCGGCGCGCCAGGCGTCGATATCACGCGGATTGACGAACGTGGTCTCGATGCCGAAGCGGCGCAACGTGTAGTGCAGCAGGTTGTGCGAGCCGCCATACAGCGCGGTGGACGCCACGATGTGCGATCCCGCGCCCATCAACGTGGCCACGGCCAGATGCAGCGCGGCCTGGCCGGAGGCGGTGCCGATGGCGCCGGCGCCGTTCTCCAGCGCGGCCACGCGTTCCTCGAACACGGCGACGGTGGGATTGCTGATGCGGGAATAGACGTGGCCGGCGCGCTCCATATTGAAGAGCGACGCGGCGTGCTCGCTATCGCGGAACACAAACGACGTGGTCAGGTGGATCGGGGTGGCGCGGGCCCCTGTGGCGGGGTCGGGCGCGGCGCCGGCGTGCAGCGCCAGCGTGTCGAATCGGGTACCGGACATTGGGCTTCTCTCGATCGATGGATTGTCTCTGCCCGGCATCCTAGCACCATGCGGCGCCAGCGCCATCGGGGGATACGCGGCGCCGGGAGGCCCGCTCGGGGGCTGTCCCGCCAGGCAGTCTGGCCCCGAGGCCGCCCTCGCTTTACTTGCGGCGTCAAATTGGGCTAGGATCGGCCATCATCGGGCCTGAGCCCCCCATCCCTATTTCAAGCCCGCCAACGGGCACATGCATCGAGGCAGCGGAGACACCACCATGAAAGTCAGCGACATCCTGCAAATCAAGGGCAATACGCTCTATACCGTTACGCCGGATACGCCGCTGCAGGAGGCCATCGACACCATGGCCAGCCACGACATCGGCTCGCTGGTGGTAATGGAATATGGCGATCTCGTCGGCATGCTGACCTTCCGCGAGATCATCGAGACGGTGGCCGCCAACAAGGGCACGCTGGGCACCCACAGCATCCGCAAGGTCATGGACGACGCGCCGCTGACCTGCACCCCCGAAACCGACGTCAACGAAGTGCGCCGCATGATGCTGGAGCGCCACACCCGCTACCTGCCGGTACTGGAGAAGCGCACGTTGATGGGCGTGATCTCGTTCTACGATGTGGCCAAGGCCGTGGTGGAAGAGCAGAGCTTCGAGAACCGTATGCTCAAGGCGTATATCCGCGACTGGCCGGAAGAGGGTGGCGAACGCAAGAGCGAGCCGGACCGCGTCGGCTGACGACTCCTGGCGTTTTCCCCGGCGCCCACGGCACTCACACGCGGCCCTCCACGGGCCGCGTCGTTTTTCTCTGAATTATCCGAATTGAGAATCGTCCCATAGCCGCAACCGCCGGCTGCTGGCATGATGGCGGCGAACTGATGCCCCGGCGGGTCACCGGGGCCCATTGCAGTTGCCATCCGATTGCCATTCATGAGCCAACAAAGCCAGTTTCGCCTGCTGGGTCTGCGCCGTTTCGCCCCGTTCTTCTGGACGCAGTTCCTGGGGGCAATGAACGACAACGTCTTCAAGGTCGCCTTTACGTCGCTGGTCACGTACCACGCGGCGCTCTTCGAGGGCGTAGATCCTCATAGTGCGGCTTTCCTGATTTCTGCGATTTTCATCGCGCCATTCGTGCTGTTCTCCGCAACCAGTGGACAGATCGCCGACAAGATCGAGAAATCGAAACTGATCCGGCTGGTCAAGACGCTGGAGATCGGCATCATGCTCCTTGGGCTGGCTGGCTTCTACCTGCACAGCGCGCCGCTGCTGTACCTGGGCACCTTCCTGATGGGCCTGCATTCCACGCTGTTCGGGCCGGTCAAGTTCGCTTACCTCCCTCAGCATCTGGACCAGACCGAACTCGTGGGCGGCAACGGACTGGTGGAAATGGGCACCTTCGTGGCCATCCTGCTCGGCACGCTGCTGGGCGGCGAGATGGCGGGGCTGACGCAGGGCGACGGCACCATCGTGGGCCCGCTCTATGTGGGCATCGCCTGCGTGGTGATTGCCGTGGCGGGCCGCGCGGTGTCGCAGGGCGTGCCGCTGTCCCCGGCGCCACAACCGGACCTGCGCATCAATTGGAATCCGATCACAGAAACGTGGCGCAACCTGATGCTGGCGCGCGAACGCCGCGTGGTGTTCCTGAGCCTGCTCGGTATCTCGTGGCTGTGGTTTCTGGGCGCCACGTTCCTGACCTCGTTCTTCAGCTTTGCCAAGGATGTGCTCGGCGGTGACCAGAACGTGGTCACGCTGCTGCTGGCGGTGTTCTCGATCGGCATCGGCATCGGGTCGCTGCTGTGCGAGCGGCTGTCGGGCCGGCATGTGGAAATCGGGCTGGTGCCATTCGGCTCCATCGGGATGACGGTCTTCGCGGTAGATCTCTACTTCGCCACGCATGGACAGTCGACTGGCGCCACACTGAGTGGCGTGAGCGGCTTCCTCGCCCAGCCGGGGCACTGGCGCGTGCTGTTCGACCTGTTCTTCCTGGCGATGTTCGGCGGCTTCTACAGCGTGCCGCTCTATGCGCTGATCCAGAGCCGCTCGGCGCCCACGCACCGCGCACGGATCATCGCCGCCAACAACATCCTGAACAGTTTCTTCATGATTGCCGCCTCGCTGCTTGGCGTGTTCATGATGCAGGCCGGCTACTCGATCCCGCAACTGTTCCTGGTGGTGGGGCTGCTCAATGCCGTGGTGGCGATCTATATCTACACGCTGGTGCCGGAGTTCCTGCTGCGCTTCATCGCCTGGCTGCTCGTGCATACCCTTTACCGGCTGCGCCGCATCGACGCCGAGCGCATTCCGGAGGAAGGCGCCGCCGTGCTGGTCTGCAACCACGTGAGCTTTGTCGATGCCGTGGTGCTGATGGCGGCCAGCCCCCGGCCGGTGCGCTTCCTGATGGATCACAACATCTTCAAGGTGCCGGGCCTGTCATGGTTCTTCCGCCAGGCCAAGGCGATTCCGATCGCCCCGGCGCGCGAGCATCCGGAAATGCTGGCGCGCGCCTACGACGCCGTGGCGGAGGCGCTTGCCGATGGCGAACTGGTCTGTATCTTCCCCGAAGGGAAGATCACGGCCACGGGGGAACTCAACCCGTTCAAGAACGGTGTGCACCAGATCATCCAGCGCACGCCGGTGCCCGTGGTGCCGATGGCGCTGCGCGGCCTGTGGGGCAGCTTCTTCTCGCGCAAGGGTGGGTCGGCGATGACCAAGCCATTCCGGCGCGGCATCCTGAATCGTCTGGAGCTGGTGGTGGGCGAGCCGGTGCCACCGCAAGCCGCCACACCCGAAACCCTGCAGCAAATGGTGCTCGCCCTGCGCGGCGACTGGAAATGAACGGAAACCCGCCCATGATCACGCTTTACACATTTGGCCCGGCATTCGGGCTGCCCGATGCCAGCCCGTTCGTGATGAAGGCCGAGATGCTGCTCAAGCTCGCCGGCCTGCCGTACCAGACGAAGCGTGGCGATGTGCGGCGCGCCCCCAAGGGCAAGTTGCCGTATCTGGACGACATGGGCCGGCTGGTAGCGGACTCCACGCTGATCCGCTGGCACCTGGAAAAGACCTACCACATCGATTTCGACGAAGGCCTGTCGCCCGCCGAGCGCGGTACGGCGTGGGCCGTGGAGAAGCTGCTGGAAGACAACCTGTACTGGGCCGTGGCGCGGGTGCGCTGGCTGGAGCGCGGCAACTTCGAACGCGGCCCCGCGCAGTTCTTCAACATCGTGCCCGCGCCAGTGCGAGGACTGGTCAAGACAATGGTGCGGCGAAAGGTTCGCCAAATGCTATGGGCGCAGGGTTTGGGGCGCCATAGCGAGGCCGACATGACGACGATGGCTACCCATGGCGTGAAATCGGTGGCCGATATCCTGGGCGACAAACCGTACCTGATGGGTGATCGACCATGCGGTGCAGACGCCACTTTGTTTGCATTCGCGGCGAGCCTGCAGTCGCCCGTGTTCGAAACCCCGATCCGCGCAGCGGCTGAAACGCATGCGAACCTCCAGGCGTATCTGGCACGCATGCGCAAGCAGTACTACCCCGACTTCGCGGGCAGCGGGGTGTTTGCGCCGGCGCTGGTGGGGCAGGGCGGCGAGGTTGGTGTCGCCGCCTAAGCGGGTAATGGCCGTACAATGTAGGCCGTCCCCAATTCCTGCGCGGTTTCGATCATGTCTGGCAATACTCTCGGCCTGCTTTTCACAGTCACCACCTTCGGCGAATCGCATGGGCCCGCGATTGGCGCGGTCGTCGATGGTTGCCCGCCGGGAATGTCGCTGACCGAGGCCGATATCCAGATCGACCTGGATCGCCGCAAGCCCGGCACCTCGCGCCATGTGACGCAGCGCCAGGAAGCCGATCAGGTCGAAATTCTCTCCGGTGTGTTCGAAGGCAAGACCACGGGCACGCCGATCTGCCTGCTGATCCGCAATACGGACCAGCGCAGCAAGGACTACGGCAACATCGTCGAGACCTTCCGTCCCGGCCACGCTGACTACACCTACTGGCACAAGTACGGCATCCGCGACTATCGCGGCGGTGGCCGTTCGTCGGCCCGCCTCACCGCGCCCGTGGTGGCCGCGGCGGCAATTGCCAAGAAATGGCTGAAAGAGCAGTACGGCACCGAGATTCGCGGCTACATGTCGCAACTTGGTGAAGTGGAAGTGCCGTTCACCGACTGGAAGCACGTGCCGGAGAACCCGTTCTTCGCGGCGAATGCCGATATCGTGCCCGAGCTCGAAACCTATATGGACACGCTGCGCCACGATGGCGATTCCGTGGGCGCGCGCATCGAGGTGGTGGCCAGCGGCGTGCCGGTGGGCCTGGGCGAGCCGCTGTTCGACAAGCTCGACGCCGATATCGCACACGCGATGATGGGCATCAACGCGGTCAAGGGCGTCGAGATTGGCGCGGGCTTCGACAGCGTGGCACAACGCGGCACGGTCCATGGTGACGAGCTGACGCCGCAGGGTTTCCGTACGAACAATGCAGGTGGCGTGCTGGGCGGGATTTCGACCGGTCAGGACGTCACGGTATCGCTGGCGATCAAGCCGACGTCCAGCATCCGCACCGCGCGCGAATCGATCGACAAGGGTGGCAATACGGCCAGCGTCGAGACGTTTGGCCGTCATGATCCGTGCGTGGGCATCCGTGCGACGCCTATCGCGGAGGCCATGCTCGCGCTGGTGCTGATGGACCACGCATTGCGCCATCGCGCGCAGTGTGGCGATGTCCACGTCGATACGCCGCGCATTCCGGCTCACGTCCCGGTTCAGGACACGCCCTGAGCCACCCCCTGGGCACGACGACGGCTCCGTCGGGTTCGATCGACAGAGCCACCTACCTTCGTTTCGGGCTGTTCTATCTCGGCTACTACGCCTACGTCGGCGTCATCTCGCCGTATGTGAGCCTGTTTTTCGCCGACCGGGGCTTCTCGCCCGTGCAGATCGGCGTACTGATGGCGTGCTTTCAGTTGAGTCGCATCGTCGGCCCCTATCTGTGGGGCTGGCTGTCCGATGTCATGCACACGCGCGTGAAGCTGTTGCGGCTCGCGGCCGTGACGGCGCTGCTCGCATTCCTGGCCGTACCGGGGATCACCAGCTACGGCGGCATGATGGCGATGATGATCGGCCTGAACCTGATCACGAGCGCCATGTCGCCGCTGGGCGATGCCCTGACCATTTCCACGCTGCGCCGCCATGGCGCTTTCGATCATCGCTACGGCCGCGTGCGCATGTTCGGCTCGGTCGGATTCATCGCGGCCGTGCTGACGGGCGGGGCATTCTTCGAGCACTTCGGCATGCCGGCCTTCCCGTGGTTGGCCAGCGCCACGCTGGCGCTGTTCGCGGTGGTGGTCTTCGGCATGCGCGATGCCACGGACGAAGGGCCACGCGTCAAGCCGCCGCCCGCGCTGCCTCTGCTGCGTCGCCCTGACGTGGCGTGGTTCCTTGCCTCGGCCTTCCTGATGATGTTCGCGCACGCAGCGCTCTACGTCTTCTATTCGCTCTATCTGGAACGGCTGGGCTACAGCAAGATCGCCATCGGCGCGATGTGGACCATCGGCGTGGTGGCGGAGATCGTGTTCTTCTTCTATCAGGGCCGGCTGTTCGGCGCACTGGCACTGCGCACGATCCTGGCCGGCACGTTCGTGCTGGCGGCGCTGCGCTTCGGCCTGACCGGCTACTTCGCGCAGTTCGCGTGGCTGATGGCCGCGGTGCAGATCCTGCACGCCGCCACGTTTGCCGCGCACCACAGCGCCAGCCTCAAGCGGCTGCAACGCTGGTTTGCCGGACCCCTGCAAGGCAGAGGACAGGCGCTGTACACCGGCATTTCCTACGGACTCGGCGGCACGCTGGGCGGGCTCGCAATGGGCTGGACGTGGAAGACGCTCGCGCCCATGCATACGTTCGGGCTCGCGGCTGTAGCGGCAATGCTGGGGGCGGGGTGTGCGGTGATGAGTTTTCGGGGTGAGGGGAGGGAGCGTTAACTCCTCCCGCGTGGTTTTCTCCCCTCTCCCGCGAGCGGGAGAGGGGCGGGGGAGAGGGCGGGCGGTGCAAACTGAGACAGGTCGGCAAGCAGAGCCTCCGCCCCTCTCCCCCAGCCCCTCTCCCGCCATGCGGGAGAGGGGAGCAAAGCCGAAAGGTCGAATTCAGCCCAACAACCCCACCACCTTCTCCCCAATCGCCAGCGACGACGTCAGCCCCGGCGACTCGATCCCAAACAGATTCACCAGCCCCGGCACACCATGCGTTTCCGGTCCATCGATCCTGAAATCAGCAGCCGTCTCGCCTGGGCCGCTGATTTTCGGGCGGATGCCCGCGTAGCCCGGCTGCAAGGCACCGTCCGCCAGCCCCGGCCAATAGCGGCGAACCTCGTCATAGAAACTATCCGCGTCGTGCGGCGGCACGCTGTATTCGATGTCGTCGATCCATCGCACATTCGGGCCGAAGCGCGCCTGGCCGCCCAGGTCCAGCGTCAGATGGACGCCAAGGCCGGCTGCTTCGGGCACCGGATAGATCAGACGCGAGAATGGCGCGCGGCCTGCCAGCGTGAAATAGCAGCCTTTGGCGTAGAACTGCGGTGGAATGTGCGCGGCGGGAATGCCGTCGATCCGACGGGCGAGATCGGGCGCGGTCAACCCGGCCGAATTGATCACCGTGCGGGCCAGCAGCGTGGTGGCGCCGTCCGGACTGTCGATGTCCAGGCGGATGCCATCGGGCGTCACCGCCCCCGATCGCACGGGCGACTGCACGGCCAGCATCGCACCGGCCTGTTCCGCATCGCCAAGCAGTGCGGTCATCAAGCCGTGGCTATCGATGATGCCGGTCGACGGCGACAGCAGCGCGGCGTGGCATTCGAGCTGCGGCTCCATGGCCCGCGCTTCGTCGCGCGTCAGTAGTTGCATGTCGTGCACGCCATTGGCCTCGGCCTTGGCGCGGATGCCGGCGAGCGTGGCGACCTGAGCCTCGCTGGTGGCCACGATCAACTTGCCGCAGCGCTGGTGCACCACGTGATGGCTGGCGCAGTAGTCATAGAGCATGGCCTTGCCGCGCACGCAAAGCTCGGCCTTCAGCGAGCCGGCCGGGTAGTAGATGCCGGCGTGGATCACCTCGCTGTTGCGCGCGCTCGTGATCGTGCCAAAGGCATTCTCCGCTTCGAGAATGATGACTTCGCGGCCTTGCAGCGCCATGGCGCGGGCTACGGCGAGCCCGACCACCCCAGCGCCGATCACGACGCAATCTACCTGTTCCATCTGTCTGCTCCTGATTCCTGATCCCTGGATGCTGATTTTTCCGAGTCGGTACTCGGGTCCGATGTCACGCCAGGCCCATGCGCGCCGCCGACGCGCCAAGGTGGGCGGTAGCCGCAGCGCGCGCAGCGATGGGATCGCCCTGGGCGATGGCATCGACGAGCGCCGCGTGTTCGGCATCGGCCGCCCGTGGCTGGCCGTCGCTGTCGCGCAGGCGCGCGGTGTTTTCCCAGGCCCGCTGCCGGGCGGCCAGCAGTTGCTGGCTGACGAAATCGGTCAGGCCCGTGAAGCACGGGTTGTGCGCGGCCTGGGCGATGGCGTGGTGAAAGGCAATATCGGCGGCTGCGGCGCTCGGAAAATCATCGGCCTGACGCTGCATGGCGTCGAGCGCCTGACGCATGGCGGCGATATCCGCATCGGTGCGGCGCAACGCAGCCATCTCCGCACACGCCGTTTCCACCACACGGCGCAGTTCGAACAGTTGCGCCAGCGTCGGCCCGCCTTCGGGCGCGCTGGCCACACGCCAGACCTGCCCGCCGGGCGTTTCGGAAACATAAGCCCCCGATCCCTTGCGCGTCACCAGCACGCCGTCGGCCTTGAGTAGCGCAATCGCCTCGCGCACGATCGGACGGCTGACGTCGAAGGTGCCCGCCAGTGTGGCCTCGGCCGGCAGCCGCGCACCGGTGGCAAAGCGGCCGGCGGCAATGTCGTCGCGCAGGGTCTGGGCGATGCGGGAGGCGAGGGTGGCAGGGCGGGACAGTCGGTCCATGGGGAGTGGGCGTGAGGGCGAGAGGGGCTCGGTCGGCAGTTTTAAGATGTCAGGCTGTCTGACAGCATTCGGCGTTTTGGAGATTTTGCGATGTTGTTTGTGCCGCGTCAAGCCAGCCGTCCAAGACTGATGCGTTTTCGGATGCCTGCCCGGTAACCTCTGTTGCGCCCGCATGCCCCCTGCGAGGGGTGTCAAGGTTCGTTCGCAACTGTCGATAGCTGACTCATCCGGGGTTGCACGCCACGCAGGAAATGTGGCGGGGCGGGCCCATCGTCTTCGATTTACCCTCGCACTGGCGGCTGACGCGTACCGGTGCATTGCTTCATGGGGAGCCATCGCGCCATGATTCCATTGACCCCACAGGATCTGCCGGTCGGGCAACCCTTGCCGTGGGCGCTGCTCGACGGCCAGGGCAATCTCATGCTCGGCAGCGGCAGCATCATCCCTGACGCGCGCGACCTCGCGCTCATGTTCCGACATGGCACGGTCTGCCGCCCCGACGACATGCCCGAAGCCGGCAACGAGCCCGACGCGCATGGTGGGTCGAGGCTGAGTTCGGGGCCGCTCGGTCTCCAGGTCGGGACGCTGCTGCACGTGAAGACGCCCGGCGACACGGCCCGCGCGGCTGCCAGCCGGCTGATCGGTTTCATCGAACATGGCCTGTTCGTGACGTGGCCCACGCTGGGTGGCCGCGAATTGTCGATCAATGCGGGCGAAACGTTGCTGCTGCGCGGCTTCTCGGGGCACGCGATCCACAGCTTCACATCGACGGTCACGGCGGTCTGCCGCAGCCCGTTCCGCTATCTGGTGCTGTCGGCGCCGGCACAGACCGAGCAGATGCCGGTACGGCGCGCCGCCCGCGTGCCCACGCGGATGGCTGCCTATCTGGTGGAGGCTGCCAGCGAGAGCGGAGACGAAGGGAGTGCCGAATCGACGCAGCAGGGTGCCGATGTCAGTCTCGATGACCAGATGGGCGAAGGGCTTGCGCGGCTTGGGCTGCTATCGGACCTCAGCACGGGCGGTGCGTTGGTGCAAACCTCCACCCCGGCGCCAGCGGTAGGCCAGCGCGTGAGGCTGCGTTTCCAGTTGCGCACGGCATCGCTCGATACGGAGGTGACGGTCGATGGCACGGTGCGCAGCGCGCCGTCGCAGGACGACGAGGAATTCCCCGCGTTCGGCGTGGCGTTCGAAGCGTTGGGCGAGCGTGAACTGACGCTGCTGCAGTGCTTCATCTACGAGCAGTTGCTGGCATCCACCTGCATGCCGGTCTCGGGCAATTGATGTCGTAGCAAGTTGTATCGGGACGGTTTGCGTTAGCCCCGTCCCGACCGATGCGAGGGTTGCCTCGCATCAATAACCACCTCGGCAGTCAGGCATACGGTTACGAGCAATCACGGATTGCTCAACGAGGTAACCGCATGACAACGAGAAGAAGGTCCCTGATCGTCACCGCCGCCGTTGCGGTGATCGGCATCGTCGCATTCCTGGTGCTCACCGCACCATCCACCTGGCGACTCCTCCATCCCGCGCGGGACGTACCCGATACGTCCATGCCCGATCTGGTAAACGGGCGCACGCAGTTTCTTGCTGGCGACTGCGCCACGTGCCACGCATCGCCAGGCAAGAACGACGAGACAGTGCTTGGAGGTGGCCGCTCGCTGGAGACCGCGTTCGGCAAGTTCCATATGCCCAATGTCTCGTCACACAAGACCGATGGCATTGGTGGATGGACGCTCGAGCAGTTCATCATGGCGATGCGCGAGGGCGTGATTCCGGGCAAGGGCAACGCTTATCCGGCCTTCCCATACACGTCCTACCAGCGCATGTCGGCAAACGATCTGCGCGATCTGTTCGCCTACATGCAGACGCTGCCGGCCATACCCGGCAAGGTGGCAGACCACGAACTGAAATTTCCGTATTCCATCCGGCGCGGCGTGGGCCTGTGGCGACTGGCGTTCCTGGACGGCAAGCCTGTTGCCGATGATCCGACGCAGACCGAGCAGTGGAATCGCGGGCGCTATCTCGTGGAAAGCTCGGCGCATTGCGTGGAATGTCATTCGCCGCGCAACCTGATGGGTGCCGTGCCATTCGCCAGGCGCTTCTCGGGCGGACCGAACCCCGAGGGCACGGGCTACATCCCCAATATCACGCAGGACGAGACGGGTATCGGCTACTGGTCCGTGAACGATATCGCCCGATATCTTGAGGACGGCCTCAACCCGATTGGCATCAAGGCCGGCGGGGACATGAAGGAGGTCGTGATGAACACGTCGCGGCTGTCCGAAGCGGACCGGCTGGCGATGGCGGTCTACCTGAAATCCGTCCCCGCAGTGGAAGCGCCGAACGCAGGCGCGCCCAGGCCGAACCGCACCGAGGAAGTGGTGATGCTGCCGGAGGACCAGCGACACGTCGGGCCATCGCGCCTGACGTCGCTGGCGGCGCCGCCGGCCGAACTGGCGCGCCGCGACGAACTCTTCGTCGTATCCCCGACGCCGTTCCAGCTCGATACCAGCGGAGCGGGCGAGGACGGCAAGCTGCTTGGCGCCACGCGTCTGAAGGTGCTGACACGCGAGGGCGACCGCCTCCAGGTGCGCGTCGATGGCTGGCAGCAGGATGGTTCCGAGAGCGCGATGTATGCGCTCAAGGGCCAGCGGATCATGCAGGCGGTGTTGTCTCCGGATGCCATTGCACGGGTGCAGCGCAAGCAGACGGTGCGCGACGAGGAGACAGGCCTGGATTGGCATGAAGGCAGTCTCACGGTCTGGATCCCCTCCGCCGGGCTGTCGGCCGATGTGGCGCAACTCTGGCGGCATGCGGACGAGACGTATCGCCAGTCCTGCGCGTCGTGCCATGCGCTACCGCATGCCAACGAGTACCTGGCCAACCAGTGGATCGGCACGTTGGGAGCGATGAAGCGCTACACCTTGCTCGACGATGCCGAATACCGCCTGATGCTGTCCTGGCTGCAGAACCACTCCAAGGATGTGGGCGGCGGACATGATACGCCCGGCAACCCTGCCGGCACTGCACACGGCGGTGGTCCGCAATGAGCCCGGCTGGCACCGCTGCCTGCACGCCACGTCAGATCCGTGCCTCGACAATCGATTGGATTGGCGGATGGCTCGCGATGCCGCCCACGGAGGCGGTGGTTGCGCAACTGCAGTCGCCGGAAGGACAGGCACTGCTGGATGCCATTGGCGGGGAGTTCGATTGCCTGGATGCAGTCGCGCAGTTGCGCACGGCACTGTCGGCGGCACCGGCCCCGCAACTGGCGCTCGACATCGCCGTGACCTGGACGCGTCTGTTCGAAGGCGTCATGGGCACGCCGCCCATATCGCTCTACGAAAGCGCCTATGCGGTCGATGACGAGCACCCGGGTCTGCGCCCGTTCGGCTGTGCGGTCGACGAGGTCAACGAACTGCTGATGCGGTTCGACGTATCGATCGCTTCGCCGGGCGAGCCGGCCGATCACGTGGCGGTGGAGTTGGCGCTGTACGCCTCGCTGCTGCGCCGCGATGACGCCGATGGCATCGCACTGATGCACGCGAGGCTGGTTGCGTGGGTTCCCGGCTTGATCGCACTGTGCCGGTCCAACGATCCCAGCGGCTTCTACGGCGCCACCGCCAGCCTGCTCGGCGTGCTGCTGGAATTCCAGCCATGCCTGGCACCACAAGAATCGCAGGAAACACAGGAATGGAGTCACCATGCCGAATGACAACAATCACCGCGACACGCGCGTGTCGCGCCGTCGTTTCATCCAGGGCGCCCTCGCTACGGGTGCGCTGGGCTCCGCGAGTCCCGCACTGCTGGCAACCGGCGCCAGCCGACAAGGTTCGGTCGGAACGTCCGAGGTGCTGACCGGTTCGCACTGGGGCGCGTTCTACGCCAAGGTGGAAAACGGCCGCGTCACGGGGCTGCGTCCGTGGGAGAAGGACCCGCGGCCTTCGCACATGCTGCCCGGTGTGCTCGATTCGATCTATTCGCCCACGCGGATTCGCTATCCGATGGTGCGCCGCGCGTGGCTCGAGCACGGGCCGGGCGCCGATCCGGCAGGGCGGGGCAAGGGTGACTTCGTGCGAGTGAGTTGGGAGAAGGCGCTGGATCTCGTGGCAAAGGAACTTGACCGGGTGCGGCGCAAGCACGGGCCGACCTCGATCTTCGGCGGTTCCTACGGCTGGAAGAGTCCCGGAAAGCTCCACAACTGCCAGACGCTGCTGTCGCGTGCGTTGACAGTCAACGGCGGCTTCGTGAGCCGCAGCGGTGACTATTCGACCGGGGCTGCACAGGTCATTCTGCCGTACGTGGTGGGGTCGATCGATGTGTACGAGCAGCCTACGACGTGGCCCGTGCTCGAAGCCCATACCGAGTTGATGGTGTTCTGGGGTGCCGATCCGATTGTCACGAACCAGATCGGCTGGCAGGTTCCGGACCACGGCGCGTTTCCCGGCATGGAGGCGTTGAAGAAGAAGGGCATCAAGGTCATCTGCATCGACCCGGTGCGCACGGAAACCTGCGAGTACTTCGGCGCCGAGTGGCTTGCACCCCGGCCGCAGACCGATGTGGCGATGATGCTGGGTATCGCCCATACGCTCTATACCGAAAACCTGCATGACGCGAAGTTCCTGTCGCGTTACACGACGGGCTTCGAACGATTCGTCCCATACCTGACCGGCAAATCCGATGGTGTGCCCAAGGACGCCAACTGGGCATCGGGCATCTGCGGGCTGCCCGCAGACGTGATTCGCGGACTGGCCCGGCGCTTTGCCGGAAACCGGACGATGCTGGCTGGTGGGTGGTCGATCCAGCGGCAGCATCATGGCGAACAGGCCCACTGGATGATGGTCACCCTGGCGTCGATGCTCGGCCAGATCGGCTTGCCCGGTGGGGGTTATGGGTTCACGTATCACTACGCCAATGGCGGCAGCCCCACGGCCACGGGTCCGGTGCTGCCGGGCATCGTCGGGGGGGCCAAGCCGCCACCGGGGTCGGAATGGCTGGAGGCAGGCGGCACCGAGACGATTCCCGTCTCACGCATCGTCGAGGCTCTGGAGAGCCCCGGCAAGCCCTACGATTTCAACGGACGGCGTTCGACGTATCCCGATCTCAAGCTGGCGTACTGGGTGGGCGGCAATCCATTCATGCACCACCAGGACCGCAACCGCATGCTCAAGGCATGGCAGAAGCTCGACACCTTCATCGTGCATGATTTCCAGTGGACCGCCACCGCGCGGCACGCCGATATCGTGCTGCCGTGCACGACGAGCTATGAGCGCAACGATATCGAGGGCATTGGTGACTATGCGATGAGCCATATCCTGGCCATGCGCAAAGTCATCGACCCGGTCTACGAGGCGCGCAACGACTACGACATCTTTGCCGACATCTGCGAGCGCATGGGCACTGGAAAGGCTTTCACGGATGGGCGCGACGAGATGGGCTGGATCCGCTCGTTCTACGAGGCGGCGCGCGTGCAGGCGCGCGGCAAGCGCATGGAGATGCCGGTCTTCGACGTGTTCTGGAACAGCAACAAGCCGCTGGCGTTCCCGATCGGCGAGGAAGCCAGGGGCTATATCCGGCACAAGACGTTCCGCGACGATCCGTTGCTGAACGCGCTGGGCACGGCGTCGGGCCGCATCGAGATCTACTCGTCGAATATCGCCCGGATGAAGTACGACGATTGCCCGCCGCACCCGACATGGATGGAGCCGGTCGAGCGGCTCGATGGGCCGACCACGAAGTATCCGCTCCATATCGTGACAAGCCATCCGAAGAGCCGGCTGCACTCCCAGCTATGCGGGACGGTACTGCGCGAGTCCTATGCGATAAAGGACAGGGAACCTTGCCTGATGCATCCGGCGGACGCCCGCGCGCGTGGCATCGCCGACGGAGACATCGTGCGGGTGTTCAACGACCGGGGCCAGATGCTCGTTGGCGTGAAGCTGACGGACGGCATCCGGCGCGGTGCGATCCGGGTTTGCGAGGGGGCGTGGTACGACCCGGCCGAGGGTGGCAAGCCAGGCACGCTTTGCCGCTATGGAGACGTGAACAACCTGACGACCGGCATCGGCACGTCGAAACTCGCGCAAGCCAATTGCGGCCATACGGCCATGGCCGATGTGGAGAAGTTCAAGGGCGTGCCGCCGCCCGTGGAGGTGTTCAAGGCACCGCGCGGCGCGGAGTCCTGAGCCATGCAGCCATGAAAAAACGCCGGTAAAGTACCGGCGTTTTTTCGTCATGCAGTAGCAGCCTTGCGGCGTACTACTTACATCCCCACGTAGTTCGGACCGCCGCCGCCTTCCGGCGTCACCCAGACGATGTTCTGGGTCGGGTCCTTGATATCGCAGGTCTTGCAGTGCACACAGTTCTGCGCGTTGATCTGCAGGCGTTCCTTGCCGTCATCGTTCTGCACGAATTCGTACACACCGGCCGGGCAGTAGCGCGACTCGGGGCCGGCGTACTGTTCCCAGTTGATGTTCACCGGCACGCTGGCGTCCTTGAGCGTCAGGTGCGCCGGCTGGTTTTCCTCGTGGTTCGTGTTGCTGATGAAGACCGACGACAGTCGGTCGAAGGTCAGCTTGCCGTCCGGTTTCGGATACTCGATCTTCTGGCATTCGGCAGCCGGCTTCAGGTACACGTGGTCCGGCTTCTCGCGGTGGATCGTCCAGGGCGGGTTGCGGATGCCCAGCTTCGGCAGCAGCCATTGCTCGATACCGGTCATCAGCGTGGCGGTGGTGCGGCCCTTCTTGAACCACTGCTTGAAGTTCTTGGCCTGCAGCAGTTCCTTGTGCAGCCAGCTCTTTTCGAAAGCAGCGGGGTAGTCGGACAGTTCGTCGTGCTGACGGCCCGCCTGCAGCGCGTCGTACGCGGCTTCGGCGGCCATCATGCCGGTCTTGATCGCGGCGTGGCTGCCCTTGATGCGAGAGGCGTTCAGGTAGCCCGCGTCGCAGCCCACCAGTGCACCGCCCGGGAATACCGTCTTCGGCAGCGACAGCAGACCACCGGCGGTGATGGCGCGCGCGCCGTAGCCAATGCGCTTGCCGCCTTCAAAGTACTGGCGGATTTCCGGGTGCGTCTTGAAGCGCTGGAATTCCTCGAACGGCGACAGCCACGGATTCGTGTAGTCGAGACCGACCACGAAGCCCACGGCCACCTTGTTGTCTTCCATGTGATAGAGAAACGAGCCGCCGTAGGTGGCCGGGTCCAGCGGCCAGCCGGCCGTGTGGACGACCAGACCGGGCTGGTGCTTGGCCGGATCGATTTCCCACAGTTCCTTCAGGCCGATACCGTAGCTTTGCGGATCCTTCCCGGCATCGAGCTTGTATTTGGCGATCAGTTGCTTGCCCAGGTGGCCACGTGCGCCTTCGGCAAAGATCGTGTACTTGGCGTGCAGCTCCATGCCGAGCTGGAAGTTCTCGGTGGGTTCGCCTTCCTTGTTGATGCCGAGGTTGCCGGTGGCCACGCCCTTGACGGAGCCATCCTCGTTGTAGAGGACTTCGGCGGCGGGGAAGCCCGGGAAGATTTCCACGCCCAGCGCTTCGGCCTGCTGGCCCAGCCAGCGCACGAAGTTCGACAGGCTGACGATGTAGTTGCCTTCGTTGTGGAAGCACTCGGGCAGCAGCGGGGCACCCTTGGAGCCATTGGCGTCGAGGAACAGGAACTTGTCTTCCGTGACCGGCTGGTTCAGCGGTGCGCCCAGTTCCTTCCAGTTCGGGATCAGCTCGTTCAGCGCAATCGGGTCCATGATGGCGCCCGACAGGATGTGCGCGCCCGGCTCGGAGCCCTTCTCCAGCACGCAGACATTGACGTCGCCGCCTTTCTCCGCGGCCAGCTGCTTCAGGCGGATGGCCGTGGCCAGACCGCCGGGGCCACCGCCGACGATGACGACGTCGTACTCCATGGCTTCGCGCGGGCCGAACTGCTCGACGAGCTGTTGCTGATCCATTGTCTCTAACCCTCTGTTTCTTCTGGGCGGCAATACTGCCGCATGGTTGCAGCGCGTGACTGGTTGCGTGACGCGTGACTGCGGTTTGTGGGATGCGGTGATCGTGCTCTGCGGAACCGGGAACGGGCGGGGCGAGGCGGGCACTGCGCGCGGCCCGGGGTGGCCGGGGTGTCGTCCGCGTGCGGACATGGCGCGGGAACAGGCTCTCCGGCGGATGACCGGGCCTGAACTAGGCGTTTTTCCTCTTTCCCTTTGGGGACCAAGTTCTTAGAATCTTCGGCATTGTCCGGGACTCGCCAACCTCAGGCAAGCAATTTTTTGGAACGACCGTTCTTTTTTTTGGGCGATAGCCGGAACGCATGTCCGGCTCCCGCAGAGCGGAACTGGAACCGCACCGTCCGGCAGGGCCGGATGCTTCAACGCCGAGGTAAACAATGGGTTTGTCGATCAATCTGGAAGGCAAGGTCGCGCTGGTGACCGGTGCCTCGAGCGGACTGGGCACGCGTTTCGCCCATGTGCTGGCGGCTGCGGGCGCCAAGGTGGTGCTGGCCTCGCGCCGGGTGGAACTGCTCAAGGAACTGCGTGCGGCCATCGAGGCCGACGGCGGCAGCGCCCACGTGGTGCGACTCGATGTCACCGACCCCGACAGCATCCGTTCGGCCGTGGCACACGCGGAAACCGAAGCCGGTTCCATCGATATCCTGGTCAACAATTCGGGCGTGTCCACCACGCAGAAGCTGACCGACGTGACCGCCGACGACTTTGATTTCGTGTTCGATACCAACACGCGCGGCGCGTTCTTCGTGGCTCAGGAAGTGGCCAAGCGCATGATCGCGCGGGCCAAGGGCGCCGAGAAACAGGGCAATCCGTTGCCCCAGGCACGCATCGTCAATATTGCGTCGGTAGCCGGTCTCAAGGTACTGTCGCAGATTGGTGTGTATTGCATGAGCAAGGCGGCCGTGGTCCACATGACCAAGGCCATGGCCCTGGAGTGGGCGCGTCACGGTATCAACACGAACGCGATCTGCCCGGGCTACATCGATACCGACATCAACCACCACCACTGGGATACCGATGCGGGGCAGAAGCTGATCCAGATGCTGCCGCGCAAGCGCCTGGGCCAACCCGAAGACCTCGATGGCCTGTTGCTGCTGCTGGCGTCCGATGCATCGCGCTTTATCAATGGCGCGGTGATCACAGCCGACGATGGCATGGTCTGACTTCCACCCGCCCCCGGGAGGAGACAGGCCGACAAGTACATAAGAAGAGAGACGCCCCGGCGGCCGGCAAGGCCCCCGGGCGGCCCGGGACCGGAGGCCGGGTAGCAAAAAATGGATCAAGACAATCAGGCACGGCGCGACGCCGGGCCGCAGCATATCGTCGATTCGGCGATCATTCCCGAAGCGTCCGACGAGGCACGCGACAGCGAATTCCGCATTTCCCCACGTATCGAGGACTGGATCGGCGTCATCGTCATGGTGCTGCTGGTCGCCATCACGTTTGCCAACGTGGTGGTGCGCTATTTCACCGACGAATCGTTCGCCTGGACCGAGGAGTTCTCGGTCTTCCTGATGATCGTGCTGGCGCTCGTGGCGGGCAGCGCGGCCGTGGCGCGCGACCGGAATATCCGCATCGAGTATTTCTTCGAGCGCGGCAGCCCCACCCGGCAGAAGCGGCTGGCCATCCTGTCCGCGCTGGCCGTGGCCGTGATGTTCCTGGCCTTGGCCGTACTCGGCGTACGGATTACCTGGGATGAGTACGCGTTTGGCGAAACCTCTCCCGGTATTGGCGTGCCCGCCTGGTGGTATTCGATCTGGCTGCCGGTGTTGTCGGTAGCCATCGGGCTGCGCGCGCTGGCGCTGGCCTGGCGCAATGTCCGTGCGCTGAAGGCATTGACGACTTCGAAGCAGGGCGGGGAGGGCGCGCAATGACGCTCGTCGCCATCACTCTTTTCGTGGTCTTTATCGGCCTGATGCTGCTGGGCGTGCCGATTGGCGTGTCGCTGGGGCTGGGCGGGCTGGTGGCCATCGGCCTGTCGAATCTCGACACGCAGATGTTCGGCCTGCTGGCCGTGCCGCAGAACTTCTATGCGGGGCTGGCCAAGTACCCGCTGCTGGCCATTCCGATGTTCGTGCTCGTAGGGTCGATCTTCGACCGCTCGGGCGTGGCGGCGCGGCTGGTCACGTTTGCCATTGCCGTGGTGGGGCGTGGGCCGGGCATGCTGCCGCTGGTGGCCATTCTCGTGGCCATGTTCCTCGGCGGTATCTCGGGCTCGGGCCCCGCCAACGCGGCAGCGGTGGGCGGCGTGATGATCGCGGCGATGTCGCGGGCCGGTTATCCGGGCTCGTACAGTGCCGCCGTGGTGGGCGCGGCAGCCGCCACCGACATCCTGATCCCGCCATCGGTCGCGTTCATCATCTACAGCGTACTGGTGCCGGGGGCCTCGGTGCCGGCGCTGTTCGCGGCCGGCCTGATCCCGGGCATCCTGGCCGGCGTGGCGCTGATCGTCCCGGCCGTCTGGCTGGCGCGCAAGCACAACATGGGTGCCGTGGAGGCCGCGCTGCCGCGTCCGCCGTTCTGGAAGAGCCTGCGCGAAGCCGCGTGGGGTCTGGTCGCGCCGTTCCTGATTCTCGGTGGCATGCGCGCGGGCTGGTTCACGCCGACCGAGGCCGCCGTGGTGGCGGTGGTCTACGGGCTGTTCGTCGGCATGGTGATCTACCGCAGCATCGGCATGCGCGACCTGTTCACGATTTTCCAGGAAGCCGCGGAGACTTCGGCGGTGATCCTGCTTGTGGTCGCGCTGGCCGGTATCTTTGCTTATGCGCTGTCCACGCTCGGCGTGATCGATCCGCTGGCTCACGCCATTGCCAACTCCGGCCTGGGCGAGTACGGCGTGCTGGCGCTGATCGTGCTTTTGCTGATGACGGTAGGCATGTTCCTCGACGGCATCTCGATCTTCCTGATCTTCGTGCCGCTGCTGCTGCCTATCGCCAATGCCTTCCACTGGAATCCGGTATGGTTCGGCGTGGTACTGACGCTGAAGGTGGCGCTGGGCCAGTTCACGCCGCCGCTGGCCGTGAACCTGATGGTGTCGTGCCGCATCGCCAAGGTACGGATGGAGGAAACCGTGCCCTGGGTGATCTGGATGCTGCTGGCGATGTTCATCGCCATGCTGATGGTGCTGGCCTACCCGCCGCTGGCGACATGGCTGCCAGACTATCTGGGCTACTGATTTGCTGAAGACGTTGAAGACATCGACAAGATTGAAAAGAGGAGATTCCCGCATGAAACGCCGTGCCCTGATGCTGTCCGTTGCCGCTTCGATCGCCGCCGCCGCCCTGTTGCCGGCTGCCGCATCGGCCCAGACGTACAAGTCCGAATACAAGATGTCGCTGGTGCTCGGCCCCGCGTTCCCGTGGGGCAAGGGCGGCGAGATCTGGGCCGACCTGGTGCGCCAGCGGACCAGTGGCCGCATCAACATCAAGCTGTATCCGGGTACGTCGCTGGTGGCCGGCGACCAGACGCGCGAGTTCTCGGCCATCCGCCAGGGTGTGATCGACATGGCCATTGGCTCGACCATCAACTGGTCGCCGCAGGTCAAGGAACTGAACCTGTTCTCGCTGCCGTTCCTGATGCCCGACTACAAGGCGCTGGATTCGCTGACGCAGGGTGAAGTGGGCAAGCAACTGTTCACGACGCTGGACAAGGCCGGCGTGGTGCCACTGGCCTGGGGCGAGAACGGTTTCCGCGAAGTGTCGAATTCGAAGCGTGAGATCCGCAAGCCGGAAGACCTCAAGGGCATGAAGCTGCGTGTGGTGGGTTCGCCGCTTTATATCGAAACCTTCAACGCGCTCGGCGCCAACCCGACGCAGATGAGCTGGGCCGACGCCCAGCCCGCCATGGCGTCGGGCGCCGTGGATGGCCAGGAAAATCCGCAGAGCGTGTTCGCGGCCGCCAAGCTGTACACGGTGGGCCAGAAGTACGTGACGACCTGGGGCTACGTGGCTGATCCGTTGATCTTCGTGGTCAACAAGCAGATCTGGGAAAGCTGGACCCCGGCGGATCGCGAGATCGTGAAGCAGGCGGCCATCGACGCCGGCAAGCAGGAAATCGCACTGGCCCGCAAGGGACTGGTCGAGGCTGGCGCCCCGGCGTGGAAGGACATGGAGCAGCACGGCGTGAAGGTCACGTCGCTGACGCCGGCCGAGCACGACGCCTTCAAGAAGGCCACGGCCAAGGTCTACGACAAGTGGAAGAAACAAATCGGCGCCGACCTCGTGACCAAGGCCGAAGCTTCGATCGCCAAGCGCTGATGAAGCACGTCTTCACCTGCGTGATGCCGATCCGGTGGGGTGACATGGATGCCATGGGCCATGTCAACAACACCGTTTACTTCCGCTATCTGGAGCAGGCGCGGATCGAATGGTTCGAGTCGATCGGCCGCAATGGCCGAGACGCCAATGGTCACGGCCCCGTGCTGATCAACGCCCACATGACGTTCCTGAAGCAACTGCGCTATCCCGGCGACATCGAGTGCCGGGTGTACGCGGGAGAGTTGGGGCGTTCGAGCTTTGAGACGCGCATCGAGGTGCGGCGCACCGATCTGCCTGACGTGGTCTGGGCGGAAGGCGGGGCAAAGGTGGTGTGGTGCGACTATGCGGTGGAGAAGAGCGTGCCGGTGCCGGAGGCGATTCGGCAACTGATCGAAGCGTAAGCGTCTGATCATCGCCGGCAGGTCCCCTCTCCCGTGCAACGGGAGAGGGGAGTAAGACAACACCTCAGTGGTTCACCAGCCGCTGCACCAGGTCCACTGCCGTATGGGCCCCGTATTTCTTCATCAGCCGCGCCCGGTAGATATCCACGGTGCGCGGACTGATTGCCAGCAGCTTCCCGATCTGCTTGCTAGTCTTGCCTTCCACAAGTTGCGCGGCGATGTCGCGCTCCCGCGCGGTCAGTTCGGCCGTGACCGGCCGCTTCTGCGACAGATCCTCGAACGTCCAGATGCCGGCGCCCAACGGGTCCTTGCGATCCAGTGAGCGTCCGGTAACGTGGCACCAGAACAGCTCGCCGCTGGCGCGCTTCATGATTCGCTCGTCCGAATACAGGCCCTTGGTGTTCATCACCGGCACGATGCGCGCGCCCGTGCGCTCGAACTCGTCGGCGGTGGGATAGAGCACCTGGAACGATTGGCCCATCAGGGCCTCGCGGGTGGTGCCGAAGATCCGGCAGACCTCGTCGTTGCAATCCTCGATCACCCGGGCGCGCGATAGCACCAGGCCAACCGGGGCCAACTGGAAAGCGGTCTGGTAGTCGATGGACGGCATTATCCCTTATGTACTTTTACGTAATGGCGCTCGCGGCATCCCTTGACGTATGCTCTGGGGCGTCAACGGCGGCGCCTGACCGCCGATTGTACCGTTACAATTTCCGCGCGGGGCTACCCGGCCGCGTAGCGGGACTACCGAGGAAGGAGCAAACATGAACAAGGTCTACGCCAGCGCCGCCGAGGCGCTCGCGGGCGTCGTGCGCGACGGCCAGACGATCGCCGTAGGCGGCTTCGGCCTGTGCGGCATCCCTGAAGCACTGATCGCCGCGCTGCGCGACAGTGGCGCCAAGCAGCTCACCTGCATTTCGAACAACGCGGGCGTCGATGGCTTCGGCCTGGGCCTGCTGCTGGCCACCCGCCAGATCAGCAAGATGATCTCGTCGTACGTCGGTGAAAACAAGGAGTTCGAGCGCCAGTACCTGGCCGGCGAACTCCAGCTCGATTTCACGCCGCAGGGCACGCTGGCCGAAAAGCTGCGCGCTGGCGGCTCGGGCATCCCGGCATTCTTCACCAAGACCGGTGTCGGCACGATCGTCGCCGAAGGCAAGGAAGTACGCGAGTTCAATGGCGAGAAGTACGTCATGGAGCAGGCGCTGGTCTCTGACGTGGCACTGGTCAAGGCACACAAGGCTGACAAGGCCGGCAATCTGGTCTTCCGCCGTACTGCACGCAACTTAAATCCGGTGTGCGCGATGTCGGGCAAGATCACCGTGGCCGAGGTCGAGGAAATCGTCGAGACCGGCGAGATCGATCCGGACGACGTCCACCTGCCGGGCATCTTCGTTCACCGTATCGTGCTGAACAAGACCCCCGAGAAACGCATCGAACAGCGCACCGTGCGTGCCAAGTAAGGAGACAGATCATGGCATGGACACGTGATGAAATGGCCGCGCGCGCGGCCGCGGAACTGCAGGACGGTTTCTATGTGAACCTGGGCATCGGCCTGCCGACGCTGGTGGCCAACCACGTGCCGCAAGGCATGGAAGTGTGGCTCCAATCGGAAAACGGCCTGCTCGGCATCGGCCCGTTCCCGACCGAGGAAGAAGTGGACGCCGACATGATCAATGCCGGGAAGCAGACCGTGACCACGCTGCGTGGCTCGTCGATCTTCTCGTCGGCCGATTCGTTCGCGATGATTCGCGGCGGCAAGATCAACCTGGCCATCCTCGGCGCCATGCAGGTCAGCCAGCGAGGCGACCTGGCCAACTGGATGATTCCGGGCAAGATGGTCAAGGGTATGGGCGGCGCGATGGACCTCGTGGCCGGCGTGGGCCGTGTGGTCGTGCTGATGGAGCATACCGCCAAGAAGAAGGACGGCACGGAGGACATCAAGATCCTCAAGGACTGCAACCTGCCGCTGACCGGTGTAGGCGTGGTGAATCGCATCATCACGGACCTCGCCGTGATCGACGTCACGCCGCAAGGCCTGAAACTTGTGGAAACGGCGCCCGGCGTCACCCGCGAGGAAGTCCAGGCCAAGACTGGCGCGGAGCTGGTTTAAGCCGGGTTTTCTCCCCTCTCCCGCATGGCGGGAGAGGGGAGTAACAACAAACCTCACGCCTTTTTGTTGTAACTCGAAAACACCGAAGCCGCTCCATCCGCCTTCACCAGCAGCACATCAAACGGGTCCTTGCGCGGCCCCATTTCCATGCCCGGCGATCCGACCGGCATACCTGGCACAGCAAGACCCGTCGCCTTCGGCTTTGTCGCCACCAGCTTCTTGATATCTGCCGCAGGCACATGCCCTTCGATGCCATACCCCGCGATCACACCGGTATGGCACGAACCGAAGCGCTCCGGAATCCCGTATTTCTGGCGATACGGACCCGTGTCTTCCACATCATGCGTGGTGACCGTAAAGCCGTTGTCCTGCAGATGCTTGACCCAATCCCCGCAGCAGCCGCAGGTCGGTGTCTTGTAGACGACGATAGCCAGCGGCTTGGCGGACTGCGCTGTCGCCACTAGCGGCGACAGCATCAAGGCTCCGGCGCCCAGCGTTCGCAATGCATCGCGACGCGTTTTCATGATTACCGCTCCTTACTGGGCCACCCAGCCGCCGTCCATGTTCCAGATCGCGCCGCGCACCTGACGCGCAGCCTCGCCCGACAGGAAGACGGCCAGCGCACCGAGTTCTTCAGGCGTGACGAATTGGCCCGAAGGCTGCTTCTCGAGTACCAGCTCGCGCTTGGCCTGCTCCACCGGGATGCCTTCCTTCTGGGCACGCGCCTCGACCTGTTTCTGCACAAGCGGCGTCAGCACCCAGCCCGGGCAGATCGCGTTGGCGGTGATGCCGGTCTGCGCGGTTTCCAGCGCGGTGACCTTGGTGAATCCGACGATGCCGTGTTTCGCCGCCACGTAGGCAGATTTGTTTGCCGAGGCGACCAGGCCATGGGTCGAGGCCACATTGATGATGCGGCCCCAGTTCTTCGCCTTCATCGACGGCAGGGCGAGACGGGTGGTGTGGAATGCGGAGGTCAGGTTGATGGCGATGATCGCGTCCCAGCGGTCGGCCGGGAACTCGTCGATGGGTGCCACGAACTGGATGCCGGCGTTGTTGACTAGGATGTCCACGCCGCCGAAGTCCTTCTCGGCGTAGCGCATCATGTCTTCGATCTCGGCGGACTTGCTCATGTCGGCGCCGTGATAGCCGACCTGGATGCCGCTGCCGGCGGCGGCGATTTCCGCCTTTGCGCCGTCGGCGTCACCGAATCCGTTGACGATGATATTGGCGCCTTGCGCGGCCAGTGCCTGCGCGATGCCAAGTCCGATACCGCTGGTCGAGCCCGTGACCAGTGCCGTCTTGCCTTTGAGCATGTAAGCCTCCGTCGGGAGTGTCAGGATGTGCTGGGGCATTGTACTCGCAGGGCGTACAATCCGGCTTTGGTCTTTGGCAGCAGCTGCTCTGCTTTTTGCGCGGCGTTTGACTGCCATTGGCTTTCCGATTTTCGCAGCCATTCCCAAAACTCTACGCCGCAGGGGATGCGGCGGCCTCGCACAGGAGTTCCGATGTCCTCCAGTCCGCGCCTCGGCTTTGTTCAATGCATCAGTCCCGCCGGCCTGCATCGCATGGCCTATCACGAATGGGGCGACCCGGCCAATCCGCGCGTCCTGATGTGCGTGCATGGACTGACGCGAACCGGGCGTGATTTCGACACGCTGGCGCATACGATGTCCGACGAGTACCGCGTCGTTTGTCCCGATGTGGTGGGCCGGGGTCGTTCGGAATGGCTGGCTGATCCGAAGCAGTACATCCTGCCGCAGTACGTGGCCGACATGGTCACACTGATTGCGCGGCTCAATGTGGAGCAGGTGGACTGGTTTGGCACGTCGATGGGCGGCCTGATCGGCATGGGACTGGCAGGCTTGCCAAAGTCGCCGGTGCGCAAGCTGTTGCTCAACGATGTGGGGCCGCGCATCACGGCGCAGGCCATCGAGCGTATCGGCGCCTACCTGGGGCTGCCTGTCCGCTTCAAGACGTTCGAGGAAGGACTGGCGTACCTGCAGACAATCAGTGCATCGTTTGGCCGCCACACGCCGGAGCAGTGGCGCGAACTGAATGGCGCGATCCTGAAGCCCGTACAGGGTGACGAGGGCCTGGAGTGGGGCCTCCACTACGATCCGGCGCTGGCCGTGCCGTTCCGCAACACGACACCTGAAGTCGTGCAGGCTGGCGAAGCCGCCCTGTGGCACCTGTTCGAAGCCGCACCGGGCCCCACGCTGGTGGTGCGCGGTGCGCAATCCGACCTGCTGCTTCGCGAGACAGCCGCCGAGATGGTGGCGCGCGGCAAGCAGGTCGAGACCATCGATGTGCCCGACGTGGGGCACGCCCCGACGTTCGTCAACGCGGAGCAGATCGATATTGCCCGGCGCTTTTTCCTGGGCACCTGAACCACCGAACAACCTGAATTCACAACGTAGACATTGTTATGAGCACCAATACCCTGAAGCGCGCCCATGTGGGCAAGCGCCTGTCCGAATATGCGGTCTACAACGGCGTGGTCTACCTGGCTGGCCAGGTTCCCGAAGTCGATCCCAAGGCCGATCTGCGCGGCCAGACACGCGAGGTGCTGGGCCATATCGACCGTCTGCTGGCCGAGGCCGGCAGCGACAAGACACGCATCCTGATGTGCCAGATCTTTCTGACCGACGTGTCGCGCATCGGCGAGATGAACGAGGTCTGGGATGCATGGGTGCCGCAGGGCAACACGCCTCCGCGTGCCACGGTTGAGGCCGCCCTGGCCAATCCCGACTACCTGATCGAAGTGGTGGTGACCGCCGCGCTCAACTGATGGCAGGTGCAGTGACATGGTGACGTCCACGGAGTTGACGGGACAGACGGCTGGCGTTCCGGACGCCGGACTCGTCGAGCGCGCACTCGCCTACGTGCGCGAAGTGGCCGGTGGAGACAACCCGGCACTGTTGCCTACGGGCGAGAGCGTGTTGTCGCACGCCGAAGGCATGCTGCGCATCCTCGATGGCCTGCGCGTGGACGATGCCGCACGCGCAGCTGCCTGCCTGTTCGCGGTAGCGGCTTTCGTGCCTGGCACCGAGGCCGGTATTGCCGAACGATTCGGCGAGGAAGTGTGCCGGCTCGAACGTGGCGTGCGCCAGTTGTTGCGGATCGGCGCCATTGCCGTGACGCAGGCAGATGTATCGGAATCGTCGAAGTCGCAGGCGGCTGCACGGCACGAGCAGGTCGAGGCGCTGCGCAAGATGCTGCTGGCCTTCGCGCAGGATATTCGCGTGGTGCTGGTACGCCTGGCATCGCGTCTGCAGACGCTGCGCTGGCTGGCGCAGACCAAGTCGCTCCCGCTACCCGGCGTGGCGCGCGAAACGCTCGATATTTATGCGCCGCTCGCCAATCGGCTCGGGATCTGGCAGGTGAAGTGGGAACTCGAAGATCTGGCCTTCCGCTTCGAGCAGCCGGAGACCTACAAGCGCATCGCCAAATTGCTCGACGAAAAGCGCATCGAGCGCGAGAGCTTCATCTCGGGCGCAATCGAGCGACTGCGTTCGGAACTGGATACGGCAGGCATCCGCGCGGAAGTCACAGGGCGTCCCAAGCATATCTACAGCATCTGGAAGAAGATGCGCGGCAAGGAGCTCGACTTTGCCGATCTCTACGACGTGCGCGCGTTCCGCGTGATCGTCAATGACATCAAGGATTGCTACACGGTGCTCGGCATCGTGCATCACATCTGGCAGCCGATTCCACGCGAGTTCGACGACTACATCTCGCGGCCCAAGGCCAACGGCTATATGTCGCTGCACACCGTGGTGATCGGTGACGATGGCCGCGCGTTCGAGGTGCAGATCCGCACGCAGGAGATGCACCACTTCGCCGAATACGGCGTGGCCGCGCATTGGCGCTACAAGGAGGCTGGCGGCAAGGGCTATACCGGGCAGTTCGCGGCCGATAACAGCTACGACGAGAAGATCGCATGGCTGCGACAACTGCTGGCATGGAAGGACGAGGCCGACCATACCGTAGCCCACGAAGATTCTCCGTGGGAGCAATTGAAGCATGCGGCCATCGACGACCATATCTACGTGCTGACGCCCCAGGCGCGCGTGGTGGCGCTGCCGCAGGGCGCCACGCCGGTGGACTTTGCGTACTACCTGCATAGCGATCTGGGCCACCGTTGCCGCGGCGCGCGTGTGGACGGTGCCATGGTGCCGCTCAATACGCCGCTCAAGAACGGGCAGACCGTGGAGATCGTCGCGGTCAAGCAGGGCGGCCCGTCGCGCGACTGGCTCAACGCGGATCTCGGTTACCTGGCCAGCAACCGAGCCCGTTCCAAGGTGCGCGCATGGTTCAATGCATTGGATTCGCAGGAAACCATCGCGCAGGGCCGTGCGCTGATCGAAAAGACGCTGCAGCGCGAGGGCAAGACCGCAGTCAATCTCGATGATCTGGCGACGCGGCTCAACTTCAAGTCCACGGACGAGCTTTACGCCGCGGTGGCCAAGGAAGAGTTCAGCCTGCGTCATGTAGAGCAGGCGCTGCGACATCCGGAAGGTGAGGCCCAGCCGCAAATCAACGAAGAAGAGGCCGTCACCAAGAAGAGTCGCGCGACCAGTGTGGCGCGCGGCGCCAAGAGCGGTGTGCTCGTGGTAGGCGTCGATTCACTGATGACCCAGATGTCGCGCTGCTGCAAGCCGGCGCCGCCCGACGATATCGTCGGCTTTGTCACGCGCGGACGTGGCGTGTCTATCCATCGCCGCAACTGCAATACGTTCCAGCAACTGTCGTCGCGCGCACCAGAGCGGGTGATCCAGACCGAATGGGGCAAGCGCAGCGACTCGGTGTATCCGGTGGATATTCACGTCGAGGCGATCGACCGCCAGGGCTTGTTGCGCGATATTTCCGAAGTACTCTCGCGCGAGAAGATCAACGTGACGGGCGTGAAGACCTTGTCGAGCAAGGGCGTGGCGCGCATGCAGTTCACGGCCGAGGTCGCGGAAGCCACACAGTTGCAGCGCGCGGTATCGTTGATCGAAGAAGTGCAGGGGGTGTTGCACGCGCGGCGAAAATAAGGTTATACTCTGCGCTTCGCTAGGCTCGTAGCTCAGCTGGTTAGAGCACCACCTTGACATGGTGGGGGTCGTTGGTTCGAGTCCAATCGAGCCTACCAACGCACAATGCAGTACAACGCCGGAAGCGCATCATGAACATGACAACTCGAACTACTACCGCTGGTTAGCGACAGTAGTCGAGGTGCGCCTTCGACCCGCAGCGGATGCGGGGGATTCACAGAAAAACGCGGCCTTGGCCGCGTTTTTTTTCGTCTGTCGCCTGCCAGCGTGCTGCTATGCTGCCGCGTCGCCCGTATCCGCCCATGTTTTCGCGGGAGTGCGGTAGCCAGAAGAATGCCATTGCCGGTTTCGTCCGATGTGCGTCTGATCGCATCTGACGGGCTGGCGCTACAAAAGTTGCTATGCTCCGCTCGCCAAGGCACCAGATGCCAGCGCGGAGGAATCCACAAAAGGTGCAATGATGATCGCAATCACGCTGCCGGACGGTTCCCGTCGCGAGTACCCCGGCCCCGTCACGGTGGCAGAAGTGGCGCAGAGCATTGGCTCGGGCCTGGCCAAGGCCGCGCTGGCTGGCAAGGTCGATGGCCGCCTGGTCGACACGAGCTTCCAGATCGATGGTGACGCCTCGCTGGCCATCATCACGGACAAGGATGCCGATGGCGTCGACGTGATCCGCCACTCCACGGCTCACTTGCTGGCCTACGCCGTCAAGGAGCTATACCCGGATGCCCAGGTCACGATTGGCCCGGTTATCGAGAACGGCTTCTACTACGACTTCGCCTACAAGCGCCCCTTCACGCCGGAAGACCTCGCCGCCATCGAGAAGAAGATGACGGAACTCGCCCGCAAGGACGAAAAGGTCACGCGCGAGGTGTTGAGCCGCGACGAGGCTGTGGCGCTGTTCGAGTCGATGGGCGAGAAATACAAGGCCGAGATCATCGGCTCGATTCCCGCAGATCAGGAAATCGGTCTCTATCGCGAAGGTAACTTCGTCGATTTGTGCCGTGGCCCGCACGTGCCGTCAACGGGCAAGCTCAAGGTTTTCAAGCTGATGAAGGTGGCGGGCGCCTACTGGCGCGGCGACTCGAACAACGAGATGCTCCAGCGCATCTACGGCACGGCCTGGGCGAAGAAGGAAGACCAGGAAGCGTACCTCACGATGCTGGAAGAAGCCGAGAAGCGCGACCATCGCCGTCTCGGCAAGACGCTCGACCTGTTCCACCTGCAGGAAGAAGCGCCGGGCATGGTGTTCTGGCATCCGAAGGGCTGGAGCGTCTGGCAAGCCGTGGAGCAATACATGCGCGGCCGCCTGACGGACGGCGGTTACCAGGAAGTGCGTACGCCGCAGGTGATGGATCGTACGCTCTGGGAAAAGTCGGGCCACTGGGAGAACTACAAGGAGAACATGTTCGTCACGGAGTCGGAGAAGCGCGATTACGCGATCAAGCCGATGAACTGCCCGGGCCATGTCCAGATCTTCAATCATGGTCTGCGTTCGTACCGCGACCTGCCGCTGCGCCTCGCAGAATTTGGCGCCTGCCATCGCAACGAGCCGTCGGGCGCGCTGCACGGGCTGATGCGCGTGCGCGGCTTCGTCCAGGACGATGCGCACATTTTCTGCACGGAAGAGCAGATCGTTGCCGAGGCGAAGGCGTTCAACGAACTCGCTTTCTCGGTGTATGACGATTTCGGCTTCAAGGATGTGAAGGTCAAGCTGTCGCTGCGTCCGGAAAAGCGTGCCGGCTCGGACGAGATCTGGGATCACGCCGAAGACGGTTTGCGCACGGCCCTGCGCGCCTGCGGCGTGGAATGGGAAGAGCTGCCGGGCGAGGGTGCCTTCTACGGCCCGAAGGTCGAATATCACATCAAGGATGCGATCGGCCGCTCCTGGCAGTGCGGTACGCTGCAACTGGATCTGGTGCTGCCGGAACGCCTGGATGCCGAGTACGTCTCCGAGGACAATTCGCGGAAACGTCCGGTCATGCTGCATCGCGCAATCCTGGGTTCCTTCGAGCGCTTCCTGGGCATCCTGCTGGAAAATCACGCGGGTGCATTGCCTGCCTGGCTGGCTCCAGAGCAGGTCGTGGTGATGAACATCGCCGAATCCCAGTCCGAATATGCCGAGAGCGTTGTGCAACTCTTGCAAAAACAAGGGTTTAGGGCCAAGGCGGATTTGCGTAACGAGAAAATTACGTATAAAATCCGCGAGCACTCGCTTCAGAAGATCCCTTACCTGTTGGTTGTGGGGGACAAGGAGCGGGACGCCAATCAAGTGGCCGTGCGTGCCCGTGGCAATGTGGATCTGGGTGTCATGCCTGTTTCCGCGTTTGTCGAGCGTCTCGAGAAAGACGTTTCCGACAAGGCCTGAGGGTGTGAAGCACGGCTTGTTTTTTTGTCTTCTTGAGGTAACGGAACATCGCTACAGACAAAGGTCACCGTATCAACCGTGAGATCAGCGCGCCTGAGCTGCGCCTGGTAGGGGTTGATAACGAGCAGCTCGGCATCGTCAAGTTCATGGACGCACTGCGCATGGCCGAGGACAAGGACTTGGATCTCGTGGAGATCGCGCCTAACGCGGCTCCGCCCGTAGCCCGGATCATGGACTACGGCAAGTTCAAGTACGAGGAAGCCAAGCGCGCCCATGAGGCCAAGCTCAAGCAGAAGATCATCCAGGTCAAGGAAGTGAAGTTCCGTCCTGGCACGGATGATGGCGACTACAACGTCAAGCTGCGCAACCTGAAGCGCTTCCTGGAAGAAGGGGATAAGACCAAGATCACGCTGCGGTTCCGCGGCCGTGAGATGGCCCACCAGGAAATCGGCGCGCGCGTGCTGGAGCGTCTGAAGACGGACCTGGACGAACTGGGTCAGGTCGAGCAGATGCCGAAGATGGAAGGTCGCCAGATGGTGATGGTCATCGCGCCCAAGAAGAAGAAGTAATTCCTGTGCGGGGTCGACGGCCGGGATGCCATGCATCCCGGCGTTGCCTTGTGCGGAAGCCGTGCGGAGCCACCTTCGGGAGGCTGCGTACAAAAACAAGTGGATGCGGGTCTTGCAAGCGATGGCGTCAGCCGTCCACCTGCATGCATGTCATAGAGCTGGAGTTATTCATGCCTAAGATGAAGACCAAAAAAAGCGCCTCCAAGCGCTTTACGGCACGCCCGAACGGTTCGTTCAAGCGTGGCCAGGCCTTCAAGCGTCACATCTTGACCAAGAAGACCACCAAGAACAAGCGTCAGCTGCGCGGCACCCAGGACGTCCATGAGACGAACCTGAAGTCGGTTCGCGCCATGATGCCCTACGCATAACCTCAACGATAACGAAAGGAGCTTCATATGCCTCGAGTAAAACGTGGGGTCACTGCACGGGCCCGTCACAAGAAAGTCATCGACGCTGCCAAGGGTTACCGCGGCCGTCGCAATAATGTCTACCGTATCGCCAAGCAGGCGGTCATGCGTGCTGGCCAGTACGCATACCGCGATCGTCGCAACAAGAAGCGCGTGTTCCGCGCGCTCTGGATTGCACGTATCAATGCCGCGACGCGTGAGCATGGCATGACCTACAGCGTGTTCATGAACGGTCTGAAGCGCGCTTCGATCGAACTGGACCGCAAGGTGCTGTCGGACATGGCTATCCATGACAAGCCTGCCTTTGCTGCCATCGTCAACCAGGTGAAAGCCACCGTTGCCTGATGCCGGCTGCTGGAAGCGCTGAAAGGCGTTTCCGGGCAAGCACCGACCGCAAGGTTCGCTGAAACGGGGCTCCTTACCGAGCCCCGTTTTCATTGCAGATGCCATTGCGATCCATTGCGAATGCCGTGTCGATCTTCGAAACGCCATTCGCAATGCCGAAGCCAGCCCGCGCGTGATCTGCCGCACGGGATTGGCAACTCTTCCACGTACTGTCCACGTATTGCCGTCATGTCCCTGGATCTGGAACAAATCGTCGCTGACGCACAGGCCGCCTTCGCCGGCGCCAACGACAACGCCACGCTGGAAAACGAAAAAGCCCGCTTCCTGGGCAAGACGGGCGCGTTGACCGAACTGCTCAAGGGCCTGGGCAAGCTGGACCCCGAGGCACGCAAGACCGAGGGGGCCCGCATCAATCAGGTCAAGCAGCAGGTGGAAGCCGCGCTGCAGGCGCGCCGACAGGCGCTGGCCGACGCGCTGATGAACGCACGTCTGGCCGCCGAGGCCATCGACGTGACGCTGCCTGGCCGTGCCGTGGCACGCGGAAGCGTCCACCCCGTGATGCGTACCTGGGAGCGTGTGGAACAGATCTTCGGCTCGATCGGTTTCGATGTGGCCGACGGCCCGGAGATCGAAACCGACTGGATGAACTTCACGGCGCTGAACAACCCGGACAACCATCCGGCACGTTCGATGCAGGATACGTTCTACGTGGACGGCCGCGACAGCGACGACAAGCTGCTGCTCCTGCGCACCCACACCAGCCCCATGCAGGTCCGCTACGCACGCATGCATGTGCAAAAGTACGCGGGCAAGCCGATGCCGCCGATCAAGGTGATCTGCCCCGGCCGCACGTACCGCGTGGATAGCGACGCCACCCACTCGCCGATGTTCAACCAGGTGGAAGGGCTGTGGATCAGCGAGGACGTGAGCTTCGCCGACCTCAAGGGCGTCTATACCGATTTCCTGCGCAAGTTCTTCGAGCGCGACGATATCCAGGTGCGTTTCCGCCCCTCGTACTTCCCGTTCACCGAGCCGTCGGCGGAAATCGACATGGCATTCGGCAATGGCAAGTGGCTCGAGATTTCGGGCTCGGGTCAGGTGCATCCGAACGTGCTGCGCAATATGGGTCTGGACCCGGAGCGTTATATCGGCTTCGCGTTCGGCTCGGGCCTGGAGCGCCTGACGATGCTGCGCTACGGCATCAACGATCTGCGTCTGTTCTTCGAAGGCGACGTGCGCTTCCTGCGCCAGTTCGCCTGAGCCTGCAAGACAGGCCCCAAGACCGACCGCATCGTCAAAGACATCACAGAATACCTACCGGATCAGAAGCGCCATGCAATTCTCGGAATCCTGGCTTCGTACTTTCGCCAATCCTGAAAAGATTTCCACCGACGCGCTTTCGCACGCCCTGACCATGGCCGGGCTCGAAGTGGAAGAGGTGGGCCCGGTTGCGCCACCGTTCAACAAGATCGTTGTGGCCAATGTACTGGCCACCGAGCGCCATCCAGATGCCGATCGTCTCAACGTTTGCCGTGTCGACGTCGGCACGGGTGAGCCGCTGCAGATCGTGTGCGGCGCGCCCAACGTCAAGCCCGGCATCAAGGTGCCGTGCGCGCTGGTGGGCGCGGTGCTGCCGCCGGCCGAGACCGGCGGCAAGCCTTTCGAAATCAAGATGGGCAAGCTGCGTGGCGTGGAAAGCTACGGCATGCTGTGCTCGGCGCGCGAACTGAAGCTGTCGGAAGATGCTGGTGGCCTTCTGGTGCTGCCCGAGGATGCGCCGGTCGGCCAGGACATCCGCCAGTACCTCGATCTGGACGATCAGGTTTTCACGATCAAGCTGACGCCGAACAAGGCCGACTGCCTGTCGATCCATGGCGTGGCGCGTGAAGTGTCGGCGCTGACCGGCGCGGAACTGACGCTGCCGTCGATGATGCCGGTTGCAGTGACCCTGCAGGACAAGCTGCCGGTCAAGATTTCGGCGCCGGACCTCTGCGGCCGTTTCTCCGGTCGCGTGATCCGTGGTGTGAACGCACGTGCGGCCACGCCGGCGTGGATGGTTCAGCGCCTGGAGCGCTCGGGCCAGCGCAGCATCTCGGCACTGGTCGACATCTCGAACTACGTGATGCTTGAGCTGGGCCGTCCGTCGCACGTGTTCGATCTGGACAAGATTCACGGCGGCCTCGACGTGCGTTGGGGTCGCAAGGGCGAGCAGATCAAGCTGCTGAATGGCAATACCGTCGAAGTGGACGAACAGGTGGGTGTGATCGCCGACGACAAGGAGATCGAGAGCCTGGCCGGCATCATGGGTGGCGACAGCACCGCTGTCACGCTCGACACCACGAACATCTATCTGGAAGCCGCGTTCTGGTGGCCGAACGCCATCCAGGGTCGCGCGCGTCGCTACAACTTCTCGACGGATGCCGCGCATCGCTTCGAGCGTGGTGTGGATTACGCCACGACCGTCGAACATATCGAGCGGATCACATCGCTGATTCTCGATATCTGCGGTGGCCAGGCTGGCCCGGTGGATGACCAGATCGTCAACCTGCCGCAGCGCAAGCCGGTGCAATTGCGTGTGGCGCGTGCCGAGCGCGTGTTGGGCATCGAGCTGTCGTCGGCGGAAATTGCCGACGTGTTCCTGCGTCTCAAACTCCCGTTCACGCGCGTGCAGGGTGCCGAGGGCGAAGTGTTCGAGGTCACGCCGCCGAGCTATCGCTTCGACATCGAGATCGAGGAAGACCTGATCGAGGAAGTGGCGCGTATCTATGGCTTCGAGCGTATCCAGGCACGTCCGCCGATCGCCGAGAGCGAGATGCGTCCGACCAACGAAGCCCGTCGTTCGCAGCACGTGGTGCGCCATGCGCTGGCCGCGCGTGACCTGAACGAAGTCATCAATTTCGCGTTTGTCGAAGAGAAGTGGGAGCTTGATTTCGCTGCCAACGACAACCCGATCCGCCTGCTGAATCCGATTGCCAGCCAACTGGCCGTGATGCGTTCGACGCTGATCGGCGGACTGGTCGACAAGGTGCGCTACAACCTCAACCGCAAGGCTTCGCGCGTGCGTCTGTTCGAGGTGGGTCGCGTGTTCCACCGCGATGCAAACGTGGCCGACGGCGGCCTCACCGTGGCTGGCTACCATCAACCGATGATGGCGGCGGGCATTGCCTATGGTCCGGCGTTCGAAGAGCAGTGGGGCGTGGCCACGCGCCAGGTCGATTTCTTCGACATCAAGGGCGATGTCGAGGCGCTGTTCCATCCGCGCACGCCGCGCTTCGAACCGGTCGCGCATCCGGCGCTGCATCCGGGCCGTGCTGCGCGCGTCATCGTGGATGGCAAGCCGGTGGGCGTGGTGGGTGAGTTGCATCCGCGATGGCTGCAGGAGTATGAACTGACGAACGCGCCAGTGGTGTTCGAACTGGAACTGGACGCGCTGCGTGACGTGGGCATGCCCGTCTATACCGAAGTGTCGAAATTCCCTGCTGCCGTGCGGGATCTGGCCGTCGTGGTCAAGCAGTCCGTCCGCGTGCAGGACATGGCGGACGCGATGCGTACGGCGCTGGACAAGGCCGGTCTTGGTCACTTCGTGCAAGCGCTGGTGCTGTTCGACGAGTTCCGTCCCAAGGCCGCTTCGGCGTCGATTGGGGCCGACGAGAAAAGCCTTGCGTTCCGCGTGACGTTGCAAGATACTGGGGCGACCCTCCAGGACGAGACCGTCGACAACGCGGTGCGCTGCATGGTCGATGCGCTGACGGCAGGCTTTGATGCCCGTCTGCGCGGTTGAGCGGTAGCCCGCATCAGGAGCGCCCGGACACAGCTTCCGGGCGGATCGCCAGACAGTACTAAGAGAGCGATCAAGGATGAACGATCGAGACGCGATTTCCATGAATGCTGCAGACCTTGGCGAGGCGAGCGACCGGCACGCTGCCTCCCTCGACGACGCATCGCCGGAAGCCCGCGCGACCGAGGTGCCCACGCTGACGAAGGCCGAACTCGCAGAGATGCTGTTCGATCAGGTCGGCCTGAACAAGCGCGAATCGAAAGACATGGTCGAAGCGTTTTTCGACGTCATTCGCGAAGCGCTGGAGCAGGGCGACAGCGTCAAGCTGTCCGGCTTCGGTAACTTCCAGTTGCGCGACAAGGCACAACGCCCCGGCCGTAACCCCAAGACAGGCGAAATCATCCCCATCACCGCAAGACGGGTGGTGACGTTCCACGCCAGCCAGAAGCTCAAGAGCCTGGTCGAGGAGCGCGCGGACGCGGCTGTCCCCGGCTAAGCGGATCCGTTGCCTGCGCATGCATGGTCGGAGCAAATTCCGGCGATGCATGCGAGACATCGGCACAGTCCGTCGCGGTTGCCACACACTTGCCACACCTGCCCCATACGGGTGGATTGCCCGAGGGGGTGGCAGTCTGTATCCTGCAATGCCGCGCGTACGTTGCGCCAACAGCATGGGCCGACGGCCTGATACCAGCACCTCCATCGCATGACGGACAAAGCCAGCGAGCGCATCGCGTTGCCGCCGATTCCCGCAAAGCGCTACTTCACCATCGGTGAGGTGAGCGAGCTGTGCGCCGTCAAGCCGCATGTGCTGCGGTATTGGGAGCAGGAGTTCACCCAACTCAAGCCCGTCAAGCGACGCGGGAATCGTCGCTACTACCAGCACCACGAAGTCTTGCTGATCCGCCGCATCCGCGAGCTGCTCTACGAACAAGGCTTCACGATCAACGGTGCTCGCAACCGCCTCGACGAAGGGCGTCACCATGCAGCGATGCATGCAGAGATTGACGAAGTGCAAACGACAGACGCGACACCGGCGCCACTGCTATCGGTCGACCTCAATACACTGCGCAACGAACTCGTCGATGTGCAGCATCTCCTCGCGCAACTCAAGCAGATTGCACGGATCGAATAAATTGCGCGCAAACCACTAGCCATTCACGATGGCTCTGATATACTCTCGTTCTTCTTCGGGGCGTAGCGCAGCCTGGTAGCGTACCTGCATGGGGTGCAGGTGGTCGGAGGTTCAAATCCTCTCGCCCCGACCAGAATTAAAAACCCGCTTGGTGTGAGCCAAGCGGGTTTTTTCATTTGCGCGAATTGCTACGTATCACCTGCATCAAACCGCAACCTTTCCTTACATCTCCGACATTGTTCCGTGCGGGAGATCGTCTAGCCTTAACCCCATTCATTGAACCGGACAGGCGCCGCACGCGAAGGGTATCGTCGTGCGGCCGGGTGTTAGCTGATGAGTTGGCGTGACGTTTTTGTAATCGGTGTTGGCTGGGTAGGAGCTTGCGTGCTGGTGGGATGGATCATGACGATGGCGGTCAGATTCTCCAGTTGAATCCCGGGCGATTAGCTGCCTTTGGCATTCACCAGTACTGGGTCCTTCCGATATACCTCGGGGAACATCGTCTTCAGGTTGCCGACCTTGGGCAAGTCATTAAAGACGATGTACGGATAATTCGGGTTCTTGACCAGGAAATCCTGATGGTAGTTCTCCGCGGCATAGAACTTCTTGTCGGTTTCCACGCGCGTCACGATCGGTGACGACCATGCTTTAGCGCTGCCGAGTTGGGCGATATAGGCATCCGCAATCGATCGTTGGTCCGGCGTGCGCGGGAAAATGGCCGAGCGATATTGCGTGCCGTGGTCGGGGCCCTGGTAATTCAGTTGGGTCGGATTATGGGCGACCGAGAAGAAAATCTGCAGCAGCTTGCCGTACGTGACTTGTGTGGGGTCGTAACGGACCTCCACGGCTTCGGCGTGGCCGGTGTTGCCGGTGCCGACTTTCTCGTATTGCGCCGTATTGGCCGCGCCGCCGGCGTAACCGGATGTGACAAGTGTCACGCCACGTACATGCTGGAACACGCCCTGCACACCCCAGAAGCATCCGCCTGCGAACACGGCTGTTTCGGCGTGGCTGGTGCCGGGTTTCTCATCGACGAGGGGCGCGGGAATCTTCACGGCCTGCTCGGCGGATATTGCGGGGATGCGCCACGTGGTGGCGACTGCGGCGAGCATTGCGAGGCCCATCATCTTGAGCGTGGTGGGGCGCATCCAGCGTTGCAGCGTGGTCATGGTAGCGGTATCGGTCTTCATGATCGGTTTCCTGTTTGACGTCTGGCAGATTCAAGAAAGAAGGCGGTGGGCGTGTCCGGCATCAACCGAAGGTGAAGGCATAAGCCTGTACGCCGGGGTCGAGAAATTCGATATCGAACGTGCGGTCGCGGATATCACCTTTCTGGCGAACGAGTTGATAGAGGCGTTGCGCGGTGACGGTGCCGCTGCCATCGGCGGCGACGTCAGTGCCATGCGAATCGCCAGGGGCCTGACCGTCTATCGTCACGCGGAATCGCACCGGTTTGCCGTCCGCGCCGGGGCCAAGCACGAGGTGCAGGTCGCGTGCGTGGAAGCGGTAGACGATGCGACCATCGGGCTGGGTCAGCGTGGCGTGTTCCTCGCCGACTTTCCAGTCGCCGGCCAGCCCCCACTGGTTCAGCGCGGGCTTTGCCGGCGCGCTGTAATCCTGGGTGGCGTCTGGCTTCAGGCCGCCGGGCGAGGCGAAGTTGTCGGCGCGGCCATAGCCGACGTAGGTTTCGGGCGAGCGCAGCGCTTCGCTATCGGCGGCCATTTCCACACCCTTCGAGACTTCAGGGCCAGTCATCGCCACCTTGTCCACGCCGGTGTGTCCGGCCTCGGCCAGCAATGCGCGGATGACCTGTTCGGACTTGGCGTATTCACCCTCGCCAAAATGGTGGAAGCGGATGCGTCCCTGTGCGTCGATGAAGTAGTGCGCGGGCCAGTAGTTGTTGTTGAACGCGCGCCAGATCGCGTAGTTGTTGTCGACGGCAACGGGGTAGGTAATGCCGAGGTCCTTGACGGCCTTGCGCACATTGTCGAGGTTGCGCTCGAACGCGAACTCGGGAGCATGCACGCCGATCACGACGAGTCCCTGGTCGCGGTACTTGTCGGCCCATGCCTTGACGTAGGGCAGGGTGCGCAGGCAGTTGATGCACGAGTACGTCCAGAAATCGACGAGCACGACCTTGCCGCGCAGTTCCGCGGCGGTCAGCGGGGGCGAGTTGATCCAGGCCACGGCGCCGTCGAGGCCGGGGAACTTGCCCTCGACCGGCAGGTTCGCGGCAGGGTCCGAGCCTGCGGCGCGCATCATCATCGAGTTCCCGGCTTCGGGCTTGGCCGACATCGCCATCGAGGTGGGGTTGGCCTGCATCATCATCGCGCCGCCGGCATCATTCTTCTGGCCGGCGAACTCGTCGACAAGGCGTTGCTCAAGACGGCCCGTGGCGACCGTGGAGATGCGCGTCAGGATGCCGGTGTCGAGTCCGAGCGCAATGGCGCCTACGCCGACCAGCATGGCCGCGCCGATGCCGCGCCGCACCCATTCGCCTGCACCCAGCGAACGCTTCATCGCCGCAAAGACCTTGCCGCCGATCAGCAGTGCCACGGCCAACGAGGTGGCTGCTCCCAGCGCATAAGCCAGCAGCAGCAATGTCGTCCCCACGCTGGCGCCTTGCAGCGCGGCACCAGTCAGCACCAGGCCCAGGATCGGCCCGGCGCAGGGCGCCCAGAGCAGCCCCGTGGCGATGCCAAGCAGGAAGGACGAGGCGGGGCTGGCGGGCTTGCCATCGGCCTGCGCGAAGTTGGTCAGGCGACTGCCGGCGCGCACGAGCGGTTGGGTGAGGCGCTCGGCCACGCTGGGAAACAGCAGCGTGATACCGAACACGGCCAGCAGCGCGATGGCCAGCCAGCGGCCATACTCGTTAGCCTGCGCCACCCAGCCGCCACCGACGGCGGCCAACGTCGCGACACCTGCGAAGGTCAACGCCATGCCGGCCAGCAGTGGCAGGCCGCTTCGCACGAACGGCTGGTCAGCGCGGGCAAAGACGAATGGCAGCACGGGCAAGATGCAGGGGCTCAGGATCGTGAGCACGCCGCCCAGGTAGGAAAGAATCAGCAGCAACATGGCGAAGCCTCGGCAGGGTTTGTCAGGACGTGGGATCAGGCCGATGTGGCGCGGAATGTCATCGCCACGCCGTTCATGCAGTAGCGCAGGCCGGTGGGCTTCGGGCCGTCATCGAATACGTGGCCGAGGTGCCCGCCGCAGCGGTGGCAATGCACGGCGGTGCGGGCCATGCCGAAGGTGCGGTCGGAGGTTGTGCCGACAGCGCCGGTCAGCGGCGCCCAGAAGCTGGGCCAGCCCGTGCCGCTTTCGAACTTGGTATTCGAGGAGAACAGGTCGAGCGCGCAGCCGGCGCAGGCAAATATGCCTTTGCGGTGCTCGCCGTTCAGCGGGCTGCTGTAGGGGCGTTCGGTGCCCTCCCGGCGCAGCACGTCGTACTGGGCGGGCGTCAGCTTCTTGCGCCATTCGGCGTCGGTCATCGTGACCTCGAACGTCTGTGGGGCCGGTGCGCCGGGCGTGGCCGAGGCGGCGCTGGCGAGGTTGTCGGTCAGCAGCCGCCAGCCGCCCACGGCGGCCACTGCGGCGGTCAGGGTGCCGCCGGACAGCAGGAAGCGTCGGGTGATGCGCATGATGGACTCCGAATCGAATGCGGGATGAAACGAATGCTAGGCAACGACCGGTATCGGAGTCTTCGCCAAACCTTAAACAATTCGTGAACACCCGGTCGCGCGGATTTCTGCACAATAGCGGCATGCCGGGGCGCACCGGACGCCACCCGGGCGAGAGAACATGGAACAAGCCAAACGGATCCTGCTGGTCGAAGACGATGTCGGCATCGCCAACGTGCTGGCCATGCACCTGCGCGACGAGCGATACGAGGTGGTACACAGCGCCGACGGCGCCGAAGGGTTGCGCCTGCTGGAGCAGGGCGGCTGGGATGCGCTGGTGCTGGACCTGATGCTCCCCGGCGTCGATGGCCTGGAGATTTGCCGGCGCGCGCGCGCCATGACGCGCTACACCCCGATCATCATCACGAGTGCGCGGTCCAGCGAGGTGCACCGCATCCTGGGTTTGGAGCTGGGTGCCGACGACTACCTGGCCAAGCCGTTTTCGGTGCTCGAACTTGTGGCGCGCGTCAAGGCGCTGCTGCGCCGCGTGGAAGCGATGGCGCGCGACGTGCGTTCCGACGCCGGCACGCTCGACCTGGCTGGCCTGACCATCGACCCACTGGCACGCGTGGTGACGCTCGATGGCAAGCGGCTGGACCTGACGCCGCGCGAGTTCGACCTGCTTTACTACTTCGCTCGCCATCCCGGCAAGGTGTTCTCGCGCATGGACCTGCTCAACGCGGTCTGGGGCTACCAGCACGAAGGCTACGAACACACGGTCAACACGCACATCAACCGGCTACGCACCAAGATCGAGGTCGATCCGGCCGCGCCGCAGCGCATCCTGACGGTCTGGCGCCGCGGCTACCGCTTCGTGGCCGATCCGCAGGCTGAAGGCGCGTCGGATACTTCCGAGCCGGGAGCCTTGTCATGAATCTCTCGCTGACCCAGCGGCTTTCCGTCGTCTTCGCCGCGCTGTTGCTGGCTTGCTGTGGCGCTTCCGCATGGCTCCAGGTGCGTGCCAATGCGATGCACGAGAAAGAGGTCATCCAGGATATTTCGCGCGGACTGGCTGCTTACATCGCCCGCAACGCGCTGCTGGAAGACCAGAGCGCGATTGCACCCCAGGCGCTGCGACAATTGTTCGGGCAGCTCATGGTGGTCAATCCCAGTGTGGAGGTCTACTTGCTCGACGACGAGGGCCGCATCCGGGGCCACGATGCACCGAGCGGGCATCTGGTGCGTGACCGTGTGGATCTGGCACCGGTGAAGAAGCTGCTCGATGGCGGGGCACTACCGATTCTTGGTGACGATCCGCGCAGTGCCACGGGGCGCAAGGTGTTCAGCGCCGCGCCGTTGCGTCAGGGGGGCTACATCTACGTGGTGCTGATGGGCGAAGCGCACGACAAGCTGGCCGCGCAGGCGTCGGAAGATTCCGTGATGCGCACCACGCTGTGGTCGATGGCGCTGGTGGCCACGCTGTGTCTTGTGGCGGGTCTGGTGGCCTTCGCGTTGATCACGCGCCCGCTGCGTCGGCTGACCGATGACATCCGCCGTTTTGATTCTGGCGAGGACCAGACCGCCGCTTCGGACAAGCTGGCCGACCCGCTGCCTCGCAACGAGATTGCCGCGCTGCAGACGGCCTTCCGGCAGATGGCCGGGCGCATTGAATCGCAATGGCGGACGCTGCGGCAGCAGGATCAGGAACGCCGCGAAATGGTGGCCAATATCTCGCACGACCTGCGTACGCCGCTGACCTCGCTGCACGGTTATCTGGAGACGCTGTCGGTCAAGGCCGATACCCTGAGCACCGCCGACCGCCAGCGTTATCTGGCCATCGCACTGGCACAGAGTGCCAAGGTGGGCGGGTTGGCGCAGTCGTTGTTCGAACTGGCCAGGCTGGAACACGGCATGGTGCAGGCGACGCCCGAAGAGTTTTCGATGGTCGATCTCACGCAGGATGTCCTCGAAAAATTCGCACTGTCCGCCGAAGCCAAGCAGCTTCACCTGCGAGCCGGCGTGCCGCCCGCGCTGCCCACCGTGTCAGCCGATCTCGGCATGATCGAACGTGTGCTGACGAACCTGCTCGACAACGCGATCCGGCACACGCCAACTGGCGGCACCGTGGAAATCGACCTCGCCAGCCAGGATGGCAAGGTGGCCGTGACGGTCAGCGACACCGGGCCGGGTATTCCGGCTACGTTGAGGGAGTCGATCTTCCAGCGGCCGTTTCCATCCGGCGGCGCGCATCGCGGCGGCGGGCTGGGCCTGCTGATCGTGCAGCGGATGCTGCAGTTGAACGGGAGTCAGGTAAAGCTGGTGGAGAAGGGGGTGGGTACGACGCTGACGTTTGCGTTACGGGCGGCGCGGTAGTTTCCTGTTGCGCCCGGTGACCTCACAACATCGCAAACCGCGCCGCTTGTGGCCCGACCAAAGCGGGGCGGCCGACCGGATAGCGATGATGATCGCTGCCCGCCTGGAAGGACAGGTAGTCCGGCGTCCAGCGCAGGCCGCGCAGGTGGCGGACTTCCACACCTTCGACGAGGATGGCGCCGCCTTGCACCGTCACGCTGTCACAGGGCAGTTGCAGGAGTTCGGCGTCGTCGCCGAAGTAGTGGGCTTCCAGCAGGATCGAGGCAGCTTGATAGGCGGGCATGGGGCAGGGGCGGTCGTTGATCGATACTGTATAAACGTACAGTAGTATAGCGACCTTCCAGTGCCTGTGCTATCCACCCGGTCCACGTGTTAGGATGCCCCGCTTCATCGGAGTCCACGAATGTTTGTCTGTCAGAACCAGCCTTGCGGCGCCCGTTGGGCGGATGACGAGGTAGAAATCCGGAACGAGGGCCAGGGCCCGCTGTTCCGCTGCCCGCAATGTGGCGCGCGCAACCTGCTCGAAGTCAGGCCGGGATCTGGCGACACGCCAACGTATCGCCAGATCGCCAAGGTGCACAAAGCCGCCCCGACGCCACGTGCCAAGGCATCCGGCAAGCCACCCGCCGAAGAAGCCCCCGGCGACACCGCGAAGAAAGGCTCGCGTCCGCCGGCCGGCGCGCGGCGCGGCGGCAAGCGCGCCTGATTTCCCCCCTCTCAAGAGGGGCGACGCCAAAAACGACAGCCCCTGTCGCCTAAGTTCGCTCAAGGCGGTGGGAGGCCGGACCGTTAAGGCTAGACATGGATATCAGCGATTTTTCCCACGATTCCGCCTCCAATGCCGAAGTCATTGGATGGTCGGGTGCTTCCCCGCAGGTGATTGCGCGCGTACTGAACACGGCGCTGGCGGCCCAGGATCTCTCGGGCTTTGCCGCGTTGCTGTCCGATATCGCGCGCGACCGCGGGCTGAAGGGCGCGCGGGGTACGCATCAGTCCATCTACGACATGCCCTACGCGAGCCTGCTGCCTCGCCAGAAACATCTCCTGGCCGATGCCTTCGAACTTTTCCTGCGTCTTGATATCGAGTTCCGCGCGCGCGGCGATGGCGACGACGACCTGACGGCAGACGGCGACGACCCGCCGCCGCTGCGCGACATGGATGACGACGACGTCATCGACGAGGATTGAAACGCGCGTTCCGGTGCGCCTTCCACCTCAGGCCCGCTCCAGCAGTCCGATTTCCCTGACCGCCACCGACAGCATCGAAAGCGCTGCCGCGCCCGATACCCCGGACGCGCGTTGATCCGTCAGCATCTGCGCATAGCGTTCCAACGCCACCTGTCGATGGCCGCGCCAGCGTTCGATCATGGATGGCGCTTCTTCGCCATCCGCTGACTGCGCCAGCACGCTTGTGGTCAGCGCGCGCTTGAGCCGGCCCAGGTCTTCGAGCGTGGTGGTGCGGGCGAGCAGATCCCAGTGCGTATCCGATGGCAAGGACAACGTGCGCTCCCGCAGCCATGCGAAGTTCATCTCGGTGTCGAGCGCGAAGTACACCGCCGCCACGGCGCCAAGACTGCGTTGGCACGTGCCGGCCACCTCCGCGATATCGAGTGCGGCTGCGGCGATATCGCTGGCCGCCACACGCAACGCCAGGTCCTCGTCCACGCCAGCCTCGGTCAGCGCCGCAGCGCGCTCGGCCAGTTGGTTCGAGGCCTCCTCGGGCAGCAGCGTCGCCAGTTGCGGCGTCAGCCACCGGGCGGCGTCCACAAAGCGCGTGGCGCCGGGCTCCACGGTGCCACCGCCGCGCAGGAAGCGGATGAACCAGAGCGTGCCGCGTTCCAGCAGGCGTGACAGGGCGCCGAACATGCGCGCCTGGACCGCATCGTCCACATGGTTGTCGAGCTTGTCGATACGCGCCCAGAGGTCGCTCAGCCCGAACACGTCGCGCGCGTGCAGGCAGGCCCGCACGATGTCGGCGGGCCGTGCGTCGGTCTCTTCCATCAGCCGATGCACGAACGTGGCGCCGATCCGGTTCACGAGCAGGTTAGTCAGGTGCGTGGCCAGGATCTCGCGCCGTAGCGGATGGCGCGTCATGGCGTCGGCGTGGCGCTGCTGAAGCGGCTCGGGAAAATAGTCGACGAGCAGGTTCGCGACGAGCGCGTCTTCCGGAATGTCCGACGCCAGCAGTTCTTCATAGAGCCACATCTTGCTGTACGCCAGCAGCACGGCGCGTTCGGGCGAGGTCAGCCCCTGGCCCAGCGCCTTGCGTTCGGCAATCTCGGTCTCGGATGGCAGGAATTCCAGTGGCCGGTTAAGCCGTCCCGCGCGTTCGAGCCAGCGGATCAGCCGGCCCTCGCCGTCGACCAGCGCCACTGCCTCGCGCCCGGCCACCGACAGCGCCTGCGTCTGGTAGTAGTTGTCCTGCAGCACCAGCAGGCCCACTTCGTCGGTCATCTCGGCCAGCAGCTTGTTGCGCTGTTTCTCGGTCATCTCGCCTTCGGCCACCACCAGTCCCAGCAGGATCTTGATGTTGACCTCGTGGTCGGAGCAATCCACGCCGGCCGAGTTGTCGATGGCATCGGTGTTGATGCGCCCGCCGTTGCGCGCGAACTCGATGCGGCCCAGTTGCGTGAAGCCGAGATTGCCGCCTTCGCCCACCACCTTGCAGCGCAGTTCGTTGCCGTTCACGCGGATGGCATCGTTGGAGCGGTCGCCGGCCTGCAGATGCGTCTCGGTGCTGGCCTTCACGTAGGTGCCGATGCCGCCGTTGTAGAGCAGGTCCACCGGCGCGGTCAGGATCGCATGCATCAGTTCGTTGGGCGATAGCGTGACCGCCTCCACGCCGAGCACGGCACGTATTTCGGGCGAGAGCGGAATCGTCTTGGCCGTGCGCGGATATACGCCGCCGCCTGCGGAGATCAGCGTGGTGTTGTAGTCGGCCCAGCTGGAGCGGGGCAGATCGAACAGGCGCTGGCGCTCGGCCAGGCTCTTCGCGCAATCCGGATCGGGGTCGAGGAAGATATGTCGATGGTCGAACGCCGCATGCAGCCGGATATGCGGGGACAGCAGCATGCCATTGCCGAACACGTCGCCCGACATGTCGCCCACGCCCACCACGGAGAAAGGTGTGGTCTGGATGTTGATGCCCATCTCCCGGAAATGGCGCTTGACGCTTTCCCAGGCGCCGCGCGCCGTGATCCCCATCTTCTTGTGGTCGTAGCCGACCGAACCACCCGAGGCGAAGGCATCGTCAAGCCAGAAGCCGTACTCCGCGGAGATCGCGTTGGCGTAGTCCGAGAACGTGGCCGTGCCCTTGTCGGCGGCCACGACAAGGTAGGGGTCGTTGTCGTCGAGACGAACCACGTCGGGCGGCGGCACCAGCGTGCCGGAGACGAGATTGTCCGTCAGGTCGAGCAGGCCGCGCAGGAAGGTCTGGTAGCACGCCACGCCTTCGGCCAGGAACGCATCGCGATCCGTGGCGGGTGGCGGCCGCTTGACCACGAATCCACCCTTGGAACCCACGGGAACGATAACCGTATTCTTGACCATCTGCGCCTTCATCAGGCCCAGCACCTCCGTGCGGAAATCCTCGCGCCGGTCAGACCAGCGCAGGCCGCCGCGTGCCACGCGACCGCCGCGCAGGTGCACCCCTTCCACACGTGGGGAATACACCCAGATCTCGAACATCGGACGCGGTTCGGGCAGGCCCTGCACCAGCGCCGGATTGAACTTGAAGGAGACGTAGGGGCGCGGTTGCCCGTCCGGGCCCCGATGGAAATAATTGGTGCGCACCGTCGCATTGATGACATTGAGGAACAGCCGCAGGATGCGGTCCTCGTCGAGGTTGGGCACCTTGTCGAGCGCGGCGTCGATCTCGTCGAGCCATTTGCGGCTGCGCGCCTCGGTGGCAGCGGCTGTAGCGTCCGGCGCGGCCAGGGCCGGATCGAAGCGCGCCACGAACAGCGAGACCAGCATCGATGCGATATCGGGATTCGCGGTCAGGGCGCGTTCGATATAGGCGTTGCTGAAGGTGGAGCCCACCTGGCGCAGGTACTTGGCATAGGCGCGCAGGATGGTCACGTCGCGCGCGGCCAGCCCGGCGCGCAGCACCAGCCGGTTGAAATCGTCGTTCTCGATCTCGCCATGCCAGGCACGGCCATAGGCATCTTCGAACAGCGGCTTGATCTTCTCCAGATCCACGTCGACCGGTTTGCCGTCGGGGTCGGCGGCAATCTCCAGGCCGAAGTCGTGGATCCACACCGGCTCGCCGGCATCGGGTTCGATCAGGTAGGGACGCTCCTCGTCCACGCGCACGCCGAGGTGTTCGAGCATCGGCAGGCTCAGGGACAGCGCAATGGGCTGGCCGGCGCGATAGACCTTGAAGCGGAACGCGCCCGGCGCGGCCTCGATGGGCCGGTACAGGTTCATCGCTAGTCCGCCCGGATGCTGGCGTGCATGCTCCATCAATTCGATATCGCGCACGGCGGTACGCGCCGCGTAATCCTCGCGATACCCGGCCGGGAACGAATCGCCGTAGCGGCGCAGCAGCCGGTTGCCGAGTTCCTCGCCACGGTTTTCGTGCAGCGCTTGCGAGAGATCGTCCTGCCAGCGCCGGGTGGCCTGCACGATGCGCGCTTCCAGTTCGCGCGTATCCACTTCGGGCATCGTGCCGGGCTCGCCGCGCACGGTCAGGTGAATGCGGGCAAGCGGAGATTCGGACAACTGCGGGGTGAACTCGCAACTGGTGCCGTTGAACGCCTGCACCAGCAGCTTCTGGATGCGCTGGCGCAGGTCGGTGTTGTACTTGTCGCGTGGCACGAAGACCAGGCACGAGATAAAGCGGTCGAAGCGGTCGCGCCGTACGAACAGGCGCGTGCGCTGATGCTCCTGCAACCGCAGGATGCCCAGCGTAATGTCGAAGAGTTCATCCTCGTCGGCCTGCAGCATCTCGTCGCGCGGATACTGTTCGAGGATGGTCACCAGCGATTTGTAGAGGTGTCCCTTGGTCAGGAAGCCCGCGCGCTCCAGGATGTTGGCGCACTTGCGCCGCACAATTGGAATCTCGCTCGTGCTGACCATGTACGCCGTGGAGGTGTAAAGCCCCACGAAACGGCGCTCGCCGAAGATCTTGCCATCGGCATCGAGCAGCTTCACGCCGACATAGTCCAGATAGCCCGGCCGATGCACCGTGGCGCGCGAATTGGCCTTGGTGATGAAGATCGGCGAAGCCCCTTCGATGATGGCGCGCGCGGCGGCGGGCAGTGGCGTGAGATCGTCGGAGCCCGGATCGCGCAGCGCCTCGCGCAGGATGCCCGCGCCGGACCCTGCCACGCCGCGCAGGAAGAACTGCCCGTCACGCGCGATCAGTTCGTAGTCGCGATGACCGAGGAACGTGAAATGGTCATCCAGCATCCATTCGAGGAAGGCGCGCGCTTCCTTCGCATCGGGAGAGCCAGCGTCGCGCGATTGCGCCATGCCGGCCACGGTCTCCTGGGCAATCTGGCGCATGCGCGGCCAGTCCTCCACGGCAGCGCGCACATCGCCCAGCGCACTGGCGATGCCGAAGCGCAGCGCGTCGAGTCGCGTACTCTCGCCCGTGCGATCCACCTCGAAGTGGATGAATGACTCCAGCCGACAGCTATCGGTGGCGGTCTCGCTGCCGCCGAGTCCCAGGCTCTCGATGGCGCCCCGGCCATCGCGGCAGACGCGAAACACGGGGTGGATGGCCGAATGCAGTGTCATGCCGTGCCGGTTGATCTCCATAGCCACCGAGTCGACGAGGAACGGCATGTCGTCGTTCACGATCTCGATGATCGTATGGTCGGAGTGCCAGCCGTGTTCTTCGAAATTCGGGTTATAGACGCGCAGCCGCGCCGTGCCAGGCACAAACTTCTGCGCGGTCTGCCAGTGCGCCATCACGGCACCGTACAGATCGGCCACGTTGCGCGCGAGGAGATCCTCGGCATCGGCCAGGTCGTAGTAATGGCGCAGCAATGGCTCGACAATCTCGAAGGTGGCCGCTGGCAGGCGCTCCCGCGCAAAGGCGACCAGATCATCGAGCAGTTGCGCAACCTTTTCTTCGTTTTCCGGGGGCATGAATTTCTCCACGGTAGTGCCCGGTCATGTGCCGGTGCTCTCACACTGTAGGAAAGATTTACGTCCGCCGGGCGACAAAACGGCGACGCCCCGCACAGTGGCGGGGCGTCGCGGTGCAGCAGGAAGCCGTGAAGTCAGGCAGCCAGTGCGTGGCGGCTACCGTGGGCAGGCTCGTCGGGCACGACGATCGACATCGGATGGTGATCCCATGCCGCATGGCGCGCGTGCCGGGCTGCGTGATCGTCCAGCGTGCCGGTCATGCGATGCAGCAGGCTGCTGAGCGCCGCGCGCTCGGCTGCACTCAGGTCACAGACCGATACCGAATGCAGCGCACGCACAGCACGCGCCGCACGTTCAATCTGCGGTTTGGCTGCGGGGGAGATCTGCGGGGCATCGTCGATCGGAAATTCGATCCAGCCGTCGGCATGCAGTTCGCGCAGCAGGCGCTCGGTTTGCGGCACATCCAGGAAGATGGCGCCGGCGCAAGGCTGTCCACGCGTGAATTCGTTCTGGCGGATGGCGCGGAGCAGCAGCCATTTCGGATAGCTCAGCCCCGAGACGTTCAGGGTGCGATCCAGTGCGGTCTGCCATGCGGTGACCGCATCCACCAGCGACATCACCACAGGTTCGTGAATTTCGAGTGCTTTTGGCTGCATTGGCTCAGGTCTCCCGTATTAGGGTTTGCCGCCTGACACTTCTTGGGCCGGTGCATTGGCCGGCCCGGGCGGCATGGGCGCCAGCCTCATCCGGGCCGGTCGCGGAACGACAAAAAATCAGTAGGCGCAACACTAGCAGTAATGTCGAGACAATTGCATGACAGATCGGGTATGTCCTAGTCAATCTTTTGGACGAGGTGACGAACGGTGCCTGACGGTGCGCTGCATCGATCTCATGCAAAAAGAAATGGCCCCGGCGCGAGCGCAGGGGCCATTCGATCGATGCAGCGATCCGGGCGGTTGCCCGGCGTGTGCTTATTGCTTCTTGGCGCCGTCCGTATAGGGGTCAGCCTTGCCGGTCTTGGCACCGTCCGTGTACGGATCAGGCTTGCCCGTGCGCGCGCCGTCGAGGTACGGGTCGCGGGTGCCGCCCCTGGCGCCATCGGTGTACGGATCGGCCTTGCGCGGCGTCAGGTCCGAGCGCGTCGATTTCTTGGCGCCGTCGGTGTACGGGTCGAACTTGCCCGACTTGGCCGGGTTCTGGTTCGGATTGGCTTTGTCCTTGGAACGGCTGCCGCTGTAAAGATCGCCGCCTTCGGTGTAGTTCTTCTGCGCGTGGGCCAGTTGCACGGCGCCGACGGCAGTCAGGGCCGCAACGATCAGGGCCGGTACAGTCTTCTTCAGCATCATCATCCTCACAGGTGACGGCCGGGATGTTTTCCGGCCTATAGAAACGCGGGAAACCGATACCGATACTGTACCGGGGTTCGTGGCGATCCGCCGACCGAATGTTGTAGTGGGGATACTCAGGCGGCGCGGACACCACGTAACCGGTTAAGTGGACATCACTCCAACGTGATGTTCTGGTCCGTTGCGATCTTCTTGCGCAGTTCCAGCTCGCGCTTGATCTGGGCGGCGTACTGCTGCGAGGTGTTGCCGTCCGGGTAAGCGCCGGCGTCATGCAGGCGTTTCTTCACGGCCGGGTCCTGCAGCGCCTTGATGGCCGCATCGTGGACCTTGGCGACGATAGCCGGCGGCGTACCTGCCGGTGCCACCAGGCCGTACCAGGCCATGTTGTTCATGTCCTTCATGCCTTCCTCGGCGAAGGTCGGTACGTTGGGCAGGCCTTCGACGCGCTTGGGCGCGGCCACGGCCAGCGCGCGCAGCTTGTCGCTCTGGATGAAGGGCATCGACGACGGCAGGTTGTCGAACTGCGCGTTGACCTGGCCGGCCAGCGTGTCGTTCAGCGCCGGACCCGATCCGCGGTACGGGATGTGGACCATATCGGACTTGGTGATGAACTTGAACAGTTCGCCATCCAGATGCGAAATGCTGCCCTTGCCGGCTGAGGCGTAGCTGTACTTGCCCGGATTCGCCTTCAACAGCGCGATGAACTCCTTGAGGTTCTTGGCCGGTACCTTCGGGTTGACCGTCAGCACATTCGGCACGTTCACAAGGTTCGTGATCGGCGCGAAGTCCTTCAATGGGTCGTAAGGATTCTTGGCGTTGGTAGCCGGGTTCGTGGCCATGGTGCTGACCGTAGCGATGCCCAGCGTGTAGCCGTCCGCTGCGGACTTGGCCAGTGCATCCGCGCCAATCGCACCGCCGCCACCGCCGCGGTTCTCCACGACGACGGGCTGGCCCAGTTCACGGCCAAGCGCGTCGGATACGGCGCGGCCAACGATATCGGTGGTGCCGCCTGCGGCAAATGGCACGATCAGGCGGATAGGCTTGTTCGGATATGACTGTGCGTGGACCAGGCTGGCCTGCATCAGGCCGAGCGCCGCGAGGGCGCCCAGGGCGCCCGCTTTCAGAACTGCTTTCAAGAGATGCTCCTCCGAGGGTGTTGCTCTTCTAAGTTCCGCAATACGGAACTTCGTTCCGTCATGTGCGTCGATGAGCATTCAACCCCGAAAGGGTGGCGCCGCGAAATTGGGGGGAACCCGTGGAGGTCCGACGACCAGTGGAAGCGGGTGCGGAAAGGACGGCAGAGGCGTGCGCCGCAATGAGAAAAGCCCGAAGCTTTTGAGGGCTTCGGGCTTTCTGGAATTCGCTGGTGGGGCGTGAGTGACTCGAACACTCGACCTACGGATTAAGAGTCCGCTGCTCTACCAACTGAGCTAACGCCCCAACGAAGAAAGAGATTCTAGCAAGGCAAAGAGTATCGCGCAAGCCCCTTTTGCGTTTTTCTCGAAAAAGGTTCGTGCGGCTTACAATGCGCGCGTCCCGAACTGACCCGATACCTGCTGCCATGCATGCGCGCGTGCTTCGCTATCTCGACGAGGTTGTCCGGCGCGGATCGATCCGGCGCGCGGCGGAAATCCTCCATGTTGCGCCCACGGCTATCAACCGGCAGATCCTTGATCTGGAGGCATCGCTCGGTGCGCCGCTGTTCGATCGCATCAACCGACGCCTGCAACTGACGCCGCTCGGCGAGATGGTGCTGGCGCATGTGCGGCAGACCTTGCGCGAGCACGACGCCCTCCAGGCGCGCGTGGCCGAAATCAAGGGTGCGCGGCGCGGCATGGTCACGGTGGCCACCACCTCGGGTCTCGCCGGCGCGCTGATGCCTTCGCTGGTTCACGATTTTCGGCAGCATCATCCGGGCATCGTCGTGCGCGTGGCGGACCTGCCAGTGGGCGGCATCGTCGCAGCGGTGGAGCAGGGCGATGCCGATCTCGGACTTGGCTACGATCTTCCCGAAATGGCGGCTTTCCGCGTGCTGGCCAGTCGCGAATGGTCGATCGGTGCCGTGGTGGCGCCTGGGCATCCGCTGGCGGCGCAGCCTTCCGCGCGGCTGGCCGAGTGCGCCGGCTATCCGCTGATTCTGCCCGCACCGTCGCTGTCGATCCGGGCTTTGGTGGATGACGCATTCGCGCGGGAATCGATCGAGGTGGCACCGGCGGTGGAATCCACGTCGGTCGTGCTGATCCAGCGGCTTGTGGCGGCGGGCGCCGGCGTGGCGCTGCTCAATCCCCTCGATGTGATGGACGACCGCGCGCGTGGCGCGGTGGTGTTCGTGCCGCTGCAAGAGGCTGGCCTGCAGCGGCAGACGCTGCGGCTCGTGGCACGTGGCAAGGGTCCGCTAACGCCTGCCGCCGAGTTGATGGCTGAGGCGATGTCGTCGACGCTGGCCAACCTGTTCCGGTAGGCGAATGAAGTTTTGGGTGTGCACATTTTGCGCACACCTCACGCGAAATTCTGCGCTTGGGGTGCTGCGCAAGCGGCAAGTAGACTTGGCCTCGTTCACAACCGATACGCGAGACGACCCGCCATGACCCTGATCCTCCAGCACGCCGACGTACTGGTCACCATGGACGCCCAGCGCCGCGAAATTACTGATGGCGCGCTGGTCGCCAACGGTCCGGCCATCGAGTGGGTGGGGCCAACCGCCGAACTGCCCGAACAATATCGTCGCCTGATCGACGACGGCAGTGCCGAAGTCATCGACATGCGTGGCCATGTGGTCACGCCGGGCCTGGTCAACACGCACCATCACATGTACCAGAGCCTGACGCGTGCCGTGCCGGCCGCGCAGGATGCCGAGTTGTTCGGGTGGCTGACCAACCTCTACATGATCTGGTCGCACCTGACGCCGGAGATGATCCGCGTGTCCACACAGACCGCGATGGCCGAACTGATGCTGTCCGGCTGCACGACCACGAGCGATCATCTTTATCTCTTTCCGAACGGCTCCCGGCTCGACGATTCGATCGAGGCCGCCCAACAGATCGGGATGCGTTTTCATGCGGCGCGCGGATCGATGAGCGTGGGCCGCAGTCAGGGTGGCCTGCCGCCGGACGTGGTGGTGGAGACCGAGCCGGCGATCCTGCGCGACAGCCAGCGGCTGGTCGAGCAATATCACGATGCCTCGCGTCACGCCATGCTGCGCGTAGTGCTGGCGCCGTGTTCGCCGTTCTCGGTGTCGCGAGACCTGATGCGCGAGTCGGCGGTGCTGGCGCGGCACCACGGCGTATCTCTGCACACGCACCTGGCCGAGAACGACAACGACATCGCCTACTCGCGCGAGAAGTTCGGCATGACGCCGGCGCAGTATGCGGAAGACCTGGGCTGGGTCGGGCATGACGTCTGGCATGCGCACTGCGTGAAGCTCGACGAGGAGGGCGTGGCGCTGTTCGCGCGCACGGGCACGGGCGTGGCGCATTGCCCGTGCTCGAACATGCGGCTGGCTTCGGGCATTGCGCCGATCCGTCGGATGCGCGATGCCGGCGTACCGGTGGGGCTGGGTGTCGATGGCAGTGCGTCGAACGATGGCGCACATATGCTTGGCGAGGCGCGGCAGGCCATGCTGCTTCAGCGGGTGGGGTTCGGGCCCGCGGCGATGAGCGCACGCGAGGCGCTGGAGATTGCCACGCTTGGCGGTGCCCGTGTGCTGAACCGTGATGATATCGGTGCGCTCGCGCCGGGCATGTCGGCGGACGTCGTTGCGTTCGATATGTCGGGCGTGGGGTTTGCCGGTGCAGGTCATGACCCCGTGGCGGCGCTTGTATTCTGCACGCCGGCCAACGTATCGACGAGCATCATCAACGGACGTCCCGTGGTGCGCGATGGTGTGCTGCTGACCGCCGACCTGCCGAATGTACTGGCCGATCACCGGCGTCTGGCGCGCATGTTGTTCGAGCGCGCGCAGCAGGCAGGGGTTTGATCGGGTTTTGATGAGCGGGGCGCATGAGCGCGCGCCTCGCGAAGGCCGCGCTGGAATGCGGCGCAAAAGCGGAGTGCGGCGCAAAAGCAAAAGGCCGGAAGCATCGCTGCTTCCGGCCTTTCTTGTGTCTGGTGGGGCGTGAGTGACTCGAACACTCGACCTACGGATTAAGAGTCCGCTGCTCTACCAACTGAGCTAACGCCCCGACGAAGACCGAGATTCTAGCAGGATTTTTACGCTTGTCAAACGTTTCGTGTGACGTGTCGAAAAGCGGGTTTTCGCTGCGCGTGGCATCCACATGCGTGATCGATTCGATCGGGGATCGGATCGCCATACGATCGGCACATCACGCTGACACATGGGTCCGTCATGCTCGTGTCATCGCGGTCTGATGTGGCAGTGTTCGCGGAACGTACTGCCGGGCGCGCGATGATTGAGACGAATCGCATTCGGCATGCATGGTGCAGGGGATCACAGACGATTTCCGCAAAGCCATGTTAGGATGCTTCTCCACTTGCATATGGAGGGCTGTGATGATGGAAATCAAATTCCAAGAGCAAGACCGCTACGACATCAACAATGAGGGTTTGCTGTTTCATGCGGTGGTCAATGGTGAGCACGTGACCTGCGTGGTAACACGCGAAGCGCTCTGGGAAGGCTTCAGTGCCGACCAGGTGTTGTCGCTGGAAGAGGCGTTCCGCGCCGGTCGTGACACGATCGAACGCGCGGCCGTGGTGCTGATCGAGCAGGGCGTGCCCCAGCCGGTCGTGGTCAAGCGCGCGCACGTGGCGCCGGTCTAAGGACCGACCGACGGCAGCAACCCTCCGCCGCCGGTTCCGGTCCTGTTGTCACGACAGGCCGGCCGGCGCGCTACAAGCCTACTGAAGTTCGTAACACCTTCTCGTAGTACTTCTCGTAGTACTTTCCGTCCGGTTGTTTCGATCCCGATTGCCGCTCAGGCAGGATGAGTCGTGTCCGTTGCTGCGCGATGGTTCGCGGCACCGGGACGCCCTGCGCACTCTTCGAAGATGCGCACATGGCACTGTGCGCATATTTCCGGTGAAAGGGTTTCGATGATCGTGTGGAGTGCCTGCCGCTTGGTCGGGAAGATATGGTCCTGGCCCAGTTTGTCGATAAAGCCAGTCTGTTTCCACGTGTCGAGCACTTGCGTGCGCGGCCGATGGAAGTAGAGGTCGCCGCCCTCGGCGCGCCGTTCGGTCAACTCCGCTTCCCACATCTCGGCGCCAGCGAGGTCGATGAAGTTCATGCTCTTGGTCATCGCCAGCAGATGCTTCTGTTCGGCGTCGACCGTGCGTAGCCAATGCAGGCGGTCCGTCACGTATTGCACCGCGCCGAAATAGATCGCGCCTTCCATGCGCAGCAATTTCAACTGCGGACATTCCGGCTGCGGACGACGTAGCTCGTCCAGCGGTGTGAAGCGTCGGCCCGGATCATCCGCATCGGGTACGAGACTGCGCACGGCGGGGCGCGCGGTGCGATACAGGTACGCCACCAGCGACAGGATCGTGCCAAGCAGCACCGCCATTTCCAGGCGGATGACCAGCGTGGCCAAGAACGTGCCCACTGCAATCGCGAACTCCGTACGCGACAACCGCGCGATACGGCGCAGGCGCTGGAAGTCGAAGAGGCCCCATGCCACGAGCAGCAGCATGGCCGCGATGGCCGCCAGCGGAATCTGTGCGAGCAGCGGCGCGCTGACCATCACCAGCACCACCAGCAGCAACGCCGAGAAGACGCTGGCGAGCGGTGTCTGCGCGCCCGCCTCGAAGTTCGGCATCGACCGGTTCAGCGAGCCGCAGGAGATATAACCCGAGAACAGTCCGCCCGCGATATTCGACAGGCCCTGGCCAATGAACTCGCGGTTCGCGTCGATATGCTGGCCCGAGCGCAGCGCCACCGCCTTGGCGATCGAGATCGACTGGCCCAGCGCGACGATGGTCAGTGCGGCGGCGATGCCAAGCAGGTCCGGCACGGTGCGCCAATTGATATCGGGGACGTGGAACGGCGGAATGGCGGCCGGGATGGGGCCAACCACGTTGACGTGCTGCGCGAGGCTCCAGCCGCTATGGTTGAGCACCATCGCGGTGCCGAAGCCGGCCAGCAGCCCCAGCAGCATGAACGGAAGCCGGCGCGACACACGCTTGATGCCAACTGTCACCGCCAGCGTCACGGCACCGACGATCAACGCACTGCCATTGATCGTATCGAAGTTGTCGAACAGGAAACGCACCACGCCGAACGCGCTGGTTCCCGTGGGCACGGCCAGGCCGAACAGGTCCTTCAGCGCGTAGAGTCCGATCAGCGTGGCCGCGCCGCAGGTGAAGCCGAGCAGCACCGATGGCGAGATGAAATTGGCCAGTGACCCGAGCCGCAGGGCGCCCACTGCCAGCTGCAGGATGCCGACGAGCATCGTCACGGCCAGCGCCAGCGCGATATAGGCCGGACTGCCCGCAAATGCCACCGGGCTCAGCATCGCGAACAGTGCGAGCGAGTTGGCGTTGGTCGGCCCCGACATCACGTGCCAGCTCGATCCGAACAGCGCTGCGACGATGCAAGGCACCACGGCGGTGTAGATGCCGTATTGCGGCGGCAGGCCCGCCAGCGTGGCAAAGGCCACGCCCTGCGGCAGCACCAGCACGGCGCCGAGTAGTCCGGCGATGACATCGGCGCGCAGCGTCAGCGGGGTGATACGCCGCGTCCACGGGAACCAGCGCTGCAGGGCAGGGGGGCGGGCAGCAACGATCATCGATCAGCCGAGGTCGAGCGAGGCCACCACCGGCGTATGGTCGGACGGCTGCTCCCAGCGGCGCGGTTCCTTGTCGATCAGGCAGGTGCTGCAATGCGCCGCCAGCGCGGGGGAGAGGAGGATATGGTCGATGCGCAGGCCCGCGTTGCGGCGGAAACCCATCATCCGGTAATCCCACCACGAAAACGTTTTCTCGGGCTGCTCGAACATGCGGAACGAATCGACGAACCCCATCGCGATCAGCGCCTTGAACGCGTCGCGCTCCTGCGGTGAGACCAGATTCTGGCCTTCCCACTTGGCGGGGTCATGGACGTCGCGGTCTTCGGGCGCGATGTTGAAATCGCCCAGCAGTGCGAGCTTCGGATACTTGACCATCTCGGCGCGCAGCCAGTCGGTCATCGCCTTGAGCCAGTCGAGCTTGTAGACGAACTTGTCGGATTCGAGAGACTGGCCGTTCGGGAAGTACGCGCTGATAAGCCGCACGTCGCCGTAGGTGCCGGCCACCACGCGCTGCTGTGCGTCCTCGTAACCGGGAATGTTGCGCACCACGTCGGTGGGCGCCGGCATGGTGCCGTCGCGTGCCACAATGGCCACGCCGTTATAGGTCTTCTGGCCCGTGTAGATGCTGTGGAAGCCGGCAGCTTCAAGCTCGGCCAGCGGGTACTTGTCGTCGGGGAGCTTCAATTCCTGCAAGCACAGCGCATCGACCGGCGTGCCGGCGGCGTCCTGCGCGGCAAGCCATTGCAGGACCTGGGGCAGGCGCACTTTCAGGGAGTTGACGTTCCAGCTCGCGATTCTCATGTGTAGCTCTGTCGTTTTTCTTTGGGGTGGTCCGGGCCGGACAGCATGCTAACCGCCCAGCAGGTCGCGCTGGTTCAGGATAGCGAAAGCGATTTCCGGATGCGTGTCCATGCTGCGCCGGATCGCAGCCGGAATGGCCTGCCGCGTCTTGCGGCACAGACCTGGCTGATCGGCCATCTCGATCCGAAAGCCACGCGTGGTGCGCACCACGTTGTCACTGGGCGTGATCGAGATTTCCATGCCGAGCAGGTCGCGCATCCTGGCCTGCATGCGCTGCAACTCGTCGAGGGTTGCGATGTTTTCCAGCCGTTCGACAAGCTTCTTTTCTTCCTGCTGTGTCAGTTGCAGGATACGCCGATCCGCTGAAGGATCGGCCAGCAATACCTCTCGGTTGCAGACGCAGGCGCCCGGCGGACATTCCTTGCGAATCGGGAAAGGAAGGTCCATATGCCGGGCGCCCGTTGGCGGGGATCAGGCCGTGGCTGCCGCCGTCTCGGCCATGCCGCCGTGCCGCAGCAGCGCGTCGATCTGCGGTGCGCGGCCGCGGAACGCCACGAACGATTCCATCGCCGGGCGGCTGCCGCCCACCGACAGGATCTCGCGGCGATACCGCTCGCCCACATCGCTATCGAGCACGCTGCCGGACAGGTTACTGGCTTCTTCGAACGCGGCGTAGACGTCGGCGGACAGCACCTCGGCCCACTTGTAGCTGTAGTAACCGGCCGCATAGCCGCCCGCAAAAACGTGGCTGAACGTGTTCGGCCAGCGCGAGAGCGCCGACTGCGGCACCACATGCTTGCTGTCGTTGATCTGGCGCGACAGTTCCAGCACCGATACCGGACCTTGCGGATCGTAATCGGTGTGCAGATGCATGTCGAACGACGAGTACACGATCTGGCGCAGCGTCATCATGCCGTTCTGGAAGTTCTTGGCGGCCAGCATGCGGTCGAACAGCACGCGCGGCAGCGGCGCGCCGGTCTCCACATGGGCCGTCATGGTTTCCAGCACCTCGTATTCCCAGCAGAAGTTCTCCATGAACTGCGACGGCAACTCCACGGCATCCCATTCCACGCCATTGATGCCTGACACGCCGAGGTCGCCCACCTGCGTCAGCATGTGATGCAGGCCGTGGCCGAACTCGTGGAACAGCGTGATGACTTCGTCGTGCGTGAACAGTGCGGGCTTGCCACCGACCGGCGCCGTGAAGTTGCAGGTCAGGTAGGCCACCGGTGTTTGCACCGTGCCGTTGTCACGTTCCTTGCGGCCACGCGCATCGTCCATCCACGCGCCGCCACGCTTGCCTTCGCGTGCGTAAAGATCGATGTAGAACTGCGCCAGCAGGGCGCCCTGCGGCGACACCACGCGGAAGAAGCGCACCGACGGATGCCAGGTCTGGGCCGTATCCGGCTGGATACTGACCGAGAACAGCTTCTCGACCACGCCAAACAAGCCTTCCAGTACCTTCGGCTCCTGGAAGTACTGCTTCACCTCGTCATCGGAGAAGGCATAACGCTTCTGGCGCAGCTTTTCCGAGGCATAGGCCACGTCCCACGGCTCGATCTTGTCGAGGCCCAGTTCGGAGGCTGCAAACTGCTGCAGTTCCTTCCAGTCGCCTTCGGCGTACGGGCGGGCCTTGACGGCGAGTTCGTCGAGGAACTTCAGCACGTCGGCAGGAGACTCGGCCATCTTCGGCACGAGCGAGACTTCGCCATAGTTGGCATAGCCCAGCATCTGCGCTTCTTCCCGGCGCAGGGCCAGTTGGTCACGCATGTTCGTTGTGTTGTCCCAGTCGGCCTGGCCCTGGTTGTACTGGGGCCCGAGTTCGGACGCGCGCGTGACGCTGGCCTCGTACATCGTCCGGCGCAGTGCGCGGTCGTCGGCGTACTGCAGCACCGGGAAGTACGAAGGGAAGTGCAGCGTGAATTTGTATCCCGGCTTGCCGTCCTTCTCGGCGGCCAGCTTCGCGGCTTCCTGCGCATCGGCGGGAATGCCGGCCAGTCGTGCGCCATCCTCGATATGGAGTGCGTAGGCGTTGGTGGCGTCTAGCACATGGTCCGAGAATGCCTTGGACAGTTGGGCCTGCTCGTCCTGGATTTCGGCGAAGCGCGGCTTGCGGTCTTCAGCCAGTTCCGCACCGCCCAGACGGAAGCCGCGCAGTTCGTTTTCCAGCAACTGCTTGCGGGCCGGCGACAGTCCGGCGAACTCGGGGCCGGCGGCCACGGCCTTGTACTTCTCATACAGCGCCAGGCTTTGTCCCAGCGACGACCAGAATTCGGTCATGCGGGGCAGATTGTCGGTGTGCGCCTTGCGCAGTTCGGGTGTGTCCGCCACAGCGCTCAGGTGGCCGACCACGCCCCAGGCACGGCCCAGCGGTTCGGTGGCAGTTTCGAGCGCTTCGACGGCGCTGAGCCAGGTGGCTGGCGTGGCCGGGTCTTCGGCGCGGTCGACGGCGGCCTGGGCCTGGGCCAGCAGCACGTCCAGCGCGGGGGCGATGTGCTCGGGGCGGATCTCGGCAAAGCGCGGGAGATCGGAGAAATCGAGTAACGGGTTGTTGGCGCGGTCGGTGGTATCAGTCATGGCAATTCCCGGCTTGGTGTGCCGCGCGAAGGGGAGGTGGCGCGGCACGTTACCTGTGCAAGATGAGCCCTTTGAGGCCAAATATCCAGTACGACTTTGCTATCGGCGCGATTGAAGCGCCATCCGGGCGTGCTTCAGGCCAGTCCGGCTACGCGTTCGGCGGATTCCAGCGTGTTGATCAGCAGCATCGTGATCGTCATGGGACCCACGCCACCCGGCACTGGGGTGATGTAGCCAGCCACCTCGCGCACGCCGGCGAAGTCCACATCGCCGCACAGCTTGCCGGCATCGTCGCGATTCATGCCAACGTCGATCACGGCGGCGCCCGGCTTGACCATATCGGCGGTGATGATGTTGCGGCGGCCCACGGCGGCCACGATGACATCGGCGTTACGGGTATGGGCGGCGAGGTCGCGCGTCTTGCTGTTGCAGATGGTGACCGTGGCGCCAGCTTGCAGCAGCATCATCGCCATCGGCTTGCCGACGATGTTCGACGCGCCCACCACCACGGCATTGGCGCCGCGCAGCGGGAACTGCACCGATTCCAGCATCTTCATGCAGCCGTACGGCGTGCAGGGGCGGAACAGCGGGGCGCCGGTCATCAGCGCACCGGCATTGGCCACGTGGAAACCGTCCACGTCCTTTTCCGGGGCGATGGCTTCCAGGACCTTGTGGCTGTCGATGTGCTTCGGCAGCGGCAGTTGCACCAGGATGCCGTGGATCTTCGGGTCATTGTTCAGCGCGTCGATGCGCGCCAGCAGGTCCGCTTCCGACAGGTCGGCCGGATAACGGTCCAGCGACGAGTGGAAACCGTTGTCCTCGCAGGCCTTCACCTTGTTGCGCACGTAGACCTGGCTGGCCGGGTCTTCGCCCACCAGCACGACGGCGAGGCCGGGTTGGTGGCCGGCGGCGGTCAGGCGGGCGGCGCGCTGGGCGGCTTCGGCGCGGATTTGTTTGGCGAGGGCGTTACCGTCGATCAGTTGTGCGGACATGGGATTCGTAGCGGGAATGACTGGAAAGGCGGGCGCCGGGCCGGGGGCGACGGCGCGAAACCGCGATTATAAAGGTTCCATGGCGGGGCGAAGGCCTCCCGGCGGGCTTGATCACGTGCAAGCAGCGCTTGGCCCCTCGCTGCTAGCATCCGGTTATGCACATCGAAGAATCTTCAATTCTGGCGTTCCTTGCAACCTGGCCGCTCCCGACGCTGGGCGTCGGGGTGCTGTTCTGGGCGCTGGTGCAGCGTCCGTGGCTGACCTTGCGCCGGGAAACGCTCCAGCACGCGTGGCTAGGGTCGCTGGTTTTCCTGACGCTGCTGTGGTCTGCGCGCGCAACCGTGGGTGAGGGCGTGGTGATCCAGTTGATGGGCGCCTCGCTGGCAGTCACGATGTTCGGCCTGCCGTTGGCGATGGTGACGCTGGCGATCGTGGATGTGGTGTCGCTGCTGGGACTGGCCTACCTGTCGGGGAGAGGCTGGGCGCAGATCGACTGGGTGTCGCTGGGGCCGCGCTTCTTCTGGATGGCGCTGGTGCCGGGTGCGCTCACGGCAGCGCTGCAGGCCGCGCTACGGCGGTGGGTGCCGCGACATCCCTTCGTGTTCATTCTCGGGCACGGGTATTTCAGCGCTCTGGTCGCGGCCGTGGTGGCTGGCGGCTTGCGCGCGATCTGGCAAGTGCGGATGGGCGTGGCCCAGGGTGGACTCGGACTGGCCGACAGCCTGACCGGCGCGGTCATCATCGCGTTTGGCGAGGCGTTCCTGACGGGGATGCTGGTCGCGATTTTTGTCGTCTACCGGCCGCAGTGGCTGGTGACGTTTGATGAGGGGGAGTATTTGAGGGGGAGGTAGTCGAAGCCGAAACCGCTTCTAAACCGGCTCCCCTCTCCCGCTGTGCGGGAGAGGGGAGCAAACATGCAGCAGGGAACAAGAATCAGGCGTTCCGCGACAACGCCAGTCTCAGCAGGTCCGCCACCGTGTTGACGTTGAGCTTTTCCATGATGTTGGCGCGGTGCGCCTCCACGGTCTTGATGGAAATACCCAGATCGTCGGCGATCTGCTTGTTCAGGCGGCCGGCCACGATGCGCTCCAGCACCTGTTGCTCGCGCGTGGTCAGCTTGCCGAGGAGGTCCTTGGCGGCGCGCTGTTCGCGGGCGGTGGAGTGGTCCGAGCGGGCCTTCAGCAGCATGCGCTCCACCAGCGCGCGCAGTTCGGATTCGTCGAACGGTTTCTCGATGAAGTCGATGGCGCCTTTCTTCATCGTGGAGACCGCCATCGGCACATCGCCGTGGCCGGTGATGAAGACGATCGGGATCTCGATGTTCTCGGCGATCATGCGCTCCTGCAGCTCGGGGCCGCTCATGCCGGGCATGCGCACATCGAGGATCAGGCAGGACACGGCATTCGTGTCGTAGGCGGAGAGGAACTGCTCGGCGCTGTTGAAGCTGCGCACCTGATAGCCGTTGCCCTCCAGCAGCCAGGTCAGCGAGTCACGCATCGCTTCATCGTCATCGACGATATAGACGGTCTCGCCACGATGCGGCGTGGGGCTGGGCGTTGCGGTCATGAAGTCTCCTGGGGCAAAGTCGTTTGCAACGAAGTGTAACTGCATGCGGCGGCGCGCAACACCCCCGGCGGATCAAAGTCCGGACGGCCTCCCGATGCCCCGCGGCAGAGGGTCGTCCGGCATGCCAGGGATGCTCCCGTTACTGTTCGGTTAGCGCCGATTGCAGTGGCAGCGTGATTTTAAACGTACAGCCGATCCCGTCCACATTGTTTTCGACCCAGAGGCGTCCCTGGTGCGACTCAATGATCGAACGGCAGATGTTCAGGCCCATGCCCATGCCGTCGGACTTCGTACTGAAGAACGGCTCGAACAGGCGCTCCTTGGTGGCTTCGTCCACGCCCGGGCCTTGGTCGATGACGTCGATGCAGCAACATTGACCAAACTCAACGTTTTCGATGCGGGCATGCAAGCGGACCACACCGGTGGCGCGCATCGCGGGCAGGCCGGCCATGGCTTCCACGGCATTCTTGAGCAGATTGACCAGCACCTGTTCGATCAGCACCGGATCGACGTAGAGCATCAGCGGCGGGGCGGGCAGGCGGGTCAGGATGGTCACGCGGCGGCGCGTGGCTTCCAGATCGGCCAGTCCTACGGCGTCGGCCACGATGTCGTGCAGCGCGGCTTCCCGCCGTTGCGGCTGGCTACGCTTCACGAAACCGCGGATACGGCTGATGATCGTCCCGGCGCGCACTGCTTGTGCGGAGGTCTTCTCCAGCACCGGAATCAGGTCTTCGGGCGTGCTGCGGCCCGAGTGCAGGCGCGCCACGGCGCCCATGCAGTAGTTATTGATGGCCGCCAGCGGCTGGTTCAGTTCGTGCGCCAGCGATGATGCCATCTCGCCCATCGTCGTCAGGCGGCTCGTGAACTGGATGCGTTCCTCGTGCTGCCGCGCCATTTCCTCGGCTGCCTTGCGGACCGTGATGTCGGTGGCAATCTGCATCTGCGCCAGGTGGCCGTCCACCCACTGAATGTAGCGGCGGCGGACTTCGAACCACTTTTGCATGTCCGGCACGAACACTTCACGCGCGTCCGAGGCGTACGGCATCAGTTCCGAGGCGGGCAGGCCGGCGTACGCATCGACAAAGTCGGTGTTGTCGCTCGACATCTGGTCCTTGTCGAAATCGTCGCCGGCCAGTTTCAGGTGTCCTTCCGCCTCCCAGCCGAACAATTGGCGGTAGTAGCGGTTGGCGAACAGCAGTTCGGCCTTGTCGGTGGCCAGCACGGACACGGCGGCGTCCAGGCTTTCCAGCACGGTAGTGAAGCGATCGTGCGCGGCGGCCAGTTCCTCGCGGGCGCGCTTGGGCTCGGTGATGTCCGTCATCGAGCTCATCCAACCGGTATGGCGACCCCGGCTGTCCACCAGTGGGGAGACGTACATCCGGGCGAAGAAGCTGCTGCCATCCCGGCGCATCACGCGCATCTCGTAGCCGGTGGCGGGCGACTTGCCCTGGAGCGTCAGGTCGATCTGCTTCTGCATCTCCTGCTGGTCATTGGGCGGCCAGTAGGGGAAGGGCGGCACGCGGCCCACGAGATCGGCCTCGGTCCAGCCGGTCATGCGGCAGAACGCAGGGTTCACATAGGTGATACGGCCGTTGAGGTCCAGCGCACGGAGCCCGATCAGCATCGAGTTCTCCATCGCTCGCCGGAACGATGTCTCGGCCAGTAGCGCGCGCTGCGCCTCGGAGCGGCGGCTGGTGTGCCGCCACATGCTCCACAGGCTCCAGAGCAGGAAACACGACAGCCCCACCACCAGCCACAACAGCATGTTGTTGGGCAGGTTGGACGGCGGCGGATAGGCGTCGGCGCGCAGCGACAGCGAATGGCCCGGCGGATCGAGAAGCACTTCGTACGACAGCGCGTTGCCCGGCACGGGCCGCACGGATGTACTCGCGCGCGTCTGGTTGTTCTTGTCGATCAGAGAAAAGCGGTAGCGCTCCGTCAGCTCTGGCGGCAGCAGATGGGTCAGGATGCCGTTGATCGAGTAGAGCGCGCCCAGCGTGCCCAGAAACTCGTTGTCGCGGACGATGGGTACTTCCATCAGCATGAAGCTGTCGCCGCGGTCGTTGGTCAGCGGCCGGGAGTAGACCACGCGCTGCGTCTCGCGGGCGGCGTCGAAGGTATCGAGTACCTCCGGCTCCAGCGGCTTGTCCACCGTTTCCCGAAGGCGGCCGGCGAACTCGGACGTGGACGGCAGCGACCAGCGCCCCTTACGGGTGGCGTCCAGCCAGTTGACGAAGACGATCTCTGGGTTCTCGCGCAGAATCTCCTGCGCGGCGGTCCGGTACGCACCCTGGTCCAGCTGCGCGGCAGCGATGTCGCGCGCCAGCGAGGCCATCTGGTCCTGGTTGCTCAGCAGCGAGAGCCGCACGCGTTGCTGGGCCCAGGCGGCATCGCGGTACAGCGCGTCGCGCTGCTGCTGCCGCTCGGTTTCGTGCAGCGACCATAGGATGACGCCCATCGCCACCGTGAACAGCACGATGGCCACGAGCGGGATGAACATGAACCAGCTCGTCGCCACCAGGTTGCGCCAGCGCAGGATCCAGAGCCGGCGCGGGGCTGGCGCCAGCGGCTCGGTGGTGTCGCCATGGTCGATGACATCCGCGCCGTGATCGGCGTGCGTGCCGGCATGACGGGCAGGGTGCGGGGAGGCGCCAGTGACGGATTCGCCTGCCGCGTCGGCGGCGCCGGAAGGCAGGATAGCCGTGCGTAGGCCGGAGAGGATTCGGTTGAGGAACTGCATAAGGGATTAACGGCTGACCGGCCAGTGTATCGAGATTATTGCGGTGCGTCGCTTGGGGAAACCGCCTATTCGCCACAAGGGATAGAAGACGATGCCTGGAGGTCGGAAACCCGGTTGCAGTGACGCTTTCTGGTGCGCTGCCGCAATATTCCGCATTATAAAAAATGACTTCGTAATCTGAAAATTTCGCTTGTCAGCCGTTGCTGTGCTTCCATAGAATCGCTTCGACCGAATAAATGCGGGCGGGCGCCATGCGTTTGCCGAGGCCGAGATCCGGGCGAAAGCACCCACGAGAGGATCCGGGCACTGGCCAGAACCGATGCCAGGGCAAGAATAGCGTTCCGCCGCACGCGTCAGAATCGTCAGACCGAGCCAACCGGTCTCCCGCCATACCGTGGCGGACACCCGGGGCAGGAATTCACCAGGAGACAGTCATGTCCGCTGTACCAGAGCAGATCCTCGGCGCCAGCAGCGCCAACGACGCAGATCCCCAGGAAACGCATGAATGGCTGGATGCCCTGCAGGGCGTCCTGAAGGCGGAAGGCGCCGAACGCGCGGCCTTCCTGATCGACAAGCAGATCGAATACGCACGCGTGAATGGCGTGACGCAGCCGTTCCACGCCGAGACCCCGTATATCAATACGATCCCGGTGGAACTGCAGGCCCGCATTCCCGGCGACCAGGACGTGGAGCACCGTATCCGCTCGTACACGCGCTGGAACGCCATGGCCATGGTGCTGCGCGCCAACAAGCACACCAACGTCGGCGGCCACATTTCCTCGTTCGCCTCGGCGGCGACGCTCTATGACGTGGGCTACAACCACTTCTGGCGCGCGCCCTCGGAACAGAGCGGCGGCGACCTCGTCTTCGTGCAGGGCCACTCGGCTCCGGGCGTGTATTCGCGCGCCTTCCTGCTGGGCCGCTTGACGACCGAGCAACTGGACAACTTCCGCCAGGAAGTGGACGGCAAGGGCATCTCGTCGTACCCGCACCCGTGGCTGATGCCGGACTTCTGGCAGTTCCCGACCGTGTCGATGGGCCTGGGCCCGATCATGGCCATCTACCAGGCCCGTTTCATGAAGTACCTGGACAGCCGCGGCCTGGCCAAGGCTGGCGACCGCAAGGTCTGGGCGTTCCTGGGCGACGGCGAGACCGACGAGCCGGAATCGCTGGGCGCGATCGGCATGGCTGGCCGCGAGAAGCTGGACAACCTCGTCTTCGTGATCAACTGCAACCTGCAGCGCCTGGACGGTCCGGTGCGCGGCAACGGCAAGATCATCCAGGAACTGGAATCGGAATTCCGCGGTTCGGGCTGGAACGTGATCAAGGTGGTGTGGGGCAGCCGCTGGGACCAACTGCTGGCGCGCGACACCAAGGGCCTGCTGATGAAGCGGATGATGGAAGCCGTGGACGGCGAATATCAGACCTTCAAGGCCAAGGACGGCGCCTACGTGCGCGAGAACTTCTTCAATACGCCGGAACTGAAGGCCATGGTGGCCGACTGGTCCGACGACGACATCTGGCGCCTGAACCGTGGCGGCCACGATCCGCACAAGGTCTACGCCGCCTACAAGGCTGCCAGCGAGCACAAGGGCCAGCCGACGCTGATCCTGGCCAAGACCATCAAGGGCTATGGCATGGGCGATGCGGGCCAGGCCATGAACGTGGCCCACCAGCAGAAGAAGATGCCGGTGGACGCCATCCGCGCGTTCCGCGACCAGTTCAGCATCCCGGTGCCGGACGACAAGCTCGAGGAAGTGCCGTACCTGACCTTCGAGGAAGGCTCGAAGGAACTGGAATACATGCGCCAGGCGCGCATGAACCTGGGCGGCTACCTGCCTACCCGCCGCCAGAAGGCCGAAGCGCTCAAGGTGCCCGAACTGACGGCGTTCGACGCGCTGCTCAAGGCCACCGGCGAAGGCCGCGAAGTGTCCACCACGATGGCCTTCGTCCGTATCCTGAACACGCTGCTCAAGGACAAGCAGATTGGCAAGCACGTGGTGCCTATCGTCCCGGACGAGTCGCGCACGTTCGGCATGGAAGGCCTGTTCCGCCAAGTCGGCATCTGGAACCAGCAGGGCCAGAAGTACGTGCCGGAAGACCACGACCAACTGATGTTCTACAAGGAATCGCAGACGGGTCAGGTCCTGCAGGAAGGCATCAACGAAGCCGGCGCCATGTGCGACTGGATCGCCGCCGCCACGTCGTACTCGACGCATGGCGTGCAGATGATTCCGTTCTACATCTACTACTCGATGTTCGGCATCCAGCGTATCGGCGACCTGTGCTGGGCCGCTGCCGACATGCGCTCGCGCGGCTTCCTGCTGGGCGGCACCGCCGGCCGGACCACGCTGAACGGCGAGGGCCTGCAGCACGAGGACGGTCATTCGCACGTCTTCCACGCCGCGATTCCGAACTGCATCTCGTATGACCCGACGTTCCAGTACGAACTGGCCGTGATCATGCAGGATGGCCTGCGCCGCATGTATGCAGAGCAGGAAGACGTGTATTACTACCTGACGGTGATGAACGAGAACTACGAGCACCCGGAAATGCCGGCCGGCTCGGAGAAGGACATCGTCAAGGGCATGTACCTGTTCCGCAAGGGTGTGGAAAACAGCAATGCGCCGCGCGTGCAGCTGCTGGGTTCGGGCACGATCTTCCGCGAGGTGATTGCCGCCGCCGAGATGCTCAAGAAGGACTGGGGCGTGGAATCGGACATCTGGAGCTGCCCGAGCTTCACCGAACTGGCCCGTGAAGGCCATGCCACGGAACGCTTCAACCTGCTACATCCGACCGAGACGCCGCGCGAATCGTTCGTCGCGCAGAAGCTCAAGGGCGTGCGCGGCCCGGTCATCGCCTCGACCGACTACATCCGTGCGTTCGCCGAGCAGATCCGCTCGTTCGTGCCGCGCCGCTATGTGGTGCTGGGCACCGACGGCTTCGGCCGCTCGGATACCCGCGAGAAGCTGCGCCACTTCTTTGAAGTGGACCGTAACTGGGTGACGGTGGCCGCGCTGAAGGCGCTGGCCGACGAAGGTGCGATCGGTCGCGAAAAGGTGGCGGAAGCCATCAAGAAGTACAACCTCGACCCGAACAAGCCGAACCCGATGTCGGTCTGACCCCGGACTTGCACGACTGAACCCCCCGCAGCACGGCATGCCGCCGTGCCGTGGGCGCCCCCGGCTGGACCGGCGGTGCCCACGGCCGCTGGTGATGCGCGGCAGCGTGACAGATGCGTGAGGCCGGAGTAACCTCGCCGATTGCGTTTGTCCGATTGTCGCTACGTCGCCAACAACCAGGGTGCCGGCTGCCCAGGAGAGACACTGAATGAGTCAAGCGATTGAAATCAAGGTGCCGGATATCGGCGACTACGACGCCGTTCCCGTCATCGAAGTCCATGTGAAGCCGGGCGACGTCATCAACGCGGAAGACGCGCTGGTGACGCTGGAGTCAGACAAGGCCACGATGGATGTGCCGTCGCCGCAGGCCGGCACGGTCAAGGAAGTCAAGATCAAGGTGGGCGACAACGTGGCCGAGGGCTCGATCCTCGTCATGCTGGAACCTGCAGGCGCGAGCGCCGCTGCGCCCGCACCGGCGGCTGCCCCCGCACCCGCACCGGCGCCAGCCGCCGCTGCCCCGGCACCCGCTCCGGCCGCTGCTGCGCCGGCCCCGGCTGCCGCGCCTGCCGGCGGTGGCATCGTCGAGGTGAAGGTGCCCGACATCGGCGACTACGACGCCGTTCCCGTCATCGAAGTCCATGTGAAGCCGGGCGACGTCATCAACGCGGAAGACGCGCTGGTGACGCTGGAATCCGACAAGGCCACGATGGATGTGCCTGCCCCGCAAGGCGGCACGGTCAAGGAAGTCAAGGTCAAGGTTGGCGATAACGTGGCCCAGGGCACGCTGATCCTGATTCTCGAAGCCGCTGGCGCGGCGGGTGCTGCCGCTGCAGCGCCGGCTCCTGCCCCGGCTGCAGCACCTGCTGCCGCACCGTCCCCGGCTCCCGCTCCCGCTGCATCGGCACCGGCTCCGGCCCCCGCGCCAGCAGCCGCACCGGCTCAGGGCGTGACCGGCAAGGCCGCCCACGCCAGCCCGTCCGTGCGCAAGTTCGCGCGCGAACTGGGTGTGGATGTGTCGCGCGTACCGGGTTCCGGTCCGAAGGGCCGCATCACGCAGCAGGACGTGCAGAACTTCGTCAAGGGCGTGATGAGCGGCCAGACCGCTGCGCCGGCTGCTGCTGCGTCTGCTGGCGGTTCGGGCGTGGGTCTGGATCTGCTGCCGTGGCCGAAGGTCGATTTCACGCGCTTCGGCGAGGTGGAATCCAAGCCGCTGTCGCGCATCAAGAAGATCTCGGGCGCCAACCTGCACCGCAACTGGGTCATGATCCCGCACGTCACGAACTGCGACGAGGCGGACATCACTGAGCTCGAAGCGTTCCGCGTGAAGCTGAACAAGGAAAACGAGAAGTCCGGCATCAAGGTCACGATGCTGGCGTTCATGATCAAGGCCACGGTGGCGGCGCTGAAGAAGTTCCCGAACTTCAATGCCTCGCTCGACGGCGACAATCTGGTGCTGAAGAAGTACTTCAACATCGGTTTCGCTGCCGATACGCCGAACGGCCTGGTCGTGCCGGTCATCAAGGACGCCGACAAGAAGGGCGTGCTGGAGATCAGCCAGGAAATGGGCGAACTGGCCAAGCTGGCGCGCGACGGCAAGCTGAAGCCGGATCAGATGCAGGGCGGCTGCTTCTCGATCTCGTCGCTGGGCGGCATCGGCGGCACGTACTTCACGCCGATCATCAATGCGCCGGAAGTGGCCATCATGGGCGTGTGCAAGTCGTACATGAAGCCGGTCTGGGACGGCAAGCAGTTCGTGCCGCAACTGACGCTGCCGCTGTCTCTGTCGTGGGATCACCGCGTGATCGACGGTGCCGAGGCTGCACGCTTCAATACGTACTTCGCCGCGTTGCTGGCCGATTTCCGCCGCATCTTGCTGTAAGCGGTCGCTTAAACATGATTCTGGCGTCGTTGCGCGGCCTTGCCGTACCACTTGTACTGTCTGCGGCCGCGCGCCTAGCCAGAACCGCTTCGCTTCATGTTGAAGCAACCGCAACGCACGCCGGCAATGCCGGCGTGCGAAGAGTCAAAGTAACGTAGGGGGCGAGCCATGACGACCTGCGTTGTCGTACGTAAGGGTGACGAGGTGGCGATCGCGGCCGATGCGCTGGTGACGTTTGGCGATACGCGGCTGTCGCGTGCCTACGAGCGCAACCAGAAGGTGATTCCCGTGGGCGAGAGTTTCGTCGCGCTGGCGGGTACCACCGCGCATTTTCCGGTCATGCGCGCACTGCTGACGGGCATGGGCGACGAATGCCGCCTGATGAGCCGCGACGAGGTGTTCCGAACCTTCCTCAAAGTGCATGAAAAGCTCAAGAACGAGTATTTCATCAACACCAAGGAAGACGACGACGACCCCTACGAGTCATCGCAGATCGTTTGCCTGATCGCCAATCCGGGCGGCATCTATGGCGTTTATTCCTATCGCGAGGTGTTTTCGTTCGACCGTTTCTGGGGCATCGGATCGGGGCGCAACTATGCGCTGGGCGCGATGCACGCGGTCTACGACATGCCGGGCATGGATGCCGGCGCGATCGCGCGGATAGGTGTGGATGCCGGGATCGAGTTCGACAAGAGTTCGGCGGGTCCGATCGATGTGCATACGGTGAAGCTCCAGCAGCAGACTGAACAGCCCCAGCAGCCGGCGCAACAGGACGGCTCGGCAACCAACAACGACGGCGCGGCCTGAGCCCCCAGGCGGGCAGGGCGCGCATCCCAGGAGGAAAGCATGAGTGTGATCGAAGTCAAAGTGCCGGATATCGGCGATTTCGACGCGGTGGAAGTGATCGAAGTGCTGGTCAAGGCCGGCGATACGGTCGAGGAAGAACAGTCGCTGCTCGTGCTCGAGAGCGACAAGGCCAGCATGGAAGTGCCGTCGTCGTCGGCTGGCAAGATCGTGGACGTCAAGGTCAAGGTGGGTGACAAGGTGGCCAAGGGCACTGTCATCTGCACGATCGAAGGCGGCGCCGCGGCTGCACCGGCGCCCGCACCCGCGGCTGCACCGGCTCCTGCTGCCGCTCCGGCGGCATCGGCTCCTGCCGCCGCACCCGTGGCTGGCAAGCACAGCGGCTCGGCCGATATCCAGTGCGACATGCTCGTGCTGGGCGCGGGCCCTGGCGGCTACTCGGCAGCGTTCCGCGCAGCCGATCTGGGCATGAACACGGTACTGGTGGAGCGCTACGGCACGCTCGGCGGCGTCTGCCTGAACGTGGGCTGCATCCCGTCGAAGGCGCTGCTGCACAATGCGGCCGTGATCGACGAAGCCAAGGCACTGGCCGCGCACGGCATCCTGTTCGGCGAAGCCAAGATCGACCTGGACGGCCTGCGCCACTACAAGGAAAGCGTCGTCAACAAGCTGACGGGCGGGCTGGCCGGCATGGCCAAGGCGCGCAAGGTGCAGACTGTGCGCGGTATCGGCACGTTCCTGGACCCGAACCACCTCGAAGTGCAGGAAACCGAGGGCGACGCCAAGGCGACCACGGGCAAGAAGACCGTGATCCGCTTTGAAAAGGCGATCATCGCGGCCGGTAGCCAGGCTGTGAAGCTGCCGTTCATCCCTGAAGATCCGCGCATTTTCGATTCGACTGGCGCGCTGGAACTGCGCGACATCCCGAACAAGATGCTGGTTATCGGCGGCGGCATCATCGGCCTGGAAATGGCCACGGTGTACAGCACGCTGGGCGCCCGCATCGACGTGGTGGAAATGCTCGACGGCCTGATGCAGGGCGCGGACCGCGACCTCGTCAAGGTCTGGGACAAGATGAACAAGCATCGCTTCGACAACGTGATGCTCAAGACCAAGACGGTTGGCGTGGAAGCCAAGCCGGATGGCATCTATGTGAAGTTCGAAGGCGAGGGCGCGCCCGCCGAGCCGGTGCGCTACGACGCCGTGCTGGTGTCCGTGGGCCGCACGCCCAACGGCAAGAAGATCGGCGCCGAGAAGGCTGGCGTGGCTGTGACCGACCGTGGCTTCATCGACGTCGACAAGCAACTGCGCACCAACGTGCCGCACATCTTCGCCATCGGCGACATCGTCGGCCAACCGATGCTGGCACACAAGGCCGTGCATGAAGCCCACGTGGCCGCCGAAGCCGCCCACGGGGAGAAGGCGTACTTCGACGTGAAACAGATTCCGTCGGTGGCCTACACCGATCCGGAAGTGGCCTGGGCCGGCCTGACGGAAGAACAGTGCAAGGCGCAGGGCATCAAGTACGGCAAGGGCACGTTCCCGTGGGCCGCATCAGGCCGCGCCATCGCCAATGGCCGCGACGAAGGCTTCACCAAGCTGATCTTCGACGAGGAAACCCACCGCATCATCGGCGGCGGCATCGTCGGCACCCACGCGGGCGACCTGATCAGCGAAGTCTGCCTGGCCATCGAGATGGGCGCGGACGCAGTGGATATCGGCAAGACGATCCACCCGCACCCGACGCTGGGCGAATCGATCGGCATGGCTGCGGAGATTTACGAAGGGGTGTGCACCGATGTGCCACCGCCGCGCAAGCGTTGAGTTTGGTTGTTGGATGAGAAAAACCCGCCGGAAGGCGGGTTTTTCTTTAGTGCCGCGATATCAGTATCGATACGCCACCTGCAACCCGGTTGTCACTCCTGCCGTATGCAGGCGCTCCGGCTTGTCAACCGGCATTCCGACAAACGCGTCGTACGATAGGCTGCCCAGCCTTGAGGTGCCGAATCCTCCGCGGAAGCCAATGACGGCGCCGGCTAGCTGCGTTCCTGCTTGGTTGCGCGTGGTGGGTCCAGCCACCCGCCCATAATCGAGCCCGGCATAGAACGCCTGTCCCGTGGCTAGTGGGACCTGCAATTCGTTGCGCCAGTAAAATCCCCTCTCGCCAGCCAGCATGCTTTCCCCATCGAAACCTCGCACCGTATAGCGGCTGCCGATCGTCAGGTTGTCGACGTAATAGAGACGATCATCGGTATATTGCCCCCGTACCGTCGTGATGTAGCGGAAAGGCAAATTGGCAAGCTTGAACGGCACCGAGAAATTGGCGTCTAGAACCATCATCCGATACCGCCATGTTGGGCCGCCGTTCACGGCCAACAGGTCGTCTTGCGCGCCCAAAGCCCCGAGACCCTGGCGGTAAGACAGCGTGGCATCGAGTTGGGACCGGCCGAGATAGTGACGATCCGTCAGGCCAAGTTCCAGGATCGTATTATTCCGCCGCTGGTGCGAGATTTCGGAGTCCTCGATGAAGCTCCGGCCGAATCGACGCGTCAAACGCATGTGCATGCCGAGCACGTCGTTTTGGCTGCGGTGCAATACCCGATGCAGTTTGAGATCGATATTCTCCGACTTGCCGCTGGATATGAACGTCTGATTGGCGCCCGCGATCTGCTGGAAGTAGTTGCTGCTGGAAGCTGAGAGGGTGGCGGTCCAGTATCCCCAGGGAATCGAGTAAAAAGTGTTCCAGCCCCGGGTACCAAACTCCTTGTCCTCGACCATCACGTCCTGACTGAAACCGACGTTGAAAATGTCGCTCAGGCCCAGCGGATTGTCGATGCCCAGACTTAGATTTCCCTGCCATTTGCCCGTCGAGCGCGATCCCGAATTATCGACAGACGCCACCAGCGTCCACGGCTTGCCGCGTTTGACCGTGATTACCACATCGCTGAGGCCCGGAACGGGCGTCGGCATGATCTGCATGTCCACGTCCTGACTGGCAACGCGTTTCATCTGCTCCAGCCCTTGTTCAAGATCGCGCAAATTCAGCAACTGGCCGGCCGAGGTCGGGAAAGCCGCGCTCCAAGTGCCCCACAAGTCCGGCTTGCTGAAACGGATCTCGCCGATCACACCGGGAATCAGCGCCAGTTTCAGCGTGCCCGACGTCAGGTCCTGCTCGGGCACCAACACGCGCGTGGTCACATAGCCCCGCGAGAGAATCGTTCGGGACAACTCCTTGATCAGCATGCCGACGCCCTGGCTGCCCAGGCATTCTCCTTGGTAGTGATCCAGCCAGAGCTGGGCAAAGGCAAACGGATCCATCGGCAGGGCCGAGGCGCCGCCGGCTTGCAGATAGACGGGGAGATCGGAGGGAACTTCCAATACGAAACGCTGAACCGGAAAGCAGGGCGCTTCCTTCGGCATCGACGGGCGCTCGGCATGCTCGGTCGCGGGGGCGAGTACTGATGGTGCGTTCACCGCGGCGCTACGCTCACGCGCCTCCTGCTGCTGGCGATGGCGTTGTTCCTGCTCGGCATTATTCAGGGCCGCCGCTTGCCGGGGAACTGGCAGGGTCTGGGCGTTGATGGAATTTGAAGTGCCAAGGAGGCTGACGGCCAGCGAAGCAACGGTGGCAGTTTGGGTGAGTTTTAGAAACATCGGCGTTGGAGAGGCCAGAGGGGGCGTCCGGGCCGGCTAAAAAAGTGAATGAGTTCGAGTGACGGGTCTGAGCGTACGTATTAATTTCTTCTTTATTTTAATGGCTCATTTTTTGCGTCTTAAAGCTCAGGCCAAGGATTGTGAAAAATATTTTATCTTTTGAATATATTGACCACCACAGATAAAAATCCCAAGATTGCTCAGACCAATGCTTCTATTCCAATATCTTCCAAAAAGATTCAGATACCCCGTTTCACCAAGGTGCGCCAGCTAGCAGAAGTTGAAAAAGCTATGGTTAAGAGTAGTTCAGAGTAGCCTTGATATTGCGAGGTCATGCCGCACCATGATGGATGATTGTGGAATATCGTGATAAGCAATGGATTAATAGCGGGATCCAAAAATGCGATGAGAGCGACGACCCCGGGTAGCCGCACCTGCACCACTACCCGCCGCAGCCCCAATTCCACCAGTCGCGATATTCGCCGCGAGATTCTCGATCGCCTCATCAAGGTTGGCATTCCCACTGCCAACGCTTCCAGAAACGGCCACTGCCCAGCTCCACGAACTTCCTAGGCGCCAGCGATGCCCTCAGTCAGGTCTGCAATTTTTATTCATATTCATCCGACCTTTTTCAGAAAGGATTCATTCAGAGGGGCTTTGCACTGAGAGCAGCAATACGGAACAAGTGTCACACCGGGCCCTGAAGGATTCCACGGAACGGCATTGCATCGCGGGCAGCGATAATTCAACGCCAGATACCATCCTGCCACCGGAAACCATATCAAGAGGACGCAAAAAAATATCTTGACGCTAACATTTATTGCCAACAAAACAAAAAGAGATATAAATCCTGGAAAGAAAATTAATAATAGACAAAGTCGTCGCCATTTAAATTGCTTGACAACGTCTTCGTCAGAAATTTTACTATTCTTCATCACTATTTCCTTGCCCTGTACTGGAACTCCATGAGATTGAGCTTTCCTTCTATACCTAAACCCACACTCGGCACTAGTCCAAGTGTCCCCTTTGCTTGTGCGTAACCATCTGCCCCGGTGGATATGTTTGACGAAATCCCTGCTTGCCCTCCTATAGATGCTGTCGCCGGTCCAATCTGAGCGCCGAATGAGATTGATGAGCCGACGCGATAGTCCCCAGCATTTGCCTCACTACCTTTTGCGAATAGATTGGAGGTGACTGTCGAACTGCCGCCCTTAAACCATCCGTGCCCTCCCAAGCCGACACCAAAGCCCATTTTTCCCTCCATTGGAACGAGCCCGGCAAACCCGACTTCCGCCTCGGCCCCAACACCGTAATACAACCCGAGACCAACCGACCACGAGGTCCCACCAGGTTTCCCCTGCGGAATGCAGTCTGTTGATATACAAGCATTGAGGGGAGGAATGTATGGATTCGAGGTCGTGTAGGTTCCCGCATTGTTGGGTGCAGATGTCGATCCATCCCAGCTATATGGAGATTGTTCATCACCAGTGTTCTGAAGGATCAGGTCTTGTATTACCTGCGAAGGGGGTACCAGCATCGAGTAGTTCTGCACGAGATAGCTGTTGCCGGCGTCATCCTTTCGAAGCACCATGCCAGTGGGGTCATAGACTTGACTAGCTGTTGTATCCGCGTTCAACGGCACCACGACGCCTGTGGCAGCTGTTTCCCCATAGGTGCTGTTATTCGCCGATCGCATGGCGGTCTCAATTTGGCTTGCCGTGATAGGCGAGCCATCTGGGTTAGTGATACCGTCGGCTGCTGCTTTCTCGGCAATTCGTCGGGCCGTTGCTTTATCTTCCGGATGCAACTGCCGATTAAACCGATCCACATTCGCCCCGGTAGCCGCTCCAGCCCCACCACCTACAGCCGCCCCAATCCCACCAGCCACGATATTCGCCGCGAGATTCCCAATCGCTTCATCGAGATTGGCATTCCCACTGCCAACGCCACCTGACACAGCACTACCCAGTTCCGCCAACTTCCCAGCCGCCAGCGATGACGCCCCGGCACCGACCGCGCCAGCAATCGCATTCCCACCACCCAGCCCGGCGATCATTGCGCCGCCCGCAGCGTGCAGACCGGCGCGGTAGTCGCCGCCTTCCCTCCAGCCTTCGACGTCGGCGGTGGCCTTTTCCAGGTTGGCGCGGTTGTCGTCGCTGGGGTCGGCCTCGAATGCTTTCTGCGCCTTGTCCTGGGCTATCGCTGCATCCTTGAGCTTGCTGCTGGCGATATCTCCCACCGACTTCGCCACCGCCTCGCCAGCCGCCTGAGCGGCCGCCATCGTGTCGGCTTGCTTGTTCAGCAAGTTGTTGAGGTCGGGGCCTTTGCGGACGGTCGAATTGGTATCGGTCGTATCGCGATTGAGTGTCGCCACGTCTTGCTTCTGGTTGGCGTCGTCCGTGATATGGATCGCGCCATCCGCAATGGCGGACTGCGCGGTGCCGCGTTGTTTGCCGCTTTCGTGCTGCGGAATCATTGGGCTGATGCCGCCGGTGTTCTTGCCCGAGGTCTGGCCGGTCTTCTCGTCCTTGACCTTGGGACCGAAGGTGAAGCCGCCGGCCACGCCGAACGACGTGCCCTTGTAGTCCGACTTGTTTTCGATATCGCCCCAGCTCAGGGTGCCCGTCTTCAGCGAGTTCTTGTCCTTCGTGGCCGTGCTGGCGATGAGGGCGCCCTGGAGGTCGGTGTTGCCTTTGACGTTCAAGTCGAAGCCGCCGTCGCCCGCGTAGATGCCGGATTGCTCGGCCACGTTGGCGAAGTTGCCGTCGGCCTTGCCTGTCGATGCCGAGAGCGAGCCGCTCAAGCCGCCGCCCTGACTGAAGCTGAGGCCACCCCCCGCGCCGGTCTGGCGGGCGCGGCTTCCTTCGGTGTCCTGGCGGCTGGCGAGGTTGAGGTGGCCACCGACATCGGCCGACACCTTGCGGCCGCTGACCAGGCCACCGAGGACGTTGGTGTCGCCACCCGAGACGATCGACACCGATTCGCTGCCCGTGACCCGGCTGTTGAGTTGTGTCGAGCCGGTGGTGTCGCTGTTGCCCTTGTTCGTCGACCCTGACGCCGACACGCCGAAGCCCTGCGCGCTGTAGGACATGCCGATGCTGCCGCTGCTCGACTTGTTCGTGGTGTGGGTCTCGTAGGTATCGGTCGCAGAGACGATATTGACCTTGCCCTGGCCCGCCAGTCCCACCCGCGTGGCCGCAATACTGGAGCCGACGATATCCAGATTGCCAGCGGTCTTGTTGCCATTGGCATCCTGACCCGTGGCGATGAAGACCGCCTTGCCGCCAGCCTGCACCTTCGAGCCCGTGTGCGAGGTGCTGTCCTGCGTGAGCGTGTTCTTGCTCTTGCTGGTACCCAGCGACAGCGTCACGGCGGTGCCGAGCGGTCCTGAGCCACCGGCAAGGCTCTTCATGGCATCTCCGGCGCCCTTGGCCGCGTCATAGGCGTCGCGACCTGCTGCGATACCCCACAGCGCCGACGCCCGGCCATCCTGGCTCTTGGTCGCCGAGCTGACTTTCTGGCCCGCATTGATGGCCGAGCCGAGCGCGCCGCCGCTGACACCCAGCGTCAGGCCGGTCTGCTTGATCTCGTGGGTTTCGTCATGATGCGCGCGGCCCTTGGCGGCTTCGATGGCCACATCGGCACCCGTGCCCGTCAGATCCTTGGCGGCGATCAACTGGCTGCCTGTCACGCGTAGCGTGCTCCCCGCCCTCAGGCTGACATTGCCATCGGTACTGCCGACGAGGCTGCCGGTCTGCGTGACGGCGTTGTCGTTGATCGTGTCCTTCTGGTCACGCGAGCCGTAGGAGAGGCCGCCACCCGTGGCGCCGAAGCCCGTTGCCTTGGTGCGTGAATAGCTGTGGCTCTCGCTGGTGTTCTCCGCCGCACCGATCGTCAGGTTGCGGCCTGCTTCCAGACCCACGTCCTGAGTGCCCGCCACCGTCGATCCGCTGATCGCCAGATCTCGTCCGGCGCTGCCCAATACGGTATCGCCCGATATCACCGAGCCCACCGCCACGGTGTCGCGCGAATGGGTGATCGTGGTCGTCTCCTTCTTCGACAGGAATCCGGATGTCTTCGTCTGCGACCAGTTCTCGGCGCTGTGTTGCTCGGTGACCGTGCCGATGGTCACGTCGCCCGTGGCCACCAGTGCGACCGCGCCACCTTTCTCTGTGGATGTGCCAGTGCTGACGGAAGAACCGAGCACGGCGAGGTTGCCGGTGCTGCCAGCCTCGGTCGGCTGTGCCTTGATGCCGTTGGCTTCGAGAATCGCCGCCGCTGCAGCCTGTCCCGCGCCCAGCGTGGCATTGCTGCCCGCCTGCACCGCACTGCCGCGCGCGGTTTCGTCATAGGACGATTGCGTAAATTGCGACCGCTTGTTGCTCGACGAACCGGCACTGCTCGTCTGTGTATCGAGCGATGCCGTGACCGTAGCATCGCGTCCGGCGAGCAGCGTGGCGTCCGTGCCCGCCTGGATAGCCGAGCCGGTCAGTGTGGCATCGCGCCCGGCTACCGCCGTGACACTGCCGCCCGCCTGCACACGGCTGCCGACGCCACGGGTGGTCTGTTCACGCAGGTAGTCGCGACCGCCATGCGCGGTGGCATCCTGCGTGGTACCCGTGGCGACCGTGCCGAGGTTCAGGTCGCGGCCTGCGCCGATCAATGCATCCTTGCCGGCGCTGACGTTACCGCCCGCCATACCGATGTCGCGACCAGCCAGCACAGCAACGTTGTTGGTGGCCGAGATCGTGCCAATGGCACCCACACCCGTGGCGCTTGCGCTGTTGCCGTTGGCCAGTGTCGTCGTGTTGGTGATCGTCTGCGCCGCGTTGATGACATCGCGCCCGGCCGATACCAGCGTATCGGTGCCGGTGATCCGGCCGCCCAGGTTGCGCACATCCTCCTGCGCCGCCACCACCGTCGTACCCGTGCCACCGATCCGCCCACGATTGACGATGTTGTGGCCGATCACCTTCGTGGACTTATCGCCAACGATGGCGCCGCTGTTCGCGACATTGTCCGTTGCCTGAATCTCCACGCTGTTGCCGGCGACCAGCGCGCCCGTGCTGTACAGGTCGATACCATTGCCGTGCGCAAGATAGACCTTTGGCACCAGCACCGATTGCGTGGAGCCATCGGGCAGGGTGACGTCCTGCGACACCATCCACACGATATCTGTCGTGAGTTGGCGCATCTGCTCGGCGGTCAGTCCGATACCGGGCATCAGGCCGAAGGCGCTGGCGACGGCTACGCCCTGGCTCATCAGCGTCTGGTATTCCTCCATCTGACTGGTGTGGCCAGCGAGGAACGTCCTGCCCGTCAGTTGGGTGATCTGGTCGCGGACCAGCTTCTGCTCGTAGAAGCCGTCACCGAGACGCTTCTGCGTCATCTGCGGATCGATGCCCAAGGCCCCAAGCATGTAGTCGCTGGAGATAAATCGCGAGTATTGCGTGAAGCGCGGGTCCGTGGCGACGAGGTAGGTGTCGCCCGGCGCCGAACGAATCGTGTACAGCCCGTTGGTCGGCAGAGTCAGGTTTGGAATGCCTCCCCCGGGTGCCGCGCCGGCGGCCAATCCGGTACTGCCGTCGCCACCGCCCGTCACCGTTGCCCCCACGGTATCCACCGACCTCACGCTGACATCCGGGGTGCTGGTCTTCACCGCCTGATTCGCCGTGGCGATGGCCGCGAGCGCCGCCACAGTGGTGGGCGCCTGCGGCGTGCTCGGATGGGGAACGACCTCGGTCTTGCTGCTGTACCCAGTTCGCTGGTGCCAGTAGAACGTAGAGGTGTCCTGCGTCGTGATCTTTTGCTGCAACACCGTGCCGACATCCTCGACCTTCCCGGCAACACGCACGAGGTTCGCACCCGCTGCCATGGTCGATGACTGGTTGAAGATGCTGCCGCCCTCGCCATTGATGCGGATGTTGCCGCCAGCCTGGATCTTCGCGGCTTCGGTGGCGCTGATGAGCCGGTCCGTCGCCGTTGTCGTGACGGTATCGCGAGAAATCTCGGTGTAGTCGGCGCCGAAGTTTTGCTGACGCACATCGTCCGGCCGGATGTGGATGTTCGGGTCCCAATCGGGCCAGAAGGTGATGCTGTAGGTGTCGCCGTTGTCGAGGATCGCCTCGTAATACTGCGTCGCGCGCGTGGCGATCGGGCGTGAGCAGATGCCGGTTTCGGCGTTGCAGTTGCTTGGCAGTCCGACGCCCAGACGATATTCCTCGATTGGGGATTCCGTGAAGGAGAGCGTCCGCTTGGCGGTGTCGAGTTTGGTGACGGTCGATTTGTCGACGGTCACCGTGATTGGCGTGCGCAGTGCGTTTGTCTGGGGCGTGCTGACCGGCGCGCGACCGGTGCCCCATGTCCAGCCCGGAAAGGTGATGCTGCGATGCCAGTTCAACTCTCCGTCCGGAAGACCCGCCTGCCAGAGCCTGAGCGTCTTCACGGCCGTTTGCACTGGCGTACCCGCCTCGGTCACGATGTTCGTGCGCGTATTGCTGACCTCTTTCGCGGCGATGTCGATGTCTCCCTCGGCCTCGATCGTCGCGGATCGGTTGACCAGTTCGCCCACCTGGTTGCGCAGCAGACCCGTCTCGGGATCGCGCTCGCCGTCGCGGGCCACCTGCAGGTTGCCTGCGCTGTAGAGCGTGGCGCCATCGAGGTTCTGCACGAAGTCGGCGGCATAGACATGCAGGTTCCTCACCGCCGCGACCAGCGCAGCCGGCCCGTGGTTGACCACCTCGCTACCTTGCACGGTGACGTCGTTGCCGATGATCGCGCCGGTGTTGGTGGTTGTCGCACTGCGGGTCTGGACGGTATCGCCTTCGATGCGGCCCGCATTGGCGAGCGATTGCGACGCTTCGACTGTGGTGCGCGTGCCAACCATGCCGGCGCCCGCGGCATTCACGACCTCTGCACCTAGCACGGTCAGGCCGCCGACTGCTGCGAGCGTGCCGGTGTTGGTGAGCTTGCCGGTGGTCGAGACGCGCATGTCGCCATCGGCCCGCAGCCTGTTGTTCGCGTCGTTCTCGTAGCTGCCCGCGACGTCCAGTGACAGGTTGCGCGCCGCCGCGATCTCGCCGCTTCCCGAGATCGCGCCCGCCACGGCCACGTCCCGGTTTGCCTTGATGGTGCCCCGGCGATTGTCGAGCGAGGCGACCTGGAGGCTGACATCGGTGCCGCCGAGGAGTTGGCCGCCAGCGTTGTCGAGCGTGGCGCCAGCGTGGTCGAACGTGAAGCCCCTGCCGCCGAGGAAGATACCGCCGCGATTGCTGACGGCCATCGCGCCGTCGAGCCGCAGCCCACCGGCAGCCTGCACCGAGCCGTCGTCGTTGTCGAAGCGGCCCGCCGAGGCGATTGTGGCCGTGTCCTGGGCGCTGATCTTTCCACCCCGGTTCGACGCGCTCCCGGCCGTCAGTGCCAGTGCGCCCTGGCTCGCCATCTGGGCCCGGTCGTGGAGCAGGGCGCCTCGAGCGGAGGCGGACAGATTTCCGCCCGATATGCTTGTGGCGCCCGTCAGGTCGAGATCGGCCGCGCCGGCCTGCAAGTCAAGATTCCCGCCAGCGGTGCTCTGGCTGCCCGCGAGGTCGAGTCCCGCGCCTTGCAGCAGCACGTTGCCACTGGCCTGGTTCTGGCCCGTAGCGGCGAGCTTGCCGGTGGTGGCGGTCACGCTGAGGTCGGCCGGCGAGGCGACTGTGCCATCGGGGCTCACGCCCGCGGCCAGCGTGCCGGTGGATGCCACACTGCCGCCGGTGGCGGAGAGCCACCGCTGCGCCGCCAGCGTGCCGCTGTTCGATAGCGTGCCGTGCGCGTGGATCGACACCTGCTGCATGCCATAGGTCGTGCCGCTGTGCTCGATACCGCCGCGCGAGCGCGCGTCCAGATTGCCGCTGGCTGAAGTTTGCCCGGCCATGACGAGTCGCCCCGCCGACGTCAGCGTCAGGTCTCCGGCCTGCGCCGCTGCCACCCCGCGCAGTGACACGCCCACGCCGTGCTCGGTGGATGCCAGCAGGATCTTGTTGGCGTACATCCCGCCGAGCTCGGCCACGTCGATGCCGATGGACGGGGCAGGGCCGGCGCCGTCGATTGGCGTAGCCGCGAGCGTGTCGCGGCTGACCTGGTTGGCGCCGCCGATGACGTTGAGTTGGTTCGCATACGTCGCGGCATTGACATGCACCGCGCGCGCGATGAGATCGATCCGATCGACATGGGCGGCATTCAGCCCGTCTCCGCGCACCGCGATCTGGCCGCCACTCACCCGGAAGGCATCCAGGCTGCCGCTGCCGCCGTACATGGGCGTGCCCGTGGTCAGCGTGGCGCGGCTGGTGTTGATGAAGCCCGCACCTTCGACGAGGATGCCGGTGGGGTTGGCCACGATCACCTCGCTGCGCGGCCCCGCCACTTCGAGGTAGCCCCGTAACTGGCTTGGGTTCGAACTGGTGACCTGATTGACGATGATCCGCGCGGAACCGCCTGGCAGCAGGTTGGCGTTGCCGTTGATGAAGCCGGCCTGCTGGGTCGGCACGGCGGTCGGCGAGTTGTTGAGAATGACACCCGACCTCGGCACGTCGAACCGCGTGTAGTCGTTGATGGAGACCCCGGCGCCCGACGGCCGCGTGATATCGATCTGGGGCAGTCCGTTCGCAGTCTGGCCGATGGTCGGGCGATGCGGGCCAGCGTGGGTGTCCGCCACCACCTGCGCCCACCCGTGCACCGGCACGCCCGCTGCAATCCAGGCCGAAAGCGCCAGCCACCGGAGGGTGAAACGCACGGGAGGCGCGCCAGCGCAGTCCGATTGGACCCGGCTGCCACCATCCCGGCCTTTACCTCGGCTCACGGCGCATTCCTCCACGGCCATGAGCATGCGGCGATGCGGGTTGAAGACGAGACGGTAGCGACTGCGGTTCATAGGTTCGGCCATGCGTGTAGTGCGGGATGGCGCGGACTGTAACCGGCGGGTTGCTGGTCAGGACTTAACGACGATCAAGGCATCTGGAATCAGTTATTTTGGATTTTTTTCTATTTACATCAACCGGTTAGGCGGAAAGCGGGAGCGGCAGCAGCATCTTATTATTCAATTAACCGCCCAGCGCATTGAACGACTACGAATGCCGGGACGAAAAAAATCCCGGCTGCCTGCGTACAGGGGCCGGGGTTTGAATCGATACCTTTGGATCGGCACCGAGGAGACATGGGTACGGTGCGGGCGACGAGGGCTTACGGTGTCGCCACCGTTGGCGAAGCGTCTTGCCATCCGAAGGAAAAGAGCAGGGCGCTTGGCCAACGGACCGGCCGGAGCCGGTTCGCTGGAGCTTACTGAAGCTTAGGCAGCAGCCGTCGGCTTCTTGGCAGCCGTGCGTGCAGTGGCGCTGGCTTGCTGGGCAGCCTTCGAAGCGGCCGTGGCGGCAGCCTGGAAGTTGCTTTCGGCCATTTCAACCGCTTGCTTCGTGGCCTTCTGGACCGACTCGTAAGCGTTGTTGGCAGCCGAGATGGCCGACTTCACGATGGCTACGGTCGATTCCGAACCGGCCGGGGCGTTCTTGGCGAAGTTGTCGACCAGGGCTTGCACGTTCTTCGAGCCTTCGGCCAGTTGGGCTTCTGCTACCTTGGTGAACTCGCTTTGGGTTTCCGAAGCGATTTCATACAGGTGGCGCGTGTAGGCCAGGGTCTTTTCGGCAACCGGCTGAACCAGCGCGGCCTGGATGGTCAGGAATTCCTGTGCGTCCTTGGCCGACAGTGCCTTCTTGGCGTTGTCGACGTTTTCGGCGAACGTTGCCTTGACCACTTGCAGGTTCAGCTCGACCAGCTTTTCCACGCCTTCAAAGGCTTTCGAGGTCAGACCAAACAGGGTCTCGAGGTTGGCTTTTTGTGCGGCTGCAACTTGTTCCGGGGTCAGAATCATGCTGGTCTCCAGTGGTGAACTTCAAGGTCTAGCAAAGTGAAATTAAGCCGCCCAGATGTCAAAGCCATGACTTGTTTGTATCTTGGCTAGCCCGAGCGTATGTCCGTTTGTCAGCGCCGCGTCCCCGGCCTTTTATTGGTCCTGAGGGCTTTGATGCGCCGCAACAATTCCAATTCTAAGAATTCGGCGATAGGTGTCAAGCGGTTTTTGTGCATCGCACAAAAAATAGAGGGTGGGTGGGGATGATAAGGGCAGGGTGCTACACGTACGCAGTGTCCTACAAGGGTAAATACCGATACGGCAACTTGGTGCGATGCACGAAAGGCAGGCGTTTGAAGCGCCATGACGCATTGCGTGCAGGACGGTGCTACCATCGCTGACTGCCCGGTCGGTCAATGATGTGAAGCCATCACAAGCCGTCCGTATCTGCTCCGCCCCGTTCCCATGTTCGCCTTCTACGCCGACCACTTCGTCCTGCCGCTGCCTCCCGGCCATCGGTTCCCGATGCGCAAATACAGCATGCTGCGCGATGCCGTGGTCCGAGAGGTGCCGGGCTTGGTGCTGCATGAAGCCCCACGAGCCGACGATAGCGACCTGACGTTGGCCCACACCCCTGCGTATGTTGCCGAAGTCTCATCCGGACAACTCGATGCCGCGCGTCAGCGCGAGATCGGTTTTCCGTGGTCCCATGAAATGGTGGAGCGCTCTCGACGTTCGGCCGGTGCCACGATTGCCGCATGCCAGACCGCACTCACGCAGGGCATCGCCGTGAACCTTGCCGGCGGCACGCACCATGCCTATGCCGACAAGGGCGGCGGTTTCTGTGTGTTCAACGATGCCGCCATCGCCGCGCGTCGATTGCAGCGTGATGGCGCCGTGCGTCGCGTGGCCGTGATCGACCTCGATGTCCATCAGGGCAATGGCACTGCATCGATTTTGCGGGACGATTCCAGCATCTTCACGCTCTCGCTGCATGGCGAGAAGAACTACCCCTTCCGCAAGGAAGCGAGCGATCTCGACGTAGGCCTGCCCGATGGGTGCGACGACGATACGTACATGGCGGCGCTCGCCGGCGCGCTCGACATGCTTCATGCCCGCTTTGCTCCCGACCTGCTGATCTATCTGGCCGGCGCCGATCCCCATGAAGACGATCGACTGGGGCGCCTGCGGCTGACCATGGCGGGCCTGGCGCGACGCGACAAGATGGTGTTCGACTTCGCGCTGTCGCAACGTCTTCCCGTTGCGGTGGCAATGGCCGGTGGCTATGGCAACCAGATCGAAAACACCGTGGCTGTGCATACGCAGACGGTGGCTCTGGCTGCGCAGTATCATGCGCGCCATTCGACAGAAAGCTGCGTGCAAGATGCAGCGGCCTTTGTCACCGCATCATGACTTTGTTGCAGTCATCGCAAAAAGTTTGGAACCTTGCGGCGTGCCGCGTGCTCATACGACCTTTCGTGTGGCGTCGGCAGCGCTATCCCACTGGCCTGTTGCCGTTGTAGTCCGACTGACTTCCTCTCGATGAAGCCCGAACCTGCTCACCGCTCCGCGTACAAGCACTTCCAGCCGATCACCACACGTTGGATGGATAACGATGTCTATGGCCACGTGAATAACGTTGTCTACTACAGTTATTTCGATACGGTCGTGAACACGTACCTGATTCATGCGGGTGCATTGGATATCGAAGCAGGCAGCACTATCGGATTGGTGATCGAGACGCAGTGCAATTATTTCTCGTCGCTGACTTTCCCGGACACGGTGGTGGCCGGATTGCGTGTGGCGAAGCTTGGCAATACGAGCGTGCGCTACGAGGTGGGGCTGTTTCGCGGGGATGACGAGATCGCTGCGGCGCAGGGCCATTTCGTGCACGTCTACGTGGATCGCGAGACGCGGAGGCCGGTGGCGTTGCCGCAGCCGTTGCGCCAGGCACTTGAGAGGCTGGTCGTGAACCAGCCCCATGACAACAACGCAGTGAACAAGAACTAAGGAGACCGCCAAGTATGTCGAACCCCGATGAGGCAGCCTGCGTCGATCGCGCCATCACCACGCGTCGATCGGTGCGCGCATTCCTGGATACGCCAGTGCCGCGCCAGACCATCGAAGACATCCTGGCCGTGGCCAGCCGTGCGCCTTCGGGCACGAATACGCAGCCGTGGAAGGTCTACGTACTGTCCGGCGACGCCAAGGTGCGTTTCTGCACCGATGTGCTGACGGCATACGACGATCCTGAGCGCGATGCCAAGTATCGCGAGGAATATCCGTACTACCCGCGTGAGTGGGTCGATCCCTACCTGGCGCGCCGCCGAAAGGTGGGCTGGGACTTGTACAGCCTGCTCGATATCCGCCGCGAGGATAAATCGCGCATGCACGAGCAGCACGCGCGCAACTTCCGTTTCTTTGATGCGCCGGTCGGACTGATCTTCACCATCGATCGCATCATGGAGCAGGGAAGTTGGCTGGATTACGGCATGTTCCTCCAGAGCATCATGGTGGCGGCGCGCGCACGTGGGCTCGATACGTGTCCGCAGGCGGCTTTCACGCAGTTTCATCGCATCATCAAGGAACACCTGAAACTGACCGATGAGGAGATGGTGGTGTGCGGCATGTCCCTCGGCTTTGCCGATCCCGATGCTACGGCCAACCAGTTGATGACGGAGCGTGAACCAGTTGGACAGTTCGCGCGTTTTCTGTCCTGATTTATCCGCGGCGAAACCTTTCGGTATCGCCGGGAGTAGTTGCACTTTGTTGTATTTGTGGTAGCGAGTGAATGACTTAAGCGGCTCATTTTTCATAATGTGGAAATGTTTGTAATTCCAACTTTAAAGAGCCGCTGTAAGTCATTAATCTTGCTATAGATTTCTTAATTTTCTAAACTAGCGCCATTCCGCAGCCGCGCTGAGCAGACCATGTTCCGGACCGAATCCTTTATGTCTCGACTCTTCGGCCTTCCCCAACTGACGGCCTTTGCCACCACGGCATTGGTGTCCGTTGCCTTGATGACCGCACCGGTAGCGTACGCAGCGACGAAGTCGACTGCGACGAAATCGTCGGCCAAAAAGACCGAAAAAGTTTCAAAATCCGCTAAATCCGTAAAATCCTCGAAGAAGACTGCAGCCGTTAGTGCCGCGCCGTCCTCGCGCAAGGTGATTGTCGTGAAGAACGGCAAACGCACCGTGGTGGCCAGCCGTGCCGCCCCGGTCCGTGCCGCGTTCGTGCCGGCCAAGCCGTCGTTGGGCGAGGCCATGGGCCTGCGCGATACCGATGACGCGCTGTCGCTGCGTTCGTCCGTCGCCCTGGTGCTGGATCAAAACACCAACGAGGTGCTGTTCCAAAAGAATTCCACGGCCGTGCTGCCCATCGCCTCCATTACCAAGCTGATGACGGCGCTGGTGGTGATGGATTCCCGGTTGCCGATGGATGAAATGCTGACGGTTTCCGAGGATGACCGGGATACCGAGAAACACAGCAGCTCGCGCCTGCGCTTTGGGACCACGCTGACGCGCCATGAGATGCTGCTGCTCGCGCTGATGTCGTCCGAGAACCGCGCCGCGTCCGTGCTGGGCCGCAGCTATCCGGGTGGCCTGCCGGCGTTTGTAAGCGCGATGAACAAGAAGGCGCGCGAACTGGGCATGAACGACAGCCACTTCGTCGACTCCAGCGGGTTGTCGAGCAGTAACGTCTCCAGTGCGATGGATCTGGCCCGCCTGGTCAACGCTGCGTACCGAAACCCCACCATCCGCGAGTTTTCCACGCAGACCGAGCATGAAGTGAATGTGCTGGGCCGCTCGCAGCACTACGTCAGCACCAACCGCCTGGTGCGCGGCGGCAATTGGGAGATCGGCCTGCAGAAGACCGGCTATATCTCCGAGGCCGGCCAGTGTCTGGTGATGCAGACGCGCGTCAACGACCGCAACGTGGTGATGGTGTTCCTGGATTCGGTGGGCAAGCTGTCGCGCTTTGCCGATGCCACCCGGGTGCGTAGCTGGCTTGAGCACCAGCCTCCGTCGGCAGGGGGCCAACCTCGCCCTTTTCCTTCGACGCCCAATCTTACGCAGGGTCCTAAGTCCCCTGCGATGGTCCTGGTGTCGCACCACTCCCACGGCACCTGATCGCATTCAGTATCTGCTGCACATGAAAAACGCGCCGGAGGGCTTGGCCCCCGGCGCGTTTTTCATTGAATCGCTGGCCGAGCCGGTCTGCGATCAGGCCATCACGGTATCGGGTACATAGCCCATGCCGCGCGAGATCTGCAGCGCGGTTTCCTTGAGGTTCTGCAGCCAGCTATCCTGCAGCCGATCCGCGGGTGCTGACAGCGACAGGCCAGCCACCAGCCGACGCGAATCGTCGTAGATGCCGGCGGCGATGCAGCGCACGCCAAGCTCCAGTTCTTCGTTGTCGCGTGCATAACCGTTCGAGCGGACCCAGCTCAGCTCGCGTTCCAGCCGGGCAATCTCGGTGATCGACGTGCGCGTATGGCCGGCCAGGCCGGTGCGCGTGGCGTAGTTGCGTACGCGAGCCGATTCGTCAGCGGCCAAAAACAGCTTGCCGACCGAGGTCAGATGCAGCGGCGCGCGGCCACCGATGGCGCGCACAACCTGCATGCCGGAGCGCTCGCTGTACGCGCGCTCGATATACACGATCTCATCGCCCTGGCGTACCGACAGGTTCACGGTTTGGCCGGTGACGCGGTGCAGTGCGCGCATCGGCGCCAGCGCCGCGTCGCGCACCGACAGGCGCGCCTTGACGAGATTGCCCAACTCCAGCAGCCGCATGCCCAGGCGGTAGCTGCCTGGATCGGAACGATCGACAAAGCGGCACGCCACCATATCGTTGAGGATGCGGTGCGCGGTAGAAGGGTGCAGGCCGGTAGCCAGCGAGAGTTCCTTCAGGCTGACGGGGTCTGCGTGCTGGGCCAGCGCATCCAGTAGCGTCATCATGCGCTCGATCACCTGGATCGAGGTCTTGCCGGGTGACTTGTCTGCTTCTGCCATAGGGAAAATGTTGCCGTGCGGCAAAAATTAAGCGTCTGCCTGATTCTATCTCGCATTGTGAAAATTTCAACTGGTGAAATGCGATTCCCGAGATTTCCTTCCAGACATTGCGCGATGAGCGGCTACGTGGGATGCCGTATTGGCCGCATGTCGAAAGTGGGGCAGAAAGCACCGCCCAAGGGTTTCCCCATGCATGCCGATACCCGCAGTGGCGGGGCAGGCAGGCATAATTGCGGGGTTTCCGGGTCTGGAATAAAGGTTCAACGATGCGAATCGGACTGTTCGCCACCTGTCTGGTGGACCTCATGCGTCCCGAAATCGGGTTTTCGGTGCTGAAACTGCTGGAATCGGCGGGTTATGAGGTCATGGTGCCCGAGGCGCAGACCTGCTGTGGTCAGCCTGCCTATAACTCCGGAGAACGAACCGTCTCGCGCGATCTGGCCGAGAAATTCCTGCGCGAGTTCGAGATGTTCGATTACGTGGTGGTGCCTTCAGGTTCATGCGGCGGCATGATCCGCCAGCACTATCACGACTTGCTGCGCGACGATCCCGAACTGAATGGCCGCTACGAGCGGCTGCGGGAACGGGTGTACGAACTCACCGATTTCCTGGTCAACGTGGCGAAGATCGAGTCGCTCGACTCGGGTTTTTCCGGGCACGTTACGTATCACGATTCCTGCTCTGGGCTGCGCGAACTCGGCGTCAAGCAGCAGCCGCGCGCGCTGCTTGGCAAACTGCCCGGCGTGCAACTGACCGAGATGAAGGATTGCGAATCATGCTGCGGGTTTGGCGGCACGTTCTCGGTCAAGTACGGCAACATCTCCACGGCAATCGTCGATGAGAAATGCGCCAATATCCAGGCCAGCGGCGCCGATGCCGTGGTGCTGGGAGACCTCGGCTGCATCCTCAATATCGAAGGCCGCTTGCGGCGGTCCGGCGATTCGCGCACGCGCGTGCTCCACATCGCGCAGGTGCTGGCGGGCGACGCCTGAACGCGTCCACGCCAACCCACAATCGGAGCCCCCACGATGCAAGTCCACAGCATGGAATTCAAGGCGCGCGCAGGCCAGAAGCTGGCCGACCAGCGCTTGCAGCAGAACCTCAAGAAGCTCTCCACGAAGTTCGTGACCGCGCGGGCCGATGCCATTCGCGATATCGACTTCGATGCCACGCGCGCCGCGCTCAAGGAGCGTCGCAACCGGGCGCTGGAAAACCTCGACGTCTGGCTCGCCACGTTCGAGGAGAACGCAACGAAGCGCGGCGCCACCGTGCTGTTCGCGGAGTCCACTGCGGACGCAGCCAGGCTTGTGGCCGAGATCGCGCAGAAGCACGGCGTGAAGAAGGTCATCAAGAGCAAGTCGATGGTGACCGAGGAAATGCGGCTGAACCAGGTGCTTGGCGAGATGGGCGTGCAGAGCATCGAGACCGATCTCGGCGAGTACATCCTGCAGATCAACGATGCCGAACCGCCGTCGCACATCATTGCGCCGGTGATCCACAAGGACAAGGACGAGATTGCCGATCTCTTCGCCAAGGTCCATAACAAGCCGCGCCTGACCGATATTCCGGAGATGACGCGCGAGGCCCGCGAGGTACTGCGTCCGGAGTTCCTGTCCGCAGACATGGGCGTGACGGGCGGCAACTTCATCATCGCGGAGACCGGCTCGGTGGCCGTGGTCACGAACGAGGGCAACGAAGGCATGTGTACGATCATGCCGCGCGTCCATGTGGCCGTGACCGGTATCGAGAAGGTGCTTCCGACGCTGGAGGACCTGGCCACGGTGATGCGCCTGCTGCCACGCTCGGCGACCGGGCAGGCCATCTCCAACTATTTCTCGATCCTGACCGGGCCGCGCGCGGAAGGCGAGCGCGATGGTCCCGAACATATGTACTTCGTGCTGGTCGATGGGGGACGCAGCGGGCTCATCGGCGGCGAGTTTCAGGAGATGCTGCGCTGCATCCGCTGCGGGGCCTGCATGAACCATTGCCCGGTCTACCAGAAGATTGGGGGGCACGCGTATGGCTGGGTGTATCCGGGGCCGATGGGCAGCGTATTGACGCCGAGTTACGTGGGGCTGGCCAACGCCGTGGACTTGCCGCAGGCGGCTACGCTGTGCGGTGAATGCAACCGCGTGTGTCCGGCGTCGATCCCGTTGTCCGACCTGCTGCGCAAGCTACGCGAAAAGCAGATGGAGCGCGGCCTGCGGCCTTGGCAGGAGCGCATGGCGCTGCAGGTCTGGGGCTATGTGGCGCGTCGACCGGATCTCTACGCGTTCGTCACTCGCCTCGGCGCGCGGCTGATGGCGCGCATGGGCGGGCGTGGCAAACTGATTTCCCGATTGCCGATGGCCGGCAAGGGGTGGACCGATACCCGCGACATGCCGGCCCCAAGCGGTCGCACGTTCCGAGAACTTTATAAAGAAAGGAGGGCGCGTTGATGGGCGCCAATCAATCTACGCTGGCCGCGATGCGGCAGACACTCGATTCGCACATCGCCGGCCAGTTGCCGGTCAGCGAACTGGTCGCGCAATGGCGTGCCTCGGCGGCGTCGCTGACGTTGCCACCGGTATTCGGTCAGGCGATGGAAGAATTGCTGCGCCGCATGGAGATGGCTGCAGCGTTTGCGCAAGACAGCTGCTCGTTTTCGAGCACGGCCGTGACGGATCAGTTGGGAAAATGGCTGGAGAAGGCGGGGACGGTTTGATCTGAACCTACCGCGGTAGCGCTCCCCTCTCCCACATCGTGGGAGAGGGGCTGGGGGAGAGGGCAGGAGGTTCTGCTTGCCGACATGCTGCAATTTGAACCGCTGGCCCTCTCCCCCGACCCCTCTCCCGCAGGCGGGAGAGGGGAGTAACTTCTAGAGGTAATCACCCCAACAACAACGCATCATCATCCAACTGCTCGTGCCGTGTCTGCTCGAACATCTTCAGCAGATCCGGCACGTCGAGCCCCTTGCGCTGCTCGCCGGACACGTCGAGCACGACCTGGCCCTGGTGCAGCATGACTGTGCGCTGTCCATAGTCCAGCGCCTGGCGCATCGAGTGCGTGACCATCATCGTGGTCAGCTTGCTTTCCTCGACGATGCGTGCGGTCAGTTCCAGCACGAACGCTGCAGTCTTTGGGTCCAGCGCGGCGGTGTGCTCGTCGAGCAGCAGAATGCGCGACGGCTGCAGTGATGCCATCAGCAGGCTCACTGCCTGACGCTGGCCGCCCGAAAGCAGACCAATACGGTCCGTCAGGCGATTTTCCAGGCCGAGGTTCAGCAAGCGCAGCTTGTCGCGGAACAACTCGCGCGAGGGCTTGTTCAGCGCCGGGCGGAAGCCGCGACGCGAGCCGCGTGCCATGGCCAGCGCCATGTTCTCCTCGATCGTCAGCGCCTCGCACGTACCGGCCATCGGGTCCTGGAACACGCGCGCCACCAGATGGGCGCGATCCCACGCAGGCTGCCGGGTGACGTCGGTGTCGTCGATCATGATCCGGCCGGTGTCGACCATCGTGTCGCCGCTCACCGCGTTCAGGAACGTGGACTTGCCCGCACCGTTCGAGCCGATCACGGCGACGAACTGACCCGCCGGAATTTCCAGGCTCAGGCCGCGCAGTGCGCGGTTTTCGATTGGCGTGCCCGGGTTGAACGTGAGTTTCAGATTTTCAGCGCGCAGCATCTCAGGCACCTCCATTCTTGCGGCCGAACAGCTTCTTGCGCGTGGCCGGCAGCACCAGCGCCAGCGTCACGAGCGCGGCGGTGACAAGATTCAGATCCTGCGCCTTGAGGCCGATGAATTCCGAGTTCAGCGCCAGCGCGATAAAGAAGCGATACAGGATCGCGCCGATCACGACGGCCAGCGTCACGTAGACGAGGCGACGCGCCGGAATGATGGTCTCGCCGATGATCACGGCTGCCAGACCAATCACGATCGTGCCGATACCCATCGAGATATCGGCGCCGCCCTGCGTCTGGGCGAACAGCGCGCCAGCCAGCGCCACCAGCGCGTTCGACAAGGCCATGCCGGCCAGCGTGGCACGGCCGGTGGGCACGCCCTGGGCGCGCGCCATGCGCGGGTTGGCGCCGGTCGCGCGCATGGCGAGGCCGAGCTGCGACGAGAAGAACCAGTCCAGCGCGAGCTTGGCAAGGATCACGACGACAAACAGCACCAGCGGACGCAGCAAGTAATCGGGCAGCCATTCGGGCTGGAGAATCGTGAAGATTGTCGGCTCGGTGATCAGCGGCACATTGGGACGTCCCATGATGCGCAGGTTGACCGAGTACAGCGCGATCATCATCAGGATACTGGCGAGCAGATCCATGATCTTAAGCCGCACATTGAGCCAGCCAGTGACGAAACCCGCCATCGCGCCGGCGACGATCGCCACCAGCGTCGATACGAACGGGTCTTGTCCGGCGGAAATCAGCGTGGCCGCCACGGCGCCACCCAGCGGGAAGCTGCCATCGACGGTCAGGTCGGGAAAATTGAGGATGCGGAACGAGATCAGCACCCCGAGCGCCACGAGGCTGAAGATCAGGCCGATCTCCAGGGCGCCCATCAGGGAAAACAGGGACATGGGGGAATCCTTTGCGGGCCGTCCGGATGGCCCGGGTAGGGCCATGGGGGCGCTTCGGGCCGCGCGCCGCAGGGTAGGGCGCGCGGCGCGGCGGTATTACTTGATGACGGTCTTGGCTTCCTTGACCAGATCCGGGGCCAACGTCACGCCCTGCTTGCCAGCGGCGGTGGTGTTGACGAACAGTTCCAGGTTGTCGGAAGTCTGCGAGGCAATCGCACCGGGCTTCTCGCCCTTCAGGATGCGAACCACGACCTTGCCGGTCTGATGGCCGAGATCGCCGTAGTTGATGCCCAGTGCGGCAATGGCGCCACGCTTCACGCTGTCGGTGTCGGACGCCACCAGCGGGATCTTCGATTCGTTGGCCACCTTCACCAGCGACTCGTAGGCCGAGACCACGTTGTTATCGGTGTTCGTGTAGATCACGTCGACCTTGCCGATCAGGCTCTTGGCAGCCGGTCCGATGTCCACGGTACGCGGTGCGGCGGCTTCCTTGAGCGACAGGCCCTGCTTGGCCAGCAGTTCCTTCAGTTCCTTGACCACCACCACCGAGTTGGCTTCACCGGGGTTGTAGACCATGCCGACGGTCTTGGCGTTGGGAACGACGCGCTTGATCAGCGTGACCTGCTTGTCGAGCGGCAGCTTGTCCGAAACACCGGTGACGTTGGTGCCCGTGGCGGTCCAGGTCTTCACGAGCTGGGCAGCCACCGGATCGGTCACGCCGGAGTACACCACGGGAACGGTCTTGGTGGCGGCGACCACGGCCTGTGCCGACGGGGTGGCGATGGCGACGATGGCGCTCGGCTGGTCGCCCACGAACTTGCGTGCGATCTGTGCGGCGGTCCCCGGATTGCCCTGGGCGCTCTGGTATTCCCACTTCAGGTTCTTGTCGGCGTCGTAGCCGGCAGCCTTCAGTTCGTCGCGCACGCCGTCGCGAATGGCGTCGAGCGCCGGGTGATCCACGATCGACAGGACCTTCACGGTAGCCGTCTGGGCCTGCACGGCGCCGCCGTAGAGCAGGGCCAGCGCGACCGCGCTGCCGAGGATGGTCTGGGTGGTGGATGCCTTGAGACGCAGCATGTAATTGTTCTCCCCCGAAGGATCGGTGCTATCAGTCAGCCGCAAGCGGTACACGGCCGTCCTGCCAGGGCGACCACGTACACGAAAAGCGTGCTGCATGACGGCCCGGCGGTCCAAGGAGGACGCTGCGCGCCTGGCGGCAGGTGCAGGCGCGCGCGTGACCGCATCGGATGCGACGGCGCGAAGCCTGCGAGGATACCATTTTCGGGGGTGGGATGGCTCGCTTTTAGTGCTGCATAGCGGCATATCCTGCCGTAAAACGCCTCCGGGGGACGAGGCTACCGCAAGAAATTGCGCCGAAAAGCCGATTTTGGCGTGTTTTGGCTCACCTGCCGCAAGCGGCTCCTGCTACAAATTGCGTCACGGTGCAAGGCGGGTAAACACATAGTCCCGGTCCTTCACGAGCGCGTTGTGGCAGGCAAAGCAGGTCTGATGCTGCGCCAGGTCGGCCGGCTTGCCGTCAATGAAGCGCCCGTAGCCCCAACCGCCCGATGCCGCGTACTTCTTCGAGTCCTTGACCATGACCTGCACGGTGGTGGCCTTGCCTGGAACCAGCGCGGAGGCGAAGTCGGGCGACTGCGTGTATTTCCACGCCAGCTTGACCAGTACCGCGCCGTCCGGGAACGGCAGCTTGCCGCTCTTGTAGGCGTCGATGGCGATCTGGTTGCCCACCACGGTACGGAGTTCGTTGAGTGGCTCGTGTTCCAGTGCCGGTGCCACCAGTTCCCACTTGCGATAGCCCTCGGGAATCGTCACGCCGTAGATCGGCGAGGCATTCGGATTCGCTGCGGCCTTGTCCGCCGACTTCTCTGCGGCGATGGCGTGCGCGGCGAAGAGCGTGGCGCACAACGTGGCGGCGCCTGCTGCAACGATGGCGGCAGTGTGGATCTTCTTCATGGGGCTTCTCCAGGCGGGGTTTGGTCTGGGCTCCATTGAGACGGGGCCGTGTATTGCCTTTGTGTCTGGGAAGGGGCGGGCTTGTATCGGCGTGTATCACGGCTTTGCCGCGATACGTCGGATCACACAACGCCCACCGCAAGCTACGGATGCGATACGTCGGCGCCTTACAGTGGCCCTCATGGCAGCGCGATTCAACGTTGCCGTGCATTTGGAGAAATACCATGCGAAACCTGAATACTGCCTATATCGATGGCCAGTTCGTGCGCGTGCAGGGCACGGAAACCCTGGAGATTGCCAACCCCGCAACCGGTGCGCCGCTCGCCGTGGTGACGCTGGCAAATCGTGCCGACGCACGCCGCGCCATCGCCGCCGCGCGAGATGCCCAGGCGCTGCTGCGCCAGACTGGCAAGGCCGAGCGCATCGACATGTTGCGGCGTCTGCAGACTGCGGTGTTGCGCTACACCGATGCGATCCGGGATGTCACCATCGAAGAGTACGGAGCGCCGGTGGCGCGGGCCCAGTGGGTCAGCCAGTACGCGTCGCAATGTTTCGCCAGTGCAGCGCAGGCGCTGGAGGATTACCCGCTGAGCTACGAGGTGGGCACGGCCACGGTGACGATGGAACCGGTAGGTGTCTCGGCGTTGATCGCACCGTGGAACAGCACGGCGGGCACGGTGTGCAGCAAGCTGGCGTCCGCGCTGGCGGCGGGTTGCGCCACGGTGATCAAGCCGAGCGAACTGAGTCCGCTCCAGACCCAGGTTCTTTGCGAAGCGCTGCACGAGGCTGGCCTGCCTTCCGGTGTGTTCAATGTGCTGCTGGGCCGTGGCGCCGATGTGGGCGACGAGATCAGTACCAGCCCGCATGTCGCGCGGATTTCCTTTACCGGCTCCACGCAGACCGGCAAGGTCATTGCGCGGGCCGCAGTGGAGACCATGAAGCGCGTGACGCTGGCGCTATCGGGCAAGTCGGCGGCCATCGTGCTCGATGACGCCGACCTGGCACACGCGCTGCCGTTGGCGGTGGGCGGGGCGTTCATGAACAACGGCCAGGCTTGCGTGGCCGGCACACGGCTGCTGGTGCCGCATGCGCGCATGGCCGAAGTAACGGAGCGGGTGCGCGAGATCGTCGGGAAGCTCCAGGTGGGCGATCCGCGCGACCCGGCCACGACGATCGGCCCGCTGGCCAGTCGCGCACAGTTCGATCGCGTGCAGCGTTTCATCCGTCGCGGCCTGGAGCAGGGCGCCGTGCTGGTGGCCGGTGGCGAAGGCCGTCCGGAAGGTCTGCCCGAAGGTTTCTTCGTGAAGCCTACGGTATTCGCCGGCGTCCACAACGATATGGAGATTGCACGAGAGGAAATCTTCGGCCCGGTCCTGTCGATCATCGGTTACGAGACCGAACAGGAGGCCGTCGATCTTGCTAACGACTCGGTCTACGGCCTGTTCGGCTACGTGTACTCGGCGGATGTGGCGCGTGCGCGGGGCGTGGCGGCGCGGATGCAGACCGGATCGGTGCTGGTCAATCGCATCGATCCGGAGGTGCTGGCGCCGTTCGGCGGGGTCCGTCAATCGGGTGTGGGCCGGGAGTTCGGCCTCGCGGGGCTCGTTTCATACCTTGAGCCGAAGACGGTGGCGGTGCGCTGATTTTCCCGAAACAGCCGGGGTGGCGATATCGTCACCTCGCATAGGGTGCAGTAAATGAACGTATAGGGTGGGCGAACTCACGTTCAATGGTGCATGCACTGCGACCATGGTGTCATACCGTTCAGCCGTTCTGTGAGGCGGCTTACGGAGAATGTGATGACCATGCAACCGACCCTTTCGCACCGCGTCGCCGCGCCTGCGGCGCCACTGACCGCGGCTGAGACCGGGCCGGCCAAGGGCGTCCTGCGTCGCTGCGGCGATATTTTTGCGCGCTACGATCGCGTACGCATCGGTGTGTCGGCGCTCCTGGTGATGCTGCTCGGGGTTGCTGCGTGGGTCGGCCTGCATGGGGTGATGGGACGCGTGACCGCCGCGGCGGAGATCGCAATTTTCGTGTTGCTGGCCTGCGTGATGGGCTTCGCCGTCGTTGCCGCGCTCTGTGCGGCGCATCTGCTGGCGGTGCAGGCGGCCCTGGGTACGCTCGCCTCGCGGATCGAGAATCCGCCACCGTCCGACGATGTGGGCCAGTTCCTGCCAGTGGAGGGGCCGGCCGTCGTCAGGCGGCTCGTACAGACAATCAATCTGGCGAAGCAGCAATGCGTGGAGCGTGAATCGGAATTGCTGGCGGTGCAGGCGTCGTACGCCCACGACTTGCGCACGCCGATGACCCGGTTGATGCTGCGCAGCGAACTGATCGACGATGCCGTGCTGCGCGGTGCCATCGAGCGCGATCTCGACGAAATGCGCGAACTAGCCGAGGCCAGCCTGGCCTGCGCCCGCATGCAGGGCAGTGCGCCCCAGTCATTGCGGCATGTCGATGCCGATCATTTGCTCGATGCGCTGCTGGTCAACTATCGGGACGCCGGTCGTCCCATCCCGCTGGAGGGCCGCATCGGATGCCCCGTGCTGACGTGCCCCCATGCGCTGCGACGGATACTCGTCAACCTGATCGACAATGCACTGCGCTACGGCTGCAATGTGCAGATGTCGGTGCGCGTGGAGGCGCAGCGGCTGACGGTTTGCGTCGTCGATTCCGGCCCGGGGATCTCTCCCGCGCAACTCGAAACGGTGTTCCAGCCCTGGTATCGCGCGCCGGAAACGGCGGCGCGCGCACAGGGCAGCGGGCTCGGACTCGCCATTGCCCGACGGCTGTCGCAGGCGATTCGCGCGGACCTGCGGCTGGCCAATCGCAGTGAAGGCGGCCTGGAAGCGCGCCTTACGTTGCCGCTCTGAGCGCCGTGGCACACTCGCGCACGAGCGTGGGGCCGCGATAGATCAGGCCGCTGTACACCTGCACCAGCTCGGCACCGGCATCGATCTTTGCACGCGCGCCGGCACCGTCGAAGATGCCGCCCACGCCGATGATCGGTAGCGCATCGCCAATCACCTTGCGCAGCTCTCGCACCACACGCGTCGACGCATCGAATACGGGGCGGCCCGACAGCCCGCCTGCTTCCTCGGCATGGGGCAGGCCCTTGACCGCATCGCGTGAGATGGTCGTGTTGGTGGCGATCACGCCATCAATCTGGTGGCGCACCAGTGCATCGCCGATATTGCGGATCTGATCGTCATCGAGATCGGGAGCGATCTTCAGCGTGACCGGCACGTAGCGCTTGTGCTGGTCGGCCAGCCGCTGTTGCGCGGCCTTGAGCGTGGACAGCAGGCTGTCCAGTTCGCTGGCGCCCTGCAACTGGCGCAGGTTCTTGGTGTTCGGCGACGAGATGTTGACCGTCACGTAGCTTGCGTGCGGATAGACGCGTTCCAGGCAATAGAGGTAGTCGTCCGCCGCGCGCTCGATTGGCGTATCGGCGTTCTTGCCGATGTTCAGTCCCAGCACGCCACCCTCGGCCTTCCAGCGCGACGCCTGCACGTTACGCACGAACGCATCCACGCCGCCATTGTTGAAACCCATCCGGTTGATCAGCGCATCCGCCTGCGGCAGCCGGAACATGCGCGGACGCGGATTGCCGGGCTGCGCGCGGGGCGTCACGGTTCCCACCTCGATAAAGCCGAACCCGAAAGCGGCCAGGCCGTCGATATAGGCGCCGTCCTTGTCGAGTCCGGCTGCCAGGCCCACAGGATTCGGAAAGCGGATGCCCATCACGGTGCGCGGATCGCTGGCAATGCTGTTGCCGATGCAGCCGGCCAGCCCCAGGCGCCGGGCGCGCATCAGGTTGTTGAGCGTGAAATGGTGGGCGTCCTCCGCATCCATCGAGAACAGGGCGGGGCGAAACAGGGGGTAGAGCGCGTTGAGCACGGGGCAGGAGCGGCCGGCGGCCGGCGTGAAGTCGGTATCAGGCCGGCATTGTAGCCGCTCAGCGATGGCTCATTCCTGTGCCGGACCCGGCTGGCGTGGCGCAGGCGGTGGAGCGGCGGGTGCCGACGCTTCATCGAATGCCTGCCACTGGTTGCCCGTCAGCACCTGCAGCGGCTGGAAGCGCGCCTTGTAGGCCATCTTGCGGCTTTCGGCGATCCAGTAGCCCAGGTAAAGGTGTGGCAGTCCAAGTTCGCGCGTCTGGGCGATCTGCCAGAGGATGTTGTACGTCCCATAACTGGCGCCCTCGATCAGCGGATCGTAGAACGTGTAGACCGAAGACAGGCCGTCATCGAGCACGTCGATCATGCTGACCATGCGCAGCTTGCCGGCCTCGGCCGAGCCAGGCGGCTCGCGGAACTCCACGAGCCGGGAGTTGACGCGGCTCTGCAGCAGGAACTGCTCGTACTGGTCGCGGCTGTCCTGATCCATGCCGCCCCCGGCATGACGCATCGACTGGTACATCAGATAGAGCGCGTAGTGTTCTTCGACATAGGTCAGCGGCGCCACCAGCGCCTGCAGCCCCTGATGCTGGCGCCAGGCCCGGCGCTGGCTGCGATCGGGCCGGAACTGGTCTGTCACCACACGGCAGGGCGTGCAGGCACGGCATTCGTCGCAATAAGGGCGATACGTGAAGATGCCACTGCGGCGGAAGCCGGCGCGTACCAGCCGTGAATAGACGTCGGCATTGATCAGGTGGGCCGGCGTGGCCACCTGCGAGCGCGCCATGCGACCATCGAGATAGCTGCAGGCGTAGGGCGCCGTCGCATAAAACTGCAGCGCGGATAGCGGTAGTTCCTTTAGCTTGCTCATGACGTCTAGGGGCGGAGGTCGAGCACCGGCTCAGGGCTGTTCCAAGGGTGTGATAGGCAGTCTATCAGACACGATGGAGGACGGTGAGCCGGGGTCCGGCGCGGCTCATTTGCGCGTTACGAAGGCGGCATGCATTTTGAGAGTCGTCCCATATCGCTTTCGCGCCATCACTCCTTACCATGTGGGGCATCTGGCACATGAATGGAGAAGAACATGAGAACCCTGGCGATAACGGACGCTGGCACGGCAGGAAATGCCGGGTTGGCGGGGGACGGCGGACGATGGAGCCGATACGCCAACATGGCAACGGTTGTCGCGGTCGGCATCACAGTGATCGCCGCCGTGTTTGGCATGCTGCAGCAGCAGACGGGGATGATCCAGCAGAGCATTCGCGCGGAAGTCGGGAAGGCTGTCCGCGAGGAGGTGCAGCGGGTTGTCCCGCAGGTGGTCCGCGACGAGGTGCAGCGTGTACTTCCGCAAGCCATCCGGAGCGAACTTGCGCCACTCGAAACAAAGATTGAGGAGATGGACAAGCGGCTGACCGGCAGCATCGACGAATTGGACAAGCGGCTGACCGGCAGAATCGAAGAAATGGACAAGCGGCTGACCGGCAGGATCGATGAAATGGACAAGCGGTTATCGGGCCAGATCGACAAGGTCGAGCGCCGGCTGGACCGGGTGGATCGACGGCTGGAGTTCCTGTCCGATAACGCTTCGCAGCTCAACTCCCGCATCGGCCGGCTGGAAGGGGCGCTGCTGCCGCGCCAGTAGCGGTCAGCCGTGAGCGGCGTTGGCCTGCGAACCGGTCCAATGGGTCAGAGCCGTCTTGTCGAAGCGCCAGGGTTGGATGTCCGACGCGGCAGTCGCTTGCCGCACTTGGGCCACAAATTCTCCGCGCGGAATTGGCTGGGCGCCAAGGGAGGCCAGATGATCCGTCTCTTGCTGGCAGTCGATCATGGCGACACCGTGATTCGCGAGGAAACCGCACAGGGCCGCCAGCGCGATCTTCGACGCGTCCGTGCGATGCGCGAACATTGATTCGCCATAGAACATGCGGCCCAGCGCCACGCCATACAGCCCGCCAACGCGCTCTCCCTGATACCAGGTTTCCACGGAGTGTGCGCGGCTTCCCCGGTGCAGTGCGCTGTAGGCGGAAACGATCTCGTCGGTGATCCACGTGCCGAGCTGTCCGTCGCGCGGCGTCATGGCGCAGGCCCGCATCACGGCGACGAAGTTGTCGTCCACGCGGATTTCCCAATCCGGGTCGCGCAGTACCCGTCGCAGCGTTTTGCGCAGGGAGGGGGATATCTTGAGGGCCGCAGGGACCAGGACCATGCGGGGGTCGGTGCTCCACCACAGCACCGGCTGACCATCGGAGTACCACGGGAAGATGCCCTGCCGGTAGGCGAGCAACAGCCGCTGGGGTGTGAGGTCTCGGCTGGCTGCGAGAAGACCGGGCGCGTCACTTGTGGCGCCAAGCGCGTGCTCGACGGGTGGAAACGGATCCTGCGGGTCAAGCCAGGTGATCATGCGCGGGAGGGTGCGAAGCGCCTGGCAGCCGTCAGGGTGCGACCGTGGCGGGACTGGTCAGCGGACGCATCGGCTTGTCGATGTCCATCGTGTGCAGTCGGAAATCGCCTGCCGCAATCCTGCCCGACGCACGATCGGCGAAGAAGCTGCGCAGCGTGTGAATGACGGTGGGAAAGGCCAGTTCGTCCCATGGCACCTCGGACTCGTCGACGAGCTTGACCTCGAGGCTTTCCTCGCCGGGGGCTATATCGAGGTCCTGCAATTGTGCGAGGTAGAACAGATGCACCTGATGGACGTGCGGCACGTTGAGCATCGAGAACAGTTCGCCTACCTGCACGCGGGCACCGGCTTCCTCCAGTGTCTCGCGTGCTGCCGCTTGCGCCGTGGTCTCACCGATTTCCATGAAACCGGCAGGTAGTGTCCAGAACCCATAGCGCGGCTCGATGGCACGCTTGCAGATCAGGATCTTGTCTTCCCAGACAGGGATCGTGCCAACGACGTTGCGCGGATTCACATAGTGGATGGTGCCGCAGCCGTCGCAAACGCTGCGCGGACGATTGTCACCTTGAGGCACGCGCAGGACCACCGCATGACCACAGTTCGAGCAGAATTTCATGGAGGAGCGTCCGGGAAGAATGGCGCCAAGTGTAACACCGCGCCGCCCGGTCGCTCCTGTGGCGCCATGAGTGAAAAACCCTGTGAAACGCAGTTAGCGTCCGCTACCCGGCGCGGTTGTGCCGGTGCCCGGCATCGTGCCCGGAGTCGTGGCCGGGGTCGTGCCAACGGCCGGTGGCGTAGTCCCCGGTGCGGTTCGCGGATGCATGCCACCCGGATCGGTGGTGGTGCGGCCAGTCGTGTTGTTGCGGCGGGTGCTATCTGTGTTGCGGCCCGAGTCGTACGTGGACCCAGTGGCCGTCCCATCCGAGCGCGGGGACGCGCCGGTTGCATTGCCGGGTTTGGTGGCTGTGGGGCCGGGGTTGGTACTGGTGCCCGGCGCACCGCCGCTCACACCAGTGCCTGCACTCCCACCACCGGAGCCGCCACCACCAGAACCCTGTGCCAAAACTGCGCCGCTAGCGAGCAACGCTGAGGCTGCCAATACTGCCATGGTCTTTTGCATCTTCATCTCGGACTCCTTGGAATTCGTTGCGAAGGAGCTAGAGGGTCTGCAATTCCCGTTCCGGCCGGGCTTATCGCCCGAATCACCATGAGTTGTGATGCGCGCGCCATGTCGATTGAAGAATGCGCGGGACACGGATGAAGAATTTGCGGGGAGGTTGTGCAGAGGGAGGGGGCGGGGGCGCTGCAGCGAAATGCAAAGCAGAAACCCAAACAAAAAACCCGCCAAGGAAGGCGGGTTTGTTTGATTTCGACAGGTTGCGATGCTTGGTTGCGGGGGCAGGATTTGAACCTGCGACCTTCGGGTTATGAGCCCGACGAGCTGCCAGACTGCTCCACCCCGCGTCCGTCGAAGAGGTGATTATAGGTGACCTGTTGGCGCATTGCAACAGAAACTTTGCCGATCCCTTTATCACGCTCGACCGGGCGCTTCACGGCGTCCGTAAAGCATTGGAGTGCGGATGCTCGGCGTCGTTCAAGCGGTGGGCGGTATTTCGCTTGTGCGGTGCCGCAGGGTCTGCCAATAAGAACTTTCGAACTCGAAGCTGTCGCGCTGCTGCAGGTCGTCGCGCTGCCAGATCACGCGGTCGCGGCGGACCGTCAGCATCCATGTGGTGGTGGCCAGCGGTTGGGGTGGGTCGAATGCCTTGGGCGTCAGCACCGCGCCGCAGATGCCAGGCTCGGGATCGCGCACGGCTGTGTAGAGGATCAGGCCGATGCGGGCATCCCGAGCCGATTGGGCCAGTGCCTGGCACGCGGAGTAATCGTTCGGGGCCAACCAGCTTTCCGACGCCTGGTCGAAAGGAGGGGCGGTCAACGCAATGCCGTCCGTGCGCACACCTACCTGGAACAGCGTCTGCGCACGAGCGTCGATGCGAGGCAGGTCGGGGCAGTCCATCAGGAAGCTCCAGCGCCAGTAGCCCAGTTCCGCGCAAGCCGTGCGGACGGTCTGGGCGCCATAGAACACGCCGGGGTCCGGGCCGCCGCGAAAGCGCGATCCCCACGCCGTGGGTGGATAACGGAACGGGGTGAACATCAGGTAGTGCAGGTGACGGGCGTCGGGAGGGATCGCCGGTTTGCCGGCGTCGAGCACGGCTTCGAGGACAGCCTGTTCTTCCAGTGTGTCGACGAGGGGCATGGTCGAGACCACATGCTGGGCTTCCACAGCCCGCCACAGTGTGAGCGCGAATGGCTTGCGCTCAGATGCGACCACGGGTGGCGTCCAGGTAGTGAACGACACGGACGAGACCTTCGGTGGTACGGATCAGTTCGAGCGGCTTGCCGCCGAGGGCGAGGTTGTCATGGGTGAGCCAGAGACGGGCTTGTTCATCATGGCCCAGGATGGCGTCGAGCGAGCGAAACAGGCGCACAAACAGGACGCCGAATTCCCATTCCTTGCGATGCGTATCGAGTACATAGCCGCCTGAGGCCATGCGAGACACCGATGCGGTGCTGATGCCCAGCACGCTGGCCACGATGGCCTGGCTGATGCCCAGGAAGCCGGCCGCCCGCATGACGGCCTTGGTCAGCGTCACGCCAGGGTCGGGGCTGCCGCCGGGTTCGGTCTCCGGAATCTGCCTCGATTGCATCGCTCTGCTCCTGTTTCTTGAGAAACATTATAGGTAGCAGGTTTCAGAAGGGAAGGTGGATTTCCGGGCGAGGGCGCTAGGGGCAACCCTTAATAGGTTTCGATGTGAAGGCGTCCCTCGGCGCGCAGGGCCGTCTCGATCTCGGACCACGCGTGCCCCGCACTCGCACAGACATCGGCGAATGCCCGCAACACGCCTTCCTCCATGCCTTTGAGCCCGCAGATATAAATGTAGCCATGCGGGTCGGCCAGCAGGGCGGCCACGCTGGCCGACGCCTCGCGGATGGCGTCCTGCACGTAGCGGCGTGGGACGTCGGCGTCGCGCGAGAACGCGAAGTGGATATCGAGGAAGTCCTTCGGCAGCTTCAGCAATGGGCCGAAGTACGGCAGCTCCCGGCGATTTCGCGCGCCGAAGAACAGCAGCCGCCGGCCGGCGAAATGCTCCATGTTGCGACGCATGCGCTCGGTCATCGCGCGCATCGGTGCAGAACCCGTGCCGGTGCAGATCATCATGATGCTGGCCTCGCGATGGTTCGGCATCAGGAACGTGCTGCCGAACGGCCCGACCACCTGCACCGTGTCGCCTTTGTTCAGGTCGCAAAGGAAGCTCGACGCCACGCCTCGCACCGGATTGCCATCGTGATCGACATCCACGCGTTTCACGGTCAGGGCGAGGTTGTTGTAGCCGGGGCGCTCGCCATCGCGCGGGCTGGCGACCGAATACATGCGGATGTAGTGCGGCTTGCCGGACGCATCCACACCAGGCGGCACGATGCCGATGGCTTGGCCCTCGAGGATCGGAAAGAACTGGTTGCCGAAGTCGAGCACGATGTGATGGATGTCGCTCGATGCATCGGCCTCGGTCAGCCGGTAGTTGCCTGCCACCGTCGCGGTGGCAGGCGTGCGCAGGCCGTGGAGATTGACATAGGGGTGCGCGGCCGACCACGGCGCGCGGGCCGAGGTGTGGCGGCTGGTTTCCACCTGTTGCACGGGCGCGTCCGTTGCACCGGGCGCATCGGGTACGGCATCGATAGCGATGTCGTCAGCGGATACCGCGATTGGCACCTCCGCCGGCAGCTCATCCCACAGCAACTGCGCGTCGATGGGATAGGCATCGGTCTTATGCACCGTGCGCCAGTTATCAATGGCGCCCGTGGGGCAGGGCGAGAGGCAGGCACCGCACGCATTGCAGACATCGGCCTTGACCACGTAGTTGCGGTCGTCGTGCGTGATGGCGTCGATCGGGCAGGTGTCTTCGCACGTGTTGCAGCGAATGCAGATTTCCGGATCGATCAGGTGTTGCTTGATGAGGTCGGCGGCGCCCATGGTGAGTCGAAGTTCGTGTCGGGTTGGGTCGGAGTCAGTTGAAGCGCACGTATTCGAAATCCACGGGTTGCCGGTTGATACCGATGGCCGGCGGTGCGATCCAGTTGGCAAACTTGCCCGGGGCTACCACGCGGCCCATCAGTGACGCCACGAAGCGGCGGTCTGCTTCCGTGGCCAGCCACTTGTCTTCGTTCGCGTTCCATTCGGCCTCGCTGATGACCTCGCCAGCGGGCGACACGTGCAGGTTGGCCAGCGTACCGATCTTGCGGTTGAATGCCTTGTGCGGCACGGTCAGGCGGAAGTCGATGCCGGCTTTCTCGATCACCTTGTTCCAGCGCGCCACGCCGCCCATCGAATCCTTGATGTAGTCGTCGCGCAGCACCTCGTTCAGCGCGTTCAGCATCGGCACCTCGCGTTCGCCGAGCCGGCCATCCTTGACTTCGAGAATGCGGTAGACATCGCTCTTGAGCACGTGGTCGTCGGCGCGCTTGCCTTCCTCGAAGCGGCCCTTGAGGCCGGCACTATAGAAGGTGGCCGCGTTCGACGACTGGTCAGCGCCGAACAGGTCGATGGTCACGCTGTAGTGGAAGTTCAGGTAGCGCTGAATGGTTTCCAGATCGATCACGCCAGCCGCGCGCACATCGGCGGGATCGCGGATATCGCGCTCGCGCATCACCTCGCAGGTGCGCTGGATCACGCGTGACACCCCGGACTCGCCCACGAACATGTGATGCGCTTCCTCTGTCAGCATGAAGCGGGTGGTGCGGGCCAGCGGATCGAAACCCGATTCGGCCAGCGCGCAGAGCTGGAACTTGCCGTCGCGGTCCGTGAAATACGTGAACATGAAGAAGGCCAGCCAGTCCGGCGTGCGCTCGTTGAAGGCCCCCAGGATGCGCGGATTGTCCTCGTCGCCGGATCGTCGGCCCAGCAGCGCTTCGGCTTCCTCGCGGCCATCGCGGCCGAAGTGCCGGTGCAGCAGGTAGACCATCGCCCAGAGGTGGCGGCCTTCCTCCACGTTCACCTGGAACAGGTTGCGCAAGTCGTACAGCGATGGCGCTGTCAGGCCCAGGTGACGCTGCTGCTCCACCGAGGCCGGCTCGGTGTCGCCCTGCGTGACGATGATGCGGCGCAGGTTGGCACGATGTTCGCCGGGTACTTCCTGCCAGGCCGCTTCGCCCTTGTGCTCGCCAAAGTGGATGCGGCGCTCGGCATCGGCCGGTTGGAGGAAGATGCCCCAGCGATAGTCGGGCATCTTCACGTGATCGAAATGCGCCCAGCCGGAAGGATCGACCGATACGGCCGTGCGCAGGTAGACATCGTAGCCGTGGGAGCCATCGGGACCCATGTCCTGCCACCAGTCGAGGAACGCCGGCTGCCAGTGTTCCAGCGCGCGTTGCAGCGTGCGGTCCCCGGCCAGATTGACGTTGTTCGGAATCTTCTGGCTGTAGTCGATGTTCATGGGGTCTCCTCTTATATGAATGGGTTTGGCAGGGGAGGGGTCAGACCCGGTCCCAGTCGAAGCGCGGCTTGTTGCCCGTGCCGAAAACCTTGAGCGCGCCCTGTTCGCCCACGGCATTGGGGCGATTGAAAATCCAGTTCTGCCACGCGGTCAGGCGGCCGAAGATACGGGTTTCCATCGTCTCCTTGCCGCCAAAGCGGAGGTTGGCTTCCAGCCCGGTCAATGCATCGGGCGAGAGGCTTGCGCGTTCTTCGAGCGCGATGCGAATTTCATCGTCCCAGTCGATGTCGTCGAGCGCTGCCGTGACGAGTCCCAATTGCTCGGCTTGATCGGCGTCGAGTGGTTGTCCCACCGCTTCGCGCACAGCGGCGATGTCGGATGCATCCTCGTAGAAGCGCGCTGCGAGCCGCGTGAGGCCATTCGGCATCGGATATCGGCTGAAGTTTGCCGAGTGAACATGAAGGCGGGGCGCTGCCTCCGGGCTATCGGGCAACTGCAGCATGTAGGTGCGGTCCGCCACAAGCGCGAGTTCCAGCAACGTTCCGGCAAAGCACGAACCCGGTTCGACAAGCGCGAAAAGGCTGCGCGAGGACACATCGAGCCGCGCCAGCGTACGGCGCAACATGCCGGTGGTCTCCCGCACGAACCAGTGGCTGGCGTTGGCATCCATCAGCGCATCGGCGGCCAGTACTTGCGCGGCATCGCCCTCGGTCTTCAGAATCCACATGCCGATGTCGAGATGGTTCGTGCGCAGTGTGAGGATGGCGTCGTCGAGTTCGCGCGCCATCTTGAGCGGCCACCACTGGGCGCCAGCGGCGAGCAGGCCGGGCAGATCGGTCGGTTGGTCCGATGCAGGTGCCGCAACCGTGATGGTGGCGCGGCGCGTGTCGGGATCGACATCGACGTGTACGGTGTCATAGCGATAGCCGTTGTCCTCGACCTTGCGTGCGAGCGGCGTCAACGTGATGCCAGCAGCGTCCGAGGGCCGATCGCTCTGGGCAGCCAGTGCCTGCGCACGTTCGCGCACGTGCTCGGCAAATCGCGCTGGCTTGACCACCTCGTCCACCAGCCGCCAGTCGCGAGCCCGCTGGCCGCGCACGCCCTCGGTGGTCAGGCAAAAGATGTCGGCGTGGTCGCGGCGGACGCGGCGCTTGTCCGTCACGCGGGTGAGACCGCCGGTGCCGGGCAGTACGGCGAGCAGGGGAACCTCGGGCAGGCTGACGGCTGACGAGCGGTCGTCCACGAGCACGATCTCGTCGCAGGCCAGCGCCAACTCATAGCCGCCACCAGCCGTGGTGCCGTTGCAGGCGGCGATGAACTTCAGGCCGGAGTGGCGGCTCGCGTCCTCGATGCCATTGCGTGTTTCGTTGGTGAACTTGCAGAAGTTCACCTTCCACGCGTGGCTGGATTTCCCAAGCATGAAGATATTGGCGCCCGAGCAGAAGATGCGGTCACGGGCGCTAGTAATGACCACAGTGCGGACTTCCGGATGCTCGAAGCGGATGCGTTGCAGCGCGTCGTGCAGTTCGATGTCCACTCCCAGATCGTAGGAGTTGAGTTTCAGCGTGTAGCCGGGACGCAGCCCACCTTCCTCATCAACGCCCATCGCCAGCGTGGCGACCGGGCCGTCAAACGCGAGCTTCCAGTGGCGGTAGTGCGCAGGATCGCGCTCGAACGTGACAGGCGGGGGCGCGGGTTCGGCGGGATTGGGGGCCGTCGGCATGGGGATGTCTCCTTCGGTGCACTATAGTGCCGTATCGTTTGGCATGAAATATAGTGCACTGTCAGGCGCGTTGCAAGGCCGCCGGAACCCTACCTTTTTGGGCCCGGGTCGAGGGGCGTCAATGCGGCGCCGGGACCAGCATGGTCTGCAGCGCCTTGAGGGAAGTGGAAGCGTCCTGACCGCTGGTATCGAGCGATACGTCGGCACGCGAGTAGAGCGGCGTGCGGGCCTGCAGGATGCGGCGCAGATCGGCCATGGCTTCGCGGTTGCCTTCCATGGGGCGCATGTCGCCCTGGGCCACCACACGCGCCATGTGTTCCTCGGGCGAGGTCCGTACCCAAACCGTGAAGCACCGGGCCAGCAGCAGGTTAAATGTGGCCGGTTCTGAGACAAGGCTGCCTGGCGCGGCCAGCACCATGGAGTCGTGCTCGCGCAGCACGCGATCCAGTGCGCGACTTTCATAGCGACGATAGGCGGCCTGGCCGTATAGCGAGTGGATTTCAGACAGGCTGGCGCCGGCTTCCCGCTCGATGACTGCATTGAGTTCGACAAACGGCATCCCCTCGGCGGCGGCCAGTGCGCGCCCCAGCGTGGACTTTCCGGCGCCACGCAGTCCAATCAGCGCGATGCGTCGATGCCGTGCATCGCGCGATTCCGCAGGGGCAAGCGCGTGGCGGGCGGCGTCGCGAACGCGCGCCAGATCGCCGGCTGGCAGTTGGGCGAGCCATTGCACCAGTTGGGAGAACTCGGCGGCGCGATGGCCGGACTGGCCCGCACCATCGATATGGCCATCCACCTCTGCCAGTACCACGGGCAAGGGTACGTCGAGTGCGCTGGCCACCTGGCGCAGCAGTAGCACCGACGCATTGCCGGTGCCGGTCTCCAGATTGGCGAGATAACGTTCCGAGACATCGGCGCCGCGCGCCAAGTCCTTGCGCGACATGCCCCGCGCCGCGCGTAGCGAGCGGATGCGCTCGCCCAGGTGCGTGAGATAGGGGTCGCGCTCGCCCGTGGCGCGAGGTTCGGCGCTGGTGCCTGGCGTCAGGAGCGATTCGGGATCTCGGCGCATGCTGGGTTCGGTCAGAAAAATATGTGAGACGTTTCGGTAATGCGGTGAAGCGGGGCGCGCGCATTATACGGCGGCTACCCGCGGTTATATAGTGCATACCCTCGCTTGCATAATAGTCGATATGAAATAAAATGCATCGCATAACCTCCGGCGGACGCGCTGACCGGACAAGAAGACAAACTGCTGACAGCCACACGGGCCGCATTTGGACTTTCGATGACCCGGTTGGCCAGAGGAGTGAGACATGCCCCCAACTTCCAGTGCCGCCGAGGCGACCCCGGTGACGGCGCTTCCTGCGCGCTACAACGCCGCCGACGACTTGCTCTCGCGCAATCTTCGCGCCGGCCGTGGCGGCAAGCCCGCATATATCGATGATGCGGGCGCGCTCACCTATGCCGAACTCGATGCGCGCAGCCGGCGTTTTGCGGGGGCGCTGCGTCAGGCAGGTTTTCGTCGTGAGGAGCGCGTGCTGTTATGCGCGCTCGACACCATCGATTTTCCCACCGCATTTCTTGGCTGCCTGCTGGCTGGCGTGGTGCCGGTGGCAGTCAACACACTGCTTACCGTCGACGATTACGCGTACATGCTGGAGCACAGCGGCGCGCGCGCCGTGGTGGTGTCCGCTCCCCTGCTGCCCATGATGCGCAACGCCATGGACAAGGCAGCGCTGTCGCCAGAGATCATCGCGGCCGCTCCCCACACCGACCCGGGCGAGGGATTGCCGACCGTGGGGAACTTGGCGGACACCGCCGCGCCTCTCGAACATGCCGTGGCGACGGGCCCGGACGATATCGCGTTCTGGCTCTACTCGTCGGGCTCCACAGGGCGGCCGAAAGGCACAGTGCATACCCACGGCAACCTCTTTCATACCGCCGATCTCTACGCACGCCAGGTGCTCGGCATTCGCGAGGACGACGTGGTGTTCTCGGCGGCCAAGCTGTTCTTTGCCTACGGACTGGGCAATGCACTGACCTTTCCGATGTCGGTGGGCGCCACGACGGTGCTGATGGCCGAGCGGCCCACGCCGCAAGCGGTATTCCAGCGGCTGACCGCGCATCGTCCCTCGGTGTTCTGCGGGGTGCCGACCTTGTTCGCCGGCATGCTTGCCAGCGCAGACCTGCCCGAGCGGGCCAGCGTAGCGCTGCGCGTCTGCACATCGGCCGGCGAGGCGCTGCCGCGCGACATTGGTGACCGCTTTCTGGCGCATTTCGGCTGCGACATCCTCGATGGCATCGGCTCCACGGAGATGCTGCACATCTTCCTGTCGAACCGTCCGGGCGAGGTACGCTACGGCACCACGGGCAAGCCTGTGCCCGGCTACGAGCTGAAGTTGCTCGACGAACAGGGGCAGCCCTGCGCAGCGGGTGAGATCGGCGATCTCTATATCAAGGGGCCATCGGCGGCGCTGATGTACTGGTGCAATCGTGACAAGAGCCGCGATACGTTCCAGGGCGCCTGGACGCGCAGCGGAGACAAGTATGTCTGCGATGCGGATGGCTATTACACGTACGCGGGCCGCAGCGACGACATGCTCAAGGTGGGCGGCATCTACGTATCGCCGTTCGAGGTAGAGGCGGCGCTGGCCCAGCATCCGGCCGTGCTGGAAGCCGCCGTGATTGGCGTGACCGATGCCGATGAACTGGTCAAGCCAAAGGCATTCGTGGTACTGCGCCCCGGACAGCAATGGCACGACGGCATGGCGGGCGAGTTGCAGGCGTTCGTCAAGACGAAGCTGGCGCCGTACAAGTATCCGCGCCAGATCGAATGCGTGGCCGAGTTGCCGAAGACGGCCACTGGCAAGATCCAACGGTTCCGCCTGCGCCAGCGCGAGGACGCAGCACGGGTGGCGTGAGGCGCGGCGTGAAGTGAAGGGCAGCGAGGCAGGGTGATGACATGAGCAGTGAAGCGGTGCGCATTCCGTTTGACGGGCGGCAGATCGAGATTGAATACCAGTGGCTGCGGCCCGAGCGCGCGCGGCGTCCGCTGGTGGTGTTTCTGCATGAGGGGCTGGGCTCCGTGGCCATGTGGCGCGACTTCCCGCACAAGCTGTGCGAGGCTGGGGATTTTCGTGGACTGGTGTTCTCGCGGTATGGCTATGGCGGTTCCACGCCCCGGCCACACGACGAAAAGTGGGGCGTCGACTTCATGCATCGCCAGGCGCGCGAGGCATTGCCCGCACTGTTCGAGGCGCTCGACATCGGCCCGGGGCGTCGCCATGGCAAGCCCTGGCTGCTTGGTCACAGTGATGGCGGGTCTATCGCGCTGATCCACGCGGCCAGCTTCCCCGATGCAGTGGACGGCATCACGGTGCTGGCGCCGCATATCGAGGTGGAGGATCTGTCCGTGCGCAGCATTGCCGCCACACGCCACACCTACCTGACCACCGACCTGCGCGCGCGGCTGGCACGCCACCACAACGATGTGGACTCGGCGTTCTGGGGCTGGAACGATATCTGGCTCGATCCGGCGTTCCGTCGCTTCGACCTGCGTCCGCTGCTCGACGGTATTCGTTGCCCGGTGCTGGCCGTGCAGGGCGAGGACGACGAGTACGGCACGATGGCGCAGATCGAGGGTATCCATCAATTTGCCCCGCAAACCGTGCTGCTTAAACTCGCGCGCTGTGGGCACTCGCCGCACCGCGACCAGACCGGTGCATTGACGGCGGCCACCGTGGCGTTTATAAACACACATACTTCAATCCTAAAATAATTGGCGCCGCCGGCTTCTCGGTTCCCGGGTTTCAACGCTCCGGGCTGCAAGGCGTGCCTCGGGCTTCAGACCACCAGGAGGAGATTTCATGCATCGCAATGCATCGCGCAGGCCGCCCCGCGTTCGTCGTTTGTCCCTTTGGCTCGGCACCGCGGCGCTGCTCGCGGCCGGTACGGGCGCCGTCGCCCAGACCGCTGCGCCGGCTGCACCCGCATCGGGCGCCAAGATCAAGGTGGGTTTCATGCTGCCCTACACGGGCACCTACGCGGCGCTCGGCACGGCCATCGAGAACGGTTTCCGGATGTATGTGCAGCAGCAGGGCGGCAAGCTCGGCGGGCGCGATGTGGAGTACTTCAAGGTCGACGATGAATCGGACCCGGCCAAAGCCCCGGAAAACGCCACCAAGCTGATCAAGCGCGATCAGGTCGATGTGGTGGTGGGCACGGTGCATTCCGGCGTGCAGATGGGCATCGTCAAGGTCGCCAAGGAAAACAACACGCTGCTGATCATTCCCAATGCCGGTGCAGACGAGGCCACTGGCCCGTTGTGCGGCCCGAACATCTTCCGCTCGTCGTTCTCGAACTGGCAGCCCGGCTACGCAATGGGCCACGTGGTGGCCGAGCGTGGCATGAAGAAGGTGGTCACGCTGACGTGGAAGTACGCGGCGGGCGAGCAGTCGGTCAAGGGCTTCAAGGAGGCGTTCGAAGCCAAGGGCGGCAAGGTCGTCAAGGAACTGAGCGTACCGTTCCCGAACGTCGAGTTCCAGGCGCTGATTACCGAGGTGGCATCGCTGAAGCCTGACGCCGTGTTCGTATTCTTCGCTGGCGGTGGCGCAGTCAAGTTCGTCAAAGACTGGCAGGCTGCGGGCCTCAAGGACAAGATTCCGCTGTACGGCTCGGGCTTCCTGACCGACGGCACGCTGGAGGCGCAGGGCGCGGCGGCACAGGGGCTGGAGACCACGCTGCATTACGCCGATGGCCTGACCAATCCGCGCGACAAGGCCTTCCGCCTGGACTACGCCAAGCAATACAAGCTGCAGCCCGATGTCTACGCGGTGCAGGGCTTCGACGCCGCGCAGTTGCTGGCGGCTGGCGCCAACGCGGTGAAGGGGGACATGACGCGCAAGCCCGAAGTCATCAAGGCCATGGAAGCGGCCAAGGTGGATAGCCCGCGCGGTGCGTTCACGTTGTCGAAGGCGCATAACCCGGTGCAGGACTTCTACTTGCGCAAGGTAGATGGTCGCGAGAACAAGGTCAGCACCGTGGCGGTGAAGGCGCTGGCCGATCCGGCGCGCGGCTGCCGCCTGTGATCGTTCCTGCTTTGTCTTTCGTGACTTTGGTGACTTTGGTGCAACGGTAAGCCCGCATGGACCTCGTTTCGTTTCTGATTCAATGCCTGAACAGCGTGCAGTACGGTTTGCTGCTGTTCCTGGTGGCCAGCGGGCTGACCCTGATCTTCGGCATCATGGGCGTGATCAACCTCGCCCATGGCAGCTTCTACATGCTGGGCGCCTACCTGGCATTCACGCTGGCCAGCCTGACCGGCAACCTGTTCATTGCGTTGCCGCTCGGCATCGTGCTGGCGGTGGCATTCGGCTACGTGCTTGAATGGGCCTTCTTCAGCTACCTGTACCACCGCGACCACCTGCAGCAGGTGCTGATGACCTATGGCCTGATCCTGGTCTTCGAGGAGTTGCGAAGCATCCTGGTGGGCGACGATGTGCACGGCGTGTCCGTGCCAGAGCTGCTGGCCGGGTCGCTGCCCATCGGCAACGACATGACGTATCCGGTCTACCGGCTCTTCATCTCGGCGGTCTGCCTGCTGGTGGCCGGTGCCATGTACTACGTGATTCGCCGCACCCGCGTGGGGATGATGATCCGCGCCGGCGCCTCGAACCGCGAGATGGTGCAGTCGCTCGGCGTCAATGTGAATGTGCTGTATCGCTTCGTGTTCGCCCTGGGTGTGGCGCTGGCCGTACTGGCGGGGATGATTGCGGCGCCTGTGTCGTCGGTCTATCCGGGCATGGGCGGGCAGGTGCTGATCATCTGCTTCGTGGTAGTGGTCATCGGCGGCATCGGCTCGGTCAAGGGCGCGCTCGTGGCATCGCTGCTGATCGGCTTCGTCGATACCTTCGGCAAGGTCTTCTGGCAGGACGCCGCAGGGGTGCTGGTGTACCTGCTGATGGCGGTGATTCTGATCTGGAAACCCCAGGGGTTGTTCAAGGCGGGGTAGAACGAAGGATGACCGATTGTTTGCTCCCCTCTCCCGCTACGCGGGAGAGGGGGGTAGGCGGTGCAAATTGCAATTCGTCTGGAACGAGGCGCTGGCCCTCTCCCCCGACCCCTCTCCCGCCAGGCGGGAGAGGGGAGCGCGTAACCGAGCTGGATTCAAATGCAAACCAACACCGAAACCCCGCCGCCGCTCGAAGTCCGCCGTCCCGCATGGCTGGCTGCCGCTGGCTGGGTCATCGCGCTAGCGTTACTCTGCGCCGCGCCGCTGCTGCTGACTGCGGATAGCCACAAGTACTACGTCGAGCTGCTCAGCAAGGTGATGATCATGGCGATCTTCGCGTTGTCGCTGCAACTACTGATCGGATACACAGGGCTGGTCAGCCTGGGTCATGCGGCGTACTTTGCGATGGCCGCCTATGCCACGGCCATGCTCGCGCCCCAGGGCGGGGCAGGCAACGGCTGGCTGCTGCTGCTCGGGGCGGTGGGCGCGTCGGGACTGCTGGCCCTCGTGGTGGGTGCGCTGGTGCTGCGCACGCGGGGCATCTATTTCATCATGGTCACGCTGGCCTTCGCGCAGATGGTGTATTTCGTGTTCCACGACACCAAGATCGCGGGCGGCAGCGACGGCACCTATATCTACTTCCGCCCGGAGTTCGGGCTGTTCTCCGAGCAGCCGATGACCGTCAACGAGCCCGTGCAGTTCTACTGGCTCGTGCTGGCGGCGCTGGTGCTGACAGTTGCCGTGCTCGCGCTGCTGCTGCGGTCGCGGTTCGGCCATGCACTGGTTGGCATTCGTCACAACGAGCAGCGCATGCGCGCAGCGGGATACGCCACGTATCGCTACCAGCTCGGCGCCTTCGTGGCGGGCGGGATGCTGGCGGGGGTGGCGGGCTTTCTCTACGCCATCCAGTTCGGTTTCGTGAATCCGGAGATCGCCTCGTGGCACCAGTCGGGCAATGCGATGCTGATGGTGATCCTGGGCGGCGTGGGCAGCCTGGCCGGCGCGGTGCTGGGCGCGTTCTCGTTCGTGCTGCTGGCCGAATGGTTCGGCGCGCTGACCAAACACTGGCAACTGCTGATGGGCGGTTTCATCATCGCCGCCGTAGCGTTGCTGCCACGCGGACTGGTCAGCGTGCCCACTGTGCTGCGCCATCGCTCGCCGCGTCGCCAACGCCAGCAGGGCGAAGCGCCGGAATCCGCTGCACGCAGCCGGGAGGCCGTATGAACACGGATTCGAATACGAATCGCGCCGCACCAGTGATGCAGGCGCATGCGGTGACGCGCCGCTTCGGTGGCCTGACGGCGGTGAACCAGGTGGATCTGTCGCTTCACCTGCACGAGATCCACGCGGTGATCGGCACCAATGGCGCGGGCAAGTCGACGCTGATCAACCTGATGTCGGGAGAACTGCCGCCCAGCGAAGGCCGCCTCGACCTGCAGGGACAGGATGTCACCGGCTGGCCGCAGCCGAAGCTGGCCCGGCAAGGGGTGGGGCGCAGCTACCAGCGCAACAACATCTTCCTGCCGCTGACCGTGCGCGAGAACTGCAGGCTCGCTGCGCAATCTCGCGCGCAGCGGGCATGGCGGATCTGGGAGCCGGCGCAGGGTTGCCGTACCAGCCGCAGCCTGGCCGACGATGCGCTGGAGCGCGCCGGGCTGGTGCAGCACGCCGATCGCGTGGCCAGCGAACTCGCCCACGGGCAGAAGCGTCAACTCGAAGTGGCGATGTGCCTGGCGACGGAGCCCGTGGCGTTGCTGCTCGACGAGCCGCTGGCCGGCATGGGTGCCGAGGAATCGGCCCGCATGCTCGATCTCCTGCGCGGCCTGCGCGACGGGCACGCGATCCTGCTGGTCGAACACGATATGGAAGCCGTGTTCGCGGTAGCGGACCGCATCACGGTGATGGTCAACGGCAGCGTGATCGCATCGGGAGATCCGGCTTCGATCCGCGCCAATCGCGAGGTGCAACTGGCTTATCTCGGCGAGGAAGAATCGGTATGAGCGCCGCAGACATCATCGACATTGCTGGCGTCAACGCCTGGTATGGCTCCAGCCACGTGCTGCGCGGCGTCGACTTCCGCGTTGGGGCTGGCGAGACCGTGGGCCTGCTGGGTCGTAACGGGATGGGCAAAAGCACACTGCTGCGCACCATCCTCGGCCACGTCCGCGAGCGCGAGGGCGCGATCCGGGTGGCCGGACGCGATATGTCGCGTGCCCGGCCCCATGAGGTAGCTCGGCTCGGCGTGGCCTATGTGCCGGAAGGGCGCGGAATTTTTCCGAACCTGAGCGTGCGCGAGAACCTGCTGATGGCGGCGCGACCGGGCTGCAACGGGCGCCGCGACTGGGACGAGTCGCGCGTGCTCGACCTGTTCCCCCGGCTCAAGGAGCGCCTCTCGCACGGCGGGCAGCAGCTATCCGGCGGCGAACAGCAGATGTTGTCGATTGGTCGCGCGCTGATGACGAACCCGGATTGCCTGATCCTCGACGAGGCCACCGAGGGCCTGGCACCGAAGATCGTCCACGAGATCTGGAACGTGATTGCCACGGTGCGTGCCACCGGGATTGCATCGATCGTTGTGGATCGCAACTATCGGGCCGTCCTGGCCCATGCCGAGCGCGTGGTGGTGCTGGAGAAAGGGCTCGTCGCCATGGCGGGCCCAGCCGCCGAGTTGGCCGCTGCGCCCGCTGCGCTGGATCGATACCTTGGCGTCTGACATCGCGAAGACGGGCGTTTGAAACCATCACATTACTAAAAGTGGAGCTTGATCCATGTCTGTCGTGCTCTCGCAACGGCGGCACGGTGTGATGTCCCACGGTTCGAGCGCGTGCCGAGCTTGACCCGGCGAGCCTTCTTTCCCATCCTTGATCGATCGTGCGGCTGTGCTGGGAATTACAACAGTGGTCGTCCTACGGCACTTCCTCTAGAATGCGCGCGTTTGTGCAACGCAATAGAAACTGAGAAGGCCAACACGCCCCATCGGGGACCGGAACCGCTTGCGAGAGAGAAACTGTGCCCGTCAAGTCACTTTGGCGTGCGGAGGCCGCGAGCCGGTCCACCTGACCCAAATCCATGACCACCCAGTCCACAACCAGTCACTACTTCGTCGAAAGTCCGAGCACGCGTGCCCTGATGATCGGCGCGATCGGCGTCGTCTTCGGCGACATCGGCACTAGCCCGCTCTACGCCCTCAAGGAATGCTTCAGCAAGGACCACGGCATTCCGTTCAGTCCCGAAGCCGTGCTCGGCATCATCTCGCTGCTGTTCTGGGCAATGATCGTCGTGGTGTCCATCAAGTACGTGCTGTTCGTGATGCGTGCCGACAACAACGGCGAAGGCGGGGTGTTGGCGCTGATGGCGCTGGCGCTGCGCACGGCGGCCCCCCGTTCGCGTATGGCCAAGATCATCATGATGTCGGCCATCTTCGGCGCCTGCATGTTCTATGGCGACGCGGTCATCACGCCGGCTATCTCGGTGCTGTCGGCCGTGGAGGGCCTGGAGATCGCCGCACCGGGGCTGTCGCACTTCGTGATCCCGATCACCCTGTCCATCCTGTGCGTGCTGTTCTTCATCCAGCGCCACGGCACGGCCGCCGTGGGCAAGTTCTTTGGCCCGATCATGGTGGCGTGGTTCCTGGCGCTTGGTGCGCTGGGTGTGTACAACCTGATGCAATCGCCCGAGATCCTCAAGGCGATCAACCCGTGGTACGGGATTTCGTTCCTCCTGGATCATTCGCTGCAGGCGTTCATCGTGCTGGGCAGCGTGTTCCTGGTGCTGACCGGGGCCGAGGCGCTCTATATCGACATGGGCCACTTCGGTGCCCGGCCGATCCGTTACGGCTGGTTCGTGATGGTGATGCCGTGCCTGATGCTGAACTATTTCGGCCAGGGCGCCATGCTGCTGGGCAACCCCGCGGCCATCGCCAATCCGTTTTTCCTGATGGTGCCTGACCTGCTGCAACTGCCGATGGTGCTGCTGGCCACGGCGGCCACCGTCATCGCGTCGCAGGCAGTGATTTCCGGCGCGTTCTCGCTGACGAGCCAGGCCATCCAGCTTGGATTCCTGCCTCGCATGCGTATCCAGTACACGTCGGCGGCGGAGATCGGCCAGATCTATCTGCCGGTGATCAACTGGGCGCTGCTGGTGCTGGTGATCTGCGTGGTGCTGTCGTTCAAGAAGTCCGAGAATCTGGCTGCGGCATACGGCATTGCCGTGACCACGACGATGCTGATTACCACGTTCCTGGCCGTCATCGTGATGCGCCGGTTCTGGAAGTGGAACCGCGTGCTGGTGGTGGCACTCGGCGCAGTATTCCTGATCGTCGACCTGTCGTTCTTCTCGGCCAACCTGCTCAAGGTGGCAGAGGGCGGCTGGTTCCCACTGCTGATGGGCTCCACGGCGTTCTTCCTGCTGATGACCTGGCACAACGGCCGCAAGCTGCTGCGCGCCCGCAGCCTCGAGGATGGCATTCCGCTCGAACCGTTCATCGCCGGCCTGCTGGCCCACCCGCCGCATCGGGTGGAGGGCACCGCCGTGTTCCTGACGGGCAATACCGAATCGGTGCCGGTGTCGCTGCTGCACAACCTGAAGCACAATCGCGTGCTGCATGAGCGCGTGGTGTTCCTGTGCTTCGTAACGCGCGACATTCCCTATGTCGACGATGACCAGCGCCTGAGCTGCAAGGATCTCGGCGGCGGCGTGTTCATCCTGAATTCCGAATATGGCTTCAAGGAAACCCCCGACGTGCAACGCGTGCTGGACCTTGCGCAGCGCAAGCTCAACATGCAGTTCGAACTGATGGAGACCTCGTTCTTCATCGCCCGGGAATCGGTGATCCCATCCAAGCTGCCGGGTATGTCGATGTGGCGCGAGAGCCTGTTCGCCTGGATGCATCAGAACGGCGCCAAGCCCTCGGACTTCTTCTCGATCCCGACCAACCGGGTGGTGGAGTTGGGGACGAAGGTGGAAATTTAAGGAACAAAAAACCCCGCAGTTGCGGGGTTTTTTGTTTTTGAATCTTGTTCCCCTCTCCCGCTTGCCGGAGAGGGGGCAAACCAAGCGGAAGTTGAAAACGCTTACCGCTTCAACTTCGCAAACGCAGCCGCCATCGCACCTTGCGTTTCCGGTTGACGCTGACCGCCGCCAGCATTGCGATTGCCACCGCCGCTACGCTGGCCGCGATCATTGCCGCGATCGCCACCACCGCCAACGCGCGCAGCCGTCTGGCCCGGTTCGTCGTCCAGGCGCATGGTCAGGCCGATCCGGTTGCGCTTGACGTCCACTTCCATCACCTTGACCTTGACGATCTGGCCGGCCTTGACCACTTCATGCGCATCTTTGACGAACTTCGTCGACAGCGCCGAGATGTGGACCAGCCCGTCCTGGTGTACGCCGATATCGACGAACGCGCCGAAGGCGGCCACGTTGGTGACCACGCCTTCCAGGATCATGCCCGGCTGCAGGTCCTTCACGTCTTCCACGCCTTCCTGGAACGTCGCGGTCTTGAACTCGGGGCGCGGGTCGCGGCCCGGCTTTTCGAGTTCCGTCAGGATGTCGCGCACGGTGGGCAGGCCGAACTTGTCATCGGCAAACTGCTGGGCGGATACGCCGCGCAGTGCCTCGCGGTTACCCATCACGTCGGACAAGCCCTTCTTGATGTGTTCCAGAATCTTCTGCACCACCGGATAGGCTTCCGGGTGAACCGACGAGCGGTCCAGCGGATTGTCGCCGGTGTTGATGCGCAGGAAGCCGGCGGCCTGCTCGAACGTCTTGTCGCCCAGGCGTGGCACGTTCTTCAGCGCATCGCGATTCGCGAAGGCGCCGTTGGCATCGCGGAAATCGACGATGTTGCGTGCCAGTACCGAGTTCAGGCCCGATACCCGCGCCAGCAGCGGCGCCGAGGCCGTATTCACGTCCACGCCCACCGCATTCACGCAATCTTCCACCACGGCGTCGAGCGCGCGGGCCAATTCGCGCTGGTTCACATCGTGCTGATACTGGCCCACGCCAATCGACTTCGGATCGATCTTGACCAGTTCCGCCAGCGGGTCCTGCAGGCGGCGGGCGATCGACACCGCGCCACGTAGCGACACGTCCAGTTCCGGGAACTCCTTGGCAGCCAGTTCCGATGCGGAGTACACCGAGGCACCAGCCTCGCTGACCACGATCTTGGTCAGCTTAAGATCGGGCAGGTTCTTCATCAGGTCCTGCACAAGCTTGTCGGTTTCGCGGCTGGCGGTGCCGTTGCCGATCGAGCACAGTGCCACGTTGTGCTGCTTGGCAAGGCGAGCCATCACAGCCAGCGAGCCATTCCAGTCGCGGCGCGGCTCGTGCGGATAGATCGTAGCTGTTTCCAGCAGCTTGCCAGTGTGATCGACCACGGCGATCTTGCAGCCGGTGCGGATGCCCGGATCGATACCCATCACAGACTTCGGACCCGCCGGTGCGGCCAGCAGCAGTTCGTGCAGGTTGCGACCGAAAACCTTGATGGCCTCGGCTTCAGCGGTCTCGCGCAGTTGCGTCAGCAGTTCGGTCTCGATGTGCGGCTGCACCTTCACGCGCCAGCACCAGCGGCACACATCGGCCAGCCACTTGTCCGCCGGACGGTTACGGTTCTCGATGCCGACATGGCGCGCGATCATGCCTTCGCACGGATGCGGCACCATCGCGTCCTGTTCCTCGCCCAGGCCGAGCTTGATCAGCAGCACGCCCGCATTGCGTCCGCGGAACAGGGCCAGTGCACGGTGCGACGGCACGGTGCGAATGGTCTCGCTGTACTGGTAGTAATCGCGGAACTTCTCTTCCTCGGCGGTTTCCTTGCCTTCCATGACGGACGAGGCCACTACGCCGTTGTTCCAGAGGTGCTCGCGCAGTTTGCCGAGCAATTCGGCGGTTTCGCCAAATTGTTCGGAGAGGATGTCGCGCGCGCCATCGAGCGCAGCCTTCACGTCGGGCACGCCACCATCGGCGGTCGGGTTGCCGTTGACGAACTTGGCGGCTTCGGCTTGCGGGTCGAGCGTGGGATCGGCCAGCAGCGCTTGCGCCAGTGGCTCCAGACCGCATTCGCGGGCGATCTGCGCACGCGTGCGGCGCTTGGGCTTGTAGGGGAGGTAGAGGTCTTCGAGCGTCTGCTTGGTCTCGGCAGCTTCGATGGCCGTGCGCAGTGCATCGGTCATCTTGCCCTGTTCCTCGATGGAGGCCAGGATCGTGGCGCGGCGGTCTTCCATATCGCGCAGGTAGAGCAGGCGCTCTTCGAGATTCCGCAGATGGGTGTCGTCCAGGTTTCCTGTGACTTCCTTGCGGTAGCGGGCGATAAAGGGGACCGTGGCGCCTTCGTCCAACAGGTCGATGGCAGCCGCCACCTGGCGGGGTTGCACGGATAGTTCGGCCGCGATCAGCGACACAATCTTTTGCAGGACGGCAGCAGGCAGCTTGGACATCGAGAAAACGGTCAGTCGAAAGCGGGGCATTGTGCCACAAGCGCAGGACCGTTCCGGTGACGGAGAGACACCTTTTACACCCGCAATTCGGCACGATGCGCGCGGCCATGGTCCCGGGCTCACTTCGTAACGCTTCGCGCGGGGGCCCGATGTGGCCCCGGATGCTAGAATCGCGCCATGATCGTCAAGCCCCAAGCGGCCGTCATGGCTCTCCCGCTTTCCCTTACTGTTTCCGCCTTCGCTCTGGCCGCACTGCTGGCCGTCGCGCCGCATGCTGCGCACGCGCAGGCGTCGGCCCCATCCGCGGCGGCTGCCAATCCGGCTATTCCGGCCGATCCGGGCACGCCGCGCGACTTCCAGGCCGAGCGCCGCGCCATCGACGATTCGCGCGCATGGGCCAAGTACCGTTTTGCGGTGGCCGAGCGCGAGTGCTACAGCAAGTTCCTGACCAACAACTGCATCGACAAGGCCAAGGATCAGCAGCGCGCGGAGTTGCAGGTGCTGCGCGCCAAGGATCTTGAGGTGGGCGATGCCGAGCGGGCCTTCCGGGCCGCCCAGCGCGACCGCAACCAGGCTATCCGCCGCGCCGAGTACGAAGCGGGCCAGCCGGGCCGCGCGGCCAACGAACAGGCCAGCCGCGACGCGTTCGACCGCAAGCAGCAGGAGCAGGCGGCGCGCGATGCGCAGGCCAATGCGCAGGCGCCTGAGCGCGCTGCCAACGCGGCGGCGTACCAGCAGAAGCAGGGCGAGCGCGACGCCCGCATCGAGGAAGCCCGTCAGAAGGGGGCCGAGCAGGCGCGTCAGCGACAAGAAAACGTCAAGGCCTACGAGCAGAAGCAGCAGGACGCGGTGCAGCGCCAGAAGGATCTGGATGAACGCCGGGCCAAGGCCGAGGAAAAGCAGAAGGAAGGGCAGGGCAGCGGGAAGAGTCCGAGTCCGTTCGGCTTCTGATTCGGCGCGCCCTTTGCGGTGGCATCCGCCGCCGCAGTGCAGCAGGAAGGCATCATGGATGAACATCTGAACACCCTGGAACGGCAGATCATTGAATTGCAGATCGAACACCGCGATCTCGATTTCCTGATCGACCGACTGTCATCCGATCCCGCGCATGACGAACTGCAGTTGCGTCGGCTCAAGAAGCGCCGGCTCAAGCTCAAGGACGCCATCACGCTGCTGCAACTGCACGTGGAACCGGACGTACCGGCCTGACCCCGGTAGCAGTGCCCGGCCCGTTCGCATCAGGCGAGCCCGCCCAAAAGAAAACCCCACCCAAACATCTTGCCCCAGCCCGATCTCCTCTCCGACGCCGCAGACCTGCCCGGTGATCCAGCCGCCGACACGCCCGAACCCGCCGAGCCTCCCGAATCCATCGGCGAAGCGGTAGCGGTGGCCTCTGCCAGCCAGGTGGCCTTGCAGAAGTCGCAACTGTCGACGATGTTCGCGGAGACCGGCACGCTGGCGACGGCCATTCCCGGCTATCGTCCGCGGGCCTCGCAGCAGAAGATGGCCGAGGCGGTGGCGGATGCCATTTCGCAGAACGATACGGTCATCGTCGAAGCCGGCACCGGCACCGGCAAGACCTTTGCCTACCTCGTACCGGCGATGCTGTGGGGCGGCAAGGTCATCCTGTCCACGGGCACAAAGAACCTGCAAGACCAGCTTTATCTGCGCGATATCCCGACGGTGCGTCATGCACTGAACGTGCCGATATCGATCGCGCTGCTCAAGGGCCGTGCCAACTACCTGTGCCACTACCACCTGGAGCGCGCGCAGGCCAATGGCCGGTTGGCATCCAAGCAGGATGCGGCATGGTTGCGCGACATCGCGAAGTTCGCCAAGACCACCGCGACCGGTGACAAGGCCGAACTGGCTGCCGTGCCCGAAAACGCGCCCGTCTGGCAAATGGTCACGTCCACGCGCGACAACTGCCTGGGCAGCGAATGCCCGCAGTACAAGGAATGCTTTGTGATGCGGGCGCGCAAGGAGGCCCAGCAGGCGGACGTGGTGGTGGTCAACCACCACCTGTTCTTTGCCGATGTGGTGCTGCGCGATACCGGCATGGCCGAGCTGCTGCCCGCCGCCAATACCGTGATCTTCGACGAAGCCCACCAGTTGCCGGAAACGGCCACGCTGTTCTTCGGCGAGACGCTGTCCACGAGCCAGTTGCTTGAACTGGCGCGCGATACCGTGGCCGAAGGGCTGTCCCATGCACGCGATGCCGTGGACTGGGTGGCCCTGGGTGCGCCGCTCGAACGCGCCGCGCGCGACCTGCGGCTGGCGTTCAGCAAGGAGAACATGCGGCTGGCGCTGGGTCAGATCGAGGCCGATCCACGCATGCGCGAACCCTTCAATGAAACGCTCGATGCGCTGGACACTGCCTTGTCCGATTTTGTCGAGGCGCTGGAGTCGCAGGCCGAGCGTGCCGAAACGCTCGAGCAGTGCCATCGCCGCGCCGTGGAACTGGCGCAGCGACTGGCGGCATGGCGCGATGACCGCGTGAGTGTCACCCCGACACCCGCCGTGGCGGAAGAAGGTGCGGATGGTGCCGAGACGGCTGCAGCGCCCGAGCCGATGTCACTGGGCCCGGAAACCGTGCGTTGGGTAGAGGTCTTCTCTCACACGGTGCAACTGCATCGCACACCGCTTTCGATTGCGCCGATCTTCTCGCGCCAGCGCGCCGGGCATCCGCGCGCATGGGTATTCACGTCGGCCACGCTATCGGTCAAGGGCAATTTCACGCACTACGCCGCGCAGCTCGGACTCGACAAGGACCGCTCGTTGACGTTGCCTAGCCCCTTCGACTACGCGAAGCAGGGCCTGCTCTACGTGCCGCGCGAGATGCCGGCGCCGAATTCCCCGCAGTTTACGGAAGCCGTCGTGGAGAAGGCGCTGCCGCTGATCGAGGCGGCCGGAGGTCGCACGTTCCTGCTCTGCACCACGCTGCGCGCGGTGCAGAAGGCGTCGGACATGCTCTACGACCTGTTTGCCGAGAAGGGTCTGGATCTGCCGCTGCTCGTCCAGGGCCAGGCGAGCCGCACGGAACTGCTGGACCGCTTCCGCCAACTCGGCAATGCCGTATTGGTGGGCAGCCAGAGTTTCTGGGAAGGCGTGGACGTGCGCGGCGAAGCGCTCTCACTGGTCATCATCGACAAGCTGCCATTCGCGCCGCCCGATGATCCCGTCCTCGCGGCGCGCATGGAGGTGCTGCAGAAGAAGGGTTTGAGTCCGTTTGCCGTGCATCAGTTGCCGCATGCGGTCATCACGCTGAAGCAGGGCGCTGGACGCCTGATCCGGTCGGAGTCCGATCGCGGCGTGCTGATGATCTGCGATACACGGCTGGTGGAAAAACCCTACGGTCGCCAGATCTGGCAGAGCCTGCCGCCGTTCACGCGTACGCGTGAGGCCGAGACGGTGATCCGCTTCCTGGAAGGGCTGAACGGCAAGACGGTCGAAGGAGCGGGAGGGCCTGAGACCAGCGACGCCGATGCCTGAGTAATGCCTGAGGCCGATGCGCAGACGGCCCCGCAAAACAAAACACCCCGAAGCCAGTGACCGGCATTCGGGGTGTTTTGCTTTCAGGCAGTCAATGCTGCATGGTCAGTGCTTCCAGATCAGAAGACTTCCCACCACGCCTTGTCCTTCTTGCGCGCACCGTACTTGATGAAGTCGCTGTTCGGGTAGTTGCGTTCCATCACCCGTGCGGTGTCGTCGCGCAGATCCTTCATGCCAAGCGCGTCGTACGAGCGCACCATGATGTAGAGCGCTTCCTCGTTGGCCGGAGCACCGTCATAGTCTTTCAGCGCCTGCTGCGCGCGATTGACTGCGGCGAGGTAGGCGCCGCGACGGTAGTAGTAGCGTGCCGCATGCACTTCGTGCTGGGCCAGCGAGTTGACGATGTACTGCATCCGCTGCGTGGCATCGGGCGTGTACTTGCTGTCAGGGTAGCGCGTGATCAGGATCTGGAACGCATCGTAGGCAGCGCGGGCGGCCTTGGGGTCGCGCTCGCTGAGATCCTGGCCCGAGAAGCGGCCCAGCCAGCCCAGGTTGTCGTTGAAATTGATCAGGCCCTTGAGGTAGTAGGCGTAATCGATATTCGGATGGCTCGGGTGCAACTGGATGAACCGGTCCACGGCTGCCAGCGCGGCAGCGGTCTCGCCATCCTTGTAGCTGGCATAGGCAGTGTCGATCTGTGCCTGCTGCGCGTAACGGCCAAACGGATAGCGGCCCTCGAGCTTTTCATAGAGCTTCACGGCACGCGTATAGTCGCCGCCGTCGAGGGCATCCTTGGCTTCCGAATATAATTTGTTAGCCGACCAGCTGGCTGTTTCGTCAGGCTGGTCTCCAAGCAGGCCGCATGCCGACAGCATGACGCAGCCGCCTGCGAGCAAAACCGCTCCAATTTTCGCGCGCCAATCCGCGCGTTTCATGCTCTGCAATTGCATGGGCAACCTGTTCCGGATGAAGAAAAATACCGCCAAGCATTATAGCCGAAGCCCCAGCGCCGAAACCGGTCTGGACAGTCAGGTCGAATCCAGGGAGGCCGCAGCCCCCGTCAATGGGGACTTGAACGACCCATTCGAGGTCCTCGACGAAGGTGGGGAGTTGCAGGACGACGTGCTCGTGGCAGCGCCTGCCGCCCCCGATCTCGTGCCCCAGTTCATGGAAGTCGGCAGTGCCGATCACGGCGAACGGCTCGATAAATTGCTCGCACGCCACTTCAGCGAGTTCTCCCGCAGCCGCATCCAGCAATGGATCGAAGAGGGCGCCGTGCGCGTGGACGGAGAACCGAGCCGCGCCAAGGCATCGATGCAGATGGGGCAGCAGATCGAGATCCGCCCGCAGGCGGCACCCGAATCCACGGCTTTCACGGCCGAGGATGTGCCGCTCAACGTGGTCTACGAGGACGATACGCTGCTGGTCATCGACAAGCCGCCCGGTCTGGTGGTGCATCCTGCTGCAGGAAACTGGAGCGGCACGGTGCTCAATGGCCTGCTGTATCGCGATCCGCACGCGGCACGGCTGCCGCGCGCCGGTATCGTGCATCGGCTGGACAAGGAGACATCCGGCCTGATGGTGGTGGCCCGCACGCTGACCGCGCAGACCGATCTGGTGCGCCAACTGGCTGCGCGTACGGTCAAGCGGACCTATCTCGCGCTGGTGTGGGGCGAAACGCCCGAGGAAGGCACCATCGACGCACCGATTGCCCGCGATCCGCGCGAGCGGACCCGCATGGCCATCGTCTACACGAACAGCGGCAAGCCTTCGCGTACGCATTTCAAGACGCTCGGCACCGTGCCGCTGGGCCGCTCGCACGTGTCGATGGTGATGTGCCAGCTTGAAACGGGCCGCACGCACCAGATTCGCGTGCATTTCGAGTCCATTGGTCATCCGCTCGTGGGCGATCCGGTCTACTACAAGGCCACCCAGCGCGGTCAGCGGCAGGCAATCCGGGTGCCGCTGCCGGTGCCGTATACGCGCCAGGCGCTGCATGCCTACAAGCTTGGACTCGTGCATCCGGCCACGGGTCGCAAGATCTCCTGGGAAACCCAGCCACCCGAGGACCTGCAGGCGCTGATTGCCGCGCTCGACTTTGAGGGGCACGCGGAACAGGACGATGACTACGACGATTACCACGACGAAGGCACGTGGTACGAAGGCGAGGCCGATGACGACTGAATCGACAGCTATTTCAACTTCGTGGCTCGTCCCGGACTGGCCGGCCCCGGCAAATGTGCGCGCGCTGTCTACCACGCGTCAGGGCGGTGTCAGTCGCGGCGCCTATGGGCTGGCCGATGGCTCGACGGGCGGGCTGAATCTCGGCACCCATGTCGGCGACGATCCGTCCGCCGTTGCGGCCAACCGTGCGCGGCTGGCCCGCAGCCTGCCCGCCATGCCGCTCTGGTTGGAACAGGTGCATGGCTGTGGCGTGGCCACGGCAGAGCATGGCGATGCCGGGAGCGAGATCCAGCAAGCCGATGCCAGCATTTCGGGGCGGCCGGGCGACGTTTGCGCGATCATGACAGCCGATTGCCTGCCCGTGCTGCTTTGCGATACGGCGGGTGCTGTCGTCGGCGCGGCGCATGCCGGCTGGCGAGGTCTGTGCGATGGCGTGATCGAGGCCACGCTGTCGCGCATGGCGCAGCGCGCGGGCGGCATGCCACAATGGCTGGCGTGGCTGGGGCCTGCGATCGGCCCCGATGCGTTCGAAGTGGGCGCGGAAGTCCGCGCAGCATTCCTCGATCGCGCGTTCCAACACGAACAGGCCGAAGTCGATGCGGCATTCGTCGCGGTGGGGCAGGGCAAGTACATGGCCGACCTCTACGCGCTGGCACGCATACGCCTGGCGCGAGCTGGCTGCACGCAGGTCTTTGGCGGCGATACCTGCACGGTAACCGACGCAGACCGCTTCTACTCCTATCGCCGCGACCGCACTACGGGTCGCATGGCCACGATGGTCTGGCTGGGAGCCTAGGCGTCGCCGTCCCGCACGGCAGAAGACGGCGCGCTCGAAGTTCCCGGGGTTTCCGCCGCGTCCACCGCTGCGCGGGCTTCCGCCTCTTCCCGTGCGCGTCGCCGCTGCCGCCTGCCCGGTGTGCCCAGGATGTACATCACCAGCGAGACGGGCGCCAGCCCGTAGCACAGGAACGTGGCCACACCGGCCACCACGTTTGTCTCCGTGATAGCCATCATCAGCGCCACATATAGCCAGCCAATTGCCACGATATACATCAGCCGTTCATCTCTCTCTGGTAGGCGAGTTCCGAACCCCGGCAACCCGCTTGGGAATTACCGTCCGGTAGGTCGGACATCACTTCCCTGGCGCCCGCATGGGAATGCGGAATTCCGCATTGACAGCCTCTACATTGCAAGGCAACAATGCCTTCAAATGTATCGGAACCGAGGAAGTATCAGGGTTTCGCCGGCAAGCATAGCGTAAGTGGCGAGCCGCTCAGGCGGCCCGCTAACGCATCCCGGATTCCGGGGCGGGTCGGGAGACAGTTACCCCGTGCCCGTCAACCATCACGACGGCAGAGAGACGAATACATCATGGCGACCGGCAAAGGTGCGGCATCTTCCGGAAAGGAAGACAAGTCCCAACCGTTTCAATTTGCGCCGGGGCCATTCGACCCAGCCGCCTGGCTGGAGTGGTCCCGTCAGTGGGCACCCGAAACCAACGGCGCGATGCCGCCTGGTTTTCCCGCCGGCTTGGCCGGTGCATTCCCCGGTGGCTTCCCGAATGGTCTTCCGAACGGTTTCCCCGGCAGCTTTCCGGGCGGCGATGCATTCGCCAAGGCGTTCCAGGCTCTGCAGGGCAATGGTGCCAATGGTGCGGTGAAGATCGCGCCCACGCAGCTCGCCAGCATCCAGGAACGCTATCTGAAGGATTTCACCGAACTCTGGCGTGAAATGGGTGCCGGGGCCATGGTGCCGAATGGTGCGCCGCAGGCCGGGCAAGCCGGTGCTGCCAGCCAGCGTCTGTCCGATCGCCGCTTTGCCAGCGATGCATGGCGCAACAATGCGGCATATCGCTACACGGCCGCGTTCTACCTGCTCACGGCGCGCGCCATGACCGAGCTTGCCGATGCTGTGGAAGCCGATCCCAAGGTGCGCCAACGCATCCGCTTTGCGGTTTCGCAGTGGGTCGATGCGATGTCGCCGGCCAACTTCCTGGCGACCAATCCGGATGCCCAGCAGCGCCTGATCGAGTCCGGCGGCGAATCGCTGCGCAACGGCGTGCGCAACATGCTGGAGGATCTGGGGCGCGGCAAGATTTCGCAGACCGATGAGACCGCCTTCGAGGTGGGCCGCAATGTTGCCGTAACCGAAGGCGCTGTCGTCTACGAGAACGAATACTTCCAGTTGCTGCAGTTCAAGCCGCTGACCGACAAGGTCTACGCGCGGCCGCTGCTGCTGGTGCCGCCGTGCATCAACAAGTACTACATCCTTGACCTGCAGCCCGAAAGCTCGCTGGTGCGGCACGCGGTGGAGCAGGGGCACACGGTGTTCCTGGTGTCGTGGCGGAACCCCGATGCCTCGATGGCCGAGCGGACCTGGGACGACTACATCGAGCATGCAGCCATCCGCGCGATCGAGGTGGCGCGCGACATCAGCGGTCTCGACAAGATCAACGTGCTCGGGTTCTGCGTGGGTGGCACCATCATTTCCACGGCGCTTGCCGTGCTGGCGGCACGCGGCGAGCGGCCCGCAGCCAGCCTGACCCTGCTCACCACGCTACTCGACTTTGCCGACACCGGCATCCTCGACGTCTTTGTCGATGAATCGCATGTGCAACTGCGCGAGGCTACGCTGGGCGGCGCATCGGGTGCGCCGTGCGGTCTGCTGCGGGGAGTGGAACTGGCGAACACGTTCTCGTTCCTGCGTCCGAACGATTTGGTCTGGAACTACGTGGTCGACAACTACCTGAAGGGCAACACGCCTGTGCCCTTCGATCTGCTGTTCTGGAACGGCGACGCCACCAACCTGCCCGGACCCTGGTATTGCTGGTACCTCCGCCATACCTACCTGCAGGACGAATTGAAGGTGCCGGGCAAGCTGACCGTCTGCAATGCCCCGGTGGACCTGGGTGCCATCGACGTGCCGACGTATATCTACGGCTCGCGCGAGGACCATATCGTGCCGTGGTCGGCTGCGTATGCTTCCACCGCACTGCTGAAAAACAAGCTGCGCTTCGTGCTGGGCGCCTCTGGGCACATTGCCGGCGTCATCAACCCGCCAGCCAAGAAGAAGCGTAGTCACTGGACCAGTGATACGCTGCCCGTTTCGGCCCATGAATGGCTGGCTGGCGCGGAGGAACATCCGGGTAGCTGGTGGCCGGACTGGATGGCATGGCTCGGCAAGCAGGCCGGCCAGAAGCGTGCGGCGCCTGATACCTACGGCAACGCCCACTACAAGGCGATCGAGCCTGCACCGGGACGCTACGTCAAGCAGCGCGCCTGATTTTGCCGGGGCGGCGGATGAGCCGCCGGCCCCGTTTCGAACCGATCCGCGATTCGTTTTCTCGAAAGGACCTCACATGACCGACATCGTCATTGTTTCCGCAGCTCGCACCGCCGTAGGCAAATTCGGTGGCTCCCTGGCCAAGATCCCCGCACCGGAGCTGGGCGCACTCGTGATCAAGGCCGCGCTGGAGCGCGCAGGCGTCAAGCCCGACCAGGTGAGCGAAGTGATCATGGGCCAGGTGCTGACGGCCGGCTCGGGCCAGAACCCGGCCCGCCAGGCGTCGCGCGCAGCCGGCCTGCCGGACATGGTGCCGGCCATGACCATCAACAAGGTGTGCGGCTCGGGCCTGAAAGCCGTGATGCTGGCCGCCAATGCCATCATCGCCGGCGAGGCAGAGATCGTCGTGGCGGGTGGCATGGAGAACATGAGCGCGGCCCCGCACGTGCTGCCGGGCTCGCGCGACGGCTTCCGCATGGGTGATGCCAAGCTCGTCGACACGATGATCGTCGATGGCCTATGGGACGTGTACAACAAGTACCACATGGGCATCACCGCCGAAAACGTGGCCAAGGAATATGGCATCACGCGCGAAGCGCAGGACGAGTTCGCAGTCGGTTCGCAGAACAAGGCCGAAGCGGCTCAGAAGGCCGGCAAATTCGACGAGGAAATCGTGCCGGTGATGATTCCGCAGCGTAAGGGCGATCCGGTGGCGTTCAAGACCGATGAGTTCGTGCGTCAGGGCGCCACGCTGGATAGCATGTCGGGCCTGAAGCCGGCGTTCGACAAGGCGGGCACGGTGACGGCCGCAAATGCCTCCGGCCTCAACGACGGCGCTGCCGCCGTGGTGGTGATGTCGGCCGCCAAGGCCAAGGAACTTGGCCTGACGCCGCTGGCGACGATCAAGGCGTACGCCAATGCCGGCGTGGACCCGGCCGTGATGGGCATGGGCCCGGTGCCGGCCAGCCGACGCTGCCTGTCGCGTGCGGGCTGGGGCGTGCAGGATCTCGACCTGATGGAAATCAACGAGGCATTTGCGGCGCAGGCGCTGGCGGTGCACAAGGAAATGGGCTGGGACCAGTCGAAGATCAACGTGAACGGTGGCGCGATTGCCATCGGCCACCCGATCGGCGCATCCGGCTGCCGCATCCTGGTGACGCTGCTGCACGAGATGAAGCGCCGCGACGCCAAGAAGGGCCTGGCCTCGCTGTGCATCGGCGGTGGCATGGGCGTGGCGCTGGCAGTCGAACGTTGAACTGCAATACATAACAAAAGCATTGGCTAGACGTGCATGAGGGGTATGCCGGCGGTACGTACCGAGGAACCGCCGCCGGCATTGACAACAACGACCGAAAAGTTTCGACAACAACGAACCGATCGAGCCAACTAGGAGTGGATATGACTCAGCGCATTGCATACGTGACCGGCGGCATGGGTGGCATCGGAACCGCGATTTGCCAACGCCTGGCAAAAGAGGGCTATAAGGTGGTGGCGGGCTGCGGCCCGAACTCGCCGCGTCGCGAGAAGTGGCTCGAACAACAACGCGCGCTCGGTTTCGAGTTCGTGGCGTCCGAAGGCAACGTGGCGGACTGGGATTCGACCAAGGCGGCTTTCGAGAAAGTGAAGGCCGAGGTGGGTGAGGTCGACATTCTGGTCAACAACGCCGGCATCACGCGCGATGTGGTGTTCCGCAAGATGACGCGTGCCGATTGGGATGCGGTGATCGACACCAACCTGACGTCGCTGTTCAACGTGACCAAGCAGGTCATCGATGGCATGGCGGATCGTGGCTTCGGCCGCGTGATCAACATCTCGTCAGTGAACGGCCAGAAGGGGCAGTTCGGCCAGACCAACTATTCGACAGCCAAGGCTGGCCTGCACGGCTTCACGATGGCCCTGGCGCAGGAAATGGCCACGAAGGGCGTGACGGTCAATACCGTGTCGCCGGGCTATATCGCCACGGACATGGTGAAGTCGATCCGTCAGGATGTGCTGGACAAGATCGTCGGCACGATCCCGGTGAAGCGCCTGGGCGAGCCGGCTGAAATCGCATCGATCTGCGCCTGGCTGGCTTCGGAAGAGTCCGGTTTCTCCACGGGTGCGGACTTCTCCCTGAACGGCGGCCTGCACATGGGCTGATGGTCGAGGCGGCCATCTGCGACGGCGCGTTGCCCGCGAGGGGCGGCAGGCCGTCACGGAGGTTGCCGTTGATGCGGCGCATCTGGCGCGCTGCACAAACCATTGAGTGCTGCACCGAGATGCCCTGGTAATTCGCATCACCGTCCGCATGTCGCTGGCATGCGGACGGTTTGCTTTTGGGGGCTAGACAATCAAATGCTGCGGGTTTTCCTTAAACGCGGCCAGCTTTCCATAGTGCTTTCTTGAGCATAGAATCAGGGCAATGGCGCAACCGGCACCAAAGTGGCGCGGTCCACATGGGTCTGGTCCGGTTGTTTCTTGCGCGCCTGCAGCGTGTTTCTCGGCGGGGAAGACGCGCTCCATTGCGCACTGCACTGCATGCGGTGCAGCAGCGCGAGTCAAGGCGCAGCAGCGGTGCCGACCCACGGCACCAGCGACGACAAAAGGATAGAGCACCGATGGCCACGACCAAAAAAGGCGCAGAGCGACTGATCAAGAAATACCCCAATCGCCGGCTCTACGATACGCAAACCAGCACCTACATCACGCTCGCTGATGTGAAGCAGCTGGTCATGGATACCGAGGACTTCAAGGTCGTCGACGCCAAGAGCGGCGAGGAGCTGACACGCAGCATCCTGCTGCAAATCATCCTGGAAGAGGAAACCGGCGGTGTGCCGATGTTCTCTAGCGCCATGCTTTCGCAGATCATCCGTTTCTACGGCCACGCGATGCAGGGCATGATGGGCACCTACCTCGAAAAGAACATCCAGGCATTCATCGACATTCAGGGCAAGCTGGCCGAGAACTCGAAGGGTCTGTACTCGGGCGAGGCATTCAGCCCCGACATGTGGTCGCAGTTCATGAACCTGCAGGGTCCGATGATGCAGGGCATGATGAGCAACTACATCGAGCAGAGCAAAAACCTCTTCGTGCAGATGCAGGAACAGATGCAGAGCCAGGCCAAGAACATGTTCGGCACGTTCCCGTTCAACCAGCAGGACAAGAAGTAGCCTCACGAACGCACGCCGCGACGGCCCTGTGCAATGCAGGGTCGTTTTGAGTTGTTGGCTTGCCACGCATTTTTGTGAATGCGTGTCCGATGTGCGTCTTTTAGCCTTTTTTCTCCGCTATTGATTGCAGAGCAAGGATGTTGGGAGCCGCCATGTGCTCCAATCGGCCAACGCCCTGAGCACTGGGCGACCCGATAACAATCCTGCTTTCACTGCACGATGGCTTTTTCCAAGCGTATCCCGCCTTGCATGCCATCCGGTCTGGTCCGGAGGGTAACTTATGTCTGACAGCGCGAATCTCTGGCGCATGGCGCCTGAACCCGCCGATCCAACCGGCTTGACCCGGCTCGTCGAATTCGCCGGTGGCATCTACACCCAACTGACGTGCATCCAGCGCGAGGTAGGCGAGGTGAAGGCTTCGCAGCAGGCGCTTGAAGCGCGCGTCGAGCGCGGGGAGCGTCAGCTCGATGCGGTGGAGGTGGGAGTGCGCAATGATTTGCGCGAGGTGGAGGGGCGGCTTGCCGGGCAAATCTCGACGCTCGACTCGCGTATGTCGACGTTCGATACACGTTTGTCGACGCTTGATACGCGTATGTCCGCTGGTCATGCATACCTGCTCGACCGGATCGACGCCTCGGAGTCCAGGGTGTTGGCGGCAATCGAACAGCTTGCAACGCGATTCGACAAGTTCGAGACGCGCGTCGACAGGATGGAAGTGGATCTGCACACCCGCATCGATGCGACGGAAAACAAGATCGAGCATGTGCGAACGGACCTTGGTAGGCAGATCCGGGAGAGCAGGGGCGACCTCGAAATTCGCATCGATCGCGTGGCAACGGACCTCGGTGATCGCATCCAGAAATGCGAGGACAAGACCGAGGCCCGTTGTGATCGTCTGGAAGATAACCTGTCCGCCCAGATCAAGAGTAACGAAGGCCGGATACTTGCCTTGCGGGACCGTGTCAACAAGGTGATCTGGTTCACCTCGGGAGGTGGAGCCATGCTCGGATACGCCATCGGCGGAGACGTCGTGATGGATCGGTTGACCGGCCTTCTGGGTCTATAACCAGGACGCGTTTCCAGCCAGCCGGGCCGGCTCCTTCCGAACCTCACGCCAAGGCGGCCCGATCAAGGTAAAATCTCCGCCTTTCATGGCAATTGCGGCGCCCGGCAGGCTCGCCGGATGCCCTTAAGCCAGCGGCGCGCCACCGGGGACGGTAGGACGTGCCCAATCCCCACATACGCGGTGCCCCATGTCGTCTGAAAACATTTTGTCCACTCCTGCGCCGAAAGTCGGCTTTGTGTCACTTGGATGCCCCAAGGCACTGGTCGATTCCGAGCAGATCATCACGCAACTGCGCGCCGAAGGTTACGCGATCAGCGGCACCTATGACGGCGCCGACCTTGTGGTGGTCAACACTTGCGGCTTCATCGACGAGGCGGTGCAGGAGAGCCTGGATGCCATTGGCGAGGCGCTGAACGAGAACGGCAAGGTCATCGTGACCGGCTGCCTGGGGGCGAAGAAGGATGCCGCCGGACAAGACATCGTGACCTCGGTGCATCCCAAGGTGCTCGCCGTGACGGGTCCCCACGCGCTGGGCGAGGTCATGCAGGCAGTTCACACGCACTTGCCGAAACCGCATGACCCTTTCACTGACCTGGTGCCGGCTGCCGGCATCAAGCTCACGCCCAAGCACTACGCATACCTGAAGATTTCGGAAGGCTGCAACCATCGCTGCTCGTTCTGCATCATCCCGTCCATGCGCGGGGATCTGGTATCGCGCCCGGTGGCCGAGGTCATGCTTGAGGCGGAAAACCTGTTCAAGGCCGGTGTCAAGGAACTGCTCGTGATTTCGCAGGACACCAGTGCCTATGGCGTGGACGTGAAGTACCGAACCGGTTTTTGGGCAGGTCGCCCGCTGAAGACGCGCATGACGGAACTGGTCGCGGCGCTCGGCGAACTCGCCAGCCAGTATGGCGCGTGGGTGCGCCTGCACTATGTGTACCCGTATCCGCACGTGGACGAGATCATTCCCCTGATGAACCAGGGTAATGTGCTGCCGTACCTCGATGTACCGCTCCAGCACGCACATCCGGACGTGCTCAAGCGTATGAAGCGTCCGGCGAATGCGGAGAAGACGTTGGACCGGATTCGTGCCTGGCGTGCGATCTGTCCGGACCTGACGATTCGCAGCACGTTCATCGCGGGTTTTCCGGGCGAGACGGAAGAGGAGTTCCAGACGCTGCTCGACTTCATCGCCGAAGCCGAACTGGATCGTGTAGGCTGCTTCGCCTATTCCCCGGTGGACGGTGCAACGGCCAACGATCTGCCCGGTGCACTGCCTGACGAGGTGCGTGAAGAGCGTCGTGCGCGCTTCATGGAAGTGGCCGAGGAAGTTTCGGCACGCCGCCTGCAGCGCAAGGTCGGTCAAACGCTTCGCGTGCTGGTCGATGAAATCAACCAGGATGGCGGTATCGGCCGTTCGTCCGCCGATGCTCCCGAGATTGACGGCCTGGTCTATATCGATCCGGCCGCCAAGCCGTCGCAGCGCTACAAGGCGGGCGAATTCGTCAACGTGAAAATCACCGGCGCCGACGGTCATGACCTGTGGGGCGAAATCGCCTGAGGACAGGCTTCCGGATACCGGGGCCTGCTGCCATTAGGTAAAAGTACGGTCGTTCACTTTTTCGCTCCGCGGTCTATACTGTGCGCCGCAACATTTCGCATGGAGACAAGACATGACGCGTGAAGTGGTGGTTGTCAGCGGTGTGCGCACCGCGATTGGTACCTTTGGCGGCAGCCTCAAGGATCTGGCTCCGACTGACCTGGGCGCGCTCGTGGTGCGCGAAGCGCTGGCCCGCGCCAAGGTGTCCGGCGACGACGTCGGGCATGTGGTATTCGGCAACGTCATCCAGACCGAGCCGAAAGACATGTACCTGGGGCGCGTGGCCGCCGTGAACGGCGGGGTGTCGATCAATGCCCCGGCGCTGACGGTCAACCGCCTGTGCGGATCTGGCCTGCAGGCGATTGTCAGTGCTGCCCAGACCATTCTGCTTGGCGATGCCGATGTCGCCATCGGTGGCGGTGCGGAAAGCATGAGCCGCGCGCCGTACCTCGCACCGATGGCCCGCTGGGGTTCGCGCATGGGCGATGCCAAGCTGATCGACATGATGCTCGGCGCGCTGCACGACCCCTTCCACGCGATCCACATGGGTGTGACCGCAGAGAACGTTGCCAAGGAATACAACATCTCGCGCCAGCAGCAGGACGAGGCAGCGTTGGAATCGCATCGCCGCGCGTCGGCTGCCATCAAGGCCGGCCATTTCAAGGGCCAGATCGTTCCCGTCACGCTGAAGAGCCGCAAGGGCGATGTCGTCTTCGATACCGACGAGCACGTGCGCCACGATGCGACCATCGATGACATGACCAAGCTCAAGCCGGTCTTCGTCAAGGAGAACGGCACGGTCACGGCGGGCAATGCATCGGGTCTGAACGATGCCGCTGCTGCAGTGGTGCTGATGGAGCGTGCCGAGGGGGAGCGCCGCGGCCTGAAGCCGCTGGCGCGCCTGGTGTCGTACGGCCATGCAGGTGTCGATCCCAAGACGATGGGCATCGGCCCGGTTCCGGCAACAAAGATCGCACTGGAGCGCGCAGGGCTGTCGGTCAAGGATCTCGACGTGATCGAGGCCAACGAAGCGTTTGCCGCGCAAGCCTGTGCCGTGACGAAGGCGCTGGGACTCGATCCGGCCAAGGTCAACCCCAACGGTTCGGGCATTTCGCTGGGCCATCCTATCGGTGCCACGGGCGCGCTGATTACGGTGAAGGCGCTTCACGAACTGCAGCGCGTGCAAGGCCGCTATGCGCTGGTGACGATGTGCATCGGCGGCGGCCAGGGGATTGCCGCGATCTTCGAGCGCGTTTAAAGTCACGGCAGCCCCCATCCCAAGGAAGTCCGCCTTGCCCCGCTTTTCTTCAGCTTTGCACGCGTTTTGCGCATGTTCGATGGCCGCGATGTTGGCGGCACCGATGGCCGCCTCGGCGGCTGGCGATAGTTTGTCGACGGCGGGGGGGCAGGGCGGCTCCTTTGGTATCAATGATGCGATTCGCGCCGGGGAGTCCCGGCGCGGAACAACGCTCTCCACCGGTGCAGCCACTGTGCTGGCGCCGCGTGCCGAGTATTCCCAATATCCCGTCTACGTGGGCACGCTTGGCGACAAGCCGGTGCGCATGCGCGTGGCGCCGAAGTCCGATACCCGGGACAGCCTGCAGGGCGAATACTCGGTGGGCGATGGCAAGGGCGTCCGGCTGTTGTCCGGCGAGTGGGATAACGGCAACTTCCTGATGGAAGAGTCCGACGACGGTACGCGTGTCTCCGGCAACTGGGACGGCCAGATTGACCGTAACGGTGCCGTGCGCGGAACGTGGACCGATCCCTACAACCCGGCCATCGTCCTGCCATTCTTCATCCGGCCGTTTGGCGGGTTCCTCGTTATTCCACCGTTCGACATGCAACCCAGCAGTGGTGTGACCTACGCGCCGCCACCGCCGAAATCGTCGATCTCGACGGGCAAGTCGCGCTAGTTTTTCCTATCCCCAAGCGGCGGTTGCGGCGCAGGGGTGGACGGATTTCTGATTGCTGGTAAGCTCGAACGCCTGTCCAGACTTCCGAGGAAACGCGCCGTGTCTGCTTCCGACTCGCCCCGCCATCCGTCCCGCTATACCCAGACCACCGCAGTCCAACCCGACCTCGACATCGCGCCGGGCTTCGAATCGTTCTCGACGCCGACGTATCGCGGCTCCACCATCGTTTTCCGCAATCTCGCCGAACTGCGCGCCTATGGCGACCGCAGCAAAACCTATTGGCGCTATGGCTTGCACGCCACGCCCACCAGCGAGGCACTGTGCCAGCAGTTGGCGCAGATCGAGGGTGGCAGCCAGACGCTGCTGCTGCCGTCGGGTATGGGGGCAATATCACTGGTTTACTTTGCGCTGGTAAAGGCCGGTGACGATGTGCTGGTGCCGGACAACGTCTATGGTCCCAACCGCGATCATGGCGAGTGGCTGGCACGGGAGTTTGGCGTGACAGTGCGTTACTACCATCCATCCATCGGAGCGGGCATTGCGGCGCTGATCCAGCCGAATACCAAGCTGATCTGGATGGAGGCGCCTGGGTCCGTGACGATGGAGGTGCCCGATTCCGAGGCGATTGTGGCCGCAGCACGGGCACGCGGCGTGGTGACGGCAATCGACAATACCTGGTCGGCGGGCGTGTATTTCAAGCCGTTCGACAAGGGCATCGATATCTCGGTGCAGGCGTTGACCAAGTACCAGTCCGGCGGCAGCGATGTGCTGATGGGCGCGGTGATCACGCGTGACGACATGCTTCACGACCGACTCAAGCGCACGCGCATGATCATGGGCTGGGGCGTGTCGGCGGATGACTGCTTCCTGGTGCTGCGTGGCCTGTCCAGCATGCCGGTCCGGCTGGCCGCCCACGACCGCGCGGCACGGGAAATCGCCGAATGGCTCAAGCAGCGACCCGAGGTCTCGCGCGTACTGCACCCTGCGCTGCCAGATTGCCCCGGCCATGCCGAGTGGCTGCGGGACTTTTCCGGCGCCAGCGGTCTGTTCTCGATCATTCTGCACAGCCGCTACGCGCGAGAACAGGTCGATGCCTTTGTCGAAGCGCTGAAGCTGTTCGCCATCGGCTGGTCGTGGGGTGGGGCGCACAGCCTTGCGGTGCCGTATCACGTCGACACCATGCGGCCGGTGGGAACATGGCCACCCGCCGATTGGGAGAACGCTGGCGAACTGGTGCGCTTCTACATTGGCCTCGAGGATACGCGCGATCTGATCGGGGACATCAAGCAAGCCATGGAAGCACAGTTGCGCTGAGTGCTGCCGCGAACCGCTCAACAAAAAGCCCCGCCAGTGATGGCGGGGCTTTTTGTTTGAGGCGTCGACACCTGCAATCAGGAGGCGTCGGCCTTGCGCATCGTGGCTTGCGGCGCGGCCTGAGCGGCGGCGCCGGGTGGCGCCCAGACCGATTCAACCGGACCATTCTGCGCACGGCGTTGTGTGGCACGTGCCAGCGCGACATACCCGACTGCCATGGCGATGGCGGCGATGTCGAAGCCAGCAATGACCCAACGACCCTGGAGCGCGGCCGAGAACAGATTGTCTCCGGCCAGGATCAGGTCCGCCAAGGGCACGGTCAGCGTGGCAAGGGCGGCCACGTACAGCAGCTCGACCGCTGCACGGATCGGCGGCCGGACCAGCGCCCAAGCCACCGCCACGCCGAAGACCGGCCAGAACACATAGCTCACGGCACGCTCTGGCCACAGCAACGCGGCCGGGAAGCACAGCGCCACGCCGATGCAGGTGCCAATGCAGACGCCCACTGTGGCCTGCGCCAGCAGCTTGTGTACGCGTGGCTGCTCGGCCTGGCGCGCCTTGCGTCGGGTTTCGATCCAGAGCAGGTTGCCGGAGTAGAACAGGAAGGCACCCGCCAGGCCCGCGATCAGGTAGACGATGCGCACGGCCATGTCGCCGTAGGTGCCGTAGTGCAACGCGAACATCGCGCTATAGACCATGTGGTTGGTGTCGCGTCCGCTAGCCGTTTGGTTGGCGATCAGTTTGCCGGCGTTGGGTTCGTTGGCTGCCGCGTGGATGCCCACGGACCCGCCATTGCCCAGTGCACGGGCGCTCTCGCCGCGCACGTCGGCCACGGCATTCGCATCGCCATAGCGCTGGAACCGGATCGCGGTCGGCGTGAAGTGTTCGCCGCCGTGCTCGCGTGCGATGGCGAGCAACTGCGCCGAGGGCATCGTGGGTGATGGACGACCCGATGCGGACACTTCGGACGTGCCACTCGTGACGCGCGGAATCGTCTCGAACAGCTTGCCGTCGAAGGTCAGCACATTGAACACCATGACCATGACCAGCGACAGGCAGAACATCGCGCCAGTGATGGCAAAGATCAGGTGGAACGGCAGGCTGAACAGGCCGATCACATTGTGCGAATCCATCCAGAACCGCTTCAGGTTGCGGCCCGGACGCACCGCGAACAGGTCTTTCTTGAGTCGCGGCAGATGCAGGATGACGCCCGACACCAGCGCCAGCCCGTACAGGATGGAGATGATCCCCATGAAATACGTGCCGTTCAGGCCCAGGCCGAGCGAGTAGTGCAGGGCGTTCAGGAAGGCAGAGAGTTCCCCCGTGACGTGATCGAGCGACGTGCTGTTCTGCGCTGCCTTGTCGCCGTTCAGGCGCTCGCCGTTCATCGTGTGCCATTCACCGGCCTTGTCCTGCCAGTAGGCGTTGAAGTCCGGTTCCTCATGGCTGGGCAGGCCCACGTAGACGCTGTTTGCGGCGTCAGGGTGAACGGCGATCAGCTTCTGCACGAAGGCATCGATGGCGGGGCCCTCGACATGGACCTCGGCGGCATGCTTGCCTTCCAGGCGGTCCGGATTCTGCCAGACGTGCAGTTCGTGGTGGAAGACGGTGATCGCGCCTGCGAAGAACGCGATGAACAGCGCCCAGCCGGCCATCAGGCCGACCCAGGTATGCAGCGTGTTGAACACGCGGAGGGTATTGGCTTTCATGTGTATCGCCTCATGAACCGGTGACGGCGGAGAGCGCCGAGGCAGGGGGCATCGCGTGCAGCAGCCGCAATGCCACGAGGATGCCGTAACAGACCAGATTCCCGCCCACCAGCCACAGCCAGGCGCGAAGGCTCGTCTCGAACAGCAGGCTCAGGCTGATGATGGCCACCCATAGGACGAAGCTGAGCATGATGGCAAGGACCACGCCACCTTCCCAGCCGCCGGGCAGCCACAAGATGCCGAGTGTGCACAGCGCGATGGCCAGGGGCAGGCCCAACAGCGTGCCGGCAAGCCATTTGGTGCCGATCATGATGCGCTCCCTTCTTTCGAGACCTCTGATGGTTCGTCGTCCGCCCGGTTGTGATGGAGCCAGGTGCCAATGAACGGCCAGAAGGACAGGAAGCACGTCATGACCACGAGGGTGGCGGCAATGGCGACGGCCCAGCCCTCGGGCACGCTCATGACCCAGGTGCCGGCCACGGCGAGTGCAACACCGATCCAGCAGAGCAGTCGGGAGGACAGCGGCGAGCGACCTTTACCCTCGGCATCGACAACCAGCAGTTGATTTGGCGCCGCGAGGTACAGGCACGCCGCGGCGGCCAGGGATAGGAATATAGCTAACGCTTGCATGCGTTGTGCAGTCGGAAAACGACGATGTAGGGAGGCGAACAATAATAATCATTCGCATTTGATTCCACAAGGAAATCAAGGCGTTATGTTGCGATCTCGTGGATTTGGTCGCGTCAGCGCCAATGACGAAAATGTAATGCGGGAAACGCCCGGAGGTGTGGCAAGAGGGGGCGAGTGGGGAGGGAAAGCGAGGGAGCGGGTGCCTTGCAGGTGACGCAAGGCACGCCTTGAAACGGGAATCAGTGCGGGAAGAGGTTCAGCAGCCCGTCCAGCCCCACATGATTGAACGCCACACTGGCCTGTTCGCGCACGACGGGTTTGGCGCGGAAGGCCACGGACAGGCCCGCTACTGCCATCATCTTGAGGTCGTTCGAACCGTCGCCCATGACGATGGCCTGCGACGGTTCGGCGCCGATCTGCTCGCACACCTCGCGCACGGTACGTGCCTTTACGTCCGCATTGACGATCTCGCCCACCACGTTGCCGGTCAGCTTGCCATCCACGATCTCCAGCGTGTTGGCTCGGGTGAAGTCGAGTTTCAGGCGCGGCTTGAGCTGGTCGGTGAAGTGGACGAACCCCCCGGACACCAGTAGCGTGCGCAGGCCCAGTGCCTGGATCGTCTGGAGCATGTTCTCGGCACCCGGCGACAGGCGTAGTCGTTCTTCGTACACGCGGTCGAGCACGCTGGCGTCGAGGCCCTTCAGCAGGGCCACACGGCGGCGCAGGCTCTCGTTGAAGTCGGTGATCTCGCCCCGCATCGCCGCTTCGGTGATCGCTGACACTTCGGCCTTCAGTCCGCAGAAATCGGCGATTTCGTCGATGCACTCGATGGTGATCAGCGTCGAGTCCATGTCCATGGCCACGAGCCGGAAGTCCGACAGCTTGCGCCCCGCCGGCACCACGGCCCAGTCGATGCCACGGACGCCGCAAATTTCGTCGAGCGCCACGCGCAGTGCCGGGGTCAGCGGATCGCAGTCATCGGCAGCCGCCACGTTTTCGGCACGCATCACGAAGGCCGAGGCATGGGCAGCCGCGCGCACGGCATCGAGATCGGCTGCGGACAGCGGGGACAGGCTCTGGAGAATCAGGGGCATGACAACAGGAAGGAAAAGGGGCGATGCGAAAGGGCGATATTGTACCCGGGCGCCAACGCGTGGCGCCCGGTAGCACGGGATGGAAAACTCAGGCCACCCGCAGGCTGTCCACTACCTTGTGCAGGAAGGTCTCGCAGTCAGCCAGCTGGTCGAGCGCGACGAACTCGTCCGGCTTGTGCGCTTGCTGGATATCGCCGGGGCCGCACACCACGGCCGGGATGCCGGCGCGCTGGAACAGGCCGGCTTCGGTGCCATAGGCCACCTTGTTGGTTTCGCGGTCAGCGGTCAGCGCGCGCACGAGTTGCGTGATGGCGTCCGATTCAGCGGCATCGAGCGACGGCGCGGCGGCAATCTTGCTGATGGCCATGCTGGCGTCCACATGCTCGGCCTGCATCTTCGGCACCAGCACATCGGCAACATAGCCCTGGATGCGCGCGAGGATGGCTTCGGGATCGACACCCGGCAGGTTGCGGAACTCGAACACGAACTCACATTCGGCCGGAATCGTGTTCAGCGCGATGCCGCCCTGGATCGTGCCGGTCGATGCCGTGGTGAAAGGCACGTCGAAGGCGCGGTCGTAGGGGCCATTGGCCTTGAACTCGTCAGCGATGTCGCGGATATAGCAGATCAGCCGCGCGGCGTATTCGATGGCGTTGACCCCCTTGGGCGTGAGCGATGAATGCGCGGCCTGGCCTTTCACGCAGCAGCGGTACGCGTTGATGCCCTTGTGCGCGACGATCGTGCGCATGCTCGTCGGCTCGCCCACGATGCAGCCCGAGGGTCGCACGCCGCGATCGCGCAGTTCGGCCAGCAGGTACGGCGCACCCATGCATCCGATTTCCTCGTCGAACGACAGCGCATAGTGAACCGGCTCGCGCAGCTTGGCTTCGAGAATGGTCGGCAGCAGCGACAGGCTTGTGCCGATGAAGCCTTTCATGTCGCAGGTGCCGCGGCCATACAGCTTGCCGTCGCGGATCACAGGCTTGAACGGGTCGGTGGACCAGTTCTGGCCGTCCACGGGCACCACGTCGGTATGGCCCGACAGCACGATCCCGCCATCGGTGGCGCCATTCGCAGCGGGGACGGTCACAAACAGGTTGGCCTTGTCGCCCTGCGGGTTATAGCTCAGATGCGGGCGCAGTCCCTTGGCCAGGAAATGGTCACGTACCGATTCGATCAGGCCAAGGTTGGAATGGCGAGAGGTGGTATCGAACGACACCAGCCGTTGGGTCCAGTCGAGCGCGCTGCCGCGCGGCGGGGTGTCTTGGGCGGCGATGGTGTCTTGAGTGGTTGGCATGGGGCGATGTGTCGTGAGAAAACGTTGATTCGTCAAGGATGAGATCCTACACCCGGCGCGTCAGTCAGGCCAACTGCCGCAGCGTGTGCTTGATCGTCTGCGCGCGGGCGGCCACGTCTTCCATCTTGGCCTCGATACGCAGCTTGTCCTGTCCGGCCAGCTTGATGTGCCGGTTCTTCTGCACAAGTTCGATGATCTTGATGGCGTCGATGGGCGGGTTCGGCACGAACTGCATGCTGACCGTGGCCTCGCCCGCGTCGATCTTGCGCACGCCCAGCGGCGCAGCGGCTATGCGTAGCCGGTGCGTTTCGATCAGTGCCTGCGCCTGCGCGGGCAGACGGCCGAAACGGTCGATCAGTTCTTCCTGAATATCGTCCACGCGCTCGCCGGTTTCGCAGTTGGCCAGACGCTTGTAGAGCGACAGGCGTTCATGCACATCGGCGCAGTAATCGTTCGGCAGCAGGGCCGGCGTGCCGAGGTTGATTTCGGTAGTGGCCGCCAGCGGCGCCATCAGATCCGGTTCCTTGCCGGCCTTGAGGGATTTCACGGCGGCGTTGAGCATGTCCGTGTAAAGCTGGAAGCCGATCTCGTGGATCTCGCCCGATTGCTTGTCGCCAAGTACTTCGCCCGCACCGCGAATCTCCAGGTCGTGCATGGCCAGATAGAAGCCCGCACCCAGTTCCTCCATCTGCTGGATGGCTTCGAGCCGGCGCTGCGCCTGCTTGGTCAGCCCCTCGGGGTCGTGCACGAGCAGATACGCGTAGGCCTGGTGATGGCTGCGGCCCACGCGTCCGCGCAACTGGTGCAACTGCGCCAGGCCGAACTTGTCGGCGCGGTGGATCAGGATCGTGTTGGCCGTCGGCACGTCGATACCGGTTTCGATAATCGTCGTGCAGAGCAGGATGTTGTCGCGGCGTGCCACGAAATCTCGCATCACGCGTTCGAGTTCGCGTTCGTGCATCTGGCCGTGCGCCACGGCGATGCGCGCCTCGGGCACCAGTTCGGCCAACCGGGCGCGCTTGTTCTCGATGGTCTCCACCTCGTTGTGCAGGAAGTAGACTTGTCCGCCGCGCTTGAGCTCCCGCAGGATAGCCTCGCGAATCACGCCGTCTTCCTCGCGTCGCACGAACGTCTTGATGGCCAGCCGCTTTTGCGGCGCCGTTGCGATGACCGAAAAATCGCGCAGCCCTTCCAGCGCCATGCCCAGCGTGCGCGGGATTGGCGTGGCGGTCAGCGTCAGCACATCTACCTCGGCACGCAGCGTCTTCAGCGCTTCTTTCTGGCGTACCCCGAAGCGGTGTTCCTCGTCGATGATGACCAGACCCAGGCGCTGGAACTTCACCTGATCGGACAGCAGCTTGTGCGTGCCGATCACGATATCGACGGTGCCGTCGTTGATCTGCTTGATGGCCGCGTCGATTTCCTTCTTCGTCTTGAAGCGCGACAGTTCCACGATGCGCACCGGCCATTCGGCGAAGCGGTCTGACAGCGTCTGGAAATGCTGCTCGGCCAGCAGCGTGGTGGGCGCCAGCATCGCCACCTGCTTGCCGCCGAGCACGGCCACGAATGCGGCGCGCAGAGCCACTTCGGTCTTGCCGAAGCCCACATCGCCGCAGACCAGACGGTCCATCGGCTTGCCCGAGGTCATGTCGGCGATGACTGCCGAGATCGCTGCAGCCTGATCCGGTGTTTCCTCGAAGCCGAAGCTCTCGGCGAAAGTCTCGTAGTCCTTCGGCTGCAACGGGAAGGCAAAGCCTTCGCGCAGCGCGCGGCGCGCGTAGAGGTTCAGCAGTTCGGCGGCGGTGTCCCGGATCTGCTGCGCGGCGCGGCGCTTGGCCTTGTCCCACTGGCCCGTACCGAGCGAATGCAGCGGCGCGGTTTCCGGATCGGCGCCCGAGTAGCGCGAAATCACGTGCAGTTGATGCACGGGCACGTAGAGCTTGCTGGCGCGGTCGTAATCGAGATGCAGGAACTCCTCGTCGCCCTGGCCCATGTCAAGCGTGACCAGCCCCTGGTAGCGGCCGATGCCGTGCTCGCTATGTACCACGGGGTCGCCGATCTTGAGCTCGGCCAGATCACGAACCATGGCGTCGACGGTACTGGCCTGTTCCTGCTTGCGACGTCCGGCACGGCGCGTGGTGCCCGCGTAGAGCTCGTTCTCGGTTACGAAGGCGAGCGATGCAGAGGGCAGCGCGAAGCCGCTCTGCAGTGGTGCCACGGCAATCGAGAAATGCGATTCCCCTGCCAGGAACGCCGCGAAATCCTCGACGATCATCGGGCGCAGGCCGCTTTCGGCGAAGAACTGCAGCAGTGTTTCGCGCCGGCCAGCGGAGTCCGCGCACATCAGCACGCGCGTGGTCTTGTTCAGCAGCAGGGCTTCCAGATTGACGAGAGGGTCCTCGGCGCGGCGATTCACCGAGACGTCGGGCAGGCCCGCTGCGAAGGGCGTGGCTTCGGCAGGTGCCGGTTCGCGCTGCAGCACCAGCCGCGCGAGCGGCTTTGCGCCGACGAAGAACTGTTCCTCGGACAGGAAGAGGTCCGCGGGCGGCAACAGCGGCCGTTCGCGGTCGTGGCGCATGAAAGTGTAGCGCTGCATGGTGTCGGCCCAGAAGCGCCGAATGGCTTCGTCGACATTGCCCGCGAACGCCAGTTGCGTGCCCTGCGGCAGGTACTCGAACAACGATGCGCTTTGTTCGAAGAACAGCGGAAGGTAGTACTCGATACCGGCGGACGGCACGCCGTTGCCAATGTCCTTGTAGATGGGCGACTTGGTGGGGTCGCCTTCGAAAACTTCTCGCCAGCGGCCTCGGAACGCCGTGCGCGCGGCCTCGTCGAGCGGAAACTCGCGACCGGGCAACAGCCTGACTTCCTTGACCGGGTAGAGACTGCGCTGCGTATCCGGATCGAACGCGCGGATGGTTTCGATTTCCTCGCCGAACAGGTCGATCCGGTATGGCAGCGCCGAACCCATCGGATAGAGATCGATGAGTCCGCCGCGCACGCTGTACTCGCCTGGGCGCATCACCGCACTGACATGCTCGTAGCCGGCCAGTGTGAACTGGGCCTTGAGCGCGGCTTCATCGAGCCGCTCGCCTTGCTTGAAGAAGAACGTGTACGCCGCAAGGAACGACGGCGGCGCCAGTCGATACAGCGCTGTGGAGGCCGGCACGATCATGACATCGCACTGGCCGGTCTGGATGTCGTGCAGCGTTGCCAGCCGCTCGGAAACGAGATCCTGGTGCGGCGAGAAGCTGTCGTACGGCAGCGTTTCCCAGTCAGGTAGCAGTCGGACGCGCAGTTCCGGCGCGAACCACGCAATCTCGTCGGCCAGCCGTTGCGCATCCATGGCATTGGCGCAGACCACGGCCACCATTGGCACGCTGCCACGATGCTGGCGCGCGTAAGCGGCCACCACGAGGGCGTCGGAGGCGCCGGGCAGTCCTGCTACGGCATGGCGCATGCCCGGCTTGACCAGCGGCAGGGCGGCGGAAGGAAAGTCGGGCAATGTGTCAGGCATGGGTAGCAAGGATGCAAAAACGACGCCACCCCGCCGGCGATGCTTGGGGCACGCGCGGGCAGGGGTGTTGGCGATGCCGCCACGGCCCGGAGGCCATGGCGGCGAACAAGGGCCGTATTATAGAATGCGGTCCGGCCGGCTTGCAGCCGGGCTTCCTATCATCCACCCGCAGAACCTGTGTCCGATCGTCGATTCGCCCTGATTCCCTGTGCCGGTACCGGCAGCCGCGCCGGAGGCACCGTGCAGAAGCAGTACCAGACCGTGGCCGGGCGGCCGATGCTCTGGTTCGCGCTGGCGGCGTTCTCGGCTTGTGAAGCGATCAGCGCCACGGCCCTGGTACTGGCACCCGACGACATGCCACTGGAGTCCCGCTTTGGCGCACAGGCGTTTGCGGGGCTGCGTTTCGATACGGCTTTCGTGGGTGGCGATTCACGCCATGCCTCGGTATTGGCGGGCCTCCATCACCTCCAGACACTGGGCGCGTCAGACACCGACTGGGTGCTGGTCCACGATGCCGCACGACCGGGCCTGACGCCGGCGATGATCGATACGCTGGTCCGCGCCGTGGAATCCGACGATGCGGCCAGCGAGCCGATCGGCGGCATCCTGGCGGTGCCCGTGCCCGATACGCTCAAGCGGGCAGAGCAGGGTGTGCCGACCGCCGCGCGGATTGGCGCGACCGTGCCACGCGATGGCCTGTGGCAGGCGCAGACGCCTCAGATGTTCCGCATCGGCGTACTGCGTCATGCCTTGGAGGATGCGATGGCTGCTGGCGCCGTGGTCACCGATGAGGCCAGCGCCATCGAGCGGCTGGGCCTGCGTCCGCGACTGGTGAATGGGTCGCTGCGCAATTTCAAGGTCACGTATCCCGAAGACTTCGCGTTGGCAGACGTACTGCTGCGCGCGGGCGCCGCGCCGTCGGCGTCCTGATATTTTCCTGAATCCAGAAGGAGCCGTTTTGAATCCGTTCGATTTCCGTGTAGGGCAGGGCTACGATGTGCACGCGCTGGTTCCGGGGCGCAAGCTGATCCTGGGCGGCGTGGATATCCCCCATGATCGCGGCCTGCTGGGCCACTCAGATGCCGATGCGTTGCTGCATGCCGTGACGGACGCGCTGTTCGGTGCCGCCGCGCTGGGCGATATCGGCCGGCATTTTCCGGATACCGATCCCAATTTTGCCGGGGCCGACAGTCGGGTGCTGCTTCGCGAAGCCGCGCGCCGCGTACGCGCAGCGGGATTCGAGATCGGCAATGTCGATGCCACCGTGATTGCGCAGAAGCCGAAGCTCGCGCCGCACATCCAGGGCATGGTGGCGAACCTGGCCGAGGATCTCGGCCTGCCGGTCACGCATTGCAACGTGAAGGCCAAGACGAACGAGAAGCTCGGGTTCGAGGGGAAGGAGGAAGGCATCGTCGCGCAGGCGGCGGTGCTGATCTATCGCCGCCCGGCAGACACCCAGGACTGAGTCCCGGGCAACACCTCAGAGGGGCGGTGGCGAAGGCATCGGTGCTTCTTCTGGCGTGATCGTGTAGACGTAGTCGATGAGGCGCGCCATGGCTCCATGGCGTGCACCGGCCTCCGTACGTTTCTGGAAGCCCATCTGTTCGCAGAGTCTGATGGCGGAGTCCATCTCGGGCATGGCGCGGCAGACCAGCGAATGCGCGCCGATGTCACGGGCGCGCTGGATGCAGATCTGCATCAATCGCTTGCCAAGTCCCATCCCGCGCGCCTGCGGGCTGACCGAAAGCAGCCGCGCCTCGGGCTGCGTCAGCGTGATCGTGCTGTCATCGAGCGCGGGCACCGTGGCCCCTGGATGACAAAACAGCACGGCGCCACTGATGCCGTGATCGGTTTCCGCCACCCACCATTCCATGTCCGGATTGTCCTTGGCCGCCAGTACGGAATGCATGCCGCGCTGGAATGATGCCCGGCAATCTTCCATGATGCCAAGTTCATATTGACCGTAGGCTTGTTGCGTGACGGCAGCGATATCGCCCCAGTCATACACCGCGGCCAGCCGGAAACGGAAGCGCGGCGAAGTGTGCGAAGGCAAGGAGCTCATGGCGACTGCGATGTTCGTGACCTTGGCTGGATTGTAGGCCGACCGCAGCACAAATGCACCGCCTCATTGGCGCGAGACCGTGTCAGAGAACATCCATCCGCCAATAAAAAACCGGCCAGGCATCGTTCGATGCCGGCCGGTTCAGGATCGCCGGGAGCCGCGCGATGGGCGGCTTACTCGGCTGCGATCACATTGGCTGCGGCGCCGATCACGGCGGCAATGCGGCCCACGTCACGCAACTGCTGGGCGCTCATGCCTTGCTCGTTCTTCAGCAGGTGGTAGTGCGACTTCACGCAAAAATGGCACTTGCCGATGATCGACGCGGCCAGCGCGTACATCTCGAAACGTCGCTTGTCCACGCCGCCGTGCGTGGCGTATGCGTTCATGCGCAGGCCAGCCGGCTGGCTGGCCAGATCGGGGTCTTCGGCCATCTCGACGTACGGATACCAGAGGTTGTTCATGCCCATCAGCGCCGATGCGGTCTGGGTGGCGGTGACTTCCTCGGGAGACAGCACGTTGGCGTTGCGAATCACGTCGACGATCACCTTGCTCTTGGCGGCGAACGCGGCAGCCAGTGCCACGGCCACGGCATCGTTGCCTTCCAGCGATGAGCGCGCGATCGTACCGTCCACGTTCAGACGGATGTCCTTGGCGTAGTCGGGAATAAGATTTTTGATCGTGCTGAGGAATTCCATTTATTTCTCCTATCGACGAGGGCTCAAAAAACCCGCACATAGCGGGTTTCGGCGTGGAAGGGCGCATCGCCCCTCCACGCGAGGTGCCGAATCGCCTTGCGGCGACGGGCAGGCAGGGCCAATTACAGCGTGGCGCCGCCCACAGCACGGTTGCACGGGCACAGTTCGTCCGTTTGCAGACCGTCCAGGATACGCAGGACTTCTTCCGGGTTACGGCCGACGTTCAGGTTGTTCACCGAAACGTGCTGGATGACGTTGTCCGGATCGACGATGAAGGTGGCGCGCAGGGCAACACCGGCAGCCACGTCACGCACGCCCAGCTGGTCAACCAGCGAGCCGGTCACGTCGGCGAATTGCCATTGGTCCAGCTTGTTCAGGTCCTTGTGTTCACGGCGCCATGCCAGCTTCACGAACTCATTGTCGGTCGAGCCGCCCAGGACGATCGCGTCACGATCTGCGAAGTCGCCGTTCAGCTTGGCGAAGGCCACGATTTCGGTCGGGCACACGAACGTGAAATCCTTCGGGTAGAAGTAGATCACCTTCCACTTGCCTTCGAACGATTTCTCGGTGATGTCTTCGAAAGCCGACTGGCCGTTTTCCTCGTGGTTGTTGAAACCAGGCTTCACGCCAACGATCTGGAACGCTTCGAGCTTTTGACCAACGGTCTTCATGGACTTCTCCTGATACGGTTTGAAGAGAGTGAGGCGAGCGACACGCCACCGTGTTCACGGGCATCACCCGATACACGGAAGCAATCGCAACAATCTGTGATTATGCGCCGTCAGACACTGCCGGAGCCAATTGAAAATCTCAAAGGCCGCGATAGGCAATCTCGACTGCCGCAGTGCAGCAAACAGCGAAGCCGCAGTATGCCACGCATGGACGGACAGTGTCGTGACAGCGCACGTATCGGCTGTCAGGCCGTACGCAGCGCTGCCTGCTCTCGCTGCGCACGAAAGATGATCAGCGTGGCTACCAGGCCGCACACTGCCGCGAATGTGAGCCACAGGCCCGGCGCGGCCTTGTTGCCCGTTGCGTGGATCAGATAGGTGGAGATGGCCGGCGTGAAGCCGCCAAACAGCGCGGTGGCCAGGCTATACGCCAGCGAGAAGCCGGTGGTCCGTACGGCTGCCGGCATCACCTCGGCCAACGTCACGACCATCGCGCCGTTATAGCTCGCGTACAGGAACGACAGCCACAGTTCCACCATCAACAGGCGGCCGAATGATGGCTCCGCTACCAGCCACGATACGGCGGGGTACGCGGTCAGCAGCGTGGCGATGGTGAACACCACGAGCAGCGGCTTGCGGCCCACGCGGTCGGACACGGCGCCCATCAGCGGCAGCCAGATGAAGTTCGACAGCCCGACGCACATCGTGACGATCAGGTTGTCCACGTCATCGAGCTTGAGCACGGTCTTGCCGAAGGTGGGCGTGTAGGCGGTGATCATGTAGAACGAGACCGTGGTCATCACCACCATCATGCAGCCGGCGACGATGATGCCCCAGTTGTCGAGCATCGAGCGGTAGATCTCGCGGGTGGACGGCCGATGCTTGCGTGTGCGGAACGCCTCGGTTTCCTCCAGCGAGCGGCGGATCATGAACAGGAACGGCACGATCAGGCAGCCGATCAGGAACGGCACGCGCCAGCCCCAGTCGTCCATCTGCGCCGGTGCCAGCGTGGCATGCAGGATCACGCCGAGCAGCCCGGCGAAGATCACGGCTACCTGCTGGCTGGCTGACTGCCATGCCACGTAGAAACCTTTCTGGCCGGGTTTGGCGATCTCGGACAGGTAGACCGAGACGCCGCCCAGTTCCACGCCTGCCGAGAAGCCCTGCAACAGCCGGCCGAACAGCACCAGCAGCGGCGCCGCCACGCCGATCGACGCATAGCCGGGCACCAGCGCAATCAGCAGCGTGCCGAGCGCCATCAGCACCAGCGTGACGATCAGGCCCTTGCGGCGCCCGTGATGGTCGATGTATGCGCCCAGCACGATGGCGCCGAGCGGACGCATCAGGAAGCCCGCGCCGAAGGTGGCGAGCGACAGCATCAGCGACGCGAATTCATTGCCGGAGGGGAAGAACGTACGGGCGATGGCAGCGGCGTAGAAGCCGTACACCATGAAGTCATACATTTCGAGGAAGTTGCCGCTGACAACGCGGAACACGGTGCGAAACCCGTGTTGGGAGGTCGGTGTGCTGGGAGTGCTGGACATGGCTGTCTCTCGGTCTGGCGTCCCGTGGGGCGGGTGCCTGTAGTCGATTGTTCAGCCAGTGTGCGCGTCGGCGCTGTCATTCGGCTGTCAGCAGCCTTTCAATCCGATATCAGTAGCTGAAGAAAACCTGTCAATGCGAAGGACGTGGCGCGAATCGGCAAAGCCGTGTCGTCCGGAAGCGACGTCAGGCGCGGCGGAACATGGCGCTGACTACGAGTCCGCTCTTCGGTGCCTGGCGGTTGGCCAGCACCAGGCGTCCGCCGTTGCGCTGCAGGATGCGGTTCACGATCGACATGCCAAGGCCAGCGCCCTTGGCTTCGCTACGGGCGCTGTCGAGCCGGTAGAACGGTCGGGTCAGCAGCGAAAGCTGCTCGTGGGGTACGCCGGGGCCGGTGTCGGCCACCGTCAGCACAGCGTCCTTGTCGTCCAGGCTGGTAGTGATTTCCACTTCGGCCATGCCCGTTTCCTCGTCCTTGGCATAGCGGCGGGCGTTCTCCACAAGGTTGTCCAGAATGCGCTGGATTTCCATGCGATTGGCCACGGCCATGACCGGACCGTTGGACCGCACGTGCACGCGCACATCGTCGTGCGCGGCATAGACGCCCACCGATTCCTGCACCAGCGCGGAGAGATCCACCGGCTCCACCACCTCCTGGCCCGGTCGGGCATAGTTCAGGAACTGACCGATGATGGCGTCCATCTGTTCGATGTCGGCAATCATCGCGTCGCGCGTGGTGGCATCCACAGGCGACATCTCGGTTTCCAGGCGCAGACGCGTGAGCGGCGTGCGCAGGTCGTGGGAAATACCAGCGAGCATGACCACGCGGTCGTCGTCGAGCTGGCGCAGGTCGCGCACCATCTGGTTGAAGCTGCGGTTGGCCTGGGCCACTTCGCTGGCGCCTTGCTCGCGCAGCGGCGGTGGATCGCCACCCGTGCCGATCAGCTTGGCGGCATTGGTCAGCCGCTTGAGCGGATAGTTGACGCGCGCCGTGATGAATGCGGCGCCGATAATCGACAGCAGCAGCGCGGCAATACTCCACCATAGCCACTGGATGCCCGGTACGCGCTCGAAACGCTCGGGGCTGATGGCCACCCAGTAATCGTCGCCCTCGATCTCGAAGCTGACCCAAACGCCGGGAATGTCGTTGACCGTGGTGGCGAGTACCGTGTCTTCGCCCAGGCGGCTGCGAATCTCCTGCTGTACCAACTGGGTGAGGAACGGGTTGGCCTTGGGCGCGGCGAAGTCGTCGTCCTTTTCTCGCGGATAGACCTTGATGCCTTCGTTCTGGACGAGGTCGAGCAGAAGGAACCGGCGCCGCGCGGGGTCGGAGTAGAGCAGGGCGGCGCGCGTGAGCTTGACCACGCTGACCACCTGCATGGCGATCTGCTGGGCGCGCGGTGCACGTTCGAAGAGCCGGTAGCTCTGGAACCAGATACCCAGCGAGATCGCCAGCAACAGGGCGATCAGCATGAAGGTTCGCCAGAATAGCGAACCGAAGAACCGCGTTGCGGTACGGCCGAGAGCGGTCGACACGATGCTGCTGTGCGGACCGGCTTTACTTCACGCCATCGGGGATGAAGACGTAGCCGAGGCCCCAGACCGTCTGGATGAAGCGCGGGTTGCTCGGGTCCGGCTCGATCAGCTTGCGCAGGCGGGAGATCTGCACGTCCAGGCTGCGGTCGAATACCTCGTATTCTCGGCCGCGTGCCATTTCCATGAGCTTTTCGCGCGACAGCGGCTGGCGCGGATGGCGGGCGAAGACCTTGAGCACCGAGAACTCGCCCGTGGTGAGCGTGATTTCCTCGTCGTTCTTGGTCAGCGTGCGCGTGGCCAGGTTCAGCACGAAATCGCCAAAGGCGAACGTTTCCGGCGTCTCCGACGGAGCGCCCGGCACTTCGGCCGGCCCCTTGCGGCGCAGCACCGCGTGGATGCGCGCAATCAGTTCACGGGGGTTGAAAGGCTTGGGCAGGTAGTCGTCAGCGCCCATTTCGAGGCCGACGATGCGATCCACATCCTCGCCCTTGGCGGTGAGCATGATGATCGGTGTCTGGTCGTTGGCGCCGCGCAGGCGACGGCAGATCGAGAGGCCATCCTCGCCCGGCATCATCAGGTCAAGCACCAGCAGGTCAAACCGTTCGCGCAGCCAGAGCTTGTTCATGGCCGTGGCGTTTTCCGCTACGAGAACCGTGAAGCCCTGCTCGCCAAGGTAGCGGCGGAGCAGGTCGCGCAGGCGCGGGTCGTCATCCACGACGAGAATCTTGTGGCTGGTATTTTCCATGGCGGTATCTTAGCGATTATCGCTTTCGCTCAAAATGGCTTAACAAAACGTTACATACTTTACCCCGTGGTATGGCGGCATGCACCTTCTGTGCAATTACACTCCGCAAACCGTTGTCAGAGGCCGTCCTGCATGGCCCGAGAAAACATGGTCACCACGGGTATTTCGCTTCCCGCGTTTCCGGCACTGGCACGCTGCCTGCTGCAAACAAGGGCAATGCGGATGCCGGCAAACGGAGGGTCCGGAGGACTAGTCCGGAGGCACTGTCGAAAACCGCCATTATCCAATGAAAGTGAAGCAAAACCGGCACGGGCAAACCCTGCGTCGCGCTACCCGCGCGCCATCGGGATGGCTTGCCGGCATGACCCTGCTACTGGCAATGGCATCCGCGCCGGCCCATGCGCAGTCGGCAGGGATGGCACATCTGCTCCATCCGCGCAGCCAGCCGCCTGGGGCACAGGGCAGTGCGCCACCGCCTGACCGCAACCGCCAGCCCTCGCCCCCGCGCCGTAACGACCGCGCCGAAACCGAGCGCGACATGGCCGAGCGTGCCGCCCGCCAAAGCCAGCGCGGCGGCCATCAGAACCTCTCGCCCGACGAGCGCAAGACGCTGCGCAAGAATCTCTACGACTACAGCAAGGAAATGTACCGCGGCGGTTGATGCCGCCGCCTTCCTTGCGAAGCCATTATCCGCCCTTCGGCCGGAAATGCCTCAGGAAGTCGACAAAGACTTCCGCCGCCTGCCTGGCATCGTCCTCGGTGATGGTTTCCAGCGGGTTGTGGCTGATGCCCTCGTTGCCGCAACGCACAAAGAGCATGGCCACGTCGGTGATCCGCTGCATCATCATCGCGTCGTGACCCGCACCCGAGGGCAGTTCGAACGTCTCCAGTCCCCGCTTTTTCAGTACAGCCGCAAATTGATCCATCAGCCAGCGCGCGCATGGCGCGTTGTTGACCGGCGTCACGCGTTCCACACTTACCTGCAGGGCGCGGCGCGCGGCAATCTTCTCGATCCCCGCCACAATGTCGGCGATGGCGGCTTCCCGGATGCCATCCTCGCCCGCGCGGATGTCCATGGAAAACGTGCAGGCGGCCGGAATCACGTTGCTGGAGCCATCGGGCACCTGCAACTGGCCCACCGTCCCGACTAGCGTAGGCACCTGCCCGCAGCGTTCTTCCACCAGCAGGATCATCTCCGCCGCGCCCGTGGCCGCATCGCGGCGCATGTCCATCGGCGTGGTGCCGGCATGGCTGGCCAGGCCCTCCACCCGCACCTGGAAGCGGCTGCTGCCGGCGATCTGCGTCACGATACCCAGCGGCAAGCCGCGATGCAGTAGCACCGGCCCCTGCTCGATATGCACTTCGACAAAGCCTGCCAGTGTGGCGGGATCTACCGCTGCGGCGCGCAGCGCATCGATCGAGCCACTGCCCGGGAATCCGGCTGCCGCCAATGCGGCGCCCATCGTGATGCCATCGGCGTCCACGCGATCCAGCAGTGCCGGGTCGAAGCGTCCGGCCAGCACGCTGCTGGCCAGGAAGCTGGTCTTGAAGCGCAGCCCTTCTTCCTCGGCGAACGCTATAACTTCGAAGTGGTAGGGCAGGCGGATGCCCGCGTCTCGCAGCGCCCCCACAACTGCGATCGGTAGCAGGATGCCCAGCCGGCCGTCGTAGCGGCCACCGTTGCGCACCGTATCGAAATGCGAGCCGGTCATCAGCACCTTGGGATCCGCCTCGGCGGGATCGGCGGCATACCGGCCGATCACATTGCCGATGGCGTCAATGCGCACACTCATTCCTGCCTCTTCCATCCAGCGAACCAGTTGCGCTTGCGCCTGAGCGTGCGCGGGCGTCAGGAAGGCGCAGGTCAGCCCACCTTCCATGTCGGAATGCTGGGCGAGGAGGTCGGCGCGGTCCAGGATCGACTGGCCGAGGGAGGGCTGGGCGGAGGTCATGATTGCTTTCTGGTGACTACTGAATGGGGGGTGTTGCTTCAGCCGTTCCGGAGCCAGGTCTTCCACGCCAGCCAGAGCTTGCGCATCGGCGTGAGCGCGGTGCGTTGCGTGAGTACCTGGAACTCGCCTGCCTCGATTTCATCGAGCAGCGCGTGGTGGATGGCTGCCAGCGCCAGCGGTGCGCGCAACGCGCGGCGATCGGCACGCGGCAGGGTGTCGAGCGCTTCGCGATACAGCGTCCGGGCCTGCGCCGCCTGGTCGCGCATCATCACCGCGAATTGGGGCGAGTACCGCGATTGCATGATGTCGGCGGCTGGCACCTCGAAGCGCTGCAATGTGTCCACCGGCACGTAGATCCGGCCCTGGCGCGCGTCGCGGCCCATTTCGCGAATGATGCGGATGCGGAGTTGCGACAGGCCGATCTTCTCGGCAGCGGCCAGCGTCTGCGGATCAGTGCAGCCCAGCAGCCGTGCCGCCAGCTTGCCGAACGTGCCGCCCACGGCGCGGCTGTACTTAGCCAGCGCGGATTCGTCTATATAGCGCGATTGCGCCAGATCCATCTCGGTGCCGTCGAGTGCCTGGGTCATCTCGGCCACGGGCAACTGGGCCAGGAACGGCTGCAGGGCGAGGCTCACCGGATGGGCGCCCTTGCCGTCATACAGGCGGCGTAGTTCGGCGCGCCACCAGTCCAGTCGCTGCAGGGCCACGCCGGCATCATGATTCTCGTGAACGATGGCATCGAGCTCCAGGCGCCACGCCTGCAAGGCGGTCAGGGCACGCCGGCGCTCGGGGGAAAGCAGCAGGCAACTGTAATAAAAGCTCGAACCGCTTTTCGCGGCTTTGTCCTGGCAATACTGATCGGGCGTCACGCCAATCTCTTTCTGGTAAGGCGGGTGGGGAGGCGGGCGACGTAGGGGCGCCGAGGCCGCGAATTGTAACATCGGCGTCCGCTCCCCGATGTTGCAGGTGACGCCCGCTCCGCGACTTTTCGTCGCGTCAGCGCGCCATTTGTCATCCGCCGTTTGACGCACTCGAGCCGGATGGCTATATTACTGACCGGCCAGTTAGTAAGTGTCCGCCCAGATGGCGCGGCATTGGCAAGACGTCCGGAAGAGGCGTTGACGAGACCCCCACGGCCGGTCGGCCGCGCCAGAAATTCCCGACGTTCGCTCCACCTCTCTATCAAAGACGCTTGTCCATGCCAGTGCCATTTGCCAGGCCGGAAGTCGCGGCCGATGAAACCCAGGATTGCAAGGTGCCGCGTGGCACTGCCTCGGCGTGGGGGCGCCGCATGCGCACCGTCGGCGCCGGCCTGACAGGTCTGGTGCTGGTGCTGGGCTTGTCCGGTTGCGGGAAGAAGGCGGAAGGGGAAGCACCGGTCCGTCCGGTTCGACTGATGCAACTGAGCCCTACGGCCGGCAAGACTGCTTTCGAGTTTTCTGGCGATGTCCGTCCCCGCATCGAATCCCGGCTCGGCTTCCGCGTGGGCGGCAAGATCGCCGCGCGTCTGGTGGATGTGGGCGCCACGGTGCGTAAGGGACAGCCGTTGGCGCGGCTCGACCCTACCGATCTGGCACTGGCCGAATCGGGCGCCCGTGCGCAATATGACGCCGCCAAGACCGACCGAGACCTGTCGGCTTCCGATCTCAAGCGCTACAAGGAGCTGGCTGCGCGCAACTTCATCAGTTCGGCAGAACTGACCCGCCGCCAAGCTACCTATGACTCGGCCGCGTCGCGGCTGGAACAGGCGCAGGCCAACCTGCGCAATCAGTCGAACCAGACCGGCTACGCCGTGCTGACGGCCGATGCCGATGGCGTGGTGACGGCCATCGACGCGGAAGTGGGCCAGGTAGTGTCGCCGGGGCAGTCCGTGGTCCGGGTGGCCCAGACGGCCGAGAAGGAAGTGGCCATCGGCCTGCCCGAGGATCAGGTCGATATGCTGCGCGGCGTCTCGGATGTCACGGTCCACACCTGGTCGGAACCCGGCCGGGCGTTGCCTGGGCGCGTACGCGAGATTTCCGCGGCGGCCGATCCGGTCACGCGTACCTATCCCACGCGCGTGACGATTCCGAATCCCCCGCCCGACCTGCGCATCGGCATGACGGCTGTCGTGCAATTCACTCGCACAGGCGAGAACGCGGCGATCCGGATTCCCTTGACGGCACTGCTCCAGCAGAAGGGCAGCAATCAGGTCTGGATCTATACCCCGGGCGAGGGTGGTAGCGGCACAGTGAAACCCGTGCCCGTCACGCTGGGCGAGGCGCAGGGCAACCTGATCGAGATCCGGCAGGGCCTGGCACCGGGCCAGACCATCGTCACCGCCGGCGTGCATTTGCTCAAGACCGGGCAGCGCGTCAAGCCGATGCAGGCTGTCACGCCGGCCCAGCCGGCGTCGAACCCGGGCGTGCGCATCAGCGCCCTCGATCGCCATCTGGGCTGAGGCCGGCCCATGGAACATTCCCGCTTCAATCTGTCGCGCTGGGCGCTGGAGCACCAGCCGCTGACGCGCTATCTGCTGGTCGTGCTGCTGATCGGCGGCCTGATCGCGTTCTTCCAACTGGGTCAGGACGAAGACCCACCGTTCACGTTCCGCGTGATGGTGGTGCAGGCGTACTGGCCCGGCGCCACGGCCGAGCAGATCGCCGTGCAGGTCACGGACAAGATCGAGCGGCAACTGCAGGAAGTGCCGTACGCGGACAAGATCCGCAGCTTCTCCAAGCCGGGCGAAACCACGGTGATCTTTCAACTGGCCGACAACGCACCGGCCAAGGACACCGCACAGATCTGGTACACGGTTCGCAAGAAGATCGGCGATATCCAGCAGACGCTGCCGCAGGGTGTGCGCGGGCCATTCTTCAACGATGAATTCGGCGATGTCTATGGCTCCATCTATGCGTTGAGCGCAGATGGCTTCAACTACAAGGAGCTGCGCGAATACGCCGACCTGGTGCGCCAGGATCTGCTACGCATTCCCGCCGTGGCCAAGGTCGCGCTGATCGGACTGCAGGACGAGAAGCTCTATATCGAGTTCAACCAGACGCGCTTTGCGCAGCTTGGCCTCGATATCAATGCCATTGCCAACCAGATTGCCGAGCAGAACAACCCCACCGGCAGCGGGGTGCTGGTCACGCCCACCGATAACCTGCAGGTCCGTGTCACGGGCCAACTGGGAGATGTGGAGGACCTGAAGAATCTGGTGCTGCGCGGTCCGAACGGTATTGCCAACATCCGGCTAGGCGATATCGCCAACGTCTATCGCGGCTATGTCGATCCGCCCGTCAGCCGCATGCGGTACAACGGCAAGGACGTGATCGGGCTGGGCATCTCGATGGAGAAGGGCGGCGACATCATCGCGCTGGGCAAGGAACTGCGCCGCGTGACCGATCGGCTGCGGGGCCAGTTGCCGATGGGCATCGAGATGGAGCAGGTGCAGGACCAGCCCAAGGCGGTTCAGCGTAGCGTGGGCGAGTTCGTGCACGTGCTGATCGAGGCCGTGGTCATCGTGCTGGGTGTCAGCTTTGTTTCGCTGGGGCTGCATACCCGGCCGTTGCGGATCGACGTGCGCCCCGGGCTGGTGGTGGCGCTGACTATCCCGCTGGTGCTCGCCGTGACGTTCCTGTTCATGAACATCTTCGGCATCGGCTTGCACAAGATATCGCTGGGTGCGCTGATCATTGCGCTCGGCCTGCTGGTGGATGATGCGATCATCGCCGTGGAAATGATGGTCCGCAAGCTGGAAGAAGGCTTCTCCAAGATGGAGGCGGCCACGTTTGCCTACACCTCCACGGCCATGCCGATGCTGACCGGCACGCTGATCACGGCGGCGGGCTTCCTGCCGGTGGGGCTGGCCAAGTCCACAGTGGGCGAATACACCTTTGCGATCTTCGCGGTCACGGCGATGGCGCTGATGCTGTCTTGGCTGGCGGCGGTGTATTTCACGCCGTATCTCGGCTATCTGCTGCTGAAGACGCGGACCGCGGACGGTGGCCATCACGAGGTCTTCGACACGCCGTTCTACAAGGGCTTCCGCAAGCTCGTGCATTGGTGTGTCACGTGGCGCAAGTCTGTGATCGTGATTACGCTGGCGATGTTCGCGCTGGGGCTGCTCGCGTTCAAATTTATCGAAACGCAGTTCTTCCCCGATTCGAGCCGTCCCGAACTCATGGTGGAACTGTGGATGCCGGAAGGCACCAGCTACAGGGAGATGGAGACCGTTGCCAAGCGATTCGAGGAGGCGATGCGCCGCGACGAGGATGTGGACAGTATCACCACGTTCGTGGCCAACGGCTCGCCGCGCTTCTATCTGCCGCTGGACCAGATCTTCCCGCAGTCGAACGTGGCGCAGGTGATCGTGATGCCGGTGACGGTGGAGAAGCGCGATCCCTTGCGCCGTCGCGTCGAACGCGTGATCGCTACCGAGTTCCCGCAGTTGCGCGGCCGGGTGAAGCTGTTGCCGAACGGGCCGCCCGTGCAGTATCCGGTGCAGTTCCGCGTGATCGGCCCGGACGCCGCCGTTGTGCGAAAGGTGGCAGATCAGGTCGCGGCCGTGATGGCCGACAATCCGAAAACGGTTGGCGTGAACGACAACTGGAACGAGAACGTCAAGATGCTGCGGCTCGAGCTCGACCAGGACAAGGCGCGCGCGCTTGGGGTGACGACCAATGCCGTGGCGCGTGCCACGCAGGCCGTGCTCACTGGCGTGCCGGTGGGGCAGTACCGCGATGCGGACAAGCTGATCGACATCATCATGCGCACGCCGCGCGAAGAACGCGATGCAATGTCGGATCTCAACAACGTGCTGGTGCCCACCAGCAGCGGCCGGGCCGTGCCGTTGACGCAGGTGGCCCGCGTCACGCTGCGCTCGGAGCCCGGCGTGATCTGGCGTGAGAACCGCGACTTCGGCATTACGGTGCAGTCCGATATCGTCGAAGGCATCCAGGGCCCGACCGTGACCGCACAGATCAATCCGAAGCTCGATCCGATCCGCGCGTCTCTGCCCGCCGGCTATCGCATCACGATTGCCGGAGCCGATGAGGAAAGCGGCAAGGCTGGAGCGTCGATTGCCGCGCAGCTACCGCTTTGCATTTTCCTGATCTTCACGCTGCTGATGCTGCAGATGCACAGCTTCTCGCGTTCGGTGATGGTGTTCCTGACCGGCCCGCTGGGCCTCATCGGGGCTGCCGCCGCGCTGTTGCTGCTGCGTGCGCCGATGGGGTTTGTCGCGCAGCTCGGCATTACCGCGCTGCTGGGCATGATCATCCGGAACTCCGTGATCCTGGTGGATCAGATCGAGCAGGATATCGCTGCCGGCCTGCCGCCCTGGGAGGCCATCGTGGAATCGGCCGTGCGTCGTTGCCGGCCGATCCTGTTGACGGCAGCGACAGCGGTACTGGCCATGATTCCGCTGGCGCGGTCCGTGTTCTGGGGGCCGATGGCGGCCGCCATCATGGGCGGCCTGATCGTGGCCACGTTGCTGACGCTGCTGTTCCTGCCGGCGCTCTATGCCGCGTGGTTCCGCGTGGCGCCGCCCGATGGCAATCGGAGCGACCGGGGTGTGCTGGCGGGCTGACGCCGCGCCTGACTCCCCTTATTCCGCCAGCTCGAAGACCACATCCTGCGCGCCTTCCCACAGCACCTTGGTGCCGAGGGCGCGCAGGTTCTCCTTGCCTTCCACGATGGTCAGGAAGTGGTTGCCGGCCAGTTGCCCCATCTTGCTGGCGAAGCAGCAACTGCCATAGGCCAGGATGATCTCGGTCTCGCTGTAGCCGCCCGGGTAGAACAGGATGTCGCCCACGGACGGGTGGCTGGTGTGGTTTTCGAAGCCCACGCCAAGTTTGAACTCGCCAAGCGGAATCCAGCAGCCTTCACCACTCCAGCGCACGTGAATCAGTTTCTGCCGATAGGGCAGCAGCTTCATGAAAGCGGCCACGGTCTCGGGCGCGTCCGGGTGGGTCTCGGCGATGAAGGTGTGCGTGGGGGTGGTGATGCGAAGTTTGGTCATATTGTTGGTTATCCCGTTCGGTTTGCTCCCCTCTCCCACTTGTGGGAGAGGGGCGGGGGAGAGGGCAAGCGGTTCAAATTGCGACAGGTCGGCAAGCAGAGCCTCGATGCCCTCTCCCCCGGCCCCTCTCCCGCGATGCGGGAGAGGGGAGGAAACAGATGGCATTGCGGAACCCTAACTCACACCAACGCCGTCATCAACACCTCCGCCACCGCAATCAAGCTCCTGTCACTCCCCTTCGGACCGATCAGCGAAATCCCCAGCGGTGCGCCATCGCGGCCGGACAGTGGCAGGCTCAGTTGCGGGAACCCCGACAGCGGCGTCAGGCACAGCGTATGCGCAGCAGCGGTGCGGTAGTCTTCGAGGGATTCCATCGGCGCGGAGCGCAGCGGTGCAATGTCGGGCATCGTGGGCAGCACGAGGATGCTGTCGTGACCGAGCAATCGGCCCAGATGAACGATGAACTCGTTGCGGACCGTGGTCGAGTGCGTGAACTGGGCCTGTGTCACGCCCTTGCTGAAGGCGAAACGGCCCGCCACATCCGGGCCGAGTTGCAAGCCGTAGTTCTCGATCAGCGCGCCATCGGCCTGCCACGCTTCCCATCCCTGCACATAACGGAACGCCCAGTACAGGTCCGACAGCGGACGGTCGGCCACATCGACGGGCACAGCCTTGCCAAACACCGCTTCGATCCGCGCCACGGTTGGCGCCAATGCCGCGCGCGCTTCAGGGGTGGGCAGTTCGAACAGGTCGGAGGCGAGCAGCAGCTTGGGTTTGGCGGGCAGCGGATCGCCATCGGCACCGAGCAACACATCTGCCACGCGGGCAAACGTGGCGATGTCTCGCGCGAAGAATCCGCAGGTATCGAGCGATTCGCACAGCGGCATGACCTGTTCCAGCGAGATGCGGCCATGCGTGGGACGGATGCCGAACAGTCCGCAGTGGCTGGCCGGTGCCCGCACCGAGCCGCCTGTGTCGGTGCCGAGCGCGAAATCAGCCAGCCGGTTCGATACCGCCGAGGCCGATCCAGACGACGAGCCCCCCGTGATGCGATCCGGCGCCGCACCGTTGTAGGGGCCGCCGTAGTGATAGTTCTGGCCGTTCATCGAGAACGCGAGTTCATCGGTATGCACCTTGCCGACGAACGTGGCGCCCGCATCGAGCAGCTTCTGGACCGTTGGTGCGGTAGAGGTCTTGATACCCGAGCGGGCCAGTACATGCGGATTGCCGCCGCCAGTGGGATAGCCGGCAACATCGAACAGATCCTTCACAGCGAAGGTCAGACCTTGCAGGGGCCCGGTCGCGATGTTTGGCACATCGACATCGGGGTAGGGCAGGAAGGCGCGGGCGGGATGGGTAGCCAGGCTCATGGTGTCGGGCGGTCCTTGTGGCGATATGACGGAAAAAAGTGGAGTCAGGCAGCGCATTCGCTGACGGCGGGCGCCTCGACCAGCGTGCAGCTCACGCGGTGGCCGTTGCCGAGCGAGACCGCGCGCGGCACATCGGCCATACATTCCGCGCGAGCATGCGCGCAGCGCGGCGCAAACGTGCAGCCCGGCGGCAGCGCGGCGAGATCGGGCGGCGCGCCGCCGATGGTCTGCAGGCGCTGGCCACGGTCCATGCCGTGCTGGCGGCTTTGCAATAGTGCGATGGTGTACGGGTGGCGTGCGTCGCGCAGCAGCGTGCGGATCGGGCCTTCCTCGACAATGCGCCCGCCATACATCACGGCCACGCGATCGGCGATCTCCACGGCGGCGCCGATATCGTGCGTGACAAATACGATCGACAGCCCCAACTCGCGCTGGAGTTCCCGCAGCAGGATTAACACCTGGATCTGCACGGTGGCATCGAGCGCCGTGGTCGGCTCATCGGCCAGCAGGATCTTCGGCTGTGCGGACAGTGCGAGGGCGATCATGGCGCGTTGCCGCATACCGCCTGACATTTCATGCGGATAGGCCGCGAGCCGTCGCTCCGGACTTGGGATGCGCACGGCTTCGAGCGCCTTGAGCGCCAGCGCCTGGGCTTCGGTCTTCGACACCTTGCGATGCGTGCGGATGCATTCGATGATCTGCTGGCCTACCGTATAAACCGGATCGAGCGCGAGCAGCGGCTCCTGGAACACCATCGCCACGGTGCCGCCGCGCAGGCGGGCCAGCGCGCGTTTGTCGAGCGCGAGCACGTCTTGATTGTCGACACGAATCTGACCGGTCATCCTGGTACGACGCGGCGGATGCAGGCGCATCATCGCGCGCAGCGTCACGCTCTTGCCGGAACCGGATTCGCCGATCAGCGCAACAGCTTCGCCGGGGGCGACATCGAGCGAGACGCCGTTGACGGCGCGGATGGTCTTGCCGCCGCCCGAGAACGTGACATGCAGATCGCGGACGGAGACGGCGGATGCGGAAGCAGTGGGGTCTTGAGACATGATGGTTCTCCGCGTGGTCAAGGCGTGGCCGCGTGCAGGCCGGGCGTCATGCGGCGCAGCGGCAGCGAGTGGCCGCCATCGGGCATCGCCATCAGGCAGGACACCGGATGGCCGGCCAGCGCGTCGGACAGCGTCGGCGTGCGGCGCTCGCAAACCGGCTCGGCGCGGGCGCAACGCGGATGAAAACTGCATCCGGGTGGCGGATCGATCGGATTGGGGGGATCGCCAGCCAGTGGCGCGGCCAGCGTGCGGTGGTCGGGGTCCATCGACGGCATCGACGCCAGCAACGCGCGTGTGTACGGATGCGCGGGATTGGCGTAGACGGATTCCGTATCGCCAATCTCCACGACCTTGCCGAGATACATCACCATCACGCGATCGCACAGATAGCGGATCACGTTGAGATCGTGGCTGATGAAAACGTAGGTCAGGTCGAACTCAGCCTTCAGATCGAGCAGCAGGTTCAGCACCTGGGCCTCGACCGATTTGTCGAGCGCGGAGACGGCTTCATCGAGAATCACCAGCCGGGGCCGCAGCGACAGCGCCCGCGCAATGTTCACGCGCTGACGCTGGCCGCCCGAGAGTTCGTGCGGATACCTACCGGCAAAGCGCTTCGGCTCCAGCCCCACGCGCTCCAGCAGATAGCGCGCCCGCTCGGTGGCTTCCTTTGCTGGCACACCATGGACGCGCGGCGTGAAGGCAATCGATTCCTCGATGGTCAGGCGCGGGTTCAGCGATGAGTAGCTGTCCTGGAACACCATCTGCACCTGGCTGCGGTAAGCCTTCAGCGGCAACTGTGCAGAGCCCACACCCTGTGCGTCGAAGATCAGCTCGCCGCGATCATGTGGAGTCAGTTGCATCAGCAGGCGTGCGGTGGTGGACTTGCCGCAGCCGGATTCACCCACCACGCCAAGCGTCTCGCCTTTCAGTACATCGAAGCTGACACCATCGACGGCGCGTACTACGCCGCCCTTGCGCAGCGGCACGGGTGATTTCAGCGGGAAATGCTTGACGAGGTCGCGCGCGATGACCAGTGGTTGTGCCGGGCCGCCGATGTCGATGGCGGGTGCGGCGGGCAGGGGAGCAAGCGTATCGGTCATGTTCACTCCTTGATTTCCATGGCCGAGCGGATGCCGTCGGCCAGCAGGTTGAACGAGATCGACGTCAGGAAAATCATCGCGCCGGGCAGGGCCGCGACCCATGGCTGCGTGTAGATGGCCGTGCGCAGCGTGTTCAGCATCAGGCCCCATTCGGGTTCGGGCGGCTTCACGCCGAGGCCGAGAAAGGACAGCCCCGATGCGAGGATCATCGACACGGAAATCAAGCTCGTCGCGTAGACGAAGATCGGGCCGAGCACATTGTTGAGTACATGCGCGCGCACGATGGTCAGCGACGACGCGCCGGATGCGCGTGCGGCATCGACGAATTCGCGATTGCGCGCCTGCGTGGTCACGCTCTCCGCCACGCGCACGATCTGCGGAATGAAGACGATGGTCAGCGACAGCAGTGCGTTACCCACGCCCGCGCCCAGCGTGCCCGACAGCGCAATCGCCAGCAGCACGGAGGGGAAGGCGTACAGCACATCGGTCAGTCGCATGATCACGGTGTTGGTCCAGCCACCCGCGTAGCCCGCCACGATGCCGATGGCGCTGCCAATCACAAAGGCCAGCAGGACCGGCGTGATGCCCATGAACAGCGAGAGCCGTCCGCCAAGCATCAGGCGCGACAGCATGTCGCGGCCCAGTTCGTCGGTGCCGAGCGGATAACCCTCGAAGCCGATGGGCTTGAGCCGCTTCAGGATCGACGACGCATACGGATCGGCCGGCATCAACACCGGTGCGAAGATCGCCATCACGATCAATGCCAGCAGGATCAGTGCTGCCAGCATGGCAAGCTTGTTGCGCAGTAGCCGGCGGCCGACCGTGTTCCAGTAACCCGGGGAGCGCTCCACCGGCAGCGCGGCCACGCCCTTGTTCAGCGTCATTTCCATGGCGGTGCCTCCTTAGTTGCGTTGGATGCGCGGATCGAACAGCGTCTGCAGCGCGTCGACCACGAGGTTGAGCATCACGAAGAACACGGCCAGGATCAGGATCGTGCCTTGCAGTAGCGGAAAATCGCGCTGAAAGATCGCTGCGTTCAGCAGGAAGCCCGTACCGGGCCACGAGAACACCGTCTCGATCAGGATCGAGCCGCCCAGCAGGTAGCCGAGTTGCAGACCCATCACGGACAGCGCCGTGGGTGCCACGTTCTTGACCACATGGCGGAACACGGCGATGTCGGATAGCCCGCGCGCGCGTAGCCCGACGATGAATTCGTTAGAGAGAATTTCAGCGACCAGGGCGCGGATGGTGCGGGCAACGATGCCCATGGGGATCACGGACATCGTGACGGCCGGCAGGATCAGGTACTGGATATGCTCCCAGTCCCACGTCCAGTCGCCCGAGCCGCCGGGGCCTGCGCCGGTTGCGGGCAGCCAGCCCAGCACCACCGAGAAGGCGATCACCAGCACCATGCCCAGCCAGTAGTGGGGGATGCTGACGCCGAGCACCGAGATGAATGAGGCGACGCGGTCGGACACCGAATCGCGCATATAGCCCGCGACAAAACCGAACAGGCAGCCAAACGTGAAGCCGATCAACGTAGCTACCGTGGCGAGACGAATCGAGTTGATCACTGCCTTCGACACTTCGGCCATCACGGGCCGGTTCGTGGCGATCGATGTACCCAGGTCGCCGTGCAGCGCGCGCACCAGCCAGTGGATGAATTGTTCGAGGAAGGGCTTGTCGAAGCCGTACAGCGCAGTCAGTTGCAGGCGCAGTTCTTCAGAGGCATCCGGCGGCAGCACCGAGACCAGTGGATCGCCGGGCGCAATGTGGACCAGCGAGAAGCAGAGCAGGGCGACCCCAAGCAGGATCGGCAACGCATACACGATGCGGCGGAGCAGGTAGGTCATGGGCGGTGGCCGGCTGTGGGGTGAACCAATATTGTTTGAACTCGGTTCCCCTCTCCCGCTTGCGGGAGAGGGGTAGGGGAGAGGACCAGCGGTTCAAACATGCGATATGTCGGCAAGCAGAACGACATGCCCTCTCCCCCAGCCCCTCTCCCGTTGCACGGGAGAGGGGGGCAAACCAGCGGGAGATGACAACCCCGCCTCAATCCATCGACATCGTCGCGATATCGATAAACCAGCTTTGCGGCTGCACCACGCCCTTCACCTTCTTCGAGATCGCGCGCGGGCCCACGTCATGGGCGATCAGCACGAACGGCGATTCCTCGACGATGCGCGCATGCAGCTTGGCCAGCGCGGCGTCACGGTCCTTTTCACCAAAGGAGGTACGTGCGGTCTCGATCAGCTTGTCGAACTCTGCGTTGCCAAAGAAGCCCCAGTTGTTCGAGACCGGCGGCTGCGTCTTGGTGCTGACGAAGCGGACCATCGCGAAGAACGGGTCCATTGCGGCAAAGCTCACGTTGATGGCGTTGGCGCCGTGGGCGCTGGCGTCTTTGGCGCCGATGCGCCAGTTCGTGAACAGTGTGTTCCACTCCACGACATCGAAGTCCACGTCGAAGAAGCACTCCTTCAGGTTCTGCTGCACGTACTCGTTCATCGGCAACGGCTGCATCTGGCCAGAGCCCGATGCCGAGACCTGCACCTTGACCTTCACCGGCTTGGCGGCCGAGAAACCTGCCTCGGTCATCAGCTTGCGGGCGGCGGCGGGGTCGTACTTGATGTCGAACTTCGGATTGCCCCACCACGGGTTTCCAGCTTCGACAATGCCCTTGGCCTCCGCCATGTAGCCACCCAGCAGCGTCTTCAGACCAGAGCGATTCACGCAGAGGTTGGCGGCCTGGCGCACGCGCTTGTCGAGCCAAGGCGAGTTCGGTGCGAACGAGAGCTGCCACGGCCACATATGCGGCTGCGCGTTGGCATAGACCTCGAAGCCGCGGCTCTTGATCTGTGCGACGGCATCGGGTGCCGGTGCTTCGATCCAGTCGACCTGGCCGGACAGCAGCGCGGCGGTGCGCGCGTTGGCTTCAGGCATCGGCAGCATCACCACTTTGTCGATCTTCGGCACGCGCTTCGCATCCCAGTACGACGCATTCTTCGCCAGTTCCAGACGCTCGCGCGGCACGAAGCGCGTCATCTTGAACGGACCCGTGCCCGAGGCATCGGCAGCAAAGGCCACCCATGCCTGCTTGCTGCGCTCGGCAGCATCGGTGACGGAGGCCGGCACGGACGCGAACTTCTTCTCCCATTGCGTGGGCGAGGCCATGAACAGGTTCGACACGTTGTATGGCACGAACGAATCCGGCTCGGACGTAACCAGTTCCACGGTCAGGTCGTCGATCTTCTTCGCACTGCGCAGCGTGGGCATGCGCGAGGCGGTCACGCCCACCTGGCTGGCATCGAACTGCTTGGCGGTCTTGTCGAGTACCTTGTTGACGTTCCAGACCACGGCGTCTGCATTGAAGGCGGAGCCATCGTGGAACTTCACGCCGGAACGCAGCTTGAACACCCACTTCGTCTTGTCCTTGTCGTCGACCTTCCATTCGGTGGCGAGATCAGGAATCAGCAGGCTCGGTCCGTTGCTCTTCGAGAGATCCCACTGCGTGAGCGCGTCGTACATCGGAATGCCGGTAAAGCGATTGCCCTCGAAGCCCTGGTCGGGCTGACCGAGGGTGCGGGGGATATCGGCGGCGGTCATGCCGATGCGCAGCGTTTTCTCGGCCATCGCGATACCGGGCAGGGCGAGTAGCGAGAGTGCGACGGCGGTAGAGACGCAACGGATCGTGGTGGAGAAACCTTTCGCGCGGGAAGACGTGGGGTGGGTCACAGGCATGGCTCCTGATGGATGGGGATGAACGTCCGATGGTGCGGATGGGGTGATGACAGGGTGCTGCGTTCGATCTAGCAAGTGATGTGCCAGTAGCCATGCACCATCGCAAACGCCTTCGCTAATCCATGCGGCGTGGTCTGGATCTTGCTGAAGCGGTGCACCTCCTACGCTCACCCACTGCAGACAACCAAGACATGGATTCGCAATTCACTCCCCGCATCAATGGCGCCCGCCTGTGGCAATCGCTGATGGACCTCGGCGCAATCGGCGCCACGCCGAAGGGCGGCGTGTGCCGTATCGCGCTGACCGATGAAGACCGCAAGGGCCGGGATCTCGTGGTGCAGTGGTGCCGCGATGCCGGGCTCGACGTCCGCGTGGACGAGATCGGCAATGTCTTCGCGCGTCGTGCCGGTACCGACCCCGATGCACCGGCCGTGGCCACGGGCAGCCATATCGACACCCAGCCCTCTGGCGGCAAGTTCGACGGCAACTTTGGCGTGCTGGCGGGGTTGGAGGTCATGCGCACGCTCGATGACCTCGGCATTGCCACACGCGCACCGCTGGAGGTGGCGTTCTGGACGAACGAGGAGGGCACGCGCTTCACGCCGGTGATGATGGGTTCGGGCGTCTTCGCGGGCGTGTTCGATGCCGAGGATGCGCGCGCCCAGCAGGACCGCGACGGCATCAGCGTGGGCGATGCGCTGAGATCAATCGACTACCTCGGCACGCAGCGCGCGGGCGAGGTGCCTGGCGGCATGTACGCGGCGTATTTCGAGGCCCATATCGAACAGGGTCCGGTACTGGAGGCGGCGGGGCTGCCGATTGGCGTGGTGTCCGGCGCGCTGGGCCAGCAGTGGTACGACGTGACCGTGATCGGTCAGGATGCGCACGCCGGTCCCACGCCACTCGCATTGCGTCACGACGCGCTGCTGGCCTCGGCCCGCATGATCGAGGCCGTCAACCGCATCGCGCGTGACGAGGCGCCGCATGGTCGCGGTACGGTGGGCTTTGTCGAGGTCACGCCGAATTCGCGCAACGTCATTCCGGGGCGCGTCGATTTCTCGGTCGATTTCCGTAATCTCGCGCAGGAAGGGCTGGACCGCATGGATGCGGCGATGCACGCGGCGTTCGGTGGCATCGCGGACGTGGCCGGTGTGACTGTCGAGATCCGGCAGGTGGTGAAGTTCGAACCCTGCATCTTCGCGCCGGCCTGCGTGGATAGCGTGCGCCGCGCTGCTGCGCAACTGGGCCTGCCGCACATGGACGTGGTCAGCGGCGCCGGCCATGACGCCGTGTACGTAGCCCAGCGCGCGCCCACCGGCATGATCTTCGTGCCGTGCAAGGACGGCATCAGCCACAACGAACTGGAAGACGCGCTACCGGAGCATATCGAGGCCGGAGCGAATGTGTTGCTGGTGGCGATGTTGGAGCATGCGGGATAGCGATATCGATGGCTATGCCCTGTGGTTTTCTCCCCTCTCCCGCATGCGGGAGAGGGGAGAAAACCAGTGGTAGAGGCACGCGATCAATGCCCGATCGACCGCGAAATCGCCCACGCACACTCGATCACCAGCGGCCCCAGTTTCCTCTGCGCCTCAGCCATCGTCCACCGGCTCGCTGGCGGCGACACATGCACGGCGCCCACCGCTTCACCGCGGCTATTCACGATCGGCGCGCCCACGCCCATATCCCCGAGAAACAACTCTTCCTCATTGCACGCATAGCCCAGGCTGCGGCACGCCACCACTTGCGCAAAGATCGCATCCACATCGGTCAGCGTGGCCGGCGTGCGGGGCGCACGCGTGGATGCCTCCAGCACCGAGCGCACCTGATCGTCCGGCAGTTTGCTGAGGTAGGCGCGGCCTGAACTTGTGCAGTACATCGGAATCCGCATGCCCACGGGCGTCAGCACAGGCATGTGCTTCGCTGTCATGAGTTGCGCGACGTACACCATGTCCAGCCCCACAGGCTCGGTCAGGTTGGCCGTTTCACCGCTGGCGTTGGCAAGCTGCGCAAGATAAGGGCTGGCAATCGGAATCAGTGAATCGGCGGCCAGATAGTTGAAGCCGATCTCCATCACCTTGGGCGTCAGCCGGAAACGACGGGTCTGGGGGTGCTTGTCGATATAGCCCAGCCGTTCGAGGGTATGGACGGTGCGCTGGGCGGAGCTCTTGGTCATGCCCGTGAGCCCCGCCAGTTCGGCGAGTGTCAACGTGCGATGCACGGCGCTGAAGGCGCGGAGCGCTTCCAGACCTTTTTCGAGCGATTGGTTGAACAGCGGGTCAGGGCGTTCGCTGTCGGTGTCATTCATGGATTGGACCTTGGCACCATCGACGTGACTCGCTGCACCACGATGGCCGCATATTGCACCAAGATACTAACGAATCGGTAATCGATTCGAGGCGAGTGGTTGATGATACGCCACTCTATGAACCTCATGTTCACGCATCGTGTTTACCCTAATCTGATTCGGGTTGTGCTCTGTGAAATATCACACTAGTATCACTGCAACTTCAAAGACAGCAGCATCAAGATTTCACGCCCATGGTGAATCCCATCCGACTGGTCGGTGCTTCCGATCCCGTTCCCACCGCGCTGACGCCTGCCCAGAGTGGCGCGGCGATGCGCGAGCAGGCTTACACCGAGATCAAGCGCCGCATCATCGCGTGCGAATTCCGGCCCGGCGAGCCGCTGATCGAAGCGCAGGTTGCCGCGTTGATCGGCCTGGGCCGTACGCCCGTGCATCAGGCGCTGCATCGGCTGGAAGTGGAAGGGCTGGTGTCGATCCTGCCGCGCAAGGGCGTGCTGGTGACGCCGCTGTCCCTGAATGAAGTGCTCGACATGATCGAGGTACGCGCCACCAACGAGGTGCTGTGCGCCACGCTGGCCTGCGAGCGCGGGCACGACAGCGATTTCAAGGCGATGCGCGATATCGTGGATCGCTCGCCGGACCTGATTGCCCGGCGCGACATCCCGGCACTCGCCTCGCTTGATTTGAAATTCCACACTGCCATGTCGGCCGCCTCGCGCAACCGCGTGCTGGCCGAACTGCTGCGCGGCCTGCACGAGAAGCAGGCGCGCTTCTGGTTCCTCTCGCTATCCGATCCGCAGCATCTGGAAAACGTGTACCAGGAGCATCTGGAGATCGTGGACGCCCTTGAGCGCCGCGACATCCCAGCCGTGCGCGAATCCATCCGCGAACACATCGACGAATTCCGGAAGAACATCATCCGGACACTCTGACCGAATTTTTCCCCTCCGTAACAAGGTAGTAATCATGCCGACACTGCAACTTCAGGTAGCCGGCGGGGGCGCACTCGCCCTCGACATCGAACGACTGATCATCGCTGGCTGGACCGGCCGCGACCGCGACGCCGTGCAGCATCACATCGACGAACTGGCCGCCATTGGCGTGAAGCCGCCCGCCACCGTGCCCACGTTCTATCCGCTGGCCGCGCAGCTTCTGACCACCGACGATGTGCTTGAAGTACCGCGCGATGATTCCTCGGGCGAGACCGAATTCGTGCTGCTGCAGGGCAAGGACGCGCTGTATATCGGCATCGGCTCCGACCACACCGATCGCAAGGTGGAAGCCTATGACGTGACCGTCTCCAAGCAGATGTGCGCCAAGCCGATGGGCCGCGACGTGTGGCGTTTCGATGAGGTGGCGGATCACTGGGACGTGCTGGAAATGCGCTGCTGGCGTGTACGCGACGGCCAGCGCAATCTGTATCAGGAAGGCAAGGTCACGCGCCTGCTGGACCCGCGCGATCTGATCCAGCGCCTGACTGGCGAGGCGCAATTGCCGCCCGGCACGGCCATGTTCTGCGGCACGCAGGCTGTGATCGGCGAGATGGGTCACGGCGAATCGTTTGAAGTGGCGTTGCACGATCCGGTGCGGAACCGTACGCTGCGTCATACCTATCGCGTGGAAACGCTTGCTGTAGCCTGACCAGACAAGATTGAGGAACAGAGGATGACGATGACAGCCCCGACCATTGCCGAACTCGCCGCCGCATTGGCAGCAGGCCGTACCACCAGTGTCGCGCTGACCGAGGCCGCGCTGGCGAATATCGACCGCCATCAGAAAGCTGGCGGTGCAGCGTTCCTGAGCGTGGACGCCAATGGCGCGCTGGCCCAGGCCCGTGCCGCCGACCAGGCCCGCACGGCCGGTAACGTGGCGTCGCCGCTTGCTGGCCTGCCCGTATCGATCAAGGATCTGTTCGATGTGCGCGGACAGGTGACGCGCGCGGGTTCGAAGGCGCTGGAAGGCAATGCGCCCGCGCAGGCCGACGCACCTGCCGTGGCGCGTCTGCGTGCCGCAGGCGCCGTGCTGATTGGCCGCACGAACATGAGCGAGTTTGCGTTCTCGGGGCTGGGTTTCAATCCGCACTACGGTACGCCGCGGTCGCCGTTCGACCCGGAGCGCCTCAGCGGCGGTTCCACATCGGGCGGCGCCGTGAGCGTGGCGGAGCAGATGGCCGTGGCCGCACTCGGCACCGATACCGGCGGCTCGATTCGCATCCCCTCGGCATTCTGCGGCCTGACCGGCTTCAAGCCGACCGCCAGCCGCGTGCCGCTCGACGGCGCCGTGCCGCTCTCGACCTCACTCGACTCCGCCGGCCCGCTGGCGCGCTCGGTAGCGTGCTGCGCGGCCGTGGACGCCGTGCTTAGCGGCGAGACGCTCGACACCCGTCCCGCAGCGTTGCGCGGTCTGCGCCTGTATGTGACGCGCGATTTCGTGCTCGATGGCATGGACGCAGAAGTCGCGCAGGCATTCGAGGCCACGCTGGCCCGACTGTCGGCACAAGGCGCGCAGATCGTCGAGTTCAACTTTGCCGAACTGCGTCGTCTGCCCGAAATCAACGCGGCAGGTGGCCTGACTGCGGCGGAAGCGTGGGCCTGGCACCGTGAACTGCTGCAGACCAAGGGCGACCAGTACGACCAGCGCGTGGCGCAACGTATCCGCCGCGGCGAGAAGCTGACGGCAGCCGACTACATCGTGCTGCTGGCCGAACGCCGCGCCATGCAGCAACGCGCCGCCGAACTGCTGCGCGATGCCGATGCGTGGCTGATGCCCAGCGTGGCCGTGCGTGCGCCGCGCCTCGACGCCATTGCGCGCGACGAGGACTTCTTCGCGATCAACGGCCTGGTGCTGCGCAACGCCAGCGTCATCAACTTCCTCGACGGTTGCGCCAGCTCGCTGCCGATGGGCGAAGGGATGGGGCTTGGTGTGTGCGGCCTGCGCGGCAGCGATGCCCGCGTGCTGCAGGTATCCGCTGCGATCGAAGCCGCATTGGGCTGATACCGGCCTGATTTCTCGCTGAAGTTTTCGCCGAAGTTTTTTGATTCCCGATACCCGGTTGCTGATTCAACCGGACCGGGCAGGGATTCTGCTGCCCGTCGCCAGCGCCAGCACAGCGCATTGCGAGAGGGCCTCGCCAACGTAGCGAGGTCCCGCCCACCACACCCAAGGAGTAGTCACCGATGTCTTCCGTGATGACCGGCGCCCCTGGCGCCCTGGACAGCCTGCCGCCTGCGGAACTGGCCCAGCAACGCAGCGAGGCGTACCGCAAGATCACCGTGCGCCTGATCCCGTTCCTCGTCTTCCTGTTCATCCTGGCGTGGATCGACCGCGTCAACGTGGGCTTTGCCAAGCTCCAGATGCTGCAGGACCTGCAGTTCAGCGAGGCCGTGTACGGCCTGGGCGCAGGGATTTTCTTCATCGGCTACTTTCTGTTCGAAGTGCCGAGCAACCTGCTGCTGGAGAAGATCGGCGCGCGCAAGACGCTGGCGCGGATCACCATCCTCTGGGGTCTGGCGTCGATGGCGATGATCTTCGTGAAGACGCCGATGCAGTTCTACACGCTGCGCTTCATGCTGGGCATTTTCGAAGCCGGCTTCTTTCCGGGCGTGGTGCTGTACCTGACCTACTGGTTCCCGGCCGCCCGCCGTGCGCGCATCAACGGCCTGTTCATGACCTCGTTCGCCATCGCCGGCGTGGTCGGCGGCCCGCTCGCCGGTTTCATCATGAGCGTGATGGATGGCGTGGATGGCCTGGCCAACTGGCAATGGCTGTTCGTGATCGAGGGCATCCCGTCGGTGCTGGCTGGCTTTGCCGTGCTCGCCTTCCTGCCCGAGAAGCCCGTCAATGCGAAGTGGCTCAGCGCCCGCGAACAGGCCATCGTTACCAGCGACGTGGACGCCGAAGCCCGCGACCCGTCCAAGCATGCACACCTGAAGGACGCGTTTGCCAACTCGCGCGTATGGATCTGCGCCGCGATTTATTTCTGCGTGGTCAGCGGCAACGCCACCATCGCGTTCTGGTCGCCGTCGATCATCAAGGAGCTGGGCGTACACGGCAACCTGCAGATCGGCCTGATCTCAGCCATCCCGTTCGTGGCCGGCACCATCGCCATGGTGCTCAACGGCATCCACTCGGACCGCACCGGCGAGCGCCGCATGCACTGCGCCATCGCAACCCTGATCGCCGCAGTGGGCCTGACCCTGACCGGCTTCTGGCTGCACAGCGCCGTGCTGGCCCTGGTGGCACTAACCATCGCCTCCATCGGCATCCTGGCTGCGTTCCCGGTCTTCTGGTCGTTGCCCTCGGCCTTCCTGACCGGCACCGCAGCAGCGGGCGGCATCGCCCTGATCAACTCGATCGGCAACCTGGCCGGCTTCGTGGCGCCTTACACCATCGGCTGGTTCAAGAGCACCACCGGCCAGCTCTCATCGGGGCTGTATTTCGTGGCCGCACTGGAAGCGTGTGCCACCGTGCTGGTGATTGCGTTTATCCGGGGACGGAAGTAACCGAAGATCGACGAAGCGGGCAGGGGGCTGGATTCCCTGTTCGCCTTACGATACAATCCGCATCCTCATTACGCCGCAGGCTGCAGTCACGCCAGCGGCACGGACCGGCTTCCGGCGCGCCATGCGCCACAAGCAAGAAAAGGCGGGCAGCTCCAGCCGCCTTTTTTGTTTTCCGAAGCCGTTTCCAAGGACCGCGAGGGTGGCGAAATTGGTAGACGCACCAGGTTTAGGTCCTGACGCCAGCAATGGTGTAGGGGTTCGAGTCCCCTCCCTCGCACCAACCATCTTTTTGTGACGAATACACCTCACGTCACTATCCCCCACTAAACGTCCGTAATCCGAAGCCAGACAAGGCTCCCCGGGTGTTTTGCATAGCGGCTTCGTCCACGCCACGCCACTTCACGCCACTATATAATCACCCCGCGCTCCCCGAATTTTCCCCGCGAACTCCCCGCGGCAAGGGCGTATGGCATCTATCCAAAAAGTGGCGACGGGCTGGCGAGTCCAGATCCGTATTGGCGGTCAGCGGGACGACCGCACCTTCGAAACCAAGGCAGCGGCTCAGGCATGGGCGGCGCAGCGCGAAACCGAGATCCGGTCGATTGCCGGAGGGTTGGGTAGCAAGACGTGCACCGTCGGTGATGTCCTGGACGAGTATCAGCGCAGTGTCAGCCCTCAGAAGCGGGGCGCCCGATGGGAAAAGCTGCGCCTCGAGGTGATCGGAAGGAAGAAGATCGCGGGCCGCCAATTCCGAGACATCCGCCTGGCCGACCTGCAGCCGGCCGATATCGCTGCCTGGCGTGATGCCCGCGTGCGTGAGGTTTCCGGTTCCTCTGTCTCTCGCGAAATGTCGCTGCTCTCCCACGCATTGGAAGTTGCCCGCAAGGAATGGGGCTGGCTGGTGCGAGATCCAATGAAAGACGTCCGCCGACCACCGGAGAATCCGCCCCGGACGCGGCTTATCAGCGCCAAGGAAATCGACCTGCTCACCGCTGCCATGGGATATGTCGAAGGGCTACCAGTAGCCCTACCTTCCCAGCGTGTGGCCGTCGCCTTCCTGCTAGCGATCGAGACCGCCATGCGGTCCGGAGAGATGCTCGGTCTGACCAGCCGTACTGTTGACTATGAACGCCGTGTGGCCCATCTGCCGCTGACGAAGAACGGCGGCGCTCGGAACGTGCCGTTGTCGACCAGGGCGGTGGAGTTGCTTCGGATGTTGCCGGCCGTGGACGACGGCAAGCCACTGTTCAATCTGTCCGCCGCCAGCCGCGACGCCTTGTTTCGCAAGGCAAAAGAAAAGGCCGGCATCGCCGGCCTGACGTTCCACGACACGCGACACGAAGCCATCACGCGCCTGGCGAAGAAGTTGCAGCCGCTGGATCTGGCCAGGATGACCGGGCACACCAACATCCAGGAGCTGCTTACGTACTACAACGAGCCGGCTTCAAGCATCGCGGAGCGTCTGGGGTGAGGCATGCCGAGCAGTGCGCTTTGCGCGCTGCTTGTACGACCTGGCCCAGGCGATGACCTCAGCGGCTTCCCAAAGCGGCGTCGCCTGCGTCAGTTCATTGCCGCCGGATTGCATCGAGGGGATACGGATCGGCGCCGGGAAGTCGGTTTGGACAACGATGCGTTCCCGCACTACGCGGATCGACCGCATCAGATATCGGGCAATGCATTCGACGTTCCATAGCGCGACATTGAGCGGAACGGGGGCGTTCACATGCTCCGCGACTGCAAGGGCGAGCTGGTCGACGAGTTCGGATGAAAATGCGTTGCTGCTTTCAGCCATCCCCTCACTCCCCAAAGTCCCCACCAGCCTGCCGCTTCAAATCCACCACGGCCGTACGATCCGCCATGCGGCCAGGCACCTTGACCGCCATCGCCCGAGCCGCCGCCACTACCGTTCGTCGCAGCAGCTCCGACATCCCCTCAAACGGCGTAACGATCCGCAGCACCTGGTGCGCGTGGCGCAACTGCGCCTCAGTGACAATCGGCATGTTCATGACGCCCTCCCAAGCAAGCTCACATTGAACGAAGACATACTCACGCTCCTTTATTCCCCGAGCGATCCTCGAACACCCAGCACTTCAAGGTGCTCGGACGTTTCGGAAGATGCAGATGCTCGGCATTGAAACGCGCGTTGATCGCGCTGTTGACGACCCGCAGATCGATGAACTTGCGGTGCCGGGATGTCTTCAGCACGCGTTTCAGGTCGGCCAGCGGGGGAAGGTTCAGGCGGCGCTCGTTGGCCTCCTGTTCAAGATGGCGCAGGCTGATGGCGATCAGGCCATTGCCTCGCGCGTGATTCAGCACGGCGCGGTCGTCGTCGGCTGATTCGATGTGCTCGTACAGATCCCAAAATTCCTGCACAAGCGGGTGATCGGAGGCGATGGCCTGCTGGCGCTCGACGGTCATCGTTACGAGCTGGCGCAGCGCGGCGTCGCGATACTCGGGGCGCACTGGCAACACCATGTCGAGTGCGTCAACCATGGCCATCACCTGTGCGTGGTTCTTCGCCAGGCGAGCGGTCGTTACGCCCGGCGTGCGCAGCAGCACGTCCTGGTGGCATTGCATGCGTGCGACGAAGCCGCCGAGGATGTCCTTCTCCTTGAGAATCGAGGCCAGCAGAAAGCCGGACACGTCCTCCACGGGCATCTGCTCCAGCGCGCGGGCAGCGGCGAACGTGTCGGCGTTCTGCCCGGCCCGGTCGAAGTAGAGATGGACAATCCGCTGCAGCACCGGCTCGCTGGCGTTGACCTCGGCGTTCTGGCTGATGACCACGGTGCCGCGGAAGGGCGGCTCGTAGGTTTCGTTACCCGCGTTCTTCACGCCCCGTGCGCGCGTGGCGTGGCCGTTGTAGGCCGTTTTCAGCTCGTTCCAGTCGAAGCCCTTGACCTTGCTGCCGTCCTCGCCCCGGTCGCCCTCGATCAGCACCACGGGCAGGTTTGCCACCTGGGCGAAGTTGCGCGCCCGTGCGGCCAGCGATGATTTCGATGGATCGAACCCTTCATAGTCGCGCCGGCCGCACAGCTTCCACAGGAACTCGATCAACGTCGATTTGCCGGCGCCTGGCTCCCCGACGATCTCCAGGAACGGAAAGCTCTTCTGGTTGATCGCCTCGCCTTTGCGGATCTGCTCAGCGAAGAACGATCCGAGCCAGAACGCCAATGCAACGATGCCCTTCGCGCCAAAGGCGCGCCACAGCAGGTCCACCCAGTCCCGCCGCATCTTCTGCAGTTCGGTGTTGATCGAAAGGCCGGCCGAACCGCCGATGGTCTTGATCGACAGCCGACCCACGTCGAAGAAATCCTCGTCATTGAGCGCATGCCGCTTGCCGTTCTTCACGGCCACGTCGCCATATACGTAGCATTCGTGCTCCTTCGAGTAGCCCACATAGTCGATGGTCTGCACGCTGCGGATGCGGTGCATTTGCTCTTTCAGGTAGGCGTCAAGCTGGCCGTTGGTGCCCGTGTAGAAGGCGCCCGGCGCCACGGCCAGCAAGCGCTTCTTGAACTCGCCGGCGGACGCCACCTGGGAGCTGGTGAACGTGTTCTTGACCGGATCGGAATCGTGGGAGAACGCCACGCGGAAGTAGTACCAGGCCTCATCGGTGGCCGCGTTAGCCTGGTAGTAAAGGACAGTGGGCAGGCATGTAGCGATGTTCGTGACCACACCAGCCTTCAACATCGCCGCATCGCGGATCTCGTCTTCCGGCATCTCGTCGTGCGCTTGGCGCACGGCGTCCATCTCGCGGTTCAGCGCGTCGAGGTCCACTTTGAACCAGTACAGCCGGCTCTCGAAGTCGAAAGCGAACTGGCTCATGCTGGTGCGGCCGTAGATCAGCCGCGCCTTCTCGGCGGCGGTCGGAGCGGCCACAAGGGCGCCGAGGTAGCGGTATTCCTCAATCTCAGGCGCCGACAGCTTGTCGAGCTGGTACAGGTCGTTCCAGTCGCGCTTCTTCGATCCGACCTGCTTGGGCAGCGCAATGGTCGCCTCCCAGCCTTCTTCGCGGCTGCGCTTCAACCATTCCTTCCCGTACCGCGTGCCGGCCTTATCGGCATCAATTGCCCACACGAGCTGGGGCCGCGCACGTCCGCCGGCGGCGCACTGCTCGGCCAGCCCCTGCAGCGCCAGCGAGGGGTAGTTGGTGCAGGACATTGCCGCCACGGCGGGAATGCCACGCAGGATCAGCGCAATGGCGTCGAAGATTCCTTCAACGATCCATACCTCCTTCTCCTGAGCGTGGCTGGCTCCCGGCGGCTGCCACCACATCCCGCGATAGCTGCCGTAGAACGTTGCTTTGCGGTCGCCGAACCGATGCGCCTGGTCGATGATCCGCTCCCAGTACACACGTGGCGCCAGCGGAAACCGCACCGTCGCGCTGCCGATCTTCAACTCGTGGCTGTAGTAGCTCTCCTGCGTGTACCAGGTGCCGATCGTCGCCAGGTCGAAGCCCCGGCCATCGTGCAGGTAGGCATCGGCGGACGCCTTCGGGTTCTCCGGTGTCGGCGCGTAGCGGTCGGACCAGCTCTCAAAGAGATCCGAGTACAGATCCTTGATGTGCAGCTCGACGCCGCATTTGTTAAGCCGGTTGCAGCGGATCACCCACGGGGCATTGCCGAAGGCCCACAGGGTTTTCTTGCCGCACGACGGGCATAGCCCGGCCTCCAGCTTCTCGCCGGAACGCTTCTCCTTGAACGCGTAGTCGCGCAGCAGGCGGGCGGTGACGTCGGTATGAAGGGATGGGTTCATGGAATCCGGGCAAGAGAAGTCCCTCACGCCCCGAAAGGGCATGAAGACGGTCAGCGAAAGGGAAGGGCGGTTAGGCCGCTAGGTCTGCAGGAGATCTAGCTGGCGAGTGTCCTGTGGGATGTCGCGCGCTCTGGATTGCGGCAGGAACACCTTGGGATTCGGGTTCAGGCTTGGCACGATGGTGTGGACGACGGTCGACAGGATCTTGCCGGTCGTGCCGCAGAAGATGTTTGGACACTGGAAGTACTTCTCACGGGTGAGATCGGAGAGTTCGCGACTGGTCCGGATAGTGACGCGGGTCTTGCAGTGTGGGCAGAGATCCATCGACATCAGATGGCCCTCCGGGATGAGGTCGAGTGCTCCGGTCTGCTGCGATACGTCAACAGTCCTTCAAGTAGGAGCAAGCGTGCGAGTGAAGACAGCGAGCGGTTCTCTACCAGCGGCTAATTCTTCGAGTTGCGCGTGCTCAGTGGGAAGCAGACGCATGCTGATTGGCTTGTCCTTCAGCACCCCACGCGGGGCACGCGATACCGGTGATTTCGCACGAGACATGGCGGATATACTCAGTGTGAAAGTTAGCGTTGCACAACTTCAGTATCTTACCGAAAGGAAGTTTTTTCAATGATCCAGAGGGAAGAAAGGGAATGTTTAGGAAAACGCCTATTCGATGAGCGCAAGCGAGCCGGACTCACCCAGGCAGCTCTCGCCGCGATAGGCGGGGTCTCGCCGAAAACGCAGGTCTTCTATGAGAAGTCTGAGCGCGTCCCTGACGCTTCCTATCTCGCTGCCATAGCGCGCGAGAACTTCGACGTGATGTACATCCTCGTCGGCGAGCGCGCATTTGAGCCGCTGTCAGCCGAAGAGAGCAGGGTGGTCTCTGCGTACCGCCAACTCGACGCGCGCGCTCGCGCGGGCGTCCTAGCCCTGCTCAGCGGCATGCAGCCCGAGTCGGCCCAACGCGTCAGCGTGAAGGGCGACGTTGGCCAGCTCGTCGAGGGCGATCTCCAGGTGTCGGCGCCGATGACGATCAACATGGGAAAGAAGCGCAAGAACTGACTCAAACAAGGCGCGCGCAACGACGCGCGCCACGGGTATGGGGTCTGCCGTAGTCGTAGGTTCTTTCTTGGGAATGCAATGAAGAAACACGATGTGATCGTTGAGGGAGATGTAGGTCAAGTCGTGGTCGCATCGAGCGTCGTGTACCACGCTGGCAGTGGTCCAGGCCAAATGAACAACGCCATCAACATGGGCGGCTCTATCGAGCATGCGCATAGCGGGGTGGCAACGTCAGCATGCAACGCCTCGATCTCTTGCGGTAGATGCGCCGCCCTGGCGAAACAGTTGCGCCGATTCAAGCTCGCTCTGGCACTGATGGGAGCCGCCATGTGCGGTGCCATTGGGGCAACCGCGCGAAGCCATGTCGCCGAGGCCGCACCACCGCCAGCGGTCGCAACCCAGTGCCAGTTCGATGGACGTCAATACTCGGCAGGAAGCATCGTCAAGATGATGGACGGCCTCTCCCGCGAATGCCTCGATGCAGGCAGCGGAAGGTCGCTCAAGTGGTCGGAGTACCCGCTGCGACCAATCTAGATTTTCACCAGTTCAAGCGCCCCCTAACTTCCCGTGGTCCTTGGCGGACTATCGGATGTGTCTGCCTTTCGCCATCAAGGTGCAGCAGGCACGTGTCTAAACAGGAGGGTGAGTTGCCCATTGCGAAGCAGGTACGAAAGAAGCGGTCACCGACTCGCTAGTCGGACTGCCATCTTAAAGGTCGGTGCCACGTACGCCGGCGCCTGGTAGACGTTTTCATGTCGCCCCTTTCCCAACGACCTATCGCGGTCGAAAGGAGGGCTATGAACCTGCAATTCCTGTATCGAAACGCCAAAGGCGAGACCAAAGAGTACGAAGTTGCGAACTGGGTGGAAGCTGGCCACTACATCGATGGCTACAGTCTGACCTCCCGCGCCTTCCGCACATTCCGAAAAGACCGGGTGCTCGAATATCTTCATGGGGGCAGCTCGCTACTGGTCGATCCATTTACGCCAGCACCACCAAAAATCTTGCGGACGAAAGCTCCGGCACACGATCCCAATGTGCCGCAGATTGCCTTCACCGGGTTCGGCAAGGATCACCGCGCGGCGCTTGAGCAGCAGGCCGCAACAATGGGCCTTCGAGTGGTCAAGTCGGTCACGCAATCGCTGACGTTCCTTTGCACGGGTGGTAACGCTGGGCCGAAGAAGGTGGCGAAGGCAAAGGCGCAGCGGGTCTACATCCTTACGGAACCGCAACTGGACGTGTTGCTGGAGACAGGCGAATTGCCCGACGACTGCTGGGATTAGAGCGGCTGGAAACTGGAGGGGTCCTCAGCAAGGCTAAATGACGGAGGGAATTGGCCGATAACGTCTGAGGGCCGGCTTGCCCTTGAGGCTTGCGTCACCTGTTGAAATATTTAGCCATCCGCATACATGAACCGTTCCGATCTGCCCGACGCTGCCGGGTACTTCTACCTCTTTGCGTCGATTTCTTCGTTAGTGACCTTCTACTGGGTCTATGCTTCCGAGCAGGTTCGCGCGGCGCCGCTGTATCCGGGGTCTACTATGCCAATAACATGGCAGTGGGCGCTCAACGGTGCTTGCACCTTGGTCAATCTCATCTGTGCAGCGGCGCTACTGCAGCGGCGGTCATGGGCTAAAGCCGCCGTGTTGGCCCAGTTGGTTGCAGCCGCTCTTCTCATATGGTTCCTATCGACGGGAAAGCTCGTTGTCGACGCCTGGTGGATGTTCATATCTGCAGTGCCCCTGCTAATGATTTGTCGTGCACCGATCATTGCAATACCACAACGCCGCATTTCACGGTCCCAGCGCGTCGGTCGCATCGCAGGCTTCGGCATCTATATCTGTGCGACTCTCGCAATGTACGTGACCGTAGCGTCGCTGTTTAGCGGGACGTCGCCGACGGCCACCTCGCCAGCCATGACGAGCAGCGGTGCAATAGTCTGCCTTGGCATGGCTTTGGCGGTGATGTGGTTCGGTAGCTTGCTCTGGGGTGACAAAGACCTTGCGCGGGAGGTGGCCGGCGTACTGCTGACCGCGTTCGCCTCGTTCATGCTACTTCAATGCGTCAATGCCTTCGTCTACGTGCGGGTGAGCCATCCACAGGTCCGAGGTCTTTTCCATTGGGATCCCACTATGCAGATACTGGTTATTCTGGCAATCATCGGCTTTACGTTAGTGGGGAAGTCCCGCAACAAGTAGATTCAGTGTTCAGCGCTCTATAACAAGGCAACTACAGAATGTTTGATTTCAAGAATTCCAGCAAGGAACAGCTCAAGGTCGAGTACAACCGCATCGCACGTGAGATTGGCGACGATCAGTTTTTCACGAAGAAGGAACTCAACCACCTTCCCGAGATCCTGATGGATCGGGAACAGGTGCTGGCTTTCACATCCGGTCTGATGGACGGGAACACGTGGCTCATCGTGCTGACGGATCACCGTGTTCTTTTCCTCGACAAGGGGATGATCTACGGGCTTAAGCAGGTGTCGATCAATCTCGACAAGATAAATTCGGTGTCGGGGAAGACCGGACTTATGCTAGGCGAGATTCGGATCCAGGATGGCGCCAGTGAACGGATCATCAAGAATGTCTGGAAGAAGACGGTCGTCCCCTTCACCAACAAGGTACGCGACGCGCTTCATGCGCATCGGCAGCCCAAAGGTGTGCCTGCAGCACCACCGCAACAAGCTGCCGAGGATGACATCGTTTCGAAGCTGGAACGCCTGGCGGCGCTGAAGGAACGAGGCATCCTTACGGACGCCGAGTTCGCCGAACAGAAGGCGAAAATTCTGAGCTGAAGGAAGACTATCTGTGAGGGCTGACCTGCGCGGGTCAGGCGGCGGACAGCCTCTCCGTCGCCTTTGCGTGATACGTCTCCTCGATCTCACACCCAATCCACCACAACCCTCGTTCCTTAGCCGCCAGGAGGAAAGTCCCCGACCCTGCAAACGGATCGCACATGACGCTGCCCGCCGGAACGAGCTGAATCACTTCCTGTGCCAGGCCGGCAGGCTTCTGCGACATATGCACCTTCGGCCGAGGCAACCGTTCGGAGAACACGCCCGGTAGGTGAACCTTCTGGTCCGTGCGAACCGCGCCTTTCGTCGCCCACACCATGAACTCGGCCTGCTGCGAGAAGCCGCCCAGACGGGGCCGTGCGCCGCCGGACATCTTGTCCCACACGGCGATGCCGCGCCAGATGAATCCGGCAGCCTGGACGGCGTCGGTGAGGCTTGGCAACTGCCGCCAATCAGTGAAGCACACCAAGTGCCCACCGTCCTTCGCGGCGCGATACGCCTCGCCGAGCCAGCTCATGCACCAGAATGTCCAGGAGCGTTGGTCCTTGTTGTCGTGGTGGAATTCAGGGTAGAGGGTCTTCACGTCGGACCCGATGTACTTCTGGCCCGGCGACTGCGCCCGAGTGCTGGCGTGCAGGCCGCCGGACGAGTAGGGCGGGTCGGTGAAGTACAGATCGACAGATCGGTCGGGAAGGCTGCGCAAGACTTCGAGTGCATCCTTACGATGAAGGCGGTTCAACAGCTTGGCGGGAATGACGGGCTTCATGGACGGTATCTCCGATACACGAAGCTCTTGGGCCTTCTGATGCGGGGCGCTCGGCCCTCAGTTGGTTCATCGTGCCGCAGCGTGGGCACTTGATGGCGAGTCGAAGGTATTCGCCTGCGCCGAGTTTGCGGTTGCAGCTACCACAGCGGATGTCCTGCATGTCGGTTGTCTTCCAGCGTTGTGCTAGGATTCCCGCGCCTCGCGAGGTGGCGCGGCCCTGGCCGGACTGGCAGGAACGATCTGCTGGAATGGGGCGTGACTGGTGCGCTAACACCAGTTATGTCGCCGCGTCTTTTGATTATCGACGGGGAGTAGGCTGAGTGACAGGCACCGGTGTTGTCTGTCGAGTATCGACAGCAGAAGCGATAGGTCAGAGGTATGGGGAGATTTTGATGCGATCAGACATCCTGCTGATTATTCACTACGCCGAAGTTGAAATACGCGCTATCGCTAAACAGTATGTCAGTCACTGTCTGGTCGAATGTATCGGACCCGACGCAACAACACTCGCTTTGGGCGTCTGGGTCAAGACGATGACAGACGAAGAACGCACCATGTTGAGCAACAATCCTGCGTTGCGCGACGAGTTCGAAGGTGTCTTCCGCTCTCGTGGGTATCCGGAAGAGTCTATTTCAGGAATCAATTTCTTATTTGAGTCTCAAGAGACTGTAGATCGCGATTTTCACGGCAACTGGGGCTTCGCGATGAGATGAAGTTGGTTGGGGCGTTATGCCCCTTCTCGCACATTCACTTCCAACTCCACCCCCGTCAAATACCCCCCGTCCGACAGAGTGTGGGTTACCTTCGTCACAAGCCACTCCGTACCATCGATCTCCGCCTTCCACCCGCTGACGGTTGCCGGTAGCTCCGGAAACAACTCCGGCCGTCCGCGCGCCAGCGTGATCCGAAACGCCGCCACCCCTCGCTGTATCCGCTGCCACTCCGCACGCGCCGCGCGCTCGGCGTTGGCCTTCGTGGCGTAGGTGTGGCGCAACACCTTCACGTTGTCGAGATTCCGGTTGTCGATGACGTCCGCAGCTTTGCGGGTCTTCTTCTGTTTCCCCTGGCGTTTGCCTTCGGTAGGAGCCTCCGCCACTACCACCACATTCGAAGCATCTACCACCACCTCCCCCTTCTTCGCCTGCCGCGCATCCTGGTAATACGCCTTCGCGCCGTTGTAGTTATCGCGCGCGACCACGCTGAACGTATGGGTATCGCCGCTGGCGCGAGTGATCTCGACAGTAGGCAGGTCGATGCCTGATGCGCTTTGGCCGGCGCCGGCGCGGATGAACAACAGCTTGCCCTGCTTGACCGTCGCAATGGCGTCGTGGTCCTTCGCCAGGCGGGTGAGGAAGTTGGCGTCGGATTCGCCGGTCTGGTCGATATGGTCGATGACCAGGTCGGCTAGGGCGGGCGCGACCGCAGCTTCCAGGCCGTTGTGCGTGGCGATGACACGGACGATGGCGCCGAGGGTCTGGTCTCGGTACGTTTGTTCCTTCCGGGTGGTCAGGCCGCTGGAGAGGTCTGCGCTGCGTGCGCGGATCGTCAGGCGGTCGGGCGGCCCGGTGTGCTCCAGCTCGTCCACCTTGAACTGGCCTTTCTCGACCAGGCCGGTGTCTTGCCAGCCGAGTGCGAGTGAGAGCGTGGCGCCTTTCTCGGGCAGATCCAGTAGGCCGTCGGCATCGTCCAGCTCGATGTCGAGCTGGTCCGCCTCGAAGCCGCGGTTGTCGGTCAGGGTCAGGGAGATCAACCGGCCCTGGAATCGGCTTGTGACGTCCTTCTTGCCCTGGCGCAGTTGGTAGATGGGAACGGCAGCCGTGCCCGCCATGGCGTCGGCCAGCGGCGCCGTGGTGGGCGTGGGGCCATTAGTGGATGGGGCGAACATCGGGCGCTCCAGGCTGGGCAGGTTCGTTGGCGAGTGGCTCGTGGATTTCGTCGACGCGTGTGAGGTTCAGCGTGAACTCGATGCGCCGCGCTTTGCCATCCGGGAAGAACAGGCTGCGGGTGACGGACAGCGAATCGATCTCGAACATGCCGTAGTATCGGCCGGAGCCTTCGATCAGCACGTATGGCTGGCCTGTGTCGCCCATCTGCCGAAGGTGGTCGATGGTGTTGTCGCCGCCGCTCAGTTCGGGCAGCAGCACGCCTGAGAGCGTCACCGTCTCGTCGTCCAGGCCGGTGTACTGGCGCGATGCGCGACGGCCGACGCGGTTGTTCGACGGATGGCGCCAGCCGATCTGCTGCTGGAACTCCTGGTAGGGCGCCGTCTCCAGGGCGAAGACGAATAGGCCGAGCGCCATCATCATGGTTCAGTCCTGGTCGGTGAGACGGGATCGCACGCGGGCTTGCTGCCGGGCTTCAACGCGTTGGATCTCGGTGGCCACCATCCGGGCGATGGTCTGTTCATTCGTGCCGGCGGGCGGATAGACGTTGATGACGATCGGGGCAGGTGCCATGCCGACGCCCTTGCCGGCCGACGACGCAGCGAGGGGAGGTCGCTTGTCGAACGTCACGCCGGCGATGGCTGGCGCTGCAGCCGCGAACGAAATCCCGGCGCCGAGTCCGGTCATGACCTTGGCGACCCTCGCCATGGTGCCGAGCGGGCCGCCCTGGCCGTTCTCCAGCCCCTGATCCAGCCCTTCCATGGTGAAGCCACCCAGGCGGGCAAACACGCGGCTGGGCGAGCGGATGCCGAGCTTCTCCTTGAACCAGCCGACCACGCCGTCGCCAATACTGCCGATGGTCTCGCGCACCTTGGGGAGCAGACTCGTAACGCCCTTGATCAGCCCTTTCAACAGGTTGGCGCCGAAGTCGGTGAATTTCTCCGGCATGTCCACGCCGAACCAACTCAGCACCCGCGTGAAGATGCTGTAAAACAGGCCATAGGGCGACCAGTTCAAGATGAAGGCGGTTACGCTGCCGATGCCGCCAGAGAACACGCCGCAGATCTTTCCCCACAGGCCGACGAAAAACGCCTTGATGGGTTCCCAGTATTTGTAGATCAGCAATGCTGCAACGGCGATGGCCGAGATCGCCAAGCCGATCGGGTTCATCAGCAGCGCTCGCGAGAGGATGACCACACCGCGCAGGACCAGCTTCAGTGCTTTGCCCATCCCGCGTAGTACCCCGGTGGCGAGACTGCCTTTGACGCCGAGCACTCCAAAGGCCACCTTGATCGCCGCCATCGGAACGAGTACGGCTGCCAACGTCAGCGAAATCGTTCCCAGCGCTGCGAACAGAACTCCCAGCCCGATGGCCACCTTCGCCAATGTGCCGGCCAGCTCCGGGTTCTCCTTCGTCCACTGGCTGACGGTACGAATGGCGTCCGTAATCGTCTGCGTGACGCTACGCAGCGGCTTGTCCACGGTATCGGACACTGAGATGCCCAGATCCTGCCACGCAGACTCCAACGTCTGCAGGTCTCCCTTCAGGTTATCTGCCATGGTGGCCGCAACTCTATTTGCGGTGCCGGCGGATTCCGTCAGGATCTGCGTGTACTTGTCGATTCCCTTCGTTCCCTGTCGCTCGATGAGTTCGGCCATGCCAGCGGCGGGTTCCTCGCCAAATATGCGCTTGAGATAGCCGAGCCGGTCGCCAGAACCCATTTTCTCGGTCTGGGCCGCGACGTCGCTGAGGATCGACGGGATGTCCCGAACGTTGCCCTTCAGATCGAGCGACGAGACGCCAAGTTCCCCTAGTGCCTTGCTGGCTTTCGATGTTGGCGATGCCAGGCGGAGGATCATTGCGCGCAAGGTTGTGCCGGCCTGGCTACCCTGTATCCCGGCATTTCCGAGCAGGCCCGCAGTCGCCGCTGCCTGCTCAAATGACATTCCGGCTGCCTTGGCTACTGGACCCGCGTATTTCATCGTGTCGCCGAGCATTTGCAGCGTCGTGTTCGACGACGTGAAGGCCATGGTCAATACGTCGGACACGCGGCCCATCTGGTCCGCCTCCAATCCAAAGCCGCTCATGACATTCGACGAGATGTCCGCCGCGACGCCGAGGTCCGTGGTTCCCGCTTTGGCCATCGCGAGAGTGCCTGGCATGGCCTTGATGATCTCGTCCGGAGTGAAGCCGGCCATCGCCAGAAAGCCTTGACCCTCAGCGGCCTGCGTGGCGGTGAAGCTCGTCGTGGCGCCGAGGTGTCGGGACTGCGCACGCAACGCCTGGAATGCCTCCGAGTTCTTGTCGAGCCGACTGAGGGCCTGGACCCTGGACATCTCGGCGTTGTATTCGCCGCCCGGCGCGAGCAGCCTTCTGGCGCCAAGCAAGGTTCCGGCGCCCAACGCGGCGCTGGTCGCGCCACCCGCAGCAAGGGTTCCAGCAGCACCCCGCATCCTGTCGGCCGAAGCCGTGGCGGCGGCAACACGCCGCTGCCGTTCCCCCACCGCCTTCAACTGCGCTTCCTGCCGCGCAAGCGCCGCCGTCGTGGTCTGGATCTGGGTGGTCAGGTTGCCCTGGCCGCGCCGCAGCGTAGCCGTGCTGATGCCTGCTGCGGTCAGCCGGTCCTTGACGCCTGTGAGGCTGGTCTGCAGGCCGGTGCTGTGCTTGCGCAGTCTGTCGGCCTCGATGTTGGCTTTCTGGAACGCACGGGTCATGGCAGCAGTGGGGCGTGCCGCTGCGTCGATCTGCTGTCCGAGAGCTTTGACGTGGGCGTCGGCCTTGCGCAGTTGCGCGTCGGTGATCGTCACTTCCTTCGACAGCTTGCGGAAGCTGTCGATGCTTCCCTGCGTACGCTCCAGCGCCTTCAACTCGTCACGGGTTGCCTTGACGGTCTTCGCCAGCTTGCTGCTGCTGTCGATGACCGCCTTGAACGGCCTCGTTACCCGGTCCACGGCCTGCAGCAGAACCTCCAGCCTGAGATTGCGCGAGGTACTCATTCGTCGGCTCCGCTACGGTCGTAGGCGCGCTGTCGCCACGCCATCAGTTCTGCGACCCCCATCGCGTACATGACCTCAGGGGGCCAGTGGAAGATCACTGCAACGTCGGCGATGGCGTCTTCGACTCGCTCTGGAAGCTGTCGTCCTTCGCCGACTTCGGCAGCAAAAAATTGCTGACCGCCGTGCCGCACTGCATGAGGTCTGCGGGATCGAGCTGGCCGACGTCGTGCTGTGTCAGCGTGGGGGTGGTGATGCGCGGCAGGACCACATGCAGTGCGTTGACTTCCATGCGCAGAAGATCGATCAGGCTGCAGCCGCGCAACTCGCCTGCGCCAGGCTTGCGCACGGTGATCTTTTTTATGATTTCCTTGCCGCGCGTGAGTGGCTGTTCCAGAGTGATATCGGTGTCGGTGGTCGTGGGCTGAGTCATGGATGGCTCCAGAGTGAGAAAAGGGAAGGGTGGCGTTTACACGCCCATCGCGCGGCGCTGCTCGGCCAGGCGGTCTACGCCGAAGACGACTTCGATGAAGTTGTTGTGGTCGATCTCGCACCAGACTTCGTTGTTGACGGACAGCTTGTAGTAGCTGATGGCGGACTTCACCTTGAACTGGCTGTTGTCGCCGGCCTTGGCGTTGCCGAGATCCAGCTCGGTATGACGGCCGCGCATGACGACTTCGAGGGAATCGACAGCTTCGGAATCGTCGCGCTGAATGGCGCCGGCGAATCGCAGCATGGCGCCGTCCACGGAAGAGATGCCCCACGACTTGAATATCTCGCGCATGATGCCGCCGTACGTGGCTTCCGATTCCATCTTCTCGGCGCCCAGGTCGATCTCGACGGGGCCGTTCATGCCGCCGGCGCGATATTCCTCCAGCTTGCGGGTCAGCTTGGGAAGAGTAAATTCCTCCACCTCGCCGATGAAGCTGACGCCGTCGGCGAAGACGTTGAAGTTCTTGAGCTTTTTTGGCATTGCCATGGGTTGCTCCTTTCAGGGGTGCGCGGTGCCGCTTACGCGGCGACGGCCTGCGCGAACTGCATGAGATAACGGTCAGTGATGCGCTGGCGCAAGGTGAGGTCCTCCAGCGGCGGGACGGGGGTGTAGTCGTAGTCGACAGCAAGCCGACCGTCTTTCAACTGGTCCTTGTCGTTGAAATCGGCATCGAGCCAGGCAGAGCCACCGAGCAGGTAGCCGTTGCGTGTGTAGGTGCGCAGCTTGGCGTTGATGCCTTCGAGCATGTCGCGCACCAGCGTGGGCGTCATCGGCAGATCTGCTGCCCAGGCATGGGCCTCGGCCATCGTGTCGGCCAGCACTTGTGCGGTGCGCGTGTAGCTCTCGAAGGCGAAGAGTTTGTCTCCACAGGTGCGAGAGCCCCAAAACCGGAATCCATTGAAGTTCACGAGCGTGGTGATCTCATTGGAGTTCAGATACCCCGCGTCAGTGGCGGGATTCTGCAGATCCCAGAAGACGTCCTTCGACAGGCCCGTAACACCATTGACGCCAACGTTCGACAAGGTCTTGTGCCAGCCGATCTCCTGGTCGATTTTGGCTCGCAGACCCAAGGCGCGTGCGGTGGCGAACTGGATGGCCTGTGCCTTGCTATCGAGATCCCAGCCGAGGAAATCCGGCCAGATCAGCATCACTTCACGCTGCGTGAAGTTGAGGCGGTATGCGACGGCCTCTTCCTTGGTCGCACAACCAAACGCCGAGAGATAGGCGAACGCCCTGAGCTTCGCGGCGATGCTGGCCAACTCGACGGCAACAGGCAAACTGTCCAGCCCTGGCACACCCAGGATGCGGGGCGTGACACCCAGGCGATTCCTGGCGGAAAGGAGCGCTTTCATGCCGGTGAAGCAACCATGGGCGTCCGTGGTGCCGATCAGGTTACTGACGGTCTCTTCGTCGGTCGCGCCTGTTGCTACCCGCACCACTACCGTAAAGGGATTCGCCTGGTCAGCGATGGCGTCGAGCGTGCGCGCCAGTGTTCCCTGCTTGCCGGCTTTGCCGATGTAGGCCATCGGGTTGGTCAGCAGGATCGGCGTGTCGAGCGGGAAGAGATATGAGTCGGCATCGTCGCCCGTGCAGACGACGCCAATCACGGCAGTGGAGATGGTGCGGATTGGCCGAGTACCTCCGTTGATCTCGACCACGCGCACGCCGTGGTGGTAGTTTGATGGCATTGAGTCCTCCTGGATGGATCAGGCGAGAGCAGATCGTTCCAGTAGGATGCGGCGCGCGCGCGGAGGTGTCGCGCGGTGGGTGTTGTCCCGGTGCTTCTGACAACAGTTCACTGGCATCTTCCGTAGAATGCAAGTCCACGATGGGATGGCAAGGGGACGAGATGGCCTACTACACGCTTCAAGACTACGATGCAGCGAAAAGCAATTTGGAGCAGCTTCGGCAACGATCGGACAACTATGACGGCAACAATCCGAACAAATTCCGAGCGCCGATTGCAGACGCGACTGAGCGCCTCTACATCATCGAGCGCGAGATGAAGTTATCCGGGCAGCTACCTGCAACTGAGGTGGAGAAGCTGGGCTTCGAGCTAGACAAACTTTTTCCCGATGCGCGTCACGGCCAAGTTGTGGAACTCAATGAGAAGAAGTACAAGCGACGTGCCACACCTGGCGCATATTCGTTAGCAGGCAATCCTAAGTTCTGGATCCTTTCCTGGGATCATTTGGACTCCGATTGAGTGCCACCGACGCAGCTTCAATCGATTCCGAGCTGTTAATTTTCAACGCAAGGGCGGTTTCATCAGGCACTTCAGGCCACGCGGGGCTATCCGGGAAAGAGCCGTCCTCCAGCACCGCTACCAACGCCACCTGATACGCCGCCCACGCCCGGAACACGGCCATCTCTACCGCGTCGAGTATCCCGGCTGCTACGGCATCGGCCTTGCCGGCAGTGCGCGATTTCGCGAGCGCCATGCGTTTCTCGAAGTCGGCCAACGCTGCGTCGTGCTTCTGCTTGCGCGCAGCCTCCTGGTCGATCACCCATGCGCCCCTCTCGAAACGATGGATGTCCGAAGGGCGCGGCTTGCTGGTAAGGCCGGCCTGGTCCGGCGTGACACCCGGCGTCAGGATCTCGGCGGCGGAGCCATCGGCTTGCCGGTAGAGCAGCATGCCTCGGAAGTCCGGCCGCAATTCCCACGCGCCGCCGACGAAGTAGGGCCAGGTGTGGCGTTCGCGCTCAGGAAGTGAAAGGTGCGTGCTGAAGGCCGGCTGCAGCCAGCGGCTTTCGTTGAGTGGATCGGGTTCGGCAAAGGTGCTGGTGGTGTACTGGCCGGTCTGCGGGTCGAAGTTGTGGATCTGCATGCGTGGCTCCCTAGTAGGCGCGAATCATCGCCAGCAAGGCGATGTTCCGGGGGCGTGCTTCGCCGCCCCCATCGGTATCGATCGTGATTGGGTGGATGTGGTCTTCGGCTTCGTTCATGCCGACGATATGGACGTGACTGCCATCCTGCGGAATGGTGTGGCCATGCCGTCCATCGGCGCTCGTGCGAATGTCATTGCTGCGGCCTTCGCCGATGTCATCCTGAGGCCCGCCACCCCCATACACCATGGCGTTGCGAGATATGCCCGAAGCGTGGGTGTGCTCGCCATCATCCGAAGTTCGGCCCCCATGGTTGTGCCGTCCCTGCGGCTCGGACCATGCGCGATGGCCGTGCCGCCCGGCAGGGCCGGACCTGGCCGGGTGGGCGTGGGCGAGGTTCTGGCTTGCCTGGTAGCTGCCGATGCGCCGGGCTGCGTCGATGCCGCGTCCGTCATCCCAACAGCGTAGAAACTCGCCGCGCAGGTCCGGGATCCGAAACGTCTCTTCGCCATCGCCGCTGGAAAAGCAACCTTGGCTACCGGCTTGCCAGTGGGCTTCGGTCACCAGTGCGCCCGACGATACGGCATAGCCCCACAGTTGCGGGTAATCACTGCGTCGCAGGACCACACCATTCGCTTTCATGAAACCGGCCCGTGCGGATGTGCGAGGCTCCAACACAATCTGCCCGACGGATGCTTGGTGGACAGTCGACTGAACAAATGCCGTCGTCGCGATCTGGTCAGAGACAGTGCCAGCGGGTGCAGTGGGGGCAGTCGGCATGCCGGAGAGTCCAGGCGAGGCGAGGGGCGCGAAAGCCCTGAGGCGAGCGGTGAGACCAGCTGGTGTCACCGCTCGCCGGTTGTCCCTCCCCAGCTCGGTCTCGCCCCACGTAGCCAGTTCCACGATGCCAGGCACGGTTTGACTGGCGGGCGGATTGGCGAAGGAAGCATCGCCGAACGTGAGGCTTGCAGTGTCGACATCCACGAACTCGGCATCGGTGGACAGCAGCAGGATAGCGGCGGCGGATTTTTCCAGAATGGGCGTCTTCGCGCTGTGGGTGCCGAGCAGCACGCCGTTGCCCAGGTAGATCCCGAAGCCGTGGAGCGGATATTGATCGGCGCTGTCGTCGCGGATCGTCAGATGGATAATGCCGCCGCCCACATTGACGCCGGCGATGGTCTCGACGCGCTTGATCTCGTTTGGTACGGCGCTAAGCGTGGCTGTTGGCTTGAAAGCCGCCGTGGACAGCCCTACGGCTGCAATGCGATGCGCGGCGGTTCCGGTGTTGTCCGCGTTGACCAGGGCGGCGCGGCCAGCGGTAGTGAGCTTGAGCAGGATTCCGGACATGGGTCAGGCAGCAGAGAGGGTGAGCCGTCGATACACGGCGGGGCGCGCGGCCATGGCGACAGCAATCGGGCAGGCGGCGCGAACGGCCTGCGTGAAGGTGTAGTGCGCCCTGACAGGCTTGGTGCGGTCGATCTCGGCCATGATGTCGCCGACCAGATCAGCCGTGGCCGGCACGCCGTGGCCGTCGCCGGCGGACAGAATGACCTCGAAGGTGCCGGGCCGGCCGCGTGGCGTGGTTTCCCACCATTCGCGCAGGACGATGCCTCGACCAAATGCGCCGATGACCTCGCGGACAGCGGCGGCGGTGCCGTTCATGCGGGCGACGGGAATCGCGGACGCGACCAGCGCGCGGCGCATCGACTCCGGCCAGTAGCTCTTCCATGCGTCGATGCCGAGATGCCAGGCAAGCCAGGGCAGCAGTTCGAGCGGGATGTTGTCAGGCCGCATGAGATCGCGCAGCGGCGACGGGATCTCGGAAAGCCGTGCGCCAGTCTCGGCAAGCCTGCGCTCGACGGGCGAAGCGTTGGGCGGGAGCAGGTCAGCCATGGGTGCCGCCGTGCTGGATATCGACGGCGCGACAGTAGGGCGCCTGTGTGTGCGTCGCCTTCACATCGGCGAGGGGCTCCAGCAACTCGACACGTTGCGCACCGTCGGCGTGCAACGCGGCGTAGAGGCCGGAAAGTGTGACCTCGCGGGCGATGCGATGGGTCTCGGCGAGATACGCATCCAGCCGGGCCTGTGCGGTCGTCAGCACCACGCTGGAATCGGGGCCGGGGAAGGTGTAAATCCGGGCGCGCACGTTGTACCCGACGATCTCCGCCGAACGCACGGTCGCGAGGTCGGTCAGCGGGCGGACGTGCGCGGCGGTCAGCCGTTCGGCAACAGCCTGACAGAGTGCTTCGTCAGCATGGCCGTCGCCCTCGCGCGAGAGGATGGTGACGAGCACCTCGCAGGGGGCCGGGCTGGTCGCCAGGGCATCGAGGATGCGGCCGTCGGCGCCAAGGGCGTGCGAGCGGTAGGCGCCGGCTGGGCCTGCGACAGAGAACCCTTGCGGGGCGAGCTGGATCCGCATGCGCAAATCGGCATCGCGCTCCATGACGGCGGGGGTGTTGCGATCCGAATCGGCAGGGGCAATGGTGAGCCGCTCGATGCCAAAGAGCATGCCGAGGTGGTCGAGATCCTTGTCCTGGGCATAGGCCAGCATGACCGCGCGGCCAGCGTCGTTGATGCGCTGGCGCAGAACCATCTCACGATACGCGGATTCCTCCAACAGCTTCACCACCGGCTCGGATTCGAGCGCCAGCGTGCGCGCGACGGCTTCGCGTTGCTCGGCGGGGTACAGGCTCAGGTAATACGCCTTGCGCTCGGCCAGTATCACTTCGTAGTCGATAACCTCGACCACGTTGGGCGGCGGCAGGCGCGACAGATCGATCGGTGTGGTCATGCCCGGCCTCGCTGCAGTGGGATGGTCAGGGGAGGGAGTGTTGCGCGGCGTGCGCCGTCCACGCGCTCGGCATCGATGCTGACGGACCAGGCGCCTTCTGCATCCGATTGGAACGACACGGCATTGATGCTGACGCGCGGCTCCCATCGGACGATGGCGGCAACAGACGCCGACATCACGCGCAGCCGCGTAACGCCATTCATCGGCTGGTCGATCAGCTCCGGCACATCCGAGCCATATGCACGCCGCATGACGCGTGTGCCGATGGGCGTGGTCAGGATGTCGCGGATGGACTGCCAGATGTGGGCCAGATCCGTGCTGGCGCGTCCGGTGGTGCTGTCGAGTCCGAGATAGGTCATCGCGGGCCACTCGTCCTGTCACCGCCACGCCGCACATTGCCGTGGTCATGCTCATCGACCACCACCCCATTCGACGACAGCTTGCCGCCCTGGTGGATGAAATCACCCGAGATGGTGTTGCCGTGGCCGCCGCCCTGACCAGCGATGCCGTTCTGGTAGGAGAGCAAGCCCTTGACGATCACGTTGCCGTCGAACGTGGTTTCAGGGCATCGCACCAGAACGCTCGTCGCAGCCTCGATGATGAGCTGCTGAATCCCGCTGACCGACAGCGTGCCGCTGGCGTGGTTGTACGTGACCGTCGCCCCATCCGGATACTGCGTCACGGTCTCGTCCGGACTGTGGCTCGGTGTATCGAAGTCGTTAGACGGGATGCCGCACAGGATGACGGCATTGCGCAGATCGCCGCCGAGGCAGAGCAGCAGAACCTGCTCGCCGATTGTCGGTGGAGACCAGGTACGAGTGCGGCCGGCTCGGGCTTCTATCCAGGGCAGCCAGTCGGTGGCGATGCCGCCGGTCGTTACGCGGACGCGCGGGGGCTTGGCATGCCGCACTTCGGCGACGGTGCCGAAGCGCAGCAGGTTTTCAATGAGACGGAGGAGTTCGGCGGAAGGCATGACCACCAGCGTGCCTCAGGCGCGCGGGGCGGTCATTGGGTGGGTGTTGTCGCGAGTTGGTAGACAACACGTCAGGCTGCGTGAGTCACGTTCCTCATTCGGGCAACCCGGCCAAGGTGGGGTTATCACTCGTAAGGCTGTGGCCGTAAATAGTCCGTGAAATCTAAGCTGGGTCAGCCAATGCATGGAGAAATACTTGGTACGCAAAACTTCAAAAGTATGCATTTTGTAAACATCCACAGCTGATGAACTTCCTCACCGAAGAAAATTCAACCAACAGGTAAGTGACATGGCGCTATACGAAATTTCCGGCGAAAAGCTGACGCCTATCGGCCAAAGAACTTTCGCTGAACTCGGATTGCTAGAACGAGCAAATATTCAGCGTGCGGTCCGGACCCATATTGCAGCGATCACTCCGGGTGTTCGGACAATGGTTCTTGCGGAAGAATTCGGAGACTGGGTGGGCGCGAATAGACGCATTGACCTTCTCTGCCTGGATGAGAACGCTCGGCTCGTGGTGGTGGAGTTGAAGCGAGACGATGGCGCGCACATGGAGCTGCAGGCGTTGCGGTACGCGGCGATGATTTCCACGATGAGATTCGATCAAGCCGTGGAAGCCCATCGGAAGTATCTGCTATCAATCGGCGCAAAAGAGGATGCTGAGCAGGCCATTAGAGAGTTCCTCGATAGAGAGGAGGGCGCTGTCGCGCTCTCTGACACAGTCAGGATAGTTCTGGCTTCGTCGGAATTTTCGCAAGAACTCACCACTGCGGTCTTGTGGCTCAACAAGCAGAGGTTAGACATTCGATGCGTACAAATGCGACCGCACGCTGTTGACGGACGTGTTTTGCTCGACATACATCAAGTCATTCCGTTGCCAGAGGCCGAACAGTATCAGGTAGCCGTTCGTGAAAAATCGATGGAGCAAGATGCAGCTCGCACCCAAGATCGGGATTTGACTAGATACGATCTGTCTATCGGGGACCTATCGCTAAGCAATCTTCCAAAGCGCCGCTTAGTCTATGAAGTAGTGGCTGAAGCTATACGACGTGGGTTGTCCGCCGAGAGTATTGAGGCTGCAATTCCATGGAAAGGAAGCCTGTTCGTGTCCGCGGACGGTAACCTCAACGAATCCGGCTTCCTTGCAGCTCTGGGTCAAAAGAAGCTGCGCTGCTACACAGGCGACGAAGACTTGTTCCACGTCGCGGGCAAGACACTCGCCTTCACGACTCAATGGGGTACACGCACCTTGAGAGCGGTAGAGAACGTGCTGAAGGTAATGCCGACTGGCGACGAAATCAGCTACGCGCCGACGACTGCCGTGGCCGACGAGGCCACGTATGGCAAATATGTCGTCCGCCAGCGCGAGAGTGGTGCTATCGAGGTGGAGGAAGACGGTGTTGCGGTTCTGCCCGTTAAGCCGGTGTTGCGCCAGTTGGCGGCTGAGCTTCAGATCGGTCTTGAGAACTCCAATGGTAATGAATTCAATACCAGGCAGTTGGGTGTGCAGATCATGACGGCCATTCGCAACATTTGATCATGGTGGGTGGCAGTCTTCGTCCGGTGAGATGAGGTGGGGCAACGATACTCGACTAAGACCAAGCTATCGGCGTAAAAAAGCAGTTGCCGGAGCGCGCTGGCGACTCCGGCAACTGCTTTTGATACCTCGATAAGATGCCGCATGGGCAGTTCCGAGCCGAGCTTTCTACCTTCGCCGGTCAAGTGTCAATGACCACATCGGAACGTAGTTCAACCGGTTGCAGTACCGGATACTTCTGTCTAATCAGATCGTACAAGTTGGTCACGCCCGGAGCGTGCACCGTCACTACAAGTGCAAACGATACATCTGGTGCGGATGCTGGCGGAACCGATCGGCTGACTTCCCGTGCGTGATACTCCACGTCGAAAACCGGTGAGGATAGCGACGTGCCATCAGTGAAGTCCCTGCTGCGATGAAGCACGGTCTCCCATTTATGTCCTGCATCTCGCATCTCACGTTCTGCAGCCTTGTACTGCGACTTGATGCCAAAGAATTCGGTAGAAGTTTCATCGCCGAGACCCAGTAAGGGCCTGAAGGTAACTCCCATTCCGGAGCGCGTGTAGTTAATCGCATGCTCCGGGTCGGTATGTGCGCAAATACAGAATGTCGCTCGGACCGTCACCTTCCCGGAGATCAAGACGTCGGGAAACGGAACGGGGCAACGTCGGAATTCACCTTTTGCCAGTGCCGCCCGGAATATGACTGTTGCGGAGTCGGGTCCGCACTCCAATAGCGTCAGGGCGTCCTCGCGAAATCGACCCCATCCCACTTCGGCGCGAGGGAGTCGGGCTGAGTGCTCGGAATGGTGGATCAGAAGTGCTTTGAGAGCTATGGACGACAGGTCGTAGTTCGTTGTTGCTGCGACTCCAGCAGCCGTGCGAAGGGTTAGCGGCGAGGAATAGCTTGTTCCGGAAACGCCGACAACGCTTCCGAGAAGGGGATTAAAGACCTCGAACAGTTCCCCCGCGCTGCCTCCGAACGCTACGCCATCTGGCTTGACATACCCCGGACTACGTCCTGGTCCAATGCAACTGTATGGAGCTCGTTTCCATTTGGGGCCTGCGGAGTTGGACGCTCCGACTGCTATGGCATTCACCATATCCCCCGGCGGCTGGATACGATCCGCGCCTTTTGCTTCGCCGTCGTTGCCGACTGCAACAGTCAGCAGTATGTCGTAATTGGCACACAGCTGATCCAGAGTCGCAGTCCAAACGTGAACTTCGTCGTCATAGACGGGCATGCGGGGGCCGAGGCTGAGATTCGCAAACCTATGCCGCCCGGCTTCGAGAACGCCTTTGATACGGAGCAGCACATCGAACAGGTCGGGGTCTTTGCCTGATGTCGGTGCCAGCACGCGATAGTGATCGACGCCCATGAATGGTCGATTAATCTGTGCACCTGCCTTAGGTCGACCGAAAAGGAACGTTGATGTAACTTCGCTGCCATGCATCAGTAGCGCGCCGGAGGTGTCCGAGGTCTCTGGGAACGTATACTCCGTCGCCCAAGCCGACAGGTCAGCAGTCCCCAGCCCACCATCAAAGATGGCCACCCGCTCGCTTGTGTGAATCGGCCCGCCAGTCGGTAGCGCGAAGGGAATGCCATTCATAGTCTGACGCACCATGTTTGGCACAGCAATCCGCAGGGCTGGCATTGGGCGTGCGACGCGCAGAAAGGTAAACTCCGAAAGTGCGAGCAGCTGCGATGAAGTTGCATTTACGGGAACGAAGGTGAGGCCGCCGACCCTGATCCTTCGTTTCAGGTCGACATCAGCCCCCAATTGCATCGCAAATCGCTGAAAGCCAATGACGATGTCGTCTTCGTTAGGGCCAGCATGCAACGCGACTTCGAAAGAGTGACTTGCGTCGTCCACTGGGAGCTCGCCACGCACTTTGTCTTCTGAGTTCAGCCATTTTACTGACTCAATTTCGGTAAGCTGCTGGCCGATATAGTCGGGCACGCTGACGGAACTGAGAAATGACGCCAGTCTGTTGATGCCATCCTCCTTCCCGGCCACAAGAATCGACGCCGTCGCATGAGGCTTGCCTTCGAGGCGATCCTCCGAAGCTTTCCTTGGAACAATGGTCCTTTCTTTGCTGCCAACGTCACGGAGACCAGTGGCGTTCAGCAGCTTGGCGGGATAGTAGCTGCGCGCAAGGAATGAGGGATGTAGCGTCATTTCAAATACCGCTTCCCCCCGTGGTTTCGCGCCGACCGAGACGTTACGCAATGCGGTGGCAATGTCATTCACCGGCTCCAGCAGTTCTGCGCGCACCTCGTCAAGAGTGTATGGCCTCTTCTTCGGGCCGCCGCCACGTACAATCTTTGCGCTGCCCGCAAGTTTTTCGCCGCCTCCCAGCAGCAGATTTTTGTTCGGCATGGCTTAATTCCTCGTTCCCTTTTTGAGAGTTCTGCCCACGGTGGGGTGTGAAATACCAAGTTGTTGTGCAATGTCTCTGTGAGATACACCTTCAGCTGCGAGTTTTCTGATCTTGACGTCGCGAAGGAATGTCGAACCCTGAGAGTCGGCCGCAGCGTTCAATCCTTCTTCGGCGAGAACTTCTTCAAAAGGGCGGTCCGAAAGGACTGCCACCTTCCTAGCTCCTTGCACAAAGCGTCGAAGGTCTGCGTACGATGAACCGATGTACGATGACGCCAGCTCCTTTGCTGCAGCAGCGGAAACGTCCTCGGCGAGCAGGAACTGAGTAATGGCTTGTTCAGACGGAACATCGAATTCGAGTTGAAGATCGAATCGTCGCCAAACAGCTGGGTCGAGTAGTTCTGGATGGTTGGTCGCCGCTACCAACAATGAAGTGGACGGCCATTCATCGATAGCTTGCAGCAGCACCGTGACCAAGCGCTTCAATTCCCCAACGTCGCGGTCATCGTCCCGGCGTTTTGCTATCGAATCGAATTCGTCGAGCAGAAGGACGCACGGAAATTCGCGTCCGTAATCGATCACGGCTCGGACGTTCGTTCCGGTCTTGCCGAGCAGGCTGCTCATGACAGTAGCCAGGTCGAGCGTTAAGAGGGGGAGGCCGAGTTCGCGCGCGAGCCATTGGCAAGCCATTGTCTTTCCAACGCCGGGCGGTCCCTTAAACAGCAAAGCCTTAATGGGTTCGAGATTCGATAGTCGCAGCTTCGTCGCAAGCTTGCGCTCCTCAATGACACGGGCGAGTTTGGATGCTATCTCTGGTGGCCAAATCGGTTCGTACTGGAGCACGACGGATGCGTCTTCTCTGAGCAAGCCCCGGCGGCTGTCGGCGTCCACTGGTTGTGTCACCGATCGCGTAGTAGCCGGCATTGACAACAAAGTTTCGGCAAGGACCTGGGCGGCTGAGGGGTCACTCTTCTTCAGGCGGCTGACCAATCTCCGGGCGAGGAGGACGAAGCTGGAGGCGTTTCCTTGGATGCCCTGCTGGAACAGCAGAGAAAGTTCTTTTTCGTCGATTTGAACCATGTAATTCCGTTCGTAGCGTGGGGCGGTACATATAATTTAGTTAGTGTACCAGCTGATGTACCGGCATGCCAATGGAACTTTGACGGGTGGCTTTCTAAGTTGCGAACGATACAAACAGTGCGGCTTTCCTTCGTCTTCGAGTGCTGCTGACTCCTGCGTTGGGCTGGAGCCAAGGCGGTAGTACTTCACAGCGCCTCCCCGGCTGCCACCAGTCCCAGCACGGCATCTGCCAACCTCCCCACATCCCCCTCCCCAAATCCCAACAACTCCCGCCGCGCATACTCCACCTCCAGCCCGCCATTCCGGTTCACCCGATCCCGCAAGCCGAACTGGTGAACCGCCGCCATCCGCCGCACGCCGCCCGCAAACTCCACCACCGCGCTGTCCGGCCCCGCCTGCACCTTCAAGAACTTCGACGTCTGTAGCTTCCCAAACATCTGCCGCCTGACCCGCCCAGCCCGCGCGCGTAGGCGCGGCTTGCGTGGCTCGTACGCCGAGCCATCCGGATTGCGTTGTTCGGCAATGCGCTTCGATTGCCGGCGGCGCAGTTCGGTGGCCACGGCTCGCATCAGCTTGCGGCGTTGGGTCGGTTGGAGCTGCTGCAGGAAGCTGCCAGCCCAGCCGGCGATATCGTCCAGGTCGGCTTTCATGGGGTGGGGAGCTTCCAGCCTGAGGGATCGTCGTAGGGATCCACTGGCTCGGCGGCGTGGGTGATGGCATACCGGGTGCCCTCCACTTTGACGATTACGCGCTCGGTCAGGGGCAGCCGCATCAGCAAATCCACGCTATCGTGGTTGAGGATGTCGGTTTCGAAGCGGAAGCCCTCGGGCCGTTTGTCCGGGTTGTTGAATAGCTCGGCCTGATTCTCGCGCAGCCAGGCGAGTACGGGCACGGTGATGGCGTCGGCGCTGTCGGCGAAGTCGATGACTAGGAGGGTGAGGGTGTAGTGATACTCGAAAGAGATCGTCTTGCCGCCAGTGGCGACAACGCGGCCTTCCTCGACTGAGAGGCGCAGCTTGTCGGGGTTGCGCTGCAGGTCGGGCACGGCAGCCGTGATGGCGGTGCGGAGTTCGGCGGGTTTTCTCATGGGGTGTCCTCGCCGATGATGGTGGCGCCCTGGGCGCGCAGGATGTCCTGGAGGGCGGTCAGTTGGGCGGCGTTGAGGTGGCCGGTGGTGTAGTTGTCGGCGACGATTTCGGTGACGGCAGAGAGCGGAATGCCTGCGGGGGCCGCATCAGCGCCTCCGGGATCCGGATCGGGCAGGTGGGTGCCGGTGGCGGCGGCGTCGTGCAGGCGGACAAAGCCGACAGGCACAGTGCAGGCAGCATCAGCTTCGACGGTGACATAGCGCGGGATCTCCTTGACGATGGTTTTGCCTTTGACGTGGATGGTCTTGACGACATCGACGTATCGGATGACCTCGACGACGGCCGTATCGCCGCTGTCTAGTTGAGCGCGAAGGGATGCCGCCAGCTTCTCGGCATCGGCGGCGCGGCGCAGGACCTGGCGATATCGCTCGGTCAGCCAGGCACCGGCGCTGGCCGTGCTGACCAGGGCGAGCACCACAGCCAGGGCGGCAATGAGGGTGCGTCTCATGCGGGCACCTCGCTTTCCTCGTCCTCGGCCTCATAGCGTGCGAAGGCGCGTGCCAGCTTCACGTCATAGAGGTTGTCCTTGTATGCCGGGCCGTTGTAGCCCTGCGCGAAGGCGGACCAGCGTCTTGCCTTCAATGCCTTGTGCAGAGCCGGGTCGGCGATGATGAAGCGCACGAAGGCGTCGAGCTGCTCGGCCTCGCCGCAGCGCATGGCGTCTGCGAAGTCTTCGACGCTGGGATACCCCAGCCGCTCCCAGTGGTAGCCCATGACCTGGAACATGCCCCAACTGGCCGATGACAACGCGCATGCGATATCGATCTGCGACGCAGCAGCCAGGCGCCCGTGTTCCGCCGACTTGCCCATGTAGCCGCCGCGCCTGGCGCTGACCAGGTTGGGATACCGCAGCGCCAGGGTATTGGCGTCGCGGCCGGTGGCGCGTAGCTGGCGATACATGATGTGGCGCTCGAACAGGATCACGGGCCGCCCATCGGGCAGAAAGCCCGGTCCCAGGCTCTCTACTTCGTTGACGGCGCGGACGGCGGCAAGCGGCACGTTGAGGGTGGCAGCGGCGCGGCGCAGGTCGTCGGCGCCGAGCTGGCCAGGCTGTCGGCCGTCGAGCTGGAGGGCGAGCAAAGTCTTGGTGCCAGCCAGGCCATCCACGACCAGGCCGTAGAGTCGCTGCGCCGAGCGGACGGCGACGGCCGTTTCCGCATCGAACTCGCCGGTCAGTTCCAAGCGAGCGCCGCGCGTGCGCAGGAGGCGCTGCAGTTCGCGCACGTCGGCGCCCTGGTCACCGCGTCGCAGGATCGTCATGGCGAGATCTCCTGAGGCAGCGCAGCAGCAGCGATTCGTTCTCGCTGGTGCCGCTGTCGCCGGTCATTCGGAACAGTTCGACTACGTTACCGCGCACCGCGTAGACGGCGGCGCACAGGATGGCCAGGATGCCGTTCTGCGCCAGCAGCGCCCACTCGTACCGGCCAAACAGCACGCCGATGGCAACCGTGCCTGCCATCACGATCAGGCCGTAGGCCAACGCGGCAGCCCATGGCCGGTGGGTGCAGCCGTCGCGGCGGAAGAGCAGCAGGCGGACGGCGATCAGCGCGCAGAGCAGCGCCTGGATGAGGGTGAGCGTGGTCATTGGTCGGCTCCATCGTTGGGGCGGTGTGGACCTCGAGGGCCGCGCAGGCCGGACATCAGGCGGTCGCTCCTGTCAGCCAGGCGAATCAGCGCCAGCAGCACCTTCACCATCACGGCGGACGCTACCAGCGCGCCGACGCCGTGGCTGACGTGAAGGTCGCCCGGGAGCACCGAGGCGATCAGCGCGGCGGCGAGCGGCGCGGTGAGCCAGCCGATCACGATAGAGAGCATCAGGAAGGCGATCTTCTTCCCGTTCGACAACTCGTCCGAGTTCAGTGCGAAGACCGCCGCGCCGGCGAAGGCGCCGAGCACGGTGGCCGCATCGACGCCTGGCATCAGCGAGACAGCGCCGATGCCCGTCACAGCAACGGCGGCGGTCGAGCTGGTGGAGATGGGTTCAGCCATGGAGATCCTTGAGGGTCAGTCCCAAAGCTGGACGCGGGACACCACGGCCTGCTGCGGGAGATCTGGCAGGTCTATGACCGTGCCGTGAGGGAGGACCGGGCCGAGTTCGGCTAGGCCCCGGTTGGCTTCGAGGACGGCTTCCGTGATGCCGGCGGTCTGGCCGTAGATCCGGTGGCAGATCGCGTCGACGGTGTCCCCCTGCATGGCGATCACGCGCATCAGATCAGCGCCACGGTGCTGCGTGGTCGCCCGGCGATATCGCTGACGGCCCAGCGTGCATCGCGCCGCAGATCCTCGACGGCCTGCATCAATGCCTCGGCTCTGCTGTCGCCTGCAGCGGTGGCGTCGTAGTCCCGATAACGCTCGATCAGTCCGGCACGCGCCTCGCAGTACACCGCGCGCAGGTAGCGGTGGAGGTGTGCGGACTTCCCGTCGATCTTCTCTGCCGGTACTGCCTCCAGTGAGGCATGGCCGGCGGCTGCCTGAGTGAGTCGCCACGGCTGCAGGCAGCCGTTGATCGACAGCACGGCCTCGACCAGCGCGCCGCGCAGCCGATCCGGCGTCACGGTGCCGTCCTGGCGCATGGCTGACAGCGCGGCGTCGATATCGATGTCGGGGAAGAAGCCGTCATTGCGGATGACGTGCTGCCCGGCTTGAGCGGGTGCGGCGGCGAGGAACGAAGACATAGGTTTCGGATTCGCGAGAGGGTTGGGAGGCGGTGGACGGGGTGGCCGTTCGGGCTGGCCTTCCGGCGTTGCCGAGGGCCACCCCGTGCCGCCTGTCGCGTGGGGTCACGCTCGGTGTCAGTCCTGGCTGCTGCCCTCCTGCGCAGCGGCCGGGACAGCGTTCTTGATGTCGCGCTCCAGGCGCTCCATGTCCTTTTTCACGCCGACCTTGCTGTGCAGCTCGAGCGCGCGCTGGAGGTTCACCAGGGCGGCTCGGCGGCGCGTCTGCTGCTCGTCGGGCGGTAGGTCGTCGATCAGCGTCAGGCTGGCGTATCCCAGCGCCTTGTGGAGCTTGGCGCGTACCTCGTCGGGCATGTCCTCGCCTTGCACGATCTCGGCGACCTCGGCCAGTGCCTCGATGTCCACCGGCTGGCCGGCCTCGGACGCCTTGATGGTCATCGTGGCGTATTCCTCGGCGATCAGGCAGGCCGTGGTCCGCTGGTATTGGTCGGGCATCACCAGGTGATGGCGGATGGCGTAGCGGGCGAGGGGCAGGGCGCCGGGGAAGTCTCCGACGTCGATATGCCAAACCATGACGGTCATGAAGACTTCGTCCTGAATGCCGGCATCGGCCTCCAGCACCCCCTCGATCCACGGGGCATAGACGGGCAGCATCGCGCGCTTGGCGTCGGCCTTGCGCTCGATGGACTGGATCTGCTTGAGCGCGCGCTTGTGCTCGGCCAGCTGCGCCAGCATCAGCTCGTGGCCGGTGGCATGGCGCAGTGGATTCGCAGCATCCGCTGCGGCGGCAGTGCGCGCCGCCGTGACGCGCAGGAAGTGGTCGCGGGCAGGGCTGCTCATCATTCCACCAGTTCGATGTTCTCGGCCATCGCCACGCATTCGAGATCCTCGATCACGTAGGCGTCGTTGCTCGACTCGTAGTTCTCAATGCGGTCGCGCCTCGGGTTGTCGACGATGGTCCGGCGCCGGCTGCTTTCCTGCCAGTAGATGGACAGGTTGTCCAGGCGCGTGACCAGCAGCGTGTTCGGCGGCATGAAGGGCACGCGGATGGCCGGCAGGTTGCCGATGCGCTTCTGGCTCATGATCAGGTCAGCGGCCAGGCGCTCTGATGGTTCGCGGTCCTTGTTGACGAGCGGGAAGTACTTATCGGCCAGCAACTGGCGACCGCAGATGACGACGAGGTCGGGATCTTCCGCGTGCCAGGGCGCGATCATGCTGTTGCACAGGTCGAAAACAAGCGCATCGAGGGTGGCGTACTGCGGGCTGTTGCCTTTGCCCACTACCAGCGCGCCATCGTCTCCTGTGCCTCGCATCACGCGCTCCGGTGCATCCTCGCGCAGCAGTTGCAGCCATCCTCGGCTGACGTCCTGCAGCAGCGGATTGGCCGTGCGGTTGGACGTGGCAGCGCGCTTGACGCCGTTGAAACCGATAGTGATGCGATCCAGTGCCTGGCGGCGCAGGATCGCGTCACGCAGGCGGGTCTGGAAGTCCTTGAACTTCGCCCAGATGTCGAGGCGCTGGTAGGAGATATGCGTGTCCGAGTTGGTCTGCTCGCAGCGGTAGCGGCGGCGATCGAGCGTACTCAAATCACTCGTCTCGCGTTCCTTCTCGGTGGTGTCGGTGGTGCTTGCCACGGGGCCGGACACGCCGAGACCGACCTTTTCGCCTTCCATCTCGGGCACGCCGATGATGTTGATGCGCTGCAGGAATTCGCTCGATTCCTGAATGCGGGTTTCCAGCGTCTGCTGTACGCTGGGCGCAACGTTGAACTTGCGATCGACACGGTCGACACCGTTCAGCCTGGCGACGGTTGCTTCGTATTCCGTAAAGAGACGGCGGGTGGGGTTACGCATGGGATAGCTCCGTGTGAATGGGCGGATCAGCAGTCGGTTTCAGGGGCGGCGCTGCCATCGCCACCTGTAGCCGGTGGGCGACGGCTGTAGGTCTCGGTGGACTCCAGCGCGGCCTTCAAGCTGGCGAACTCGGCCTTGTCCTTCTGCTGCTCGGTCTGGATCGTGTCGATGCGGGTGGCAATGGATTCGAGCGCAGCAGTCACCTTTGAGAACTGGCCGCCCATCGCATGGATCTCTTGGGCCAGCGTGCTGACGGCTTCGTGCGTGTCAGCGTGCTGCGCCTGACGGCCGGTCTCATTGCGCTCGACCTTGCCGAACAGGCGCTTGATGGAAGCAGCCAGGCCGTTCGTCGGCGGGGCCGGATCCTGCGGCGTGTCGTCCGAGAAATCGAGATTGATTTCCACGGCTTCGGAGAACAGGTTGCTGGGGTGCTGCTTGCGGTCGGCCAGCGGGTTGATCTTGGCCTTCGCGCTGAATTGCAGCATCTCGCAGCCGAGGCTCGCGGGGTTGTCGGTCACGGCCAGGCCGGTCAGATACGCCTCGCCGGTGTCCGCGAAAACGGGCGTCACCTCCATCGAGCAGAAGATCTTCTGGCGTGCCTGGGTAAGCGAGACCAGCTCGGTAGTGGGATCGAGTTGTGCGAAGAGGCGCATCTTGCCGGCCTGCTCTTCGGCCTTGAGCGCAACGACGTCGCCGTACGCCTGGAACAAGCCCTTGGGGTCGATGCCGCGAATGTGCTCCAGATTGATGCGCGCGCCGTACGTCTTCGGGTCGTAGCTGCCGGCCATCTGCAGGAGCATGTTGCGATCGATAACGCGGCCATCGCTGGTGGCGCCTTCGGTGGCGATGCGGAAGAACTTCTTGCTGCCTGGCATGGTGTCCTCTTCGGTAGGTGTTCGGTGTAGCCATGTTCGGACGGGCTGCCGCGCGAGGGCAACGATGGGCTGTTGTGGTGGCAGGGCTGACAACAGAAGTGGCGTGGCACGCGCGCGCGTGGACGGTAGCGTTGCGGCATGACTACGCTGCCACCATCATTGCCGCCGCTTTCGGGGCTTCGTTTCGATGCAGAAATGGAGCCGCGCCGCATCGCCCGTACCCTGTATTGGCAGGGCTATCGCGTCGCGCGTATCGCCGAGATGCTGGGGTTGCGACCCTCGACCGTGCATAGCTGGAAACAGCGTGATGGATGGGACAAGGCGGATGTGGTCGAGCGCGTGGGGACCAGCATCGAGGCGCGCATGGAGCAGCTGATCGCGAAGGACAAGAAGGAGGGGAAGGACTACAAGGAAATCGATCTGCTGGGCCGGCAGATCGAGCGCCTGGCGCGCGTGCGTCGATATGAAGGCACGGGCAACGAAGCGGATCTGAATCCCAACGTGGCGAACCGAAACAAGGGGCCGAAGAAGAAGCCCGAGCGCAATGCGATCAGCGATGAGGACCAGGACAAGCTGGTCGATGCGTTCAAGGATTCGATGTTCGACTACCAGCGCGTCTGGTACGAGGCAGGGCTGACCGAACGCATCCGCAATATCCTCAAGAGCCGGCAGATTGGCGCCACCTGGTACTTCGCGCGGGAGGCGTTCATTGACGCGCTGACGACGGGGCGCAATCAGATTTTCCTCTCAGCCAGTAAGGCGCAGGCGCACGTCTTCAAGCAGTACATCATCGCGTTTGTGCGCGATGCCGCTGGCATCGACCTGCGGGGTGATCCCATCGTGCTGCCGAATGGCGCGACGCTGTATTTTCTCGGCACGAATGCGCGCACGGCGCAGAGCTATCACGGCAATCTGTATCTGGACGAGTATTTTTGGATCCAGCGATTCCAGGAACTGCGGAAGGTGGCGTCGGGGATGGCGATCCACGCACAGTGGCGACAGACCTACTTCTCGACACCGTCGAGCCTGGCGCACGAGGCATATCCGTTCTGGTCAGGGGCGCTGTTCAATCGCGGGCGGAAGAAAGAGAACCGTATCAGCGTGGATGTGAGCCACGCCAACCTGCAGCGCGGTCGGCGATGTGCGGACGGACAATGGCGGCAGATCGTCACGGTCGAGGACGCCATTGCGGGCGGCTGCAACCTCTTCGACATCGCGCAACTGCGGCTGGAGTACAGCGATGCGGACTTCGAGAACCTGTTGTTGTGCGGCTTCATCGATGACACAGCATCGGTGTTCCCGCTGTCGATGCTTATGCGATGCATGGTCGATAGCTGGGAGGTGTGGGAAGACTTCCGGCACTGGTCCCCGCGTCCTTTTGGCAATCGCGAGGTGTGGGTGGGTTACGACCCGAACGGTGGGGGCGGTGACAGTGCCGCGCTGGTGGTGGTGGCACCGCCTCTGGTGCCAGGCGGCAAGTTTCGCGTGCTGGAGAAGCATCAGTTCCGCGGAATCGACTACGAGGAACAGGCCGCCGCTATCGAGCGGGTCTGTGGCCGCTACAACGTGACGTACATCGGCATTGACCGGACGGGGATTGGCGATGCGGTGTACCAGCTCGTCACCAAGTTCCGCCCCGACGCGAAGGGGTTCACGTACTCGGTGGAGGTGAAGACCGGTCTGGTGCTGAAAGCGTTCGACGTGATGAGCAAGGGCCGGCTGGAGTACGACGCCGGGTGGACGGACTTCGCCGCGTCGTTCATGTCGATCAAGAAGACGACCACCGCCGCCGGCGGGCGTGTCACGTATCAGGCAGGGCGCTCGGAGGAAACGAGCCACGCGGATCTGGCGTGGGCGTGCATGCATGCCATCGCGCACGAGCCCTACGAGGGCGTCAGTTCAACGAATTCGAGCTTTATGGAGATGTCATGAGTCGTAGGAAGCAACGCCCCGCTGCGGTCGTAAGCAAGCCTGATGCGGCACCGACAACCGCATCGGCATCAGTGGAAGCCTTCACGTTTGGAGATCCCGTTGCAGTGCTCGACCGGCGCGAGCTGCTGGACTATGTCGAGTGCCAACGTGTGGGCGACTGGTACGAGCCGCCGATGCCCTGGGACGGCCTCGCCCGCACGTTCCGCGCGGCGGTGCATAACAGCTCGCCGATCTACGTGAAGCGGAACATCCTGGTGTCGACGTTCATTCCGCACAAGCTGCTTTCACGCACGGCCTTCGCGCGGTGGGTGCAGGACTTTCTGGTCTTTGGCAATGGGTATCTGGAGCGGCGGGATAACGTGCTGGGGAGGCCTGTGGCGTTGGAGCCGGCCCTGGCGAAGTACATGCGGCGTGGGATCGATCTGGACGCGTACTTCTTCGTCCAGAATCTGCAGGATGCCCATCGATTCAAGCGGGGCAGCGTGTTCCACCTGATGGAGCCGGATATCAACCAGGAGGTGTATGGGCTGCCGGAGTATCTGTCAGCGCTGAATGCGACCTGGCTGAACGAGTCAGCGACGCTGTTCCGGCGGCGGTACTACAAGAACGGGAGCCATGCCGGGTTCATCCTCTACATGACCGACGCGGCGCAGAAACAGGAGGATGTGGACGCGCTGCGCGAGGCGTTGAAAACGAGCAAGGGACCGGGGAATTTCCGGAACCTGTTCATGTATGCGCCGGCCGGCAAGAAGGACGGGATTCAGTTAATCCCGGTGTCTGAGGTGGCGGCGAAGGATGAGTTTTGGAATATTAAGAACGTTACGCGGGATGACCAGTTGGCGGCGCATCGTGTGCCGCCTCAGTTGATGGGGATTATTCCTTCGAACACTGGCGGGTTCGGGGATGCGGAGAAGGCGGCAATGGTGTTCGCCAGGAACGAGGTGAAGCCGCTGCAGGATCGGCTGACCGAGGTGAACGAATGGCTGGGGATGGAGGTGGTGAGGTTTGAACCATACGCGCTGACGTGAGAGGGTCAGAGTGGCTGGCTCTGCAAGAAAGCCGCCGCGAAGATCAGTGGTATTGGCCGTACCAAGGGCCATCCAGCGAAGGGATGTAGGGCCAATCGGTTCTTCGTTCGATGGAACGCTGCGCTGATTCTGCCTGCGCTGGGGTGAGAAAGATGCCCCCCAGATCGTTGCCGCTATTGATGGCGTAGAAGCGCACATCGCTTCCGTTGAGTTGCGAGTTCACGATCAGAAAAAAATAGTAAGTGGCTCTGCCCCAGCTCTCCGCTTCGGCGTCCCGGTCACTGCCTGAGTAGATGAGAAATTCATTGCCCTGGAATTGGACCTTGTACGAAGGTTCGTTGGCTTCGACTTCCTCCGATATCAGGGCCGGTCGAGCAACGTGATTCTTGAGCTGGGGGAGCAATCGCTGATACGCAGCGACGATGCCTTGCTCGGCAAGCTCTTCGGCATCGAGGGTGACCATTTTTTCGTAGTCCAGCGGTTGCGGGCGCGCTTCGGCCGAATCGGCCTGGCTGGATGGTCTTGCGAAAAGCTTGGAAAGCATCGATCGCATGGATCTCTCGGCTGTGATTGTGTGGTGCGCCCCGCATCATAAACGCTACCCCAGCTTTTGCCGTCTGTGAGGCGCTCAGAGCGTCTCTGCTCCTCTTTTCCCCTATCGCATGCCCGAGGCTCGCTCGCACCCCACGCGTGGCGCCAGGGGTCGTCTCGTGGCTCTGCGGGCGTCTTCGGAAAGATCCGGTGTGTCCGCGCCTCTATGCTCAGCCGCTCAGGGGCCGCCAGCACGTCTATCGACCTTTCGCGCGCCATCGAGACCCCGCCACGCCCCCGCGCTTTTTCGAGTTGTTTTTTCGCAGCGTGCAAGTGCTGGCCTGTTGTGGGCTGTCAACGCGCGGCCGGCAGACGGAAGTCGCGGTTTGGTACGCGGATTGACGCACCCAGAGTAGATGACGTGAGTAGGGGGAGGGTGACGATGCTGGCCCGCTGTAATCCAGGGGCCGGGGGGGAGGGTTCGGAAAACGGTAACTTTACTAACCGGCCCCTCGAAAGTAACGTTAAGTTATTGATTTTAAAAGGCGCTGTAAGTTACCCGACGAAGCTAATTTGAGGTAACCACAAAGGTAACGTGAAACTAAGCTGTTGATTTCATTGGGTCGATGTCGCTGTGACGATGTCTTTCCAGAAAGGTAATCTGGTTACTTAGAAATTACCTATAAGTTACCTTCTCTACAAAGCTCGCAATCCCTTGTGCCGTAACGGTTTGCGGGATTTCTTTGCTGGCTGGTTAGCGATGTTACCTATTCCCGGACCCCTCCCAGAATCTCCCGCGATACGCTGAATTGCACTGTATGGATATCCAGTCGGCTTCGAAAGCCGTTGCAGGACGCTATCAACCGCACGCACGCCGCCACATTCCCGCAACACGCGGTGCGACGTTGGCATACGCCTCCGCTTGACGAGACGTGTAGGCGCCACGCACAGATAGGCGGTATGGGCACCTAAGATGAGGGTGCATCAGTCGGTTGAATCTGCGACCAAGAGCGGATATTCGGGGGGGTAAAAGCATGAGAGCGAAGTTATGGCTGCTCGCAGCGATCTGCATTTTCTTTGCCGCCTACATCATTGCGCCGACGCTCGCTCAGGCGCAGAACGCGGCGGGAGGAGTTCCTAACTTGAGCGGCTATGACAACGAGACGCGAATGACAATGGAGATGGCTTGCGGATCGGAAAGAAGAAATGGGCCAGTCGCCTACGGCACATGCCTAAACCGTCAGATCGCTTCTCTGCAAGGCTCGCCAGGCGTGCCAAACCTGAGCAGCTACGACAACGAGACGCGAATGACAATGGAGATGGCCTGCGGATCGGAGCGGAGGAACGGGCCAGTTGCCTACGGCGCATGCCTGAACCGTCAGATCGCTTCTCTGCAAGGCTCGCCAGGCGTGCCAAACCTGAGCAGCTACGACAACGAGACGCGAATGACAATGGAGATGGCCTGCGGATCGGAGCGGAGGAACGGGCCAGTTGCCTACGGCGCATGCCTGAACCGTCAGATCGCTTCGCTGCAAGGCTCGCCAGGCGTGCCAAACCTGAGCGGCTACGACAACGAGACGCGAATGACAATGGAGATGGCTTGCGGATCGGAAAGAAGGAATGGGCCGGTCGCCTATGGCGCATGCCTGAACCGTCAGATCGCTTCGCTGCAAGGCTCGCCAGGCGTGCCAAGCCTGAGCAGCTACGACAATGAAACGCGAATGACAATGGAGATGGCTTGCGGGTCGGAGCGGAGGAACGGGCCGGTTGCCTACGGTGCGTGTTTGCGAAAGCAAGTTGACAGCCTTAGCCCTCGGCCAGGGCCGCAGTAGTCAGAGCTTTCAGTGGCGGCGGTGTTGCTCTGTGTTTTGCCCGAGGGGATGTGAAGCCGGTTGGCGAGTTTGGTGTTGCTCATAAGGTGCTGTCGGTACTGTATATTTATACAGATCTAACTGTGAATTTGGCACCTCTTGGAGAAAAGCGCACATGGCGGATCCCCTTGATACAACCTCGGAAGTGGCCAGGGCGACTCAGGAAGTCGCAAAGGCCACTGGGAAGGCGATCGATGCTGGCCGGGATCTCGGCTCGTTCGTCGGCCGATTTGTCGGGGAACCACTTGAGCACGTTTCTGGCATGGTCAGCGACCGCCTTGCCTACATGCGTCTTGAGAGGCAGGTTCGACTCATGCAACGGGTTGAGCGGTTGCAGGAGGAATCGGGGATCACGGTGATTAAACCGTTGCCGATGAAACTGGCAATTCCCCTTTTTCAGGGCGCGAGCCTTGAGGAGAACGATGACCTCCAGGACCGCTGGGCGGCGCTGCTGGTGAATGCAACGAATCCCGCGAGTTCAATCCAATTGAGTCGCGCAGTGATTTCAATATTGGAGGAACTATCGTCGTTCGATGCGCTCGTCCTGGACAAGATCTACGAGATTCCGTACGCGGAGTCGAAAGTTGTAGGTGTATGGACAGCGCTTCTGCCGGACAGGGTTGTCGCTGGCACGAATGACGCGAACGGGCCGGTCGAGGTACAGGGGCTTGAACCAACGGATGACGTCGTTCTGTCATTGGCGAACTTGAAGCGCTTGGGATGCCTGACGTCAGACTCTTTTTTCGACGGCGGGGAGGCCTACGGACGTGTCATGCCGACGCTCATGGGGAAGACGTTCGTGCAAGCATGCCGCGCGAAAACACGGTAATTTGTTCCCCCAGGATTTCCCCGAAACTAATCTAAGCCTTTGTCGTGGTGCGGTTTACGTTTCCCCTCCCTCGCACCAACCATCTTTTTGTGACGAAATATCTACACGTCACCATCCATTCCATAGTCCGCCAATCATCGGCCAAATTCCGCTAGTTCTCAGGCAGTTCGCACACTGCTTGGCTAAAGCGTTTCTTTGCGTCAATCTCAGAATCTTGTCCTGAGAATCGCCTGTATCGTCTGGCTTTGTCCCACGCAACGTGGTGACAGTGGCGTGTACGATGGCGCTTGTCTCTCGCCATGGACTTCTGGATGCGCCGTCCCACGCTTTTTCAGTGCCGCGTACTGTTCACCGTTTGCTCGGTGGCCGTGCTGGCGCTTTCCTTGTTGCCGCCCGGCATGCCCGAACCTACCACCGGCTGGGACAAGTCGAATCATGTCCTGGCTTTCAGCGTACTCACGTGGCTGGCCGCGCGGGCATGGCCCGGTCGCCTTTGGCGAGTGGCAGGAGGGCTGATCGTCTATGGGGTATTGATCGAGTGGCTCCAGTCCATGACCGGATATCGCGAAGCGTCTTGGCTCGATCTGTGCGCCGATGCGGTGGGCATCGGCGTGGGCATGATGCTCAGTTTTCGAGCGATTCGAGCGTGAATGCCGCGCCGCCGTCCTGGCCCAGCAATTCCACGAGCTTGGGCATCGCTTCCTCAAGTGCGGCGTGGAGTGTCCACGGCGGATTGACGATGAACATGCCGCTGCCGTGCAGGCCCAGCCCCCCCTCCACGGGATGTTTCACGGTGAGCGTCACGTGCAGCCAGCTTTTCAGCGGCAGGCGTTCGAGTTGCGTGGGCAACTGCATCGATTCGCGGCGCTGCACCTGGGGATACCAGATCGCATACATGCCCGTGGCAAAGCGCTCCAGGCCGGCTTTTAGCGTGTCGAGCGTGCGCGCATAGTCCTGCTTGTCCTCATACGATGGGTCGATGAGTACCAGCGCGCGGCGCGGCGGCGGAGGCAGGATGGCCTTGATGCCGTTGAAGCCGTCGCCGTCATAGAGCATGACCTTGCGGCCTGCGCCCCGAAAGTTGTCGCGCAGTACCTGGATCTCGGTGCTGTGCAACTCGAACAGGCGCAGACGATCCGGTTCGCGCAGCATCTGCCAGGCCAGCCACGGGGACCCCGGATAGTGCTTCAGGGTTCCATCACGATTCAATTCGCGCACCTGCTCCAGGTAGGCTTCCAGCATCTCGGGCAGTTCGTTACCACCTTGCGCCGCGCGCCACAGCGGGCCAATGCCGGTCTCGAACTCGGACTTCTTCTGGGCGTAGGCATGATCGAGCGCATACAGGCCGGCGCCTGCATGGGTGTCGACGTACCAGAACGGCTTGTCCTTTTGCGTGAGGTAGTCCAGCAACTGAACCACAACGGCGTGCTTGAGGACATCGGCATGGTTGCCGGCATGGAAGGCGTGACGATAGCTGAGCATGGCAGGGGGAAATGACGGCACGCAAACGATCGCCAGACAGCGGCCAGACGAGGCCTGCCGGGCGGTTTGCGAGGAGGGCGCTATGCTACCATCCGCCGCCATTTCCGGTCGTATCCATCCTCACCATGCCGCGCGATATCGCACCTCCCGCCCCTCATTCCGTCGATGACGAGACGCCGCTTGCGCGAGCACAACGCGTATTCCTGGGCGGCAACGGATTGCCCGGAAATTGGTCGGGACGTGACCAGTTCGTTGTGGTCGAGACCCGCTTCGGACAAGGCCTGAACTTCCTCGCCACATGGGAAGCGTGGCGGCGCGATCCGCAACGGTGTGGCCGCCTTCACTTTGTGGCCATCGACGCCTCGCCGCGTGATCTCTCTGCGTGGCATGTCGACGAGGATGCCCTCGCGCCCTTGACCGAGGCACTGGAGCGGGCATGGCCCGATGCATTGCCGGGCCTGCATCGCCTTACGTTTGAAGGCGGGGCCGTTGTGCTGACGCTGGCGTTCGGCAACGTGGAGGCGATGCTGTCCAAGCTGGCGCTCGGCGCCGATGCGTTCTATCTGGACGACACCTTCAGCGATGAAACGAACGTCGATGCGATCCTGCGCGGCCTGGCGCGACTCGCCCGCAAGGGCGCCACGCTGGCGACACCAGCCACCCTCGACGTGGTGGGAGGGCTGCGGTCCATGGGCTTCGAGGTCGATAGCGGAACTGAGATGATCACGGCGCGCTTTGCGCCTGCCTGGAAGGTGCGCCGTCATGCGCCGCCCGATGCCGCGCAGTGGCCGGACCGCCATGCCATCGTGATCGGTGCCGGTCTGGCCGGCTGCGCGGTGACCGAACGGCTTGCCGCACGCGGTTGGCGAATCTCGCTCTTCGATGCTCACGAGGGTCCGTCGCGACAGACCTCGGGCCACCGTGCTGCGGCCATGCATGCGCACATGTCTCCTGATGACAGCCAGTTGTCGCGCTTGTCGCGGGCTGGAAACCTGCATGCGTTGCGCGCTTGGGAGGCCCTTGAAACAGCAGGCCACCCCGTAGGCTGGCATGGCTGCGGCGTGCTGCAGATTGGCGAGGACGAGGCCGACTGCGCCGTGCAGAACGCGGCGCTGGCCACGCTGGGTTTTCCCGAGTCGTTCGTGCGTTGGATGACTGCCGAAGAGGCGGCCGCGCGCCATGGCGCCGCCGTGCCGCGCGGTGGTCTGTGGTTTCCACGCGGGGGCTGGGTCGCGCCCCCCGATATCTGCCGGGCGCAACTGGCGCAGGCCGGCGAGGCGGTTGACGCGCACTTCGGCCACCGCGTCGCGGCGATCGCACATGTGGAAGGCCAATGGGTGGCACGGGATGCCTCGGGCAACGTGCTGGCCAGCGCTCCCGTGCTGGTGCTCGCCAATGCGCACGAGGCCGAGCGGCTGGTATCCAACGAGTTCCTGGCGCTGCGCCGCGTGCGCGGGCAATTGACAGATTTCGATGCCGCCCAGGCCGTCGCGGCGGGTAGCTGGCCCGACTGCGTGGTGACGGGAAACGGGTATCTGCTGCCGCGTGATGAGAGCGGCGGTGCGCGCTTCGGCTCCAGCTATGAGGACGACGAAGGCCCGCTCGTCCAGAGCGCTTCGGTCCATGCTGAAAACCTTGCGCGGCTGGCGTCGCTGCTGCCGGCGCAGGCTGCCGCCATCGAAGCCATCGATCCCAAGACCCTGCACGGCTATGTGGGCGTGCGCACGGTCACTCACAATCGCCTGCCGCTCATCGGGGTCATGCCCGATGCGGCACAAGTGTTGGCGATGGCGCAGGAGGGTGGCCTGCGCGGGGCACACCTCCGCGATCTGCCCCGCATGCCGGGTCTTTATACGGCACTTGCATATGCGTCGCGCGGCCTCACATGGGCAACGCTGGGCGCGGAACTGATCGCCAGCCAGGTAGAGGGCGAGCCGTTGCCGCTGGAGTCCGACCTGGCCGATGCCATCGACCCCGCCCGCCTGCTGCTGCGGGCACTGCGCCACGGGCAACTGACCGATGCGGCAGTCCCGCGTCCGGAGCCGGATCAGGACCGCATAGGGTAAAAACTGCCGGAACCCAAAGAAAATCGTGCGATAATCCGCGTTTTCCGTCTGCGCGGGGCTTTTCCGCAAGTGCTGGTCGCGGCCAGGCGAGCGGCGCGCAGACAGGCGCAAACAGTAGGGCGCAAATGCTTGCGCTGACCACAACATTTCTGGATTGGATTGACGACCATGTCGAACATTGAAAACCTCGGCAAGCTGGACCGCAAGGTAACCCTGGCTATCCCCAAGGCCGAAGTGCAGAAGGAAACCCAGGAACGCCTGGTCCGTCTGTCGAAGACCGTGAAGATGTCCGGCTTCCGCCCCGGCAAGGTGCCGATGAAGATGGTCGAGAAGCAATATGGCCAGCAGGTCGAGTTCGAAGTCCGCTTCGACAAGGCTGCCCGCAAGTTCTTCGACATCACGCAGGCCCAGGAAGTGAAGGTGGCCGGCCAGCCGAAGTTCGATCTCAAGACCGAAGGCGTGTCGGAAGATGAAGTGGCATTCGAAGCCACCTTCGAGGTGTACCCGGAAGTCAAGATCGGTGACCTGACGGCCGCCGAAGTGACGCGTACCAAGACCGAAATCGGCGACGCCGAAATCGACAAGACCGTCGACATCCTGCGCAAGCAGCGTGTTCACTACCACCCGCGCGGCGAAGCCGGCGCGCATGGTGACGGTGGCGGCGACGTGGCAGCCAAGAACGGCGACCGCGTGACCATCGACTTCGTCGGCAAGATCGACGACGTGGAATTCGCCGGCGGCAAGGCCGAAGACTTCGTGTACGTGCTGGGCGAAGGCCGCATGCTGCCCGAGTTCGAAGCCGCCACGCTGGGCCTGAAGGAAGGCGAAAGCAAGACGTTCCCGCTGACGTTCCCCGAGGACTACCACGGCAAGGAAGTGGCCGGCAAGACCGCCTCGTTCACGGTCACGCTGAAGAAGGTTGAGTGGGCGCACCTGCCGGAAGTGGATGACACGTTTGCCAAGTCGCTCGGTATCGCCGACGGCAGCGTCGAGAAGATGCGCGCCGACATCCGCGAAAACCTGGAGCGCGAAGTCAAGCGCCGTACGCATTCCATGCTGAAGGACCAGGTCATGGAAGCCCTGCTGAAGGTCAGCGAGCTGGACGTGCCGAAGGCACTGGTCGAGCAGGATCAGGAGCGTCTGGTGGAAATGGCTCGTCGCGATCTGGAACAGCGCGGTATGCCGAACGCCAAGGACATGCCGATTCCGGCCGAGATGTTCGCGCAACAGGCCGAGCGCCGCGTGAAGCTGGGCCTGATCCTGGCCGAGATCGTCAAGGCCAACGGCCTGGAAGCCAAGCCCGACCAGGTCAAGGCCGAGATCGAAGACTTCGCCAAGAGCTACGAAGACCCGAAGGAAGTCATGCGCTGGTACTACGGTGACCAGCAGCGCCTGGCCGAGATGGAAGCCTACGTGCTCGAAAACAACGTGGTAAATTTCGTGTGCGACAAGGCCAAGGTCTCGGACAAGTCGGTTTCGTTCGAGGAATTGACTGCCGCGCCCGAGCAAGCCTGAGGTCGGGCATGGCCGGAAGCTGCCGGGCTGGATAGCCAGGCGGCACCGGCCAACGTCGATCGGCCTCGCGCGCTGGCTGATCGACGCCATTCCTGAATATCTGGAGAACCTGCATGACCCGCAATGATTTGCTTGATCGTCTGGCCACCACGCAGGCTTCGGCCCTGGAAACCCAGGGCCTCGGGCTGGTGCCGATGGTTGTCGAGCAGTCCGGCCGGGGCGAGCGCGCGTATGACATCTACTCGCGCCTGCTCAAGGAACGCGTCATTTTCATGGTCGGTGAAGTTAACGACCAGACCGCAAACCTCGTAGTGGCCCAACTGCTGTTCCTGGAAAGTGAAAACCCGGACAAGGACGTGTCGCTGTACATCAACTCGCCCGGTGGTTCTGTTTCCGCGGGTCTGGCGATCTACGACACGATGCAGTTCGTCAAACCGGACGTGCAGACGCTGTGCATGGGCATGGCCGCGAGCATGGGCGCCTTCCTGCTGGCAGCAGGCGCCAAGGGCAAGCGCAGCGCGCTACCGAACTCGCGCATCATGATCCATCAGCCGTTGGGTGGTGCACGCGGTCAGGCATCGGACATCGAGATTCAGGCACGCGAGATCCTGTATCTGCGCGAACGCCTGAATAGCATCTTGTCCGAGGTGACTGGTCAGCCGGTCGAGAAGATTGCACGCGACACCGATCGCGACAACTTCATGAGTGGCGATCAGGCAGTGGACTACGGTCTGATCGACAAGGTGATTTCCCGCCGCGGTTAAGGTTCGGGCCGGTGTGCCGGCATGCCTGTCCGGTTGCGATATGCTCGGAACCGTCCGGGTAGTGTCGACAGGCCGGACGCCTGCCGCATGGCTGCGTTGAATGACGCAGGCTACACCGGAACGAGGCCACGCGCCTCGTTTTTGCGTTTTGCCCCACACGTGGGGGCCGCCGCCGACTGTGCCAATTGTTTTGGCGTATGATGCGTTTAATGCGTTTCCCGTTGGGCTCTTTCCGACGGGAACCACACTGCTAATGTGACGATTCCTATGGCGGATAAAAAAGGTTCATCCAGTGAGAAGCTTCTGTACTGCTCGTTCTGCGGCAAGAGCCAGCACGAGGTCAAGAAGCTGATCGCCGGCCCGTCGGTGTTCATTTGCGACGAATGCATCGACCTGTGCAACGAGATCATCCGTGACGAGGCCGCCGCGACCGACAAGGACGCCGCCGCCACGACGCGCTCGGATCTGCCGACGCCCCACGAAATCCGTGAAAGCCTGGATCAGTATGTGATCGGGCAGGAGCAGGCCAAGAAGATTTTGGCCGTCGCGGTCTACAACCATTACAAGCGTCTGAAACACCTCGGCAAGAAGGATGAAGTCGAGTTGTCGAAGAGCAATATCCTGCTGATCGGTCCGACCGGTTCCGGCAAGACGCTGCTGGCGCAGACGCTGGCCCGTCTGCTGAACGTGCCGTTCGTGATCGCCGACGCGACCACGCTGACCGAAGCCGGATATGTGGGTGAGGACGTCGAGAACATCATCCAGAAGCTTCTGCAGAACTGCAATTACGAAGTCGAGAAGGCGCAGCGGGGCATCGTATATATCGACGAAATCGACAAGATTTCGCGCAAGTCGGACAACCCGTCGATCACGCGCGATGTTTCCGGCGAAGGCGTACAGCAGGCACTGCTGAAACTGGTCGAGGGCACCATGGCCTCGGTACCGCCGCAAGGTGGTCGGAAACATCCGAACCAGGATTTCCTGCAGGTCGACACGACCAACATTCTGTTTATCTGCGGCGGTGCGTTTGATGGCCTGGAAAAGGTCATCATGCAACGTTCCGACAAGACTGGCATCGGTTTCGACGCGCAGGTGCAGAGCAAGGAAGAACGGGAAGTCAGCGAGGTATTGCCGCAGACAGAGCCGGAAGACCTGATCAAGTTCGGCCTGATTCCTGAACTCATCGGGCGCCTGCCCGTCGTGGCGACGCTGGCCAAGCTGGACGAGGCGGCGCTGATGCAGATCCTGGTCGAGCCCAAGAACGCGCTGGTCAAGCAGTATCAGAAGCTGCTGGCCATGGAAGGCGTGGAGCTCGAGATTCGTCCGGCCGCACTGACCGCCATCGCCCGCAAGGCGATCCGTCGCAAGACCGGCGCGCGCGGCCTGCGCTCGATCCTCGAGCAGTCGCTGATGGACGTGATGTACGAACTGCCGAACTACAAGGGTGTGCAGAAAGTGGTGATCGACGAAAACACGATCACCGGCGATGCGCCGCCGCTCCTGGTGTACGAAGAGCAGCAGCCCAAGGTGGCCGGGTCCAACTGACACGCGAGGTTATCTGACGCCCAACGGATGGACCCACGTGGTCCCTGCAACACAGGCGAAAATTCAAGCGGCCGTTCGCTGGGAAGCGAGCGGCTTTTTTTCTTCAATTCCACAAACGAACCGGAGAAAACGCGGGTATGCTGTTTCACTGGGGGTCGCAAGTGCAGTTTGCAGCATGTTGGTCTGCGCCGGGAATTGATGATGGGTATCTTGCAATCGAAACCCGCGACCCTATTTACGCCTTATATGACTGACTGGGGAAAATGATGTCCGGAACACAACTCCTCCCGGCTGAGCCGATTCGCCTCCCACTGTTGCCGCTGCGCGACGTGGTGGTGTTTCCGCACATGGTGATCCCGCTGTTCGTGGGTCGCCCGAAGTCCATCAAGGCGCTTGAGACTGCGATGGAGTCGGGCAAGAGCATCATGCTCGTGGCCCAGAAAACGGCTGCCAAGGACGAACCTACTGCCGAAGACCTGTACGAGGTCGGCTGCATCGCCAACATCCTGCAAATGCTGAAATTGCCTGACGGCACCGTGAAGGTGCTCGTGGAAGGCACGCAGCGTGCAAACATCACCGAGGTGAGCGAAGACGACTCGCATTTCATGTGCGAAGCCGTGCCCGTGCCGCCCGCTGCCGTCGAATCGGCCGAGACCGAGGCCCTGCGCCGCGCGATCGTGTCGCAGTTCGACCAGTATGTGAAGCTGAACAAGAAGATTCCTCCCGAGATCCTGACGTCGCTGTCGGGTATCGACGAGGCTGGCCGCCTGGCCGACACCATTGCCGCGCATCTGCCGATCAAGCTCGAGCAGAAGCAGAAGATCCTGGAAATGGTGAAGGTGACCGAGCGCCTGGAGAGCCTGCTGTCGCAGCTCGAAGGCGAGATCGACATCCTGCAGGTGGAAAAGCGCATCCGTGGCCGCGTCAAGCGCCAGATGGAGAAGAGCCAGCGCGAGTACTACCTGAACGAACAGGTCAAGGCGATCCAGAAGGAGCTGGGCGAGGGCGAGGAAGGTGCTGACCTTGAAGAGCTGGACAAGCGCATCAAGGCTGCCCGCATGCCCAAGGAGGCCAAGAAGAAGGCCGATGCCGAGTTCAAGAAGCTCAAGCTGATGTCGCCGATGTCGGCGGAAGCCACCGTCGTACGGAACTACATCGACACGCTGGTGAACCTGCCGTGGCGCAAGAAGAGCAAGGTCAACAACGACCTTACCAACGCCGAGCGTGTACTCGACGAAGATCATTATGGTCTGGAGAAGGTCAAGGAACGCATCCTTGAGTATCTTGCCGTGCAACAGCGCGTGGACAAGGTCAAGGCGCCGATCCTGTGCCTGGTTGGGCCTCCCGGCGTGGGCAAGACCTCGCTGGGCCAGTCGGTGGCACGTGCGACGAACCGCAAGTTCGTGCGCATGGCGCTGGGTGGCGTACGTGACGAAGCCGAGATCCGCGGCCACCGTCGTACGTACATCGGTTCGATGCCGGGCAAGATCCTGCAGAGCTTGTCGAAGGTCGGCGTGCGCAACCCGCTTTTCCTGCTCGACGAAATCGACAAGATGGGCATGGATTTCCGTGGCGATCCGTCGTCGGCACTGCTCGAAGTTCTGGACCCGGAACAGAACCACACGTTCCAGGACCACTACATCGAAGTGGACTTCGACTTGTCCGATGTGATGTTCGTGGCGACGTCGAACTCGCTGAACATTCCGCCGCCGCTGCTGGACCGCATGGAAGTGATTCGCCTGTCGGGCTACACCGAGGACGAGAAAGTCAACATCGCCACGCGCTACCTGCTGCCCAAGCAGATTCGCAACAATGGCCTGAAGGTTGGCGAGATCGAAGTCACGGAAGCTGCGATTCGCGACATCATCCGTTACTACACGCGTGAAGCGGGTGTGCGGTCGCTGGAACGCGAAGTGTCGAAGATCGCCCGCAAGGTGGTCAAGCTGCTGCTGCTGAAGAAGGAGTCGGGCGCGGTCAAGGTGGATTCAGAGAACCTCGACAAATTCCTTGGCGTGCGCAAGTACGACTTCGGCCTGGCCAACAAGGAAAACCAGGTGGGGCAAGTGACTGGCCTCGCATGGACCGAAGTGGGCGGCGACCTGCTGACGATCGAAGCCGCGATCATGCCGGGCAAGGGCAACATCTCTCGCACGGGTTCGCTGGGCGACGTGATGAAGGAGTCGGTCGAGGCTGCGCGGTCGGTGGTGCGTTCGCGGGCGCGTCGCCTGGGTATCGCGGATGAGATGTTCGAAAAGCGCGACATCCACATCCACGTTCCTGAAGGTGCCACGCCGAAGGATGGTCCGTCGGCCGGTATCGCGATGACGACCGTGCTGGTGTCGGTGCTGACCGGGATTCCGGTGCGTGCCGACGTGGCGATGACTGGCGAGATCACGCTGCGCGGCGAAGTGTTGCCGATCGGTGGCCTCAAGGAAAAGCTGCTGGCAGCCCATCGTGGCGGCATCAAGCTGGCGCTGATCCCCGAGGAGAACGTCAAGGATCTCGCGGACATTCCCGATAACGTCAAGAACGCCATCGAGATCGTGCCGGTGCGCTGGATCGACAAGGTGCTGGAGCTGGCGCTGGAGCGCAAGCCCGAGGCGCTGCCCGATGAAGAAGCCAAGCCTGCCGATGTGGCAGACAAGGCAGCTTCGCAGGTGGAACGCATTCATCACTGAGTCGTAACGCTGCAGGAATCGCTGTGAAAATCGGAAACGCCGCAGGGTAGAACCTGCGGCGTTTCTGTTTTGAGGTGCCAATGAGGCGATGTGGCGCATATCTCGCAAACAACGCTTGGCAAATCGAAAACTCTCGTATTACAATCGCGGCCTCGCAACGCAAACAGCGGCAACGAAGCAGTAACTGCCGAGTCGTGCGCAGCGGGATTACCCAGCAGGCAAATGGCTTGCGATGGTCGAATGGGTGCTTAGCTCAGTTGGTAGAGCGGCGCCCTTACAAGGCGTAGGTCGGGGGTTCGAGCCCCTCAGCACCCACCATTCACCATCGCGCTGCAGCTGCCTCGAAGGGCCCAATTCAGGAGTGGTAGTTCAGTTGGTTAGAATACCGGCCTGTCACGCCGGGGGTCGCGGGTTCGAGCCCCGTCCACTCCGCCAAAAAAAGAGAATGCCCGCGGAAGCGGGCATTTTTTTTGGTGGTGGGGAGGGAGCTGCCTGCGCAGCTCCCGGCGGGGCGAGAAGGGAATCGCTTGCAAGCGATTCCGCGGCCTGCGGTATGTAGGCGAGCCCCGTCCACTCCGCCAAAAAAAGAGAGTGCCCGCGCAAGCGGGCATTTTTTTTGGTGGTGGGGAGGGAGCTGCCTGCGCAGCTCCTGGCGGGGCGAGAAGGGAATCGCTTGCAAGCGATTCCGCGGCCTGCGGTATGTAGGCGAGCCCCCGAACGATGGACCCGTCATGCGCGTCCATCGTTCGTTAGCAGCATCTCCTGACCTCACAGAAAGCCACACCGCACTTTCCGCAGGTCTGGTGTCCCGCTCCTGCTAGAATCGCAGGGTTTGTCCATCGGCCTTCGGCCCAACCCATTTTCCGATCAGCATGCTTGATTTCGTACGCAATAACCGGCGCCTGATGCTTTTGCTGCTGCTGGTGCTCGTCTTCCCGTCGTTCGTGTTCTTCGGCGTCGAGAGCTACTCGCGCTTCATGGATGGCTCGCACGATGTGGCCAAGGTGGATGGCCGTACCATCACCGTGCAGGAAGTCGACAACGTGGTGCGAGACCAGAGCGAGCGCATGCGCCAGATGCTGGGCAACAACTATGACCCGCGCATGTTCGAAGGCGCGGCAGCGCGCCAGTCTGTGCTGGACCAGTTGATCCAGCAGCGCGTGGTGGCTGATGCCACCGAGAAGAAACACCTGACCGTGTCCGACACGCAAGTGCGCGATGCCATCCAGGCCATTCCGGCGATTGCGCAACTGCGTGGCCCCGATGGTACGTTCGACGAGAAAGCCTATGTGCAGTTGCTTGCGCAGCAGGGCATGACGCCCGAGCAGCTCGATAGCCGCATGCGCTTCGAGTTGGCCACGCAGCAACTGGGCGCCGCCGTCGGTACCACGTCATTCGTACCGAAGTCGTTGCTGGATCGCCTGATCGCCATCCGCGACCAGCAACGCGATGTGCAGCCGCTGACGATCAAGTCGGCTGACTTCACGTCCAAGGTGAAGCCCGATGAGGCCGCGCTGAAGGCATACTACGAATCGCACCTGTCGGCGTACACCACGCCCGAAGAGGCCAAGGTCGAGTACGTTGTACTGTCGGGCGAAGCGCTGGCCGCAAGCCAGGCCGTAACGCCGGAAGAACTGAAGTCCTACTACGACAGCAACATCCAGCGCTTCCGCACGGAAGAGCAACGCCGCGCGAGCCACATCCTGATCGCCGCGCCGAAGGACGGCAAGGACGCCGACCGTAAGGCTGCCAAGGAGAAGGCCGAGAAGCTGCTGGCCGAAGTCAAGAAGCATCCCGAGACGTTCGCTGACGTGGCGAAGAAGAACTCGCAAGACCCGGGTTCGGCGGAGAAGGGTGGAGACCTCGGCTTCATGGGTCATGGCGCACTGGTCAAGCCGTTCGAGGACGCAATGTATGCTCTCAAGGATGGCCAGATCAGCGATCTGGTCGAGACCGACTACGGGTATCACATCATCAAGCTGACCGGCATCAAGCCAGCGGAAACGCAGCCGCTGGATGCCGTGCGTCCGGAACTCGAAGCCGAGCTGAAGAAGCAACTGGCCAGCAAGAAGTATGCGGAGCAGGCGGATGCGTTCGGCAATACGGTGTACGAGCAGTCCGACAGCCTCAAGCCGGCTGCCGACAAGTTCAAGCTGACGATCCAGACCGCGGACAACGTCACGCGTCAGCCAAACCCGGCGCTGGGCAAGGATAGCCCGCTGAACAACGAGAAGCTGCTCAAGGCCCTGTTCAGCGACGACGTGCTCAAGAACAAGCGCAATACCGAAGCCGTGCAAGTGGGTCCCACCACCCTGGTGGCGGCCCGTGTCGTGGACTATCGTCCGGCGGCGGCGCGCAAGTTCGAGGATGTCGAAGCGCAGGTGCGTCAGGCTTACATTGCGCAACAGGCAGCCGAACTGGCACGCAAGGATGGCGAAGCACGCCTTGAGGCGCTGAAGAAGGGCGGCAACGCCGACGGTTTCGGCGCCACGATCGTGGTATCGCGCGCCAAGGCCGATGGCCTGCCGCCGAAGGCTGTCGATGCGATCATGCGTGCCGATGCCACCAAGCTGCCGTCAGTGGTGGGCGTGGATCTGGGTGCCGAGGGGTACGCGATTTATCGCGTGACGAAGGTGAGCACGCCCCCCGCAGCGAATCCGGGCCAGCGTGATGCCGATGCGCAGCAACTGAGCCAACTGGCTGGTCAGACTGAACTGGCCGCGTACTATGACGCGCTCAAGGCCAAGGCGAAGGTCAAGATCCTGCGCCCGGCAAAGGCCGAGGAAAGCCAGCCAGCCAACTGAGCTGGCTGATCCCAGCAAAAAGCCCCTGAGATATGAACTGCACCCCAAGAGTTGGACACTGATCCAACCCTTGGGGTGTTTTTCATGGCGAAGCACGACGAGCAATTGAAGCTCAGAGTAGTAAAGCGATATCTGGCCGGAGGTATAGGCTTTAGGGAGCTAGCGCGGGAGTATGGGGTGGGCCGTACGCTGGCCCGCGAGTGGGTTGCGCTGCATGAGCTTCACGGTCGACGCGGGTTACGACGCAAGGGGCACAGCAAGTACAGCGCGGAATTCAAGCTGGCGGTGCTTGAAGGCATCCAGCGGGACAACCTGTCGCAATCTGAGGCGCGAGCGATCTGGGGGATTCGTGATCCGGGTGCCATCAGCCGTTGGGAGCGCCAGTATCATGAGGGTGGTCTGCCTGCACTATTGCCTCGTCCCAAGGGACGTCCCCGGAAGATGCCGAACTCATCACCACCCGAACCCATTGCGCCGGAATCCGAACAGGACCAGCGTACCCGTGAGCAGTTGCTCAAGGAGAACGAATACCTGCGCGCGGAGGTGGCGTACCTAAAAAAACTCGATGCCTTGATTCGAGCGGAGCAGCGTCAGGCGCCGCGCGCAAAGCGCAAGTAGTACTCGAATTGAGGCAGCATCATCCATTGGCCGTTCTGCTGGCGGTGGCAGGACTGGCGCGCAGCACCTTCTACTATCAGCAGAAGGCCCTGCTGGCAGGAGACCGTTACGCTGAACTCAAGCAGCGCATTCGAGCGATCTATGAGCGCCATCGAGGCCGATATGGCTATCGGCGCATTACTGCGGCAATTCGGCAGGACGGCGAGGTAGTCAATCACAAGTTGGTCCGGCGCCTGATGCTGCAGTTGGGCCTGAAGTCGCTGGTACGACCGAAGAAATACCGCTCTTACCGGGGAGGGCTCGGACTGGCAGCTCCGAACCTGCTCAACCGACAGTTCGCCGCACAACGGCCTAACGAGAAATGGGTAACGGACGTAACCGAGTTCAACGTGAAGGGGCAGAAGTTGTACCTGTCGCCGGTCATGGATCTGTACAACGGCGAGATCGTCGCGTGGCAGAGTTCCACACGGCCCACGTTCGATCTGGTCAGCGGCATGCTGAAGAAAGCGATCTCACGCCTCAAGCGTAGTGAGCGGCCATTGTTGCATTCGGATCAGGGCTGGCAAGGCGGATTCAACCGGTCGTCGCAACACCTTTCACCAAGGAGGTGTTTATGGGACGACCAGCGGGATGGATGCAGAAGCTGACAGGCCGAGGAGTGATGCGGTCGCCAGGTGCACCATCGCATCGGCGTGAGACCGAGCGGCGATTTTGGGAGCAAATCGCGACAGGGGTTACCAGTGAGAAGGCTGCAGAGGCGGTTGGCGTGTCGCAGGCAGTAGGCACGCGATGGTTCCGGCATAGTGGCGGCATGCCACTATTTATGTCGATCCCCATATCCGGTAGGTACTTGTCGTTCCAGGAGCGAGAAGAGATTGGGTTACTTTCGCTGCAAGGCATTGGAATACGCGAGATCGCGCGCCGGATCGGACGTAGCCCGTCAACGGTCTCGCGGGAACTGAAGCGTAACGCCGCGACTCGTGGCGGCAAGCTCGAGTATCGGGCGTCGGTTGCACAGTGGAAGGCGGAACTGGTTGCCAAAAGACCCAAGCCGTCGAAACTGGTAGCCAACCCGCAGCTGCGCCGCTATGTGCAAGAGCGTTTGGAGGGCAAGGTACGTGCTTCGGATGGGGGCGAGATCTCTGGGCCTCGGCCATCGCAGTTCAAAGGGAGAAACAAACCGCATCGAGGTGACCGTAAATGGGTCCATGGCTGGTCGCCCGAACAGATTTCCAACCGGCTGCAGATTGACTTCCCGGATGAGGAATCCATGCGCATCTCTCACGAAGCCATTTACCAAGCTCTCTATATCCAAGGCCGAGGCGCTCTCAAGCGCGAACTGGTCAGTTGCCTGCGCACCGGGCGGGCATTGCGCGTACCGAGAGGCCGGGCACAAGCCAAGACCTGGGCGCACGTTAGCGAGGATGTGATGATCTCCAGCCGTCCTGCAGAAGCGGAGGATCGTGCTGTGCCGGGGCATTGGGAAGGTGACCTGATCATCGGCCTGAACCGCTCCGCAATCGGGACGCTGGTCGAACGATCAAGCCGATTCACTATGCTTGTTCACCTGCCTCGAGAGGAGGGTTACGGACTAATCCCCAGGACGAAGAATGGCCCTGCGCTGGCCGGCTACGGAGCTGTCACGATGGCAAATGCACTGAAGAGGACTGTAGTGGACTTGCCTCGCCAGTTGTGGCGATCATTGACTTGGGATCGTGGCAAGGAACTCTCCGATCATGCTCGCTTTACCGTTGAATCCGGAGTGCAGGTATTCTTCGCCGACCCGCACAGTCCATGGCAGCGTGGCACGAACGAGAACACGAACGGGCTCCTGCGACAGTACTTCCCGAAAGGCACCGACCTATCACGGTGGAGCGCTCGAGATATCCAAGCCGTTGCCAATGCACTGAATACTAGGCCGCGCAAGACGCTTGGTTGGAAGACACCCGCAGAAGCCCTGGAAGAGTATCTAAAATCTGCTCAACAATCTGGTGTTGCGACGACCGGTTGAATCCGCCCAATATCGGATGCCCGCCTATCGACGGCTCCTGGGCAAAAAGGTCCGTCAGAGTATGTCCCGTAAGGGAAATTGCCTCGACAATGCCGCGATGGAAAGCTTCTTCGGAACGCTCAAGTCGGAGTTCTTCTACCTGAACGAGTTCGACAGCGTGAAGCAGTTGCAAAGTGGGATCCGACAATACATCCACTACTACAACAACGAACGTATCCGACTGAAGCTAAAAGGGCTGAGTCCCGTGCAGTACAGGACCCAGCCCTTGCAAGCCTAGTCTTCTTGAACCGTCCAACTTCTGGGGTTCAGTTCAGATATTGCCTGTCTCAGGGGCTTTTTGTTTGGCAATGCATTGTCGAAATGTCGTGCGTTCAGCGTGCCTTGCCGGGTGCATTGAGTAACGGTTGCAGTGCCGGCCATACGTTATCCAGCAACGTGGCCTGGGCTGCCGAGGTGGGGTGGATCCGATCGTCCTGAAACCAGTCGGCGCGCGTGATGACCTTGTCGAGGAAGAACGGCACCAACTGCGTGCCGAGTTCCTTGGCCAGCTTTGTGTACAGCGCGAAGAAGCGTTCGGTGTAGTCTTGCCCGTAGTTCGGCGGAATACGCATACCTACGAGCACGACCTTGGCGCCGGTCTTCTTGGCGTCGCTAACGATGCCGCGCAGGTTGGTCTCGGTCGATTGCAGCGAGAGACCGCGCAGGGCATCGTTGGCACCGAGTTCCACGATGACCACGGCGGGCTTGTGGCGCTTGAGCAGGTCAGGCAGGCGCGTCTTGCCGCCCACCGTGGTCTCGCCACTGATGCTTGCATTGACGACGCTATAATCGAACCGCTCGCGGCGCAGGCGCTCCTGCAGAAGGCTGACCCATCCGGTGCCACGCGCAATGCCGTATTCGGCCGAGAGGCTGTCGCCCAGGACGAGCACTGAGGGTGCCGACGTCTGGGTGGACGTTTGTGCAACTGCCGGCAACACCAGCGAACCGAATGCGGCGGCCGTGGTCGCAATACAAGCCGCCACCAATCGTCGGCGTGCCCCATTTCCAATTCCGTTTCCAATCTTCTCGCGCATGTCCTCTTCCATTCTTGCTGTCGAGTCACTCGGAAAGACCGTAGCCGACACGACGGGTTCGCTGACGATTTTGCACGACGTCTCGTTTTCCGTCACGGCTGGCGAAACGCTGGCCATTGTCGGTGCATCGGGTTCCGGCAAGTCCACGCTGCTGGGCCTGCTCGCCGGGCTCGATCTCCCGAGCAATGGGGCAGTGCGCCTGCACGGGCAGGATCTGTTCCAGCTCGACGAAGACCAGCGCGCCGCGCTGCGGGGACGCCATGTCGGTTTCGTGTTCCAGTCGTTCCAGCTGGTCGGCCACCTGACCGCGCTGGAGAACGTGATGCTGCCGCTTGAGTTGCGCGGCGAGACGGATCGCGTCCGCGAGCGTGCCACGGAAATGCTGGAGCGCGTGGGACTCGGCAAGCGGCTGACGCATTATCCGCGCACGCTGTCGGGCGGCGAGCAGCAGCGCGTGGCGCTGGCTCGCGCATTCGTGGCCCGGCCCGACATCCTGTTTGCGGACGAGCCCACAGGGAGCCTCGATACGGCCACGGGCGAGGCCGTGATCGCGTTGATGTTCGAGCTGAACCGCGATGCCGGTTCCACGCTGGTGCTGGTCACGCATGACCGCTCCGTGGCGGCGCGTTGCGGTCGCATCCTGACCATCGACGCCGGCCGGGTGGCCAGCGACGAGTTGATGGGTACGGAAATCTGAATCGAAGGAAGGCGGATCAGCCGCGCGCCAGCACGTCACGGGCGCGGGCGATCAGCGAGGCGGTCGATGCATCGTGCACGGCCGTGCCCTTGCCGGTCAGTTCGGATTCGATGGGGCGGGCGAGAATCTTGCCAAGCTCCACGCCCCATTGGTCGAACGAGTTGATGTTCCAGACCACGCCCTGCACGAACGTGCGGTGTTCGTAGAGCGCAATCAGTGCGCCCAGCACATGCGGCGTCAGGTCTTCCATCAGCAACGTATTGCTCGGGCGGTTGCCGTCGAACACCATGTGCGGGATACGGGCTTCGTCGTTGACGCCGGCCGCGCGCAACTCCTCCGCGCTGCGGCCACGCATCAGTGCCTCAGCCTGTGCGAAGCAGTTGGCCAGCAGCTTGGCATGATGTCCCGGCAATTCGCGCGGTGGTACCAGCGGGGCGACGAAGTCCACCGGCACCACCTGCGAGCCCTGGTGGATCATCTGGAAATAGGCATGCTGGCCGTTGGTGCCGGCCGTGCCCCAGACCACGGGCGAGGTGTCCACGTGCACCGGATCGCCATTGAGCTGCACCGACTTGCCGTTGCTCTCCATCTCCAGTTGCTGCAGGAACGCAGGAAACAGTTCGAGCGACGTCGAATAGGGCGCCATGCAGCTCGTGGGCATGCCGAAGAAATTGCGATACCAGATGCCGAGCATCCCCAGCACCACGGGCATGTTGCGCGCGAGCGGGGCGGTGCGGAAATGGTCGTCCATGGCCCGACCGCCGAGCAGGAGGTCTTCGAACGCATCGAAGCCCACGGCCAGCGCGATCGACAAGCCAACCGACGACCACAGCGAGAAGCGCCCACCGATCCAATCCCAGAATTCGAACATGTTGTCCGGGTCGATGCCGAACTTGACCACCGCCTCGCGGTTTGTGGAAACCGCCACGAAATGCCGTGCCAACTGGTTCTCGGCCACACCGTTCTGGAGGAACCACTCGCGCATGCTGCACGCGTTGGCCATGGTTTCGAGCGTGGTGAACGTCTTGGAGCAGACGATCACGAGCGTGCGGGCCGGATCGAGCCGTACCAGCGTCTCCGCCAGTTCGGTGCCATCGACGTTCGACACGAAGTGCATGCGCGGGCCGCGTGGATCGGCCAGGTGCGCCAAGGCGCGGCACACCATGCGCGGGCCGAGGTCGGAGCCGCCGATGCCGATGTTCACGATGTCCGAGATGGGCTGGCGGGTGAAGCCGGTCCAGGCGCCGGTGCGCACGCGGTCCGCGAAATCGCGCATGCGGCGCAGTACGTCGTGGATGCCCGGCATCACCGACTGACCATCGACCTTGAACGGCGCCTCGGGTAGCGCGCGTAGCGCCACGTGCAGCGCGGCGCGATCCTCGGTGGTGTTGATGTGTTCGCCCGCAAACATGGCGTCGCGGCGCTGGGTGACGCCCGCTTCTTCGGCCAGCTTCATCAGCAGTGCGAAGGTTTCGAACGTGATTCGGTTCTTGGAGTAGTCCAGGTAGAGCCCGGCGGCTTCCAGCGAAAAGTCCTCGACCCGGCGTGCGGCCTCGGCTTCGGCAAACCACTGCTGCATCGGCGTATGGCGGATGGCATCGAAGTGTTGGCGAAGGGTGGTCCAGGCGTGGAGTTCAGTCGGCATGCGTTCTTCTGGAAATCGGTGAGACGGCCCGGCTACGTTGGCGGGGGCAGTGACAAGTATATTCGCGCAGATGTGATGTCAAAAGCCTGAAGTGGCTGCAAAAAGTAACGGCGCTTGCATCATCGGCAACCTTAACAGCCTGTAGCGCGACCACCTATCGGTCGTTGTCCGACGCCTGGCGCCCTATGTGCGCCATCGCACGCGCGGTACGCCTCAACGCCGCAACCGCGCGGCCACACGGCGCAGCAGCGGTTCGCCGCCCGCCACGCACAGGCCGCCTACGCAGATCACGGCGATGCCGAGCGCGGTGGTCCAGTCGGGCAGGTGCCCGAAAGCGAGGTAGCCGACGATGGTCGCGGAGAAGATCTGCAGGTACAGGAACGGGCTCAGGAACGAAGCATCGGCATACTGGAAGGCACGAATCACGAAGTAGTGGCCGAGGGAGCCGGTCAGTCCGGCCGACAGCAGCAGCGCGCACTGCATCGGCGTCGGCATGGCCTCGAACCAGAAGAAGGGCACGAGCAGGGTGGTCAGCGTGGCGCCGGTCACGCCGCTCTGGATCAACGTTGTCATCGGTGCGTCATACGCGGCGATGCGGCGCGTGAGCATCTGCAGCAGCGCGAAGAGTAGCGCCGACAGCAACCCCAATCCCACCCCGAGCGAGTTGAGTTCGCCACCGGGACGCACTACCACGAGCATGCCGCCAAAGCCGATGATGACGCCGATCCAACGCATCCAGCGAGCATGCACGCCGGGACGCTCGCCAAGCAGCCACGGTGACAGCGCTACCACGATCAGCGGTGCGCAGAAGTTCAGCGCCGTGGCGGTAGCCAACGGCATCAGCTTCAATACGCTGAAGAAAACAAGCGTCGAGGCCAGCATCAGCGCACCGCGCAGCCATTGCAGCCGGGGCACGGCGGGGCGCGATAGCTGCTGCCAGCGCGTGGGGCCGATCAGCAGGAAGATGGCCGCGACGTGGCCGAGATAGCGGACCCAGGCCACGGCCACCACGGGCAAGCCTTGCTGTGTCAGGGTCTTGCCCGTGGCGTCGAGCAGGCTCAGTATCCATTGACCGATCACGAGCAGACCGATGCCCGTGAGGAGTTGACGGCGCGAGCTATCGTCGCCGTCCAGTATGGCAAAACGACTCATGCCGGACGGCCTTCGAGCAATGCGTTGAGTGTGGCCCGGGCGGGCAGGTAGAGTTCGCTCGCCGTCATGCCAGCCGGCCCGGTGCCGGCGTCGACGAGCCGATCCGCCGCGCGGCCATGGATCCAGACGGCGGCTCGTGCGGCGGCGGCCGCGGGTACGCCTTGGGCGAGCAAGGCACCGATCATGCCCGCCAGCACGTCGCCCGTGCCGGCGGTGGACAGGCCGGCATTGCCAGTGGGATTGATGGCAGGTGGTGCGTCATCGGGAGTGGCGATAATCGTGCCGGACCCCTTGAGCACGATGGTCGCGTGCCACTGGGCTGCCAGCGCGTGTGCGGTGGCCAGGCGGTCGCGCTGGACCTCGGACACGCTGCTGCCCAGCAGGCGGGCGGCTTCGAGCGGGTGCGGGGTCAGGATGCAGTCGAGACCGCTGGCTCGCATCTGGTCGCGCAAGCCAGTGTCGGCCGCGAGCAGGTTCAATGCGTCGGCATCGAGCACGATCGGAATGGTGGGTTCCGCATTGGCGCACACATCGAACAGTTGCGACAGGTGTTTGCGGGCGGCGGTGCCGTTGCCCATGCCAGGGCCGGCAACGATGGCCGACATGTCGTCGAGCGCCAGTTCGGATAGCGCATGCAGCATCAGTTCCGGATGCACGGGGTCGATGGCCGGCGCGGGCTGCGCGAGGAATCCCACATGCACGCGTCCGGCCCCAAGATGGAGCGCCGCGCGGGCGCCGAGCAGGGGAGCGCCGGTCATGCCATGGCAGCCACCGATTACCGCCACGTTGCCGTAGCGCCCCTTGTTGCCGGCGTGATCGCGCCGGGGCAGGGCGCGCACGAAGCCGCCCGGCTGGTTGACCATGGCCACGGGCGCAGGGGAGGGCTGGCTGGCGCCGAGACCGAGCGGTGCGATATCGATATCGCCTGCGCAATCGCGCCCATCGAGTGTCAGCAGTCCGGGCTTGGCGGCGAGGAAGGTCAGGGTGCGCTGTGCACGCACGGCGGGTTGGCCGGCGCCGGTATCCGCAAACAGTCCGCTCGGCACGTCGAGGGCGTACACAGGCAGGTGCGAGGTATTGAGATGCGCGATCCAGCGCGCCACGTTGCCGTCCGCGCTGCGGTTCAGGCCGATGCCGAGCAGGCCATCGACCACGGCGGCGCAGCCGGCCGGCCATGGCGGCAGGGCGGCGTCGGGATCGGGATGCATGGCGAGCAGCGGCACGCCGGCCGTGCGCGCGTCGAGCCAGGCGCGCGCGGCATCGGCGGGCAACTGGTCGGCCTCGGCGATCAGCCACGCTTCCACGAGCCGGCCGGCTTGGTGCAGGCGCGTGGCCGCCACCAGCGCGTCGCCGCCGTTGTTGCCACGTCCGGCCAGAAACAGGATGCGGCCCTCGGGTACGTGCTGGCTCACCCAGTCCGCCGCCGCTGTACCGGCACGCGACATCAACGTGAACGGCGGCGTGGTGTCGAGTCCGGCCTGCTCGATCTGGCGGATCGCGGCCACGTCATAGAGCGGCGTGGGATTGGCGATGGCGGCAGCGTCGAGCGACCTCCATGCGGCGTCGGGGACCGGCGCGGAGGGTGACGCGGAGCAGGGTGGCGCGGCAGTGTTCATCGGGTGCTGTGCGGGGCGCGAGCGGATCTTCCACGATTCTGCCCCATCCGACGCGCCGCGCCCACCCCGCCTCCGTGTTGCTTGCGTTGCCGCTACTTGAGTTCCTTCGCCATGACGAGGTCCGGCAGCCATGTCACCACGGTGGGCCAGATGGTGATGATCCCGATGGCAACCACCATCATCATGAAGAACGGCAGCGACACGCGGGCGATGTAGTTGCTGTCCTTCCCGGTCATGCTCTGTAGGACGAAGAGGTTGAAGCCCACGGGCGGTGTCACCTCTGCAATCTCCACCAGCAGCACGATGAAGATGCCGAACCACACCAGGTCGAAGCCCGCGGCCTGCACCATCGGGAGTACGGTTGCGGTGGTTAGCGCGATCATCGAGATGCCGTCGAGCGCCGTGCCCAGGATGATGTAGATGACGGTCAGCACCGCGATCAACGCCCAGGGCGAGAGATGCAGCGCCGCCACCCATTCGGCCAACGCACGCGGAATGTCGGTGAAGCTCATCGTCACGGACAGGAACGAGGTGGCGCCCAGCACGAACATGATCATCGCGGTCAGCCGGGTGGCCGACATCAGGCTCTCCCAGAACGCCTTGCGCGTGAGCGATCCGCCCGCCCAGGCCAGCCCGAGCGATGCCACCACGCCATACGCCGCCGCCTCGGTCGCCGTGGAGTAGCCGGTGATCATGATCCACGTGATGAACGCGATCAGGATGATGCAGGGCATCAGTTGCTTGATCGACGCCAGCCGCGCCCGCCAGCCGAAGGTTTCGGCCTTGGGTGTTTTCGACGGATTGGCCAGCGCCCAGACCACGATGTATCCCGAGAACAGCAGCATCAGCAGCAGTCCGGGCAGGAAGCCTGCCAGGAACACGCGGATGATCGACACATCGGCGGACACCGCATAGACCACCATCGTGATCGAAGGCGGAATCAGGATGCCAAGCGTGCCGGCGCAGGACAGCGAGCCCAGCGTAATGCGCTCGTCGTAGCCGCGCCGCGTGAGTTCGGGCAGGGCGGACTTGGCGATGGTCGCGCAGGTAGCCGCCGATGACCCCGACACCGAGCCGAAGATGCCGCAGCCCAGGATGTTCACGTGCATCAGCCGTCCCGGCAGCCAGTTCAACCACGGCGACAGGCCGTTGAACATCTGCTCGGAGAGCTTGGTGCGGAACAGGATCTCGCCCATCCACACGAACAGCGGCAGCGAGGCCAGCGTGTAGGACGCGCTCGACGACCACCAGGAGTTGGCAAGGTTGACCAGTGCGTCGTGATCCGAAAACACGACGAGTCCCACCCACGACGTGACTGCGATAGCCACCGGAATCCATGCGCCGATCGCGAGGAATACGATCATCACGAGCAGCAGGATCAATGCAACAAGTACGGTGCTCATCAGACCGTCTCCCCGAAATCGCCCGACGCCAGCTTGGCTTCCTGTGCCAATTGGTAGCGCGGCTTCTGGTGGCGCACCACGCGCAGCCATTCGTCGGCCACGGCCAGCAGGAAGCCGAGCGCGCCGACTACGGCGAAACTTTGCGGAATCCATAGCGGAATCACGATCTGGCCTTGCGAGACATCGCCGATGTCCCAGCTTTGCCACGCGAACGTGCCGAGCGCCCACGCGGCATAACCGGCGAACACGAGGCAGATGGAGAGCGAGAGGACTTCGAGCACCCATCGGCGCTTCGGACCTACGGCCTCAAGAAGCATTTCCACGCGGACGATGCCGCCGTGCTGGAAGGTCTGGCCAAGGACGAGGAAGGCCGATGCGGCGCAGAGCCAGGAGACGATGTCGTCGCCGCCCTTGAGCACGATTTGTGTCTCGCGCGAAATCGACATCGCGATCATGACGATGCAGACGGCCAGGATGCAGAGCGCGCCGAGCGCGGCAAACAAGTCAAGCAGGTGGTCGAGCCATCTTTTGGAAGGTTCGGCAGGCTTGGCAGGATAGGGGGCTTGCATGGGGGGGCGGGCTACCTGTGATGCGCGCGGCGACCTGAGATCGCCCCACGCAACCATGAACAAAGAGAACCCGGCAGGCTGCACGAGGCATGCCCGCCGGGCCAAGGCGCACTGCGGCAACGGCGGCTGTCTACCGCCGGCTGCCTGTTTCGATGGCCTATTTCTTGTAGGCGTCGAGGATGGCCTTGCCATCGTCGCCCGCGCTCTTGGCCCAGTCGTTGACCATGGTCTCCCCCACTTTCTGCATGTCGCCCTTCAGTTGCGCGGACGGCGGCGCCACGGTCATGCCGTTCTTCGCCAGCGTGGCCAGGTATTCCTTGGTCTTCTGCTCGGAGATTTGCCAGCCGCGTTTCTCGGCATCGGCTACCGCCTTCAGCAGGGCATCCTGCGTGGGCTTGTCCAGCGCGTTGAAGGCCTTCTTGCTGACCACCAGCATGTTCTTGGGCAGCCAGGCATCGACGGTGTAGAAGTACTTGACCGATTCCCAGACCTTGGTGTCCACGCCCGTGGCGCCGGACGACATGAAGGAGTTCACGGTGCCGGTAGCCAAAGCCTGCGCCAGGTCGGCGGCCTGGATGGTCACGGGCTGGGCGCCCACGATCTCGGCAATCTTCGACGTGGCCGGGTTGTAGGCGCGCCATTTGAGGCCCTTCATGTCGGCGGCGCTGTTGATCGGCTTGTTCGCGTAGATGCCTTGCGGCGGCCATGCCACGGCGTAGAGCAGCTTCATGCCCTGGCGGTCCAGCACCTTGTCCGTGGTGGGTTTGGATGCCTGCCAGAGCTTGTAGGAGTCTGCATAGCTGGTGGCCAGGAACGGCACCGCATCCACGCCGAAGACCGGATTCTCGTTGGCCAGCAGCGACATCAGGATCTCGCCCATCTGTACCTGGCCGGTCTGTACCCCGCGCTTGATCTCGTTGGCCTTGAGCAGCGAGCCATTCGGATGGATCACGATCTTGAGCTTGCCGCCCGTGGCCTTGTCTACATCCGCGGCCATCTGTTGCAGGTTTTCGGTGTGCAGGTTGGTGGCCGGGTAGCCCGTGGGGAGGTCCCATTTGGTGTCTGCCCGTGCCGCCGTGGCGGCCAGCAGCAATGCCGCCGCCGCGACTGCCAATGCCTTGACTCGCATCTCGATCTCTCCTGGTGTTGCGCGTGGGCGCCTGCCCGACTGCGCGGGTTGGACTACCTGGAACTGCCAGCGCGCCATGGTCGCTTTGTCTGATACATGGCGCAGGATTGTGGTCACTTCAATGGTCGCAACATGGTGGTGGCTCGGCCACCTGCCGCGACGTCGAACGTTCGGGGCTGATGCAAGGCTCGTGCCCGGCACGCTACACTTGCGGCCTGTTCGGGGCGTGCGCGCGGGGACACCTCAGCCTAGCAAGAAGCGGCCTGCCCCGACAGATAGGGATGGTCTGTATGTTGCGGCAAGGCCAATGCGGAGTTCCGCCGCTCGGCTGCCGCTCAACCTCGATCCAGGGACGCCATGAACAATGCAGTATGCGGGTTCGATTCGGAGACGCTCCGTGCCGGGTTGGGCCTGCCTGCAACCGTGTCGATGCATGCCGTGACGTGGCGCAGCGACGATGCATCGGCGTTTGCGAACGAGCCATTACCTGCGTCGTTGGCTGCGGCGTCACCGCGTCGCCGGACCCAATTTCGCGCGGGTCGGCACTGCGCGCGCCACGCACTGGTGCATGCGGGTGCCGGGGCGGTGACCCCGGCCCGTGATGACGAAGGACTGCCGGTATGGCCGGTCGGCTGGATCGGCTCGATCAGCCATACGACCGACCGGGCCGTGGCGTTGGCCGCAGCGGTGGCGCAGGTGGGAGAACTCGGTGCCGTTGGCATCGACGTGGAGCAGTGGCTGGCGCCTGACCGTGCCGAGGAAATCGCCGCAATGGTGGCATTGCCCGAAGACATCGCGGCGTTGGCTGCCGGCCTCGGGCGCACCCGCGCCGACGCTGTGACACTGCTGTTCTCCGCGAAGGAATCGCTCTACAAGGCGCTGTTCCCCACTGTGCGCCGCTTCTTCGATTTCGAGGCTGCGCGGCTGGCCGGCTGCGCACCCGGTGTACTGGAACTGGCGCTGACTTGCGATTGGCATGCGCGATGGCCCGTTGGCACGCTGTTCGAGGTTCGCTTTGCCGCGACCCCGGAGGCGGTGGTCACGGCGGTATGGGTGGAAGACTGAGGGAGCGAGGTCAGGCGGCCCCGTCATAAGGCCCAATTTCCGTCGGGTTTGATCGCAGATCGAGGGTGATTTGCCGATAAAATGCTGCATTCCCTCGCACTCGTCACAGAAAAGAAGGTTCGCTACCATGCCACGCAAGCCCGCGCAGGACCGTCAGGCAGACGCTTCATCCCATGGTTCCGAAGTGTTGGAGAGTTCCGACGCAACCGGCGGCGTCAGCGCGCGACCCGCACCGCTGACCCGGGCCCCTGGCGTCAATATCGTTTCTTCGTCACATCTCGTTTCGGTACGCAGCCCGGAGCTTTCCGAATTCGAGTTCGGATTGAACACGGCCTACAACGCCTACAGCCGCTGGGTGGTGCGCTGCATGGGCGCAGCCGGCGTGCGCGACCTGACCTTCCTGGATGTGTTGGTGCTGCACCATGTGAACCATCGCGGCCGGGCCAAGCGGCTGGCGGACATCTGCTTCGTGCTCAACGTGGAAGACACTCACCTCGTCACTTACGCATTGAAGAAGCTTGTTGGCCTGGGATTGGTCGCGGGCGAGCGCGTGGGCAAGGAAGCCACTTACGCCACGACGACGGCCGGGACGGAAGCCTGCGCCCGGTACCGCGAGATCCGCGAACAGTGCCTGACGAGCAATTTCACCGAGGGCAGCGACGAGAACGTGGAAATCGGCGAACTGGCGCGCTTGCTGCGCGTATTGACCGGTCTCTACGAGCAGGCCGCACGCTCGGCGACTTCTCTCTGAGATTGGCGGCGTTGAGGGCGGTGTAACAAGGTACAATAGCGGTTTTCCGCCAGCCGGCATTCCATTCAGCAGTGCCGGCGGCCGCGAGCCCCGACCCTCCAGCCTCCTGCCCGTACCGATCATGGCGCATTTTTCGTGCTTCCCTGGCGCTTTGGCGCTTTCTGCCTTCCGTCAGCAACGCCTGCTTGCCGCTCTCCAGCAAATCGACGCCGATATCGAATCGGTGCATGGCCAGTTCGTGCACTTTGTCGATTCGGATACCCCGCTCACTGCCGAGGAACAGACGCGCATAGGCGCGATGCTGACCTACGGCGCACCATTCACGGCGCCGGCCGATGGCGACCGCTTTGTGGTGATTCCGCGCTTCGGCACGATTTCGCCGTGGGCCAGCAAGGCCACCGATATCGCCCATAACTGCGGCCTGACGCATGTCCACCGCGTCGAGCGCGGTATCGAAATCACCGTCATCTGCAAGAAGGGCCTGCTGCGCGGCCGCAAGACGCTGGACGCTGGCACGCGCGCCGCCGTGGCTGCACACCTGTTCGACCGCATGACCGAAACGGTCATCGCCTCGCGCGACGAGGCCGCCGGCCTGTTCCAAGAACTGCCGGCCAAGCCGCTCCAGTTCATCGACATTTCCGCCGGCCGCACGGCGCTGGAGAATGCCAATACGGCCATGGGCCTGGCGTTGTCGGAAGACGAAATCGATTACCTGCTGGAAAACTACGGCAAGCTGGGTCGCAACCCGACCGACGTCGAACTGATGATGTTCGCGCAGGCCAACAGCGAACATTGCCGCCACAAGATCTTCAACGCGACCTGGACGATCGACGGTGTGGCGCAGGACAAGTCGCTGTTCGCGATGATCCGCAATACGCACCAGTTGAACCCGCAAGGTTCCATCGTCGCGTACTCGGACAACTCGGCCGTGATGGAAGGCGATGTGGCCGAGCGCTGGTTCCCGCGCGGAGACGGCCAGCAGTATGGCCGCCACGAGGCGTTGACCCATACGCTGATGAAGGTGGAAACGCACAACCACCCCACGGCGATCTCGCCGTTCCCGGGTGCGTCCACCGGCGCTGGCGGTGAAATCCGCGACGAAGGCGCCACCGGCCGGGGCGCCAAGCCCAAGGCCGGCCTGACCGGTTTCACCGTGTCGAACCTGATGTTGCCGGATGCCGTGGAATCCTGGGAAAACGCGCGTGACGCGGCCCAGCCGATGGCCCATCGCAACCCGGACGACAAGCCGGGTGTGACCGGCAAGCCGGACCGCATCGCCTCGCCGTTGCAGATCATGATTGACGGCCCGCTCGGCGGCGCCGCGTTCAATAACGAATTCGGCCGTGCCAACCTGGGCGGCTACTTCCGCGTCTACGAGCAGAACGTGGGCGGCACCGTGCGCGGCTATCACAAGCCGATCATGATCGCCGGCGGCATCGGTAACATCGACGCCAATCACACGCACAAGGACCCGCTGCCGGCTGGCACGCTGCTGATCCAGGTAGGCGGTCCGGGCATGCGCATCGGGATTGGTGGCGGGGCCGCCAGCTCGATGGCGACGGGCACCAATACCGCTGAACTCGATTTCAATTCGGTGCAGCGTGGCAATCCGGAAATGGAACGCCGTGCGCAGGAAGTCATCAACGCTTGCTGGCAACTGGGCGAAGACAACCCGATCCTGTCGATCCACGACGTCGGCGCGGGTGGTATCTCGAATGCCTTCCCCGAACTGGTGGATGGCGCTGGCCGTGGCGCGCGCTTCGATCTGCGCCAGGTGCATCTGGAAGAGTCCGGCCTGTCGCCGGCGGAGATCTGGTGCAACGAATCGCAAGAGCGTTATGTGCTGGCCATCGCACCGAACGATCTGCCGCGCTTCCGGGCCATGTGCGAGCGCGAGCGTTCGCCGTTCGCCGTGGTCGGTATTGCCACGGAAGAGAAGCAATTGCAGCTCGTCGACGCCAATGTCGACGCATCGCTGAAGGAACACTTCGCTGTCGATATGCCGATGGATGTGCTGCTTGGCAAGCCGCCGCGCATGCATCGCGACGTGCGCCGCGTGGAGCAGGAACTGCCCCCGGTGGACGTGACCGGCCTCTCGCTGGAACAGGCCGTGCGCGATGTGCTGCGCCACCCCACGGTGGGCAGCAAATCGTTCCTGATTACCATCGGCGACCGTACTGTGGGTGGCATGAATGCCCGCGATCAGATGGTCGGCCCGTGGCAGGTGCCCGTGGCCGACGTGGCCGTGACTACGCTCGACTACAAGGGGCGTGCCGGTGAGGCGATGACGATGGGCGAGCGTACGCCGCTGGCCGTCATCGATGCTGCCGCATCGGGCCGCATGGCAATTGGCGAGGCGCTGACCAATCTGGCCGCCGCGCCGGTGAAGGACCTGAACAAGGTCAAGCTGTCGGCCAACTGGATGGCAGCGTGTGGTGTGGATGGCGAGGATGCCAAGCTGTATGACACCGTGCATGCCGTGGGCATGGAACTGTGCCCGGCACTCGGCATCAGCATTCCGGTGGGCAAGGATTCGCTGTCGATGCGCACCAAGTGGAGCGATGCCGATGGCGACAAGGAAGTGGTGGCGCCGGTCTCGCTGATCATCTCGGCCTTCGCCGCCGTGGACGACGTCAATAACACGCTGACGCCGCAACTGCGCACCGATCTCGGTGACACCACGCTGATCGCGATCGACCTGGGCCGTGCGAAGCATCGTATGGGTGGCAGCATCCTGGCACTGGTGTCGCAGCAGGTGGGCGACAGCGTGCCGGACGTCGATAGCCCCGAAGACCTGAAGAACTTCTTCAACGTGATCCAGCGCCTGAACCGCGAAGGCAAGCTGCTGGCCTACCATGATCGCTCGGACGGCGGTTTTATGGCAGCCGTGGCGGAAATGGCTTTTGCTGGCCGTACCGGTGTCTCGCTGAACGTCGACATGCTCGCGCTCGATCCGACGCAGGAGCAGGATTACGGCGACGCCAAGAACTGGACGCAGCAGATTGCCGAGCGCCGCAACGACCAGACGTTGCGCGCGCTGTTCTCCGAAGAGCTCGGTGCGGTGATCCAGGTGCGTCAGGAAGAACGCGACGCCGTGTTTGCGGTGCTGCGCGAAGCGGGCCTGTCCGCTTGCAGCCACGTGATCGGCAAGCCGAACACGACAGACCAGATCGAGGTGTACCGCGATGCCAAGAAGGTGTTCGGTGCGCCGCGTGCGGACCTGCAACGTACGTGGTCGGAAGTCAGCTGGCGCATTGCGCGCCTGCGCGACAACCCAGCCTGCGCCGACAGCGAATACGACCGCGTACTCGACGCGGCAGACCCCGGCATTAGCCCCGTGCTGACGTTCGATCCGGCTCAGGACATCGCCGCGCCGTTCATCGCTACTGGCAATCGTCCGCGCGTGGCGATCCTGCGCGAGCAGGGCGTGAACTCGCAGATCGAAATGGCCTACAGCATGGACCTGGCCGGTTTCGACACGGTCGACGTCCACATGAGCGACCTGATCGCGGGCCGTGCCAGCCTGGCGGACTTCAAGGGCTTCGTGGCCTGCGGCGGTTTCAGCTACGGTGACGTGCTGGGCGCCGGCGAAGGCTGGGCCAAGACGATCCTGTTCAATGGCCAGATGGCCGAGCAGTTTGCCGCGTTCTTCAACCGCCACGACACGTTCGCGCTGGGCGTGTGCAATGGTTGCCAGATGCTGAGCAACCTGGCCCCGATCATCCCGGGCGCCGGTGCATGGCCGAAGTTCACGCGCAACCAGTCGGAGCAATACGAAGCCCGCTTCGTGACGGTGGAGGTGCAGCAGTCGTCGTCGATCTTCTTCGCCGGCATGGAAGGCAGCCGCATTCCTATCGCCGTGGCGCACGGTGAAGGTTTCGCCGACTTCTCGCAGCAAGGCGATATCGGCAAGGTCAACGTGGCATTGCGCTTCGTCGATAACCGCGGTGCCGTGACGCAAACCTATCCGCTGAACCCGAACGGTTCGCCGGAAGGCATCACCTCGGTCACTACCGTTGACGGCCGCTTCACGGCACTGATGCCGCACCCGGAGCGCGTGTTCCGCACCGCAACGATGAGCTGGGCACCGGACGCATGGAAGGACATCCCCGGTGGCGGTAGCCCGTGGATGCGCATGTTCCGCAATGCCCGCAAGTGGGTGGGCTGAGCGGACGTAGCTACGTCTGGCTGGTAAATGGAAAACGCCTGCAATTGCAGGCGTTTTTCTTTGGGCGGGACATTAACGTGTGGCGATGTCGTAGATACCCCAGACCATCAGAATCAGAGAGCAGCCGAGGATCGCGCAGGAAACGCGAATCACGACCTTTCCTTGAAAATCGTCATCGTCGACCATGCGTATAAAGAAGGCCTTCATATCTTTCTCCTGAATGAATTGCAAAGTGGTTAACAGTGTTTAGAAATCAGCGTGGCATGCGCGACAGAGGTTGTAATGGCACTGGCGAGGCTGATCGCAATGGAACCCTGGATGATGCGGTGGGTACCCATGTGCTGGCGGCGCCGGCGGCGTGGAGCGCTATGGAGAGAGCCCAGCATTACCAGTACGGACCCCGCGACAATGATGAACACGTTGATAGCAAGCAGGCTCCACGCCAACTGCCTTCCGCCAGTCGCCTGATCGATCCACCCTGCGAGCACATGGCAGCCCGCCGCACTCATCGGAATTGCCGCCCACAGCAACTGACCGTTTTCGACCGATCGTCGGACGATGCCGTTGCTTCGCGAGCGTGAGAACTCTGCGAAGCGCGCCAACGGCAGCAGCGCGAGCGGGGCGAGCAGCGGAATGGCGACGTTGAAGAGGAACCAGCCGAACAGGTCGAACACGTGGGCCATGGCGCTCCTTCGAAATGAAATGGACGCAGCCATGCTAGGCGCTTTCAGCACATGCGCCTAGACCGAATTTGTGAACTTTTGGTGTCCGATGAGGGGCGGTTTGCGCTTGATCATGGACGATTTGAGAGGATTCTCAAGCGACGTCCGTATGCTGGTAGGAAGGGTGATTGCGCGCGTAGTTGTCCGTCTTGGGTGCGGTCACTTCGACCCGTGCGCTCCACGGCAGATAGCGGGAGTAAAGCAGTCGCAGGCGGTCCGCATCGGGTGGCACCTTGATTTCGCCGCGGACTTCCATGAACGCGATAGTCGCCTGCAGGGCCTTTGATTGCGCGTAGCGGTCGCGCGTGGGGAGGTGAGGATGGATCTGGCGCCAGTGGTCGCCGGTGCAGGCGATATGGGGCATGCCGAGCGCGCAATAGACGATGCCGCGCGAGTAGAGGTGCCACATGTTCCAGTAGCCGCTAGTGGCCCCCATGAAAGACGTCTCCTGACAGCATCGCGCAAGTTACCCCGGCCCCAATGCCGATGGTTCAGAGATGGTACTAAACCTCGCACGCCCGTTGGGTGCCAAATGTTCACGAGCGCGCATATCTACTGAGCCAAATGAAAAAGCCGGCACTCAGGTGCCGGCTTTTTTTACTGTGGTAGCGGGAAAGGCGCCCGTTACTGGATCTTCGCCTTGTCCTTGATCGACTTCATCATGGCCTGGAACTGCTCGCGCTGCCATGCCTGATCGCCCATCAGCATCTGTTGCAGCTGCGGCTTCACTTCCTCGAAGGTCGGGACCTTGGCGTCGCGCGTGTCCACGAGTTCGATGATGTGCCAGCCGAACTGGGTCTTGACCGGCGTGTCTGTCATCTGGCCCTTCTTCAGGCCGGTCATCGCGGCGGAGAATTCCGGCACGTAGCTGCTGCTGTTGGCCCAGTCCAGATCGCCGCCGTTGGCCGCGGAGCCGGTGTCCTTTGACGAGCTCTTGGCCAGGTCCTCGAACTTGGCGCCGGCCTTGATCTTGGCGATGATGGCCTTGGCGTCCGCTTCCTTTTCCACCAGGATGTGGCGGGCGTGATACTCCTTGCCGTTGCCGAACTGCGTCTTGATCTTGTCGTACTGCTTGCGCAGTTCTTCGTCATTGGCGCCGTGCGTGCGGACGTAGTCCTCGAACACTGCACCGGCCAGCACGTTCAGGCGGGCCTGTTCGAGCTGTTCCTGAATATCGTCGCGTTGCGTGATGCCGCGCTTGGTGGCTTCCTGCAGCAGCAGTTCGCGGTCGATCAGCATCGTGCGGGCACGGTCGCGCAGTTCGGGCGACGCGGGTTGTCCGGTGCCGGCGATCAGCTTGTCCACTTTTGCCGACAGGATGGGCTTGCCATTCACAACGGCGGCGTTCTGGGCGAATGCGGGCAGGCTGCCTGCAGCGAGCACAGCCGCCAGGCTGAACGAGAGGACGGTGGTCTTCATGGAATCAGTTCTGAGAGTTGCGGGTCGCGTCGCGTGATGCTTCGCGGGATTGATATTCTTGTTCGGTATGTGCGATGACTGCCAGCGCATGGATTTGCACGGGGAACAGTTCGCGCAGCGCATCATACACCATACGATGGCGCGCCACGCGCGAGTGACCGGCAAAGCGCTCGCTGACGATCAGGACGTTGTAATGCCCCCCGCCGGACGCCGCACCGGCATGCCCGGCATGGGCGGCGCTGTCGTCATGGACATGCACGTGGGAAGGGGAGAGCGCTGCGCGTAGCAATGCCTCGATGTGGACGGGGTCGGCTGCCAAACGAAGATCCTTGATAAGGGAATACGGACAGGGAAAGAAAGGTGGGCGCCCGTTACTTGGGACCGCTTTCCTGCGACGGTGTTTCCTGGATATGGCGCGACAGCCAGAGGCTCTGTGCCACGATGAATACCGCCATCAGTCCCATGCCGCCGAAGAGCTTGAAATTGACCCAGGTATCGGTCGAGAACTGGTACGCCACGTACAGGTTCAGCACGCCCATCAGCGCAAAGAACGCGGCCCAGGCAGCGTTGAGCTTGCCCCACATCGGTTCGGGCAGCGTGACCTGTTTTTCCATCATGGCGCGGATCAGGTTCTTGCGCCAGCCGATGACCGATCCGATCAGCGTCACGGCAAACAGCCAGTACAGCACCGTCGGCTTCCATTTGATGAACGTGTCGTTGTGCAGCACGATCGTGGCGCCGCCGAAGACACCGATGATCAGGAGGCTGACCCATTGCATCGGCTCCACCTTGCCGTGCCGGATGCGGACCCAGACGATCTGCAGCACCGTGGCCGCGATGGCCACCGCTGTAGCGGGATAGATGCCGAACAGCTTGAATGCGACGAAAAACAGGATGACCGGGAACAGGTCGAAAAGAAATTTCATGCGGTGATGGTCAAAGTGACGCGCAAGGTGAGGGGCCAGCCGGCAAGGCCGGCCCGCTGGCAATCCGCACATCGGATTGGACGGGCGTCCGGAGTGTGCGGCGGTGGTCACCCACGTTCGTCCGGATCGCGATCGTCGAATTTTAGCGCAGCCGAGTTGATGCAATAGCGCAAACCGGTTGGCGCGGGGCCATCCTCGAAGACATGGCCCAGATGGCTGCCGCATTCCTTGCATCGGACTTCCACGCGCGTCATGCCGTGCGTGTGGTCGGCGTGCTCGGCAATGACCTCGCCGTTGATCGGCTTGAAATAGCTTGGCCAGCCGCAGCCGGCGTCGAACTTGGTCGCCGACTCGAACAGCGGTGTGCCGCAGCCCACGCAATGGTAGATGCCCTGGTTCCAGTGGTCCCAGTACTTGCCCGTGAAGGGCCGCTCGGTGGCGGATTCACGTGCCACGCGGTATTCGATATCGGAAAGCTGCTCACGCCATTCGGCGTCGGTCTTGGTCGTGGTCATCTTGTTTCCTCTCGTTGTTGTGGCCGGGGGGGGCTGCCTCGGCGATATGGGGATGAACTGCGCGAAAGAAAGCCGTGAAATTACGAGGAGCAACTGACTTCAAGGCCGGAAGCCCAGTCCGGCGGCAGCGCCGCATACTGGGCTGCCTCGGGCTGTTCGTCGAAGGGCTTCGACAGCACGGCCAGCAGGCGGTTCACTTCCGAGAAGTCCTTGTCCCGTGCGGCGCGGATCGCGGTTTCGGCCAGGTGATTGCGCAATACGTACTTGGGATTGACCTGCCGCATGGCAACGGCGCGTGCGGCGTCGTCCGACTGTTCCTGCTGAAGCCGCGCCCGATATTCGCTCGCCCAGGCGTCCCAGGCGGCGCGGTCGATGAACAGGTCGCGCACGGGCGCGTCTTGCCCGGCACCATTCGCGCTGACTTCGGCGAGATTGCGCCAGAACAGCGTGTAGTCGATACGGTGCGTGTGCAGCAACTGGAACAGGCTGGTCATCAACGCTTCATCGTCGTCCTGAGCGGCGCGCAGGCCGAGCTTGGCGCGATAGTGGCGGAAGAAGGCGGAGGCATACCGGTCGCGGAAGGGGTCCAGTGCCTCGTGAGCCAGATCGATCGCAGCCTGCTTGGCCGCTTCGGGATTCGCTGCATCGGTCTCGCGCCACAGTGGCAGCAGTGCCTGAGCCAGACAATGCAGATTCCAGAACGCGATCTGCGGCTGCTGGCTGTAGGCGTAGCGGCCCTGCTGATCCGAATGGTTGCAGATGTGGTTGGCGTCGAATGCATCGAGAAAGCCGAACGGGCCGTAGTCGATGGTCAGGCCGAGGATCGACATGTTGTCGGTGTTCATTACGCCGTGGCAGAACCCTACTGCCTGCCAGTGCGCCACCATGTCGGCAGTCAGCAGCGATACTTCGCGCAGTAGTGCCTGATAGGGGCTGGCGTCATCGCGGCAAGCCGGATAAAAGCGGTCGATCACGAAATCGGCCAGTTGCTTCAGGCTGGCATGATCCTCGCGCGCGGCGAAATGCTCGAAATGTCCGAAGCGGATAAAGCTCGGCGCAAGGCGCGTCACCACGGCGGACGTTTCCAGCGTCTCGCGGCGGACCGGCGCATCCGAGCCGATGATCGACATCGCTCGCGTCGTGGGCACGCCGAGTGCGTACATGGCTTCCGAGCACAGGTATTCGCGAATCGAAGAACGCAGCACCGCGCGGCCATCGGCCATGCGCGAGTACGGCGTCAGTCCGGCGCCCTTGAGCTGGATTTCCCACGGGCCATCGGGTCGCTGTGCCTCGGCAATGCGGATCGCGCGGCCATCGCCAAGCTGGCCCGCCCATACGCCGAACTGGTGGCCGGAATACACGGTGGCCAGCGGATCAGACCAGTCGGGCACGCCATTGCCGATGAACGTATCGAGGAATGCAGGATCCTGCGCGGCGCGGGCCAGTCCCGCTTCATCCCAGCCGAGCAATGCGGCTGCCGCAGGCGCCACGCTGACCAGATAGGGGGAAGGCAGTGGCGTGGGGGCGAGGCGCGTAAAAAAGCGTTCGCCCAGCGCGGCAATGCCGGGCGCCGTAGTGAACGGAACAGCGCAGGCGGTGCGGGGGAGGGCTTCGGTGGAGTCAGTGGGCATGGGGGCGGCGGCGCTAGGGGAAAACGACATATTGAGGCGCGTCAGGGGTCGCAGTATTGTACTTGCACCGGTTTTCCCCTGTTGACCAAGGGTTTCCGCCGCAACGCAGACCATCGAAAAGCGCTGCAAATGGCGGACATCAATCCCATGCATGGCAGGGTCCGCAAGCGGTTGGAGAGAGCCTCTTGCGCGTCAGTTCATCGATTTTTTCAACCGCTATTCGCTTTTGTCGACGCATTCGCCGCGCGAGGGAACGATCGGTCAAAAATAAGAACGATTGTTCGTTTTTCGTGCCCGAACATAGAACAAGGAGACCGTTTCATGGCATTGATGGGTCAAATGATGAGCGCGCCGCTGCTCATTTCCTCCATCATCAAGCACGCCGCCCGTTACTACGGGAGCACGGAAATCGTCTCTCGCCGTACCGAGGGCGACCTGCACCGCTATACGTATGCCGATTGTGAACTGCGTGCCCGCAAGCTGGCCCAGGCACTCGGGGCGCTGGGCGTGGGGCAGGGCGAGCGTGTGGGCACGCTGGCGTGGAACGGCTACCGGCACCTTGAGATCTATTACGCCGTGTCCGGCTCGGGCGCGGTTTGCCATACGATCAATCCGCGACTGTTCCCCGAGCAAATCGCTTACATCGTCAATCACGCCGAAGACCGCTATGTGTTCTTCGACGCCACCTTCCTGCCGCTGGTGGAAGGCGTGGCGCCGCACTGCCCGAACGTGAAGGGCTGGGTGCTGATGAGCGACCGGGCCCATATGCCCGCCGAATCCAAGGTCGATCTGATCTGCTACGAAGACTTGATCGACCGTCACGATGGCAACTACGAGTGGCCGGAGTTCGACGAGAACCTCGCGTCGAGCCTCTGCTACACGTCGGGCACCACGGGCAATCCGAAGGGCGCGCTGTACTCGCATCGCTCCACGGTGCTGCATTCCTATGCGTCGGCGTTGCCCGATGCGCTGGGTTGCTCGGCCAAGGACGTGATCCTGCCCGTCGTGCCGATGTTCCACGTCAATGCGTGGGGCCTGCCTTACTCGGTGCCGCTGGTCGGCGCCAAGCTCGTATTCCCGGGCGCCAAGCTCGATGGTGCCTCGCTCTATGAATTGTTCGAACAGGAGGGCGTGACGTTCTCCGCCGGTGTGCCGACGGTATGGCTGGGCCTGCTGCAGCATGTGAAGACGAACAATCTGACATTCTCCACGTTCCGCCGCACCGTGATCGGTGGTTCGGCGGCGCCGCCCGCGATGATCCGCGCGCTGGAAGCGCTCGACGTGGAAGTGATCCATGCCTGGGGCATGACGGAAATGTCGCCGCTGGGCACCTCGTGCAAGCTGCTGGCAAGGCACAAGGATCTGTCCGAGGACGAACGCCACAAGATCCTGGAGACGCAAGGTCGCGTCATATATGGCGTCGACATGAAGATCGTCGATGGCGAAGGCAACGAATTGCCGTGGGACGGCAAGGCGTTCGGCGATCTGCTGGTGCGCGGGCCGTGGGTCATCAGCAAGTACTACCGGGCCGAAGGCAGCCCGCTCGTGGACGGCTGGTTCCCCACTGGCGACGTGGCTACGATCAATCCAGAGGGCTACATGCAGATCACGGATCGCAGCAAGGACGTGATCAAGTCTGGTGGCGAATGGATTTCGTCGATCGATGTCGAGAACGTGGCCGCTGCGCATCCGGCCGTTCACATGGCCGCCTGCATTTCTGCCTTCCACCCGAAATGGGACGAGCGCCCGTTGCTGGTGGTGGTCAAGCGCCCGGACACCAACGTCACGCGCGAGGAATTGCTGGCCTTCTTCGAGGGCAAGGTCGCCAAGTGGTGGATTCCCGATGATGTCGCCTTCGTGACCGAAATTCCGCTGACGGCCACCGGCAAGATGCAGAAACTCAAGCTGCGGGAGCAGTTCAAGGACTACCGGCTGCCCGGCGCCTGATGGGTGCCCCGGAGTGATCCGGGGCATTTCCGCACAGGACCAGGCAGCGCCAGTTTGCGGGATTCACGCCAAAGAGCGCGGGATCTCGCGAAGACGGCCGTCCGCGCACTGGAGGGCGCCGGCCGCTGCGATTCGCCAACGACAATAATCGAAGGAGACAGGTATGACCAAGTTGCGTCCGCTGGTAACCGGAGTGGCTGCAGTCGTTCTGATGGGTTCGGCGCTGGTGTCTGGCGTGGCGGCTGCCGATACGGTGAAGATCGCCTTCATCGATCCGCTGTCGGGCCTGATGGCCCCGGTTGGGCAGAACCAGCTCAAAAGCTGGCAGTACGTGGCGGAACTGGCTAACCAGAAGAACTGGGGTGGAGCACACAAGTTCGAGGTGGTCGGCTTCGACAACAAGCTGAGCCCGCAGGAAAGCCTCACTATCCTCAAGCAGGCGGTCGACCAGAATATCCGCTATATCGTGCAGGGCAACGGCTCGTCGGTGGGCCTGGCGCTCGAAGATGCAGTGGCCAAGCACAACGAGCGCAATCCGGGCAAGGAAATCGTCTACCTGAACTACGCGGCGGTGGACCCGGACATGACCAACAGCAAGTGCAACTACTGGCATTTCCGGCTCGACGCCAACTCGGACATGAAGATGGAGGCGCTGACCACGTTCCTGGCCAAGGATCCGAAGGTCAAGAAGGTTTACCTGATCAACCAGAACTACTCGTTCGGCCATCAGGTGGCGCGCGCCGCCAAGGACTATCTCAAGCGCAAGCGTCCTGACATCCAGATCGTGGGGGAGGACCTGCACCCGCTGGCCCAGGTCAAGGACTTTGCGCCGTACGCGGCCAAGATCAAGGCGGCCGGGGCCGATACGGTCATCACCGGCAACTGGGGCAGCGACCTGGCATTGCTGATCAAGGCCGGCAAGGACGCGGGCCTGCCCGTGGACTACTACACGTATTACGCCGGCACCACGGGCGTGCCGACAGCCATGGGCGCGGCCGGTGCGGAGCACGTCAAGTACGTGGGCTACTACAACCCCAACAACGCCGGCTTCAAGGGTGCCGACGTGATCGAAGGCTACAAGAAGAAGTACAACGACGATTTCTACGTGATGGCGTCGTACACGGGCATCGCCATGCTGGCAAAGGCTTTCAAGGACACCGGCTCGACCGATCCGGTCAAGGTGGCCAAGGCGCTTGAGAACATCAAGGTGGAAAGCCTGAACGGCACCGTGGAAATGCGCGCGTCCGACCACCAGGCCCAGCAGCCGCTGGTGGTGGCCACCTGGACCAAGGTCAACGGCAAGGACGTCAAGTACGACCAGGAGAACACCGGGTACGGCTGGAAGACCGATGCCGCGCTCGACCAGTTCGTGGCCGCGCAGCCCACCTCCTGCCAGATGAAGCGGCCAGGATCGTCGCAATAGCCTGCACGCTGAAGTCGGGCTGGGAGTGAGCCGAGCGTTGCCGGCTCAATCTCCACGCCTTGTGCGCGCGAAGGGTTCCCGCCAGCGCGGGAACCCCTGACAATGTCGCCTTTGTCGAATCAGGCTCCGGACCGGGGACTTTGCCGTGGAATTCTTCGTCATCTCGCTGCTGAACGGCCTCAGCTACGGGCTGCTGCTGTTCATGCTGTCGTCGGGGCTCACCCTGATTTTCAGCATGATGGGCGTGCTGAACTTTGCGCATGCCAGCTTCTACATGCTGGGCGCCTACTTTGCCTACACCATCGCTTCCAAGATCGGCTTCTGGCCGGCGCTGATCTTCGCGCCGCTACTGGTGGCCGCTGCGGGCGCACTCGTGGAAAGGTTCGGACTTCGCACCGTCCATAAATACGGGCACGTGGCCGAACTGCTGTTCACGTTCGGATTGGCTTATCTGATCGAAGAAGGTGTGAAACTCGTCTGGGGACTGGCCGCCGTGCCGTACCGGATACCCGCCGAGCTTGACGGGCCACTGTTCACGGTCTTCACGTCCTCTTTCCCAAAATATCGCGCGTTCATGATGCTCGTTTCGCTGGGCATGCTGGTGGCGATCTACCTTGTGCTGACGCGTACACGCATCGGCCTGGTCATCCAGGCGGCACTGACGCATCCGGAAACGGTCGAGGCATTGGGCCACAACGTGCCGCGCGTGTTCATGATGGTTTTCGGCGGTGGTGCGGCGCTGGCCGGGCTGGCCGGTGTCATTGGCGGGAATGCATTCGTCACCGAGCCGTCGATGGCGGCAGCGGTCGGTTCCATCGTGTTCGTGGTAGCCGTGGTAGGGGGCATGGGATCACTGGTCGGGGCGTTCATCGCATCGATCCTGATCGGCGTGCTGCAGACCTTTGCGGTAACGATCGATGCCTCGCTGGCCGGATTGTTCGGTGCCTTCGGTGTCGCCGTTACCGATGCCACGCCATTCAGTTCGGTCTGGAAGCTCACCGTGGCCCAGGTTGCTCCGGTACTGCCTTACCTGCTGCTCGTGGTGATGCTGATCTTCCGCCCGCGCGGCCTGATGGGTACCCGGGAGAGCTGAGCCATGGAGTCCACAACGATGCAACAAAGCTCCGCACCCGTGATCACGGGCCGCACGATGCGCTACCGGCCGCTGAACCTGGCGCGCTGGGTGATCTGGTCGATCACGGCGCTGCTGATGATCGTGATGCCGCTGATCTTCACCGGCGGCTTCGCGGTGACCCTGATGTCGCAGATGGGCATCATGATCATTTTCGCGCTGTCCTACAACATGCTGCTGGGCCAGACCGGCATGCTCTCGTTCGGGCATGCCGTGTACTCGGGCCTTGGCGCGTTTATCGCTGTGCATGTGCTGAACATGGTGGGCGCAGGCAAGGTCTGGTTGCCGGTGTCTATGCTGCCGCTGGTGGGCGGGTTGGCCGGCGCGTTCTTCGGCGTGCTGTTCGGTTATGTGACGACGAAAAAATCCGGCACGACCTTCGCGATGATCACGATGGGTATCGGCGAAATGGTCTTCGCGAGTTCGCTGATGTTCCCGGATTTCTTCGGCGGCGAGGGTGGCATTTCCACCAATCGCGTGGTGGGTGAATCATTCCTCGGCCTGACATTCGGTCCGGGCCGGCAGGTGTACTACCTGATCGCGATCTGGTGCTTCGTGTCGATGGTGGCCATGTACGCGTGGACGCAGACACCGTTGGGCCGAATCGCCAATGCCGTGCGCGACAACCCCGAGCGCGTGGAATTCATCGGCTACAACACGCAGCGCGTGCGCTATCTGGTGCTGATCCTGTCGGCGTTCTTCGCGGGCATTGCTGGTGCGTTGTCGGCCATCAACTTCGAGATCGTTTCCGCCGAGAACGTCAGCGCGGTGCGCTCCGGCGGCGTGCTGCTGGCCGCGTTCATCGGCGGTGCCGGCGTGTTCTTCGGTCCCGTGATCGGCGCCATCGTCTTCACGCTGTTCGCGGTGGCATTGTCCGATCTGACCAAGGCGTGGCTGCTATATCTCGGGCTCTTCTTCGTGATGATGGTGATGTTCGTGCCGGGTGGCATTGCCAGCCTGCTGCTGATGCAATTGCCGCTCGTGGCGAAGAAGCAGTTCGGCCGGATGCTGCCGTCTTATGCGCAGGGCGCTGTGGCGGGGGTGATTCTGCTTGCCGCTGCGATCCTGAGCGTCGAACTGATCTACAAGGTGCAGGTAGATAGTGCCAACGGCACCGTCATGAGCCTGTTCGGCATTGCCTTCGATGCGGGCACGCTGACGCCGTGGATCGTGGCGGCGGTGCTCTGGGCGATAGGCTGCTTTGCCTGGCGATGGGCCGGCTCGAAGGTCCGCGCGCAACTGGATGCCATCCAGGCTGAAACGGGAGGTCTGGCATGACAGTGGCCGCATTGGAACTTTCCGACGTCCGCAAGAAGTTCGGCCAGACCGAAATCATTCGTGGCGTCACGCTGACGATCGGCAAGGGCGAGCGCCACGCGCTGATCGGCCCGAACGGCGCGGGCAAGTCCACCACGTTCAATCTGATCTCGGGGCGGTTTGCGCCGACGTCGGGCGTGGTGAAGCTGAACGGGCAGAGCATTGCGGGACTGCGACCATTCGAGATCAATCGAATGGGTTTGTCGCGCAGCTTCCAGATCACCAACATCTTTCATCGGCTGTCGGTGTTCGAGAACCTGCGCTGCGCGGTGCTCTGGTCGCTCGGCTACAAGTATTCGTTCTGGCACAGGCTCTCGGCGCTGCGCGACGCCAAGGAGCGCGCCGACGAGGTGCTGGAGTTGATCGGCATGCAGCATCGGCGCAATTCGCAGGCCGGCCTGCTGACCTACGCCGAACAGCGCGCACTGGAAATCGGCATCACGATTGCGGGCGGCGCCGACGTGATCCTGCTCGATGAACCCACGGCGGGCATGAGCCGCTCGGAATCGGACCACGCGGTGGAACTGATCCGCAAGGTCACGGCAGGCAAGACGCTGGTGATGGTGGAGCACGACATGAGCGTGGTGTTCGGCCTTGCCGATCGCATCTCGGTGCTGGTCTACGGCGAGGTCATCGCCACCGACACCCCCGAAGCCATCCGCAACAATCGGAGCGTCAAGGAAGCCTACCTCGGCACCACGCTCGACGAACACGCCGAAGAAGGAGCGCTCGGATGAGCCAGCCCATGCTCGAAGTTTCCGGTCTGCACGCCTATTACGGCAAGAGCCACATCCTGCATGGCGTGGATGCCCATATCGACGATGGCGAGATCGTGGCGCTGCTCGGCCGCAATGGCGTGGGACGCTCGACCATGGCCAAGGCCATCCTCGGCATGGTTCGCGCGGAAGGTTCGGTAAAGTTCCGTGGCCAGGAAATGCTCGGACGGCGCACGTTCGAAATCGCCCACGCAGGCATCGGCTACGTACCCGAGAACCGCGACATTTTCCCGACGCTGACCGTCCGCCAGAACCTGCTACTCGGCGAAAAACGCAACCCGCGCCAGCAGAAGCCGCGCTGGACAGTGGAGGACATGTATCGGATGTTCCCCCGCCTGAAAGAGCGCGAGAACACATCGGCCGGCGTGCTATCGGGCGGCGAGCAGCAGATGCTGACGCTCTGCCGCACCCTGATGGGCGACCCCGACCTGATCTTGATCGACGAACCCACCGAGGGCCTCGCCCCGATGATCGTCACGCTGGTCGGCGATTTCCTGAAAACGCTCAAGGAACGCGGCGTGTCGGTGCTGCTGATCGAACAGAAACTCGCTATCGCACTGGACATCTCGCAGCGGGTTTATGTGATGGGACACGGGCATATCGTCTTCGAAGGAACGCCGAGGGATCTGAAGGCGAATGCGCAGGTGAGGAAGGAGTGGTTGGAGGTTTAGGGGTTTGGGAGGCGAGGATCCTCTCTTGCCTACCCCCAGGCTTCCATGAGACCGGCAAAGGTCATGAAGACAAAAGGTGCGGCGAGTGACCAGCGAACTCGCGGTCGGGTGCCGGGCCAAAGCAGGCCCACCGACGCGGGGATTGCAACTGCCAGGTACGCCACGACGTACCAGTAATACTCGCGATAGGTGCCATCAATCAGGTGGAGGGCCATGGCCACTACCATTAAGAGTGCGAGAACCCCCACGATTGCTCGCGCCGCAACCTCAGTAGCGGACGCGAAGGTCCATGTTTTTGCCATATTTTAGAAAATAGTCGACGAAGTCGGGCATTCCGGACGTGAGGTCAATGCAGCCTGCTGATCCAGGTTCCTTGCCCCCATGGATTGAAAAATTGTCCCTTCCCAACGTTACGGTCCATGAACGAGGTTCCAGCCAGACGCGCCGAGTTCCCCACGCGTAGGCGCAACCCGGCCATGCGCCAGTGAATTTTTTCACGCCGATCCATCTGAGTACGCAGACGCGGCGATCCAGGAGCGAGTAGTTTTCCCATCGCTGCAATTCAGACTGTCTTGCGACGTAGTCGCCCGCTGGCAGCGGACCCACGCCACGAAGAAACTGATAAGTCTTATCGTTGTAGTCTTTCTTGCCCGAGACAGCGATCCATGCTCTCGAAACCATTCCACGCTCAATCCAGCGCAAAAACTGCCCATCGAACTCCAGTGAGGCGTTTCGACGGTCCATGCGCCGGGCGGTCTCTGCAAGTCCAAGCATCTCGACCATAAGCCGGACATCGGTGGTGCCTGCGACTAGCCCAAACTTTTCGCGATGTGCCTCTACTAGCGCCTTCCTGAGAGTTGGATCCCTCTCTATTGCCCAGACAAGGGAATTCGTAACAACTGCCATGGTTGGCGACTCCGCAGGGAACGAGAGGCGTCGACGATATCGAATGAGTGTCGGCATCGTCTTTGCTGGGCATCAACCAAGACTGAGAATCTCGACACTGCTGAAGGCAGGCCGTCTGCCTATGGGGCATAGACGTGGAAAACTGAAGGCGAATGCGCAGGTGAGGAAGGAGTGGTTTGAGGTTTAGGGGGAGGGAGCGAGAGTCAAGAATATGGGTCTGTTCCTAGCCACTCATGGACCTTGAACAGTCCCGACCAGCAGATGGAGCAGTGGGAAAATACTATTCCCAGCGTTGTTAGCGCGAAGAACGGCCCACATAGATACCATCGCGTGGCATTCAACCGAGACGGCCATGCCATGGATCCAAGAGCTAGTAGCGAGCTGGCAAGATAGGCCACGATCCCACCCGTGAAATCTCGGTGGAGGTCCAATATCAAATTTTGGGCCATGCCTGTCGCGATCAGAGCCGACAGGATACAGATGAAGATCCTGGCGAGGATTTCAACAACAAACGCGAAGTTCGAGGTCTTTGCCATAAAAGCGGATAGATTTTTTGGCGGCTGAGCACGTTACCGGCTGTTAGTAAAAAAGATGCTTGAACACCCATGCCGAGATGGAAGGCGAGTAAGCAACGGCCATCCCCAAGAGGGTGAGCGTGAAGTACGGCGCGCATAGAATCCATCGGGTGGCGTTCAGCCGAGTCGGCCATGCCAAGGATCCAAAAGCTAGTAGCGCGCCGCTTAGATAGGCAACCATCGCGCCCGTGAAGTTCGGATATAGGCCCGACATCAAGTGTTCGATCATGCCTAGCGCGCACAAGGCTGCCACGATACCGATAGCGATCCTTACGACGACTTCAATAACAAACACGAAGTTGGATGTCCTTGCCATATTTGAGAAACTTCAGGCAAACAGAAAGCCAGCAAGGGTTAAAAGAATAAAAGGTCCCGAAAGTGCCCACCGGTTCCGCGAGCGAAGGTGGGGCCACAGCAGCGCTGCCGACGCACTGAGCGCGGTTGCCAGATAGGCCACGATAGGCCAGAAGTATTCCGGGTAGTAGCCTTCGACGAGGTGGCAGATCATGCCGTATGCAACGAAGAACGCAAACGCGAGGACGGACAGACGGCCAAGGAAGTCAATAACGGACATTCAGGTCCATGTCCTTTCCATATTTGATGAAGGAGTCCACGAAGTCGGGCATTCCGGACGTGAGATCAATGCAGCCCGCGGACCCCAAGACCGTACCACCGTGTATCGAGAAATTGTCTCGGCCCAACGTAACGGTGCCGACGCTTGGTCGCAGCCAGATCCTTCGATCGCCCCAGGCACGTGTGCATCCGGGCCATGATCCTGTGAATCGAGTCATGCGGAGGGCGCGCAGAAAGCAGGCCCGGCGACTAAAGAGTGAATAATCTTCCCACCTCTGCAGTTCCTGCTGCCGGGCAATGTAGTGGCCTTCAGGTATCGGACCCATCCCCGCTAGGTACTGGTAGCGCTTTTCGTGAAATTTGATCTTGCCCGAGGCTGCGATCCAGGCGCGGCAAGACATGCCGTTCTCCATCCAACGTAAGAATTGACCATCGAATTCCAGCGATGCGCTTCGACTTTCTATGCGTCGGACGGTTTCCTCAAGCCCCAGCATCTTCACCATGAGTCGGACATCAGTGGTTTGTCCGACAAGCCCGAACTTGGCACGATGAGTTTCGATTAAGGCCTTTTTGAGTTCTGGGTCTCTTTCAAACTCTAGGGCCATGGAGTATGTGACGACGGCCATGGTTCGACGACTCCGCATTTTTGCGAAGCCTCCACGATAGACAGGACCAGTCAGCAACGTCCTTGCGGGCCATCAACCCAAGACTTCTTCAACGATTGGAGGCCACCCTCCAATGAATGCGTTCGCAAAGTCGCCTGGCAAAAAAAGTGGCGCACAAGACATAAAGCTCAACAGCGAAACCGATTTCCTACGGGTTCCCCCTGAGGGATTTGCGGGGTCGGGCGGCTCACCATGAACGCCGGAAAATCCCGGCATGAAGCCTGCGCATGACGGGACTTCCATGGTCGAAAAATGAAATTGAACGACCGTGCTATTTTGTGTATGCTTGACCCGCTTTCAAGCCGGAGGGGCTTGTGGAGCAAGGGATTGCGGACACAAAAACATAGCCGCCGCGATCCTGGCAAGACCGCAGTACGGCAACACCTTTATTCGAGAATTCGAATCCCGAGACAACTGGAGTCCCCAGAGGCAAGGCCCAAGGACTCGCACACACCAGAGGAACTTGTATGACAGCGCAGTATCAGGTTCAGGACGGCGTCGCCGTCATCACGCTCGACAATCCCCCCGTCAATGGCCTGGGTCATAGCACCCGCCTCGGCATCGTCGAAGGCATGACCCGTGCGCTGGACGATGCAGCCGTCAAGGCCATCGTCATCACCGGCGCCGGCAAGGCATTCTCGGGCGGCGCCGATATCCGCGAATTCAATACGCCCAAGGCCACCCAGGAGCCGACGCTCCACTCGGTGATCCGTGTGCTGGAAGCCTCGACCAAGCCGGTCGTCGCTGCGATCCACTCCGTGGCCATGGGCGGTGGTCTGGAACTGGCACTGGGCTGTAACTACCGTGTGGCCGCCAAGGGCGCGCAGATTGCGCTGCCCGAAGTCAAGCTGGGCCTGCTGCCGGGCGCCGGTGGCACGCAGCGCCTGCCGCGCCTGATCGGGCTCGAGCACGCGCTGAACATGATCGTGTCCGGCACGGCCATTCCTTCCGAAAAGTTCGCAGGTTCGAAGCTGTTCGACGAAGTCGTTGACGGCGACGTGCTGCCTGCCGCCGTCAAGTTCGCACAGAACGTGGGCGCTGCAAGCGGCCCGCATCCGAAGGTGCGTGACCTGAAGGTGCGCCATGAAAACGCCGAAGGCTTCATCGCTTTCGCTCGCAACACCGTGGCAGCCGTGGCAAAGAACTTCCCGGCGCCGTCGAAGTGCGTGGACGCCGTGGCCGCATCGCTGAAGCCGTTCGAGCAAGGTCTGAAGGAAGAGCGCGAAGGCTTCATGTACCTGGTCGGTACGCCGGAATCGCGCGCGCTGCGCCATGCGTTCTTCGGCGAGCGCGCCGCAAGCAAGATCCCCGATGTGCCGGAAGGCACGCCGGTCCGCAAGATCGAGAAGGTTGCCGTGATCGGCGCCGGCACGATGGGCGGTGGCATCACGATGAACTTCCTGAACGCCGGCATCCCCGTGATCATGCTGGAAACCAAGCAGGAAGCGCTCGACCGTGGCGTCGGCATCATCCGCAAGAACTACGACAACAGCGCCAAGAAGGGCAAGCTGACGGCCGAGAAGGTCGAGCAGCGCATGGGCCTGCTGAGCACCACGCTGTCCTATGACGACATCAAGGACGCCGACCTCGTGATCGAGGCCGTGTTCGAAGAAATGGGCGTCAAGGAAATCGTCTTCAAGAAGCTGGACGAAGTGATGAAGGACGGCGCGATCCTGGCCTCCAACACCTCCACGCTCGACGTGAACAAGATTGCCTCGTTCACGCGTCGTCCGCAGGACGTGGTCGGCATGCACTTCTTCAGCCCGGCCAACGTGATGAAGCTGCTGGAAGTGGTGCGCGGCGAGAAGACCGGCAAGGACGTGCTGGCCACCGTCATGCAGATCGGCAAGAAGATCAAGAAGACGGCCGTGGTCTCGGGCGTCTGCGACGGCTTTATCGGCAACCGCATGATCGAGCAGTACAGCCGCCAGGCTGGCTACCTGCTGGACGAAGGCGCGTTGCCGGAGCAAGTGGACAAGGCGGTCGAGAAGTTCGGCTTTGCCATGGGTCCGTTCCGCATGGGCGACCTCGCCGGTAACGACATTGGCTGGGCCATCCGCAAGCGCCGCGCCGTGGACAAGCCGGACATCCAGTATTCGAAGACCGCCGACCTGCTGTGCGAAATGGGCCGCTTCGGCCAGAAGACCGGCGCGGGCTGGTACGACTACAAGGCGGGCGACCGCAAGCCGTACCCGAACCAGCAGGTCAACGACATGATCGTCGAGCATTCGAAGTCGCTCGGTATCACGCGTCGCAAGATCTCGGACGAGGAAATCGTCGAGCGCCTGGTGTTTGCCCTGGTGAACGAAGGCGCCAAGATCCTGGAGGAGGGCATTGCCTCGAAGGCGTCGGACATCGACATGGTCTACCTGACCGGCTACGGCTTCCCGCTGTTCCGCGGTGGCCCGATGCTCTACGCAGACCAGGTTGGCCTGTTCAACGTGGCCCAGTCGATGAAGCGCTACGCCAAGGGTTACCACGGCGAAGCCTGGACCGTTGCGCCGCTGCTGCAGAAGCTGGCCGACGAAGGCAAGGGCTTCAACGGCTGACAAGCTGAAAAGCTGACTGGCCGATACGCGAAGGGAGGGCAACGATGCCATCCCTTCGCAGACACCGAACATCCCTCCGCTAGACGCAGAGACACAAAGAATCCGAGGAGCAACACATGAACGAGGCAGTCATCGTATCCACCGCGCGCACCGCGCTGGCCAAGAGCTGGAAGGGCGCTTTCAACATGACGCACGGCGCCACGCTGGGCGGCCATGCGGTGCAGCACGCCATTTCCCGCGCCAAGATCGACGGCGGCGAAGTGGAAGACGTGCTGATGGGCTGTGCCAACCCCGAAGGCGCCACCGGCGCCAACATCGCGCGCCAGATCGCCCTGCGCGCCGGCTGCCCGGTCACCGTGCCGGGCGCCACCGTCAACCGCTTCTGCTCGTCGGGCCTGCAGACCATCGCCATGGCCGCGCAGCGCGTGATCGCCGATGAAGGCGACATCTTCGTGGCCGGCGGCGTGGAATCCATCTCGTGCGTGCAGCAGGAAATGAATCGCCACATGATTCAGGAAAGCTGGCTCAACAAGAACAAGCCGGAAATCTACTGGAGCATGCTGCAGACCGCCGAGAACGTGGCCAAGCGCTACAACATCTCGAAGGATCGCCAGGACGAGTACGGCGTGCAGAGCCAGCTGCGTGCCGCAGCCGCCCTGGAAGCCGGCAAGTTCAAGGACGAGATCGTGCCGATGACGGTGCTGGCTGGCGTGGCTGACAAGGCCACGGGTCAACTGCTGACGAAGGAAGTCACGATCGACGCCGATGAAGGCATTCGCGCCGACACCACCCTGGAAGGCGTCTCGAAGATCCGCACGGCCATGCCGGGTGGCGTGATCACGGCCGGCAACGCATCGCAATTCTCGGACGGCGCTTCGGCAGCCGTGGTGATGAATGCACGCGTGGCCGCTGCCAAGGGTCTGCAACCGCTGGGCGTGTTCCGCGGCTTTGCCGTGGCAGGCTGCGAGCCGGACGAAATGGGTATCGGCCCGGTGTTCGCGGTGCCGAAGCTGCTCAAGAAGGCTGGCCTCAAGGTCGACGATATCGGCCTGTGGGAACTGAACGAAGCCTTTGCCGTGCAGGTGCTGTACTGCGCCGACAAGCTGGGCATCCCGATGGATCGCCTGAACGTCAACGGCGGCGCCATCGCCGTGGGCCACCCGTACGGTGTATCGGGCGCACGCCTGGTCGGCCACGCGCTGATCGAAGGCAAGCGTCGCGGCGTCAAGTACGTCGTGGTGACGATGTGCATCGGCGGCGGCCAAGGTGCGGCTGGGCTGTTCGAGGTGCTGTAAGGCATTTCGACTGCTTCTTGTTGTCGTTGTTGTTTCCCCTCTCCCTCCGGGAGAGGGGCAGGGGAGAGGGAACGAGGTTCTGCTTGCCGGTTTGTGGCAATTTGAACCGCTGCCCCTCTCCCCCAACCCCTCTCCCGCTGGGCGGGAGAGGGGAGCTAAGCCAGCTATACACTTCCTTCTCGTTTCAGCCCGGAGCTTCGCATTCCATGTCGCTGATCCTTTCCCGTCGTGATCTCAATTTCGTGCTGTACGAATGGCTCGATGCCGAGTCACTGACGCAGATTCCCCGTTTTGCAGACCATTCGCGCGAGACCTTCGATGCCGCGCTCGATACCTGCGAAAAAATCGCCACCGACCTGTTCGCGCCGCACAACAAGAAAAGCGATGCGCACGAACCGCATTTCGATGGCGAGACCGTTACGATCATTCCTGAGGTCAAGGTCGCGCTGAAGGCGTTCTGCGAGGCTGGCCTCATGGCCGCCGGCCAGGATTACGACTACGGCGGCATGCAGTTGCCGGTCACCCTGGAAAAGGCGGCGTTTGCCTATTTCAAGGCCGCCAACGTTGGCACCAGCTCGTATCCGTTCCTGACGATCGGCAACTCGAACCTGTTGTTGACGCACGGCACCCCGGCGCAGATCGACACCTTTGTGCGTCCCGAACTGGAAGGCCGCTTCTTCGGCACGATGTGCCTGTCGGAGCCGCAGGCGGGTTCGTCGCTGTCCGATGTCGCGACGCGCGCCGACTATGAAGGCGAATCGCCACTGGGCCAGCAATACCGCCTGCGCGGCAACAAGATGTGGATCTCGGCCGGCGAGCACGAACTGTCGGAGAACATCGTCCATCTGGTACTGGCAAAGATCCCCGGCCCCGATGGCAAGCTGATTCCGGGCGTGAAGGGCATCTCGCTCTTTATCGTGCCGAAGTATCTGGTCAATGCCGATGGTTCGCTGGGCGAGCACAACGACGTGGTGCTGGCTGGCCTGAACCACAAGATGGGTTATCGCGGCACCACCAACTGCCTGCTGAACTTCGGCGAGGGCATGAAGTATCAGCCGGGCGGCAAGGCCGGTGCCGTCGGCTATCTGGTGGGCGAGCCGCACAAGGGCCTGGCCTGCATGTTCCACATGATGAACGAGGCGCGCATCGGCGTGGGCCTGGGCGCCGTGGCGCTTGGCTACACCGGCTACCTCCATTCGCTCGACTACGCGCGCAACCGGCCGCAAGGGCGTCCGGTCGGACCGCAAGGCAAGGACCCGGCGTCGCCGCAAGTCCGATTGGTCGAGCACGCCGACGTTCGCCGTATGCTGCTGGCGCAGAAGAGCTATGTCGAAGGCGGCCTCGCGCTGAACCTGTATTGCGCCCGGCTCGTGGACGACGAGCACGCGGCCAAGGCGGCGGGCGATGCAGCAAAGCATCGCGAAATGTCGCTGCTGCTCGACATCCTGACGCCGATTGCCAAGAGCTGGCCGTCGCAGTGGTGCCTTGAAGCCAACAACCTCGCCATCCAGGTACATGGCGGGTATGGCTACACGCGCGAATACAACGTCGAACAGTTCTATCGCGACAACCGCCTGAATCCGATCCACGAAGGCACGCATGGCATCCAGGGCCTCGATCTGCTGGGCCGCAAGGTCGTGATGCAGGACGGAGCAGCGTTCCAGTTGCTGGGCCAAAGGGTGCAGGCCACCTGCGCACGGGCGGTGGGTACTGGCGATGCCACGCTGGCCGAACAGGCCAAGGCGCTTGGCGCCGCTTCCGGACGGTTGGCCGAGGTCACGCGCGAACTGTGGGCGGCGGGCGATGCGAACGTGACGCTGGCCAATGCTTCCGTGTACCTCGAAGCCTTCGGGCACGTGGTCGTGTCGTGGATCTGGCTGGAACAGGCGCTGGTCGCACAGGCCGCGCTGGCGTCGGCGCAGGGCGACGATATCGATTTCTATCGCGGCAAGCTGGCGGCAGCAGCGTACTTCTTCCGCTTCGAACTGCCGAAGGTGTATCCGCAGTTCGACCTGCTCGCCTCGCTGGACCGGACCACGCTGGATATGCAGGACAGCTGGTTCTAAAAAACTAGAACGGGAGACAACCATGAGAACCATCCAGCAACTGTTTGACCTCAAGGGCCGCACCGCGCTGATCACCGGCGGCTCGCGCGGCCTGGGGCTTCAGATTGCCGAGGCGCTCGGCGAGCAGGGCGCGCGCGTGGTGCTGTCGGCGCGCAAGGCTGACGAACTGGAGTCCGCGCAGGCGCACCTGAAGGCGCGCGGCATCGACGCGTCGTTCATCGCTGCCGATGCTGCACGCGATGACGAGATCGCCCGGCTGGCTGACGAGACTCTGGCTCGGCTCGGCCACGTGGACATCCTCGTCAACAATGCCGGTGCCACGTGGGGCGCCCCGGCCGAAGACCATCCGGTCGAAGCCTGGGACAAGGTGATGAACCTGAATATCCGCGGGCTGTTCCTGCTGTCGCAGACAATCGGCAAGCAGTCGATGATCCCGCGTCGCCACGGCCGCATCATCAACGTGGCGTCGATTGCAGGGCTGGCCGGCAACCCGCCGGGCACGATGGAAACCATTGCCTACAACACGTCGAAGGGCGCCGTGATCAACTTCACGCGCACGCTGGCGGCGGAATGGGGCGAGCACAACATCACGGTCAACGCGTTGGCACCGGGCTTCTTCCCGTCGAAGATGACGCGCGGCTCGCTGGAACGCATCGGCGTGGACAAGATGTGCGAAGGCGTGCCACTGCGCCGCCTGGGCGATGACGAAGATCTAAAGGGTGCGGCGCTGCTGTTTGCTTCGGATGCAGGCAAGCACATTACGGGGCAGGTGCTGGCGGTGGATGGGGGCGTGAGCGCTGTGTAACCGTTGCCCTTGGTTTGCTCCCCTCTCCCGTAAAACGGGAGAGGGGCAGGGGGAGAGGGTCGGAGGTTCAAGCCACGACTTGTGGTGTTAGAACCGCTGGCCCTCTCCCCCAACCCCTCTCCCGCAGGCGGGAGAGGGGAGCCAACCAGAGGCATAATGCAAGCCAATTTTCAGTTCAGCCCCAAATGACCCAACGCCCCCTCACCATCCCATTCCTCGCCGATATGGGCGTCCTCTGTAACTACATGGAGGATGGCCGCAGCGAGATCGAACTCGAGGTGCAGCAACGGCACCAAAATAGCTGGGACATGGCCCACGGCGGCGTGCTCATGACGCTGCTGGATGTCGCCATGGCCATTGCTGGCCGCTCGTCCGATCCGGATGGACGCGGCGTGGTCACCATCGAAATGAAAACGAGCTTTATGGCGCCGGGACGCGGCAAGATGACCGCGCGCGGGCAAGTCGTGCATCGCACTTCGACGATGGTGTTCTGCGAAGGCGAGATTGTCGATGCCGATGGAAAGATCGTTTCCAAGGCATCCGGTACGTTCAAGTTCATCAAGCGTATGCCGCCCAAACGCGAGAGCGGGGCGGCCGATTCGGGCGCGGACGGTTGATCCCGGCGCGCCCTGTTCAAACTTAGACCGACCTCCCACCGAGTGAAGGAAACGAATATGTCGAACCAAACCTACAAGCGTATCGTCCTGGCCTCGCGCCCCACCGCAGCCGTCACCCCCGACAACTTCCGCCTGGAAGACGTGCCCGTGCCCGAACTGGCCGATGGTCAGGTGCTGGTGCGCAACCATTTCCTGTCGCTGGACCCGTATATGCGCGGCCGCATGGGTGAAGGCAAGTCCTACGCCGACCCGCAGCCGCTTGATGAAGTGATGATCGGTGGCACCGTGGGTGAAGTCATTGCCAGCAAGAATCCGAAGTGGAACGTGGGCGACAAGGTCGTCGGCATGTTCGGCTGGCAGGAGATCGGCGTCACCGATGGCGGTGGCATGCAGAAGGTGGATACCACGCATATTCCGCTGTCGGCCTATCTCGGTTCGGTCGGTATGCCCGGCGTGACGGCATGGTACGGCCTGAACAAGATCATCGCGCCGAAGGCTGGCGAGACCATCGTGGTCAGCGCCGCATCGGGTGCCGTGGGTAGCGTGGTGGGTCAGCTCGCCAAGCTGGCAGGCTGCTATGTGGTGGGTGTGGCCGGCGGCAAGGACAAGTGCGACTACGTGACGAAGGAGCTGGGCTTCGACGCCTGCATCGATTACAAGGCCGCCAAGGATGCCAAGGAACTGTACGGCATGCTCAAGGCGGTGACGCCGAAGGGTGTGGATGGCTACTTCGAGAACGTCGGCGGCGACATCCTCGATGTGGTGCTGGCTCGCCTGAACCCGTTCGCACGCATCGCGGTATGCGGCCTGATCGCTGGCTATGACGGCCAGGACATGCCGATCCGCAACCCGCGCGCCATTCTGGTCTCGCGCTGCAAGATCGAAGGCTTCATCGTGTCCGAGCACATGGAAGTGTGGCCGCAGGCGCTGAAGGAACTGGGCGGCTATGTGGCCCAAGGCAAGATCAAATTCCGCGAGAGCGTGGCCGAAGGGCTGGCCAGTGCGCCGGAAGCCTTTATCGGCCTGCTCAAGGGCAAGAACTTCGGCAAGCAGCTTGTGAAACTGTCGTAAATCGCAAAGCCACAAAGCCATCCGGGAAAGACGCCTCGCAAAGGGGCGCACCCCACTCACAGGAGACAGCCCATGAACGCACCGCAAGCGCCCGCAGACCGTGACGAGATCGCGTCCGGTTTGTCCGAAGAGGTCAAGGCCCGTTATCGCATGCTGCCACGCCCGCCCAGGTTCGAGACGGCGGCGGAAGAGCGGCTGCATCGCAAGCAGCGGCTGGCGGCGTCGTTCCGGCTGTTCTCCAAGTTTGGTTTCGACGAAGGGGTGGCCGGTCATATCACGGCTCGCGACCCCGAGTTCACGGATACCTTCTGGGTCAATCCGTTCGGTGTGCATTTCAGTCAGGTCAATGTTTCGAACCTGATTCGCTGCGATCACCACGGCAATGTGGTGGAGGGCGACTACCCCGTTAACGCAGCGGCCTTCGCGATTCATTCGCGCATCCATCAGACACGCGAAGATGCCGTGGCGGCGGCGCACTCCCACAGCACCTATGGGCGGGCATGGTCCACGCTCGGTCGCAAGCTCGACCCGCTGACGCAGGATGTCTGCGCGTTCTACGACGACCACGCGCTCTATGACGATTTCGGCGGCGTGGTGGTGGAACTGGACGAAGGCCAGCGCATTGCGAACGCCCTTGGTTCCAACAAGGCAGCCATCCTGCAGAACCATGGCCTGCTGACAGTGGGCAAGACAGTGGACGAAGCCGCTTGGTGGTTCATCACGATGGAGCGCTCCTGCCAGGTGCAGATCCTGGCCGAATCGGCTGCTGCACGCACTGGTCAGGCGCCGAAGACGATCAGTGACGCAGCGGCGCGCCAGTCGTATTCCATCGTCGGCACAGCGCAGGCCGGATGGTTCCAGTTCCAGCCGTTATACGCACGTATTGTTAAGGAACAGCCGGATTTGCTCGATTAACAGGGGTAGACCCTTTTAATCACTCCCTGGAGAGGAATGGATGCCTGACATCATCCTGCATCAATACGCAACTTCGCCGTTTTCCGAGAAAGTCCGCCTGGTGTTGGGCGCCAAGGGCTTGTCATGGTGCGCGGTGGAGATCCCGCCAATCATGCCGAAGCCCGATGTGACGGCGCTGACTGGCGGTTATCGGCGTACCCCGGTCATGCAGATCGGGGCAGACATCTACTGCGATACCGCACTGATTTGCGATGTGCTCGACCGGTTGGCGCCCCAGCCGCCGCTGTATCCGGCCTTCCAGGCCGCGCAGGCGCGCATGACGGCAGCGTGGATCGACAGCGCGCTGTTCACGGCATCGGTCACGTACACGATGCAACCGGCTGGCGTGCAGGTGATGCTAGCCCACTTGAGCCCCGGGCAGATCCAGGCGTTCATGGCCGACCGCAAGGCGATGCGTGGCGACACCAATGCGCTGCGCATGCCGCTGCCCGAAGCCGCTGCGATGCTCCACGAGACCTTTGCCCGGCTGCAGACCCAGTTTGCGGCTGGCGTGCAGCACGTGGCTGGCCCGGAGTTGTCGATTGCGGATTTCTCGCTGTTCCACTGCATCTGGTTTATCCGGCGGGCTACGCCGCTGGCGGCAGTGCTCGATGGCTATCCGCTGGTCAAGACGTGGTTCACGCGGATGCAGGCATACGGACACGGCAAGCTGCGCGTGATTCCGTCCGAATCCGCGCTGGCCGATGCGTATGACCACGATCCACTGCCGCATGACACGACGATCCTGCCAGGCAGCGGCTTCTCCGCAGGCGACGCCGTGACCGTGACGCCCACCGACTACGCGAAGGACCCCGTCGCTGGCGTGCTGCTGACGCTGACGGAACACGTGGTGACGATCCGCCGCCAGGATTCCCGGGCCGGGGCGGTGAATGTTCATTTTCCTAGGCAGGGGTATTGGGTGCAGGCGGCAGTCTGAGCATCACCGACCCCGTTGGTTTTTCCCTCTCCCTATGGGAGAGGGGCAGGGGAGAGGGCAAGCGGTTCAAATTCCGATAAGTCGGCAAGCAGAGCCGCTGGCCCTCTCCCCCAACCCCTCTCCCGCGCGCGGGAGAGGGGAGCAAACAAACACAAAACAAAACACATCGACGGAGACACCATGAACCAGTTCGAAGGCAAGGTTGCCGTGATCACCGGTGGGGCATCGGGGTTTGGCAAGGAGTTCGCGAAGATCGGTGCGCAACGTGGCATGAAGCTTGTGCTGGCCGATGTTCAGGAAGACGCGCTCGATTCCACCGTGGCCGAGTTCAAGGCCCAGGGCGCGCAGGTGATCGGACTGCGTGCCGATGTGTCGAAGGCTGCCGAGGTGCAAGCGTTGGCCGATGCGGCGATGACAGCCTTTGGCGAGGTCAACCTCGTTTTCAACAATGCTGGCGTCGGTGCGGGCGGACTGGTCTGGGAGAACACCGAGAAAGATTGGGAGTGGGTGCTCGGCGTGAACCTGTATGGCGTGGTGCACGGCGTGCGGATTTTCACGCCGTTGATGCTGGAGGCCGCGAAGAAGGACCCCTCGTTCCAGGGCCATATCGTCAACACGGCGTCGATGGCCGGGTTGCTGAATCCGCCGGCGATGGGTGTGTACAACGTGTCGAAGCATGCCGTGGTAGCGCTGACGGAAACGCTTTATCAAGACCTGAGCCTGGTCACCGAACAGGTGCGCTGCTCGGTGCTGTGCCCGTACTTCGTGCCGACCGGCATCAGCCAGTCGCACCGCAATCGTCCCGCCGGGCTTGCCAACGACGCACCGCCCACGCGTTCGCAGATGGTGTCGCAAGCGCTGTCGGACAAGGCAGTGGGTTCGGGCAAGGTCTCCGCGGCCGATGTGGCGCAGCTCACGTTCGACGCCATCCGCAACGAAAGCTTCTATATTTATTCCCACCCGCAGGCCCTTGCCACGGTTCGCCAGCGCATGGAGGACATCGTCAACCAGCGCAATCCGGGCGATCCGTTCGGTGACAAGTCAGAAGTTCGCGCCAGCCTGGTTGCCGCGCTGCGCGGCTGACCTGGTCACGTTCTTGCATAGCCTTTCGGGAGATCCGCGATGACGGAAGCGAAGAGGGAGACCATGATGACCGCGCCTGCCGTGATTCATCACCTGCAGTTCGCCAACCTGCCCAATGGCACGCGGCTGCATTACGGTAGCGCAGGCGAGCCGGGCAAGCCGCTGATCCTGTTCGTGCATGGTTTTCCCGAATTCTGGTACGCCTGGGAGCGCCAGCTTGCCGAGTTCGGTCAGACACATTTTGCGGTGGCGCCTGACCTGCGCGGCTTCAACCTGTCGAGCAAGCCGGCCGAGCCTGAGGCCTATCGGCCCAAGCTGCTCGTCGAAGACCTCGTGCAGTTCATCCGCGTGCTGGGTTACGAGAAATGCGTAATCGTGGCGCATGACTGGGGCGGCGCGGTGTGCTGGAATCTTGCGGCGCAGCATCCCGAGCTGATCGAGCGCTTCGTCATCATCAATTCGCCACATCCGTATCTGTTCGCGCGCGCGTTGTCGGCCGATCCGGCGCAGCAGCAGGCATCGGCCTATATGAACTGGCTGCGCAAGCCCGGTTCAGAGCAGGCGCTGGCCGCCAACGAGTTTGCATTGCTGGAGAAAATGCTGACTGGCGAGGCTGGCGCGCTACCCGCGTGGTTCTCGGGCGATACGCGCGTGCGCTATCACGGGGCGTGGTCCGAACCCGGCGACAACGGCTCGCATTCGCTGACTGGCGGGGTGAACTACTACCGCGCCACGCCGATGCATCCACCCGCCACGGGCGAGACCGCACCCGATATCTCGCGGCTCGACCCGGCCATGTTCGTGGTGCGGGTGCCAACGCTGGTGATCTGGGGCGAGAACGACCGCGCGCTGCCGAAGACGCTGGTGGACGGCCTGGACGAGTTCGTCCCCGACATGCGGCTCGAACGCATTCCGGAAGGCACGCACTGGGTCATCCACGAGCAGCCCGAGCGGATCAACCTGCTGATCCGCAGCGCGCTGCCCTGAACGAAGCCTTCCGTTCTACCGCAGCCGATCGCGGTAGAGCTTGAAGTTCTCGTCGTCGAAGCAGACGAACGTGACCTGTTCGATGGTGGGCGCCTTGGCCAGTGCCTCCCGGACCGCAGCAATGGCGATGTCCACGGCCCGCTCGCGCGGGAATCCATAGACACCGGTGCTGATGTTCGGGAAGGCCACCGTGCGCAGGTTGTGTTCGGCGGCCAGCCGGATGCTGCTCCGGTAGGCACTCGCCAGTTGTGCATCCTCGTTCTGTCCGCCCCCGTGCCACACCGGACCCACGGCATGAATGACATAGGGTGCCGGCAACAGGCCACCCGTGGTGATCACCGCCTCCCCGGTGGGACATCCGCCTTGCTTGTCGCGCAGCGCACGGCACGCCGCCATGATCGACGGGCCGCCCGCACCATGGATCGCGCCGTCCACACCGCCTCCGCCCAGCAAGCCATTGTTGGCCGCGTTGACAATGGCATCGACTTCCATCCGCGTGATATCGCCGTGCACAACCTGCAAGTGTTCGCCCGTCATGGTGTCTCCTGGGTCATGGGGTTGTATTCCAAGCATAGGCGGCAAACGCCGCTTATGACATGACCGATGATCGCGCAAAAGGTGGAGCAACCGGCTCGCCAAGGGTTATTTCGTAATGCTGCGTAGCGGAAACGCTGGCATGATATGGAAATCGAACGACCGTTCACAAATGGTCGTTCACATTTTGAACGCCGTACTGGTGCGCCCCCGGTCGGCATTCGGGTCTAACATGCCCGCGTGCCCCGACTTCGATTGCTTCCGATGTCCGCTCAGCCCTCTCCGTCCGTTCCCGGCTTGCCCGATCAGCCGCTCGACCCGCAAGTCGCGCAGTTGCTGGAATTGGTCGCGCGCGCCAAACGCCCGGCCATCCATACGATGGAGCCCGCTGACGCGAAGATCGGCTACGAGAAGAGCGCGCTGATTCTGGATATTCCGCCGGCCGCCGTGCATGGCGTGGAGAATTTCACGATTCCCGCGCGCGACGGCTACGACATCCCGGTGCGGCTTTATGCGCCGCGCGAAGCCAGTTGGGCCGATCCGCTGCCGCTGCTGGTGTATTTCCACGGTGGCGGCTTCACGGTCGGCAGCATCAATTCGCACGATCCGCTGTGCCGCATGCTCTGCAACGATGCCGACTGCCTGGTGCTGTCGGTGGACTACCGGCTCGGGCCCGACTGGAAGTTTCCGACGGCGGCCCACGACGCGTTCGACGTCCTCCATTGGGTCTTTGCCGAAGCAGCCAAGCTGGGTGCCGATCCGGCGCGCATCGCACTCGGTGGCGATAGCGCGGGTGGCACGCTCGCGGCAGCCTGCGCCATCGAGGCGCGCAACACCGGCCTGGAACCCGTGCTGCAACTGCTGATCTATCCCGGCACCAGTGCGAGGCAGGACACCCCATCGAATCGTGCATTGGCCGATGGCTACCTGCTGACGGCGGACATGATCCAGTGGTTTTTCGGCCAGTACCTCGACCGCGATGAGAGCCGCGACGACTGGCGCTTTGCGCCGCTCGACGGTGGCGGGCAGGGCGCCGATGTGCGTGGCGTGTGTCCGGCCTGGATCGCCGTGGCCGGCTACGACCCGCTGCACGACGAGGGCGTGGCCTATGCGGCCAAGCTCCAGGCAGCCGGAGTCAAGGCCACGCTGGCGGACTACCCAACGATGATTCACGATTTTTTCAAGCTCGGACGTTTCATTCACGCTGTTGCGGGTGCGCATGCCGATGCCGTTGCCGCATTGCGGGAGGCGTTCGACAGCTAACGACCACGCAGTCCAGCACAACGCGCCCGACCCCACACAACAACACCGGGGCGAGCCTGCAACTGTTTATCGCTTTATCGGTTTGATCGAAGTCGCAACAGTGCATTTTTGCAGCAGAAGGAGACAAAGACTCATGCAACGCCGCCAATTCATGGCCCAGATGGGCCTGATCGCCGCCACCGCAGCGATCGCAACCGCCGCCGTGCCGGCATACGCCCAGGCGGACAAGTTCCCGACCAAGCCGATCCGCCTCGTGATCGGCTACACCGCGGGCGGTTCCACCGACATTCCGTTCCGCGTGCTGGCTGAAAACGCCTCCAAGATCCTGGGCCAGCCCGTGATCGTCGAGAACAAGCCCGGCGCTGGTGGCGTGCTGCCCGCCCAGATGATGCAGGCCACGCCGCCCGACGGCTACACGCTGGCGCAGGTCGCCATGCCTGTCTACCGTCTGCCGTACACGCAAAAGATCAACTGGGACCCGGTCAAGGACCTCAGCTACGTGATCAACCTGGCTGGCTACTCGTTCGGCCTGGTCGTGCCGGCCGATTCGCCGATCAAGACGATGCAGGATTACATCGCCTACGCCAAGGCCAACCCGGGCAAGCTGACGTATGGCTCGCCGGGCTCGATGACCACGCTGCACCTGACCATGGAAGACCTGGCACTGCGCCAGGGCGTGCAGTTCTCGCACATTCCGTACAAGGGCAACTCGGAATCGATGCAGGCTCTGCTGGGCGGCCACGTGATGTCCGTGGCGGACACCCCGGCCTGGGCGCAGTACGTGGAGACCGGCAAGCTGCGTCTGCTGTCGACCTGGGGCGACAAGCGCTCGGCGCGTTTCCCGAACGTGCCGACGCTCAAGGAACTGGGCATGGGCATCGTGCAGACTTCGCCGTTCGGCCTCGTGGCGCCCAAGGGCACCGACCCGGCCATCGTCAAGAAGCTGCATGACGCCTTCAAGCAAGCCATGGAGATGCCGAACTACCGCGAATCGCTTGCCAAGTTCGATATGGAGCCGTACTACATGAGCACCAGCCAGTACGCCGCGTTTGCCGCGGACACGGTCAAGCGCGAGCGCGCGATCATCGAGAAACTGGGCCTGGCCAAGCCGCAGTAAGCCAAGCCGATCACGGGGCGCTCCTGACGAGAACAGGGCGCCCCGTTTTTCATGGGGAGCGCCAACCGATGGCCAAAGAGGATTTTCGCCACAGCGTGCCGCTGCGCGTGCGCTGGTCAGAAGTCGATCCACAATCAATCGTCTTCAACGCCCATTACCTGACGTATTGCGATATCTGCGTGACCGAGTATTGGCGCGCGGTGGGCATCCGTTATCCCGAAGACGTGCTGCATGCGCATGGCGTAGACATGTTCGTGGTCAAGTCCACGCTCGAATATCACGCCTCGGCACGCTTCGACGATGAGTTGGAGATCCGTGGACGCATGGCGCGGCTAGGCCGATCGAGCATGCTGTTCCGCGTGGAGATGTACCGGGGGGACGAGCACCTGATCACCGGCGAGATCGTGTACGTCTGCGCCGATGCGAAAACGCAGAAATCGGCGCCGATTCCGGGGGAGGTGAGGGAGAAGATCGGGGGGTGGGAGGTGGTGGTGCCGGCTTCTTGAAAGACCCCGACCCCTGTTGGTTTTCTCCCCTCTCCCGCAAGCGGGAGAGGGGAGCAAACCACCAGAGGGGAGAACACCAAGGGGTCTAGATAGACACCCCCACATCCTCCGCATACCCCCGAATCACATCATCAAAGCTCGCATCGCTTTCGAACCCCAGCGCCACCGCGCGTGACACATCCCACGCGGCCGGCCAGGTCCCGACGATCTTCTCGACACGTTCTTCACGGTTCCACGTGACCCGATCCGCCACGGCATCGCCCGCCACGCGACGCAGTGCCTCCACCATTTGCGCAGCCGTCACCGACAACCCCGGCAGGTTCACCACACGACGATTGCCGAAGCGTTCGCCGTCGAGTTCGATACCGTTGACTAGCGCCTGAATGGCACCGCGCGGCGACAGCAGCCACAGTGACGTGGCCGGGTCCACCGGGCAGTTCGCTGCCTCGCCCGACAGCGGTTCGCGGATGATGCCACTGGCGAACGACGACGCCGCCGCATTGGGCTTGCCCGGGCGCACGCTGATGGTCGGCAGTCGCAGCACGCGGCCATCGACGAAACCGCGCCGGCTGTAGTCCGTCAGCAGCAGCTCGCCAATCGCCTTCTGCACGCCATACGACGATTGCGGATTCAATGCGGTATCGTCCTGCACCACGGCCGGCAGCTTGCCACCATAGACGGCCACCGAACTCGTGAACACCACGCGCGGGGCGTGGCCCAGCGTGCGGCAGGTTTCGAGCAGGGCGCGCGAGGCGTCCAGGTTCACGCGCATGCCCAGGTCGAAATCGGCCTCGGCTTGCCCGCTGACCACGGCGGCCAGGTGGAAGATCGCACCAGTCTCGCGGTCGATGGCTTGCGCCAGCACGGCCGGATCCGACAGGTCGCCGGTGACCACGCGCACGCGCGCATCGTCGATCTGCGGCGCCACCACGTCCAGCAGCGTGAGCTGGTCGATGGTGACGGCCTTGCCGCCGAGGTTCAGCGTGCCGCGCTTGAGCAGCAGGCGGGCCAACTGCAGGCCCAGAAATCCGGCGCCGCCGGTAATCAATACTTTCATCGCAACATCCAGGTCTTATCGATTCAGGTAAGGCTTCAACCAGCCCAGGCCTTCCGACGTGCCGGCGCGGGGCCGGTACTCGCAGCCGATCCAGCCCGTGTAGCCAAGCTGGTCGATCACGTCAAACAGGTAGGGGTAGTTCAGTTCGCCGAGGCTCGGCTCGTGCCGCTCGGGCACGCCCGCGATCTGGATATGACCGATGCCGGCAAAGTCGCGCTGCAGCTTCTTGGCGATATCGCCTTCCATGATCTGGCAGTGGTAGCAGTCGAACTGCACCTTGAGATTCGCGGCGCCCACTTGCTGGCAGATGGTCTGGCCGTCGCCCTGCAGGTTCAGGAAGTAACCCGGCATGTCACGTGTGTTGATCGGCTCGATCAGCACAGTCACGCCGTGCGCGGCAGCCGAGGCTGCGGCGTAGGCCAGGTTTTCGAGATAGACCGCGCGGCAACGGGCGCGATCCGCATCGGCGGGCACCAGTCCTGCCATGACGTGGATGCGGTCGTTGCCGATCACCGAGGCGTATTCCAGCGCCTTGGCAAAGCCCGTGCGGAACTCGGCCTCGCGGCCCGGCAGGGCGGCCGTGCCGCGTTCGCCAGCGGCCCAGTCTCCGGGCGGCGCGTTGAACAGCGCCTGGGTCAGGCCATGGTCGTCGAGCCGCTTGCGGATCTCGGCGGCGGGATGATCGAACGGGAACAGGTACTCGACGGCCTGGAAGCCATCCTTCGCGGCAGCGCCGAAGCGGTCCAGGAAGTCGTGCTCCGTGTACATCATCGAGAGGTTCGCGGCAAAGCGCGGCATGTCGGCTCCTTGTATCGGAAGATCGGGATCAGCGATTGACCATCTTGGCCGGCGTCAGCCAGACCAGCAGGGCACCCACCACCAGGATCGCGGACAGCACATACATCGGCAGTTGCGTGCTCTGGGTCATGTCCTTGAGTGCACCCACCATGTACGGCGACACGAATCCGGCCAGGTTACCCACCGAGTTGACCACGGCGATGCCCGATGCGGCGGCAATGCCGCTCATGAAGGCGGTAGGCAGCGACCAGAACAGCGGTGCGCAGGTCAGTACGCCAGCGGCGGCCAGCGACAGCGCCGCGATGGCCACCGTCGTATTGTGGGTGAACGAGGCGGCGATGGCAAAGCCCGTGGCGCCCATCAGCGCAGGCACGATCAGGTGCCAGCGACGTTCGCGGCGTGCATCGGCACTGTGGCCCAGGATGTTCATCACCACGATGGCGCAGAGGAACGGAATCGCGGACAGCAAACCGATGTTGAGGTTGCCGGTGACGCCGCTGGCCTTGACCAGTGTCGGCATCCAGAACGTCAGCGCGTACTGGCCGGTCACAAAGCAGAAGTAGATCAGGCACATCCACCACACGCGACGGTCGCTGAACACGGCGCCCAGCGAATGCACGTCGCGGCCACCAGCCGTTGCGGCAGCGGCCTTGGCGGCGCGCTCGTCTTCCTCGATATTGCGCTTGAGCACACGCTTCTCGTCGTTGTCGAGCCAGGGCGCCTTGTCGATACCGTCACGCAGTACGAACACGGTCACGATGCCGATGGCCAGCGCAGGCAGTGCCTCGATGAAGAACATCCACTGCCAGCCGGCCCAGCCGTGCGTGCCGTTGAACGCGTCCATGATCCAGCCCGACAACGGGTTGCCGAACATGCCAGCCACCGGGATGCCCGACATGAACAGCGCGATCATCTTGGCGCGGCGGTGCGACGGATACCAGTACGTCAGGTACAGGATCACGCCCGGGTAGAAGCCCGCTTCGGCCAGGCCGAGCAGGAAGCGCATGACGTAGAACTGCGTCGGCGTCTGCACGAACACGAACGCCGCCGAGATGATGCCCCACGTGATCATGATCCGCGCAATCCAGATACGCGCGCCGATGCGGTGCATCAGCAGGTTGCTGGGCACCTCGAACAGAAAGTAGCCGATGAAGAACAGGCCGGCGCCCAGGCCGAACACGGTCTCGGAGAATTGCAGGTCCTGCGCCATCTGCAACTTGGCAAAGCCCACGTTTACGCGATCGAGATAAGCGATCACGTAGCAGAGCATCAGGAACGGCATGATGCGCCAGAACACCTTGTTGTAGGCGCGTTTCTCGACGGTGCTGTCGGCGTCTAGCCGAGCGTCGGCAGTCCCCGCCGCGGGGTTGGATGCGGTCATTGGAAGTCTCCTTGGATTTGAACCGGTCGGTGTTCTCCCTCTCCCGCAGGGCGGGAGAGGGTCGGGGAGAGGGCAGGGCGTTGTTATTCGATGTCGCCAGACCGGGCGCTTGCCCTCTCCCCCAGCCCCTCTCCCGCCAAAGCGGGAGAGGGGAGCAAAACTAGGCGTGGGATTTCACCTTCACCACTTCACCTTGAACGTATCCCTTAGCTCCACCAGCGCCTGCTCATCGAGCGGCGCCGGCTTGTCGCGCAACATCATCCACAGCTTGGCGGTTTCTTCGAGCTCTTCGAGCGCGTAGGCCGCGCGGGACACGCTGTCCTCCCATACGACCGGACCCAGCCGCGCCAGCAGTACGCCACGCACCTCGCGCGCCAACTGCGCCACACGGGCGGCCACGGCGGGATCGCCGGGGCGGTGGTAGGGGATCAGCGGGATATGGCCCACCTTCATCACGTAGTAAGGCGTGATCGGCGGCAGCACGTCGTCCGGCTGCCAGACACCGGCCAGCGTCAGCGCGACGAGGTTGGTGGAGTGCGTATGGACCACGCCATGCGCATCGGGGTTGTTGTCGTACACGCAGCGATGCAGCGTCAGCGTCTTCGATGGCTTGTCGCCGGACACCCAGCTTCCATCGGTCGCCACCTTGGCCACAGCCGCCGGATCGAGCGTGCCAAGGCAGGCGTCGGTCGGCGTGATCAACCAGCCGTCGTCGAGCCGCGCGCTGATATTGCCTGCCGAGCCCACCGTGTAGCCACGCTGGTACAGGCTCGCGCCGACGCGGCAGATCTCTTCGCGCAGTGCGCTTTCCTGGCTCATCGTGCCGCTCCCAGCGCATTGAGCGCTTCGTCGAAGAAGTTCTCGCCACCGAAATTGCCAGATTTCAGCGCCAGCGCCAGCGGGTCATCTCCTAGCGTTACCGTGGCCGGCACACCGGGCGCGATCTGGCGGCCGATACGCAGCGACTGCACGCCGAGCGCCTGCACCGCGGCGCCCGAGGTCTCGCCACCGGCCACCACGAAGCGCCGCGTGCCGCGTGCCTTCAGGCCCGCCGCTACCGCAGCCAGCGCGTGCTCGACCAGTTCACCGGCACGCGCCACGCCCAGTTCGGCCTGCACGGCTTTCACTTCCTCGGGCTGTGCGGTGGCGTAGATCAGCACGGGTTCGTTGTGGGATGCAGCAAAGGCCAGCGCTTCATCGGCCACGGCTTCGCCGCGCGCCAGACGTAGCGGATCGATACGCAGGGCGGGGCGGTTTTGCGCGATCCAGTGCGCAACCTGTCCATTGGTGGCGCGCGACGCGCTACCTGCCAGCACCACGCCAGGACCATCGACCGCCGGCACCTCGGCAGCGTTGTCGCGTTGCGGCAGCAGTCCGGCGCGACGGAAGTTCTCGGGGAGGCCCAGCGCAATGCCCGAGCCGCCCGTGATCAGCGGCAGCGCGGCGCAGCCTTCGCCCAGCGCGAACAGATCGGCATCGGAGACCGCATCGGCAATCGCGAGCTTCACGCCTTCGGCGCGCAGGGCGTCGATGCGTGCGCGCACGGCTTCCGGTCCCTTGCCAACGGTGTCGTGACGCAGCAGTCCGACCTTGGACTGGCTCTGGCGCTGCAGTACGCGCACGAGGTTGGCATCGGTCATCGGCGTCAGCGGATGATGTTCCATGCCCGATTCGTTGAGCAGTGCATCGCCCACGAACAGATGGCCGCGGAAGATCGTGCGGCCGTTCTCGGGGAAGGCGGGGCAGGCGATGGTGAAGTCGCTGCCCAGCGCACCCAGCAGCGCCTCGGCCACGGGTCCGATATTGCCGGCGTCGGTGGAGTCGAACGTCGAGCAGTACTTGAACACGAACTGGCGGCAGCCTTGGGCGCGCAGCCATTCGAGCGCGGCCAGCGACTGGGCCACGGCGTCATCGGCGGAAATCGTGCGCGATTTCAGCGCCACGACCACGGCATCGGCCTCGACAGTGCCCACCGGCACGCCGATGGTCTGCACGGTGCGCATGCCGTTGCGGACCAGCGTGTTGGCGAGATCGGTGGCGCCGGTGAAATCGTCGGCGATGCAGCCAAGGAGGGGACGATTGCTCATGCGATTACTCCTTCGCCTTCGGCAACTCGATGCCCGGGAAAATCTTGATCACGGCAGAGTCGTCTTCACCACCATGGCCGGCCGTGGACGCCATCATGAACATCTGGTGCGCGGCAGCCGACAGCGGCAACGGGAATTTGCTGGTGCGGGCGGTGTCCAGCACCATGCCCAGGTCCTTGACGAAGATGTCCACCGCCGACAGCGGCGTGTAGTCGCCCGACAGGATGTGGGGCACGCGGTTCTCGAACATCCACGAGTTGCCCGCGCTGTGCGTGATCACGTCGTAGAGCGCGTCCGGGTCCACGCCCTCGCGCATGCCCAGCGCCATGGCTTCGGCGGCGGCGGCGATATGCACGCCCGCCAGCAACTGGTTGATGATCTTGACCTTGGAGCCCGCGCCGTGGGCATCGCCCAGGCGGTACACCTTGCCTGCGATGGCGGCCAGCACGGCCTCGGCCTTGGCGTAGGCTTCGGCGGGCCCCGACGTCATCATCGTCATTTCGCCGCTGGCGGCACGCGCGGCGCCACCTGACACCGGCGCGTCGATCATCAGCAGTTCCTTTTCGGCCAGCCGCTTGCCGAGCGTCTCGGCAAAACCGGGCGGCACAGTGGCGCAGGCCATCACGAGCTTGCCCTCGGACATCGCCGGCACCGCACCCTGTTCGCCGAACAGCACGGCCTCGGTCTGCGCCGCGTTGACCACGAGCGTGATCACGATATCGCAGCGTCGGCCCACCTCGGCCGGGCTCACGCACGGCACGCCGCCGGCATCGGCAAAGCGCTGCAGCACGTCGGCACGCAGATCGTAGGCGTGGGTCTTGAAGCCTGCGCGCAGCAGCGACTGCGCCACGCCATTGCCCATCGCGCCCAAGCCGATGACGCCAATGTTCTTGGACATCGAAATTCTCCTAAACCTGATGTGTATGGATGACTAGTGCGACGGGCTGACGGGCAGGTCGATGCCTTCGTCGTCGCCGAGTTGCGAGAGCCGGCGCGCCGCGTTGTACATGTGGTTCTGCGCCGCGTTGCGTGCGGCATCGGGGTCGCCCGCGCGGATGGCGGCGGCAATGGCCTGGTGTTCCTCGCGCACCTGACGCGAGAAATCGGCACGGCGCGCCTCGTTGGTACGGGTCACGCGCGTGGCGGTTTCCAGGTACTGGCTCAGGAAGGCCAGCGTCTTGAGGAAATACGGGTTGCCGGTGGCTTCGGCAATGGCACGGTGGAAGGCCACGTCGGCGGCAACGCCGTCGCCGCCTTCGGCCACTTCGGTGTCGATGCGTGCCAGCGCGGCGTCGATGCCGGCCATCGCAGCATCGCTGCGGCGGCGCGCCGCCTGGGCGGCGACCTCGGCCTCGATCGAACGGCGCAGTTCCACGATCTGCAGCACCGCTTCCAGCGTATCGACATCGGTGTAATCAATGCGCAGTGGCCGGATGCCAGCCTGATCGGTCACGAACACGCCGCTGCCCTGGCGAGATTCCACCAACCCCTCGTACTTGAGCCGGGCAATGGCCTCGCGGATCACGGTGCGGCTGACGCCGAACTCTTCGGACAGCACGGCCTCGGTAGGCAGCTTGGCACCCCGGGCAAAGGTGCCGCCCTGGATCTTGTCGAGCAGTTGCTCGGCCACGCTGTCAGTCAGCGCGCGAGCAGGAATCTTCTGGAACATGGGATCGCATCATCAGGTAGTCAGGTCATCATACAAATTTCACGCAACGATGGTAGGCGGGGTTATCCCTGATACGGTGCATTGACTGGCCGATAATCGCACCAATGCTCGCAGTCTGTGCGCGCGCATTGGCGACCTGCCGGGCGTATGATTGCGCCTCTCTTCAGACATTCCGCTACGAGTCATCCATGTCCGTTACTACCGCCCCAGTCCTGGTCTGCCAATGGGATGAAGCCCGCGAGCGCGCCCGCGCCATCCGCTACAGCGTCTTCGTGGAAGAGCAGGGCGTACCGGTGGAACTGGAATGGGATGACATGGACGAGCCAAGCTGGCACGCCCTGGCGTTCGCCGCCGACGGCACCCCGGTCGCTACGGGCCGCCTGCTACCCGACGGACACATCGGCCGCATGGCCGTGCTCAAGGTGGCGCGCGGCACCGGCATGGGCGCCCGGGTTCTGGACGCACTGATGGCGAAGGCCGCCGAACTCGGCTATGCGGAGCTGATCCTCAACGCGCAGACGCATGCGGCGCCGTTTTATGCGCGTGTGGGTTTCGAGCAGGTTGGGGCGGAGTTCGAGGAAGCGGGGATCCCGCATGTGGAGATGCGGAAGCAGGTGGGGTGACTTAAGTTTGCGCGATACCGCTATCCGTTTACCGCTATCCGTTGCTATGCGCTCCCCTCTCCCGCGCAGCGGGAGAGGGGTCGGGGGAGAGGGTCAGCAGTGAAAATTGCGACAGGTCGGCAAGCAGGACCGCCGGCCCTCTCCCCCAGCCCCTCTCCCACTTTGTGGGAGAGGGGAGTGAACCCCAAGGGTAGTTCTAGCGCGGCGCAGGCACCGTCCCTGTATCCCGCGTCACATTCAGCCGGCCCTGATACGACACCTCGCCGGTCTTCCCCTCTGCATCGAAACTCCGCTCGACATAATCGAATCGTCCGTCATGCCGTACGCGCAGCACGGTGCTGGCGCGCGTGCCGTAATGCGGGGAGCGGATGAACGATGACGACAGCAGCTTCTCCCACTCCGGCGCCACGCCGGTGCTCGGCAGTTCCCAGTCCGGCGCCTGTTTCTCGTCGGCGAGCATCTGCAGGTAGGGTTCGGCGTCCGAGCCGAACTGGCCACGGTCGGCGGCCAGGACTTCGCACAGCGCGCCGACGCGGCTGCGGACCTTGGGCCATGGCGTGTCGAGCAGTGCGTTGGACAATCCGTAGAGGCCCGGTTTCAGCTTCTGCGGCTGGCGTGTCTTCGAGCGGTTGCTGTACCACCAGAGGTCGTGCAAATCGCTGGCCAGCAGGTTGAACCCGTTGTAGGCGCCATGGGCGCCGGCCAGTTCGTGGAGGTACTCGTCCGGGGTCTGCTCGCCGCGCAGGAAATGCGCGACGAGTTCGCCGCGCGAGCGGGCATCGGTACGTTTTTCGGAGGGGGCGCGGTAGTTGGTCAGCGCGGCGAAACGCGCGCGCGAATCGCCGGGCCATTCGGACGAGGCGGCGTTGGCCACGCCCATCCAGGTGCCCGCATCGCCGATCACCTCGGCCAGGTCGCGGCCGGCCAGCACCTCGGGGGCATCCTGCCACCAGTGCGCGGCCGCCGCGGGGCGGGCATAGAACTCGTCACGGTTGCCGGCCACCACCAGGGCATAGTCCGGGTGCGATTGCCAGGCCACCAGAATCAGGCACATGTCGCTTCCTTTGCTTCTCTTGCGGCTTCACTACAGTGACTGCAGTGACTACGTCACAGCACGTCCAGGTCTACGAACTTCTCGGCCATACGCTCGCCACTGATCCAGTGAGCGAGGCCGCTCTGGCGCCACAGGCCATCGAGCGTGGCATCGAAGGCGGGCGGTATGTCCGCGTAGCTCTCCATCCACGTCTGCAGCCCGGCGCGGGTCTCCGGCCTTCGCATGAGCGTACCACCAATCCCGGTGGCCTCGGCCACCGTTTCCATCCAGCGGTGCCACTGCGGCAACGCCTCGGCGGCGCGGTCCTCCGGCACCTTGAAGTAGACGTAGAGATGATCGCTCATGTCTTGGTTCCCCGGTCGTTCAACTGGCGGATTCAGCCTCGTTCGGCAGCGGCACTTCGTACGGCAGCGCACGCGTGGAGACCGGCGAGCCGTCCGCTGCGCCCAGATGCAGCGTGCCGGCCACGGCTGCATCGATCTTCAGCTCGGCGAGTCCTTCCCATCCACCCAGCGGTGACGGGGCGGCATTGACCACCATGCCGCACGGCTGCGAGGGATCTTCGGGACGGAAAATCTCGGTGGCAGCGGCCGGCACCGTACCTTCGCCGCCCACACGCCACATACGACGCTTGAGCGTGCCGCGATACTGGCTGCGCGCCACCACTTCCTGGCCGGGATAGCAGCCCTTGCGGAAATTGACGCCGCCGATCAGCTCGAAGTTGATCATCTGCGGCACGAACTGCTCCTGCGTGGCGGCGGCGATGCGCGGGATGCCGGCGCCGATGTCGAGCCAGTCCCAGAATGCCGGTGCCGCCTGCGCCAGCGTCGCGCCCAGCGCCTGTTGCAGCGCCTCGGCGCGCGCGGACTCCGCCACGATCTGCCAGCGCGCTTCGCCCTCGGCGTCGGCCAGGCGGATCACGCTCACGCCATCGGCATGCGCAGCGGACAGCGGCCCTTGCGGTGCGGGCAGGCCGGCTTGTTTCAGCGCGGCTTCGGCACCTGCGCCGGCCACGCCCAGCACGCGGTGTGTGGCGGAGAGGTCGGACAGTTTGGCCTTGGCGCGCAGCACGAACATCGACAGGCGCTTCTGGATGGCCGGCTGGATATCGGCCGACAGTTGCAGCACGATGCCTTCGGCGTCGCGCCAGACCAGGAAGCTGGCCATCAGCCGGCCCTTGGCCGAGCAGTAGCCGGCCAGCCGCGCTGCATCGGCCGGCAGGTCTTCCACCGCGTTGGTCAACTGGCTGTGCAGGAAGGTGGCGGCGTCATCGCCGGCCACGCGGATCAAGCCCAGCCCGGCGGGCGCAGTGACAATACCGGCGTGCGGCAGGGCGGCGAAGCTATCGGCGAGCGAGGGGAATTCAGTGGCGGACATGCAGACGGTCCCGGAAGACGGTGATCGGTGGTGAAATTGGGGGCGGCAGTGCCATCGTACAAGGTCATACGCAGCGTAGTGCTGCGTCGCCTGTAACGTGTGGTGACACATAGGCCACAAGGCTCCCGGTATTATATGGGCCTGCCGTCATTCCGACCGGCCGCGCGTCTTGCCAGCGCCGTATGCTTTCCGCCGATAGTCCCTCGATTGTTCCAATCACTACATGAAACGCCTGTTCCTGCGCCTGGTCGGGGTGCTGATTGTCTCCGCAGCAGCGCTTGCGGGTGGCTTTGCCTGGTGGGCAAACCAGCCGCTCGGCCTGTCCGCCTCGCCCATAGAAGTCATCGTCAAGCCCAATTCGGGCGTGGCCAGCGTCGGCCGCCAACTACAGCGCGGCGGCGTGACCATGGACCCTCGCATGTTCCAGTTGTTGGCCCGGATCACGGGCCACGCCACCGACCTGAAGGCCGGGGGCTACCAGTTCGAAACCGGCGTGACGCCGTTCGAAGTGGTCGAGAAAATCGCGAAGGGCGACGTGTCGCACTACGTGGTCACCGTGATCGAGGGGTGGGAGTTCCGCAAGATGCGCGCGGCCGTGGATGCCAGCCCGGCGCTGAAGCATGACACGCAGGGCATGTCGGACGCCGACCTGATGAAGGCGATTGGCGCGGCGGAAACCTCGCCCGAGGGCTTGTTCTTCCCCGATACCTACCTCTTTGCCCGCGGCAGCAGCGATATCGAGTTGTACAAGCACGCCTACCGCGCGATGCAGAAACGCATCAACGATGCTTGGAACGCGCGCGCGCCGGACTTGCCCTACAAGACGCCGTACGAGGCGCTGATCATGGCGTCGATCGTGGAGAAGGAAACCGGGCAGGCGTCGGAGCGGCCGATGATTGCGGCGGTGTTCGTGAATCGGCTGCGCAAGAACATGATGCTGCAGACCGATCCGACCGTGATCTACGGCATCGGCCCGACTTTCGACGGCAATATCCGCAAGAAGGATCTGACCACGGACACCCCGTACAATACGTACACCCGTGCCGGCCTGCCGCCGACGCCGATCGCGCTGCCGGGCCTGGCCTCGCTGGCCGCGGCTACCACGCCGGCGCCGTCTGACGCGCTGTACTTCGTGGCGCGTGGCGACGGCAGCAGCCATTTCTCGACATCACTTCCCGAACACAACCGCGCGGTAGACAAGTACCAGCGCGGCAAACCGTAATCACATGGGCGGCAAATTCATCACGTTTGAAGGTATCGACGGCGCGGGCAAGAGCACCCATATCGAATGGGTGGCCGAGCGCCTGCGCGCCCGTGGCAACGTCGTGACTACGCGCGAGCCGGGCGGCACGCCGCTGGGCGAGGATCTGCGCCAGTTGCTGCTGCATCGCAAGATGGACCTCGAAACCGAGGCGCTGCTGATGTTCGCGGCACGACGCGAGCATATTGCCGAAGTCATCGCCCCGGCCCTCGCACGCGGGGACTGGGTCATTTCCGATCGCTTCACCGATGCCACGTTTGCCTATCAGGGCGGGGGCAGGGGGCTGGCGCTCGACCGGCTGGAAGCGCTGGAGGCCTGGGTGCAGCGCGGCCTGCAACCGGACCTGACGCTGCTGTTCGACGTGCCGCTGGAAACCGCCGCCGCGCGGCTGGCCAATGCGCGCGAGCCAGACAAGTTCGAGGCGGAGTCCCGCGCGTTCTTCGAGCGGACACGCAACGAATACCTGCGACGGGCCGCCCAGGCACCGCAGCGCTTCCGGGTCATCGACTCGACGCGCTCCATCGACGAGATTCGCGTGACGCTCGAAGACATCATCGCAAGTCTCTGAGTTTTATGACTTATATCCGCGCCGTGATGTCGGTGTGCATCTCTCCGACAATACATGACGTCATGGCGCTAACCGATTGATTCGCATGCTTTATCCCTGGCAACGAGAAGACTGGCAGCGGCTGACCGCCTTGCGCGACCGGCTGCCCCACGCGCTGCTGCTGCACGGCCAGCAAGGCATCGGCAAGCGCGACCTGGCGCTGCATTTTGCGCAGGGCCTGCTTTGCGAAGCGCCGCTCGCCGACGGTCAGCCATGCAACCACTGTGGTGCGTGCCACTGGTTCGGCCAGGGCAACCATCCTGACTTCACCGTGGTTCGGCCCGAGGCGCTGGAGGCCGGTGAAGGCGGCGAGGGGGATGCCGAGTCCGGATCGAGCAGCAAGAAGAAGGCGCCGAGCAAGATCATCCGCATGGAACAGGTGCGCCAGCTGATCGAGGCAATAGGCGTTGGCACGCACCGCGCCGGATTGCGCGTGGTGGTGGTGTATCCGCTCGATGCGCTCCAGACCGAAGGTGCCAACGCACTGCTCAAGACGCTGGAAGAGCCACCGCCATCGACGGTCTTCCTGCTGGTCACAGACCGCATCGACCGCGTGCTGCCGACTACCCTGTCGCGCTGCCGCCAGTTCTCCGTGGCGCCGCCGAGCGCGGCGGCGGCACTGGAATGGTTGCGCAGCCAGGGCGTGGCCGATGTGGAGGCGCAACTGGCGCAGGCCGGCGGTGCGCCGCTGACCGCGCTGCATGCCGCCGAGGCCGAGGAGCAACCATTGCTGCGCCTGCTGGTGAGCCAGCTTGGCGCAGGTCCGACCTTTGACGCATTGGCTGCTGCCGAACAACTCCAGAAACTGCCGGTGCCGATGGTACTGGGCACGCTGCAACGCTGGACCTACGATTTGCTGTCAATCTCGCTGGGTACGGGCCCGGCCCGCTATTTCCCCAAGGAACAGGCCGCGCTGGGACGTTGCGCCGGCGCAACCGATGCCCATCGCCTGCAGGGGTTTGCCGGGCGGCTGGTGAATCATCGGCGCAGCGAGAATCATCCGCTGGCGGCACGCCTGGTCATGGAGTCGGTCTTTCTCGATTACCGGCAGATTTTTCGCTAGACGAAACGCAAGTTTGCGATGCGTCTCAAACTGCGCGCCGCCCGTAGGCACGGCGGTGCGCGCGTGGTAAAAGTCGAGCCACGGGTTTCCATGCCCGGCCAGTCACGATAAATAGCCTGCGCAAAGCGGGCAACATGGGGTCAATGATGAATGCACCAGCCACGACGCCACCGCTGACAGCGGCAGGCGTACCGCCGAGGAATCCGGCACCCGCCCGTCCGGCCACCCCCCCAGCGGGAGCCGGTCCGGCTCCCGGGACTCCACAGCGTCCCAATGTGTTGTCGCTGTCGATCAAGGATCAGGCCGGACTGTACGCGGCCTACATGCCGTTCCTGGCGCGCGGCGGCATCTTCGTGCCGTCGAACCGCCCGTTCCGGCTGGGGGAGCCGGTGTTCCTGGTGCTGTCGTTGCTGGACCGCCCGCAGAAGTACCAGATACAAGGCGTGGTGGCGTGGATTACCCCGGCTGGCACGCCGATGAAGACGCCCGGCGTGGGCGTGCATCTGCCGGACGATGACAATGGCCGCATGCTCAAGCGTGCGGTGGAAGAACTGCTGGGCAAGACGATCGAATCGGGCAAGCCCACGCAAACGATATAACTCAAGGAAAATGCGAGGTTTGCCTCGCAAGTTATTGGATTTATGAGTCATTCTGGATTTACCGTGCGGATTGCCACGCGCGAGGACCTGCCCGGCATCGTCGAGATCTACAACAGCACGGTGGCCTCGCGCATGGTGACGGCCGATACCGAGCCGGTCAGCGTGGCATCCCGCGAGGGCTGGTTCGATGCCCATCTGCCAGAGCGTCGTCCACTGTGGGTGTGCGAGGATGCCGAAGGCCGCATGGCCGGGTGGGTGAGCTTTTCAGATTTCTATGGCCGGCCCGCCTATGGCGCCACGGCCGAGGTCTCGATCTATCTGCACGAGGACCAGCGCGGCAAGGGCCTTGGCCGCTTCCTGCTGGCCGAGGCCGTGGCCCATGCGCCGAAGGTCGGCGTGAAGACGCTGCTCGGCTTTATCTTCGGCCACAATGCGCCGAGCCTGGCGCTGTTCGAGCGGCATGGCTTTACCCGTTGGGGGGATCTGCCGCGCGTCGCCGTGCTCGACGGCGTGGAACGCGACCTCGTGATCCTGGGCCGCCGGCTCGATTGAGTTTCAAGAGAGTGCCGATGTTCGTAGATTCCCACTGCCATATCGATTTCCCCGACCTGTCCGCGCGCCTGCCTGAACTGCTCGCGAACATGAAGGCCAACCAGGTGACGCATGCGTTGTGCATCTCCGTGACGCTGGAAGATTTTCCGCGCGTGCTGGCGCTGGCCGAACAGCATCCGAACCTGTACGCGTCCGTGGGTGTCCACCCGGACTACGAGGAGGATGCCGAGGAGCCCACGCTGGAACGGCTGGTGACGCTCTCCAACCATCCGCGCGTGGTCGGCACCGGCGAGACGGGCCTCGACTACTACCGCCTCAACGGTCGCAGCGTCGAAGACATGGAGTGGCAGCGCGATCGTTTCCGCACCCACATCCGTGCCGCAAGGCAAACCGGCAAGCCGCTGATCATCCATACGCGCTCGTCAGCCGACGACACGATCCGGCTGATGCAGGAAGAGAACGCCCGGGAAGCCGGAGGCGTGATGCACTGTTTCACCGAGACCTGGGACATCGCCAAGCGGGCGCTCGACGAGGATTTCTATATTTCGTTCTCGGGCATCGTGACGTTCAAGAGCGCGGCGGACCTGCAGGAGACCGCGAAAAAAGTGCCGCTGGACCGCATGCTGATCGAGACCGATTCGCCGTATCTGGCGCCGGTGCCATATCGCGGCAAGACCAACGAACCGGCCTGGGTGCGTCACGTGGGCGAATTCATCGCCCATCTGCGCGGCGTGCCGGTAGAACAGATTGCCGAACAGACGACGGATAATTTCTTCCGTCTTTTCAAGCACATCGACAGGAATGCTCATGTTTGATCTGAAGATGCGACGCATGGCCTCCGCCATGGCGCTCGTGGGCCTGTCCGCGATGGCCGGCTGCGCGCTGGTGCAGGCGGCTCCAGCGGACGACATGCGCAAGGCCGTGGAATTCGACGACGGCAACACGGTGCAGAAACTGCTGCAGAAAGGCGTGGACCCGAACCTGACGGACAACCGCGGCAATCCGTTACTGGTGCTGGCCCTGCGCGAGAAATCGACCAAGGCGGCCAAGGTGCTGATCAAGGCGAAGAACATCGACCTCGACAAGACCAACCCGGCTGGCGAGAACGCGCTGATGATGGCGGCGCTGCAGGGCGACCTGGAGAGCATGAAGCTGATGGTCGATGGCGAAGAGGCCGAGGTGAACAAGAAGGGCTGGGCGCCGCTGCACTACGCGGCAACCAATGGCCACAACGACGTGGTCAAGTACCTGGTGGATCACGCGGCCTATATCGACGCTGAAAGCCCGAATGGCACCACGCCGCTGATGATGGCGGCGCGCGGCGGCCATATCGACACGGTGAAGCTGCTGCTGGACGAGGGCGCCGACCTGCGGCTCAAGAACCAGCAGGGCATGACGGTGATCGACTTCGCCGAGCAGTACAACCAGAAGGAAATCGCGGCCGGCCTGAAATCGCGCTGGCAGAAGGTCTATGGCAACGTGCCGGCCCCCGCGCCAGCGCCCAAGCCGTGGACGCCGCCTAACAGCCAGCCGCAACCCAAGCCTTACTGAGTAAAGACATCCTTCCCCTGGGCGCCCGCTCAGGGGAAATCCCGCTCCGAGATCGGTACGGAGCGGGAGGTGCCGCCCGGCACCCCGTAGAGGCGGAACACGTTCCGGTTGGCGCTGGTGCCGCCGGACTCCCTCAGTTCCGCCAGTTCGAAGCGTTCCGACCGGAACAACTCTCCCGTATCCAGGCTCTGGTAGCGCAGGTCGTAGCTGCCGGGAGAAATCTCATCCATCGTGAATGACGTGCCGCCCCGCACGTAGCTTGTGCGCACCGGGAGCGGCGTGTTGCCCTCCACGGACACCAGTTTCACCATGACATCTGACGGGCTCGCCGAGTTGTCGACGGTCAGCGTCGACAACCCGCTGTCGTTGAGCACCGGATAGCCGGGCAGGTAGCCTGACCGTGTCGGCCACGGCAGGCCACGCGGGGTCAACGTTGGCCGGATGTACTTGCTGTCACGGGTCGAGCCCGGCGCTACGGTGCGCGTCAGCGATGACGCAGAGGGCGGCACGGAGGACGACAGGGTCGATGCGGTGGCGGCCGCCGGTACGCCGCGTCCGGCAGCGTTATCCCCCGACCAGTCGCTCAACAACACTACGATCAGCGCGCCGATTCCCAGGTAGAGCGCAAACGAGCCGAGCTTCGGCAACGGGGTGGCGGGACCACTGTTGGGCGGCGCATCGCGCCATGAGCGGCGCGGCTTGCGTGTGCGGGCGGGCTGTTCGGCAGCCGGTTCGGGTTCGCTGGCGGCCGGGGGCGGAGCGGGACGCTGGGCCTGCTGTCGTTGCGCGGCCTGTCGTTGTTGCTGGGCCTGGGCGGCGCGGTAGGCCTGCCGCTGCTGCGTGGCCTGGCGCTGCTTCTGGTCGGCTTCGCGTTTCTCCTGCGCGACGATCCACTGGTCATGCTCGGCGCGCTTCTCCGGATCGCGCAGCACGTCATAGGCGGCGTTCAGCAGCCGCATGATGCGGTTGGCCTCCTCGCTGTCGGCGTGGCGGTCGGGATGGTATTTCTGGCTCAGGGACTTGTACGCGGCCCGGATGACTTCCGCGGGCGCGTCGCGTGAGACCTTGAGGTTGTCGTAGTGGCTATGCATCAGGCGGGAAAGACGCAATATCGGAGGTCGACAACTGATAACGGCAAGTCGTGGCGAATCTCAAGCGCAGAATGCACGGCAAGCTGCTGCACGACAGACGGCGCGCGGATCGAACCGTGCGCCATTATCGCGTGGGTGCGGGAGTGATGTCTGAGGGATGCCGAACAGAACGCCGGGCAGGGCAATAACGCCCGAGGCTGAATTCTAGGAATCGCACGCATAAAACGCCAGTTACACGTAAGGATGATTGGCCGCTCGGACACGGACTCGTACTCTGCGCGTCGGAACTTCCCCGTCGCCTGCCCCCGCCTGCGAGTCCCCCATGAATACAGTCGCCATCCTGCTGTCGGCTTTTCTGCTGTCCGTGATCGCCTTGGGCGCGTTCATCTGGAGCATGCAGAAGGGCCTGTTCGATACGTCCAGCGCCGCCGCCCGCGTGATCTTCCACGACGAAGGGGCGCATCCCGAAGACCCAGCCTCGGCGCGCGGCGACACCGGCGTGGCAGACGCCGCCCGCACCGCCGCCGACCAGTCGTCGGCACCCGTGGTCTTTCTGTTTATCTGCTGCGCGATGGTCTGGCTGCTGGTGGCATCTGCCGCCGGCCTGACCTCGTCCATCAAGCTGCATGAACCCGACTGGCTGGCCTCGATCCCCTGGCTGACCTTCGGGCGCATCCGCACCATCCACCTGAACGCCGTGGCCTACGGCTGGGCGCCGATGGCCGGACTCGGCATCGCCATGTTCCTGCTGCCGCGCCTGCTCAAGACGGAGCTGGTGGGGGCGCGCTGGGCGCTGCTGGGCGCGGCGGTCTGGAATGCTGGGCTGATCGCGGGTATCGGCAGCATCGCCGCCGGCATCTCCGACGGGCTGGAGTGGCTGGAGATTCCGTGGCAGGTGGACATCCTCTTCGTGGCTGGCGGCGCGTTCGTGGGCATTCCGCTGGTGCTGACACTGGTGAACCGCAAGGTGGATCACCTCTACGTGTCGGTCTGGTACATGGGCTGTGCACTGTTCTGGTTCCCGGTGCTGTTCCTGGTGGCCAACATCCCGGGCCTGCATTTCGGGGTGGAGCAGGCCACCATGAACTGGTGGTTCGGCCATAACGTGCTGGGGCTGTTCTATACGCCGCTGGCGCTGGCATCGATCTACTACTTCCTGCCGAAGGTGATCGGCCAGCCGGTGAAATCGTACGGGCTGTCGCTGCTGGGTTTCTGGGCGTTGGCCTTCTTCTACGGGCAGGTGGGCGGCCATCACCTGGTGGGCGGGCCGGTGCCGGGCTGGCTGATCACGCTGTCGATCGTGCAGAGCATGATGATGCTGATTCCCGTGATCGCGTTCTCGATCAACCAGCACCAGACGCTGCGCGGCAACTTCCACCGGCTGATCGATTCGCCCACGCTGCGCTTCATGACCTTCGGCGGCATGATGTACACGTTGAGTTCGATCCAGGGGTCGTTCGAGGCGCTACGCGCCGTCAACCGCGTGACCCACTTCACGCACTACACCGTGGCGCACGCCCACCTGGGGCTGTACGCGTTCGTGAGCTTTGCATTCTTCGGCGCCATCTACTTCATCGTGCCGCGCATCACGGGCCGGGAGTGGCCGTACCGCTGGCTGATCTACGCGCATTTCTGGCTGGCCGTGGGCGGCATCGGCGTCTATTTCATCGGCCTGAGCATCGGCGGCTGGCTACAGGGCAAGGCGATGCTCGACGCCGCCAAGCCCTTCATGGATTCGGTGGCGGTGACCGTGCCGTACCTCAAGATCCGCTCCATCGGCGGATTCATGATGCTGACCAGCCACCTCTGTTTCGTGGCCAACTTCATCTGCGTGGCATTCGGCCTGGGGCCGAACCGCAACCGGCCTGCGATGTTCCACCAGGGCAACAAGCCCGCACAGGGAGCCTGAACGTGAACAACGAGAGCGCCCTGCTGGCGGGCGGCATGACGATGCTGGCACTGGCCACCAGCGCCCTGGTGGTGCTGCCCTACATGCAACTGCACGAGGTGAAGCCCACCGAAGGGTTGAAGCCCTACACCGCCGCCCAGTTGCGCGGCCGCGAGGTCTATATTGCCAATGGCTGCGTCTACTGCCACTCGCAGCAACCCCGCGATGCCGCGTTCGCGCCCGATGCCAAGCGCGGCTGGGGCCGCGCAACCACAGCCGGTGACTACTACTACGACAAGCCCCACCTGCTGGGCACCATGCGCACAGGTCCGGACCTGATGAACATCGGCGTGCGCCAGCCCAGCGCGGACTGGCATCTGGGGCACTTGTACCAGCCACGTGCGTACGTGAGCGGCAGCATCATGCCAGCCTATCCGTATCTGTTCGATGCCAAGGATGCACCCGATGCCGGCGAAAAGGCCGTGCCGCTGCCGCCGGGCTATGCGCCGCTGGGCAAGGTGGTGGTGCCGACGGCCGCCGCACTGGACCTCGTGGCCTACCTGCAATCGCTGAACCGGACCGGTGCCGTGCTGCCGGCCACGAAGGAATGAGGCCATGAGCGATTTCCGTGATCCCCGTGGTGCGGCAGATGGTTCGGCAGAAAGCTCGGAGCAGCGGCAGGCCGCCGCCGCGCGTGCCCGCGAGCATGAAGACCCGCACGAGAACCGCATGCCGATTCCGCGCTATGTGCTGGCGATGGTAGCCGCGCTGGTGGCGTGGGGCGTGTACTACATCGTCACGGCCCCGATCGACCAGCCTCCGGCGCTCGGCGACAAGCGCACCGTGGCGGACCTGCATGGCAAGCCGAAGGCGGCGGCGGGCGCGGCGGTGGATGGTGCTGCCATCTTCCAGAGTCATTGCGTGGCCTGCCATCAGGCCACGGGCCAGGGTTTGCCGGGCGTATTTCCGCCGCTGGCCGGCTCCGAGTGGGTCACCGGCAGCGATGCCAAGGCGGCGCGGATCGTCCTGCGCGGCGTCACCGGCAAGCTCACGGTCAAGGGCACGGCCTACAACGGGGCGATGCCGGCGTTCGCGGCGCAGCTCGGTGATGCCGAGATTGCCGCCGTGCTCACGCATGTGCGCAGCCAGTGGGGCAATGCCGCACCGCCCGTGACGGCGGAGACCGTCGCGGCGGCACGGGCCGATACGGCCAGCATGCAGGCACCTTTCGATGGCGACGCGGCGCTTGGCTCCCCGGGCAGTTAGGACCGTCGCCCCCGCGTCGGCAGGCCCTTGGCTGGCGCTGGCCGCCGCGCTGCTGCTCGGCGCGGCGGCAGTCTACTTCGTGACCGACGGGCTGCGCGCCTGGACACTCGACCAGTCACGCGAGGCGCGCATCGCCCGCCAGGCGCTGCGGCTACCCGCCATCGACGTGTGGAACCAGCAGGGCCACGACCTGCGGCTGTTCGAGGCGGCGGACTCCAGTTCGTCCGCGTTGCACACGCCGGCCGCATCGGTCACACCGTCCATCTACATCGTCGATTTCATCTACACCCGCTGTCCCACGGTCTGCCGGGCGCTGGGCGCCGAGTTCGCGCAGTTGCAACGCCAGATTGCCGCCGATGGCATGGCGCCACGGGTACAACTGATTTCCCTTTCCTTCGATCCACGCGACACCGTGAACGATCTGCTCGGCTATGCCACCAGCTATCGGGCGAATGCCCCCGGCTGGCAGGTGGTGGCCGCCATCTCGCCGGACGCGATGACGAAACTGCTGCGACAGGCTGACGTGATCGCCATCCCGGATGGTCTCGGCGGCTTCGAGCACAACGGCGGGCTGCATGTGGTGGACGCTCAGGGCAGGGTGCTGTCCGTCCATGCGCTAGAGGATTTCCAGCAGGCCTATGCGGCGGCGCTGGCCCACTTGCGCGGGGATCGGCCATGAATCGCGCCAACGTGAGGCTGGCCGGCGTGCTCTTGCTGCTGGCGCTGCCTCCTATGCGTACGTTCTTCGAGGCATCCATGGCATGGCTGATGCTCGGCCTGATGCCCTGCCTGTTTGCGGCCGGCGCGCTGACCCCCGGCATGCTGAGCGCGCGACGGCAGGTGGAGATGGTGCCGCGGATGCGTCCGTATGCGTTGGCGCTAGGGGTGGTGGGCACGCTGGCCTACGGCATCTGGATGCTGCCGATCGCCGTGGATCTCTCGCGCATGTCCCTGCCGATGGGTCTGGCGCGCGACGCGTCGATGGTGCTCGCGGGCCTGGCCGCGAGTGTCGGCCTGCGTGTGGCGCCGTGGCCACTGGTGTTGTTTTTTGGCGGAAACATGGTCTGGATGGCCCTGACTTTTGGCATGCTGTTCATCGACTCGCCCAATCGCCTGTGCGCCAGCTACCTGCTGGGCGACCAGCGGCTGGCAGGCGCCGGGCTGGTGGTCTACGCGGCGGTGATCGGCTCGTGGCTGCTCATTCGCGCCGCGCGGCAGGCCGATGCGGGCGATGACGATGGTGAACGGGTCATGACAGTGCCATCGCAAAGAAAAAACTAAAGAATGTCTCGGACCTGCCGATAAACGCGGCCAACGAGAGAAGTCAGAGAACGGGGCCTGGAAAGAGCCCCGCTTGACCGGGATCGCGGAGTCCCTCTCCGCGCCCATTTGAACTGGGGCAAGTGCATGCTGAGAAGAATCAAGGCAGAACAACTGCAGATAGGCATGTTCGTGGCAAGGCTGGGCGGGCCATGGATGAACCATCCGTTCTGGCGCTCGCGCTTTCTGGTGTCCAGCGACGAGCAGGTGGAGCAGATCCAGGCAGCCAACGTGCAGGATGTGTGGATCGACATCCTCAAGGGCCGCAACCTGCCCACGCCGGCCGCGCCGGAGATGATGGAGGCCGACGAGGTTGACGAGCCCGAAGCCAGCTTCGAGAGCGAGCTGGAGCGCGCGCGCGAGTTGATCAAGACCGGGCGCATGCTGATCGGCAACCTGTTCAACGACGTCCGCATGGGCCGCGCACTGGAGACGCACGGCGCGCTGCTGCTGGTGGATTCGGCGTCCACCTCGCTGTCTCGCCATTCGCAGGCGCTGCTGGCCATGGCGCGCCTCAAAGCCAAGGACGACTACACCTACCTGCACTCGTTCTCGGTCTGCGCGCTGATGATCGCGGTGGGCCGCAACCTGAAACTGCCCGATGGCGAGGTGCGCGAACTGGGACTGGCCGGGCTGGTGCACGATATCGGCAAGCTGACGCTGCCCGAATCGCTGCTGCTCAAGGGCAGTGACCTGTCCCCGGCGGACGAGGAGAAGATGCGGCGCCACCCGTCGGCGGGCTACCGCATCCTCAACGAGGCGCGGCTCTACAGCAATATCCCGCTCGACGTCTGCGTCCACCACCACGAGCGCGTGGACGGGCGCGGCTATCCGTTCGGCCTGCACGAGAACGAAATCAGCGTCCACGCCAAGATCGCAGCCATCTGCGACACCTACGATGCGCTGACCTCGCCGCGTCCGAACCATCCGGCGTGGTCGCCGGCACGGGCCATGGAGTACATCGCCGTGCGCGTGGACACGCTCTTCGACCGGCGTGTGTTCAAGGCTTTCACGCGCACCATGGGCATCTACCCGCTGGGCACCGTGCTGCGCCTGCGCTCCGGCCGGCTGGCCGTGGTGTGCGGCCAGAACGAGGGCGAGACGCTGCGCCCGCGTGTGATGACCTTCTATTCGGTGACGGACTCCAAACCGCTGCCGCCCGAGGTGATCGACTTGACCCACAGCGACGACACCGTGACCGCTTTCGAGGATGCGCGGCAGTGGGGCTTCACCGACGACCAGTTGATGGCAATGTACGCGCCGCATGCGAACTAGGGGAAAGAAAGGAAGAAGGGAAGAAGCGGCATGGTAGCGGGCTGGCCGCGGATTCTGGATCTGAGACGATTCTGATTCTGCGGCCAGTCGCGCCAGAATTCGCGGCAGCGCGGCGCAACGCTAGTAGACTCGTGGCTTGACTGTCAGCAACCAAGCCTCGCCCTCATGACTTTTGACGCACTGCTGGACCTGTTCCAGCGACGCATTCCCGCCCATCCCTGGGCCCAGATTTCGCTCTACGTGCTGGCGCTCGTCCTGATCGCCGGACTCGCGCAATGGCTCGTCGCGCGTGTGGTGGGCCGGGTGGTCTACCGCGTGTTGAGCCTTTCCGGCAACCGCGAGTGGGCCGCCGCGCTCATGCGGCACCGCACCTACCGCCGCCTCGGCTATGCGGTGTTTCTCGCCGTCATCACGGTCGGCATCAGCCAGGTGCCCGATCTCGGCAAGTTCTCGATCCTCATCGAACGGCTGGCGCATGCCGGCACCTGGGTCAGCGTGTTCCTGATGGTGTCCGGCGTGCTGAACGCCTGGCAGACCGTGTTCGCGGCCAGCCGTCGTGCGCAGACGCGCTCGATCAAGGGCTATGTGCAGGTGGCCCAGTTGGCGCTGTGGCTGGTCTGCGGCGTGCTGGTGCTGTCGATCCTGATCGACCGCTCGCCGCTGTGGATGCTTTCCGGTATCGGTGCGGTGTCGGCGGTGCTGTTGCTGGTGTTCAAGGACACGCTGCTGTCTCTGGTGGCCAGCACGCAGCTCACGTCCAACGACATGCTGCGCATCGGCGACTGGATCGAGATGCCGCAGTCCAACGCCGATGGCTTCGTGATGGACATCGCGCTGCATACGGTGAAGGTCAAGAACTGGGACAACACCGTGACCACGGTGCCCACGTACAAGCTGTTCTCGGAGAGCTACCGCAACTACCGGCACATGTTCGAGTCCGGCGCGCGGCGGATCAAGCGGACGCTTCGCATCGACGCTTCGACCGTGCGGTTTCTCGACGATAACGAGGTAACGGCGCTGATGCGCTTCCGGCTGCTGCACGACTACCTGGAGGTCAAGCAGCAGGAGGTGGAGCAGACCAATCGGGTACTGCTCGGCGAGAACACGGACCCGGTCAACCGCCGCCGGCTGACTAACCTCGGGACCTTCCGCGCCTACGGCATCGCCTTCCTGCGCGCGCATCCCGAAATCCACCACGACCTGCTACTCAACCTGCGGATGATGGAGCCGGACTCGCAGGGTATTCCGATCGAGGTCTATTGCTTCAGCAATCGCACCGGCTGGACGGACTACGAACGCATCCAGGGCGATATCTTCGACCACCTGTTCGCGATCCTGCCGGAATTGGGGCTGCGCTTGTACCAGTCGCCGTCAGGCGCGGACCTGAGCGCGTTGCGCCAGGATTCGCAGTATGGCGCGCATGCAGCGCTGGCGGCTGCGGCGACGGATCCGGGGGCCAGGGAACCGGCGCAAGCGCATATGGACCGGGCGGATCGGGTGGTTTGATGATTTTTGCTCCCTCTCCCGTGAAACGGGAGAGGGCGGGGGGAGAGGGCAGGACGTCGTTACGTCGGAGCGTGGTTAGTGCTTGAACGGCTGGCCCTCTCCCCCAACCCCTCTCCCGCATGGCAGGAGAGGGGAGTAATACAAGCGCGGAGAATGGACTAAATCAAGCCTTGCGCGGCTTGACCTTGCTCGCCGCTTCCTTCGCACGATCCCGTGCTGTATCCACATCTGCCGCATACGCCAGCGCCACGCCCATACGGCGTTTGGTGAACGACTCCGGCTTGCCGAACAGGCGCAGTTCGGTCTGCGGGATGCGCAGCGCCTCGTCCACACCGTCGAAGACGATGCCTTCGGCATCCACGCCGCCGTAGATCACCGCGCTGGCGCCCGGGGCGCGGAGGCTGGTGTCCACCGGCAGGCCCAGAATGGCGCGGGCGTGCAGTTCAAACTCGTTCTGGTACTGCGTGATCATCGTCACCATACCGGTGTCATGCGGGCGCGGGCTGACTTCGCTGAACCAGACCTGTTCCCCCTTGACGAACAGTTCCACGCCGAACAGCCCCTGTCCGCCCAGGTCGGCCGTCACTGCACGGGCGATGTGCTGGGCGGTTTCCAGCGCCTTGGGGTGCATCGGGTGCGGCTGCCAGCTTTCCACGTAGTCACCGGCAACCTGGACGTGCCCGATCGGATCGCAGAACTGGGTGTCCACCTTGCCATCGGCACCCAGCGCGCGCACGGTCAGCAGCGTGATTTCGTAGTCGAAATCGATAAAGCCCTCGACGATGATCCGGCCGTGGCTGACGCGGCCACCTGCCATGGCGTAGTCCCATGCGGCCTTGACGTCAGCCGGGCCGTCGATCTTGCTCTGGCCCTTGCCGGAACTGCTCATCACGGGCTTGACCACGCACGGATAACCGATACCGTCGTCGATGGCGGCTTGCAGTTCTTCGAGCGAATCGCAGAATTTGTATGGGCTGGTGGGCAGGCCCAGCGTCTCGGCGGCCAGGCGGCGGATGCCTTCGCGATCCATGGTCAGACGGGCGGCGCGGGCGGTAGGAATCACGCGGACGACGCCGGCAGCTTCCAGCGATTCCAGCATCGGCGTGGCGATGGCTTCGATCTCAGGCACCACCAGATGCGGACGCTCGGCTTCGATCAGCGCCTTGAGCTGGTCGCCATCGCTCATGGTGATGGTGCGCGAGTGGTGCGCCACCTGCTGGCCCGGGGCGTTCTCGTAGCGGTCCACGGCAATGGTTTCCACGCCCAGGCGCTGCAGCGCGATCAGCACTTCCTTGCCAAGCTCGCCGGAGCCCAACAGCATCACTTTGGTGGCAGACGGGGAGAGGGGGGTTCCAAGGGTGGTCATGGCGGGGGCTCGCGGCAGGGAAGAAAAGACGCGATTGTAGCAAGGCGTAACCCGGAATCTGCCGCTTGTTTTCTCCCCTCTCCCGCGAACGGGGAGAGGGGAGTCCTGCAGTGGTACTGCAACCATCAATACGCGATCTTCGCGCTCAGGCTGATGGTGCGCGGATCAGCCGGCTGGACGTAGTTTTCGTACTGGAAGGCCCAGTAGCGCTTGTTGGTCAGGTTCGTCAGCGCCGCGCGGAGCGTCAGTTCCTTGCCGTACAGGCGCGTGTTGTACGAGGCGCCAACGTTGAAGATCGTGTAGCCGCCGATGTTCACGTTGTTGGCTGCATCGATCTTGGTCGGGCCGGTGTACTTGCCATCCACGCCCACCTTGAGGCCCGGCACGAACGGGATGCGGTAGGACACGCGGCCCGTCAGCATGAAGTTCGGTGCGCCGGCCACGCGGTTGCCGATGTTGGTATCGCCCTTGGTGTACTCGGTGTCCAGGAACATCGCGCTGCCGCCCACTTCCCACTGCGAGCCGATGCGCGACGAGCCGGCCAGTTCCAGGCCCTGGTAGACCGATTCGCCATCCTGCACGAACGTCGGCAGCGCGCCGAGGCCGTTGTTGCGCGCGAACTCGCTGCGGCGCTCGATACGGAACAGTGCGGCCGTACCCGTCCAGATGCCCTGGTCGGTCTTGGCGCCCACTTCGTACTGGCGGCTCTTGGCTGGAGTCAGGCCCTGGCCGGCGTTGGCGTAGTTGGTTGCCACCACGCCGCCGCCGTCGAACGATTCCACGTAGCTGGCATACAGCGTCGTGCTCGGCATCGGCTTGAACATGATCGCAGCGGTCGGCGTGATCAGGCCATTCTTGCTGTAGTTCGTATCGCCCACGCCAGTGCCGGTGTAGCTGTTCTGCTCGTAGTTCGTCACGCGCAGGCCACCCAGGATGGACCACTTGTCGGTCAGGTGCATCGTGTCGCTGACGAATGCGGCCTTCTGTTCGGTGTCGCCGGCACGGTACTTCTGGAACGCGGTCTGGCTGTAATACACGCCCGTGTACGGCGCGTAGATGTTGCCGTTATCCAGTGCGGTGTAGACGAAGTTGTTGCTGTAGCGGTCGATCTGCTTCTGCCAGCTCAGGCCGGCCACCAGTTCGTGGCGGAACGGGCCGGTGCGGAATTTGCCCTCGACCATCGTCGTCCAGTTGCTGAATTGCTGGCTTTCGGCGCCGTCGTAGCGGAAATCGCTGTAGTCGCCGGCCGAATTCGACAGGTTCAGCGTGGTCTCGTTACGGCTGCGCGACTGCTTGCTGAAACTGTAGATCGAGCTGACGGTCCAGTCCGAATTCAGGTTGTAGCGCAGGCCGGTCTGGTAGACCTGCAGGTTCGAGTAGAAGTGCGCGTCATTGCCGCTGTAAAGGCCGCCACGGCCGCTCACCACGCCCGGAAGCTGGGCGCCGGTGGTCGACAGCGCGCCCGCATAGAACGACGGCGTCGCCCCCCACGTATTGCGGTCCTGATAGATCCCGTCGAACGTCCACGTCAGGTCGCGCGTGATGCGTGCGTCCAGGCCCAGCGATACCGAGTTGCGGTTGATGCCGACAGCGTTGGACGGCTTGCCTTCCTCGTGGGTCACGTTCAGGCGGTAGCCGAACATGTTGTTCGGGCCGGCGCGGCCGCCCAGATCCACGTGCTCGGTCCAGACGTGCGAGGAGCGGTAGCCCAGGTCCACGCTGGCCGTGAACTGGTCTGTCGGCTTCTTGGTCACGTAGTTGACCGTGCCGCCCGGGTTGCCAAAGCCGTACATGAAGCCCGACGCGCCCTTGAGCAGTTCTACCTGTTCGAGCTGTTCATACGGCATGGTGATGCCGTAGGCGATGAACGGCATGCCGTTGATCTTGTACGCATTGCGCCAGTCGAGCTGCAGGCCGCGGACCGTGGTGTACGACGCCCAGGCATTGTTGGCGTTGCTGTTGTCCGAGACCGACGCGTCGTTGAAAAACACGTCGCCGATCTTGGTGACCTGGCGCTCGGCCAGGTCTTCGCCGGACACGACAGTCGTCGAGAACGGCGTATCGAGCTGCGACTTGCTGCCCAGGGCACCGCTGGAGGCTTTCTTCTGCAACTGCGGGCCGATGTCGACTTCCTGCTTTGCACTCACGGTGACCGACGGCAGCGCCTGTTCGGGTGCGTCGGCGGACTGCGCAAACGCGGCGGCAGTGCATAGCGGGAAGCCGGCCAATACCGCCATGCGGGCAAACGCTGCCAGCGGGCGGATGGTTGAGGGGACGGCGTTTTTGCGGCTCGTGGCGGCCGCGATTTGGCTCTGGGTCATGGTGTCTTATCCGGACTTGAAATGCGAACGCTACTAGGAATGATTCCTGTTAACGTTCTCAAGCGCGAATAATGCGTAAGCCGGGTAACGCCGTCAAGGTGAAGGTGCCCACAACGCGCAGGAGTGTCGGGGAATGTCGCTTTTACGCGAAGGAAGGCGTCGGAATCGGCGAGAATCGCATGCCGTTACGCCGATTTGTCACGGAAAGGATACGTGGATGAGACTTGATGGATACAACCTTGAATCCGCCTGAACCGGTCTGAACTGGTCTGAACGCCGCATGGCGGAGCCTCCGGTTCAGCGCAGGCCGAGCAGCGCTTCGAGAGTCTGGGCCAACGTCACCAGCCGTGGCCCCACCTGTTTCTGGAGCGCCGCGAAGGCGTCGGGTCGTGCCACCAGGCCGCAGTTCACAACGAACCACTGGGAGTCCACCGGCTTGCAGAGTGGCACGGCGAAGCCGAACACGTCATGGCGCCATTCGGCCCGGTTCGAGCAGAACCCGAGCGTCGCCAGATCTTGTCGCGCCTGCGCCAGATGGGGCACTGCGCGGGTGAACTGGTCGGGGTCCTGGAGCCGCAACCGATTCAACACCGGCTCGCGGAGATCGGCGGGTACGCGCGAGAGCCACGCCTTGCCCACCGCCGTGGTCAGCATCGGCAGCGTGGCGCCGATATCGGGCAGCAGCAGCGAGTTGGCGATGGAGCGGGCCGTTTCCACATAGATGATCCCGGTGCGCTCACGGATGCCCAGTGACACCGATCCACCCACCTCGTCGGACAACGCTTTCATCAGGGGCCGCGCCACTTGCCGGATCTGCATGCTGGCAAGCAGCGGGTAGCCTGGTGCCAGCACCGGCGCACCCAGCCGGTACTTGGCTTGCGCCGTATCGTGCCGCAGGTAGCCAAGCACCACCAGCGTATGGGTCAGCCGCGCCACCGTGGACTTCGACAACCCGGTGCGCTGCACGAAATCCTTGTTGCCGAGCAGTGATTCGCCCGGGCGGAAGGCCAGCAGGATGTCGATGCCGTTGGCCAGCGTGGTGGCGAACTGGCGATCCTTGTTGCCGCCATTATTGGGATCGGGCGGATTGGCCGGGTGTACCGGATCAGGCTGGGAATAAGGGGAATTCGGATTCATGCGAGCAGTGCCTCGACTTCGTTGACCAGCGCAATCAACGCAGGCCCCATGTCGCGATCGAGCTTGTCAGCCGACATGCGCGCGGTGGGCACGCCGCAATTGAACACCAGGATCTCACCTTCGATGGGCCTATGCATCGGTACTGCCACGGCGTGGATATCGATGAGCCAGTCGCCCGGCGAGCGCGTGTAGCCGCGCTGGGCCAGATCGTCGCATGCCACCTGCACTCTGTCGGCATGGCGCTGCCAGAGCGGCAGATCCGTAAGGCGGACGGCTTCAAGCACCTCGGCCCGTGCGGTTTCCGGGGCCTGCGCCAGCCACGCCCGACCCATTGCCGAAGGCAATATCGGCAGCGACGCGCCAATATCTGGACGAAAAACGATCGCGTCATGGCCGCGGCTGGATTCGACGTAGACCATGCGCAGCCTGTCGCGCAAGCCTAGCGAGACGGAGCCGCCCACACGGTCGGCCAGCGCCTTCATCAGTGGCCGGGCCACCTGGCGCACACGCAGGCTGGCCAGCAGCGGGTAGCCGAGCGCCAGCGACGTGGAGCCTAGCCGGTATCGCCGCAGGCGCGTGTCGTAGAACAGCAGGCCGCGTACGGCCAGGGTATAGGTCAGCCGGCTGATGGTCGCCTTGGACAGGCCGGTGCGTTCGGAAAGTTCTTTGTTGCTGAGCAGCGGTTCACCGACTCGGAAGCATTGCAGCAGCGAGAGTCCATGCGCCAGGGTGGTCGCAAATTCGGGATCGGGGTGGTGCGGACGAGAGGGTGCCATGCGAAAGAATCTTAGCCGACCCAGCCTCGGAAAGTTCCCGTGATGTTCCAGATAGCGAAACAGTCATCCCACTATTCCGAACCCCGGCGTAGTCTTTTCCTTAAAGATGGAAAACAAGAATGGGGAGACGCCAATGATTAGAGATCCCGAAGTATTTGATCCGTTTCTGTTGATGCTGCGTCGGTTTGTGCGCGAGAGGCTGGTCCCGCGCGAAGCCGAGGTGGCCGCGCGTGACGAGGTGCCCCAGGACCTCGTCGACGCCATGGCCGCGCAGGGCATGTTCGGCTACTCGATCCCCGAGGAATACGGCGGCGCGGGCATGACCACCGAGGAGTTGGTGCTGGCCGCGATGGAACTGTCGCAGTGCTCGGTGGCGTTCCGGGCGCGGGTCGGCACCAACACGGGTATCGGCTCCGAGGCCCTGGTGGCAGACGGCACGCCCGAGCAGAGGGCGCGCTACCTGCCGCTGCTGGCCACGGGCGAGGTAACCGGCGCCTTCGCACTGACCGAACCCGACGCCGGTTCCGATGCCACGGCGCTGCAGACCACCGCGCGGCGCGAGGGGGACCACTACATCCTCAACGGGACCAAATGCTTCATCACCAATGCGCCCATCGCCGGGATGTTCACGGTGATGGCGCGCACAGATCCTGACAAGCCGGGTGCGAGCGGCATTTCGGCGTTTATTGTGCCGCGCAATACGCCGGGGCTGACCACGGGGCAGCCGTACCAGAAGATGGGGCAGGCCGGCTCACCAGTGTCAGAAGTGCATTTCGACAACTGCCGCGTGCCGGCCGCCAACCTGATCGGCGGCGAGGAAGGGCAGGGGTTCCGCACGGCGATGAAGGTGCTCAACAAGCAGCGCATCCACCTGGCCGCGCTGTGTACGGGGCCGGCGATCCGGATGCTCGACGATGCTGTGCGCTTTGTCACCGAGCGCAAGCAGTTCGGCCAGTTGCTGGCGGATTTCCAGTTGGTGCAGGCCATGATTGCCGACTGCCAGACGGATATTCACGCAGCCCGCGCACTGATCCTGGAGACGGCCCGCAAACGCGATGACGGCAAGGACGTGACCATGGAGGCGTCGATCTGCAAATACTTTGCGTCCGAGATGTGCGGCCGCGTGGCGGACCGTTGCGTCCAGCTGTTTGGGGGGTACGGGTATATCGCGGACTACGGCATCGAGCGGTTTTATCGCGATGTCAGGCTGTTCCGGCTGTATGAGGGAACGAGCCAGATCCATCAGATCAATATTGCGAAGCGGACGTTTGGGCTGGGGCGGTGAGTTTGCTGTTGGTCTCGAGGTTTTCTCCCCTCTCCCTTGGGGAGAGGGGCGGGGGAGAGGGCAAGCAGTGCAAATTGCGACACGTCGGCAAGCAGAACCGTCTGCCCTCTCCCCTAACCCCTCTCCCGCAGAGCGGGAGAGGGGAATAGGAAAAGCGGCAGAGGGGAGTTAACTTCCCGGCGCCAGCGCCGCATCGATCGCATCCATCAACTCCTGCAACCTCAGCGGTTTCCCGCACACCGCATCGAACCCTGCCTCGATGGACGCGCGGCGGTCCTGCTGGCGGGTGAACGCGGTCAGGGCCACGGCGGGAGTCCGAGGCAGCGAGTCCACCGCTTCGCGCACGCGGAGTTCGCGCATGAAGTCGTTGCCGTCGCGGCCGGGCAGGCCGATGTCGCTGATGATCAGGTCCGGGGTGTTTTGCTCGATCTGTCCGATGGCTTCCTCGGCGTCGCGTGCGGTGCGGATGCGTGCGCCGTAGTTGCCGAGGATGGCTGACAGCGCAGCGGCGGCATCGGCATCGTCTTCCACCAGCAGCACGTCCAGCGCATTGAGCGGGACGCTCGGCTCGGTGGCCGGGACGGGTGGGCGGGTGCCGGCATCATCGGCGCGGGACGGATCGTCGAGCGGAATCAGCACCTCGAATGTCGAACCCAGCCCTGGACCGGCACTTGCCGCGCGCACCGTGCCGCCGTGCATCTCGGACAGGTGCTTGACGATGGCCAGGCCGAGGCCCAGCCCGCCGTGCTTGCGGCGGTTGGCGTCCTCGCTCTGGGTGAATCGGTCGAACAGCAGCGGCAGGAAATCGGTGGGAATGCCGCGTCCTCGGTCGATCACGCTGACGTGCAGGTAGTCGCTGTCGGACGTGGCGACGATGCGCACGGTCTCGCCCTCGGGCGAGAACTTGATGGCGTTCGACACCAGGTTCCAGAGGATCTGCTGGAAGCGCGCGGCATCGAGCCACGCCACCGGGGCGAGCCTGGGTGCGAGTTCTGCCACCAGCTTCACGTGACGCTCCTCGGCCTGCGTCTGCATGCTGTCCAGCGCGGCGCGCACCACCTCGGCAGGATTCACGCGTTCGCGCTCCAGCTTCATCTTGCCGACGTTGAGCATCGATACATCGACGAGGTCCGCCACCAGCCGCCGCTGGATCGCGATATTGCGCTCCACCGCCGCCAGTCCGCGCCGGCCTTCCTCGGACTCCACATGTCGCGACAGCACGTGCGTCCAGACCGAGATCACGTTCAGCGGGTTGCGCAGTTCGTGCGACAGGATGGCGATGAAATCGTCCTTCATCCGGTTAAGCCGCTCCACGGCCGCACGCGCGGCCTGCTCGCGCTCGATCAACTGCTGGCGCTGGCGCTCCAGGTTGATGTGGTCCGTAATGTTCGACACCACGGCCACCTTGACGCCGTTCTCCAGCACCGCCGAGATGCTCCATTCCAGGTGCATGGTCTCGCCATGGGCATCCTGTAGCGGGAACGTGCCCTGCCAGCCGTCCTGCTGCGAATAGCCGGTGGCCTCGGCCACCTTGTCGCGCCATTCCAACGGGGCGAAGGCGGCTACAGGCTGGCCCAGCAGTTCGGGCTCGGGGCGCTGGAGCATGTCGAGCAGCGCCGGATTCACGTCCACGAAGCGTCCGGCCAGGTCCAGCGTGCAGATGCCGCCAATGGCCTGGTGGTAGATGGCGCGGAAGCGGGCCTCGTTTTCGCGCATCGAGCGCTCGGCTGCGCTGGCGCGCAGCAGCGAGGAAATCGTGGCCACCAGCACGGCCGGTTCGGCTGGATGGATCAGGTAGGCGCTGGCGCCGGCATCGAGCCCGCGCACCTTGTCGTAGTCGGCTACATAGGTGGCGGACAGGTGGACCACCGGCACAGTGGCCGTCTCCGGCCGGCTGCGCAGCGTGCGGCAGACCTGGAAGCCGTCGATATCGGGCAGGTTGACGTCGAGCACCACGGCGGACACGCTGGTGTCGGCGCGCTGCAGCGCCTCCTGTCCGCTCTCGGCCTCGATGGTCTGGAAACCCGCCGCGCTGAGCACGCGCACCGTGGCATAGCGCGTGACGGGGTTGTCGTCCACCACCAGCACCCGCGGGGGCGTGCCATCGTGGTTGGGGTGGGGCACCGGCGCCAGGATTTCACCCGCCATGGCCATCTCCGGAAGACATGCCAGCCGTGCCCGGCAGGGTCGCCGGCACGGTCACGTAGAAGCGCGAACCCACACCCACTTCGCTCTCGAAGCCGACACGGCCGCCCAGCAGTTCGGCCAGCCGCTTGGATAGCGCCAGCCCGAGACCCGAGCCGCGATAGCGCCGCTGCAGCGGGGAGTCGATCTGCACGAAATCCTGGAAGACCTCGCCGTGCGATTCGGGCGGGATGCCGATGCCGGTATCGCGCACGGAGAAGGTGATGGTGTTCTCATCGTCGTAGTGCGCCGCCACGCGCACCTCGCCGCTGGGCGTGAATTTCAGCGCATTGGAGATGTAGTTGCGCAGGATCTGCGAGAGCTTGCGGTCATCGTTGAACAGCTTGGGCACGCCGTGCGGTTCCTCGAAGATCAGCGACACCTCTGGATTGGTCAGCACAGGCTTGAACATGCCGCGCAGCGCGTCGAACAGGGCCACCATGTCGAACCAGGCCGGCGACACGTCCACGCGGCCCGCTTCCAGCCGCGCCAGGTCGAGCAGGTCGTTGACCATCTCCGCGAACTCGGCCGCAGTGTCGCGCACAAACATGACCTGCTTCTCCTGCTCGGGCGTGAGCGGCCCGTCCACGCGGTCGATCAGCAGGCGCGTGATGCTCTGGATCGAGACGATCGGCGTGCGGAACTCGTGGCTCATGTACGCCAGGAAGCGGCTCTTGAGTTCGGTGGCCTGCCGCAACTGGTCGGCCTGCATGTCGAGTTCGGAGTACAGCGCCAGCACGCCGCGATTGGTTTCCTCGATTTCGGCGCGCAGCGCCTCCACTTCCTGCGTACGGGCGTCGAGCGCTTCACGCAGGGCGGCAAGGTCTTGGGACGGCGCGGCGGAGGTGGGAGGGGAGCTGCTCATGAGGAATCGCTCGATGTCAGGCTTCGGTGCGTCGCACCACCACGACCGTGGCGTCGTCGCGGCCGCGGCCGAATTTCCAGAAGATGAAGGCGGCCACGATGGCCGGGTCGCGCTGCAGCAGGCTCGGGTCCCCCAGTTGCCAGCGTGACTGGATGCCATCCGAGTGCAGGATCACCAGCGCATGCAATGGCCATTCGATTTCCTGCTCCTGCACGCTCCGCACCTGCAGGCCGGCGGTGCCGCTCTGCGTGACCAGCGTGCGGTCCGCGAGGCCCGAGATTACCCGGCCCATGATGTTGCCCGCCCCGGCAAACCGGATGCGGTTGGCTTCGGCATCGAGCCGCAGGGCACCCACAGCGGCCCCACGGGTGCCGCGCAGCGCAACATGGGCGCGATCCACGTACACGCCGGGCATCGCGCCCTGTGCGGCGTCGAACACCGCCAGCGCGGCGTCGGCGGCATCGGCGGCGTCCGGACCGTGGCCCAGGCCATCGGCCATCACCACGTCGGCGTGAGAGTCGAGCAGCGCCACTTCCCAGCCGTCGCCGCTGACCTGCTCGCCGGGTGCAGGCACGCAGACGGCGCCGAACGTGAACCCCTTGCGGGGTCGCACGGCGTTGCCCGCCGCGTCGCGGCTGCGATAAAAGCGGGCCAGGATCAGCGTGCCGTCGCCAGCACGCGTGTGTACGTCGAAATCGTCGGCCAGGCGCTGCACGGCGCCCAGGCCCTCGCCCGCGCTGCCTGCCGTGGAGTAGCCATCGCGCATGCACGTCTGCAGGTCCGCCATGCCGGGACCATCGTCGATCGACATCAACTCGATGGCAATGCCGCCGTTGATGTCGCGCGCGGCCATGAGCAGCCGGCCGTTGGTGGCGTGGCGCAGCAGGTTGTTGCCCAGTTCGTTGACGGCTACCGCCAGCCGGCCACGCTGGATGGCGTCGAAGTCCAGCCGCGTGGCCAGATCGGCCACGTACCGCCGCGCCTCGCCCACGCGGCTCGGATCGCCCATCGGCACCGCACGGTGTGGGCCGTGATGCTTACTTCCACCGAGTGATACTGACACAGGTTCCCTCGCCAACTTTCGTGCGGATGGCGAAATCGTTCACCAGCCGTTTGGTGCCGGACAGGCCCATGCCGAGTCCGCTGCCCGTGGTCCAGCCATCCACCAGCGCCTGCTCCACATCCGGAATGCCCGGGCCCTGATCCTCGAAATGCAGCCGCAAGCCGCGCCGGATGCCTTCGGCCACGATTTCCCAGCGCATTTCGCCGCCCCGGCCATACACCATTGTGTTGCGCGCCAGTTCGCTGGCCGCCGTAATCATCTTAGTCTGCTCCACCAGCGAGAACTTCAGCTGGGCGGTGAGGGTGCGCACCAGGGCGCGGGCCTGCACGATGTCGCGCTCGTCGCGAATCGGTGCGCTGCCGGTGGGGGCCAGTTCGGTCGCCACGTCAGATTGTCCGGTTGGCGTCGAGCAGGGCCATGCCGCGCTCCACGTTCAGCGCCGTCTTCACGCCGCCCAGGGACAGGCCCAGTTCCACCAGCGTAATGGCCACCGCCGGGCGGATGCCCACTACCACGGTGGTGGCGCCCAGCAGCCGGCCGATATCGGAGATGCTGACCAGCATGCGGCCGATGAAGGAATCCACCATTTCCAGCGCGGAGACGTCGATCAGCACGCCATTGGCGCCGGATTTGTCCACCATCGTGGCCAGGTCTTCCTGCAACTGCAGCGCGGTCTGGTCCTGCATGTCGATCTGGATGGTCACAAGCAGGTGCTTGCCCATCCGCAGGATTGGAATGCGTTCCATGTGGCTCTCTTCCCGATCTTTGTATGCGGCCGGCTTAGCTGGCGGCCCGGGCTACCGTGTGGCCGGTCATGCGCATGGCCGTGCGCAGCGCGTCGGCCAGCGTGGACTTGGTGACGATGCCCTGCAAGTCGATGCCCAGGTGGACGATGGTCTGCGCAATTTGCGGCCGGATGCCGCTGATGATGCTCTCGGCACCCATCAGGCGGATGGCCGTGACGGTCTTCATCAGGTGCTGCGCCACGAGCGTATCCACGGTGGGCACGCCGGTGATGTCGATGATCGCCAGTTCCGAGCCGGTTTCCACCAGTCGTTCGAGCAGCGATTCCATCACCATCTGCGCCCGGCTGCTGTCCAGCGTGCCGATCAGCGGCACGGCCAGCACGCCGTCCCACAGCTTGATGACTGGCGTGGACAGTTCCATCAGTTCGTGCTGCTGACGCACGATGATGTCCTCGCGCGTCTTCTGGTAATTGGCGACTGTCCACTGCGCCATGCGGTCCACCACGGCCGAGGTCAGCCAGATCACGTCGATCTGGCCTTCTACCGCACCACCGGTCTGGCGTTGCAGGCCGTCGAAGATCGGGCGCTTGAGCGCCAGCACGAAGCCGCTGGTCACGTCGGCGGTCTCGCCCTGGGCCGCGCGTTCGTTGGAGAGCTGCGCCAGCACCTCGCGCAGGACACGCCAGGCCGGATCGTTGAAATTGTCGGCATTGCCGTCGGCCCGGATGCCGGCTTCCAGCTCGCGCAGGATCGATGTCTGTTGCGCCTGCAAATCACGGGTCAGCCCGCGGCCTTCGGCGTACTTGTGATACTCCGCGGCCCAGCCGCTCAGGAGGTTGGCCTGGTCGTCCCGGAGGAGGTCGGCTAGTCGCTGGTTTTCTCGGCGCATGGGGCGTCTTTCGTGATGGGGTGAAAGGGGGGCGCAGGAAGGTGCGCACATCAAACAAAAACGATTCTAGGAGGGATTGATAGTTCACACTATCGGCGGCCCGCTGATTGACGCCGCAACTGAAATCGGCATTGCGGCATGATGTGCCGCAGAAACAACACATTCCGTGTGAGAAACCACCGACACCGGAACGGGAAGCGGCACGGCTGACGGTACAGGCACAGAAGCCTAGTCTTGATCCATGGGGCCAACTCGGGCCAACTCGGGAACTGTGGAGACAACGATGGACTGGCTGGATGCCCTGCAATGGCCAGCGATGGTCATCACTGTGCTGGCCACCTGGCTGGTGGGATCGGCAAGCGCCGGGCGCCGCAAGGCCGGTTTCTGGATATTCCTGGCCAGCAATGCACTGTGGGTAGCGTGGGGGCTGCATACGGGAGGGTGGGCGCTGGTGGTGCTCCAATTCGCGCTGGCGGTACTGAACATACGGGGCCAGGCCAAGGCGCGGCGTGCCGAGCAGAGCCAGACGCCTGCCAGGGCCGAGGCCGGATGACATGCCGTCGGATCTGATCGTTGCCAGGCCGGAAGGCCTGTACTGCCCGCCCGGCGACTTCTATATCGATCCCTGGCGGCCTGTGTCGCGCGCCGTCATCACGCACGCCCATTCCGACCATGCCCGCTTTGGGCACGAACACTACCTCTGCGCCGAGCCGGGGCGCGGCGTGCTGCTGGCGCGGCTGCCCGGCATCACGCTGGATACGCTGCCTTACGGCGAGCGCATTACCCATCACGGGGTCACGCTGAGCCTGCATCCGGCGGGTCATGTGCTCGGTTCCGCGCAGGTGCGGCTCGAACACGGCGGGCAGGTCTGGGTGGCTTCGGGCGACTACAAGGTGGAGGACGACGGCACCTGTGCGCCCTTCGAGCCGGTGCGCTGCGACACCTTCATCACCGAAAGCACCTTCGGGCTGCCCATCTACCGCTGGCAGTCCCAGCCCGTGCTGATGGCCGAGGTGTTCCGATGGTGGCAGCTCAACGCCGAAGCGGGCCGCGCCAGCGTGCTGTACTGCTACGCGTTCGGCAAGGCGCAGCGCGTCCTGCACGGATTGTTGCGCCACGCCGGCACCGATCTGGCCATGCCGGGGCCGATCATCGTCCATGGCGCGATGACCGGCCTGAATCGCGCTTACGCTGAAGCCGGGGTGGAACTGGCGCCGACGATGATCGTGTCCGACCTGCCTGCCCGCAGTCCGGCCTTGCAGCGGGCGCTTGTGGTGGCGCCGCCGTCCGCGCAACGGTCCACGTGGCTGCGCCGCTTTGGGGCGGAAGCGGCGGATGCGTTCGCCAGTGGCTGGATGCAACTGCGCGGCACCCGCCGCCGACGCGGCGTGGATCGCGGCTTTGCGCTGTCGGACCACGCCGACTGGCCGGGCCTGCTGCAGGCCATCGGCGCCACCGGCGCGCAGCGCGTGATCGTCACGCATGGCAATGTGCCGGTGATGGTGCGATACCTGTCCGAGCAGGGGCTGGACGCCCAGGCGTTCAAGACCGAGTTTGGCGATGTGGACGACGTGGAAGATCCGAGCGATGCGCAGCCCGGCAGTGCTGTGGAGGCCAGCGCATGAAAGCCTTTGCCGATCTCTACAGTGCGCTCGACGGCACCACATCGAACAAGGCGAAGCTGGCCGCGCTGGGCGAATACTTCCGCCACGCGCCACCGGAGGATGCCGCGTGGGCCGCGTATTTTCTGTCGGGCGGCAAGCCGCGACAGATCGTCCCGGTATCGGCCCTGCGCGAACTGGCGCAGCGCGCCGCTGGGCTGCCGGAATGGCTTTTCGAGGAAAGCTACCAGGCCGTGGGCGATCTGGCCGAGACCATCGCCTTGCTGTTGCCCGAGGGCGCACAAGCGGATGATGCCGGGCTGGCCGAATGGGTGGAGCGGCGCCTGCTACCGTTGCGCGGCCAGTCGCCCGAGGTGCTGACGGCGGCGCTAGACGCGCTCTGGCCGCCGCTCGATGCACGCGAGCGGCTCGTCCTGTTCAAGCTGATCACGGGCAGCTTCCGCGTCGGGGTATCGAAGCTGCTGGTCACGCGTGCGCTGGGCGAGGTGGCTGGCATCGACCCCAAGCGCGTGGCCGAGCGCATGGTCGGCTACACCGATATCTCACAGAAACCGACGCCAGACCGCTTCCTCGCACTCGTCGATCCTGCCGAAGGCGAGGGTAGTGCGGTCACGCGTGGCGGCCAGCCCTACCCGTTTTTCCTTGCCCATCCTCTACAGGCACCCGTCGAAGAATTCGACGCGTTGCTGGGCGCGCCATCCCGCTGGCAGGTGGAATGGAAGTGGGATGGCATCCGCGCGCAACTGGTGCGGCGCGACGGGCAGACCTGGCTCTGGTCGCGCGGCGAGGAACTGATCACCGAGCGCTTTCCCGAGCTGGCCGCCGTGGCGGAATCGCTGCCCGACGGCACCGTGCTCGACGGCGAGATCGTGATCTGGATCGATGGCCGTGTGCAGCCGTTCGCGCTGCTGCAGCAACGAATCGGACGCAAGACGGTGGGCGCCAGGCTGCTGCGCGATGCCCCGGCCATCCTGATGGCCTACGACCTGCTCGAATGGCGGGGCGAGGATTGGCGTACCCGTCCACAGTCGGAGCGCCGTGCGCAACTGGTGCGTGTGGTGGCCGAGCACATCCATCCGGCGCTGGAACTGAGTCCGCAAGTGGAAGCCGATGACTGGGAGCACTTCGCACGGCTGCGCGACGCCTCGCGCGACCTCGGCGTGGAAGGCTTCATGCTCAAGGCCGTGGATGCCGCCTACGGCGCGGGTCGCACCAAGGATGTGGGCCTGTGGTGGAAATGGAAGATCGACCCTTACTCGGTAGATGCCGTGCTGATCTACGCCCAGCGCGGTCACGGCCGGCGCGCCAGCCTCTATACCGATTTCACGTTTGCGGTCTGGAACGCGCCGCCCGGCACACCCGACCGCGCGCTGGTGCCGTTCGCCAAGGCGTATTCGGGATTGACCGACGAGGAGATGCGCGCGGTCGATGCGATCGTGCGTCGCACCACCGTGGAATCGTTCGGCCCGGTGCGCAGCGTCACGCCCACGCAGGTATTCGAACTGGGCTTCGAGGGCATCGGCCGCAGCGGGCGCCACAAGAGTGGGATCGCGGTGCGCTTCCCACGCATGCTGCGCTGGCGGACGGACAAGCCCATCGAGGAAGCCGACACCCTTGCCACGCTGGAGGCCATGCTCCCGCCGGCGAGCGTCAAGGAACCGGCATGAAGGGCGAGAACGCCCCGTTCGTGCAGGCCCCGTCCGTGGCGGAATCGCTGCCGGCGCTGTTCGCCGCGCGGCACTGGCAGCCCTTCGATTTCCAGCGCGCGGTGTGGGACGCCATCGGCAGAGGGCAGAGCGGCCTGCTGCATGCCACCACCGGCACGGGCAAGACCTATGCGGCGTGGCTTGGGGCGCTGCTGGCATTTGCCACGCCGCCTGCGCGTGCCAATGCATCAACGCCGCCATTGACCGTGCTCTGGCTCACGCCGATGCGCGCGCTGGCCGCCGATACCGCGCGCGCCTTGCAGGCGCCGCTGGCCGAACTCGGCCTCGACTGGGCCGTGGCGCTGCGCACGGGCGACACCGGCAGCACCGAGCGCGCAGCCCAGGCGCGGCGCCTGCCCACGGCGCTGGTGACCACGCCGGAGAGCCTGTCGCTGCTACTGACGCGTGCCGATGCCCGGGAGGCGTTGGGCCGCGTGAAGCTGGTAGTCGTCGACGAGTGGCACGAACTGATCGGCAGCAAGCGCGGCGTGCAGGTGCAGCTGGCGCTGGCTCGGCTGCATCGCTGGCAGCCTGACCTGCGTATCTGGGGCCTGTCCGCCACGCTCGGCAATCTCGACCATGCGCGCGATGTGTTGCTGGCCGGGGTGCCGCCTGAGCGTCGCGTGATCGTCCATGGCCATACACCCAAGACGCTGATCGTCGATACGCTGCTGCCCGATGCTGCGAGCCGGTTTCCGTGGGCGGGGCACCTCGGCCTGTCGATGCTGCCGCATGTGCTGCGCGAACTCGAATCGAGCAGCACATCGCTGGTGTTCCTGAACACGCGCTCGCAATCCGAGCTCTGGTATCAGGCCATCCTCGACGCGCGGCCCGACTGGGCCGGCCAGATCGCGCTGCATCATGGTTCGCTGGATCGCGCGGTGCGGGAGTGGGTCGAGGTCAATCTCAAGAACGGTGCGCTGCGCGCGGTGGTCTGCACGTCGAGCCTCGACCTCGGCGTGGATTTCCTGCCCGTGGAGCGCGTGCTGCAGATCGGCTCCCCGAAAGGCGTGGCGCGATTGCTGCAGCGGGCAGGGCGCTCCGGCCACGCGCCGGGCCGCGCATCGCGCGTGACGGTGGTGCCCACGCATAGCCTGGAACTGGTGGAAGCCGTGGCGGCGCGCCATGCCATCCAGGCGGGCAAGATGGAGGCGCGGGAGTCGCCCGACAAGCCGCTCGACGTGTTGGTGCAGCATCTGGTGACCGTGGCACTCGGCGGCGGTTTTCAGGCTGACGATTTGCGCGACGAGGTGCGCAGCACCTGGGCGTACCGCAACATGACCGACGACGAATGGCGCTGGTGCCTGGACTTCGTGCGGCAGGGCGGCCCCACGCTGGCCGCATATCCTGACTATCGGCGCGCGCAGCCCGACGAGACCGGCACGTGGCGCGTGCCCGATTCGCGGCTGGCGCGACGCCATCGCATGAGCGTCGGCACCATCGTCAGCGATGCCACGATGCAGGTGCGGTTCTGGACGCGGGCGGGCGGTGGCGGATCTTCGCTGGGCACGGTGGAAGAGGGCTTCATCGCGCGGCTGACGCCGGGCGACTGCTTCCTGTTTGGCGGTCGTCTGCTCGAACTGGTTCGTGTGCAGGAGATGACCGCCTATGTGCGCCGCGCCACGGGCAAGCGCCCGACCGTGCCGCGCTGGAACGGCAGCAAGATGCCGCTCTCCACCGAACTGGCCGAGGCGGTGGTGGCCACGCTCGATGCGGTGCAGGCTGGCCGGCTCGATCCCGCCACCACACCCGAACTCCCGCTGATCGCCCCGCTCGTGGCATTGCAGGCGCGCTGGTCCGCGCTGCCGTCGCCCGACACACTGCTGGCCGAAACGCTCCATTCGCGCGAAGGGTGGCATCTGTTCCTCTACCCGTTCGCTGGCCGCTCCGTGCACCTGGGGCTTGGCAGTCTGCTGGCCTGGCGGCTCGGGCAGAAGGTGCCGGCCACGTTCTCGGTGGCGGTCAACGACTATGGACTGGAACTGCTGGCATCGGCGCCGCTCGACTGGTCGCGGTGGCTGCCCGAGGTGCTGGCCGATGAACGCCAGCGCGATCTTGCCGCCGATGTGATGGGCAGTCTCAATGCCGGTGAACTGTCGCTGCGCCGCTTCCGCGAGATTGCGCGCGTGTCGGGTCTGATCTTCCAGGGCTATCCGGGGGCACACCACAGCGCGCGGCAGTTGCAGGCATCGTCGAGCCTGTTCTACGAGGTTTTCCGCAAGCATGATCCCGGCAACCTGCTGCTGGGGCAGGCCGAGCACGAGGTGCTGATGCAGGAACTGGACGCACACCGGTTGGCCGACACACTGGCCCGGATGGCCGGCCTTCGACTCGACCTGCGCGCGTTGAAACGGCCATCGCCGCTGTCCTTCCCGCTGATCGTCGAGTTCCTGCGCGAGAAACTGAGCACGGAGAAACTGGCCGATCGCATCGCGCGCATGCTGGCCGATCTGGAGCACGCCGCATCGAGGGAGGAGGCTGGCGCTGATGATGAGGCGGCACTCAATGCCGAACAGGTGGCCGAGGTGGCACGCTTCGGCATGGCCGACCACGCGAAATCGGGCGGCCCGCGCAAGCCGAGGCGCGCCCGCAAACCATCGAAACCGTTGCCGCTGCTATGACACCGAACGAAGCAGGCGCACAGGTGATCGAGGTGGCCGGGGAAGCCATCTGGCTACTGCCCGAACACGCCATCTGGTGGCCACGCGCCGCCATGCTGATGGCCGCCGACATCCATATCGGCAAGGCTGCCGCCTTCCGTGCCTGGGGACAACCGGTGCCGCACGGCACCACCGCCGACAACCTTGCGCGCCTGCTCGACCTTGCTCGCCGCTACCCGGCGCGAGACTTCGTGTTTCTGGGGGATTTCCTCCACGCCCGCGCGGCGCGGACTGCGGCCGTACTGCTGGCCCTGCACGACTGGCGCCGCGCGATGCCATCGCGTGTGCATTGCACGCTGGTGCGGGGGAATCACGACACCCACGCAGGAGACCCGCCTGAGACGCTGGGGTTTACGGTGGTGACCGAGCCGCTGGCAGTGGCGCCTTTTGCCTTGTGCCATGAACCGGGACCTCGGCAGGAAGGCTACGCCTTGGCGGGCCACTTGCATCCGGGGGTTGTGCTGCGAGGTGCGGGTGGCGATCGATTGCGCCTGCCGTGTTTTGTCGTGGGCAATCGGGCCGCGATCCTGCCGGCGTTCGGGGCATTTACCGGGCTGGCGACGGTCAGGCCGGAAGAGGGCGAGCGGGTGTTTGTGGTGGGGGATGGACGGGTTTGGGCGGTGCCTGCTAGCCCATGACCTACCGCTGGTTTTCTCCCATTGCATGGGAGAGGGGAGCAAAACCAGCGGGATTTGTTCGCTATTTACCTCACTCCCCCCCGATCACCTTCAGCAACACATCCAGCTCGATCGGTTTCACCAGGTGCGTATGGAACCCCGCCGCCTTGGTCTGCTCCCGATCCGAGGTCTGGCCGAAGCCGGTGAGCGCCACATACCGTGTATTGGAAAGCGCAGGCATGCCGCGCAGCGCGTGGATCACGGCGAAGCCGTCCATGCCGGGCATGGCAAGGTCGATCAAGGCAACCTCGGGACGGACGCGGGCGGCGGCGTGAATGGCTTCCATGCCGTCGTAGGCGATGGTGACTTCGTGGCCAGACATTTCCAGCAGGATCGACATGCTGTCGGCCGCATCCCGGTTGTCGTCGACGAGCAGGATACGCAGGCGGTGGCCGGGCGTGGTGGCGCCCCCGTCGGGGGGATGAGCGGTGTCGTGTGTCGCGGCCAGCGGTAGCTGCACCGTGAACGCGGCACCCAGCCCCGGCCCCTCACTGGTGGCAGTGATCGAGCCGCCGTGCATTTCCACGAGGGAGCGGCACAGCGACAGACCGATGCCCAGGCCGCCCTGCGCACTGCTGCCGGGGCGATCCTCCTGCACGAACAGGTTGAAAATCGATTCGAGCGAGCTGGAGGAGATGCCACGCCCGTGGTCGATCACCTGAATGACCAGCGTGCGCTGGCGTACCGAGGCGGCCACAGCGATGGCTGCGCCCGGCGCCGAAAATTTCGATGCGTTGAGCAGCAGGTTCTGCATGACCTGGGTGAGCCGCGTCTTGTCGACGAACAGCGGCAAGGCGCCGGCGTCGGTGGTGACCGTGACGGTCTGCGATTTCGCGGCCAGGGCCGGCTCGGCAGCTTCGATGCCGAGGGTCAGGATCTCCGTGGCATCCACGGCTTCGTGACGCAGGTCGATTTTTCCGGCGGCGATGCGGCCGACATCGAGCAGGTCGTCAACCAGCCTCGTCAGGTGCGACATCTGGCGCTCGACCAGCCCCACGCTCTTCTGCATTGCGGCGGAATCGTCCGGGCGCAACTGCATCACCGTCAACGCATTGCGCATGGGCGCCAGCGGGTTGCGCAGTTCGTGCGAGAGCGTGGCCAGGAATTCGTTCATGCGTTGTTCGGATTGCTCCAGTTCCGCCAGCCGCTTGCGCTCGCTCATGTCGCGCGTGACCTTGGCGAAGCCGCGCAAGGCGCGTTTCTCGTCGTAGATGGCCGTGATCGTCACGTTGGCCCAGAACAGCGAACCGTCCTTGCGCACACGCCAGCCTTCGTCCTCGACCCGGCCTACCTCGCGGGCGATGACCAGTTCGCGGCCCGGCTTGTCGGTGGCCAGGTCCTCGGGGGGATAGAACACCGAGAAATGCTTGCCAAGAATCTCGTCGCGGCGATAGCCCTTGATATAGGAGGCGCCCGAGTTCCAGCTGACCACATGGCCGCCCACGTCGAGCATGAAGATGGCGTAGTCCTTGACGCTTTCCACGAGCAGCCGGAACGTCTCCTCGCTCTGGCGCAGTTCATCGGCAGTGCGCTGTTGCTCGGTCATGTCGCGCGTGACCTTGCCAAAGCCGATCAGTTCGCCCTGTTCGTCGTGCAGCGCAGTAATGATGACGTTGGCCCAGAACCGAGACCCATCCTTGCGCAGGCGCCAGCCTTCGTCCTCGAACCGCCCCTGGCGGGCAGCCGCCTCCAGTTCGATGGCCGGCCAGTTGCGGGCGTTGGCCTCGTCGGTATAGAAAACCGAAAAATGCTGACCGAGGATTTCCTCGCGCGTCCAGCCCTTGATCCGCTGCGCGCCGGGATTCCAGCTGGTGATATGCCCGGTGGCATCGAGCGAGAAGATGGCGTAGTCGGTGATCGACTCCACCAGGGTGCGATACGAGGCAGGGTTCTTGCCGGTCTCGGGGCGAGATCCCGGCGCAGGGGCGGCGCGGGTCATGTCGATACGTACACGACGGTATGTAAGTTGCCGGCAAGCATACCCCCGTTTGCGGCAGGCAGAGGATTCGGACTGAATTGTGTTGCAAATCAGTCGTCCGGACAGGGCGCTACATGGCGCTCCACCCGTTCGGAGGTTGACGCGGCACGTACGCCCCGCAGACGCCAGTCGGATAAAAGCTGACAGACCGCGGCATGGCCGTTACGCTAGAGTCGATTGTCTAAGGGTCCGCACCCATGATCCCGATCTCACAATCTTCACCGCCGCTCCCGGAGACGCCCGCATGTACGCAGAGTCCGCGCTAGACCGCCGTTCCACCGATCCCGTCACGGGAGCGGTGGCCGATGCCTCGGCCGGTTCCGCAAATGCGGTGCGGCCCGAGGCGCCGCCGCGAGACCTGCGCCGCGTGCCGATCCATCCCGACTACTGGTATCCGCTGGCGTGGTCGCGCGAAGTCAAGGCCGGCAAGGCCCATGGCGTGACCTTCGCGGGCGATCCGATCGTGATCGTGCGCACCGCCACAGGCAAGCTGTTCGCGCTGGAAGATCGCTGCGCGCACCGGCAGGTGCCGCTGCATGCTGGCGTGGTGGACGGCGAATCCATCCGCTGCTGCTACCACGGCTGGACCTACGATTGCTCGGGCCGCTGCATCGACGTGCCCTATCTCGGCAAAGAGCGCCTGCCCAACGGCGTGCGCGCCTATCCGTGCGAAGAGCGCGCCGGGCTGATCTTCGTGTTTCCGGGCAACCCGGCGCTGGCTGCCGAGCAGCCGCTGCCCGAGTTCGCGTCGGTGACCGATCCGAAGTACAAGACTCGCCGCCTGGGCCGTGCAGTGAAGTGCCACTACTCGTTCATGCACGAGAATCTGATGGACATGAACCATCAGTTCCTGCATCGCAAGCAGATGGGCATGATGCGCGCGCGCTCGTTGGGACGGCGCCGGGGCGAGGGCTATGTGGAGGTCGATTACACGTTCGAACGCGAGCAGGGCAAGCAGCCCGTGGGCGAAGCCCTGGTGTTCGGCAAGGACGGGGGGCAGAACAACAAGGACGTGATGACGGTTCGCACCGGCTATCCGTATCAGACGCTGCAGATTCGTACTTCGTCAGGCACGCTGGTGATGGACCTGTGGATTGCCTATGTGCCGCTTGACGCGGCGCAGCGCACCAATCGCACCTTCGGCACGTTGTCGATCCGGCGTCCCGGCGTGCCGTTTGCGCTCGACCTCGCCTGGCCGCTGCTGGTCTGGTTCACCGAACGTATCTTCAAGGAAGACCGCGAGATCGTGGAAATGGAGCAACGTGCCCACGATAGTCAGGGCGAGGACTGGAATCACGAGGTCTTCCCCGTCATCAAGGAATTGCGCGAGCTGCTGCGTGAATGCGGCGCCCGCACCGTGATTCCGATTCACCCCGTGCAGGGGTGAACGTCCTCGTTTCGCTTCGGCGTTTGGCTCAGCTTGCCTGAGCCAGCGTCGGGTAGTCGGTGTAACCGCGTGCACCCAGGCCACCTGTGTCGTACAGCGTGGTCGGGTCTACCGCATTGAGCGCCGCCTGTTGCTGCAGGCGCTCCACCAGATCCGGATTGGCGATGTAGGCGCGCCCGAATGCCACGGCATCGGCAGCGCCGCTGTCCAGCGCAGCCTGCGCGGCAGCCTGATCGAAACCGTCATTGGCAATCACCACGCCACCAAATGCGCGTTTGAGCGCGGGCAGCAGGGCGCCTTCGCCACGGGTTTCACGCACGAACAGGAACCCAACGCCACGCTGGCCGAGCGCCTGCGCCACGTAGCCGAAGGTCTGTGCGGGCTGCGTATCCGACATCGAATGGCTGGGTGAACGCGGCGCCAGATGAACACCCACGCGGTTAGGACTCCAGACAGCGGTCACCGCATCCGTGACTTCGAGCAGGATGCGTGCACGGTTCTCGACCGGGCCGCCGTAGGCGTCGTCACGGGCGTTGCTGCCATCCTGCAGGAACTGGTCGAGCAGATAGCCATTGGCCGCGTGGATCGTCACGCCGTCGAAACCGGCCGCCTTGGCATTGGCCGCGGCACGCCCGAAATCGGCCACCACGGACTGGATCTCTTCCACGGTCAGTGCGCGCGGCACCTCGTACGGACGCTGCGGGCGCAGCAGGCTGACGTGACCCGTGGCGGCGATGGCGCTCGGCGCCACCGGCTGCCGACCCTGCAACAGTGCCGGGTCCGAAATCCGGCCGACGTGCCAAAGCTGCGCCACGATACGGCCGCCGGCGCGATGTACGGCATCGGTCACCTGTTTCCAGCCCGCCACCTGCTCATCGGTCCAGATACCCGGCACGTTGGCATATCCGACGCCGTCTGGCGACACCGGCACACCCTCCGAAATCAGCAGGCCGGCACTGGCGCGCTGCGCGTAGTACTCGGCCATGACCGCGTTGGGAACGTGTACCGGATCGGCCGCGCGCAGGCGCGTCAGCGGGGCCATGACGATGCGATTGGGCAGGTGGAAGTCGCCAATCGACAGGGGATCGAACAGGGAAACGTGGGCAGGCTGATTAGGCTGAGTGGACATAACGATATTTGCGGAAGCTATAAGACTTGCAAGATGAAAGTATCGATAGCTTAGCAGGGCGGAGTACTATCGCAAGCGTCTGTTTTGCGTAACTCCATTGTTCCGACTGGAACAATTACAGGAGAAGGCATGACCTTCGGGACTCGATCGGCGCCTGGCTGGGCGTCGCGTTTATGGATGGTGCTGGTGGCCGGGGTGGTCTCGGCGTGCACAAGCCTGCCGCCTCGGCCACAGTTGCCGCCTGAAACCGCGTTGCGGGATACGGCCGATACAGCGCTGGCCCGTGGCCTTGCGCCAAGGCTGGCAGAACACCCGGGCGAATCGGTGTTCTATCCACTGCTGGCCGGCACCGACGCTTTTGCCATGCGCATTGCGCTGGCGCGCACGGCCCAGCGCAGCCTCGACATCCAGTACTACATCTTCGACGCCGACAGCACCGGCCTGACCCTGCTCGCGGAAATCATGGCGGCGGCGGATCGTGGCGTGCACGTGCGGGTGCTGCTCGATGACATCCATCTGGCAGGGCAGGACAAACCGCTCTCGGCCGTGGACGCACATCCGAACATCGAGGTACGGGTGTTCAACCCGTTCGCCAGCCGCAATGTGCGACTGTTCGAGTATGTGACGGCGTTCCGGCGTATCGATCGGCGCATGCACAACAAGTCGATGACCGCAGACAACCAACTGACCATCGTCGGCGGCCGCAATGTGGGCGATGCCTACTACGGCGCAGCGGATACCGACTTCACGGACCTCGACCTGCTGGCGGGTGGACCGGTGGTGCCCCGGGTGTCGGCGGTATTCGACGATTACTGGAACAGCGAGGCGGCCTATCCGCTATCCGCACTGGCCAAGCCGCTCTCCGGGGAGGAAGGTGACACGCAGCGGCAGAAGCTGCGCACCTACCTCGACGAACACGCGGTAGCCATGCGCGCCACGCCCTATGGCAAATCGGTGCTCGAAACCGGCATCGTGCAACTGCTGTCGCAGGACAAGCTGATCAGCTATTGGGGGCAGGCCACCGTCATTGCCGACCGCGCCGCCAAAGTCATGGCCCCACCCGACGACAACTCCACGCACGCCATTCCACAGCTTGTGAAGTTCCTCGAAGGCGCCCGGCACGACCTGACGCTGATTTCGCCATACTTCGTGCCGCCCGATTCCGCCATGACGTGGTTGACCGACATGCAGAAGCGCGGCGTGCAGGTCCGCATCCTGACGAACTCCTATGGCGCCACCGATGTGTCAGCCGTCCACGCAGGCTACGCGCACCGCCGCCGCGCACTGCTGGAGGCGGGCGTGATCCTGTATGAACTGAAACCCACAGCCTATGCCGAACTGGCCAAGCAGAAACGGCGCCACGGCCCCGGCGGCAGCAGCCGGGCCAGCCTGCATGCCAAGACGTATATGGTGGATCGTCACCAGTTGTTCATCGGCTCGCTGAACCTGGACCCTCGCTCGGCCCGGCTCAATACCGAGATGGGCATCGTGGTGGATAGCAAGGAACTGTGCGACATGCTGAGCCAGGGCGTGGACGAGTCCCTGCTGGACGCGGCTTACCAGGTGGTGCTGTCCGAAGACGGAAAATCGCTGGAATGGGTGACGCGGGAGGATGGGGTACTGCGGATCTATAAGAGCGAACCGGATATGAACGCCTGGGACAAGTTCAAGCAGGCGGTGTTGCGGTTGTTGCCGGTGGAAGAGGAGCTTTGATGTCAGTCTCCCTCGGTTTTCTCCCCTCTCCCGCAAGCGGGAGAGGGGAGAAAACACTGGGTGAGGAGGCACAGCGCTTATTTCCCCACCAACTCCCTGAACCCCGCCACCAGCCGATGCATATCCGCAGCCGTCAGCGCACCCATCGTCGAAACCCGGAACAGCTGCGACGACAAGCCACCCTGGCCGGCATAAATCACGAAACCGCGCGCTTTCAGCCCATCGTGCAACTGCTCGTAGCTCACGCCTTCGGGCAGCTTGTACGCGCGCAGCACCACCGATGACTGCGTGGCCGGCCACAGCGCGTCGATGCCCAGCGCAGCCAGACCCGAACGGACTTCCTCGGCCAATGCGGCGTAGCGCTGGTGGCGGCCTTGCCAGCCGCCTTCTTCCTGATGCTCGCGCAGCGCTTCCACCAGTGCGTAGTACGCGTGCACGGACGGTGTGAATGGCGTGTTGCGCTGGTCCTGCAGCTTCGCCAGCCGGGCGATGTCGAGGTAATAGGTGCGGCTGGCGGCGTTGGCGAGCGCCGTGCGTCGCGTCACCACGAAGGCCGCGCCGGGTACGCCGTGCAGGCACTTGTTGGCCGTGGCAGCCACCGCGTCGATATTGCCGCCGAAATCGATCGCTTCCGCGCCGAAGCTGCTCACGCCGTCGAGCAACAGACGCTTTCCGTGCTTCTGGCACAGGGCATCGATCGCCGGGATGTCGTTCAGACGGCCCGTGGTCGTTTCGTGGTGGATCACCGCCACATGGGTGATGGCGGGATCGGCTTCCAGCGCGGCGTCAATGCGCGCCATATCCGGCGCTTCCATCCACTCGTGCTTCACCACGGTATGGGCGATGCCGTACTGCGCGGAAATCTGCGCGATGCGCTCGCCGTAGACGCCGTTCTGCACGATCAGCAGCTTGCCCTGTGCCGGCACCAGACCCGCAATCATGCTTTCCAGCGCGGCAGTGCCGGAGCCGGTCATCAGCACGGCCGTCCACTGGGCCGGATCGAGATCATAGACCCCCACCAGCCGCTGGCGCGCTTCGTCCTGCAAGTCGAAGAACTCGCTTTCGCGGTGGCACAGGTCGGTTTGCAGCAGGCTCTGGCGGACGCGCTCAGTCAGCGTCACGGGGCCCGGGTTCAGCAGCAGCATGCGATTCCTCAATCTTTCAGACGGGTTCAGACTTGTTCAGGCGTGTTCGGTCGTACCCAGATCCGCGCCGATCTGGTGCGCCAGGCGGGTGCGCACCTGCACCGGCGTGACCGATGGGCGCGGCAGGCCATCGGGAGAGCCGGGGCGGGTCTTCACGCAGACGAAGTTCGGTCCCGACGTGGCCGTTGCCGCGTTCGCCAGCACCGTATCGAGCATGGCAAGGTTGTCGCCCTCGATGGCCGATGCGTAGCCGCAAGCCGCCGCTACACCCGCAAACGATACATTGTGCGAGACAGTCGCCTGCCCACCCGTCGAATCGTGCGCGTTGTTGTCCAGCAGCACGTGCGTCAGGTTGGCCGGGCCGTAGGCGCCCAGCGTGGCGAACACGCCCATGCGCATCAGCGCGGCGCCATCACCATCCACGGCCACGACTTTCAGGTCCGGACGCGCCATGGCGAGGCCCAGCGCGAACGGCGTCAGGCAGCCCATCGAGCCCACCATGTAAAGCTGGTTGGGCCGGTCGTCGAGCGCATAGAGTTCGCGTCCGCAGAAACCGGTGGAGGCGACCACGACCGTCGATGCCAGCGGCGTATGCGCGATCACGCGCTGCAACGCCTGCTGACGGCTCGGCAGTTCGGCGGCGCCGGTGTTCGACACCTGCGGCGTCGCGCGGGCACGGGCCACGGGCGGTGTCTGGGCGTTAAGCGGGTAGGGCGCGACGCTGCCTTTTTGCATGATCAGCGCGTACGGCCGGCCCGTGGCGTCCATATGGGCGATGGCGCGATCGAGCGCGGGACCCACGGCATCGGCTTCAGTCGGGAACAGCTCCCACGGAATGTCCATGGTGTCGAGCATGGCCGGCGTGATCGGACCCATCAGCGCGTGCTGCGGTTCGTCCGAGGCGCCGCCCGGCTGGCCGCGCCACGTCACGATCAGCAACTGCGGCAGCCGGAACGTCCACGTCAGCGATGTCAGCGGACTCACCGCATTGCCGAGTCCCGAGTTCTGCATCATCGTGATGCCGCGCACACCGTCGCGGGCGCCCTGGGTCACCCCGGCGATAAACGCCACGGCATCGCCCTCGTTGGCGGCGGAGACGTAGTGCAGCGAGTCATCCTGCACCACGTAGTTGATGAACGGCGTCAGGTACGAGCAGGGCACGCCCGCGTACCACGAAAAACCGCGCTCTCGCGCGGCTTCCACAAACTGGACTGCCTCGATCATCGGGCCGCCTCGCCGGCGTTGTTGCCCAGTGCGTACGGCGTCTGCGTGTGCGCGAAGTCACCGGCGCGACGGAAGTCGTCCAGGTCATTCACACCGCGCCAGTGGCCGTGCACGTACTTGACCTCGACTTCCTCGCCCGCAGCCACCAGCGCGTTGAGCAGGTCAGGCAGGTCGAGCTTGTCGAAATCGGCGCGCTGTCGCAGTTCGCCCAGCAGCTTCTGCAGACGCACGCGGCCTTCGCCACGCACGTTCAGCAGGCCGATCCAGCGGCCGTTGGGCGCATCGCCAGCCGGCACCTCGTCGGCAATCTTCTTCAGTGTGACCTTCTGGCCGAACAGGTCGCGGTCGTCGCCAGCCGAGCACCATGCAAAGTCGCGAACGCTCTGGTTCGACGGCGATTCCGACGAATCCACCACTACGCTGAACAGCGCCTCGGTATCCATCAGATCGCGCAGGATGTAGCTGCGGAACAGCAGGTCGCCGTAGGCGATCACGGTGTCGGTCTTGAGCGAATCCGCTGCGCAGGCCAGCGAAGCCAGTTCGCCGGTCTCGGTGTAGCGGTCGTTGCGCACCAGCGTGATGCCGGCGGCGTCGATGGCCTCGGCCTTGTAGCCGCCCACCACGGTGATGTCGTTGATACCCTGGTTCTTGAAGCCATCCACCAGCCAGCGCAGCAGCGGCTTGCCGGCTACCGGCAGCATGACCTTGGGCTTGTCCTCGGTCAGCGCTTCCAGACCCTTGCCGCGGCCTGCCGCCAGCACCACGGCCGCGCCGGGCGCCTGGCCGCCAGTCAGGTAGATCTTCTCGGCCGCCGAATACTCGTCGGCATCCTGCAGGCGGAAGATTTCGTTGACGGTGGCGATGCGGTCTTCCACGTTGACCAGCGTCTCGTTCTCGTAGATGTCCTTGGCCACGGCCTGCATGCTCGACGCCGCCACGCGAATCAAATGGTTGGCCCAGATGATCAGGCTGATACCCGCCTTGCGGAAGACATCGGTCGGCGTGCTGTAGTACTTGGTCGGCACGATCACCAGCGGGCTGCGGTCAGCCCATTCGCGGGCGAAGGTGACGATCTCGTCGGCCTTCGACAGCTTGCTGTGGATCAGGATGGCGTCTGCGCCGGCCTCGTGGTACGCCTCGGCGCGGCGCAGGGCTTCTTCCATGCCCCAGCCGGCGATCAGCGCTTCCACACGGGCCACGATCGAGAAATCGTCATCGGCCTGGGAATCCTTGCCGGCCTTGATCTTGCCGCAGAACTCGTCCACATCGGCCAGCGGCTGTTGCTCGCCGCCGATGAAGCTGTTGGTCTTCGGGAAAATCTTGTCCTCGATGCAGACACCGGCAATGCCGCGCTGCTCCAGCTTGCGCACCAGGCGGCGCATGTTGTTGAAATTGCCGTAGCCGGTGTCGCCATCGAGCAGGATGGGCAGGTCGCTGGCGTCGGCCATGAACTCGAGGTTGTCAACAACCTGGGTCCAGCTGGCTTCGTTGTTGTCTCGCACGCCGAACTGGGCCGAGATGGCCAGGCCGGATGCCCAGATGCCCTTGAAGCCGGCCTCGCGCACGATGCGCGCGGACAGGCCGTTGTGGGCTTCCATGATGAATTCCAGTTCGTTCGACGTCAGCATCTGACGCAGACGCGCCGCGCGCGACAGCGGCGTGGCATTGGACGAGGCAAGCAGGTTCGGGTCGATGGCGTTCATTGTGCGATTCCTACAGGCAGAAGTTGGGGCAGGACTTCTTCAGCGGCGCGTGCGACGTCGCCCGGGAAATCGATTTCGATCCACGGGGCGCCGGTCACGTCGGCCGTATCAAATACATGGGATTGCTCGAGCAGCAGATCGCGCACGGCTTCTTCGTGCGGCATGTTGGCGCGGCCCGAATCGACATAACCCTTGACGATTTCGGCCAGGCGGCGCGCGCAGTCTTCCTTGAAACGGAAGAATCCGACCGATTCGCCGATGGTGTCGTACTGCAGGTCGGCCATCAGCTGCTTGCGCAGTTCCACGGGCACGCCGTCGCGCAGGCAGAGCTTTACGGGCTCATCGCCGGCTTCGAAGTCACGGTCGATCAACAGGCGGTTGACGGTCTCGCCCGCCACCAGCTTGCTCATGATGCGCTCGTCGTAGAGCACATCCGCATCCATCAGCAGCACATCGCCGCCACGCGTCATGGCATCGGCCACGGTGTGCACGGTCAGTACGCTGCCCAGGTCGTAGCGCGGGTTGATCACGATTTCCAGATCGCGGCCCAGGCTGGCCAGTTCGTCCTGCACCTGTTGTGGCTCGAAGCCGAGGGCCAGTACCACTTCCTTGACGCCGGCGGCATCGAGCAGACGCAGGTGACGCTCCAGCAACGTCATGCCATCGAAGCGCAACAGGCACTTCGGAAATTGCTTGCCTTGCTGTTGTTGCAGCCGCAGGCCGAGGCCGGCAGCGAGAATGATTGCGCGCATCGTATTTTTCTCAATGTTTAAGGGACGGGCCCAATCGTGTCAGTCTGACCCTTGCAGTGCCGTGGTGGCGGCACGGCGGCGCTGGTACTTCCGTTCACTGAAATGCAGGTACACCAACCCGGGGATGCCGAGTATCAATTCGCGCACGCGCTTGGCCAGCGACAGGGCCAGCGCGGCGTCCGGGGGCAGGCCCACGAGCGGGGCCAGCAGCAGGTAGCCGCCTTCCTGTGCGCCGAGCGAGCCCGGAATGGCAAAGGCGGCACCGCGAATGGCCTGACCCACGCTTTCCAGCAGCAATGCCTCGGCCCAGCTCACCGGATGGCCGAGGAAATGCATGATCAGCCAGACCTCGCCGGTACCGGCGATCCAGCCGAGCAGGTTAAGCCCGAAACTCGCGGCCACCTTTTTGCGATCGCGATAGAGTTCCCGAATCGCACTGTCCACGGCGTCGGCTCGCAGCGCCAGACCGGCCCAGCGACCCGCGCCTGCGTGGCCGTCTTCGGCGGCCTTGCGTTTGCCGAACAGCTTTTGGCCGATGCGCATCACGCGGCCAAACATGCCACGCCGTTGCAGCACGCAGAAGGCCAGCACGCAGGCCGCCAGAACCACGGTGACCGCGATGATTGGCGTCTGGTAGCCGGACAGGTCGCCCTGGGCGCCAAAGACAACGATCCCCAGCAGCGCGAACAGCATTTGCGAGAGCGCCTGCGTGGTGGTGCTGACGGTGATGGCGGCGGCAGCATCGCGCATCCGGGCGCCGCGATGCGACAGGTAGCGCACCATCAGCACCGGACCGCCAATCTGGCCGGCCGGCAGCAGACTGTTGACCGCTTCGCCGGTCCAACGGGCCTTGAGCGCGCTGCAGAACGAGCCGTGGCGCGTCTTGCGGTCCAGCAGCACAGCGATAGCGCCGGCATCCAGCACCAGCGGCACTAGATGGAACGCGGCCACCACGGCCAGCCCCCAGCCGGCGGACATCAGCGTGGTGGTCACCGCGCCAAAGCCCTGCCAGGCCAGCAGGCCGACAAACAGCGCCGCGCCTATCGACAGCAGGAGGAAAGCAGCACGACTCACGACCGGTTACTTCCCACCCAGCAGGCGTCGGAACACCTGGCGGAAGCCGAAGTAGGCCACCGCGTCTTTCATGTTGGAGATAAAGCGCAGCCACGGGCGCATGCCCGGATCGGTCACATATTCGAACGTCAGCGAGACACGGATCTCGTTCGGGCCGGCCGGGGTGATGCGGTGGCGCAGCTTGTCGCCGTCGAACAGCACGATGCCGCCCGGCGGGATCTGCACCGAGCCCGGCTCGTCGGCAATATCGGGATTGCGCGTGTGCAACTCGTAGTCGAGCCGGCAGGAGGATTCGTCCAGCACGCCGATCAGCAGCGTGTAGCGGCGGCCATCGTAATAGGACGTGTCGTAGTGCCAGCCGATATGGTCGCCAGGGCGCGTGTAGTAATAGAGCGCGTAGGCGTGGGGGTCTGCATCGGGGCAGACCTGCAACTTGTCGCCGCTGATCTGTTCGAGCCAATGGATCAGCGCTTTCGAACGGTACAACTCGGCGATGAACGGCGCCTGCTCGTCGATGGTATGGCGGCTGACGCTGCCGCCCTGCTTGTGGCCGGGCAGGTAGTTACGGTTCAGGCCCGGCTGCATTGCACGGGCCAGCGCCACCAGCTGGGCGGTCTCTTCAGGCGCCAGGAACTTGTCCAGGTAGAGGAAGGCGCCCTGGCGCTCGAAGTCGGCGCGCAGCGCCGGGGTGTCAAGCTGGCTGGTCACACGTGCCACGGCGGCATCGGGCCGGCCGGGGAGTGTGGCCTGGGTAGCCGGCGTTTTCGCATGGCTGGCCGTGGCGGCAAGGGTCAGGTCGCTGGTGGCGTGCTCGCTCATGGGATCTCGGGGAATCTCGGTATTTCAGGGGGCTGCGTCAGTGGTCCGTCGTCGTGGAAACGGGCCGGCGCATGATGCGCCAGTAGTCGATGATGACCAGCAAGGCAAACAGCGGGGCGCCAATCGACGCGGCAGTCAGGAACGGGCCGATACCGTTGGTCAGCGTGACCAGCGGCAGCAGGTACAGCACGTCTTCCGTCTCGAAACCGGCCGCCGATGCCTGCTTCGTGCCGCTCTTGCCAACCCGCGATTCTATACGCATGCGCAGGAAGAAGATCAGCGCCACGGCCAGGCCGGCCACGGTGCCGCGCAGGACTGGACCGAAACTCGGACCCAGCGCGCCAGCTGCCTCGGCAGTGGTATTGGCAACGGCCAGCCCGAAGCTGACGAACAGCAGCACCGTCACCAGCGCATCGGCGGCCAGGTCGTAGAAGTGGCCGAGCTTGCTGCCCTTGCCGCTGATCCGCGCCAGTTCGCCATCGGTATGGTCGACAAAATTGGATAGCACCACGAGCAGCGCCCCCCAGTTCGTCCACGCGTAGCCGCCCTGTGCGATACAGGCGACGCCAGCCACGCCAATCAGCAGGCGCAGGGTGGTGAGGTGGTTCGGGGTGACACGGGTGTTCTTGAGAGGCCGCACCAGATGGCGGGCAAGGCGGGCATCCCAGGTGGCCGGCAACGGCGGTTCATCCGGGAATTTGGGGGATTTCTGGTTCATCCTTCAACAATCAGGGTGGGGCGGCTCGGGGCACCCCGGAGCGCCAGGCGATGCAAAACACTACGCCTGCGACGCGGGAATGACAAGGTCGTGAGAATACGCCCTTTCCCGCACCGCTGCACGCGGGGCGGCCATTCCGGAGGCGAAAGCGCCACACGCCGGATCAAGGAAACAGCAACCCGCCACGCGAACAATTCATCCGCTGATCGGAGGCGACTCCCGCGAACGGATTTACACCGCGCCACAAAAGAATTGAATTCCGATCGAGATGGGAGCGGGGGAGCATGACGTGTCTTCCTCTACCCATGACTCCCAGATGGCCTCCCTGAATTCCCGAACCATCCTCGCTACCACGGCGCTCCTGTTGACCTTGTCTGTCCCGGCGTGGTCTGCCCCGTCCGCCGCTGGCGACGCGTCGTCCAAACTCCCGCCCGGCCCGGTAGCCGGCACGCAGTTGCCGCAGAGCTACGTACGTAACCTGGCCAAGATGGCGTACATCTGGGGCTGGCCGATGGTCAACATCCACAACCGGCACATGGTGTTTTCCAAGGTGCCGGAGAACGGGCTGGGCGATGGCGTGCTGCCCGTGGCGCCGCTGAACCGGCTCACCATGCTGACCGACTACATCCAGCCGGAAGAGCGCGCCGTGGCCACGCCGAACCAGGACGTGGTCTACGGTTTCGGCATCCTCTCCCTGGCAAAGGAGCCGGTGGTGTTCCAGGTGCCTGACTTCGGCAACAGATTCTGGGTCTACCAACTGGGCGACCAGCGTACCGATACCCTGGGCGGCGCAGGCCGGATGTACGGCACCAAACCCGGCTTCTATATGGTGGTGGGGCCGAACTGGAAGGGCGCGACGCCCAAGGGCATCAAGGGCGTGTACCGATCGCCGACCAACATCGCGTACATCATCCCGCGCGCCTTTCTCGACGATACCGCCGCGGATCGCAAGGCCGTGCAGCCCGTGGTCAGCCAGATCGTGGCCTATCCGCTCAGCGAGTACGACGGCAAGATGAAGACCAAGGACTGGTCGAAGATTCCGAAACTGTCCGATCCGGCAGGCGGCAAGCAGGGCAGCGGTGCCGAGACCCAGTGGGTCAAGCCCGAGGCGTTCTTCAAGGAACTGCCTGCCATCATGAAGGAGGTGCCGCCGCAGCGCGGCGAGGAAGCGCTGTACGCATGGTTCCAGTCGCTGCTCGACGCCGCTGCCAGGGACCCGGCCGTGGCCGACACCCTGGCGCAGGCTGCTGTCGAGGCCGACAAGGAAATGATGACCGAGATGCACCAGTACTCCCGCGCGGGCGTGCCGGTGGGCAACGGCTGGGTGGCGCCGATGAACGGGGCGGAGTTCGGCACGGATTACTACAGCCGCGCGGCGGCGGCCAAGGCCAACATCTTCGTCAATCCGCGCAGGGAGTCAGCCTATTTCGGACAGGAGTACGACGCTGGCAAAGCGCGGCTGAACGGCGCAAACGCCTATACGATCACCTTCCCGAAAGGCGGCTTGCCACCCGTGAATGGGTTTTGGTCGCTGACGCTCTACGATGCTGCCCACTTCTTTGCACCGAACGAGATCAAGCGCTACTCGCTCGGCACCAAGAACAAGGACCTCGTCTACAACCAGGATGGCTCGCTGACGCTGTACGTCCAGAACAAGCGGCCGGCGGCGGACAAGGTGGCGAACTGGCTGCCGGCGCCAGCGGGCGACTTCGAACTGTTCATCCGGGCCTACTGGCCCAAGGCTGAGATCCTGCAGAACACGTGGTCGCCGCCGCCGGTGCAGAAGGTCGGCGCAAACTGAGTCTGCGAGCCGGTGGACATGAGGGGGCAGGCCGTCCAGGACGACGCTCTGCCCCTTTCTCATTCGTTGAACCCTCAACCCGGCGCCATGACGTTCTCGTTACAATCGCGCCATGGCCACTCAAGCAGAACGTAGCGCATCCACCCGGCAGACATTGATCGATGCCGCCACCACATTGCTGATCGAGCAAGGCTATGCCGCGTTCGGTGAGGCGCGTGTCTGCGAGATCGCCGGGATCAGCCGGGGCTCGTTGCGACACCAGTTTCCGAACGGCCGCTATGACCTGTTGCCTGCGATGGTGGCATCGCTGATCGACACCGAAGCCGGCAAGCTCGACGCGCTGGGGCCGATGCCGGCCCGTGTGCGGATGCACCTGATGCTCCATACGCTGGTCCATCGTCGCCATCGACATACCTCGCTGGCCATCCTGGAAGTCTGGATGGCCGCACGGGGCGACGAGCGACTGGCCGACTCCGTGGGTCCGTTGCTCGCCGCCGTGCCCGAGCGACTCTTTGGGCAGGACCCGAAAGGCGTGCCGGAGCCGGAACTGCTCGCCCTGCGGCTCGTCCTCCACGGTGCCACGCTCCACAGCTTTGCCGCGGACTACGATCCCAACAGACTCGCCGACGCCGTGCAGTGGCTGATCGACCAGCTTGAAACGCCGCCCGAACTGCCGGCCGTGATGGCCCGCATCGCCGCGATGCAGCGGTAACCTCTCCTCCCCACCCCGCTTAACACTAAAGTTCTTGCTTAACCATCGGGCATTTCTATACTAAAGAACATGCTTAACCATTCCGATTCCACCCATCCTCTTGACGCCACATTCAAGGCGTTGGCCGACAGCTCGCGCCGCACGATGCTGATGCAGTTGACGCGCGGCCCGCAGTCCGTAGCGGAACTGGCGCGGCCGCTGGCGATGTCGCTGCCCGCAGTGATGCAGCACCTGGGCGTGCTGGAGCAGGCCGGGTTGGTGACAACCGAGAAGGTAGGGCGCGTGCGCACCTGCCGCATCGCGCCGGAGGCATTTGGCGAAGCCCAGCAATGGCTAAGCGCCCGCCGCGCAGAATGGGAAGCCCGCTTCGATCGCCTCGGCGATTACCTCGAAACGATGAAAAAGGAGACAGCCCCCGATGGCCACCGCAAATGAATCGACTCCCCGGCAGTCGCTCGACGTATCCCGTACGTTCAACGCGCCGCCCGAACTCGTGTTCAAGGCATGGAGCGCTGCCGAGCACCTGAGCCACTGGTTCTCCCCGCACGGCTTCACCATCCCCGAATGCGAAGTGGAGTTCCGCCCAGGCGGCAAGTTCGAGCTGCGCATGAAGTCCGACGATGGCACCTATGACCAATGGCTGCGTGGCCACTATGTCGAAATCGTGCCGCACTCCCGGCTCGTGCTCGACGTCGCCGTCATCACGCTCGAAGGCAAACCACTGTTCAGCGCACTGACGACGGTAGGCATCCAGCCCGTTGCGGGCGGGACCGAGATGACGGTGAACCAGCGTTACACCGCGCTCGATCCGTCGATGGGCGATTTCACGCGCGGCGCGGAAGAAGGCTGGGCGCAAACGCTGGATCGGCTGGGGAAGGAGTTGGAGAGGATGGGGGCAGCCTGAATTTCCCAAGCAAAAAAACCGCGTCCGTCACCGGACGCGGCATCAAGTCTCAATGTCTCTGAAAAACGAAGCTGGGCTCTGTTGAGAACCCGGTATTACGGTCAGGCCGGTTGGGCTGACACACCCCGCAGGTCCATCCCGGCCAGGTCGGCCGGGCGGGCCAGGCGGGCGCCATCCGTGTACGGATCGGGTTTGCGGGTGCCGTAGGCGCCGTCGGTGTAGACATCGCGTTCGCGGATGCCGTGCGCGCCTTCGGTGTAGACGTCGCGCTGGCCGTTGTGCTGGGTGTGGTTGTAGCGGTCGCGCGGGATACCGTCTTGTTCAGGAGCGGCGCCGGTACTGGCGACGGCCACGGTGCAGACGCTCAGCAGCAGGGTGGCGAGCAGGGTCTTGGTCTTGTGTTGCATGGAAGTCTTCACGGTTTGGTTGGGCGGCGCATCGGCAGGGATGGGGGGGGATGCGCCGCCCAGGGAACGCCTTGTGGGCGATGCCGCATCGGAGTGGTACGGCACGGACTGCAGTGTAGTCACCCCAAATCATTCCCGTGATGATTTAAACGTCCTCCATCGAGTCGATTTTTTCATGTGCATGCATCGTGATGCCAAGCACCACGAGCGCGCTGTGAACGTCGGCGGCCAGGTGGCGATCGTGTACGTTCGCCAGCGCCGTCAGCGCGGTGTGAATCGACGCCTGCAGGTCAGGTGAGACCGGCACATCCTCACTGCTGCCCGCTTTCACGCGCGCCCGGAAATGCCTGGCGACGATGCTGAGCACGCGCCGCACGGGCTTACGTACGACGCCGGGCAGACCGGGCAGGGCACGTTGCAGCGCCAGCGTGCAATAGCCAATCTGCAACTCCGTGAAGCCATCCGAAGCGAGTTTGTCGCCACTGGCACCCAGGCGCGGCATCAGTTGCCCGAGCCGGTCCTGCATGCGTGCGCCTGCGCGGGTGTACTCGTCGGACACCCGCCATGTGGCGGCACGAGCCAGGTCTCGCCAGCTCGCGTGGATCAGCCGTCGCGCGGCCACATGGGCGCCGAAAGGCCGCACCAGCATCGCCCACATTGGCGCGAACAGCATGGCGGCGGCGTTTGCCAGGCTCGTGTTGAACAGCCCGACGAGATTGGCATCGTAGACGCTCTGCACGTTTGCGAATGAGGCGGTGTTGACCGACAGCAGCATCGCAATCAACTGGAACCCGGGCCGTGGAATCAGCATGCCGATGGCGAGGTACGGTGCGGCCAGCATGCCGGCCAGCATCTCGAAGCTCTGGGCGAGCGGCACCACCAGGAACAGGTAGAACGACGAGATCAGCAGACAGATCGCGCTCCATCGGATAAACGGCTTGACCATGGCGCGCGGCTCGTCAATCGAGGCGAAAAAACAGCAGGCGATGGCCGACACGGCCACAGGACCGCCGCCATCCTCCCACCCGGAAAAAATCCACAACAGCCCCGCGCAGAACACCGCGAGCCCCGCCGAGACCGATCCGAACAGAAGCATCGCGTGGTCGTGGTGGAGCGCGGTGGCGTCCTCGGGGGTATCCGTCCGGAGCGACGTGGGACGCGGCGCCGTCCGATCGCCAATAGCCGATTGCAGCGCGACGCAGCGTCGCATCAGCGTGTCATAGGTGGATTGCAGATGGCGTGCCGCTTCGGCCAGGACGGGCTGCGTATAGGCGTGGCGACCCTTGGCCCGCATCGCGTGCAGCACGCTTTCCAGTGCCGAGAGCACGGGCATCAGACCCGACATCCGCGCACGCAGTGCCCGCGCATGATCGTGGGTCTGGCGGCTCTCGGTATCGAACGATAGCTGCACGATCAACTGGTCTAGCGCCAGCATGTCCGCTGCCAGCCGGTGCCGACTTACGTCGGCATGCTGGTTGGCCAACGCGATATCGCTGGCCCACGCCGCTGCGTCGTCGAGCCAGAGCCGTGCGCGGGCACGCAGCGCGGGCGCCACCCGGGCCGGGAAGACGATGCCGTGGACGAGCGCGGCGCAGACGATGCCAATCACGATTTCCTCGATCCGCGACACGGCGATGTCGAAGATTTCGCCCGGATGCATCACGGCGGGTAGCGAAACGATCGGCAAGGTGTAGGCCGCCAACAGGAACACATAGCTGCGCGGCGAGCGCTGCAGCAGCGACAGGTAGACCAGCACCGCGATCCACAACCCAATGGCGGCGGTGAGGACGATCGGCATTCCGACGAGTCCGGGCACCGTCACCACGGCTGCCGTAGCACCCAGCATCGTGCCGGCCACGCGATAGGCGGCCTTGGAGCGTGTGGCGCCCGTGAGCGGATTCGAGACGAAATAGACGGTGGCCATGGCCCAGTACGGGCGGGGCAGGCCGAACCACAAGGCGATATAGAGTGCGAGCATCGCGGCCGCGAATGCCTTCAGCGAAAACAGCCACTGTTGGGCATGCGGCCTGCTAGCCATGTTGGTGTTCGCCGGCGTATCCGGCGATGGTGGGGGCGAGGGATCGCCAGTGTAATGGCCCAGCAAACATTCTCGTCATGATTTAAAATTCCACGCCTCAGTCGGAATTTTCATGGAGATTTTGCGATGCCGATCGACATCCGGGCTTTGCGCTACTTCGTCGAGACTGCGCGCCTCAAGAGCTTCACCCAGGCGGCATCGTCGCTCTATGTGACGCAATCGACCATCAGCAAGATGGTTCGCCAACTGGAGGATGAGGTTGGCCAGCCGTTGCTGATCCGCGAAGGCAAGTCGGTGCGGCTCACCGATGTGGGCAAGGTGGTCTACGACCGGGGTCAGGAGGCGCTGGGCGTTGTGCACCGGCTGACGCTGGAAGTGGCCGATCTGTCATCGCTCGGACGGGGGCAACTGACGGTTGGCATTCCACCGATGGTCAACCTGTTCTTCTCGCCAGCGGTCAGCGCTTTCCGAAAGCGGTATCCCAATCTGCAACTGACGCTATCCGAGCACGGCGGTCAGGTGGTGGAGCAGCAGGTGGCCAGCGGCGAACTGGAGGTGGGCGCAACAGTGCTGCCCGGCGATACGGGGCTGGCGCTGGAGACGCGCCAATTCGCCAAGTATCCGATCTGGGTTGTCGGTCCGCCCCGCGCGGGATGGGCCAGCGGCCGTACGGTCACGCTGGAGGCATTGCGCGACGAGCCTCTCGTGATGCTGACCGACGAGTTCTCGCTGACGCGCAAGCTGCGGCAGGCGTTTCTGGAGGCGCGCATCGAGCCACAAGTGGTGGCGCAAAGCGGCCATTGGGATTTTCTGGCGTCGATGGCAGCGGCGGGGCTGGGGACGACGTTTCTGCCGGAGCCGTTGTTGTCCAGGCTGGAGACGCGCGACAAGCTGTCAGTGGCGCGGCTCGCCGAGCCGACGATGGACTGGGCGCTGGCTCATATCTGGTCGCCGGGCAGGTATTTGTCGCACGCGGCCAGGGCTTGGCTGGAGGTATGCGAGGAGGTGATGGGGTAGGCAATACCGCATTGTTTTTTCTCCCCTCTCCCATGAAATGGGAGAGGGGTTGGGGGAGAGGGCGCGAGGTTCTGCTTGCCGACCATTGGCAATTTGCACCGCTGGCCCTCTCCCCCGGCCCCTCTCCCGCCTTGCGGGAGAGGGGAGCAACACCAGGCGAGAGACACGCAGGCTACCGCGCCCGCAACGCGTCCACAATATTCAGCCTCGATGCCCTGAGCGCAGGCAAGAACCCGCCAATCAGTCCCATCGCCATCGAAAACAGCAGGGTTTTCAGAATAATCCCCGGCGTCAGCAGAAAGCGGAACGACAGATCCGCGAACGTCTGGAAGTTCGTCGTGGAGAAAGACGCAAACTGCATCAGCGCGGCGCACAGCAAACCGGCGATACCACCCACCAGCCCCAGCAGCACCGCTTCGATCAGGAAGGCCATCAGCACGTTGTTGCGCTGGAAGCCCAGCGCGCGCAGCGTGCCGATCTCGCCAACGCGGTTGGCGACCGATGCATACATCGTGATCATCGCGCCGATCATTGCGGCCACAGAGAAGATCGTGGTCAGTGTCAGGCCCAGGATGTTGATGAATGCAGACAGCGCTTTCGACTGGTCGCTGTAGAACTGCTGCTCGCGCTTGGCCTCGTTCGCCAGGCGGGGGTCCACGTCGATATCGGCGCGGAACTTGTCGAAACCGTCTGCGTTCGACAGCCGCATCACCATCGACGAATAACTCGTGCGACGGAACGACTGCATCAACTGGTCGATGTCGCCCCAGATCTCGGAATCGAAGCCGCTGCCGCCTGCATCGAAGTGGCCCACCACGGTCCAGTCGCGCTGCGCGAAACGTATGTGGTCGCCAATCCGCACGTTGCCGTAGCCCTTGGCGATGCTGCTGCCGACGATGATTTCCGCCGAGCCGGGCTTGAACACGCGCCCCTCGGTCAGCCGGATCTGCGGCCGCATCGTTACACCGAGCGGCGACACGCCCCGGATGATCACGTTCGACGGGGTCGTAAAGCCGGTCTTGGTCAGCGAGATCAGCACCACGGCTTCACGCGAAGCCATCGGGCGGCCTTCCGTGGTCAACGCTACGGCGGGATGCATTTCCAGCGCCGCCGCCTGATCGCGGGAAATCGCGCTCTGGATCTCGGTCTCGGCGCCCTTGCGGATGACCACCACGTTATCGCGCTCGCCCGTGGTCACCAGCGTCTGCTTGAGTCCGGCGTCGAGCATCAGCATCGTGGCGAACACAAAGACCACCAGCGCGAGTCCGCCGGCGGTGAGCGCCGTGGTCAGGCGCCGGGCCCAGACATTGCGGGCGATGTAGTGAAGCGGAATCGCCATAAATTACCCGATGGCCCGCAGGCCCTCGACGATGCGCACGCGCGCGGCCTGCACGGCGGGTACGATGGCAGCCGCCAATCCGACCACCACGGCGCACGCGGCCTGCATCGCCATGGTGTCGTGCGAGACCGTGAACACCGGGAACACGCCGCCCACGGCCTGCTTGAAGAAGCTCGCGGCGGGTGGCGTCAGTAACATCCCAATCGCGCCGCCCACCATGCTGATGATCATCGACTCGCCAAACACCAGCAACGACAGGAAACCCGAGCCAAAGCCCAGTGCCTTGAGCGTGGCGTACTCGGTGATGCGCTCGCGGGCGCTCATTGCCATCGCGTTGGCCATCACGGCCATGACGATCACGATCACCACATAGGACACCACGCGAATCGCCGCGATGATCTGGTTGGACATCGCCACGAAACCGAGCTGGAACGCCTGCTCGGTCTCGGTCAGCGTCTCGGCCAGCGAGTTCTTGAAGACGTTGTCCACGGCGCGCGAGATGGCGGCGCCGTTGTCCGGATTGTCGATGCCGACCACGAATACGCCCACCTGATCCGCCTGCCGCGCGGTCTTCTTGCGCACGGTCTCGTTGAGGTAGTCCCAGTGGAAGATCATCTGGCGCGTGATGGTGGACTCATCCCGCCCCTCCATGATCCCGCGCACGACGAAATCCCAGGTGCCGGGATATATCGTGCCCTTGATCGGGATGACGTCGCCCACCTTGAAGCCATACGAATCGGCCAATTGGCGACCGATCAGCGCACCGCGCCGGTCGCGCTGGTAGTCCGCGCGTTCCTCTGGCTTGACGATGAATTCGGGATAAAGATCGAGATAGTTGTCGGAGACGGCGAACTGCGCGAAGAAGTTCTTGGGATCGCGATAGACGCCCCCGAACCAGTTGGAGCGCGCCACCTGCGTCACACCATCCACGCCCTTGATGCGGTATTCGTAATGCAGCGGCAGCGCAAACGTCAGAGAAATCGCGTTGCGCGTCACGAGCCGCGCATTCGACGCTGCCGAAGCCCCCGCGTACCAGGCATCCACCACCGTCTGCAGCAGCCCATAGGCCAGCACCGCAATCACGAGGCCGAGCACAGTCAGCGTCGTGCGCAGCTTGTGGCGCATGGCGTTGCGGGCGATCAGCTTGGGCAGGTACATGGTTTGCGATGCTCAGGCACGTGGCCCGGGTTGGCGGCGTTCGGTCTGTAGCAACTCGCCTTTTTCCAGATGGACCAGCGACTTGGCGGCTTCGGCGGCGTGGGCGTCGTGCGTGACCATGATGATGGTCTTGCCGACATCCGCATTCAGCCGCTGCAGCATCGTCAGGATCTCGGTGGCGGAGGTGCGGTCCAGGTCGCCGGTTGGCTCGTCGGCCACGATCAGCGTGGGGTCGGTAATCAGCGCGCGGGCAATGGCTACGCGCTGCTGCTGGCCGCCTGACAGTTCCGACGGATAGTGATCCATGCGATCGCCCAAGTTGACCATCCGCAGCACCATTTCCACACGCTCGCGCCGCTCCGCGCGGCCCAGCCGCGTCAGCATCAGCGGCAGTTCCACGTTTTCATAAGCGGTCAGCACCGGCATCAGGTTGTAGAACTGGAAGATGAAGCCGACGTGCGCGGCACGCCAGTCCGCCAACGATGCCTCGGGCAGTTCCGAGATATCGACGCCGCCCACCAGCAACTCGCCACTGTCAGGACGATCGATGCCGGCGATCAGGTTCAGCAGCGTGCTCTTGCCCGAACCGGACGGCCCCATGAGCGCGATGAAATCTCCCTCGGCGATATCGAGCGAGATATCGGACAGCACCGGCACAGTCTGCGCGCCGCGCTGGTACGACTTGGCGAGGTGGCGGATCGAGACGAGCGGGGCGGGGTGGGTCACAGCGGAGGCTTCGGCCATGGCTTACTTCTTGGTCACGGTGACCTTGGCGCCATCGGCCAGCTTGTCGCCGGGCGCCAGTACCACGATGTCGCCAGCCTTCACACCCTGCACGGCCACCAGTTCGCCGATCTTCGCGCCGCGTGTCACCGGCACCTGCCTGGCCTTGCCGTCGGCGATCAGGAACACCACGGGCTTGCCATCGCGCTCGACCACGGCCGAAGGTTGCACGGCGGTCTGCGGCTTGTTGTCCTCGGGTGGCACCGGCTTCGACAGGAAGGCGATCTTCGAGCTCATGTCGGGCAGCACGCGTGGATCGCGATCGACAAAACGCACCTTGACGAGCACGGTGGCCTTGGACCGATCTACGGTGGGCACGATGCGTGAGACCTTGCCAGCCATGCGCAGGTTCGGCAGCGCATCGAGCAGGATCTCGCACGGCTGGTCGACAGTGATTTTGGCGATATTCGATTCGGAGACATCCGCTTCCACTTCCAGCGTATCCATGTCCGCAATCGTGACGATGGCGCCCTTGGTGTCGGCGGCGGCGGAGAACGGCGTGATGTTGTCGCCTACGTTGGCATGGCGGATCAGCACCACGCCGTCGAACGGGGCGCGGATCACAGTCTGCTCCACGGACACCTCTGCCGCGCGGGCATTGGCCTTGGCCGAGGTGATCGACGCCTGCGCGTTGCCGATGGATGCCCGCGCCTTGTTGAAGCGCGCCAGATCCGCATCGTATTGCTGCTTCGAGATGGCCTTCGGTTCCAGCAGCATTTCCGAGCGCTTCAGATTGACCTCGGCATCGCGCAGCTCGGCCTGCTGCAACTGGAGATTGGCCTCGGCCACCTGCACCTGGGCGCGGGCCTGCGCGGCGGACGCTTCCACGTCGCGGCTTTCCACGCGGGCGATGATCTCGTCTTTCTTCACGCGCGAGCCTTCCAGCACGCCCAGCCATTCCAGGCGGCCCTGTGCCTTCGACGCGACGGCGGCCTTGCGCTGCGGCACCACGTAGCCCGTGGCGTTCAGCATCGTGTAATTCTGGGAGGGGTAGGCGGCGGTGATCGTGGTGCTTTCCACGGCCTGCGGGCCGGTAAGCTTGAGGCCGACGCCAACCACGGCCAACAGGATCACTGCGATGACCGCATAGCGCACCCAGCGGCGACGCCTGCGAGGCGCGGGCGCCATGGCGCTGCGGTCGATTTTCAGCTTGCTCAGGTCTTGGTCAGCCAATTTGGAAACCCTGGGAACCGTGGGGGAGCGGCATGCGATGGGTGGATATCCCCCGCATGCCGGAAAAGGCTCCCAGTATAGCGGCGTGGCCCGCCTGAAACGCAGGAAAGCGGCGTTACAGCAGCTTGCCCGGATTCATGATGCCGCTGGGGTCGAACACTTGCTTGATGGCACGCATCAGGCGCAGTTCGAGCGGGTCCTTGAGCGTCAGGAAGGCGTCGCGCTTGAGTTGGCCGATTCCGTGTTCGGCACTGATGCTGCCGTTGTAGCGCGCCACTTCCTCCATGACTTCGTCGCTGACGGGCTTGCCTTCGCCCAGCGCCCATTTGGGATCGGCACCGAGCGGGCGCGACAGGTTGTAGTGGAGGTTGCCATCCCCGAAGTGCCCGAAGATGAACGGGCGGATGCCGGGGTGGCGCGCCTTGAGCCGCGCTTCCATCGATTCCATGAACGCCGGGATACTCTCGATGGGCAGCGACACGTCGTGCTTCAGATGCAGGCCATCCATGCGCTGCGCTTCCGAGATTTCCTCGCGCAGCTTCCACAGGCCCTGCAACTGGGCGAGCGAAGCGGAGACGGCGGCGTCGAGGCACAGCCCTTGTTCCAGCGCCTCGCCAATCACCGATTCCAGCAGCGTGTTGAGCACGTCCTCCGACGCGGTATCGGCGATCTCCAGCAGCACATAGGCCGGATGGCGATCGGGGAAGGGCGCCTGGACGTTTTCGGCATGTTTGAGCACGAGTTCCAGGCACTCGCCGGTAAAGAACTCGTACGCCTGCAAGCGTGCGCCGCAACGGGCGAACAGCAGCGAATACAGTTGCAGCGCCTGCTGCGAGGATTCCACGGCGGCAAGCACCACGGCGCGCGAATCGGCGCGTGGCGAGAGGCGCAGCGCGGCAGCGGTGATGATGCCGAGCGTGCCCTCGGAGCCGATCAGCAACTGCTTGAGGTCGTAGCCGGTGTTGTCCTTGCGCAGCGTGCGCAGCCCATGAAAGATCTCGCCGTTCGGCAGCACCGCTTCCACGCCGAGCACCAGTTCGCGCGTCATGCCGTAGCGCACTACGTTCACACCGCCCGCGTTGGTGGCGAGATTGCCGCCGATCTGGCACGAATCCTCGGCTGCCAGCGAGAGCGGGAACAGCCGGTCGTTCTCCTCGGCGGCACGGCGCAGGTTGCCCAGGATGCAGCCAGCCTCGGCCACCATCGTATTGGCGATGGTGTCGATCGAACGGATCTTGTCCATGCGGTCGAGGCTCAGGACCACGTTGGTTTGGCTGCCATCGGGCGCCGCGCCGCCACACAGGCCGGTATTGCCGCCACGCGGCACCACGGGCACGCCGGCCTGCTGGCACATCGCCAGTGCCTGCGCCACCTGTTCAGTCGAGCGCGGGCGCACCACGGCCTGGGCCTGGCCCTTGTAGAGGCCGCGCCAGTCGGACAACCACGGCGCCACGGCATCGGCGGCGGTAGACACCACGTCGGGTCCAAGGGCTTCGGTCAGGCGCTGGGCGAAATTCGTATCGGACATGATCGGCAAGGGAAAAGAAGGAAAACGGGAAAGTCGGCGGAAATCAGGCGTCGCGCATGTTCAGGCCCAGGCGAAGGGCGGCGTTGCGCAGGTGCTGCGTGGTGTGCTGGCGTGCCAGATCGACGTCGCGGTCGCGAATCGCCTGGAAGATCGACAGGTGCTCTGCGTGCACTTGGCGCGGCAGCCCCGGCTGCTTGCTGGAATTGGTGCGCGCGGTCTGCACGGCGTGATGCAGTTGCAGGTTCATGTATTGGAGCAACTGCAGGTAATAGGGGTTGTGCGTGGCGGTGGCGACGGCGATATGGAACTGGATATCGGACTCCACGCCCTGCTCGGGATCGTTCAGATGCGTTCCCAGTTCGGCCAGCAACGCGGCCATGCGGGTGACGTCCTGCTCGGTACGATGCCGCGCCGCCATGGCCGCCGCCGATCCCTCCAGATCGATTCGTAGTTCGAAAATTGCGGCAAGGTCGGTGGTATCGGTGCCACCCGCCAGCCGAAACCCGCTGTCGCTGACCCGCGACCGCACGGTGCTTCCCAGCCCCTGCCGGCTCTCGATCATGCCCTGCGAACGCAAATGCTCCGTCACTTCCCGGATCACCGCAGCACTGACGCCAAAGCGCTCGCAAAGCTGCTTGCCCGTAGGCAGCCGCTCGCCCACGGGAAACGTCCCATCGGCTATTTCGGCGCGCAACTGCTGGATGACGCGCTCGGTAAGGGTGATCGGCCTGGTTTGCATGGGGAGGGAGTTTAGGCTTTTCTGGTTATATGAAAACCTGATGTAAACCCGTAGTTATTCTGTTTCCTTTCCCTCGGTTTGCTCCCCTCTCCCGCGAAGTGGGAGAGGGGTGGGGGAGAGGGCTGGAAGTTCTGCTTGCCGGCCACATCGCAATTTTCACGGCTGGCCCTCTCCCCCAGCCCCTCTCCCGCCTTGCGGGAGAGGGGAGCAAACCACATCAAACGCCCGCACCTTTCACTTCGTTACAGCCCCAACCTTCACCAGACGCTATCCTCGCCGCGTCCTCACACAACAAAGAGAAACACAATGAAAAAACTAACGTTGCTGATGGCAGCATGCGCGGTGCTGCTTGGCGGGTGCGTGGTAGCGCCTTACGATCAACCGGGCGGCGGTGGTCCCGGCTGTCCGCCGGGGCAGGCCAAGAAGGGCAACTGCCGCGTGGACGGATACGGAAACGAATCGTTCTGCCCGCCCGGCAAGGCGAAAAAGGGCGAGTGCTGATGCGGGCGTAAATGCTGGAAGGCAGGCGGTCAGAGCTTGCCTTCCAACGCCTTTCGTTCCTTCCACATCTCCTGCACAAACGGATCTGTCACCCCATACAGCCCGTGCCCCTTGCGCATGATGAGGTTGCCGGCCATCAGTTCATTGACCAGCGGCTGGGCTTCTTCGACCTTGACCTCCCGGCCGATGGCCTTCGAATACGCCACCGCCGCTTCGGCGGAGAACAGTCCGCGCGCATCGCCTTCCGCTGAGGCAATCCGGTCAAAGATTGCGGTGGCCAGCCCGCCCAGTTGCTCCAGCTTGACGAGTTCCAGATCGGCCGCCGCAGAACGCAATGTGTTCGCGATGACCGGCAGGTATTCGTCGGGGTTGCTGCCTTCCGGCAGGTGGAAGTGCAACTGCCGCAACGCCCGGATCATTTCCTCGGGTCGGTGCCCCAGCGTCTGGAACGCTTTCATCGCCACGTCGGGCGAGGGCAGGGCGGTGGCGCCTTCGGCGGCTAGCCGCTCCAGCAGGTGATCGACATAGCGTTTGTCGAGGACGGGATAGGCCACCGACGTGGCCCCGCTGAACGCCTGGTTGCGCCGCGCAGTGAGTTCGCCGACGAGTGCCCGGTGCGAGCCGGTGCCGACGAACAGGAAATGTCCTGGCGTATCGGGCCGGGGATTGATCGCATCGCGCGCCGCCTTCAGGGCCAGCAGCATCTGGTTGCCTTCGTCCGAGGTGATGGCGTGCTGCACCTCGTCGACGATCAGGACCACATCCGTGCGCGCCTGATCCACCACCTCGGTCAGTGCTTGCGCCAGCGTGGCGCCGCCCGGATCGCCCAGGCTATCGAGCTTGAAACCGAACTTGAATCCCAGCGCGCCCACATCCGCACCGGTCAGTCGCCTGAGCCGGCGCGTGATGGCGCTGGTCGGCGACTCCAGCTCGCCGAGCGCCTTCTTTACCGCGGCAAGGATCAGGGCGGCAGGGCTGCGTTGGGTATCGCTCCAGAGATCGACGTAGATGACCAGCGCGCCCATTTCCTCCAGCGCCGGGATCAGGTCGTTCATCACGAACGTGGTCTTGCCGATGCGGCGCAGGCCGGAGAGGAACAGCCCCGAACGCAGGCCCTCGTCAAGCACGCCCGGAAACAGCAACTGTTTTGCCATTTGCCGCGCCAGTTCAGGGCGGCGGTAGATGTCGCTCATCGTCCGGTTTATCGTGAATTATTGAATTCCAATAATTATAGGGATTTCATAAAGCGAAGTAAAAGCCGATTTTAGTGCGTCATCAATAACTTTTTGGCGGGGTTATCGGCGAAAGCATGGAGTGCAGGCACAATACGACGCACTTTCCTTGAATTTGTCGCCCTCGCCATGAACCTGTCTCCAGCCATTCCCATCCTGCGGATCTTCTCTGTCGAGAAGGCGCGCGAGTTCTACATCGATTTCCTGGGTTTCAAGGTGGATTGGGAGCACACCTTCGGCGAGAACTTCCCGCTGTACATGCAGGTGTCGCGCTCCGGTCTGACGTTGCATCTGAGCGAGCACTACGGCGACGCCACCCCCGGCTCGGCCGCCTATATCCCTATCGACGATGCCGACGCGCTGCAGCGCGAACTGATCGCCAAGGATTACCGCCATGCCAAGCCCGGCGTGGAGGATGTGGAATGGGCGCGGCAGGTGCGGCTGACCGATCCGTTCGGCAACCGGCTCTGCTTCTCGCAGCCGAAGGAATAAGCGCGGTCAGTCAGCCGGCAGGATCTGCGGATTCCAGACCACCTCCCACAGGTTGCCGTCAGGGTCCTGGAAGTAGCCGGCATAGCCGCCGTAGAAGGTGTCCTGCGCCGGTTTGACGATGTGTCCGCCGGCCTGTTTTGCCTGCGCCATCACACGATCCACTTCGGCCTTGTCCGCGACGTTGTGCCCGATCGAGAAGCCGGTCGGGCAGGGTGCGGATGCAGGCAGCCCCGTGTCCCAGGCCAGATCCTTGCGCGGCCAGAGTCCCAGTTTCAGCCCCGGCTGCAGATCGAAGAACGCCACGGCGCCGTGTTCGAACTCACGTCCGATGACGCCTCCGGTGGGCAGTCCGAGTCCATCGCGATAGAACACCACGGCGCGGTCGAGATCGGCCACACCCAATGTCAGTACGGTGATTCGCGGTTTCATGGCATCTCCTGCAAGGTAGGGGCCGTATTTGGCGGAGGGGTCGCCTCGGCACCTTCGGCCATTCGCACATCGCGCAGTTTCGTGGTGGCCTTGGCGACGGCACGCGACAAACGTGCCACCTCGTTCATGTGTTCCAGCATGTCGTTCGCCAGCCGGAAATTCCTGACGTCCTCGGCGCTGCGTAGCGGCAGTGCGGCGACGATCGATTCACGTGCGGCACCGGCCAGTGCTTCGATTTCGGCCTTGGCGCCGACGATGCGGCCCACCGCCGTGGCGTCGGGATGCACGATGGCATCGCGCGTCTCATCAAAGTAGCCGAGCACCGTCCTCGCGAACGCCGTGGTCTGGTCATTGCGCATGCCTTCGATATCCGCGCCCAGCGCCATACGCCGCTGGCTCAGTGCGAGCATGCTCGTCGTAGCCACCTCGCGGATGGCGTCAAGTCCGGCGCCGATACGCGCCAGATCGAGCAGTTGCCGACTTTCGTCTTCGGATTCGTTTGCGTCGGACAACCTGCCGATATAGGCCAGGATGGCCGTGCTCAGCGCCTCGGCCGAGTTGTCGCGATCAGCCAGCGTGACGATGTCCTGTGCCGAGCCGTTCAACGCGACCTGGGCGCTGCACTCCAGCAGTTCGCGCACCTGAGTGCCAAGGCTGCCAAGTTCGAGCTGCACACGCGGAATGCCGAGCGTCGGGGTGGCCAGCAGCGCGTCGTCCAGATAGCGCGGCACGCCCGGATCGTGCAGTGGCCTGGGCGATGCGGGCGCCAGACGCTGCGCGAGCCGACCGATCGGACCCGCGAACCAGATCAGGATCGCCGTACTAAACACGCTGAAGATGGTGTGGGCATTGGCCGCCTGGCGCGGTGTCTCGGCGGCCAGCCGCGCGGCGCCGGTCAGTTCGGGCGCACTGGGGGAGATGGCGCGCACCAGATCGGCAAACTGCGGGATCAGAAAGGCGAAGAACAACACGCCCAGCACGTTGAACAGCAGGTGGACGATGCCCACCTGTGTCGCTTCCGCATTCTTGCCGATGCCCGCCAGCAGCGCCGTGCCGCAGGTGCCCACGTTGGCGCCGAGGATCAGCGCGATGCCGGACTCCAGCGGAATCAGCCCCTGGCTGCCGAGCGCGATGACAATCGCCAGTGTGGCAGCCGAGCTTTGCACGACCGCCGTGAACAGCGCCCCAATCAGGATGCCGATGGCCGGGTTGCGCATGTCCTGCATCGTGGCGATGAACGGCTGGTAGTTGCGCAGCGGCCGCGTGGCATCGCCCATGAACTCGATCCCCAGGAACAGCAGGCCCAGCCCGAGCAGCACGCCACCCAGTTGGCGCAGTAGTTCCTTTCTGGCGAACGCCTGCATGACGAAGCCGCCCGCAAGCAGGAACGGCGTCACGGCCGAGATGTTGAACGCGATGATCTGGGCAGTCAGCGTGGAGCCGATGTTGGCGCCCATGATCACCGGCACCGATTGCGCCAGCGAGAGCAGCCCCGCCGACACAAAGCCGACCAGCAGGACCGTGGTGATCGTGGAGGAATTGAGTAGCGCGGTGATGCCAGCACCCGCCAGCACGCCGCGCCAGCGACTGGCGGTCAACGTGCCGAGCAGCGATTGAAGCCGTGAGCCGGCAATCGCCTTGAGCCCGGCAGTCATGCATTCGAGCCCGTACAGGAACAACGCCAGCCCACCGACGAGCAGGCCACCCATTTCGATTACGTTCAGCGCGTCACCGTTTGGCATGGATGCAGGCGCGGGCAAGCCCGCCAGATGCGACTGGGATGTCAGCCGAGGCAGCCATTGTACGGCGCAGGGGGGCAGATACAATGCCATCCCGCCGTGGGTTTTGCGGCTATCGGAATGTTCCATGCCCTCGCTACCGCTGCTGCCATCGCGCTCGATGTCTCGCCAGATCCTGGCTTCGCTGGTCTTGTCGATCGCCTGCGCGGGTGTCGTCGCCGCACCCTCGGTCGATCCGGTACGGGAGGCCGTGGACGCCGCCATCCGCCCGATCCTGGCCGAGTACAAGGTGCCCGGCATGGCGGCAGCGGTCACGGTGGATGGCAAGCATCGCGTGTTCAACTTCGGCGTGGCATCCCGTCAGTCGGGCCAGCCGGTCACGGATGCCACGATTTTCGAGATCGGCTCGGTCAGCAAGACGTTCACGGCCACACTCGGCGCGTACGTGCAGGCACGCGGCGCGCTGTCGCTCGACGATAGCGCCGTGAAGTATCTTCCGGCGCTATCAGGCAGCGCGTTCGACGGCATCAGCCTGCTGGAACTCGGCACGTACACGGCGGGAGGATTGCCGCTGCAGCCACCGCCCGAAGCTGGCAATCTCGCCCAGATGACCGAATGGCTGCGCCACTGGCAACCCGAGGCCGCGCCCGGTACGCAACGCCGCTATTCCAACGTCAGCATCGGCCTGTTCGGCCACCTCGCCGCGAAAGCGATGGGCGAACCTTTCGACCAGATCATGACGCAGCGGATCATCGGCGGAATGGGTTTGCACCATACGTGGCTGCAGGTTCCCAAGGCGAGAATGGGCGACTACGCATGGGGCATCGGCAAGGACAACAAGCCGGTGCGCGTCACGCCGGGCGTGTTCGATGCGCAGGCCTATGGCATCAAGACCACGGCCACGGACATGATCCGCTTTGTGGAACTCAATATCGACGGCCGCACGGTGAAGGACGAGACGCTGCAGCGGGCACTGGTGGCTACGCACACTGGCTACTTCCGGCTTGGTGGCATGACGCAGGGTCTGGGGTGGGAGCGATACGGCTGGCCCGTGGCGCTATCGGACCTGCAGGCCGGCAACGACGCGCGCATCGTGCTGGAATCGCACGCCGTACAGCGCATCGCGCCACCCGAGCCTGAGCCGGTCTCGGCACTCTTCAACAAGACAGGTTCGACGAACGGGTTTGGCACCTACGTAGCGTTCGTGCCCGCGCGGCGGATTGGCGTGGTGATCCTGGCGAATCGGAATCTGCCCGTACCGGCGCGTATCGAGGGTGCGTATCGGATCTTGCAGGCGCTGGAGCGTGCTACGCCAAGCTCTTAACGGCTCCACGACAATTTGCTCTTCGTGTACTACAGACTGACGTTACTGCCCTCAAGCACGATCTTTTGCCCGGTAAATCGGTTCAGACCTTTCGCGTCAAGTTTCTGCACCTGCACACCGGTAAAGTCGATGGCCTGGGTAATGTTTGTCGCGCGGAAGGTCAGTGAACCCATCTTGCTTGAGACGAAGCTGGCTTTTTCGCCTTCGTAGTTGTCGATGAGGACATTTGCGGATTGGAGGGCTAGAAGCGCTTTGGGGATTTTGCAGTTCCGGATGACGGTCGTAGCGCGGCCTCCCAGAATCCAGCAGCCGGTTACTTCGTCGTCAATCTGATGCGCCAGCCACCACTCCTCAAGATCATCACGGCCGCATTCGACGTTTTCCACCGTCACGGCCTGCAACTTATCCAGATTCTCTTTGGACACCGCACAATCCAGGGCGCGATAGAGTTCATGATACCAATCCTTCGGATTGACGTTGATTCCTCGGAAGTTGCTATTGCGAATGGTTATGGAGCGGGCGGTCCAAAATTCCCCGTACATCGCGCCGGCTTGAACATCTTCGATGAGAACGTCGCCCTCTACGGTGGATTTTCCGATCTCAAGGACCTCAAAATTGCTGTTGCGAATGGTCAGACTCGTGAGCATGGATCTAGCAATGTCAGTCTGCCCCTTGAATGTACAGTTTTCTATATAAGTCGTCGCACGACGTATTTTCCTGCTTGTTTTTGATCCGTTCGCAGCATAGATCGGGCCAAACCGGCAATCACGGTAGATGACGACACCGTGACCTTTTACGACCATGTATTGGCCCGTGCATCGTTCATAGGACACATCATGAAAGGATATGGCGCCATAGCGATTAGGATTGGCATCATCCCCCCCAAAATCACATTCCACAAAACGTACATTCTTGCTTTGACTGGATGCGCCGGACATGAGATAAGCTCCGCCCAGAGTGTCGGTGCGCAGAAACAGCACATTATCCACGGCAAGCGACTGAAAATTCGAGCCTGGGAACTGGCAGTGTTCGAACACGCAATTGCGAAGAATGGCCAGATGAATCACGCCATAGAAAATGCAGTTGTAGAAATGAATACCTTCCCATTCCTTCCGGTAGAAGTCCGTGCCACCCATGCCGATGTCGGCGTTACTGATTTTCAGTTGAGCATCCCCCAGTGCCGCTCGACGTTGTTCTGGATGCATTAACAGCGCATATTCATGTGGCATGTCTTCGATTTTTTTTGCGATCATGCGAGAGCATCCAGTCGTTGTGAATGAGGCCATGCCAAGCACGGCAAGGAACTGGCGGCGGTCCGTCATTAATCGATTTCTGTGACGGTGGAGGGGTGAGGATATCGATCACCATTCAAGGAGGTGTTCAGCCACTTCCAATCCGGCACTTCTCCATTCTCTCCCCCTCTGCGCCCCAGATCAGTCATCGGGCCGATCCCGGTCTGACGCACAACAAAATCCACAGGAAAGAACCACGAATCAAGCTTGAAATGTTCTGACGGAAAACCTTTGGGCGATTTAAGTCGTACCTCACAGAACCAGCGAGTCGCGTGCGACTTTCGCAAGCGCGCGATATCTTCCCGCCGATTGTTTGGAAATGTCATCCTGTAGATGCCGCTCTGCTTTGCCGCAATACGCAGTCGAGCGCTTGAGGTTTTCGGACCAACGATCATGAAAAACGCGTTGTCCTTGATGTGCTCCCTACTCGCAATCGGGACATCCTTCAAGCTTTGGCTCAAACGTGACGGCAGCGCGTGCAACGCGCACCCTCTCTGTTGCGGTGAGTTCGGGTGGGGTTGTCATGACAGCGTTTTCCTTCGCATACCCATGGCAAATCGCTCGCGCATTGCCATCCGTTCTTGCTGCCCCAGGCGATCGATGGCTTGCCAGTCGGTAGCCGACAACCCATCCACTGCTGCTGCGAAAACGGCATCGGCACCTGCCGGATTCGCCCAGACGGTCTTGAATGTCGATGTCACTTGGTCAAAGGTGGGAGATATGGTCAATCCCAAGGTGCAGAAGAGACTGAGGTTGGCTTGGGTCATCAGTCCGTATCCGCGCGCGCGCGTCAGTAGCTCCGCGACGATCTGATATCGCAGATGCGGAGACAGTGCTTCCATCTGGTCCGACATCGGAAGTTCCGAGAGGATCAGGCTGTACGTGAGATCCGCTTGTGCGGATTGGCCCACCGTCCGAATGAGGCGGTCCGGCAAGGACAGCGCCGCCTGCGGGGATTGGAAGGTCGAACTGTCTTGTCCTCTGCGCGACTGCCAGCACAACTGCCGGTCCCACCACGCGAAGGTGTCGATTGGACCTGTCAGGGCAGTGCGGATCTCGTCCGGAGCGACCTGAAGAAGCTGCGCGAGAATACGTGGATCGTAATATCTCAACTGCACATGAGCGCCGTCCTCGAGTATGCCGTTCAGGCAGCCGCGCAAATGGGAGTGCAGCTTGAACAGCGGAAGGCGGCTGCTAAGAAAGCTCACCACCCAGCCATACTCCATCAGCCCGACCACCGCATCGACGGCGTCCGCAGTTGCATTCTCTAGTTCGACAAGATAGGGCCCGACAGCTTCCATCCCGGCTTCCGGCGTATGTCGCAGTATTGGCTCGAAGGGCAGGGCATGCGTCTGCAACAGTGGAACCAACTGGACCTCGGTGAGGTGAAGTTGTCCGGCATCGACCAGCGCATAGCCTGGGATCGGGCCAATCGCTTTGAGCCAGTGCCGCAAATCTGCGCGAAGGGCAGCACGAAACGATTCGCGCAGCACCGGCTCTCGCCAGTCAGAATCGAACGGGAGCATGCCGCTCATGCCTCGCGCCCTGAGTTGCTGCGCCTGGTGATCATCGCTCCTTGCTGGGCTGCCTCCACGGCGCAGGGAAGACAAACGTCGGATGCTGGCAGGCCAACTGGCGTGCGCAAGGACTTTGCTCCCGGGAAGTCGTGCGTCGCCGCGTGCGTTCGCCATGTTCCAGCTGTGCCTTGGACGATGTCACCGTCGGCAACTTTCAGGAAGCTCCCTCCGGCGAAGAGGGCCACGGCCTGAGGGGAAACGATCTCGATGCGATCTTGCGCACTGATGACACGCAGTACTTGCTCTGCGATCGCTTCGATGCCGTCATTCTGAGCTCGCACTTCTATTTTTCCTTTTGCGGCAATGAAACGCAGGCCTTGCTTGCGAGCGAAGAGCACGAAACGTTCCCGGGCGCTGGCAACAAAGCTCTTGCTTGCTGCGAGTGTCAGATGTTGCCCGCTGGTGATGGCCGTATGGCGGTCGCTGTGCAGATGGAGATCTCTGCCAGCCGTCATGGCGATGCCGTTCTGGCTCGCCAGTACCAGGAACGGTTGAGAGAGTTCGTCTTGCTCGCCGTTGCCTCTGATGGCGTCTGCCTGGCTGCTCAGTGCATCACAGACAGCAACTTGCTCGCCAGCGAGCGCGTGCTGTATGTCGGCTGACTCCGCCAGTGAGCAATGGATATCCTGACCACTGTCCAATCGTGTAGCAGTTTCTGTCAGGTCCTTGTGGTGACCACGAGCTCCATCGCGTCGCTCCGTCGTTATCAGCAGCCCGGAGCCAGCTCGGGTGGCGCCCCAACCATCTGTGCGCAACTCGAATCCTTCCCCCCGCTTGTCCTTGCGACCGGCGTGATCCCGTATTCGAACCATATAGCCCATGCTGAGCATGGATGTCAGGTGATCACTGCCGATCTGGGTCTGAATCTGGTGCGGAGTATCGTCCTGAACGAACGTGTTGTGTCGCTCTCCAAACAGCTCCTTGCTCCGGAAGCCGGATAGCGCGTGCTGAGTGGGCAGGGACCACATCGGCATATTGAGGCGATTGGCCACGCGTCCGACGATAACTGGTAGATCTGCGTTACCGGTCAGGAAATCCACGATGACCTCCTGGCCAATCCGTGGCAATTGAATGCTGCCGTAGTAGTCACCTTGCCAGCCGGATGCTACGCGAACCCAACAGGAGCTGTGTTCATTGCCTTGCCCAATTCGGTCCCAGTGAAACTGCACTTTGACTCGGCCGAACTGGTCTACCCACAACTCCTGGTTTTCCGGGCCCACCACCGTGGCCGTTTGCGGGCCAAACGTACGCGGCGCTGACTGGCTGCGGTCGGGTCTGAATATCTCCGTGGTCGGCTGGGCTTCAAATTCAACTTCGCAGCGCCACTGCTGCTCTTGACCCGATACCTGTGCAACATCTTCCAACTCAAGCTGGGTTGCGTAGACCAGATACTCTCGATTTGCCTGTTGGCTGGGATGGTTTGCCAGCGTGAAAGTGCAGCCTGGCACCACGCTCCGCAGATTGCCACGACCGCTGGCTCGACTGCCATGCTGTCGAATGGACTCCATCCGTATGCGTGAGAGATGATCTCCTTCTAGCCAGGGATCGTTGTCGGTGGCAGGCTGCGCATGACCACCGGGCCACTCCACCACCTCACCATGCGAATGCCCGGTTGCGCGAGGATCCGCCGTGCCAACCGTGAGGTTTGCCCGCGGCTTTGCGAAGTCATAGTCGTTCGCCGTCCACCTACCCGACACCAATTGGTCGACGAGCCTAAAATCGAACAGATGCTCCTCATCGATCCGATCGGCGGTGGGCTGCCAGCGCAGCGTATGGTAGGCGGGACTGACTGAGCGCCTGAAAGCCCCATTGTTATCGGTCAATACCAGCCGATGTCCGCCACCTGCATGCTCAAAAAACCAGGATATCCCCCATTCCTCAGTCAGGCGCCTGAAGAATGCAAAGTCGGTTTCCCCGTACTGGACCTGATACTCCCGCTTTGGATACCGCGCTACGTCGAGCCGCTTTTCCACCGGGAAAGTGTAGTTCGCCAGCAGCGAGTCGAGGATTTCGACCACAGAATTTTGCTGGAATATCCGGTAATTGGTGGTGAGTGTCGCGAGCCAAAGCCATGGTCGGAGGGTGAGCCGATATGCGAATTGTCGGCCGACGGGAATCGGCCCGCGCACCACTTGCACAAGACCCGTGATTTCCCGAATGCCGGCGACCTGGCTTCCCGTGGTTCCGATGCCAGTGCCGTCGAGCTGAATTTCGATGCTCACTTCCTTACCCTGCATGGACGGCAGATCCACATTTGCATCGGGGCGGAAAGCCATCGCACCGCGATCGGGTGTGTGGAGTTCGACCTCATAAGCGAACAGCGCGTTGATATCTTCGCGTCCCTTGAGGCGGGCGACCGTCAGTTGTTCCCCGTTCAGCGTGGGCAGCTGTCCGTGTTTTATCGTAACGGTTCGCTGAGGCAGGAGCGGCTGGGCAGCAAAATCCAATATCCTATTGAGGCGAATCATTTCTCCTCCCGGGTCCAAATTTCGACGAGATCGGCCGGTATCGTCTGGAATACTTCGGCAAAAGGCTTGCCGACCAGTTGCTCGGCGCGACGCAGCAGCAGTGCAACGGGACTGCTCGGTTCATGGCACTCGAACCACTCGCGAGCATTGCGTATCTCCATGAGCGCGACGCGGCGGTCAGCAGGCCTCTCGGCCGCCTCCTCACAGGAGACGAGTTGCACGCCAGTCGGAACTTTGGCAATGGCAGGCGCTCGATTGAGCGCGGAAGTATTCGTGGACGAGCCAGCGGCTGGCGCTTTATTGTCTGCGAGTGGTGGTGCCCCAAGTTCGGGATTGCCTGCAAGCACCAACAGGTGAATGAGAGGATCCAGATTCGGTGCGAAATCCGGCATGTTCTCCCGGCACCATTGCTGTAACGAAATCGCCAACCTGCTAGCTTCATCCATGGCAGCAAGTGCCATGGCACCTTGTCGCCGTAACGCTTCCAATTGTTGGCGGACGTATTCGGGCGAGAGAGCGTCTTGGGGGCGCGGACTACCGAGCGCGCGCTCTATGTCACGAACCTGAAGTCGCACCGCGCTGTTACCAGCCAAGCTTATCTCGCGCACATCGGCTAGAAGACCACGGGGGTCAGTGAGGGCCGCAAGCGCGTTGGCCCGAAGCGCCGGATCAACATCGCCATCCACGATCAGCTGCGGATGCACCTGCTCGGGATAAGCAACTAGCATGGCGTACAGCAACGCCAGGCCATCCCTCAATCCTTCGGCGTGCGCCATCCGCGTACGACAGCGCAACAACAGCGTGAACAGACGGATATCCTTCGTACGCAACAGCAATCGTCGGCAATCGCGCTCCAGTTCCGTCCAGTTCGGTGTCTCGGCAGGCGCGACAAAATCGCCATATTGCGCGGACTCTCGCGATGCAGCCTTGGCCTGCAACACCAGAAACTCGGCGTCATATTCGAGGTCGTCGCCACACGGGCGGTTCGCATCCACCGGTTCCACCAGGTCCGCAAGTCGGAGGGCGGGAATCGGTACCGTCGTCGAATCCTTAGGTTTGGCTTTCATGAGTTACCTGGTCATGTATTGCTCGGGCTGAAACACCATTCCCGTCACCGCCCGGTGCGTATCCGGCTGTCCCAGCCACGTCGACCAGCCCAACTGTTCTTCCGCCCCAAGGACTGCGGCTGGTGCGGATTCTGGTTGCACCTGCAATTCCACCTCCCACTCGAACTCGAAGCCAATGAAGCTGCGGACCCATTCCACTAGCACGGGCAAATCACGCCCATTGGGTGTAAAGGTGAGGTACTCCTGCAGTGCAAGTGGGCCGATCACGAGCCTGAACTTATGTTGCCGGTCGGGCACGGTTTCACCGAGCAACGCGCCTTGACCCAGGAGGCCGGCGACGCCCGGGCGTCCGAGATAGCTATGTTCACCAGGATCCAGTACGATCCAGTGCAGCACATACTCCTCGAGACGTACCCTGACGTCGAAGAATTGGGAGAGTGCCGCCACGATCCCGTCGGGGCAACGCGACTCGCGAACGTGATGGGCACTGGCGGCCAAGCGTGCGTGCGGCGGCAATGGGCTTCTGGCGATCTCGTCGGGATCGGCACCCGCCAGCCAGCCGATATAGCGCGAGAACACTTCCTCGTCGGCGCGATCGAGGCCTGCGGCGGACTGCGATCCTGCCCACGCCCGATAGAACTGCGTCAAGGCGCGATGATGAAAGACATCGAGGAACGCAGCAGTGGTGCCGTCGCGATGCGCCTCCGTACGCTCGCGGACGATTTCTGTCATGTGGATCGGCAATGCACCGTTGGGCCCGAGTATGCCGAGACCGAACAACTGGATGCGCATGCGTTCTCCACCGACTTCGATCTTCGCGATCTCTCGCGGCGCAAAGATCAACGATGCCGTCTGTCCGATGCGGTACGGTTCAGCTTGTGGACGTGGCGCGAACCCGACCGGCGGCAGTTCCGGATGCTGTGCGGAAAGTCCTCGCAGCAGACCGAGGAAACTCAGTTTCCAGGCGGGCTGGTCGGCATAACACTGTGAGCGCTTCGTTGTGCGGGCCGCCGGCGGGGCAATGGGGTCGTGTATCTGATACATGCTTAAACCATACTGCGACCACCCATGCGTGGCCGCCAACGGTGGATCAAGCCACGTTCCATCGCATACAACTCCGTCTCGCTGAAGGCATTCACCGAAACGTGTCGAGCAAGGAAGTGCTCCAGCACCACGCCGAACAAATATGGACTGATGCCGGAAAACCCGCTTTCATCCACGGTCAACTGGCATTGCACGCCACGTCCATAGAGGATGGGGCCAGTGCCCGGCAGACGCCGCGTGACAGGCTTTACGCAGGAACCGATCAGGCTTTCGATCTGGCGCTGCTGGGAGGTGTCGCCGGCCGCGACGAACAGGCGGAGCATGCTGCGCAAGCCCTGACCACCTTCACGGTGGTCGAGATCCGTGAGCGAAAGGTAATTGAAGCCCAGTTGTCGGATCAGACGCCAAGCAGTCTCGCCTTCGGCAAACGGTGCACGCGGTGCGGAGGGTGGACGGATCAGCCCAACACTGGCAACGGGGATGGAGTCGGGAGAGTGCAAATCGTTCACACCATCGCGAGGTAGCACGTTCGGCAGGTCGCGGTTTGTGGCCATCGCATCCACTGACAGGTAGCGCAGGTCATTGGCGTAGGGGGCTTCGTTCTGGTCCACGAGCGAGAGGAATACTTCAGTACCGGTGTACGAAGTACGCGTGCCATACTTGCGCGCATGATCGGACGCCAGGCGGCGCTCGCGCCGCACCGAGAAGTAGCGGCCGTGATTGCCTTCATCGCTGTTGAGCGTAGCGAAGAGCGGTCGAAACTCCTTGGGCCTGCTGTGCTCATGAACCTGCCCCGACAGTTTCTGGACCGAGAAAATCTCATAGTCGAGCGGGCGCCGCCGGTCAGCTACGAGGTGAAACTCCGTCCGGCCAGGCTGGACCTCCATCCTGTCAGTGCGCATCGGAAAGAGATTGACGACGGGCGTGCAGAACAGCGCAAACTGGCGGGCATCTACCTGGCTGGCCAACGTACCAGGGGATTTGGAAAGCAGCACCACCAGTTCGACCTCGCGCTGGCTGACGTGGGCGAGACCCGCTGCGAGGCCATTCAGACCGAAGAAGTAGAAGCGCTGCGGACACGCGAAATACTCGTGCACAAGGTTGTGCCCGTGGAATTTATTCCATGCCAGCGGCAACGCGCTCTCCTCGGGATCCATACCCACATAGCTCAGCGCGTTGTGTGTCACGGCATGAACCCGCCCACTCATGGCCCCCGGTTGACCAATCAGCACGGCACAGCCGGCGCTATGCAGGAGTTCGAACAGATGTGAAGCCGTCTGGTCATTCCCGCTCAGATGGATCGGCAACGTATCGAGGCCGGTGCAGCGATCGAAGGTGATGTCTCGCGTCAACCGCAAGCGAAGACGCAGCGCGCCCTGCACGGTGACATGGGCGGGGACATAGCGTTCCAGCCCATGGATGTCGGGGGGGATGCCCGTAAGCCGCGCTTCAGCAAGCTCGACGGGCCAGAGCGAGATCGGCTGGGTGGTGCGGAACTCGCATTGCGTGGATTCGCCTGCCGGCGCATGCCCCATCAGTGCCGTGCCGCGAGGGACGGAAACGCCGCGCCTCAGGTCGCCTTCCTTGTGGCTTGGATAAAACTGCGCAACGGCAATCGCAGGTGTCGGTGCGATGTAATTGGGATAGATCACTTCCAACAGACGCTGCGTGAAGCGAGGAAACTCGGCGTCCAGCTTGATCTGCGTGCGCGCGGAAAGAAAGCAGAAGGCCTCGATCAGACGCTCGACATAGGGGTCGGCAACTTCAATACCGTGCATCCCCAGGCGTCTGGCTACCTTGGGATGTTGGTGTGCAAACTCGCCGGATAGCTCGCGCATGTAGACGAGTTCCCGGTTGTAGTAATCGAGCAGTTTTGGATCCATGTCGTCAGTGGGCGCGAGGTGACCGGAGTTGCTTGCGGCGGACCTTGAAATCCCGAGACACTCTGGCCTTTTCGAGGAGTGCCGGGCTTCGGGCCGAAGGAACTTGGCCGAGAGATCTGCGCCGCCGCGGATCCGGCGGTGTCAATCGGCACGGTGTCTGGAGCCAGGACGGTGTGTGAAACTCAATCACGGTTTGCCACCGTAAAACTCAGCGTGTCCACGTCGAGCATTCCGATATCTCCCTTGTTGGTCATCCAGGTCTTCTGGCCTCGACCAAAGACTCCGGTATTACCAAATTCGAGCCACTGTGTTTGCCGCGACAACCGGATCTCGTCGCTGCCATGTTCCGATCCCGGGTAGCGGACCGGAACAAAGCCATGCACGACGGTATCGTCCATGAGCGTTGCGGTCACCGGCCGCCAGATCAGGTCCAGTAGCCCCTCGACCGGAGGCATGGCAAGCTTGCGAACCTGCGAGAAAGGTAGCCAGGTATAGCGGCCCGCCGAGACGAGTTCGCAAGTGGGTCCCAGTCGCGTGTCGGAGTCTGTCATCCAGGCGAATGACGTGCCGTCGTGGTCTCCCACCGACATCGGTGCTTCCGCCAACGCCAGGTTACGGATGCGGTCTGCTCCGCATGCATCGCCCGCTCCGCTGCGCGTCGCAGCCTCCCTGAGACGTCCCAGCCAATCCGGCATGGGCATCAGCGTGCCCGGTTCTCGCTTGCCCTCGAAAACTTCGCTGCGGAAGACTTCAGACCGGACCAGTTCCCGATACAGATGTGCCCGACTCGCAAAGTCTGGTTTCAACTGTGCGGCAACTTGCAGCAGTCCGAGTGAGCGGGTCCAGGCGCCGACAATACAGAGCCATTGAAATAATTGCCAACGCGCCTCGAATGCAGTCGGGTGCTGGCGCACCAGGCGCTCGGCAGCAGCTACCGCATTCGACGTCGTACCTACTTCTCCAAGTAGCTGGCTGAGATTTAGGCGGGCAGAGCTGCCGCCTGTTATCACATCATTTTCCAAGTTCGGCCCCTTCCGCATGGGCGAGGCGATAGGCACTGTCCATCGAGACAAGGTGATGCTCCCGCCGGGCAAGCGGCGCCGCGACGTCCTGGGGGCGTATGGAGACGATGTCTCCGGCAAAGAGGCGCAGGACGTCCGGCGCGCGTTCCACGGAGAACAGTTCATGACTCTCCAGAGATTCGATGGGATCGGTCAACCGGTTGATGCTCGCAGGACCCTCAAGCAATTCCAGCAAGCTGCTGTGGCAATGGCCTGCCGCGACCAACGAATCGAGCGGGTCCAACGCCGATTGTGTCGCCTCTGGCTCCGCAGGCGCAGCGACCGGAGACCAATGTTCGCTTACGTAGTTCGGATCGCGCAGGGCCGCCTCAGCTTCCCGCTTCAATTGCTCGAGCACATCAACCGTCTCGTCAACTCCTGCATCCGACTGCGCCATAGTCGTCGAGCAAGCGGCGGAGGCGAGCAATGCAAACGGATCGGATAGCTCTGGCAAGGATTGACCAAACACGCGGTCTGTATCCCACAAGTCTCCGGAAGAAGGCGCCTCAGAGTCTCCTGTTGAAGCGGCCTCTCCCAAGTTCCGCATGTGCATACCTTTCTCCCGCTTATCGTTCCAAGCGCGGATGATAATCGCATCTCAAAGAGATTAGGAGCACGAAATTATTCAATCTTATTAAAACTAAATTCAGATTATCATTAATTTAAATTAAGTTTAAGACTTCTACTATTTACATATGATAATCAACTTAATTTCTGTGACGAATTTTCTTGTTTGCAACTGAATCGTTAATATTTCGCCTAAAAAATCTAAATTACCGTAGATTTTTACGATCTAGTTACTTGCTCATCACAAATATTTAGGAATATTACGATGTTGGAATTTCGCAAATAATTTTCTCGTGTGATTTAGGATAATTATGAAATTGCGCGATCGTCTACTTTCAAATAACCTAAAAAAGGTGTCTTTTTAAAGCCGGTCGTCCTTGGCGGCTTCCGCGCTCAGAAAACCTATTTGAACCGGTTAGGTGCCGCGTGATCCGGTTAGGTGCCGCGTACCCGCTAGAAACCCATCTGGCGGAAGGAAAGCATCTGATCGGATACCTGTCATCCCTGGCCCCGCGCCGACCGCCACGCGAGAGCGGCCGGGAACCTCTTAGCCAGTACGGCTCCGACGCCGTGCGGCTCGCCTCATACACAACTCGTTGGAGGAATTGATGTCTGTTGTGAATAGTTCGCAGAAATTCATTGCGCGAAATCGCGCACCGCGCGTGCAGATCGAGTACGACGTCGAGGTGTACGGGTCCGAGAAACGCATCGAGCTGCCGTTCGTCATGGGGGTGCTGGCGGACCTCTCTGGCCGGCCGGCTGAGCCACTGCCGCCTGTTGCCGACCGCAAGTTTCTCGATATCGATATTGACAACTTTGATGAACGCATGAAGGCCATGAGGCCCCGTGCAGCATTCGCCGTGCCGAACACGTTGACCGGCGACGGCCAGTTGATGGTTGACATGACATTCGAAAGCATCGAGGACTTTTCTCCGGCCGCTGTGGCCGCCAAGGTCGATGCGCTCAGGCAACTTCTGGAGGCACGCACCCAACTGGCCAATCTGCAGACCTACATGGATGGCAAGTCAGGCGCCGAATCGCTGATCAACCAACTGCTGCAGGACCCGGCTTTGCTGCAGGCACTGGCCAAGGCGCCAAAGCCCCCGGCCACCGAGGGCGATAGCGACGTAGCCCAATCCTGACTGAAACGGCTGAAGCAATTCAGCGTCTTCGTGATCCAAACCATTGATCGAGCAATCCATGGCTTCCGCACAGCATCAACAAGAACAGACCGTCAAGACCGTTGATCAGAGCGACTTCGCGTCCCTGATCAACCGCGAGTTCTCGCCCAAGACCGACCAGGCCCGTGAAGCTGTCGATCTGGCCGTCAAGACGCTTGCCGAACAGGCCCTGAAGTCAACCTTTACGATGAGCGACGATGCCTACAAGAGCATCGAATCCATTATTGGTGCCATCGACACCAAACTCTCCGAGCAGATCAACCTCATCCTGCATCATGAGGACTTCCAGAAGCTGGAGTCCGCGTGGCGCGGCCTGCACCACCTGGTCTCGAACACGGAGACCGACGACAAGCTGCGTATCCGCGTGATGGATATGTCAAAGGAGGAACTACGCCGAACCCTGCGGCGCTACAAGGGCATCGGCTGGGATCAGAGCCCCTTCTTCAAGCGAATCTATGAGGAAGAGTACGGTCAGCTTGGGGGCGAGCCGTACGGCTGCCTCGTTGCCGACTACTACTTCGACCACACACCTCCCGATGTGGAGTTGCTCAGCTCGATGGCCAAGATCTCGGCCGCTGCCCACGCGCCGTTTATCGCCGGCGCGTCTCCATCCGTATTGCAGATGGATTCCTGGCAAGAGCTGGCTAACCCGCGCGATCTGTCCAAGATCTTCCAGAACCTGGAGTACGCGCCGTGGAACAGCTTGCGCAACTCGGAGGACGCACGCTACGTCGGTCTTGCGATGCCGCGATACCTGGCCCGTTTGCCGTATGGCATCAAGACCAATCCGGTGGATGAGTTCGATTTCGAGGAAGACATCGACGGCGCAGACCATCGCAAGTACGTGTGGAGCAATGCTGCCTATGCGATGGCGGTCAATATCAACCGATCATTCAAGCTCTATGGCTGGTGCACGCTGATTCGGGGTGTGGAAAGCGGCGGCGTGGTGGAAAACCTGCCTTGCCACAGCTTTCCAACGGATGATGGCGGTATCGACATGAAGTGCCCAACCGAGATCGCCATCTCGGATCGACGCGAGGCCGAACTATCGAAGAACGGCTTCATCTCGTTGGTGCATCGGAAGAACACCGATTATGCCGCCTTCATTGGAGCACAGTCGTTGCAGAAGCCGGCCGAGTACTACGATGCAGACGCTACGGCCAACGCCAACCTGTCGGCTCGACTGCCGTATCTGTTCGCATGCTCGCGTTTTGCGCACTACCTCAAATGCATCGTCCGCGACAAGATCGGGGCGTTCAAGGAGCGCGAGGACATGCAGCGCTGGCTCAACGAATGGATCATGAACTACGTTGACGCCGATCCTGCCAACTCGTCGCAGGAAACCAAGGCCCGTCGCCCGTTGGCCGCCGCCGAAGTAGTGGTCGAGGAAACGGACGGCAACCCGGGCTACTACAGCGCGAAGTTCTTCCTGCGCCCGCACTTCCAGCTTGAAGGCCTGACCGTCTCGCTGCGACTCGTGGCGCGTCTGCCTTCGGTCAAGGACGCCGCCTAAGGCATCCAAGAGAATCTTCGCAGCGCCCAACGGGCAGCCGGCGAGCACGGTCTGCGGGGCAACTGTGGCTTTGTTGGTAGTACCTATCTCAACGTAAAGGAGCTTTGTAATGGCACAGGACATCTTCCTGAAGATCAATGGGATCGACGGCGAATCGCAGGATTCGTCGCATAAGAACGAGATTGAAGTGCTGGCTTGGGAGTGGAGCATCGAGCAGCAGTCGAACATGCATGCCGGCAGCGGTGGCGGCGCGGGCAAGGCCACAGTGTCCGACCTGAAGTTCGATCACTTCATCGATCGTGCTTCGCCGAACCTGATGAAGTACTGCCTGACCGGCAAGCATATCAACGAGGCTGTACTGGTGGTGCGCAAGGCCGGTGGCAACCCTTTGGAGTTTCTGAAACTCACCATGACCGACGTGCTGGTCACCCAGGTAGCGCCGCGGGGTTCGGTGGACGATGAGGTTCGTATGCGTGAGTCCGTGGCGCTCTCGTTCTCGAAAATCAAGCAGGAGTACGTTGTGCAGAACGCCCAGGGCGGCAGCGGTGGTGCCGTGACGGCCGGCTACGACATCAAGGGCAACAAGGAAGCTTGATCAATGCGCCTGCCGAAGCGCAACCAACATGCGCTTCGGCAGGCTATGCGAGCTTCGGTATGCGAAGCGTTCGTTGTGCAGGAGAACCATGAGTGCCTCGTTGAATCTGCCGGGCACGGCTGACCGCTTCGATAGCCGTACCGTCATGCTGAAGGGCGACGGTCTTCCGGCATTGATGGGGCAGTCTGCGCTTACGGTTGCGCGTGTCGAAGGTCGCGAAGACCTTTGCGATTTGTTCGAGTACCGTGTCACGCTCAAGACGCCAGATAGTCTGAACGCCGTCTCTGGACCCGCCGCAAACCTGGACATGCCTGCGTTGCAAGGCCGGGAACTGACGATTGTCATTGAGCTGGATGGGAGCGGAACGGGCCGGGCGGCGCGCATCGGTTCAGGCAGCCGCGAGATTTCAGGGCTTGTCACCGAGGTGAAAGGGCCGACCAGCGAGGGACGTTGTCTCGCCTATACGCTGACGCTCCGTCCGTGGCTGTTCCTGGCGTCGCTCACATCGGACCACAAGATATTTCAGCAGAAAACAGTCATCGAGATACTCGATGAATTGCTGGTCGACTATGCGTTCCCGGTGGAAAAGCGCTTGGATGTGGCGCGCTATCCGGCGCGCGAGTACCAGGTCCAGTACGGCGAGACCGACTACACCTTCTTCAAGCGACTGACTGAAGAATGGGGAATCAGCTTCTTTTTCGAGCACTCGGACGGCCGCCATCGGCTCGTGCTGACGGATGGTAACGGCGCCTTTCGCAAGCCCGCGAGCGCTGCATATCACGCGGTACGATGGCACGATTCGACGGGGCGAATCGACGAGGAACATCTCTACGAGTTCTCGACGATCGACTCGCTCGTTTCGGGCGCGTGGGTTTCAAACGACTACGATTTCGGCAAGCCTCGGGCGGACCTGAGCGTCGGGACGCGGGATGCGCGTCGCACGGCGCACGCTGAACACGAGGTCTACGAGTGGCCGGGGGATTACACGCAGCCTGCCACTGGCAATGATCCATGGAAGGAAGGGGACATGCTCTCCCGTGTCCGCCTGGAAACGCTGCGCCAACACGGCACCCGGGCGGCGGGGAAGGGGAACCTTCGAGGGCTACCGGCGGGATGCACCTTCACACTCGCGCACCATCCGCAGGAAGCTGCCAACACCGAGTACCTGGTTTTCGCCACGCATCTGACGCTTGAGGATTTGGCGGAAGAATCCGGACAGGCGCAGCGCTGGGCGTGCGCATTCGCATTCGAAGCCCAGGCAACGAAGGAGGTCTATCGTCCGGGCCGGGAAGTGATGAAGCCCCGCACGCATGGACCTCAGACCGCGATGGTCGTGGGACCCGCAGACCAGCAGATCTGGGTGGACGAGTACGGACGCGTGAAAGTCCAGTTTCACTGGGATCGGATCGGACAGCGCAACGAGAATAGTTCCTGCTGGCTACGCCAGTCCTCCGCCTGGCAGGGCAACCAGTTCGGCGCGAGCCACTTGCCGCGTATCGGACAAGAGGTGATCGTGGATTTCATGAACGGCGATCCGGACTGCCCGATCATCATTGGGCGAGTGCCCAATCGCGTGAATATGCCGCAATGGGAGTTGCCGAGCCAGCATGCGTTGTCAGGGTTCCGCAGCAAGGAACTCCACGGCGAACGACACAATACCTTCCTGCAGGACGACACGGATGGGCAGATCCAGACACAGATCGGCAGCGACCACCACGCGTCACTGCTGAGCCTCGGCTATATCACGCGCGTTGCCGATGCAGAGGGACGGAAGGAAAAGCGAGGGGAAGGTTTTGAGTTGCGCACCGACGGATGGGGCGTACTTCGCGCGGGTCAGGGCATGCTCGTCAGTACCGAAGCTCGCCCCGATGCGCAGGGGCACCACAAGGACATGCACGAAACCGTGCAACGACTCGCGCGCGCAGACGAGACCCAGAGGAGCCTCGGTGATCAGGCCACACACCAGAAGGCGCAATCCGGCGAGCAACTTGACGTCGCCCAGGCGCTCAAGACGCTCAGCGACGAGATCCGTGGCAAGGGCGAACAGGGGGAACTGAGCGCGCCGCACCTCGTAGTGGCGAGCCCCGCAGGCATCGTGAGCGCCGCGACGGAAACCACGCACCTGCACAGTGGCCGGCACACGGCGATCACGACAGGCGGGCATCTGTCGATGGCTGCGGGAAAGAGCTTTCTCGGCAGTGTCACGGATCGTGCGGTGCTGTTCGCCCAGAAGCTGGGCATGCGCCTATTCGCCGCCAAAGGGAAGATTGACATCCAGGCCCAGTCCGACGACATCGAGATCATCGCCCAGAAGGTACTCAAGCTCATCAGTGTCTCTGCGGTGGTGGAGATTGCCGCGAAGAAGGAGATTCTGATCAACGGCGGCAGCAGCTACATCCGCATCAACGCGAGCGGAATCGAGCATGGCACCAAGGGGAGTTGGAGGGCGCATGCCGCGTTGCATGAGATGCCGGGGCCAATCACTCTTCCCTACAAGCTGCCCGCGCTTCGACCGGGATATCGCGCTCAGTATGTTTTGCAGAATAAGACTGACGGTCAGGCCGTTCCCAACTTTCCCTATCGCATCAAGACCGCTTCCGGACGAGTGATAGCGGGTCTTAGCAATAGCGACGGCGAAACACTGGAGCTGTTCTCTGCAACCGCCGAAGACGTGACATTGGACGTCCCGCAGCCAGATTCGCAACAAACGGAAGCGTGGCACCTTGCCGGGGGTGGGAGCAACCAGATCGGGCGGGACTATTACTGAGGCAAGGCATTCAGATGAACATCACGTACAGGACTGTGGGAACCGCTTGCACCACACTGGAGGAGCGTAAGGAGTATGGGCGCATTCTCCCTGCCGATAAGGGCTATCTCACCGAGAAGGCAGAATATGCGCTGCGATTCCCGCGAATCCGAACAGTTCGCAAGAAGGATGGCACCACGACCCAGGCATTGTTACAACAGCTTGTAGTAAGCGCTGCGATTCGCGCCGATGAATTCCTCGCGGATTTCTACTGGCACTACAAGGCTGAGGTTTGCTTTGATATGAGTTATATCCCGCCAAAGCCGTTTCTGAGCAAAGGAAACGTTGCAGAGGGGCCAAGCCGTCGACATAGCCTTAACCCGTTTCCCCCGGGGTACATTGCTGGCTTCTTGCGTCGGCCGGATATCATTATTGTCGAAAGCTCCAATGTCAGATGGCCCGGGCTACCAACCTCTGACCATGAAGGCAGTGTTCATCCAGGTAATTTGCGCCGTGTTGTGGAAATGAAATTTCCAGGTGATTTGCTACCCGAGGAGCAGAGAGACGCATACTTGCAGATCGCTGGGGATGACGCTCGACGATTAGTTATCGTGGATGTGAATGACTGCTACGGCGATCTGAAGAGGGTTCGGCAAGAGCTCCAACAATCCTCTTCGGTGCCGCTTCCGTTTCCGAATGATGACCGAACACGAGCACCAGTTCGGTCACGCAGTCCCATAGCCGAGCCCGCGTTCTATGAACAATGGCTAAATCAGATCCATGACGATGTGGAAAACATCAGTAGAGATGTGAAGTCTCTTATCGACGAAGCTCGTCGAGGTATCCGTGACTTGTCTGTCGAAACGCAGGCGTGGTTACGACGCCAGGCCGCATGGCTTTTCGAAGCCGGAAAGTGGATTCGAGATGCCGCAACCGGTACGTGGATCTGGATCAATGAGAGCGGCCAGGCAGTAGTACGTTGGACGCAGGAGATCCTGATCGCCGCCTGGCGAGAGGTCCAGCGACAGACCGATCTGGCGTGGGAACAAATCAAGGAAATCGATTGGGGACAAATCGTCATCACGGTTGCCGCGACGGTAGCAGTGGTGGCATTGGCGCTTGCCGGCGCCATTGTTGTTGTCGCCATTTCAGAAGCGCTGCTTGCAGCACTGCTGGCGCTGCTGGCTATCGGGAGCGCGGGAGCCTTGGCTACTGCCTGACCCCTCTTCGTTCTCCATCTACATATGACCTCGATCACGATGCCATTCTCGCCGCTGACACCCACCGAAGCCATGGAACGCTACGGCCACGAACTGACCTTCGCAGACCCATCGGATGATAGTCGCATAGTCGTTCGTCCTGCACTGATTGGCACGCTGTTCTTTGAGCGGGGATCACAACCGGCCATACGGCAGGCTTTGCTGCATTGCTTCGACAAATTTCGCGCGTCGTATGGAGACAAGTTGAGTGGCGGAAGAATGGCCGACACAAAGTACTCGCGCAAGACGATTAAAGGCATTGAGTCGATGCGACAGCACATCGTGTCGACTGATATTAATCGAACGGTTGAATTTGTACTTTGTGATGCAGTGAATCATATGACCGCACCGGAGTATTTGGTTAAATCTTTGACCAAACAAAATCTTTTAGAAGAAAAGTATGGTGTACTCTCGTACATAAAATTCATACTGCCGTGGTCATTCGCGGAAAGTGAGCAAGGACTGGCGCAGTACCACGCCTTCATGAGTTTCTGCTGTACAACACTTCCGGTCAGAGGCGGATATGGCGGACTGTCCGCGGTCCTACCCTATGACTTCGATCGGTACATGCCGATGGAGTATCAACTTGCGCAACGCTTCACGGGTCTCGAGGTCGACTCGTGGGGCTTCGCGGAGAACCGCCAGTTCGAAGCGGGTTATATCAAAAGCACCAACTGGTACACCATACTCGGCGAGCCCTTCGTTGAAAAGTTGGGCGGCGAGCAAACGGTACGAGAGCGTCTTGCCCGCGAGGACATCGACATCGAGCGTTGTGGCAATGCGCTGATTATCCGGGCGGGACGCTTCCCACTACTGGGCGCACCGGAGGAAGGCCCGCTTGATCCGTACATCTTCGTGAATCGTGTGATCAAAGGGCTGAGAAATCCGCTTCGAAAATCCATGCATTCCTATATGGAAGGTGTTGAGAGCTTTGCCGAAGAGGAGACACGGCGGTGGGTTGCGAGATTCGACGAACCGGATGCTCCAATGGATGAAGGCACGCCGCAGGCAGGTCGAGGAATGTCCGCACTGCCATTCCAGACGTGTCCCCGTAGCGGACGATGGGTGGCCAACCATTTAGGTAATCAAATCGTCCACGTCAAAGCCGGGGACTTCATGCCAGGACCCGAGCGTAGCGATGCGGGGAATCAGGTCGTCTGGTACCTCATTCATGAGGCGCAGTGACGGCTGACTGCTGACTGCCGCTTGCTTTCGCATAAGAATGGATATGACTCAAATCGTTACTTCTTTATCGCCGCTGACACCCACCGAAGCCATTGGGCGTTACGGCCACGAACTGATCTTCGCAGATCCATCGGATGGTAATCGCATAGTCATTCGTCCTGCACTGATTGGCACGCTGTTCTTTGAGCGGGGATCTCAACCGGCCATACGGCAGGCATTGCTGCATTGCTTCGACAAATTCCGTGCGTCGTATGGAGAAAAGTTGAGGGGCGGAAAAAGGGCTGACACAACGTACTCGCGCAAGACGACTAAAGGTATTGAGTCGATACGACAGTACATCTTGTCGACCGATGTCAACTATGCTGTTGAGTTTGTCTTCTGCGATGCAACGGATTACTACACTGCGCCGGAATATTTAATCAAGTCGCTTACAGCGTGTGACTATCATGAGACGCATTACGGTGACCTATCTTATATAAAATTCATACTGCCATGGTCGTTCGCGGAAAGCGAGGAAGGGTTAGCGCTGTACCACGCCTTCATGAGTTTCTGCTGCGCAACGCTTCCTGTCAGAGGCGGCTATGGCGGACTATCCACTGTCCTGCCCTATGACTTCGATCGGTACATGCCCATGGAGTACCAACTGGCGCAACGCTTCACGGGTCTCGAGGTGGATTCATGGGGCTTCGCGGAGGCTTTTCAATATGAGGCGGGTTATATCAAAAGCACCAACTGGTACACCGTACTTGGCGAGCCCTTCGTTGAAAAGTTGGGAGGCGAGCAAACGGTACGAGAGCGTCTTGCCCGCGAGGACATCGACATCGAGCGTTGTGGCAATGCGCTGATTATCCGGGCGGGACGCTTCCCACTACTGGGCGCACCGGAGGAAGGCCCGCTTGATCCGTACATCTTCGTGAATCGTGTGATCAAAGGGCTGAGAAATCCGCTTCGAAAATCCATGCATTCCTATATGGAAGGCGTCGAGAGCTTTGCCGAAGAGGAAACACGGCGGTGGGTTGCGAGATTCGACGAACCGGATGCCCCAATGGATGACGGCACGCCGCAGACGAGTCGAGGAATGTCCGCACTGCCATTCCAGACGTGTCCCCGTAGCGGACGATGGGTGGCCAACCATTTAGGTAATCAAATCGTCCACGTCAAAGCCGGGGACTTCATGCCAGGACCCGAGCGTAGCGATGCGGGGAATCAGGTCGTCTGGTACCTCATTCATGAGGCGCAGTGACGGCTGACTGCTGACTGCCGCTTGCTTTCGCATAAGAATGGATATGACTCAAATCGTTACTTCTTTATCGCCGCTGACACCCACCGAAGCCATTGGGCGCTACGGTCACGAACTGACCTTCGCAGACCCATCGGATGGCAATCGCATAGTCATTCGTCCTGCACTGATTGGCACGCTGTTCTTTGAGCGGGGATCTCAACCGGCCATACGGCAGGCATTGCTGCATTGCTTCGACAAATTTCGCGCATCGTATGGAGACAAGTTGAGTGGCGGAAGAATGGCCGACACAAAGTACTCACGCAAGACGATTAAAGGCATTGAGTCGATGCGACAGTACATCTTGTCGACCGACGTCAACTACGCAGTTGAGTTTGTTTTCTGCGATGCAACGGATTACTACACTGCACCGGAATATTTAATCAAATCGCTTACAGCGCGTGATTATCACGAGACGCATTACGGTGACCTGTCTTATATAAAATTCATACTGCCATGGTCTTTCGCAGAACGCGAGGAAGGGTTAGCGCAGTACCACGCCTTCATGAATTTCTGCTGTACAACACTTCCGGTCAGAGGCGGATATGGCGGACTGTCCGCGGTCCTACCCTATGACTTCGATCGGTACATGCCGATGGAGTATCAACTTGCGCAACGCTTCACGGGTCTCGAGGTCGACTCGTGGGGCTTCGCGGAGAACCGCCAGTTCGAAGCGGGTTATATCAAAAGCACCAACTGGTACACCATACTCGGCGAGCCCTTCGTTGAAAAGTTGGGCGGCGAGCAAACGGTACGAGAGCGTCTTGCCCGCGAGGACATCGACATCGAGCGTTGTGGCAATGCGCTGATTATCCGGGCGGGACGCTTCCCACTATTGGGCGCACCGGAGGAAGGCCCGCTTGATCCGTACATCTTCGTAAATCGTGTGATCAACGGGCTGAGAAATCCGCTTCGAAAATCCATGCATTCCTATATGGAAGGCGTCGAGAGCTTTGCCGAAGAGGAAACACGGCGGTGGGTTGCGAGATTCGACGAACCGGATGCCTCAATGGATGACGGCACGCCGCAGGCGAGTCGAGGAATGTCCGCACTGCCATTCCAGACGTGTCCCCATAGCGGACGGTGGGTGGCCAACCATCTAGGTAATCAAATCGTCCACGTCAAAGCCGGGGACGTCATGCCAGGCCCCGAACGTAGCGATGCGGGGAATCAGGTCGTCTGGCACCTCATTCATGACGCGATCTGAATCACGGTGAGGTGCTCGACTGGACCCTGACGGCATCGCGCTCATTGTTCGTGATAGCGGTCAAAGTGAGAACGAACAGCGTGAATTTGACGCAACTTAAAGGCAGGAGATAGTACATATGAGTCTGGGCATTATCACGGTTGGTGACACTACCGACCACGGCGGGAAGGTGATCAGCGGGTCTCCGACGCACACCGTAGGCGGCAAGGCCATTGCGCGCCTCGGTGATCTGGTGGACTGCCCCCAGAAGTATCCAGGCGGTCGTCCGCATGGTGTCAACAAGATTGTCGACGCGCATCCCACTGTCACGATGGGTGGCGTTCCCGTTGCCGTGGACGGCTGCCATAGCGAATGTGGTTGCGTGTTGATCGCGAGCGGCAATGCAGCGGTGGGAGACTAGGAATGTTCGCATCGCATCGAGCGACACCAGCGGTCGTATTGCTTGCGGTCCTCCTCCTTGCAGCTTGTACCGGACCCCAAGCCACATCACCAAAGGAACCGATCAAGTTGGACTTGGCAATCAAAGCCGGGTTGGCCGTAAACCCCGACGAAAAGGACAGAGCTTCACCCGTGCAGGTACGCCTTTATGAACTCAAGACGGAGTTCACGTTTCAGGGTGCTGATTATTTCTCGCTCGACAAAAACGACAAAAACGTTCTGACACAGGACATGCTGATGCGCAATGAGTTCATTCTGCGGCCTGGCGAATCCCGAAATATCGAGCGCAAGCTGAATCCCGAGACCACAGCATTGGGGGTTCTGGTTGGCTATCGCGATCTCGGCAAGGCCACATGGCGTGCCGTCTACAAGCTGCCGCCGGCGCCAGAGGTCTCCTGGTATCGCGCGGTGGTGCCATCACGCAAGGTCAAGTTGCAGGTCGTACTTGATCAGCAATCGATTACCGTTTCAAAACCTGACTGATTCATGAGCTGGTATAACAAGGTCGTCTGGAGCGAGGGGCTGTTCTTGCGCCCTCAGCTTTTCCAGCAGCAGGAACGCTACCTGGAGCATTTTGCTCACAAGCGCGCGGCAGCACTGAGTCCATTTTTCTGGGGCTTCCACCATCTGGTCGTCGATGCCGAAGCGCTCCCTCTTGGCAAACTGGTCATCTCCGGTGCCGCCGGGATATTCCAGGATGGCACACCCTTCGATGCTCCGGCGCACGCGAAGCTGCCTTCGCCCCTCGCGCTTCGCCATGAACACCTGAATCAGATCATCTATCTAGCCGTCCCCATCCGCACGCCGAACACGGAAGAGACGAACTTCGAGGATGCCGCAGATTCTCTCGCTCGCTTTCGTAGCTTCGAGGAAGAGTTGCTCGATGCCAACTCCATTTCCCAGGGGGCAAAGCTGGTGCAACTGGGCGATATGCGCCTGCGACTGCTGCCCGAAAGGGAGCTGACGCAATCCTGGCTGGGATTGCCGCTCGCCAGGGTGATCGAGATCCGCGCGGACGGTAGTGCCCGATTGGATGCCGCGCTGATTCCGCCGGTCAACGTCTATACGGCGAGTTCGCAACTGCAGACGTGGCTGAGTGAGGTACATGGATTGCTGCGTCTTCGTGCGAATGCGATGGCGGAGCGCCTGACGGCGTCAAGCACGCGGGGAGCGGAGTCGGCGGAGGTCTCGGAGTACCTCATTCTTCAATTGCTGAATCGCTATGAGCCGGTGTTGACACACATGCTCGACGCGAAGGCGGCTTCGCCGGAAGCCATGTACGCTGAATTGATCGCCTTTGCTGGCGAACTTTCAACGTTCGTACGGACGGCTACGCGCAGGCCCAAGGCTTATGACGCCTATCGCCATGACGAGCCTCATACATGCATCAAGCCTGTTGTGGATGATCTGCGGTTCCTCCTGAACGTCGTGCTGGAGCGCAGTGCGCAACGCATCGAGTTGCGCGACCAGTCTCATGGCATTCGCGTGGCAGTACTGGACCCAGCGGAGTTCGAGCGATTCGGAACCTTTGTGCTGGCTGTGGGCGCCCAGATGCCGGCGGATGTGTTGCTCCAACAATTCCCGGCGCAGGCCAAGGCGGGGCCATCGGAACGTCTGTCCGAACTGATTCGCTCCCATTTGCCGGGCATTCCCATGCAACCAATGCCCGTACCACCACGCCAGATCTCCTTCAATGCCGGGCAGGTCTACTTCGAACTGATGCAGGACCACCCATTGTGGGGCCAGGTACAGCGCTACGGCGGACTTGCACTACATGTTGCAGGAAGTTTCCCTGAGCTGCGGCTCGAGTTGTGGGGAGTGCGGGACTAATGGAGAACTCACCGAACATCGCAGGCAGCGTTGCTGCCGATTCCAATTCCAGCACTTACGACTATTCAGCGCTGGATTCGTCGGAGCCCCCGCAGCGCGGACGGCTGCTGGAGGGCGCCACGCGTGCTCCGTGGCAATGGGCTGCGCCGGAGACGCTCGAGGCACGCGCCGCGCGCATCGCCGCGGCCACCAATCCGCTGCTGGCCGCCGCGCAGCCACTCCTTAGAGCGCTGGCAGACCTGCCTGTGGAACTGCCTAATGCGAGTCGGGTCGGCGGCACGCTGAAGCGAATGCTGGTGGACGAAGTCCGTCAATTTCAAGCTGTCTGCGACCGAGCCAACGTTCGGAGGGAGCACGCACTGGCCGCGCGATACAGCCTGTGCACGGCCCTCGACGAGGCCGCGAATGGTACGTACTGGGGCCGGCAAGGCAACTGGGCGATCCAGAGCCTTCTTATCCAGTGCCATCAGGAGGGCGATGGGGGCGAAAAAGTCTTTCAGGTGCTTGGCCGGCTAGTGAATTCACCGCAAGAGCACATGGACGTGATCGAGGTGATCTATCAGATCCTGTGCCTGGGATTTCAAGGGCGATATGCCAAGCGTACTGATGGACAACGCGAGTTGGATGCGATTCGACAACGTTTGCTGAATCTGCTCACGGGTGCACGGGAGAGCGTGCCACGTGACTTGTCACCACATTGGCGCGGCGAAGCGGCAGGCAAACTAGGGCTTCTGCGCACGGTGCCGGTATGGCTCACGTTTTCATTGCTCACGGTCGTGCTGTTCGGCTTGTTCGGGTGGTTCAAGTATCAGCTGCTGTTCCGCACGCATGACATCGAGCAACAGATCATCGCTATCGGTCACGCCACACCACCGGAGCCTCCCAAGGCATTGCGTCTGACGGATCTGCTGAAGGATGAGATTGCACGGGGCGTTGTCAGTGTCAATGAAGACGCGACGCGCAGCGAAGTGATCTTCCGCGGCGACGACATGTTCTCGGCGGGACAAGTCGATGTCAGCAAAGACATTCTTCCGGTATTGGACAAGGTCGCAAGCGAAATCAACAAGATCAAAGGCAAGGTGACGGTGGTTGGCCACACGGACAATGCTCCTATCAAGACTAGGCGGTTTCCTTCCAATCAGATCCTGTCCGAAGAAAGGGCGGCGGTCGTTGTCGAATACCTCGCAGGACGAGGCGTAGCCAAGGGCCGCCTGGAGGCGAGCGGAAAGGGCGAGAGCATACCGATAGGTCCCAACAAGACGCCCGCGGAACGCGCCCGGAATCGGCGTGTGGAAATTGTGGTGACGCATTAACAGAGATACGGTATGGAATTCCTGAAACGTTGTGTCGCCGTGCTGTGCTCTCGGCAGACGCTGCTTATCCTGGCGTTGGCCGTCGTGGGGCTCGCCGTCTGGTTCATTGGACCGCTATTGAGTTTTGGCGGACTTCAACCTCTCTCCGGAATCGGAGCTCGGGTCACGGTCATTGTTCTCTTGTTGGCGCTGGGGATGTTCCTGCTCCTACGATGGTCCATTGCGCTGATCGCAGTGGGTGCGCTCTGTGTGCTGATTTGGTATGCAGGTCCCTTGCTTGCATTCGACAGCGTGCATCCGCTGTCATCCGAGACGGTCCGAGTCGTTATCATCGCGGCGCTCATTTTCGTCGTCGTGTCTTACGAGGTCTATCAGTTCCTCCGTCGCTCGCAAGCCGATGGATCGTCGCTCGACAAGATTCTCAATTTTGGCGCCAAGCGACCAGAACTCGTCGGCAAGGAGGACATCGCAAAGGTGCGCATCGTCGTCTGCGAAGCATTGAACCAGCTCAAGAGCATGCGCACCCACCGCGGCCTGGCGCGCCTTTTCGAGGGACAGCGCTATCTCTATGAGTTGCCGTGGTACATGACGGTCGGGGCGCCAGGCGTCGGCAAGACCACCGCACTACTCAATGCCGGCATGCAGTTCCCGCTACCTGAACAGATGAGCAAGGCGGCGCGAACCCTGCGCGGCACCGTCAATACGGATTGGTGGTTTACGAACGAAGCGATCTTGATCGATACGGCCGGTCGCTACACCACCCACGAAAGGGACGCGAAAGTTGACTCGGCGGAATGGACAGGGCTTCTCGGCATGCTGCGCAAGCACCGTAGCCGCGCACCAATCAATGGCGTCATTGTTGCAATCAGCGTGCAAGCACTCCTGACCCAAACGCACCAGGAGCGTGCGCTTGAAGCGGCGAACCTGCGCGCTCGGCTTGGTGACTTGCGTCGTGACCTCGGCATTCAATTTCCGATCTACGTGCTGGTCACGAAGATGGATCTGCTTTCCGGTTTCGAGGAATATTTTCAGTATCTCGGCAGCGAGGGGCGCGCACAGCCTTGGGGCTTTACGCTGCCCTATCGCAATAGGCCTCGCAAGCGGGGGGAGGTGGTTGTACCGCTTGACCAGCGATGCCGCCATGAAATGGCGTTGCTGGTCAAGCGATTGCAGAGCGGATTGGACGCGCGGCTGTATGAAGAGTACGACACCAATCGGCGAAAGGCGCTCTTTGGGCTGCCCCAAGAAGTGACTTGCCTGACCGAGCCGCTGGTCGACATGCTCTCGCAAGTGTTCCTCGGATCCCGCTTCGACGATACCGAGCGCACCCACATGCTGCGGGGCGTGTACTTCACCAGCGCTGCCCAGACGGAGGGGAGCGTGGTGGCTGATCATGGAACGCTCCTGCGACGGCTTGACCGCGACCAGTCGAGTACCGGAGATGACCCGGATTACCTGCCGTCGGCGTTGGGAGAGTCCGCCGGATATGCTGCCCCCCCTATCGCGACCGGTAGCCGCAGCTTTTTCCTGCAGGACGTCATCAAGGGAATCATCGTCCCGGAGGCGCACCTCGTAAAGCCCAATCTTCGCTGGGAAATGCGTTTCAGGCTGTTGCGAATACTCGGTCACGGTCTCGCACTGGTGTTTTTCCTGTGGCTGGCGGGATCCCTGTATGCCAGCTTCAAAAACAATCGAGACTATCTGGATCTGGTGCAGGACAAAGCCAGGATGCTGACGAGCACCGTGACGGGGTACTACAGGGAGCCGCAGCCGCAAGCGACACCGGAAGTGCTGACAGCCGCCAAGGATTTGCCGACCCACCTCGGTTTGAACCTTCTGGCGCCATCCTTGGACTGGCGCTACGGATTGTATGCCGCACCGCAGATTCTGGATGCTGCGACGTTGACCCATGCCAAGCTGGAAGACAACCTGTTGGTGCCGATTCTTGTGCGTAGAATCGAATCGGTACTCGGCGAGGCGGTTGGTAGACAGGATGCCAAGCACACATACGATACCTTGCGCATCTACCTGATGCTGCATGACAAGGAAAAGTACGAAGCATCGGATGTGCGCAACTGGGTGCAAGACGATTGGACGAACGGAAGCGGCGCCGATGCCTTTGGAGATCGTGTTGTCATCCTCGATCACATGAACGCATTACTCGATGGTCGGAGACCGGTGCAGTCTCCCTACGCGAAGAATGAGGCATTGATTCGCGCAGCTAGAGACTTCCTCGACAGCAGTACGTCCGTCGAGCGTTTGTATGACCGGGCGAAGTCGGCCATGCTGGGGGATGCGCCGCAGGATTTCACGCTGGTTCGGGCAGTTGGGCCGCAGGCAGGAACAGTATTTACCCGGGCCAGCGGGGAGCCACTCGAACGGGGCATACCGGGACTCTTCACGTACGCGGGTTACCATGAGCTGTTCAATTCCCGTCTGCCGGAGTTTGTGGGCGAGGCCCAACGCATGGACATCTGGGTGATGGGCAGAAGCCAAAGCATCGGTGCTCAAAAAAAAAGGCTTGAAAGCGTAGCAGGCAAGCTTGCCATTAACGATCCACTCACGCGCGAGATTCGGCGACTCTATCTGAACGAGTATGCGCAACTGTGGACCGAGTTCCTCTCGGATATCAGGACCGTTACAGGAAACAATCTCGCTTTCGACCTGGAGATCGTGCGTACATTCGCTGCGCCGGATTCGCCTCTGGCGCGGCTCGGGCGCGCCACAGTACATGAAACGACATTAAGCAAGCCAACCGATGACGAAGAGAAATCACTAGCCGACAAGGCGCTTGCTGTTCTCGATAAAAAGACCGAAAGGCTTGCAGGATTGAAAGTCCGGGCCGAAGCACGCCAGGAGCGGGAACTGGTGGACAGCCGCTTCGCCGCGTTGCGGGAAGTGGTGACCGGCCATGCGGACGCCACCCCCGCGAGTGCAACGACCATTGCCGGCAAGGCACAGCTCGATAGTATTGCCGGACTGGTCAACGCGTACTACACCAGCCTTGTGGTTGCCAACAATGCATTGAACACTCGCAACCTGCCGCCATCGGGGGACGCGGGCGCGCAACTCCGCATGGAAGCAGACAAGTTGCCAGCGCCATTCAAAACCGTGCTTGCCGACCTGGTGGTGCAGGGCGCGCGCGACGTCAACAAAGGGATCGGCGATATCCTGGTGGCCCAGATGGATGCCGTGATAGGGGAAAGCTGCCGAAGCGCAATCGACGGAAAGTATCCGTTCTCTGTGAACTCAATGCATGACGTTGATCCAGAGGATTTCGCCAGAATCTTCGCGACTGGAGGTGTGCTCGATGATTTTTTCCAGAAGGTCCTGCTCCCTCATGTCGACATGACCGTGTCACCGTGGCGCTACAAGTTGACGGCGCCCGACGTGCCGCCCGTGGCGGGTCCCAGTCTCGTCCCGTTTCAGCGCGCCAGGGATATCCGCGAGGTTTTCTTCAGGGAACCCGGAGGAAAGAAGATGGCGTGGAAGGTCGATATCAAGGTCGTAGAGCTCGACCCCGAGATCATGGAGTTGAATATGGACTTCGATGGTCAGAGTCAGCGCTATGTGCATGGGCCTGTGATCCCGCTCAAGATCACCTGGCCCGGACCCCGCGGAGGACAGGGGGCGGGGATTGTGGCAAATCCGCGAGTACGGCCGGATACTTCTACGCTTTCGGCAGACGGACCGTGGGCGTTGCTGAGGGTGATTGCCAAAGGACGGCTGGCCGGTTCCGCATCTGCCAGCCACTTCGTAGCCGAATATGACTTCGATGGTCGCAAGGCAAAACTGGACATCAATACGGGGAGTCTTACAAATCCATGGACCACCGGCATGCTTCAATCATTCCAATGCCCGGGAAGGTCGGGATGATGAGCGGACATCGAGCCACGAACTCTCTGCTCCAGCACGCCCAGCCTTTGTTCTGGACACTCCACGCGCTGAGTCCGGACCTGGAATCGGCAGCCCACATGGATGTGTTGCAGACCGAAGCCCGCAGTGGGCTTGGAAAGTTCAGGTCTGCTTGTCGTGCGTCTTCGCTACATCACGATGCAATCGAGGCAGTTCACTACTGTTTCTGTGCCGCAATGGATCAGGCCGGAAGCCGCATCCGAGGCAGGGCGGATAGTTGCAGAGGATTGTGGCTGCAGCGGAGTCTGCTGAAGGAGTACTACAAAGAGAATGGCAGCGGCGAACAGTGTCGTCCATGGATTGCCAAATTGCAGCGCAACGGCAAACGTCACGCGGATGCGCTGGAAGTTATCGGCCATCTGATATCCCGTGGGCTACGCGACGAGCGGGGTGCCCCGATCTCCAATTATCAAGGCGTTGTACCGCAGCGGCACGACGATAGTCTGTCTCCGGCGGCTATGCAGTACATACTCCTTCCGCCAGCGGTCTTGGAGCCCGCCACCCTACACGTCCTGGCGGAACGCAAGGCGGGACGCGTGTGGCTGGCGAGGTGGGTGGGAGCCGGCATTGCGTTGCTATGCATCCTGGCCTACTTTCTCTATCGACAGCACAATGACAATCAGGCGCTGGTCAGAGAGGTCGAGCAACTCTCGGCGCGCGTCCTTTCAGAGCAAGCTTCGATGGACCAACGCATGGCGCGATTGCTGGCACCAGAGATCGCATCGGGCACGACGAGCCTGGGCAAGACGGGGGATCGTGTCTTCCTGCTTTTCAGCAGCGATTCGGGATTCGCAGCCAATAGCGCGGTAATCAAGCCACAACTCGCCAGGCAGCTTGATCAGCTTGGCACTGTGCTGGACGACACAGATGGTCTTGTGACGGTTATCGGACACGCCGATGCATCTCTGGGGGCATACAACGGCGAGGCTGTAAATCTGGCGCTATCGCAAGCCCGCGCCATGGCGGTGGGCCGATACTTGCAGGAGAAAGGCGCCGCAGGCGGCAGGATTACCGTACTCGGCCGCGGGTCCGCGGATCCGATCGCCGACAATGGGACCGAGACGGGCAGGGCGTTGAACCGACGTATCGAGATTGTCATTGATCGAAGCCGACGAGACGCCGCACCGGCCACGAGCGGCGGCCCTCCCACCAGGGCCGACACCTCTCACCGCCGGTAGTCTTTGTCTCACCCGAGAGCAGCGATAGTTGCGCTGCCCGCCTACAGCGGAATCCCCATCAGCATCACCGTGGCCGTGGTCCGGCTCACACCGACCACGCGCCGCCAGCATTCGCCTGCGATACGTGCAATGGCCCGGATGGGATTGGCGCCGTGGAACTCACGCACCAGTCGGCGCACGATCCGCATCGGCAGCCGCACGCCCCGAGGCACTTCGTTGCGGCAGAACGCCACCTTGCGCACGTAGTCATCCACCTCCCAGAACCACGACGTACCTTGCGGGAAATACCCCACATCGCCCACCGCGAGCGTGTGCGTCACCCCCTGGCTGTCAGTCACGCGCACGCTGCCTTCGAGCACGACTACGATCTCGTCGATGTCGTAGTGCCACTCGAATGAGCTGCGCGTGCAGTCCCATACCATGGTCCAGGCAAAACCGTCGACGGTGGACGAATGCAGGTTGCAGCGCGTGGTGGGCGACCCGCTGCGCATCCACGATGCCTCGATCGGACACGGCGAATCGGGCAGGGCGCGAATACTCCCGAAGGTCCCGGCATGGCGCTGCTGTTCGGGCAAGTCTCCCATGGCTTCTCTCTCCCCCGTCTATGCAGGTGTGGTCGGATAAGAGCGATGGTTCACCAAGCGGCGCGGCGGAAATATGCGGTGGCGTACAAAGAGTGGACGTTCATGGAGGAACAGGCATCGCACCCCGGTGCGACTTCCAAAAAAAGAACCCGCCTGGCGGTGAGGTCAGGCGGGCTGCAGGGGGAGTTGTCATACAGGACGGGTCAAGGTCCTGTGATGCATCGTAGGGTGCGTCGCAGCATGCGGCTGTAGGAGTTTGTCTGATTTTGCATTTCTAGCATTTTCTATACAGGTTTGGCGAAATTGAGCTGCCCTGCGGAATGCCTAGTCGTGCCAACGGTTTGCGGGGATTTTGCGGCTTTGCATCATTGCATGATCTAACAGACAACAAGGCATTAGCCCCACTAAATTTAAAGTGCGAGGCGTCGAAACACCACGTCGGGGATCGCGCGGATGATCAGCATGATGTATCGCCAGAAACCGGGCACATAGGCCACGGCCACGCCGCTGTCGATGGCGTTGACGATGTGGCCGGCGGCTGCATCTGGGCTGATCCAGAGTGCGCCTTTGCGGAATGCGCTGGTCATCGGTGTATCGACGAAACCCGGCTTGATCGTGACCACGGACACGCCTGCCTTGGCGAGTCGCTGGCGCAGGCCGGACATGAAGGCCGTGACCATGGCCTTGGCGCTGCCGTACACGTAATTGCTTTGCCGGCCGCGCTCGCCGGCGACGGACGAGATGACGGCGATGGTGCCGGCGCGGCGGCGTTCGAACAGGTTGGCGATCAATGTCAGCATGGCCACCACGGACAACGCGTTGGTGCGAAGCTCGGCCATGGTCAGGTCAACCGACTGCGCGCACGCGGCTTGATCGGATAACGTGCCGTGCGAGATCAGCACGGTGTCGATGCCGTCCAGGGCCGTGTCGGCCGCGCGGAGGATCGCGTCATGAGCGTGGAAGTCGTTGGCGTCCATCACGGCCATATGCACTTGCTTGGCGCCACGGGCGCGCAGGTCGTCCACCATGGTCTGCAGGCGTGGGGCGCTGCGGCCCACGAGGAACAGCGCGTCGCCGCGCTGGGCCATGCGTCGGGCGGTGGCTTCGGCAATGGCCGACGTTGCACCGATGATCAAGGTCTTCTTCATGTTTCCAACTCCCGATGGGATGGCCCATCCGTGACGCGTCGCCAGAAGCCCGACGAAAACGCCGGATCGAGATACGGTGCCAGTGCTTCCCACTGCGGAAAGCCTGCGCGGAAGCACGCGCCGCTCATGCGTCCGTCCTTGGCTGGATACAGCCGGCCGCCCGCGCCGATCACGATGGCGTCGAGCCGTTCGAACAGTGCATGCACCGCGTGCCCTGCATTCGGAAAATCCAAAGCCAGTGTGAAGCCCGGACGCGGAAACGACAGCAAGCCCGGCGACACCAGCGGCCCGAACTGTTTCAGCACACCCAGGAACGACGCCGCACGGCTGCGTCCGATTTCGGTCAGCAGTGTCTGCAATACACGCGGCGCATCCTCTGGCGGAATCACGCACTGGTACTGAAAGAAGCCTTTCGGTCCATACATGCGATGCCACTGCAGGATGTGATCGAGCGGATAGAAGAACGTTTCGCAATGCTCCAGCCTGCTGGCCGGTGTGCGGCTGGCGCGGTGGAAATGCATCGTGTTGAAGGCGGTGACGCTGATCCGATTGACCAGCGACAACGGCGGGGTGAAGGGCATGCTGCGCGACGCCGTGCGATGCTGACCGGCTGGCTCGGCGCCCGACTCGGCGTGATGCGCGCGCGTGAACAGTCCACGCCCAACACGGCGTGTACCGCCCGCGCAATCGATCCATGCCACCGTGTATTCGTCATCGGCCGCGCGGCACAGCGCAAAGAATTCGTCGAGATTGCCGAAGCGCTCGGTGGTCTCGGCTACCCATGGCGACTCGATGGGCCGCAACTGAATCTCGGCCCATAGCACCACGCCGGTCAGCCCCAGGCCGCCAATTGTTGCGGCGAACCAGTCGGCATTCTCCGTGGGGGAGCATTGCAGCAGCGTGCCATCGGAGCGGCGCAGCACCAGCGTCCGCACGTGGCGACCGAAGGTGCCGTGGCTGAGGTGGTTCTTGCCGTGCACGTCGTTGGCAATGGCGCCGCCCACGGTGACGAATCGCGTGCCCGGCGTCACGGGCAGGAACCAGTGCTGCGGCACGGCTACGCGCAGGATATCGGCCAGCAACACGCCGGCTTCGCAGCGCAGCACGCCGGTCGCCGGATCGAATGCCATGAAATGGTCGAGGTAGCGCGTGGAGAGCAACGTGCCGCCCGGGTTCAGGCAACTGTCGCCATAGCTGCGCCCGTTGCCGAATGGCAGCATGGTCTGGCCTTCGGGCACGGGTGGCAGGGTGTCGAAGCGGCTGGGCAGTGCGCGCACCTCGCTATCGCTTGGCGTCGTGTGTCCCCAGGCATAGACCGTCTGCTGCATCATGTCGCGGCCCAGACCACCACCGCTGCCAGCACGCCAATGACCACGCTGGCGCGGTCGCGCAGCGCGAACATCACCGGATCGTCATGCATCTGGCCGCGATGCGAAACTACCCAGACGCGCGTGATCCAGTACAGCATCAGCGGACACAGCGCCCACAGCACCTGCGGCTGGCGATACAGGACCTCCACCACAGGGTTGTTGATGTAGAGCGCCAGCACCAGTACGCACATATAGCCGGCGCCGGTGCCCAGGCTCTCCAGCAGCGCCAGATCGTCGAGCCGATATCCACGTCCCGCCGCTTCAAGCTTGCCTTCGCCTTTCATCACCTGCAGTTCGGCAAAGCGCTTGACCAGCGCCAGGCTCAGGAACAGGAACAGTGAGAACAGTAGCAGCCACAGGGACAGCGGCACGTCCACGGCGGCGGCACCGGCCACGATGCGAATCGTGTAAAGACCGGCCAGGCACAGCACATCGACGATCACCAACTGCTTGATGCCGAGCGTATAGCCGAGCGTCAGCAGGTAATACGCGGCGAGCACGAGGCCGAACTTGAGCGGCAGCAGCATGGCAATGCCCGCCGTGGCGAACAGCAGCAGCGGAATCAGCACAAAGCCAGCCTTGAGCGGCAGCGCGCCGCTGGCGAATGGTCGCAATGCCTTGCGCGGATGCTGGCGGTCGGCTTCGACATCGAGCATGTCGTTGAGCACGTAGACCGACGACGCACACAGGCAGAACGCCAGCAGACCGAGCGCCGCGTGACCCAGTGCCGTGGGATCGAGCCCACGATGCGCGGCCAGCAGTGGCACCAGTAACAGCACGTTCTTGGCCCATTGGTGCGGACGCAGCAGCTTCCACACGGCGCGGGCATGGTGGCCGGGCGAGCCGAAAGTGCGATAGACCTCGGTCACCTTGCGTGCGCGCGCTTCCAGATTGCCGTGGCCGTTGACCACCACGCCGCCACGGCTGACGGACCAGACGTGCAGGTCCACGCGATCGTTGCCGCAATAGTCGAAGGCGCGCGAGCCGAACTTGGCCACGAGCATGTCTGCCTTCTGCTTGCCGGAGAGGTTCAGTGTGTCGGTGCTGGCCAGCACGCCGTCGAACAGTTGCAGGTGCGTGGCCACGGCCTCGGCCAGCCGCTGGTTCGATGCGGTGCAGAGCCAGATCTGCCGGCCGTCTCGTTTCTCGTCGGTCAGCCACTGCACGAATTCGCGATGAAAAGGCAGTACGGCATGGTTGAGCAGCACACGACTGGCAATCTGCGCCTTGAGGTGTGCCTTGCCGCCCCGGAACAGCCACCACGGCAGCAGGAAGAGGTAGAGCGGATTCTTGCGCAGCAGCGCCACGCAGGTCTCCATGAGCAGGTCTCCGTGGATCAGCGTGCCGTCGAGATCGACGCATAGCGGAACGGCGGCGTGGCTCATTGTCCTTCTCCCATGCGAAGGGGTAGTTCAGATGACTCGGTATCGGCGCGCCGGAACACGTAGCGCTTGTCGAGCTGATACTTGGTGTAGTAGCCCAGCGTCAGACCCAGTACGCCGCCCAGGTAGCGCATGGCGAGCGTGCCGAACACGTAGTCGAAACCGAATTCGAACGCCCAGAAAATGGCAGTGGTGGCCAGCCCCATGACGGTGTAGAGCACGAATGTGCGTGCGTCGTGCGCGGCGTTGTCGGCCTGGAAATCGAAGATGTAGCGCTTGTCGAGTACGTACTTGACCACCAGCCCCACGGCAGTGCCCACGGCCACGGACAGCAGCGCTGCGTAGTCGCCGTCGTACACCTGAAGGAAGGCGTCCTGCGCACCGATGTTCACGACGATAGCGATGGCGGCCAGCACCGCATACGTGGTGGCGATGCGCGCGCCGCTGGGTTCCAGGGTGGTCTCGTTCATGGTGTCAGCGGCTGCCATGCGGTGAGGCCCGCCACGCTGTTCACGTTGCGGTACGTGGTGATCTCGAACTGGTATTCGGGATAGCGCGCGTCAAGCCGCTGCTTGATGCGGAAGAAGCTGTCGCGGCCATACTGGCGCGGTGTGCCTTCGGCGGTGCCAAGCGTGCCGAGCTGAGTGACCATGCGCGCGTATTCGTCATCGCCAAGGTGCCCCGCAAAACTGCGCACCACCACCACGCAGCGGTGCGGCGCATCGAGCGTGGCTGCAGGCAGGTGTTGGCGCGAAAACGGTCCCAGTTGCACAAAGCCCGCATGATCCACATGCCAACTCAGCGCCGGATCGTGCGCCACGATGACCAGGTCGTCATTGCAGGCGTCACGTTCGCGCGCCAGATCGGCCAGCACCGGCCCGATGCGCAGGTCCCAACTGTTCTTGGTGGTGTCCTGATGCGTCGCCACGTTGTAGACGCCCCAGAGATTGGCCACGGCCAGCAGCGCAAAACTCCGCAGGAACGCGCGCATGCGGCGCTGCGGCACGTCCAGCGTGGCCAGCCATAGCGCCTGCCATGGCGAGATGATCACGAGGTTGCGCCATTTGCCGGCGATGCCGAGCGCGATGGTCGCTACCGCGCCGATGCCGTAGGCATGCAGGTATCGGTCGCGCAGGTTCGCCGGGTTGCCCGGCACCGCGAAGATCACCATGCCCGCCAGGCCCAGCGCCGACAGCACGGCGGGCACTGATATCGGGAACACGCCCTGATTGGACACCTGTGCGATGGCAAAGCCCATGAAGTTGCTGGCCATCGACGTGACCTGCGAATCCTTCGACAGCAGATGGACGGTCAGGAACACATGGAACTGGTAGGCATAGAGCAGGGCGCCGATCAGCCCGCCCCAGAAGATGCCTGAGAGTTTCTGTCGCACCGTTTGCTGCGAGCCCGCCCAGTAGAGCAGCAACACCGGCAGCGCCACGACAAACACCGCATAGCCGATGTAGCCGAGCACCACCAGTCCGCCGAAACACTTGGCCCAGTAGCGCCAGCCATCGCGGCGCGGCGTGATGCTGAGCCAGATCAGCACAGGTACGAAGTAGGCGTACCACCGCAACCCCGTGCACCACATCAGGATGGCGGGGTTCAGGCACAGCAGCACGAAGAGCAGCCCCGCCGCGCGTTCGCCGTGGCGCTGACGGATAGCCTCGGTGGCGTAGACCAGCGACGCCACAGTCAGCAAAGCCGTGGCCAGCCGCACCAGCGACCAATCGCCCGTGACGCTGTGGAACAGCCAGTTGATGAAGTAGGAGCCGGGCGGATGGACATCCTGCGTCTGCATCAGCGCCACCACGCCAAAGCCGTGGCGCTCCACTTGCAGGATGTTCGAGAATTCGTCGTCGTAGCCGTAGGACAGCCAGGCCACGGCACCATAGAGCATGCACAGCAGAACGTAACCCACCGGGAACGCCCACGCCAACCCATGCGCGGGCAGACGGGGCCTGACCACGTGGGCAGCTACGGCATCGTTCGCATTGGCGTTGGGCAGCACGTCGGCTCTCTCCTTGAGGCGTCAGGCAGCCGGGCAACAAAGACCCCGGGCAGACCAGCGCAGTATCTGGCGGTGCATTCGGAGGGTCTGTTGGATAGCGCACCCACTGCCGCGGAGGAGGTTCAGCCGGAATTCCTCAAGGAATTCACGTGACCTTGCATAAGCCCATGATTTTAATGACATTTATTTCACTGCATCGAACGAAGTGCGGTCATTCGTCGTCCGGCAAGGCCTGTAGGATGGTGGGCTTTCGCAGATAGGAAATGCGGAGCGAAGCCGCAGCGGCCATGATGCTCTTACGGCAGGTAAACGTTGCTGTCAGCAGTGACAATCTTTTGTCCCGCGAAACGCACAAGGCCCTTGGCATCAAGCTTCTGAACCTGCACGCCAGTAAAGTCGATCGCCTTGGCGATAGCGGTAGCCCGGAACGTCAGCGATCCGATCTTGCTTGTGACGAAGCTGGCTTTTTCGCCTTCGTAGTTCTCGATCGTCACGTTGGCAGATTCCAGCCAGAGAGAGGCTTTGGGGATCTTGCAGTTGCGAATGACCGTGGTGTCGACGCCTCCCATGACCCAGGAACCCGAAGCCGTATCGTCGATCAAGTTTGGAACTGAGAAGTCACCGTCGTCACGCCCGCATACGACACCGTCGAGGACCACGGATTGCAGGTCACTGCGGTTATCGAGGTCGACCCCGCAGTCAAGCGAGCGGTAGATCTCGGGATACAGTTCCGGAGAGCGGACGTTCCGCCCCCGGAACGTACTGTTGCGAATCGTGATGGAGCGAGCGGTGTTGAATATGTTGATTATGGCGCCGGCTTCCACGCCTTCGATCAGGACGTCACCTTTTACCTCAGAATTTCCAATATCAAGAACGTCGAACTTGCTGTTGCGGATGGTCAAGTTGGTGAGTACGGATCTCGAGAGATGAGCCGATCCCTTGAATGTGCAGCCCTCGATGAGGATAGTGGCATAGAGCCTCTTCCCATCACTAGTTACGTCACCACAGTTGACGTCGATTGGGCCAAACTTGCAGTCCCGGTAGTTGACAACTCCGCTACCGCCGATGTCCATGTACTGTCCAGTACAGCGTTCATAGGAAACGTCCTGCTGAAAGTAGATGGCTCCGAAATTGTTACGATTTTGGTTTTTCCCCCCAAAATCGCATTCCATGAATCGTACGTTCTTACTCGAACTTCCCGCCATGAGATAGGCCTTTCCCAGCGTATCACTGCGCGCAAACAACACGTTCTCGAAATGGTAAGCCTGAAAGTTGGAGCCCGGAAACTGGCAATGCTCGAATACGCAGTTTCGGATACTCGTCAAGTGGAAGACACCGTAGAAGATGCAGTCATAGAAGTGAACATTATCCCATTCAAGTTGATAAAAATCGGTCCCCCCGAATCCAAAGTCTGCCCCGCTGATTTTTAGGCGCTGGTCTCCCAACGCGGCACGGCGCTGCTCGGGATGCATCAGTAGCGCATACTCGCGCGGCATGTCTTCGATTCGCCTGGCGGTTAGGCGGCTACATCCACCGGCATTAAGGCAAGCTGCTCCGCATATGGCGAGAAACTGGCGGCGGTTGGTCATGGCGGGTGAATGCGGATCGGAACTTGAGATTGGGATAGGGATCAGGAAGCGTCTTGTTCATCCACGTCTAGTCGGGAAATTCCGTGCTCGCTCGGTCGGCGCAGTTGGACGACGGGTCCGGCTGTTGGCGCGCTTTGGGCGTGAGCACCATTGGTAAGTCGCTACAAGCAAGGCGCTTCCTTACGGCAGGTGGACATTGCTGCCAACGGTGACAATCTTCTGTCCCGCGAAACGTACGAGGCCCTTGGCATCAAGCCTCTGAACCTGCACGCCAGTAAAGTCGATCGCCTTGGCGATAGCGGTGGCCCGGAACGTCAGCGATCCGATCTTGCTTGTGACGAAGCTGGCTTTCTCGCCTTCGTAGTTATCGATCGTTACGTTGGCAGATTCCAGCCAGAGAGAGGCTTTGGGGATCTTGCAGTTGCGAATGACCGTGGTGTCGACGCCTCCCATGATCCAGCATCCGGAAACCGTGTCGTCGATCAGATTCGGAAGATAGCCATCGTCGCCCTCATCATGCCCGCATTCGACACCATCGAGGACCACGGACTTTAGATTCCCTCGGTTCTCGACGGGGACGAGACATTTAAATGACCGGTAGACTTTCGGATAGACCCCTGGAGGTCGAACGTTGACGCTACGGAATTTACTGTTGCGAACAGTGATGGAACGCGCACTGTAAAACTCGTTGATCATCGCCCCGGCCTGCACATCCTCAATCAGCACGTCACCGCTTACGTCGGAACTGCCAATATCGAGAACGTCGAACTTGCTGTTGCGGATGGTCAAGCTTGTGAGCGCAGACCGGGCGATTCTTGTGCCCCCTTTGAATGTGCAGTTGTGTACCGTGACGGTGGCATAGGCTTTCTTGCGATTTGATGCAGTACCGTTGCTGGCTTGGATGGGGCCGAAGCTACAGTCGCGGTACGTCACGATTCCATTGCCACTGACGTCCATGTACTGTCCGCTACAACGCTCGAAGGAGACATCTTGGTAGAAGTAGATGACGCCGTAGCGGTTGACATTCGAATTCTTTCCGCCGAAGTCGCACTCCATGAACCGGACATTCTTGCTAGTGTCGCCGGCAATCAGGTTCACTTCGCCAATGGTATCGCTTCGTAGAAAAAGGACATCTTCGAAGTCATAAGCCTGAAAGTTGGAGCCCGGAAACTGGCAATGCTCGAATACGCAGTTTCGGATACTCGTCAAGTGGAAGACACCGTAGAAGATGCAATCGTAGAAGTGAACATTATCCCATTCAAGTTGATAAAAATCGGTCCCCCCGAATCCAAAGTCTGCCCCGCTGATTTTTAGGCGCTGGTCTCCCAACGCGGCACGGCGCTGCTCGGGATTCATCAGCAGCGCGTACTCGCGCGGCATGTCTTCGATTCGCTTGGCAGCCATGCGGGTACATCCACCGGTACTAAGGCAGGCTGTTCCGCATACGGCGAGAAACTGGCGGCGGTTGGTCATGGCGGGTGAATGCGGATCGAAACTTGAGATTGGGATAGGGATCAGGAAGCGTCTTGTTCATCCACGTCTAGTCGGGAAATTCCGTGCTCGCTCGGCCGGCGCAGTTGGGCGACGGGTCCGGCTGTTGGCGCGTTTTGGGCCGGAGCACCATTGATAAGTCGCTACAAGCAAGGCGCTTTCTTATGGCAGGTAAACGTTGCTGTCAGCAGTGACAATCTTTTGTCCCGCGAAACGCACAAGGCCCTTGGCATCAAGCTTCTGAACCTGCACGCCAGTAAAGTCGATCGCCTTGGCGATAGCGGTGGCCCGGAACGTCAGCGATCCGATCTTGCTTGTGACGAAGCTGGCTTTTTCGCCTTCGTAGTTCTCGATCGTTACGTTGGCAGATTCCAGCCAGAGAGAGGCTTTGGGGATCTTGCAGTTGCGAATGACCGTGGTGTCGACGCCTCCCATGATCCAGCATCCGGAAACCGTGTCGTCGATCAGATTCGGAAGATAGCCATCGTCGCCCTCATCATGCCCGCATTCGACACCGTCGAGGACCACGGACTTTAGATTCCCTCGGTTCTCGACGGGGACGAGACATTTAAATGACCGGTAGACTTTCGGATAGACCCCTGGAGGTCGAACGTTGACGCTACGGAATTTACTGTTGCGAACAGTGATGGAACGCGCACTGTAAAACTCGTTGATCATCGCTCCGGCCTGCACATCCTCAATCAGCACGTCACCGCTTACGTTGGAACTACCAATATCGAGAACGTCGAACTTGCTGTTTAGGATGGTCAGGCTCGTTGAATATGAAGGTCCAAGTCCCGTTGAGCCCTTGAATTCACAGTTCTCGATTAAGACTGTGGAATATACCTTCTTCCCATTTATTGATTCACCGCTATTTACGTAAACGGGACCGAACTTGCAGTTTCGGTAAAGAACTATGCCATTTCCAGCTAAACTCATGTACTGCCCAGTACATTCCTCATAGGAGACATCCTGATTGAAGTAGATGGCACCGTAGTGATTTTCATCCGAGTTTTTTCCGCCAAAATCGCATTCCACGAATCGCACATTTCTGCTCGTGTTACCGGCCATTAAATTAGCTTCTCCCAGCGTATCACTACGTAGAAAAACAACATTTTCGAAGTCGTAGGCCTGAAAATTGGATCCGGGAAACTGGCAGCGCTCGAACACGCAGTTGCGAATGCAGGCTAGATGGATGACGCCATAAAAAATGCAATTGTAGAAGTGGATGTTCTCCCATTCCTTTTCATAAAAATCCGTTCCGCCCATCCCAAAGTCGGCCCCACGAATCTTCAGTCGTTGATCGCCTAACGCGTTGCGACGCTGTTTGGGGTTCATCAGCAACGCATACTCGTGTGGCATGTCTTCAATTCGTTTGGCGTTCATCCGTGTGCATCCGGTATTAGTCAGCGTGGCCATGCCAAGCATGGCTAGAAAGTCTCGGCGACTGGTCATTAGCGATCAACTTTTGTCGCGCTTCGCCGATCGGGGTAGCGGCCCTCAAACGTCTTCGTCAGCCACGTCCAATCGGGCACTTCCCCGTGCTCGCCCGGCCGGCGGCGCAGCGTGGGCATGAGTCCGCTACCCGTAGGTCGTAAAAGGAAATCTACCGGAAAGAACCAAGGATCGAGCTTGAAATGAGCCGATGGGAAGCCCATTGGTGCTCTGAGTCCAACCTCACAAAACCAGCGGGTCGCGTCGCTTTTCCTGAGGCGAGAAATAACCTCCTGCTGCGCGACAGGGATTTTCATCAGGTAAATTCCACTCTGGGGCGCCGCATTGAATGTTTCATGTGGAGAACCCTTGGCCATCTTTCGAAACTCGAGTTCCGTCTCGAACTGTAACCAGGTGGCATCGGTCTTACCCGGAGGCTTGTCGAATCCCCACAACCGCACCGATTCAATGCACGCGAGCTTGTGCGTTTTCGGCCCTACGATCATGAAGAAGTCCTTGCCCCTGGCACGTTCCCACGCAATCACCCGCTCAACCTTGCTGATTTGCATGTAGTCGAGTGCCACCGCGAGTCGTGGTTGCGCGCCGCCTTGCGTGTGGGCAATTTGACGGAAGGGGGCTTGCGCCGTGCTGTCGTAGAGCGTCCCTGACGGCGGCGTCAAGGTCCAGCCGCCAAATTCATGGTTCAGATTCTGGACGCCGATAGGTCCGCCGCAAGAACTCACAATGAATCTTGTGCGTCCTGCCATCTGTTTATTGTCCGGATGTGTAGTCTGCAATCCCGGGTCGAACGCGCTCACGATGTGCACGGTATCCGCCGATTGCGTAACGGAATAGACACCGGCCCGGTGCGAGTGACCACTGAAGTGAAGAGCGACGCCGCCCGTCCGGGTCTGGTTGACGCAGTTCTCGAAGAACCAGAGCTGGTTACGCTCGCAGGTACCCATGTTGTTGAAGTTCCACCCACCGCTGTTTTCGCCCCATTTGGTCAGCCGGCCCAGGGTCGCCGACGGCTTGATTTGACGGTCCGGGTCGGAGAACGCCACACTGAGGTCATAGTTGATGAACGTGAAGTGAGAAAAGACGAGGGTCTGTGCGGCGTACTTGGCCTTGGCCAGACGCTGGGACTGATCGAGCAATGCACGCTGGGCGTCGCTAATCGCTTGCGTGGCCCGTGGCAGAATCCCACTGCCTTGCTTGTCGGCCCGCAACGGCACAACGCCGGATAGATTGACGAATTCCTCGCCAGATCCCCAGTCCAGGCCGACCATGCACTGATTGCCGTAGATGTGGCGCCAATCGGAAAGGGGGGTGAACAAGGTGAAGAACCAGTCGTATTGCCCTGGATCGTAGTTTTTTGCGGTGAGTACCTGACCGTAAGTGGGACCATAAGCGAGACATGCCTCGTAGATGGTGAGGTTATGGTCTGCTGCGATGCCATCATTGGCCTTCTGTTCGGAAAATTCGCTAGCCCTTTCGGGATCTGCATAAACTCCGGAGGGACCATTGATAACGTCGACATCCTTGCCCGCGGCGATCAGTGCCTTGTATTGGGCAGCCGCGCCGGCAAGCCCGGCAGCATCAAGGTTGACAGGTCGGAGGCCGTGTGGAGCGTTGTCAAACGCGCCGGCGTTTTCCAAGACACCGGAAGCCAGCACCCATGCATTCTGTCTCGGAGAAATGCCATACGGAACCTGGTAGGCTTCGTGATTGCCTGTGGTCAGAAACACTGGCATGTTCAATTCCCGGTACGCGTGTCGCAGCAGGGAAAAGACCAGCATGTCATCGAGCCCACGCTTGTATAGCGAACGGTCACGGACTTTGTTCAGGACGTTGAATGCCTTCCACTGATCAACAATGCTGTTCGGTGCTACGGCGTCAGGATCGATGTTGCGGTTGAAGTCCAGAAGGTCGCCCGTGATGACCAACGCATCAGCCCTGGGAACATCGTCGCCACCTTTTGCGAATTGCTCGACCAAGCCATGGAGGGCGATGAAGCTGTTGCACAGGTTGGCGGCCGGAGGCATGGAGGGCGATCCTGGTGCCGGTTGGCCACCCGGCAACTCAAGCAGATAGGCAGGGGACTTGGCCAGCGCCGTTTGCCTGACGTTCACATGGACATCGGAAAGGTGGCCGATCTTCAGGGCGGGCGCCTTTCCGCGAACCACCGGGTGCCATGCCATGAGTCGATGTGTGGTGTCGGCCTTTTGCGGGGGCATCGCCATTGCTGACGGCGGTTTCGTCAGATCGAATTCATACAGCCGTTCATAGTGACTCTGCTGTTGATCGGCCACCTGCTTGTCGAGGAACTCCAGGATGACCTGATCCTGATATTCCCACGCGCCGACCCCCTTGAGCTCGGGGCGCGCCGCGAACGTCTCCGGAACAGGAACCATCCAGGCAAACGTGTGCATGCTGTCCAGGCTAATCCCAGGGGGAAGCTTCGCGAGATCGATCTCGATCTCGTAAATGTGAGTCAGGCCGGCATACATCCTGGCAGTCGAATGGCGGACAATTGCAACCGGTTCACCAAGGCGGTTGATCATGATGCCGCCACGGAATCGGCCCACTTGCCAGACGTCTACAGCCTCCATGGCTCTGGACGCGGCCTTGCCGTCGGCGAAGAGCATGGTGTCCTTGGGTTCCCTTTCCTTGCTCTTTTCCTTGATCGGATAGAGGCGAAGGTGACGATCGACAAAGACAGCACCTCGCATGGTCTCCTTGACAAGGTTCCCGAAATGCCAGGTTGGCTGAAGTTCGCGCGGTGGAACTACACCGAAGTAACGTTCCGCATTGGATTCCGCCGCGATGAACAAGCTGCACTTGTTCTGGCCCGGGGACAGGATCAAAGGGGTGCCCAGATTGGGGTACAGGATGATGGCCCTGATAGGCGCCTTGTCCTCGCAGTCGACGCAGCCCAGGATTGCGGGTTCATGGCTTTCTGTCGTTGCTGCGATGCGGACCTTCTCGGCGATGGTGCGATCTGCTGTGCTCATGATGCGGTCTTCGAAATCAAGGCGTTGGCAGATTGCCTCCGCTTTCTGAGGAGTTGCTGTAGTCCATGCGGACAGTAGTCGAGAATTATGACGACTAGAAAAGCGATTAAATATGTACGTGAATATTTTTACCGAAATGAAGACAATGATTTCATATCGATTTAAAGAAATATCTATTGATTAAATGAAATTACCGATGCGGCAAGGGGATTCGTGGAGGTCTGCGGTCAGCGGGTATCGCAGGAAAGGCGTCGTCCGATGCGGGATCAGATGAGCTGGGTAGTATTCAGGCGCTCGTTGGCCCAACCGACTGGCGGTTTCGCCAAGAACCGGCTACCATCGACGTTATGCAACCAGTTGCATATGTAAGGCTGCATGAGCCATCGCAAAAGAAGTCAACATCAAGGAGACACGCATGCATGTACCTGGCCTGATTCCCGCCGCGCAATCGACGCTTGCCGTGTGGCATGACCTGCTCAAGCGCAATGCCATGGAGGAACTGGACCCGCTGCTCTCGGACAGGATCGTGTTCCGCTCGCCGGTGGCGCATACGGCCTATCCGGGGCGCGAAGCCATCAAGCTGGTGCTGAAGACCGTGAACACCGTGTTCCGCGATTTCACGTATCACCGCATGTTTGCCACCGAGGACGGCAAGAGCCTTGTGCTGGAGTTCAGTGCCACCATCGATGGCAAGGCAATGAAGGGCATCGACATGCTGCGTTTCGACGATGCCGGCAAGATCGAGGAATTCGAGGTGATGGTGCGGCCGATGTCCGGCCTGCACGCACTGGCCGAGGCCATGGGTGCGAAGCTGAGCGGTCAGCAGGCCGTGCTGAAAGGGCAGGGCTGACCGGGCAGAAGTTGGCCAGCATCTAGTCGAGCAGCATCGTCACGGGCACCGTGGCCGCCACGCTCAGTGCGGTGGCCAGCGCGTTGCGGGCGCGGTCGCGGGAGCAGTCCGGCGGGCATACGGCCTGGAGGATGGCCGGCGCGATCCAGTGGCCGCGTTCGCCCAGCGCCTCGAACTGGCTGACCAGCGCCAGGTTCTGCCGCAGATGCGCCTCGGTGAACATGGATGTGACGACCATGCCGGTTCGCCCGGCGTGACTCAGTGCGAAATACATGGCCAGCGTGCTGTCATCCACCGGCGTCAGGCCGAGTGTCTGCAGCACGTGATAGATAGGCGGGCGCATGACCGCTCCTTGGACGGCGCCGCCTCCGCCGCCGAACGGCCGCGCCAGGAATACCGGGCGGCCGGCGGCGTCGGGGGCCTTGCATAGCGCGTCGAGCACGTTCAGGTTGCCTTCATAGAGCAGCGCCTGGGCATGCGCCGCAGCGGGGCTCGACAGTACCGGATGATGATCCGTGGCGATGCCCCAGCGGTCGATCTTGCCCGCGCAGCATGCGTCTTCCAGGAATCGCAGCAATTCATCGGTCAGGTCCGCCTCGGCTGGATCATGGACGAGATAGTTGTCGACGCGTTCCACGCCGAGGTCGCGCAATGACGTATCCAGGCATGCGCGGGCATAGGCCGGCGAATAGTCGCGATGCGCCAGCATCTTGCGCGCCGCGACCCGCGCCAGCCGGCGGCCTCCGGGCAGGTGCGACAACACGGTACGCGCGGCGGACTTGGCAAGGCCCAGCCCCGATGCATTGCGAGGCGGCACGATGCCGAACTTCGTCGTGATGGTCACGGCATCGTGCTTGCCGCGCAGGAACCTGCCCAGCAGCATCTCCGCTTCCCCGAATCCGTAAGAACGCGCCACATCGAAATGGGTGATGCCGTTATCGAACGCCAGTTCCAGAGCGCGCAGTGCTTGCGCGCGGCCAACCCGACCGAGCATGGCGCCGCATCCGAATCCCAACCGGCTCATGCAGGGCTCCTCGGTGAACGGTTGTCAGGCCCGGATCGCAAGGGTGGCTTGGCGGTCATGTCGCAATTCCTCCGGCTGCGCGCGCAGCCATGGGCACATCGGCAATCGTTTCTGGCACTGCGGGGGTGGCAGCAAGGGTGTTGATGTCGTACAGCGTGCCGCCGCCGCGCAACTGCGCCCCGAGGTGGTGGGCCAGTCGGGCGGAAAGCGCCAGGATGGTCAGGGTGGGATTGGCCTGCCCCGATGACGGGAACACGGCGCTGCTGGCCACGTGCAGGTTGCGCGTGCCGAAGACGCGGCAATTGGTATCCACCACGCCGCCGCGCCAGTCGAACGCCATGCGCGCGGTGCCGATCTGGTGAAAGCCATCCGACGCATGCGCCATGACGTGATCCACGCGCTCGGCTTCCGGCATCCAGAAATCCAGTTGCCCGGCGCCGGTTTCGCGCAGGTGCCGGTCCAGCAGTTGATGGGTGCGCACCACCGATTCGGCATCGGCCTGCTGGTAGCGCAGGTCGATTCGGAGCCGGCGCAGGCCGTGCCGATCCGTGGCATCGGCCAGCGTCACGCGGCTGTCGGCATGCGGTAACTGCTCGGCGTGATAGTGCAGTGCGTAGACATTGTTCGGGCTGCGCAGGAAGAAGCCGGGCAGCCGGGGCCGCGCCAGATAGCGTCGATAGATAAAGGGCGGCACGAAACCCGCGATCTGTGGCAGGGCACGCAGCACGTTGCCCCAGTGCGCGCCGAGCCCGCCGCGTGCGCTGGCGGCGGTCACGGCCTTGGCGATGGCTGGCGCCGTCAGCATCCGGTTCAGCCCGGGCGTGCGCAGCGCGAGGTAGGCCAGCGACAGCACGCCGTTTCCGTGCGCGGGATCTGCCGGTGGATGGTTGTCGAGCCACATCGCGGTGTTGAGCAGCCGCTCGCGATGCTGCACCTCGGCCGGCACGGTCAGTCGGCGCCGCGCATAGAAGCCGTCGCGATCGCGCTCGAAGTGGTAGACCGTGCGCCTGGGGTCGGCATGAAACCGCACGCTGGCGATCTTGCCGGAAATATGGCCCATGTAGTGTCGGCCCAGCATGTCGCTGCGATTGCCGAGCCGGTTGTCGCATCGCGTGTTGGCGTCCAGCAGCAGTTGGGTCACGCCCAGTCCGCCGCAGGCCAGCACGAAGCGGTCGGCACGGATGCGCAGCAGCCCATGTTCCGCGCCGCCCTGGGCCACCACGACGCTGCGCACTTCCTCGGTATCGGGATCGAGATCAATGTCGATGCACGTCGCGTCGAGCAGCAGCCGGACGTTGGGATGGTCGCGCAGGGTTTCGGCGTAGCGGCGCGCAAATACGGGCTCACCGGCCCAACGCTCCAGATCGGTGGCAATCACGTCGCCAGCGCGGAAGGAGCCGGTCAGCGGCTGCCGGGCCGTCGCCGCGTCCATCACGTCCATCTCCCCGAGCGTGAAGCTCGGCTGGCCGCAGTTGGCGTACTCGCACGCTGCGCGATACCACGGCGCCACGTCTTCATAGGCAATCGGCCAGGCCGCGCCCGGTGCATGGTCACGGGGCGCAAAATCCACCGGATCGAACGGGATGCAGCGGCCCCCCCACAGCCAGGAAGTGCCGCCCAGCGCCTGTCCCACGGCATCGGCCATTGGCGCGTGGCGCAGACCATCGACGATTTCCGCATCGCTCGCGGCTTGCTTGTCTGGCTGCAACGCATCTCCGCCGCCCTCAACGAGGATGACGTCGATACCTTGCTTGGCCAGTTCAAGCGTGCACGCGATACCGGCGGGTCCGGACCCGATCACGCAGACACGCGTCTGCATTGTCGCGGCCGGCGACGAGGTGGTCAGTGCCATGGGAGCCTCTCCGGTTTCGCCGTCGGTGTGGCGTCTTGTCTACGGGCGTCTGTCGTTGGCGTCATGCGGATGGTCCGCAGGGCGTGCCCGCGGACCTGTCCGGAACTCAATGTACGGGCGCGCACGGGTGCGCTTCCGTACGGTTGCCCACACGGATGGATCAGATAGGTCAGAGACTTCAGGAGCGGGGGAGGGCCTGCAACGCCAGCGTGACGATGCGCACGGTGGGATCGTCCGGACACGGCGCATCGGAGAAACCGAGCCGATGCGCCAGGCCGCGCATCGGGCGGTTCGTGGCCAGGACATAGCCTTCCATCGTCCGGATGTCGGTCGTGCGGGCATGCCCGATCAGCGTCTGCAACAAGAGCCGCGCCAGTCCTTGCCCCTGCCAGGCGTCCAGCAGGGTGATGGCAAACTCGCAGGCGCCACGGTCGGGGATTTCCACATAGCGGGCGCCGCCGATCAGGCCCTCGCCGGGAACGGCCATGGCCACGAGTGCGAAGTCGTGGCCCGGCTCCGAGTGCACGGCATCGTCAAGCAGGGCATCGGGCAGTGTCTTCATCAGACCCATGAAGCGCGTATAACGCGACGCGTCGGAGAGATGCGTGAAGGCTTCGATCACCCCGGCGCGGTCAGCCTCGCAGATCTCGCGCAGCAGCACGGCCCGGCCGCCTCGGAGGGTGGTTTGCAGGGGCAGCACAACAGGAGAGGCGATCTCGGACATGGGGGGCCTGAAGGTGGGGACGGGTGCTGTCATGGTAGGACAGCCGATAGATGCCGTGGCACTATCCTCACGCACACGCAGCCCCCCGCGATAACGACAAGGAGACCCGATGACCAAGGATTCCGATGTATCCGATGTGTCCGCACAGATCGACGAGAAGATTGCCTCGCTGGACGACTGGCGGGGCGAGACCCTCGCGCGGGTCCGCAAGATCGTCCGTGCCGCCGATTCGGGGATCATCGAGGAACTGAAATGGCGCGGCGTGCCGACCTGGTCACATCACGGCATCCTCTGCACGGGCGAGACCTACAAGAGCGCGGTGAAGATGACGTTCGCCAAGGGGGCGTCGCTACCCGATCCGGCCGGCCTGTTCAATGCCAGCCTTGAGGGCAACACCCGTCGCGCCATCGACTTCCATGAGGGCGACAAGATCGATGCCAAGGTGGAAAAGGCGCTCACGGCACTGATCCGGGCGGCCGTGGCGCTCAATACGGAGAAGAAACCGCGTGGCTGAGAGATTGCGGCTCAGAACATCGACTTGCCCTGCGCCAGGATTTTCTCGCAGACCTGTTTCGTCACTTCGGCCTTGAGCCCGCCGCCGCTCAGATCGAGTTTGCTGCCGCTGCTGGTGGACAGCATGCCTTTCGCGCCTTCGCCATAGCCGGCGTCCTTGGTCCCGCCCGACGTCGATCCGAGCAGCTTGTCCTTGACCGCCGATGTGGCGGAATCGGCGTTCAGGTAGTTGTTCTTCACGCAGTACTCGATCACGCCTGCGGCATTGCCGGCCGTGCCCGCGCTGACCGACGACGGTGCGAGGCTGCCTAGCGTACCCAGGGCACCGGTGGCGCTCTGCCCAGAAGTGCCGCCGGGGGCGGATTTCATGAGATCGCCGAGCTGGGCGTGGGCGAGGGGGGTGACGAGGAGGGCGAAAGCAAGAACGGTAGCGGTGCGAAATGCTGCCATGGGGAGACTCCTTAACGCGGGGACGGGGTTTTTTACTATATGCGGTTTGGGCGATCCTCTCGGGTTTTGGCTCCCCTCTCCCGCATGGCGGGAGAGGGGTTGGGGGTGAGGGCCAGCGGTGCAATCACCAACAAATCGCAATTTGAACCTCATGCCCTCACCCCCGCCCCTCTCCCACTTCGCGGGAGAGGGGAGAAAACCAGCGGTGAGGAAGCCAACGCAGGTTGCTCAAAACCCCTCAACCCCCTATCATTCCGCGCCTCGCCTAAGTCGCTGTTTCCGCTGGAGTTTTCCCTTGTTCGCCCCCAACACCTTTCGCCAGGACTGGCTCTCCAATATCCGTGGCGACTGTCTCGCTGGCCTTGTCGTGGCGCTGGCGCTGATTCCCGAAGCCCTGGCATTTGCCGTGATCGCCGGTGTGGACCCGCAGGTGGCGCTCTATGCCGCGTTCTCGATTGCCGTGGTGACATCGATTGCGGGCGGTCGGCCCGGCATGATCTCGGCGGCCACCGGGGCGGTGGCGCTGCTGCTGACCTCGCTGGTGAAGGACCATGGCGTGCAATACGTGTTCGCCACGGCGCTGCTGGCTGGCGTGCTGCAGATCGGCGCGGGCTGGCTGAAGCTGGGCGCGCTGATGCGTTTCGTATCGCGCTCGGTGGTGACGGGCTTCGTCAATGCGCTGGCGATCCTGATCTTCCTTGCGCAGTTGCCGGAACTGACGCACGCGCCGGCCGCCGTCTACTGGTTGACCGCAGGCGGGCTGGCCATCCTTTACCTGTTCCCGAGGATTACCAAGGCGATTCCGTCGCCGCTGGTCTGCATCGTCGTGCTGACCGCCATCGCCATCTACCTGGACCTGCCGGTGCGCACCGTCGGCGACATGGGCGCCTTCCCCGAGCATCTGCCCGTGCCAGCCTTGCCCAACGTGCCGCTGACCTGGGAAACCCTGCGCATCATCTTCCCCTATGCGATGGCGGTGGCCGTCGTGGGCCTGCTGGAATCGCTGATGACGGCCGCCATCATCGATGACTTCACCGATACGGGCAGCGACAAGAACCGGGAATGCCGGGGGCAGGGCATTGCCAATATCGTGGCGGGGATACTCGGCGGCCTGCCCGGTTGCGCAATGATCGGGCAATCGATCATCAACGTGAAATCGGGCGGGCGGGGCCGGTTGTCGAGCTTCGTGGCTGGTGCGCTGCTGCTGGTGCTGGTGGTGTTCCTCGGGCCGTGGGTCAAGCAGATCCCGATGGCCGCGCTGGTGGCCGTGATGATCATGGTGTCGATCAGCACGTTCAGTTGGCAGTCGCTGAGGAACTTGCTCACCCATCCGAAAAGCTCGTCGGTGGTGATGCTGGCCACCGTGGCCATCGTGGTGCTGACCCACAACCTGGCACTAGGCGTACTGGTAGGCGTGCTGCTCAGCGCGCTGTTCTTCGCGTCGAAGGTGACCCGTGTACTGCAAGTGACGTCGGAATCCACCGCAGCCGATACGCGCCGCTACTTCGTGCGCGGACAGGTCTTCTTTGCCTCGTCAGAATCGCTGGTCAGCGAGTTCGATTTCAAGGAGCCGGTGCGCCATGTGGTGCTCGATCTCTCGCATGCGCATTTCTGGGACATCACGGCCATCGACGCGCTGGACCGGGTCGTCCACAAGTTCCGCCGCAATGGGGTGGAGGTTGAAGTGTTTGGGCTGAATCGTGCGAGCGTGACGATGGTGGAGAGGTTTGGGACGCATGACAAGGTGGGGGCGACTCGCGAGGCTGGGCACTGATTTGATTCGCTCCCGGTTTTCTCCCCTCTCCCGCGAAGTGGGAGAGGGGAGCAATGCAGCAGTCAGACTAACGCCCCCGCCTTCTCCCTCAAAAACGCAATCAACGTCGTCACTGCCTTTGTCTGATACCGCGCTGGCATATACAGCAGATACATCGTCGTGCGCAGGAATGCCAGTTCCTGCTGCGGTAGAGGCAGGCGGACCAGTGCCCCGGCCTTGATGTCCTGATCCACCATGTAGCGCGGCACCAGCCCCACGCCGAGGCCCTGCAGGATGGTGTCGCGCAGGAAGAAGAAATTGGCCGACACCAGTCGGGGGCGATTGACGCGCAGTTTCTGGCCCGTGAGTTCCGATGTCACCAGTGGCAACGTTGCAAAGCCGGCGAGCGTATCCGGAAGTTCGCCGAGTTCGGCCAGCAGGCCCGGCGTGGCGCAGGCCACGTATTCCACATCGCCAAGGCTGCAGGCCACCGCGTTCGATGGCGTCTCCGCCATCACCCGTACCGAGAAATCCACCGCGCCCTTGATCAGGTCTTCCAGGTCGTTGTCGAAAATCACGTTGAGCGTGATGTCGGGGTAGCGCCGCATGAATTCGATGAACCATGCGGACATCGTGTGTTGCCCAAAGCCGCTCGGCACGCTGAGCCGAACCGTACCGCTGAGTTTCTTTCCCAGGCTTTGCACGGATTCCTGCGCGGCCAGCAACTGGTGCCGGATGGCGCGGCCGTTTTCATAGAGTTGCCAGCCCAGTTCCGTGGGCTCCAGTTGCCGCGTGCTGCGGCGGAGCAGTTCGGCGCCCAGTTGCCGTTCGAAGTGATTGAGCCGCTTGCTGACGTTGGCTCGGCTCATGCCAAGCCGGGCTGCGGCGCGGCTCAGGTTGCCCGCGTCGATGATGTCGACCAGCAGGGACAGTGCGTTCAGGTCCACATTCGGGTCCATTGTCAACCTTTGATATGCAGATATGGTGAAATTCCGTTGCAATTGTCAAGCATCGAGAACATATCCACAATCGTGCTTCACCAGAAACAACCGGACCACTCCCTGGATCCGCGTGGACCGGGGAGACACAGCATGATTTCAACGAACACAGCCGCAGCGCTGCCTCTGGCAGGCGTGCGGGTACTGGACCTTTCGCGCGTACTGGCCGGGCCGATGTGCGCCATGGCGCTGGCCGACCTCGGCGCCGATGTCATCAAGGTGGAGCACCCCTCGCGCGGCGACGATACCCGCGACTGGGGCGTGCGCATCGGATCGCGCAATACCTCGTACTTCAACAGCGCCAACCGCAATAAGCGGGCGATCACGCTGGACCTGCAGAGCGAAGCCGGCGTGAAGCTGGCCCGCGAACTGGCAGCGATCAGCGATGTGGTGATCCAGAATTTCAAGGTGGGCGGCGCCGAGAAACTGGGTCTCGGCTACGAACAGCTCAGCGCCATCAATCCGCGGCTGGTCTATTGCTCGATCTCGGGCTACGCGCGTTTCACGCCGGAAGCCGAGCGTCCGGGCTACGACCTCGTCGTGCAGGGCGAATCGGGCGTGATGGCGACGAACGGTGAAGCCGGGCAGGGTCCGCTGAAATTCGGCGTGGCTGCCGTCGATATGTTCACCGGCATGTACTCGGCGCAGGCCATTCTTGCCGCGCTGTTCGCGCGCCAGTCCACCGGGCAGGGCCGCCACGTGCAGATGGCGCTGTATGACTGCGGGCTGATGATCACCTCGTACTACGGCATGGAAGCGCTGCTCAAGGCCGGCGATCCGCCCAAGTTCGGCAATGCGCATCCGTCGATCGTGCCTTACGGCGTGTTCGAAGCCGCCGATGGTCCGCTGGTCATTACGGTCGGCAACAACGGCCAGTTCGTGCGCTTCTGCCGCGAGGTAATCGGGCGTCCGGAATGGGCCGAGGACGAGCGTTTTGCGACCAACACCGCGCGCTCGGCCAATCGGGAGATCCTGCTGGCCGAGGTACGGCAGGCGCTCGCACAATTCACGCGTGCCGAACTGCTGGAGCGGCTGACCGCCGCGCAGATTCCTTGTGGCGAGGTGCTGGGCCTGATGGAAGCGCTGGAGTCCGAGCGCACCGCGCAGGCCGGGCTGCTGCATCGATTCGACGACAGCGAGGCCGGTCCGCAGGCCGTACTTGCCCCGCCTTACGCGCTCGATGGCCAGCGCATGCCGGTACGCCGTGCGCCCCCGCACCTGGGCGAGCACAACCGCGAGGTGTTCACCGATCTGCTGAAGCTCGATGACGACACCATTGCCGCGCTGCAGGCGCAGGGCGTGATCTGAACACCAGGCATCGAACATCAAGACAACATTCAACGATTTAGATTTCGGAAGCAGGAGACAAGACCATGAGCCAAACCATCACCCGCCGCCACGTACTGAAGGCTGGCGCCGCTGCCGCGCTGGCGGCCGTCATGCCCGCCGCCTTTGCCAAGAGCGAGTGGCCCGACAAGTTCATCAAGATGGTGGTGGCGTTCCCCGCGGGCGGTCCCACGGACACCGCCGCGCGCATCGTCGCGCAGAAGCTGTCGGAGCGGCTCGGGCAACAAGTCATCATCGAGAACAAGCCGGGTGCGTCGGGGTCGATTGGCACGGCCAGCTTCATCAAGAGTCCGGCCGATGGCTACAACCTGTCGATGTTCGGCATGCCCGCGCTGCTGGCGCCGCTGATGTACAAGACCAACGCCTATGACGTGAAGAAGGATTTCACGTCGGTGGCAACTGTCTACGTGCTGCCGATGGCCATCGTCATCAACCCGGCGGTGGTGCCAGGCGTGGAGACGCTGCCCGACCTCATCCGCTTTGCCAAGGCCAGCAAGACGCCGTTGAGCTACACCAGCTCGGGCACCGGCAGCTTTGGCCATCTGGCGATGGAGCAACTCAAGGACCTGGGCCATTTCGACATGCTGCACGTGCCGTATCGCGGCAGTGCGCCGGCCGTGGCCGACTTGCTGGGTGGTCAGGTGGGTGTAATGTTTGCGGACGTGGTGGCAGCGCTGCCGCATATCCGCGCGGGCAAGCTCAAGGCCATCGCGCTGAGTTCGCCGAACGCCAAGGTGCTGCTGGCGAATGTGAAGACGGTGTCCGAGCAGGGCTTTCCGGGCTTCGACTTCGATTCGTGGGGCGGCCTCATTGCGCCGCTGGATACGCCGCAGGCCATCGTGGACCGTATCGCAAAGGAGACACGCGACATCATCGGCAACGACAAGGAACTGCAGCAGAAGCTGGTCACCGCAGGTGCCATCGCCTCGTTCCAGGACGGCAAGCAGATGCAGGCGCGGCTCAACAAGGACTATGACCGCTGGAGCGCCATCGTCAAGGCGAAGGGGATCAGCGCCAACTGATCAGGCATCGATCCCCTTGGTGGAACTGGCCTAGCGCAGCAGGTTCGACTTCGCCAGTTCCAGCAGTTCGTCGCCCCGGCCGTTCATGACGGCCTTGAGCGCCCACAGGCTGAAGCCCTTCACCTGTTCGGCCTTGATGGAAGGGGGCATGGCCAGTTCCTGCGTGTTGGTGACCACGTCCAGCAGGGCGGGGCCGTCGTGGCGCAGGAAGCCCTCGATGGCATCGGGCAGCAGCAGCGGATCATCCACGCGCTGTGCATGCACGCCGATGGCGCGCGCCATGGCCGCGAAATCGGGGTTCTCCAGCCGCGTGCCTTCTTCCAGAAATCCCGACGCCTTCATTTCCAGCGCCACAAAGCCAAGCACGCTGTTGTTGAAGATGATGACCTTTACGGGCAGCCGCTCCTGCACCAGCGTCAGGAAGTCGCCCATCATCATCGCGAAGCCGCCATCGCCAGACAGGCTGATGATCTGGCGACCCGGAAACGCAGCCTGTGCGCCGATGGCCTGCGGCAACGCGTTGGCCATCGAGCCATGCGCCAGCGAGCCGATCATGCGACGGCGGCCATTCATCTTGAGGTAGCGTGCGGCCCAGATCGTTGGCGTGCCCACGTCGAACGTGAAGACGGCATCGTCGGCAGCCATGTCGCTGACCAGCTTTGCCAGGTATTGCGGATGGATGGGCTTTCGGCCGCTGTCACCGGTGGCCAGGTCATCCAGTTGGGCGCGGGCGCGATGGTAGTGCTCCACGCTCTGGTCCAGATGCGCGCGATCCGCTTTCACGGTCAGCAGCGGCTGCAGCGCATCGAGCGTGGCGCCGACATCACCGACCAGCCCGAGATCGAGCCGGGTTCGACGACCGAGGTTCTCGGGGCGGACATCGATCTGAATGACCTTCGCATCGGTCGGATAAAACTGGCGATACGGGAAATCGGTGCCCAGCATCACCAGCGTGTCGCACTGTTCCATCGCGTGATAGCCAGAGCTGAAGCCGATCAGGCCCGTCATGCCCACGTCGTACGGATTGTCGTACTCCACGTGCTCCTTGCCGCCTAGCGCGTGCACCACGGGCGCCTTCAGCGTTTCGGCCAGGCGCAGCACCTGTTCATGGCTGCCAGCGCATCCGCGTCCGCATAGCAGCGTGGTCTTGCTGCCATCGTTGAGCAGCGTGGCGAGCGATTCGAGCGACGCGCGATCCGGCGTGACCACGGGTTGCGAGAAGGTCAGCGAAGCCGGCGAAGAGAGCATCGCCGTGGCCGCCTCGCGTAGCGCCACATCGCCCGGAATGACGATCACGGCCACGCCACGATGACCCACGGCAGCGCGGATGGCGGTCTCCAGCACGCCGGGCAGTTGCTCGACGCTGGTGACCAGTTCGCAATAGTGACTGCACTCGCGGAACAACTGGTCCGGGTGCGTTTCCTGGAAGTAGCCCCGGCCGATTTCGGCACTCGGGATATGGGCAGCGATGGCCAGCACCGGCACGCGCGAGCGGTGGCAGTCGAACAGCCCGTTGATCAGGTGAAGGTTGCCCGGGCCGCAGCTACCGGCGCAGACCGCGAGTTCGCCGGTCAGGTGGGCTTCGGCGCCGGCCGCGAAGGCGGCGGCTTCCTCATGGCGCGTATGAATCCATTCGATGTCACCGCGCACGCGCAGCGATTCAGTCAGCCCGTTGAGGCTGTCGCCCACCACGCCGTAGATCCGGCGGACCCCCACGTTGTATAGCGTTTGGGTGATGAGGTCCGCTGCAATCGTCTTGGCCATGGCGCTGCTCCTTGTTTGTGGGTGGCGTGGCTTAAACCATAGTCATTCGTCACGTTCCCCGCTTGAAGGTTCGCGCCATGGCCTTCCGATTTGCACGGATTACGTCACGGCGGGCCGGAAACCCGTCCGCAACGCTGGCCTGGCAGCAATTCTTACAACTGTCCCATTGCCGGATCGGTCACTGAATCCTTGCCGGTCTCCACGCGACCTGCAAAGCGGCGGTAGAACGTGAGATCGCTGCTGCTGGTGACGGCAAAGTCGTACCAGCTGCCGCTGTCCTTGAGGGACCAGTTCAGCGTCTGCGTGGCGCCCGCCGCCACCGTGGCTTCCCACGGACCGTCGGTCCGGTAGGCCAGCGGCGTGATGTGGAAGGTGGTCGAGCCGCTGCCCAGGTTCATCAGGTCGATGTAGACATCGCCATTCGTCACTTCGTAGCAGACGCGGATTTCCGGATTGGCACGCGCAGTGGCCAGCACTTTGGTATCGCCCTTGAAGTGGCGGTGATAGCCATTCGGCCCGAGCACCCAGAGATCGTACTGGCCGGCATCGGACGACGATGCAGCCCAGGTGTCGGACAGCGTCTTGCCCGCTTCGAGCATGTAGCGGCGCGGCACGCTGTCCAGATCGTTGCGATCGTAGACGTGGAACACGGCAGCCTGCTTGCCCGAGTTCGCGAACAGCAGTTGCACGGTGCCGTTGACGTTGGCGCGGGCGCTGGTGTGCAGCTCGTAGGGCAGGGCGCGCGACGGCACCGAGCCGGCTTCCTGCTGCGGCAATTGCGCGGTGGTAGGCACGGGCACAGCGGGCAGGGCACCCTGCGACGCACGCAGGGCATCCGCTGCGGCGCGCGTCTGGTGTCCGTTCAACTGCGGCAGCAATTCGTTGTTCGGCGTCTTGAAGTTGAAGGCCGAGGTCAGGTCGCCACAGACTGCGCGACGGTACGGGCTGATGTTGGGTTCCTGTACGCCAAAACGGGCTTCCAGGAAGCGCAGCACCGAGGTGTGGTCGAACACCTGCGAATTGACCCAGCCACCACGGCTCCACGGCGAGATCACGAACATCGGCACGCGCGGGCCGGGGCCGAACACGCGGCCATCGCGCGCGGGCTGGGCGGTGCTGCCAGCGGGCGGCGACTGCGTGTAGTACTCGGCAGCCATGTCGGTATCCGACAGCGTGCTCTTGCCGGCGAGCGTGTTGTCCGGATGACGCGACGGGGCGGACGGCGACGGGATGTGGTCGAAGTAACCATCGTTCTCGTCGAAGTTGATCAGCAGGACGGTCTTGCTCCAGACCTCGGGATTGCTGGTCAGCGCGTCCAGCACTTCCTGCAGGAACCATGCGCCCTGTACCGGCGACGACGGGCCCGGGTGCTCGCAGTAGATCGACGGGGCATTGATCCACGAAACGCTGGGCAGCGTGCCATTCGTGACATCGCGCTTGAAGGCGTCGAGGTACTGGTCAGGCGTGGTGCCCGGCAGCGTGTTGGCGATGCCCTTGTACAGCGGATTGGCCGCGTTGTCCGTGGCCGCATCGTAAGCCTTGTACGGCAGCGCTTGTCCGGTGTTGGTGTAAGCCGACTGCGGCGCGCCGCCGCTGGAGACCGGGAAGCCCGAAGCCAGGTTCGCGCGGCGGAAGTTCTGGAACGCGCCCAGCATGTTGTCGCCCCACTCATCGGGCATGTTCTGGTAGCTGATCCAGCTGATGCCGGCAGTCTCCAGACGTTCTGCGTAGGTGGTCCACGTGTAGCCCACGTTGGCATCGGCGGCGATGCCGTTGATCGCATCCCACTCGTTGTTCACGAAGGCACGGTTCTGTGGCATCACGCCGTTGGTGCCGGTGATGTGGAACGAGCGATTGGCGTCGGTGCCGGTGTGCATCGCGCAGTGATACGCATCGCACATCGTGAACGCCCTGGCGAGCGCGAACTGGAACGGGATTTCCTGTTCCTTGTAGTAGCCCATCGAGACATCGTTCTTCGACACGGGCCAGCGCGACATGCGGCCATGGTCCCAGGCGTTCTGGCTGTCTACCCACGTATGCGGCGTGCCGGACACGCGCTGCGCGTTGTTACTGGTGCCATCGAGGTGATACGGCGTCAGGATGCTGCCGTTGGCGCGGCCTTGTTGCCAGATGTTGCGACCGTTCGGCAGCGGAACCGTGATGCGATCGCCAAAACCGCGCACGCCCTTGAGCGTGCCGAAGTAGTGGTCGAAGGAACGATTTTCCTGCATCAGGATGACGACGTGCTCGACATCGGCAATGGTGCCCGTGGCGTTATTGGCGGGAATGGCCAGTGCGCGGCGGATGCTGGGCGGGAAGGCGGCCAGGGCGGCGGCGGAGAATGCCGTGCCAGTGGCCGCCTGCAGAAACTTGCGGCGGGAGATCATGTTTTTTATGACTGAGCGAATGAGTCAGTGAGCGGAGCGGGCGTGCGAGACGATGCGAGCGGATCAGGGCGCGCAGCGCTTGTCGACGGCGGGGGCCGAGGCGCCGGGTTGCGTGCCGGCCGGAGGTTGCGTGGGCTTGTCGTCATCGCTCCCGCCGCAGGCGCTCAGCAACAGCGCGGCGAGGCACGCGGCTGCGAATCCGCGTATGAATCTGGTTTCTTCCATGGTGTCTTTTTTTATCGGCTCGTTATTCGAATCGGGGCTGCCCGGTGAGGCAGGCCGCAAGACTAGGAGACACCAGTGACAGGTTCATGACGCGAGACGCACTTGCGGGCGATCTCCGCACGCGGGTGTCCACATTCGCTCGCCGACATTGCAGTACATTGATTGACACACGCGAGGCACATCGGCGCAGCACCGCGCCCGGCGCCAATTCTTACGCAGTGATGACAAACAGGAGACCCGCATGACGAGCAAGAACACCATTTGTCTGTGGTATGACGGCGACGCACTCGACGCCGCCAACTTTTATGCAGAGACGTTTCCCGACAGTGTGGTAACGGCCGTCCATCGCGCGCCAGGCGACTATCCCAACGGCAAGGAAGGCGATGTGCTGACGGTGGATTTCACGGTGGCCGGCATTCCGTGCATGGGCCTGAACGGGGGGCCGTACTTCAAGCACAACGAGTCGTTCTCGTTCCAGATCGCTACAGATGATCAGGAAGAAACCGACCGGCTCTGGAACGCCATCGTCAACAACGGCGGGCAGGAAAGCGACTGCGGCTGGTGCAAGGACCGCTGGGGCCTGTCGTGGCAGATTTCGCCGCGCGTGCTGACCGATGCCGTGATGGGATCGGACAAGGCGGCTGCCAAGCGGGCCTTCAACGCGATGATGACGATGAAGAAGATCGACGTGGCGAAGATCGAGGCGGCGGTGCGGGGCGAAGGCGGCTAAAACACGCCACCCTCACGCTGGCTTCACGCGACACTCATCGCGCGTCAACCGAACACGCACCTGACGCGCAGCCTTCCTCGACTGGGGCACCTTCCGCCTGACGCGCAACCTCGTCCGTCCGGGCCGCATCTTGCCGCGCTTCCAGCACCAGTTCCGCGATCTGCGCGCCGAGCGTGAGGTCCGCCACCGATCCGAAATGCTGCTGGCGCAGATTGCCCCGGGCATCGATCAGGATCAGCGTCGGCGTGCCACGCATCGCATAGGCCCGCATGGTCTGCGGGACGCCATCGTGCCCGTCGGGCCGGTCCACGCCGACCGGAAAAGGAATGCGGTACTCGTGCAGGAACGCCTTCAGTGCCGTGGGCGTCATGGCGTCGTGATGCTCGAACACGGTATGCAGGCCGATCACGGCCACCTCTGATGCGGAGAACGTCTGGTGCACCCGTACCGCTTGTGGCAAGCCATGCGATACGCAACCCGGACACAGCATCTGGAAGGCTTCGATCACAACAACCTTGCCTCGCAAACTCTCCAGCGTGATGGGACGGTCGGTGTTGAACCACTGCTGGATGGTCAGGGCGGGGGCGGGTTGGGGGTGGCGGGCATTCATGATGGGATCTCCTGCTGGATGGTGTCCCTAGTATTGGCTCGCGGCGACCTTCCGGGATGCCAATTCGTCCGGGAAAGATATCCTTTCGTCCAGCGACGAGACCGCCACTTCGCAAGACATCGCGTTCCAAGTTAGCGAGCTAATACCAAAAGCCGGTGCACCTTCGGAAAAACCGGGCGATTCCGACAAATCGCGATCGCCGTCCCTGAGAAGCTTCGCGGCTTAAACCACAGACACCGCGAGACGTTCATGCAGGCCACGATCAACGGCACAGAAATCTTCTTCGACATCGACGGCGAAGGTTTTCGCCCAGGGGCGGGCAGGCTGATTGAAAAGCCGGTGCTGGTGGTGATCCACGGCGGACTCGGCTTCGATCACGGCTATCTGAAACCCGGCCTGTCCGGCCTGCGCGACGAGGCACAACTGCTCTACGTCGATCTGCGCGGGCAAGGTCGCTCGGGGCGTCCGCCGCTGGAAACCTGCACGCTGGAGCAGATGGCGGATGACGTTGCCGCACTCTGCGCGTACCTCGGGCTGCATCACGTGCACGTGTTCGGCCACTCGGCAGGCGGTTTCGTCGCCATGCACATGGCGCTGCGCCATCCGGCGCTGGTGAAGGGGCTGGTGCTGTGCAGCAGCTCGCCCACCGTGCAGCCGATCATGGACGACACCGACGAGCCAGCACCGTCGCTGGCCTCGCGCGCCAACCCGGAAACACTGGCCGTGGCGGCCCGCCTGTTCGGCGGCGACATCTCCGCCGAAAGCGTCGAGGCGTTCTTCCGCCATGTGGGCCCGTACTACGCGGCGCCCGCGCATATGGACGTGCCACCCGTCCTGACCGCGCTCAGCATCGCATCGGTCGACATGATGCGGCACTTCATGACCGCCGTGGCCCCGTCCTACGACCTGCGACCCCGGCTCGACCAGATCGACACCCGGACCCTGGTGCTCGTCGGCAAGCACGACTGGGTCTGCCCGCCGCGCGCCAGCCGCGCCATTGCACGCGGCATTCCCGGTGCGCTGCTGGTGGAGTTCGAGGATGCCGGGCATTTTCCGTTCTCGGAAACGCCGGGCATGTTCATCCGCGTGATGTCGCAGTATTTCAGCGGGTGAGAGCAGGAGAGGGCGGGGACATCTGCGCTACCTACAACTCGCGGGCAATGGGTGCTTCGTCGGCTAGGACGCTGAGCGGGGAGACTTGGAATATCCGAGGGTTGCACAGGGCTTATCCACAAAACATTTGCGCGTCGCACGTGCCAAGCTGAACAATAGCCGGACCATTCATGAAATGGTTTCATTGCGTCACTCTCGACGCCAGGCTGCATTTTTTCACAGCGAGCTGCGATGCCCCGCCACAATCTCAACGATCTGCTTGCATTGGTCACCGTCGCCCGCGAGCGGAGCTTCACGCGCGCAGCAGCGCGCCTCGACGTCACGCAATCCGCGCTGAGCCACACCATCCGCAATCTGGAAGCGAAACTAGGTGTGCGGCTGCTGACGCGGACCACGCGCAGTGTGTCGACGACCGACGCGGGCGAACTGCTGGTCCGGTCCATTGGTCCCAAATTCGAGGAAATCGAAGCCGACCTGTCCGCCGTGGCCGAACTTGGCGAACGCCCGGCGGGCACCATTCGCATTACGTCCGTCGACCATCCGATCGATGCCATCATCTGGCCACGCCTCGCCAAGGTACTTCCGCACTATCCGGACCTCAACGTCGAATTGACGGTCGATTACGGACTCACCAACATTGTGGGTGATCGCTACGACATCGGCGTGCGGTTTGGCGACCAGATCGAGAAGGACATGATTGCAGTGCGCATCAGTCCCGATGTGAAAATGGCCATGGCGGGGTCACCCGCATATTTCAAGGGCCGCGAAAAACCGATGGTGCCGCGCGACCTGTTGTCGCACCGATGCATCAACCTGCGCCTTCCCACTAGCGGCGGCCTCTATGCGTGGGAACTGGCGAAGGGATCCAGGAAGTTGCAGGCCCGTGTGGAAGGGCAGGTCATTTGCAATAGCGTCAACCAGATGATCAATGCCGCCCTGGATGGCTTTGGGCTGGTGTTCCTGCCGACGCCGGTCGTCCAGTCCTACGTGGAGAAAGGCAAACTCATCAAGGTGATGGAGGACTGGTGCCCGACCTTCCCGGGCTATCACGCGTTCTATCCGAGCCGCAGGCAGTCGTCGCGCGCGCTCAAGATCGTGATCGACGCCATCCGGTACCACCCGGATGGCGTCACCGCTGCTAAGCCTGCGAAAGCTGGTCACGGATAGGCAGGGACCGGATCCGTGTCCCCGTTGCTGCAAAGATCGCGTTGCAGAGTGCAGGCGCGATGGGCGGCACGGGCGGCTCGCCCACACCACCGGGCGGTACGTCGAAATCGCCACCGACCATCCACGTATGGATGGCCCGAGGTGCCATGTGCGAGCGCAGGATCTCGAAGTCGTGGAAGTTGCTTTGCTGGACGCGGCCGTCCTTGAACGTGATCTCGCCCAGCATCGCCAGGCTGATACCCATCACGCATCCGCCTTCCACCTGGGAACGGATGCGCTCGGGGTTGACCTGCGGTCCGCAATCGATCGCCATGTCCACGCGCGGAATGGTGATCTGGCCCTTGCCATCCACCGCCACTTCCACAACGGTGGCCACATAGGTCACGAAGCTGTACGCCATGGCAATGCCAAGGCCGTGCCCCTTGGGCAGCTTGCGACCCCAATTCGCCCTGCGCGCCGCTTCCTCGATGACGCGCCGCATGCGTCCGGTATCCAGGGGATACACGTCCGGCGATTCGTTGTAGTTCCACGTGTCCGAGAGTGTCGAGGGATCGATCTTGCGCGGCGGGCCGATCAGCTCCAGCAGGTAATCCTTCGGATCGCGCCGCGCCTGATGCGCCAGCTCGGCAACGAAGCTCTGCACGGCAAACGCGTGCGGAATATTGGACACCGAGCGGAACCAGCCAATGCGCGTGTGCGCCGGCACGTCAGCCGACTCCAGCCGGATCGACGGGATCTGGAACGGGACGTTGATGGCCGTCATGCCCGCTTCGAATGCAGCTTTGCCTTCGACGCCTACCTTGAACGTGGAGGTAATGGTCGGCGCGGCGGACCGGTGCAGCCATGCCGTCGGCTTGCCGCTGGCATCCAGCACGGACTCCATGTGCTCGACTGATACCGTGTGGAAATAGTCGTGGTGGATATCGTCGTCGCGCGTCCACTGCAGCTTGACGGGCTTGCCGTCCATCGCCTTCGACACCAACGCCGCTTCGGAAATGAAGTCGGCCATCGACTTGCGGCCGAAGCCGCCGCCCAGCAACGTGACATGCAGCGTGACGTCCTTGACGTCGAGGCCGACGTGCTTCGCCACGCTTTCCAATGCACCCTGGGGCGCTTGCGAAGGCGCCCAGATCTCGCACTTGCCGTCAACGAAACGCGCCGTTGCCACGGGCGTTTCCATCGAGGCATGCGCAAGATGCGGAATGTAGTACTGGGCCGAGACCTTGCGCTGGCTGCCGGCCGCCGACAACGCCGCCACGGCATCGCCATCGCTGCGTAGCGCCTTGCCTGGCTGTCGCACGGCCGCTTCGAGCGTGCGGCGGAACACGACGGAATCGTAGTGGCCATTGGCGCCATCGTCCCACTCGAGCTTGAGCGCCGCGCGGCCGTGCATCGCCGCCCATGTATTGGTAGCCACCACGGCCACCCCACCCACGGGATTGAACAACGGCGGACCGTCGTAGCCTTTCAGCTCGACGACCCGCAGGACTCCCGGAACCTTCAGCGTATCGGTGCTGTCGACCTTGCGCAGCTTGCCACCATGGACAGGCGGGCGGGCGATGACCGCGTAGACCATGCCCGGCAGCCGCACGTCGATACCGTAGGTCGCCTTGCCTTGCGCAATATCACGACTGTCGGCCGGCATGATCCTGCCCTTGCCGATGTAGCGGAATGCGTCCGGCTGCTTGAGCCGAAGTTGATCGCGCTTCGGCACTGGCTGCTGCATCGCGGCTGCGGCCAGATCGCCATATCCGATCCGGCGTCCCGTGGCTGCATGAATCACTTCGTGGTTACGCGCCTGCACCTCCGTGACCGGCACCTTCCATTGCGCGGCAGCAGCGGCTTCGAGCATTTGCCTTGCCGACGCACCCACCCGGCGCATCGGCGCCAGGAAATGCCGCATGCTGCGCGATCCGTCCACATTCTGGCTGCCGTAGCGCGCTTCGTTGGCATCGGCCTGAACGATTCTGACGCGGCTCCAGTCCGCCTCCATCTCGTCGGCGACAACCATCGGCAGGCTGGTTCGCACACCCGTGCCCATCTCGGCTCGATGCGCCACGATGGTCACGGTGCCATCTCGCGCAATCGAGACGAACACCAGCGGATCGTCAACGACACCGCCCGGCATCGCCGCGCCACCGAATTTCTTCTCGGGTTCGGCAGCGGCGGCCTTGGTGACCAGTCCGCCGAACTGCAGAGACAGCGCGAACACCGCGCCTGCCTGCAGGATGCGACGGCGCGCCGGTTGTTCGAGGGTTTCGAGGTCGGTGCGAGTCATGCCTTGGCTCCCGTCTTGTTGGCCGCAAGGCGTGACGATGCCAGCTTCACCGCAGCATTGATGCGCGTGTACGTGCCACAGCGGCACAGATTGCCGCTCATCCCCGCCACGATCTGCTCGTCAGTGGGCTTCGGATTCGCTTTCAACAGAGCGGTGGCCGTCATGATCTGCCCGGCCTGACAATAGCCGCACTGGGCCACGCCCAGCTCGACCCAGGCATCCTGGACGGCCCGGCCTACGCGATCGGCATCCATCGATTCGATCGTGCGTACGCGCTTGGTACCAATCCCGGAGATCGGCGTGACACAGGAGCGGACGGGTTGCCCATCCACATGTACGGTGCAGGCGCCGCAAAGCGCCATGCCGCAACCGAACTTGGTACCGGTAAAGCCCAGGGCATCGCGCAGCGTCCACAGCAGTGGGGTGTCGGGGGAGAGGTCGACCTCATGAACCTGGCCGTTGATGTTTATCGTTGTCATGGACGGAAGAGAGGCGGGGGATCGCGGTATGGTATCGAATAGGCGGCGTTTCGATTACGCACAATGGCTCATTGCCATCATGAAAGCAGTTCATCAATCGTTTCATGAGTCCGGCTCATCAAGGCAACAAGTATTGACCGGCTAGTCGCCGGCGGCCGTAGCCCGGATCATTCGGCCGATGGAAAACACCGCACTACCCAGCACCTCCCCAACATATCCGGACTCGCCTGCGCAAGGTTCGCAGCCGCCGGCCTACTGGAGCGGCGTCTTCGCGATGACGCTCTGTGTCTTCGCGCTGATTGCCTCGGAGTTCATGCCCGTAAGTCTGCTGACACCAATGTCCGCAGACCTGCATGTCACTGAAGGAATGACAGGGCAGGGCATTGCCATCTCCGGCGCCTTTGCCGTCGTCACGAGTCTGTTCATCTCAGCCATGGCGGGCAGCATGAACCGAAAGTTGCTGCTGCTTGGGCTTACGGCGGTCATGGCGGCATCGGGTGCCGTTATCGCGGCGGCCCCGAACTACAGCGTTTACATGGCCGGGCGCGCATTGATCGGGGTTGTGGTCGGCGGCTTCTGGTCGATGTCGGCGGCCACGGCAATCCGCCTGGTGCCCACGCACCAGGTGCCACGCGCATTGGCAATCTTCAATAGCGGCAACGCATTGGCCACAGTCGTGGCGGCACCGGTTGGCAGCTATCTCGGCGCACTCATCGGCTGGCGCGGCGCATTCTATTGCCTCGTCCCGATTGCCCTCCTCGCACTCGCCTGGCAATGGTTCAGCCTTCCCGCCATGCCAGTGCCGATCCGACCCAAAGGCAGCAGCAATGTTTTCGTGCACCTGAAGCGCCCGGTAGTGCGGCTGGGCATGCTCGCAGCCGGCGTATTCTTCTCCGGGCAATTCACGCTGTTCACTTACGTCCGGCCGTTTCTCGAAACGGTCACGCATGTCGATGCATCCGGCTTGTCCCTGATCCTGCTGGCCATCGGCGTGGCGGGATTTGTCGGCACCATGCTGATCGGCGCCGTGCTGAAGCGGGCGTTCCACGCCACGCTCGTGGCAATTCCGATGTTGATGGCCGCCATCGCACTCGCACTGATCGGCCTGGGCCATCACACCATCAGTGTGGTCGTGCTTCTGGCATTGTGGGGGCTGGTGGCAACTGCCGCGCCCGTCGGTTGGTGGAGCTGGATCACGCGCACGTTTCCGGACCATGCCGAGGCAGGCGGTGGCCTGATGGTGGCAGTCGTCCAACTTTCGATCGCACTGGGCTCTACCGTGGGTGGCATCCTCTTCGATACATACGGCTACCGCAGCACGCTTGAAGCCAGCGCAACGCTGCTGCTCATCGGTGCAGTACTGGCATGGATGACGGCCCGTGCCGCGCAGATTGACGATGCTCAAGTTGTCAATAAGCCACTCGCTCATATGCACCCGGAGAAAGCGCGGTGAAGTTGTTCATCCGGATAATGCGCCAACATCACGTGTCCAGGCTTTGCTCATATGTCGTAGGGCTGGCCATTTTCAGATGTCGGCACGGGCGTGCGGGGCCGTTGATATCCCCTATCAGACAGATGCCACGTCATATCTAATGCTCTGCGCGGCTGGGGCGCAGGAGACCCACTCGGCGGTCTGTCTCCAGTCGCGCATCACTGTTCACTTCCCCTGAGGCAGCATCTCGAAACTATTCGATGGTGACATTGCCCTCCTTTACGAGGGCAGCGAACTTGCTGGTCTCATCATTGATGCGCTTGGCAAAAGCTTCAGGCGTACTAGACATTGGCTCGGCACCTGCAGCGAGCATACGTTGCTGGAAGTCGGGTGAGCTGACAATCTTCACGATTTCGGTGTTAAGTTTGGTGACGACGGGCTTGGGTGTTGCTGCGGGAGCGAGCACGCCGAACCACGTACCAATGTCGAAGCCTTTGAGACCCGCCTCATCCATCGTCGGTACGTCAGGCAAGGCGCTGGAACGCTTTGCCGTGGTGACTGCCAGCGCTTTCAGCTTGCCGCCCTTGATATGCGGCAGCACCGTCGTCAGGGTGTCGAAGGACATGGAGACCTGACCGCCCAGCAGGTCCGTGGTCAGCGGACCACTCCCCTTGTACGGCACATGCAGCAACTTGACGCCGGTTGTCGCCTGGAACTGGGTGCCGATCAGGTGTTGCGCAGTGCCGTTGCCATTGGATCCATACGACAACTCTGGAGATGCCTTCTTCGCCAGTGCGACAAGCTCGGCCACATTCTTTGCAGGCGTCTTCGCGCTGTTGATGACCAGCACGTTGGGGACCATCGCCAGTGTGGAGACCGGGGTCAGGTCCTTCTGGAAGCTGTAGGGGAGCTTCTTGTAGACCGACGTGGCGATGGTGTGGTGCACAGCGCCCATCAACAGCGTGTAGCCATCGGGCTTGGCTTTCGCAACGTAGTCAGCTCCGACCGTGGCGCCCGCGCCTGGACGGTTTTCGACAATGACGGGCTGGCCGAGCGCTTTGGACAACTGATCGCCCAGCGCGCGTGCCAGGACATCGGTCGTGCCGCCAGACGGGAACGGAACGACCAGGCTAATCGGCTTGGCCGGCCAGTCCTGTGCAGATGCCTGCGACGCTGCGCAGATTCCAAAGCCGATCACGAAAAGCCCGCAGAGGCTACGGACGCGTTGAGTGGTGAATGTACGCATGTTTGTCTCCTTTGATTGTAGTGATGGCAATGCGTGTTGATGTGCTAGATCTGGCGCGAACTTGAAAACGCAGCACGACCGGCGAACGTGGCTGCGCAGCCAAGTTCGGCCTCGATGTAGAGCAGGCGGTTGTATTTGGCAACGCGGTCGGAACGCGACAGCGAACCGGTCTTGATCTGCGTGGCAGCGGTGCAGACGCTGAGATCGGCGATCGTCGTATCTTCGGTCTCGCCGGACCTGTGCGACATCACCGATGCATAGCCCGCGCGATGCGCCATCTCGATGGCCGCCAGTGTTTCGCTCAACGTGCCAATCTGGTTCGGCTTGATGAGGATGGCATTGGCCACGCCGCAGTCGATGCCTTCCTGGAGGATGGCGGTGTTGGTGACAAACAGATCGTCGCCTACCAGCTGCACGCGGTCGCCCAGACGCTCTGTCAGCAACTTCCATCCTTGCCAGTCGTCCTCGGCCATGCCGTCTTCGATCGTGACGATGGGGTATTGCGACACCCAGCCTGCGAGCAGTTCGACAAAACCGCTGCTGTCGTAGCTGCGGTTCTCGGACTGCAGGACATAGCTTCCGTCCCGATGGAACTCGGAACTCGCCACGTCCAGGCCCAGTGCGATATCGCGGCCAGCCTGAAAGCCGGCGGCGTGGATGGCTTGCATGATGACTTCCAGCGCCTGTTCGTTCGACTTCAGGTCCGGGGCAAAGCCGCCTTCATCGCCGACTGCCGTGGAAAAGCCGCGCTGTTTCAGAAGCGCCTTGAGCGTATGGAACACTTCCGCACCCCAACGCACGGCTTCCGAGAACGATTGGGCACCAACTGGCAGGATCATGAACTCCTGCATATCGACGCTGTTGTCGGCATGCGCACCACCGTTGATGATGTTCATCATCGGCATGGGCAAGCGCATCTGTGCGCCGTCGCCGCCTATCGAACAATAGAGCGGCACACCTGCCGACTCGGCTGCGGCCCGCGCCGTCGCCAGTGAGACGGCCAATAGCGCGTTGGCGCCGAGTCGCGACTTGTCCGCTGTGCCATCCAGCCGGATCATGCATTGATCGATGTCTGCCTGCTCCGATGCGCGCATGCCTGCCAGCGCGCGTGCGATATCGCCGTCGATGTGCCTGACGGCCTTGCGCACACCCTTGCCGGCGTAGCGATCCCGCTCGCCATCGCGCAGCTCGATGGCCTCGCGCGCGCCCGTCGAAGCGCCCGAGGGGGCCGCCGCGAACCCTTCACTGCCATCGGCCAGCAGCACCCGGGCAGCCACGGTTGGGTTGCCGCGCGAGTCGAGGATTTCGTAGCCACGCACTTCCTGGATCACTGACATGCGGTTTCCCCTTACTGGACCTGCGCGATGCGCAGAAGATTGGTGGTGCCCGCCACGGTGAACGGCAAGCCGGCGGAGATCACGATCGACTCGCCGGGTTCGCCGAAGCGTTCCTTGACGACGGTTCGGCTTGCCAGGTCGGTCATTTCAAGCACATCCACGACTTCATGGCACAGCACGGCATGGACACCCCAGGCGAGTGCCAGGCGGCGAGCCGTGGCGATACGCGGCGTCATGCCCAGGATTGGCACTTCGGGGCGCTCACGTGCCATGCGCAGCGCGGAATAGCCCGAACTGGTGTAGGCGACGGTGGCCGGGACCTTGAGCAGCCCGGCCACATGTCGCACCGCATAGCCGATGGCATCGGCTGCCTCGGCGCGCGGTGGGGTATGCGAAGACTGAATCGCGTCGTGATAAAGCGGATCGGATTCGGTACGTGTGATGATGCTGTTCATCATCGTCACGGCTTCCACGGGATACCGGCCCGAGGCCGATTCCGCCGAGAGCATGACCGCATCGGCGCCGTCGTAGACGGCCGTCGCCACATCGGAGGCTTCGGCACGCGTGGGCACAGGCGTCGCGATCATCGACTCCAGCATCTGCGTGGCCACAATGACTGGCTTGCCTGCTTTGCGGCAAGCACGAACGATCTGCTTCTGGAGCGATGGCACCTGCTCGGCCGGCATCTCCACGCCGAGATCGCCGCGCGCAACCATCACCGCATCGGCTTCGGCAACGATGGCGTCGAGGCTCTGGATCGCGGCAGGCTTTTCCAGTTTTGCAACGATTCCGGCGCGGTCCTGCACGATCGCCTTGATCTCCTGGATATCCTCGGGACGCTGCACGAACGACAGCGCAATCCAGTCGACGCCGAGCGTGAGTCCGAAGTCGAGGTCTCGACGGTCCTTCTCGGCCATCGCCGACAGCGGCAGCACCACGCCCGGCACGTTGACGCCCTTGCGTTCGGACAGGGGCCCGCCATTGACGACCGTGGTTTCGGCAAAGTCTCTACCGCAATGGTCCACGCGCAGGCGGATCTTGCCGTCGTCAAGCAGCAGTTCGGTGCCTTCACGCAGTGCGGCGAATATCTCTGGATGCGGAAGGCTGACGCGGGAAACCGTGCCCGGCTGATCGCGATCCAGGTCGAGGCGGAACGATGCGCCCGCCGGAAGCTGGATGGGGCCGTCGGCAAACGTGCCGATCCGCAGCTTCGGGCCTTGCAGATCGAGCAGCACGCCGATAGGGCGACCGCGCGCTTGCTCGATTTCCCGGATCGTATCGAGCCGTTGCCGATGGTCGTCATGGCTGCCATGGCTGAAGTTCAGGCGGAACACATCGGCGCCAGCGTCGAACAGGGCCTCGATGATTTCGGGTGACGTGCTGGTGGGGCCCAGCGTCGCCACGATCTTCGCGTTGCGGAGGCGTCTCATGGTCATACTCCATCAGGGCGCGATCAGAATCGCGCGGAAATCGTTGACGTTGGTGAGGGTGGGGCCGGTTACGACGGCATCCCCGAGGGCTTCAAAGAAGCCGTGGCCATCGTTGTTGCCCAGCGCATCCTGCGGACGGATACCCATTGCCCAGGCACGCCGCAAGGTGTCGGGCGTCACGATGGCGCCGGCAATCTCTTCCTGGCCATCGACGCCATCGGTGTCACCCGCGAGGGCATGGATGCGAGCATCGCCGCGCAACGTCATGGCAAGCGCGAGCAGGAATTCGACGTTGCGACCGCCACGTCCTGTGCCGCGTACGGTCACGGTCGTTTCTCCGCCCGACAACAGCACGCACGGCGACGGAAACAACTGGTGATTGGCCGATTCCAGCGCAAGAGCGCCGAGCACCAGCCCCACGTCGCGCGACTCGCCTTCGATCGCATCGCCCAGCAGATGCACCCCGAGGCCCGCGTCGCGGGCAACGCTCGCAGCCGCTTGCAGTGCCATCCGTGGTGTGGCGATCAACGTCGTGTCGATGCGCGGCAGCCGCGTATCGCCGGGCTTGACGGTCTCGGCCGCATCGGAATCCAGCACGCGCATGACGTGCTCTGGCAACGCCAGTCCATAGCGCCGGAGAATGTCGATCGCCTCCTGGCGCGTCGTGGGATCGGGGACCGTTGGGCCGGATGCAATGTCGATCGGGTCATCGCCCGGCACATCGGAAAGCAGCAGGTTGCAGACACGGGCCGGGTAGCAGGCTGCCGCCAATCGTCCCCCCTTGATCGCCGAGAGATGGCGTCTGACGCAGTTCATCTCGGTGATCGTGGCGCCTGACTTGAGCAGATCGCGATTGATCTGCTGCTTGTCATCGAGCGAGATACCTGCAAGCGGCAGCGGTAGCAGGGCGGAACCTCCACCGGATATCAGGCTTACGACCAGATCATCCTCCGTCAACCCGGATACCAGTTCCAGCATGCGGCGGGCCGCCTCGTTGCCAGCTGTGTCGGGCACGGGATGCGCCGCTTCCACGATCTCGATCTGCTCGCATGGCACCGCATAGCCGTAGCGGGTTACCACCAGACCCTGCATCGGACCTTGCCAGGCTTTCTCGAAGGCGTGCGCCATGGCTGCCGATGCCTTGCCGGCACCGATCACGATGGTGCGTCCCTTGGGGCGGTCTGGCAAATGGCGCGCCAGCGTGAGCGACGGCTGCGCGGCGGCGATGGCCGCATCGAACATGCTGCGCAGCAACGCGCTGGCCTGTGGGGTGTCGAATGTCATCGTCATCGCCTCAGTGCATCAGGCCAGCGTGCGCATCGGCGACGCGAGACAAACGACAGAGCAGGGCGCGCACGCCCACGCGGCCCAGTTCCTTCCTGCTCTTCATGCGTGCGACGCCAAGCAATACCTGCACGTACAGCTTGCCCAATAGCCTTTGAATCATGGCTGTCTCCTGCTGATTCGAGGTGAGTCGCCTGCGGTCGAGGGCTCTGCTGGCCGTTGTCGGAGTCCGCAAGGAAGCAGACGCACGGTGGGCGCGCGCCTGCTGGCAGCCCGGCCATGGCCGGGTGCGAAGGGTCTACAGGTGAAGGGGCGAACGCAGCCTTATGCAGCCTTGGCCTGGTGGTGCGCCGCCAGGTAGTCGCAGACCGCCTTGGTCACATCCACGGTCTTTGCCTTGCCGCCGAGGTCCCCGGTATGCAGCGCCGGATTGGCGGTCACGGCTTCGATCGCGGCCATCACGCGTTGCGCGGCGGCGTTCTCGCCCAGATGTTCCAGCAGCATGACCACGGACCAGAACGTGCCGACCGGATTGGCCAGGCCCTTGCCCATGATGTCGAAGGCGGAGCCGTGGATCGGCTCGAACATAGACGGATAGCGGCGCTCCGGATCGATGTTGCCGGTGGGGGCAATGCCCAGGCTGCCAGCCAGCGCAGCGGCCAGGTCGCTCAGGATGTCGGCGTGGAGATTGGTGGCGACGATGGTGTCGAGTGTGGCGGGGCGGTTGACCATCCGTGCGGTGGCGGCGTCCACCAGTTCCTTGTCCCATGTGACATCAGGGAAGTCCTTCGCTACCTGCACGGCCACTTCATCCCACATCACCATCGCGTGACGCTGTGCGTTCGACTTGGTAATCACGGTCAGCAGCTTGCGCGGCCGCGACTGGGCCAGCTTGAACGCGTACCGGAGGATGCGCTCCACACCGACGCGCGTCATCATTGACACATCGGTCGCGGCTTCGATCGGATGACCTTGATGCACGCGGCCGCCCACGCCGGAGTATTCGCCTTCGGAGTTCTCGCGGACGATGATCCAGTTCAGGTCCTCCGGTGCGCAACGCTTGAGCGGCCCATCGATGCCGGGAAGGATGCGCGTGGGGCGCACATTGGCGTACTGGTCAAAGCCCTGGCAAATCTTGAGGCGCAGTCCCCAGAGTGTGATGTGGTCCGGGATCTGGTTGTCGCCAGCGGAGCCGAACAGGATCGCGTCCTTGTTGCGCAGGGCGTCGAGGCCATCGGCCGGCATCATCACCCCATGCTGGCGGTAGTAGTCGCCGCCCCAGTCGAAGTTTTCGAACTCGAAGCGGAATTCTGCGCCAGCGGCGGCCAAGGCTTCCATGACTTCGCGGCCAGCGGGGACCACTTCCTTGCCAATGCCATCGCCCGGAATAGTTGCGATCTTGTACGTCTTCATCTTTCGTCTCCTGTCTGGTCTGGAAATCCGTTTTGGTGCCTTCGTGCTGTCGAGAGCATGGGACGGATTCTGGACGGTGGACGAAGTTTTGGATCGTGGCTAAAGTTAAACCATTCTTAACCTGTAGGTTGAAAGTGAATATGGTTGCCAACAGTGCGATCCAACCGGCCGAGCTGGGCTTCTTCGCGGCATTAGCCACGGCTGGCAGCCTGAGCGCCGCAGCGCGGGATCTGGGCATCACGACGGCGGCGGTCAGCAAGCGGCTGGGCCAGATGGAGGCGCGCATCGGCATGCCGTTGGTGACGCGTACCACGCGGCGCATGAGCCTGACACCGGAAGGGGAGGTCTTGCTCGAGCATGCCCGCCGTATCCTGGGCGAACTGGACGATCTGCAGCAACTGCTGACCAGTGCCAAGGGCAAGCCGAGCGGCTTGCTCCGCGTCAATGCCACGCTCGGCTTTGGCCGCATGCATGTGGCGCCGGTGATCTCCGACTACAGCCGGATGTACCCCGAAGTCGATGTCCAACTGCAACTGTCTGCGGACCCGCCACCACTGACCGAAGATGCATTCGATGTCTGCGTGCGATTCGGCGAGCCGCCCGACGCGCGCATCGTGGCGCGCAAACTCGCACCAAACCGGCGGCTGCTGGTTGCCTCGCCACGTTACTTGCGCGAGCACGGCATGCCGCAAACGCCCGCAGACCTGCAGCGCCACAACTGCATTGGCATCAGGCAGGGGAGCGATGCCTACGGCGTTTGGCGGCTCACGCCAGTCAAGGGTGCCAAGGCACGTACCGAAGCAATCCATGTCCGAGGCAACCTCACCACGAATGATGGCGAAATTGCCGTGAACTGGGCGTTGGAGGGGCACGGCATCGTGCTGCGCGCCGAGTGGGACGTCGACCGCTATCTCCGCAGCGGAAGGCTGGTGCAGGTGCTGCCGCAATATGCCACCCCGGAGGCAAACATCTACGCGGTGTACCAGCAAAGGCACCAACTGTCGTCCCGAATCCGGCTGTTCGTCGAATATCTCGGCGAAAAATTCGCGGCCTTTGGCCAGTAGGCCCATCTCTGGGCCAGCAGGGACCGAGGATCCGTCTTGGTCGCTATCTATACCCCACCAAAGTTGGGTTGAGGATGGCAATTGAACAGCCGTTCTGCAAGCGACAGTGCCTAATCTTGCGCGTCGACTACGCGGCAGGGCAGACAAAAACCAAGCAGAACCTATTGCCGAGGGCGTAGGGACAACGGAGATACGGATGGCGTTTATCGGCAATATGAAGATTGGCAAGCGGCTGGGGCTTGGCTTCTCCCTGATTCTGGCATTTTCCATTGCTATTACCGCTATCGCCATCTGGCGGCTTGACAACGTTGCAGCCGCGACGCGCGAGATGATGAAGGTGCCGCTCCTCAAGGAGAGACTGATTGGCGACTGGTATGCCAATCTGGCATCGGGCATCCGACGCACTAGCGCCATTGCGAAGAGTACTGATCCGGCGCTGGGCCCATATTTCGCCGAAGAGGCCGCGGCGTCGTCCAAGAGCTCGGGCGAACTTCAGAAAAAAGTGGAAGCACTGATTTCCACGGAACAAGAAAGGGCGCTGTTCAGCAAGATCGGCGAATCCCGGAAGGCCTACCTGAGTTCTCGCGACGAGATCAACAAGGCCAAGGCGGCTGGTAATGTCGATGAAGCCACGCGTATTCTGGACAAGGTGTTCACCCCAGCGGCGAACGCCTATCAGGGCACGATGCGCGAGCTGGTTGAAGTGCAGCGACGCACCATTGACGATACCGCCCAGGAGATTGATGGCGTTGCCGCCAAGAGTCGCGCACTGCTGCTGGTGCTCGAAGGACTCATCCTGGTACTTGGGATCATCTGTGCGTACTTCCTGACGCGCAGCATCAGCCGTCCGCTGGCACAAGCTGTCAGCGTGTCGCGTCGCGTGGCCGATGGTGACTTGTCCAGCGAGATCGTTGTGAAATCCAGTGACGAGACCGGCGAGCTGTTGCAAGCGCTGAAGGACATGAATGACAAGCTCGGGGGCACGGTCGGAAATATCCGAACGGCCAGCGTGGCGGTCGCCAGCGCTGCGGGCCAGATCGCATCCGGCAATCTGGATCTCTCTTCTCGCACCGAACAGCAGGCTGCTTCGATCGAGCAGACTGCGGCGAGCATGGTCGAGCTGACGGAAACGGTGAATCAGAATGCCGACCATGCGCGCCAGGCGACTTCCCTCGCCGGCAGTGCCAGAGAAATGACGGAGTCCGGGCGTTCCGATGTGGCCGCGATGGTGCAGACGGTCGGGGAGGTGAGTGCCGAGTCGAGGAAGATCGCAGAGATCACCGGCATGATCGAAGGCATCGCATTTCAGACGAATATCCTGGCACTCAATGCCGCAGTCGAGGCAGCACGTGCTGGCGAGCAAGGACGAGGCTTCGCGGTTGTCGCGGGCGAGGTACGATCGCTGGCACAAAGGGCGTCTGGCGCAGCCAAGGAAATCAAGGAACTGATCGAGGCATCAACCGTGAAGGTGCAAGTGGGTGCCCAGCAGGCCGAAGGCGTCAGTGCCGCAATGGAACGGATCAATACGGCAATCGAGCGCGTCTCGGACATCATCGGCGAAATCTCCGCGGCTTCCGACGAGCAAAGCAAGAACCTTGAACAGGTGAGTCTTGCCATTACCCAGATCGACCAGGCGACCCAGCAAAATGCAGCGCTGGTCGAGGAGTCTTCCGCAGCAGCGCAGGCTCTGCGCGAGCAGGCAGTGGGTATGAAGGACGAGGTGATGTATTTCAAGACCGCAGTCCAATTCGCTTAAGCAGCCCGTCCGCCTGGTTCGAGAACAACACAGCGACCATCCGCCGTGTGGGTCTACCCGCCGGGGATTTGGCCCTTACAATCGCAATTAGCTATTCTTGGCACCTATGGCCTAGTGTTGCGTTGGTTTTGGTTTTCAGATTTTGTTGTATTTCAGCCGGAAGACGGACGGATTTTCCACAGGGCCCCCACTTTTTTGGCTAGCACGTGTTGCGTGCCCGTGGCACCAGTCTTCGTTGCGTTGAGCTTTGTGTGGAGGCGCAACGGAAGGACACGCCAGGCCGGGAGTCTGACGGCTGCGGTGTTGCGCGTTGCACACTTGGGCGTGGGACTACTATCGCGTCCTTGGTTTGACCCCCAGTTCCCACAGCACGTCGATGTTGCGGAGATATATGGAGACGTTCTCGGCCGAACTGTGGATGATCGAGTGCTCGCGCCCATCGACGGAGTCAACTTTTGCCGTCCACGGATCTTCCAGGCACTGGCAAACATCCTCAATATCGTCGCGATACTGCTGCAGCGCCTTCGGGGTCCAGGTCCGCATTGCATTTGGAGCCAACAACACAGAGAGCGTACCCTTGCGCTCCCCGATATACCGCACAGGTGAGAGCAGGCCGCCGACGTAAAGCATCATGAGCGCGTCGATCACGCGATCGTCATGGTCCTCGTCCCAGATGACTGCGAGGTCAAGGAATGCGCAGCGATCGAGCCGGTTCAGAAGCTCGTCATGCCAGACCGGCGCCCGAAGGATGGAGTAATGTGTTCCCCGGCCGAGGTTGCCCACAGGGCGGGTTTCGTCATGCAGGGTCTGGAAGAAGGGGCAATAGGACATGAACGCTCCTTTCGGGAGAGAGACGGCTTCCGCCGCGGAACCGCAGCCATTTCGTGGCTGCGAGCATCAATGCAGACAGTATCACGCCGGATGGCATTCAGCGTCGCCGCGCTTAGTTCCGGCGTTTAGGATTCTCAGGCATCGCGACGATTGCCGCTTCGGGTAGGGCGCCAAGTTTTGCAAGCTTGTCCCGGGCGTCACGATACTGCTCGTAGAATCTGGCCCACTTGCTGAATCCGCCCAGCTCACCAACGGCACGTAGCATTGCGAGGTGGGAAGCCGTCAGCAATTGCACGGTGGCTTCAAGCTCCGTAATCCTGAGGTCCTTGTCGGCAAGCGTCGCGGCCATGTCAGCGCCAGGTCGCTTGGCAGCGCGGCCACGCCAGCGCCGGTATTCCGCTTGGCGCTGCTGATACTCGGCAAGCAGCCTGCGGCGTGACTCGCTGCGGGTGATCGACGACGCTGCCTTGATGGACGGATGCAGCCGGGCGACGGCGCGCGCCGAGATGTCCTCGTCGTCGGTCAGCAACAGCTCAAGAATCTCGCGCATTTTCCCATCATCGGCCGACGCCGCTTCATTGGCTTTATTCATCAAGTATTCCCTGTTGTCGGGGCAAGGAGAGGTCAATGCCGTCGGGGAAGGGACGGTCGCCCGGCCGCGTTTTGAGCAGCCCTTGTACGCCAGTCAGCCGTTTTTCCGCGTGGTCGAGCTGGTTTTGCCAACCAATGCTGATCGATGGGCGGGCCTTGATCGTTTCCACGGCGAGCTTGAGCTGACCCTCGAGCCGGATCAGGTTCCGCCTGTGCTCCGGCAGGTCAGTGGCCGAGAGGTGACGACAGTCGGCAAAGCATTCCAGATGCTTGGCGCACGGATCGACCGTGAACGAGTTCAGGCAGTGCCCATAAGGGGTGGCATGGAATCCGTCCGCTTCGGCGCGCAGGTACTCGTATGCGGCCGCGTCGCCCTCCGTTTTCTGGATGCGCCGGAAGGCATCGACGATCGGACCGCTTGCCTTGCCACCCTTGATGAGTCGGGCAACCGTGCCGGCTTTTTCGCCGAGGAGGATCTCGACGTCCTGTGGAATTTCAATCTGGTCAAGATCCTCCGCCAGGCTGCGATGGTCGTATTCATAGCTTTGTGCAACGCTGCGCCGGTTGAAGCGCTTTGAGATGATCGTGTCGGCAACGCCAAGCCGGAACAGCTCGGTGTTCTGCATGTGGCGCAGCATGTGTGCCTCGATCTTCAAGGCCCGGTCTTCGTCAGTCTGTCCGTACTTTTCAAACAGCGTCGGCAGTTGCTTTGCGTCACCCAGTGACTGTCCGATGAACGTAGGGTCTGGTCGGTTGACCGACATGTAGCGGGTCACATCGCAAAGCCCGTCGTCGCGTTCCTCGGCCACGGACCGTTTGGGCTGCACGAACAGTAACTCCCAGGGCCCAACGAACCCAGTGGCCAGCGGAAGCCGCATGGTGTCGGATATCTTCGTTGGCGTCGTGAACCGCATATGCTCCTCGAGCTCGCCAACGTGCAAGTACGCAGCGTGCCACTCCATTCGCTTTACAAGGCTGATCGGCGAGCCATTAGCGTATCGGAAGCGCATGCTTGTCTTGCCTTCACGCATCGCCTTCACCAGACGATTCCCAAACACGTAGACAGACATGTCGAGGGTCAGTGTGCCATTTCGCCACAGCGCACACTGGTGGTCATACAGTTCATCAAACACTGACGGATCGAGGCCATCGCGGTAGCGTTTTATGAACGGATCTCGCTCAATGCCTAGCCAGAACGGGTTGCCTGCCAGACGGGTGTAAAGCTCGATGACAGGTACGAGACTGTCGACCGGATACCATGGCAATAGTCGCTCCGTCTCACATTGCAGTTTCAGCGTCGCGCGGAGCGGTTCTGTGAGCTTGGCTACACGGTCGAGTGTCTCTGTCAGCAACGCCCGGAACATTTCCGGGACCGGCTGAGCGCTTTCAAACAGGACGCGACTGTCCGTTTCAGCGTCCTGCTGCTTTTCCGCAAAGTGGCGGACCATCAAGGATGTCGAGATGCCACCGGACTCACCGGCTGGACGACCCTTCGAGTCCAGATACGTCCGCTCACGCTTCCAGTCGGCCGGCAGCAACGCAACTTCCCCTGCACGCATGCCGGTCACGATCAGAGTGCGCACTGCAGCGAATCGCAGCTCGTCCATGAACGTGCGTGGCCGTTCGGTCATCACGATGCGGGTCAGCTCCCAGAACGCCCGGCGCTCAGGCAGGCGTTCGCCGCGCTTGCGAGCCTCCAAGTCGGCCCGTAGTTCATCCTGCGACCAGGTATGCTTTGCCTTGCTCGTACCTTTTACTTGCATGCGCGGCACAGCTAGCGACGAGTACAATGGGCCCGCATCGCAAATGTGTTGACCATCAAACACCGTCTTGACGATGCCGACCACCTGATCCCCCAGTTTGCCGGTCGCCTGACATGCTGTTGCAATACGAACAGCCGCACGCAGATCGTCGGCGGTCAGCTGCCACGGGGCCTTGTCCACGCACGTAGCGAGCACCCGCAATGGACGCGCGATGCTATGTGCCACATACCGCGTGGTGTTACGCCTGAACAGCAACTGTTCAGCCACCGCTGCTTTAATCAGGTCTTGCCACGAGACAGCCAGCGCTCGCCGGGGCAGTGGCATCAGGCCACGCTCGACGCGCTCTGCATTGACGATAGCCAGCGCCTTCGCCTCAGCGCCGAGATCTCGCAGGTAGTGGTTTGGGGGTGGCACGTCACCGGTAACCGCCGTCAGATTCCAGCCGACACCGTCACGAGCAGTGCCTGCCTCGTCCAGAGGTATGTCCCAGTGCAGGCCCTTTTCACGGACGAGTGCCTTGCCCAACTCGATGAAGGCAGAGTAGTGTGGGTTCATCGGCGCTCGCCTTCCAACTCGTCGATGACCGCCTGTATTTCGGCGATCGTGCGCTGCAGTTGCAGGTAGGCCGGCGATTGGGCATCACCACGAGAACTCTGCTCGAAGAGCAAGACCACTTCACGCATTGCGGCCAGCACACTCTCGTGCATCGTTTTGTCGTGCAAAGGCATAAACTTCCTGCACCCGTAGCACGACGTCACCGGATTGTAGGGGCAGGCTGGTTGCCCCGACGTGCAGCCGCCGATGCCGGCGATCGGGATGCCGTGAGGCACGCCGGCGATCTGCTGTTCTCCCTTGAGCTGGGTGAGTTCTTCCGGGGAGATGAACCGATCGTGCGCGATCTTTGCCACCCGCCGGTATATATCTGACGCGCCGAGTGCTCTGTTGACCCGTTCCGCGTGAGAGGCTGATGCCGCAAAGTACACCAGCCCCGTCCGTACATCGGAATGCCCCATGAACTCGGCGAGTTCTTCGTGGCTTGCACCAGCGTCAACGAGGCGTTGGGCTGCCGTATGACGAAGGTCCATCGCGCAAGCGCCGTCCCCGATGAGGCGTTCCATGCAGCGGGCGATGCGAGAGCCGGCCTCATGATTGGAACTGACGTCGAAGACGCGATCGCTCGCGTCACGACCTTGCAAATCTGCATAGGCGACCAGGGCCGTGAACAGCACCGCCCACTCCTGTTTCACACGACGGACCATCGGCCTTTTTCGAAGCCTTCCCCGCTGCTTGACCATGAGAAACGTGAGGTGAACGGCCGGTTCGCCGCGGGGCTCTGTCTGCCAGACCCGTACATCACGCATCGTCAGCATCGCGACCTGAATTGGGCGCATGGCGAACTGATAGGAACAGAGCACCATCGCAGCCTCGCAAAGCTCGTCGTGCGCGATGCCTGACCAGCCTCGGGCCCTCACGAGGTCCGACGTTTCGTCCAGGTAGCGAACGATTACGGCTTCTTCATCAGCACTCAGGAAGACATCGCCCGACCGCACACCGGCATATGAGTCCGACGCGGGGCCGGGCAGGGCAGCGCTGACATAGGTCAGATAGGACTCGGACCACCCGTGCTGGCGATGTCTGCATAGCAGCCGCAGAACCGCCTTAACGAAACGATAGGCGTGAACCGGCAACTGACGGGCGCGCAGCGCCATCCATATCGTTGATATGCGGGTTGGGCCGGCTGCAACAACGCGGTCGACGTCATGCACATCGAGATGCATTGCTGCGATCAATACATTGAAGCAGGTCGAGATATGCAAGTCTTCGCCCAACAGGAAGACCAGTAGATGCTTCTGCACAGCGCCGTAGACAGCAGGATACCGGCCAAAGTCGAGCCGGGACATCCGACCATTGATGTGAAGTCCGAAGACATCTGTCTGACGGACTGCCGGGATGGAGCGGAGTTGGTCGTCGAAGTCGTCGTAGTAGCGTACAACGGGCGGTAGCTCCGGCAGTGACGCCACCATGCTTTCGAGCACCGATGGCTCGGCTTGCCCACGAAGCCGGGATGGGAAGGCCTCCAGCATGATCAGCGTCCCTGCGGCAGCGCGCGCAGCAAGGCCACACGATCGTCGAATGCGTCGTTCCATACGCTCGCGAGTCGGCTTTCAAAGACAGCCCTAGCATAGCGCGACGGCATGTCCGACTCTTTCGACCATCCGAAGAATGTACGCAGTTTCTGCAGCGCTTCGGGCATCGAGTCGCCTCGCTCCAGCAGCTGGTGAAGCCGCAATACGGCGCTGGTGTGCCGGAGGTCGTGGCAGGTGACCGACTTCTTTCCGGTGCGGTCGTGCAGTTCCTGCAGCACATCCGTAGACAACGCTTTCGATATCGTTGTAAAGATCTTCGTCAACGACTCTGTGGAAAGAGGGCCGCCAGTCTGGGCGCTTAACATGAACGAATGGGAAGGCCGGCCCCGGTAATTTTCGCAATAGATCTGCACCAGGCCCGCCGTTGCGTCGCTGACGGGAATTTGCCTGACCGAATGGAGCGTTTTGATGCTGGGTTTCGAGTAACGGCTGTCGCTGCCAACTTCTTCATACTCGTTTTGCCGGACGTTCAGCCAGTACCTTGTCCGGCCAAGTTCGCGGTCATAGCTGCTCTTGATGGCGTCTGCTGGCAGCAGCAAGAGTTCGCCGCGGCGCAGACCCTGATGCAGCATCAGCACGAAGGCGATGAAGACCCGCCAGCGGGTGTGCGCGCGCTGGAAGGGATTGGCATCCGATTCCGGATCCAGGATCTGATAGAGATTCTCGACCACGCTGGAGGGCAACGACCGAACGGTCTCGCTGCGGGCACCTTGGCGAATGTGAAGCTGACGGTAAAGCGTTGATAGTCGGTGGATGCGCGCCTCGATCTGTCGCATCTTCGCGTCCGCCGACTTCGACAGCCATGTGACCACCGATGTCACGAATGCCAGTCCGGTCTGCCACCGGTCCTCATTGCTGCGAGTGGCAACAGGCTGATTACGCAGACTCACGAACCACGACTCGAGAATGTCCGCAAGCCGGGCATCGTCAAGGTCGGATAGCGCGTCATCCAGCGCATTCGCTTTGAATGACCGATCCGCATGCTCATACAGGTTCTCGATGTACCGCAGCCGCATGGTCTGCGTGGACGTTGCCCATTGCGCACCCGCGATGACCAGCCAGACCGCGGCCCAGTACCTGGGCATGTGGTTGCTGTCGACCAGCGCAACCCCCCGGAGCGCCCGTGGCACGGCGGCGGCGCTGACCTGAACGAACATAAAACCTAAACCCACAACAAAACGCAACGGCGAAAGATACCATAAAAGCACTTTTCCGTTGCGGTATCTGAAGTCTCCGTGCCGTCCCACACGCAACACTTCAGAACATACCAACAGTGGCAAGAATAAGCATTATGTTAAATTAGATGTGCAGCTGCGAAGCCCGAACGGACTGGACCCAGCGGCGTCGACGCTAGCCAGTCACGCACCCCGCTTGCGGACATCAGGCCAGATCGCAGCGGAAACCCCTATCTGGAAAGCAATGTTGTGTCGCGCTGCCCAACCCACGCGGGCGACGACAGGTGTTTGGCAAAGTAGTCCATCAGTGCCGTGATTCTTGCGGGTCTGGCGCGGGCCGAGGGGGTGACGAAATACAAGCCGCCCCGCGTCAGGTGCCAGCCATGCAGGAGCGTTTCCAGCCTTCCATCGGCCAGATACTCACCGGCCATGAACTCGGGCAATTCGGCAATGCCCTCGCCTGCGAGCAACATGGGCAGCAGGGCCTCGGAGTTGGTCACGCGCAGCGGGCCAACGGGCGTCACCGGATGTTCTTCGCCTGCGTCGTTGACGAAGCGCCATACATCGCTGCGCGCCCGGTACGCATAGGAAAAACAAGGTCTTGCTTCAAGGTCGCGCGGATGGGTCGGGCGGCCAGCGCGTTCCAGGTAGGCCGGGGCCGCCACGACGATCTGGGAAACCGGGCACAACTGCCGGGCGACGAGCGAGGAATCCGGTAAGGCAGCGATACGCAGCGCCGCATCGAACCCTTGCGCCACGATGTCCACCGTGGCATCTGACAGATGCAGATCGATCGACACTTCGGGATAGGCTTCGAAGAATCCTGGTAGCAACGGTGCCACCCATCGGACCCCGAACGACATCGGCACCGCCAGCCGTATCAGCCCACGCGGCTTGACCGACAGTTCGCGTGCGACGTTCTCGGCTGCTTCTGCCTGCCGATAGAGATTGCCCGCCTGCTCCGCAATCGTGGCACCGAACTCGGTCAGGGCCAGGTGCCGGGACGTGCGATTGAGCAGGCGCCCGCCCAACCGCTCCTCCAGCCTTGCCACCCCGCGCGATACCGTCGCGACGGAGACTCCCATCGTACGCGCCGCCGCAGCGAACGACCCCTCCTCCGCCACCTTGCCGAACATTGCCAGCCCTTCGAAATCCGGAAGCTTCGTCATTTCATTTGTGCAACGATGATTTGCGATCGATTCTATTTCGAAATGATGCGCGCGTCGATATTCTTCTCCCATCGCATCACCCTTTCAGAAACCTCCGAAACCAAACCAAGGAGAAACATCATGACCGGCAAGCTCGCAAACAAGATTGCACTCGTCACCGGCGGCACGAGCGGTATCGGCCTGGCCACGGCCAAGCGCTTTGCTGCCGAGGGGGCTTACGTCTATGTCACGGGCCGCCGCCAGGCGGAACTCGATGCTGCCGTTGCCGCGATCGGCAACGCCACCGGTGTCCGCGTGGATTCGTCGAAGCCTGAAGAACTGGATGCGCTGTACAAGCAAATCCGCGCAGAGAAGGGACGCCTCGACGTACTGTTCGCCAACGCCGGCGGCGGCACGATGGTGCCGCTGGGCGATATCACCGAAGCGCACTACCACGACACCTTCGACCGCAACGTCAAGGGCACGCTGTTCACCGTGCAGAAGGCGCTGCCGCTGCTGTCCAAAGGCGCATCGGTGATTCTGGCGGGATCAACCGCGACCATTGAGGGCACGGCCGCGTTCAGCGTCTATTCCGCATCGAAGGCCGCCATCCGGGCCTTCGCGCGTAGCTGGATTCTGGACCTGAAGGATCGCGGCATTCGCGTCAACACGATCAGCCCGGGGGCGACGCGCACGCCTGGTCTTGTGGAGCTGGCCGGTCCGGATGCCGCGCAACAGCAGGGTCTGCTGGACTACCTCGCATCGCGCATCCCGATGGGCCGCGTGGGAGAACCCTCGGAAATCGCCGGAGCCGCCCTCTTCCTGGCTTCGGACGATGCAAGCTTTGTGAACGGCGCCGAACTGTTCGTGGACGGCGGCCAGGCCCAAGTCTGAAGCCAGCCGGCAAGCGACCGCGGCAACTGCCGATGGTTGCTTGCCTTCCCGTGCCGAGCATGGTCCTGTCCTTTAAAGCGCAATCCCGTTACATCGCTGGAATAAATCGACAGGCATCGGCGTCTACCTATCAAGCACATCGAAACCGACGTGCTGCGATCTCAAACCACAAATGGAGTCAATCATGAAGACGAACCACACCCTGCGCAACGTTGTCGCTACCCTTGGCCTTGTCGTCGCCGGTCTTTCTGTTTGCCACGCGCACACCACGGACAGCAGTCAGGGACTGACCCGGGCACAGGTGCAAAGCGAACTGTCCGCGCTTGAAAAGCTCGGCTACGATCCGCATCGCGAAGGCAACTACCCCGCTGACCTGCAAGCCGCCGAAGCGCGCCTCGCCGAGCAGCACGCTAACAACGTAGTCGCGACGAAGTGAAGCAAGGGAAGTCTGCAAGACGCGCCGGGAGAGTGAGGACCAGTCGCTCATCCCGGCATTTTTCCATCGACTGAATTCTTACTGTGGCCATCGCCACGCCGGTTCGGACAGATGCTCGGCAAAGAAGTCTGACACTGCACGAATCTTTGCCGGCTTGCTCCGCGCAGATGGGGTGACAAAATACAGTCCGCCCCGCGTCATGTTCCACTCCGGAAGAATCCTTTCCAGGCGTCCATTCGCCAGGTACTCTCCAGCGATGAACTCGGGCAACTCTGCAATGGCAATGCCCTCCAGCAAAATGGGAACCATCGCTTCGGAGTTTGTGACGCGAAGCGGGCCGGATGGCACCACCTCCTCTTGATATCCACTGTCGTGCGTGAACTGCCAGACCTGGGTGCGTGCCCGATACGCATAGCTGAGGCACTTTCGCACGGCCAATTCGCGGGGATGGGATGGGCGTCCATGCGTTTCAAGATAAGCTGGCGACGCCACGAGATATTGCGTCACCGAGCAGATCTTGCGGGCGACCAGCGAGGAATCTGGCAGCGAAGCGATGCGCAACGCCGCATCGAAACCCTCCGCCACAATATCCACCGTTGCGTCGGACAGGTGCAGATCCAGAGACAACTCCGGATACTTGTCCATCAACCTGGGGAGTATCGGAACCACCCAGCGAAGACCAAAGGACATCGGAATTGCAATGCGCACGCGTCCGCGTGGGTTCTCGGACAGTTCCAGGGCTTCATGCTCTACCACTTCGGCCTGCCGATAGATTTCCGCGGCCTTGGTGGCCATCTGATGGCCGAATTCGGTCAGCGATAGCTGGCGTGAGGTCCTGTTAAGAAGCCTGCCGCCGAGGCGGTCTTCCAGCCTGCTTATCGCCCGGGACACCGTCGGCACCGACACATCCATGACTCTCGCGGCGGCGGCAAACGAGCCCTCCTCCGCGACTTTGGCAAACATCGCCAAACCTTCGAAATCGGGTAACTTGCTCATTCTGCTTGCGCACCGTGACGATGCCATGGCTGCGACGCCGCCACGCATGACGCGCGCAAGGCGCTACGCATCGTCCGGTGCTTTTTACTTTTTTCTTGTGGCGTTACCTGGCGGGCGGGAGGTAGCCGCCTGTGCGGTCCAGAATATCGCTGCCTTCGTTCGCCATGGCTTCCGCGAGCTTCATGGTCGCAACCATGATCAAGGACTGCAGCATCGCCATCTGGGTTTCCATGGATGCGACCATTGCCGCCTTCTCGCGCTCATCGCGCTGTTCCGACTGCACGGCTTGCAAGTGTTCCCGCAATTCGGCGAGCTGCTTCTGCATCTGCTCGATCTGAGCCTTGATCGAATCGGCAGTTTCCGACTGTGCGGATTTCTTTTCGCCGCTCGCTCCGGCCTCCGTTCCCTTCACTTCAGACGGTCGCTCGGTGTCTTCCACACCAGGCGCCTGACCATCGGCATCATTCGCTGCAGTCTGTGCAGTCACTGGTTCGGACTGCGGAGGAACCGACGTGTATCTCGGCGTTGAATGAATCTGCGTGATGCTGCCTATCTGGCTCATGGCGCGAAGCCTCAGTCATGGTTGTTAGCGCCGAAAGCATAACGTTGCCAATTCCCTATCGAAACACCCGCTTCAGAAAGTCAACGTTTCAGAAATGAAACGGCAAGGCGCAGCAAGGGCAGACCTGCTCGATATTCCTGTTGCGCGCCCTCACGCCCTTCAGGCCAGTTCCGGCACCCGTGGCTTGAATCGTTGCCGCTCGATGGCGCCGCCGCGCGCCATGAGAATGGTGGATTCCGGGATTTCTTCCCAGACGTCCTGAACATCGATCAGCGGCTCGGACAGGACGAGGAAGGCATCGTCGCCCGCCGCGATGATGCGTGGATCGTCAGGATACAAGGCACGCAATTGCCGGAATGACGTGCTGTGGAACAACGAACGAGAGGCGCCTTCGCTGGAGTAACGCACGGCAACGATCTGCTTGCCGTCGGTGACGCAGACAGTCATGTTCAATGGATGCTGCACGTCGCAGCGCCGCGCCACTTCCTCGATCAACCCTGCCATCTGCTCCAGCGCCCCGCGCGGATCACGTTCCAGGCCGAAGGTCAGGGCAAGGAAGAACATGACTTCGGAATCGGTCGATCCTTCAATCCAGCGAAACAGGTGAGGCGCCACCGCCAGCATCAGCTCGCGGCGCAATTGCGGGTACTCGCGGATCAGGCCGTTATGGACGAACAGCCATCGGCCGAACCGGAACGGATGGCAGTTGGTTTCCTGCGTCGGCGTGCCGGTGGCGGCCCGCACATGGGCCACGAACAGCGGCGCCCTGACTGCCCGCGCCGTCTCGCGCAGGTTCGTGTCGCTCCATGCGGGGTGCAGGCAACGATACCGGAATGGCAACTCCGAATGCCGCCCATACCACCCCACGCCGAACCCATCGCCATTCGTAGTGGTATGTCCAAGCCGCGCATTGAGGCTCTGGTCGATCAACGAATGTTCGGGCTGAAACAGCACGGCTTCCAGCGGCACGGAACGGCCCGAATAGGCCAGCCAGCGGCACATGATGCCCCTCCTCTACTGTCTTGGTAACGATATCTTCACTTCCAGAATAGCAAGCATGGCCGTTTCGTGAAGTAGGAAAACTGGAGATTGCGCTATGACGCAGGTCACGTAGAATACTGTACATCCATACAGTATTCAGTCATGGAACTGCTCAAGAAACTCGAAATCCTGGCGGATGCGGCGAAATATGACGCATCCTGCGCCAGCAGCGGCGCCCCGAAACGCGATTCGCAAGGCCGTGCCGGGCTGGGCGCCACCACGGGCGCCGGCATCTGCCACAGCTTCACGCCGGATGGCCGTTGCGTGTCGCTGTTGAAAATCCTGCTCACCAACTTTTGCCAGTACGACTGCCAGTACTGCGTGAATCGTCGATCCAGCAACGTGCCGCGTGCCCGCTTCGCGCCGCGCGAGGTGGTGGACCTGACGCTGGAGTTCTATCGTCGCAACTATATCGACGGGCTGTTCCTGAGTTCGGGCATCATCCGCAGCGCCGACTACACGATGGAGCAACTGGTACAGGTGGCGCGGACGCTGCGGGACGAACACCAGTTCCGGGGCTACATCCATCTGAAGACGATTCCCGACGCCGATCCGCGCCTGATTCGTGAAGCCGGGCAATACGCGGACCGACTCAGCGTCAATATCGAGCTACCCACCGACGCCGGCCTGCAGCGCCTGGCGCCAGAGAAGAACGTCCATACGATCAAGCGGGCGATGGGATCGATCCGGTTGGCGCAGGAGGAAGCCGAGGTCGAGAAAACACCCGCTGCGGCGCGTGCCCCGGCGGGTCAAAGCACCCAGATGATCGTCGGCGCAGACGAGGCTGACGACCGCACGATCCTGCAGACCGCCCAGACGCTCTACGGCGCCTACAAGCTCAAGCGGGTTTATTACTCGGCGTTCAGTCCGATCCCCGACAGCCCGTCTGCCGTGCCCTCGCAGGCGCCGCCGTTGCTGCGCGAACATCGGCTGTATCAGGCCGATTTCCTGTTGCGGGGTTACGGTTTCCGGGCCGAGGAACTGTTCCAGGCCGGCGGCGACCTGCCGCTCGACATCGATCCGAAACTCGCGTGGGCGCTGGCGCATCGCGAATCCTTTCCCGTGGATCTGAACCGTGCGCCGCAGCGTTTGATCGCCCGCGTGCCCGGCATCGGCATGCGGAACGCCAGGCGCCTGGCGGAGTTGCGACGCACGCGGGCCATCCGCTATCAGGATCTGATCCGGCTGCGGTGCGCGATGGATACCGTGAAGCCGTTCGTGGTCACGCAGGACTACAAGCCCGCGCTGGCCGAGCCCACCTCCGAGCAATTGCGCCGCGCCTTGGCGCCCGCGCCACAGCAACTGTCTTTGATATGAGCGAGATCGCGCCCGCCACCATCAAGGACTACGCCAGTTGGCGCGAGTGGGCGCTGCGTGCGCTGGCGCAGGGCTTGCCGCCAGAAGCGGTGACGTGGGATGCCGGTGGTGAAGCTTCGACTTCCACGCCGGGACAACTGTCATTGGGTATGGACGCCGCACCGGCCGTTGCTGCCAGCCACTCAGGCGCCGCGATTCAGGCCGTACGGATTTCCAGGGAACTCGCCGCCCTGCTCCGCGACGCCGCACAGCATCGCGCGGCCCAGCGCTGGGCGTTCCTGTATCGGGTGTTGTGGCGATGGGCACAGGGCGACCGCGCGGTGGCATCGGCCGCCGATGAGGATGGCGCGCGGCTCTACGCCATGGCCAAGGCCGTGCGGCGGGCGCAACACGACATGATTGCCTACGTGCGTTTTCAGGAGCGGCGGCCGGACATGCGAGTCGGCGCGGGCGATGACTTGCCTCAATACCTGGCGTGGTACGAGCCCGACCACGATGTGCTGGCGTACGCGGCAGGACATTTCGCGCGACGGATGGGCGAGGCCACGTGGTGGATCGGCACGCCGGACGGTGCGGCAACCTGGGATGGCCGCGAGGTCCGCTACTCGGCCGCCCCACCCGATCCGGGCGCCTTCCGCGCCGGCGCGGACCAGATCGAGCCGCTCTGGATGGCGTACTACAAGAACATCTTCAACCCGGCTCGCCTCAACGAAGCGGCCTTGCACCAGCACATGCCCGTTCGTTTCTGGAAGGGCCTGCCCGAGGCCGCGCTGATTCCCGCCATGATTGCCGACGCACGAAACGGCGCGCAGCGCGTGGGGCAGGCGGCGACGGTCGGCAGCATGCGCGGCAAGCAGGTGGCAGTGGATGCTGCACAGGCCCTGCCCGTCCGCCCGGTGCCGACTTCGCTCGACCAGTGCCGGCGTTGCGATCTCTGGCGCCACGCCACCCAGGCGGTGCCCGGGCGTGGTCCCGATACAGCGCCGATCATGGTGGTGGGCGAGCAACCCGGCGATCAGGAGGATCTCTCGGGCGAGCCGTTCGTGGGTCCGGCTGGGCAGGTGCTGGACGCGGCGCTGCGTGGTGCGGGGGTGTCGCGCGACAGCCTCTATCTGACCAATGCCGTGAAGCATTTCAAATGGATGGCGCGCGGCAAGCGGCGCATGCACAAGACGCCGGGACAGCGCGAAGTAGAAGCCTGCGCGCACTGGCTCGACGAGGAACTGGCGCGCGTGCGGCCTCGCGTCATCGTCACGTTGGGCGCGACGGCGCTGGGCGCGGTGGTGCGGCAGAAGATCCGGCTCGCCGACGCCATGGCCGCCCCGATGCGGCTAGGCGATACGTGGATCGTGGCGACGTGGCATCCCTCGTATGCGCTGCGAATTGATGGCCCGGACGCGCGCGCCAATGTGAAAGCAGAGATCGAGGCGGCACTGTCGCAGGCCATGCGGCTGGCCGAGCGGGAAACTTTCCGGGCGACTGAGGCGTCGGAGTAGTTTCCGCTTTTGCTTTCAGGAACACGATGAGAAAGTCACTTTCCGGCGCGCTTGCCGCGCTTCTGCTGCTGGCCGCGATGAGCGGGTGCGCGTCACGGACGGGGTACGACGATGGAAAATCCGGGGTGACGGCTTATGGGGTGGTGGATGTTGGGGTGAGTGTGGAGCGGTGACGCGTATTCTCACGCTACTCACTTGCCCCCTCTCCCGCGCTACCGGTTTTCTCCCCTCTCCCGCATGGCGGGAGAGGGGCGGGGGTGAGGGCAAGCGGTACAAATTGCGACTGGTCGGCAAGCAGAGCCTCCTACCCTCACCCCCAACCCCTCTCCCACTTCGCGGGAGAGGGGAGCCGCATAGCCAAGCGGGTTTCATAGGCGCCTCGCCTCAACCCACCTTCACCTCACTTCGAATCTCGCACCTTGCCAGACTCTCTCGCGCCACGCGTTCGACCTGCTCGCGCGTGGCTGCGTCGCGCACCGTTCCGTGCAGCGTGCAAACACCATCCGAAAAGTCTGCCGTCACCACGCCGGGATCGACGAGGGTGGCGAGTTGTTCGTCGAGGACTTCGCGCCGCTGCAGATCGCTGAGTGGCGCCACGGCGTCCATATCGTTGTTGTTGTATTGCCCCAGCGATGCCGGACCCGGTACCGGCCGCGTGCCAGTGACCAGCGGTTCGGGCGCAGCCGAGCCTGGCGCCACGCCGTACATGCCGTAGCGCTCCACGCCATCAGGCTCTTTACCGCCATGCGGCACATAGGGTGTATCGGGCAGATTGTCATGGCTGGCCGGTTTGACCGCGCCGGACGCCTCACTCACAGGCGCCTCCGGCAGGTTGTTGCGATCATCGCGTACGGCGCTATGGCCGCCGTAGTGGTAGTCCGTCAGCGTGGGCTTTTGCGTGGCCATCTGAAAACTCCTTTCGAGCGGTTGTCGTCATCGGGCATGGCGACGCATCGACCGTGCCACCCCGCCAGATCCTTGCGTGGCAACGGATTGCACGTCGTCAGTCGCGTTTTCAGCCGGTAAATCCTGCATTGGGGTCGTACCGGACATTCAGCGGGGAGGTGCAGGAGTAGACTCTCAGCACCTTTCAAAGGACGTGCCCGCCCCCCGTGAATACCCAGCCGCCCCGCCCTGCCCGCCTGCATTTCGACCTGACCACCGTCCAGCTATTTATCGCCGTGGCCGAACTCGGCAGCATCACGCGCGGCGCCGAGCGCTTGCACCTGGCCGCCGCAGCGGCGTCGCGGCGCGTGCTCGAACTGGAAGGCCAGCTTGGCGTGGCCTTGTTCGAGCGCCTGCCGCATGGCATGGCGTTGACCGAGGCGGGCCGTGCGCTGTTGGCGCACGCGCGCGGCATCACGCATACCGTGCAACGCATGCAGGACGACGCCGCGTCTTATGTGGGCGGCGATCTCGGTGTGGTGCGTGTGGCGGCGCCCAAGTCCGCCGTGATCCAGTTCATGCCGTTCGATATCCAGCGCTGCGCCGCCGTTTGTCCGGGCGTGCGCGTGGACCTGCAGGAGATGAACAGCCAGGAAGTCCAGCAGGCGCTACGCCGGGGCACGGTCGATATCGGCATCTATGAGGGCAGCCTTGGCATGGTGGACCTGCCGATCGAACCGTATCGCACGGATCGTCTGGTGCTGGTGGTGGCCAAGGGACATGCGCTGGCGCGCCGACGCAAGGTGACGCTCGACGATGTACTCGACTGCGACCTGATCACGCTGGGCGAGAGTTCTGCGATTTCGATCATGCTCGACCGGCTGGCCGAGGAAGCGGGTCGTGTGCCCCGGATGCGCATGCGCGTGGGCGGCTTCGACAGCATTGCCGCCCTTGTGGCGCAGAGCCTGGGCGCGGGCGTCATGCCGGAGGCCATCGCCGCCGTCATCGCGAGCGGCAGCCATTTCGTGCGCGTGCCGATTGCCGAGCCGTGGGCGGAGCGTGAGTTCGTGCTGTGCCACCGCCCGCCCGATGCGCTGTCGTCGGCCGCGCTGAGCGTGCTGGCGGTGCTTGCGCAAAATGCGAAACCAGAATCCCCCAAATAACGATAGCCCGCGCTGCCCGCCGCGCCCATGATGGGATCCATAACGATTCCCATATTGGAGACACCTCATGCAGCGCAGACAGTTCATCCTCGGGGCAGCGGCTGGCCTGGCCCTCCCCTCGCTGGCCCTCCCCAGCCTGGTCCGCGCCGCCGATATCAACGGCCCGGTCCGCATCGTGGTGGGTTTTGCGCCCGGTGGCGGCACCGATGTGCTGGCACGCGTGATCGGCCAGAAGCTCGGCATGATGTGGAACACCAGCGTCCTCGTGGAGAACAAGCCGGGCGCGACGGGAGCGATTGCCGCCGCCTACGTGGCCAAGCAGCCGCCGGACGGCACCACGCTGCTGATGGCGCACGTGAACAGCCACGCCATCGGTCCGGCGCTGCTCGACGTCAAGTACGACCCCGTCAACGATTTCTCGCCGATCTCGATGGTAGGGGTAACCCCCAACATGCTGACGTGCCGGCCCGAGCAGAAGGTGCGCTCGGTGCAGGATATCGTCGCGCTCTGCAAGAAGAAGCCGGGCCAGATCTCGTTTGGCTCGTCGGGCATCGGCTCTGCCCAGCACCTGGCGCTGGAACTGTTCCGCATGCAGGCCAAGATCGACGTGGTACACGTGCCGTACAAGGGATCGGGCCCGCTGATTGCCGATCTGCTCGGTGGCCAGATCGACTATGCGTTCGACACGATGACTGCGGCCACGCCATTCATCGCGCAGGGCAAGGTCATCGCCATCGCCCAGACGCGCCTGAAACGCGCGGCCAGTCATCCCAACGTGCCGACGCTGGCGGAATCCGGGTTTCCGGGTCTGGATGCGGCGTCGTGGTACGGGCTGGTCGGTCCCAAAGGCATGTCGCCCGCGCTGGTGCAGCGCATGAACCAGGATGTGAACCGCGCGCTGGCCATGCCCGACGTGGCCGAGAAGCTCAAGAGCTTCGGCGCCGAGGATTCGGGCGGCACCAGCCAGCAGTTCGGCGCGTTCATCGCGTCGGAAGCCGCCAAATGGGGCAAGGTCGTCAAGCAGGCCGGCGTCAAGGCCGAAGTCTGACGCGCCCTCCCCCAGAACATGCATTGCCACGGAATTCAACGATGACGCCATTCAATACCTCCGCCGCCTCCACGGGTTCGACTTCCGACGCACAGGCGCGTCCTCTGCCGCTGGCCGGCGTGCGCGTGCTCGACGTGTGCCAGGTGATGGCCGGCCCCTATGCCTGCATGCTGCTGGCCGACCTGGGTGCCGACGTGATCAAGATCGAGCCCCCCGATGGCGGCGACCAGACGCGCAGCGCCATGGGCTTCAAGATGAAGGGGCCGGACAGCATGGGCTTCCTGAACATGAACCGCAACAAGCGCAGCGTCACGCTCGACCTCAAGACCGAGGCTGGCCGCGAGGTACTGTACAAGCTCGCGGAGTCCGCCGACATCCTCGTGGAAAACTACCGTCCCGGCGTGATGAAGCGGCTCGGCATCGACTACGAGACGCTGGCCGAAATCAACCCGAAACTGGTCTATGTCAGCATCTCTGGGTTCGGCCAGTCCGGTCCGTGGGCCAAGCGCCCGGGTTTCGACCTGATGGCGCAAGCCATGTCCGGCGTGATGAGCGTGACCGGCTATCCCGGCGACGCCCCAGTGAAATGCGGCGTGCCCGTGGCGGATATCGGCTGCGCGCTGTTTGCCACCTACGGCATGCTGGCCGCGTACATCGGCGCCAAGGAAACCGGCAAGGGCCAGTACGTGGACGCATCGCTGTTCGACTCGGCCATGGCGTTCTCGATCTGGGACACCTCGGAGTACTGGGGCACGGGGCGCGAGCCCGAGCCGCTGGGTACGGCCAACCGCATGAGCGCGCCCTACCAGGCCATGAAATCCGCCGATGGCTATTTCGTGATGGGCGCCACCAACCAGAAGCTCTGGCAACTGCTGTGCAACACGCTGGATCGCGCCGATCTGCTGGCCGACGAACGATTCGCAACCGTGGCGCTGCGGCTGGCTAACCGGCTGCCGTTGATTGCCGAACTCGAGCGCACCTTCACGCAGAAGACCAGCGACGAGTGGATCGAATCGCTGCTCGAAGTAGGGATTCCGGCCGGGCCGATCCTGACGTATCCGCAAGCGTTCGACAGCGAGCACGGCAAGCACCGCCAGATGCGCATCGAGATCGACCATCCGATCGAAGGCAAGGTCCCGAATATCGGCTTCGCGGTGAAGATGGGCGGCACGCCGCAACAGGTACGTCGCCATCCGCCGCTGCTGGGCCAGCACACCGACGAGGTACTGACCGAACTCGGCATCGCACAGGACGAAAAAGAGGCGCTGGCCGCAGCCGGCGCGTTCGGCGCATGAGCGGCGATCAGGATACTGGCCGTGTGAGCCTGTTCGTCTCCGGGCAGGTGGCCACGCTGACCTTCGACCGCCCCGCCGCGCGCAATGCGATGACGTGGACGATGTACGAGCAACTGGGCCAACATTGCCGCGATCTGGCCGGCGACGGCGGCGCGGGCATCCGCGTGGTCGTGATGCGGGGCGCCGGCGGCGAGGCATTTGTGGCCGGCACCGACATCGCCCAGTTCAAGGCGTTCCAGAGCGGCGACGACGGCATCGACTACGAAAAACAGATCGACGCAGGCATCGGCCTCGTCGAATCGCTCCCCATGCCCACCGTCGCCGTGGTCGATGGCTGGTGCGTAGGCGGCGGCCTGGCCATCGCCACCGCCTGCGATTTCCGCATCGCCACCCCCAATGCCCGCTTCGGCGTGCCGATTGCCCGCACGCTCGGCAACACGCTCTCCGCGCTGAACCTCGCCAAGCTGCGCGCGGCATGGGGCTTGCAGCCCGTGCGCCGCATGCTGCTGCTGGCGCAGATCCTCGATGCCGACGCAGCGCTGGCCTGCGGATTCCTGGAATTCGTGCGAACCGCCGAAGACATCGACGCTGAACTGGCTTCGCTCTGCGACCGCTTGGCGAAGCTCGCACCCGTCACGCAAGCGGTCGTCAAGGAAGCTCTGCGCCGCCAAACCGTCGAGGCCGTGGCGGATACCGACGATCTGGTGCGCCGCTGCTATGGCAGCCAAGATTTTCGGGAGGGGGTGGAGGCGTTTGTGGAGAAAAGGCCGCCGGGGTGGCGGGGCTACTAGTCGCGAAACCTAGTCGCGAAACCATCCGCGCTCTGTTTCCATGTCTTTCCATCACACTATTGCGATAAGTTTTCTTATCGCAATAGTGTTGTCATGGATGGCAACTGCGATGTGGGGAAACGCTCTTCCCCATACCCCCAGGACATACTCCCCGACAAATAGTCATTAGACGGCGCGGCACAATCCGGAAACAATCGGCGCTTTCGTTGCGGCATGCAGCGCCATTTTTCGACCGAAGTAGCCCATGACACTGATTACCGATGAGCAGGTCCGTCAAGTTCTGACGATGCGCGAGAGCAGCCAGGTGGTGCGCGACGCGTTTGTTGCGGCGGCGCGTGGGCAGGCGGTGACCTTGCCGCGCACCCGCACCAGTCTGGATCACCTGACGCTCAGCGTCATGGGCGGCATCGTGGCCCCCGCCGGGATGTGTGGGGCGAAGGTGTACTCGACGAACGCGGGGCAGTTCGATTTCGTCGTCGTGTTGTTCGATGGTGCAGATGGTCACTACGTGGCGACGATCCAGGGCAATGCGTTGACGGAGTTCCGCACGGCCGCCACCACACGCGTCGTGATCGAGGCGCAATTGCCGCCGAAGGGCTCCACGCTGGCGATCTTCGGCACCGGCGTCCAGGCCAGGGCGCACCTGGCCACCATGCTCGAACTCGATGTCTTCCGCCGCGTATTCATCGTGAGCCGGGGCGATGGTGCGGCGATGGCGGCTGCGTTTGCCAAGTCGCATCCAGAGGTCGAGTTCAAGACTGCGGACGCCATCACGGCGGTGCCGGAATCCGATGTCGTCATCACCTGCACGCGTAGCGCGACGCCGCTTTTCGACGGCAACCTCCTCAAGCCCGATGCGGTGGTGGCGGCCATTGGATCGAGCAAGCCGCAAACGCGGGAGATCGACGATGTCACGCTGCAACGTGCGGCGCGCATTGTCGTCGAGCACAAGGAGCAGGCGCGCAAGGAGGCCGGAGACCTCGTCATGGCCCAGCCCGGCGTGGTGGATTGGGATCGTGTCGTGGAAATTGGCGATGTGCTGACCGGCGATGCGTCGGCCATCGGTGCGGCACAGGGGATTCGGGTGTACAAGTCGGTTGGCGTGGGCCTGGTCGATGTCGCCCTGTCCGCGCTGGTTTACAAGAAGATTGCCGCCGCGAAGCCGTAAGCACGCATGGGGAGCGGTCCCTTTCTGCAGGAGTTCGGCGCCGGCCCGCATCCGGCGCTAGAATCGCGCCAGAAACAATTCCCCAAGGTTTTCCAGCGTGCCCCTTCAGCAGGGTTTCATCCTGACCCGTCACTGGCGCGACACACCGGCGGGCACCGAGGTCGAGTTCTGGCTCGCCACCGACGATGGCCCGCGCCGGCTGCGTCTGCCGCCGCAGCCTTCGACCGCGTTTATCCCCGTGGCCCAGCGTGCCGCTGCCGAAGCGCTGCTGCGCGGTGAGCGCGATGTCGAGTTGCGCGAGCTGCCGCTGCAGGATTTCCAGCATCGACCAGTGCTGGGCCTCTACTGCCACCAGCATCGGCAACTGATCCAGATCGACCGCGCGCTGCGCGATGCCCGCGTGGATGTCTACGAGGCCGATGTGCGGCCGCCTGAGCGCTACATGATGGAGCGCTTCATCACCGCGCCGGTCTGGTTCGACGGCGAGGCCGGTGCCGATGGCGTGCTGCGCGATGCACAGATGAAGCCGGCTGTCGGTTATCGACCGCCGCTGCGGCTGGCGTCACTCGATATCGAGACCAATGCGTTTGGCGACCTCTATTCGATTGCATTGGAGGGTTGCGGCCAGCGGCAGGTCTACATGCTCGGGTCTGCGCAGGAGGATGCCGATGCGGTGAATGAAGGCATCGACTTCGCGCTGAAATACTGCGACACACGCCAGCAATTGCTCGAATGCCTCAACGACTGGATGGCCGCGCATGATCCCGACGCGATCATCGGCTGGAACCTCGTCCAGTTCGATCTGCGCGTGCTGCGCGAGCATGCCGCCAAGTTCCGGATTCCGCTGCGGCTGGGCCGGGGCGGCACCGAGATGGAATGGCGCGAGCACAACCAGCAGCAGCACTACTTTGCGGCAGCGCCGGGGCGGCTGATCATCGACGGCATCGAGGCGCTGCGTTCCGCCACGTGGAGCTTCCCCTCGTTCAGCCTGGAATCGGTGGCGCGCACGCTGCTGGGCGAAGGCAAGGCCATCGACAATCCGTACGATCGTATGGACGAGATCGACCGGATGTTCGCGCAGGACAAGCCTGCGCTGGCCCGCTACAACCTGCGCGATTGCGAACTGGTGACGCGCATTTTCCACGCCACGGAACTGCTGCCCTTCCTGCTGGAGCGCGCCTCGGTCACCGGCCTGCCTGCCGATCGCAATGGCGGCTCGGTGGCGGCTTTCACCCATCTGTATATGCCGATGATGCATCGGCAGGGCTTTGTGGCGCCAAACCTCGGTGACAAGGCGCCCGAGGCCAGCCCCGGCGGCTTCGTGATGGATTCGCGCCCGGGCCTCTACGAATCCGTGCTTGTGCTCGACTACAAGAGCCTGTATCCGTCGATCATCCGCACGTTTCTGATCGACCCAGTCGGGCTGATCGAGGGGCTGGCACACCCTGACGACACCGATTCGGTGCCCGGTTTCCGGGGTGCGCGATTCTCACGGACCAAGCACTGCCTGCCGGCCATCGTCGCGCGTGTGTGGCAGGGTCGCGAAGCGGCCAAGCGCGAGGGCAACAAGCCCCTGTCACAGGCGCTCAAGATCATCATGAACGCGTTCTATGGCGTGCTGGGATCGAGCGGCTGCCGCTTCTTCGATCCCCGGCTGGCCTCGTCGATCACGATGCGCGGGCACGAGATCATGCGCCAGACGCGCGAACTGATCGAGGCCCGCGGCTACGAGGTGATTTATGGCGACACGGACTCCACGTTCGTCTGGCTGCGCCGCGCGCGCGCCGAGGAAGACGCCGCGAGCATTGGCCGGAGTCTGGTGGCGTACGTGAACGACTGGTGGCGCGACCATCTCTGGCAGACCTACGGGCTGGAGAGCGCACTCGAACTGCAATTCGAAACGCACTACCGCCGCTTTCTGATGCCGACGATTCGCGGTACCGACCTCGGCAGCAAGAAGCGCTACGCCGGCCAGGTCATGCGCGCCGACGGCAAGGCCGAGATGGTTTTCAAGGGACTGGAAACGGTGCGCACGGACTGGTCGCCACTGGCGCAGCAGTTCCAGCAAACGCTCTACGAGAAGATCTTCAATCGCGAGCCGTACCAGGAATACGTGCGCGACACCGTGCGCCGCACGCTGGCCGGTGAACTCGATGACCAACTCGTCTATCGCAAACGCCTGCGCCGGCAACTGGGCGACTACCAGCGCAACGTCCCGCCCCATGTACGCGCCGCCCGCATCGCCGACGAATACAACGAACGCCACGGCCGGCCCCGTCAATACCAGCGCGGCGGCTGGATCAGCTACCTCATGACCCTGGCCGGTCCCGAACCACTGGAAACCCGCGCCGCGCCCATCGACTACGACCACTATGTTACGCGGCAACTGCAGCCCATCGCGGATGCGATCCTGCCGTTTCTGGATGATGATTTCGAAAGGTTGCTGAGTGGGCAGATGGTGTTGTTTGGGGCATAGACGTCTTGCCCTCGCCTGTTTGGTTTTCTCCCCTCTCCCGCTACGCGGGAGAGGGGTCGGGTGTAGTGGTCCAATAAACCTGGACACCTCAAAAGGTAGACTTCGAGTCAACTGGAGAGGTGAAAAATGGCACGCAAGGGCTTTACGGAAGAGTTCAAGGCTGACGCCGTGAATCTGGTACTGGAGCAAGGCTATTCGGTTACGCAAGCGGCCAAGGCGCTCGGCGTGGGTGAGACGGCGCTAAGACGCTGGCTTGGCGACCGGCAGCCGAAGGCAGCGCCGGTGGTTGTTGGACCGGCGAACATGTCGCCAGACCAGGCGCGTATCCGCGAGCTGGAGAAGCAAGTGGCACGACTCGAACGGGAGCGTGACATCCTAAAAAAGTCCACGACCTTCTTCGTCAAGGAACTCGATCGCAATACGAAGTGATCGAGCAGGCGGAGAAGGTCTGGCCGGTGGCGGTAGTGTGCAAGACGCTTGGCGCGCCGCGCAGTAGCTACTATGCGTGGAAGGCTCGGCGAGCCAGGCCCGACATGCAGAGCGAGGCGCTCGTGGATAAAGTCAGGCAGATACACGAGGAATGCGGTCAAAGCTATGGGACGCGCCGCATGTCTAAAGAGCTTCGCCGCGCGGGGCACAAGGTGGGGCGGCATCGGACCAGGAGCCTGATGCAGCAAGCGCAGGTGACGGTGCAGCGCAAGCGGCACCACTACTACTCGAAAGGCGGCAAATCCTCGGCTATCGCACCGAATCGGCTGAACCGGCAGTTCACGGTGTCGCTACCCAATCGGGTGTGGGCGGGCGATATCACGTTCGTGTGGACGCAGCAGGGATGGATGTACTTCGCTGTGGTGATCGATCTGTTCTCGCGTCGAGTGGTCGGCTGGGCATTCTCGGCGTGCGCCGACACCAGCCTGGTCACACGAGCACTGAACGTAGCTCTCGGCAACCGAAGGCCAACGGATGGATTGCTGTTCCATTCGGATCAGGGCAGTCAGGGCGGATTCAACCGGTCGTCGCAACACCTTTCACCAAGGAGGTGTTTATGGGACGACCAGCGGGATGGATGCAGAAGCTGACAGGCCGAGGAGTGATGCGGTCGCCAGGTGCACCATCGCATCGGCGTGAGACCGAGCGGCGATTTTGGGAGCAAATCGCGACAGGGGTTACCAGTGAGAAGGCTGCAGAGGCGGTTGGCGTGTCGCAGGCAGTAGGCACGCGATGGTTCCGGCATAGTGGCGGCATGCCACTATTTATGTCGATCCCCATATCCGGTAGGTACTTGTCGTTCCAGGAGCGAGAAGAGATTGGGTTACTTTCGCTGCAAGGCATTGGAATACGCGAGATCGCGCGCCGGATCGGACGTAGCCCGTCAACGGTCTCGCGGGAACTGAAGCGTAACGCCGCGACTCGTGGCGGCAAGCTCGAGTATCGGGCGTCGGTTGCACAGTGGAAGGCGGAACTGGTTGCCAAAAGACCCAAGCCGTCGAAACTGGTAGCCAACCCGCAGCTGCGCCGCTATGTGCAAGAGCGTTTGGAGGGCAAGGTACGTGCTTCGGATGGGGGCGAGATCTCTGGGCCTCGGCCATCGCAGTTCAAAGGGAGAAACAAACCGCATCGAGGTGACCGTAAATGGGTCCATGGCTGGTCGCCCGAACAGATTTCCAACCGGCTGCAGATTGACTTCCCGGATGAGGAATCCATGCGCATCTCTCACGAAGCCATTTACCAAGCTCTCTATATCCAAGGCCGAGGCGCTCTCAAGCGCGAACTGGTCAGTTGCCTGCGCACCGGGCGGGCATTGCGCGTACCGAGAGGCCGGGCACAAGCCAAGACCTGGGCGCACGTTAGCGAGGATGTGATGATCTCCAGCCGTCCTGCAGAAGCGGAGGATCGTGCTGTGCCGGGGCATTGGGAAGGTGACCTGATCATCGGCCTGAACCGCTCCGCAATCGGGACGCTGGTCGAACGATCAAGCCGATTCACTATGCTTGTTCACCTGCCTCGAGAGGAGGGTTACGGACTAATCCCCAGGACGAAGAATGGCCCTGCGCTGGCCGGCTACGGAGCTGTCACGATGGCAAATGCACTGAAGAGGACTGTAGTGGACTTGCCTCGCCAGTTGTGGCGATCATTGACTTGGGATCGTGGCAAGGAACTCTCCGATCATGCTCGCTTTACCGTTGAATCCGGAGTGCAGGTATTCTTCGCCGACCCGCACAGTCCATGGCAGCGTGGCACGAACGAGAACACGAACGGGCTCCTGCGACAGTACTTCCCGAAAGGCACCGACCTATCACGGTGGAGCGCTCGAGATATCCAAGCCGTTGCCAATGCACTGAATACTAGGCCGCGCAAGACGCTTGGTTGGAAGACACCCGCAGAAGCCCTGGAAGAGTATCTAAAATCTGCTCAACAATCTGGTGTTGCGACGACCGGTTGAATCCGCCCAGTACTCAAGCCTGTCGTTCCAGGCCAAGCTGCAGAAAGAAGGCATTACGCCAAGCATGAGCCGGGCGGGCAACTGTTGGGACAACGCGGTGGTAGAACGATTCTTCTGTGCACTCAAGGGCGAGCGCATCAGGGACCGTGCCTACCGCAATCACGCGGAGGCGAAGGCGGACATCACGGACTACGCGTTGTTCTTCTATAACCATCGCAGGCTTCACTCGGCGACGCAAGACATGCCGCCGGCCGAGTACGAGGCTTTAAAGAGTAGGTCTGCCTGAAAAAGTGTCCAAGATTACTTGACCACTACAGGGGGAGAGGGCATGGCGGTTCTGCTTGCCAAGCTCGCATTTTGAACTGCTGGCCCTCTCCCCCACCCCTCTCCCACTGCGCGGGAGAGGGGCGCGCATAACAGCGGGAGTCAGGTAATTCAAACTCTGCGGTATCCTTCCCCTCTCAATCAAAAAAGAATCCGCAGAGCATTCATCCCCCGCCATGTCTTCCACTGCCACGCCCACTCCCCTCGCCCCCTCCAAGGCCATGCGCCACGCTGCCAGCATGCTTGTGCTGCGTGACGGGCCACAAGGCATGGAAGTGCTGTTGATGCGTCGTCCGCAACGCGACGATGATCGCAGCGCCGGTGCCTACGTGTTTCCGGGCGGTGTGCTCGATCCGCAGGATGCTGCGCTCCATCCGCTCTGTACGGGGCTCGATGACGCTGCGGCGAGTGCGCGGCTCGATGTGGCTGGCAACGGGCTCGACTACTACCTGTGCGCGGTGCGCGAGGCGTTCGAGGAAGCCAACCTGCTGTTTGCCTACGATGCCAGCGGGCAGATCGTCCGGCTCGACGATCTTGGCGAGGCGGTGCGCGGCCAGTTGCGCGAAGCGGCCAGCTATGGCGGCAAGGGCGTGGCCCATGTCTGCGAGACGCTGGGCCTGACGCTGGCCGTCGACAAGCTGGCCTATTGCGCTTACTGGCTCACGCCCCCGGGGCTGGCCAAGCGATTCGATACACGCTTCTTCATGGCAATCCTGCCGGCCGGCCAGACCGCCATCCACGATGGCGTGGAAGCGGTGGAGCATCGCTGGATGCGACCCGGTGACGCCGCCGATCCGGCCGCCAATCTCACGCTCGTCAATGCCACGCGCCGCATCCTGCAGTCGATCGCGCACTTTCCCACGGCGCAGGCGTGCTTCGACTACGCCCGGCAGCAGCGCAACATCGCACTGGTCATGCCGCGCCTGGCGCACGGTCCCAAGGGGCAGCGGCCCGTCATGCCTGAGGAGCCGAGCTACGCGGAGATCGCGCGGATCGATCCGGACGGCGCGGGCCATGGCCGCTACACACTGGAACCTGGGCTGGCCGTGCGGCTGTCCGAACGCGTCTGGCGTGTGACGGCCAACAACGGCAACGTGATGACCGGCCCCGGCACCAATACGTACTTCGTGGCCGGCGCGGACAACACGTGGGCCGTGATCGATCCGGGTCCTGACGATGCCGAGCACTTCGCCGCCGTGATGGCCGCCGCACCAGGACCGGTCAAGCTGATCCTGACCACGCACACGCACCTGGATCACTCGCCCGGTTCGGTGCGCCTGCGCGAATCCACCTCGGCGCCGGTCTGGGGCCGCGTGACTACGGTGGCCGATCGCCAGGACCCGACGTTCCGCCCCGACCACATGCCCGATCACGGCGACCGCATCGTGTTGAGTCCGGATACCACGCTGCGCGTGATCCATACCCCAGGGCACGCGTCGAACCACCTCTGCTTCCTGCTCGAAGAAGAAAAGACGCTGTTCACGGGCGATCATGTGATGCAAGGCTCCTCGGTTGTCATCAATCCGCCCGATGGCGACATGCGCGACTATCTGGCGTCTCTTCAGATGCTGCTGGACGAGGACATCGACTGGATCGCACCCGGCCACGGCTTCCTGATGCCGCGCCCCCACGAAGCGATCCGCCTGCTGATCCGCCATCGCCAGCAACGCGAGGCCAAGGTCATGAATGCGTTGCGCGCGCTGGCGCCGGCCAATATCGCCACGCTGCTGGCCAGCGTCTACGACGATGTGCCCGAACGCATGCACCCGGTGGCGCAGCGGTCGTTGCTGGCGCATTTGAGGAAACTGGAGGGGGATGGGGTTGCGCGGGATGTGGACGGGGTCTGGACCCTCGTCTGACCGGCAACTTGGGTCAAGGCAAGCTCCAGAAATATCTGGAAACCTTTCCTCGCTTGGTCCCCGCGCTCGCCGCTGCCTACAGTGATCTGAACAAAACCCGCTGAAGGTGCCGCCATGTCCAGACTGCTCGCCGTGTTGCTGTTGACGCTGGCCACTTATGGCGCCGCGCACGCCGTGACCAAGTGCCAGGGGGATCGCGAGACGCTCTATACCTCCGGCGCGTGCCCTTCCGGCTATCGGGATGTCACCAGTTCGATGAAGGGCAAGGTCACCACGGTGACCAAGTCGCCAAAGGTCCGCAAGGATGAACAAGACTACCTGACGCAGCGGGCGCGATTGTCGCAACAGATAGAAAACTGGGATGCACGCGAGGACGAGCTCGCCATGCGCTCCCAGACCACCTTCTGGAATCAGTGCCGGGCCCTGGAATTCCAGGCACGCGCATCGGAACGCGCCATGGAGCGCTCCGAATACTGGTCGCATGCCGACCGCTACCGTGATGCGGCCCGCGCACTCCGGGCGGAGCAGTACAGCATGGGCTGCTACTTTTGACTGATTCCGAGCAATCTGACTAGCCGAACCGCGACGAAGATCGCCACCGATCCGCTGGCGATATCGTACTTTGGGCCGATATTAGTGACATTTAGATCGGCATACAAAAACTTTCAGCGGAAATGGGGTCGGGATCACGTGCGGGGTCACATACAATCCGTTGCGTCAGTCACGGTTGGCTGATGTTTATCCGGTTCTCGCGGCTTTTGCAGTCGCAACCCCTCCTGTGAAAGAAAACCATGCTGACTCTCACTGCGACCGTTGCGTATGTGCTGGCCTGTATCGTTGCCATCGCCTTTGGTGCTCGCTGGATGTTCAAGAACGACCCCCTGCTCAATCCCAAACAGCGCCTCGACACCGCTTCTCGCCCGATTGCTGACGATCCACCTCGCTAGCGTGCGGTCATGACCATTGCATCACCCAGAACGCCGGTTCACCAGACCGGCGTTTTGCATTCCCGAAGGGATAACCAGGCCTAAGCCGGAGATGCGCGCCGGAGTCCTACACGGCCCCTCGCTTCGCGCCGACATCCCGGATCTGGTCCACGCACTATGCTCAGAGCAGGTTCCCCCAGCCTGCACTCCGAGCCATGTCGACTGTCCCACCGGCCGTTCCCGCCTCCCCTGCCGTACCGGCCGTGCCGCCCTCGACGGGGATCGCCATGCCAGCACCGCCGCAGGAACAGGCGGGTGCCCCCGAGTCTGCTGCGGCCGCGCCCATCACCGCGCCCGACTTCTCACCGCCTGCCTGGACGAGTTCGATGCAACGCGCCAGCGTGGCGCTGATCGTCCTCGCCACGCTGGCGTCGCTCTATGCCCTGCACGTGGCCCGGGCGTTCGTGGTGCCCGTGGTGTTTGCCATCGTACTGGCCTACCTGCTTGACCCACTGGTGGCATGGCTACAGCGGCAGCACGTGCCGCGCCTGGTGGGAGCGACGGTGGTCCTGCTCGGCCTGCTTGGGCTGATCCTGTGCAGCGCCTATCTGCTGCAGGGCCAGGTCTCGTCCATCGTGGATCGCCTGCCCGATATCGCCAGCAAGTTGTCGCGTTCGGTCGGGGAACTGATGAGCGGCGACGATTCGATGCTGCAGAAGGTGCGCCGTGCCGCCACGGTGCTGGGCGGCACCGGCCAGCCGCCGGCGCCACGTGGCGCCCGGATCATCGTCGACAGTTCCGGCGACAGCCTGAACACGGTGCTCTGGGCCGGCTCGATGGGCGTATTCGCGCTCATGGCGCAGGCGGTGGTGGTGCTGTTCCTCACATGGTTCCTGCTGCTGGGCGGCGACATGTTCAAGCGCAAGTTCATCAAGATGTCCGGCAAGACCATCAGCCGCAAGAAAATCAACGTGCACATGCTCGACGAGATCAACCGGTCGATCCAGCGGTACATGCTGTTGCTGCTGGTCACCAATGCCTCGCTCGGCATCTGCACTTATCTGTTGCTGCGGTATCTCGGCGTCGAGAACGCCGGCACGTGGTCGCTGGTGGCCGCCGCACTGCACCTCGTGCCCTACTTCGGCTCGCTGCTGACCTCGGTGTGCCTCGGTGTGGCCGCCTTCATGCAGTTCGGCACCCTGCCGATGGTGGGCGCTACAGCGGGCGGCTCGCTGCTGATCGCCACGCTGATCGGCAACGGCATGACCACCTGGATGACCGGGCGCATGGCGCGCATGAATGCCGTGGCCGTGTTCGTCTCGCTGCTGCTGTTCACGTGGCTGTGGGGCACCTGGGGCATGCTGCTGGCCATTCCGCTGGCGGTCATCGCAAAAGTCGTGGCCGACCATGTGGAAGGACTCGAAGTCCTGGCCGAGTTTCTGGGCGAGTAAGTTCCACACGCGATCAGGAGCACCCCTTTCGTATTGCCAGGCAAAACTCTGGTGCGGCGCAGAATGACCGCCGCTGCGCAATCGCCTATAAACGGCCTCGGCGCCACTCGCTGGCGACACAACAAGTAAAACATCCGAGGAGACCTGAAGCATGCGCTGGAAGCAACGTCCGGAAGGTTCCAACTGGGGCGATTTTGGTCCCGACGACCAGCTAGGCCGCGTCAACCTGATCGGCCCCGAACAGGTGGTCAAGGGTGCGCGCGAGATCCAGGCAGGCATCAGCTTCTGCCTGTCGATGCCGCTCGACTACCCAGGCGGCAACAAGCTCAACCCCCGCCGCCATCCGCCACAGCTACGCCCCACCTTTCGCGACGATATCCCCTACCTGAATTTCCCGCTGGCCAAGGTCAATCCGGCCGCCACCGACGTCATCAGCGATGACCAGGTGCTGCTCTGCCTGCAGTACTCGACGCAGTGGGATTCGCTCGCGCACGTGGGCGCCCTGTTCGATGCCGATGGCGATGGCCGGCCCGAGCGGGTCTACTACAACGGTTTCCGCGCCAACGACGACATCGTGGGGCCAGTGGACTATGCCGAGGACGACCACTTCGAAGCGCACGACTGCGGCCACGGCCACGCCAGTCACGCCGACGCGCTCGGCATCGAGAACTTCGCCGTCAAGGGTATGCAGGGCCGGGGCGTGCTGGTAGACCTGGCCGATGTCTTCGGCACCGAATTCCGCAACGTCGGCTACGACGACCTCATGCGCGCCATGGAAACCCATCGCGTGGAAGTGGAGCGCGGGGACATGCTTCTGCTGCGCACCGGCTTTGCCGAGGTGGTGCTGTCGATGCAGCGCAATCCCGACGAGGAAGTGCTTCACCACAGTTGCTGCGCGCTGAATGGCCGCGACGAACGGCTGCTGAAGTGGATCACCGATTCCGGCATCGCTGCACTGATCGCCGATAACTACGCCGTGGAGCGCTATCCTGCGCTGCCGCCGCCCGACGATGCAAGGGCGCATCCGCTGCTGCCCTTGCATCATCACTGCCTGTTCAAGCTCGGACTACCACTGGGCGAACTCTGGCACCTCCGCGAACTGGCCGACTGGCTGCGCGCGAACCATCGCACACGTTTCATGCTGACTGCGCCGCCGCTCCGGCTGCCCGGGGCTGTGGGGTCGCCGGTTACGCCGGTGGCGACGGTTTGATTTTGCTGCCCGTCGTTGCTTTGCTCCCCTCTCCCACAACATGGGAGAGGGGTTGGGGGAGAGGGCCAGTGCTTCAAGTTCTAATCCGCATCTCGGAGAGGAAAGGCTTGCCCTCTCCCCCGCCCCTCTCCCGCTCGCGGGAGAGGGGAGAAAACCAAAAAACATTCCAGGAGGAGACCCATGCAACCCATCAAGACCATCATTGCCGCCGCACTCGCCGCGACATCGCTCGCCTCTCATGCCGCCGTCTCCGATGACGTCGTCAAGATCGGCCTGCTGCTCGACATGAGCGGCCTCTATGCCGATGTCACCGGACGCGGCAGCGCCACCGCGGCGCAGATGGCAATCGACGACTTCGGGGGCAAGGTGCTGGGCAAGAAGGTGGAGCTGGTGGTCGTCGACCATCAGAACAAGGCCGACATCGCCGCCAACAAGGCACGCGAATGGTTCGACACCGACAAGGTCGACGCGATTCTCGACGTCGCCGCCTCGGCCCCGGCGCTTGCCGTGCTCGACGTAGCCAAGCAGAAGAACAAGATCGTGGTGTTCTCCGGCCCCGGCACCGAGCGCATCACCAACGACCTCTGCACGCCGGTCTCCGTCCACTACGCCTACGACACCTACGCACTGGCCAACACCACCGCACGCGCCATGGTTCAGCGCGGCGGCAAGACCTGGTTCTTCCTGACTGCCGACTACGCGTTCGGCCATACGCTGCAGGCATCGGCGACGAGCGTCGTCAATGAATCCGGCGGGCAGGTGCTCGGCGCCGCGCGTCATCCGCTGAACACCAGCGACTTCGCGTCGTATCTGCTCCAGGCACAAGCCAGCAAGGCGCAGGTCGTGGGGCTGGCCAACGCCGGTGGCGACACCGTCAACGCCATCAAGGCCGCATCCGAATTCGGATTGACCCGCAGCGGCACGCAGAAAATGGCCGGACTGCTGCTCTATATCAACGACATCCACGCCATCGGCCTCAAGACCGCCCAGGGGCTGGTACTGACCGAAGCGTTCTACTGGGACATGAACGACGCCACGCGCACGTGGTCGCGCAAGTACTTCGACCGCGTCAAGAAGATGCCGAACATGAGTCAGGCCGGCGTCTATTCGTCAGTCACGCACTACCTGAAGTCCGTGCAAGCGGCGGGTGGCGACGAAACCGCGTCTGTCATGAAGCAGATGAAGTCGCTGCCGATCAACGACTTCTTCGCAAAGAACGGCCGCATCCGCGAGGACGGCCGCATGATCCACGACATGTACCTCTTCGAGGTCAAGAAGCCCGAGGAATCGAAGTATCCGTGGGATTACTACAAGTTGCTGGCCACAGTGTCCGGGGACCAGGCGTTCATGCCGGTGGCGAAGTCGCAGTGTCCGCTGTTGAAGAAGTAGCAGTCGTGCCGACCGCCGGCGACTGAATCGCCGGATAAAACGAGGCTCCGGTCAACGTGCAGTTGGCCGGAGCTTTTTATTGTCCACACCCCAAAACAATCTGTCAGACGATCCGCTCTTCTTTGCTTCGACACCAATCGTTACATTTCAGTCGCCGCACCGCGCCTGAGCCGAATGGGGACGCGCGTGCGCGTGTCTCTAGAAAAGGATAACGAAGCATGAAGACCCGTATTGCCTGCCTGGCCGCCCTGGCCGTATTGCCTGCCCTGCCTGCCGTGGCGCAGGCGCAATCGAACATCACGCTCTACGGCGTGGTAGATGCCGGCGTGGAGTTCCTGACTCACGCTCCGAACAGCGCCACGGGTGGCAGCAACAACCTGGTCCGGATGTCGGCCGGCAATATGTCGACCTCGCGCTGGGGCCTGCGCGGCTCTGAAGATCTTGGCCGTGGCCTGAAGGCGGTCTTCACGCTGGAAAGCGGTTTCGATCTCGATACTGGCAGCCTGAACCAGGGTGGCCGCCTGTTCGGGCGCCAGGCATTCGTCGGCCTGCAGAACCAGTACGGCACCGTGTCGCTGGGTCGCCATCAGACCGTGCTGTATGACTTCTCGCTGGCCTATGACCCGATGGCCATCGCCACGCGGTACTCGGTGCTGATGCACGACAAGTGGATGTCCGGCCGCGCCGACAACTCGCTGAAATTCACGGGCCAGACGGGTGCGTTCTACTACGGCCTGCTCTACAGCACGGGCTACGACAGCAGCGCTGGCGGCGAAGTGCCGGGCGACTACAAGGCTGGCCGCAACTGGTCGGTGGCAGGTGGCTACGATTCGGGTCCGGTGTCCGCCCGCGTGGTGTATGACGAAGTGCGCGGCAGCACCATGGCCACCGATGACAATCGCGAACGTCGCGCCAGCGTGGGTGCGAGCTACAACTTCGGACGTGGTCGCGCGTTTGCCGGCTATCGCTGGTACTACGGCGACTTCGCCAGCAGTTCGCTGCGCACAAACCTGTACTGGGTAGGCGCCACGTACCAGGTGACCCCGGCCATCTCCGTGACCGGCGCCGCGTACTACACCGATGTACGCAACAGCAGCGGCGATCCGTACAGCTTCGTGCTGTCGAGCACATACGCACTGTCCAAGCGCACCGACCTGTACGCGATTGCGGCGTACGCGCAGAATCGCAATGGCTCGTCGATGGGCTTGTCGGGCTTTGGCCCGTCGCTGAATGGCAGTGCTACCACGCTGACTGCGACCAGTGCGCAGGTTGGTACGGGCCAGAACCAGTTCGGCGGGATTGTCGGCGTGCGTCACCGGTTCTGATCGCCCAGCAAGAACAAGCTCCACGACGAAGACTTTCCCTTCGTCTTTTCATGGACCCGTCCGGGTGAAGACCTGGCGGGTCTTTTTCTTTTGTTTTTTTCTTGCTGGTGGTGTTCTCCCCTCTCCCGCGACGCGGGAGAGGGGTTGGGGGAGAGGGCAAGCATTTCGTCTGCGATAGCCGCTGTTAGAACTTGAAGCGCCGGCCCTCTCCCCCGCCCCTCTCCCGGAGGGAGAGGGGAAAAACCAAGTGCGAAAGATTCAGGCCACGCCCAACACCTTCAACGCCACCCTCAACGACGCTTCCTGCTCTGCCGCATACAACGCCAGCTCGTCACTGACGCTCGCTCCCAGCGCCTGCTCGAATGCTGCGCGGTTGGGCGATGCCTGCAGATCGTCGCGACGCTCGTCGCCGAGGTTCGACTGGAAGATGCCGGCTGCGCTGACGGGCAGGAAATCTTCGTACGTGATCGGCTCGGCCACGAGTGCGCCGGAGGCGATCAGCGCTTCCACATCGCTGCCGTCCGCCGCCACATTGCCCACGGCGTAGCGGTAGTAGGCCAACCCTTGCTGGCGCAGCCCTTCGTGCGTATCGGGGAATGCTTCGAATACTTGCGACAGCGTCTTGCGGTACGCGTCCGCATTCGAACCGTCGCCAGCCGGCGAGATCGTCTTGCGGACTTCGGCCAGCAGTTGGTCGTACAGTTGGCGACCCTTCGGCGTGAGCGCCACGCCGCGTTGTTCGATCTCACCGAAGCGGGCCGTGTGCGTGCCGGCTTCTCCGCCGTCGGTAAAGGTCACCGGTTCGCTCAGCGCAAGAAAACTCGTCTGGCGCAGCAAGATCGGGCAGCGGCGGGTAGGCGGACCTTCGACCACAGCCTTGGGCTGGATGCCACGCGAAGGCATCTGCGCCTGCACCATGTCGATGTCGAGCGTGCGGGGCGTCAGGTGATTGATGTGCGGGCCGGGAAAGCAGACGATATCCGCGATCAGCGGATGCGTCTTGCGCAGCTTCCAGTAAAGCTCGGACGTCACGGTGGACTTACCGTGCCAGCGGAACGTTTCCAGTGCCTCGGTCACGAAGCGCGCGGCATCGTCCTCGCTCAAACCGCCCTGTGCTTCGGCACGCTCGATCATCGCCAGGCATCCCCGCGTGAAGATCGAGCGCGTGGCCAGCACCGCAGCAGCGGCATCGCGCAACTCGGCATCCTCGATCAGATCCAGTCGCAGCAGCGACGTGAAGACCCGAAACGGGTTCTCGGCCAGACCCGCCGTATCGAGCGGACGGAACGCCGTGGAATGTACCGGCACGCCGGCTACGGAAAGATCGTAGTAACCCACCGGGAACATGCCCATCACCCCGAACAGGCGACGGATGGTGGCGAGTTCTTCGGGCGTGCCCACGCGGATTGCGCCGTGGCGCTCCACCTCGATACGCGATTCCTGGCCGGCCGCGCCGGCTGCAGCGGCGCCGATGCTGGCCAGCACGTCGGCGTTGGTGTCGGCAACGAGCGCCATCAGCGTGCCGTACTGCGGCACCTCGGCGCGATACATATCGGACATGGCACGCGAGAACTGCGCGCGGATCTGGCTGGGGGACGAGAAAGTGGCTGTCATGATCTTGAGGGGAAATTGCGCCGCCAAGTGTCAGACAGCCGGCCCTTCCTCGCAAGCAACATTTCTACGCTACTTGATGCCTTTTACGCATTAACGCTGGTTTGCACCACATTGGCGCAATAGCCAGTCGGCAAATGACTGGGCCTTGTCATCGCCGGGCTTTCCTTCCCGATAGGACACAAAGTACGCCCCGCCGTCTTCCGCCTTGCGTGCAGCCTGAAATGGCAGCGCCACCAACTGCCCACTTTCCATTTCGGAATGAACCATCATCGCGGGCAGCACTGCCACGCCTAGCCCGCAGATCGCCGCGCCGGTCACCATCGTGAACAGGTCATAGCGGGCGCCAAGCCGGGCTTTGCGGCGCACGTCCTCGTCATCTGCGCTGAACCAGTCGGGCCAGGCATCGGGACGGCTGGCCAGATGCAACAGCGGCAGGCGGAGCAGATCGTCCCGCTCGCGCAGCCTTGCCTGTTCGAGCAACAAAGGACTGCAGACCGGGATCGAGGGCCCCTCGTCCAGCAGCCGCGCGTGGGGATGCCCCTCCCAGGGCCGGTCGCCAAAGTAGATCGCGGCATCGAACAGCGATTCGGCGAAATGGAATGGTTCGGGCCGGGCGTGGATATTGACGACGATGCGCGGATGCTCGGCACGGAAGCTGGCCAGCCGGGGAATCAGCCATTGCGTGGCGAAGGTGGGCACCACCGCCAGCTCGATCACGTCCATGCCCCCAGCCCTTGAAGCCAGATCCTTGGTGGCGCGCTCGATCGCCTTGAGTTCCTCGCGGATCTCCCGGACGTAGCGGTCGCCATCGGCTGTCAGCACCACTCGCTGGCGCACGCGCTCGAAAAAACGCACACCAAGCCGGGCTTCCAGCGCCTGGATCTGCCGGGAAATCGCGCTCTCGGTCACGTTCAGTTCGGCCGCCGCACGCGTGAAGCTGCCGAGCCGGGCGGCGCACTCGAGCATCTGGAGTGCAATCAGACTGGGAAGACGCATGGAACAAGGTTGGGGCGTGCGGCAACCCACAGTGGGATGCCGCAAAGGCTGCCATTGTGGCACCGGCGTCCCACCGCTGTCTTATCGAGCCCTTGAAAATTCCGAATCACTGTATATATTTACAGGTACTGTATGGATGAACAGTAATCGGAGATTTCGGAGTCTACAGATGGAACATCTGATCCGTGTGCAGAACGAATATGACCGCCAGATCCTGGTCTGGCTGCGCGGGCGCATCGGCGATGCCGCCCTCGCCTCTGCGGCCCGTCGCGCTGCCGGAGATGGCAGGAAGCCCTATCTTTCCACGATCTGCCGGATGCTGAACATCCGGCCACCTGCACGGCGTGTCTTTCTGGAGGAAGCCCGGAAGACCCATCGGGCCGTCGGGGATCGGTATCTGGCCCAGATTCGCCAGATCCTGGGTACACCCGAACCCGCGCAGACATCTCTTTTTTGAGAAGGATCCCGCTTTAGCCGAAACCATGGGAATCCCATAATTATTGGATTCCCATAATTCAAACTAAACGCGCCTGGGGTCAGCGCAGCGGCAACTCCGTTACCCGCATGGCCGGCGTGATCTGCAGCGGGTCTGTCACCAGCTCCAGCACGGCCGGCTTGCCCGCCTTCATGGCCCGTTCGAATGCCGCGGCGAAATCTTCGGTCCGCTCCACGCGCTCGGCCCATGCGCCGCAACTGCGCGCCATCTCCACAAAATCCGGATTGACGATAGCCGTGCCGCTCTGCCGGCCCGGGTAGCGCTTTTCCTGATGCATGCGGATCGTGCCGTACATGCGGTTGTTCACCACGATCGTGATCAGGTTGGCGCCATGCGCGGCGGCGGTGGCGATTTCCTGCGGATACATCAGGAAGCAGCCGTCGCCCGCGAAGCAGACCACGGTCTTTTCCGGATGGCGCAACTTGGCGGCGATACCAGCCGGCAAGCCATACCCCATCGCACCACAAGTCGAGGCAAGCTCGGTACGGGGCCGCTTGTACGCGTAGAAGCGATGCAGCCAGACCGTGTAGTTACCGGCGCCATTCGATAGCATCGCGTCTTCCGGCAACACCTGGTTCAGATGCGCCATCGCGGCCCCCAGATCCACGCCCGTCAGTTCGGCGTGCGGTTTGGGTGGTGTGACAAATGCCTCGTGCTCGGCCCGCGCACCCGTGGTCCAGTCCTTCCACGGCTTGGCAGCCGGGGCCTGCAGTGCCGCCAGCATCGCGGCACCCGCTTCCACGCCGGCATGGATGGGCAGCGCGGCCTGATAGACGCGGCCGAGTTCGAAGCTATCGGCATGGATGTGAACCAGCTTCTGCTTCGGCCGCGGCGCATCCAGAAGCGTGTAGCTATCGGTCGCGATATCGCCCAGCCGCGTACCGAAAGCCACGATCAGATCGGCGGTCTTCACGCGCTCCGCCAGCTTGGGGCTGACACCGAGGCTCAGGTGGCCCACGTAGTGCGGGTCGCGATTGTCGATCACGTCCTGACGGCGGAAGGCACAGGCCACTGGCAGATCCCACGCGTTCACGAACGCGGCGAAGTCGCGCACGGCGGCGTCCGTCCAGTTCGCTCCGCCCGCGATCACCAGCGGACGTTTTGCTTCGGCCAATGCGGCGGTCAGCGCCTTGGCATCGGCTGCAGCCGGGGAAGCAGCAACCGCACGATACGGCGCGGCATCGGCGCATTCCACCATGCCGTCGAGCACGTCTTCCGGCAGCGCCAGCACCACGGGGCCGGGCCGGCCCGATGTGGCGACCTGGAAGGCGCGTGCCACCATTTCCGGAATGCGCGCGGGGTCGTCGATCTCGGCGGCCCACTTGGCCATCGAGCCGAACACGGCGGCATAGTCCACCTCCTGGAAGGCTTCCCGGCCCTTGTACTGGCGCGCGATCTGGCCGACGAACAGGATCATCGGCGTGGAGTCCTGCGCGGCGATATGCACGCCGATGCTAGCGTGCGTGGCACCCGGCCCGCGCGTGGCAAAGCAGATGCCTGGGCGGCCGGTCAGCTTGCCGTCCGCCTCGGCCATGTTCGCCGCCGCGCCCTCGTGCTTGCAAACCACCAGGTCGATGGCCGACTCGTCATGGAGCGCGTCCAGCACGTCGAGAAAGCTCTCGCCGGGCACGCAAAAGATGCGCTCGGTGCCGTGAATACGCAGTTGGTCGACCAGTACGTGGCCGCCGGAGCGGGCCGAGGGGGGTGCAGTTGTCATGGCGAAATCCAGATGGGAGGCTTCGTGAATGTCTGCAATTGTTCCGTTTGACGTGTCTGGCCGCGCGGTCTATCGTGCATTTCTGTTATGCGTTTTTTGCAAGGCCGCACGGCGGGTGTCCGTGTAGATTGACAGGCGAGGCGCCGTACAAGGCGCCCGGTTCTGCGCCGCTGCTCCGTCCCGGAAACCGGCAGGCAGAACGACATAAAGGGAAACGCCGAACCGGGATGAAGACCCCGAAACGTTCCGTGAACAGGAGACAACCTATGCTTTTGACCCAACGCGCCATGCGGCCCGTGCTGGCCGTGCTTTGTACCGGATGCATGGCCGTGGCCGGCCATGCCGGCGCCCAGACCGGCACGCATGCGGCCGACCACTATCCGTCCAAGCCCATCACCTATGTCGTGCCCTTCGCAGCCGGCGGCACCACCGACCTGCTGGGTCGCCTGATCGGCCAGAAGCTCTCGCAGACACTGGGCCAGTCCGTGGTGGTGGAGAATCGCGCAGGCGCGGGTGGCAACATCGGCTCGGACTATGTCGCCAAGGCGCCTGCCGACGGCTACACGATCCTGGGTGGCACCATCAGCTCGCATGCCATCAATACGAGCCTGTATCCGAAGATGCCGTATGACCCGGTCAAGAATTTCCAGCCCATCACGCTGATCGGCACGCTGCCAAACGTGCTGGTGGTCAACAGCAGCAGCCCATGGAAGAGCGTGCAGGACGTGATTGCCGCCGCCAAGGCCAAGCCCGGCTCGATCAACTTTGGCTCGTCGGGCAACGGCACCTCGCAGCATCTGGCCGCCGAACTGTTCGCCAACATGGCCGGCCTGCGCATGACGCACGTGCCGTACAAGGGCAGCAGCCAGGCCGTGCAGGCGCTACTCGGCAGCCAGGTGGATCTCGTCTTCGAAAACAGCCTCGCCGCGATTCCGATGATCCAGTCTGGCAAGTTCCGGGCATTGGCCACCACTGGCGGCAAGCGCGCTGCCGAGTTGCCCGATGTGCCGACAATGGCCGAATCGGGCCTGAACGGCTACGAGATCGTGTCGTGGCAGGCGATCTTCGCACCGGCCGGTACGCCCGCGCCGGTGGTCAACAAGCTCTCCGCCGAAATCGGCAAGATCATCCGCCAGCCGGACGTGCGTGCCAAGCTGGCCTCGATGGGCGTGGAGCCTTCGGGCGCCGGCCCCGCAGAATTGTCCGCCTTCCAGAAAGCCGAGGTGGCCAAGTGGGCCAACCTGATCAAGGTCGCCAATATCCACCTGGAGTAATGCATGAGTGAACATCGAATCCCGACTGCTGGCCTGCATCAGTGGGTGGTCGATCTCTGGCTGGCGGCGGGTTCCGACGCGCGCGAGGCGGCGCTGACCGCCGATCACCTCGTCGGCGCCAACCTCTCCGGCCACGATTCGCACGGCGTGGGAATGATCCCCAAGTACGTGATGTCATGGCAGGCGGACCAACTCCAGTTGAACCAGCAGGTCAGCGTGGTGCATGAGTCCGGTGGCATCCTGAGCCTCGACGGCAATCGCGGCATGGGCCAGGCGGTGACCGAAGAGGCCATGCGCATGGGGATCGAGCGCGCCAAGGAGCACGGCGTCTGCGTGCTGGGCCTGCGCCGCTCGCACCATCTGGGACGTGTGGGCCATTGGGCCGAGCAGGCCACGGCAGCCGGCATGATCTCGATCCACTTCGTCAACGTGCTGTCCAAGCCGATCGTCGCTCCGCATGGCGGCTACGATGCGCGCTTCGGCACCAATCCGTTCACGATTGGCGTGCCCGTGGCGGGCCAGCCGCCGCTGGTGCTCGACTTCGCGACGAGCGCCATCGCACTCGGCAAGGTACGCGTGGCCAACAACAAGGGGGTGCCGGTGCCGCCGGGCAGCCTCATGGATCCGCACGGGCACCCCACCGACAACCCCGCCGTGATGTTCCCGCAGCCCGGTACGCCGCAGGGCGCGCTGCGTACGTTTGGCGAGCACAAGGGTCATGTCCTTGCGGTGATGTGCGAACTGCTCGGCGCCGCCGTGACGGGCGGCCACACGATCCGCCCGGAAACGCTCACGCACGAACACGCGGTGTGGAACAACATGCTGGCCATCGTGTTCGATCCCGCGCGGATGGGTAGCAGCACCTCGTTCGGCCACGAAGTGGAATCGTTCGTGGAATGGATGAAAGCGTCGCGCCTGCAACCCGGCAATGACGACATCAAACTGCCCGGCGATCCCGAGCGCGCATGGCGTCGTGCCCGCGCCGAGTTCATCCCCGTGGATAGCGGCACGCTCGCGCAACTCGACGATGCCGCGGCACGCGTGCTGCAATCGCGCGGCAAATCCCCGGGCCCGCTGTCGGCGCTGGCCGCAGACTGATCAGGAGTTTTCCAACATGACTGCCACCCCTCACCTGCCCCAGCTTCATCCGCTGCCCAACCGCTTCCGCGCCGACATGCTCGCGCGCAAGCGGCTGATCGGACTATGGAGTTCGCTCGGGCAAGCCACCACCAGCGAGATTGTCGGTCTGGCCGGCTTCGACTGGATTCTGCTCGATGGCGAGCACTCGCCCAATGATGTGCTGACCTTCGCGCCGCAACTGATGGCGCTCAAGGACAGCACCAGCGCGCCGGTGGTGCGCCCGCCGTGGAATGATCCGGTAGCGATCAAGCGGCTGCTCGACATCGGCTTCTACAACTTCCTGATTCCGTTCGTGGAATCCGCCGAGGAAGCGCGCCGCGCGGTGCAAGCCACGCGTTATCCCCCCGATGGCATTCGCGGTGTCTCCGGTGCGCAGCGGCAGAACCGCTACGGCACGTTGCCCGACTTCTTCAAGACGATCAACGACAACATCTGCGTGCTCGTACAGATCGAAAGCCGCAAGGGCGTGGAAGCCGTGGAAGCAATCTGCGCCGAGCCCGGCGTGGACGGCATCTTCATCGGTCCGAACGACCTGGCCGCGGCATACGGTCATCTCGGCAATCCGAACCATCCCGATGTGCAGGCCGCCGTAAAACAGATTTACGATGCAGCGAATCGCGCGGGCAAGGCCATCGGCACGCTGACGCCGGTGGAGGCCGACGCCAAACGCTACCTCGACATGGGCGCGCACTTCGTGGCCGTGGGTATCGACCACGTGCTGCTGCGTGATGCGGCCCGCGCGCTGCGCGAGCGCTTTCCTTCCTGACAGAACTTGTAGCAACCGGACATCAATCATGAGCAAGATCGGATTCATCGGACTGGGCGTGATGGGCAAGCCCATGGCGCAACACCTTCAGGCCGGCGGCCACACTGTTTACGCGCACACGCGCAGCGGCGTGCCGCAGGAACTGCTTGACGCAGGCATGCAGTCGTGCGCGAGCGCTACCGACGTGGCAAAGCAAGCGGAAGTCACCTTCCTGATGCTGCCCGATACACCGGACGTGGCGCGCGTGCTGTTTGAAGACAACAGCGTGGCAGCGGGTCTCGCCAAGGGCAAGATCGTGGTCGATATGAGCTCGATCTCGCCCATCGAGACGCGCGAGTTCGCAAAGAAGATCGAAGCCTTGGGCTGCGACTACGTAGACGCGCCGGTCTCGGGTGGTGAAGTGGGCGCGAAGGCCGCCACGCTGTCGATCATGGCCGGCGGCAAACAGGCCGTGTTCGACAAGGTCCTGCCGCTGCTGCAACTGATGGGCAAGAACATCACGCTGGTGGGCAATGTTGGCGACGGACAGGTGGCGAAGGTTGCCAACCAGGTGATCGTCGCGCTGACCATCGAGGCCGTGAGTGAGGCGTTGGTGCTGGCCGCCAAGGCCGGCGCCGATCCGGCGCGCGTGCGCGAGGCGCTGATGGGCGGCTTTGCCAGCTCGAAGATCCTCGAAGTTCACGGCGAGCGGATGATCAAGCGCACGTTCAATCCGGGCTTCCGCATCGAGCTGCACCAGAAGGACCTGAACCTGGCGCTGTCCACGGCCAAGGCGCTGGGTCTGGGCATGCCGAACACGGCATCGACGCAGCAACTGTTCAACGTGTGCGTAGCCCAGGGCGGTGCGGCGTGGGATCACTCGGGGCTGGTCAAGGCCATCGAGCACCTGTCGGCGTTTGCTATCGGCGACAAGCCGCCTGTTTCGACAACTACGGCCTGATGTCTGCGCTCAATTCCGACGACCTGGCGTGCTTCGTCTGCGTGGCCAACACGCAGAGCATCTCGCGCGCTGCGCTGGAACTGGGCGCCGACCAGTCCACCGTGAGCCGTCAGATCACGCGGCTCGAAGCTGCGCTCGACACGCGGCTGTTTCACCGCAGCGGGCGCGGCGTGGTACTGACCGAGGCTGGCGCCACGCTGCTGGGCTACGCGCGGCAGGTGGCCACCACGCTGTCCGAAGCTCGCTCCGCGGTGCGGGCATCTTCCGCGCAAGGGCCCACGCAACTGGTCATCGCCGCGCAGCCGACCATCGCCAACACCGCGTTTGCGTCCATCGGCACCGCACTCAAGGAGCGCTATCCGGCAACGAAACTGCGTTTTGTCGAAGGACTGGCATCGCCGATCCTGTCCTGGCTCGCAGCCGGTGAAATCGACGTTGCCCTGCTCTACCTGCCCGAGCAACAGGGCGCACTCAAAGTGGATGTGCTGCTGGAAGAAGACCTGACGCTGGTCACGCCGGCGTCATGGAGCCACGTGGGCCCCACGTTCCAAGCCCGACGCCTGGGCGAGGTACCGCTGATCCTGCCGAGCACGACCAGTGGCCTTCGCATGCTGGCTGAAGCATTGGCTACGCGCGCCGGGACGACATTGAACGTTGCGATGGAATGCGATGCGTCGAACGCGGTGTCGATGCGGCTTGTGGAAGACGGCTGCGGCGCGACGCTGCTGCCTTTCGCAGCTGTAGCGGATCGCGTGGCGCAGGGTCGGCTGCATTCGGCACGACTGGTCGATCCGGTGGTCACGCGCCAGGTGGCCGTGGCAACGGCACGCAATCGTCCGGCGGTGGCTGACTTGTGGGATGTGATGCAGACGGTGCGGCAGTCTGTGAGGAAGACGGTGATGTCGGGGGCCTGGCCGGGGGCGCGGCTCATATAACGCATCGACGGTTTTGCTCCCCTCTCCCGCGCGCGGGAGAGGGGCTGGGGGAGAGGGCCAGCGGCTTCAACGACAGACAAGTCGCTATTTGAAGCTCCATGCCCTCTCTCCCCCGACCCCTCTCCCGCAACGCGGGAGAGGGGAGGATGCCGCAAGCATGCGAGGCGTTACTGCTTCGTCCCCTGCTGCAACTCCGCCTTCGCGGCCTCGTTCGCAGCCTTCTTGGCGTCCTTCTGTTCGCCCTTGGCGGCGCTCACGTCCTGCTTGTACGTGCTCTTGGCTGCTGCCTTCTCCGCCTTGTACTGGTCATTGGCGGCCTTGCGCGCTTCGCGGCGCTCCACCAGCGGGTCCTTCGGCGGCTGGATCTGCACCGTGCCCGGCGGCACTGCGCTCGTGGTGTTGGCGGGAGCGGTCGTGGTCTGCGCGAATGCGGTCGCCGACATCAAGCCTGCAACCAGGGCGCCGACGAGCGAGGTGTTGCGAATGATTCGAGTCTTGGACATAAGAGACCTCTCAATGTTGTTATCGAAAGAACCTGGAACCTGAAACGAAAACGGAGCGTTGCCGCACCGTTTGCCCAAGTTTAGAAGCCATCTGGTGTGTCGCGTGCCGCATTCAAACAATCCCTTACAAAAACTCGCGCGCACTGACAGACAACGCCTGACAACGCCACAGTTTTTGCCGGGTTACCGTGGCCAATCCTTGCGTCAAGTGCTTGAAACGAGGGGTCCGGTCACCCACACTGTGATGCATTGCCACCTCGATATCGGAGTCATCATGCATCTCGAAGGTTCGTGCCAATGCGGCGTCGTGCAGTTCTCGCTTGAGTCGGATTCACCGTCGCCATTCATGCATTGCCACTGTTCGATCTGTCGCAAGACTGGCGGCAGCGCGGGCTACGGCATCAATATCGGCGGCGATGCCGAAACGCTACGCGTTAGCGGGCAAAAGCACGTTGCCCACTTTCATGCGGTGATGCGCGAGCCGGGTAAATCGCCCCATCACTCGAAGGCGTATCGCTACTTCTGCAAGCAATGCGGCACGCCGCTGTGGCTGTGGGACCCGCGCTGGCCCGAACTCGTCCATCCCTATGCCAGCGCCATCGATACGCCGCTGCCGAAACCACCGGAAACCGTCGAGATCATGCTGGATGACGCACCAGAGTGGGTCGATGTGCCGCGCGGCAAAAGTCACCGCCATTTCAGAAAGTTTCCCAAGGAATCGCTGCGCGAATGGCATCAGCGCCACGGGATGCTGGGGTAGTCAGACGGCAGCGGACATCGGCTTGCAGCGCCGCTGACATACAAGCCGAGCGCACATTCCTATGCTTCAGGGAGTTCTGCACGACACCGCCTCCTGGAGCCCTCAATGGTTCGCCCCTTCATGATCTATCCCATGGCCACGATGTTCGCCGTCGTGGCCACGCTCGTATTGCTGAGCGGCTGCGGCGAATCGGCCAAGCTGCCCGAAGCGGCCGGCTTTGGTCCCGCGCCCAAGCTGCCTGCACCGAACCAGACCACCATCCCCACCGTCCACGTTGCCCCCGCCAAGGGGTGGGAAAACGGCAAGATGCCCGTAGCCGCCGATGGCATGCGCGTGGCCGCCTTCGCAGACAAGCTCGACCATCCCCGCTGGGTCTACGTGCTGCCCAACGGCGACGTGCTCGTGGCCGAGACCAACGCGCCGCCCAAGCCCGATGACAGCAAGGGCATTCGCGGCTGGGTCATGAAGCAGGTGATGAAGCGTGCCGGTGCCGTAACGCCGAGCGCCAACCGCATCACGCTGCTGCGCGATACCGATGGCGACGGCGTGGCGGATCAGCGCAGCGTCTTCCTCAAGGATCTGAATTCGCCGTTCGGCATGGTGCTCGTCGGCAACGATTTCTACGTGGCCAATACCGATGCAGTGGTGCGATTCCCGTACTCACCGGGACAGACCAGCATCACGGATGCGGGCACGAAGTTCGTGGATCTGCCCGGTGGTCCGCTGAATCACCACTGGACCAAGAACGTCATCGCCAGCGCGGACGGCAGCAAACTCTATGTGACGGTGGGTTCCAACAGCAACGTTGGCGAGAACGGACTCGACAAGGAAGCGGGTCGCGCGGCGATCTGGGAAGTGGACCGACAAACCGGACAGCATCGCATCTACGCGAGCGGCCTGCGCAATCCAAACGGCATGGCATGGGAGCCGGCCACGAAGATGCTGTGGACTTCGGTCAATGAACGCGACGAGATCGGCAGCGACCTCGTGCCGGACTACATCACCTCGGTACGCGATGGCGGCTTCTATGGATGGCCGTTCAGCTACTACGGCCAGCATGTGGACGAACGCGTGAAACCGCCTGCTCCGGATATGGTGGCAAAGGCCATCGTGCCGGATTACGCCGTAGGTTCGCACACGGCATCGATCGGCATGACCGGTGCCTCGGGCAACAGCCTGCCCGCGAGATTCCACGATGGGATGTTTGTCAGCCAGCACGGCTCGTGGAATCGCAAGCCGCGCGCGGGTTACAAGGTGATCTTCGTGCCGTTCGATCAGGGCCGCCCCACGGGCGCGCCATTCGATGTACTGACCGGCTTTCTCACCGATGACGGCGACGCGCAAGGGCGCCCCGTTGGTGTGGCCGTGGATACGCGCGGTGGCCTGCTGGTGGCCGATGATGTCGGCAATATCATCTGGCGCGTCACGGGCGCGCAGTGAATCTGCGAAAGCGCATAGAAAAACCGGCGATGCCAGCACTGGCATCGCCGGGGGACCACCCACCACGGCAGCCCAAAGCCTCGAAAGTGTCGAGTTTCCGAAGCGGTTGGAATCGACTCAGAAGCGGTGTTGCAGACCCGCGATCACACCGACCTGATTGCTGCCGTAGCCCACAAAGTCACGAGACACGCTGACGTTCTGCCCATTGCGTGCGCGTGCATAGCCGCCCGACAGATAGGCCGCCGTGCGCTTCGAAAAGTTGTACTGGGCGCGCACCGAGAACAGGATCGGATCGCCATCCGTATCGCCCTTGATGTTCTGCTTGTAGACCGCGCCGATTAGCGTGAAGGCCGGCGTGAAGTCATACGCGGCACCCACCCAGTACAGATCGCTGAGTTGCTTGGACGCCGACGTCGTGAACGTCTTGCGATAGTTGCGATATCCCGCGTAGACCGACAAGGCGCCAAAGTCGTAGCTCGCACCGGCGTGGATGCCCTGCACGTAATCCACATTGTCAGGCGGCGTAGTGCTCGTGCCCGCGCCGATCTGGCGATCCCACGTCAGCGCCGCCGCGAACTTGCCCGCGTTGTAGCCCAGGCCGAGGTCGTATTTCGAGGAAGACTTGAAGCTGCCCGGCACTTCGCCGAACGACATCGTGCCCCCCACCTTGACGGGACCGAACTTGCCGTCGTAGCGCACGATGTTGGCGGAGCGCGAGAACATGCCGTCCTTGCGGCCACCCGTGGCCGTCGACGACGTGGCCCACGAATAGCTCGGTGCGTAGCCCATCGGGTCGAACGGCAGCATGAAATCGTAGGTCGTCGTGAAGTCGCGGCCCATACGGATGCTGCCCAGCGTCTTGTCCTCGATGCCCACCCATGCCCGGCGATCGAACAGCGTGTTGTCGGTATCGAGCTTGCCGGTATCCACGGCGATGCCCGATTCCAGCGCGAAGATCGCCTTCATCCCGCCACCCAGGTCCTCGCTGCCGCGCAGGCCCCAGCGCGACGTGTTCTTGCCGCCCGACGTCATCTTGACGGTCGAGTTGCCGTTGGGGCCGGCTTTGCTCAAGTATTCGATACCCGTATCCACGAGCCCGTAGAGCGTCACACTCGATTGCGCCGCTGCATTGCCCGACACCACCACGCCTGCCAGCGAACCCATTGCGGCCACCGCCGCCACCTTCCGTTTCATGCCAGTCTCCTCGTCGTTCTTGTGTGATCGGGAGCGGATGGTAGAAGGCGCGCACTTTCACTTCGCTTTCAAAGCGGCTGGCATTTTTGCGCGTGGTCCAGGCAACACGACTGGGAGTTTCCCTAACTGGCGAGGGCCGCGCGTAACAGGTATCTATCCACGCGCACCGTTTGCCCCAATCCCCTGCCCCGCTGTTAACCCATGCGTATCCTGCTTGCCGAAGACAATCTGAAACTGGCCGAGTCACTGGTGGCATCGCTGAGCCAGAGCGGCTTCACGGTCGATTGCATGCACGACGGCGCCAGCGCGGATCATCTGTTGACCACGCAAGACTACGCGCTTGCCATTCTCGATATCGGCATGCCGCGCATGGATGGTCTGGAAGTGCTGCGCCGGCTGCGGCAGCGCCGCAACCCGCTGCCTGTGCTGATCCTGACAGCCCACGGCACCGTGGAGGATCGCGTGCGGGGCCTGGACCTGGGCGCGGATGATTACCTCGCCAAGCCCTTCGCGCTGACCGAACTCGAAGCCCGTGCGCGTGCGTTGATCCGGCGCAGTCATGGTCACGACCGCACGGGTCTGTCGTGCGGGCCGCTGCACTTCGACAGTGTCAGCGGCGCGTTCACGCTGCATGGTGCACTGCTGTCGCTGACGGGCCGCGAGCGGGCCGTGCTCGAAGTGCTGATGCTGCGCGACGGCCGCGCGCTCAACAAGGCAGCGCTTTCGGAAAAGATCTTCGGGATCGACGAATCGGTCAATCCGGACGCCATCGAGATCTATGTCTATCGGCTGCGCAAGAAGCTCGAAGGCAGCGGCGTCAGCATCGTCACGCTGCGCGGCCTGGGATATCGGCTCGAAGCGCAGGCACAGGACGCATGCCGGCAGACCGACGCGCAGGACGCGCCCCATCCACGATGAAGACCGGCAGCCTCCGGCTGCAACTGACGCTCTGGCTATTGCTGCCGCTGGTGCTGCTGCTGGCGCTCGATGCATGGCTGACGGATCGGCGCGCATCCGCCGCGGCGGATCAGGCATTCGACCGCACGCTCGCCGCTTCGCTCAAAGCCATGCGCGAGGGCATCGCCCTGCGCGATGGGCGTGTGGAAGTGGAGGTGCCCTACCTTGCGCTGGAGGTCTTCGACGCCGAGCAAGGTTCACGGGTGTACTACCAGGTCCGCGATGCCGACGGTACGACGATCACCGGCTACGACGGCCTGCCGATGCCGCCCCGGCCGAACCGTACGCTCTATCGCACCCACTTCTACGACGCGGTCTACCAGAACACGCCCCTGCGCATGGCCGCCACGCCGATTCCGCTGCACGATGTGCGATCGGCACGCACGCGCATGGTGTGGGTGCTGGTGGGTGAATCCACCGAGGCCCGGCAGCACCTTGCCCATGACATCCTCGTCGGATCGCTGCTGCAGGAACTGGTGCTCGTCACGCTGGCGCTGGTCATTGTCTGGTTTGCCGTGGGGCGCGGATTGCGGCCCTTGCATCGGCTATCGCACGCCATGGCCGCACGTGGCCCCGACGATCTGCAGCCGCTCGATGACACCGCATTGCCCGACGATATCCGCCCGTTGGTGGCCGCCGTGAACCAGTACGTGGCCCGGCTGCACCGGATGATTGCCGGGCGGAAGCGATTCTTTGCCGATGCCGCGCACCAGCTCAAGACGCCGCTGGCCATCATCCAGGCCGAAGCGGAACTGGCCCTGCGCGAATCCGCTCCCGCCAATGTTCACGCTCATGTGGCGCGGCTGCACGGATCGGTGCAGCATGCGGCGCGAGAGGTGGCGCAGTTGCTCTCGTTGTCCCGCCTTGAAAACGATAGTGGTTATGCTCCCGACCTGACGCCGCTGCAGCTTGATGCGCTCGCTCGAAACGTGGTGCTTGATTGGGTGCCGGTGGCCCGGCGCGACGGTATCGATATCGGATTCGAAGGCCACGACACCGAAGCGGCCAGCGTCACGCGGATCGAAGGACAGACCCATCTGCTCCAGGAGATGCTCGGCAACCTGATCGACAACGCAATCCGCTATGCGGGCCCCGGCGCCGTGGTGACCGTCCGCGTGGAGGGCAGGCGCCTGATCGTGGAAGACAACGGTCCCGGTGTATCCGCCAGCGAGCGCGAGGACGTCTTCAAGCGGTTCTATCGCGGGCAGGCAAGCGCCAGCCGCGAAGGCAATGGATTGGGGCTTTCCATCGTGCGCGAAATCGTGCGGCTGCACGGCGCATCCATATCGCTGTCCGAGACGCACGGCGGCGGCCTGACCGTCGCCATCGTGTTCCCGGAAAACTAGTTCTGCTGCGGCTTCAGCAGGTTGGCGCGCGCCCGCTGCAGAAAGCCGATGAAGCGCTCGGCCTCTTCCGCGCTGAAACCGCTCAGGGCCTCGCTGGTAACCAGATCTCCCACCGCGCGCGCCGCGTCCAGGGCCTGACCAGCCTTCTCGGTGATATCGACCATGCGCTCGCGGCGATCCTGCGGATTGGGCCGGCGCGCAATCCAGCCGCCCTCTTCCATACGATCCAGCAGCCGCCCTGCCGAAATCGGCGCCACCTCCATCAAGTCGGCCAGGGCGGCCTGATTCATCTCGCCGTGGAACGATAGATTGGCGATCACCCGGTACTGGGCACGGGTCAGATCGAGCGTGGCGCGCGAGAGTTCGTCGAACCGCTTGCCTGACAGACGGCCCACGTCCGCCACCAGAAAGCCAAAACGCTTGTCGAGATTCTTGTCCATGCGCGCGATTATAGGGATTCGCAGCGTTCCATTCGTTGATGGAAACCGTCTTGCACCTGGCAAGCCCCATCCATATGGCGTAGGAAAGCGCTGGGAATCACCGCGGCCACCTCAACCTGATCTAAGCTAGCGCTGTACACCGAAACTCCGGAAATGCGATGCCCACCTACGACTACCGATGTGACAAATGCGGTGATTTCTCGCAACTTCGCCCGATTGCCAGCCGCGACGTACCCGCCGTGTGCCCAGGCTGCGGCGAGGTGGCCCCCCGCGCGTTGGTAGCCGCCCCATCGCTTTCCGGCGGTGCCGCAGAAGGCACCTCATCCTCGCACGGCGGCAATTGCGCCTGTTGCGGACCGGTCAAGCTGGCTGGAAGGACGGGCGGGAGTGGGTGGTCGGCAGGTCGATAGGCGCTTGCGGCAGCTTTGCAACTCCGATTGCCGCTCAGACAAGTGAGGCGAGCTTCTCCAGCGTTTCCGGGTACTTCTGAACCAGCTTGATCAGCACCGTCGCCTGCGCATTGGGCTTGGCCCGGCCCTGCTCCCAATTTTCGAGCGTGCGAGCGTTAGTCCTCAGATACATAGCGAAAACTGGCCGCGACATGCCGAATTGCTGGCGAATTTCAACTAGGTCCTTGCCGTCGATGTCATGGAGGTCCGCCAATCGAACCTTGTGAGTGCGAAGCGTTGTCTTGCCCTGGCGCTCCGCTTCCAGTGCGTCGAAGCCTTCGACAAGTTCCGCAAAAATGTCGCGGGTCATATACCTCTCCTTTTGCTCTGTTCCCGTTCCAGGAACAACCTCAATTGCTCTGTCTGGGCAGGCGTCAGATCAGCCTGTCCGTCCTTGTCATATATTGTGAAGAGCCAGGACTGCGGGCCGCCTCGCCAGTAGTAGTAAATGACCCGCAGCCCTCCGCGCTTGCCTTTTTGTCGTCGCGGATCGATGTAGCGCACCTTCCGGAGTCCATTGGTGCCCCGAATCACTTCGCCGCCAATGGGGTTCAGAATCAGCGCCGCCTGAAGAAGACGAAAGCCATCGTCGTCCAGATAGGTTTCGCGGTGGCGTTCGAACGCCGGCAACTCAACGAATGTGGCATGCATAATGTACGTTAGTTACGTATAGATAGGAAGTGTGGTTGCCGTAACTGTGTATCGAAGACGCCTTGCTAAACGTGTCCGACTCCTGTGGATATGTGAACTTGTGTTTCCGGAACGGCTTTTGCGACATCTATTGCGCAAATGTGCAAATACAATTGGGAACTATTCTCAACAAGGTCCTAGAATGCTGCATGGGGATCATCCCGTATCCCCGCCCTGGAATACCTCGCCATGCCGCCCCCGACCGATTCCGCCGTCCTCCAGCCCACCGCCACGCCACCCCGGCGTTCGCGACTTGCGTTCGTGGGTGCCGGCGCGCTCGTGGCGGTCGGGTACATGGATCCTGGCAACTGGGCCACGGCTATCGCCGGGGGCGCCAAGTATGGTTACAGCCTCCTGATCGTCATTGCCGTCGCGAGCGTGATGGCGATGCTGCTGCAGTGGATTGCCGCGCGCGTGGGCGTGGTGACCGGGCGGGATCTGGCGCAGCTTTGCCGTGACCGGTTCCCCCGGCCTGTGACGGTAGCGCTGTGGGTGGCCAGCGAAATCGCGATCATTGCCTGCGACGTAGCCGAAATCGTCGGCAGTGCCGTGGCATTGCAGTTGCTGTTCCACGTCAAGCTGTGGGTAGGCGTGCTCATTGCTGCCGTGGTGACCATCCTGATGCTGGCGGTCCAGCGCTACGGGCAGCGCACCATGGAGAGCATGGTCGCCAGCCTGATCCTTCTGGTGGCACTGTGCTTTGTCGCGCAACTGGCGATGGCGCAGCCCGAGTGGGCAGCGGTGCTCGGCGGCATGGCGCCGTCCTCGCAACTAGTGCGTGACGCGGGCATGCTCTGGCTCGCGGCCGGTATCGTCGGCGCCACGGTGATGCCGCACAACCTGTTTCTGCATTCCTCGCTGGTGCGCCGGTTCACGCCGCCACCGGGGGGGCGCCGCGAGCGTCGGCGTTCGCTGGCCGAGATCCTGAGCGGCATGAACCTCGACACCTTCGGGTCGCTGAGCTTCGCCTTCCTGATCAATGCGGCGCTGCTGATCCTGGCGGCCTCGGTGTTCCACGCCAACGGGCTGACGGACGTCGAGGATCTGGCCGATGCGCATCGTCTTCTCGCCCCACTGCTCCACTCCGACATGGCGAGCCTGCTGTTCGCCGTAGCGTTGCTGGCCTGCGGCTTGAACTCCACGCTGACCGGCACGCTGGCCGGTCAGGCGGTAATGGAAGGGTTCCTGAATCTCAAGATGTCGCGCATGCGCCGCGCGCTGCTGACGCGGGCCGTGGCGATCGTGCCCGCGCTGCTCGCCGTGTCTGCGTTCGGCGAACATGGTTCGGCCAGCCTGCTGGTGGCCAGCCAGGTGGTGCTGAGTCTGACGCTGCCGCTGGCGGTGGTGCCGCTGATCTGGTTTGGATCGAGCCGCGACCTGATGGGAGCGTGGCGCGTTCGCGGCTTGCCTCTGATGGCCGCATGGGGCTGCGCCGCCGTCATCCTGTTCCTGAACGGTGCGCTGCTCTGGCAGGGTGCGGTGTCCTGATATGCCGGCGCCCGTGGATCAATCCACGGGCTCCAGACGCCGATACTGGTTGTAGTGGCGAATCGCGCGATGCGGATCGCCCAGTTCCTCATGCAGCCGGGCCGCGTTGTAGTGCGCATCGGCAAAGTCGGGGGCGAGGTCGATGCAGGCGTGATAGCTATCCAGCGCCGCGCGCAATGCGCCGAGGTCCTCGAGCGCCACCCCTAGATTGAAATGCAGCAGCGGCTGGTCCGGCAGGTGCGCCAGCGCCTCGCGATACCGGCTGGCGGCTTCCTCGAAGCGTTCCTGGTCGCAAAGCAGGCAGCCCAGGTTGAGCCAGGCATCGAGATAATCGGGCGCAGCCGATACGGCGCGCAGATAGGCGGCCTCGGCCTGCGGGCGATCCACCCGTTCCAGCGCCACCGCGCGATCGAACCACGTGGCCGGGTCTTCGTCGGACGGACCGGACCGTGACGGCCGTGCAGCCCGGTGCAAGTCGAGCACATCGGCCCGCGCGGTTTCGCTGAGCGCGTCGAGATCCAGCACGAACTGCCCCGAATCCACATGCCAGCGGCCCTGCCGATCTTGCACCGTCACGTCGCCGCCGACAGCGGTCACACGCAACCCGGTAGGCGGACGGCCCTCGCCAAGTCCCTGCAGCCGCCGCAGCGAACGCGTGATCTGGCGCGTGGGAATGCCCGCCTCGCGTAGCGATTGCGCGGTGCGCAGCAGCACTACATCCTGAAAACTGAACCGATACTCGTGCCGCGCGCCGCGCCGGGGCGCCACCACGCCGGCAGTCATCAAGGCGGAAATAACCGTGCGCGAGATGCCAAGCAACGCCTGCACATCGCGCATCGAATAGGCTTGCATCGTGGCCGGCGCTCCCTATTTGCGTGCCGCGCGCCTGGGCGCCTCGACCGGTGTTGGCGCGGCGGCGCGCCGTGCGGTCTTTCGCGCCGGCGCTGCGGCAGCTTCGGTCTTGGCGGCCACCTTCGCCGCCGGCTTTGGCGCGGCCTTGCCAGTGGTCTTTGCCGACGCCTGCGCCGCCGGTTGCCGCTTGTTGGCTCCGATGCTCTTGCGCAAGGCTTCCATCAGGTCGATGACCTCGCCACCTGTGGAGGCTGGCGTTTCGGCGGCAACGGTAATCTTCTTCCCGGCGATCTTCTTGTCGATCTGGTCGAGGATGCGCTGCTTTTCCTCGTCGGTATAAGCCGCCGCATCGTAGCCCTCCACGGCGTTCTGTTCGATCAACTGCAACGCCAGCTTCAGTTCCGCCGCATTCACGTCCGTGTGTTCGACGTTGAGGTCGCTCATGTCGCGCACCTCGTCCGCATAGAGCAATTGCTGCAGGATCAGGCCATCGGCACCCACCCGGATCTGCACCATGTACTGCTTGCCCTTCCACGCCCACTTGGCCAACGCACAGGTGCCGGTCTCCCGCATGGCTTCCGCCAGCAGGTTGTAGGGTTTGGCGCCGCGCTTGTCAGGCCCGAGGTAATAGGCCTTGTCGAAGTAGATGGGATCGATGGCACCAAGTGGCATGAACGACACGATATCGATGGTCTGTGCCGCCGCATCTTCAAGCGCCTTCAACTCATCCGGCGTAAAGGTTACGTATCGGTCTTTCTCGAATTCGTAACCCTTGACCATCTCGGAGCGATCCACCACCACGTCTTCCTTGAGGCAGATGTACTGCTGCCGCAACCGCGATCCGCACCCCTTGTGCAGCAGGTTGAAGCTCACGGCGGATTTGGTCTCGGTGGCCGAGAAGACCCTCACCGGGATCGACACCAGGCCAAAACTGATGGATAGCGAGGCAATGGAACGTGCTGCCATGGCAACTTCCTCCACAAGAGTCGCGCATCACTGGTTGAGGAAGTCTAGTCCGCGGGACGAAGCTCGTGGCATTGACCGCGCCCCAGGTGCAGCAAGCTGCTCTGCCTTCAGGTCAGCCCACCACGGCAATCACCCAGCCAGTCAGCGTGGGCCCGGCCACCACCATCAGCACGCCGGCCAGGACCATCGTGAGACTGGCCACGACACCCTCCTCCGTATGACGTTGCCGAGCACGTGCCGTGCCAAAGCCGTGCGCGGCCGCCCCGAGCGATGCACCCTGCGCCACTGGCGAGCGCAGCCGCAGCAACGCCAGCACGGCATCTCCCACCATCATGCCCACCAGCCCGGTCATGACCGTGAACAGCGACACCAGATCGGCCGAGCCGCCCGTGTGCGACACCACGGCCACGGCGAACGGCGTGGAGACCGAGCGCGCCATCAGGCTGCTCGACACCTCATTGCTGAAATGAAAGGCCTCGGCCAGCAGTCGCGCGCTGACCAATGCCACCAGCGTGCCGACCACGACGCCGATCGCCAGCGCCAGCCAGTGGCGGCGCACGATGGCGCGATGCTCGTAGATCGGTACGGCAAACGCGATGGTGGCCGGGCCCAGCAGCCAGACCATCCAGCGGGTATCGGCCACATAGGCGGCGTATGGAATATCAGCGGCCAGCAGCAGCGCAATGGTCAGCGCCGGCACCACGATGGCTGGCGACAGCCAGAAACGCGGCAGGCGACGATGAAACGGTTTGATGGCGAAGTACAGCGCAATCGTCCACACCAGGCAGAAGAACGAGGCCATGGCTTACTCGCCCTCGCCTTCGGTGACACCCTTGCCGCGCCATGCCGCGATGCGGCGTTCGAGCCGGCATCCCGCGTGGACGGCCAGCGCGGTGGCGGCCATCACCAGCACCGTGCCCGCCACCACGGCAATCGTGAGCTGGACGCCCTCGGCGCGGAACAGCGGCACGTAGTTGACCACGGCCACCACGCACGGGATGAAGAACAGCACGAGTTCACCGAGCATCCAGTCCGCGCCATCCTTGACCCAACCCACCGGGGCCTTGCCCGAGAGCAACAGTGCCAGCACAGCCAGCAGGCCCAGCACGCCGGGCGAAATGGACCAGCCCAGCGTGCGCGTCAGCCAGTCCGCCGCCCACCAGAGGGCCAGCAAGGCGCCAACCTGCGCGGCGACTCTCGGCAGGCGGTGCTTGCGGGCTTCGGAAAGGGACGATGCGGCAGGGGAAACGGCGTTGGTAACGGACACGGCAACAAGAAATCGGGGGCGATGACGGCGATTATTCGCATAATTTCCGCACAACGACAGACCGATACTCCGCATTGGTTGTGCAAATATGCACAACCTACCAGCTAGGCGCCGTCCAGAAACAGCGAGACATGCGCATCCACCTGCTCGGCGATGAATGCGGCGACGGCGCGTACGTGCGCGGCCTTCCAGTGATCCTCATGGACATGCATGTGAAAGGTGCGCGTGACCTCTACCTCGTCCGGCAACACCGCTTCCAGCGTGGGAAATGCGGCGGCGACGTAGGCTGGGAGGATGCACAGGCCATGGCCCGCAAGCGTCGCATGCACCTGCGTCAGCAGGTTCGTGCTGCGCACCCGGGCGTTGTAGTCCACGCCAATGGTTCCCGCGAAGCTCAGTTCGGGCGAGAACAGGTGTTCCTCCACGTAACCGATGAACGGATGCTGCAGCAGATCGGTCTTGGTTCGAATACGAGCCGCCCGCTTCAGGTACGACTTCGTGCCATAGACGAACATCCGATAGTCAGTCAGGCGTCGGGAGGCCACGCGCAGGTGATCGGCACCCGCGAGACCGATGGCGATGTCGGCCTCCCGACGCGTGAGACTGAACAGCCGAGCCGCCGCGAAAATCTCGATTTCCAGCCTCGGATGCTGTTCGGTCAGCAGATGGATGCGCGGCGCCAGGAACATACTGCCGAAGCCATCGGGTGCACCAATGCGGACCGTCCCGGCGATGTCCTGCTCGCCCGCCGCCGCAGCCTTCGATGCCAGCAAGGCGCTCTCGATGGCCTCCGCCGTGGTCAGCAACCGCTCCCCGGCCGCCGTCAGCGCATAACCCACATGGCTCTTGTGGAACAGGCGCGCATTGAGCACACCCTCCAACGCATGGATATGCCGCGCGACAGTGGTGTGTTCCGTGCCGAGTTGTTCGGCCGCAGCCGACAACGTTCCCGACCGCGCCACGGCCAGGAAGTAGCGATAGTCGTCCCAGTTGTCCTGGGCACGCGGGGTGGCGCGTGCGGTAGCTTTGCGCGTGGTCATGCGGCGCTTTCCTCAATGGGGTGGCCGCGCGCGTCGCGATGCCTGCGCCGGTAGTCACTTGGCCGCTCGCCGAAATGCTGCGCGAACACCCGTCCGAACGCAGCCTGCGAGACATAGCCGCACGCTCCCGCCACGGCGGACACCGACATCGCGCCTTCCGCAAGCAAGCGCGCCGCACGTTCCATGCGCAAGGCGCTTACCAGTTCCAGCGGTGTAAAGCCCGCGTGGGCAAAGCGCCGCAGCAGCGTGGCGCGCGACACATGGCACGTGGCCGCCAGTCCGTCGACGGTCCAAGGGTGCGCGGGGTCGCGCACCACTGCGTCCACGGCCCGCGCTGTGCGCGGATCTGCCATGAGTCCAAGCACGCCAGCCGATACCTGCCCCCCGGCCGTCAGCACACGCAGTAGTACCGTAAACATTGCATTCGAGAGGCTGGCCACGATGGCCGCGCTGCCGGGCCCCGGCCGCTCGGCCTCTTCATGCATCATGCCGATCAGCCCGCGCAGCCAGCCGTGGCGCTCGCTATCGGCCTCGTCGCCGGCCCCGGCGGTCTGAACGCGCAGCACCTCGGGCATCGCGCCCAGCAGCACGCTGGCAGTACGTCCCAACACGAAGGTGCCGCACAGGATGTCCAGCGGTGCGGCGTTGCCGGGCACCACCACCTCTGTGACCACGCCGTTGAAGTGGCGCGACGGTTCGGCACGGCGCGTGCCCGCATACATGCCAGATACGGTATGCGCCCCGCCACGCGGAAAGAGCAGGACATCGCCGGCCGCCACGTGCAACTGCTGGCGTCCGACCATCACCTCGGCGCGTCCGTGCAGGATCACGTGATACGGCACGTGGCCCGGCGGGGCCTGGTCGTGAAAGGCCGACCAGGCCCCGGCCACCCGGCAATGCAGATCCACCGTGCCGGAAGGTGCCAGCAGGCGCACAAGTTCGCTGAGACTGTCCATGATCCGATCGAGCAAAAAACTGATCCGATTCTAATCCATGCGGATCACGGCGACATCTACCATGGTTTCCAAGGGCAACGACACAAGCGTCCGAGCACTACCGAACCAGACACTCAGAAAGGAAATCGATCATGACCACACGCCTTCACACCCTCCCCGTCGCCGACGCTTCCGGCCAGACCGCCGAACTGTTCGGCGCCATTCGCAAGGCAGTAGGCAAGGTGCCCAACGCCTACGCGACCATCGGCAGCAACGCGCCGGCCGTGCTGGCCCAGGCGCTGCAGACCAATGCCACGCTGAAGCAAGGCAGTCTTTCTGGAAAGGAACTGGAGGCCATCAACCTGGCCGTGAGCGAACTTAGCGGCTGTGACTATTGTCTGGCCGCCCACACGCTGACCGCGACCAAGCTGGCCGGCTATAGCGTGGAGCAAACGCAACAGTTGCGCCGTGGCAGCTATCCGGAAGATGCGAAGATCGACGCGCTGACGCGCTTTGCGGTGGAACTGGTCAGCACAAGCGGTACGGTACCGGCTGCTTCAGTCGAGGCCGTTCGTGCCGCGGGCTACAGCGATACCCAGATCGTCGAGGCAATCCAGGCTATCAGTGCGATCCTGTTCACGAACATGATCAATCGCGTCAACGACACGACGCTGGATTTCCCGGCCGTGTCTTAAGGATCAAGGGTGGGTTGCGTGGCATGTATCAATGCCACGCGCTGCCCACCTGGATATAGAAGGCGTTCTGGTCCTTGCTGTGAGCCACGTCGATACCCATCGAGAGCCCAAGCTTGCGCGCGATCATGTAGCGGAAGCCTCCGCCCACGCTGAACACCGTGCTGGCGTCGGAGAAATCGTGCCAGCGTCCGTATGCCTTGCCGGTGCCCGTAAAGGCCAGCACCGACCAGCGCGGCGTCACGTCCCAGCGCAATTCCACCTCGGCAGCCAGTGCGTTGCGGTCCTGGTAGCGCCCCTTCTGCACGCCGCGCAGGTCTACGTATGGCTGGGCGTAGAAAGGCACGTCACCGGATGAGAACTTCGTATCGGCGCGCAGGCCGAGAATCCACGTGCGCGCCAGCGGTAACCACGTAAAACCGCGCGCGTTGAACATGTTGAAGCTCTGCGTGCTACCGAACCCGCCACGTGCAAACTGCGCCTCGATCTCGGCGTAGCTGCCCTTGTTCGGAAAGAAGATGTTGTCGCGCGAGTCGTAGTCGATTACCAGACCGCCCTTGCCGATGCGCTGGTTCTTGTCGAACGAACCGAGTTCCGCCGCATTGCCCCCGAACTTGAACGTGGCAGAGGTATCGGCATAGACGTAGCGCGGACCGATGTACCAGCGCGAATCGCCCAGCCGGAACAGTAACTGCTGCACCAGCAGGAAGCCGTCCAGTTCATAGGCGCGAGACTGGTTGTTCTGCCCGAAATACTCGAGATTGGCATTCGCCTTCCCGATGGCACCGAGATAGCGGATGCGGTCCCCATCCCACGTGTGAAAGTGCGCCAGGCCACCCGCCCACGTACCGTTCTCCGTATAAGCACCGCCAACAACCGTGATGTTCGGCGGTGCAGGCCCCTTGCCCGTGGCCTTGCCCTCGGCTGCCGCCTCGGCCATGGACTGCGAGAAGAACGCCAGCCCTAGCCCGAAGCCATAGCCGACCGCCGGCTCGGTAATGATCGTCGGGACGGGTAGCGCACCCTTGTGATGGAGCAGGAAATCGCTCATGTCGAGCATGCCGTCCTCGGGATCGAAGAACGACAGCCTGGGCTTGGAAACCGGCTCCGCTGCCGCGGCGGGCTCGGACTGCGCCCATGCCACGGGTCCTCCCATGCAAGCCGCCGCCGCTACGGCCAGTACCGCATGGCGGGGCGTCATTTGCCGAACGTCATGTTAAGGCCGGCGAATACGGTCCACTGCGGGATACCGGTGCCGTCATGCAGTATCGAATACTGCGGTTCGACAAAGGCATTGAAGATCGTCTTGCCTTCCTTCCATGCCTTTCCCGCGCCGAGGCCCACCGGGATGTAGTAGGTGCTGCGCTGCAGGTCGAAGGTCCAGGTGCCGGTCGACCGGATGTACCAGCCCTGCGGCAGATTGAAAATCATGAATGGCTGTGCCGTCAGCGTTTGCACGGTGGGGCGGCTGCTCTGGCCCGCGAACGAGTGCTGCCATTGCAACAGCATGCCCAGCAGTCGCGCGGGCTTGGCATCCACCACCACGCCGGCCAGCCCGGCCTGCCACTTGCCGGTGCCCAGGCTCGGATCGGTGGCCGTCGGAATCGTCAGCAGCGGTCCTACGCCAAGTTCGAGCCCCTGCGCGCGCAGCAGGAAAATGTCGAACAGGTTGATATCGCCGAGTCCGGTTTCGTAGGTGCCGTCGCCCTTGGGACGGGTGCTGATCGGCACCGTGGGACGAATGATCTGTGGCGCGCCAATCAGGCTGTTCGGCGCTACAGGAAGCGTGCCTCGCAACAGGAAGTCGTTTGTGTGCGCGCCGCTGCCGTACAGGCGCGGCGTGTAGTAGTTCTGGAGATTGAACGCCGGTGACGGATTGAGCGGGTTGTTGCTCTTGTTGGCATCTTCGGCACTGGTCTGCGCCATCGCCGCGGACGCCAGCAGCGTACAGCCCATCCAGATACTGCCAACACGTTTCCAAACACGGTCAATCGTCATTGCTCTCGGCTCCAGGCGGTCATGGGAAAACCGGCCAAGGGACTTACCGATCTCCTGCAGGCAATGTACCGGACGCGCTGCCCGGATGCCCGCCCCGCCGTGATGAAGTTTCTCGTAGCGAGCATTAAGTACTTTGCACCAGACACGCCCCGGGACGCCGTCCACGCCCCGCATCCGGGTTAAGCCGGGAAATTCCCTTCACCACGCAATGACATAATGTCATGTCATTCATAACCCGTATGGGGGATTATCCAATCGCTAATGTTCCGATTTTCGCATTACTTTAAAGACACACTTGTGGTTTCCATTTTTTCTAAATCTAGAGACAATAAAATTGAATTCCATTCTTGTCCCGGATTTGCCAAACTCGCTCCCATGAATCGCGGACGCGCTCCGATGTTCAAGACGCGGATCGGTTACTGACTGATCAATCTTCAGCGGTGCAACACAAAGGAAACCACAGTGAAGCACTACACTCCGGAAAACTTCCACCTGACGCAGAGCATCGGATTCCACCTGAATCGAGCTCGCAATAGCTTGCTGACGGAGCTGGACTCCGCCTTGCGCCCTCTGGACATCAATGGGCAGCAGATGGGTATCCTGCTCTGCCTGATGCGGGGCGTGGCCAGCACGCCTTTCGAAATCAGCAAGGTCCTGGGAATCGACAGTGGGCTCATGACCCGCATGCTCGACAAGCTGGAGGAGAAAGGGGTATTGGAACGCAGCCGCAGTATCGATGATCGACGCGTGGTAAATCTGGCGCTGACAACCAAGGGCCGGAATATTGCCGAGGAAATCCCTACTATTGCACCGGAAGTGCTAAATCAGCGACTGGAGGGATTTACCATTGAGGAATTCGAGGAGTTCCGCCGGCTTCTTCAGAAATTCGTTTCCGGGTGATCGGCATACCCGGATCGTGGATATTGCGGTAACGATTTTCCGGTTAACGCCAGGGGCGGCGGTGCCGGATAAACCATTCCACGGCACCGAATGCGCCCTGCACTGCCAGTGCCAGCACCGCTGCCGGTATGGCACCCGCCAGCAACTGGGTGGTGTCGTTCAGGGCCAGGCCCGTTACGATCCGCTCGCCGTAACCGCCTGCGCCCACGAAGGCGGCAATCGTGGCCGTGCCCACGCTGATGATTGCGGCAGTCTTGATCCCCGCCAGCATCACGGGCATGGCCAGCGGCAACTCCACGTAGCGCAATACCTGTAACGGACGAAAGCCCAGCGCGCGCGCCGCATCGCGCATGCCTGGAGGCACCTCCTGCAGGCCAATGCAGGCGTTGCGCACGATCGGCAGCAGCGCATAGAGGAACAGCGCGATCATGGCCGGCCAGATGCCGATACGGCCGAGCAGCGGAATCAACATCGCCAGCAATGCGAGCGACGGCACGGTCTGCAACACCCCGACGATGGCCAGCACCACCTGGCCTGTGCGACGTCTACGTGCAGCCACGATACCCAAGGGCACGCCCACCAGCGTGGCGGCACCCACCGCGCCACCAACCAGCGCCAGATGGCGCAAGGTCAGGCGCCAGGTCTCGGCGCCCAACAAGGTCGCAAGCAGGCCGTTGCGCGGTTCCGCACTGCCCTCGCCACCGGACAGGAAGCGGCTTGCCACGGCCGCGAACGATGCGCCGTCGATCTCAGCTGCGGCATTCATGCCGATCATCGCCGCCACATCGATCCGCCCCGCCAAGTTTTGCCACGCCTGCCATGCCTCGGGAAAGCGGTGCGGCACATCGGCGCGATAGACGATCACCGCGTCATAGCGAGGAAAGACATGGCGGTCGTCCTCCAGCACGCGCAGGTGGTAGCGCCGGATCTTGGCGTCGGTGGCGTAGATGTCTGTCGCGTCGATTTGTCCCTTGGCGAGCGCTTCGTAGGACAGGCCATGATCAATGCCGATTGGCTGCTGCGGCAGGCCATAAGCCCGCACGAGCGCAGGCCAACCATCGGCTCGCCCGATGAATTCGTGCGACAGCCCGAGCTTCAGGCCCGGCTGCCGCGCAAGGTCGCCCAGCGTGCGCAGGCTTTCCGGGCGCCCATCGGACACGGCAATTGCGTAGGTGTTGTCGAAGCCAAGCGGAATGCCCGCCGCAAGGCCCAACGGCGCCAGCGCGGCGTTAATTCGCTCGAGCGTGACAGGCGGGGGCAACTTGAGGATCTCGCTGGCCAGCGTACCCGTGTAGTCCGGGTAGGCATCGATGCTGCCCGCCTTGAGTGCTTCGAACAGAATGGCCGTATTGCCCAGGCCGGGAAGATGCTTGGCATCGGCATGGGGCGCGGCTGACTGCGTCAGGACCTCGCCGAGGATGTACGACTCGGTGAACCGCTTCGAGCCAATGCGGAGGGGATCGGCGTGAGCGGCGACGGTGATCGCCAGCAGCAAGGCCAGGGACAGCCGGATGAAACAATGCAAACGGAGTCTCCCTTTTTTCTCCCCTCTCCCGCTTGGGGAAAAGGGGTCGGGGGTGAGGGCCAGCGGTTCAAATGAGACAAGTCGCAGGATAACCGCTTTGCCCTCACCCCCAGCCCCTCTCCCACTGTGTGGGAGAGGGGAGTAAAAACCGAGCGGGAGAAACCCTACGGCGTCACATGCACCGCCAGCCAGATCGTGGGCTGCGCCGCATCGGTCCATGCCACGCGATGCCGGCAGTTCGGTGGCAGACGCAGCCAGTCCCCGGCGCCGAGCGTGTGTGTCGTTCCATCGTCAAGCTCCACTGCAGCGGTGCCACTGATCACCAGCACCCACTCGTCGTCGGTGCTGTCGTACCAAAAGCCGGGAGGGCTGGCCTGGCCGTTCGATACGATCCGCTCGATCCGCACCCCGCCCGTAGACTGCCAAGCCAGCAGGTCCGTGAAAACCTCGCCGGTGGCATGTACCGGCACATCATGCAGCAGGTTGCCTCGCGTCGCGGTCATGACCAGTTCCTTGGGCGCTTCAGTCGGCGGGACCGGGCGCGATGACTTCGCGTGTGCCGTTGCGGCCCATTGGCGAGACCAGTCCGGCAACCTCCATCTGTTCGATCAGGCGCGCGGACCGGTTGTAGCCAATGCGCAGATGGCGCTGCACGGCCGAGATCGATGCGCGACGCGATGTCAGGACGAATTGCGCGGCATCGTCATAAAGCGGATCGGCTTCGGCATCGCCACCCCCTTCCCCGAACAGGTCGGCTGCCCCTTCCGGGGCATCGCCCGCCAGGATCGCCTCTTCGTAGTCAGGCTCGCCGAATTGCTTCCAGTGCTCCACCACGCGGTGGACTTCCTCGTCGGCAACAAAGGCGCCATGTACGCGTTGCGGATAACCGGTGCCGGGCGGCAGGAAGAGCATGTCGCCCTGCCCCAGCAGGCTCTCCGCACCCATCTGGTCCAGGATCGTCCGCGAATCGATTTTCGATGACACCTGGAACGCCACGCGCGTCGGGATGTTGGCCTTGATCAGGCCGGTGATGACATCCACCGACGGACGTTGCGTCGCCAGGATCAGGTGGATACCGGCTGCACGGGCCTTCTGCGCAAGACGGGCGATCAACTCTTCGATCTTCTTGCCGGCCACCATCATCAGATCGGCCAGCTCATCGATCACCACCACGATCAGGGGCAGCGTCGAAAGCGGCTCGGGGGCGTCAGGCGTCAGCGAAAACGGGTTCGGCACCTTGCGCTCCGCCGCTTCCGCTGCACGGATTTTCTGGTTGTAGCCGGCCAGATTGCGCACGCCCAGCGCGGACATCAGCCGGTAGCGCTTTTCCATCTCGCCCACGCACCAGTTGAGCGCGTGCGCGGCCTGCTTCATATCCGTCACCACGGGTGCCAGCAAGTGCGGGATGCCTTCGTAGACCGACAGTTCGAGCATCTTCGGGTCGATCATGATCAGGCGCACATCCTCGGGCGTGGCCTTGTACAGCATCGACAGGATCATCGCGTTGACCGCCACTGACTTGCCCGAGCCGGTCGTACCCGCCACCAGCAGGTGCGGCGCGCGTGCGAGGTCCGTCACGACGGGATTGCCGGTGATGTCCTTGCCCATCGCCAGAACCAGCTTGGACGCATGCGCATCGAACGCGCTGCCACTCACGATCTCCGACAGCCGGATCATCTGCCGCTTGGCATTCGGCAGTTCCAGGCCCATGCAGGTCTTGCCGGGGATGGTCTCGACCACGCGGATCGACGTCACGCCAAGCGCACGCGCCAGATCCTTCATCAGCCCCACCACCTGCGCGCCACGCACACCCACGGCGGGATCGACCTCGAAACGCGTGATGACCGGACCCGCACTGGCACCCACCACCGATACCGGCACCTTGAACTCTGCCAGTCGCTGGGCGATCAGTTCACCGGTCTGGAGCAAGCGCTCCTCCGATACCGTTTCGATATTGCCGTCTTCAGCGGCGAGCAGATCCACACCCGGCAAGCGGTAATCCACAGGTTCGCGCGGGGCTGCCGGGGGCGGCGGCGCCACGACGACCGGTGCCGGTACCACGGGTTGCGCAGGCGCCAGCGGCACCGTATTGCCGATCACGGCCTGGAGCACGATGCGCGGCTTGGGCGCGGGCTGAACGAAAACGTTGGCGTCTTCAAGCGCGGCGGGCTCGTCGGACGATGGCACGTCGTCGGGTTGTTCTTCCGCCATCGAGGCGGCTACCGCCTGCTCGATGGCTTCCGATGCGGAGGGCTGGGCAGGCAAGGCTTCCTGGATGGGCTGGGCGATGACTTCCAGCGGCGCTTCCTCGACAAGCTCAACCCTGGCGATATCCACAACCTCGGCGACCTCGGACTCCGGTTCGTTCACCTCCGGGACTGCTTCGGCCTCTGCCTCCAGGGCTTCGACTGCGACTTCGGCTTCGGCTTCGACTGCGGCCTCTGCTTCGGCAAGCGACCCGGTCTCTGATGCGGACCCTGGCTTGCCAGCCAGTGCACGCAATTCCGCCATCAACGCCAGCGCCTCGGCCCGAATGGAGTCAAGCGTCACGCCATCCTCGGGCACGACATCTTCCGCCGGTACAGCGGGCTGCGCAGGCGTGGCAGCGGGAGCGGCCACCGGTAACGGGGCCTCCACAACCGCCACGGCATCATCCTCGGCGACGGCTGCACTCACGGCGGGCGTAGCCGCGACGGCTGCCGCCGGCTTCGTCATGGCCTCTGGCAGCGTGGTAACCGCCGAGCGAAGACCCAGTTGCGGATTGCGGAACGGACTGCTGACAACGGTGGCTTGAGGCGCCGCAGCAGGGGTGGGACGGGCCGCAGGTTTTTGCGCGGGTGTCTGGACAGGCTTCTGTGCGGGCTTGGTCGCTGTAGACGCCGACGAGGCCGACGACGGAGCACGCGCAGCGATCACGGGTGCCGACGGTGGCGTGGCATCGCGCTTGACCACGCCTGGCGCATCGGCGTGATGCAGCCAGATCTCGCCCGGCTGCGGCGGCGATTGCCGCGTACGCGCCGGTGGTTGCCATGCGGGTTGGCGGCGTGCGGAGACCGGCTCGATGCCCTTCTGGCGCAGCGGCTGCCGGCCAGCTTGCGAAGGCATCGACGTGGTTTCCCAACGGTCCGCATCGTCGCGCGAAGACGCCGGCGATGAAGAAGAGAAGGATGAAGAAGTGGAGACCGTGTCGTGTCGGGTGTCCACGCGCGTCTCGGCACGTGCGGCGGGCTTCGGCGAGGGACGGTTCTCTTCCGGATTGACCGGAGGACGATGCAGTTGGAACAGACCGCGCCACGTCTCGCCGAATACCATGGGCGCCGACAAGCCGAGCACGGCCAGCATCATCAGCAACCCACCCGTCCAGCCGAGCATGCTCGAGACAGCACCGGCCAGCGCATGGCCCGCTGCACCGCCTGCCAGGGCATGAGTGGCTTCAGCGGTCTCGCCGCCTGTCAGCGCTTCCAGCGTGGCGCTGGCGCCCAGCACCAGCACAGTACCCATCAGCACGCGCAGCGAACCCCGGCCGAACAACCGACGATCGCCGGCGAGCACACGGCTCACCGTTCGCCAGAGAAGCGGCAACAGCCAGAAGGTCGAAATTCCGAACCAGCCCAGACCCATTTCAATTTGCACGTTAGAAAACCACGGGCAGCGATTGTAGCGGGTCTGGATCGGCGAGACCGTCGCGCGCACAAAAACTTACCCGGAACTTTCGCTAAAGTTTTCGATTGCGGGCGTTGTGGCGCGTTTTTGCGAGGAATTACTTCGCAGGCGGCGGGCTGACCGGCGACGGTTGTCCGGCCCGGAAGGGGTACTTGGTAAAGATCTTGCCCACGACCTTGTCGATGGCCGCCTGGTTGTTCTGCGGATCGGCCTGGCTGGCGTCGCCCTGCGCGATGCCTTCCCAGACGAGCTGGTTCTTTTTCGCGTCGATCACGTCGATGTTCAGCGTGCCTTCGGTGTAGGTGTACGTGTCGTTATAGAACCCGTAGCCCGGCCATGGCGCATAGAGACCGCCACGATACGCGTAGTAGCCCGCGTAGCCCGGCGGTGGCAACGGCGCCGGGTTGCTCACGATCTGCTGCCGGAACTGCACGTTGAAGTTGACCAGCAGGTCCGGCCGCTGCGGCGCGAACTGGTAGCCACGCGCCGTCATTTCGCGCTGCACGGCGCCTTTCAGATACTGCGTGGTCAGGGTCTCGTACCCTTGCCGGTCCGTCCCCAGCTTCGGCTCGAAGCCGAACGTCCGGAACTGCCCAAAATCGACACTGCGGTTGTAGTCCGAGCGAATGTCCGGGCCAGTGGCGCAGCCGGTCAGCGCCAGCGCTGCCAGCAGTGCGCCAGCCACAGGCAGGCCACGCAGGGCCATGTGGCACTGCGACAGTTTCGTGAATTGCATGCGAGCTCCTGATTGCGTCGAGTGACGTCTGATGACGTCGAGTCCTAGTTCCATTTACCGTCGATGCCGCCCACGCTCAGGCGGCCCGCACCGAGAAACGCCACGGCCAGCGCCGCTGCCAGGTACATGCCCTGCAGTTCCAGCGCCCAACCGCCTGTGTTCGCCATTTCGCCAAGCTGCTTGACGTGGACCAGCCCCAACGCGAACAGCATGTTGACGGCGATGATGAGACCGCCCAGCCGCGTGAACAGGCCAATGATCAACAAGATGGGCGCCACCACTTCACCGATGTAGACGCCATAGGCCACGAAGGAAGGCAGCCCGGCCTGCGCCACTACCTGCATGACGAATCCGGGACCCGCCATCAACTTGGCAATACCGTGAAGGAGGATCAGCACCCCGAGGGCTATCCGCAGAATGGCCTTGCCAAGGTCTTGCGTTCCTTGCGTGCGACTCATGGTGTTCCCTCCTGAAAGTCCTGCCGTTGGATGCAGATCCACATGTGACCTGCATTCAACTACCTTAGCCCGTGCCGACGTGAAGGTAAAGACGCTAACTTGTCGCGTTTGACCGGATTCCAGCCTATCCGCACGCTTTTCAGCAGGTGCCTACGCGTCCTCTCCCGGTGGCAGCCCCATGGGCGGTGTCAGGTGCATCGCCAATCCACCATGCGGCATCATGCCGACCCGGCGTGCATGCTCGGGCAGCACCTCGGCCAGGAAATCGAGAAAACGCCGCAACGCAGGCGTCACGCCCTGGCGGGACGGGAACACCGCGTGCAAGACGCCCATCGGCAGATCCCACTGCGGCAGCACCACTTCAAGCTCGCCGCGCTCGATTTCGTCTCGGCAGTACATGCGCGGCAACATCGCGACCCCTGCACCTGCGATGGCGGCTTCGCGCAGCAGCGCGAACTCGTCGGAAATCAGGCGCGGCTGGTAGCCGATGTGGACGGGCTCTCCTGACTTGTCGAACAGCGTCCAGACATGGCGGCCTTCGTGCGGCTTCTGTCCCAGGCCCGGCATGCCTTCCAGCGCCTGCGGCGTACGGGGCCGACCGATGCTGTCGAGCAGCGCGGGACTGGCCACCAGTTTCAGGTCGCTCTTGCCGAACGTGCGCACAGCCAGGCTGGAATCGTCGAGCACGTTGCGCACGCGCAGGGCCAGGTCGAAGCCCTCGGCAATCACATCTACGCGTCGATTGGTCGCCTCGATCTCCAGTTCGATGCCGGGATTGGCACGCATGAACTGGCCGATGCTGGGCGCCAGCAGGATCTGCACGATTGCAACCGGGCAACTGACCTTCAGTACGCCGCCGGGTTGCTCGCGGGCGCTGTCGATCACCTCGCGCGCCGCCTCGGCAGCCTGGAGCATCTCGCGGCACCGCGCGTAATAGGCTTCACCGAGTGGTGTGACACGCACCTGTCGTGTGGTGCGGCGAAGCAGTTGCACGCCCAGGTCACGCTCCAACTGGGCAATACGGCGGGAGAGCCGCGACTTGGGGACACCGCTGGCGCGGCTGGCGGCCGAGAAACTGCCGTGCTGCACGACCTGTGCAAAGAGGGACAAATCGTTGAGATCCTGCATGTCTGACCTTGGGGGCGATTAATGGGGGCTCGTTCGTCGTTGCATCTGCAGAACAATCATTTGCATTTTGCCTCACTACCGGCATCAATGGCGACCCTCTATCTTTCAGTCCATCCAAACGAACTTCAGTGGGGCCAGACAAATGAACATCCTCCAGATCGATTCCAGCGTCCTCGGTGACAACTCCGTTTCGCGCAACCTGACCGCCGCCGTGGTGGCCGACCTTGTCGCAGCCAACCCCGCCGCCAACGTGACCGTCCGCGACCTCAACCGCGAGGCACCCGCCCACCTGACCGACAACCTGCTGCCCGTGCTGGGCGGCCCGAAGGAAGGGCTGAACGCAGAACAGCAAGCCGAACTCGATCGCACGGAAGCCTTTCTGGCCGAATTCCTGGCTGCCGATGTGCTGGTGATCGGTGCACCGCAATACAACTTCGGTATTCCGAGCCAGCTCAAGGCCTGGATCGACCGTATCGCCCAGGCTGGCCGCACGTTCCGCTACACGGCCAACGGCCCCGAAGGTCTGGCCAAGGCGCGTGCGATCGTGGTGTCGTCGCGTGGCGGCGTGCGCCAGGACGATTCGGCGCTGGACCTGCACGAGATCACCATGAACGCCGTACTGCGCTTCCTGGGCGTGACGGATATCCAGTTTGTCCGTGCTCATGGACTGGCGATGGGTCCGGAATCCCGCGAAGCCGGCCTGAACCAGGCCCGTACCGAGATTGCCGCGCTGAACGACGCCGTACGCGCTGCCGCCTGAGTCTGAATCTGCTACGACCCATCACTCCGTGAAGTACCCGGCGCCATCCCGTTGGCGCCGACGCTGCCACCCGCATCCCCTTACCTCTCCGGTCGGGGGATGCGGGTTTTTTTGTTTTTCTGGCGTGACCGCGTAGGCGCCAACCTACACCCACACCCGATCTCCGGCCGCTCGCCCCGCCGGGCGGATAGGTCTATGATGGTTCGACTGTCCGCCACGCCACCGGGAGCCTGCATGCCCACAGCCTCAGCACTGTTGCCAGCCACCGCCAGCCATCCTCCGCAGGAACCCGCACTGCTGTCCCAGTACCGCCATGTGCGCGCCGCCAGCGAAATGCTTGTGGCGGACCTGACCGATGCCGATGCCACCGTGCAGTCGATGGACGATGCCAGCCCGGCCAAGTGGCACCTGGCCCATACGACGTGGTTTTTCGAGGAGTTCGTGCTCGCCGCACGGCTACCCGATTACGAACCCGTCGACCCCCAGTATCGCTACCTGTTCAACTCCTATTACGAAGCGGTTGGCGCGCGTCATCCGCGTCCGAAGCGCGGTCTGCTGACCCGGCCCACGCTCGACGAGGTGCTGGCCTATCGCGAAGCCGTCGACGAGAGCATGTTCTCGCTGCTCATGACTGCGCAGACCGACGACGAAGCGGCGCTCATCACCCTTGGCCTGAATCACGAGCAGCAGCACCAGGAGCTGTTGCTGACGGACATCCTGCACCTGTTCGCCCAGAATCCGCTGCGGCCTGCCTATGCGCCGGAACTGGCGGAGCCGGTGGTGGCGGACCCGCGTCCCGCACCGGAATGGGTGCGCTTTGCCGGCGACATCGTCTCGATCGGGCATGGCAGTGACGATTTCGCGTTCGACTGCGAAGGCCCTCGGCACCAGGTGCTGCTGCGGCCGTTCGCGCTATGTACGCATCCGGTGAGCAACCATCAATGGTTCGAGTTCATCGAGGATGGCGGCTACCAGACGGCTGGACTATGGCTGTCCGATGGCTGGCGCTGGGTCTGCGACAACCAGATCGAGGCGCCGCTGTACTGGGAAGCGCGCGAAGGTACATGGTGGCAGATGAGCCTGCGCGGCATGCATCCCGTCGATCCGGATAGCCCGGTGACGCACGTGAGTTTTTTCGAAGCCGACGCGTTCGCACGCTGGGCCGAGCGCCGGCTGCCGACCGAAGCCGAATGGGAGCACGCGGCCCGCAATCTGCACGCCACCGGCAACTTCATCGAAGGCCGCGCGCTGCGCCCACTGCCGGATCGGCAGAACACGTCAGGTGTGCTGCGCCAGATGTTCGGAGATGTCTGGGAATGGACCGCCAGCGCCTTCCTGCCCTACCCCGGTTTTCAGCCGAGCACGGGAGCGGTGGGCGAGTACAACGGCAAGTTCATGAGCAGCCAGATGGTGTTGCGCGGCGGGTCGTGCGTCACGCCCGAGTCGCACATCCGGGCGACATACCGGAATTTCTTCTACCCGCATCAACGGTGGCAGTTCACGGGGGTACGGTTGGCGGATGATGTTTGACTGACTGCCTGGCTCCTGCAGACGAAGAGGAAAAGGCTCGCCCGGAATCGGGGGAGCCTTTTTTGTTTGGGTGGGGAGAATATTGGCGGTTAATTGCGTTACTAGCCTTCGCGCCGTCCATTTGTTTGCTCCCCTCTCCCGCCGCAGGTGGGAGAGGGGTTGGGGGAGAGGGCGTGGCGGTGAAAAATCTGAGCGTGATTGGCAAGCAGATCCGCTTGCCCTCACCCCCAGCCCCTCTCCCGCGTCGCGGGAGAGGGGAGCGAAATCCGTGGGAGATGAGAACGCTTACGCTCCCTTCAACCGCCTCCACAACGTCGTCGCACTAATCCCCAGCTTCGCGCACGCCTCGGCGCGGTTGCCGCCGCACTCCTCCAGCACACGGCGGATGTGGTCGGTTTCGCTCATCCGGGCAATACCGGCCAGCGATGGCGCGGCTTCGCGGGTGGCGAACAGTTCGGGCACGGCGGCCTGCAATTCCTGCTGCAAGGCCATCGGGGCAAGTTCCACCCCTGCCACCAGCACCGCGATCCGTTCGGTCACGTTCTCCAGTTCACGGATATTGCCTGGCCAGTCGTAAGACGCCAGACGCTCGGACACCAGCCTTGGCAGAGGCTGCGGCGCCGCGATGCCCAGTCGTTCCTGCGCACGGCGATAGAGCAGCAACGCCAGCGCGGCGAGGTCGGCGGAGCGCTCGCGCAGCGGTGGCATTTCGATGCGGAGGATGTTGAGCCGGTAGTAGAGATCCTGGCGGAACGTGCCATCGCGCACGAGCGCGGCGAGGTCCCGGTGCGTGGCGGCGATGACGCGCACGTTGACCGGCACCGCTTCGATCCCGCCAATCGGCAGCACCTGTTTTTCCTGCAGTACACGCAGCAGCCGGGTCTGCAGTGCAGGCGGCATGTCGCCCACCTCGTCGAGGAACAGCGTGCCGTTATGGGCCGATTCGAACAAGCCCGCCTTGCCGCCCCGTCGCGCGCCCGTAAAGGCGCCTTCCTCGTAGCCGAACAGTTCCGATTCGAGCAGCGTTTCCGGGAAAGCCGCGCAATTGACTGCGACGAACGGAAACGCGCGGCGCGGACTGGCGTCGTGCATGCCTTGCGCCAGCACTTCCTTGCCGGTGCCACTCTCGCCGCTCACAAGCACGGTGGAATCCACCACGGCGTAGCGCCGCGCCAGCGCCCGCAAACCCGACATTGCCGCCGAATCGCCAGCCAGATCATCCAGGCTGTATCGCACCCCAGCAGCCCGGGGACGATTGCGCGAGCGCAGGTTGCGGTCCGCACGATGAATCGCGTTGGCATCCTGGATGGTCAGCACCGCACCGGAACTACCCGCCTCGCCAACAATGGGAATGCGATTGACCACGACCATGCGATCACCGAGCCGATGGATCGCCTCCAGATCGCTCGTGCCGCTCTGCATCACGCCATCGAGCGACAAACCCGGTGCCAGCGTCGAGAGCTTACGGCCCACGGCCACGCCCGCCGGTGTGCCAAGAAATCGCTCCATGGCAGGATTGAACGCCTGGACGCGCCCTTCCGCATCCACGGCGGCCACACCTTCGTTCAGATGGGCCAGGATGGCATTCACGTAGTCGCGCCGCGTGGATTCGATACGCCGCAGCCGCGCGGCCTCGATCGCATCTTCCAGCGCCAGCCGCACGGCATTACCGGAATACAGGAACACGCCCACCAGCCCGTACTTGTCCGCAAGGTCCGTCACCATGCCCGGCCCCACCACCACGCGAATGCCCTCTTCCCTGAGCGCCCGCACACGCGCCGTGGCGTCGTCTTCGGTCAGGTAGGTGTAGCGCGGAATATCGAGGCCGAACGCCTGCACGAACTCGTCGACTTCAGCGTAGGTCGAGGCGTGCGTCACCAGCGCCACCTTGGGAGAGATGCGCCGCGCCGTGGCCAGCGCGCTCATCACGTCGAAGCCGGTCACCTTGACCAGCACCACGGGCACGTCCACGTGCTGCCGCAGATAGGCACCATTGGAGCCGCCCGCCACCACGACATCCACCCGGTTCTCGCGCGCCTCGCGATTGATGGCGCTGGCTGCTGCTTCGAAGGCGCGCCCGACGATGCGGAACTCGGCCCGCGCTGCGTAGGCGGGAATCAAGTCGGCAAACGCACGCGACAGTCGGCTGATCCCCATTGCCCATATCCTGGGCCGGGCGCCGGCAGCAGTGGGAGGGGTGGGTTTCAGCGCGATGGAAGGCAGGGACGACATGGCGGGAGAGCCGGGTAAGGCATATAGTCGGTCGGGGTGTTGGCATTGTGCGCCGCTGCCCCATGCATTTCAACTTTGAAATGCATGGAATTCATCGAAATACGTGAAAGTGAAATCCACACGACACGGAAGGTGGCCCCAAGTTGCGCACAAGGAACCCAACCCCTTGAAACGTAAGGGATTACGAGATACCCGCGAGCCGATCCATTCACTCGCAGTACGGTCCCATCCTGCTGGCACACCCCTTGCGCTTCATTGCACCGCCCTGCCCCCGAAGCAGCTTTGAAACGAAATCGAATAGAAGACCAACGAGATCCACGCCATGACCTTCACCGCCAACGAACTCGCCCGCTCCGCAGGTGCCCGCTTCCGCCAGGCTCTGATCGATGAATCCCCGCTGCAGATCCCGGGCACGATCAACGCCAATCACGCCCTGCTGGCCAAGCGCGCCGGTTACCGTGCGATCTACCTGTCGGGCGGCGGCGTGGCAGCCGGTTCGCTGGGCCTGCCGGACCTCGGCATCTCGAACCTGGACGATGTCCTGACCGATATCCGCCGCATCACCGATGTCTGCGACACGCCGCTGCTGGTCGATGTCGATACCGGCTTCGGCTCTTCCGCTTTCAACGTGGCCCGCACTACGCGCTCGTTGATCAAGTTCGGCGCAGCGGCCATGCATATCGAGGACCAGGTGGGCGCCAAGCGCTGCGGCCATCGCCCGGGCAAGGAAATCGTCGGTCAGGATGAAATGGTCGACCGCATCAAGGCCGCCGTGGATGCCCGTACCGACCAGAACTTCGTGATCATGGCCCGTACCGACGCGCTGGCCGTGGAAGGACTGGACAAGGCGATCGAGCGTGCCGTGGCCTGCGTGGAAGCCGGCGCCGACGCCATCTTCCCGGAAGCCATGACCGATCTGGCCATGTATGCGAAGTTCGTCGATGCCGTGAAGGTGCCCGTGCTGGCCAACCTGACCGAGTTCGGCGCCACCCCGTATTTCACGCTCGATGACCTGCGCAGCGTGGGCGTGGCGATGTCGCTGTACCCGCTGTCGGCCTTCCGCGCCGCCAACAAGGCTGCCGAAAACGTCTACGCCGCCATCCGCCGCGACGGCACCCAGAAGAATGTGGTCGATACGATGCAGACGCGCGCCGAACTGTACGAGCGGATCGACTACCATGCCTACGAGAACAAGCTCGACGCGCTGTTCGCACAAGGCAAGGGCAAGTAAGACCCGACCGCCTCCGAGACAGAGACAACCTTCAGTTCCGATTAGCGAGAGAACCACCATGGCAGCTCGCAAGCCCACCTCACAGAAAGCACAAAACAAGGAGACCCCGATGTCCGAAGCCCAACCGCTGGCCACGCCGAAGCCCAAGAAGTCTGTTGCCCTGTCCGGGATTGCCGCCGGCAATACCGCGCTGTGCACCGTAGGCCGCAGCGGCAACGATCTCCACTATCGCGGCTACGACATTCTCGACATCGCCGATACCTGCGAATTCGAGGAACTGGCCCACCTGCTGGTCCACGGCAAGCTGCCCACCCGCGCCGAACTGGCCGCCTACAAGGCCAAGCTCAAGGCGCTGCGCGGCCTGCCCGCCAACGTCAAGGCTGCACTGGAATGGGTGCCCGCCAGCGCCCACCCGATGGACGTGATGCGCACCGGCGTGTCCGTACTCGGCACGGTGCTGCCGGAGAAGGACGACCACAACGTGCCGGGCGCACGCGATATCGCAGACCGCCTGATGGCCAGCCTGGGTTCGATGCTGCTGTACTGGTATCACTACAGCCACAACGGCCGCCGCATCGAAGTGGAAACCGACGACGACTCCATCGCCGCCCACTTCCTGCACCTGCTGCATGGCGTGCCGCCGTCAAAGCTGTGGGAACGTGCGATGCAGACCTCGCTGAATCTCTACGCCGAGCACGAATTCAACGCCTCGACGTTCGCCTGCCGCGTGGTGGCCGGTACGGGTTCTGACATGTACTCGGCCATCTGCGGCGGTATCGGCGCGCTGCGCGGCCCGAAGCATGGCGGTGCCAACGAAGTGGCATTCGAGATCCAGAAACGCTACGACACGCCGGACGAGGCCGAGGCCGATATCCGTCGCCGTGTGGAGAACAAGGAAGTGGTGATTGGCTTTGGCCACCCGGTGTACACGATCAGCGATCCGCGTAACGTGGTGATCAAGGAAGTGGCGCGCAAGCTGTCGAAGGACGCCGGTTCGATGAAGATGTTCAACATCGCCGAGCGCCTGGAAACGGTCATGGCCGACGCCAAGAAGATGTTCCCGAACCTCGACTGGTTCAGCGCAGTGAGCTACCACATGATGGGCGTGCCCACGGCGATGTTCACGCCGCTGTTCGTGATTGCGCGCACCTCGGGCTGGGCCGCGCACGTGATCGAGCAACGCATCGACAACAAGATCATTCGTCCCACGGCCAACTACACCGGCCCGGAAAACCTGAAGTTCGTGCCGATCGAGAAGCGCGCCTGAGTCTGCACAACTCAGTCCGCACAACTCGCATCGTCCGGGGGCAACCCCAGTCACTAGTAAAAGTGCCACCGCCCGCTGCGTTCCCCTGGAACCGCGCGGGCGGCAAGCACCCAGTCCTCACGCCGCCATGAACACCGCCTATCGCAAGCCGCTGCCTGGTACGAAGCTCGACTACTTCGATGCCCGCGCCGCCGTCAATGACATCTCCCCCGGCGCCTGGGACAAGCTGCCCTACACCTCCCGCGTGCTCGCCGAAAACCTCGTGCGCCGCTGCGACCCGGCCACGCTGACCGACTCGCTCAAGCAGTTGATCGAGCGCCGCCGCGACCTGGACTTTCCGTGGTTCCCGGCCCGCGTGGTCTGCCACGACATCCTGGGCCAGACCGCACTGGTGGATCTGGCTGGCTTGCGCGATGCCATTGCCGATCAAGGCGGCGATCCGGCCAAGGTCAACCCGGTGGTCCCGGTGCAACTGATCGTCGACCACTCGTTGGCCGTGGAATGTGGCGGCTTTGATCCGGATGCGTTCAAGAAGAATCGCGCCATCGAGGATCGCCGCAACGAAGACCGCTTCGACTTCATCAACTGGACCAAGAAGGCGTTCCGCAACGTCGACGTGATCCCGCCGGGCAACGGCATCATGCACCAGATCAATCTGGAGAAGATGTCGCCGGTGATCCATGCCGATACCGTGAGCGGCGTGGCCTATCCCGACACCTGCGTCGGCACTGACAGCCACACGCCGCACGTGGATGCGCTGGGCGTGATCGCCATCGGCGTGGGCGGACTGGAAGCCGAAAACGTGATGCTGGGCCGCGCGTCGTGGATGCGCCTGCCGGACATCGTCGGCGTGGAACTGACCGGCCGCCGCCAGCCGGGCATCACCGCCACCGACATCGTGCTGGCCCTGACCGAATTCCTGCGCCAGCAAAAGGTGGTGGGCGCGTATCTGGAATTCCGGGGCGAAGGTGCGTCTAGCCTGACGCTGGGCGACCGCGCCACGATCTCGAACATGGCGCCCGAGTACGGCGCCACGGCTGCGATGTTCTTCATCGACGGCCAGGCCACCGAATACCTGCGCCTGACCGGCCGCGACGAAGCACAGGTGCAACTCGTCGAGACCTACGCAAAGACGGCTGGCCTCTGGGCCGATGCCCTCGCCAATGCCGAGTACGAGCGCACGCTCTCGTTCGATCTTTCCACCGTGGTCCGCAACATGGCCGGTCCGTCGAACCCGCACAAGCGCCTGCCCACGTCCGACCTGGCCGCGCGCGGCATTGCCGGCAAGTGGGAAGAAACGCCGGGCCAGATGCCCGATGGCGCGGTCATCATCGCGGCCATCACGAGCTGCACGAACACCAGCAACCCGCGCAACGTGATCGCCGCCGCGCTGCTGGCCCGCAACGCCAATGCCAAGGGGCTGACGCGCAAGCCGTGGGTGAAGTCGTCGCTGGCACCGGGCTCCAAGGCGGTCGAGCTTTATCTCGAAGAAGCCAGGCTGCTGCCCGATCTCGAAAAGCTCGGCTTCGGCATCGTCGCGTTCGCCTGCACGACCTGCAATGGCATGTCTGGCGCGCTCGATCCGAAGATCCAGCAGGAAATCATCGATCGCGACCTGTACGCGACGGCAGTGCTCTCGGGCAACCGCAACTTCGATGGCCGCATCCACCCGTACGCCAAGCAGGCATTCCTGGCCTCGCCGCCGTTGGTGGTGGCCTATGCCATCGCCGGGACCATCCGTTTCGATATCGAGCAGGATGTGCTGGGCATCGGCACGGATGGCCAGCCGGTCTACCTGAAGGACATCTGGCCGAGCGACGAGGAAATCGACGCCATCGTGCGCCAGAGCGTCAAGCCCGAGCAGTTCCGCAAGGTCTACGAGCCGATGTTCGCGCTACATGCGGAGAACGACACGTCCATCGATCCGCTGTACGACTGGCGTCCGCAGAGCACGTATATCCGCCGCCCGCCGTACTGGGAAGGCGCCCTGGCCGGCGAACGCACGCTGCACGGCATGCGCGCGCTGGCGGTGCTGGGCGACAACATCACCACCGACCATCTTTCCCCGTCGAACGCGATCCTGCTGGACAGCGCGGCTGGCGAGTACCTGGCCAAAATGGGGCTGCCCGAAGAGGACTTCAACTCGTACGCCACGCACCGGGGCGATCACCTGACCGCCCAGCGCGCCACCTTCGCGAATCCGACCCTGCTTAACGAAATGGCCGTGGTCGATGGTGCCGTGAAGAAGGGTTCGCTGGCCCGCATCGAGCCGGAAGGCAAGGTGGTGCGGATGTGGGAAGCCATCGAGACCTACATGGAGCGCAAGCAGCCGCTGATCGTGATTGCCGGGGCCGACTACGGCCAGGGCTCGTCGCGTGACTGGGCAGCCAAGGGCGTGCGGCTGGCCGGTGTGGAGGCCATCGTTGCCGAAGGCTTCGAGCGCATCCACCGTACCAACCTGATCGGCATGGGCGTGTTGCCGGTGGAGTTCTATCCGGGCACCAACCGCACCACGCTCAACATCGACGGCACCGAAACCTTCGACGTGATCGGCGAACGCCGTCCGCGCGCGGAACTGACGCTGGTGATCCATCGCCGCGATGGCGACAAGATCGAAGTGCCGGTGCTGTGCCGCCTGGACAGCGACGAAGAAGTGTCGATCTACGAAGCCGGGGGCGTGCTGCAGCGCTTTGCGCAGGACTTCCTGGAATCGTCGCGCGCAGCGGCCTGATATCGCCGCGCTTGATTAGGACAATTACGATGGCTCACGCACCTCAAATCAAGATTCCCGCCACCTACCTGCGTGGCGGCACCAGCAAGGGCGTCTTCTTCCGATTGCAAGATCTGCCGGAAGCCGCGCAGGTGCCCGGCGCCGCACGCGACAAGCTGCTGCTGCGCGTGATCGGTAGCCCCGATCCGTACGGCAAGCAGATCGACGGCATGGGCGCCGCCACGTCGAGCACCAGCAAGACGGTGATCATCGCCAAGAGCACGCGTCCCGGTCACGACGTCGATTACCTGTTCGGTCAGGTATCGATCGATCAGCCATTCGTGGACTGGAGCGGCAACTGCGGCAACCTGTCGGCAGCCGTGGGGCCATTCGCGATCAGCAACGGCTTTATCGAGGCATCGCGGATTCCTCAAAACGGCACGGTTACCGTGAAGATCTGGCAAGCCAATATCGGCAAGACGATCATCGCGCACGTGCCGATCACGGACGGCGCAGTACAGGAGACCGGCGACTTCGAACTCGATGGCGTGACCTTCCCGGCTGCCGAGGTCCAGCTCGAATTCATGGACCCGGCTGCCGACGAAGGCGATGACGGCGGCGGTGCGATGTTCCCCACCGGTAACCTCGTCGATGACCTCGAAGTGCCCGGTGTCGGCACGCTGCGCGCCACGATGATCAACGCCGGCATCCCGACGATCTTCGTCGAGGCCGAGGCCATCGGCTACACGGGTACGGAGTTGCAGGACGCCATCAACGGCGACCCGAAGGCACTGGCGATGTTCGAAACCATCCGCGCCTACGGTGCGAAGCGCATGGGTCTGATCCAGAACATCGACGAGGCCAAGACGCGCCAGCACACACCGAAAGTCGCCTTCGTGGCGAAACCGGTGACCTACACGGCATCGAGCGGCAAGGCGGTCAAGGCCGAGGACGTGGACCTGCTGGTCCGCGCGCTGTCGATGGGCAAGCTGCACCACGCGATGATGGGCACGGCTGCAGTCGCCATCGGCACGGCGGCAGCAGTGCCCGGCACGCTCGTGAACCTGGCGGCGGGCGGCGGTGAGCGCGAGGCCGTGCGCTTCGGGCATCCGTCCGGCACGCTGCGTGTTGGCGCGCAAGCGGTGCAGGCCGATGGGCAATGGACAGTGAAGAAAGCCATCATGAGCCGCAGCGCACGCGTGCTGATGGAAGGCTGGGTAAGGGTGCCGGGAGACGCGTTCTGAGCAATACCTGATCGCTGATTCTTTAGATTGTTCGAGCGGCATCTTTTCGAAAGGGAAGATGCCGCTTTGTCTTATCAGGCGTACCTTTGCGGACTTGTGACAGCGCTGGCGCAGTTGTCGACGCAACTTTTTTTGGTGGGTATAGTGCTCGCTCTGTTGGTTGACGACGGCCCTCTCCCGCGCCTTTTGGTTTTCTCCCCTCTCCCTCTGGGAGAGGGGCCGGGGGAGAGGGCCAGCAGTACGTCAGCCGCAGTCTCATGACCCAGCCACCAGCGGCATCACCGCTTCCACAAGAAGTCGCCACGATGCCGCCAAGAGGAGAACGCATGCAACATCCTGCCAAGTTGAAACCCATCGTCACCGCCCTGCTGCTGTCCGCCACGCTGATGGCCGGCGCGGCCCATGCGCAGCTCGCACCGTCGCCCAGCGCCACGGCGCCCGCAGGCACCACGGCCGAGGCACGCAAGGCGAACATCGTGATCATCGGCACGGGCGGCACCATCGCCGGTGCAGGGGCCTCGGCCACCAACACCGCGGCCTACCAGTCCGCCGTGGTGCCAGTCGACAAGATCATTGCCTCGGTGCCGGAAATCTCGAAAGTCGCCAACGTCAAGGGCGAACAGATCTTCCAGATCGGCTCCGAGAGCTTCAACAACGAGCGGCTGCTGAAACTGGGCAAGCGCGTCTCCGAACTGCTCAAGCAACCGGATGTGGACGGCGTGGTGATCACGCACGGCACCGACACGATCGAGGAAACCGCGTACTTCCTCAACCTCACGCTCAAGAGCGACAAGCCGGTGGTGGTGGTCGGCTCGATGCGTCCGGGCACCGCGCTGGGTGCCGATGGCGCGCTGAACCTGTATGACGCCGTGCTGGTGGCGTCGAGCCCGGCCTCGAAGGGCAAGGGCACGCTGGCCGTGCTCAACGACGAGATCCACACCGGCCGCGACGTGACCAAGACCAATACGTTCAAGACCGAAACGTTCCGCTCGCCGTTCGGCCCGCTCGGCTACGTAGTGGAAGGTCGCACGCTGTACTACCGTACGCTGGCCCGTCCGCACACGACGCAGACGGAGTTCGATATCGACAAGATCGACAAGCTGCCGGAAGTGGCCGTGGTCTATGCCTACGGCAACGTCAACCCAGCCAGCGTCGATGCTGCGGTGAAGAGCGGTGCCAAGGCCATCGTCTATGCAGCCACCGGTAACGGCAGCGTGGGCGACTACATGGTGGAATCGCTCAAGGCGGCACAGGCCAAGGGCGTGCAGGTGGTACGCGCATCGCGCACCGGCAGCGGCATCGTGGTCCGCAACGCCGAGCAGCCCGATGACAAGTACAACTGGATCGTGACGGATGACCAGCTGCCGCAGAAGGCGCGCATCCTGATGGCGCTGGCGCTGACCAAGACCAACGATCCGAAGGCGCTGCAGCAGATCTTCTGGAAGTACTGATCCCGCCGAAGTCCTGACGTTTCAAAGAAGGGCCGTGCTCATCAACGCCTTGGCGCAGAGCGCGGCCCTTTCATTTTCCGCTTCCGCATAGACCGCGACCTCGGTCACCACCTGCCTGCGGCCCCGACGCACCACATCGGCCACTGCCCGCAGCGTGGCGGACTTCGCCGGCGCCAGGTACTGGATGGACAGCGAAGACGTTGCCCCGCCCTTCACCGTTTCCTGATCCACGTTCGTGAACGCCGCCGCCGCGCCCGCTACATCGATCAGCGTGGCGATGACACCGCCATGCACCATGTCGCCCACCGTGATGTTCTGCATGCTGAACGGCAGCAGCAACTCCACATGATCGATCTCGACCCGGCCAAAGCGGATGCCAAGCGCACGCGCCACGGGCGAACCAATGAGCACCGATTCGAGCATGGCCATCGCGCGGGGATCTACAGTCTGGACGGTCTGGTCTGGCATGGGTGGTCTCCTTGTCCGGGTGTGATAGCGGTTGTGAAGACAGCGTAGGTGCCGGGCCGGCGTTCCACAATGACCTCTGCCGTAATAAGGACTCGGGGAGGGATGCGGGGGGCCGTTTATAATGCGCGGTCAGTCATTGCCGCCCCCGCCTTTCCCGCCACATGTCAGACCACCCCGCCGATCCGCTTCACCCGCAGGCCCCTATCCCGCAAGCCGACGCGGCCCAGTCACGCCTGGCCGACCGTCCGGACAGCCCCTGCATCGGCATCTGCTCGACCCTGTTCGACGAAATCTGCCAGGGCTGCGGCCGCACGGCAGGCGAGGTCAGCAACTGGGTGTTCTATAGCGAAGAGGAAAAGCAGGTGATCTGGGAGCGGATTACGAGGGAAGGGACGGCCTGGCGGTTTCGGGAGGGTTGAACCCTATCATCCCTGATGGTTTACTCCCCTCTCCCGCAGCGCGGGAGAGGGGCGGGGGAGAGGGCAAGAGGTTCTGCTTACCGACTGGTCGAATTTTGAACTGCCGCCCCTCTCCCCCAACCCCTCTCCCGCAAGGCGGGAGAGGGGAGCAAGACAAAGGGAGCGCATAGCGACGGTCGTTAGTGACGATTCATCACCCACCCGCCAACCGCTTCTCCATATCTTCCACCACCTGACTCGCCACGCGTTGTCGCGCCAGCTTCCTCCAGCTTTCCGCCAGACAAGGTAGCTCCGCCATCTCGGCGAGCGCCGCATAGTTGAGCCGATCCACGTAGAGCACATGCAGCAGGCGCTGCAGTGTCCATTGCGGATAGGGACGGTTCACCAGCTCCAGCCGATCGCCCGCAGCGATCTCGCCTTCTTCGATCACTCGGTAATACCACCCCGTCCTGCCCGAGCCCTGCACGGCACGCGACATGCCAGCAAACCCGAAACGGTGATTGAGTTTCCAGCACGGCTGGCGCGCCTGCGAGACTTCGAGCAACGCCGTGCCGAGCCGATAACGATCCCCCACGCAGACATCGGCCTCGGTCACGCCCACGGTGCTCAGGTTCTCGCCGAACGCGCCCGGTTGGTCAAGCGGCGCCACATTGCCGCCCTGCCCGGCCAGTTCCTGTCGCCAACCCGCATAGTGATCGCGCGGATAGTGGTGCAGCGCTTTCTCAGGGCCGCCGTGATGCCTGGGGTCGCCCTGCTCGTCGATATCCAATCCGACGGTCGTGACACGCACCGGACCGTCGACTGGGGATTTGGCGATGCCGCTCGGCACGCCCTTGGGTCCGAATGGCTGGAGTCGGCCTGCCATAACGGTATCGACAACAATCACAACCCTGCCTCCTCCATCCAGCGCGCGAACATCAGTTCGCCCGCACTGGCTACCGTCGCGCCAATCTCAGCAGTGCGGCGGCGGATGGTGCGGGGATCGACGCCCGCCTTGGCGAGTTCGACGGTATGGCCGATCAGCCAGGTCTCGATGTCGCCCGCCTTGACCTCGGGGTGGAACTGCAGCGCCAGCACATGCTTGCCGATGGCGTACGCCTGATTCGGCGTGGCTGCGGTAGAGGCCAGTCGTTCGGCACCCTCCGGCAGGTCGAAGGTATCGCCATGCCAGTGCAGAACTTCCCAGTCGGCATTGGCGAGCAGTGCCAGCGGCGACCTCTTGCCGGCTTCAGTCGGCTGGATCGGCGCCCAGCCGATTTCGCGTGTCCCCGGATAGACCCTGGCGCCCGACGCCGCGGCAATCAGTTGCGCGCCCAGGCAGGCACCGATAATCGGCAAACCCGCTTCCAGACGTTGGCGGATCACGGCAATCTCGGCTTCCAGCCATGGATAGGCTTCGGTTTCATAGACGCCGATCGGGCCGCCCAGTACCACGAGCAGGTCCGCCGGATCGGTCTGCACCAGCGTCAGGTCATCGACGCCCGCCTGGAACAGGCGGATCTCATGGCCGCGATCGCGCGCGACATCCCCAATCACACCTGCATGTTCAAAGGCGACGTGCTGGATCACGTCGGTGCGAGGCTGGCGCCTGGGTTCGGTCATCGGAGGGCACTCCTGCTCGGAAGTTGTAGGCCCGTCTCCCGCGAACGGGAGAGGCGAAAACCGGATGGTACTGCCAAACTCCGCCCGCCGTCTTATCTAGGGTTTCGGCTTTCCAGGTTGCAGGACCAGCGTGTCGAAACTGTCGCCACCGGGATTGCGCCGATGTCCTCCAATCGTGACAAACTCCACACGCGCCCACTTGTCCGTCCAGTCCCGATAGTGCGGCGACAGCGCGTTACCCGACTGCCCCGTCGATGCCATGAAACGAGAATCGGACAAGTCCGCCAGATCGTAGATGGCACGCAGGCTCGCCGCATGGTTGTTTTCAAATGGCGCGTTCTCGTCGCGCAGGCTGTGGCGTCCGACATCGACCGTATAGGTATCGCCGCCCGTGCGCACCCGCACGTTGAACAGGCTGTTGAGATACGGCACCTTGCCGAACGGCTTGTGCTCGGAGCGCGCCGTATGCGCCTTGCCCCAGCGCCACTTGCCCGCATCGTCGCCATACCGGCGATCCAGATCGGCGATGGCGCGTTGCCATGCCACACCAATCGCATCCGCGCAGGTCTCCCGCGTGGTGGTGCGTGTGTTGTCGCACCAGAACGCGCCAAGGCCCGTCGGGTCGCGCAGCGCGTTCATCATCGGCTGCTGCACGTTACGCTGCTCCCAGAGCTTGCCGAACGCCGGATCGCCCACCTTGTCCTCGAACAGCACGCGCGACAGTTCACGCAGCCATGCAGTGGCCACCAGCGGCTCTGCGCGGTCGGCGGCCATCGTGGCGTCCCACTTGCGCAGGGCGTCGAGCAGATCGCGCTGGCGGGCGGGCAGCGATTTGTCGCTGGCTACTGGTGCGGCCAGCAGCAACGGCAGCGCGTCGCGCACGGCCAGCGACAGCACATCTTTCTGGATCGCGCCGAAGGATTCCGGCGTATGGCGCGGCGTGGCATCGAGCAACGTCTGGATGCGCTGGGCGCGATATGGCACGGTCCATTCGCTGGTAATGAAGTGCGGATAGTTGTCGTCGACAATCTTCTGATTGGCCGTGACGATCATCCCGTTGGGCGGGTTATACCGCTGCGGCAGTTCCTCGAACGGGATGAAGCCCTGCCAGTCGTAGCGCGCGTCCCAGCCCGGTGCCGGCGCCAGCCCCATCAGGTCGTTGTCCGCGCGGCGGATCGGCACCAGCCCTGGCGCGATAAAACCGATGTTGCCATCGACATCGGCATAGACCATGTTCTGCTGCGGCGCGTGGAAGTCGCGCAGCGCGGTGGTGAAGCTCTTCCAGTCCGTCGCCATCCCCATGCGCAGGCTGGCCTGGAAAGTCTTGTCGTCGGGCCGCAGCGCCGTCCACTGGAAGGCGACCACATACCGCTCGCCCAGCGGCTTGGCCGCCGCGCGGATCGGCTCGGCCACATCGGACATGACCGGGCCATGGCGGGTGGTGCGCACCTGCATCGAGACATCCGACTCGCCCTTCACACGGATGGTCTCGGTACGGGTCACAAACTCGGCCCAACCGTCCGGCGTCTGATAGCGTTTGGGATTGGCCGGGTCGATCCGTTCGATGAACAGGTCCTGCACATCGGGCGCCGTGTTGGTGAATCCCCACGCGATGCGTTTGTTGTGGCCCAGCACCACGAGCGGCGCGCCAGGCAACGTGGCGCCGGCCAGTTCGATCCCTGGCGCCTGGAGATGCGCGAAGTACCAGAGCGCAGGCGCCTGCAGCCCCAGATGGGGATCGTTCGCCAGCAACGGCTTGCCGCTGCGCGTGTGCGCGCCCGATACCACCCAGTTGTTCGACCCCATGCCCTCCACATAGCCGGACGGGGCATGTTCCATCACCTGCGCCATGGCCGTGGCCACCGGGGCCAGGTGCCGATAGAAGTTGGCGTAGTCCATCGTCCGCATGGGCTTGTCGCCGGGATACGGTGCCAGGAGTTCGGCAATCCGCGAGGTGGGCAACTGCTGGGCCAACCCCATGCGCAACACTTCCTGCGACCAGTTGCCGCCGAGATCCCAGGCCATCATGGTCTGCCAGCCAAGGGTATCCACAGGCTCCCAGTGTTCGGGCTTGGTGCCGAGGATCAGGAATTCGGGGGGCAACGCCGATTTGCGCGTGTCGATGAACGCGTTCACGCCATCGGCGTAAGCCTGCAGCACGGCGCGGGTCTCGGGCGAGGCGCGCGCGTAGACCTCCTCCGCATTGCGCCGCACACCCAGCGTGCGCAGGAACCGGTCATTGTCGAGCGCTTTCGGTCCGAGGATTTCCGCGAGCCGGCCCGCCACGATGCGCTTGTTCATCTGCATCTGCCACAGGCGATCCTGGGCATGGACATAACCCAGCGCGTAATAGGCATCGAGCGCGTTGGCCGCCTGGATATGCGGCACGGCGTTGCGGTCGCGCACCACCACAACGCGGTCCCGCAGGCCGGAGAGTTGCAGCGTGCCAGCCGTATCCGGCTGCGACGCCTGGCGATACCAGATATAGGCGCCGATGCCGCCGGTGACGGTCAGCAACAACACGCACAGCAACAACCAGCCCAGCCTCTTGAACCAGCGCATCGGACCATCTCCCCCTTGGAAATCCGCAAGCATCGCAGATTTCCGTCGATACAAAAATGCCCGGGCAGGCCGGGCATCGAGATTTCAGATCGGAATTTTCACGGTATCCGCTCGGATGCCGCTCAGGCAGGCTTCTTCAGTTGAAGCGACTTGTATTCGAGGAATTCCTCCAGTCCGAACTTGCCGCCTTCGCGTCCGTTACCCGATTGCTTGAACCCGCCGAACGGCGCGTTCATGTTGAACGGACCGCCGTTGATATCCACCTGTCCGGTACGGATACGACGTGCAACCTTGATGGCCCGCGCCTCGTCGCCGGACCACACGCCGCCGCCCAGGCCATAGACGCTGTCGTTGGCGATGCGGATGGCGTCTTCCTCGGTGTCGTAGCAGATCACCGACAGCACCGGCCCGAAGATTTCCTCCTGCGCCACCGTGGCGCGCGGATCGACATTGCCGAGCACGGTGGGCTTGACGTAGAAGCCACGGTCGAAGCCTTCCGGTGCGTCCGGTCCGCCTGCCACCAGTTCCGCGCCCTCTTCCAGGCCACGCCGGATGTAGCTGGTCACGCGTCCCTTCTGCACATCGGAAATCAGGGGTCCGAGGCGGGTCGTCTCGGACATTGGATCGCCCAGCGTGAAGCCTTCCACGACCTTGGCCGCAATCGCCTTGACTTCGTCGTAGCGGGTACGCGGCACCAGCATGCGGGTATGGGCCGAGCAGGTCTGGCCCGAGTTCAGGAAGCAGGCGCTGATCGTACCCTTGACGGCCGATTGCAGGTCCGCATCGTCCAGGATGACCGATGCCGACTTGCCGCCCAGTTCCAGCGCCACGCGCTTGACCGATTGCGCGGCCAGTTCGGACACGCGCTTGCCGGCGCGGGTTGAGCCGGTAAACGACACCATGTCCACTTCGGGATGGCTGGCCAGTACCTCGCCCACCACCGGGCCGAAGCCGGTGACAAGGTTGAACACGCCAGGCGGCAGGCCGGCGGCTTCGATCACCTCGGCCAGCACGAATGCATTCAGCGGCGCCACTTCCGATGGCTTGAGCACCACGGTGCAGCCTGCGGCCAGCGCGGGTGCCACTTTCAGCGTGATCTGGTTCAGGGGGTAGTTCCACGGCGTAATCGCCGCCACCACGCCTACCGGTTCACGGACGACCAGCGAATTGCCAACCTGCTCCTCGAACGCAAAATTCTCCAGCAGCGTGGCGGCCTGGCCCCAGTTGTAGACGGGGCCGCCTACTTGAATCGCGCGGGCCAACTTGATCGGCATGCCCACTTCGCCGGCGATCAGCTGCGCCAGTTCCTCGGTGCGGTCCTTCAGGCCCTCGGCGATCTTGCGGATATAACCGGCGCGGACGGCCGGCGACGTATTCGACCAGCCATCGAAAGCCGCGCGGGCGGCGGCGATGGCGTCTTCGGCATCACGGGCATGGCCTTCGGGGATGGTCCCCATGACAGCCTCGGTGGCCGAATGGATGACTTCGATACTTCCCGTGCCGTGCGGAGCGACCCACTTGCCGTTGATAAACACTTTGTCTCGTTGTTGCATGGCCACAGCCCTCGTTAGGTGAATCGGCGATTGCAATTTTTTTGTTACTTTTATGGTGCCCCACATTGTAGAGCGGTTTCCTGTTATGGAATTCTTGCGGTTCCAACAGTCTCACCGTACAGGTGGCGATAATCGGCCGCGCACCATTCTTCCGAGGGGCCTCGCCGCGGGCGGCCGAATCATAAAAAAGGAGCGAGACATGGTCGACCCGATCTATCAAAAGACGGAAGCAGGTCAGGAGGAAATTCGTACCCGCGCCCGCAAGCTGGACCAGAAGTTGCGCGCGCTGTTGCTGATCGTGAACGGGGAACGCAGCAGATCGGCGCTATTGGCGCAAGTCAGCGGCATGGGCGTGAGCGACGCAGCGCTCGACACCCTGCTCTCCCAGGGACTCATCGTGCCGATCCCGGAACCCGTCAACGCAGCGCCACCGCCTCGCGCCGGCAAGCCTGAACCGGCCCGCACCCGGCCGGAAACCAACCTCTTCGCCGCGTACTCGGGATTCAATTCGGCTGACGGCAAGGGCATCGACGACCGCTTCGACGTCCTTGCCGATACCACCATCGCCCCGGCGATGACTCCCGCACCGCCTGCGCCAGTCGCTCTTGCCGGGGCCGACAACTACCAGCGGCTCTACCACTTCTTCACGGATGTGATCGGCAATCACCTCGGACTGCGCGGGTACGTCATGCAGGTCAAGGTCGAAAAAGCCTCCACCATCGTCGAACTGGCGGCGTTGCGCGATGTGTTGGGTACTGCGCTGCAGAAGGCGAAAGGCGACATCACGGCCCACGCGATCATCGACCAGCTCGATGATCTGCTGGCGGAGATGGGGGTGGCTCCGGCACGGTGAGCCGCTATGCGTTCCCCTCTCCCGCTTGCGGGAGGGGGGAACTCACCGCCGGCGTCGCCGGCATCCCCACCGTGTACCAATCCACCTTCCGCGTGACCGCCATGATGATCATCAGCGTCACGAACAGCAGCGCGGTGCCGAGCACGAGGGCGTTGTCTTCCGAGACCAGCAGGCCGTAGAGCGCGCCATACAGCACGGTGAGCAGCGTGGCGAAGCCGAGGCTGCGTTGCCAGCTTCGCAGCACGAATGTCAGGTAGAAGCCTAGCAGTCCGATACAGGCGGCGCTGGCGATGATGTACGCCACCACGAAGTCCACATGTTCCGAGAGGCTGACCAGCAGCAGGAAGAACATCGCCAGGGCCAGGCCGGCCAGCAGGTACTGAATCGGATGGATGCGCAGCGTCTTGACCAGTTCGAACAGGTAGAGTCCGGCAAAGGTCAGCAGCACGAACAGCAGGCCGTACTTCACCGCGCGTTCGGCCTGCACGTAGATGTTCACGGGCTCCATCAGCGTGACCGATGCCGACTGCAAGTGGCTCGCGTCTTGCGACGACGCCAACTGTTCCCGCACTCGGGTATTGAACGAGGTAATCGACCAGTCCGCGCGGAAGCCGTCCGTGGACACCGTACGCTGGCGCGGCAGGAAGTCGCCATCGAAGCTGGGGTGCGGCCACGGCGACTGCATGCTGAACTGGTTCAGGCCTGCCACTGGCGTGATGGCCATCGAGCGGGCGCCGAGCACCGAAAGCTTCATCGAGAACGGCACGATGCGCGCATCGGCCGGCTTGCCCGCCATGCCGCTGGCATCGATACGCGCATGCAGGCCCTGCGGCAGGCTGGACAGCCGCGTGCCCTGCACCATTTTCAGCGCCGCGCCTCCGAGTTCGATCACCGGCTCCGACACCAGACCCCGCATATCGGCCACGCCCACCATCACATAGGGCTGGCCCATGTCGAAGCGCACGTGGTTCGTCGATTTCGTCAGATCCACGGTCGACTTGGGATCGGGCAGTTCGATGGTCCCGTTCAGGTCGCTGGCAGTCTCGTAGACGATGGTCTTGTGAATGCCACGGTAGCGTTCGCTGGGCGTGACCACGGTCCGCACTTGCAGCGTCTTGGGGAAGATCAGGATCTGGCGCGATTCCTCGCGATAGGTGGTGGCCGGTTTGAAGGTAGCGGGCGCTTGCGGTGCCGTCCGATCGACCGCAGGCGGATCGGCGATGACTTCCTTGAAGGGCACCACGATGATCGGACCCGTCAGGGTCTGCGGACCAGCATAACTCTGCCAGATACTGCGCTCGGCTTCATCGCGATAGGCACCACGCTCGCGCACGATGCCGAGCACCATTTGCAGGGCGATCCAGAGCAGCAGGATCACGCCGCCAATCATCAGAATGCGGAAAATCAGAGGTTTGTTCATGGACGTCTTGAGGTGTCGAGTGGACATGCCGCAAGACTAGCCAGCGTCTGTGGGCGCGCCGAGGGCCCGATGTGAAACGTCTGTGAAGCGCCAGTGAAGCCTCTTGCCGCGTTCAGCCCGACACGGGCAGTGTCAGGACCGCACTCGCCCCACCGCCGAGCCGATTCCCCACGGTCACCTCGCCACCGTGCAGGTGCGCCACCTCGCGCACCATGCACAATCCAAGCCCCGTACTGCGATCGCCACCGGGACGCGGCAGCGAATAGAACCGCTCGAACAATCGTCCCGTCGCGTAATCAGGAATCCCGGGGCCGCGATCCTCGACCCGGATCACGACGCCATCCTGTTGCGATGCCGATTCGAGAGCGATATCGATGACCGAGCCAGACGGCGCAAAATCCAGTGCGTTTTCGAGCAGGTTGACGATGGCCTGTCGCAACAGAAACGCATCGCCGGTCACGGCAGGGATTGAATGTGCAGGCGGCTGCCAGCGCAGCTGTACATTGCGTTGCCGCGCGCGAGGTTCCAGCGACTGCACGATCTGCGCGATGTCGTCGGCCAGCGGCACCGGCTCGCGGTTTTCAAGCCGCTGCCGCTGCTCCACTTCGGCGAGCGCGAGCAACTTGCGGATTAGCTGGTCGAGCCGCTGCGACTGGCTGCGGATATTGCCAAGAAACCGCGCGCGATCGGCGGCAGGCATATCTTCCTGCAGCAGTTCAGCCGCCCCGCCGATGGCGGCCAGGGGACTTTTCATCTCGTGCGTCAGCGTGTGGATGTAGTGCTCCACGTATTGCTTGTCTTCGAGCCGCAAACGCATGGTCTCCACAGCGCGACCCAGTTCGGCCAGTTCGCTCGCGCCGCGCAGCGGCATCTCGGCACGCTCGCCAGCGGCCACCGCGCGCGCGTAGCGCTGCAGCTTGCGCAGGCCGAACACAAGCCACAGGGTGCAGCCCACGCCAATCACAGCCGCGCCGCCAATCAGCAACATCCCATACGTGAGGATCTTGCCCTGGCTGCGCGCGATAAACGGCGCCATGGACTGATTCGGCTTGGCCACGGTCAGCGCGCCGACAATCGCATCGCCATCGCGGATCGGCGCCGCCACGTACATGATGGTGCTGGTCTCGTCGTTTGGGTCGGACCGCGTGCTGCGCGCGCCGTACTTGCCCTGGAGCGTCAGATAGACATCGTTCCAGCGCGAGTAGTCGGCACCGATATCGGTCCCGGTGGAATCAAAGCGGACAATGCCCTGCGCGTCGGTGATGTAGATGCGATAGCCGATGACGTCCTTGTGCAGGCCCCAGACGCTGGCATCGACGGGACTCTCACGCAAGTTCTCCAGCCGCCTGGCGAAGTTGCCGTCGGCAACGTGGCCGCTCTTGAAGTCGTCCGCAGCAAGCACCGCCAGTACGTTGGCGGTATCGACGAGCGTATCTTCCATGGCCTGCCGCACGCCCGGCTTCACCTCCTGCACGAACACGCGCAGCGTCAGGAACGCCGCCAGCCCCACAATCAGGAAGAAGCCAAAGAAGATGCGCAGGCCGATATGCATGGCGGGAAGGTCGGAGTTCGCTCAGGTTTCGAGCGAGTAGCCCATGCCGCGATGGGTGCGGATCGGGTCGGCACCCGGATCGATTTCGCGAAGCTTGGCGCGCAGCGTCTTGACGTGTGTGTCGACGGTGCGATCGACGGTATCGAGCGCATCGTGCCAGACCAGATCCATCAGTTGCGGCCGTGCATAGATGCGACCGGGGTGCTGCACCAGCACGGCGAGCAGCCGGTATTCGTAACGGGTCAGGTCAAGCCATCGGCCCCGCCACGCCATCCGCGCGCCATCGGAATCGTGATGGAAGCCGTCAGGAAGAACCGGCGCCGCAGCCACGGGCGCTGACGCCACCGCCCCGCGTGCCCGGCGCAGGATCACGCGCACCCGGGCCGCCAGTTCGCGCGGCGAAAATGGCTTGACCACGTAGTCATCGGCACCGATCTCCAGGCCGACGATGCGGTCGATCTCTTCGTGGCGAGCCGTGAGGAAGATGACCGGCACATCCGAGAAGGTGCGCAGTGTGCGGCAGACCTCGAAGCCGTTGATGTCAGGCAGGCCCACATCGAGGATCACGAGGTCGGGTCGTTCGGCACGCAGCCGATCGAGCGCATCGCCGCCCAGCACGCAATGCGTGGCCTGCATGCCGTCGGTGCGCAGGGCATACAGAATGGTGTCGGCAATCGCGGATTCGTCTTCGACGACGAGAATGGCTGGCGGCTTCATCGCCGCATTATCCGCCATCGCGCGACGGTTCGGGCACATCAAGCAGATATCGGAGGCGACGCAGAAAGGCGTCGAGGTCAAGCGGACGGCGACGGTGCATGGCAGAACTCCTTTTGAGTTGGAGTTGCCAGTGTCGATGGGGGTGGTGAGGGGATTGTGTGGTGGGGGTGAAGCGGGGGAGACGGTCTCACCCGTTCCCTGTTATCGGCTCCCCTCTCCCGCGCGCGGGAGAGCAACCGTGTCAAGCAGGTCGGTTGTTCTGCCAAGGCCGACCCGTCTTGACCATGACATTGAGAATCGTCAGAAGCTTCCTCATGCACCCGACGATGGCGACTTTGAACGGCTTGCCAGCCGCTCTCATGCGTTCATAGAACTCGGTGATCGCCGGGTTGTGCTGCATCGCTGTGACTGCAGCCATGAACAGCGCCTTGCGAACATCGGCACGCCCGCCCCTTATGTAACGCTGACCACGCCGCCTGCCGCTATCGTCATTGAAGGGCGCAAGTCCGACCAGCGCGGCGATCTGCTGGCGGTTTAGCGTGCCAAGTTCCGGCAGCCGTCCGAGCAGCGTGAAGATTGTCACCTTGCCCACCCCCGGCATGCTATCGAGCAAATCCACCTTGTTCTTCCAGGCTTCGCTGGTGCGTAGCCGGTGCGTCATGTCGAGGTCGGTGGACTTGATCCGCGCATCCAGCCACGCGATATGCTCCTTCAAGCTCTTCTGCGCGACAGCCGGCGCCTTGTCCAGGCGGGTCTTTTCCTGCGCACGCATGACGACCAACTGACTGCGACGATCCAGCAAATCAGCGAATTCACGCTGCATCTCGTCGGGCAGCGGTCGCACCGGCGGCCGAATTTGCTGGGCAAAGCGCGCAATTACCCGCGCATCCAGCCTGTCCGTCTTGGCCAGGATGCCACACGCTTTGGCAAAGTCGCGGATCTGCCTGGCATTGATCACCACCACCGGCAATCCAGCGGCAGCCAGTGCCATGCTCACAGGGGTCTCATAACCGCCTGTGGCCTCCATGACAACCCGATCCACCTCGCCATTGACGTTGAGCTCCGTCAGGTGCTCCACGAGCAAGGCGATACCCTTCTCGTCGTTGCTGAACTGGCGCGGGCCGCCTTGCGGCACAACATCGATATCCAGGGTCTTCTTGCTGACGTCGATGCCGATTGCTAGCTTGATATCCATTTGGCTTGTCCCATCCTTGTGTCAATCCGGCGTGCTGCCTTACAACCGTTCGGGCTTAGGCTAAACGCTACCAAGAAATGGACACCACGATCCTAGCTCTCCCTCGAACTTGGACTAACGTCCAGAGCATGGGGTTGTCGATCTGTGGCGTCCGGAGACAATGATGCGACATACAAGGGGTTGGGGGAGAGGGCCAGCGGTCCAAATTGCGGTTAGTCGGCAAGCAGAACTGCCTGCCCTCTCCCCCGCCCCTCTCCCGCAAGGCGGGAGAGGGGAGCAAAACCTCGGGAAAGAAACCCTGAGAAACTAAGCCTCAATCCCCTGCGACTGCAGGTACTCGTCGTACGTACCCAGGTAGTCGGTGATCGTACCGTCCGTGCGGACTTCGATCACGCGCGTGGCCAGGCCGTTGATCAGTTCGCGGTCGTGCGAGACGAAGATCAGGGTGCCAGCAAACTTGTCCAGCGCAATCTGGAGCGATTCGATCGACTCCATGTCCATGTGGTTGGTCGGCTCGTCCATGGCCAGCACGTTGTGGCGGCCCAGCATCAGCTTGCCCCAGATCATGCGGCCCTTCTCGCCACCCGACAGCACCTTCACGTTCTTCTTGATGTCGTCGGCCGAGAACAGCAGACGGCCCAGCGTGCCGCGCAACGACGTGTCGTCGTCGCCGGCCTGCGTCCACTGGCTCATCCAGTCCATCACGTTCACGTCCGTCGGGAATTCCTCGTACGTGTCTTGAGGCATATAGCCAACGTTAGCGTTTTCTGCCCACTTGATCGTGCCACGATCCACTTCCACGCCACGCTGCACACCGGTTTCCACCGCGCTGTTCAGCAGGCTGCGCAACAGCGTGGTCTTGCCCGCGCCGTTCTCGCCGATGATCGCCACGCGCTCGCCGGCCTGAATCGCCATCGACAAGTTGTTGATGATCTTGCGGTCATAGGTCTTGGTGACGCCATCGGCTTCCACCGCCAGGTTGTGCAGCTTCTTCTCGAACTCGAAGCGCACAAACGGGTTCTGGCGCGAGGACGGCTTGATGTCCTCGACCTTGATCTTGTCGATCTGCTTGGCGCGCGACGTCGCCTGGCGAGCCTTGGACTTGTTGGCCGAGAAGCGACGCACGAAATCCTGCAGTTCGGTGATGCGTTCCTTGGCACGCGCGTTGGCGGCCATCTGCCGTTCGCGGGCCTGCATCGACGCCTGCATGTAGTCGTCGTAGTTGCCCGGGTAGACCTTCAGCGTGCCGTAGTCCATGTCGGCCATGTGCGTGCACACGGAGTTCAGGAAGTGGCGATCGTGGGAAATGATGATCATGGTGGAGTTGCGCTCGTTGAGCACATCTTCCAGCCAGCGGATCGTGTTGATGTCCAGGTTATTGGTCGGTTCGTCGAGCAGCAGCACGTCCGGGTTCGAGAACAGCGCCTGGGCCAGCAGCACGCGCAGCTTCCAGCCCGGGGCGACATCGCTCATCGGGCCCTGGTGCTGGTCGGTGGGAATGCCCACGCCCAGCAGCAGTTCGCCGGCACGCGCCTCGGCCGTGTAGCCGTCGTACTCGGCGTACTTGGCTTCCAGCTCGGCGGCCTTCATGTAGTCTTCGTCGGTGGCCTCGGGGTTCGCGTAGATGGCATCGCGCTCGCTGGCGGCAGCCCACATTTCCGTATGGCCCATCATCACTACGTCGAGCACGCGGTTGTCTTCATAGGCAAACTGGTCCTGGCGCAGCTTGCCCAGGCGGATGCCCGGCTCCAGCATGACCGTACCCGACGTTTGCTCCAGGTCGGCGCCCAGGATCTTCATGAACGTGGACTTGCCGCAGCCGTTCGCGCCGATCAGGCCGTAACGGTTGCCCTCGCCGAACTTGACCGAGATGTTCTCGAACAACGGCTTGGGGCCGAACTGCATGGTGATGTTTGCGGTAGAAAGCACGTCTGAAACCTTGTCTGGAAAGCGGGTGTGCCGCGTGGGTACCCTGAGAAGCCTGGAAAGCCAGCGTGGGACCGGATATGTACCCGGCTTGCACCTGATATGGGCGCAGGGGGCTACCGGATGGCGCGGCGGAATGAGGAAATAACCGGGCATTTTAGCACTTGCGGACGCATCCCGTAAGTCAGGTCCGCCAGTGCCGCCTGCGTTACTACAGCGTCGGATACGCCGACAGCGCCAGCGAGAATCCATCCGCCCCCGACTTCACGCGCGCCTGCGCGCCCACCGGCAGCGTCAGCTTGCGCGGGCAGTGGCCGAATGGCAGGCCAGTCAGCACCGGAATGCGCAACTGGGCACGGATGTAGTCGAACACGGTGTCCATGTCATAGCCGTTGTCGTAATCCGTGGTGCGGTAGTTCGAGAAATCGCCGAGCACGATGGCCTGCTGCCGCGCCAGCACGCCAGCCTGCAGCAGTTGCAGCAGCATCCGCTCCACGCGGTATGGCGGTTCGTTGATGTCTTCGAGGAAGAGGATGCCGCCGTCGACTTCAGGCAGATAAGCCGTGCCAAGCAAGCTGCACAGCATGGCGAGATTGCCGCCCCAGAGGGTGCCCTCTACGGTCGTTGCGGCACCTTTCTGCGGCGCGTCGATGTCAATCCGGTAAGCCGGATTGCGCAGGATGCCTTCGAAGTGCTGCCACATGAAGGCATCGGCGGGTTCGGCACCAAAATCAGCCAGCAGCATCGGACCTGCAAACGTTACACCGCCCGTCGCGGCCAGATAGGCCAACTGGAAAGCCGTGAAATCGCTGTGTCCGATGATCGGCGTGCCGGTCGCCCGGGCCTGTTCGGCGATACGTGCGAAATCGATGCTACCGAGTATCCTTGCCAGCCCGTAGCCACCGCGCACGGCCAGCGTCAGCTCGCCTGCGTCGCCCGTGCCGATGGCGTGGAGGTCCGCCAGCCGCTCCTCATCGGTGCCACCAAACCGCAGGTAGCGGCGCGACAGGACCTCGCGGTTGTTGACCTGATAGCCGTGCAGCTTGAGCCATGCGCAGCCGCGTTCGGCAATCGCCGCATCATGCGGATAGCCGGAGGGCGCAACAAGACGGACTGCTACGGGCTGGACTTGGGAGGGTTGGCTCATGCTTCAGCGTTGACGGTAGGGTCGGAACAGCGGAAGCGCCGATTTTCGCCTAATCGGCCGGCGATGGCGAGGGCGGCGTCGGCTGCGCTTCCGTGGCTGCCGCCTGGGCGAGTTTCTGTGCGGCCTTCTGCGCCCGGCGTCGCGCACCGAAGAAATCGCGCAGCATCTGCCCGCATTCGTCGGCCATGACACCCCGTGCGACCGTGGTCTGGTGATTGAGTGTGGCCTGCGCGAACAGGTCCACGACGCTGCCAGCCGCCCCGGTTTTCGGATCGGTAGCGCCGAACACCACGTGCTTGAGCCGCGCGTGCAGGATGGCACCGCTGCACATCGCACATGGCTCCAGCGTCACGTAGATCTCGCACTCGGGCATGCGGTAGTTACCGAGCACCCGGGCGGCGGCGCGCAAAGCCTGCATTTCCGCGTGAGCCGAGGGATCGACAGAACGGATCGGCAGGTTATGACCGCGGGCAATGATCGTGTCGTTCCAGACCACCACGGCCCCCACGGGCACCTCGCCTGCCGCTTCCGCCAGCCGCGCCTCTTCGAGCGCAGCCGTCATGTAGAAGCGGTCACGTGCAGCGTCGTCCTCGAACGTGGGCGCGGTGGTCATGATCCGGCTCGCTCAGTCCTGCGCAGGCAGCGAGAACGGGGCGCTGACTTCGGCCCAGCAGTTCGGCGTTTCGAACAGCACAAGCTTGGTCAGTTGCAGATGGTGGTTGAAGCAGTTGCGGAAGACCGGGGCGAGGATGTCGAATGCTTCCTGCGCCAAATTCTCGACGGTCGGAATGCTGTCGATGACCACGGTCTTGTGGTTGTCCATGGTCTGCAGGAAATTCAGCAGTGCCGTGTCTCCCCGATAGATCAGGAACGCGTGGTCCCACTTCGACACCAGATGCTCGTTGGCGAGCGTCTTGATATCGCCGAAGTCCAGGATCATGCCGTCATCGGGCGCGCCTTCCTGATGCAAGACCTCGCCGGAAAGCGTCAGATCCAGCCGGTAGCGATGGCCGTGGATGTTGCGGCACTGGCCGCCGTGGCTCGGGATGCGGTGGCCGGAGTCGAATTCGAGCCGGCGTGTAATCGAAACTTGTTTGCTCATGTGTCAGCGAATGCCCAGCAGCTTGTGGGTCTGCAACGACAGGCGCCAGCGCGGATGGCGCTGGCAGAAATCCACCGCTGCGGCTGTATTCTGCCGTGCCAGCGGACCATCCATGGCCTGCACCAGGAAATAGCGGAAATCCAGTTGTTCGTATGCCGCGAAGTCCTGGCCGTCCTGCGGCATCACCACCTTCAGCTCGTCGCCCTTCTTGACGACAAGCTCCGAACCCATCTTCGGACTCACGCAAACCCAGTCGATACCGTCCGGCACTGGCAGGGTGCCATTGGTCTCGATGGCGATTTCGAAACCCTGCGCGTGCAGGGCGTCGATCAGCGGCGCATCGAGCTGCAACAGCGGTTCGCCGCCCGTGCAGACCACCAGCGGCTGACCGCCCCGGCCCTGCCATTCCGAAGCCACCACCGCGGCCAGTTCCTCTGCAGTCTTGTACTTGCCGCCGCGCGTACCATCGGTGCCGACGAAATCGGTATCGCAGAACTGGCACACGGCCTTCGCGCGATCTTCCTCACGACCGGTCCACAGGTTACAACCCGAGAAACGGCAGAACACCGCGGCGCGGCCGGCGTTAGCGCCTTCGCCTTGCAGCGTGTAGAAGATTTCCTTGACGGCGTAGGTCATGCGTGTGGGTATGGGACTTGTGTAGGGCTTGTAATCGAGTGGTTGCCTGCTCAAAAAATAGGCAAAAGCCGCAGCGTGAGCAACCGGCGATTGTATCAAGAACTTAGGGTTTCTGCTAAGGCATCCTATGGCATGGCCCGCAGCCGATCGGTCAGGAAATCAAGAAATACAGCAATCCGAGTGGATAGCTGCGTGTTGAGATAGTAAACGGCATGGATAGGCTGGCGCACCTCGATGGTGTCTTGAGGCAACACCTGCGCCAGACTGCCCGCCCGGCGGTCGGCATCGGTCATGTAATCGGCCAGGCACACGATGCCCTCCCCGGCCAACGCCAACTGGCGGAGCGTCTCGCCACTGGAAGCCGTTAGCGCGGGCTGGATCTGAATGTCGCTGCCCGATGCATCCCGGAGTGGCCACCGGTTCAGGGTTTCGGGTTGCGTAAAGCCGATCAGCGTGTGCTGGCTCAAGTCAGCTACGCTCTTTGGCCGGCCGTGCGCCTTCAGATAGCCCGGACTTGCCACGACGCGGATCTGGCTCGTGCCCAACGGCCGGGCGTGCAGTGTGGAATCGCGCAGCGGGCCGATGCGGATGGCGACATCGGTGCGATGCTCCAGCAAATCGATGATCTGATCGTTGGTGTTCAGTTCGAGCGAAATCTCGGGATACGCCGCACGAAACGCCCCAACCAACGGCACGATCACGTGGAACATGAACGGCGACGCCGCATTGACGCGCAGCCGCCCCGCCGGTTTCTGCCGGCGCAGCCGCATCTGTTCTTCGGCCTGATCCGCCGCCCCGAGGATCTGCCGCGCGTGGGCCAGCATCACCGCGCCTTCCTCGGTCAGCTCAAGCCGCCGCGTGGTTCGGCGCAGCAAAGTGGTGTCGAGCTTTTCTTCCAGCCTGGATAACGCACGGCTGATGCCGGAAACGGTCTGTCCCAGTTGTTCGGCGGCGGCGGTGATCGAGCCACTGTCCACCACGGTGACAAAGGCCAGCAGTTCTTCTAGTGTCAGAGTCATTGTTGAATTCTAGTCAACTATGTTCTGTCGATCACGGGGTTTCTGCGCAACAAACCTTGGCGCACACTGCGTTCATCGTCTACACACAGCATGCACAAGGAGCCACCCATGCAAATGCCTCAACTCGGCCTCGGCACGTTCCGCCTCAAGCAACAGCAGGCCATCGACTCGGTGACTACCGGCCTGGAGCTCGGGTATCGCCATATCGACACCGCGCAGATCTACGGCAATGAAGCCGATGTCGGACAGGCCATTGCCACGGGCGGCGTACCGCGCGGCGAGTTGTTCGTGACCACCAAGATCTGGATGGCGAACCTGGGTCGCGACGCCTTGCACGCCAGCCTGGAGACCAGCCGCGAAAAGCTCGGCCTCGATCGTCTGGACCTGACGCTGATCCACTGGCCAGCACCGGACGACGGCGTGCCGCTGGCGGAATCCATGGAAGCCCTGGCCAAGGCGCAGGCTGATGGCCTGACGCGCCAGATCGGCGTCTCGAACTTTACGATCGGGCACCTGAAACAGGCCATCGACGTCGTGGGTGCCGCGGCCATCGCCACGAACCAGATCGAGATGCATCCGTTCATGCAGAACCGCAAGGTGACCGATTTCATGCGCGAACACGGGCTGCATGTCACCGCCTATATGCCGCTGGCATACGGCAAAGTGCTGGAGGACGCCACGCTTCAGCGTATCGGCCGCGCGCATGGAGTTTCCGCCGCGCAGGTAACTCTCGCCTGGCTGTTGCAGCAAGGCATCGCCGTGATTCCATCGTCTACCAAGCGCGCCAACCTCGCCAGCAATCTGACGGCTGCGCAACTGACACTGACCGATGCGGAAATGGCGGAGATTGCCGCACTGGACCGTGGCGAAAGGCTCGTCAGCCCAGACTTCGCGCCGAAGTGGGATTGAGCCTGCCGTCGACCGCCGGACTCAGGTCTTGACCGCGAGCACGCCGTCGCCGGCCGCTATTTTCTTGAGCCGCGCGGTCATCGGCAGTTCCACATACCGGTAGACCAAACAGCCGAACACCGCTGTCGAGACAAAGGCCGCCGCTGCCAGCAGATCCACTGGCACGGCGTCCAGGTAGCGCGAAGAAAACTTGTAGAACGCCGGGATCGTGAAGACCTGGACCAGATAGATGCTGTACGACGCGCCCCCGAGGTAGACCAGCCATTTCGAGGCCAATTGCCGCATATGGAGCGCGCCATAGACCAGCAACACAGCGGGGACACCCGACAACAGCAAGCGGTCGATATCGGGCCGCCAGACCATCGTCACGCAGAGCAACGCCGCACCCACCATCGCGAGCGGCAGTCCGATGCGAAATCTGCCTGACTGGTAAGCCTTTGCCACCATCATGCCGCACGCGAATTCGAGCGCTATCGGCCGGCTCCACCCAAGCAGCACCGCCACGATCAGCGCCAGGATCGGAAACAGGAACGCATAACGCCTGCGGGTGAAGATGAGCCCTACCGCGAACAGCGTATAGAACAGCAACTCGTACTCGAGCGACCATCCGACATACAGCACGGGCATGCGATCCAGTGCGACGCCCGCGACGAACAGAAGCGATGACACGATGTGCAGCAGACCGCGGTCATCATCGCGAAACGCGGCGGGCACCACAAAAAGCAGCGCGATCATGGCGAAGGTAAGCAGCCAGTAGATCGGTACGATCCGCAGAAGCCGCTCCTTGAAAAACTCGGATGCGGTACGGTGCTTGCGATCCTGCGTGTAGACCATGACGAAGCCGGAAATCACAAAGAAGACATCGACGCCGCAGTCACCCCACCCCTCGATCCGCACCAGCGAAGTGGACAAGCCGTACACCTTGGAAATGCCGATCACATGGAACATCACCACGGCCAGCGCGGCCAGCGCCCGCAGAATCTGAATATTGTTCAGCATGTCCCCCTCCTCCACGCCTGACCCCGGGGTGATCGCTCTCGATCGGTAGCGCCGGCCCCATATGGTGCGGTCCGCCTGCGCAGCATGGGACGGAATGCCACGCCCGGCTGTGCGGTGCCGCGCATTGGCCCCCAGGCCGGATTGGCCTGCGTCAATCCCATTGGCAGCCCGATGCCGCTGGCGACGGGAAACTGTGCTGGCGCAAGACTCGCCTCTTCTCCCCCTGATACGTTGATCGCCAGCAGGAATGCTGTCGATCGCGCACAAAAGCGCAACTGAAAAGGGGAAGCAACGTGTCAAATTCGCAAGCCATCCCAACCGCCGTCATCCAGCCTGTCGACGCGGCCTCCGATCCCGGTTTCCAGGGCAATGACCGCCTGTTGTTCGGCATTGTGCTGGGCGTTCTCACATTCTGGCTGTTCGCGCAGACCGTGTTCAATGTGGCGCCCGATATGGAAAAGACGCTGGGATTACCTGCCACGACGATGAACATCGCCGTCGCTATCACAGCCTTGTTCTCCGGCATCTTCATCGTCTTCACGGGCGGCCTGGCCGACCGTATCGGTCGGATGCGGATTCTCCGCTTCGGCTTTGTCCTAAGCATCTGTGGGTGCCTGCTGGTAGCGCTCGCGCCGTCAGGCACATTCGCCGCGCCGGCGCTGATCCTCGGCCGTGCGCTGCAGGGTTTATCGGCAGCGTGCATCATGCCGTCCAGCCTGGCGCTGGTGAAGACGTATTGGCACGGCGCGGCGCGGCAGCGTGCCATCAGCCTGTGGTCGATCGGATCATGGGGCGGCTCGGGTCTCTGCGCGCTGTTCGGCGGGTTCGTCGCCGGCAATTTCGGCTGGCGCTCGATCTTTCTCGTGTCGATCTTCGTGGCGCTGGCCGGATTGCTGCTGATCCGCGGCACACCCGAAAGCCGGGCCAACACCGGACGTGCGGTGCGCATCGATCGCTTCGGCATCTTCACTTTCATGCTCGCGATGATCGGGCTGCAGGTAGTTGTGACACAGGGCAGCCGACTTGGCTGGGACAGCGTCGCTACCTTGTTGCTCGGCGCCAGCGCGCTGCTGTTCGGCGCGATCTTCCTGCGGCATGAATTGCGCACACAGGATCCGTTCATCGATTTCAGCCTGTTCCGCAATAGCACCTACACCGGCGCGACAATTTCCAACTTCATGCTGAACGGCGTGGCCGGTACGTTGATCGTCACGATGCAAACGATGCAGTTAGGCGGCAAGCTGTCCGTGCAGCAGGCGGGGATGCTGACCATCGGCTTTGCCGTCACGATCATCGGGTTTATCCGCGTGGGTGAAATACTGCTGCGGCGCTTCGGCTCGCGCTTGCCCATGCTGTGGGGCTGCATGATCACAGGGCTTTCCGTGCTGCTGCTGGCGCAGACGCAATTCTCGCTGGAAACCTACAAGATACTGGTGTTCGTGGGCTTCGCGCTGCAAGGCATCGGACTGGCGTTCTACGCAACGCCTTCGACCGACGCGGCCCTGTCGGCCCTCCCCGAGAACCAGGCCGGCGCCGGTGCGGGGATCTACAAGATGGCATCGTCACTCGGCGGCGCATTTGGCGTAGCCATCTCGGCAGCCATCTTTACGGCGATCCGGACCGATACCGGTGGCCCGATATTCGACGGCCTGCTGGAATTTCAGGGGGGCAAGGAAATCGCCGTGCGAGAAGCCGCCAGCATCGCCCTCTCCTTCAACCTGCTGATGGTCGTGATCGCGGCAATATCGATCATGATGACGATTCCGAAGGCACGGGATCGGGCAACACGTTCCTGACAAAATAAAAAGGCCGACTTAACCGTCGGCCTTTTCTGTCCTACCCGTTGTTATTCCCACTCGATCGTCGCAGGCGGCTTGCCCGATACGTCGTACACCACGCGATTCAGGCCACGCACCTCGTTGATGATGCGATTCGAGCAACGGCCCAGCAGCGCGTACGGCAGGTGTGCCCAGTGGGCGGTCATGAAGTCAGTGGTCTGCACGGCGCGCAGGGCGACCACGTAATCGTACGTGCGGCCATCCCCCATCACGCCAACTGACTTCACCGGCAGGAACACCGCGAAAGCCTGGCTGGTCAGGTCATACCAGCTCTTGCCTACCTGGTTCGGCTCGCACATGCCCGCGGCGGCGTCCTGTTCCGTGGCGATGGTCTTGCGCAGTTCCTCGATGAAGATGGCATCGGCACGACGCAGAAGGTCGGCATAGTCGCGCTTGACTTCACCGAGGATACGCACGCCCAGGCCCGGACCCGGGAACGGATGGCGGTAGACCATCTCGGGCGGCAGGCCCAATGCCACGCCAAGTTCGCGGACTTCGTCCTTGAACAGGTCGCGCAACGGCTCCAGCAGCTTCAGGCCCAGCGTTTCCGGCAGGCCACCCACGTTGTGGTGGCTCTTGATCGTGGTGGCCTTCTTGGTCTTGGTGCCGCCCGATTCCACCACGTCCGGGTAGATCGTGCCCTGCGCCAGCCACTTGGCATTGCTCAGCTTCTTGGCCTCGGCCTGGAAAACTTCCACGAACTCGCGGCCGATGATCTTGCGCTTCTGCTCGGGATCGGTCACGCCGGTCAGATGACCGAGGAACTGCTCGGAAGCATCGACGTGAATCACCTTGGCGTGCAGGCGCCCGGCAAACATGTCCATCACCATCTTGCCTTCGTCCAGGCGCAGCAGGCCATGGTCGACGAACACGCAGGTCAGTTGATCGCCGATGGCGCGATGAATCAGCGCAGCGGCCACCGACGAATCCACGCCACCGGACAGGCCCAGGATCACCTCTTCGTCACCCACCTGCTCGCGAATCTTCTGCACAGCTTCCGTGATGTGATCGCGCATGACCCAGTCCGCCTTCGCGCCACTGACCTTGAGCACGAAGCGCTCGATCATCTCGCGGCCCTTCACGGTGTGCGTGACTTCCGGGTGGAACTGCACGCCGTAGTAGCCGCGAGCCTCGTCAGCCATGCCAGCAATCGGGCAGCTCGGCGTCGAGGCCATCAGCTTGAAGCCCTCGGGCAACGCCGTCACCTTGTCACCGTGGCTCATCCAGACCTTCAGCATGCCGTGGCCTTCCGGCGTGGCAAAGTCCTCGACCCCGTTCAACAGGTTCGTATGGCCATGGGCGCGCACCTCGGCGTAACCGAACTCGCGCGAATCGCTCCACTCCACCTTGCCGCCCAGTTGCACGGCCATGGTCTGCATGCCGTAGCAAATGCCCAGCACGGGCACGCCGAGATCCCAGACGGCTTGCGGTGCGCGCAGCTGATGGTCTTCGTACGTGCTGGCGTGGCTACCCGACAGAATGACGCCCTTTGGCGCGAATTCGCGGACAAACTCGTCGGTCACGTCGTTGGGATGAATTTCGCAATAGACATGCGCTTCGCGGACGCGGCGCGCGATCAGCTGCGTGACTTGCGAACCGAAATCAAGAATGAGGATTTTGTCGTGCATGATGTGCAGTTGGCGTTGCTTCCGGATCTTCGTCGGGCATCACTTCGGTGCCCGGACCGTAGCCAGGCGGCGGTGTGATGATCGGCTCGCGCCGGTATTCGGGGGATGCGGGGGACGTGGCCGCGCGTGTCGGACGCGGGGCGCCACGGTCGTACACGTCGGTCACGTCGCTTACGTCAGTCACGTCGCGGGCGTCGCGGACATCGGTGGCGTTGTTCGGATAATAAACCTCGGCGGGCCGCACTTCGCGCGCCGCCCTTGCCTGTTCGGCGAGTTCCCGCTCACGCAGCCGTACCTTCTTCGCTGCCGGGATCTGCACGATGGCGAAAAACAGCAGCATGGCGGCCATCGTCAGCAGCCATACCTTGCCCGCACCCTGTACGGGCATGTCCAGAAACAGCGTCCAGACCGCAATAAGGATCGCGCTGACCAGATTCACCCAGCCCACTGTACGTGCCACCGGCACCGTCAGATGACCGTTGATTGCGGCCGAGAACAGCAGCCAGGACATGCCGATCGTAGCAGCGCCCAGCAACTGGCCAAACAGCGCCGGCTCCGGCACAGGCAACTGCAAGGCGGCATAGAGCGTGGTGAACGGCGACATCAGCAACAGCATGCCGAGCAGCAGGTCGAGCAATGCGTCAAAAAACAGGACGGCTCGCAGCAATACCTTCATGAACAGGCGCTCCTTCTTGCGGCGCGGCCGCGTGGCCCCGTCAACATCGACGTAGCCAGCGCGGCCGTGGTGCCCCGGGGCCGGCATATCCGGCCAGGGGCTTGGGACTAGATCAGTCGATACGGTAGTTCGGGGCTTCCTTGGTGATCTGCACATCGTGGACGTGCGACTCACGCATGCCCGCGGCGGTGATCTGGACGAACTCGGCGCTCTCGTGCCAATTCGGAATCGAGCTGGCTCCGCAATAGCCCATCGAGGCGCGGATACCACCAGTCAGTTGGTGGATGATCGCCTGCACCGGACCCTTGTAGGCCACGCGACCCTCGATGCCTTCCGGCACGAGCTTGTCGACGTTCGCAGTGTTGTCTTCCTGGAAGTAGCGGTCTGCCGCGCCATCCTTCATCGCACCCACCGAACCCATGCCGCGGTAGCTCTTGAACGAGCGCCCCTGGAACAGGAACTCCTCGCCCGGCGCTTCCTCGGTACCCGAGAACATGCCGCCCATCATCACGGTGTGTGCACCGGCTGCGAGGGCCTTGGCCACATCGCCCGAATAACGGATACCGCCGTCGGCGATCAGCGGCACGCCCGTGCCCTTGAGCGCTTCGGCAACGTTCGACACGGCGGTAATTTGCGGCACGCCCACACCGGCCACGATACGCGTGGTGCAGATCGACCCCGGGCCGATACCGACCTTTACGCCATCTGCACCATGCTCGACCAGCGCCAGCGCGGCTGCACCGGTGGCGATATTGCCGCCGACCACTTCAACTTGCGGGAAATTCTGCTTGACCCAGCGCACGCGATCCAGCACACCCTGGCTATGACCGTGCGCAGTATCTACGACGATGACATCGACGCCGGCCTTGACCAGCAGTTCCACGCGTTCGTCATTATCGGGACCCACGCCCACTGCGGCGCCTACGCGCAGTTGGCCATGCGCATCCTTGCTGGCCAGCGGGTTGTCCACGGCCTTCTGAATATCCTTCACCGTGATCAGGCCGCGCAGCTCGAATGCACCGTTGACGACCAGCACACGCTCCAGGCGGTGGCGGTTCATCAGACGCTTGGCTTCCTCGAGCGGTGCACCTTCGGCCACGGTCACGAGTTTCTCGCGCGGGGTCATCTTGGCGCGCACCGGGGCGTCGAGTTCTTCCTCGAAGCGCAGGTCGCGGTTGGTAATGATGCCGACTACGGTCTTGCCCTCGAGCACCGGGAAACCCGAAATGCCATGCTGCTGCGACAGTGCGATCACATCGCGCACCTTCATGTCGGGCGAAATGGTGATCGGATCACGCAGCACACCCGATTCGTAGCGCTTCACGCGCGCCACTTCACGAGCCTGGTCAGCGGGCTTCAGGTTCTTGTGGACGATACCGATACCGCCGGCCTGGGCCATGGCAATGGCGAGGCGAGCCTCCGTCACTGTATCCATGGCGGCGGACAGCAGCGGAATATTGAGTTCGATCGAACGGGTCAGTCGGGTGCGGAGGGAAACATCCCGGGGCAGGACGGCCGAATAGGCCGGGACGAGCAGCACGTCATCGAATGTGAGTGCTTTCTGGACAAGACGCATAGCGAATCCTCTAGGCGCAAAAGCAGATTATACAGGAATGCAGGATTTGCTGATGCGTTCCTGCAATGCGTTTGCTATTCTCGGCCTCCTTTTTCAACGGCGCATCGGAGACCATGGGAATCGGCGTATTGTGCGGCCTCCTGGCCGGGGCCTTCTGGGGCATGGTCTTCATTGCACCCAAGCTGCTGCCCGCATTCTCTCCATGGGAATTGGCAATCGGCCGCTATCTCGCTTACGGGATCGTGGCCTGCGTTGCCGCCCTACCGCTGATGCGTCGCATTGCCCGCAAGCTTACGCGCGCCGACTGCATCGCCCTGCTGCGTCAGGCGTTCACGGGCAATCTTCTCTACTACGTGCTGCTTGCGTTTGGCGTGCAACTGGCAGGCGTCGGCCCGACTTCACTGATCATCGGCATCCTGCCGATTTCGGTCACGCTCATGGGCCGGCGCGATCATGGCGCCGTGCCGCTTGGCAGACTGGCTCTTCCGCTATTGGTGGTGGCCGCAGGCATCGCCTGCATCAACATCGACCTCTTCACTGGCGGCGACGGCGCGCAGGGTGCCGTGGCGGGTGCGCTGGCCCGCCCAGCCTGGCAGAAGCTGGCCGGCGTTGTCTGCGCGGCGGGGGCGTTGATCTGCTGGACGCTATACGCCGTGGACAACGCACGCTACTTGCAGCGCAATCCACAGTTCAGCGGAAATGAATGGTCCGCGCTGTATGGGTTGTCTACCGGACTTGTCTCATTGATTCTGGCTGTGGTGGGCTGGCTGGCCTTCGCCGACCATCTGACAGCGCCCGGCAGCGGTCGGGAATGGCAGTGGTTCTGGACGGTCAACGCTGCCGTTGCGCTTGGCGCGTCGCTTATTGGCAACAATCTCTGGAACATCTCGAGCCGCAGATTGCCATTGACGCTATCGGGTCAGATGATCGTATTCGAGACGCTTTTCGCGCTGGCGTACGGTTTTGTGTTCGATCATCGCTGGCCGCGACCACTGGAAATTGCCGCCATCGCTTTGCTGATGGTGGGTGTGGCATGGTCGGTCCGCTTGCACGCGACGGACAAGGCTCAGTAGACTAGCGCAATGCCGCACGGGTCACATCGCTGTCAACCCCACCGGCGCATGATGTCCATCACTCTTGAAACCTGCCTGACCTGTTCACGACTTCGCCATGAAACGATCCGTGCTGTATCCGCTGATTGCTGCAACGCTCGCTGCGCTTGTGCCGGGCACCGCCATCTCGCAATGGCAATGGACGGATGCCAACGGGCGCACCGTCTACAGCGACGTGCCGCCCCCGCTGTCTGTGCCGGCAAGCGCGATCAAGGCTGCGCCCGGGCGCTTTGCCGGGGCCTACCGGCCGGTCGAAGCCGAGGGCTCTGCCACCGAGATCCAGAACGACGGCAGAACGGCAGCGAAAGCCGCAAAGCCCGGCGAGCCGCGTATGCAGTCCGTGAGCACCAAGAGCAAGGGCGAGAAATCGGGAGACGCTGACGAAGCGTTCCGCGAGCGTCGCGATGCGCGGATCAAGGCTGATTTGGAAGCTGCGACGAAGGAACGCCAGGATCTGGCACGTCAGGAGAAATGCCAGGAAATGCGCAACTATGCGACGGGCCTCAGCCAGGGCGTCCGCGTATCACGATCCGGTCCGGACGGTGCGCCACAGCGACTCAATGACGAGGAGCGCTCCGCCGAAATCGCCCGGATGAACGAATCGCTGAGCCAGCACTGCACGAGCTAGGCTCCCGGCAACATCAGTCGCCCGCCCCGCCACGCAGCCATTTCTGGCCTTCCCGGATGCCAGTGGCTGTGGCACGGGTTTTCTGCACACGCTTGCGGCGCGCCTGCTTGGGATCAGCCGTCAAGGCACGATAGACTTCGACGCGATCTCCCTCGCGCACCGGGGTGTCAATGGTCTTGAGCTTGCCGAAAATGCCCACGCGCATCGTGGTGGGATCCACTTCCGGACACGTGGCGATCAGTCCGCTGGACTGAACGGCCTGCATGATCGTAGTGCCTGCGGGCACCGCCACGGATTCGAGGAATACCGTATCGGGCCGCGCGTAGCAGACCGAGAGACGTACGGTGCCGCCAGGCTCAGGACTTGTCGGCATACACTACCTCGGCACGCTTGACGAAGGCATCGACGAAGGTATTGGCGATGACGCTGAAGGCCGGCCCGATGATCTTTTCGAGCAGAACGCTCGAAAACTCATAGTGAAGGTGAAACTCGACCTTGCAGGCATCGGCTCGCAGGGGCGTAAATCGCCAGCAGCCATTAAAGGTCTTGAAAGGACCGTCTGCGAACGTCATATCGATACGCGTCGGCCGCTCCTGGGTATTGCGTGTATGGAAATACTGCTTGATGCCACTGAAATGGATGTTGATCTTGGCATCGAGCAAGGTCTCGGTCTGTTCGAAGACCTCCACTCCGCCACACCAGGGCAGGAATTTTGGATAATCTTCCACGCGCGTGACCAGGTCGTACATCTGTTCGGCGGAGAAACCGAGCAGTACGGATTTATGGACGTCTGCCATGTATTCGGATCGCAGGCCCCGCGAAACTGGGCTGGGGCCGGGTGGTTTGCTAGAATCCCGATTTTAGCCGACAGCCGCCAACACGGCACGCCCGGCTTGGCCTGCGCACCACACCGCTGGTTCGACAACCGGCCACACACCAGATAACCGGCCACCTGACAGACCAGGCGGCCCGCAAAGGATTCCACCACCCGCATGACGATCGCTGACAACAAGAAAGCCTTTTTCGACTACTTCATCGAAGAGCGCTATGAGGCCGGGATCGTGCTGGAAGGCTGGGAGGTCAAGGCAATCCGCGCAAACCGCGTCCAGATCAAGGAAGGTTACGTCGTAGTCCGCGACGCCGAAATGTTCCTGATTGGCGCCCACATCAGCCCGCTGCAGAGCGCCTCCACCCACGTCACGCCCGACCCCGTCCGGACGCGCAAGCTGCTACTCAAGGCCGAAGAGATCAAGAAACTGATCGGCAAGGTGGAGCAACGCGGTTACACCCTTGTCCCGCTGAATCTCCATTACACGCGCGGCCGGGTGAAGTGCGAAATCGGCCTCGCCAAGGGCAAGAAACAGTTCGACAAGCGCGAAACCGAGAAGAATCGCGACTGGGAACGCGAAAAGGCTCGCATCATGAAGGGCGGCGCCAAGGAATAGGTCCGCAGTTGCGGCAAAAAAAACGGAGGCCAAGGCCTCCGTTTTCTATGGTGCACAGGACTTCAGATCTTCGTCCCACCCTGCGACTTCACGATCTGCAATGCGGTCGCAACCATGCTGCTCATATCGCCCAGGTTACCGGGAACAATCAGCGTATTGCCCTGCTTGGCGAGGTTCGCGAAGGCTGCCACATATTCCTCGGCCACCTTCAGGTTCATGGCCTCCACCCCACCTTCGCTACGAATGGCATGGCCGATCTTTGCAATCGCCTGAGCATTGGCTTCCGCCACTGCCAGAATGGCGTTCGCCTCGCCCTGCGCCTGGTTGATGGCGGCCTGCCTTTCCCCTTCGGACTTCTGAATGGCTGCTTCACGGGCACCGGACGCCAGGTTGATCTGCTCCTGGCGCTTACCTTCCGATGCTGCGATCAACGCTCGCTTCTCGCGTTCCGCCGTGATCTGCGCCTGCATGGCATGCAGGATTTCCTTGGGCGGTGTCAGGTCCTTGATCTCGTAACGCAGCACCTTCACACCCCAGTTGGCGGCCGCCTCGTCGAGTGCGTTGACCACGCTGTGGTTGATGAAGTCGCGCTCTTCGAACGTCTTGTCGAGTTCCAGCCGACCAATCACGGAACGCAGCGTCGTCTGCGACAACTGCGTAATCGCCACCACAAAGTTGCTGGAACCGTACGACGCCTTCATCGGGTCCGTCACCTGGAAGTACAAGACCCCGTCGACTTGCAACTGCGTGTTGTCCTTGGTGATACACACCTGACTCGGCACATCGAGCGGGATTTCCTTAAGGATGTGTTTGTAGGCAACGCGATCGACAAAAGGCACCACGATCGACAGACCCGGCGTCAGGGTCGCATGGTAGCGGCCCAGTCGTTCCAGTACCCAAGCGTGCTGCTGCGGCACGATCTTGATGGATTTTGCGATCAGCACGATCGCACCAACAAGCAGAATCAGCGGAAAAAGGCCAAGCTGGAAAGCAGACATCAACAAAACTCCCGTCAAAGAAAAAAGCCGGCACCCATGGCCGTGAGATCTACCGTGGCGACACGATCAACGTAGTGCCCCGTACTTCCACGATCCGATATCGTCCCGGCGTCGGATCACTCCCCGGCGCCAGTTCCACGGTCCAGTCAGCGCCGCGGTATGGCACCCGCGCTCGACCGAAGCCATCCCAGGCGCCTACATCCAGTTCCTGCCCGATATCCAGGTTGACGTTTGGATCGGTGCCCGGCTCCCTGCGCCGCAAGCGGCCATAGCGCGTACGGCGCAGCGCCCCTATCGCAATGATCGCAACGACGGCGGCCACTACGGTCTGCAGTGGCACGTCCAGGCCCAACATGGCAGCAACACCCCCTGCCAAAACTCCGGAAGCAATCATCAGCAGATAGAACGTGCCCGTGGCCATTTCCGCGATGATCAGAATCACCGCAGCAGCAAACCAAACGTAATACGGCGTCATCCCGCTCCTTTCCATTTCACAAAACGCCAACCCGAAAAACAAAAACCCCCGCCAAACGCCTTCGGCGTCTGCGGGGGCAGTAGGAACACCTGCCGCAGGGCCGGTGCCGCACGACGCCGGTTCAGGACCGGCGCCAATTTGTTGTCATGTCGCTATTGTGACGTGTAATGCCTCACGAAGCCAGCTGCTTCCAGGTTTCGACCACAGAATCAGGATTCAGCGAGATGGACTTGATGCCTTCTTGAGCCAGCCATGCCGCGAAGTCCGGGTGATCCGAAGGACCCTGACCGCAAATACCGACATACTTGTCCAGGCGCAGCGCCGTGGAGATGGCGCGTTGCAGCATGAAGCGCACGGCCGGATCGCGTTCGTCGAAATCCTTGGCCAGCAATTCCATGCCCGAGTCGCGGTCCAGGCCCAGCGTGAGCTGCGTCAGGTCGTTCGAGCCAATCGAGAAACCATCGAAGAACTGCAGGAATTCCTCGGCAAGAATCGCGTTCGACGGCACCTCGCACATCATGATGATACGCAGGCCGTTCTCGCCGCGCTTGAGACCGTGCTTGGCGAGCAGGTTGATCACGCGCTCGGCCTGGCCCAGCGTGCGCACGAACGGCACCATGATCTCGACGTTGGTCAGACCCATTTCGTCGCGCACGCGCTTCATGGCCTTGCATTCCATCTCGAACGCTTCCGCGAAGTCTTCCGAGATGTAACGCGACGCGCCACGGAAACCCAACATCGGGTTCTCTTCATCCGGTTCGTAGCGCGACCCACCGATCAGCTTCTTGTACTCGTTCGACTTGAAGTCCGACAGACGCACGATCACAGGCTTCGGATAAAACGCTGCGCCGATCGTGGCCATGCCTTCGGCCAGCTTGTCGACGTAGAACGCGCGCGGACTCGCGTGGCCACGTGCCACCGACTCCACGGCCTTCTTCAGGTCGGCATCGACTTGCGGATAGTCGAGGATCGCCTTCGGATGGACGCCGATGTTGTTGTTGATGATGAATTCCAGGCGGGCCAGGCCCACACCTTCGTTCGGGATCTGTGCGAAATCGAAGGCCAACTGCGGGTTGCCGACGTTCATCATGATCTTGGTCGCGATTTGCGGCATCTCGCCGCGCTGGACCTCGGTCACCTCGGTTTCGAGCAGACCATCGTAGATCCGGCCTTCGTCGCCTTCTGCGCAGGAAACGGTCACGAGGGTGCCGTCCTTCAGCAGATCGGTCGCGTCGCCGCAACCCACCACGGCCGGAACGCCCAGTTCACGCGCGATGATCGCGGCATGGCACGTACGGCCGCCACGGTTCGTGACGATTGCCGCAGCGCGCTTCATCACCGGTTCCCAATTCGGGTCGGTCATGTCGGCCACCAGCACGTCGCCCGGCTGCACGCGTTCCATTTCGGACGGGTCGTTGATGACGCGCACCGGACCCGTGCCGATCTTCTGGCCAATCGCGCGACCGCTCGTCAGCACGGCGGACGTGCCCTTGAGCTTGAAGCGTTGCTCGGCCTTGCCAGCCGATTGGCTCTTCACCGTTTCCGGACGCGCCTGCAGGATGTAGATCTTGCCATCCTTGCCGTCCTTGCCCCACTCGATGTCCATCGGGCGGCCATAGTGCTTCTCGATGGTCATCGCGTAGCGCGCCAGCTCGCTGACATCTTCGTCGGTGATCGAGTAGCGGTTGCGCAGTTCGGGCGGTACGTCCACGGTCTTCACGCGGCCAGCTTCGCCGGGCTTCGTGAACTCCATCTTGATCAGCTTCGAGCCAATCGAGCGGCGGATGATCGGGTAGTGGCCGGCTTGCAAGGTCGGCTTGAAGACATAGAACTCGTCCGGATTCACGGCGCCCTGCACCACCGTTTCACCCAGGCCGTAGCTCGACGTGATGAAGACCACGTCCGGGAAACCGGATTCGGTGTCGATCGTGAACATCACGCCCGAGGCGGCCAGATCCGAGCGGACCATGCGCTGGATACCAGCCGACAGCGCCACGACGTCGTGGGCAAAGCCCTTGTGCACGCGGTAGGAGATCGCACGGTCGTTGTACAGCGACGCAAATACGTGCCTGACCTTGTCCAGCACGTCATCGATACCGCTGACGTTCAGGTACGACTCCTGCTGACCGGCAAACGATGCGTCGGGCAGGTCTTCGGCCGTGGCCGACGAGCGCACGGCGAACGACGCCTCGGCACCTTCGCGCGCCGATACGCGCGCGTAGTGCTCGCGGATCTCGGCGTCGAGACGGGGCTGGAACGGTGCAGATGCCACCCAGCCGCGGATTTCCGCGCCAGCTTCGGCCAGCGCCTTGACGTCATCGACGTCAAGCGTCTTCAGACGTTCCGATATACGCGCGGTGAGATTGTTGTGTTCGAGAAAATCGCGAAAGGCCAGGGACGTGGTCGCGAAGCCGCCGGGTACGCGTACGCCGGCGTTGGCGAGTTGCGAGATCATTTCGCCGAGCGACGAATTCTTGCCGCCGACGATCTCGACATCCTGCATGCGCAGTTCTTCAAACGGCAGCACGTAGGCGCCGTTATCTACCTGGTTGGTCATAAAAGCCTCAAAACAAAGTAAGAAATCTTTTGCACCGACCGGTATGTTGTTGATGTTCTGTCCCCGGCGGATCGCTTGGCTGAGCAATTCCGGCTGCAATCGGCAACTTCCGATGCTGCACCGCACATTGTCGACAATCGGGCCCCGGATCGTTGCCTGATCGACGTTGGCGGAATTGCTTAGCCAAAAGATCGCCGCTATTCTACCGTGCCGCATCGCACTTTCGCGCGGCGGCCGTCTCAAAAATAATTGTCCAGACATGTCCCTGCCTGACGCGCCTGACGCATCGCAACCCGCCTCCGCCCCAGCCACTGACACCGCGCCGGCTGCCAGCGCTGTGCAGCCCGCAGCCCCCGCGACAGCGGATCGCCCTGCTGTACGTACGGTTTTTATCGTTTCCGATGGTACCGGCATTACGGCCGAAACGTTCAGCCACTCGATTCTCGCGCAGTTCGAGATGCGCTTCCGCAAGGTGCGGATGCCGTTTGTGGACACGCCGGAAAAGGCACATATCGCTGTCAGCAAGATCAACGAGGCCTTCTACAACGAGGGCGTACCGCCCATCGTCTTCACCACGCTGGTCAACTCCGACTCGAACAAGGCGATACGCCGCGCCAAGGGCATGATTCTTGACATGTTCCAGACCTTTATCGAGCCTCTCGAGAAGGAACTGGGGCTGAAATCCACCCACGCGATTGGCCGGTTCCATCAGAATGCCGACACCGAGGCCTACAAGAACCGCATCGAGGCGATCAATTTTTCGCTTGCCCATGACGACGGCCAGTCCCACAAGAACCTGGCAGAAGCTGATGTCATCCTGGTGGGCGTTTCCCGTAGCGGCAAGACCCCTACCAGCCTGTACCTGGCCATGCAATATGGCCTCAAGGCCGCGAACTACCCGCTGATTCCGGACGATTTCGAACGAGGCAGGCTTCCCTCCGCGCTCTATGCCTTCAAGGCCAAGATCTTCGGCTTGTCCATCGATCCACAGCGACTGACCGAAATTCGCAACGAACGCCGCCCGGGTAGCAAGTACGCGGCTGTGGAAAACTGCCGCTACGAAGTCAACGAGGCGGAAGCCATGATGCGCCGCGAGGGCATCAAATGGCTGTCGTCAACGCACAAGTCGATTGAAGAGATTGCGACAACGATTTTGCAGGAGATCAAAGTCGACCGCGATAACTACTGATTTGCGGGCATCTTTGAGAATCGTCCAATAGGCATACGGCAGTCATGAGCGCAGGATGAAGTCATCGTCCAAGCACAGCAAGTAGCAACTCAGCGCCGTTGCCGCACCGCTTCAAACAGGCATATTGCCGTGGCGGCAGCTACGTTCAGAGACTCCAGCCCACCTGGCTGTGGAATACCGACCGTGCGGGTAACCCGCTCCATCCACTCCGCGCTCACTCCCGCCCCTTCATTGCCGACAATCCAGCCAACGGGTTGGCGCAGATCGGTATCGAAAACGGCAGCATCGGCGTGGGAAGACGTCGCGAACAGTGGGACTGACAAGCGGCTGGCAAGCATGTCCAGCGTGCAGTGCTCGACGATATTGAGATGGAAGTTGGCACCCATACCAGCCCGCAGCGTCTTGATCGACCAGGCAAAGGCACAGCCGGTGGTCAGGAATGCATGAGCGATTCCCGCTGCAGCGGCACTTCGCAGGATGGATCCGACATTGCCCGCATCTTGTACGCCATCGAGGATGACGCAATCTGTATCGATTGTTGCCGGCAGATGGCCCGCAGGCGTCTCGATGACAAACAGTAGATCGATACCGTTGGCCACGCTGCTGATCTGCGCAAACAACGTATCTGCAAGCACGACGACGCGCTCCGGCTCGATGCGCTCCAGCAGAGAGCGCACTTCGGAATGATCGTAGTGACGCTCGCTCACGACGCAACTGACCGGCTGCCCAAGCGCGGCGACATAGGCATCGGCCAGATGAACACCGTCCAGTACCGACTGGCCGGCCTTCCGGCGCTGATGCGTGGAGCCGACCAGGGCCTTCAGGTGCTTGAACAGCGCGTTATCGCGCGAAGTGACGTGCTTCAAGGAAAATCTCAGAAAGGCGGCGTTTCGTCGGTAACGGTATGGGCCACGGTGGCCGCCCGCTCACGTTCGAGTGCCTGCCGAACGGGCGCAAAGGAGCGCCGGTGATGAGGCGTTGCACCATGCTTGTCCAGCGCGGCAAAATGCTGTGGCGTCGGATAACCGAAATGGCTGTCGAATCCGTACTCCGGATACTTGGCGTGCAGTTCGAGCAGATTGCGATCGCGTGCCACTTTCGCCAGGATCGATGCAGCGGAAATCGCGCGAACCTTGGCGTCTCCCTTGACAATCGCCTCGACGGGGAACGGCACCTCGGGGCAACGATTTCCGTCGACCTGCACAAGATCGGGAATCACTCCGCTGGCGGCCAAGCCCTGCACGGCCCGTCGCATGGCGAGCATCGACGCGTGCAGGATGTTGATCGAGTCGATTTCCTCGACAGTGGCGAATGCGATATGCCAGCCCAGCGCATGCTCGCAAATCCGTTCGAAAAGCGATTCCCGCTTTGCTGCAGTCAGGATCTTGGAATCTGCCAGCCCACGAACCTGACGCGCGGGATTCAGGACAACCGCCGCAGCGTAGACCGGGCCCGCCAACGGGCCCCGACCGGCCTCGTCCACGCCACACAAACGCTGCACAACCGCTACCGTCTGTGTCAGATCCAGTCCGATTTGCGTGGAAGTGCCTGCCTTGGGCCGGGCCATCAGCGCACTCCCCGACTGTGCATCAGGTCGACTACCACTCCCGAAGCCAGATTCGCCGTGTCGCGCTTCAGCGTGTGATGCATTGCGGTGAAGTGTTCGCGCAGGAAGGCCACGTTGCCCTCGTCATTGAGTTGGAGCAGCGTTTCTCGTGCCAGCGCATCCGGCGTGGCATCGTCCTGCAACAGTTCGGGCACGACGAAACGTCCTGACAGAATATTAGGCAGTCCCACGTACGGCAGATAGCCTTGCCGTTTCATGATCTGCGCGGTCAGCCAGGGCACCTTGTAGGAGATAACCATCGGCTTCTTGTACAGGGCTGCTTCCAACGTGGCCGTGCCACTGGCCAGCAACACTACATCCGACGCCTCCATTGCCAGATGCGACTGACCATCCACAACTTGAATATCCAGCTCGGGATGCTGGTTGTGAAGACCTTCGATAATGTCGCGCAGTGCAGGACTGGCTGCCGGCACGACAAACGCCAGGTTACCGTCCATGCGATGCATCCGTGCCATGGCCTCGAAAAATGTCGCGCCAAGATTGCGGACTTCCGATTGGCGGCTGCCCGGCAGCACCGCGACGATGCGCTTGCCGGCCGGCAGGCCCAGCTTCTCGCGCGCGCCAGCCACATCCGGCACCATCGGGATGACGTCGGCAAGCGGATGGCCGACGTAAGTCGCCGGAATCCCCGCCTTGGCGTAAATCTCGGGCTCGAAAGGGAACAAGCAGAGGATGTGATCCACCGCGCGGGCGATAGTGCGGATACGACCGCCTCGCCACGCCCAGATCGAGGGACTCACGAAATGCACGACCGGAATGCCAGCGCGACGCAGTGGCACCTCGAGCCCGAAATTGAAATCGGGCGCATCCACACCGATAAAACACAGCGGGGGCTGGGCAATCAACTGTTCGCGAATCGCGCGACGCGTGGCAAGAATCTCTCGCAGCGAGCCCAGCACTTCCACGTAGCCGTTGACCGACAGCGTATCCATCGGCCAGTGCGAGACGAACCCTTGCGCCATCATGCGCCGCCCGCCGATGCCTGCATAGCTGACTGACTCGCCGAGCCGGGCTTGCAACCCCTCGAGCAACAGCGATGCGAGCAGATCGCCCGACGCCTCGCCGGCGACCATGGCAATCGTGCCTCGCTTGTTCCTATCCGCAGCCCCTTCGACGGGAAGCGCGGCCTGTACGGCAGCCTCGACCATGTGCAGCCGGAATCAGCGAACGATGCCGCGCTGGGTGGCGGCGAGGAACTCCACGAACGACTTCAGCGGCGCAGCGGTTGCGGCATCCGTTTGCCCGAGCATCGCGGTGATTTCATTACGCGCATCGTCGAAGCTCAGATCTGATTTGTACAGCAGCTTGTATGCCTGGCGCAGCGAGGCAATCTGTGCGGCGTCGAAACCACGACGACGCAAACCTTCCACGTTGACACCGTGCGGCGTGGCCTTGTTGCCGTTCTTGTCGCTGGCCGCGATCACGAACGGCGGCACGTCCTGAACGAGCGCCGAAGCGCCACCGAGCATGGCGTGCGCGCCGATGCGGACAAACTGGTGGACTCCGCTCATGCCGCCGAGAATTGCCCAGTCACCCACTTCCACGTGGCCGGCAATCTGGGCATTGCTCGAGAACACCGTATGGTTGCCCACACGGCAGTCATGCGCGATGTGGACATAGGCCATGATCCAGTTGTCATTGCCGAGGCTGGTCAAGCCACGATCCTGCACGGTTCCGGTATGGATCGTCGTGAATTCGCGGATGGTGTTGCGATCGCCGATATCGAGCCGGGTCGGCTCGTTGGCGTACTTCATGTCCTGCGGGACGCCGCCCACCGAGGCATACGGGCCGATGCGGTTGTCCGCGCCGATGGTCGTATGACCCTCGACCGTGGTGTGCGCGCCAACCCGTGTACCGCTGCCGATGCGTACATTCGGTCCGATGATGGAAAATGGGCCGACTTCGACATCGGCAGCCAGTTCAGCCTTCGGATCGACCAGTGCGGTAGGATGGATTTGCGTCATACGTCGTGTCCTGTTCTTGCGGTTGTGCCCGAAGTCGGGTCAATCAGGCGTCGGCCTGCTTGACCGTACACATCAGCTCGGCCTCGCAGGCAACTTCACCGTCCACAGTGGCGTTGGCCTTGAACTTCCAGATGCCGCGAATGTAGCGTTCCACGGTCACATTCAGGTGGAGTTGATCGCCGGGGTACACCACGCGCTTGAAGCGCGCGCCATCGATGCCGACGAAGTAGTACAGCGAACCTTCCTTGCGCTCCATGTCCGCGCCAAACGTCAGCAGCCCGGCCGACTGGGCCAGCGCCTCCAGGATCATGACCCCGGGCATGACCGGTTGTTCCGGGAAATGTCCCATGAAGTACGGCTCGTTGATCGTCACGTTCTTCAGGGTCTTGATGCGCTTCTGCGGCTCGAACTCGAGCACCCGGTCGACCAGCAGGATCGGGTAGCGATGCGGCAGCAGCTTCAGGATCTTGCGGATATCGATATCGGAGGCTGTCATGATGATCTCTCTTCGTCTTGTTTGTTGCTATTGGACCCGGCCGGCGTGCCGCGCAGGCGGCGTTCCAGCTGTACCACGCGTTCGCGCAGCTTCGACAAGCCGCGTACGATGGCGGCATTGCGTTCCCATTCACCATGCGAAGTAAACGGAAACACGCTGGTGAAATGCCCACCGGGTTTTGTAATCGATTTGGTAATCGAGGTGCCGCCGGACACGGTGGTCCGGTCAGCGATATTCAGATGGCCGGAAAAATTCGCTGCGCCGCCGATCACGCAGAACTTGCCGATCCGGGTGCTACCCGAAACGGCCGCCGTACCCGCAATCACGGTATGCGCGCCCACATGCACGTTGTGCGCGATCTGTACCTGATTATCGATCTTGCACCCGTCCTCGATCACCGTGTCGGCCATGGCGCCACGATCGACGCACGTATTTGCACCGATCTCAACGTCATTGCCCAGTATCGCGCGTCCAACCTGCGGAATCTTGACGTACTCCACTCCAGCCGGACCGATATCGGGCGCAAAGCCGAAACCATCCGCGCCAATGACCGCCCCGCTATGCAGGATATTGCGCGCGCCCACTACGCAACGATGATAGACAGAAACGTTGGCATAGATGAGCGTATCTTCGCCAATCTCGACGCCTGCGCCGATAAAGGCATTTGCCAGGATACGCACCCGTTCGCCAAGTCGGGCACCAGCCTCGATCACGACATTCGGGCCGATAAAGCACGATGCCGGGACCACTGCGTCTGACGCCACCGTCGCGCGCGGATCGATACCCAATCGCGGGTCCGCATTGGCCGCACGGTCGAACCGTTGCGCAACGCGGGCGAAACAAACGTAGGGATTGCGTGCGACCAGCCAGTTACGGCCTTCGGCATGGCCTTCCGCATGGATGCGGTCCAGATCCGCCTGTGAAACGATCACGGCACCGGCCTTCGACGCAAGCGCCTGGGCCTGGTAAAGCGGATTGGACAGGAACGACAGGTCGCCGGAACCGGCCTGGTCGAGCGGCGCGAGACCGCTCACGGGCAGGTCGGGATCACCCACAACCTGCGCGCCGTATTCGGTGGCGAGCTGACCCAGTGTGGGTGTCTGCATGGCGGTACTTCCTTGAAAAACGAAAACGGTGATCGACGCGGGCGACGCTGCTTACTTCGCGCCGGCGTTCAGCGCCTTCATCACGTCATCCGTGATATCGATGCGAGGATTCACGTAGACCGCTTCCTGGACGATCAGGTCGTACTTGCGCTGCTCGGCCAGTGAACGAATCACGCGGTTCGCACGTTCCAGCACCTGCGCCAGTTCCTCGTTACGGCGCTGGTTCAGGTCTTCACGAAACTCGCGCTGCTTGCGCTGGAACTCGCGATCCAGATCGGCCACTTCGCGCTGACGACGCTGACGGTCTGCGTCTGCGAGTACGGCGGTGTCCTTGTCGAGCTTGTCGGCCATGCCCTTGATCTTCTGGGCCATGTCCTGCAGTTCGCGATCGCGCTTCGAGAATTCCTGCTCGAGCTTGACCTGTGCAACCTTTGCCGGCTGCGAATCACGCAGGATACGCTCGGAGTTCACCGCGGCAATGCGGGTTTCCTGCGCCATTGCCGGCGCCGCCGCGCAAAGGGCCACTGCGGCCAGAGCAGCCGCGCTCAGGGATTTCATCAGTGGAGTGTGGAGTTTCATCAAGCAAATCCTTCTGGGGATCAGAACGCGGTACCGATCTGGAACTGGAACCGCTGAACCTTGTCGGTCTCGTCCTTCTTCAGCGGGAAGCCCATGCTGACCTTGAGCGGACCAATCGGCGACAGCCAGGACAAACCAAAGCCGGTAGAGTACTTCAGGTCGCTGAAGGTAATCGGGGCGCCTTCCTGATAGACGTTACCAAAGTCGAAGAACGTGAACAGCCGCAGCGTGCGGTCGACACCCGAACCGGGCAGCGGGAACACGAATTCCACGTTACCGATCAGCTTCGACGCACCACCCACCGGGTTGCCGTTCTGGTCCTTCGGACCCAGCGTGCTGGTCTGGTAACCACGCACCGAACCGATACCGCCAGCGTAGAAGTACTTGAACACCGGGAACGGCGTATCGCCGTAGCCGTGACCATAGGCCACTTCACCGTTGAAAGCCAGTGTGAATGCTTTCGACAGCGGGTAAAAATACTGCTGCTGGAAGCTGGCGCGATAGTACTGGGTATCGCCGCCCGGCACACCGACTTCGAGGTTGGCCTGGGTATAGGGTCCCTTCGTAGGGATCAGTGCGCTGTCGCGACGGTCGCGGGCCCAGCCAATCGTGAACGGGAAGTTATTGATCGGATCGCCGCTGTTCTTGCCGATCTTCTGCAGCCAGGCCGCATATTGGCTAGGCGTGTTCGACGACGTATAGACCTGGGTCCGCTCATAGCCGATACCGAAGAACACCGTATCGTTCTCGGAGAACGGCACGCCGAACTTGAAGCCACCACCGGCCGAGACGATCTTGTAGTCCTGGTCGCCCGTGTAGTACAGCGGACGCGACGTACGGTAGTAAATATCGGTCGAGCGGCTAATGCCGTCCACCGTGAAGTACGGGTCATACTGCGTCAGCGCGATCGTACGGAATGACTTCGCCGTGTTCACGTCGAGGCCAAGGCTGGTACCCGAACCGAACACGTTGTCCTGACGCAGGCCAGCTTGCAGCACGAGCTTGTCGGTCGACGAAAAACCCAGGCCCAGGCTGATCTGGCCAGTCGGCTTTTCGGTCACGTTCACGTTCACGTCCACCTGGTCGGGCGCACCCGCCACGTCTTCCGTGGTGATATTCGTGTCCGTGAAATAGCCGGTCCGGTTGATACGAGCCTGCGACTGCTGCAGCTTCTCGCTATCGAACCACGAGCTTTCCATCTGGCGCATTTCGCGACGCACCACCTCGTCCCGCGTCTTGCTGTTGCCCACCACGTTCACGCGGCGCACATAGACACGGCGGCCCGGGTCGACCATCAGGGTCAGCGCAACTTCACGCTTTTCCTTGTCGATCTGCGGCTGCGGGTTGATCGTCGTGAAGGCATAGCCATAGGTACCCAGCAGGTCCGTGATGGCCTTCGTGCTGGCGGTCAGCTTCTCGGACGAGAAGATGTCGCCCTTCTTGAGCTTCAGCAGCTTCTCCATCTCGTCCTGCTTGCCGAGCAGTTCGCCAGCGAGACGGATATCGGAGACCTTGAACTGCTCCCCTTCGCTGATATTCAGCGTCAGGTAAATATCCTTCTTGTCCGGGGTAATCGACACCTGGGTCGATTCGATCTGGAATTCCAGATAACCGCGGTTCAGGTAGAAAGAGCGCAGCGCTTCCAGATCGGCCGTAAGCTTTTGCTTCGAGTACAGATCGTTCTTCGTGTACCACGACAGCCAGTTCGGCGTGGACAGCTGCATTTCATCGCGCAGCGTACCTTCCTTGAAAGCCTTGTTGCCGACGATATTGATCTGGCGGATCTTGGCGACCGGACCCTCTTCCACGTTGAACACCACGGACACGCGATTGCGGTCAACGGGGGTCACGGTCGTCTGAACGTCGGCAGCATAGTAGCCGCGCGCCACGTACTGGCGCTTCAGCTCCTGCTCGGCCTTGTCGATCAGCGCCTTGTCGTAGTAACGCGCTTCGGCCACGCCAACGGCACGCAACGAGCGGCGCAGCGTGTCCTTGTCGAATTCCTTGATGCCGACGAATTCAAGCTGGGAAATCGCCGGACGTTCCTCGACCTGCACGACCAGCACGCCGTCTTCGGCGCGGATCTGCACGTCCTTGAAGAAACCGGTATTGTAGAGCGCACGAATTGCGTCGGCGCCCTTGTCGTCGGTAAATGTTTCACCAACGCGGACAGGCAGATAGCCAAATACGGTACCCGGTTCCACGCGCTGCAAGCCTTCAACGCGGATATCCCTGACCACGAACGGATCTGCGGCCCAGCCCGCCGGGCTCCACGCAGCAATAATGGCACTCGTCAGCAAGCCCAGCGAGATGCGCTTATTTCTGATCAAAGTCGATCCCCTCTTCCTCATCGATTTCATGCAGGGTATTGGCTCCAGTGCCGGCTCCAGCGTTGTTGGTACACCAGTGCAACTACGCCGGCACAACTGATCCTCTCCGGTGGAGAAACTCCTCCCGGAAAAACGACCGCCCCCGGCCGACAGGCGTTTCCAGCTGCGCGAATCTAGCCGCGCGCGAGAAACAGTCGGCTGACGTCATTAAATAATGCGAGTGAAGTCAGGAGCAGGATGCACGCGATGCCAACCTTCTGCAGCATCGCTTGCCAGTGGTCTGGTACAGGCTTGCCAGTCAAAAATTCCACGCAATAATACAGCAAATGCCCCCCATCCAGCACCGGAATAGGTAACAAATTCAGTACACCAAGACTGACACTGACCAAGGCCAGAAAACTGACGAAAGGCTGCCAACCCATGTTCGCGGCCCGGCCGGCGTAGTCCGCAACCGTCAGCGGACCGCTCAGATTCTGCAACGACGCCTGCCCGACCAGCATCTTGCCGAGCAGCTTGAGCGACAGCGTACTGGTACTCCAGACCTGGTCTGCGGCGCGGGCAAGCGCCTGAGTGACCGGGTAGCGCACCACCTCGGTCTGCACCGCCTGGTTCAACGCTGCACCGAGCTTGCCGACCATGGCTGCCGGCTGCCCGTCCGCAGCAGGCTTGCCCCCGGGCGCGGCATCCAGCTTCACGACCAGATCGGACCGCTGCCCGTTACGCTCGATACCCAGTGTCACGTCCTGCCCCGGGCGGGCGCGGACGCCACGAATCAGTTCGCCGGCCTGGGTCAACGGTTGGCCCTGCCACGTCGTGATCGTGTCGCCGGCCTGAAGGCCAGCCCGCTGGGCGGCTGAATCCGGCACAATTTCCGTAACCTTGACCGGTCCGCCCTTGAGCGCCAGTCCCAGCGTGGCTAGTGGATCCTGTTCCGGATTGCCACCCGTATCAGGTAGGCGCCCAAGCTGGATATCGCGTTCGGTGCCATCGGTGCCGCGCACATGCAATACCGCGCGGGCGTCACCGAAACCCTGGGAGAACACCGCCATGCGCAGGTCATTCCACGACTGCACGGTCTCGGTTGCGCCGTTCGCCGTCAACGACAGCACACGGTCGCCATCGCGCACGCCGGCCTGTGCGGCCACGGTGGCGTCGGCTGGCGCTGCCAGCACCGGCAACGGTTCGCGCATGCCGCCCGCGAACAGCACGACATACAGCGCGATAGCCAGCGCAAAGTTGGCCAGCGGCCCGGCGGCCACGATCACGAACCGCTTGCCTACCGACTGACGATTGAACGCACGCGACAACTCGGCGGCGTCGATGGGCGGATCGGTTTCCGGATCGCGCTCACGCTCGTCAAGCATCTTGACATAGCCGCCCAGCGGAATCATCGCCAGCGTCCACTCGGTCTTGTCCCGTCTCTTGCTGACCCAACGTGCCAGCGGCCGCCCGAAACCAATGGAGAAACGCAGGACCTTTACGCCGCAGGCACGCGCAGCCAGGTAGTGCCCCATCTCATGGACAAAGATCAGGACACAGAGGGCGACAACGAATGCGATGACGGTTTGCATGGTAAATCACCCTTTTTCAGATCCGGCTGCGCCGTGATCGATCAATGCGTGGCCAGTTGTGTGAGCAGTGCCGTCGCTGCCCGGCGCGCTTCGGCGTCGGCGGCGAGCACATCGTCCAGCCTGTCAGCGGAGCCTTGCACGGGCTGATCAAGCACCCCATCGACTACGCGAGCGATATCGGTAAAGCGGATATCTCCGGCCAGGAACGCGTCGACAGCGACCTCGTTCGCGGCGTTGAGCACTGCTGGCGCCAGGCCACCGGCGCGCAGTGCATCGAAGGCGAGGCCCAGACACGGAAAACGCTCGAGATCAGGCGTCTCGAAATGCAGTCCGCCGGCAAGGGTGAGGTCCAGTGGCGTGACACCCGAATCGATCCGCTCCGGATACGCCATGCCGTAGGCGATCGGCGTGCGCATGTCTGGATTACCCAACTGCGCGAGAACCGAACCATCCGCGTAGGCCACCATCGAATGCACGATGCTCTGCGGATGGATCAGTACCTCGATCTTGTCCGCAGGCGCACCGAACAACCAGTGCGCCTCAATGACTTCGAGGCCCTTGTTCATCATCGTGGCCGAATCGACCGAGATCTTGCGCCCCATCACCCACTTCGGATGCGCACAAGCCTGGTCGGGCGTGATGTCATGCAGCGTGGACGGGTCGCGCGTGCGGAACGGGCCACCCGAAGCCGTCAGCAAAACCTTGGACACGCCCATGCCATAACGGGGATCGCTCGTCGGCAGACACTGGAAGATCGCGTTGTGTTCGCTGTCGATCGGCAGCAGCGTGGCGCCGTGTTCGCGCACGGCATCCATGAAGATGCTACCCGACATCACAAGCGATTCCTTGTTCGCCAGCAGCACGCGCTTGCCCGATCGGGCGGCAGCCAGCGAGGAGCGCAGCCCCGCCGCTCCCACGATTGCCGCCATCACGGCGTCGGTGCCGGCGTCGGAGGCAATCGATTCGAGCGCTTCGGGCCCGTGCTCGACCTGGGTATCGAGACCCGCGCTGCGCAACAGAGATTCCAGTTCGCGCGCCGCCTCGGGTGAACCCACTACCGCACGCGCCGGACGGAATTCCTTGCAGGCAGCGGCCAGCTTGTCCACCTGACGATGGGCGCTGAGCGCATGCACCGTGTACCGGTCCGGATGACGGCGCACGACATCGAGCGTGCTTTCGCCAATGGAACCCGTGGCGCCCAGAATCGTAATGCGTTGCATAGAACCCGTGAAACTCAAAGTTTGATCAGACCCACGATAGCAGCAGCGCCGCCAGCGGGAACACCGGAATCAGGGCGTCGATGCGATCCAGCACGCCCCCATGGCCGGGAAGCAGACGACTGCTATCTTTCATGCCCACCTGCCGCTTGAGCAGCGATTCGAATAGATCGCCGACCACACTGGCAGCCACAAGCAGCGTGGTCAGCACAGCCAGCAGACCCAGGCCACCCTTGTCGGCGATCGTCGAATACCAGGTCGGCGCAAACGCATGGCTAGCTGCCAGCCCCAGTGCCACGGCCATTGCCAACAACCAGCCGCCAATCGCTCCTTCCCAGGATTTGCCGGGACTGATGGTCGGTGCCAGCTTGCGACGGCCAATTGCCTTGCCCACGAAATATGCGCCGATATCTGCCGCCCAGACCAGCACGGCGGCCGTGAGCAACACGCCCACTCCGGCAAAGCGCAGCCCCATCGTCGCATGCCCGAAAGCCGGCAGCATGATCAGGCCGAGTACCGCACCCAGCACGGTGAATCCCGGAGAAGCCTTGCGCACGCCACGCGCCAGCAGCACCAGCGCAACGCCCCAGGCTACCAGCGACGCCTTGAGCAGCCACTCGACGGACCCTGTATCCGCGGTCAGGAAGGCGCCAAGCAGCACCGCCAGGCACGCCATCGCATACGCATACGGCCATGGCCCACGCAGCCCGATCAGCCGCCCGAACTCCCACCCGGCAAGCGCAACGATCACCACGACGAGCGCGCCGAGCGCAACGGGTGGCGCCAGGAACAGGATGGGCAGGATCAACAACAACAGGCATACGGCGGTGATGACGCGGGTAAGAAGCATGCGGCTGCGGTTTCCCGTTGTTGTGAAAGATGGTTCGGACCGGTATCAGGCCGTGCCGGACAGACCCGGCGCCACCAGCTGCGCGCTGGTCCTGCCGAAACGACGCTCGCGCTGACGGTACGAGGCAAAAGCCTTGTCGAGCTCGGCGGCGTCAAAATCCGGCCAGAAGGTATCGGTGAAGTACAGCTCGGAATACGCGAGCTGCCAAAGCAGGAAATTGCTGATGCGCTGCTCGCCACCGGTGCGAATGAACAGGTCCGGCTCCGGTGCATAGGCCATGGCCAGGTGCGGTGCCAGCACGGACTCGTCGATCGTTTCGGTATCGAGCATGGGCGAGCGTGCCAGCATCTTGCGCATTGCCTGGAGCAGATCCCAGCGTCCGCCGTAGTTGGCGGCGATGGTCACGGTCAGGCCGGTGTTAGATGCCGTGCGGGCTTCGGCGTCCTTGATGAGTTGCTGGATGCGCGGGCTGAACCGGTCCAGGTCACCCACGACCCGCAGGCGGATATTGTTCGCATGCATCTTGACCACTTCGCGGCGCAGAGCGGTCATGAACAAGCGCATCAGGAAGGACACCTCGTCGGCGGGACGGCGCCAGTTCTCTGAACTGAATGCAAACAGCGTCAGGAATTGCACACCACGCGAGGCACATGCCTGCACGATGTCGCGCACCGTATCCAGCCCGCGCGTATGGCCAGCCACGCGCGGCAGATGACGCTGCGTCGCCCAGCGACCGTTGCCATCCATGATGATGGCAACGTGGCGAGGCACATAAGTAGTATCGGGAACGCCGAGCGTCGAACTGATATGCTGCATGGATGCGTGGACGATGCGGAACGATCCCGGCGCCCAGGCGCCGGGACGGCCTTACACCGTCATGATTTCCTTCTCTTTCTCGGTCACGAGCTTGTCGATTTCGCCGACGTACCTGTCCGTCAGCTTCTGGACTTCTTCGGTGCCACGACGTTCGTCGTCTTCCGAAATCGTCTTGTCCTTGACGAGCTTCTTGAATTGCTCGTTGGCGTCGCGGCGCAGGTTGCGCACGGCCACCTTGGCGCCCTCGGCCTCGCTCTTCACCACCTTGATCAGTTCCTTCCGGCGCTCTTCGGTCAGGGCTGGCATCGGCACGCGAATCACGTCACCCATCGTGGCGGGGTTCAGGCCCAGGTCCGCATCGCGGATAGCCTTCTCGACGGCCTGGACCATCTTCTTTTCCCACGGCTGCACGGTAATGGTGCGCGCATCGCCCAGACCAACGTTGGCCACCTGGCTGATGGGCACGGGCGAGCCGTAGTAATCCACCTGCACGTGATCGAGCAGGCCGGTGTGCGCGCGGCCGGTGCGGATCTTCGCCAGATCGGTCCTGAAAGCTTCGATGGACTTCTGCATCTTCTGCTCGGCGCTCTTCTTTGTGTCGGCGACGGTCATGTTTACCTCCGGGAAACTACCAGACAGGATCCCGCCCAGGCGGGATCGAAAATGAAACATTCTACTCTGAGGTCGGGCCGAATCCGTATTCTGACGCGGCCCCGACTGCTCAAACGTGTACTAGCGTACCTTCGTCGTCACCCAGGATCACGCGCTTGAGCGCTCCCGGCTTGACGATCGAGAACACCTTGATGGGCAGCTTCTGGTCACGGCACAACGCGAAGGCGGTAGCGTCCATGACCTGCAGGTTGCGGGAGATGGCCTCATCGAACGTAATCGTGGCGTAGCGCGTGGCGCTCGGATCCTTCTTGGGGTCCGCCGTGTAGACGCCGTCCACCTTGGTGGCCTTCAGCACGATCTCGGCGCCGATTTCCGAGCCTCGCAGCGCTGCTGCCGTGTCAGTCGTGAAGAAGGGATTGCCCGTGCCAGCGGCAAAGATCACGACCTTGCCCTCTTCGAGCTGACGGATGGCGCGCGGACGGATGTACGGTTCGACCACCTGATCCATGCGCAGTGCGGACTGAACACGGCCTTCGATGTTGGCGTGGCGCATGGCATCCTGCAGCGCCAGCGCATTCATCATCGTGGCCAGCATGCCCATGTAGTCGGCCGTGGCCCGGTCCATGCCGGCTGCACCCCCGGCCACGCCGCGGAAGATGTTGCCGCCGCCGATGACGACGGCGACCTGGACACCCAGCTTCACGATTTCGGCAATGTCATTGACCATGCCCTCGATGGTGGCACGGTTGATGCCGAATGCATCGTCGCCCATGAGGGCTTCGCCGGACAGTTTCAGAAGGACGCGCTTGTAGGCTGGCATGGTCACCCTCGGGCTGGTTCTTGATCGCTCGTTTGAACGGATGGATGGGCGCGGGCGGCACAAGGCTTCTGCGCACCGGCCGCGCATGAATTTGGAAAAACTGGACAACTGGATAGCCGGTTTTCGCGGTCATCTGCCGGCAACGTCCTTTAAAAAGACGCGCAGAGGCCGGTGACCGCGAAAACTGACTGTACGGCGCACATCGTGTGCCGTACTTGTGCAGAGGGGCACCTTGCGGCGCCCCTCGGCATTATACGGTGACCGGGCCAACCTCCCGGAGGAGAAACGGCTCGATCACCTGGACATCAACCCTTCTGGGCGGCAGCCACCTGGGCGGCCACTTCAGCAGCGAAGTCGTCCTGCTTCTTCTCGATGCCTTCACCCACCACGTACAGGGTGAAACCCTTTACGCTGGTGTTGTTGGCCTTCAGCATCTGTTCCACGGTCTGCTTGTCGTTCTTCACGAACGGCTGGTTCAGCAGCGAAACTTCCTTCAGGTACTTCTGAACCGAACCCTCGACCATCTTGGAGACGATCTCGGCCGGCTTGCCCGATTCGGCAGCCTTCTGCTCGGCGATGCTGCGCTCCTTGGCGATCAGCTCGGCGGGCACTTGCTCCGACGACAGCGAGACCGGCTTCATGGCGGCCACGTGCATGGCCACATCCTTGGCCGACACTTCGTCGCCGTCGAACTCGACCATCACGCCGATGCGCGTACCGTGCAGGTACGAAGCCAGCTTGCCGCCATTGGCGTAGCGCACGAAGCGACGGACCGTCATGTTCTCGCCGATCTTGCCGATCAGGGCGGCGCGCACGGCATCAACCGTCGAGCCGTCCATTTCCAGAGCCAGCAGGGCTGCCACGTCGGCCGGGTTCTGCTTGGCCACCAGTTCGGCAACCTTGGCACCGAAGCCCAGGAAGTCGTCGTTCTTCGACACGAAGTCGGTTTCGCAGTTCAGTTCGACCAGCGCACCCGTGGTGCCGTCGATAAACGTCGTCACGATGCCTTCGGCGGTCACGCGCGAAGCAGCCTTGCTGGCCTTGTTGCCCAGCTTGACGCGCAGCAGCTCTTCAGCCTTGTCCAGGTCGCCGTCGGCTTCCGTCAGGGCCTTCTTGCATTCCATCATCGGCGCGTCGGTCTTTGCGCGCAGTTCTGCAACCATGCTTGCGGTAATAGCCGCCATTTGTCACTCCTTGATTGGTTGGCTTCATCCGGGGCGAATCGTATCCGCGGCGGATGACAACTGAAATCTGTTTGCAAAAAGGGGGCGCCCGAGTGCCCCCTTTTTTGTTGCCGCACAGCAGGCGCCGGTGGCCGGTGTATCCCGGCCTCAGGCGCGAGCGGGCAATCAGCCTTCCTGGACTTCGACGAATTCGTCGTCGCCGCGAGCGGCTTCCACCACTTCCTGAACCGCGTTGGCGCGGCCTTCCAGGATGGCGTCAGCCACGCCGCGCACGTACAGGGCCACAGCCTTGCTCGAGTCGTCGTTGCCCGGGATCACGTAGTCGATGCCTTCCGGCGTGTGGTTCGTGTCAACCACGCCGATCACGGGGATGCCCAGCTTGTTGGCTTCCGTCACGGCGATCTTGTGGTAGCCGACGTCGACCACGAAGATGGCGTCAGGCACGCCGCCCATGTCCTTGATGCCGCCGATGGACTTTTGCAGCTTGTCCATTTCGCGCTCGAACATCAGCGCTTCCTTCTTGCTCATGGTTTCCAGCGCGCCAGCTTCCTTGGCGGCTTCCATGTCCTTCAGGCGCTTGATCGAGATCTTGACGGTCTTGAAGTTCGTCATCATGCCGCCGAGCCAGCGGGCGTCGACGTAGGGCATGCCAGCGCGGCCAGCTTCTTCAGCCAGAATTTCGCGCGATTGACGCTTGGTACCCACGAAAAGCACGGTGCCGCGGTTTGCTGCCAGTTGGCGCACGTACTTCAGCGCGTCCTGGAACATCGGCAGGGTCTTTTCGAGGTTGATAATATGGATCTTGTTGCGGTGACCGAAGATATAGGGGGCCATCTTCGGGTTCCAGAAGCGGGTTTGGTGGCCAAAGTGGCAACCGGCTTCCAGCATTTCGCGCATGGTCACGGACATGTGAGGTACTCCAAAAGGGTTGGTTTCTGAAGTCCGCCCCGACATTCCTGAAAAGGAACACCCCGGATGGGCGGACCAGCGATTTACTAAAAGAATCTTTGCTACAAGAATTCCTGACCGGCAGACCGTTTCCGGTGACTCACCAAGTCAGCCCGCGATTGTAGCAACAAAGTGGCGATCCGCTCAAGCCCCCCAGGCATGACCGCAAAGCGCCCCCCACACCACGCCGCCACGGGAACACACCCACCAATTCCCTGCTTTCCGCGCACGAAGGTGAGATAATCCCGATTTGCGAACATTCCGACGCGGCCGGTGGCTGGGTCATCACATTTCAGGCGAAGCAGCATGAGTATCCATATCAACACCGCCGAAGACATCGCCCAGATGCGCGTGGCTTGCCGCCTTGCCTCCGAAGTCCTCGACTACATCACGCCCTTCGTGAAGCCCGGCGTCACGACCGGCGAAATCGACAAGCTCTGCCATGCATACATGCGTGACGTGCAGGGCACGGTGCCAGCGCCGTTGAACTACGCGCCCCCGGGCTATCCGCCTTTCCCGGGCGCGATCTGCACGTCGGTCAATGACGTGATCTGCCACGGCATCCCCGGTGACCGCGTGCTCAAGAGCGGCGACGCGGTGAACCTGGACATCACGGTCATCACGAAGGAAGGTTACTACGGCGACACGAGCCGCATGTTCGTGGTCGGCGAAGCATCTATCCTGGCGAAGCGGCTGGCCCAGATCACCTACGAATGCATGTGGAAGGGTATCCAGCAGGTACGCAATGGTGCGCGCCTTGGCGACATCGGCCATGCGATCCAGGTGCATGCCGAAGGTGCCGGCTACAGCGTCGTGCGCGAGTACTGCGGCCACGGCATTGGCAAGGTGTTCCACTCGGACCCGCAGATCCTGCACTATGGCCGTCCCGGTACGGGCATGGAGATCAAGACCGGCATGATCTTCACGATCGAGCCGATGATCAACGCCGGCAAGCGCGATATCCGCACGATGCCGGACCAGTGGACCGTCAAGACGCGCGACCGCAGTCTGTCTGCGCAATGGGAACATACGATCCTCGTCACGGAAACCGGCTACGAGGTGCTGACGAAATCCGAAGGCACGCCGCTGCCGCCCGCGTTCATCACGGAAACCGTCGCAGCCTGATCCGCAACAATCGCCAGGGCGCCCACCGAGGCGCCCTTTCTTCTTCCAGCCGTGCCCACGCCCCTCCTCCAACCTCCCATGGACACCACGCCGGAACTGCTGCTGTGCCAGCGCATTCGCGACCGCCTCAAGGCTGACAAGCAGGCATTGTTCGCGGAGTTCGACGCAAACAATCAGGTCGCGCCGCTGGTCACGCGACTGCGCCGTGCCGTCGATGCCGCGTTGATCGAAGCATGGACGGGTCTCGGGTTGCCTGACGATACCGCGCTGATCGCCGTGGGGGGCTATGGCCGCGGCGAGCTCTTCCCGCATTCGGATGTCGATGTCCTGCTGTTGCTGCGCGACGAGCCGGACTCCGACACGGCCACGCGGCTCGAGCGCTTTATCGGACTGTGCTGGGATCTTGGTCTCGAGATCGGCTCGGCGGTACGGACGGTCGACGATTGCATCCGTGAGTCGGAAGCCGACATCACCATCCGCACGTCGCTGCTCGAAGCTCGCCTGCTGACCGGCAACAAGGCGCTCTTCAGGGAAATGCAGGCGCGCTACCTGGCCGACATGGATGCGGGCGACTTCTTCCAGGCCAAGCTGCTGGAGCTGCGCCAGCGCCATGCCAAGTACCAGGACACGCCTTACGCACTTGAGCCGAACTGCAAGGAAAGCCCGGGCGGCCTGCGCGACCTGCAGGTGATCCTGTGGATGACCAAGGCGGCTGGCCTGGGCGATAGCTGGAAGGAACTGTTCGAACGTGGCTTGTTGACCGAGCGCGAATCGCAGGAGCTGGCACGCAACGAACGTCTGCTCCGCACCATCCGCGCACGGCTGCACCTGCTGGCGGGACGACGCCAGGACGTGCTCGTCTTCGACCTGCAGACGGCACTGGCCGAATCGTTCGGCTATCGGCAGACCACCGCCAAGCGCGCCAGCGAGCAGTTGATGCGCCGCTATTACTGGGCAGCCAAGGCAGTGACGCAACTCAACAGCGTGCTGCTGCTGAATATCGAGGCCATGCTGTTCCCGAGCGAGTCGAAGGTCACGCGAGTGATCAACGATCGATTCGTGGAACGCCAGGGCATGCTGGAGATCACCAGCGACGATCTCTACGAGAAGAATCCGCACGCAATCCTGGAGACGTTCCTGCTGTACGAGCGCACGCCGGGCGTGAAGGGCCTGACGCCACGCACGCTGCGCGGGCTCTACAACGCGCGTACGGTCATGGATGCAAGCTGGCGCAATGATCCCGAGAACCGCCGGCTCTTTCTGGCCATCATCCAGGAGCCGCAGGGCATCACGCACGCACTGCGGCTGATGAACCAGACCAGCGTGCTGGGTCGCTACCTGATCAACTTCCGTCGCATCGTCGGACAGATGCAGCACGACCTGTTCCACGTCTACACGGTGGATCAGCACATCCTGATGGTCGTGCGCAACATGCGCCGGTTCGCCATCGTGGAGCACACGCACGAATTCCCCTTCTGCAGCCAGTTGATGGCGAGCTTCGATCGCCCATGGGTGCTGTGGACGGCCGCGCTGTTCCACGACATCGCCAAGGGACGCGGCGGCGATCACTCGAAGCTGGGCACGGTGGATGCGCGTCGCTTCTGCAAGCAGCACGGCATCTCGCGCGAGGACACGGACCTGATTGCGTGGCTGGTCGAACATCACCTGACGATGAGCCATGTGGCCCAGAAACAGGACCTGACCGACCCCGACGTGGTCAAGGCATTCGCCCAGGTGGTGGGCAACGAGCGCTACCTGACGGCGCTGTACCTGCTGACCGTGGCCGATATCCGCGGCACGAGCCCGAAGGTGTGGAATGCCTGGAAGGGCAAGCTGCTGGAAGACCTGTACCGCATCACGCTGCGCGTGCTCGGCGGCGCGCGGATCGATCCGCACTCGCTGTGGGCGCAGAAGCGCGACGACACGATCGCCCAGCTCCGGCTGAACGCGTTCGACCCGGAGCAGGCCAAGCCGCTCTGGGACAAGCTCGACATGTCGTTTTTCATGCGTCACGATGCGCGCGACATCGCCTGGCTCACGCGGCACCTGTACAACAAGGTGAACAGCCCCGACCCGGTGGTCAAGGCACGCGTCTCGCCGGCCGGCGAGGGTCTGCAGGTGGTGGTCTACGTGAAGGACCAGCCCGATCTGTTCGCGCGCATCTGCGGATACTTCGAGCGCAAGGCATTCTCGATCCAGGATGCCAAGATCGAGACCACGCGCGACGGATATGCGCTGGACACGTTCCAGATCACGGACCCCGGTCTCGATGGGGACTACCGCGACATCCTCGCGCTGGTGGAGCACGAGCTTGCCGAGCGGGTGCGGCTGGAGTGCCCGCTGCCCGAAACCACCCAGGGACGTCTGTCGCGCCAGTCGCGCAGCTTTCCGATCAAGCCGCGCGTGGACCTGCGTCCCGACGAGCGCGGCCAGTACTACCTGCTGTCGGTGTCCGCCAACGACCGCACCGGCCTGTTGTACGCCCTGGCTGGCGTACTGGCCAAACATCGCGTGTCCGTGCATTCGGCGCGCATCAATACGCTCGGCGAACGCGTGGAAGACGTGTTCCTGGTCGATGGCTCGCGCCTGACCGCCGACAACCGATTGCAGATTCAGCTTGAACAGGATTTGCTCGACGCACTGGACATCTGATCCTCCGATGTCCCGCGCGCGAGCGTTTGGAACGATATGACCGATAGCAACTCCCCTCCCCGCAAGACGCTGGGTATCAAGACCCCCTCCTCCACCTCGGACGCGCCGCGCAAGGCGACCCGTCCCGTGCGCGTGTCCGACCTGAACCGCAAGCGCGTGCAGGATGTGGTCACCGGCATCAAGCAGGCAAAGGAGCGCGCTTCCGAAAAGGGCAAGCGCAAGGCACCGGCCGAGGGCATGCAGCGCGCCGAACGCGCGGAGCGCCCGGCACGCCCTGCCCGGCCGCGCCCGGCCGATGGCGAACGCGCACCGCGCCGCTTCGGCGACGAGGATCGCGCGCAACGTCCGCGTCGTTTCGATGATGAAGGCCGTGCTGAACGTCCGCGCCGCTTTGAAGGCGAGAATCGTCCGGAGCGTCCGCGTCGTTTTGAAGGCGAGAACCGTCCGGAGCGTCCGCGACGCTTCGAAGGCGACAATCGTCCGGAGCGTCCGCGTCGTTTTGAAGGCGAGAATCGTCCGGAACGTCCGCGTCGCTTCGAAGGAGACAATCGCAGCGAGCGTCCGCGCCAGTTCAGCGATGACAACCGCTCCGAGCGCCCGCGCCGTTTCGAAGGCGAGAATCGCCCAGAGCGTCCGCGTCGTTTCGAGGGCGACAACCGCAGCGAGCGTCCGCGTCAGTTCAGCGATGACAACCGTGCCGAGCGCCCCCGTCGTTTTGGTGACGACTCCCGTCCGCAGCGACCGCGTCGCGACGACGGCGCACCGCGTCAGGGCACCGCACCGTCGCGGCGCTTCAGCGATAACTCGGATCGTGCGCGGCCGTTCCGTGCGGAACGCAGCGAACGTTCGGATCGCCCTGCGCCGCGTAGCGAAGCCGCGCCGGTGGAAGCGCGTGAAGACGGACTCGTCCGGCTGTCCAAGCGCATGTCAGAACTCGGCCTGTGCTCGCGCCGCGAAGCCGACGAGTGGATTCCGCTCGGCTGGGTGCTGGTCGATGGCAACCCGGTGACCGAACTCGGCACCCGCATCCGCCCGGATGCCGCCATCGAAATCAGGCAGGAAGCCCGTTCCGAACAAGGCGAACGTGTGACGGTGCTGCTGAACAAGCCGGTGGGCTATGTTTCCGGCCAGGCCGAAGATGGCTACGATCCGGCAGCCGTGCTGTTTGCCCCGGAAAACCAGTGGGAGAACGATCCCACGCGCAAGCGCTTTGCGCCGTGGCAACGCAAGAACCTGGCACCCGCTGGCCGCCTCGACATCGACTCCACCGGCCTGCTCGTGCTGACGCAGGATGGCCGCATTGCCCGCGCCCTGATCGGTGACGATTCGAATGTCGAAAAGGAATACCTGGTCCGCGTGGTGTGGGAATCGCCTGAGGGCCCGGTGGAGCGTGACATCAGCAAGGTGTTCCCGGAAGACATGCTTGAGCGCCTGCGTTTCGGCCTGTCACTGGACGGCGTGGTGCTAAAGCCAGCCAAGGTCAGTTGGCAGAACGAGGAACAGTTGCGCTTCGTGCTACGCGAAGGCCGCAAGCGCCAGATTCGCCGGATGTGCGAACAGGTGGGACTGCGGGTCGTGGGGCTGAAGCGCGTCCGCATGGGCCGCATCGCACTGGGCGATCTGCCGGTGGGGCAGTGGCGCTTCCTGGGGGCGTTCGAGAAGTTCTGAGGGAGTTTTACTCTCTCAGTGTTTTCTCCCCTCTCCCGCTTGCGGGAGAGGGGAGAAAACCAGCGAAGCGGCGACGCTTCACTCAATCGTCGTAATTCGCCGGCAACTCCGGAAACAGAATCTCCGTAAACCCAAACTTCGAAAAATCCTTGATGCGCATCGGGTACAGCGTACCGATCAGGTGATCGCATTCATGCTGGACGACGCGGGCATGGAAGTCTTCCGCCACGCGGTCAATCGGGTTGCCCTGCATGTCGAAGCCCGTATAGCGCAGTCGCACGTGGCGCGGCACCACGCCGCGCATGCCCGGGACGGACAGGCAACCCTCCCACCCATCCTCCATCTCGTCGGACAGCATCTCCAGCACCGGGTTGATCAGCACGGTCTTCGGCACCGTCGGCGCATCCGGATATCGCGGATTGCGGTCGAACCCGAAAATCACGACCTGCAGGTCCACGCCGATCTGCGGCGCGGCCAGGCCGGCGCCGTTGGCATGTTCCATCGTGTCGAACATGTCATCGATCAGCAGCCGCAGCTCCGGCGTATTGAATTGCGTCACGGGCCGCGCGTGTTGCAGCAGGCGTGCATCGCCCATCTTGAGGATTTCGCGAATCATTGTGCGTCTCCGCTGTTGTCGGCGTCAGATGCCGCTGCTCCGGCTTCGGCCAGCAGCTTGAGCATGCCGTCCTCGTCGAGCACCGGCACGTTCAGTGCCTGCGCTTTCTCGAGCTTGCTGCCCGCCTCGGCACCGGCCACCACGTAGTCGGTCTTCTTCGATACCGAGCCGGCCACCTTGGCGCCGGCGGCTTCGAGCCTTTCCTTTGCCTCCTCGCGCGAGAGCGTCGGCAGCGTACCTGTCAGCACGATGGTCTTGCCAGCCAATGGCAGCGGTGCCGCGCGGGCCGCTGGCTCCGATTCGACCCAGTGTACGCCCGCCGCACGCAGTTGCTCGATGACCTCGACATTGTGGTCTTCGGCCAAAAAGTTGGCGATGGATTGTGCGACAACGGGGCCCACGTCATTCACTTCGAGCAACGCGGCTTCATCGGCAGCCAGCAGGTTGTCGAGCTTGCCGAAGTGCTTGGCCAGATCCTTCGCCGTCGCCTCACCTACGTGGCGGATGCCGAGCGCGAAGATAAAGCGGTTCAGCGTGGTCTCGCGCGACTTGTCGATGGCCGCCACGATATTCGACGCCGACTTGTCGGCCATGCGATCCAGCGCTGCAAGCTTGGCAACGCCGAGCTTGTACAGGTCCGCCGGTGTATGGACGATGCCGTTATCGACCAACTGCTCCACGACCTTGTCGCCGAGCCCTTCGATATCCATCGCGCGGCGCTGCGCAAAATGCAGCAACGCCTGCTTGCGCTGCGCGGCGCAGATCAGGCCGCCCGTGCAACGCGCGATGACCTCGCCTTCGAGCTTTTCCACATGCGAGCCGCATACCGGGCAAGCCGTCGGCATGACGAACGCACGAGCATCGGCAGGACGGCGCTCCAGCACCACGGCCACTACTTCGGGAATGACATCGCCAGCGCGACGGACGATCACGGTATCCCCGATATGCACGTCCTTACGGCGGATCTCGTCTTCGTTGTGCAGCGTGGCGTTTGTCACGGTCACTCCGCCGACGAACACCGGCGCCAGTCGCGCCACGGGCGTGATCGCGCCCGTGCGGCCAACCTGCACTTCGATGTCTTCCACCGTGGTGGTCATCTCCTGCGCAGGAAACTTGTGCGCAAGGGCAAAGCGCGGCGCGCGCGAGACAAAGCCAAGCTGCTCCTGTTCGGGGATCGCATTGACCTTGTAGACCACACCGTCGATGTCGTACGGCAACTGGTCACGGCGCTCGCCGATATCGTGATAGAACGACAGCAGGCCCTCTGCGCCCTTTACCACGCGGCGCTCGCTACAGACCGGCAGACCCAGCGCGGCAAAGCCTTCAAGCATCACGCTATGCGTCGGCGGCCGGTCCGCGCCTTGCAGTTCGCCCAGTCCATAAGCAAAAAACGACAGTGGACGTTTGGCCGTAATGCGCGGATCAAGCTGCCGCAGGCTGCCTGCTGCTGCATTGCGTGGATTGACGAAAGTCTTCTCCTCGGCTTCAGCCTGTCGCGCGTTGAGCTTGTCGAAATCGGCGCGATACATGAAGACCTCGCCGCGCACCTCGAGTACGGCGGGCGCCTTGCCGCGCAGCTTCAGCGGAATCGCCTTGATGGTCCGCACATTGGCCGTCACGTCCTCGCCGGTCTCGCCATCGCCACGCGTAGCGGCCTGTACGAGCTTGCCGTCCTCGTAGCGCAGTGACATCGCCAGTCCGTCGAACTTCAGTTCGCAGGAATATTCGACGGCGTTGTCTTCGGCGTCGGCCTTGCCGAACAGGTCATCGGCAGGCACGGTCACGGCCGTCTTGCCAAGGCCTTGCGCACAACGGCGGTCGAAACTGACGACATCCTCGTCTTCGAAGCCGTTGTTCAGCGACAGCATCGGCACCCGATGGCGCACGGAATCGAATGCCGAGAGCGGCGCACCGCCCACGCGCTGGGTGGGCGAATCGTCCGTCAGCAGTTCGGGATGTTCGGTTTCCAGTGCCTGGAGTTCGCTGAACAGCGCGTCGTAATCCGCATCGGGAATCGTGGGCGCGTCGAGCACGTAATACTGGTAGCTATGACGATCCAGTTCGTCGCGCAGCCAATGCACGCGCTGAGCAGGTGTCGCATCGGCAGGCAATGCAGCAGCCGGCGCGGAGGCCGAAGCCTTCGCGCCCGGGGACGTGGCGGTCATTGTCGGCTCCGGTTACAGGCTGAACAGGCGCGTGGCCACGGGAGACCCGGCGGGCATGCCGCGCGCTTCGAGCTTCTCGTACAGCTTTTCGAGCTGATTGAAGATAGCCACGAACGATGCCTCGGTCAGCGGACGCATATTGTCGTCCACCAGTTGCGCGCCCATGCGCTGCGCGAGGCTATACCCATACTCGCAAACCGTCTTGAATGGCTTGATTGCATGGGATGCCTGCGGCACGTCGAGCAACAGCGTGATCTGGCGGCCCGCGTTCAGCGTCAGGTCGTCGCGCAGGAAGTTGGTCTCGCCAAACTGCAGCGTGAAGAGCGGCTTCTGCACGCCGTCCGCACCGGGCTCGTAGCGGATGAAGCGGGTGCCATCGCGCGACAGCACCAGGCCGTCCTGCGTGGCCACGCTCTGCACGTACGCGGCCGACCACGGCGCGCCATCGGAAATCACATTGACGCCCAACTGGACATCGGCACCGGCCGCAAACCCGTCGAGTTCGCGCGCGTTGGCAACAATCTCGGTCATGTCCGGCAGATCGGCGGAAGCGTCGAGCGATTCGGCCAGCGCCTCCACGGCGTTCACGAATTCCGAGAATTCCAGCGCGTTGAGCGGGCCACTGCGGTTGGCCAGTTGCACGGCCACCTGCAGATCCTCGTACTGATGGCCGGCGGTCACCGGCTCCCAGGCATTGGCCTCGACGCGCAAGCCTTCGATATGGACCTGCTTGGTGCCTGCGCGACGCAGACGGCCCGTCAGCGGCAGGATACGGTCGCCGGATGCCTTGCGCTCCAGATGCATCGGCACGATGCAGTCCACCAGCGGATCGATCACGGCCGGCGTGGGCTGGCCGTCCATGACAGCCGGAGCGGGTTGCGCAGCCGCTGCGTGGGTTGCGGCAGGCTTCGTGCTGACTTCGGTCGCTGGCTCCCGTTCGTCCATCTCGGCCGCGTCAGTCACTTCCGCCGCATCGTGCACCGCCGACGGTGCAGCGGCCACGGCCACTTCATCGGCAACGATTTCGTCGGCATCGGCGGTACGTGCCGCAGACTGCGCGGCCGCCGTGGCAACGGCCACATCAGCCGGATCGTCGATTTCATCGCGCTGCGACGCCCCGCTTGCCTCGCCAAACGTCGGCTCGCGGCGCGCGATGTGCTCGGGCGCCGATTCCTTGAGCTTGGCCTGCGTCTCGGGATGCGTGGTCTTGCTGACGACCGGCTCGCGCATCGGCGGCAGATCGTCTTCGGGCAACAGCGGCCGGACACGGCGTGCCTTGTGGATCTGCCAGCGGTTATAGGCCACCAGCAGCAGGAGCAATACAACACCCGCAATGATCAGTGCGTTCTGCAGTTCCATCTTAAGCGGCCTCCGCCATCGATACGGCTGCATCCATATCCACTGCCACGATCCGCGAGACGCCTTGCTCCTGCATCGTCACGCCAATCAGTTGGTGGGCCATCTCCATCGCAATCTTGTTGTGGGAAATAAACACGAATTGAGTCTTGTCTGACATGCGCGCCACCATGTTGGCGTAGCGCTCGGTATTGGCATCGTCGAGCGGCGCGTCCACCTCGTCCAGCAGGCAGAACGGCGCCGGGTTCAGCTGGAACATCGCGAACACCAGTGCAATCGCGGTCAGCGCCTTTTCGCCACCGGACAGCAGGTGAATCGTCGAATTCTTCTTGCCCGGAGGCTGGGCCATCACCTGGACGCCGGCATCGAGGATTTCCTCGCCGGTCATGATCAGGCGCGCCTGGCCGCCACCGAACAGCGCCGGGAACAGTTCGCCGAAATGATGGTTGACCTGGTCGAACGTGCCTTGCAACAGCGCACGCGTTTCCTGGTCGATCTTGTTGATCGCGTCCTCGAGCGTCGTGATCGCGTCCAGCAAATCCGCCGATTGCGCATCGAGGAAGGTCTTGCGCTCGCGCGCGGCAGCCAGTTCGTCGAGCGCGGCCATGTTGACCGGCCCAAGCCCGTTGATCAGGTTATTCAGCCGTGTGACTTCCCCTTGCAGGTACGACGGCTTCATGTCGCCGGTCAGCTTCTCGGCCAACGTGGCTTCATCCACTTCGGCCGTGGCCAGTTGCTCGGTGAACTGCTCCTGATTCAGGCGCGCGGCCTGCTCCTTGAGCTGGCATTCGGTGATGCGGTCGCGCAGCGGCTGCAAGCTGCGCTCGGCGGCCAGACGCTGCTCGTCGAACTGGCGCAACTGCGCAGACAGCGCATCGAGTTCGATACGCGCGGCCGACAGCTTCTGCTCCTTCTCGGAGCGGATTTCCAGCGCCTCGTGCAGGCCCGTGTTGGCGGTCTGCTCGTTGATCGTTTCGAGTTCGGCGCGCGCGTTCTCCAGGGATTCCGCAATGCGCTCGCTCTGGTCGGCCGCCATCTGGATATTGCGGCGCAGTTCGTCGATGCGGCCAGCCAGATTACGTTCGGCGAACGTGGCTTCCTGTGCGGCGCGTTCGAGATCGCGCAACTGCTGGCGGGCACCGGTCAGCTTGGCATCCAGCGCATCGAAGGCCATCTGCTGGTCTTCGTGCGAAGCCTGCAACTCGGCCAGTTGCGTGTCGTGTTGCTCGAAGCTCGCCTCGGACTCGGCGCGGATGGCACGTTGTTCCTCGATCTGCCCGTCGATTTCGTGCAGTTCCTCGCGGATCTGGTTGCTACGCGCCGAGAATCGCTCCATGGCCTGCGACAGCTTGAGCACATCCATCTGCAGTGCGTGCACGCGGCGCGTGGCCTGTTCGGCGCGCGCGCGGGCTTCGATCAGTTGCGTGCTGGCGTGCGTGTAAGCGGTTTCGGCGCGGACCGATTGAGACTTCGCTTCATCGGACAGCAGCATCTGGGCGCGCGACTGTTTCTGCAGGTTCTCGATTTCCTGCTCGCGGGCCAGCATGCCGGCCTGTTCCGAATCCGCCGCGTAGATCTGAATCGCATTGCGGCCGATCAGATGGCCTTCCGCCACCACGAACTGCGCGCCTTCCGGCAGCGAATTGCGCGCGGCGAGGGCCTGCGACATATCGGTGGCCGTGAACACATCGGCCAGCCAGTCCTGCATCACCGCACGAATGCCCGGCTCGGTGATCTGCACGAGCGACATCAGCGGACGCAGCCCGGCAGGCGCTTCCACGGGACGCGCGGCGGCCGGCGGTGCGTAGAACGCGAGCTTGGCGGGCGGGGCATCACCAAGGAAACCCTTCACCCAGTCGAGATTCGAGACTTCGAGCGCGGCCAGCTTCTCGCGCAGCACCGATTCCAGCGCGTTTTCCCAGCCCGGCTCGATATGAACCTTCTTCCACAGACGCGGCAGTTCGGCCAGGCCATGGCGCTCCAGCCACGGCTGCACCTTGCCATCGGTCTGCACGTTCTCCTGAAGCTGGCGCAGCGCAGACAGCCGTGCGTCCAGCGAGGCAATCGCAGCGGCCTCGCTCTGCACACGCTCCTGCGCGGCACGGCGCTCGGCATCGAGGCGCGGCACGGATTCCTCGGCGTCACCGAGCGTGCCCTGTGCTTCCTCAAGCGTGGCTTCCTGCTCGGCCAGATCCATGCGCAACTCTTCGAGCCGCACTTCATCCGGGCGATCCAGGCCCTTTTCTTCGCCTTGCAACCGTTCGCGGCGTTGCTCCAGTTGCTGCAGCATCTGGTTGGCGTTGCGCTGGTGCGCGGCTTCGAGCTTCAACGCCTGCTCGGCCTGCATGATGCCGCTGCGCTGGTCGTTAAGCTTCTGCTGCGCATCGCGCCACTGGGCTTCGAGCGTCGGCAGCTCGTCGCTCTTTTGCGCAACGGTTTCCTGTGCCTCGATCGTGCGGGCCTCGGACAGCGCCAGGTCTTCCTCGGCCTGGGCGATGTCTTCACCGGCCTGGTCTGCCTTGCCCTGCCATTGTTCGCGCTGCGTACTCAGCGCGGCGATCTGCGCCTGCAGACGGTTGCGCGATTCCACGACATAGCGGATCTCGGCTTCGAGCTTGCTGACTTCGGCATTGGCTTCGTAGAGCGCGCCCTGTGCGACATGCATGCCATCGGACGCCGCGTAGTGCGCGGCACGCATGGTTTCGAGTTCCGCCTCGACATGGCGCAGTTGTGCGGTCTGGGCTTCGAGATCGATCTGCGCCTGGTCGATGGCACGGGCGTGACGCTCCTGCTCGGCCTGTGCCTCGCGCTTGCGCAGCAGCCACAGCAGGTGCTGCTTCTCTTCGCCTTCGGATTGCAGTTGCTTGAAGCGCTGTGCCACTTCGGCCTGGCCTTCGAGCTTGTCGAGGTTGCTGCCCAGCTCGCGCAGGATGTCCTCGACGCGTGTCAGGTTCTCGCGCGTATCGCCAAGACGATTCTCGGTCTCTCGGCGGCGCTCCTTGTACTTGGATACGCCCGCGGCTTCCTCCAGGAAAATCCGCATGTCATCGGGCTTGGCCTCGATGATCCGCGAGATCATGCCCTGCCCGATGATCGCGTAGGCGCGTGGACCGAGGCCGGTGCCCAGGAAGATGTCCTGGATGTCCTTGCGTCGGACCGGCTGGTTGTTGATGTAGTAGGAAGACGTGCCATCGCGCGTCAGCACGCGCTTGACGGCCACTTCGGCATATTGGCTCCACTGGCCGGCAGCGCGGCCCTCGGCGTTGTCGAATACCAGTTCGACACTGGCGCGGCCCGCCTGCTTGCGCGCCGTGGAGCCGTTGAAGATCACGTCCTGCATGGATTCGCCACGCAGCTCCGATGCGCGTGATTCGCCGAGCACCCAGCGCACCGCATCGATGATATTGGATTTGCCGCAGCCGTTGGGACCTACGATGCCCACCAGCTGGCCAGGCACTTGGAAATTGGTGGGATCGACGAAGGACTTGAAGCCCGCCAGTTTTATCGAGGACAGTCGCACGGTTGTCGTGTGGTTTGGGCGATACGGAATGGAATGCCGGGCCAGTGCCAATGCCACGGCGGAAGTAACGTCTTCACCGCAAATAGCCTGCTGCACCCGCTAGATTGGGGCTAATCATACCATCGCCAAACCGCTCGCCGGCCGCTTTATCGACCGTTGCGCACACCCCCCAACGCTGTCTTGACGAGTCGGAAAACTGTTCTCTTTCCGTGACTTACCCACCATGTTGCAAGCTTTTTCGAGCCTCGCGACGGGATTCGCAGAAATGTCACAGTCCGATTGGCGACTGAAACTTCCTAGGGTTAGTGCTAGTCTCCCAAAATGCCCGCGTGATCCCGGAGTCCTTCGGGTCGAGCGCATTTCCCGCCGCCCCCGGTTCCTGCCTGGCGCCGTGGCGGCTGCAGCTGAAGTCCATTGCAGCAGCCTGGAGGATTCGAGCATGACCGTACCGCAACCGGCGCCGCCGCCGGCTGAACTGTCCTGGTCTTTGGCCGACATCGACTACGCATCGATCGATATCGCCAGCGTGCGCGACAATCGCACATTGTTCTACCTGCTCACCGCCGCTTCCTTCATCGAAAGCGGGTCTGATACCTACGCCAGCAATCTCTCCACGTATTTCGCCGATGTGCCCGACGCCGCCGCGTGGCTGGCGCAACACTGGGAATCGGAGGAACTGCAGCATGGCCTGGCATTGCGCCGTTACGTGGCCCATGTCTGGCCCGAGTTCGACTGGCAGCGCGGCTATGACCGATTCTTCGCCGAATACAACAAGACCTGCTCGATCGATAACTTCGAACCTTCGCAGGCATTGGAAATGGCCGCTCGCTGCGTGGTGGAAACCGGCACGGCCACGTACTATCGCGCCCTCGAACAGGCCAGCGCTGAGCCGGTGTTGCGCGACCTGAGCCATCGCATCGCCAACGACGAAGTCCGGCACTACAAGTATTTCTTCCGCTATTTCAATACCTTGCGTGAACGGGAGCAACTCGGACGCCGCAAGGTGTTCGTCGCGTTGGCGCGCCGCCTTCTCGAAATCAAGAACGAGGATGCCGAGATCGCCCTGCGCAATGTGCTGCGTATCGAACAAGGCCGCGAAGACGTGGCGGAGCGCGAGGTCCGCGCCCTTAACTCCCGCTGCAGCGCGGTGGTCCGCCGTCACCTGCCCATCGAGATGACCGTGCGCATGCTGTTGCGGCCGCTGCACCTGCACGCCCGCTTCGAGGATCTGGTCCGCCGTCCGATCGTGGCGATGGTGTCGCGGGTGATGCTGTATTGAGCAGCGCCATGCGGGCCGGCCAGGTCCGGCGAGGGCCCGACGCGTCACCGCCGGACGCCACTACGGCGGCGGGCGGCATTCCTTTATAATGCTGCGTTTCCACCGCCCCATCGCCTGCCACCGTGAATCCGCGCCTCGACCTGCTCCAGACCTATCCTTTCGAGAAATTGCGCGTGCTGGTGGCCGATGTGAAACCCGCCGACAAGCCGGCGATCAGTTTTGGCATTGGCGAACCCCGGCACCCGACGCCGCAGTTCATCAAGGACGCGATGACGGCCTCCCTGTCCGGTCTCGCCGTCTATCCGGCCACGGCAGGTACCGAAGCGCTGCGCAAGACCATCGCCGGCTGGCTGGAGCGCCGCTACGGGTTGCCGAAGGTCGATGCGGCCACCGAGGTGCTGCCGGTCAGCGGTTCGCGCGAAGCACTGTTTGCCTTCGCCCAGACCGTGATCGATGCCAGCCAACCCGATCCGCTGGTGGTGTGCCCGAACCCGTTCTATCAGATTTACGAAGGCGCGGCCCTGCTGGCCGGGGCGCGGCCGGTATTCGCCAACAGCGATCCGGCGCGCAACTTCGCGCCTGACTTCGACCAGGTCGATGCCGATGTCTGGCCGAAGGTGCAACTGCTGTACGTCTGCTCGCCCGGCAATCCCACGGGTGCCGTGCTGTCGCTCGATGACTGGAAGCGCCTGTTCGCCCTGTCCGATCAATATGGCTTCGTGATTGCCTCGGACGAGTGCTACTCCGAGATCTATTTCGACGAAGCCAACCCGCCGCTGGGCGCGCTGGAAGCTGCCCACAAGCTCGGACGCGGCTTCGAGCGGCTCGTGATGTTCTCGAGCCTGTCCAAGCGTTCGAACGTGCCGGGCCTGCGCTCTGGCTTCGTGGCCGGCGATGCTGCAATCCTCAAGAAATTCCTGCTGTACCGCACCTACCATGGCGCTGCGCTGAACCCCGCTGTACAGGCCGCCAGCGCAGCCGCATGGGATGACGAAGCGCATGTGCGCGAGAACCGCGCCGCTTACGTGAAGAAGTTTGCCGAAGTCACGCCGATGCTGGCCGAAGTGATGGACGTGGCCCTGCCGGATGCCGCGTTCTACCTGTGGGCCGATATCTCCCGCACTGGCCTCTCCGACACCGAGTTCGCGGTGCGCTTGCTGGCCGAGCAAAACGTGGCGGTCCTGCCCGGCAGCTATCTTGCCCGTGAGGCGCATGGTGTGAATCCGGGCCAGAACCGGGTGCGCATGGCGCTGGTTGCCACGCCTGACGAATGCGTCGAAGGTGCGCGCCGTATCGTTGAATTCTGCAAGTCGCTGGCCTGAGCCGGCGCAGTACGCTCTACCGCATCACCGATTGAACGCCCCGGCGCCGGGGCAAACGTTGCCGGCGCCGCATTCCTTTCACCTATCAAATCGAGAACACACATCATGACGCAAGCGCTGCAAGCCCTGATCGATCAAGCCTGGGAAGACCGCACCAGCCTGAGCCCGAAGTCCGCCCCGAACGATATCCGTGAAGGCGTGGCCAACGTGATTTCGCAACTGGACGCCGGCACGCTGCGCGTGGCCGAGAAGCAGGGTAGCGAATGGATCGTCAACCAGTGGGTCAAGAAGGCCGTACTGCTGTCGTTCCGTCTGGAAGACAACGCGCCGATGAGCGCTGGCGGCTTCGCCCAGTTCTACGACAAGGTGCCGACCAAGTTCGCCAACTGGTCGCAGGAAGACTTCGCCCGCGCCGGTTTCCGCGTGGTGCCGCCGGCCGTGGCCCGCCGTGGTTCGTTCATCGCCAAGAACGCCGTGCTGATGCCGTCGTACGTGAACATCGGCGCCTATGTGGATGAAGGCACGATGGTCGACACGTGGGCCACCGTCGGTTCGTGCGCCCAGATCGGCAAGAACGTTCACCTGTCGGGTGGCGTGGGCATCGGCGGCGTGCTGGAGCCGCTGCAGGCCAACCCGGTCATCATCGAGGACAACTGCTTCATCGGCGCGCGTTCGGAAGTGGTGGAAGGCGTGATCGTCGAAGAAAATTCGGTGATCTCGATGGGCGTGTACCTGGGCCAGTCGACCAAGATCTATGATCGTGAAACGGGCGAGATCCACTATGGCCGCGTGCCGGCCGGCTCGGTCGTGGTCGCTGGCAACCTGCCGTCGAAGGATGGCAAGTACAGCCTGTACTGCGCCGTGATCGTGAAGAAGGTGGACGCGCAAACCCGCGCAAAGACCAGCCTGAACGATCTGCTGCGCGGCGACTGATCGCCCCTCGCTGGTTACGCTGTTACGCCGTTTGTTGTCCGAGCCGCCGGCCCTGCCGGCGGCGATGCAAGCCCCGCCGATGCCATCCCTCCGCAAGCGACTCATGGCCCTCGACCCCGCCACCGTCAGCACCGTGCTCTCCCTGCTCCCCACCATTCTCGAACAGGCCAACAAGACCATCGACCGGTTCAAGAAAGGCAAGCGCAAGGAAGACGGCGCGCCATCTGAATCTGCCGAAGCTGCCGAGCCACGCGACGCCGCAGCCCGCATCGCCGAGCTGGAAGCCGTTGCCATGCAGCAGGCCGAGGCCGTCAAGATGCTGGCCGAGCAGCACGCCATCACCATCGAGGCCCTGCGGAAAGAGGCAGCGCGCCTGGATCGGCGCCTGCGCCTGATGACGGGCGTGGCCATGGCCGGCGTGGCGCTGGGCCTGGGCGGGCTCGTGATTGCCCTTAACCTGCTGTTCCGTTGATTTTCGGAGCCCCGACACCATGACCGTCCTGCTCTACGGCATTCCGAACTGCGACACCGTCAAGAAGGCCCGTACGTGGCTGGACGCGAACGGGGTCGATTTCACGTTCCACGATTTCAAGAAGCAAGGCATCGATGAAAAGATGCTGCGCGCCTGGCTCAAGCACGTGCCGCTGGCAACCTTGCTGAACAAGAAAGGCACGACGTATCGTGCGCTGTCCGATGCGGACAAGGCCAAGGCCGAGAGCGAAGCCGGCGCCATCGCACTGATGCAGGCCAGCCCCTCGCTGATCAAGCGCCCCGTACTGGATCGCGACGGCAAGGTCAGCGTGGGTTTCTCCGCTGACAACTACGCCTCGCTGTTCTGAAGTTTTCTGTAGACACCATGAATCCGACCCTTGCCCTGACCGAAGACCTGATGCGCCGCCGCTCGGTCACCCCCGCCGACGAAGGCTGCCAGTCCGTGCTGGAAGCGCGCCTCAAGGCGATTGGCTTCAGCTGCGAGAACCTCGTCAGCGGCCCCGACACGTTTCGCGTGACCAACCTCTGGGCGGTGAGGCGCGGCACGCAGGGCACGGCTGGCAAGCTGCTGGCCTTCGCCGGGCATACCGATGTGGTGCCCACGGGCCCGGTCGAGCAATGGTCCTCCGATCCGTTCGAGCCGACCCACCGTGACGGCAAGCTCTATGGCCGGGGCGCCGCAGACATGAAGACGTCGATTGCCGGCTTCGTGGTGGCCTGCGAGGAATTCGTCGCTAGGCATCCCGATCACGCAGGCTCCATCGCCTTCCTGATCACCAGCGACGAGGAAGGCCCGGCGCACGACGGCACCGTCAAGGTGGTGGAAGCGCTGAAGGCGCGCGGCGAGCGTCTCGACTATTGCGTGATCGGCGAGCCGACTTCGGTCGATACGCTCGGCGACATGGTGAAGAATGGCCGTCGCGGGTCGCTGTCGGGCAAGCTCACCATCCAGGGCGTGCAGGGCCATATCGCGTATCCGCACCTGGCACGCAACCCGATCCATCAGGCTGCGCCGGCACTGACCGCGCTGGTGGCCGAGACCTGGGACCAGGGCAACGAGTACTTCCCGCCGACCACGTGGCAGATGTCGAACATCCACGCCGGCACGGGCGCCACGAACGTGATTCCGGGCCATGTGACGATCGATTTCAATTTCCGTTTCTCGACGGCGAGCACGCCTGAGCAACTGAAATCCCGCGTGCACGCCATCCTCGATCAGCATGGGCTCGAATACACGCTGGACTGGACGCTGGGCGGCGAGCCGTTCCTGACGCCGCGTGGCGATCTGTCCGATGCGCTGTCGGCAGCGATCTCGGCCGAGATGGGCGTGACCACCGAACTGTCGACCACGGGCGGCACCTCGGACGGCCGCTTTATCGCGAAGATCTGCCCGCAGGTCATCGAGTTCGGGCCGCCGAATGCCAGCATCCACAAGATCGACGAACACGTGGAAGTGCGCTTTATCGAGCCGCTCAAGAACGTCTACCGTGGCGTGCTGGAACGCCTGATCGCCTGAGCCTCACCCATCATTACTGCTGACACCATGGCTACGACTTCCCCCCTGCAAACCGTGCGCGACCTGCTGCGCCTGGCCGTCTCACGCTTCACGGCCGCCCGGCTGTCCTTTGGACACGGCAGTGCCAACGCCTACGACGAAGCCGCCTACCTGGTGCTGCATACGCTGAACTTGCCGCTGGACACCCTCGACCCCTTCCTCGATGCACGCCTGCTGCCCGAGGAAGTGGATGCGGTGCTCAAGGTCATCGACCGCCGCGTGACCGAACGCGTTCCGGCCGCCTACATCACGCACGAAGCGTTCATGCATGGCCTGCGCTTCTACGTGGATTCCCGTGTGATCGTGCCGCGCAGCTTTGTCGGCGAACTGCTGCATGACGGGCTGGAGCCGTGGATCGGTGATATCGAAAAGATCGGCCCCGTGCTCGAACTCTGCACGGGTTCCGGCTGCCTGCCGATCATCGCTGCACACGTCTGGCCGAACGCGAAGATCGACGCGGTGGACATCTCTCCCGATGCGCTGGCAGTGGCCCGCCGCAATGTGTCCGACTACAAGATGGAAGGCCGCATCTCGCTGTACGAGGGCGATCTTTACGCGCCGCTGCCGTCGGGCGCCACCTATGACGTGATCCTGACCAACCCGCCTTACGTCAACGAACAGTCGATGCGCGAACTGCCTGCCGAATACCAGGCCGAACCGCGCATTGCGCTGGCCGGCGGCGACGACGGGATGGACATCGTGCGCCGCATCGTCGCGGGCGCCAAGAAGCGCCTTAACCCGGGCGGCGCGCTGGTAGTGGAAATTGGTAACGAACGCGCGTATGTCGAAGCGGCCTTCCCGGATCTGGAAATCGTCTGGCTGTCGGTCAGCGCGGGGGACGACCAGGTGTTCCTGGTGACTTACGAAGCGCTGCCTGATTGAAACTCCGCAGCAAACAACAAAAAAAACGCGCCGTGACATCCACGGCGCGTTTTGACTTGGCGCCTCGAAAACGCGCCCGTCTCCCGGCGTCATCCGCATGGCGCAGGCCCTATCAATTCGGCCCCACCGAATAGATCGTCCCATTCGACGATACCTGGTAGTAATCCGCTCCCACGCCTACCCAGTGATGACCCTTTCTCGGCGCGGGCAGGTTGTAGTCCTTGTACTTGTCGATCACGTACTGACGATCCCGAAACTCGGTTGGCAGCTTGTCGCCCTTCTGCCAGGTCTTGGGGGTGTACGGCGACTGCGCGCCCATTGGCATGTTGCCGGAGGGCGGCGGCATGCCTTGCCGCATGCCGGGGTCCTGCATGCCCTGGCCCGGACCGCCGCGCATGCCTGGCGTCATGCCCGGGCTTCTTCCGCCGCTCGCGGGCGGCATTGGCTGTGCATTCGGCGGCATCGCGCCGGCCTGGCCCGGTGCGGGCATCGGTCGCGGACCGGACGGCTGGGGTTGTCCCGGCATCGGCTGCGGTTGCTGGGCTTGCGCGATGGGCGCCGCCAGCATGCCTAGCGCGATCAGGACAGCGGGAATCAACGTCTTCTTTTGCATCGTGATCTCCTCACAGATGGAAGATGGAACACGTCAGACTGCCCGCGAACCGGACAGTCCCAACCAAGCTTAGTAGCAAATGCGAGGCCCGCATAAGGCGGAGCCCATGCCCCTCATCGCTTGCATCGAAATTTGTCCCATATATTCAACAGGTTGGGAAATAAATAGGGTTCGGATCACTTGGCTTCGTGATCACTCGGTACCGCTATCAGGTGTAGTTTTGCCGGTAGATTTGATACCCGCGCCGGTAGCATCTGCAAAACGGAAACGCGGCCTCGCCTGCGGCGCGCGCAGGCCAGCCATGCGCTGGCGTCATGGCTGCATGCGCAGAATTCGTTTTTCGTGTCACGGTGCCGCCCCTAAGATCGCCCGAAGCCTGCCAGCCGTCCGATCCTGGTGCTGGACAGAGGGCTATCAAAGGAAGAGAGAGACATGCAAGCCAGCGCCCCCGCCTACGCGGACACGCGGCCCCAGGTCGGGGTCACGCAACGCCGCCGCGCCATCATCGCCACGGTGATCGGCAACGGACTCGAGTGGTTCGACTTCACGGTGTACAGCTTCTTCGCCGTGATCATCGCCAAACTGTTTTTTCCCACTGGTAACGACCTGTCGTCGCTGTTGCTGGCCGTGGCCACGTTCGGCGTGGGCTTCTTCATGCGTCCGGTGGGCGGCATCATCCTCGGTGTCTACGCAGACCGCGTGGGCCGCAAGGCAGCGTTGTCGCTGACCATCCTGCTGATGGCGGCTGGCACCACGCTGATCGGCATCGCGCCGACGTATGACCAGATCGGTGTGTTCGCGCCGATGCTGATCGTGATTGCGCGTCTGATGCAGGGGTTCTCTGCCGGTGGCGAGATGGGCGGCGCTACCGCATTCCTGACCGAATACGCGCCGGAGAAGCAGCGCGCCTACTACTCGAGCTGGATCCAGGCGAGCATCGGCGTGGCCGTGTTGCTGGGCGCTGCGGTGGGCACGTTCGTCACGTCCACGCTGAGTGCCGAAGCGCTGAATAGCTGGGGCTGGCGCCTGCCGTTCCTGATCGGCATGATCATCGGACCGGTTGGCTTCTATATCCGCCACAACCTCGACGAAACGCCGACGTTCCAGGCCACGACCGACAAGACCGATTCGCCGCTGACCGAAGTGCTGCGCGACTATCCGCGCCAGACCGCCGCCAGCTTCTCGATGGTGATCCTGTGGACGGTCTGCACCTACGTGCTGTTGTTCTACATGCCGACCTACTCGGTGAAGGTGCTGAAGGTGCCGCAGTCCACCGGCTTCATCGCCGGCATGGCGGGCGGCCTGGCCATCCTGGTGTTCGCGCCCATCGTGGGCATGCTGGCTGACCGCTATGGCCGTCGCCGCTTCCTGTCGGGCGCTGCCGCGCTGATCTTCGTACTGGCATGGCCGATGTTCGTCTACATCAACCAGGCACCGAGCCTTGCCACGTTGCTGGTGTTCCAGCTGGTCTTCGGCGTGCTGATTGCCGCGTACACCGGCCCGATCCTGGCCGCGTTCTCGGAAATGTTCCCGGCCAAGGTGCTGTCCACGGGTCTGTCGGTGTCGTACAACCTCGCCGTGACGATCTTCGGCGGCTTCGCGTCGTTCTTCATCACGTGGCTGATTGCCAGCACGGGCAGCACGATGGCCCCGGCGTTCTACGTGATGATCGCCGCTGCCATCAGTTTCTTCGGCACGCGTCTGGTGCGCGAGCCCGCCTATCTCCAGAACAAGTAACACCATGACCCAGATCCTGCTCAAGGGCGGCAACGTCCTCGATCCCGTGCGCGGCGCCCTGCTGCCGCGCCATGATGTGCTGATTGACGGCGAGCGCATCGTCGAAGTGTCCGCCTCGGCCATCCACGCGCCCAATGCCCGCGTGATCGACGTCACCGGCAAGACCGTGATGCCGGGCCTGATCGACCTGCACGTCCACGTGCTGGCCTCGCTGGCTAACCTCGGCCTGAACGCTGTGCAACCGAACGTGCTGGTGGCGTTCCGCGCCATGCCGATCATGCGCAGCATGCTCGAACGCGGATTCACGACCGTACGCGATGCGGGCGGCGCCGACTGGGGCCTGTCCCAGGCGGTAGCCACGGGGCTGATTCCCGGCCCGCGCATCTTCCCGTCGGGCAAGGCCCTGTCGCAGACCGGTGGCCACGGCGATTTCCGTCCGCGCTCCGATACGCTGGAGCCCTGCTCCTGCGCCTTCCGTGCCGGCGCGATTGCGCGCGTGGTGGATGGCGTGGACGCCGTGCGTCTGGCTGTGCGCGAGGAAATCCAGAAGGGCGCCACGCAGATCAAGATCATGGCCTCGGGCGGCGTGGCATCGCCGACCGATCCCATCGGCAATACGCAGTACAGCGAGGACGAGATCCGTGCGATCGTGGCCGAAGCCGAGGCTGCACAGACCTATGTCATGGCCCACGCCTACACGCCGCGCGCGATTACCCGCGCCGTGCGTTGCGGTGCGCGCACCATCGAGCACGGCAACCTCGTGGATGCCGCAGCGGCACGCGTGATGCGCGAGCATGGCGCTTTCGTAGTGCCGACGCTGATCACCTACGACGCCCTGGCGCGTGATGGTGCGCGTCTGGGCCTGCCGCCCGACTCCGTGGCCAAGATCGAAACCGTGCGTCAGGCCGGCCGCGACTCGCTGGCCATCTACGCCGAAGCCGGTGTGAAGATGGGCTACGGCTCCGACCTGCTGGGCGAGATGCATCAATACCAGTCCGAGGAATTCCTGATCCGCGCAGAACTGCTCGGCAATGCGGAAGCCGTGCGCTCGGCAACGTCGATTGCCGCGGAAATCCTGCAGCGTGAAGGCGAACTCGGCGTGATCCAGGCCGGCGCGATTGCCGACGTACTGGTGGTGGATGGCGATCCGCTGAAAGACATCGGCGTGCTGGCAGGTCCGCAGGCAAAGATCGAAGTGGTGATGCAGGCGGGGAAGGCTTACGCTCGCTGAGCCAGTTTGCTCCCGGTGTTAACTCCCCTCTCCCACCGTGTGGGAGAGGGGAGCTTGAAACCATCGACATGCAAGAGCTCCCACAGGCACACCCCTTGCATCTATCATTGGCATCACCCCCGCCAATGATCCTGCCTCATGCGCATCACCCCTCTTCCCCCGCTTGCCTGCCTCGTTGCCTTCGAATCGGCGATGCGGCATGGCAGTTTCACCCGCGCTGCTTCCGAACTCCATCTGACGCAAAGTGCGATCAGCCGCCAGGTGGCGCAGCTCGAACGATTCCTCGGCAAGAAGCTGTTCATCCGCGAACCGCGTGCGTTGCGACTGACCGTCAGCGGGCAACAATACGCCGAGCAGGTGCAGCGGCTGCTGGTAGGCTGCGCGGAGGCCACCGAGGACGTGATGAAGCGCAAGGGCCAGGTCGAGCTGACCGTCGCGTGTTCCTCGGGCGTAGCGGTGCTGTGGCTGACACCGCGGCTGGCAACGTTCCGGGCGCGGCATCCGGACTTCCACGTGCGGCTGTTGGTCAACGATAGCCTGGCTTCGCTATCGGGCACCGATTTCGATATCGGCCTGTACTACCTGCGCGAAGGAGCACCAGGCGGCATGGCGTCGCGACGGCTGTATGACGAGGAGGTCTTCCCGGTCTGCGCGCCGCACTATCTCGAAGGCCGCCAATTACGCGCGGCCGACCTGCCGAAGGAGTCGCTGCTCGTGCTGGAAGATGCGCAGCGCATCTGGATGTCGTGGCCGACCTGGTTCGCGCACAACGGCCTGCGCGAGACGCGCTTCGAGCGCGAACTCGTGGCCAACACCTATCCGGTGCTGGTGCAAATGGCCATCGAAGGCCAGGGCATCGTGCTGGCGTGGCGCCATATGATCGACCGGTGCCTCGATACGGGCCTGCTGGTACGCGCCTGCGACGCCAGTGCGTCACTGGGCGGCGGCTATTACGCGGTGTGGCCGCGCGATCGCGCCGAGCCAGCCGCGGCGCGGGCCTTCCGCCAGTGGCTGATTGAGGAAAGCGGCGCCGATGCGTGAACCCGCTCGCAACCTTACGCGTGCAGCGCCTTGTGCACGGCGTCGGTAACCTGCGTCACCACACCTTCGCGCCAGTCATCGGCATCCCCGTAGAACGCCTGCCACATTGCCCGCCGGATCAGCGCCCGCTGGTTCTCGTCGGCTTCCGGATGCACATGAAGCCAGTGATCGCCCCGCAGCGCGTCAAGCACCTCGGCCAGCGGCAGCGTACCGAACTCCAGCGCCACGCCAGCGTAGTCCACCGCCGGCAGCGTCTGCGGCACCGCCAGCCACGCCAGCCCGGTCAGGTTCGCGGATGTTGACGATCCATCGTAGATCGACGTCACGCCGTTACCCCAGATCGCCTGCGTGCGCTGCAACTGCCCCGCATCGTCCGGGCCCATGTAGATCGGCTCGCCATAGCCCCACGGGCCGAGTCCCGTATGTACATCGATCCAGCGCAATGACCGACGCCCCGCGCCGAAGCGCGCCAGGATGCGCCGCAAGGTGTAGTTGCTCCACGTTGCCTTCTGCCCGCCGAAGAACATGCCTGCCGGGTCCTGGTATTGACCCGCACTGACTGCCGCCTGATACCACGCCATGCCCTTGCGCGACACGGTGGCCATCAGCGCCGTGTGGTCTTCGCATGATGGCGGCCATTGCGGGGGCAGCAGCAGCGGCGCCACCTCGGCATAGGCCGGATTGCCGGGCAATGGCTGCTCGAAATCCATGAAGTTGCGATTGAGGTCGACGTTGTCCTCGTTCACGCGGCGCAAGTGCGAGAAACCGTACGGATTCACCGCATGCACCAGCAACAGCGCGGTATTTGCCGCGCGGCACGCATCGTGCAGCCCCCTATCGGCCAGCAGCGCCACCTGCGCGCCGGCACCGCAGAACCCTTCCGCGCCATGTGTACCAGAGGTCACCATCAGCACGCGCGGCGCGTCGGCATCGCCCACCCAGGCCACGTCCATGGCCAGTACCTCGCCCTCATGGCCGATTTCGGTGGGATGGGGAAACTCGGTCAGCGCGGCGCCGCAGGCGTGGGCGGCATTCAGAAACTTCTTTCTCGCCTCGGCGTACGAGCGCGCGAAATATTGAGAAACAGGGGAAACAAGGGATGCGTCGGGACTGGCTGGCATGGCGGGACGGGGCCTGGGCCAAGTGGGGATGCCGCCAATGTACCGCCATTCGGCGTGCGATGTGGTGACCGCCGTGCGCTAGAACAGTTCCTTTGCTCCGCCCCTGCCCCGGTCATTCGTCTTGTTGCCGTTCTCGGCCTTCGCGCCATCGTCGGGCCATGCCGAGCGGAATGCATGCGGATGCATGACGATGCCGGCCGCCTCGATCTGCGCGGCGGACAACACCAGATGTCTGGCCAGCCAGTCATGCAGGCTGCGCAGAAAACGTATGCGATCCACACGGTTCGATGCGGCAATCAGCCATTCAAGCTTGACGTGCGCGGTATAGACGTCGAGCAGGTTCACACTCTTGAGCTTGGGCGGCGTGGCCGCGCTGCGCTCGATAGCCAGTACGCGCTGCACCTGCGCATGCTCCAGCGGACGCCCGGCAACGATCTGCTGATACAGGTCTTCGAGCGCCGCAAACCTCACGGTCGGCTGCACGCGCGGCACACCGGCTACCTTGTCCATCCGCAGCACCACATAGCGCGTGGCGGCGTTGCGCCGTTCCAGCGCCAACTCCGCCGCCGTGGGCTTGCGGCGCGGCAGCGTCGCGAACGCCGCATCCACGCGCTGGATGGCATCGCGCTCGGTAAAGTCGGGAATCTGGTCGAGCGTGGCCGGCACCGCCAGCGCGGCCCGCGCGCATTCGAGACCGAAGGGATACTCGTGGCCGTCCGGCCCGCGCAGAATCCACGCGTGCCCCTCGGGAAAGCCGTGATGCCGCCCGCCCTTCGCGCTGCGTGCGTGGCAACGCGTGGTGGTCGGATCGGCAAAATCCTTGCGAACGGGAATCCAGCTCCCGGGCAGGGGTGAGGTCATGTGGGGAGGAACGATGGGGATAGCGGACGCTATTGTCCCATCTTCCGCGCATGCCCCGAAAGCTCCCCCCTCACTTCAACATGAAAGACATCGCCGAGCAGCAGTTCAGCATGCGCACGGCAGCCTGCACGTTGGCGGCGGTGAAGGTCAGCGTGACGCCATCCACGCGTTCGAAGGTGGGCCATTGGCAGAACAGGTCGGCGTGGGCCGGGGTCTGGGTCTGCAGGCGGCAGGTAATCGGGCCTGCCAGTTCGAAGCAGCGCGCCTGGGGTTGAGCGATGGCGGCGCGTGTGGCGGTCTCGGCTGCGGCGGCGATCGCTTCGCGGGCGGCGGCGGGTGAGAGCGATGTGCCGCTGCCCTGCCCGCCGGCGGTCTTGGTCTGTACGTAGTGCACCCACGGCATCAGCGGGCGGGTTTCGGCGATGAACACGTCGTCGCCGCTGGCCATCAGTACGGGCACATCGAACTCGCCGGCCAAAGCGGCATAAATGCCGGCCTCTCCCAGTTCCAGTCCGTTGAACCAGACGCGTGCAAACGCGCCGCTGTTGATCGTGTGGGCCAGTACGCCCCGGCTTTGCGCGCGGCCGTGGTAGCCGATCATGAACACGCCATCGCAATCCTGCTCCACGCCAGCCACCATGCTCAGGTAACGCGGCTTGCCGAGCACGAGTTGGGCGCGCGGATCGATCTGGTCCGGCAGCAGGTTACGGAAGCCGCCATGCGAATCATTGACGAGGACTTCGGTGGCACCGCCGGCGAATGCGCCCTGCACGGCGGCATTGGCCTCGCCGGTCATCCATGCGCGGGCGCGTTCGTATTCGCCGTTGCCAGCGCGCGTCTGCTCCGGATGGAACACGCCAGCCACGCCCTCGATATCGGCGGAAATCAGGATCTTCATGCGTTCAGGTCTTGCAGGATGTCGCGCAGTGCGCGGCGGATATGGCCATCGCGGCCCTGTACGGCCTCGGCATGCCACAGTGCATGGACGATGGCCTGCTCCACGCTATCGGCGGCCGCGCGGAACAGCGGATCGAGTTTCGATTCATGCACCATCGACATGGCAGGCATCGGTGCCTCGGCAGCGTGCGGAACGGTATAGGCCGTGGTGAATGCCAGCGCGATATCGCCCGAGCCGTGTCCGTAGACGGAACCGGTACGCGCCAGCCCGGTGCCGGCGCGCATCGAGAGGCGGCGCAACTGCCTCGCGTCGAGCGGTGCATCGGTGGCCACGATCATGATGATCGAACCTTTCTCGGGTTCGGCCAGTTGCTTCAATGTCTTCTCGAGCACCGCGCCAAGCGGACGGCCCGCGAGGATCAGCGAATCCGGCGTACCAAAGTTCGACAGCACCAGTGCGCCGACGGAATAGCCGCTGGCCATGCGCGATGCAGTGCCGATGCCGCCCTTGGCCCCGAACGACGACATCCCGCGCCCCGCCCCGACTGCGCCCTGCTCCACGTCCTGCCCAGCCGCCGCAAGCGCCGCGTCATAGTGCGACGCCTGCACGGCCATGGCCTGGATATCGTTCAGGTAACCATCATTGCATTCGAAGACCAGCGGATTGACCGTGGGCCACGCGCGGCCGATCTCGGGATTGGCCGCGATGGCGGCGCGGATCTGCGCCTGCGCCAGCGCGCCTACCGAGAACGTGTTGGTCAGCGCCAGCGGTGTTTCCAGCACGCCCAGTTCGTCCACCTGCACGAGACCGATGCTCTTGCCGAAACCGTTGAGCACGGTAGCCGCTGCCGGCACCTTGTCGCGGTACACGTCGCCCGCGTGCGGACGGATCACGGTCACGCCGGTCTGGCATGCGCCATCGGCCAGCGTGCAGTGCCCGACCGTGATGCCGGCTACATCGGTGATCGCGTTGCGCGGCCCGGCGGGCAGCGTGCCGACTACCGGAGCCGGCGCATTGGGAACGTCCGCCATGGAATCAGCGACGATCGATCTTCGGGTCCAGCGCATCGCGCAGACCGTCGCCAAGCAGGTTGAACGCGAGCACGGTCAGGAAGATGGCCAAGCTCGGGAAGATCGCAACGTGCGGTGCGGTGACCATGTCGGCACGGGCTTCGTTGAGCATCGCGCCCCATTCGGGCGTAGGCGGTTGCGCGCCGAGACCGAGGAACGACAAGCCAGCGGCAGTGATGATCGACGTACCGATCCGCATCGAGAAGTACACGACGATCGACGAGACCGTACCGGGCAGGATATGTCGCGTCAGGATCGTGAAGTCCGAGGCGCCGATACTGCGCGCAGCTTCCACGTAGGTCAGGCGCTTGAGCACCAGCGTGTTGCCGCGCACGAGCCGCGCAAACGCCGGCACGCTGAACACCGCCACGGCAAAGATCACGTTGACCATGCCGTTGCCGAGAATGGCCACGATGGCAATCGCCAGCAGGATGCCGGGGAAGGCAAACAGCACGTCGCAGATACGCGTGACGATGCGGTCCCACCAGCCTTCGTAGTAGCCGGCCATCAGGCCCAGCACTGTGCCGATGATCGCGCCGATGATGACGGAGAAGAAGCCTGCTGCCAGCGAGATACGCGTGCCGGCCAGGATACGGCTGAAGATGTCGCGGCCCAGCGAATCGACACCCATCCAGTGCGCCATCGACGGACCTGCGTTCAGCGCGTCGTAGTCGAAGTAGTTCTCGGGATCGAACGGTGCGATGTACGGCGCCAGAATGGCGATGGCCACCAGCAGCAGCACGAACGCACCGGCGCCCAGCGCCAGATGCTGCTTGCGGAACTTGCGCCAGAACTCGGTCCAGGGGGTGCGAACGGCTTCCGGAACGGTAGCGGGCGCGGCGGCGGACGTGGAAAGCTCGGTCATGTCAGCCTCCTTACTTGTAGCGGATGGTGGGGTTGATCACGGTGTAGAGCATGTCCACCACCAGGTTGATCAGGATGAATTCGAGCGAGAACAGCAGGACCTCGGCCTGGATGACCGGATAGTCGCGCATCTCCACGGCGTCCACGAGCAGGCGTCCCAGGCCCGGCCAGTTGAACACCTTCTCCACGAGGATCGAGCCGCCCAGCAGGAAGCCGAACTGCAGGCCCATCATCGTCACCACGGGAATCATGGCGTTGCGCAGCGTGTGCTTGGCCACCACCACGGTTTCACGCACGCCCTTGGCACGGGCGGTGCGCACGAAATCTTCCTGCAGCACTTCGATGAACGATGCCCGCGTGAAACGCGCCATCACGGCGGCCACGGCGGCGCCCAGCGTCAGCGACGGCAGAATGTAGTGCTTCCAGGTATCGGCGCCAATCGACGGCAGCCAGCCCAGTTGCACCGAGAACACTTCCATCAGCAGCATGCCGAGCGCGAAGGCAGGGAACGAGATACCGGAGACGGCCAGCGTCATGCCCAACCGGTCCGGCCATTTGTTACGCCACACCGCCGACGTGATGCCGATGATCATGCCGAAGATGACAGCCCACACCATCGAGGCCAGCGTCAGGTAAAGCGTGGGCAGGAAGCGTTCGCCGATCTCCTCGGAGACGGGGCGCTTGCTGCGCAGCGACGTGCCGAACTCCCCCCGCAACGCATTCGTGAAGAAACGCACGAACTGCTCGTGCATGGGCTTGTCGAGTCCAAGATCCTTGCGGACGAGTTCCACAGTGGCCTGGTCGGCCTCGGGGCCGGCAGCCAGCCGTGCGGGATCGCCAGGCAAGAGGTGGACGAACAGGAATACCAACACCGCCACGATCAGCATGGTGGGTATCACGCCCAGGAAACGTTTGAGGAAATAATTCAGCATCTGACACCAGAAAACAGAAATTTGAGGCCGGCGGCCGCCCGCCCTTTCACCCCGCAATACACAGGCAGGCGGCCTCGCGGCTTACCGCTTTACAGCAACAGCTTGTTATGGGTACTGCTACCACTTCTCTTATTACTGCAACGGCAAACTGCTACCGCTTTACTACTCCCCTCTCCCGCGAGCGGGAGAGGGGTTGGGGGTGAGGGCAAGCCTTTCGCTACCGATCACGCATATCGCGCAACCACCGCCTGCCCTCACCCCCGCCCCTCTCCCAGAGGGAGAGGGGAGAAAATCAACAGCGGGAGAAAACCACCCACTCCTTACTGCTTGATATCGATCTCGTCGAAGTTGAACGAGCCGTCAGGCATCACGAAGGCACCGGTCAGGCGCTTCGAGCGTGCGTAGACGATTTTCTCGGTCACCAGGAAGGCCCACGGTGCGTCCTTCCAGATGCGTTCCTGCGCGTCCTTGTACAGCTTCGACTTTTCGGCGCGATCGGTCGTGCGCAGGGCGCCGGCGATGTCGGCGTCGACCTGGTCGTTCTTGTAGTACGCGGTGTTCAGCAGCTTGGGCGGCATCGATTCCGAGGCCAGCAGCGGACGCAGCGCCCAGTCCGATTCACCGGTCGACGACGACCAGCCCACGTAGTACATGCGCACGCCAGCGTCTTCCGGCTTCTGCACCGATTCCACGCGCTCCACGCGCTGGCCGGCTTCCAGTGCCTGCACCTGGGCCTTGATGCCAACCTGCTGCAGCTGCTGCTGCACGAACTGGATCACCTTCTGCGCGGTGGTGTGGTTATAGGCGGACCACAGCGTGGTCTCGAAGCCGTTCGGGTAGCCAGCTTCCTTCAGCAGCTCGCGGGCCTTGGCCGGGTTGTACGGCCACGGGCCCAGCTTCTCGGCGTAGTCCACGCCCTTGGGCACCACGCCCTCGGCCGGGATCGCATGGCCGGCGAACGCCACTTTGACCAGCGCGTCCTTGTTGATCGCGTAGTTGATGGCCTGGCGCACCTTCGGGTCGTTGAACGGCTTGACCTGGGTGTTGAACGACAGGTAGCGCTGGATGATCGACGGCGAGTCGATCAGGTCCACCTTCGGGCTGGCCTTGAGCACGGCAGCCTGTTCGAACGGGATGCTGAACGCGAAGTCAGCCTCGCCGGTCTGCATCACGGCCGAACGCGTGTTGTTGTCCACCACGGGCTTCCAGGTGATCGTGTCGATCTTCGGATAGCCGGTCTTCCAGTAGCCTGCGAATTTCTTGCCCTTCAGGTAATCGGTCTGCTTCCATTCAACGAACTCGAACGGGCCGGTACCCACCGGGTTGAAGGCGATGTCCTTGCCGTACTTCTTCAGCGCGGTCGGGCTGATCATCACGGCCGACGGGTGGGCCAGCACGTTGATGAACGGCGAGAACGGCTCCTTGAGCGTCACGCGGGCGGTGTACTGATCCACCACTTCGGTCTTGGCCACGCGGTTGAACAGCGTGTAGCGCTTGAGCTTGTTGGCCGGATCGGTCACGCGATCGAAGTTGGCCTTGACCGCGGTGGCATCGAACGTGGTGCCGTCATGGAACTTCACGTTCTTCTTGAGCTTGAACGTGTAAACCAGGCCGTCCTTGCTCACGTCATAGCTTTCGGCCAGCACGTTGATGAGCTTCAGGTCCTTGTCGAAACCGAACAGGCCCTGGTAGAACGATTTGGTAGCGGCCTGCGACAGCGTGTCGTTGGCATCGTACGGGTCCAGCGTGGTGAACGTGGAATACACGGCCATCACCGCATCCTTGGCGGCAAAGGCCGGCGCGGCGGCCATCATGCCCATGGCGCCCACTGCGGCAGCACCGGCCATCAGCCGGAAAGAAACCTTCGACATCTCTTCTCCTCTAGGGAAATTCAGGGACTGCAAATCAATAGGCGCCGCCAACGGCGTGCCGGGCTACAAAGTGCCCTTGCGCCCCGCTGCCAGCAACGGCTACCAGTGGTTGCACCACCGGCTCGTCGCCAACCGCGCGGATCGGGCTGGGAATTTCATCGGACAGCGGCTCGCGCTTCAGGTGGCGGCGCGCCGGATCGGCGATAGGCACCGCCGACATCAGCTTCTTCGTGTACGGGTGCTGCGGGTTCTCGAAGATCGCGCGGCGCGGGCCGATCTCGACGATCTGGCCCAGGTACATGACCGCCACGCGATGGCTGACGCGTTCCACCACCGCCATGTCGTGCGAGATGAACAGGAAGGCCACGCCCAGCTCACGCTGCAGGTCGAGCATCAGGTTGACGATCTGTGCCTGGATCGATACGTCCAGTGCGGAGACCGATTCATCGGCCACCACCACCTTCGGATTCAGCGCGAGCGCGCGCGCGATACAGATACGCTGACGCTGGCCACCCGAGAACTCGTGCGGATAACGCGAGGCATGTGCCGCCGTCAAACCCACCTTCTCCAGCAGCCACGCCACGCGGGCCTCGGCTTCCTTGCCGCTGGCTACCTTGTGCACCAGCAGCGGCTCCATGATCGAGTAACCCACCGGCACGCGCGGATCGAGCGATGCGTACGGGTCCTGGAAGATGAACTGGATATTGCGGCGCAGTGCCTGCAGCGCCGGGCCCTGCATCTGGCTGATGTTCTGGCCGGCGAACTCGATGGTGCCGCTCTGCGCATCCACCAGGCGCAGCAGCGAACGGCCCGTGGTGGACTTGCCGCAGCCCGACTCGCCCACCAGCGCGAGCGTCTCGCCCGGATAGAGATCGAAGCTGACCTGCTCCACGGCGTGCACGCGGCGCGTGACCTTGCCGAACAGGCCGCCCGGCACGTCGAAGCGCGTGACCAGATCCTTCACGCGAAGGATCGGCTGGGCACCGGCGGGAATCGTGTCCTGCGGCAGTTCCTTGACCGGCGCAGCCGCGTCATTGACCTGCACCAGCGGGAAACGCGCGGGCAGGTCGGTGCCCGACATCGCGCCGAGCTTCGGCACGGCCGACAGCAGCGCGCGCGTATATGGATGGGCCGGAGCGTGGAACACATCGTCGGACGTGCCCTCTTCCACTTTCTCGCCACGGAACATCACCAGCACGCGGTCCGCCACTTCGGCCACCACGCCCATGTCGTGGGTGATGAAGACCACGCCCATGTCCATCTCGGACTGCAGGTTGCGGATCAGTTGCAGGATTTCGGCCTGGATCGTCACGTCCAGCGCGGTGGTCGGCTCATCGGCAATCAGCAGCGCCGGCTTGCACGACAGCGCCATGGCGATCATCACGCGCTGACGCATGCCGCCCGAAAGTTGATGCGGGAAGCGGTCCAGCACGCGGCGCGCCTCGGGAATACGCACCAGTTCGAGCATGCGCAATGCCTCGGCCCGCGCGGCGGACTTGGACTTGCCCTGGTGCAGCCGGATCGATTCGGCGATCTGCTCGCCCACCGGGAACACCGGGTTCAGCGACGTCATCGGCTCCTGGAAAATCATCGCCATGTCCGAACCACGCGCACCGCGCAGCGTCGCTTCGGACGAGTTGACCAGATCCAGCACCTCGCCGCTACGGCGACGCAGCAGCATGCTGCCGCCCGCGATCTTGCCGCCGCCGTGCTCCACCAGACGCATCAGCGCCAGCGACGTGACCGACTTGCCCGATCCCGATTCACCGACCACGGCCAGCGTCTCGCCACGGTCGACGTGGAAGGACAAGTTGCGCACCGCCTCCACCGTCCGCTCCGACGTGGAAAATCGCACGGTCAGGTTGTCCACCGCCACCGCACGATTGGGCGGCAGCACAATGCCCTGCTTTGAAACTGTATTCGCCATATCAGCCGTAAATCCAGACGTTGACCGGTTCACCCACGCGGGCCACGCCGCGGTACATGCCTTCGGTGTTGAAAGGCAGCGTAACGTTGCCCGCGCGATCCACCGCGATCAGGCCGCCACGGCCCTGAATGGCGGGTAGCTTTTCCATGACCACGCGCCGCGCCGATTCCTCCAGCGACAGCCCCGCGTAGCGCATCTGCGCCGACACATCGAACGCCGCCGAAGTACGAATGAACATCTCGCCGGTGCCCGTGCAGGAGACCGCCGCGAAATCGTCGGCATAGCAGCCAGCGCCCAGCAGCGGCGTGTCGCCCACTCGGCCCACCTGCTTGTTGGTCACGCCGCCCGTCGAGGTAGCCGCCGCCACGTTGCCGTTGGCATCGCACGCCACTGCACCGACCGTACCGAATTTCTTGTCCGCGTCGAGCGGATCAGCTGCCTGGGCCGCCTTCGCAGCCAGCGTTGCCGCGTCATGATCGAGCAGCGCCATGCCGGCGGTTTCGCGGGCGCGCAGCCACTGGTCATGCCGTGCCTGCGTAAAGAAGTATTCCGGCGAGACGAGTTCCAGGCCTTGCGCTTCGGCAAACGCCTCGGCACCTTCGGCCGCGAACAACACGTGTTCGCTGTGCTCCAGCACCGCGCGCGCCGCCAGCACCGGGTTGCGCAGGCGCTTGACGCAGGCCACGGCACCCGCGTTCAGCGTGGCGCCATCCATGACCGAGGCATCGAGTTCGTAGGTGCCGGCGTGCGTCAGCACAGCGCCACGGCCGGCATTGAACAGCGGGCACTCTTCGAGCAGCCGCACGGCTTCGGTCACGGCGTCGAGCGCACTGCCGCCATCGGCCAGCACGCGCTGGCCGGCCAGCAATACCTGCTCCAGCGCCGCGGTGTACTCGCGTTCGCGCTGGGGGTCCATGGCCGCACGGGTAATCGTGCCGGCGCCGCCGTGGATGGCAATAACAGCTTGAGACATAGGTCCTTCTACTTCAGTCTTGGGTTTTCGATGCAGTGCGGCCATCGCGCGCACCGGGCGCGCCGTACAGCCACGGCAGCAGGAATTCGGTCATCTCGGCCGCCGCCTTCACGGAGCGCGCGGAACGGTAGGCCACGGCGCCACACAGCGCCTCGATCAGCGCCAGCACGGTGGCGTCGGAGTTGGCGGAAAGGCGATTGCCGGCATTGGCGTAGAGCGCGATATCGGCCAGCGGCGCCAGCGGCGATGTCGGTCCATCGGTCAGCGCCAGCAGCCGGCCGCCATGTGCCTTGACGCGCTGCGCCAGCAGCATCGTGTCGGTCACGTAGCGCGGAAACGCCACCACGATGACCAGGTCTTCGGGCGTCAGCTTGAACAACTGCCGTGCCGCGTGCGAGGCGCCGCCGACGGTAGAGACCGACGTGACCATGCGGCAGTGCATTTCCAGCCCGTGCTGCATCAGCCCGGACAGGAAGCCACTGGCGCCGAAGCCCATCACGTAGACACGCTGGGCGCCAAGGATCGCATCGCAGGCACGCTCGACGGCATCGGCGTCGAGGTTGCGGCGTGTCTGTTCGAGGTTGCGCGCGCCGTCTTCCAGCGCAGCGGCGAAAACCTCGCCCACCGTGGTCGGACGCGCCAGTTCGTCGCGCAGCCGCTCCACCGGGGCCAGCGTGGCTTCGAAACCGCGCACCAACTCGGCGCGGAACTGCGGATAGCCGTCGAAGCCCAATGCCTTGGCGAAACGGTTGGCGGTGGCCACCGAGACATCCACGGCCGTGGCGAACTCGTCGATACGCATCGTCGCGGCGCGGAACAGGTTGTCCAGCACGTAGTTCGCCATGCGCTGATGTGCAGGCGTCAGTGTGGGCATGGCGCGGGCAATGCGTTCGGAAATCGTCTGGCCGTCGGACATGTCTTGAGCGAGGGTTTTCTGTATGAACCGGGAGCCACAATGAAAAGGCACTTTCCCGGTGCGTCGATCTATGTAAATAAATTTACACGCAAATGCTGTGCCCGGCAGAACGAAAGTGCAGGATTAGGGGAAATCCCTCAATACATGGCAGCAAACATGAAAGCTCCCGGTAAGCCTCGGAGAGCCGCAACCCATGGCGCGCTACAATGCCGGCCTGCCAAAAGAACCCGTTTCCGCTTCCCTCCGTGATACGAATCGACCAGCTTGTCCTCCAGCGCGGCACCAAGGTGCTGTTCGACCACACCACCGTCACGCTCAACCCCGGGGAGCGCGTGGGCCTTGTTGGCGCCAATGGCAGCGGTAAATCCACGCTGTTCGCCATGCTGCGCGGCGAGTTGCACCCGGATGGCGGCGATCTCTTCGTGCCGGCCCAATGGCGGATTGCCCACGTCGCGCAGGAAACGCCTGCCGTGGGACGCACTGCGGTGGAGTACGTGATCGATGGCGACACGCGCCTGCGCGATATCGAAGCGAAGATTGCCGCCGCGCAGGCCAGCGGCGACGGATCGGCGGAAGGCGAAGCCCATGCGGCCTATGCCGATGCCGATGGCTACACCGCCGCTGCGCGAGCCGAGGCGCTGTTGCTGGGGCTGGGTTTCACGCTGCCGCAGGTCTCGCAGCCAGTGGCCTCGTTCTCCGGCGGCTGGCGCATGCGCCTGAACCTGGCCCAGGCGCTGATGTGCCCCTCGGACCTGCTCCTGCTCGACGAACCGACAAACCACCTGGACCTCGACGCCATCGTCTGGTTGGAAGACTGGCTTGCACGCTATCAGGGCACGCTCGTCATGATTTCGCACGATCGCGAGTTTCTCGATGCCATCTGCACCGTTACGGTGCACATCGAGAACCAGCAGTTGAAGCGCTACGGCGGCAATTACACGCAATTCGAGACGATGCGGCTGCAGCAGATGGCCCAGCAGCAATCGGCCTACTCGCGCCAGCAGAAGGAAATCGCGCATCTGGAGTCTTTCATCACGCGCTTCAAGGCCAAGGCCACCAAGGCCCGGCAGGCGCAGAGCCGCGTCAAGGCTTTGGAGAAGATGGAGCGCCTGGCGCCGGTGCATGTGGCCGCTGGCTTCGCCTTCGAGTTCCGCGAGCCCGATTCGGCGCCGAACCCGATGATGGTGCTCGAAGGTGTGGACTGCGGCTACGCCGAGGCCGAGCCGCCCGTCACCATCTTGCACAAGCTGGCGATGTCGATCCAGAACGGGCAGCGCATTGGCCTGCTCGGCGCCAACGGCCAGGGCAAGTCCACACTGGTCAAGACGCTGGCCGGCACCCAGCCGCCGATGAACGGCACCGTACGGCTGGGCAAGGGCCTGGTCATCGGCTACTTCGCCCAGCATCAGCTCGAAACCCTCCGTGACCATGATTCCCCGCTGCAGCATCTGGCCCGCCTGGCGCCCGACGTCCGCGAGCAGGAACTGCGCGACTTCCTCGGCAGCTTCAACTTCCGGGGCGACATGGCAACGTCGCCCATCGAACCGTTCTCGGGCGGCGAGAAGGCGCGACTGGCCCTGTCGCTGATCGTCTGGCAAAAGCCCAATCTGCTGTTGCTCGACGAGCCGACCAACCACCTGGACCTCGACACCCGCGAAGCGCTGACCATGGCACTGGCCCAGTTCGAAGGCACGCTGATCCTGGTCTCGCACGACCGTCACCTGCTGCGCGCCACGTCCGACCAGTTCATGCTCGTGGCCGATGGCACGATCCGCCCCTTCGACGGCGACCTTGACGACTACCGCGACTGGCTGCTGCAACAGGCCGCCGCCAAGCGCAACGCCGCCGCGGCTAGCCACGCGTCGGAATCGGCCGATGGTGCTCCGAGCGTGAACCGCAAGGACCAGCGCCGCGCCGAGGCCGACGAACGCCAACGCCTGTCGATCCTGCGCAAGCCGCTGACCAAGGAACTGGAAAAGGTGGAGAAACGCATGTCGACGCTGCAGGCCGACAAGGCCATCATCGACGCGTTCATGGCCGATTCTTCAAGCTATGAAGAGGCCAACAAGTCGAAGCTGATGGAGATGCTGAAACGCCAGGGCGAGGTGACCGGCGAACTGGATCAGCTTGAAGAGCGGTGGCTGGAGTTGCAGGAGCAGATTGAGCAGATTGCTTGATGCATTTGCATATCTCTCTGTTTTAGCTCCCCTCTCCCGCCTTGCGGGAGAGGGGCTGGGGGAGAGGGCATGAGGTTCTGCTTGCCGACCACATCGCAAGTTGCACCGCTTGCCCTCTCCCCCGCCCCTCTCCCATAGGGAGAGGGGAGTAAGCAATCAGTGGGAGAGAGCCCCATCAATACCGATAATGCTTCTCCCGACGGATCAGTCCCACTGCCAGCGTCAGCGTCAGAATCACCAGCCAGATCAATGACCACGCCGGGATCGACAGACCCAGCAGCGGGGGCAGCGGCGCGGTGCACAGGCCGTCCGAGTAGAACAATTGCGGCAACAGACGGGCAGTTGGCAGTTGGTTGACCCAGTTCTCCAGCGGGTCGATGCCACACGAAGCCTTGGGATTCAGCAGCAGCGACACGTGATATCCCGCCACGGCGATGCCAGCCACGCCGGACAGCATGCCCAGCCCCTGCCACAGCGTGCGGATGTTCTGTGCGATAGCAGCCAGCAGCGAGAAGATGCCGATGCCTACGAAAGCAAAACGCTGCATGACGCAGAGCGGGCACGGCTGGTAGCCCTCGACATGCTGCAGATAGAGTGCGGCGCCGACCATCGCGAAGGAAAGGATGGCAATCAGCAGGAAATAAGCTCTGGAGTTGGCTTGCATGAGTTAGCAGCAGGAATGGCGTCGAGGCGCATTATTACCCATTTTTCAACGGGTGATCCTGACCCCTGCGCAAACAGACTCAGTCAAAATGCCGCACCCGGTCGATGGCCTGCTCCAGCCGGTCCACCGCGATCACCTCGATCCCCTCGATCGGCTGCTTCGGGGCATTCGCTTTCGGAATCACGGCCATCGTAAAGCCCAGCTTCGCCGCTTCCTTGAGACGCTCCTGACCGCGTGGGCTGGGCCGGATCTCACCCGCCAGACCCACTTCGCCAAACACCACCAGCCCGCGCGGCAGCGGCTTGTTGCGCATCGACGAATGGATCGACAGCAGCACGGCCAGGTCGGCTGCCGGCTCGGTGATCTTGACCCCGCCCACCGCGTTCAGGAATACGTCCTGGTCGAAGCACGCCACGCCCGCATGACGGTGCAGCACGGCCAGCAGCATCGCCAGCCGGTTCTGCTCCAGGCCCACGGCCAGCCGGCGCGGATTGGGCACGTTGGCCGTATCCACTAACGCCTGCACCTCCACCAGCAAGGGTCGCGTACCCTCCTGCGTCACCAGCACGCAGGAGCCGGCCACCTGCTCTTCATGCTGCGACAAAAATAGCGCCGACGGGTTGCTGATGCCGCGCAGTCCGCGCTCGGTCATCGCAAACACGCCTAGTTCGTTGACTGCGCCGAACCGGTTCTTGAAGGCACGGATCAGCCGGTGCGACGAATGGGTATCGCCCTCGAAGTACAACACCGTATCGACGATGTGCTCCAGCACGCGGGGGCCGGCCAGGCTGCCCTCCTTGGTCACGTGCCCCACGAGGATGATCGTGATGCCCGTGCTCTTGGCGATGCGCGTCAGTTGCGCCGCGCATTCGCGCACCTGGGCCACCGAGCCCGGCGCCGAGGTCAGCGCCTCCGAGTACAGCGTCTGGATGGAGTCGATGACTGCCACGTCAGGCTTGTCGGCATCGAGCGCCGCCTGGATCTTCTCCAGCTGGATCTCGGCCAGCAGGCCCAGCGACGCCGCTTCCACGCCCAGCCGCTGCGCGCGCAAGGCGATCTGGGCGCCCGATTCCTCGCCGCTCACATACAGCACGCGCTTGCTGGCCGACAGGTTGGCCAGCGCCTGCAGCAACAGCGTGGACTTCCCGATGCCGGGATCACCGCCGATCAGCACCACCCCGCCGGAGACCAATCCGCCGCCGAGCACGCGGTCGAACTCGTCGATTCCCGATGAAAAACGCGGCACATCTGCTGCCTCGATTTCACTGAGCTTGCGCACCACGGCCGATGCCGCCAGCGGCTGGAAACGCCGCGCGGTAGCCGAGCCCGTCTCGGCCACGCTTTCCACGAGCGTATTCCACGCATTGCACTGCGGGCACTGGCCTGCCCAGCGCGGCGTGGTGCCGCCGCACTCGGTACAGCTATAAACGGTCTTCGCTTTTGCCATCTGCAAATCGATACGAAAGGAGGCGGGACGGTGCGGGATCAGCCGTGGCTGACAGGATCGGCGGTGGTCAGCATGGCCACCGTGGTTGGCACCCGCAGCGCGAGTGCGCACATGAGTTCGTACCCGACGGTGCCCGCAGCGGCGGCCACATCGTCGATCGGCAGGCCGTGGCCCCAAAGCGTGACCGGCGCGCCGACCTTTGCCTTGGGGCAAGGCGTCAGGTCCACGCAGATCATGTCCATCGACACCCGGCCCACAAGTTCCGTGCGCACACCATCTACCAGCACTGGCGCGCGCCGCTCGCCCCAGCCGGACGCGTGGCGCGGATAGCCATCGGCATAGCCACAGGCCACCACGCCAATCCGCATCGCGCGGTCCGCCGTGAACATCGAACCGTAGCCAACCGTATCGCCGGGCTGCAAATCCTGGATGCCGATCAGTTCGCTATGCAGCGACATGGCCGGCTGCAAACCCGTCTCGGCGATATCGGCCGACAGACCGGTTGGCGACGCGCCATACAGGATCACGCCAGGGCGCACCCAGTTGCGGTGCGCCGATGGGTGCCACAGCACCGCTGCAGAGTTGGACAGCGACGCCTCGCCCGGCAGGTTGGCCGTGGCGGCCTCGAATGCTTCGATCTGGTGCGCAATCCCGCGCGGGCTGTCCGCGTCCGAGAAATGCGTCATGTGATCGATACTTCCCAAAAAAGACATTGTCCGCGCCCGCTCCCAGGCGGCACGGTACTGCGCCGGCCGGAAGCCAAGGCGGTTCATCCCGGTGTTCAGCTTGAGCTGGATGGCCAGCGGCCCCTTGGGCCGGGCCTGCTCCAGCATCCGCAATTGTTCCTCGCAATGCACGGCAGTGGTCAGGCGGTATTGCTCGATCAGGGGAACATCTTGCGGCTGGAAGAATCCCTCCAGAAGCAGGATGGGTCCCTGCCAGCCGAGTTCGCGCAGCAAAACGGCTTCGTTGAGGTCGAGCAGGCCGAAGCCGTCGGTGCCTTTCAGGCCCGCGAAGGCGCGGCGGATGCCGTGCCCGTAGGCATTGGCCTTGACCACGGCCCATACGCGGGAGTTGGGCGCATGGCGGCGCACCACTTCGAGGTTGTTGGCCAGCGCTGGCTGGTGGATGACGGCGTGAATGGGTCTTGGCATGGATGTGGCACTTTGCCGGCCGCCGATCGGGGAAACCCGGTCGGCATCCTGGCGGAATGGGGCGTTACTGAGGCTGGCACTGTGCAGCGGCAGGCATTCCGGACGCTCCGGAGGTGCAGGACCGCGCAGCCGTGGCCACGTAGCGCAGGCGATATTTGAACACATCGGGAACCTCGCGTCGGGGAAACCATCCGTGGATGTACTGTCCAATACGCGTCCCGCAATGTGCTGAAATGTCGTTGTTTCGTGATATAAAGCCGGACGCTCCGGCCATGTTTTGAAAGAGATGCAATATGTCAATGACTGTGAGGCAAGCTGCACGACGCGTGCGGACCAAGCCGCCGACCCAGTTTGACAAGGCCGGCGCGACAGGTTCCCTGCAAGCTGTGGCGCTGCCGGCCGGCGCGCTTTTGCCCGTCCACACGGATATCCGCGATGGAGACAAAGTTCAAGGTATGAAGAAGGGTTTCTACACAATCATGGCCGCGCAGTTTTTCTCGTCGCTGGCCGACAATGCCTTGCTCATCGCAGCCATTGCCCTTCTCACCGAGTTGCATTCCCCGCAGTGGATGACCCCGCTGCTCAAGCTGTTCTTCGTGTTGTCCTATGTGGTGCTGGCTGCATTCGTGGGCGCCTTTGCCGATTCGATGCCCAAGGGCAAGGTGATGCTGATCACCAACTCGATCAAGATCGTCGGCTGCGCCATCATGATGTTCGGACTGCATCCGCTGCTGGCCTATGGCATCGTCGGATTCGGAGCGGCGGCATACTCACCCGCCAAGTACGGCATCCTCACCGAACTGCTCCCCCCCGAAAAACTCGTGATGGCCAACGGCTGGATCGAGGGCCTCACGGTCGGCTCGATCATTCTCGGCACCGTCGTGGGCGGCGCGCTGATCTCGGTCCACCTGTCGTCTATCCTGCTGAGCTGGGACCTCCCCTTCATCGACACCGGCATCACCACCCCCGCCGAAGCGGCGATGGTGGTGATCATGTTCTTCTACCTGATCGCGGCGGTCTTCAACTTCTTCATTCCGGACACCGGCGCCCGCTATCCCCAGCAGGAAAAGAACCCCATCAAGCTGATTGCCGAGTTCGGCGACTGCTTTATCGCCTTGTGGCGCGACAAGCTGGGCCAGATCTCGCTGGCCGTGACCACGCTGTTCTGGGGCGTGGGCGCCACGCTGCAGTTCATCGTGCTCAAGTGGGCCGAGAAGTCGCTGGGCCTGAATCTCTCGCAGGGCGCACTGCTGCAGGCCGTGGTGGCCGTGGGTGTGGCCGTGGGTGCCATCGCGGCTGCCGCACGCATTCCGCTGCGCCGCTCGCTGTCAGTACTGCCGTTCGGGGTGGCCATGGGCGCCACCGTCATGCTGATGGCGTTCTATACCAAGGACACCATGCCGGCCGTCACGCTTGACGTGCTGGGCATGGCGATGCCGCTGCACATGGCCATCGCCTACGTATTCCTGGCCATCGTGGGTGCCATGTCGGGCTACTTCGTGGTGCCGATGAACGCGCTGCTGCAACACCGCGGACACGTGCTGCTGTCCGCCGGCCATTCGATTGCCGTACAGAATTTCAATGAGAACGTGTCGGTGCTGCTGATGCTGTGCCTGTACGCACTGTTGATCAAGCTCAATGTGCCGATCGGCTTCGTCATCGTGGCGCTGGGGTTGTTCATCTGCGCGACCATGGCGCTGGTGATGCGCCTGCACAAGCACAACGTGAAGGTCTACAACTCGCTGGCGATGATCGGCGAAGACAAGCATCACTGACCACGCCGCTTGCGTTTGGTCAGCAACAAAAAAGCCGCCTGCAGCATCTGCCCAGGCGGCTTTTTCTATGGACGGGTGGCTCGCAGCGCCGCCCTCGCCTCCCAATCTGGCGGCACGACAAATCCGCGCGACCGCTCCACCCAGACGCCAGGCTCGTTCACCGCCGGTTCCAGTTCGCAGATCATCACTGGCGCCTCGCGGCGCCACACCTGCTCCGGATCGGCAAAGCGCCGCGCCAGCGCGTCGCGCAACGTGGCGGCGTCCTCGGTGCCAGCCTCGCTCACACGTGCCCCACACAGCCAGTCCACGCGCGGCAGGCGGCACCAGCGGGTGGTGCCATGATCCTGCGCGGCGGCGCGCGCATACCAGGCATCGAGCGTGGACCACCAGCCATGCAGATGATCGGGCGCAATTCCGAGCGATGCGAGTCCCGGCGGCAGCACCCCGTCGCGATAGAACAGCCAGCCCAGCAGATAGATTTCGCTACGGTTCACGGGAGCACCGACCAGCGCCTCGGCCTCGGTTGTCCGGCCCAGCGGCAACTGACGCCGCACGATGTGATCGAGTTTGTCGCCCAGACGGTCTACCAGGTTCGGCCCCACGAACGCGCGACGGTCCGCCACGCCATCGACCATCAGGTAGAACTTGGCTGCCATCTCCCAATGCACGACCTGGTCCTGTGCAGGGTCCCGCCAGATCAGGTCGAGTTCGCCAAGGGTCTGGATGCCATGCCCGTTGGCACGGCGGATCGGCACATTGGCCGACATCAGCGTCATGCCCGGTGCGTGCTGAAGCGCGAAATGCAGCAACCGCTCGGCATGCCGGCCCAGCCGGAGGCTGCGGCTGCCCGTGGGGTCAGGGTGCCCGCTCAGTTCTGCGATGGTCTCGGGGAGCGTACCGGGATCGGCATAACCGAGCCATGCCTGCCAGGCTGCGCGAGCGCCAGCCGGCCACTGCGCCAGCCGGGCAACTTCGCGATGGTATTCATCAGGTAGCGCCGACAACAGCGGCGGCGATAACGTACACCACGCCAGGTCTCGCGTACGCTGCGACGGGGCGGTGCGCCAGAGCGGCACGCGTGCATCGGCACCGGTCGGCACGGTGCCGCCCGGCGTGCCCGGTTGCACGAGATCAGGCTTGAGCTCCCGCACGATGGTGTACCTCGCGGGCCAGGCACAGGTCCTCCCAGGCGCGAGCCTTGTCGGTCAATGTGCGTAGCAGATAGGCCGGGTGATAGGTCACCACGACCGGGATGCCTTCATAGGCGTAGACGGTGTTTCGCAGCTTGCCGATCGGCGTATCCGACCGCAGCAAAGTCTGCGCGGCAAAGCGTCCCAGCACGACAATCACCTTCGGCTTGATCAACGCGATCTGGCGCTTCAGGTGTGGTTCGCACAACGCCACCTCTTCTGGCTCCGGATTGCGGTTACCGGGCGGGCGGCACTTGAGCACGTTGGCGATATAGACGTTGCGGCCTCGCGCCAGTCCCAGTGCGCCGAGCATATTGTCGAGCAACTTGCCCGCCTGGCCGACGAAAGGCTCGCCTTGCAGATCCTCGTTCTCTCCGGGCGCCTCGCCAACGAACATCCATTCGGCCTGCTGGTCGCCCACGCCGAACACGGTGTTGGTCCGGGTGTTGCACAGCCCGCAGGCCGTGCATTTGGCTATACTGTCGGCCAGCGCGGGCCAGTCCATCGTGGCGATGGCGGCTTCGCGATCGGTCTGGGCTTGCGGATCGGCGGAAGGTTGTCGCACCGGACGCGGCGCTGCTTCGCCGGGGGCATCGAATGCCTCGATGGTTTCGGCAAGGTCGGCGGGTTCCGGGGCGGTATCGACTGGGGCATCGAGGACGGCATCGCGCGCGACATCGGACGCTGCCGTTATCGCCACCGCCTCGCGGACAACCACCTCGGGTGGCGGCTCAACCCGCGCCACATCGGCTTCGACAACAGTCTCGCTGTCGGCTTCCGTTGCGGACACGGCATTGCGTGGCACCCATTCCACAGGGATGCCCAGCGCTTCGAGGAACAGCGCGCGGCGCGTCATGCCGACTCTCCTTCCGCGCCTTCCGACCACATGCGGCGCAGCACCAGTGCATCCTCGCGGCCCAGCGCCGTGGCCGGGTAGTACCCCTTGCGGCGCCCGATCTCGACGAAACCGGCTTCCACGTAGAGCGCCAGCGCGCCGAGATTCGACGGCCGCACTTCGAGCAGCATCGTATGGAGATTGCTGTCGTGCGTGGTGGCCAGCGCGATGGCCAGCAGCAGCCGGCCCAGGCCCTGGCGTTGGCGGGCGGGATCGACGGTGATGTTCAGCAGATGCATCTCGTCGACCACCGGCATCAGCATCGCGTAGCCGACCAGCGTATTCGAAGGGTCGCGTAGCGTCAGCCCGCGGTGGCCCGCCTTGAGAGAATTCTCAAAATTCCCGCGCGTCCATGGATGGGAGTAAGCGCGCAGTTCGATCTCGGCCACGGCTTGCAGGTCGCGCGCGGTCATGTGGTCCAGCGCCCAGCCGGGAGAAAGCGTCGGCATGGCGGGAATCGTCGGCCATGACGGCTGCAGCGGACGATCCGCCGGATCGGGCAGCATCGCGGCGCTCATGGTGCGCCTCCTCCGGCCGCTTGGGCGGCCTTGAGCTTTTCGGCTTTCTCGGCAGCCACGACCGCGCGCTCGGCGATCGTCTGGGCCACCTTGTCGCGCACGTAGATCGGCATGGCCTCGGCCGCGTCGATGGTCTCGCCCCGGGCGAGCGCCCGCAGGCCGATGGCTACCATGGCCCGCGCGTCGGGCATGGCCTCGGGCAACACGCGGCTAGCCTGCGCGGCCACGTCAAGCCGCTCGCCGAACACGGCCGCACCGTTACCGACCAGCCAGAACTCGCCGTCGGGCCGCACGATAGCTTCCGGCGCGCCCACACCCATGGCACCCGTCATCGACCATTCGCCCGCCTTCCACTGGAAACACGCCGAATAGGCTTCGTCCATGCGCGCATCGAGCGCCACGAGGACCGAGACATCAGCCGGCATCGGCATGGCGCCACGCGCACTTTCGGCACACGCCATCAGGACGTTGACGGGAATCACGGGCAGTTCGGCACCGAAGGCCAGCCCTTGCGCCACGCCACAAGCGGTACGCAGGCCAGTGAATGAGCCGGGGCCGGCGCCAAAGGCAATCGCGGCACAGTCGGCCAGCTTGATACCGGCTTCGGCCAGCACCTCGGCGGCAGCCGGCAACACCCGCGACGACGAACGCGCGCCGGTGTGCTCATGGCGGGAAAAACACTCGAGGGCGCCGTCAGCGGCGGCGCGCCCGAGAGCGACGGAACACCACTCTGTGGAGGTCTCTACAGCAAGGATCCAGGACATGGCAGCGATTGTAATCGCTGTCGGGGGGAAGCTGCATGGGAGCCAGGCGCGTGTTCCGCGAGATCCTTGCCACCGCGCCGATCCGCACATCGCCGCATCGAGAACCGAAGCCTCCCTCTTATTTTCTTGTCTGAAACGGGCGCGGCTTGGCGATATCATCGGCCACTGCTATCGACACCCCTAACTGGAGCCCTCCATGAGCGACCTGCAAGCCCGTTTCGACCAGGCACAACTCGACGTCAAGACGCTGTCCGAGCGTCCCAACAACATGACGCTGCTGCGCCTGTACGCGCTGTACAAGCAAGGTGCCGAGGGCGATGCGCACGGTGACAAGCCGGGCATGACCGATTTCGTTGGCCGCTACAAATTCGAGGCGTGGGAAGCCCTGAAGGGCACCAGCCAGGATGACGCCAAGCAGAAGTACGTCGAACTGGTTGGCGACCTGCTGGCTGGCAAGGAAAGTTAAGCCGTCGACCCGCCCTCACCCAGCGCGGGTTTTGGCCTGATCCGCCACGCCGCGAGAATCGCCGTGGCAATGACGAGTCCTACCGCCAGGAAGGTCTCGTCGAAGGCATGAATACGGGCCGCTTCGGCGGCCGCACCGCCGCCGGCCGTCAGGTCGGCGCCGTGGTGGCCCAGGCGCCATTGCAGGCCTACCCCGGCCAGGCTCACGCCGATAGCGCCGCCCAGTTGCCGCACGAAATTGATACAGCTCGATCCCTGTGCGATCAGCGAGAAATCCACGCCGCGCATCGACCCGAGTGTCAGCGAAGGCAGGATGCACCCCAGCCCGATTCGCCCAATCACCGCGTACAGCACCAGCAGCACGTAAGGCGTGGCCAGCGATCCGGTCGCCATCAGCAGGAACGAACCCGCGAGCAGCGCCAGTCCGAACGAGACCTGCCGATGCGGCAGGATGCGGTTGGTCAGCCGGCCAGCAATGGCAATGGTCACGGCCAGCGCAATGCCTGCGGGCATCAGCACCAGACCGGCCGCCGAAGGCGTATAGGCCAGCGCGGTCTGCATGTAGACCGGCAGCAGGTACGTCGAGCCGAACAGCCCCGCCCCATAGATAAACGCCACCACGGCGCCGGCCGAGAACTGGCGATAGCTGTAGAGCCGCATGTTCATCAGCGGATCCGGTGCGCGCAGTTGCCAGGCCACGAAGCCGACCAACATCACCACGCCGAAGCCGGCCAGCATCAGGCCCGCCGTCAGGTCATTGCGCAGTTCCACCACGCCATTGAGCAGGCTGACCGTCGCCACGCCGACCAGCGCCAGCCCTCGCCAGTCCAGCGGCTTGCGCTCGCCCATCATCGACGAGTCCACGGCCATGTAACGCCGCGCCATCCAGAGGCCGGCCAGTGTCAGCGGCACCACCACGAAGAAGATCGAGCGCCAGCCGAACAGTTCTACGAGGAAGCCGCCCAGGCTAGGCCCGATGGCCGGCGCCAGCACGACGCCGAAGCCGAATAGCGACAGCGCCTTGCCTTGCTCGCGTTCCTCGAAGAAGCGCAGGATGAAAATATTGGGCAGCGGCTGAAGAATGCCGGCTGCGATGCCCTCGGCCACGCGCATCGCCAGCATGACACCGAAGGTCGGAGAGAATCCGCCGATCAGGCCCCCGGCGCCGAGCAGGATCAGCGTGCCGATGAACGTGCGGCGCAGGCCGTAGCGATTCAGCAGCCACGGCGTCAGCAGCATCGACAGCGTCATGGCAATCATGAAGCTGGCGGCCACCCACTGGGCGCGCTCCTGCCCCAGCGTGAAATGTCGGCTGAGGTCGGGAATGGCGACGTTGACGATGGTCGACGACACGATGGAAGACATCGTGCCGAGCATCAACGTCATCAGGATCAGCCAACGCAGGCGCGGACCATAGCGGGCGCGCAGCTCGGCGCGCGTGGGTCCGCCGCGTGGCGGCTCGGGTTCACCACCCATGCCGCCGCTCCCTCCTCCGTTTGCATCCCCGCTGCCGGTACGTGCCGGCGCAGTGGATGGGCCGCTCACCCGAGTTGCCCCGTGGCGGCAATCTCGCGAATCTTGCGAACGGTGTCGAGGTCGGCCTCGTGATAGGCAGACTTCACGATCTCGGCGTAGCGGTCGTCGCCCATGGCATCCACATTGGGCATGGTCGTTTCGTAGATGAAGCGCACCAGCAACGCGACGGGCGTCGGGGTTTCGATGATCATCGAGAGCGAACCGCCTGCGTGTTCGGCGGTGGGCTTGGTTTCGTAACGCACCATGCGGCGCGGCTCGAATACCACGCGGTCGCGAATATTGGCCTGGCCGAAATGCAGCACGCGCTCGATCCAGCCCTCGCCCCGCTCCGTGACTTCCGCGCGGTCCAGGCCCAGCACGAACAGCTCGGGCGATTCGGCCCGCAGCACAAGCCCCTGCCAGAGTTGATCCGCCGAGAGCGGCTCCAGGCCAGGGTTGTTGGGGTCATTGATCTCAACCAGATGCTCGAAACGCAACTTCACTCTCCCAAATCGTAGTTCTCCGTATTATGCGGGTTTCGAGCGGGGGATGTGGTGGCGGTTGGGCTGTCTGGCTCCCCTCTCCCATGAAATGGGAGAGGGGTTGGGGGAGAGGGCTGGAGGGTCTGCTTGCCGACCACATCGCAAGTTGTACCGCTTGCCCTCACCCCCTGCCCCTCTCCCGCAAGCGGGAGAGGGGAGCAAACCGACAGAGATTGTCGATCAGACCTCTTCGTACAGCGGCAGCGTCAGGAACTCTGCAAAATCTTCCGACGTCGACATCTGTTCGAAGATCTGGGCGGCGCGGTCGTAGGTGGGGCCGGTGCCGGCCACTTCCTTGACCTTTGCCAGTTCTTCCGGAATCAGCGCGCGCACCAGTTCGGCGGTGACCTTGCGGCCATCTTCGAGCTTGCCCTTCGGCGAGCGGATCCACTGCCACACCTGCGAGCGCGAGATCTCTGCGGTAGCGGCGTCTTCCATCAGGTTGTGGATCGGCACGCAGCCGTTACCGGCCAGCCAGGCGCCCAGGTAATGGATGCCCACGTTGATGTTCATGCGCAGGCCGTGCTCGGTGATCGGCGTTTCGGGCTGGAAGTTCAGCAGGTCTGCCGCCTTCACTTCCACGTCCATGCGTTGCTTGCCGAACTGGTTGGGCTTGTCACCCAGCACATCCACGAACTCCTTCATGGCCGGTGCCACCAGGCCCGGGTGAGCCACCCAGCCGCCGTCGTAGCCGTCCGTGGCATCGCGACGCTTGTCGCTGATGATGCCTTCCATGGCGATGGCGTTCTTCTCCGGATCGTTCTTGATCGGGATCAGCGCGCTCATGCCGCCGATGGCCGGTGCACCGCGCTTGTGGCAGGTCTTCAGCAGCAGCAGTGCGTACGAGCGCATGAACGGCGCGGTCATCGTCACCTTGGCGCGGTCGGCCAGGCAGAAGTTCTTGTCCACCTTGAACTTCTTGATGCACGAGAAGATGTAGTCCCAACGGCCAGCGTTCAGGCCAGCGCTGTGGTCGCGCAGTTCGTACAGGATTTCTTCCATTTCGAACGCGGCCAGGATCGTTTCGATCAGCACCGTGGCCTTGACCGTACCTTGCGGCAGACCCACTTCCTTCTGCGCCATCACGAAGATGTCGTTCCAGAGGCGGGCTTCCAGATGGCTTTCCATCTTCGGCAGGTAGAAGAACGGGCCATCGCCGCGTGCGAGCTGCTCCTTCGCGTTGTGGAACAGGAACAGCGCGAAGTCGAAGATGCCGCCCGAGATGCGCTTGCCGTCGATGGTGACGTGCTTCTCTTCCAGGTGCCAGCCGCGCGGACGCACTTGCAGCGTGGCGATCTTGTCGTTCAGCTTGTAGTGCTTGCCGTTGCTGTCCAGCGTCAGCGTGCGGCGCACGGCAGCCTTCAGGTTGACCTGACCCTGCATCTGGTTGTGCCAGTTCGGGGTGTTCGAATCCTCGAAGTCGGTCATGTAGCTGTCAGCGCCCGAGTTGAAGGCGTTGATCACCATCTTGGCTTCGACCGGACCCGTGATTTCCACGCGGCGGCATTCCAGTGCCGGCGGCACCGGGGCCACTTGCCAGTCGCCTTCACGGATGTTCTTCGTTTCCGGCAGGAAGTCGGGGATTTCGCCGGCATCGAGGCGCTTGGCGCGCTCGACGCGCGCAGCCAGCAGTTCCTGGCGGCGCGGCTCGAAGGCGCGGTGCAGCTTGTCCACCAGGGCCAGGGCTTCCGGCGTGAGGATGTCTTCGTAGGCCGGCAGGATCTCGCCGGTAATCTTCATGCCCGCGGGCAGCGTGATAGCCATCAGTCTTCTCCTGTATGCGATGGTGATCGAGGGTTGGCCTGGCTCAGACCGTCACGCCAGCGGCAGTGACAAAGTCGAGCAGGTCGTTCATGTCGTGCCCGGTGCCGGTGGGCGCCACGTCGAGGCGCTCCGCCGGGTGTCCGGCACGGTTAATCCAGAAAGTGGTGTAGCCAAACCAGGTGGCGCCGCATGCGTCCCAGCAGTTCGACGACACAAACAAAATCTCGCTGGCCGGCAGGTTGAATGCCTGCGGACCGAGCGCATACGCTGCCGGCGCGGTCTTGTACTGGCGCACCGCATCCACCGACAGCACGTGGTCGAACAAGCCGTGCATACCTGCGCTCTTGACCGCGATGTCGAGCATCTGCGGATTGCCGTTGGACAGGATGCCCAGCGGCAGCTCCGCACGGCGCAGGCGCTTGAGCACGCTCAGATTCTCGGGGAATGCCGAGAGGCATGCGTACTCCTTGAGCATCTGCGCTTCGGTGGCTTCGTCCAGCTTCAAACCCAGCCGATCCGCCGCATAGCGCAACGCATCGATCGTGATATCCCAGAACGGCTTGTAGCGCGCCCCGTCCGGCGCGGCCAGCGAACGCAGGCGCGTGTAGTCGATCTGCCGCTCGCGCCAGAGCAGCGCCAGGGCCTCGCCCTTGCCCGGGAACAGTTGCTCCGCGCGCGCCGTGACGGAATACACGTCGAACAGCGTGCCGTAGGCATCGAAAACGACTGCGCGAATCTTGTTCATCGAAGGACTGAGTCAGCCTGTACACGTTTGAATGCAGTGCATTGTAGAGAGACGCTGCAGTGCGGCAAAGTCGGACCGGGTCACTTGATCTTTTACTTTTCCGCTACTAATCTTGGCCATCCTCATCAAGACTCGTATATCAGCGAGCTAACAATCGTGGATCATTTCAAGCAGCTCGAGACTTTTGTATCGGTAGCGTCACGTGGCAGCCTCTCTGCCGCCGCTGCCGCCGAAGGCGTGGCACCAGCGATCATCGGCCGCCGCATCGACGCGCTCGAAGAGCGTCTCGGCGTCAAGCTTCTGGTCCGCACCACCCGCAAGATCACGCTCACCTTCGAAGGCTCGGCCTTCCTCGAAGACTGCCAACGCATCCTGAACGACCTGCACAATGCCGAGGCCAGCGTCTCGGCCGGTGGCGTCAAGGCCAGCGGCCACCTGCGCGTGACGGCTCCGGCGGGCTTCGGCCGCAAGCACGTGGCGCCGCTGGTGCCGCTGTTCATTGAATCCCACCCGGACGTCACCCTGACGCTCGATCTTTCCGACCGCGTGGTCGACCTCGTCAACGAAGGGTTCGACTGCGCCATCCGCCTCGGCGACCTGCCCGATTCCAGCCTCGTCTCCATCCGGCTGGCCGAGAACCGCCGCGTCGTGGTGGCCTCGCCCGAATATCTGGCCCGCGCTGGCACGCCGCAACTGCCCGAAGACCTGTCGCGCCACAACTGCCTGGCCTTCGGCGCCAGCGCCAACGTGCAGCGCGGCTGGGTCTTCCAGCAGGATGGCCGCGCCGTCACCGTCAAGGTGGGCGGAACCATGGAATGCACTGACGGCGCCGTGCTTCACGCCTGGTGCCTGCAGGGCCACGGTCTGGCGTGGCGCTCCTGGTGGGAAGTTGGCCAGGAAATCGTCAGCGGCCACCTCGTGACCGTGCTCGACGAATTCCAGGCGCCACCCATCGGCATCCACGCCGTCTTCCCGCAGCGCAAGCACCTGCCGCTGCGCGTGCGCCTGTTCATCGACCATCTCAAGAACACCTACGGCAACCCCGCCTACTGGCGCCGCGCGGAACAGGCGCCGACCAGTGCCGCCGCCGAAGTGCACGCGGTGGTTGCCTGAACCACGTTTTAAATGCGTGCGCAATCGCATTTTCTTGATAAATGGCAATGACGCAGACTGCACACTGACTACAATCGAATCACACAGGCACGCACTGATCGCCTGCTTCCCCGTCCACTCGCGCAAGGAGGTCCGGTATGTTCAAGCACATCCTGTTACCCACCGACGGTTCGGAACTGTCGAAAAAAGCCATCGACGGTGGCCTGGAACTGGCCAAGGCCATTGGCGCACGCGTTACCGCCTACGTCTGCCTGGAGGAGTATCCGTATACGCCCTTCAGCGAGATCGTGGTCGAGGCCCCGCAAGCGTTCAAGGAACGCATCGAGAACCAGGCACGGCTCTACCTGAAGGAAATCGAAAGCGCCGCCGTGGCCGATGGCCTGCCCTTCGACGCCGACATGAGCACCTTCGCAGTGCCCTACCTCGGCATCATCGACGCGGCGGAGCGTCATGGCTGCGACGTGATCTTCATGGCGTCGCACGGCCGGCGCGGGCTATCGGGCCTGCTGCTCGGCAGCGAGACCCAGAAAGTCCTGACACATACGGATATTCCAGTGATTGTTTATCGGTAACTGCACGCTTCACGAGACATCAGAAAAACGAAGCGCAGCGGTGCTGGCTAGGCGCCGCTGCCGCAGACAGTACAAACGGTACGGCGCGGCAGCGGCAACGACGCCAGCATCGTTTTTATGATGTCTCGTAAAAAACCCGCGTCGGGGTTGCCGACGCGGGGCCAAACCAAGCGGCACGATGGTCGCGCGCCGCTTCCCGAATTACCCTTCTCTCTCCTGCTTTCCCCTTCCTCTCCCTGCCTTCCTGCCAAATTCGTCAGGCCACCTTCTTGTCTTCGAAGAACTGCTCGTCCTCGGTCGATCCCTTCAATGCGGTGGTCGATGACTGGCCGCCTTCGATGGTCTGCGTCACGGCGTCGAAGTAACCGGTGCCCACTTCGCGCTGGTGCTTGACGGCGGTGAACCCCTTCTCGGCGGCGGCGAATTCCGACTCCTGCAACTCCACGAACGCCGACATCTGGTGGCGGGCGTAGCCGTACGCCAGATTGAACATCGAGTAGTTCAGCGAGTGGAAGCCAGCCAGCGTGATGAACTGGAACTTGTAGCCCATCGCACCCAGTTCGCGCTGGAACTTGGCGATGGTGGCATCGTCGAGGTTCTTCTTCCAGTTGAACGACGGCGAGCAGTTGTAGGCCAGCATCTTGCCCGGGAATTTCGCATGCACCGCATCGGCAAATTTCTTGGCGAACTCCAGGTCTGGCTTGCCGGTTTCGCACCAGACGAGGTCCGCCACTTCGGCGTAGGCCAGCGCGCGGGCGATCGACTGATCGATACCCGGCCTGGTGCGGTAGAACCCTTCCACGGTGCGCTCGCCGGTCAGGAACGGCTGGTCGCGCTCGTCCACGTCCGAGGTCAGCAGATCGGCCGCTTCGGCATCGGTACGGGCAATGACGAGGGTCGGCACGCCCGAGACGTCGGCAGCCAGTCGCGCGGCGGTCAGCTTGGCCACGGCTTCGCGGGTGGGCACCAGCACCTTGCCGCCCATGTGGCCGCACTTCTTCACCGACGCCAGTTGATCTTCGAAGTGCACGCCAGCGGCGCCAGCCTCGATCATCGACTTCATCAGTTCGAATGCATTGAGCACGCCACCGAAACCCGCTTCGGCATCTGCCACGATCGGTGCGAAGAAATCGGTGTCGCCCTTGCCTTCGCTCCACTGAATTTGATCGGCGCGCTGGAACGTGTTGTTGATGCGCTTGACGACCATCGGCACCGAGTTGGCCGGATACAGCGACTGGTCGGGATACATCTCGCCAGCGAGATTGGCGTCGCCAGCCACTTGCCAGCCCGACAGGTAGATGGCCTTGAGACCCGCCTTCACCTGCTGCATGGCCTGATTACCGGTGAGCGCGCCGAGCGTATTGACGAACGGTTCGGTGTTCAACAGATGCCAGAGCTTCTCGGCACCACGGCGAGCCAGCGTATGCTCGATCTGCACCGAACCCCGCAAGCGCACCACATCTTCGGCAGTGAAATGACGTTGCACACCCTTCCAGCGCGGGTTCGTGTCCCAATCCTTCTGCAGGGCTTCGATCTGTTGTTGGCGCGACGTCATGTTCACTCTCCTGGGGGACGACCCTGGCGCCATCGTTTGCGGCGCCTCAGGTCATGTGTCTTATATAAGAGTGTAGGGAAAGCTCCCGCGTCGCAACAAGCCTCCCGTGTGTTTTCGCACAGGGAAATTAATTACGTCAATTCAATGACTTGCCGATGCAATTTCACGATGCGGCAAGTGTTCTTTCATGATGAGAAATGGCGCTTGTGCTACGCACCTATGTATTTTTGCGGGCCAAAACATCATTCCACATCATGAAATTTTGGCAGCCTCAGAGGTCACGCGGGCGCGCTCCAATGCAGGGGATGCCGGCGCGCCGCCGATATGGTCAACAAACTCGCCCACCATGGCCGCCATGCGCTGCGGTTGAGCCAGGGGGAGCCAGTGATGGGCGTCGATCTGTCGGCGCCAAAGTTGCGCTACCCAGAGCCCCAGATCCTCGGTCAGCGCCGGCCTGACGTAGCGGTCGCGCGTGGGCACGATGACCTGGATCGGCGCATGCGGCCGGCGATCCCTCGGCGCGCGCAGCCGCGCGCGGAAATTGGCGCGATACAGGCGCAGGCCCTGCACCCCATCGGCGGTCTGCGTGGGGTTGGCGGCAGTGTGGAGCCCTTCGGTCATGCGTAGCCACGTGGGCCAGTGGCGGCCGAGCCAGAGCCGCCAGTGCCATTCGGGCAGCTTCGGAATATGGAAGAAGACGATGTACCAGGACGCCAGCGCCTGCCGCAGGGTGGCCGTCCATTGGCCCTTTTGGCGGCGCCCGCCCTGCCGCAGCGACTGCGCCGCGTAATCGAGACTCGGCCCCGAACACGAGGTGAACGACGCGATGCGCCCATACAGGCGCGGATCGGTCACAAACTCCCAGCCCTGGATCGATCCCCAGTCGTGCCCGACCAGATGCACCGGGCGATTGGGCGAGACGGCATCGATCACCGCGATGAAATCGTCGGCCAGCCGCTCCAGCCGATAGTCGGCGACGTTCGGCGGTGCATCCGATGCACCGGCGCCGCGCACGTCATAGGCAATCACATGAAAGCGCGCGGCCAGCTCCTGCGCCACAGCCTGCCAGACATGGCGGTTGTCCGGATAGCCGTGGACCAGCACGACCACCGGCTGCGCGGGATCGCCCCAGGCCGAAGCCTCCAGACGGAGGGTGCCGGTATCGATGCGGAAACGGATGGGGATGAAGGCCATGGTCTCGACGGAAAGGAATGTCGGGAGCCATGCTAACGCCGCTGCAACGTGTGCACCGGCGTTTGAAACACGGAAGTTTCAGGCTGCGGCGGCGGCCGTGTCGCGTGCCTGACGGTAAGCCACCCAGTCGCCGCTGTCGATACGAGCGAGACCGGCTACGGCGGATTCGGCTACGGGGTACAGCAGGCAGTCGGTCGGCGCGCCATCAAGCATCACCACCCGGGATTCTCGAATGAACAGCGTGGCCTGCCCGGGGTATACCTCCTCGATTTCGTCGAGCACCGGCAGCAGCGCGTCGGGGATGTCGTAGATATCGCCGATGACCGAGCCTGCGGCGGCATCCAGCACGAGGCCGGGATAGGTGCCGAAGTCATGCAGACGCCCTGACACGTTGCCTGTGCCGAGCAATATCGGCGGTTGGATGCCGTGACGATCGGCGGCACGGTTCAGATCGTTGACCTCGCCGGCACGCAGGGTGCCGTAGACGAATACGCGGGGCATGAGGGCTTCCTGGGTAGATGGATGGTGGGATGGTAGTGCAAGAAGAATGCCTGTGCGGCTCTCTCCCTCGCTGGTTTTGCTCCCCTCTCCCGCACAGCGGGAGAGGGGTTGGGGGAGAGGGCTGGAGGCTCTGCTTGCCGACCGCGTCGCATTTTGCACCGCTGGCCCTCTCCCCCACCCCTCTCCCGGAGGGAGAGGGGAGAACACCGAGAGCAAAGCAAACGTGCCCTACATCTGCTTGAACAAATGCGCGTACTGCCGCGCCACCGGCAGCGATTCCGGTCGATCACGCAGTTTCAGCGACAGCCGTCCCAGCGACTGATTCACCGCGCTCGCCACGCAATCGATGTTCACCACCGTTCCACGATGGATCTGCCAGAAGCGGTCCGGATCAAGCTGCTGCGTGAGTTCACGCAGGCTCGTGCGGATCAGTGCTTCGCCGCTGGTGGATACCACATTGACGTACTTGTCGGTGGCGGCGAGGTAGACCACTTCGTCCACCGGAATGATGCGTACCTCCTGCCCCACCAGCGCCTTGATGAACCGCAGGTACTGGCCACGTGCCGCAGCGGGACGCTCCAGCGATTCCAGCCGATGCAGCAGTTGCGCGAGCCGGTCGGCATCGACCATCGTGCCGATGTCGGTGGTCGAAGCCTCCTCGTCTTCTTCAACCGCCTTGGCGGCCAGCCTTGCCTTGAGCCGATCCACCGTGGCTTCCAGCCGCTCGTGCTGCACCGGCTTGAGTACGTAGTCCACCGCAGCACGTTCAAATGCTTCGAGCGCAAACTGGTCGTACGCGGTGACGAAGACCACCAGCGGCGGGCGGTCGAACTCGATCAATTCGCGGGCCACATCCATGCCGCTCATGCCCGGCATGCGGATATCGAGGAAGGCTACATCGGGTTGGTGCTCGCGCGCGGCGTCGAGGGCGGACACGCCGTCGTGCACCACGGCGGAGATCGTGGCGTCAGGCCACAGGGCTTTCAGTTCGGCCTCGAGGACACGGGCGAGCAGCAGTTCGTCGTCGGCGATCAGCAGGGTCGGGGACATGGACAAAAAGGGGGCGAAATCGAAGGGGACGATCAGGGCGTGGCCGGCGTCGCACCGGTGGGTGCGGCAGCACGACCCGCATGCGTGGCGCGCATCGGGGCAATGGTCGGCTCTGCGCTGCGTGTGAGCGGCAGCGTCAGCCGCACCACCACGCCGCGCGGCGTGTTCTCTTCCATCTGCATGGTCGCCGCGGCACCAAAGATCCGCGCCAAGCGTTCGCGCACATGAGTCAGGCCAAGGCCAGAACCACCCTTGCTGCCCTGGCTATGCGTAAAGCCCACACCAGTGTCCGAAATCACCACCTCCAGGTTGCCCTCCCCGGCTTCACGGGCGGACAGCACGATGTTGCCCCCACGCATGCAGGGCTCGATCCCATGCGTCACCGCGTTCTCCACCAGCGGCTGAATCAGCATCGGCGGAATCTCGGCATCGGCCAATGCCGGCGGCAGGTCGATACGATAGTCGAGCCGCGCACCGAAGCGCATGCCCTGGATATCGAGATAGCTGCGCAGCAGTTCGAACTCCTGCGCCAGCGTGCAATGCTCGGCACGGGTGTGTGACAGCGACATGCGCAGGAACCCGATCAGCCGTTGCAGCAACTGGCGAGCCGCGCGCGGGTCGGTGGCGATCAGACCGTCGAGGTTGGCCAGCGAGTTGAACAGGAAGTGGGGTTCGATCTGCGCCTGCAGCGCCATCAACTGGGCGCGCACGAGCTGTTTCTCGGCTTCCTCGCGCTGCAGGGCGTCGAGCGCGGCCTGCCGTTCGAGGTAGGCCAGCTTCTCGCGCGACCAGTAGAAATAGATCATGCTCGCCGATGCCAGCATGCCGACGATCAGGCACATGCGCAGCATGTCGCCCGTGGCGGCGGCGTCTTTCACCGGCAGGTTCAGCACCACGCGCGTGGCCCAGCTTCCGGCCACCACGCCCAGCGGCACGGCCACCACGGCCAGGCACATGAACGGCCAGCGGCGCGGCCGGTCGTTCCACCAGATCAGCACGCGCGGAATATCGATGAGTACCCAGATGGCCAGCCCGATCAACTGGCTATAGACAAAGTTCTGCACCAGCGAGCCGCCGGTCTGGAACCCGTAATTCAGGCTGACCGCGATCACCGTGTTCATGCAGAGCACGAACAGCAGGTCTCGCGCCAGGATATTGAGCCGTGACGGCACCGCGCACGACATGCGCATGGGGTCTCTCCCTCCCTTGGTTCCAGCCAGCCGCGTGTCATTCTGTGATGCACTGCAGCACAGGCGGCCCCGTGCATCGGGCTAAACCAGAGGGCCGCGTCGAGTGGACTGTACGCCGGAGCGTGACGCGAGGAAAGAGTCGTGCGACGAAGGGGCGGCAACGGGCGCCAGAGGGTCCGGCCCGCGACCGAAGGGTCTGCTTATGGCCCCCGGCAGACTCGTCAGACAAACGGTCGTTTCAACGCCGCTTGCCTGACTGCCGGACAGATCACGCCTCCACGACCGCCCGGTTCGATGCCTCGGCCAGCGCCGTGGACACCGTGTCGCGCGACAGATGCGGCGCAAACATGTTGATGAACGCATGCGCGTAGCCGCGCAGATAGGCGCCACGCCGCACCGCAACACTGGTGGTGTTGGGCGAGAACAGATGGCCGGCTTCGATCTTGACCAGACCGGCGTCCTTGCGTTGGTCATAGGCCATCGACGCGATGATGCCCACGCCCAGGTCCAGCTCGGCGTAAGTCTTGATCACATCGGCATCCATGGCGGTCAGTACGATCTCGGGCTGCAGTCCGGCTTCGGCAAAGGCGCCATCGATCTTGCGGCGGCCCGTGAAGCCGGCATCGTACGTGATGATCGGGAAATTGCTGAGGTCTTCGAGCGTGGGTTCGGGCAGGCGCGTCAGCGGATGCTCCGGCGACACCACGATCACGTGCTGCCACGAATACGCCTCGAACGATGTCAGCCCTGCCTCGTTTGCCACGGCCTCGGTGGCGATGCCGATATCGGCCTGCCCCGTCAGCAGCAACTCCACGATATGCGCAGGCGATGCCTCCTGCAGCGCCAGCGTCACATGCGGATACTCGCGGCGAAAACTCTGCACCACCTTGGGCAAAGCGTAGCGTGCCTGCGTGTGGGTGGTGGCCACGGTCAGCCGGCCGGTATGTCGGCCAGCGAACTCGTCGCCGGCCTGCCGCAGGTTCTCCGCCTCCAGCAGCAGCCGCTCGACGATGCGCACGATCTCGCGGCCGGGTTCGGTCAGGCCGGTCAGACGCTTGCCATAGCGCTCGAAGATTTCCACACCGAGTTCTTCCTCAAGCTCGCGGATCTGGCGCGACACACCCGGCTGCGACGTGTACAGCGCGTTGGCGACTTCGGTCAGGTTGAACTGGCGGCGCACCGCCTCGCGGATCGATCGCAGTTGCTGGAAGTTCATTTCGCCGTTCCTTGTTCCTGTACTGCCTGCCCACGGTTGAAGACCCGCAACTGGCGCGGACGCACCGCCAGTAGTTCCCCTTCGCGGAAGCCCTGATGACGGAAGCGTTCGAGCGGCAGCGCCACCTCGATCACATCCTGATTGTCCTCGCGCTCCAGTTCGAGCTGGGCCACCGGGCCCAGCGTCAGCGCGCGGCGCAGCGTGACGGCGATGCCGTCAGTACCCGGCGCATAGCGTTCGAGATCCAGGTCATGCGGCCGCACATAGGCCACCGCATCGCCAGCCGTCTCGTGGCCGCTGCCGATCACGGGCAGCACGGAGTCACCGGTGTGCAGCAGGCCGCCGCTATCGCCCACTTCCAGCCGGCCATGGAACAGGTTCACGTTGCCGAGGAAGCCGAACACGAACGGCGTGGCCGGATGGTTGTACACCGCTTCGGGCGTGCCGAACTGTTCGACGCTGCCCTTGTTCATCAACACGACCTGATCCGCCACTTCCAGCGCCTCTTCCTGGTCGTGCGTGACGAACACGCTGGTCACGTGCAGTTCGTCATGCAGGCGGCGCAGCCAGCGGCGCAGTTCCTTGCGCACCTTGGCGTCAAGCGCGCCGAACGGTTCGTCGAGCAGCAGCACGCGCGGCTCCACGGCCAGCGCGCGGGCCAGTGCAATCCGCTGACGCTGGCCACCTGACAACTGCGCCGGGTAGCGGTCGCCGAGCCAGTCCAGTTGCACCAGTTGCAGCAGCGACTTCACCTTCTCCTGAATCTTCGCTTCCGACGGACGCTCGGCGCGCGGTTTCACGCGCAGGCCGAACGCCACGTTCTCGAACACGGTCATGTGCTTGAACAGCGCGTAGTGCTGGAACACAAAGCCCACGTTGCGCTGACGCACGTGCTGGGTGGAGGCATCCTGCCCGGACAGCACCACCTGTCCGGAGTCGGCACGTTCCAGGCCGGCGATGATGCGCAGCAGCGTGGTCTTGCCGCATCCGGACGGCCCCAGCAGCGCGGTCAGTTCACCTTCGGCGAAATCGAGCGAGACATCGTTGAGCGCCACGAAGTCGCCAAACTGCTTCTGTACGTTGCGGACCTGAATGCTCATGGTGCCTCCTGTTCCTTGCCGGCGCGGATTTCGACCAGCGTCTTGATACCCAGTGTGACCAGTGCCAGCAGCGTCAGCAGGGACGCCACGGCGAACGCGGCCGCGAAGTTGTATTCGTTGTAGAGAATTTCCACGTGCAGCGGCATCGTGTTGGTCAGGCCGCGGATATGGCCCGAGACCACCGACACCGCGCCAAACTCGCCCATCGCCCGCGCGTTACACAGGATCACGCCGTACAGCAGGCCCCAGCGGATATTGGGCAGCGTCACGTGCCAGAAGGTCTGCCAGCCCGACGCGCCCAGCACGATGGCGGCTTCTTCTTCTTCGCTGCCCTGCGACTGCATCAGCGGAATCAGTTCGCGCGCCACGAACGGGAACGTGACGAAGATCGTGGCCAGCACGATGCCGGGCACCGCGTACAGGATCTTGATGTCGTGGGCTTCCAGCCACGGGCCGAACCAGCCCTGCGCGCCAAACATCAGCACGTAGATCAGACCCGAGATCACGGGCGACACCGAGAACGGCAGGTCGATCAGCGTGATCAGCAGGTTCTTGCCACGGAATTCAAACTTGGCGATGGCCCAGGCCGCCGCCACGCCGAACACGATGTTCAGCGGCACCGAGATGGCCGCCACCAGCAGCGTGAGCTGGATGGCGGAGACCGCGTCCGGCTCCACCAGTGCGGCCAGATAGGTGTCCACGCCCTTGCGCAGCGCTTCGTAGAACACCGAGGCCAGCGGGATGAACAGGAACAGGCCGAGGAACAGCACCGCAATCGTGATCAAGGTGTACTTCACCCAGGGCGACTCGGCAGTGGCTTCGCGCAGGTCAGCCGGGCTGCTTGCGCCAAGACGGGAAATTGCGCCGGCCATGTCAGTTCACCTCCGGGTTGCCATCGGGCAGTGCCGACGCACGCGCACCAGACTGGTGGCGGCGCGTCCACGCCTGCAGCAGGTTGATCAACAGCAGCAGCACGAACGAGATCACGAGCATCACCACGGCCACGGCGGTAGCACCCGCATAGTCATACTGTTCGAGCTTGGAATAAATCATCAGCGGCGCGATCTCGGACACCATCGGCATGTTTCCCGAGATGAAGACCACCGAGCCGTACTCGCCCGTGGCGCGGGCGAACGACAGCGCAAACCCGGTGAGCAGCGCGGGCAGGATGGCTGGCAGGATCACGCGGTAGAAGGTCTGCAGACGCGTGGCGCCCAGGCTGGCTGCCGCCTCCTCCAGTTCGCGCTCCACGTCTTCCAGCACGGGCTGCACGGTGCGCACCACAAACGGCAGGCCGATGAACGTCAGCGCCACCACGATGCCCAACGGGGTGAAGGCCACCTTGATGCCGAGCGGTTCGAGGTATCGGCCCAGCCAGCCGTTACCGGCGAACAGCGCGGTCAGGGCGATACCGGCCACGGCCGTAGGCAAGGCAAACGGCAGGTCAACCAATGCATCGATAAAGCGCTTGCCGAAGAAGCGGTAGCGCACCAGCACCCAGGCCACTATCAGGCCAAAGGCCGTGTTGATGATGGCCGCCACCAGCGAGGCGCCGAAGCTCAGTTCCAGGGAGGCCACGACGCGCGGGTTCGACACCGTTGTCCAGAACTGGTCCCACGTCATCGTGAACGTCTTGAGGAACGTGGCCGACAGCGGAATCAGGACGATCAACGTCAGGTAGAAGATCGTGAAACCCAGCGACAACCCAAAGCCGGGCAGCACCGTGAACCGCTGGGAGGCCGGAGCCAACCGCCTGGGCGCGTCTTGCACCGAGGGCGGCGGCGCATCCGACAGGGATATCGATGGGGGCATGTGTCTCGTCTATATGAAACCGGCGCATAAGGCGCCGGTGTACGAGACAAATTTTGCAGATGGGTCCTTATAAACAGAACGAATCTTTCCGAATTTTCTTAGATGTTTTAAATATAAGGCGATGTCGGGGTGACTTCCACGGAGGCTTCCCAGGTATCTGAGCCGTCACCTAACGCCAAAATTCGTCCATCGGAGTCGATTCGCTGCAACAAAGTGGCGAGCAAGCCCTGGCCGTTTGTCCAGTCCGCCAGTCCTGAATCGGCATTGATATGACCCAGCGCCCCGGCGTCGATCAGCTCGCTGCCCCAGAGCGTGCCCCAGCTAAACGCGGTGCGCTGGGACATCCACGGATCGTTGGTGCTGGCGACGAGAATGGTCGGAAACGGCAGCTTCCAGGTCGGGAGCAAGGCGCCGACGCCGAATTTGTCCGGATCGGCAGGCGCGACCAGCAAAGCCCCGGCGATGCCGACTGGATCGAGCGACGCCTGACGCAAGGTGGCGAGACATCCAAAACTGTGCGCCACGAGAACTGCGCCGCGCGAGGCCACGCGCAGCGCACGCGACACACCTTCGGAGACTCGCTCGGACCAGAGCGGCAGGCTTGGCCGGCCCCAGTCATGCTGTTCGATGCGTTGCCAATCGGGATACGCCGCTTCCCATCGGCTCTGCCAATGCGCTGGCCCGCTGCCATGCAGCCCCGGCACGGTCAGAATCTGCAAGCCGCGTGGCACTTCGATCCGCGTGACCGCACTGCCCGCTTTCGTCTCTCCTCGCGCGTCACGCTTGGCGCGTGGCCGTCCGCCTTCTTCCGCTCTTTCCCCTGCTCCTGCTGAAGCTCCCATGCTTTCCTCCTCCTGGCGTCTTACGTCCTGGAACTGCCTGCTTCGTGCACATGCAGATGTCGTGCCTGCACCGGGCCGCCGGCTACGGCCTCGCCCTGCCCCAGCGCGATGCCCGCGTTCTGGAGCCGCTCCACGATCTCGTCGTCGTTGAGCCGCCGACCGATCAGCGTCACGCCTGCCCCATCGGCACTGGCACGCAGGCCCGCGAGCTGGCGATCGGTCCACGTGCGGCGCATGTCGAGCTTGAGCCAGTCAGGCAACGCATGCGCCATCAGCGCGCCGGCTTCTGCCGGGTCCGATGCCTGCAGGCTCACGGCAAACCCGTTGCGGCGATAGTTGCCCACCACGTGCAGCAGCAGCGGCAGATCGTCGTTGGCGCTCGCCGGCACCTGGATCACAAAGCGATCGACGGGCAGCCCGAGAGATTCCAGCGCGCGCCGGAACGCGGCGCCGTGGTCATCGGCCACGGCCGCCAGCAGCCGGTTGTGAACGTTGAGCACGAGCCGGTGTTCACCGTGCGCCGCAAAGTAGTTCATCGCATGCACCAGCCGCGAGAGGCGGTCGAGCGACACCAGCGAGGCATCGTCCGCAGCCATCGCGAACAGCTTCCACGCGGCCAGCCCCACGCCGTCGCCGGCATAGGTGCGGATGGTGCCTTCGTGCGCCACCACCTGACGGTCGGCCAGCGTGGCCAGCGGCTCGAAGGCGCTCGTCAGCGAGCAGTTGAAGTACTGGCCCTGCACCTGGCCGCGCGCGTCGCGCCAAAGCTCGCGGCCAGGCACCGGCTCGCGTGGCAGGGTTTCGAGATATCGTTCGAGTGGCGCTAGAACAGAAGCAGCGGAAGCAAGGGTCATGGGTCAAGTCCATGTCGATGCGCGAATCGCCTGATTGACCATCATAGGAGTTCCGCGACCACCGACGTGTGAAGATTCAGGGGCGTTTGATTGGGCGTCGACGGCTGGCGCATCACGCGGCGCAGCACGGCATCCTCAAGTTGCGCGAACGCCGCCGATCCCCGCTGGCGGGGTCGGTCCAGCGGCACGCGCTGATCCAGTGCAATGCGGCCATCCTCGATCAGGACCACGCGGTCCGCCAGCGCCACGGCCTCGGACACATCGTGTGTAACCAGCAGCGCCGTAAAGCCGAGCCGGCGCCACAGCGATTCGATCAATGCCTGCATGTCGATGCGCGTCAGCGCGTCGAGTGCACCGAGTGGCTCATCGAGTAGCAGCAGGCGCGGATGGTGGACCAGCGCCCGAGCGAGCGCCACGCGCTGACGCTGACCGCCGGAGAGCCGCGCCGGCCATTCTCCCGCGCGATCCGCCAGACCCACCTGTTCGAGCACGGCGGCGGCATCGTCGCGCCGTTCGCGCGGCAGGCCCAGCGCCACGTTGTCGAGCACGCGTTTCCACGGCAGGAGCCGCGCGTCCTGGAACATCACGCGGATGCCGTCACGCACCGACTTGTCAGCGCGTCCGGCCTTACCGTCGACCCCATCGAGCGCGATGGTGCCGTCATCGGCCGTTTCCAGTCCGCCCACCAGCCGCAGCAGCGTGCTCTTGCCGCAGCCGCTCCGGCCGACGATGGCCACGAACTCGCCCGGCGTGACATCGAGGTCGATGCCGTGCAGCACCTCGCGGCCGTCATAACGCTTGACCACCTGCCGCACGTGCAGCGCAATGCCACCTTCAGCGCCTGCGTTCCCTTCATGGCGCTGCGCCTCGCGCGCCGTGCGCTGTTCGTCGCGAGCCGCCTCACGGGCCGCCAGCCCTGCGTCAATCCAGGCCACCGCAGCGGCTTCCATCGGATAGAGCGTTTGCATGGGGTTCTCCTAGTAATCAGTGAGCCTGGTAGCCCGGATGCCACCGCAGCCAGAACCGTTCCAGCGAGCGCGACAGCACATCGGCCAGCTTGCCCAGCAGCGCGTAGAGCAGGATGCCCACCAGCACCACATCGGTCTGCAGGAACTCGCGCGCGTTCATCGTCATGTAGCCAATGCCTGACTGCGCCGAAATCGTCTCGGCCACGATCAGGATCACCCACATCAACCCCAGCGAGAACCGCACGCCCACCAGGATGTTGGGCAGCGCGCCGGGCAGGATCACCTCGCGATACAGGCGCCAGCCAGACAACCCATAGCTGCGCGCCATCTCGACCAGCGCCGGATCCACCGCGCGGATGCCGTGATACGTATTCAGGTACACCGGGAAGAACACGCCCAGCGCCACCAGGAACAGCTTGGCCGTCTCGTCGATGCCGAACCACAGGATCACCAGCGGAATCAGCGCCAGCGTGGGAATGTTGCGCACCATCTGCAGCGTGCTGTCGAGCAGCGTGGCCACCGGGCGGAATGTGCCGGTCAGCAGCCCCAGCAGCAGGCCAAGCCCGCCGCCCACCGCCAGCCCAACCAGCGCCCGCCACGTGCTGACCCAGACATGGCGCCACAGCTCGCCAGACAAAGCCAGCCCCCACGCGGCTTCCACCACGGCCAGCGGCGCAGGCAGTACGCGGTTCGATAGCCAGCCCAGTTGCGAGGCCGCCTGCCACCCTACGATCAGCATCACCGGCACGATCCACGGCGCGATGGCCTGCCCAATAGCGCGCACGCTGCGTCGCGAAGTGGCGTTCGATCTTGCATTCGAAGAAGTCATGGCGATGGCTCCCTAGCTCTGCGACGCGCGCGGCACGATGCCCGTCGCCATCACTTCGCCAAACGGCCCGGACAGCACCTGCCCCGGCAGCTTGTCGCGCACGCGGCGCGACAGCAGCGGGAACACGAGTTCGGCGAACCGGTACGCTTCCTCCAGATGCGGATAGCCCGAGAAGATGAAGGTATCGATACCGAGTTCTGCGTATTCCTCGATCCGCGCCGCAACAGTCTTGGGGTCGCCGACCAACGCCGTACCCGCACCGCCGCGCACCAGCCCCACGCCAGCCCACAGGTTGGGGCTGATCTCCAGCGCCTCGCGCGAGCGGTTGGCGCCGCCAGCATGCAGCGCGGCCATGCGGCGCTGCCCTTCGGAATCCATCTTGGCGAACACGGCCTGCGCGCGGGCGACGGTGGCATCGTCCAGGCGGCTGATCAGGTTGTCGGCAGCGGCCCAGGCTTCGTCCTCGGTCTCGCGCACGATCACGTGCAGGCGGATACCGAAGCTCACCTTGCGGCCATGCTTTTCCGCACGGGCGCGCACATCGGCCACCTTCTTTGCCACTTCGGCGGGCGGCTCGCCCCAGGTCAGGTACTTCTCCACCTGTTCGGCCGCCAGATCGTGTGCGGCGGCCGACGATCCGCCGAAATACACCGGCGGATGCGGACGCTGCAACGGCGGGTACAGCACGCGCGCACCCTTCACCGTGATGTGCTTGCCTTCGAAACTTACCTCGCCGTTGTCATGGCTCGCGGCCAGTACGTCGCGCCAGACGCGGATGAATTCGGACGATGCCTCGTAGCGCTCGGCATGATCGAGGAACAGGCCATCGCCTTCCAGTTCGGCCACATCGCCACCCGTCACCAGGTTCACCAGCAGCCGGCCCCCGGAGATGCGGTCGAACGTGGCAGCCATGCGGGCGGCCAGCGTTGGCGTCATCAAACCCGGCCGCACGGCCACCAGGAACTTGAGCTTCTGCGTCACGGCAGCCAGCGCCGAGGCGGCCACCCACGGGTCTTCGCATGAGCGGCCAGTAGGAATCAGCACACCTTCGTAGCCCAGCGTGTCGGCGGCCACGGCGATCTGCTTCAGATAGTCGAAACCTACCTCGCGCGCGCCTTCGGATGTGCCAAGGTAGCGGCTGTCGCCATGGGTGGGGATGAACCAGAAAACTTGCATGTCGGGCCTCTTTATCGGTATGGAATCAGCGCTGGGCCTGGGCCGTTGCGGGGGCAGTCCAGGCAGCATCAGCCACCTTGATCGGCTTGGGAATCAGCTTGAGCGCCACGAAGGCGTCGGCAATGCGCTGCTGCTCGGCCAGCACCTCGGGCGTGACCGGCTTGGCGCCATACGAGAAGCGCGAGACGGCCAGATCGAGCACACCAGCGTCGAGACCGGTTTCCTTGACCAGCACCTGCGCGGCGTCCTTCGGATTTTTCTCGGCCCATTGGCCAAGCTGGAACAGTTCGTCGAGGATCACTGACACCACGTCAGGCCGGGCGTTCGCATAGGGGCGCGAGGCCAGATAGAACTGGTGATTGCTGACCACGTTCTTGCCATCGGCAGTGCGGCCATCGGCGAGCACGCGGGCACCCAACTGCTTTTCGGCTGCGGCCAGGAACGGGTCCCAGATCACCCAGGCATCCACGGCACCGCGCTCGAACGCCGCGCGCGCATCGGCAGGCGGCAGGTAGACGGGTTGGATCTCGCTCCAGGCAATGCCGGCCTTCTCCAGCTGGCGCACCAGCAGGTAATGCACGTTCGAACCCTTGTTCAGCGCCACGCGCTTGCCCTTCAGGTCCGTCACCGATTTCAGCGTCGAACCCTTGGGCACGACGATGGCCTCGGCCGTCGGCGCAGGCGGCTCATTGCCGATATAGGCCAGTTGCGCGCCAGCGGCCTGCGCAAAGATCGGCGGGGCTTCGCCCACGGTGCCGAAATCGATGGCGCCGACATTGAGCCCTTCCAGCAACTGCGGCCCCGCCGGGAATTCGGTCCATTTGACCGTGATGCCCTGTCCGGCCAGCCGCTTCTCCAGCGTGCCACGCGCCTTGAGCAGCGTCAGCGTGCCGTACTTTTGATAGCCGATCCGCAACTGCTTTGGGTTCACGGTCTGCGACTGGGCGCTGGCCGTGGTGGCGGTCAGGCCGTAAGCCAGGCCAGTGGCGATGACGAGGGCGCCGAGCAGCAGGCGTCGTCGTAGTGAAATCGGGCGGAAAACGGAAGCAGACATGGTGGACTCCTGAAATTGGAAATACGAAAGCGATGGCGGCACGACGCCCTGCCGGCGTGTCGGAGTCGACAGGCGGCATGCCAGACGTCAGGCTTTGGAATTCAGTTCAGGCGGGACATCGCCCCATGGCGATGCGGCTGGGCAAGGCGTGTACAGCGGCTACAGCGCGGCAAGCTGAGACGGCTAAGGCAGTATGGACAGCGGACATCGCAGGCTCCCTTTTCAGGCGCGCCGGGGCGGGCTGCAACGAGCCGCCCCGGCATCAGGCATTACCGCTTGCCAGGCAGGTAGACCTGGTCAAACGAACCGCCATCGGCAAAGTGGGTCTTCTGGGCCTTGGCCCAGCCACCGAACACTTCGTCGATCGTGAACAGCTTCACCTTCGGGAAGTTGGCCGCGTACTTGGCCGCCACCTTCTCGGAAATCGGACGGTAGTAGTTCTTGGCCGCGATTTCCTGGCCTTCGTCGGTGTACAGGAACTGCAGGTAGGCTTCCGCAGCCTTGCGCGTGCCTTTCTTGTCGACGACCTTGTCGACCACAGCCACCGGCGGCTCGGCCAGGATCGAGACCGACGGCGCCACGATGTCGAACTTCTCCGGACCCAGTTCCTTGATGGCCAGGATGGCTTCGTTTTCCCAGGCGATCAGCACGTCGCCCAGGCCACGCTCCACGAACGTCGTGGTGGCGCCACGTGCGCCCGAATCCAGCACCGGCACGTTCTTGAGCAACTGGCCGACGAATTCCTTCGCCTTGGTTTCATTGCCACCCGGCTGGCGCAGTGCATAGCCCCACGCAGCCAGGTAGTTCCAGCGCGCGCCGCCCGAGGTCTTCGGGTTCGGCGTGATGACCTGCACGCCCGGCTTCACCAGATCGTTCCAGTCCTTGATGCCCTTGGGATTGCCCTTGCGTACCAGGAACACGATGGTCGAGGTGTACGGCGAGGCGTTGTGTGGCAAGCGCTTCTGCCAGTCCGGCTTGATCAGGCCCTTCTCGGCAATGGCATCGATGTCGTAGCCCAGCGCCAGCGTGACCACGTCGGCGTCCAGCCCATCGATCACCGAGCGCGCCTGCTTGCCCGAGCCACCGTGCGACTGGCGAATCTGCACCGCGTCGCCGCCCTGCGCCTTGTACGCCTTGGCAAACGCGGCGTTCACGTCCACGTACAGCTCGCGCGTGGGATCATAGGACACGTTCAGCAGATTGGTGGCGGCGAAGGCGGTCTGGGCAGCGCCGAGGGCGGACAGTACGGCCAGGCCAATAGCCAGTTTGCGAATCATTGCAGTTGCTCCCGTCAGATATCGAATGTCGTGAAAAATATCGGCCCGGCGCGGCGTCGGTAATCGGCACGGTCGGGCTTCTGTCAGGAAGACAGGCTACCGGCCGGGCTATCTGAACGGAACGAATGGTTTCATCGATCCAAGCACGAAAAGTGCATAAGACCGGGCGGGAATATGGGTATGCGAGAGGATGGCGGAAGAGCCGTCAGCGACACGCCCAAAAGAAAAAACCCGCAGCGCCGGAGAAGCGCTGCGGGCCAAGTTTCCATTCCGGAAACGGGTAGACAAGTCATGAAGAGCGCCCCCGCATCTCCATGACGGAGTGAATAGTAGCCATTTGCCCCGATTCCTGAATTGATGCAAATCAATTGCTCGGCAAGCCGGGACGGAAAGCTGGAAAGTCGACAAATAGCTACGTTCTCGTAACAGGCAAATGGCGATCACTCCATCTGCGGGCCGCCACGAAAAAGCCCCCGCCTGCCGTGATGGCGGGCGGGGGCTTTGCCTTGCTACTGGCCGATCGGCCGATCAGCGGTTCAGCGGCCTCAGTGAACCAGCCGTCCGAACGTGAACTCGCCATCCTTGTAGTCCACCGGAATCACGTCCTTGGCGGCGAACTTGCCTTCGAGGATGGCGCGGGCCACAGGGTTCTCGATCTGCTGCTGGATCGCGCGCTTCAGCGGACGTGCGCCGAACACCGGGTCGTAGCCCGCGCTGGCGATTTTCTCCAGCGCCATCTCGGTGATATCCAGCGTCATGTCCATGCGGGCCAGGCGGGCCTGCAGGCGTTGCAGCTGGATGCGGGCGATGGACTCGATATTCTTCTGGTCCAGCGCGTGGAACACCACCACCTCGTCGATCCGGTTCAGGAACTCGGGCCGGAAATGCGTGCGCACCTCCTGCCAGACGGCGCCCTTCACCGCTTCCTGCGGCTCGCCGGACATCGACTGGATGATCTGCGAGCCGAGATTCGACGTCATCACGATCACGGTGTTCTTGAAGTCCACGGTGCGCCCTTGGCCATCGGTCAGTCGGCCATCGTCCAGCACCTGCAGCAGCACGTTGAACACGTCCGGGTGCGCCTTCTCGACTTCGTCGAGCAGAATCACCGCGTACGGCTTGCGACGCACGGCTTCGGTCAGGTAGCCGCCCTCGTCATAGCCCACGTATCCCGGCGGCGCACCAATCAGGCGGCTCACGCTGTGCTTCTCCATGAACTCGCTCATGTCGATGCGGATCAGGTGCTCTTCGGAATCGAACATGAACTCGGCCAATGCCTTGCACAGTTCGGTCTTGCCCACGCCGGTCGGCCCCAGGAACAGGAACGAGCCATACGGCTTGTTCTCGTCCGACAGTCCGGCACGCGAGCGGCGGATGGCGTCGGACACCAGCCGCACGGCCTCGTCCTGCCCCACCACACGGTTGTGCAGCCGGTCTTCCATCTTGAGCAGCTTCTCGCGCTCGCCCTGCATCATCTTGGCCACAGGGATACCCGTGGCGCGGCTGACCACCTCGGCAATTTCCTCGGCGCCCACCTGCGTGCGCAGCAGCTTGTTGGGCTGCTTCTCGGCATTGGCCTCGGCCTTGTTCGCGGCCTGCAGCTTGCCTTCCAGTTCGGGCAACTTGCCGTACTGGAGTTCAGCCACCTTGTCGAGCTTGCCTTCACGCTGCAGGCGCGTGATCTCCATCTTGATCTTCTCGATCTCTTCCTTCAGCGCGGCAGCACCCTGGGCAGCGCCCTTCTCGGCACGCCAGATCTCGTCGAGGTCCGCATACTCCTTGTCCAGCCGCACGATTTCCTGCTCGATCAGTTCCAGACGTTTGCGCGATGCCTCGTCGGTTTCCTTCTTGACGGCCTCGCGCTCGATCTTGAGCTGGATGTTGCGACGTTCGAGCTTGTCCATCGCCTCGGGCTTCGAGTCGATTTCCATCTTGATGCGCGCCGCCGCCTCGTCGATCAGGTCGATCGCCTTGTCCGGCAGGAACCGGTCCGTGATGTAGCGGTGCGACAGTTCCGCCGCCGCCACGATGGCCGGATCGGTGATCTCCACCTTGTGGTGCAGCTCGTACTTTTCCTGCAGGCCGCGCAGGATGGCGATGGTCGCCTCCACGCTCGGCTCCTCGACCAGCACCTTCTGGAAGCGGCGCTCCAGCGCTGCATCCTTCTCGATGTACTTGCGGTACTCGTTCAGCGTGGTGGCGCCGATGCAGTGCAGTTCGCCACGCGCCAGCGCCGGCTTGAGCATGTTGCCCGCATCGATCGCACCCTCGGCCTTGCCCGCGCCCACCATCGTGTGGATTTCATCGATGAAGACGATGGTCTGGCCTTCATCCTTGGCCACGTCGCTCAGCACGGACTTGAGCCGTTCCTCGAACTCGCCGCGATATTTGGCGCCCGCCAGCAGGCCGGCCATGTCCAGCACCAGCACGCGCTTGTTCTTGAGCGTCTCCGGCACCTCGCCGTTGACGATACGTTGCGCCAGCCCTTCGACGATGGCGGTCTTGCCCACGCCCGGCTCGCCAATCAGCACCGGATTGTTCTTGGTGCGACGCTGCAGGATCTGGATCGCGCGACGGATTTCATCATCGCGGCCGATCACCGGGTCGAGCTTGCCTGCACGAGCCCGCTCGGTCAGGTCGATCGTGTATTTCTTCAGTGCCTCGCGCTGCGATTCGGCATCGGCGCTATTTACCCCGTCACCACCGCGCACGGCGGTAATCGCCGCTTCCAGCGACTTGCGCGACAGGCCGTTCTCGCGTGCGATACGCCCCGTGTCGCCCTTGTCGTCGGACACGGCCAGCAGGAACAGTTCGCTGGCGATGAACTGGTCGTTACGCTTGATCGCTTCCTTCTCGGTAGCGTTCAGCAGGTTGTTCAGGTCGCGACCAACCTGGATCTCGTTGGTGCCCTGAACCTGCGGCAGGCGCTTGATGGCCGCGTCCAGCGCGGTCTGCAGGCCGGCCACATTGACGCCGGCACGCGACAGCAACGTGCGCGCAGAGCCATCGTCCTGCGCCAGCAGTGCACGCAGCAGGTGTTGAGGTTCGATGTACTGGTTGTCGTTGCCGAGCGCGAGGCTTTGCGCCTCGGCCAGTGCTTCCTGGAACCGGGTAGTAAGTTTGTCGATACGCATCAGGTGCCCTCTCTCAATAGTGAAAGTGTGTCCTGTTGCGGGGATGCGAGGTTACAGCTCGACGGCTGCTCTTGCGCGAAAGCCCTGCCGGACACGGTACTCCGGAAAGATAGGGCTTTGCCTTGACATTTCAAGCGGCGCTGTTGCAGTTTTGACAACCTTCCGGCGGAAAGCCGGAAGGTTGTGCTGTGGCGCCGACAGAAAGCCAGTCAGTTGGGGTTTGGTTAGCGCTTAGTTGGGAATATCCACCGTCGCGCCGCTGACCGTGATCACGTCACCGGCTGCCGGGGTGGCGGCCATCGGCGGGACGTTGGAGGGGAGAATCTGCGGGCCGACTGCAGCAGAGTTGCTGCCGCCCCGCGCCGTGGTCCGCACCACCTGCGACGGCGGCAACGCCGTGCCGTTGCGCAGGTTGGCGTAGACCGAGTCGAGCGCCCGGTTCAGGTACAGGTGAAGCGGGATGTATCGCGCCGCATAGCCGGGCAGCACATCGATGAACCCGTCAAAGTGCTGCGCGTTCGTCACCTCGATATACGAGAGCTTGCTGGCGCTACCCTCCACCGACTTGTTCAACCCGAGATAAGGTCGCGAGGTGTGATTCACCGGCAGCAGCGCATCGTTGCGGCCATGCACGATCACGGTCGGCTTGCCGCGCAGGTTGCCGTTACGGTACGTCTCGGCAATACCGGCCTGCACTGCAGCGTTGCCCGTCAGGGCATTGCGCAGGCACAGGGCGCCGTCGAGATTGGCGTCCGCGCGGGACGTGGATGGCGAAGTCGACGCGAAATCCTTGATCGGGCCGGTTGGCAACGGGTTGGCATCGTTGATCAGCGTGACGATGCCGCTAGGCGGCACGCCATTGCCGGTGGAGAAGAACTGCGCCAGCGTTGCGGCAGGGATCGCGAGGGGCTTGAAATCGGAACCCGTCACCGCAAAGCTGTAGTTGCAGAGCCGGTCAGTGACGCTGGCGCGTGCATAGGCGTTCGCATAGGTGACCGAAATCGAACTTGCGACTTCGAGTGCCGACAGCGACGCATAGAGGTCATCCGATTCCGACTCCCAACCCGCGTTACGTAGCGCCGTCCGGGCGGCAGCCGACTGGTCGTCGGTCGTCGCGCCGGTGACCAGGTTCTTGTCAGCCAGCGACTGGCAACGGTTCGTGGCTTGCAGCAGCGCGCCAGCCGACGGGGCGTTGACAAGGTTGACATCCTGCCGCGCGCAAAGCTGGAACAGGTTCGCCGTCGTCGTGTAGTCGTACAAATGCTTGCCCGAGGCCGGTACTTGTACGCCACCGCGTCGCACCACGATGGCCGGGCTGGGTGGCATTTCCACATTCGGCTCGCCCACCGCCACCCCGTCGATCAGCCCCGTCGTATCCTGTTCCGCCGCCGCAATCGCCGCGCCGCCGCCGTTGGAAACCGCCGACGCGATCACCAGCACATTGGAGGCCGAGAACGTGGCCTGCCGCACCCCGTCCGAGCCCATCGTGCCGTACTTGTCATTGATCGCGAACAGCGTGAACTCGATGGCCTGCAGCGTGTTCTTGCCCCAGTTGGCCTCGGGATTCTGCTGCGAATGCGCGTGCTTGAACGCCTGCCGGTGCGGATAGGCGGCGGTGAAATCGGCCAGCGACTGGCTGCCCGGCTGGGCAGCAAACTGCGCCAGCTTGCCCGCGCCGGCGCGGCCCTGCCGCGTACCGTTGATCAGCGGCACCGTGTCGCTGTCGAGGTCGTGCGGCGCCGCACCCGTGCCCTTGTCCGTGTAGGCCACGGCGCAACCGCGCTTCAGGCCCCACTCGCCCACCGCAATTCCGCCATAGATGCCACGCGACCCTGACGACGTAGCGCTGATGATGCAGGGATTGTTGCGGTCGAACGTATCCGGAATCTGCGCCATCAGCGTAACGTTCTGGCGACCCGTGCCGTCATCCGAGTAAGCGATGTATTCGACACCCGGCACCTTGCCTTGCCCGCTGGTCACATTGCCCTGCGCATCCACGTTCGGGCCGTAGAGCGAACCGTAGCCGCCCGCCGGGTTCACATCGACGATGGCGCGGTAGTTCGTGAAAATGGCATTGCGCCGCAACTCCGCCGCCGTCGGATTGTTCGGGTCCGCGAAGGCCGGCGCCGTCCCGCCGATGCCATCCTTGCCCAATCCGCCAGTGGCCAGGTCATCGCTGACGCCGTCATAGGTCTGAATGCCGATCGTCCCAACCACAAAGCTCGGCCGGTTGTTGGGGTTCTGCGTCGGACTGGGTGGAGTGCCAGTGTTCGAGGGTGGACCGTCGTCGCTGCCGCAGGCCGCCAGCGTCAGCGCGGCCAGGGCAGCGGTAACGGCAACAGACAGGGCGGTGCGACGGAAGGATGCGCGGGCATGGCTGGGCTGCATGGGATTGTCTCCTCGTTCTGGATCGGACTTATGGGAAAGCACGCCACAGTGCACCGGCACGCGAGGGCCGGGCACCTTGAATCGAGACAGCAACAGCAAGGGGCCGGATTGTGGGGATGCCGCGGCGGGCCGGCTAGCGCGCGCAGCTGGGGGAAGCAGTACAACCGGCGCTTGCAGTGCAGCAAGGCCGGTTCGTCAGGACATCATAGGCGCTAAACAGCACCCGAAGGGAGGCGGCGGGATCGGGAGTGTTACCTATGTCTCCGAACGCGAGCCCGCGCTAGGAAGGCGTCAGGCGAACAACGTCCGGTACGACCAGATGCCGACGGCAGTCAGCAGCACCGAACCGCCGAGATGCAGGACAAGATGCGCCAGCGCCCAGCGATAGTCACCGGACACCAGGTTATTCAGCACTTCGCTCGAAAACGTGGAGAACGTGGTCAGCCCACCCAGAAAACCGGTGATAGCGAGCAGACGCCACTCCGGCGGCAGGTCCGGATGGCTCTGGAAGAACGCCACCGCCAATCCGATCAGGTAGCCGCCGATCAGGTTCGACGCCAGCGTACCGTACGGAAGCGCCGGGTTCGCCGCATTCCACATGACAGAAAACCCCCAGCGCAGCCAGGCACCCACGGCGGCGCCCACGCCCACTGCTGCAAAGCCAAGCGGACCCATATTGTTCTTTTCGTTTGCGTTACGGTTTGGAAGGAAATTACTGTGCGGCGTCCGGATCGGCATTCAGCGAGGCAATGCCCCACCGCGCCAGCGCCGCATCGTCGGACACGCGGGCATCTACCCAGCGCGCACCATGGGGAGTCTCTTCCTTCTTCCAGAACGGCGCTTCCGATTTCAGGTAATCCATGATGAATTCGCACGCCTGGAACGATGCTCCACGGTGGGCCGAGGCCACGGCGACCAGCACGATCTGGTCCAGCGGCTGCAGCAACCCCACCCGATGGATGATCGTCACGCCCAAAAGCGGCCAGCGCTCCCGCGCGGCGGTCTCGATCTGCGCCAGCGCCTTTTCCGTCATGCCCGGATAGTGCTCAAGCTCCATCGTGCTGACCCGGGCGCCGTCACTCACGTCGCGCACGGTGCCGATAAAGCTCGCTACTGCTCCTACGCCGGGATTGCCTGCGCGCAGGGCAGCCACTTCCACGCCAAGATCGAAATCCTCATGCTGCACGCGCACCGTCATGTCAGCCTCCGGTCACGGGCGGGAAAAACGCCACCTCGCAGCCTTCGGCCAGCGGGGTATCGGCGCGGGCCACCGTGTGGTCCACAGCCATCCGCAGCGCCCGCCCTTCGGCCAGCGCCTCGGCCCATGCACCGCCACGGGTGCGCAGCCAGGCCCGCAGTTCTCCCACGGTTGCCACACCGGCAGGCACCTCGGCACGTTCGGCGCCCTGCCCCACCTGTTCCCGCACGCTGGCGAAGTATCGAAGTTCGAGTTGCATCGGATCGGAAAAGACTCAGGCCAGCAGGCTGGCAAATGGAATGAACTGCACGGTATCGCCGCGCGCAATCGGCTGGTTCGGCGGATTGTCGATCAATCCGTCGCCCCATACCGTCGAGGTCAGCACGCCCGAACTCTGGTTCGGGAACAGGTCCAGCCCGCCCGCATCGTTGAGCCGCGCGCGCAGGAACTCGTTGCGACGATCGCCCTTCGGCAGGTCGAAGTCGGCGCGCAACGCCAGACGGCGCGGCGTCACGTCTGCCACGCCTTGCAGGCGCAGCAGGAACGGCCGCACGAACAGCAGGAAGGTCACAAAGCTCGACACGGGGTTGCCCGGCAGGCCGATGAAGAAGGTCGGTCTTTCGTCGCCATTGCTACCGTTGCCCACCTGTCCGAATGCCAGCGGCTTGCCCGGCTTGATGGCGATCTGCCACAGATCCAGGCGCCCCTCGGTGGTGACCGCCGGGCGGATATGGTCTTCCTCGCCCACCGAGACACCGCCCGAGGTGATGATCAGGTCGTGGCCCTCGGCGGCACGGCGCAGCGTGTCGCGCGTGGCGGCCAGCGTGTCGGGCACGATGCCGAAATCGGACACTTCGCACCCCAGGTTCTCCAGCAGACCACGCAGCGTGAAGCGGTTAGAGTTGTAGATCGCACCGGGACGGAGCGGCTCGCCGGGCATCGCCAGTTCGTCGCCGGTAAAGAACACGGCCACACGCACGCGGCGAATCACGTCAAGCCGGGCCTGTCCCACCGAAGCGGCCAGCCCGAGCGCCTGCGGCGACAACCGCGCGCCGGTCGGCAGGATCACGCTACCCGCTTCAATATCCTCGCCGGCGCGGCGAATCCATTCGCCCGATGCCGGCACGTGATTGACGATGACGGCATCGCCATCGGCCTCACACTGCTCCTGCATGACCACGGCATCGGCGCCGGGCGGAATCAACCCACCCGTGAAGATGCGCGCGGCGGTCCCCGCTGCCAGTTCGCTGCCGACATGGCCGGCGGGAATGCGCTGCGAGACCGGCAGGCGCGTGCCTGCGGCTGGCACGTCGGCAGCGCGCATGGCGTAACCATCCATCGACGTGTTATCGGCCGGCGGCACGCGCAGCCCGCTCGTGACCGGCGCGGCCAGCACGCGGCCATTGGCGTCGAGCGTAGGGATGGATTCGATATCGGTGATGGGACGGGCGCCGGCCATCAAGGCGTCGAGCGCCTGGGCCATGGTCAGCATCGGAGGACGTGCCGCGGGTTGTGTCATGGAATCGTGGGGGTCTGGTTGGTCCCGCAAACGAAACAGCCCCCGGCGCGGAACGCTCGGGGGCCGTGGCAGCGGGGCCCGGCAAACCCGATTGTAGCGAGTTGGCGCCGAGCCGGCTTTACGCGTGCTGATACTGCAGATTACAGGCCGGTGTGCGCGGCGATGTACGCCTTGACCTTGTCGGCATCGGCGGGCATGACCTCGAAGCGCTGCGGCAGCGTCTCGATACCGTCGAATGCAGCGGGCCGCTCCGGCTCGTGGCCCAGTGCCTCGCGAATCGTGTCCGCGAACTTGGCCGGCAGCGCCGTCTCCAGCACCACCATCGGCACACCCGGCGACAGATGCTCGCGCGCCACCTTCACGCCATCAGCAGTGTGGGTGTCGATGGTCACGCCGTAGCGCGCCTTCACATCGCGGATGGTCGCCAGGCGATCTTCGTGCGTGCTGCGGCCCGAGACAAAACCGAACTGGCGGATGCGGTCGAATTCCGGCGTGCCGGCCAGATCGAACCCACCCTTCGTATCCACGTCGCGGAACATCGCGGCCAGCTTGTCGCCATCCTGGCCCAGCAGGTCGAACACGAAGCGCTCGAAGTTCGACGCCTTCGAGATATCCATGCTCGGGCTCGACGTGTGGTACGTCTGCGCCGAGGTCCGCACGCGATAGGTGCCCGTGCGGAAGAACTCGTCCAGCACGTCGTTTTCGTTCGTGGCCACCACCAGCTTGTCGATCGGCAGACCCATCATGCGCGCGATGTGTCCTGCGCAGACGTTGCCGAAGTTGCCCGACGGCACGCAGAACGACACCTTCTGGCCGGGGCCATCGGTCGCCAGCAGCCAGCCCTTGAAGTAATAGACCACCTGCGCCACCACACGGGCCCAGTTGATCGAGTTCACGGTGCCAATGCGCTGGCGGGCCTTGTATGCGTGATCGTTCGACACCGCCTTGACGATGTCCTGCGCGTCGTCGAACACGCCTTCGATCGCGATATTGAAGATATTCGGGTCCTGCAGGCTGAACATCTGCGCAGTCTGGAACGCACTCATCTTGCGGTGCGGGCTCAGCATGAACACGCGGATACCTTCCTTGCCGCGCATCGCGTACTCGGCGGCGCTGCCGGTGTCACCCGACGTGGCACCCAGGATGTTCAGCTTCAGTCCGGCACGCTTCAGTGCGTACTCGAACAGGTTGCCGAGCAACTGCATCGCCATGTCCTTGAACGCGAGTGTCGGACCGTTGGACAGGCCCAGCAGTTGCAGCTTCGTCCCGCTCTCGCCTTCCACGCCCAGCGTGCGCAGCGGCGTGATATCCGCCGTGTTGTCGCCCGGGCGCGCGTTGCAGTACACCTCGGCCCGATAGGTCTTGCGCGTCAGCGCACGCAGATCCTCGGACGGGATGTCGTCACAGAAGCGCGACAGCACTTCGTAAGCCAGATCGGCATACGGCAGCTTGCGCCACGCTTCCAGTTCGTCAGCGGTGATTTGCGGATACTGCTTCGGCAGGTAGAGGCCGCCGTCCGGCGCAAGACCGCCGAGCAGGATTTCCGAGAACGATTGCGGCATGTCATGGCCGCGCGTCGACTGATAGTTCATCGCGATTGTTTAATTCAGTTCTTCCATGCGCAGACGCGTCACCGGCGACAGCACCGTCTGCAGGCTTTCGATGCTGCGGATGGCGGCATTGATCTGCTTTTCGCGCGTCAGGTGCGTCAGGATGATGATGTCGGTCTGCGGCTCGCCCTCACGCGATTCCTTCTGCAGCATCGCGTCGATGCTGATGCCGCCTTCGGCCAGGATGCGGGTGATCTCGGCCAGCACGCCGGTCTGATCCGCCACGCGCATGCGCATGTAGTACGAGCTGGTGACTTCCTCGATGGGCAGCACCGGCACGCTCGACAGCTCGTCCGGCTGGAACGCCAGGTGCGGCACACGATGGTTGGGATCGGCCGTGTGCAGGCGCGTCACGTCCACCAGGTCGGCAATCACGGCCGAGGCGGTCGGCTCGGCGCCCGCGCCCTTGCCGTAGTACAGCGTGGCGCCCACGGCGTCGCCCTGCACCAGCACCGCGTTCATCGCACCTTCCACGTTGGCGATCAGGCGCGACGCCGGCACCAGCGTCGGATGCACGCGCAGTTCCACGCCTTCCTCACGGCGGCGCGTGATGCCCAGCAGCTTGATGCGGTAGCCCAGCTCCTCGGCGTACTTGATATCGACAGCGGAGAGCTTGGTGATGCCCTCCACGTGGGCGCGATCGAACTGCACCGGCATGCCGAAGGCAATGGCGCTCATCAGCGTGACCTTGTGCGCGGCGTCGATACCTTCGATGTCGAAGGTAGGGTCCGCTTCGGCATAACCCAGTTGCTGCGCTTCCTTGAGCACGGTGTCGAAATCCAGGCCCTTGTCGCGCATCTCGGACAGGATGAAGTTCGTCGTGCCGTTGATGATGCCGGCGATCCACTGGATGCGGTTCGCGGTCAGGCCCTCGCGCAGCGCCTTGATGATGGGGATGCCACCAGCCACGGCGGCCTCGAAGGCCACGATCACGCCCTTGCGGCGCGCGGCTTCGAAGATCTCGTTGCCATGCACGGCCAGCAGCGCCTTGTTGGCGGTCACCACGTGCTTGCCGTTCTCGATGGCCTTCAGCACCAGTTCGCGCGCGATGCCGTAGCCGCCGATCAGTTCCACCACGATGTCGATGTCGGGGCGCGTCACCACTTCGTTGGCGTCGCTGACTACATCCACCGAGCCACCGGTCAGTTCGCGGGCGCGCTCGGTGTTGAGGTCGGCCACCACCGCAATCTCGATGCCGCGGCCTGCGCGGCGACGAATTTCCTCCTGATTGCGCTGGAGCACGTTGAACGTGCCGCTACCGACGGTACCGATGCCGAGAAGGCCGACTTTGATGGGATTCATGGACGTCTGACTCTGGGTTGCTTGATACGAAAAATGGGGGACGCCCCGGCGTTACAGCGTGCCGTGACGTTTGCGATAGTTCTCAAGGAAGCGCGCCACGCGGTTGATCGCCTCGCGCAGGTCTTCCTCGTGGGGCAGGAACACGATCCGGAAGTGGTCCGGCGCGCCCCAGTTGAAGCCGGTGCCTTGCACCAGCAGCACTTTCGACTCCTGCAACAATTCGTAGATGAACTCCTGGTCGTCCTGGATCGGGTACATCGACAGGTCGAGCTTCGGAAACAAATACAGCGCCGCCTTCGGCTTGACGCAGGTAATGCCGGGAATCTTGGTAATAAGTTCGTAAGCCAGGTCGCGCTGGCGGCGCAGCCGCCCACCGTCGCCCACGAGATCGTTGATGCTCTGGTAGCCGCCCAGCGCGGTCTGGATCGCCCATTGGCCCGGCACGTTGGCGCACAGGCGCATCGACGAGAGCATGTTCAGCCCTTCGATATAGTCCTGCGCGGGACGCTTGTCGCCCGACACCACCATCCAGCCGGCGCGGTAGCCGCACGAGCGATAGTTCTTGGACAGCCCGTTGAACGTGACCGTCAGGACATCGGTCGAGAGCGACCCGATCGAGGTATGCGTCTCGCCGTCGTACAACACCTTGTCGTAGATCTCGTCGGCAAAGATGATCAGGCCATGCTCGCGCGCGATGACGACGATTTCCTTGAGCAACTCGTCCGAATAGAGCGCCCCGGTGGGATTGTTGGGGTTGATGATGACGATGCCGCGCGTGTTCGGGGTGATCTTGCGGCGGATGTCGTCGAGGTCCGGCATCCAGCCGTTGCCCTCGTCGCACATGTAGTGGACGGGCGTGCCGCCGGACAGGCTGACAGCAGCCGTCCAGAGCGGATAGTCGGGCGCCGGCACCAGCATTTCGTCGCCGCTGTTCAGCAGCGCGTTCATCGCCATGACGATCAGCTCGGACGCGCCGTTGCCCACATAGATGTCTTCCAGCCCCACGCCCTGGATCTGCTTTTCCTGGGTGTAGTGCATGATCGCCTTGCGCGCGGCGAAAATGCCCTTCGAATCCGAGTAACCCGCCGAATTGGGCAGGTTGCGCATCATGTCCTGCTGGATTTCCTCCGGCGCATCGAAACCGAACACGGCCAGGTTGCCGATGTTCAGCTTGATGATCTTGTGGCCCTCTTCCTCCATCTGCCGGGCCTTTTCCAGCACCGGGCCGCGGATGTCATAGCAAACGTTCTGGAGCTTGTTCGATTTCTGGATGGGTTTCACGGCGGAGTTGGCTGAGGTCAGGGCAGGCTGCCCGTCCCGGAGGCAGCGGTATTGGGAATCTTCTGGATTGTCCTGGGTGTCTGGCGGCGCGTATCGCCGTATGGCGTGGCGAGCGTGGCAGACCGGGAGGGTAGGGTAGGAGGAAGGTCATTGCTGACCCCCTCCCCCCTAAGAACCGTACGTGCGAGTTTCCCCGCATACGGCTCAAGCCTCTACAAAATATATGGACGAATCATACACCGGCTTCACTGCAATTCGGCCGTGGAAATGGACTTGAACGTGACAATCGGGGTGCAACAGCACGCGATTCCCTAGAGCGTCCGAACCCCCAGAAACTTTGGGTTCGATGTGATGGTCATGCCATCCGGTCTCTTTGGTGATCTTGCACTGACACACCGCACACAAGCCTCGCTGGGACATGAACAGCTTTGCCCACTGCCTTCGGTACGACATGTTTTCTACCATGCGTTCCTGCCGCAGTGTCTCACCATACATTTCCTGCGCCGGGTCGAAAGGATTGAAGTCCCCCCGAACTTTCTTGTGCCTCCGGACAGGTGTACTCGGTATCGAGTACAACTCCATCCAGTAGCGTTCGCCCGTCTTACCCAAAGCGTTGGTTCCAAACACCCAGTTTCGCGTTCCGACTGAGGCGAAGTACTTCTTTCGCACCCACTCGGTATTCTTTCCTCGGTGCCGCCGTTTTGCCCACCTCCACAGGGACCTAAAGATCAGGTACTCCATTCGGGTGAACGCCGCCTTCGCAACCACCGGGCTGTGATACTGCGCCCAGCCCCTCAGCATCGGATTCAGCAGGCCGATAAGATGCTCCTGCTTGACCGTCTTGTTGACTCTGATGACCTCCTTCACCTTGCGATAGAACGCTTGCGCGTTTTTCTTGCTCGGTTTAATGAGCAGCGTTCCCGAGTACTTCCGGAAATTCCACCCGAGGAAGTCGAAACCTTCGGCGATGTTGACGATTCGCGTTTTCTCCGCAGATAAGGTCAGTCCCCGTGTTGCTAGGAACTGTTCTACCCACGGCTTCACTTCGTTCTCTAAGACTTCCGGCGTGTTGCCGGTGATTACGAAGTCGTCCGCATACCGCACGACATTTACCTTTAGCTTCTTCGTGTTGGCGACTCCTAATTTCGCCCGCAAGGACGCCACTAGTTGCTGTTCCAACCCGTTCAGTGCCACATTCGCCAAGGTCGGGGAAATAATGCCCCCCTGTGGTGTGCCGGCTTCGGTCGCCTGAAACTGGCCCTGAAATACCACGCCAGCTTTCAACCACTTCCGAAGGATCGCTTTGTCCATTGGGACATTGCGCTCCAGCCAGTCGTGACTGATATGGTCGAAACACCCTTTGATATCTGCCTCCAGCACCCATTGAGCCGAAGCTCTTTTGGATAGGGAGACAAACAGCTGGGACATGGCATCCGCAGTAGAACGATTGAGTCGAAACCCGTAGGAGTTCAGATCGCTCGTCCCTTCGGACACCGGTTCCAACGCCAGCAAGTACAGCGCCTGCATGGCTCTGTCCAACATGGTCGGGATACCCAGAGGGCGCTCCTTTCCGTTGGCTTTGGGGATGAAGACCCTCCGTAATGGCATGGGCCGATACCCCCGGCGTCTCAACCGTCCGATGGCTTGCCACCGAACTTCAGGTGAGTTCCACACAACGCGGTCGACACCTGCCGTCCGCGCTCCTTGGTTAATCGCCACCCGTCTTACCGCCGATGCCTTGGCGGAGAACGAGCGGGTCAGAGATCGTTGCAGGGCTTTCACCCTGCGCCAATCTCCTTCCTGTGTTGCCTTCGCAATTCGAATCTGCATTGCTCGAACATTCCGTTCGACGCGGCGCCAATTGATGTCGCCCCATCGCTGCGGAATGCCGGAGGGCGCAGATTCATCCTCGCGGATCAATGCTTCCATGCTGCTCTCCTATCTTGAGGACTTCCCCAACTAGCAGAGACAACATGCCCCTTGAGGGGCATGTCACCCCCCAAGGGAAGAAAATTAAACAAGCGAGTTCAGTCAGCCGTCTTGCGACGAAAGACCAGTTGGAAGTCTGCCCGCTTTCGCGTGGGATGATGTTTCAACCCCTATCCGGACCATTACAGCCCGACGTTCGCTTTCTCCAACCTCCCATACCCGCACAGCCAACAGCGTTCCTTGCGGTTCGCTTGCCAGAGCCATACAGCGCCCCGGCAGCCATACGGGCTTACCACGTTCCCTGCGCGCTACAAGACTGGGTTAGGGCCTGCCTCTTCGCCGGTGATTTCGCGACGACGTGCTCCGACTTTCGAACGGAGCATCCAATCACACACCATGTTGGTTAGTGCCTGTCAGCAGCTTTGGCACGACCTTATTTACGACGTTTATCAGCAGTTCACATATGTTGCCCATACCAGCCAGCCTAGCTCCTCGACCCCATTGCTGCTCGGAGTCTCTGCGCCACTACCTCGCGATAGTGACGCACCCTTTCGGGGGCTACATTGTCAGGAGAGCTTCACACCCCACCGTTACCAGTGACGCATGTCTCCCTAGGCTACTGTCAGTCGCATGACAGGTTCTCTATCGAGGCACCCTCGCGGGCGTATTCGACCGAACCATAACGCGCAGAGCTATACGCTCCGGGAACCTCACTTCATAGCTTCAGTGCCTCCATACTGGCAGGCGCTTGACGACAGACGGGCTCTTGCGAGCGCATGACCTGCGTCCCAAAGAACGTAGCGCCGACCCAGACTGGGCCGGTTTGAATGCTATATAGCGAAGATGCGGCGAGACTACCGCCGCATGTCCACCCACCCCCTCCGGAGAGAGTGCGTACTGCAAAGACACTTGCCCAAAGGCAAGCGTCCCCGCCTTTGGGCAATGGCTGGAAATCCATCCAGCAAATAGCAAGCTGCAGGTCAGCCGATAGTCTGGCCTTCCCACAACACATGGACTCGCTCCAACCTTGCGGTTGGGCTTGTCAAAGCAAGAAATGGTTGAGATTGGACGGTTCAGGCCGAAGCCTTTCCCTTGTCTCAACAGAGGTCGATGCTCTTAACGTAGAGCGGCCGGACACGAATAAGTGCGTGTCGCACCAAAAGCTATAAGATATCGGATTATGACAGACTTCGGCATGGATTCTTGCATCGCAGCGTACCTTCCGGACCACTGCGCGCACGATCCTGCCACGAACCCGCCGCGCCCTCCCTTCCCTGGCGCTTCCGGCGAGCCTCAGGCCTCCCGGATGCAGCGCGCGGCACGAGGCCCCCGTCTTGAAACTCCACGCAGATTCCCCCCAGAACCTCAATACCGTGACCAGCTACGGTCCCGGCTATGTCGAAATCAACGCCGTGCGGCATGAGCAGTCGGTCCTTGTGCTGCCCCAGGGTGATGTCGAACCCTGGCCCGTTGCGCGGTTCGAGGATCTCGAACCCGCACACTTCGAGGCCCTGCTCGAAAAAATGCCAGAAGTGGTACTACTCGGCACTGGCCAGAAGCTGCGCTTCCCGCATCCCCGCCTGACTGCCGCCCTGGCGCGCCGGCATATCGGCGTGGACGCGATGGACTTGCAGGCGGCGTGCCGTACCTACAATATCCTGATGGCTGAGGGTCGCCGCGTGGCCGCCATCCTGCTGGTGGAGGATGCCGCGCCGCAGGGGTGATCGCGCGGTCCACTATCCATGCTTGACGGCCACGCCGTCTCGCGGATTGAAGACCGGTGGTTACAGGTTACGCCCGCGCCACGCTTGAAGTCTGGCTGACTGCCCCAATCTGCACCCGCCAATGGCGCAATCCCGGCGCAAGACCGGGGTGCTGCCGACACCGATGACGCACACGCCCTCCAGGAGAGCCACCAGCATGACCGTCAGTCTCAACAAGGCCGTTCCCGACTTCCAGGCTCCCGCTACCGGCGGGGACTTCCGGCTGGCCGACCAGCGCGGCAAGTCCGTGGTCCTGTACTTCTACCCCAAGGACAATACGCCGGGCTGCACCACTGAGGCCATGAACTTCCGCGACCAGCACGAGGCATTCGAGGCGGCTGGCGTGGCGGTGTTCGGCATCTCGCGCGACAGCCTGAAGTCGCATGAGAATTTCAAAACCAAGCTCGAACTCCCCTTCGAACTGATTTCCGACGGCGACGAGGCCATCTGCAATATCTTCGACGTCATCAAGATGAAAAAGATGTATGGCAAGGAAGTGCGCGGCATCGAGCGCAGCACCTTCATCCTCGACGCCAAGGGCGTGCTGCGTCACGAACTGCGTGGCATCAAGGTGCCGAACCACGTGGACGAGGTACTGGAGATCGTCAAGGGATTGTGAGGCCAGCGTGACAGTGGAACCGCTGAACCGCCAATCCAGTTGCGTGCCCGCTACGCCCCTCAGTCCGATTGCCAAACGGAAAACGTTCGGGTAGATTTGGACGCAATGCGTTCAGATCCCAGTTGCCACACTGTTGAATCGTACCGGCCCATCAGGTTGAGTCCCAGGGCTGGTAGCGGACCTGCCGTGTCGTGGGTCCGCGAAAGAAGCCGCCACACCTGTTCTTCAGGCCTGGCGGCTTTTTTGTTTGCCCGGCTTATGTTTGCCCGACTTCACGCACGATCCATCGCTTTCCTGTCCACCCGTCCTCAACCTACTCACCTCACGGTTTCCCGGCTTCCTGCCGTTCGCTGGTCGTACGCAAGCTTTTTCTCGCCCCCGTTAGCCCCCTGAAAGGAACGCCAAGCATGCCGCTGCCTACCATGCCCGCCAAGCCTGCCCAACTGCTGGACCCGAGCGAATTCGCCCCGGTCACACTACCCAAGGCCAAAGCAGCGCAGGGTAAAAAACCTGTGCCGACCCTCGAGCGTGTGGCATTGCTCGAGACCGGCGACTCCCAGGCACCCGCCACACGCGCACGCGCCGGCAGCACAACCCGCGCCAAAAAGGCCGAAGCACCGGCGCCGGCCACCACCGCGCCGTCCGCACCAGCGGTCAGCCTGGTCAAGCCGGCTGCCGGTCCTACACGCCGTGCACGCAAGGATACCGGCCCGAGCAAGCTGTTCGTGCTCGACACCAACGTGCTGATGCACGACCCGAGTTCGCTGTTCCGCTTTGAAGAGCATGACGTCTATCTGCCGATGATGACGCTCGAAGAGCTCGACAATCACAAGAAGGGCATGAGCGAAGTCGCGCGTAACGCGCGGATGGTCAGCCGCACGCTCGACCAACTTGTGGGCGGCACCGATGGTGTGCTCGACGAGGGTCTGCCGCTGGCCGGCCTTGGCAATCGCGACGCCGCAGGCAAGCTGTTCTTCCAGACGCGGCTCAACGAGATCAAGTTGCCCGAGGGGCTGCCGCAAGGCAAGGCGGACAACCAGATCCTGGGCGTGGTCAGCGCGTTGCAGCAGCAGTTCCCGGAGCGCCAGGTCGTGCTGGTGTCGAAAGACATCAACATGCGCATCAAGGCGCGTGCCCTGGGCCTGCCGGCCGAGGACTACTTCAACGACCAGGTCCTGGAAGACAAGGACCTGCTGTACTCGGGCGTGATGCAGTTGCCCAACGACTTTTGGGCCAAGCACGGCAAGGGCGTGGAAAGCTGGCAGGACCCGAAGTCCGGCACGATGTTCTATCGCCTGACCGGCCCGCTGGTACCGTCGTTCCTGGTCAACCAGTTCGTCTACCTCGAGCCGATGGACGGCAGCCTGCCGCTCTACGCGCAGGTCAAGGAGATCAACGGCAAGACCGCCCTGCTTCAAACGCTGAAGGACTACACCCACAACAAGAACAACGTGTGGAGCGTGGTCGCCCGCAACCGCGAGCAGAACTTCGCACTGAACCTGCTGATGAGCCCCGATGTCGATTTCGTGACGCTGCTGGGCCAGGCCGGAACAGGCAAGACGCTGCTGGCACTGGCATCGGGGCTGGAGCAGGTGCTCGACCAGAAGATCTACAACGAGATTATCGTCACGCGTGCCACCGTGCCCGTAGGTGAGGACATCGGTTTCCTGCCGGGCACCGAGGAAGAGAAGATGCAGCCCTGGATGGGCGCGTTCGACGACAACCTCGAAGTCCTGCAGAAAAGCGACGACAGCGCCGGCGAATGGGGTCGCGCGGCCACGCAGGAACTGATCCGCTCGCGCATCAAGGTCAAGAGCATGAACTTCATGCGCGGCCGTACCTTCGTGAACAAGTTCGTCATCATCGACGAGGCGCAGAACCTGACGCCGAAGCAGATGAAGACGCTGGTCACACGGGCGGGTCCGGGCACCAAGATCGTCTGCCTGGGCAATATCGCCCAGATCGACACGCCTTACCTGACCGAAGGTTCGTCGGGCCTGACCTATGTGGTGGATCGCTTCAAGGGCTGGAGCCACAGCGGCCACGTGACGCTGGCGCGCGGCGAGCGCTCGCGCCTGGCGGACCACGCGGCGGACGTGCTGTAGCTTTTCGGAAGACAACTCGACTGGCAAACCCATCGGCCGGCCCATGTTCCATGGCCGGCCGATGTTCATTTCGCATAGTGTGGCGCTTCCCGGCCGCGTCGGTCTCCGACTGACAGCCGGCGCTGCACGGCCCGGCTATGATGGCCGGTGTGTCCATGTCGATATGGGAGGCGTCGATGATCCGACAACAATCATTCAGCAGATACCTGTCGAGTAACAGGACGCTGTTTTCCCGCCGCGCCAGCAACACGCGGCGCCGGCTTATCGTGGCAGCCACGCTGGTGGGCGCCACGGTGTTGCTCGCGGCCGCCCTACAACCGGCCAAGGCGGCGGAAGGCCCGGCGAGTGTGCCGGGTGCCGCCAGTGCCGCCAGTGCCGCCAGTGCAGCGAGTGCGGCTCCGGCACCCGCGGCCGCAAACACGCCGGCCGTGGCGGAAGAAATGGTGATCCGCACGATGGGTCCGGTTAGCTATGTCTGCGGCGGTATTGCGGAAGACCAGCGCGCCAAACTGGCGGAGAAAGAAAAGAACTTCAATATCGGAATCCTGTTCTCGCAGGGCGCCAACAGCGAGTTCATCGCCGATGTTGACGTAAAACTGACACGCGACGGCCAAACCGTTGCCGAATTCCGGGCGGGCGGGCCGCGCTGCCTCATACGTGCGCCAGAAGGCAGCTACAATATCGAGGCCCGTTACAAGGGCCAGCCCAAGACTATCAAGGTGAGCACCGGCACGCGCAACGCGCAACTGCGTTGGTAAATCGACGCAGGTAGTCGCGCAATTCGCTCTCCACGTCGCATCGAGGCTGGTCCGGCTTTTCGATCGACAGGAAGGATGCCGCCCCGCCCGCTCTCACCACCGGCTCCACATGCACACGCGTTTTCACGATCACGCGCTGCGCTGAGCGCGCTGTGCGCCAGCGCCTTGTTGCTGGCCGCCTGCGCAGGTGGCCCGCCGGCACGCCAGACATCATCCCTGCCCCGCACCCCAGGCAAGCCGATGATCGACCCCAGTGCCGGACTCGAGGAAATATCGATCCAGGCGATGTCGCTGGTCGGCACGCCTTATCGCTACGGCGGCAACACCCCCGATTCAGGATTCGATTGCAGCGGCCTGGTCCGTTATGTCGTGTCGCGCGCCGCCAACGTCAACCTGCCCCGCACCACGGATCAGATGGGCCAGCGCGGCACATCGCTGGATCGCAGTCAGGTGGCGTCGGGCGACCTCGTGTTCTTCAACACGACGGGGCGCGCGAACTCGCATGTTGGCATCTACGTTGGCCAGAACCGCTTCGTCCACGCACCCGCTACCGGCGGCACGGTGCGGCTCGAAGACATGGGCAAGTCATACTGGGCTTCGCGATACAACGGCGCGCGTCGCGTGGTGGCTGTGAGCAATCTGCCGATGACGCCCACGCCGATCCCAGCCGCCCCCGTCACCCCGACTGCACCTCCACCGGAAGACGACGACCCCATCGCGGCCTTTGCCCGCCAGTAAGTAAAAAAGCCAGGCGCGAAGCCTGGCTTTTTTATCGGATCGATCCCGCCGATCTCACAGGATCTGCTTGCCTATCCACCAGGCAATCGCCGACATGAATGCCGATGCCGGAATGGTCAGTACCCAGGCCCAGACGATGTTGCCTGCCACACCCCAGCGCACGGCCGACATCTTCTGCGCCGAACCCACCCCAACGATGGCGCCGGTAATGGTGTGCGTGGTCGACACTGGCACGCCCAGTGCCGAGGCGATGAACAGCGTCAGCGCACCCCCCGTCTCCGCACAGAAACCACCCACCGGCTTGAGCTTGGTAATCTTCTGGCCCATGGTCCGGACAATTCGCCAGCCGCCAAACAGCGTACCGAGGCCGATGGCCACGTAGCAGCTCACGATCACCCACATCGGCGGCTCACCGCCAGAGGCCACGTGGCCGCTCGCAATCAGCAGCATCCAGATGATGCCGATGGTCTTCTGCGCGTCATTGCCACCGTGACCCAGGCTGTAGAGCGATGCCGACACCAGTTGCAGGCGGCGGAACCAGCGGTCCACGCGTGACGGCGGCGTGCGGAAGAACGTCCAGCTCACGATCACCATCATGATCGAGCCGAGCAGGAACCCCAGCAGCGGCGAGATCAGGATGAAGGCCACGATCTTCAGCAGCCCATTGCCCACCAGCGCTCCGGTGCCGGCCTTGGCCACCGCGGCGCCCACCAGGCCACCGATCAGCGCGTGCGACGACGACGAAGGAATGCCGTAGAACCAGGTGATGACGTTCCACGCGATGGCACCGACCAGCGCCCCGAATATCACGTAGTGATCGACGATCGCCACATCGATCGTCCCGGTGCCGACTGTCGCCGCTACCTTCAGATGGAAGATGAAGATCGCCACCACATTGCACATGGCCGCCATGGCCACTGCATGGTGCGGCTTGAGCACACCCGTGGAAACCACCGTGGCAATCGAGTTGGCCGCGTCGTGGAAGCCGTTCATGAAGTCGAACAGCAACGCGAGCGCGACCAGCAGGCCGATCACCCACAAGCTCATTTGTATAGTTTGCATGCCGGTGCGGTTCTCAGGCGTTTTCCAGGACGATGCCTTCGATGATGTTCGCCACGTCCTCGCACTTGTCGGTAATCGACTCGAGCTGTTCGTAGATCGCCTTCAGCTTGATCAGGCGCTTGACGTCGGTTTCCTCGCGGAACAGCTTCGACATCGCAGCGCGCATCACACGGTCCGCTTCCGATTCGAGCTGGTCGATCTGCTGGGCCGTCTTCAGGATGGTGCTGGCATTGCCCATGTCTTCGAGCAGGGCCACCGCGATCTTGACCTGGTCGCAGCACTGCACGCAGATCCGGGCCAGGTGGCGCGCTTCATCGGTCAGGTGGGTCACGTCGTAAAGCGAGATCGTTTCCGCCACGTCTTCCATCAGGTCCAGGATGTCGTCCATGGTCGTGATGAGCTTGTGGATCTCGTCGCGGTCCAGCGGCGTGATGAAGGTCTTGTGCAGCAGGTCGATCGTGTCGTGCGTGACGCGGTCAGCCTTTTTCTCCGTGGCTTGCACGCGGCGGGCATGGGCTTCGGCGTTGGGCAGGTCGTTGACCAGCGCTTCCAGCTCGTGCGCGGCGGTCACCGCACAGTCGGCATGCTGGTTGAAGTATTCGAAGAACTTGCCCTCCGTGGGCATGAATCGACCGAACATGAAATGTCCTTGTGGCGCGCCTCACGGCAGCGCTCGGTTGTGTGGCAAATGGGAGCGGAGCAATCGCACAACAGCCGCCTCGTGGGCGGCTGTCATCAAAGCGCAATATTTTACAGGGTTGCACCGCATGTAGGTGTAACCCCTACGGTGAATATCGCTCAGTTGTCGTTATCGAAGAACGCCGGACCGCCGCTGAAGTTGTCGAACTTGGTGAACTGGCCCAGGAATGTGAGGCGAACGGTACCAATCGGGCCGTTACGCTGCTTGCCGATGATGATTTCGGCCGTTCCCTTGTCCTGCGAGTCGGCGTTATAGACTTCGTCGCGGTAAATGAACAGGATCACGTCGGCATCCTGTTCGATGGCGCCCGATTCACGCAGGTCGGACATCACCGGGCGCTTGTTCGGCCGTTGTTCCAGGCTTCGGTTCAGCTGCGACAGGGCGATCACCGGACAGTTGAGTTCCTTCGCCAAGCCCTTCAACGACCGCGAAATCTCGGAGATCTCGGTCGCGCGGTTCTCCCCGCCGCCGGAACCTGACATCAGCTGCAGGTAGTCGATGATGATCAGGCCTAGCTGCCCGCACTGGCGCGCCAGGCGGCGCGAGCGCGCCCGCAGTTCCATCGGATTCAGCGCCGGCGTCTCGTCGATGAACAGTTGCGCATCGTTCATGCGTTGGATCGAGTGCGTCAGACGCGGCCAGTCCTCGTCGAGCAGACGACCGGTACGCAGGCGGTGCTGGTCCAGGCGCCCGACCGAGCCGAGCATACGCATGGCCAGTTGCACACCCGCCATTTCCATCGAGAACACCGCGACGGGCAGGCCTTGTTCCACGGCCACATGCTCCCCGATGTTCAGCGAGAACGCGGTCTTACCCATCGACGGACGACCTGCCACGATGATCAGGTCACCGGCCTGCATACCGCTGGTCATGCGGTCGAGGTCGATGAAGCCCGTGGGCACGCCGGTCACATCCGTGGAGCTGTCGCGATGGTACAACTCGTCGATACGCTCCACCACCTGCGTCAGCAGCGGCTGGATTTCCTGGAACCCCTTCTGGCCACGCGACCCCTCTTCCGCAATCGCAAAGACTTTCGATTCAGCCTCGTCGAGCAGCTCGCGCACCTCGCGCCCCTTGGGCGCGAAGGCCGCAGACGCAATGTCGTCGGCCACGGTGACCAGCTTGCGCAGCACCGACCGCTCGCGCACGATTTCGGCGTAGCGGCGGATATTGGCGGCGCTCGGCGTGTTCTGAGCCAGCGAGTTCAGGTAGGCCAGCCCACCCACTTCCTCGGCCTTGCCAGACACCTGGAGCATCTCGAACACCGTGATCACGTCCGCCGGCTTGGTGGCGGAAATCAGGCGGGCGATGCTCTGGAAGATGAGGCGGTGATCGAAGCGGTAGAAATCGGCTTCGGAGAGAAAATCGGCAATACGGTCCCAGGCGGCATTGTCCAGCAGCAGGCCACCGAGTACCGATTGTTCGGCCTCGATCGAGTGCGGAGGAACCTTGAGACTGTCTAGTTGGGGATCTGCGGCGGGCGCGTTCATGGGGGGCAATTATAGCGGCGGGAGCCAGGCACGAAGCCGGGCCGCAAACAAAAAAGGCAGGAGCGCTGGCCCCTGCCTTTTCGTGCATCGGACGCACCGGCCAGGCCGGCGCATCGTTTGCCAGGTACGACTTAGACGTGTTCGCCCAGGACGGACACGTTGATGTCGACCAGCACGTCGGTGTGCAGTGCCACGCCAACGGTGTAGTCGCCCACCAGCTTCAGCGGGCCGTTCGGCAGGCGGACCTGCGACTTCTCCAGCTTGAAGCCTTGGCCTTCCAGCGCTTCAGCGATGTCGGCGTTGGTCACGGAACCGAACAGACGGCCGTCCACACCCGACTTCTGGGTGATCTGAACGGTCAGGCCGTCCAGCTTCTGGCCTTCGGCTTGTGCGGCTGCCAGCTTCTCGGCGGCGGCCTTTTCCAGCTCGGCGCGCTTCACTTCGAATTCGGCGATGGCCGTTTGCGTTGCACGGCGAGCGCGCTTGGTCGGGATCAGGAAGTTACGTGCGTAACCGTCCTTCACACGAACGATGTCACCCAGGTTGCCCAGGTTGATGACTTTTTCCAGCAGAATGATTTGCATCGTGTATTTCTCCTTGCGGTCCCGGGACTATCAGTTCTTGTGCAGGTCGGTGTACGGAACCAGCGCCAGGAAGCGGGCGCGCTTGATAGCCGTGTCGAGCTGACGTTGATAGTGAGCCTTGGTACCGGTCAGGCGGGCCGGCGTGATCTTGCCGTTGTCGCCGACGAAGTCCTTCAGCGTGTCCAGATCCTTGTAGTCGATCTGTTCGACGCCAGCCACGGTGAAGCGGCAGAAGCGCTTGCGCTTGAACAGCGGGTTCTGTTGCTGGAAGCGCTTCTTGTTCTTGTTGTCACGTTTGACGAATGCCATGATTCAATCCTTTTCGTATGCTTTACATCGAGTGATGTGAAAGACCAGTGTCTTGCTGTTGCGGTGCTTGCGCGCCAGGAATCCTTCGCAATCGATTACCGCTTCGAGCGGCAATCTGAGCAGTTGCTGGGCGATGGCACCAATGCCCATCGCCACCACTGCGAATTCCACCTGCCGGGGCGTTTCCGCCTCGACGACCTCGCCGCCATGCTGCAGGATGCAGTTGACGACCGGGACGCCTGCCGGCGTATAGCGCAGCGTATCGCGCTCCGCGAGCGTTGCGGTCAGCCGGAGCTGGTTCACCGCGACACTGCCGTCCGCACTCAGGCGGCGGCTTGGCCTTCCGTGGTCGTTTGCGCAGCCTTGCGGGCTTCTTCGCGCTGAACTTCCTTCATCATCGGCGAAGGTGCAGTCTCAGCCTTCTTGGTCTGGACGATCAGGTGACGCAGCACGGCGTCGTTGAACTTGAACGCGTGTTCCAGTTCAGCCAGCGTTTCCTTGCCGCACTCGATGTTCAGGCAAACGTAGTGAGCCTTGGCCAGCTTCTGGATCATGTAGGCCATCTGACGGCGGCCCCAGTCTTCCACGCGATGGATCTGGCCGTTTTGCGACGTGACGAGCTGCTTGTAGCGCTCGATCATCGCAGGCACTTGTTCGCTTTGGTCCGGATGGACGATAAATACGATTTCGTAGTGACGCATTGACGCTCCTTTTGGATGAGCCACCCGGGCGTCAAGTCCGGTGCGGCAAGGTTGAGTAGCCCGCGAGTATAGTACGGAATGGCCGGCCCCCGCAAGATTGGGCCTCTGCCCCAATCAATGCGCCGCAAACGTCGCCTGCAGGCGCACAGCGTCACCCGCGAGCCCGGGATCGTTCGCCAGCACCACCGCCAACAACACGCGCGCCTTGTAAGGATTCAGGTCTCCGGCCGATACGAAGAGACCGACAGCCGGCACAGGCTTGCCCGGCATCGTCACATGACCCGCGCCGGTCCGCGAGCTGCGCACGACGGCGACACCACAAGCCGCCGCGTCGGCCAACGCCCCGGCCAACGTCTCGTGGATCGATCCATTGCCAGCAGCGGCCACTACGATCCCTGTCACCCCGGCCGAGACAAGCGCGTCGACCATCACCCTGCCCGGCTGCGCATAGCTCGCCACGACCTCGACGACGGGCCATGATGCCGGCACGGGCAGAGGCTGTGCGAAAGCCCGCGGCACGCGCACGAAACGCACGAAGGCATCCTGGACAAAACCCAGCGGACCGGCGGTCGGCGAGTCGAAGGCATCCACCGCCGACGTATGCAACTTGGCCACATCCCGCGCTGCGTGAATCTCCTGGTTCAGTACGACGAGCACACCCTTTCCGCGCGCCTCCGGACTTGCCGCTACCCGTACGGCATCGAGCAGATTCAAGGGGCCGTCCGCAGACAGCGATGTCGACGGACGCATGGCCGCCGTCATCACCACCGGCACCGGACACGCCTGCGTCAGGTGCAGGAACATCGCCGTTTCCTCAAGCGTATCGGTGCCATGCGTGATGACGATACCGGCAACATCCGGCACACCTGACCAATGCTCAACCCGGCACGCAAGCGTCTGCCAAAGGGAGAACGCCATGTCCTTGCTGTCGACCTGGGCCACCTGCTCGGTCTCGATGCGCGCCACATCGGCCAGCGCGGGCAAGGCTTGAACGAGTTGCGATACCGGAACCGTGGCCGCCTGGTAATGCGCACTGCTGGCAGCGCTACCGGACGACCCGGCGATGGTGCCGCCCGTGGCGAGCACGACAATACGAGGCAGGGAAGCTGACATGTTGTTCGAGGCGTGGATTGGCAGGACGTGGGCGGCGATTGTACCCGGCGAACTTCGACTCGAAATGCGTGGCAAACCCGTCTGCGAGGCCCGCGAGGAATTTGCCGAGGTTAAGTCCGCTGCGCAAATTGTGCTTGCACTTCACTCGATACTGTATAAAATCACAGCATACTGTTTAAACATACAGTGCCTCGGCACGAGAGACCGGCGAACCATGGCTACCCTGACACCCCGGCAGCAGCAGATTTTCGACCTGATCCGCAACACGATCCAGCACACCGGCTTTCCGCCGACGCGCGCCGAGATTGCTGCGGAGTTCGGCTTCTCCTCGCCCAACTCGGCAGAGGAACATCTTCGGGCGCTGGCGCGCAAAGGCGTCATCGAATTGACGCCCGGCGCTTCACGCGGCATCCGCCTGAAGGTTGGGCGGAGTGATTCGGAACGCCCGGACCAGCTTTCACTGGCCATGGCCGGCGTGCTGCAACTGACGTTGCCATTGGTGGGCCGCGTGGCGGCCGGCAGCCCGATCCTCGCCGCGGAACATATCGACCGGCAGTATCAGGTCGACGCATCGGTCTTCGATGAACGTCCTGACTACCTGCTCCGCGTACGCGGCCTGAGTATGCGCGACGCCGGTATTCTCGACGGTGACCTGCTCGCCGTGAAGAAAGCCAGCGAAGCTGCCAACGGCAAGATCGTCGTGGCACGGATCGGCGAGGACGTCACCGTCAAGCGCTTGAACAAGCGCGGCGACTCGATCGAACTGATTGCCGAGAACCCTGATTTCTCGAACATCGTGGTGCAGTCTGGACGCGATGAGTTTTCTCTGGAAGGTATCGCTGTGGGCCTGATCCGATCGTCAGGCTTCTGATATCCGCCTGGCGCGGTAGCACGACTCACTGAAATACGTCGCCGCTCCGCGCCAAGACCCAGGCAGCACGGCCGTCTGCCCTGGTCACCCGCTTTGCCTTGCCCATGCCGCCCCGTTTCCGTCGAACGAAGGGTGCGGACTCCTGCTGTCGCAAATTTCGAGGTGCTGCCATGCTGCCATCCCTTCCCGTCGCTTCCCGCCGCCCGGTCAAGCCCGTGCCCTTCCGTCAGATCAAGGGCGTACGCGTCTATCAGGGCGCCCAGCGGCGCACGATGGTCGGCAACATGGCCGCCATCTGCCGAATGCTCGAACTGGCAGAACCGTCCCCCAACGGCCGCTAGCCTCCGCGCCGGGCTAATCCCTCGCATCCCTCGCGCGGCAAGCCTGGCAAAGTCTTGAGGACTTTGTAAAAAGTGGAGTTGCAACCTCACCACGTGTAATTAAGGCTACGCTTACATCAGCCGGAAGCGTGGTTAAATTCACTGGCGCGCAATGCATCACTGGCGCAGTCGCGTCATGCGCAGAACCGGACCTTGTCACCCGCCAAGGCCCGGTTTTTTTTGGCATGCGTGTTACCTTGCCACCTCGCCTTTTAAAGCATAAATCAGGCGAATCTTGATGATCGGGGCTTTATGGGATTTTGAGTAAAACGTGGTGTTGGACGCGGCTTGCTCTCCCGCCATCCAAAGGTGCATGCCTTACACGCTACGCTGACATGAAGACAGTATCTGCAGCAGGGCAGCAATCGAAAGGACAAGAGGCCCAGTTGCCACAAAAAAATTGAAGGCAGGCTTTTCCCTTTTGACACCACAGTGAGGGCACGTGGGCTCCTCATCATCTATTTCTTTCTGGCATTCGGTGCACGAAACCTGCGCCATTTCAAACCACCTCCTTACCCGGCCGTCATCTGCCGCATCAATCGAAGATGCGGAATACAAGTCCGGATTGATGCCGTGACGAGACATTGGCCACGACGAGTTAGGGGGCGCTTTGAACGGGTAGAACTGGCCGACCGCTAAAGAGAAACAGAAGTGTTGCGACACACTGGACCACGCGAACGCGACAGCCGGACCAAAAAAGCAAAATAGCCGCTTGGAAGCGGCTATTTTAGAGTAATTCTTTGGGGTGGCTGACGGGACTCGAACCCGCGACAACAGGAATCACAATCCTGGACTCTACCAACTGAGCTACAGCCACCGTAGAACTTGTTTCGTTGATCGTTGCGATCAGCGAAGAACAAGACTATACAAGGATTCCGGGCGGATGGCTAGTATTCCGCACAAATAAATTACGTGTGGGTCAGCGGCCGCCAACCCACTTCGACTCTAGCAGCACAGCCTCCTTGATGGCGGCGATGGTCTCTGTCTCGCTCTCGAAGAGACCGAGCAGGCGTTTCGACTTGCCATTCAGCACATCGCGATGCAAGGCGTCGCCGGCTTCGACGGACGTACCCGGGTGCCAGCAATAGCGGGCGGTCCATTTGCCGTCCTGCAACTGCTCTGCTACCCAGATCACCCGGCAATCTTCAAATACTTCGCCGAAGGGCTCTTCCGCGTTCATTCCTAGTCCTCAGGGCTTGCTTCCGGTCGGTCGACCGGCCAGCCTCTCTATTCTTATCCCCCACAGAACCATGCGGACTCTTCCGCAGGTTCACCAGACGGCATCTGATCTCAGCGCCGGCGCGAATCCTAGCATGCTGCTTTCGACACTTTGCATCGCCATCCCTGGGTCGACCGGCGTCGCCTTATAGAGATTGGGACATTTAGCAAGGATTCGCCACACAAACGAGTATCGGCATATCCACCAGAAAGCGGAGTGTTTGCCCTACCAATGAAGGGTTCTTCCGTGCGTGGTGATGTTGGATACTCTTCCCCGAGGGACATTGACCCCCCTCGACATTCCCGACAGGCGATCACTCCCGACGAGCATCGCCTGCTTTTTTTTGATGCGCGCGTTCTTGCATCGCTCCCCGTCCTAACCCTCCGGACAAAAAAAAGAGCCCGCCGAAGCGGACTCTAAATTTTGCGATCTCAATGCCCTGAAGGCCGTTTCAATGTAGACGTCGCACACCACTCGTACCATCCGGGCAAACCCACGGTCGGTGTCGTGCTTCCCATCTTGTGAAAAAAACAGCCCGCACACGGCGGGCTGAATAATCAGTTGAAGAAAGCCCTGTATTCGAGGGCAGGCACAGTGTAAGAACATGAAGCGGCCCTGGCGAATTAGGGGAATCCCTTTGCCGAGGCGGCTCTCCAGTCGGTTCATCTGCCGCAAACGCCGCTGGTGCATACATTTGAGGCAATGGCACACGGCCGCCGTTCGAAATTAGAGCTTTTCCTCGGGGCCTATGCGGCTTCCTGCAGGTCGGGTCGAAGGTGGCTGCGAGCTTCAACGAAAAGCGCATCAACTTCCGCGCGAGAGCGAGCCGCGCTCATCCTGCGGGCATCCGACAGCACGCGTCGCCAGCCTCGCCCACCGTACACACCACGATGCAGGCCCAGCATATGGCGGGTGACCGAACCCATATAGCCACCCTGCTCCACCAGGTTGCCGATATACGCCTGCATCGCCAATTCCGCGTCCTCGCGTGTCGGGATGGGAGTGCCGGCGCCATAGAATCGATTATCCATCTCCGCAAGAATATACGGATCGTGATAAGCCTGGCGCCCGAGCATGACGCCGTCTACATATTGGAGATGATTTTCGATTTCGTCGTAGGTCGTAATACCGCCATTAATCAGAATTTCCAGATTTGGAAACTCTTTTTTCAAGCGGTAGGCTACCTCATAGCGGAGCGGCGGAATCTCACGGTTTTCCTTGGGACTTAGTCCCTTGAGAATCGCGTTACGCGCATGGACGATAAACGTTTCGCAACCAGCTTCGGCCACAATGCCGACAAAATCGCGCACGAAGTCATAGTGCTCGATGGTATCGATGCCGATCCGGTGCTTCACGGTCACCGGCACGGCCACCGCATCGCGCATGGCTTTCACGCAGTCCGCCACCAGTTGTGGCTCCGCCATCAGGCAAGCGCCGAATGCACCGCGCTGCACGCGCTCGGACGGGCAGCCACAGTTCAGGTTGATTTCCTTGTAGCCCCACTGTTCGCCCAGCTTCGCGGCCTTTGCCAGATCGTCCGGCTCGCTACCGCCCAGCTGGAGCGCCACGGGATGCTCGATCTCATCGAAATCGAGGTGGCGCGGCACGTCTCCATGCAGCAACGCACCTGTCGTCACCATCTCGGTATAGAGCCACGTGTGGCGGCTCAGCGAACGGTGAAATGTGCGACAGCGGCGATCCGTCCAATCCATCATGGGTGCCACGGATATCCGGCGAGGCCGCACACCGGCTGGGCTGCCTTGGGTGCCTTCGATGCCGACTTCGGGTTGCGGGGTACTGCGGGTCTGTTCCATCACCTACTACCAGATGCGAAAGCACGGAAGTATACGGCAGCCAGCTCAAACGAGCGCGACGTCCTCACTGGCTCCGGTATGGAAACAGGGCAGGAGATACGAGACTTGTTGGCAAAGCTGGCCACGTTACCGCCCGCACCTGCAAAGCGAGAACCCCAAGCACTGAGGTGTTGTCGGCCACACTGATCAAGTTCATGCTGCGCGACGCACGCGTTGCCCTGGGATTTGCATGACCGCGAAACTGGTGGATCAATGACGATTCCAGCACGCTTGCTGGGCGCACCAATGAAAACGGCGCCCATAAGGGCGCCGTCGCAGGAGAGGCAGCTTGCGGGGCCGGTACAGCGTGCCCCAAGGCAAGTGCCGATCCATGCATGATCAGTGCATGAACAGCCAGATCAGGATCAGAACGAAGGCCGGTACGCCGAGGAGCCACGCGAGGATATACGGCATGATTTGTTTCCTCCTTGTCTATATGTGGTGAGCACGACTCCACTATAGAAAGGCGATTCAAACGCCGGTGTCGGGTCCGTTCCGCTTCGCGTTGTAGGACGGAACTGACCCAAGACAATCGCTCCCGTAGCGCCTGTGACGCCGGTGAATCTCAGCCGCCCGTCTTCTCGATCCAGGCCGCGAAGGTGGTCAGGTACTTGCTCAGGAAACCGCGCGTGGATTCGTTGGCAATCCCCCCTTGTTCGTCGAACAGCTTGTCGGCACCGGCCAGATAGGCCTCGGGTTGCTGCAGCACCGGCACGTTCAGGAAGACCAGCGACTGTCGCAGATGGTGGTTGGCGCCAAACCCGCCGATATTGCCCGGCGATGCGCTAACCACCGCGCCGGGCTTGCCATCCCATGCGCTCTGACCATAGGGCCGTGAACCAATGTCGATAGCGTTCTTGAGCACGGCAGGCACCGAGCGGTTGTATTCGGGCGTAACAAACAGCACGGCGTCCGCGCGGCGGATGCGATCGCGGAACGCCACCCACTCGGCTGGCGGGTTGTCGTCCAGATCCTGGTTATACATCGACAACTGGCCGATCTCGACAATGTCGAGTTTCAACTGGGGCGGCGCGAGCGCGGCAAGGGCCTTGGCCAGTTTCAGGTTCAGGGAGTCCTTGCGCAGGCTACCCACCACTACGGCGACATCACGAGGATTGCTCATACGGTTCCTTTCACTGTTCAGCGAATGTAGAGACGTTCAGGGAGATCGAGGGCGTGACCGCCCTGCCCAGGTCATGCCAAACGCACGACCGTGCAGGGCAGCCATCACTCTACTAGAGCCTGCGTGGTTCTGCTCCGCGGGTCAGGCCAGCGACAACTATCGGCCCAGCGCGGCCAGCGGGTGATCCTCGGCTTTCCACTTGCTGTCGAAGAACGCACGAACACGGCCCGGCGTCACCTCGTCGAGTCGCACCGGATTCCAGCGGGGCTGATGATCCTTGTCGATTGCCAGCGCGCGGATACCTTCCACGCCGTCGCCATGGCGGAACACGTCATGCATCATGTCCAGCTCCATGCGCAGTTCGTCGGCCAGCGACATCGACCGTGCACGGCGCACCTGCTCCAGCGTGACACAAAGCATCATCGGCGAACGGCTGCGCAGCATCGCCGCGGTCTGCGCCGCCCAGTCGCCAGCGGCATCGCTAACCCCGTCGAGGATGTCCCGCACCGTCGCGCGGCCAAAGAGGCTGTCGATGGCTTCGGCCTGATGTGCCAGTTGGCTCTCCGCCGGCACGCAGGCCCCTGCATGCTGCTGCGTGAACGTGGAAACATGTGCCAGCACCGCATCACCACTGTTGAACGACTGCGCCTGCAGCGACGCCACCAGTTCGGCCAGTGCATTCGTTGGCAGGAAAGCATCTGCCAGCTTCGCGTACAACGCATCTGCCGCAGCAATCACGACGCCGGTGAGTCCGAGGTACTCGCCAATGTGCCCCGGCGTACGCGCCAGGAACCAGCCGCCGCCTACATCGGGAAACAATCCGATATTGGTCTCCGGCATCGCCATCTTCGTGCGATCGGTGACGATCCGCAGCTTCGCGCCTTGCGAGATGCCCATGCCGCCGCCCATGACCACGCCATCCATCAGCGCGATGTAAGGCTTGGTGTAACGATGGATCAGGTAGTTGAGCGCGTATTCCTCGACGAAGAACTGGTCGAGCAGCGGATCACCCTCGTGGTACGCCTTGTGGAACCAGCGGATATCACCGCCCGCGCAAAACGCCTTGCCTCCTGCACCGGCCACTACCACCGCATGCACGGCCGGGTCGGCTTCCCAGCGCGTCAGCGCCGCCGTCATCGCTCGGATCATCTCCAGCGACAACGCATTGAGGGCCTGCGGGCGGGTCAGCGTCAGGTACGCCACACCGCCCTGCAGTCCGGTCGATACAAACTCGGTGAAACCCGGTTCCGTTGCTACGTTCGATACGACATCCGTCATGTGCAGTCTCTTCCGTCTTCGTTCTGATCGTCAGCGATTCTACGCCAGACATCCCGCGAAACAACGCTGACGGGACCGCTTCGCCCCGATTCGGAAGCGAATGAGAAATGCCTCAGTCTCGCATCGCGGTTTCACGAAGACGGACCCTGACCCATCGTGCTCAGGCCAGCCGGAACGTTCCCATCAGCCCCTTGAGCCGCTGCGCCTGATCCTCCAGCGAACCTGCCGCCGCTGCAGCTTCCTCCACCAGCGCGGCATTCTGCTGCGTCATGCCATCCATATGCGACACGGCTACGTTCACCTGCTCGATGCCGCGCGACTGCTCGCCGGACGCGGCGCTGATATCGCCGATGATGTCGGTCACGCGCCGCACCGCGCCCACGATGTCCTGCATGGCGCGCTCCGCACCATTGACCAGTGCCGTCCCTTCGCGCACATTCGCCACCGATGCGCCGATCAGCGCACGAATTTCCTTCGACGCCGACGCACAGCGTTGCGACAGGTCGCGCACATCGCCGGCCACCACGGCAAAGCCACGTCCGTGTTCGCCGGCCCTTGCCGCTTCCACCGCCGCGTTCAATGCGAGGATGTTTGTCTGGAACGCGATTTTCTCGATCACCTCGATGATGTCGACGATCTTGTTGGCGCCCGTGTCGATCTGCTGCATCGTGGTCTGCACGCGCGCCACGGCCTCGCTGCCATGCTCGGCCAGCGAGCGGGCATCCACAGCCAGCGTGCTCGCTTCGCGCGCGCTATCGGCGTTCAGGCGCACCGTGCTCGTCAGTTCCTCCATGCTCGACGCGGTCTCTTCGAGCGACGCGGCCTGCTGCTCCGTGCGTTGCGACAGGTTGGCATTGCCGCTGGCAATCTGCTGGCTGGCCGCCGCGATCGAGTCCGCACCACCGCGCACCTCGCCCACCATCTGCGCAAGCTTCTGCTGCATGCGGCCCAGCATGCCGAGCATGCGCGTGGTTTCGCTCTTCGCGTGCTCGTCGGCGTCCACGCCCAGATGGCGATCCGTCGATGCGCTCAGGTCACCATCGGCCATCCGCGCAAAACGTGCGATAGCGATATCGAGCGGCTGCACGATCGACGCACGCAGACGCCACGCCACCACCGTACTGAACACCAGCCCCACCAGCAGCACGCCGATGGAAATCGTCAGCAGCCAGTCATAGCGCTGCTGCGACGATTCGTAGACCGCCTTTGCACTGGCAACCTGCAGCTTCGCGAGTTCGGTATTGACGGCCGTGAAGGCGATGTCGAGTTTCGGAATTTCCTCCATGACGTAACGCATCACGGCATCGCGATCACCGCGATGCAACGCGGCGATCATCGGCGCCACACCCTGCTCGAACAGTGCGCGGCGCTTGGCCGAGACGTCGTCGGTGGCACGCGCCTGTTCAGGCGTACGCGGAATCGCCATGTAGCCCTGCCACGCGGCATCGGAGAGCCGCGCGAAATCCTGCGCCGTCGCGGCGCGCGCCTTGCCATCTTCTGCTTTCGTGGCGAACGCTGCCTGATCCAGCAGCACGCGCACGAGTAACTGGTTGGAACGGGCTTCGGCAAGGAACGATGCTGCCGACAATTGCTGTTGATAGATTTGCCGCGTGGCATCGTTGCTGCGCGACATGCCGATGCAACCAACGGCACCGACAATCAGCAGCAACAAGTTGGTGACAATCGTCAGGAGCCACAGTCGGGCTCCGATCGTAGTGTTGCGAAACATGGGGGCGTTCTCTCCGTGACGTGAATGACGGCCACTCCTCCATGGCCGACGTTCCCAATGACGGCATTGCCACGACTGACTTGATTGCATTCGCGTGATGTTCAGCCGTGCATTTTTGTGATGACGCCGAAAGAGTTGCGGACACATCACCTGTCGTGACGCAAGTCCGGACAAGCACGCACGAGCCCGCGTATGGAGGAAATCCTCAGTGCGGTTTTCGTTGGAATAGGCACACTGGCGGGATGACCGCCCCTGCTTCCACGGCCACTGCCGCCACATTCGATCCCGGCCTCATCCTGATGGCCTTCGCGCCGGTATTCCTGCTGACCATCGGATGGGAAGCGTGGTACTGGTCGAAGCGCGATCGCTCGATCTACAGTTGGCGCGACACACTGTCGAACGCCACGCTAGCGTTGCTGCATCAGGCGTCCGACGCCTTCTTCCTCTGGTTGATGATTCGCACCGTCTACACCTGGTGCTATGCGCAGGGTCTGCGCGCGGTGCCTGAGACGTGGTGGTCCTTCGCGCTGCTATTGCTGCTGCAGGATTTTCTCTACTACTGGTTTCACCGCGCGAGCCACCGCGTGCGATGGATGTGGGCCTCGCATGTGGCCCACCATTCGTCCGAAGGAATGAATTTCTCCACGGCGTTCCGGCAAAGCCTGACCTATCCGATTTCCGGCATGTGGCTGTTCTGGATTCCGCTGGCGTGGATCGGATTCTCGCCAGACTGGGTGATCCTGGCCGTGGGCCTGAACCTCGCATTCCAGTTCTTCGTGCATACGCGACTCGGGCAGCGCTGGCCCCTCGTCGAGAAACTCGTGAACACACCGAGCGTCCACCGCGTGCATCACGCGAAGAATCCGCAATACATCGATCGAAACTACGCGGGCGTGCTGACGATCTGGGATCGGATATTCGGCACGTTCGTGCCCGAGGAAGACGCGCCGCAGTACGGCATCACGCGACAGGTCCGCACGCACAATCCGCTGACGCTGACCTTCCACGAATGGCGCGACATGTTCGCGGATGTCTGGCGGGATCGGGATCTGCGGTATTTGTGGAAGCCGCCGGAGTGGCGGGCGAAGGCTGATGCTGAAGCGGTTGATGCGCTGGCCCTCTCCCCCGGCCCCCCTCCCGGAGGAAGAGGGGAGCAAACCCCTGGTATGTGATAGCGTCTCGACAATAAAAAAACCGCGCCACCAGGGCGCGGTTTTTTACCTTGCGATGCGGAGATTTACACCGCTTCGCGCGAAGCACGCTTGCGCTCGTGCTCCTTCAGGTGGCGCTTGCGCAGACGAATGCTCTTCGGCGTGATCTCGACCAGTTCGTCGTCAGCGATGAATTCCACCGCGTATTCGAGCGACATCTGGATCGGCGGCACCAGGCGCACGGCTTCGTCAGTACCCGAGGCGCGCACGTTGGTCAGCTGCTTGCCCTTGATCGGGTTCACGACGAGGTCGTTGTCGCGGCTGTGAATGCCGATGATCATGCCTTCGTACAGTGCATCGCCCGGCTTCACGAACATGCGGCCGCGATCCTGCAGCTTCCACAGTGCGTAGGCCACGGCGTCGCCGTCGTCCTGCGAGATCAGCACGCCGTTGTGGCGCTCACCCAGGCCGCCTTCGCGCAGCGGCGCGTAGTCGTCGAAGATGTGGCTGATCAGGCCGGTACCGCGCGTCAGCGTCAGGAACTCGCCCTGGAAGCCGATCAGGCCACGTGCCGGAATACGGTATTCCAGACGTGTGCGGCCCTTGCCGTCCGATGCCATGTCGAGCAGTTCGCCCTTGCGGCGACCCAGTTCTTCCATGACCGAACCCTGATGGCCGTCTTCGACGTCCACGGTCAGCAGTTCGAACGGCTCGTGCTTGACGCCGCCGATGTCCTTGAACACCACGCGCGGACGCGACACGGCCAGCTCGTAGCCTTCACGGCGCATGTTTTCCAGCAGAATCGTCAGGTGCAGTTCGCCACGGCCCGAGACTTCGAAGATCGTGTCGTCGCCGGTGTCCTGCACGCGCAGTGCCACGTTTGCCTTCAGTTCGCGGTCCAGACGCTCGCGCAGTTGGCGGCTCGTGACGAACTTGCCTTCACGGCCGGCCAGCGGCGACGTGTTCACGCAGAAGTTCATCGTCAGCGTGGGCTCGTCCACCTTCAGCATCGGCAGTGCGTCCAGGGCTTCAGGGGCGCACACGGTGCAGCCAATGCCCAGTTCCTCGATACCGTTGATCAGCACGATATCGCCGGCTTCGGCTTCGGGCACGATCTCGCGCTCCAGGCCACGGAACTTCAGCACCTGGTTGATACGGCCCTTGATCGGGTTGCCTTCCGGACCGAACTTGACCACCACGTCCTGCAGCGCACGGGCGCGGCCACGCGAGATGCGGCCAACGCCGATCTTGCCGACGTAGCTGGAGTAGTCCAGCGAGATGATCTGCATCTGCAGGGGACCATCCGGATCGTCGTTACGGACCGGCACCTTGGTCAGCACGGTCTCGAACAACGGCTTCATGTCGCCATCGCGCACGTCTTCGGTCAGACCGGCATAGCCGTTCAGGCCCGATGCGTAGATCACGGGGAAGTCGAGCTGCTCGTCGTTGGCGCCCAGCTTGTCGAACAGGTCGAACGTCTGGTTGATCACCCAGTCAGGACGTGCGCCCGGACGGTCGATCTTGTTGATCACGACGATCGGCTTCAGGCCTAGGGCCAGTGCCTTGCGCGTCACGAAACGCGTCTGCGGCATCGGGCCTTCCACGGCATCGACCAGCAGCAGCACGCCGTCGACCATCGACAGTACGCGCTCCACTTCACCGCCGAAGTCGGCGTGGCCCGGGGTGTCCACGATGTTGATGTGCGTGCCGTTGTACTCCACGGCACAGTTCTTCGCGAGAATCGTGATCCCGCGCTCCTTTTCCAGGTCGTTGGAGTCCATCACGCGCTCAACCATTTGCTGGTTGTCGCGGAAGGTGCCTGCCTGACGCAGGAGTTGGTCGACCAGAGTGGTCTTGCCATGATCGACGTGAGCGATGATGGCGATATTACGGATGGCGCGGGTCATTCGGTCCCCTGAAATCGGGCAATCGGAAGAAAAATTAACCCGACATTCTAGCATGTTGCAGCGCGGAACGCGCTATGGTTCTTCAGCATAGATCAAGGGCAGCCATTGCGTAAATTGCAATAACCAATTGTGACGCTTGCGAGTGGCATAGCCGATTAGCTATATTTGCCCAGACAAATATTGCCGCGCCAAGAGATGACTTCTCATTCACCTGCCGACCTGTTCGATCCTACCGACTATCAAATCGGCAAAAGCGTGGGCTATTTGCTCGCGCGCGCCAAGAACATGCTGTCGCTAGGGGTGGAACAGGAAGTCAGCGGCCTGGACATGACGCACGCGCAGGCCATCTGCCTGATGATGCTCGCCGAGGGCGAGGCCACCACCGTCACGGATCTGGCGCGCGCGCTCAACACGGACGCAGGTTCGGTCACCCGCCTGCTGAGCCGTATGGAAAAGCGCGGGCTGATTGCCCGCACGCGGCGTGACGACGACCGCCGCGTGGTGGATCTGTCGATCACGCCCGAAGGCGATGCACTGGTGGAGAAGTTGCCTGTCGCGTTGTGCAACGTCATGCGCCGTGGCTTCGATGGCTTCTCGCAACAAGAGATCGATGTGCTGTGCGGCATGCTGCAGCGGATCATCACCAATACCTGCCCTGCCGGCGAAGCCGGATGTCCGCAGGACCGCAATTCCGAGTAGCCCTTCCGATAGCGCCCAGATGGCGCACCAGTCCTTGCAGTGAACCCAAACGGCCGGATGCCCGTTGTTTCCGGCCCCGAGAGTCAGCGTCAACGCACCTGTTCCATGACACCCATTCATTCTTCCGCCCCGACGCATCCGCACCGGGAATGGCACCGGACCGGCGCCCTTGCCCTGACGCTGCTCGCTGCGGCCGTACTGGCCGGCTGTGCCGCGTTCGGCAATTCGCAGAGCACGCAGCATGTGGCCGATCCCGCCACGCTGACCTCGCCGCAGACGTTCACCAACGACCACGGCCAATGGCCGTCGCAGGATTGGGTCGACCAGTTCCACGATGCGCAATTGCGCAAGCTCGTCGACGAAGCCATCCTGGACAATCCGAACCTGCAAGTGGCGATCGCGCGCCTGCAAGCGTCGCGCGCCATGGCCGATGCCACGCGTGCCGCGCTGTACCCGGGTGTCGATTTCGAAGGCAGCCTGGTGCGCCAGCGCTTCTCCGAAACCGATCTGTTCGAAGGTACGCCGCTCGCCGGCTCGTGGCAGAACCAGTCGCGCCTGCAGCTTGGACTGTCGTGGGATCTCGACTTCTGGGGCAAGAACCGCGACGCACTGGAAGCCGCGCTCTCCGAAGACCGCTCCATGGAAGCCGAAAGCCAGGCGGCACGGCTGATGCTGACCACGTCGATCGCACGCGGCTACAACCGTCTGGCTGCACTCTATGCGCAGCGCGACGTGGCCGAACGCGCCATCGCCCAGCGCCGCGACCTGACCGACCTGTCGCGCCAGCGCCTGGCCGCCGGCCTCGACACCCAGGTGGAAACCACGCAGGCACGCGGCACCGTGGCTGCCGCTCAGACCGATCTGCAGCGCGTGGATGAGGAAATTGCCCTCGCCCGCAACCAGATCGCCGCGCTGCTCGGCAAGGGCCCGGACCGTGGCCTGCAGATCGCCAAGCCGACGCTGCTCGCCAACGCCACGCCACAACTGCCCGACGACCTGACCATCGGCCTGATAGGACGCCGCCCCGACCTCGTGGCTGCGCGCTGGCGCGTGGAAGCCGCGTCGCAGGACATCAGCGTGGCGAAGAAGGAATTCCTGCCCGATCTCACGCTGACCGCGTTCGCAGGCTACGCATCGCTCGATCCGTCGAACCTGCTGATGGGGATCAGCCGCACGTTCGGCGTGGGTCCCACGCTGAAGCTGCCAATCTTCGCAGGCGGACGCTTGCGCGCGAACCTCAAGGGCAAGTACGCGCAGTACGACATCGCTGCGGCCAGCTACAACCAGACGCTGGTCGATGCCCTGCGCGAGACTGCCGATACGGTGACGAGCATCCGCAGCGTCGATCAGCAAATCCGCACTCAACGCGAAGCGCTCGATCTGGCGGAACACGCCTACTCGCTTTCCATCACGCGCTACAAGGCCGGCCTCGGCACGCAACTGACCGTGCTCAACACCGAGAGCAACGTGCTGCAGCAACGACGCCTGTCCACCGACCTGCAGGCGCGCCGGCTCGATCTGCAGATCGGACTGATGAAAGCACTGGGTGGCGGTTACGAGGAACCCGTCGGGGCCACGGGCAAGGCCGAACAAACCGAAAAGACCAAGACCTCGGGCGCACACGGCTGACGCTGCATCGCCAAGACCCGGGCAAACGCAAGATACGACGACATTACGGACGAGAATTCGATCATGAGCTCCAACCAACAAGCAGCCGCCGCGGCTGAAAACAACGGCAAGCGCCGCCGCCTGCTGATCTCGCTGACCGCCGCCGTGGTGGTGGCAGGCATCGGCTATGGCCTCTACTGGGGTCTGTACGCGCGCCACTTCGAGAACACCGACGATGCCTACGTGGCCGGCAACGTTGTGCAGGTCACCCCGCTCGTGGGCGGCACCGTGGTATCGATTGCAGCCGACGACACGCAACTCGTCACCGCCGGCCAGCCGCTGATCCAGCTCGACCGCGCCGACTCGCAGGTCACCATGGAACAGGCCGAGGCCCAGCTCGCGCAAGCCGTGCGCGAAGTACGCACGCTGTACGTCAACAATGGGTCGCTGGCCGCCAACGTGGCGCTGCGCGAAGCCGATGTGGCCAAGGCGCGAGACGACCTTCGCCGCCGCCAGGCCATCGCCGGCTCGGGCGCCGTGTCGAGCGAGGAAATCGCCCACGCACAGACCTCGCTGAAGGCCGCCGAATCGGCACTGCTGGCCGCGCAGGAACAACTGGCCTCGAACAAGGTGCTGACCGACCAGACCACGGTCGAGAAGCACCCGAGCGTCCAGCGCGCCGCCGCCAACCTGCGCTCGGCCTACCTGGCGTTCGCACGATCGACAATTCCCGCGCCGGTCACAGGCTACGTGGCCAAGCGCTCGGTGCAGGTTGGCCAGCGCGTGCAGCCTGGCGCGCCGCTGATGGCCGTGGTGCCGCTCGACCAGGTCTGGGTGGACGCCAACTTCAAGGAAGTGCAAATCACGCATATGCGCATCGGGCAGCCCGTCGAGCTAGAAGCCGATGTCTACGGCTCGAAGGTCAAGTACACGGGCCACGTCGAAGGCTTCTCGGCCGGCACGGGTGCGGCCTTCTCGCTGCTGCCGGCGCAGAACGCCACCGGCAACTGGATCAAGGTGGTGCAGCGCCTGCCCGTGCGTATCGCGCTCGATGCCAAGCAATTGAAGGATCATCCGCTGCGCGTGGGTCTGTCGATGAATGTCACGGTCGATGTGCGCAACGAGGAAGGCGCGGCCATGGTCAACGCTACGAAGGGCCGCCCAATGCAGACCAATGTCTACGACAAGGTGGCAGAAGATGCCGACGCGCTGATCGCTCGCATTATCGCCCTGAACAACGGCGGACGCACGGCAGCGCCGGCGGCCACGGGTGCGCCACGCGCCATGGCTCCGAAGCCCGCGGCCCATAGCTGAACCGACGAACCGCTGACTGCCAATGGCTAATTCCATCACCGCTACGCCGGACGACAGCGCGGCGCCGGCACCCAAGCCGGCGCCCCCCGCTCGCCCCGCGCAGCATCCGCCACTCACGGGCGGCAAACTCGTGTTGGGCACCATCGCGCTGTCGCTGGCCACGTTCATGAACGTGCTCGACTCGTCGATCGCCAACGTGTCCATCCCGGCCATCTCGGGCGACCTTGGCGTGTCGCCGAACCAGGGCACCTGGGTCATCACGTCGTTCGCGGTAGCCAACGCCATCTCGGTGCCGTTGACCGGATGGCTGACCCAGCGCTTCGGTGCCGTACGCCTGTTCGTGCTGTCGATCCTGCTGTTCGTGGTGTCGTCGTGGCTTTGCGGCGTGGCGCCGAACCTGGAGACCCTGCTTGCCGCACGCGTCCTGCAAGGTGCCGTGGCGGGCCCGATGATTCCGCTCTCGCAGGCGCTGCTGCTGGCCAGTTACCCTCCGGCAAAGAGTTCCATGGCGCTCGCGCTATGGGGCATGACCACGCTCGTGGCCCCGATCATGGGGCCGCTGCTCGGCGGCTGGATCTCGGACAACATGACGTGGCCCTGGATCTTCTACATCAACATCCCCATCGGCATCCTGACGGCCTATGTAACCTGGGTCATCTACAAGGACCGCGAAACACCAACCAAGTCGCTGCCCATCGACCGCATCGGCCTGGCACTGCTGGTCATCTGGGTAGGGTCGATGCAGTTGATGCTCGACAAGGGCAAGGAACTCGACTGGTTCCACTCCGGCGTGATCGTCGCACTAACCGTGATCGCCATCGTGGGCTTCCTGTTCTTCCTGATCTGGGAACTGTACGAGAAGCACCCGATCGTCGATATCCACCTGTTCCGCGGCCGCAATTTCGCCGCGGGCGTGGTAGCCATCTCGGTGGCTTACGGGCTGTTCTTTGGCAACCTGGTGATCCTGCCGCTATGGCTGCAGACCATCGTGGGCTACACGGCAACCGACGCCGGTCTGGTCACCGCGCCAGTGGGGATTTTTGCAATCATTCTGTCCCCGATCATCGGCCGGGTGCTGCCCAAGGTAGACGCACGGTGGATCGCCACTACGGCGTTCATCACATTCGGCGCGGTCAGCTTCATGCGGGCGGGCTTCACGACCGGGGTAGATACGCGGGCGCTGGTGATTCCGACGTTGATTCAGGGCGCGGCCATGGCGATGTTTTTCATCCCGCTGACCTCGATCATCCTGTCAGGCCAGCCGCCTGAGAAGATTCCGGCTGCTTCCGGGCTGTCGAACTTCGTGCGGATCACGTTCGGCGCCATCGGCGCATCGATCTCGACTACGCTCTGGGAAAACCGCTCGGCGCTGCATCATGCGCAACTCGTCGAACAGATCAATCCGTACAATCCGATCTACCAGCAGCAGCTGGATCACCTGATGAGTATGGGCATGTCGAAGATGCAGGCCATCGGCTCCATCGAACGAAATATCTCGCTCCAGGCATCGATGCTGGGGGCAAACGATATCTTCTGGATTTCCGGCGTGCTGTTCTTCGTGCTGATCGTGTTCGTCTGGCTGACGAAGCGTGCGCAAGGTGGCGGCGGGGCTGAGGCGGCTGGGGCGCATTGAAGCCCGCCCACTGTCCCACGCGCCTGATTTGCTCCCCTCTCCCGCGCGCGGGAGAGGGGCGGGGGTGAGGGCCAGCGCATCAAGACGCGATGTCCGCAAATTGAACTGCATTGCCCTCACCCCCAACCCCTCTCCCACTTCGCGGGAGAGGGGAGCAAACCGTCGGGCAATCAAAACACAGCTGTGAATTAAAGCTTCACCAACCGCTCCGGCCTCAACGCCCCTTCCTTCATCCTCGCCACGCCCAGCAGTTTCCCTTCGCCATAGACCCGCGCCAGCACGCCCTCTTCCTGCACCTGCCCTTCCGGCAAATCCCGACGCGCAATCCGCTGACCCTGCACGAACCGTCCTGCCGCCACGGCATCGAGGTCCACGCGTACGCAGCGCTGCAGTAGCGCATCCACTGGCGCCAGCATTCCCGGCCGCTCGTCATCAGCCTGGGCATCGATCTGCGCCAGCGTCACCGCGCCAACAAGCGTGAGATCGCCCACTGCAGTTCGACGAAGGCCGGTCAGGTGCGCGCCGCAACCCAATTCTTCGCCGATGTCCTCGGCCAAAGTCCGAATGTACGTGCCTTTACTGCACGTCACGCGCATCATGAACCGTTGATTCGCGAGGTCCACGTCGAGCAAGGTCAGTTCGTGAATCGTCACCCGACGCACCGCGCGCTCCACGGTCTGGCCGGCGCGCGCGTATTCGTAGAGTGGTTTGCCGTCCTTCTTCAGCGCCGAATACATCGGCGGCACTTGTTCGATATCGCCCGTAAAGCGCGCGACCGCCGCATCCAGCGCAGCGCGATTGCATGTCACGGGACGCTCGATGACGACATCGCCCTCCGCATCGCCCGTGGTCGTGGTCGCGCCCAATCGCACCTCAGCCTCGTAGGTCTTGTCTGCTTCAAGCAGATCCTGCGAGAACTTGGTCGCTTCGCCAAAGCAAAGCGGCAGCAAGCCGGTCGCCAGCGGATCGAGCGTACCGGTGTGCCCGGCCTTGTTCGCGCGCAGCAGGCGCTTGGCGCGCACCAGCGCGTCGTTGGACGAAAGGCCCAGCGGCTTGTCGAGCAACAGCACGCCATGGACGTCACGGCGCGGCAACCGGGGCGGACGGCTGGCTTGGGAATCGGTCATTGAGGGAAATTCGAGAGAAGCGGCACCGGCGAACGCCGGCGCGCTTGGGGATATGCGGATCGACTACTCGTCGGTACGCGTGTCGTCGTCCTTCGAACGCGTGGCGTTCGCCTCGTTGATCAGCTTGGACATTTCGATCGCATGCTCCACCGACGTATCGTGATGGAAATGCAGCGTCGGCACCGTATGGATATGCAGGCGCTTGAACAGCAACGAGTGCAGGTAGCCAGCCTTCTCACGGAGGATGCCAGCCGCTACGTCCGGCTCGGCGCCTAGCACCGTGAAATAGACCTTGGCGTGCGCGTAGTCGGGCGTCAGCGCGACCGATTGCAGGGTCACCAGACCCAGGCGCGGATCGCGAAGCTCGCGCTGGATCATCTCGGCCAGTTCCTTCTGGATCTGGTCGGACAGGCGCAGGTTACGGGAGGAGATATTGCCTTTCTTGGCCATTCAATACTTTTAGCTTGCTTGCTGCTTTTTGCCTTGCCGAAGTAAAAACGGCAGGCCGGAGCCTGCCGTTCTGCGTTGCGCCTTACAGCGTACGCGCCACCTCGGTGATTTCGTACACCTCGAGTTGGTCGCCTTCCTGAACGTCGTTGAAGTTCTTGATCGACAAGCCGCACTCGAAACCTTGCTTGACTTCCTTGACGTCGTCCTTGAAACGCTTGAGCGAGTCCAGTTCGCCGCTGTGGATCACCACGTTGTTGCGCAGCACGCGGACCAGCGACGAGCGCTTGACCATGCCGTCGGTGACCATACAACCCGCCACCGCACCGATCTTCGGCACGCGGAAGACCTGACGGACTTCCACCTGACCGATCGTCGTCTCGCGCTTTTCCGGCGCCAGCATGCCCGACATCGCCGCCTTGATCTCGTCTACCGCATCGTAAATGATGTTGTAGTAGCGGATATCGATGCCGTTGTGCTCGGCCAGCTTGCGCGCGCCAGCGTCGGCTCGCACGTTGAAGCCGATGATGACAGCCTTCGAGGCGGTCGCCAGGTTGACGTCCGACTCCGAAATGCCACCCACGCCACCGTGCACGATCTGCACGCGCACTTCGGCGGTCGAAAGCTTCTGCAGCGACTGCACCAGCGCTTCCTGCGAACCCTGCACGTCCGCCTTCACGATCAGCGGCAGCGACTGGACTTCGCCTTCGGCCATCTGCTCCAGCATCGTTTCCAGCTTGGCCGCCTGCTGCTTGGCCAGCTTCACGTCGCGGAACTTGCCCTGACGGAACAGCGCGATTTCACGTGCCTTGCGCTCATCCGGCAGCACCAGCACTTCTTCACCGGCGGCCGGCACTTCCGACAGACCCTGGATTTCCACCGGGATCGACGGACCAGCTTCCTTCGCCGGCTTGCCGTTTTCGTCCAGCATGGCGCGCACACGACCGTAGGCGCTGCCTGCCAGCACGACGTCGCCACGCTTGAGCGTGCCGCTGCTGACCAGGATCGTTGCGATCGGGCCCTTGCCCTTGTCGAGCTGGGCTTCCACGACCAGACCCTTGGCCGGTGCATCGACGGGGGCCTTCAGTTCCAGCACTTCCGCCTGCAGCGACACCTGTTCCAGCAGTTCTTCGATACCGAAACCGGTCTTCGCGGACACCGGCACGAACGGCGAATCGCCGCCGTACTCTTCCGGCAAGACCTGCTCTGCCACCAGTTCCTGCTTGACGCGGTCCGGGTTGCCGTCCGGCTTGTCGATCTTGTTGATCGCCACCACGATCGGCACTCCGGCAGCCTTGGCGTGCGCAATCGCTTCCTTGGTCTGCGGCATCACGCCGTCGTCGGCAGCCACCACCAGGATCACGATATCGGTCGCCTTGGCACCACGGGCACGCATGGCCGTGAAGGCCTCGTGACCCGGGGTGTCCAGGAACGTGATCACGCCACGGTCGGTTTCCACGTGGTACGCGCCAATGTGCTGCGTGATACCACCGGCTTCGCCCGCGGCAACCTTGGTGCGGCGGATGTAGTCCAGCAGCGACGTCTTGCCGTGGTCGACGTGACCCATCACGGTCACCACCGGCGGACGCGGCAGCAATTCGGCGTCAGTATGATCCTCGCCATCCACCACCAGCAGGGCTTCCGGATCGTCCAGCTTGGCGGCAAACGCCTTGTGGCCCATTTCTTCCACCACGATCATGGCGGTTTCCTGGTCCAGCACCTGGTTGATCGTGACCATCTGGCCGAGCTTCATCATCTGCTTGATGACCTCGGATGCCTTCACGGCCATCTTGTGCGCCAGGTCGGCCACGGAGATGGTTTCCGGCACGTGCACTTCACGGATGACCGGCTCGGTCGGCGCCTGGAAGTTGCTGCGATCGTCGGCATGCTGCTTGCCGCCGCGACCACGCGAACCACTGCGCCAGCCGCCCGTGCCGCCGGACGAATCGCCGCGCGTCTTCAGGCCGCTGCCCTTCTTGCCGCGATTGTCGTCTTGCCAGCCGCCAGCCTTGGCGCCCTTGCCACCCTTCTTGTCGGCGGTCGCCGTCGTCGTGGTGGTAGTGGCGGCCGGTGCGGCCTTCTTTTCGTCCTTCTTCGGCTCGGCCGTGGCACCCGCCGGCTTCACCGGCTTGTGCAGCGTGCCGGTCTGCTCGGCCTTCTTTTCCTCTGCCTTGCGTTCCGACGGCGCCTTGAGCACGCGCGGCGGCGCATTCAGCATCTGCTGGATGGCGCGGGCCTCGGCCTCTGCAGCTTCGCGACGGCGGCGCGCGGCAGCATCCTGCTCGGCACGTGCCTTGTCGGCGGCGGCCTTGGCGCTGTCCTGCTCGGCGCGTGCCTTGTCGGCAGCAGCCTTCGCATCGTCGGCGTTTTTCTGGGCCTGCGCACGCTCACCAGCCAGACGCGCCTTGTCGTCTTCGGCCTTCTTGCGCGCAGTTTCCTCGGCGGCATCGGTCGCGGCGCGCGAAGCGGCAGCCTCTTCCTCGGCCTTCTGCGCGAGCAGTTCAGCCTGGCGGCGCTGCTCGGCCTCGGCGGCTTCCTGGCGCGCGCGGCGTTCGGCTTCCTCGCGTTCGGCGGCTTCGCGTGCAGCCTGGGCTTCGGCTTCCTGGCGAGCCAGGGCCTCCGCTTCCTGCCGACGCGCCTCTTCGTCGCGACGTGCCTGCTCGGCGGCGTCAGCCGCGGCCTGCTCGTCGGAGCCATCGTCGTGCGATTCCACGTCGTCACGCTTCACCAGCACGCGCTTCTTGCGTACCTCGACCTGCACCGTGCGGGTCTTGCCGGTGGAGTCCGACTGGCGGATCTCCGAAGTTTCACGCTTGGTCAATGTGATCTTCTTGCGCGCGCTATCGTCGGCCTGACCATGCGACCGCTTGAGGAAATCCAGCAGTCGGGTCTTGTCCGATTCGGTAATGATGTCTTCAGGCTTTGCCTTGCCCACCCCAGCTGCCTGCAATTGTTCCAGCAGTGCAGCAGGGCTGCGGCTCAGTTCTGCGGCCAGTTGGGCAACTGTTGTGCTTGCCATTCAAACCCTTTCAATGCTCGGTTTCTACGTCGGGACAATTCGTGTGCGGAAAGCGCGTCCGAGCCAGGCCCGGACGTGTCCCTCAGTTAAACCAATGTTCCCGTGCTTTCATGATCAGCCCGCGGGCCTCATCCTCGGTCACGCTGGCCATCTCGACCAGTTCGTCCACGGCCAGTTCGGCCAGGTCGTCGCGCGTGTGGATATTGCCTTCGGCCAGCTTGCCGATCAGCTCGGGCGTCAGGCCGTCGAGGGAACGCAGGTCCTGCGATACCTCTTCCACCTTTTCTTCCCGGGCCAGTTCCATCGTCAGCAGCGCATCGCGGGCGCGATTGCGCAACTCGGTGACGGTATCTTCGTCGAAGGCCTCGATCTCCATCATTTCGCTGATAGGCACATAGGCCACTTCTTCCAGCGTGGAGAAACCTTCGTCGATCAGGATGTCCGCCACTTCCTCGTCCACGTCCAGCTTGGCCATGAACAGCTTGCGTACCACTTCGCTTTCCTCGGCCTGCTTTTGCGCCGATTCTTCCTGCGTCATGATGTTGATCTGCCAGCCGGTCAGCTCCGACGCCAGGCGTACGTTCTGACCACTGCGACCGATGGAGATGGCGAGGTTTTCCTCGTCCACCACCACATCCATGCTGTGCTTCTCTTCGTCGACCACGATCGACTGGACCTGGGCCGGCGCCAGCGCACCGATCACGAACTGCGCCGGATCTTCCGACCACAGCACGATGTCCACGGCTTCGCCACCGATCTCGTTGCGCACCGCCGTCACACGCGTGCCTCGCACGCCGACGCAGGTACCGATCGGGTCAATACGCTTGTCATGCGCCACCACGGCGATCTTGGCGCGAACGCCCGGGTCGCGGGCAGCCGCCTTGATTTCCAGCAGGCCCTGTTCCATCTCGGGCACTTCGTTCTCGAACAGCTTGATCAGGAACTCGGGTGCCGTACGCGACAGCTCGATCTGCGGGCCGCGCGCAGCACGGTCCACGTTCAGGATGTACGCACGCACGCGATCACCGGTGCGCAGGTTTTCCTTCGGAATGATCTGATCGCGTGCCAGCAGCGCTTCCACGCGGCCAGATTCCACGATCAGACCCTTCTTGTCGGCGCGCTTGACCGTGCCGGTCATGATCTTTTCGCCGCGATCGAGGTAGTCGTTCAGGATCTGCTCGCGCTCGGCATCGCGGATGCGCTGCAGGATCACCTGCTTGGCAGCCTGCGCGCCGATCCGGCCGAATTCCACGGACTCGATCTGTTCCTCGATGAACTCATCGAGTTCGATATCGGCGATCTGGTCACGGGCTTCGAACAGCAGGATCTGCTTGTCCGGCTCCTGCAGGCCCTGTTCGTCAGGAACCACGAGCCAGCGGCGGAACGTTTCATGCTCACCGGATTCACGGTCGATATGGACGCGGATATCCACGTCTTCCTCGAAACGCTTCTTGGTCGCAGAGGCGAGTGCCGCCTCCAGCGCACCGAAAACCACATCCTTGTCGACGTTCTTCTCGCGCGCTAGCGCATCGACGAGCAACAGAACTTCGCGGCTCATTGCTTGTTCCCTTTTCTTTGATTTCCCTTGAAGTCGATCACCGGCACCAGGCGTGCCTTGTCGACATCGGGTATGGCGAATTCCAGCAGCGCCGGACCATCCTTGCCCTCGAATTCCAGGCCGATCTTCTCGGCGCCAGCTTCGCCCGAGGGTTCCCTCAGGATGCCGACGAAATTCTTCTGGCCGTTGACCGGCAGGCGCAGCGTGACCCTGGCTTCGGCGCCGACGAAGCGGACAAAATCAGCCAACTTCTTGAGCGGACGATCCAGACCGGGCGACGACACTTCGAGGCGCTCGTAATCGACGTTCTCCACTGTCAGAACGTGGGTAAGCTGGCGGCTTACCTTCTCGCAATCCTCAATGACGATGCCGGTTTCAGGCTGATCGATGTAGACACGCAGAAGTCCGGCCGGGGCACGCTCAAGCTCAACCAACTCGTAGCCCATGCCGATAAGGGTGGTTTCGATCAAATCTGCCAGATGCACTGTAATCCCGAGTAGTGGCCTTCAACACCGTGGCAGGCACTGGACAACACAACGTTCTGAAAGCGAGTTTCCGAAACCTGTAAGCTGCCCCTGCCTGCCCATCACCCTCGGGCGGTGCGCAGCGTGGCGCAAACCAGCCGCACTCGACGCGCACTCACGAACGGGCGAACCAAAAAAAAATGGGCGCAATGCCCATCATTCGCCCATCCCACTGAGGATGATACTTTTGAATAGACTTGGATTATACGCGGATTATGTCCAAAAGGCAAAAGCCGGTTGTATCCGCACTGGATGGGGGCAATGACGCCATGCGCACATCGACCCCACCCTGCCTGGCGTCAGCGATGACCGCCCCGACCACCACCGCCCCCGCCACCACGCGGACGCCGTGCGCCACCACCACCCGCCCCGCCACCGCTATTGCCACGGGCATTGCCGCCGCCCTTGGCAGCCTTCGGCATCACATTGCCGTTCACCTCGCCACCGCCACGACGCGGACGGTTGCCTCCGGCATTGCCAGCATTGCCAGCGTTTCCACCACGCCCACCACGGCCACCTGCACCGCCAGGACCACGTGCACCGCCACCCATACCGCCCATGCCACCGCCAAACTTCGTCGAGTGCGACGTCAGCGGCGCAGGACCCGACGGGATGTAGCCCATTGATGTCTGCATCGGATCAGGCTGGCCGCGGCCGGCGTTACCGCCACCGCGATTGCCACCGGCTTTCTCGAACCGCGGCAGTCCATCCATGCCCGTGACCATGGGCATGCCCGCGATCGCAGCCTCGGTGCGCGCCTTACGCCCGCCCACCTTGGTCATGCCCTTGCCGCCGCCCTGCTCGCCCTTGGCCGGTGCTTTCAGGCCAATATTGGCCATCAGGTTGCGCACCTCGGTGGCTTCGAGTTCCTGCCAACGGCCACGCTTGAGACCACGTGGCAACAGGAATTGCCCGTAGCGTGTGCGAATCAGGCGTGAAACGGTCAGGCCCACCGCCTCGAACATGCGGCGTACTTCGCGGTTCCGTCCTTCGGTCAGCGCTACGTGATACCACTGGTTCACACCCTCGCCACCGCCATCGGCGATCTGCAGGAAGTTAGCCTGGCCGTCGTCGAGTTCGATGCCGTGAAGCAGACGCTGACGATCGGACTCGGCCAGTTCACCCAGCGTGCGCACCGCGTATTCACGCTCCACGCCATAGCGCGGGTGCATGAAGCGGTTGGCGATATCGCCCGAAGTCGTGAAAATCAGCAGGCCCTCGGTATTGAAGTCCAGCCGGCCCACGGCGACCCACTTGCCGTTCTTGATACGCGGCAGGCTGTCGAATACGGTCGGACGGCCTTCCGGATCCGACTGGCTGACGATTTCACCGGCTGGCTTGTGATACAGCAACACCCGGGGCGGCTTGGTCGTAATCTTGCGGTGGATCAGCTTGCCGTTTACGCGCACCTGATCGGCCGGCAGGATCCGCTGGCCAATATGTGCTGGAAGCCCGTTGACGGAAACACGACCCTGCAGGATCAGTTCTTCCATTTCGCGGCGGGACCCCAGCCCACCGTCAGCCAACACCTTGTGCAGCTTCGGCGCATCGTCATCCGATGTCAGCTCACGAACGGGCTTCGCCTTTGTGCGCGGAACGACCATGTCTTCCTGGTCGAACTGCTCGGAGATCACAAAGCGGAACAGATCCTCGCCACCTGCAGCCTTGAGCGCCTTGCCGGCGGGCTTCGCCGACTTGTCACCTTGACGGGATTCACCCTGGCGCTGATCGCCGCGACCACCCGGTTTGCCAGCGCCACCCTGGCCCTTGCGCTGCTGCGGGCCTGGCTTGTTGCGCCTGCCGGCCTGCTCGGCTGCTGGCTTGTTCTCACCGTCGACCATCGCAGCCTTACGTTGCGGCTGCTGCCGCCGACGGCGCTGCGGCTGGCCTTCGCCCGATTCGGACTGGCGCGGATTAGCCGGCCGCATTTCCGCCCGTGGAGCCGCGACCTGTTCACCGGCATCGGCGGCAGGCGCAGGCTTGCGTCGGCCGCGTGTCCGCGGTGCTGCGGGCTGCGCACCCTCTTCGGCCTGCACCGGCGGCGCATCGGCATCACCCCGACCGGCATCCCGATCCTGGGCACCCTGGCGGCGGGACGCCACCAGGTTTCGCAGACCGCGGCGGAGGCCCTTGCGGCGCGGCGCGCCGTCCGCGCCATTGCCCGTATCGGGCGCTGCGCCGGTGTCGCCCGGCACGTCCGGCTGGCGGACGTCTTGATCAGCGGAATCAGACAAAGTATTCACTATCGATGTTGCATGTTATTCAGTTGGACACGCGCTCGTCGTCCTCGGCCGGATAAGGCGCGTCGCCCTCCAGACCCGATTCCTCGGCAACTTCCGAAACGGAAGCCTGAGTGTCCACGTGGAAACCGTTGGCATGCGCCAGCGGCACGTCGTCGTCCTGCCCGAGTGACGGGGGATCGGACTCGACGCTGCTTTCTTGTTCTTGCGATGCGCCTTCAATGACCTCGGTGGAATCGGCAGTTTCCAAATTGGCCGGCGTCTCCGCATCGGCCTTCTCGGTGTCCGCCGGCGTCACGGCGTTGGGGACCACTTCCGTGGCCGCAAAAGCCTCTTCGTCGCCAGCAGGCGGATTGGCCGTGGCGATATCTTCGAAGTCGATGGCTTGTTGATCCAGCAACGTTGCCTGGGCCTGCGCCTGAGCATCCTCAAGCGGCGGGAGTTCGTCCAGCGAACGCAAGCCAAGGTCATCGAGAAACGCCTTGGTCGTCGCATAGAGTGCCGGGCGTCCAGGAACGTCACGATGGCCGATCACTTCGATCCAGTCGCGGTCCTCAAGCTTTTTGACGACTTCCGTACTGACCGTCACTCCGCGGATTTCTTCGATGTCGCCACGCGTCACCGGCTGGCGATACGCGATGATCGCCAGCGTTTCCATCACCGCGCGGGAATACTTGGGCGGCTTTTCCGGATTGAGCCGGTCGAGATACTCGCGCATTTCGGGCCGGCTCTGAAAACGCCAGCCGCTCGCCAGCGCCACGAGTTCCACGCCACGCCGTTGCCAATCGTTCCGCAACTCTTCGAGGAGCACCCGGATCGTGTCGGCACCGACATCGTCGGCAAACAACCGTCGCAGATCACCGACGCGCAACGGTTCCTGCGCACAGATCAGCGCGGTCTCGAGGACGATCTTCGCCTCTTGGGTATTCATGTGATTGTGTGCAGCCTGTCTTTGCACCTGCCCCCGGACGAATCCCGGGGCACTGGAGATTGCAGATACAGCGAGGCCAAAGCCATCGCCATCTCGTCGCGCAGACGGTCCACGCTGGTTTCAGCGCCGCCGTGCACCTCGTTCTTTGCATCGAATTGCCGGGACTGTCCGGCAGGAGATCGTCCAGGGCCGGCAGCCATCACCGGTCGACGGACCTCTTGCGTCGCGCCTCCCCTTCGGGGCGGACATTCGCCTGGGCCAACGCATGACCAAGACGGCAAGAAACAATCGGATATCGGCTCAGGAAACTTCGCCCTGACCCGGCGTCACCTTCCACACCGCCGTCGGCCTTTTAACCAGATCTTTTGAACCGGATGGACTGTGGGGATGGTTCCGGCATGCAACTGCATGGCCAGAAACCCTGGGCGGGCATCCCTGATGAGAGAAACCGCCCCGGCGACGCCTCGTGCATGACGCGGCGCGATACCGTGGTTCTCGCGATTGTATGGCATTACCGCCGGATACCGCAACCCGGGGCTGTGGCCGATTCAGAACACCACGCAGAATCCGGCGTGCGCAAGCGTCTCCGGAAGCCATACGGCCCGGGCCACCCCCAGCAACCCGAAACCCGCCACGAGCAAAGCTGAAACGGTGCGAACCCACCGCTTGCGCGACCACTGCCGCAGGTAACCGGATAACCCCGAGATCACCAGCAGATTCGGCAAAGTACCTAGTCCGAAGGCTCCCATGACGAGTGCGCCCGACGAAGCATTGCCCGCCAGCAGCGCCAAGCCGAGCGCACTATAGATCATTCCGCAGGGCACCATACCCCATACAAGACCCATGCCGAATCGGTGCATCGCTGACGGCACTGCGGCAGGACCGCCATGCAACCCCTGAGTCGATCGAACGTGCCGCAAGAGCTTGGCGACGTGCGAAGCGATCCGCGCGACAAAACGTTCCACGGCACCCATGCGCATCTGCCAGCCGAAAAGCAACCACAATCCGGCCATGATCAGCAACAGGCTCCCCACGCCGAACAGCCATCGCTGCAATGGCAGATAGTCGTGCGCCCACGCCGCCGCACCCACTGCACCGGCCAATGCGCCGAGCAACATGTACGTCGTCACCCGGCCCGCATGCATGACGCAAATCGACATCCACCAGTGCCGTCTAGAACGGTGCAAGAACGAGACCGTCTGTTGCACTTGCTGCGGATTTTGTTCGACTGCAATAGCAATTCCTCCACACATCGCCGCGCAATGCACACCGCCAAACAGGGCAATCAGAAAAACGCTTAAAAGCACGCCAAATGGCAACTGTTCCTCGCTTCCGCGTCACTCGACGCTGTAAAATGCATGCATCGCGCCCTCGCTGCAAGCGCATTCAAACGAGCACTTCAATTGCTGACTTCCATCCCCGTTACCGAGATGTCGCCACGCTGCTCCACGTGTGCCATGGGCCAACTCTGCCTGCCCGTGGGCATGTCGCAGCAGGACCTCGTAAAAATGGACACTCTCGTGCAGGAGCGCGTGCGTGTCCACAAGGGCGAAACGCTGTATCGAATGGGTGAACCGCTCTCCGCGGTCTACGCCATTCGTTTCGGCACGCTGAAAACCCACGTCACCATGGAGGATGGGCGTACTCAAATTACCGGCTTCCATCTTCCGGGAGAAGTCATCGGCCTCGATGGACTCGGCGAGATGCAACATGCATCGGATGCGACCGCCCTCGAGGACGCTGAAGTCTGCGTCGTGCGGTTCGACGATCTGCAATCGCTGTCGAATCATCTGCCTTCGCTGCAAGGTCAGTTCCTGCGACTTATGAGCAAGGAGATCTCGCAGGACCAGGTCATGCTGATCACGCTTGGCTCGATGCGTGCCGAAGAGAGACTCGCCGCCTTCCTCGTCAATATGTCCGAGCGCCTCTCCGCACGCGGTTATTCCTCCACGGAGTTCGTGCTGCGCATGAGCCGCGAGGAAATCGGCAGCTATCTCGGCCTCAAGCTCGAAACCGTCAGCCGCCTGTTCTCCCGGTTCGCGGAAGCTGGCCTGATCCAAATTCGTCAACGGCATGTGAAGATCATCGACATGGCTGGCATCAAGCAGGTCTATAGTCGCTCCTGCTAGGCGCCATCCTGCTGCAAGACCAGAGCCGCACAGCATCACGCTGTTGCGGCTTTTTTTGCGAAATTGCTATTCGAGTTCATCGGTATCGCTGAGCCTGCCCGGCATCGTGTAAAGCGTGAGACCGCTGGACAGTGCGCAGAACAGCCACGCCAGCAGAAAGCCCACGGTGTAGATCGCCTGCCTCGAAGCCTCCACCGGTTGGCCGAAGAAACTGATGTCTCCCGGGTCGACAACGGAAAACACTACCGCCGTAGCCGCGCCACCCATCAGAAACGCTGGCCACAGTACCCACATCAGCCAGCGCAACCTCATGGATGACTCCCTTGTTCCGTGGCGCTTCCGACATCGGCTTTCTCGACGACCAGTCCATGGCGGGTGGCATCGCGCACAGGGACGTCCGCATGTGTGCTGGCCAGCCAGATCGTGATACCACAACCCACCATCGCCAGCATCGGGCCGGCCATCAAGATCCACGGCCACGGCTCCTTGTACCAGGGTCGAACGGCATGGGGAGGCTGTTGGGGGCGCTGAGCCATTGCATCTCCTCTTACAAGTTGCGGGGAACGATAAAGCTTGTGCTCTGACGGATCTGCGACCGGCGTTGCGACTCGGTTTCCGCCGTGACCGTCACGTCGATCTTGTGGGTACCTTGCCTGGCGTCTTCGATCGGCACACGGATGCGAATTGGCAACAGCCGGTTCGACGTGGGATCTAGAGTGCTGGCCGTCTGGTCATACTCGACGGTGAGCCCTTTCATATCGTAGCCATCTACCTTCACATCGATTGTCACTGGTGACTCGGTGGCATTGATCAACTGCAACCGGTACACGTTCTCGACCCAGCGTCCATCCACCTCGCGACCAAGCGCTCCACGGTCTCGAATGATGTCGACCTTCAGCGGCGTGCGCATCGCCAGCGACGCGGCAAAGCCACCCATCAGTGCCAGCCAGATCACCATGTAGATCATGGTGCGAGGCCGCACCAGCCGCTTGCGGGCCTCGGCAATGGACAACGCCGATCGCATGGCATTCTCGGAGGTGTACCGGATCAGCCCGCGCGGGTACTCCAGCTTGTCCATGACCTGATTGCAGGCGTCGATACAAGCTCCGCATCCAATGCATTCGTACTGGAGGCCGTCCCGGATATCGATCCCCGTCGGGCACACCTGCACGCAGATGCTGCAGTCCACGCAGTCGCCCAGGCCGGCGGCACGGTGATCCAGCTTCCGCGAGCGGCCGCCGCGCGGCTCACCACGCCCCACGTCATAGGTCACCACAAAGGTGTCGCGGTCCACCATCACGCTCTGGAAACGCGCATACGGACACATGTACTTGCAGACCTGCTCACGCATGAAGCCGGCGGCGCCCCAGGTAGCGAACGCATAGAACAGCATCCAGAATGCCTGCCACGGCCCCAGTGACCACTGCAGTATCTCGCTGCCAAGCTCCCGGATCGGCGCGAAATAGCCGATGAATGTGAAGCCGGTCCAGAGGGCGATCAGGATCCAGAGCGTATGCTTCGTCGTCTTGATCCTGAACTTGCGCAAACTCCATGGATCGCCATCGAGCCGGATGCGCGCGATGCGATCACCTTCCACACGCCGCTCGATCCACATGAATATTTCGGTGTAGACCGTCTGAGGACAAGCGTAGCCACAGAAGAGCCGGCCGGCGATGGCGGTGAACAGAAAAAGTGCCAGTGCCGAAATGACCAGGAGCACGGCGAGATAGATCACGTCCTGCGGCCAGAGCACAAGACCGAAAATGTAGAACTTGCGTGCTCCGAGGTCGAACAGAACAGCCTGCCGGTCGTTCCATCGCAGCCAGGGCGCACCGTAGTAGACCAGTTGCGTCAGGATGACGAGCCATACGCGCCAGCTCGAAAACGCGCCTTTCACCGAGCGCGGGTAGATCTTGCGGCGCACTTCGTACAACGCTTCTTCCGTTGCATCGTTAGCGGTCTTGGGCGGTGGCGCGGGGCGCCATCCCCGAGTCTCTGAGACCTCGGATCCTTCAGGAGGGGATTTCAGGGGCGCATTCATGGGACTAGCCCTAATGCCCCGGTCAGCGCCGTCGCTGGCCGGGGCGGTTTGTCATTGCCCGGCTGCTCCGGCCGCAGCGCTGGAGGTACTGGAGAGTCCCCACACGTAGGCAGTCAGCATCCGGATACGCTCCGGCGTCAGGATTTCTTCGTGCGCTGGCATGTGGCCGTTGTGGCCCTTCAGGATGGCTTCGACGATCGCGCCTTCCGAACTGCTGTACAGCCAGACGTTATCGGACAGGTTCGGCGCGCCCAATGCCTGGTTGCCTTTGCCTGTGCCACCGTGGCACGCCGCGCAGGTCGACTTGAACGTGCTTTCGCCGCGCGATGCCCGGATCGGGTCGTAGGCCAGCCCGGACAGCGAGCGCACATACTGCGCGGTATCGCCAGCCAGCTTTGCGTCGATGACGCCAGTCAGCGGAGGCATCACGCCATTGCGCCCCTTGGTGATCGATTGCTGGATGGTGTCGGGCTCACCGCCATACAACCAGTCGTTGTCGGTCAGGTTGGGAAAGCCGCGGCTGCCACGCGCATCGGATCCATGGCACTGCGCGCAATAGTTGAGGAACAGTCGCTGGCCGATCTCGCGCGCCTCGGGGTCGGCCGCCACCTGCTTGACATCCATCTTCAGGTACTTGGCGTAGATCTGATGCTGCATGCGCTCGGCGGCCTCGCGGTGCGCGGCCAGCTCCACTTGGGACGAGGTCTTCAGCACGCCAGGATAGGCGCCCAGTCCCGGAAAGAGGATCAGATAGCCCAGTCCGAACACGCAGGCCAACAGGAACATCCACATCCACCAGCGCGGCAGCGGATTGTTCAGCTCGCGCAGGTCGTCATCCCACACGTGGCCCGTGTCGTCGGAGGTGCTGACGCCCTTTGGCATCTTGCGCTGGGAGAACAGCAGCCAGACGCACCAGGCAATGCCGATCAGCGCGATGGCCGCAATGTAGTGGCCCCAGATATCGGAGATGAAATCGCTCATGGTTACGAATTCCGCCTTGGATTGTTATCTTCGTCAGGCAAGGCAAAGGGCAGCATCGCCGATTCCTCGTTGGCGCCCTTGCGCCCCGCCGACCATGCCCACCAGCAGATGGCCAGAAATGTCACCATCGAAATGACAGTGGCAATGGCAGTGATGATCACCATGGCTTCACTCCTTCGGCGCCGCTTCCACGCGCACATTGCGGCGGTTCAGGCCCAGACCCTGCAGGTACGCCACCATCGCGTCCTCCTCGGTCTTGCCCACCAGATCCTCCGGTGCCCGCTCGATTTCCGCATCGGTGTACGGCACGCCAAGCCGTTGGAGGGCCCGCATACGCGGCTGCACCGAATCGGTCGGCAACGGCGTCTTCTCGAGCCACGGATAGGACGGCATCACCGATTCCGGCACGACATCACGCGGACTGCGCAGATGGATGCGCTGCCAGTCGTCGGAGTAGCGGCCGCCTACGCGCGCCAGATCAGGACCCGTGCGCTTGGAACCCCACAGGAACGGGTGGTCATACACCGACTCTCCTGCCGTCGAGAAATGGCCGTAGCGTTCCGTTTCGGCCTGCAGCGTGCGAACCTGTTGCGAATGGCAACCCGCACAACCCTCGCGGATATAGATATCGCGGCCCATCAGCCGCAGCGGCGAATACGGCGTGATGCCGGGATCGGGCTTGGTGGTCGAGTGCTGGAAGAACAGCGGTACGATCTGCACCAGGCCCGCAATACTCACGACGATGATCGTCGCGACAATCAGCCATCCGACGTTCTTCTCGAGCGTCTCGTGACGAAAGAAACCTTGATTCTGAGACATCGTTCTATCCTCGCGATCAGTGGGCGGAAGCCGGCAGGCTGGTCGGAATCGGCGCATCGACGGCAGGCTTGCCAACGATGGTGCGGACGACGTTGTAGGCCATGACGAACATCCCGGCCAGGAAGCAGATACCTCCGAGCAGACGGATCAGGTAGAACGGATACTTGGCTTTAACGGCTTCGACGAACGCATAAGTCAACGTGCCGTCCGGCTGCGTGGCGCGCCACATCAGGCCTTCCATCACGCCAGCAATCCACATCGAGGCGATGTACAACACCACGCCGATGGTTGCGATCCAGAAATGCCATTCGATCAGGCGGACGCTGAACATTTCCTTCTGCCCGAACAAGCGCGGAATGAGGTAATACAGGGAGCCGATCGAAATCATCGCCACCCAGCCGAGCGCGCCGGAATGCACGTGGCCGATCGTCCAGTCCGTGTAATGCGAAAGCGCATTGACGGTCTTGATCGACATCATCGAGCCTTCGAAGGTCGCCATGCCGTAGAACGAGAGTGCGACAACGAGGAACTTGAGAATCGGATCGGTGCGCAGCTTGTGCCAGGCGCCGGACATGGTCATGATGCCGTTGATCATGCCACCCCAGGATGGCGCGAGCAGGATCAGCGAGAACACCATGCCAAGCGATTGCGCCCAGTCGGGCAGCGCCGTGTATTGGAGGTGATGGGGACCCGCCCACATATACGTGAAGTTGAGCGCCCAGAAGTGGACGATCGACAGGCGGTAGGAATAGATCGGGCGCTCGGCCTGCTTCGGAATGAAGTAGTACATCATGCCGAGGAAGCTGGTGGTCAGGAAGAAGCCCACTGCATTATGGCCGTACCACCATTGGATCATCGCGTCCTGCACGCCTGCATAAGCGGAGTACGACTTCCACATCGACGCCGGCATCTCGATGTTGTTGACGATATGCAGGATGGCGATGGTCAGGATATAGGCGCCGAAGAACCAGTTGGCCACATAAATGTGGCGGGTCTTGCGCTTGACAATCGTGCCGAAAAAGACGATGGCATACGCCACCCAGACCAGCGTGATCAGGATGTCGATGGGCCATTCGAGTTCCGCATACTCCTTGGAAGTCGTAATGCCCATCGGCAGGGTGATCGCGGCGGCGATGATGACAAGTTGCCAGCCCCAGAACGTAAAGGCGGCGAGCGGTCCGCAGAACAACCGCGCCTGGCACGTACGCTGAACCACGTAATACGACGTGGCAAACAGTGCGCTACCGCCGAAGGCGAAGATAACGGCGTTGGTGTGAAGTGGACGTAGACGGCCGAATGACAGCCACGGCGTATTGAAATTCAGTTCCGGCCAGATCAGTTGCGCCGCAAGCAGAACGCCTACGGCCATGCCGACGATACCCCAGACCACGGTCATGACGGCAAACAGCCGCACCACGCCATAGTTGAAGGTGTCGACGCGTGGAGACGCGGTGGTGACAGCCATTCAGACCCCCAAGCTAAGAAAGAATAAACCTATTGACGGTGTGACTTTAGAAAAACGGCACGGCCATCGTCTTGACTTCGATCAACACAACCGCATGTCCGGAGAACCGAGCGCAAATAAGTTGGTCTGTTGCGCCCACGCTGTCCCCCGGCACTTTCCCAGTGCTTCTAAGACTTGTCCGACCCGCGCGACGAACGCCCGATACGAGTCAAATCCGCAGGGGTATCGTTGTCGAGAAGAATGGCTTCGCCGGGACGCTCCAGATCGTCGTACTGGCCGGCATGCAAGGCCCACCACAAGGCACCCGCGATCAACGCGGCGAGCACCAGGCTCATCGGCACCAGCAGATACAGCGTTTCCATTCAAGACTCCCGAGGCCGCGTCGCGGTGCGCACGCGCAATAGTCGCCAGGCATTCGCCACCACCAGTAGCGAGGACAGCGACATGCCGATGCCAGCCATCCATGCGGTGACGAAGCCCGTTGCGGCCAGCGGGATTGCGACCACGTTGTAGGTAAATGCCCAGCCCAGGTTCTGGCGGATGACGCGGCGCGTTCGGCGCGCGACGGCAATAGCCGTGGCAATCTCCGCGATGCCGCCATGAGTCAACACCGCATCGGCGCCGGCCTGCGCGAGCGGGGCACCGCCACCAATTGCGATCGATACCTGGGCCTGCGCCAGCACCGGCGCATCGTTGATGCCGTCGCCAACTGCCAGCACTACCGCGCCATTGCGCTGCAGTGCGCTGACATACTCACGCTTGCCCTCAGGTGTCACGGCGCCTGCCGCAGTTGCTATCTGGAAATGCCCGGCCCACCAACGCACCGCCGCATCCGTGTCGCCGGAAACGAGGTGGCAGCGCACACCGAGCGCTTTTAACTGGCACAGCAGCGCGGCGGTCTGCGGCCGCTCGACATCGGCAAGTCGAAAGCATCCGAGGATATTGTGGGTATCGCCAAGCCAGACTTCGGTTGCGCCGGGGTGTCCGGCATCCAACCGCGCGACGCCCCCATTGACATCGCCTGACAAAACCGCTACGAATTCTCGACGACCGAGACGCACCTTACGGCCATCGACTGTTGCCTCCAGCCCCTGCCCCGGCACGTTGCGCAGATCTGTCACTGTCAGTGAGGCATCGCCGGCCGTGCCCGCCGGCTCGGCAAATGCCCGTGCGATCGGATGCTCGCCGCCACGTTCGAGGGTCCGAGCGATCTGCGCGCAGCCCGCCGCATCGAGATCGCCGAAAGTTTGCGTTTCGACGAGCGCGAATCGTCCCTCGGTCAACGTGCCTGTCTTATCGAGCATCACGTCGGTGACGCTCGCCAGCGTCTCCAGCGCATGAGCGCGCGTCAACAGCACGCCCCGCCGCGATAACGCCGCACCGGCCGCCGCCAGCGCCGCCGGCGTAGCCAGCGACAGCGCACACGGACAACTCACCACCAGCACTGCCACTGTCACCAGCACCGCACGTGACGGATCGATCCAGACGGCCCAAACCAACCCTGTTACGGCTGCCATCAGCAGCAGCAGCCCCACGAACCATCCGGCCACCCGATCCGCCAGTTGGGCGAGCCGTGGCTTGTCAGCGAGCGCGCGGTCCAGGACTGCAACGATCTCGGCCAATCGCGTTTGCGCACCGATCCGGTCAATGCGCACTTCCAGCGGACTCGCGGCATTGAAGCAACCTGCCAGCACCGCATCGCCTATTTCACGCGTCACCGGGCGCGCCTCGCCGGTCAGCATGGATTCATCTATCTCGCTCGCACCGGCCACCACCACACCATCGGCAGGCACGATCTCGCCGGCCTTGACCCGAATCCGGTCACCGGGCTGCAGCCGTGCCACGGGGATGCGCTCGCCCTGCCCGCCACCATGGGCGATACGCTCGCAGGTAGCGGGAAGTTGCCGCGCGAGCATCTCGGCACCACTGCGCGAGGCCTGGCGCATACGCAATTCCAGATAGCGCGCCAGCAGCAGGAATGCCACGAACATCGTGACCGAATCGAAATAGACTTCTCCGATGCCTCGCACCGTTGCCACGGCGCTGGCGAGGAAGCCGGCAGCAATGCCAATCGCCACGGGGACGTCCATCCCCATATGTCGCTGCCGCAGCGCACGCCAGGCACCTGCAAAGATTGGCGAGGCCGAATAGAAGACCACCGGTAGCGTCAGCGCAAAGCTGGCCCAGCGCATCAACTGAAGTTGGCCGGGATCAATGGTCGCTTCATGCGTGTAGAGCGGCCACGCATACATCATCACCTGCATCATGCCGAGCATCGCCACGGCCATGCGCATCAGCAAGCCGCGCCGCTCGCGACGATCCTGCCGATCCGTGCGCGACACCTCGAACGGCCAGGCCGTATAGCCAATGTCCGCCAACCTGCCAAGTAGTGCCGCCACACCCTGCGATGCCGCGCGCCAGCGCACGACAACGCGGCGTGTCGCCACGTTCGCCACCACCGACTCCACGCCTTCCAACTGATTCAGATGCTGTTCGATCAGCCACGCGCAGGCCGCACAACGAATGTTCTCTGGCGCGAGCGTAATCTCGCAACGCCCGTCGCCCAACTCGCGAACGAACTGGCCGCGCAACTCGGGCGTGTCGTAAGCCGCCCAAATTGGCTCGGCCTCACGCCGGGCCTCGGCATCGAGTGGGCGGGCAAAGCGGGTGATGTCGCGATAGAGGTGGCCAAAACCGGCCGCATGAAGCGTCTGCGCGAGCGTCTGGCAGCCTGCGCAACAGAAGACGCGTTGTTGCCCTTCGATAGGCGCGACTAATGGCGCGGCATCATTGAGAGGCTGGCCACAGTGAAAACAGTCGGATGCAGAATCTGAGGAGGTCGCCGTCGAGTGATTGGTGCCGACGGGAAGGCTCGCAGCACTGGCTACGGAAAGAGATGGCGCGAAGGGGGCAGGATTTATCGACGGCATGGCGCGCTTTTTTTACCCAACGGATATTAGGTAAAAAAAACTCACCCTGCGTTGATGCAAGTCAAGTCAGAAACTACCGGGGCGGATTCTCCCGCCACCGGTTTCCCACAAACAACAGCGGGCTTCCAGAGGTCAGGTCAGCGACGTGTCCATCACGCGTCGTTCCGACTCCAGGTATTCGCGCGACTGCATCTCGATGATTCGCGAGACCGTGCGATGGAATTCGCTGGCCATCTGCCCTTCCGTGTAAAGCTCGTCGGCGGGGACCTCAGCCGATATCAGCAGCTTGACCTTGTGGTCGTAGAAGACATCGATCAGCCAGGTGAAGCGGCGCGCCTCAGAGGACATACGCGGTGTCATCTTCGGCACGTCCGACAGGATCACGGTGTGGAACTGCGAAGCGATTTCCAGGTAGTCGTTCTGTGAACGCGGACCGCCGCACAGCGTGGCAAAGTCGAACCAGACCACGCCATTGGCCTTGCGCAGCGATTTGATTTCGCGATGTTCGATATGCAGTATCGGCGATTCGTCGGCCGTACCTGCAATAGACGTGAAAGCATCGCGCAGCGCAGCGCTGGCCTCGCGGCTGAGCGGCGTGTGGTATGCATCTACCTGCTCCAGTGCGCGCTTGCGGTAGTCGATGCCGGCATCGACGTTCAGCACATCCAACTTGGTTTGCAGCAATGCGATAGCTGGCAGCACGCGATCACGGTGCAGGCCGTCCGGGTACAGCAAGTCCGGGCGATAGTTCGAAGTCATCACGAACTGCACGCCGTTGTCGAACAGTTGTTGCAGCAGCCGGTGCAACATCATGGCGTCGGCCACGTCGCTGACGTGGAACTCATCGAAACAGATCAGTCGGAAGCGTCGTGCAATCCGTTTTGCCAACTCGTCGAGCGGATCGGGCCTGCCGCGTAATTCTTCGAGTTCGCGGTGTACCTCGCGCATGAACTCGTGAAAATGGAGTCGCGTCTTGCGCACCACGGGCACGCAGGAATAGAAGCTGTCCATCAGGAAGGACTTGCCGCGCCCTACCCCGCCCCACAGGTACACGCCCTTGGGCACGTCAGGATGCACGAGCCACTTTTTCAGCGTATTGTTGCGGCGGCTTTTGTAGGCCACCCATTCGTCGTAGCAATGCTGCAGCCGCGCCACGGCACGCAGTTGCGCCTCATCGGACTGATAGCCGCGCTGCTTGAGTTCGTGCTCGTAAAACTCGGTGACGTTCATCGTGGGGGCCTACGAAAATTCTGATGCTTGCAAAGCGAAAACGGCGCGCCGCAGAAATCGCGGCGCGCCGGGGTTCACCGGAAGGTGAACGGATGCATTACATATTCAACTGACGCTTGTCGACAGCCAGCGCAGCTTCGCGCATGACTTCCGACATCGACGGGTGCGGGTGGCAAACGCGGCCGATGTCCTCGCTTGCTGCCTTGAACTCCATCGCCACCACGGCTTCGGCGATCAGGTCCGAAGCGTTCGCGGCCACGATGTGCACGCCGAGGATTTCGTCGGTCTTGGCATCCGCCAGCATCTTGACGAAGCCGTCAGCAGCGCCCATGCCCAGCGCACGGCCGTTGGCCATGAACGGGAACTGACCGGACTTGTAGGCACGGCCTTCGGCCTTCAGCTGTTGCTCGGTCTTGCCGACCCAGGCGATTTCCGGGAACGTGTAGATCACCCACGGCACCGTGTTGAAATCGATGTGCGGCTTCTGGCCAACGATACGCTCGGCCACGGCCACGCCTTCGTCTTCTGCCTTGTGTGCCAGCATCGGGCCACGCACCACGTCGCCAATTGCCCAGATGCCCGGCACCTTGGTCTGGCAGTGGTCGTCCACCTCGATGAAACCGCGCTGGTCCACACCCAGGCCAACAGCTTCCAGGTTCAGGTTGTCGGTGTTCGGCACACGGCCGACCGACACGATCAGACGATCCACTTCGAGCGTCTGGTCCTTGCCGTCCTTGTCCGTGTAGTTGACCGTGACGTTGTCCTTGCCGGTCTTGACTTCGTTGACCTTGACGCCGAGGTTGAACTTCAGACCCTGCTTGGTCAGCAGCTTCTGGGCTTCCTTGGCCACGCCTTCGTCAGCGGCGCCCAGGAATGCGGGCAACGCTTCCAGCACGGTCACGTCGGCACCCAGGCGGCGCCACACCGAACCCAGTTCCAGGCCGATCACGCCAGCGCCGATCACGCCGAGCTTCTTGGGCACCGAGTCGTACTTCAGTGCGCCTTCGTTATCGCTGATCAGCTTGTTGTCGACGGTGATGCCCGGCAGATGACGAGCCTTCGAACCCGTGGCTACGATGACTTGCTTGGCAGTCAGTGTCTCACCGTTGACTTCCACCTGGAAACCTTCGGCAGCCTTGCCTGCGAACTTGCCGTAGCCCTTGAACAGCGTGATCTTGTTCTTGCGGAACAGGAACTCGATGCCCTTGGTCATCTTGCCGACGATGTCGTCCTTGCGCTTGAGCATCTTGGCCACGTCGACCTTGATGTCGCCCACGGTGATGCCGTGGTCAGCCAGGTGGTGCGAAGCGTTCTCGAATTCTTCCGAGGAAGCCAGCAGTGCCTTGGACGGGATGCAGCCCACGTTCAGGCAGGTACCGCCCAGGCGGGCTTCGCCCTTGGGATCGTCGTAAGCGTTGCCTTCCAGGCAGGCCACGTTCAGGCCCAGCTGGGCAGCGCGAATGGCGGCGATGTAGCCGCCGGGGCCGGCGCCGATCACCAGCACGTCGAATTGTTTGCTCATGGGAATTATCTCTTTGGCACGTCATGCCCGCCGCAGGTTGGCGACCATCCGGGCACATCGCGATGGCGATGCGCTCGCCGGGTCCCCACGCCGAAGCGTGGGGACGACGACAAACGAAAGACCAAGGTCTGTCTGGGGATAGGACCGATTACAGGTCCAGCAGCAGGCGTGCCGGATCTTCCAGCGCTTCCTTCATGGCCACCAGGCCCAGGACGGCTTCGCGGCCGTCGATGATACGGTGGTCATAAGACATGGCCAGGTAGTTCATCGGACGGATCACGATCTGGCCGTCTTCCACCACGGCGCGGTCCTTGGTGGCGTGCACGCCCAGGATGGCCGATTGCGGCGGGTTGATAATCGGCGTCGACAGCATCGAACCGAACGTACCGCCGTTCGAGATCGAGAACGTACCGCCGGTCAGCTCTTCCAGAGACAGCTTGCCGTCACGGGCCTTGGCACCGAACTCGGCAATCTTCTTCTCGATGTCGGCCAGGCTCATCTGGTCGGCGTTGCGCAGGATCGGCACCACCAGGCCACGCGGCGAACCCACGGCGATACCGATGTCGAAGTAGCCGTGGTACAGGATGTCGTTGCCGTCGACCGAAGCGTTGATGATCGGGTACTTCTTCAGCGCGTGCACGGCGGCCTTCACGAAGAACGACATGAAGCCCAGCTTCACGCCATGTTCCTTCTCGAAGCGATCCTTGTACTTGTTGCGCAAATCCATCACCGGCTTCATGTTCACTTCGTTGAACGTGGTCAGGATGGCGTTGGTCGATTGCGACTGGATCAGGCGCTCGGCGATACGGGCACGCAGGCGGCTCATCGGCACGCGCTCTTCCGGGCGATCACCCAGCGCAGCGAAGTCCACCTTGGCTGCCACTTGCTGCAGCGCGGGCTTGGCCGCGGCCGGTGCCGGAGCAGCCTTGGCAGGAGCCGAACCAGCGGCCAGCACGTCACCCTTGGTGATGCGGCCGTCCTTGCCGGTGCCGGCAACCTGCGAAGCCGACAGGCCACCTTCGGCCATCAGCTTGGCAGCCGACGGCATGGCGATGCCGCCAGCCGTAGCGGCTGCGGGGGCAGCAGCGGCCGGAGCCGGTGCAGCTGCGGCGGGTGCCGGAGCTGCAGCTGCCGGGGCCACGGCGCCAGCAGTGGCTTCCGTGTCGATCTTGGCGATGATTTCATCGGCCACCACGGTGTCGCCGTCGTTCTTGATCACTTGCGACAGCACGCCAGCCGACGGGGCCGGCACTTCCAGCACAACCTTGTCCGTTTCGATTTCAATCAGGATTTCGTCCTGAGCGACTGCTTCGCCCGGCTTCTTCTTCCAGTTCAGCATGGTCGCTTCGGCGACCGATTCAGACAGCTGCGGAACCTTGACGTCAACAATAGCCATGGTTTGGTATTTCCTCGATGTATGCGTATGTGTTTCGTTTCGGGCAGGTAGTCCCGCGATGCGCATCCCTGTGCGCGCTCGCGGGGTACCAACGAATTACTTGGTCAGAACAAAGCCCTTGAGCTTCGAGAACGCCGCGTCCAGCAGCGCCTTCTGTTGCTCGTTGTGCTTTGCGTAGTAGCCCACCGCCGGCGAAGCCGAGGCAGGACGACCGGCATAACCGAGCTTCTGGCCTTCCGTCATGTTTTCCATGATGTAGTGCTGGACGAAGAACCAGGCGCCCTGGTTCTGCGGCTCGTCCTGGCACCACACGATTTCGGTCGCGCCGGAGTACTTCTTGAGTTCTGCTGCCACAGCCTTGTGCGGGAACGGGTAGAGCTGTTCCAGGCGGATGATGGCCGTATCGGTGACTTCGCGCTCCTTGCGGGTGTTGACCAGGTCGTAGTAGACCTTGCCCGAGCACATGATCACGCGCTTGACCTTGCTGGCGTTCAGTTCCTCGTGATCGGGGATCACGGTCTCGAAATGACCCTTGGCCAGATCGGACAGCGGCGACACGGCGTCCTTGCTACGCAGCAGCGACTTCGGCGTCATGATCACCAGCGGCTTGCGGAACAGACGGATCATCTGGCGACGCAGCAGGTGGAAGATCTGGGCCGGAGTCGTCGGCTGGACCACTTGCATGTTGTGGTCCGCGCAGAGCTGCAGGAAACGCTCGATACGGGCCGAGCTGTGCTCCGGACCCTGGCCTTCGTAGCCGTGCGGCAGCATCATCGTCAGGCCCGAGGCGCGGCCCCACTTCACTTCGCCGGACGAGATGAACTGGTCGATCACCACCTGGGCACCGTTGACGAAGTCGCCGAACTGGGCTTCCCAGATCACCAGCGCATTCGGCTCGGCAGTCGAGTAACCGTATTCGAAGCCGAGCACGGCTTCTTCGGACAGCACCGAGTCGATCACCGTGAACGGTGCCTGGTTCTCGGACACGTTCTGCAGCGGAATATACGAGCCCGCATCCCAACGCTCGCGTGCCTGGTCGTGCAGCACGGCGTGACGGTGCGTGAAGGTGCCACGGCCGGCATCCTGACCCGTGATACGGACCGGGTAGCCCGACGCCACCAGCGAGGCGAAGGCCAGGTGCTCACCCATGCCCCAGTCCAGCATCTGGTCGCCACGGCCCATGTTCGAGCGGTCCTTGATGACCTTCTCGACCAGCGGGTGCAGCTTCAGGTGTTCGGGGATCGTGGTGATCCGCTCGGCCAGGCGCTTCAGTTCGGTCACCGGCACGGCGGTGTCGGCAGCGTCGGTCCACTTGCGGTTCAGGAACGGCATCCAGTCCACGGCGAACTTGTTCTTGAAGTTCGACAGGACCGGATCGGCCGTGTGCTTGCCCGCATCCATCGCGTTGCGGTATTCCTTGACCTTGTCGTCACCAAACGAGGCGGCGGTCAGGTTCTGTGCGACGAGCTTGTCGGCGTACAGCTTGCGCGTGCCCGGATGCTGGGAAATCTTCTTGTACATCAGCGGCTGGGTCATGGCAGGCGTGTCCTGCTCGTTGTGGCCCAGCTTGCGGAAACAGATGATGTCGACCACAACGTCCTTGTTGAATTCCATACGGAAGTCAACAGCCAGTTGCATGGCGTACACCACGGCTTCGGGATCGTCGCCATTCACGTGCAGCACCGGCGCCTCGATCATCTTGACCACGTCCGTGCAATACAGCGTCGAACGCGCGTCGCGCGGGTCCGAGGTCGTGAAGCCGATCTGGTTGTTGATGACGATGTGCATCGTGCCGCCCGTGCCGTAGCCACGGGTCTGCGCGAGGTTCAGCGTTTCCATCACGACGCCCTGGCCGGCGAAGGCCGCGTCGCCGTGCACCTGCACCGGCAGCACTTCCTTGTGGCCAGCATCGCCACGGCGTTCCTGGCGCGCCTTGGACGAGCCTTCCACCACCGGGTTGACGATTTCCAGGTGCGACGGGTTGAATGCGAGCGACAGGTGAACCGGGCCGCCTTCGGTCGAGACATCGCTCGAGAAGCCCTTGTGGTACTTCACGTCACCGGCCGGCAGGTCGTCGACGTGCTTGCCTTCGAATTCGGCAAACAGGTCAGCCGGCATCTTGCCCAGCGTGTTGACCAGCACGTTCAGACGCCCACGGTGGGCCATGCCGATCACGATTTCCTGCACGCCCTTCGAACCGGCGTGCTGGATCATTTCGTCCATGGCGGCGATGAAGCTTTCGCCGCCTTCCAGCGAGAAGCGCTTCTGGCCAACGTACTTGGTGTGGAGGAAGCGCTCCAGGCCTTCGGCCGCGGTCAGGCGGTCGAGGATGTGCTGCTTCTTCTCCAGCGTGAACACCGGCTTGGAACGCGTGGTTTCCAGGCGTTCCTGCCACCAGCGCTTCTGCGCCTGGTCGCTCACGTACATGAACTCGGCGCCAATGGTGCCGCAGTAGGTCTCGCGCAGGTTGTTGAGCAACTCGCGCAGGCTCATCGACTCCTTGCCGAAATACGTGTTGCTGGCATTGAAGACGATGTCGAGGTCAGCCTCGGAGAAACCGTAGAACGCCGGGTCCAGATCCGGCAGGGGCGGACGCTCCTGGCGCTTGAGCGGATCGAGGTCGGCCCAGTGCGATCCGATGTTGCGGTAGGCGGCGATCAGCTGGGTTGCAGCGACGCGCTTGCGGCCCATGTCGGAATCGGCCGAGGCAACAATGGTCTTGATGGGACCTTGCTTGGCGCGCTCGGCGAACGAGGCAACGATCGGTGCGTGGGGGATGTCGCGGGCGTTGGAACCGTCCACAGCCGGGACATTCTGCATCGCGTCGAAATACGCGCGCCAGTTGTCGGGAACCGAGCTGGGATTCTGGAGGTAGGCCTCGTACAGCTCTTCCACATAGGGGGCGTTGCCGCCGAAGAGGTACGAATTGCTCTGATACTGCTGCATCATGGGGCGCTCACTATTCTCCGGGAATGCCGGAGTTAAGCGGGTTCATCAACCTTCCGCGACACGGCTTGACCGGTTAGCGGATTGCAAACAACTCTTGAGGATACTGACTGCGATACCTTGAACGAACGGCACCGACGGGAATATGTATTGCCCGGGTGCCGTTGGTCTTCGGCCTCACCGCCAGACCCGGAAGGGTCAGTTGTGCGGGGAAGGACCTAAGTCTTCACTCGCAAAAGAATAGCACGTTATCCCATCGACAGTGGGGACTTTTCGTGATGCAAAATCGAGACACTTTGATCAGGCGCCTATACGATCCGGCGCAATCCGGTCCACTGCGTCCGTGATCAGCCCGTCCAGACCCCACCCCAGCAGGTGGTTTGCGCGAGTTTCGTCATTGACCGTGTAGCACAAGACCTTGAATCCCGCCGCATGAGCCTGCCCAATGACGGCGGCATCGAGTTCGCGATGGTTGGCGTCGAGCGCCACGCAGTCCAGACGCTGCAGGCGGTCGAGCCAGTCGGGCGGCAACTTGTCGAGCAGCAGCGCGCGCGGCAGCGCCGGCGCCACCTGGTGCGCAGCTTCTAGCGCCGCCTCGGAAAAGGACGACAACAGCGGCGGCACCGCCGCGTCTCTCCACAGCGAGAGTGCATCAAGCGCCACTGCAGCACCAGTCCGGTACTCCGTACCCGGCACGGGCTTGATCTCGATATTGACCAGGAAGCCGTTGGCTTGCGTGTACCGGGCAATGGCGGCGAGCGTCGGCACTGGCTCGCCGGCGAACGCCGGGCCATGCCAGCTTCCGGCGTCGAGCGCGGCCAGCTCGCCAAGCGTCAGCGCATCGACGCGACCGCTGCCCGAGGTGGTGCGGTCCAGCGTAGCGTCGTGTATCAGCACGGCCTTGCCGTCGCCGGACAGCTTCACGTCGAATTCGAACATGCGATAGCCGAATGACGCCCCATGCCGGAACGCCGCCAGCGTGTTCTCGGGCGCCAGCTTGCCGGCGCCGCGATGGGCAATATGGCGTGGATACGGCCAAGCGGCTTGGGTCATGCCAGCGCCTCGATTCGCTTGCCGCTTTGCGTGTCGAAGAAATGCAGATGCTCGGCCGATGCGGTGATCGGCAACTTGTCGCCGGCGCGCACGGGCATGTGCGTATCCAGCCGGACTACGATCGGCTGGCCACCCAGGGTGCCATATGCATAGGAATCGGCACCGAGCGCCTCCACGACACGGACGTCGACTTCGGCGATGGCCTCGTGCGTCGCGCACGGCTCCACGTGTTCGGGACGCAGACCCAGCAGCGCCTCACCGGGTAGATGCAAACCCATTGGCAAATGGCCCAGCGTGGCGGAACCCGCCTGCCCTTCCTTCGGCACGACACGCATGCGAGCCTCGCCGCCCTGCCCCGCACCCTCGCGCGCCACCGGCACGAGATTCATCGGCGGCGATCCGATAAAGCTCGCCACAAACGTGCTGGCCGGCTTGGCGTAGACGTCCAGCGGCGTGCCGATCTGTTCGACACGACCACCGTTGAGCACCATCATGCGGTCTGCCAGCGTCATGGCCTCGACCTGGTCGTGGGTCACATAGAGGCTGGTCGTGCGCAGGCGGCGATGCAGTTCCTTGAGCTCCAGCCGCATCTGAACGCGCAGCTTGGCATCAAGGTTGGACAGCGGCTCATCGAACAGGAAGACCGAAGGCTCGCGCACGATGGCACGCCCCATCGCCACGCGCTGGCGCTGGCCACCCGACAGCGCACGCGGCTTGCGTTCCAGCAACGGCGCCAGTTCCAGGATGCCCGCGGCGTGGTTCACGCGCTGTGCGATCTCGGCCTTCGCCATGCCCCGGATCTTGAGACCGTAGGCCATGTTGTCGTACACGCTCATATGCGGATACAGCGCGTAGTTCTGGAACACCATGGCGATGTCGCGTGCCGCCGGCTCCAGGTCGTTGACGACCTTCTCACCGATATGCACCTCGCCGCCGGAAATTGTTTCGAGTCCCGCCACCATGCGCAGCAACGTGGACTTTCCGCAGCCGGACGGCCCGACGATCACGATGAACTCGCCGTCGGCGATCTCCATATCGATGCCATGCACCACCTGCGTGCCGCCGGGGTAGGTTTTCTGTACGTTACGTAGAGACAGCTTTGCCATGCTTTGACCTTATTTTTCCGTTTCCACGAGGCCCTTGACGAACCAGCGTTGCATCAACACCACCACCACGGCCGGCGGAATCATCGCCAGCATCACGGTAGCCATCACGAGGTTCCAGTCGGTGGCGGCATCGCCGGACCGGGACACCATCTGCGTCACCCCCACCACCACCGGGGTCATCGACTTCTGCGTGGTAATCAGCAGCGGCCAGAGATACTGGTTCCAACCGTAGATGAACTGGATCACGAACAGTGCCGCGATACTTGTACGCGATAGCGGCAGCAAGACATCCCAGAAGAACCGCAGCGGCCCGGCACCGTCGATTCGTGCCGCCTCGGCCAGCTCGTCCGGGATCGTCAGGAAGAACTGCCGGAACAGGAACGTGGCCGTGGCCGACGCGATGATCGGGATAGTCAGGCCGAAGTAGCTATCCAGCATGCCCAGATCCGACACCACCTTGTAGGTCGGCAGGATCCGCACTTCCACCGGCAGCATCAACGTGATGAAGATCATCCAGAAGAAGGTCTTGCGCAGCGGAAACTTGAAATAGACGATAGCGAAGGCCGAGATGATCGAGATGGCAATCTTGCCCACTGCGATGCCGAGCGCCATGATCAGGCTGTTCTTCATCATCGTGGTGACCGGCGATGCGGCCTCGCCCACGCCCTGGAACAGCACGGTGCGATAGTTTTCGATCAGGTGGCTGCCCGGGATCAGCGTCATCGGCGCGTCAAGCACCTGCTCGGCGGTCAGCGTCGATGCCACGAAGGTCAGGTACACCGGGAATGCCACCACGGCAATGCCGACGATGAGCACCAGGTGCGTGATGAAGTCCAGTACAGGACGACGTTCTACCATTGCGTTTCTCCTGTGCCTGTCAGTACTGGACCTTGCGTTCCACGAAGCGGAACTGCACCACGGTCAGCGCGATCACGATCACCATCAGCACCACGGACTGGGCCGCCGAGCCGCCGATATCCATCCCACGGAAGCCGTCGTGGAACACCTTGTAGACAAGCGTGTTCGTCGAGTTGAACGGACCCCCGTGCGTAACGGCATCGATGATGGCGAAGGTGTCGAAGAACGCGTAGACCACGTTGATCACCAGCAGGAAGAACGTGGTCGGCGACAGCAGCGGGAAAATAATGGACCAGAAGCGTTTCCACGGTCCTGCCCCGTCGATGGCAGCCGCTTCGATCAGCGATTTCGGAATGCTCTGCAGACCGGCCAGGAAGAACAGGAAGTTGTAGCTGATCTGCTTCCACGCCGCGGCCAGCACCACAAGCAGCAATGCCTGGTTGCCGTTCAGCAGGAAGTTCCAGTCCACGCCCATCTGGCGCAGCGCGTACGAGACCACGCCGAGCGTCGGATTGAACATGAACATCCATAGCACGCCGGCCATGGCCGGTGCCACCGCGTAGGGCCAGATCAGCAGCGTCTTGTAGCCAGTGGCCGCGCGCACGACGCGATCGGCAAAGTACGCCAGCAGCAGTGCCACGGACAGGCCTACTACGGTCACGCCCACTGCAAAGATACCCGTCGTCTGGAAGGATTCCACGTACTGCGGGTCATTCCAGAGCGTGAGGAAATTATCGAACCCGACAAAGTCGAGGCTGATGCCGAAGGCATCCTGCTGAAGCATCGATTGCCACAGCGCCTGCCCGGCGGGCAGGAAGAAAAAGACCAGCGTGATGACGATCTGCGGCAGTACCAGCAGATACGGCAACCACGGCGACCGGAAGACAACGCGTTTTTCCATCTTTCAGGGTCCCGAGTTCGAGTCGGATTTCTAGTCCGGCTCTATAACGCAAGCGGGCGACGGTGTTGCCGCCGCCCGCCTCAGACCTTCAGGCGATTTGCCCCGAAGACCTTATTCCTTGGCCGTCTTCTGGAAGCGTTCCAGTTGCTCGTTACCACGTGCGATGGCGGTGTCCAGCGCAGCTTTCGGTTCCTTCTTGCCGGCCCACACCGCTTCGAGTTCCTCGTCGATGATCGTACGGATCTGCACCAGGTTGCCCAGGCGCACGCCACGCGACTTGTCGGTGGTCTTCACGATCATCTGTTGCACCGATACGTCCGCGCCAGGGTTCTTCTCATAGTAGCCGGACTTCTTGGTCAGTTCGTAGGCTTCCATCGTCAGCGGCAGGTAGCCGGTGGCCTGGTGCCAGTCGGACTGGATCTCCGGTTTGGACAGGAACGTGAAGAACTTGGCCACGCCCTTGTATTCCTCGGCCTTCTTGCCGCCCATCACCCACAGCGACGCGCCGCCGATGATGGTGTTCTGCGGGGCGCCCTGCACGTCCGCATAGTAGGGCAGCTGCGCTACGCCGAACTGGAACTTGGCGTTCTTGCGAATGTTGGCCAGCGAAGCCGACGAGCCCGTGAACATCGCGCACTCGCCGTTGTAGAACTTGGCCTGCGACTCCGCCTTGCGGCCGCCGTAGCTGAAGTAGCCCTTCTTGACCATGTCCTGCAGGTTCGTGATGTGCTTGACGTGCAGCGGGCTGTTGAACACCAGGCGGGCGTCGGTGCCGCCGAACCCGTTGTTCTTGCTGGCGAACAGCGTGTTGTGCCACGCCGAGAAACTTTCCAAGTGTACCCAGCTCTGCCAGTCGGTGGTGTACGCGCAGTTCACGCCGGCCGCCTTGAGCTTGGCCGAGTACTGCATCACTTCGGGCCACGTCTTCGGGGCGTCGGTCAGGCCGGCCTTCTTGAAGGCGTCCTTGTTGTAATAGAAGACCGTCGTCGAGCTGTTGAACGGGAACGACAGCATCTCGCCCTTGGCCGAGGTGTAGTAGCCCGCCACGGCCGGGATGTACGCCTTCTGGTCGAACTTCTCGCCGGCTTCCTTCATGACGACGGACACGGGCTTGATTGCGCCCTTGGCGCTCATCATCGTTGCCGTACCGACTTCGAAGACCTGCAGGATGGCCGGTGCGCTGCCCGCGCGGAAGGCTGCAATGCCGGCCGCCATGGCCTCGTCGTAGTTACCCTTGTTGACCGGCACGATCTTGTACTCGGACTGGCTCGCGTTGAACTTGGTCGCGATCTCGTTGACCTTGTCATTCAGCGCGCCCGCCATGGCGTGCCACCACTGGATTTCGACAGCAGCATGGGCGGTGCCGGCCAGCGCGAGGCTGGCGGCAGCGGCGAACTTCAACACAGTGCGTGGCAAGGACATGGGCAATTCTCCTGAGGCTTGGTTCGGTCCGTCGATTTTTTTGAAAAAGCGACCGACTGTATGCATTTTTTGTGACAGGCATGTTACGCCGCCTGATTGTCATGCGACACCGGGCAAACCCTTCTTGCTGCGGCCGATGTTGCAGCATATTGACGTCAGGCGATGGCGGGTGCCACGCTCTCCCGCTGCCAGCTACAATGCGCCGCCATGACCGCACCGATTTCCTTCGCATCGCTCCCCGACGCCGCCCTCCGCCGCGTGCGCGGCATCCTGACCGACATCGACGGCACGCTGACCACCGATGGCCGACTGCCTGCCTCGACCTATCTCGCGCTGGACCGCCTGTCGCGCGCCGGCCTGCATGTGATCCCGGTGACCGGCCGCTGCATAGCCTGGGCCGAAATCCTGGTACGGCTCTGGCCCGTCGACGCAATCATCGGTGAAAACGGCGCGTTCTACTCCCATCTCATTGACAACAAGCTTGTGACGCGTTTCCTGGACGATGCGAGCACACGTGATGCGAACCTCTACCGGATCCATGCGCTGGGCCAGGAAATCCTGCGCGAAGTCCCGGGCTGTGCGCTGGCCTCGGACCAGGCGTGGCATGCCGCCGACCTCGCAATCGACCATGCGGAGGACGTAGCTCCGTTGCCACCGGCCGCCGTTGAGAAGATTGCGGCCATGATGCGCGGCGCGGGCATGACCGCCACGGTCAGCTCGATTCACGTGAACGGCTGGTTTGGCGCGCACGACAAGCTCTCGATGAGCCGGCTTTGTGTAGAGGAATTGCTCGGGGACGATATCGACGCGAAGCGCGACGAATGGCTGTTCATCGGCGACTCCGCCAATGACGTGGCCATGTTCGGACATTTTCCGCTGTCGGTCGGCGTGGCCAACGTCCGGGACATCCTGGACAAGCTGCCGATGAAGCCGGCTTATATCACCGAAGCAGCGGGTGGGGAGGGATTTGCGGAGATGGCGGAGCGGGTGTTGCGGGTGCAGGGGTTTTGACACGCCCCTGGTTTTCTCCCCTCTCCCGCAAGCGGGGAGGGGAGACAGAAATCAGCGGGAGAGGGAGAAAACAATCAGTGGATCAAACACCCACTCAATCAAACCCCAACTCCTGCAGCTTCCGCGTGATTGTATTTCTACCGATCCCCAGACGCGTTGCGGCTTCCACACGGCGGCCACGGGTGACGCCTAGTGCGGCTTCGAGTACGGCTTTTTCGAAACGGCGCGTCAGCACATCCATCACCTCGGGCTGACCCGCTTCCAGCATCGACTTCGCTTCGCCTGCCAGCAGGTTTTCCCAGCTTTGCGCGATCGCCGCTGCCGCGAATACCGGCGCGGCAGCCTGGCCAGGAATCACCATGGGCGGACGCGTTGCCACCATCATGTCGCCATCGCCCGACGCGTGCATGCCGTAGTCGGGCGATTCGATCGCGTCGTATTCGCTGGCCGGTCGCGACTCCGTTGCCAGGGAACGTGCCGGCGCCTGGCTGTCGCCCGTCCCCGTGCCGATCATTTCGCGCGGCAGATCCTTGACCTCGATCGTCTGGGCCGGCGCCATCACGGTGAGCCAGTTGCAGAGGTTCTCCAGCTGGCGCACGTTGCCGGGGAACGGCAGCGTGCTGACGTAGCTCAGCGCCTCGTCTGACATACGCTTCGGTTCTACGCCGAGCTCCTTGGCGCTCTTCTGCAGGAAATGGCGTGCCAGCAGCGTGATGTCCTCCGGACGCTCGCGCAGCGGCGGCAGGCGCAGGCGAATCACGTTCAGGCGGTGAAACAAGTCCTCGCGGAACAGCCCTTCCTTGACGCGCGTTTCCAGGTTCTGGTGGGTGGCAGCAATCACGCGCACGTTGGCACGCAGCGGGTTGTGCCCACCGACGCGATAGAAATTGCCATCGCTCAGCACACGCAGCAGTCGCGTCTGGAGATCGAATGGCATATCGCCGATTTCATCGAGAAACAGCGTGCCGCCTTCGGCCTGTTCGAATCGACCACGCCGCATGGTCTGCGCGCCGGTGAACGCGCCGCGCTCATGGCCGAACAGTTCCGATTCGAGAAGGTCTTTCGGAATCGCCGCAGTGTTCAGCGCGATGAACGGGCCATTGGCACGCGGACTGTGCTTGTGCAGGGCGCGGGCGACGAGCTCCTTGCCGGTCCCTGACTCGCCAGTGATCATCACTGTGACGTTGGACTGCGACAGGCGTCCGATCGCGCGGAATACGTCCTGCATCGCCGGCGCCTGGCCCAGGATCTCGGGCGCATCGACAAGGCGGTCCTCCATTTCTTCTTCGCGCAGGCTCTCTTCGAGCGCACGGCGAATCAGTTCCACCGCCTTGTCCACGTCGAATGGCTTGGCGAGGTACTCGAACGCACCGCCCTGGAACGCCGCCACGGCGCTATCCAGATCCGAGTAGGCGGTCATCACGATGACCGGTAGCCCCGGATGGCGAGCCTTGAGGGCCTGCAACAGGTCCAGGCCGGAACCGCCGGGCATGCGGATATCCGAAATCAGGACCTGCGGCTCGTCCTCTTCCAGCGCCGCGAGCACGTCGCGGACATTGGTAAAACTGCGGGAGAGCAGGCTTTCACGTGCAAGGGCCTTTTCAAGGACCCAGCGGATTGATTGATCGTCGTCGACTATCCAGATCGGCTTCATGTGCGTCGCTTGTCTGCTCGGTGTCATATGGTCTCCCGTGTGACCCGCTGGTCCGCGCGCACCGGAGCGCCGTGGCACAACCGGCGATCAATGCAGCGGCAGCAGGATACGGAAGTCGGTGCAGCCCGGCCGGCTCTCGCATTCGATCAAGCCCTCGTGCTGCTGCACGAAGGTTTGAGCGAGTGTAAGACCGAGACCGCTTCCGCCATCCCTGCCCGAAACCAGCGGGTAGAAGATGCGTTCGCGTATGTCCTCGGGGATGCCCGGGCCGTTATCCGTTACATGCAAGTCCAATGCCAGCTTGTACAAACGCTTGGCAATCGTGACCTGGCGCGCCACGCGAGTGCGCAGGACAATCTGCGCGTCGCCCGCCGCAATACGCTCGTGCAGCGCCTGCGCCGCGTTGTGCACGATGTTCAGCACAGCCTGGATCAACTGTTCCATGTCGCCGCGCAGGTCCGGCAGGCTGGCATCGTAGTCACGCACGATGTCGAGCCCATTCGGGAACTCCGCGAGTACCACGGAGCGCACGCGCTCCAGCACCTCGTGGATATTCAGGTCCGAGACGATATGCGGGTGCCGATGCGGCTCCAGCAACCGGTCCACCAGCGTCTGCAGCCGGTCGGACTCCTTGATGATGACCTGGGTGTATTCGCGCAGCGCCCGTTCGGGCAGTTCGAACTCCAGCAACTGCGCCGCGCCACGAATGCCACCGAGCGGATTCTTGATCTCGTGGGCCAGATTGCGGATCAGTTCCTTGTTGGCCGAAGTGAGATCGAGGATGCGTTCCTCACGGTCGCTCCTGACCTTCTGCTCGTTGAGCAGGATCTCCACCAGCACAGTGCTGGCACTGCCCTCGATGCCGCCAATCACCACGTGCGCATGCAGCGCCTCCTGCAGTGGCGGACGCAGGATCAGGTCCTGGCGGCGCACGTCGATCTGGCGCGCAATGACCGTCTCGATCATCGCATCAAGCTCTTCCGATTCACCGAACAGGTCCGGCAAGGTCAGTTCCACCATGGCCTTGCGGGAGATGGCAAAGCTGGCCTCGGCCGCCGGATTGGCATACACCACGCGCAGGCCCGGCTGGCGCACGAGCAGCACGGGGTTGGCCACCACGTCCAGGCCGGGATGGAAGGTCACGTCGCCCAGCGGCACGACATCGGCCTCGCGCGGCTCCGCCGTGGCGGCATCCGGCTTGCGGTCCGCTCCGGTGACTTTGCGTGAGACTCCGCGAATCAGGCGACGCATTGTTTTCAATCCTTGAGGGTCGACAATTCGCGCTTCAGCGATGCCACGTTGGCCTCGCTGCGCGCGACGTCATCGCGCAGCCGTGCCGTGCGATCGAGATATTTCTGATAGTTGCGCTCGTTGCCCTGGCGCTCGGGTTCGCCGTTGTTGTATTCGGCACGCAACCCGGCAAGCTTGGCTTCCTCGCTCTGCAGCTCCTGCTCCAGCACGCCACGGCGCTCGCCGTCCCGGCTACGCTGCGTAGCGGTATCCACGCGCGGAAACGCCGCCGGCGAAGTGGCTGCTGCCTTGGCTGCGCCGCCCGACGTTGCACCGCCACCGCTGCGCGTGCCGGGCACTGTGACCACGTCCGGCAGGTTCAGCCGCTTGCAGTCCTTGCTGTTGCCGGGATTGCCATTGCGGTACTCAGGCACGCCACCGGCGCCCTTGCACATGTAGACATCCGACGACTGTGCAGGCGCTGGGGCGCTCCACACGGCCAGCAGGCTGGTCACGGCCATCACCAGAATGGTGAAACCCACCCGCATCTGGTGCATTGGCACGCTGTCGGCGCGGCCGTCGATCTGGTTCGGAATCGCTTTCATGAACATCGGCATGAAGGTTAGGAAAAGAGTCCCCATTCTAGCGATCAACGCTTCTGCAAAACAAAAAGGGACAGCCGAAGCCGCCCCTTCCTGGTGCAACTGTTGCCCGGTCGCAACCTGGCAACGCACGACGCGCTTTACAGCGAGTAGTACATGTCGAACTCGATCGGGTGAGTGGTCATGCGGAAACGCGTGACTTCTTCCATCTTGAGTTCGATGTAGGCGTCCAGCATCGAGTTCGAGAACACACCGCCGCGCGTCAGGAACTCGCGGTCGTTGTCCAGGTACTCCAGGGACTGGTCGAGGCTCGAGCAGACGGTCGGGATCTTCGCGTCTTCTTCCGGCGGCAGGTCGTACAGGTTCTTGTCAGCCGCTTCGCCCGGGTGGATCTTGTTCATGACGCCGTCCAGGCCAGCCATCAGCAGTGCCGAGAAGCCCAGGTACGGGTTCATCAGCGGATCCGGGAAGCGCGTTTCGATACGGCGGCCCTTCGGGTTGGCAACGTACGGAATACGGATCGAGGCCGAACGGTTACGGGCCGAGTAGGCCAGCTTCACCGGCGCTTCGAAGCCCGGCACCAGACGCTTGTACGAGTTCGTACCCGGGTTGGTGATGGCGTTCAGCGCGCGGGCGTGCTTGATGATGCCGCCGATGTAGTACAGCGCGAATTCCGACAGGCCGGCATAGCCGTTGCCTGCGAACAGGTTCTGGCCGTCCTTCCACACGGACTGGTGAACGTGCATGCCCGAACCGTTGTCGCCAACGATCGGCTTCGGCATGAACGTAGCGGTCTTGCCATACGTGTGTGCCACGTTCTGGATCACGTACTTCTGCAGTTGCGTCCAGTCGGCGCGTTGCACCAGCGTGCTGAAGCGCGTGCCGATTTCGTTCTGGCCCTGGCCAGCCACTTCGTGGTGGTGCACTTCAACGGGAATGCCCAGCGATTCGAGAATCAGGCACATTTCCGAACGCATGTCCTGGAACGTGTCGATCGGGGCAACCGGGAAGTAGCCGCCCTTCTTGCCCGGACGGTGACCACTGTTGCCGTGCTCGAATTCCTTGGCCGACGACCACGGTGCTTCTTCCGACTGGATCTTCACCGAGCAGCCCTGCATGTCGATGTTCCAGGTCACGCCGTCGAAAATGAAGAACTCGGGTTCCGGACCGAAGAAAGCGGTGTCGCCCAGGCCGGTGCTCTTCAGGTAGGCTTCGGCGCGCTTGGCGATCGAACGCGGGTCGCGGTCGTAGCCCTTGCCGTCCGACGGTTCGATCACGTCGCAGGTCAGGACCAGGGTCGGTTCTTCATAGAACGGGTCGATGTAAGCAGTACCCGAGTCCGGCATCAGCAGCATGTCCGATGCTTCGATACCCTTCCAGCCGGCGATGGACGAACCGTCAAAGGCATGACCGCTTTCGAACTTGTCTTCGTCGAAGTGCGACGTCGGAACCGAAACGTGCTGTTCCTTGCCCTTGGTATCCGTGAAACGGAAGTCGACGAACTTGACGTCGTTTTCCTTCACGAGCTTCATCACATCTGCAACGCTCTGCGCCATGCCTATCTCCTGGAAATTCGAGGCGGTGTCTGAGAAAGCCATTGTTGGTGCGACCGATCGAAGAACCGATCCAGGCCACCCAAAAGGGACGAGGGATGTTAGCAGAAAGCGTGCCAACGAAGTCCGTCCCACGGCCGCCAATCGCACGGACTTCCCGAAAAACGTGCAGGGGCCGGCGCCATCGCACTGAGACGGGGGACGCAGATTGCATACAACTGACTGCGAACCCACTTTGCCGCGTCGGCCACATCACATCGGCCCCGCCCGTGGGCGTGGGCTCGACACCCATGAAACACCATAACGGTGCGCAACTCAAGGAAACGCACCATACAAGTGCCTTCCCCTTGCATCAGCACCAAAACGATGCGTTCTGGCATCCGCCATTTTTCGGGCCGTCGCAACGGCCGCGCGCTAGAATAGCGCCGATCGGGGCAGGTTCACAGCCCCCTGCCGACCGCGCCCTGCTCCTGTTGTCCTTGCGCATCCCGCCGTAGATATCCCCGCCGCACTCATTGACGCCGTCAGAAAACATGACTACCCGAGACACCCTTTTGCAGACTGCCCACGACCGCCAGCAATCGAGCCAGCTTGCCTACTTCGGCGCGCTGACACCGCAAGAGTCGTATGCCCTACTTCAGGCCGACCCAAAGGCCGTGCTCGTGGACGTCCGCACGCAGGCGGAACTGGATTGGGTGGGTGGCGTTGCCTTGCCGGAGGAGCAACTGGTTCACGTGGAGTGGTCGACATATCCGGGCGGCTCGCAGAACCCCAACTTCGTGGCCGAACTTAAGGCCCGCGTTCCCACCGATGCCCCGGTGCTGTTCCTGTGCCGCAGCGCTGCCCGCTCGAAGCATGCCGCACGCGTGGCCACCGAGGCAGGCTACCAGTTTGCGATGGACGTACTCGAAGGCTTCGAAGGTCCGCGCGATGAGGACCATCATCGCAAGACGGTGGAGGGTTGGTGCGTGCGAGGGTTGCCCTGGTTTGGGGCTTGAGGTTTGAATGGCCGCTCTCCCCTCTCCCGCGAAGTGGGAGAGGGGCGGGAGAGGGAAGCAAGCCTAGGGGAATGTCGAAGTCTTTACTACTGCTCGACGATCTCGAACCCCATCGCAGACACCCCACCCAGCAACATCGCATAGGCCGCCGGCACCAGCTCCGCCGGCCCCTTCACGCCGAGATCGATATGGCGTCGTCCAAAGCGGTCGCCGCGCGAGACATCGCCGACTGACGGCAGGCTGAACACGCGGATGCCGGGGAAGGTGTCCTGCACCTGCTCCATCAGCGGCGTGAGCGTCGATTCAGGTGCCTCGAACACATAGAATGCGCGCGATTGTTCCGCGTCACGATGGAACAGCGACGGGTAGTAGTGATCGAGCACCCATTCCATCATCGGCCACGCCATGACCGGGAAACCAGGCATGAAATGGTGATCGGCCACAGAGAAACCCGGAATACGGTTGTAGCTGTTCGGAATAATCCGGGCGCCCGCCGGAAACTCGCCCATCTTGAAGCGATGCTGGTTCTCGGGCCGGGTCAGGTCGGCCTTGACCGGATCCCCTTCCGCCGTCTCCGCGATGCGCAGCGCAATCTGTTCGCGCGCATCAGGATGCAGAGCCAGTTCCACGCCCAGCGCTGCTGCCGCGCATTGGCGCGTGTGATCGTCAGGCGTGGCGCCAATGCCGCCCGTGCAGAACACCACGTCCGAGCCCGCGAACGTGCGGCGCAGCGTGGCCGTGATGCGATCGCGCTCGTCGCCGATGTATTCGGCCCAGTCCAGTGCCAGGCCGCGCGCGGCCAGCAACTCGATGGCGCGGCGCATGTGCTTGTCTTCGCGACGGCCAGAGAGAATCTCGTCGCCAATGACAATCAGACCGAAACCCATGATGCCCCTCTTTCAGGATTGTTCGATGCGGCGCACGTCCGACGGCGCCAGGTCGATAACGTCCGGCCCCGCTGGCGGCGGCGTGATGGCGGCACGCTCGGCACGCAGGTCCGTCAGCGCGCGCAGGCAAAAATGGCCGAACCACAACGCCGAGAAGATAAAGATCAGCACGTAGAGCCACAGCGTGCCGGCCAGTACGACCGGAAACAGGAAGATGATGACAGCCGACCAGACCCACAGCAAGGTGGGCGCCGAGCCCAGCAGGCCCACCACCACGCCCATGGTCAGCAGCGGCACGCGATGCCGCTTCATGAGTGTCTTGCGCTCCTCCGCCGTGGCATGTTCGGCCAGTGCGTCGTAGGTCATCACGCGGTAGGTCAGCCAACCCCAGAGCACGGGCGGAATCAGCGCGAAGAAAGGAGGAATCAGCCAAAGCGGCAACGTGATCACGATCAGCAGCAGGAACACTACGGTGTTGCCGAGCGCCTGGAACACGCTGCCGGCGATGCTGCCTCCGCGCGCCTTGTGCAGGTCGGGATAACTGCGCTCCAGGTGCTTTAACACGGCGGGCACCGAGAACAGGCTGATAAAGACAAGCATCGAGGCGATCACCAGCGGAATGGCCAGCGTCAGCACGAATAGCGGCGCCACCACCGTACGCAGCGACTGCAGACCGAGCCAGTCGAGCATTGAATAGATCCAGCTTGTGAAGACGGAGCCTTCGAGCAACGTGCGGGCCGTGCCCATGATTGGCTCCCAGCCCCACCAGATCAAGCCGCCCCAGAGGACGGTGGCCAGGACGAAGGGAATGACGGTCAGCATCAGCATGCGCGGATGCATCTGGCTGACAAGAGCGCGGCCAAACGCGCGGAAGATATCGTTCATGCGATCAGGAGTGGAGAAAGCCCTGAAAGCCTAGCACAGCGCCGTGCGTCTTTCGCCTCCCAAATGTCACCCGAGCCGCAGCAGCCGCTTGATCCCCAGCCATTGCTGGGACAGGAAACCGGCACCGTAGCTGCGGCCTTTGCCAGCAGGGGGCGGCATCTGGTCGCGGATGCCGGTGGGGTAATAGGCTTCGGTGAAGACGGCGGTGCGGAACAGCATGTCCCACCACGGGAAAATCACACCGTAGTTGCAGCCGCCGAGTCGCACGGCGCGGCCATCGGCGCCCTGCCGTTCATGGCCCAGTCCCACGGCGTGGTGCGTGCGATGGAAGCGTGGCGACACGATCAGCCGCTCACCCAGCCAGCCAAAGTGCACGCGCAGATTCGCGTGTTGCAGACTCTGCAGCAATTGCGACAGCGCCACGAGCAGCACGTATTGCGAGGGTTCCACCCCCACCGCCAGTGCCACGGTCGCGAACACGGCGTCGCGCAGGATATCGTCAAGCAGGTGATTGCGGTTATCGCTCCACAGCGTCATCTGACGCTGGCTGTGATGCAACGCATGCAGGCTCCACCACCAGCGGTAGGTGTGCGACAGCCGGTGATACCAGTAGTCGAGCAGGTCGAACAGCAGCAAGTAGATAAAGAAGCTGACCAGCGGGATCGCGGTCACCGCCGGCCACCAGTCTTCCACATTCACACGCTGCCAGCCCAGCAGGCGCAAATGGCCTTCGATGCCATCCATCAGCGGCGCCAGCAGGAAGAACATGGCGAGCCGGAACAGTCCGAGCCGGTGAATCACCGTGTAGAGCATGTCGGTGCGGATGGCCGCGCGATCGGTCACGGCCTCCACGGGGCGCAGTTTTTCCAGCGGACCGAGGATCAGGAACATCACGGCAATCTGCACCACGCCCACGAGCAGCCATTCGGTGCCCGTGAAGGCATCCTCCGCATAGCCGCCGAATCCGAGGTTGTAGACCACCGGCAGGATGGCGTCCTGGAACACCGTGGCTTCGATCTGGCCGACCCAAAGGCTTACCCAGTTACTGAAGGCATCCCACATTACTGTTTCGCTCCCGTCGCAGCTTGCACCGGGCCGTGTTGCACGATCCAGTTCCGGTATAGCGGATGTTCACGCAGCGTGGCGAAGCAGAAGCCCTTCTTTTCGAGTCCGGTAATCAGCGGCTCCAGCACGGCTGGCGCCCAGGGGTCCTTGCGCGACCAGATGCCGAGGTGGGCCATCGTGATGTCGCCGTCGCGAAGATCGCGCAGCGCCTTGTCGAGCAATGCCTGATTCGGAAATTTCTCGGACGACAACTCGTCGCCCAGGAAGCCTGCCGGCGCCCAGCCTACGTGCTTGAAGCCACACTGCTCGGCCCAGGCCAGCGTCTGCGGCGCGGTACGGCCACCCGGCGCGCGCCAGAGCGGCACCATCTGCTGCCCGGTCATCGACTGGAATGCCTGCGCGCTGCGGCGCAGTTCGGCGCAGAAAGACGCCTCGGTCATGACCGTGTCGCGTCCCGCCTGTGCGCCGAACTGCGGGCGCATCGTGACCTTGCCTTCGCGGACGCTGCGCAGGTAGACGTGATCGAAGGTATGCGTGCCGAACGCGTGGCCATCGGCGGCCAGCGATTTCCAGTACGAAGCCCAGGTGGAATCGAGCGAGTTGTCCTTGTTGACGGTCGGCTCGCTGGCCAGGAAGAACGTCGCCCGGATATGGTGCTTGCGCAGCGTCCGGGCAATCAGTTCGGCCTGGCTCATGCTGCCGGTGTCGAAGGTCAGGTAGAGCGTGCCGGCGCGGCAGGCGCCGGCCTGGTGCGCCGGCTCGGCTGCCAGTGCCACGGCGCTGGCAGATGCCAGAGCCAGCATGGCGATGCGCGAAATCAAGCTGCGCATGATGTCCTCAGCAAGAACGTGTCAACCCATCAATACAGCGGAGCGCGCGTCTTGAAATAGATGCCGTGCGGCGATTTACCTACACGGATCGTCTTCACGAGTTTGCGGCTGGCCACGTCGATCAACCCCACCGAGCGCGCCCAGCGGAACGTCACCCACAGCGTCTTGCCGTCCGCGGTCAGCTCCATGTCGTCGGGCCCCGGCAGCAGACCCGTGATATCGCCCACTTTGGACAACGTCTGCTGGTCGATGATGCTGATCGAGCCGGACACGCGGTTGGTCAGGAACAGGTGGCGCTTGTCGCCCACCGCGCGGAAATTGTGCGCGCCCTTGCCAGTCTGGATCTGCTTGACCACGGTACGCGTGCGCCAGTCAATGACGGCCACGTAGTCCGCGCCGGTCATGCCCACGAGCAGGTATTTCTGATCCGGCGTCACCCAGACGCCAGCGGGTGCCGAACCGGCTTCCATGACCCACATCACCGTCAGCGTATTCAGGTCGATAGCGGCGATCTGGTTGGAATCCTGGAGCGTGATGAAGGCGATCTTGCTGTCTGCCGTGTACGCGATGTGGCTGGGCGTTTTGGCCAACGGGAACTGCTTGGCGATCTTGAGCTGATGGCCATCCCAGCGGTACACGTCCACGCGGTCCAGGCGGTTGCCGGTGGCGATGAACCACTTGCTGTCTGGGGAAAATCCGATCTGGTAGGGATCGTCGATATTCGGCACGCGCTGCTGGACCTTGCCGGTCACCGGATCCAAGAACACCAGATCGTTGCCCACGGCATTCGCCACGATCAGCGACTTGTCGTCGGGCGTGGCGATCAGGTGGTGCGGCTCCTTGCCAACCGGGAAGGTCTCGATGACCTTCTGGGTATCCTTGTCGATTAAGGTGACGCTAGCATCACCTGAATTCAGGATGGTAACCACTTCCGCGAGAGCCGGCGCGGACACCAGGGCCAGCGCCAGGGCGCCAACCGAAACAGCTACGACACGACGCAACGCGAGCATAAGACAGTGGATTTCGATACGAACCGGGCATTCTAACGTTTCGGCTATGGAATGCGCTGACGAACTGAGAGGAATCTTTAGGGTTACTTACATTTGGATACATGTGAGGCGGCGACAGCTTCCGCCGGGTTTTCAGCGCTGCATACTCTCCCAAACCTTCTGCAGCCGCTTCACCGACATGGGCTGCGGCGTCCTCAGTTCCTGCGCGAACAGTGCGATCCGCAGTTCTTCCAGCATCCAGCGGAACTCATCCATGCGCTCATCCACCACCGCGCCCCTGCCCTGCGACCGCAGCATTTTCTCTGCGCGCTGCCATTGCTGGATCAGCGGCGACATTTCCTGCGTGCGCTGACTGTCGCGACCCGGGTCGCCCTTGAGCTTGTCCACGCGCATCGCCATACCCTTGAGATAGCGCGGGAAGTGGACGAGCTGGTTGTACGGCGTATCGGCCACGAATGACTTGCTCATCAGTCGACCGAGTTGCGCCTCCAGATCCTGATAGGCGCTACCATGCGGCTTGGCCTGCAGCAGCTTGCGTGGCAGACCCGCGTACTCCGCCAGGATCGTGCCGACGAGTCGGGCAATTTCCTGCGCCAGCAGCGAGAGTCGTGCCCGCCCCTCTTCCTTGCGCGCGTTGAATTCGGATTCGTTACGCGGCAGCGGCGGTTGCAGACAGGCGCGTTCCAGCGCCATCAGCACGATCTGGTTGCGCAGTTCCTCCTGCGACCCCAGCGTCATGTACTGCATCGCCATCTGTTGCAGGTTGGGGATGTTTTTCTCGATGAACTTGACCTGCTCGCGCAGTTGCAGCGCAAACAGCCGGCGCAGCCCCACGTGATGGATGCGTGCCGCTTCCTGCGGATCGTCGAAGACTTCCACGTCGCAATGATCGGTGCGATCCACCAGCGCCGGATAGCCAAACAGCGTCTGGTTGCCCTTGCGGATTTCCAGCAGTTCCGGCAATTCGCCGAACGACCACGAGGTCAGGTTCTCGTACTGGCCCGCCTCCGCAGCCGGCACATCGCGCGCGGCAATGTTCTGGAACGATTGCTGCGCCTGTCCGCCGAACTCGGCACGCAACTGGGCCAGGTTGCGGCCCATGTCGAGTTGCCGGCCGTGCTCGTCGATGACCTTGAAGTTCATCGTGTGATGCACTGGCAGCGTCTCGAGCTTGAAATCGGCGCGGCGGATCATGGTGCCGGTCTCGGCGCGGATATCGGCAATCAGCACGTCGATCAGGTCGCCCTCGCCAAACGGCTGGCGATCGACAAAACCTGCTGCGTAATCGGGCAGCGGCACGCAGTGACGGCGCAGTTTCTGCGGCAGCGATTTCAGCAGCAGGTGCACCTTCTCCTTGATCATGCCCGGCACGAGCCATTCGGCGCGATCGGGCCGCACCTGATTCAGTGCGTAGAGCGGCACAGTCAGCGTCACGCCATCACGATGGCTGCCCGGCTCGAAGTGGTACGTCAAACCCATGTCGATACCGGCTACGGGCAGGATCTTCGGGAACAGGTCCGTCGTGATACCGGCCGCCTCGTGACGCATCAGTTCGTCGCGGTTCAGGTACAGCAGCTTGCGGTCCTTGGGCAGCTTCGCGGCCTCGGCCTGATACCACTGCTCGAACGACACCTGGTTGTGGATGTCGGCGGGAATCGCACCGTCGTAGAACGCATAGATCAGCGCGTCGTCTACCAGCACGTCCTGCCGGCGCGACTTGTGTTCCAGGTTCTCGATCTCGCGCACCAGACGCTGGTTATGGGCGAAGAACGGCAGGCGCGTATCGAACTCGCCTTCCACCAATGCACCACGGATAAACAGTTCGCGCGCTTCCTTCGGGTTCATCGGCCCGAAATGCACGCGCCGGTGCTGGTACACGGGCAGGCCATATAGCGTGCCGCGCTCCATCGCCACCACCTGTCCCGCCTTTTTCTCCCAGTGCGGCTCGCTCCAGCTCACGTTGAGCAGGTGGCGCCCCACCTGTTCGATCCATTCGGGTTCCACGCGCGCCAGCGTTCGTGCAAAGAGGCGGCTGGTCTCCACCAGTTCGGCGGCGATGATCCAGCGGCCCACCTTGCGGGCGATCAGAGAACCCGGCCACAGGTGGAACTTGATCCCCCGCGCGCCCAGATACTCGCGGCCCTTGCCGTCGGCTTCGTCGAGTTTCAGTCCGACGTTGCCGAGCAGGCCCGTCAGCAGCGCCTTGTGCACCTGTTCGAAGGTCGGCTCGCTCTCGTTGAGCCGCCAGCCCTGCTCACTCACCGTGGTCAGCAGTTGCGAATGCACATCGCGCCATTCGCGCAGCCGCACGTGCGACAGGAAGTTGCTGCGGCACTGGTCCTGCAACTGGCGGTTGGTCTTCTTGTGTGCCACCGCCTCCTCGAACCACTTCCACAACTTGACCCAACCGAGGAACTCGGACTTTTCGTCCATGAACTTGCGATGGGCCTGATCGGCGGCTTCCTGCGCATCGGGCGGACGGTCGCGCGGGTCCTGCACCGACAGCGCGCTGGCGATGATCAGCACCTCGCGCAGACACTGGTGATCGCGCGCGGCCAGAATCATGCGGGCCACGCGGGGGTCCAGCGGCAACTTGGCCACCTGCCGGCCCGTGGACGTGAGCTGATTCGATTCGTCGAGCGCCCCCAGTTCCTGCAGCAACTGGTAGCCGTCGGCCACGGCGCGGCCCAGCGGCGGCTCGATGAACGGGAACGCCTCGATATCGGTGAGCCGCAGCGCCTTCATGCGCAGGATCACGGCAGCCAGCGACGAGCGCAGGATCTCCGGATCGGTAAAGCGCGCACGGCCCTGGTAATCGCTTTCCTCGTAGAGCCGGATACAGACGCCATCGGCCACGCGGCCGCAACGACCCGCGCGCTGGTTGGCGGCGGCTTGCGAAATCGACTCGACCTGGAGTTGCTCGACCTTGTTGCGGTACGAATACCGCTTCACACGCGCCAGCCCGGTATCGACGACGTAGCGGATGCCCGGCACGGTCAGCGAAGTTTCCGCCACGTTGGTGGCCAGCACGATGCGGCGCGCGTTGGATGCCCGGAACACGCGCTCCTGATCCTGCACGGACAAGCGCGCGAACAGCGGCAGGATCTCCGTATGCGGCGGATGGTGCTTGCGTAGCGCCTCGGCCGCCTCGCGGATTTCGCGCTCGCCAGGCAGGAAGACCAGTACGTCGCCCGGGCCCAGGCGGCAAAGTTCGTCCACGGCGTCGACGATGCCATCGAACAGGTCGCGCTCGCGTGCTTTCTCGCCCTTCGGCGGGGCGTCGGCCGGCTTGTCCTCCTGAATCGGTCGGTAGCGAACTTCCACGGGATACAGCCGTCCGCTGACCTCGATCACCGGCGCCGGCTTGCCATTGCGCGCGAAATGCTCGGCAAAGCGCTTTGCATCGATCGTCGCCGACGTGATGATGACCTTGAGATCCGGCCGCTTGGGCAGGATCTGGCGCAGGTAGCCGATCAGGAAATCGATGTTGAGGCTGCGTTCGTGCGCCTCGTCGATGATGATCGTGTCATAGGCGCGCAGGAGCGGGTCATTCTGCGTCTCGGCCAGCAAGATGCCGTCGGTCATCAGCTTGACCGAGGCGCCTGCGGACATCGCGTCGTTGAACCGCACCTGGTAACCCACGTGCTCGCCCACCGGCGTGCCCAGTTCCTGCGCGATTCGCTTGGCCGTGGACGTGGCCGCGATCCGCCGGGGCTGCGTGTGGCCGATCAGCCCGCCGCCGGGCTTGCCTTCCCGCGCCGGCCCGCGCCCGATCGACAGCGCGATCTTCGGCAACTGCGTGGTCTTGCCCGAGCCGGTCTCGCCGGACACGATAACCACCTGGTTGTCGCGCATGGCCTGCGCGATCTCGTCGCGGCGGGCCGAAACCGGCAGCGCCTCGGGGAACGTGATCTCAGGCAGCGGATTGGCCAAGCGCTCCGGCTGTGGCGGACGCGGCTCACGCGGAGGACGAGGCGGGCGAGGCGCGCCGTCTGCTGGTTTTTGAGACCGGGGCAGCCGGGCCTGCTGCTGCGGCTTGGCGGCCTGAATCGGCTGCGGCTTCTGCTGCGCCTTCTGCGGCTGACGGGGCGGCCGCGTGCCGCCGCCTGCGTCACGCGGAGCGGGCTGCTGGCTGGCCGATTTCGATGGGGCCGCGGCAGGCTGGGCCGGGGCTTGTTTGGCGGGGCGTTGTGCTGACATTGGCCGGGATTATAATCCGCCGCATGAACGCCAGAACCGACTCCCCCGCACAGGACCCCGATCCTGCCGCCGCCCCTGCCCCGACCGCTCCTGCCTTGGACGCTCAGTCCGAAGTGCCTGCGCCCGTCACGCCGATTCCGTCCGCCCTGGCAGGCGCCGAACTGGCCGAAGCCAGCCCGCCGGACCAGCAGCAGTTCGTGGACTGGCTGCGCGCCGTCGCCCCGTACATCCACACGTTCCGAGGCAAGACCTTCGTGATCGCCTTCAGCGGCGAACTGGTCAAGGCCGGTGTGCTCAACGCACTGGTCAACGACGTGGCGCTGCTGCACGCGATGGGCATGCACGTAGTACTGGTGTTCGGCTCGCGGCCGCAGGTGGAAGAACAGCTTGCGCTGCGCAACGTGCAGTCGCAGTACGCCGATGGCGTGCGCATCACCGACAACGCGGCGCTGGAATGCGCCAAGGAAGCTGCCGGCGAACTGCGCCTCGACATCGAGGCCGCCTTCAGCCAGGGCCTGCCGAACACGCCGATGGCCGGCGCGCAGCTCTCTGTGATTTCCGGCAACTTCATCACCGCTCGGCCAGTGGGCATCGTCAATGGCGTGGACTACCAGCACACGGGACTCGTGCGCAAGGTGGATGACGAATCCATGCGCATGTCGCTGTCGCACGGCAAGGTGGTGCTGCTGTCGCCACTGGGCTTCTCGCCCACCGGGCAGGCGTTCAACCTGTCGATGGAAGATGTGGCCAGCGCCACGGCCAGCGCGCTCAAGGCCGACAAGCTGATCTACATCACCGAAGTGCCAGGCGTGCCCGATGCCGTGGGCAAGCTGATGAAGGAGATGTCGCTGCGTACCGCCATGGAGCGCCTGCAGAACAATCACCTGCCGCCTGACGTGGCCTATTACCTCCAGCATCTGGTCAAGGCGCTGCGCAACGGTGTGCCGCGTGCCCACCTGATTCCGTTCGACCTCGATGGTTCGGTGCTGCTGGAACTGTTCCTGCACGATGGCGTGGGCACGATGGTGTCCGATACCGATCTGGAAAGCCTGCGCGAAGCCACGCTCGACGACGTGGGCGGCATCCTGCAACTGATCGCCCCGTTGGAAGCCGATGGCACTTTGGTGCCACGCGGACGCCACCTGATCGAGCGCGACATCGACAAGTTCTCGGTCATCGAGCACGACAATGTGCTGTTCGGCTGCGCCGCGCTCTACGAATTCCCGCGCGAGAACATGGGAGAGATGGCCTGCCTGACCGTTTCCTCGGAAGCGCAGGGCACCGGCGACGGCGAGCGGCTGCTCAAGCGCATCGAGCGCCGCGCCCGTACGCTGGGACTCGAGCGTCTGTTCGTACTCACCACGCGCACCGAGCACTGGTTCCTGAAACGTGGTTTCGTCCACGCCAGCGTGGACGACCTGCCCGAAGACAAGCGCAAGCTCTACAACTGGCAGCGCAAGTCGATGGTGCTGATGAAGAAGCTGTAACCCCTGGTACGACATAACAATATGCGCCGCAGGGACATGGGCAGCCGCCGCTGCCCCGTCCCGCGAGCTTGGCTACAATAGCGCCCACACGAAAGAAGGAGTCCCACATGGCCCGCATGGTCCAATGCGTCAAACTGAACAAGGAAGCGGAAGGTCTCGATTTCCCCCCGCTGCCGGGCGAACTCGGCAAGAAGATCTGGCAAAGCGTCTCGAAGGAAGCCTGGGCCGGCTGGCTCAAGCACCAGACGATGCTGATCAATGAAAACCGCCTGAACATGGCCGACACCCGCGCGCGCCAGTACCTGCTCAAGCAGACCGAGAAGTATTTCTTCGGTGAAGGCGCTGATCAAGCCATGGGTTACGTGCCGCCGCCTTCGGCTTAAGCGGTTCCGCTCCCGCTACTGGTTTGCTCCCCTCTCCCGCACGCGGGAGAGGGGAAATATTCCACCTCCCGCCGCTTCGGCAATCCATTCCCCCCACCCTGTCTTGCCCCCTACTCTGCGCTGACGACGGCGCACTGCGCGCTGCGTTCACAACCAGGCGGAGGCAGGAACCATGGCAATTCTTTTCGACATCAAGGTGGAGAGCGGCGCGTCGCAGTGGTACGGCGTGATCTCGATCTCGAATATCCGCAACAGCGACGGCACGGCCGTCAGGGTCGAGCACTTCCTCGGATTGAAGTTCCGCTCCCCGGCAGCCGTGCAGCCCACCGACTTCAATCTTCAGTTGCAAAGCTGGCGGGCCACCACGGCCCGGACCCAGAACGATCAGATCGACGGACAGCACTGGAACGTCGAGGCGGAGGTCGGCCTCGAATCCGCCTATACGTTCGCGGCAACGGACAAGGTGCAGATCGGCATCAACGGCGATCTGACCGGCGACGATGTCGAGACCTACTTGTCGTCGTTTGCTCTGGCCGCCGATGCATTGCCCAGTACCAACGGCACGGTGCGCATCCAGACGGCCTCCGCTCCCGACCCCGCGCTGTACTCCGTGGCGCAGACCGTTACCTTTACGGAAGGCTCGCAGATCCATGCGCAGGCCGTGTCGCCGGGCACGACCACGCCGATTTCGTTGCCCAGTGGCAACTACCAGGTGTCGGTGAGCCCGCTCGCCAACCACACCTATACCGTGGTGGCCAATGCGCAGATGCATCCCACCAGCATCGCGCTGTCAGCAGGTGGCACGGCCGCGCTCGTCATCGACTATGGCCCGGCCCAGCACTATGCCCGCCTCGACCTCGCCGTCGGGCCGATCCCCGTTCTGGACGATGAGGAACTCGACATCAGCGTGGTGGTCCGCAACACCGGCGAGGTCCTGGCCGAAGTTGGCTTGGCTCCCGACAACATGCTGCCGCTGACTGGCCTGCCGACGGCGGGTGCGGTGGATGTGAACGCCAGGACGATCAGCCTGAACAACGTGCGCTACAGCTTCCCATCCAAGCTGCGCAACCTGACCGCATCGGTGGAAGCGGTCGTGTTCACCGAGGCCGAGATGACATCCACCGCAGTGGACACCGGTGGTTATGTCACGCTGCCGGTATTCATCACGTCCGACGTGGCCGTGGCGACGCCGCTCACCGTGCGGCTCGTGGCACCGAACATGACCTACAAGCAGGACTTCCACCTGCTGGCGGGCACGCATATCTACGACTTCGCCGTACCGGTGCAGCCCCAGCACTACGACGTCGAGGTCTCGGACTTCATCATCGACGGCACGGTCCACAACGTCTTCACACCTGTGCAGGCGCTGGTACTGCCCAACGGCACCTCGCGGCTGACCATCGACGTGGCCAAGGGTGCCAACCTGAACGTGCGCGGCTTTCCCAGCTTTCTGAGCTTCGGCGGCTGCGCTGACCTGACGCCGGGCAATGCGGCGGATTTCGTGGCCGCGCGCGCATCGTCGGTGTTCAAGTACGCGGGCTTCGACGGCGCGGGCGATGCCAACGTCTACCTGACCTCCGACAACCAGACCACGGCCACGGTGCTGCTCGCACGCGATGTGGAGCGGCAGATCGGTGGCGGGCACAAGGTGTTGCCGGTGATCGTCTCGTACACATGCAACCTGTCGCTCGGTGACACGCCCACGCAACTCGCCAACAAGCAGGGCCTGGCGCACAGCTTCGGCAACCTGATCCTCTCGCTGAATCTGGTGAACGAGCACATCGATGCCGATCACCCCGTGCCTGCTGGCTACGTCATCAACCCCGACTTCCTGGGCGCGTGCCAGCAAGGCGGATTCGGCCCCGAGTACGCCATGCCCGTGCGCGAGCCACTGCGGATGGCGCTCGACCACTGGAACGTGGCGGCCACCATTCCCTCGCACATCGAGGAAAACATTCGGGGCTATGTGGCAGCGGTGAACTGGCTGTTCCGCACCATCGCCCCCGCTGTGACGTACGGCTGGCAGGTCAACCTCTGGGGGGTGGGGGCGTCGGAGTGGATCTACTCGTCCGATGATGCACCGCGCCTCAACGCGCTGGAGACAGCGGCCTTCATCCGCGCCATGCGCGTCCACGAAGGTCCGGACGTGCCGGACTTCCTGGCCGTGGACCGCTACGAGGCCGACGATTTCACGATCCGCAGCTACGCCAACGGCTACTGCTACTGGACGCACGAGTGGAAGCGATTTTTCGACTTCTGCGCTGGTCTGAGCCGCGACCTGAAGTTTCCGATCATGCCGTGGCAGGTTCCGGCCAGCCATGCGCCGCTGGTCAGCGATGCGGTCAACGTCGACTTCGACACCCAGAACTGGGGCACGGGCGGCACCTACATCTTCGGCGACGCAGCCATTGGCTCGGACTATCACAACATCCACCCAAGGATTGTCGCGCTGCAATTCCCGCAGGCATTCCACTGGGCAATGGGCAGCACCGCCGAAGACATGTTCAAGCGCTCGGAGCCGTTCGACGTCAGCGTGCCCGCCTATGGCGACTTCCCGTATCGCGGCATCTTCACAATGCTGCTCGGCGGCGGCGCGACGACGGGGATCATCTCGACGGTGGGCGACGACACATCGTTCGTGCGTGACAAGCTGGCGGCCTATATGAACAACCCGATCAGTTTTATGGCGGACAAGGTCGGGCAGGATGCGCCGAAGGTGCTGCGGCGGGTGAAGGCACGGCGGAAGATTTGCCGGTAGGCATTTGATTTCCCGCCGGTCCGCTCCCCTCTCCCGCGTTGCGGGAGAGGGGCTGGGGGTGAGGGCCGGAGGTTCTGCTTGCCGACCACATCGCAATTTGCACCGCATGCCCTCTCCCCCGCCCTCTCCCAGAGGGAGAGGGGAGAAAACCGAAAAGGGAGAAAAGTACAAGTCTTTCACCTAGTTCTCCCGACCTAGTTCCACTCACCTATCCCATTCCCCTTCCCCTCCTCGCCTGACGAATAGGCGTGGGCCCGGCATCGGCCTACTCTGGCATCACTCTTCAAAGTGACTCCGGAAACGGCTATGTCTTCAGCATCGCACCCTTCTTCATCCGCAGCGCCGGTCCCTCCCGGGGGCTGGATGACCCTCTGGTCCAGCACCTTCGCCTTCACCATCTGCTTTGCCGTCTGGATGATGTTTGCGGTGCTCGGCATCCCGCTCAAAGCCGAACTGGGCCTTAGCGATACCGAGTTCGGCCTGCTGGCAGCCACGCCTGTGCTCAGCGGCTCGCTGGTGCGTGTGCCGCTCGGTATCTGGACGGATCGCTACGGCGGTCGGATCGTGTTCTTCGTGCTGATGCTGCTGACGGTGGTGCCGATCTGGCTGATTTCTTATGTCCACACGTTCTGGCAACTGCTGGTGCTGGGACTATTCGTCGGGCTGGCCGGCGGCTCGTTCTCGGTGGGCACGCCCTACGTCGCACGGTGGTTCCCGCGTTCGCGGCAGGGTCTGGCGATGGGCATCTTCGGCGCCGGCAACTCGGGGGCCGCGCTGACCAAGTTCGTGGCACCAGTACTGATCCTCGCGGCCGGCACCTGGGAAATCGTGCCGAAGGTGTACTCCGTGGCGATGCTCGTCACCGCCGTGCTGTTCTGGGTGTTCTCGCGCAGCGATCCTTCGCACCGCTCGGCCTCGGCCACGAGCTGGCGCGCACAGATGGCGATGGTGCGCGATCCACGCGTGTGGCGCTACTCGCAGTACTACTCCGTGGTGTTCGGCGGCTACGTGGCGCTGGCGCTGTGGATGACCAAGTACTACATCGGCGAATACGGCTTCGACATCAAGACCGCTGCCTTCCTGGCCGCCTGCTTCTCGCTGCCGGGCGGCGTGCTGCGCGCGATCGGCGGATGGATCTCCGACCGCTACGGCGCGCATCGCACCACGTGGTGGGTCATGTGGATCAGTTGGGTGGCGTTCTTCCTGCTCAGTTATCCGAAGACCGATTTCACGATCTACACCGCCACCGGTCCGCAATCGTTCCACATCGCGCTGACGCCCACGCTGTTCACGATCCTGATGTTCGTAGTGGGCATCGCGTTCGCCATCGGCAAGGCATCGGTCTTCAAGTTCATTTCGAATGACTTCACGCACAACATCGGCGCGGTATCCGGGGTGGTGGGCCTGGCCGGCGGGCTTGGCGGCTTCATCCTCCCGATCATGTTCGGTGCACTGGCCGACCTCACCGGCATCGGCAGCAGCTGCTTCATGTTGATGTACGGCACGGTCTGCGTAAGCCTGGTCTGGATGCACTACAGCCACCGTGGCGAACGTTCTGCACCCTCAACCCTCATTCCCCAACAATCATGACCAGTTCCGTACTGACCCGCTGGGAGCCCGAGAACGCCGTGTTCTGGCGCGCGGAAGGCGAACGCATCGCCTATCGCAATCTCTGGATCTCGATTCCCGCACTGATGCTGGCGTTCGTGATCTGGATGCTCTGGAGCGTAGTGGCGGTCAACCTTGACCGCGCCGGCTTCCAGTTCAGCAAGAACCAATTGTTCTGGCTCACGGCCTTGCCCGCGCTGTCTGGCGCCACGCTGCGCATTTTCTACTCGTTCCTCGTTCCAGTCTTCGGCGGACGGCGCTTCACCGCCATCTCCACCGCCCTGTTGCTGATCCCGGCGCTCGGCATCGGCTTTGCCCTGCGTGATCCCTCGACAAGCTACCCCACACTGCTGGTGCTGGCCCTGTTGTGCGGCCTGGGTGGCGCGAACTTCAGTTCGTCGATGGCCAATATCAGCTTCTTCTTCCCCAAGGCGAAGAAAGGGCTGGCAACGGGATTGAACGCGGGTATCGGCAATCTCGGCGTATCGGTGGTGCAGTTCGTCACGCCGCTGGTGGTGTCGCTGGCCGTGTTCGGTGCGCTCGGCGGTGAACCGCAAACCCACACCGCCAATGGCGTATCGCAAAGCCTCTGGTTGCAGAACGCCGGCTTCATCTGGGTGCCGTTCATCGTGGTGGCGTCGCTGGCCGCGTGGTTCGGCATGAACGATATCGCCTCGGCACGCGCATCGTTTGCGGAGCAGGCCGTGATCTTCCAGCGCAAGCACAACTGGCTGATGTGCTGGCTCTACATCGGCACGTTCGGCTCGTTCATCGGATTTTCTGCCGGACTCGCGCTGCTCACCAAGTCGCAGTTCCCCGGCATCAATCCCACGGCTTACGCATTCCTCGGCCCGCTGGTCGGCGCGCTGACGCGCCCGGTGGGCGGTTGGATTTCGGACAAGCTTGGCGGGGCGCGCGTCACGCTGTGGACTTTCGTCGGCATGATTGCCGCCGTCTGCGCGGTGCTGGCCGCCCTGCCCCACGACGGCAACGTCGGCAACTTCCAGGCATTCCTGGCTGCGTTCATCGTCCTGTTTGCACTGGCGGGCGTGGGCAACGGCTCCACCTTCCGCATGATTCCGGTGATCTTCCTGACCGAGCGCCAGCGCGCCGCCGCCGGGCGTGGCGACGCGGCGCAAAAGCAGGCGCTGCAGGACGCGGGCAAGGAGTCCGCTGCGGTGCTCGGCTTCTCAGGTGCAATCGGCGCCTACGGCGGCTTCTTCATCCCCAAGAGCTTCGGCACATCGCTGGAGATGACCGGCACGCCCGATGCCGCGCTGTATTGCTTCATCGCCTTCTACGTGAGTTGCGTACTCGTGACGTGGTGGTACTACGCCCGTCGCAATGCCCCCATGCCCTGCTGAGTGCAAGTCACCCCTTCCAGGCCCCACAAAACAAAGCAAGTCGGAGTACATAAGACATGTCTCACTTTCTGGATCGATTGAAGTTCCTGTCGCGGATCAAGTCCACGTACGCGGATGGGTATGGCACCGTGGTCAACGAGGACCGCAAGTGGGAAAACAGCTATCGTAGCCGCTGGCAGCACGACAAGATCGTGCGGTCCACGCACGGTGTGAACTGCACCGGCTCGTGCTCGTGGAAGGTCTATGTCAAGAACGGCCTGATCACCTGGGAAACCCAGCAGACCGACTACCCGCGCACCCGCCCCGACCTGCCCAATCACGAACCGCGCGGCTGCCCGCGTGGCGCGTCGTATAGCTGGTACGTCTACTCGGCCCAGCGCGTGAAATATCCGATGATCCGGGGCCGCCTGATGGAGATGTGGCGCGAGGCGCGCAAGACCATGGACCCCATCGCCGCGTGGGCATCGATCAGCCAGGACCCCGAGAAGGCCGCGCGCTACAAGAGCGTGCGTGGCCAGGGTGGTTTCGTGCGCGCCGATTGGAACACCGCCACCGAAATCATCGCCGCCGCCAACGCGTTCACGGTGAAGGAATACGGCCCCGACCGCGTGATCGGCTTCTCGCCCATTCCTGCGATGTCGATGGTGTCGTACGCCGCCGGTGCCCGCTACCTGAGCCTGATCGGTGGCGCCTGCCTGTCGTTCTATGACTGGTATTGCGACCTGCCACCGGCCAGCCCGCAGATCTGGGGCGAACAGACGGATGTGCCCGAATCTGCCGACTGGTACAACAGCACCTACCTGATGGTCTGGGGTTCGAACGTGCCACAGACCCGCACGCCCGATGCGCACTTCTACACTGAGGTCCGCTACAAGGGCACCAAGACCGTGGCCGTGTCGTCGGACTTCGGTGAAATGGTCAAGTTTGGCGACATCTGGCTCGCGCCCAGGCAAGGCACAGATGCCGCGCTGGCCATGGCGATGGGTCATGTCGTGCTCAAGGAATTCCACGCCAACGGCAAGTCCGCGTACTTCCGCGACTACATCCGGCAATACACCGACATGCCGATGCTCGTGGCGTTGCGTGACCAGGACGGGACGCTCGTGCCCGACCAGTTCCTGCGTGCATCGCAGCTCGACGGCAACCTCGGCGAGGCCAACCAGCCAGACTGGAAGACACTGCTGATCGACGAGACCACTGGCGACATCGTCGCACCCAATGGCTCCATCGGCTTCCGCTGGGGTGAAGGCGCCCACAACGGCGGCGAGAAGGTAGGCCGCTGGAACCTGGAGATGAAGGATGGCGGCACGGGGCGCGACATCATGCCGCGCCTCTCGCTGATTGGCCATGACGATGAAGTCGTCGAGGTAGGTTTCCCCTACTTTGGCGGCGAACACGCCGACCTGCTGACGCGCCGCGTCCCGGTGCGCTGCCTGACGCTGGCCGATGGCAGCAAGGTCCACGTGGCCACGGTCTACGACCTGCAAATGGCGAACTACGGCGTGGATCAGGGGCTGGGCGGCCCGAACGTGGCAACGTCCTTCGACGATGACGTACCCTACACCCCAGCCTGGCAGGAGAAGCATACGTCCGTGCCGCGCAAGCTCGTGATCCAGGTGGCGCGCGAGTTCGCGGACAACGCGGATCGCACGCAGGGCAAGAGCATGGTCATCGTGGGCGCCGCACTGAACCACTGGTATCACAACGACATGATCTATCGCGGCATTATCAACCTGCTGATGATGTGCGGCTGCGTGGGCAAGAGCGGCGGCGGCTGGGCGCACTATGTGGGACAGGAGAAACTGCGGCCGCAGTTCGGCTGGGCACCGCTGGCGTTCGGCCTCGACTGGTCGCGTCCGCCGCGCCAGATGAACGGCACCTCGTTCTTCTACAGCCACACCAGCCAATGGCGCCACGAGAAGCTCGGCGTGGACGAGATCCTCGCGGCCACCGCCGACCGCAAACGCTACGAGAACCTGTCGCTGCTCGATCTCAACGCGAAGTCCGAGCGCATGGGCTGGTTGCCCTCGGCCCCGCAACTGGGCCGCAATCCGCTCGACGTGGTGGCCGATGCGCGCGCCGCCGGCAAGGACCCCATCGCCCATACCGTCGAACAGTTGAAGTCCGGCACGTTGCAATTTGCGTGCGACGACCCCGACAACCCCGCCAACTTCCCGCGCAACATGTTCGTCTGGCGCTCGAACATCCTGGGCAGCTCGGGCAAGGGCCACGAATACTTCCTCAAGTACCTGCTCGGCACGCAGAACGCCGTGTTCGGGGATGAAAACGACGCGATCAAGCCGAGCGAAGTCACCGTGCGTCCTGCCGCCGAGGGCAAGCTCGACCTGTTGACTGTGCTCGACTTCCGCATGAGCACGACCTGCCTGTATGGCGACATCGTGCTGCCCACGGCCACGTGGTACGAGAAGGATGACTTGAACACGTCGGACATGCACCCGTTCATCCACCCGCTGTCCGAAGCCGTGCAGCCGTTGTGGGAAAGCAAGACCGACTGGGAAATCTACAAGGCCATCGCGGCAAAGTTCACCGAGATCGCCGGCCCGTATCTCGGCACACGCGAGGATCTGGTCTGCACGCCACTGCTGCACGACACCCCGGGCGAACTGGGCCAGCCCTTCGAGCCGAAGGACTGGAAGCAAGGCGAATGCGACCTGATCCCCGGCAAGACCGCGCCGTCGATGACCGTGGTGGAGCGTAACTACGCAGACATCTACAAGAAATTCACATCGATCGGGCCGCTGCTGGACAAGCTCGGCAATGGCGGCAAGGGCATCAATTGGGACACGAAGCACGAAGTGGGCGAGATCGGCCACCTCAGCAAGACCGTGACCGAGCCCGGCGTGAGCCAGGGCCGGCCGCGTCTTGAGACGGCCATCGACGCTGCCGAAATGATCCTGACCTTCGCACCCGAGACCAATGGACACGTCGCGGTGAAAGCCTGGGAGGCGCTGTCGAAGATCACGGGTCGCGATCACACGCATCTGGCCGAAGGCCGCGAGCACGACAAGATCCGCTTTCGCGATGTGCAGGCGCAACCGCGCAAGATCATCTCCGCGCCTACGTGGTCGGGTCTGGAATCTGAGGAAGTCAGCTACAACGCCGGCTACACCAACGTGCATGAACTGATTCCATGGCGCACGCTGACTGGCCGCCAGCAGTTCTATCAAGACCACCGGTGGATGCTCGATTTCGGCGAAGGTGCATGCGTCTACAAACCGGCCATCGACACCAAGACCGTGAGCCCCATGCTGGGCCGCAAGCCGAACGGCAACCCCGAACTCGTGCTGAACTGGATCACGCCGCACCAGAAGTGGGGCATCCACTCCACGTACTCCGACAACCTGCGCATGCTGACGCTGTCGCGCGGCGGTCCGCACGTGTGGATCTCGGAAGCCGAGGCCAAGGCCAACGGCATCCGCGACAACGACTGGGTGGAAGTGTTCAACGTGAACGGCACGCTGACCGCCCGCGTCGTGGTATCGCAGCGTGTGCCCCAGGGCATGTGTCTGATGTACCACGCCCAGGAAAAGATCGTGAACGTACCGGGCGCCGAGACCAGCGGCATGCGGGGCGGCATCCACAACTCGGTGACGCGCGCCGTCACCAAGCCCACGCACATGATCGGCGGATACGCGCAGTTGGCTTACGGCTTCAACTACTACGGCACGGTAGGCAGCAACCGCGACGAATTCGTGATCCTGCGCAAGATGAACAAGGTGGACTGGCTCGAAGGTCCGCGAAAAGAAGATCCCTCCCCCCAAAACAAGGCAAGGAAGTCTGAAGGAGCCCCGCAATGAAGATCCGCGCACAAGTGGCCATGGTGCTGAACCTCGACAAGTGCATCGGCTGCCATACCTGCTCCGTAACCTGCAAGAACGTATGGACCAGCCGCGAGGGCGTGGAATACGCCTGGTTCAACAATGTCGAGACCAAGCCCGGCGTGGGGTTTCCAAAGGAATGGGAAAACCAGGACAAGTGGAACGGCGGGTGGAAGCGAAACGGCGACGGCAGCCTGACACCGCGCCAGGGCGGCCGCGCGAAGATCCTGTCGAACATGTTTGCGAATCCGAACATGCCGCAGATCGACGACTACTACGAGCCGTTCACCTACGACTACGAGCACCTGCAGAAGGCGCCGCTGGTGGAAACGCCGCCGACGGCGCGCCCGGTCTCCGCCATCACCGGCAAGAAGATGGAGAAGATCGAATGGGGTCCGAACTGGGAAGACGACCTGGGCGGCGAGTTCGATTCGCGCAGCCGCGACAAGCTGTTCGACAACATCCAGAAGGACGTGTACTCGACGTTCGAGAACACCTTCATGATGTATCTGCCCCGTCTGTGCGAGCACTGCCTGAACCCGACCTGCGTGGCGTCCTGCCCGTCCGGCTCGGTCTACAAGCGCGAGGAAGATGGCATCGTGCTCGTCGACCAGGACAAGTGCCGCGGCTGGCGCATGTGCATCTCCGGCTGCCCTTACAAGAAGATCTATTTCAACTGGCAGAGCGGCAAGGCCGAGAAATGCGTGTTCTGCTATCCGCGCATCGAAGCCGGGCAACCCACGGTCTGCTCGGAAACCTGCGTCGGACGCATCCGCTATCTCGGCGTGATGCTCTATGACGCGGACCGCATCGAGCAAGCCGCGTCGGTGGAAGATACGCGCGACCTGTACCAGTCGCAGCTCGACATCTTCCTGGACCCGAACGATCCCGCCGTTCAGGCCGAAGCGCTGCGCCAGGGCATTGCGCAAAGCTGGATCGATGCCGCGCGCAAGTCGCCCGTCTACAAGATGGCTTGCGAGTGGAAGGTAGCCTTCCCGTTGCATCCCGAGTACCGCACGCTGCCGATGGTCTGGTACATCCCGCCGCTCTCTCCGATCCAGTCGGCCGCCGAATCCGGCTTCATGGGCATGAACGGTGTGATCCCGGACGTCAAGAGCCTGCGCATCCCCGTGCAATACCTCGCCAACCTGCTGACGGCCGGCGATGTGATGCCTGTGCTGTCGGCGCTTGATCGCATGCTCGCCATGCGCGCGTACAAGCGCAGCCAGTCCGTGGATGGCGTGGAAGACCTGGCGGTGCTGCGGCAAGTGGGCCTGACGCCGGCCCAGGTCGAGGAGATGTACCAGATCATGGCCATCGCCAACTACGAGGATCGCTTCGTGGTGCCTTCCGCCCACAAGGAAATGGCCGAGGACAGCTTCGACGAGAAAGGCAGTTGCGGTTTCAGCTTTGGCAACGGCTGCTCGGGCGGCACTTCGGACGGCACGCTGTTCGGCAAAAAGAAGCCACAGCCGGAAGTCGCCTACGCAGACCTGCCTACGTCGCGCCGCAAGGCGCTGGCCACCTGAACCGGGAAACGAAGATGAAAATTCATACCGTACTGAGCGCCCTGCTCACCTACCCGGACGAAGCGCTGCTCGACAGCCTCGACGAGATCGAGCAGTGCCTTGCCGAGTGGCCGCAGGCCCGCACGTTGCTGGCCCCTCTCACCGACCTGTTGCGCAGCACGTCGCTGATTTCGCTGCAGGAAAACTACGTGGCCACCTTCGACCGCAATCCGTCCCACTCGCTGCACCTGTTCGAGCATGTGCATGGCGAGAGCCGCGATCGCGGCCAGGCAATGGTGGACCTGTTGGAGGAATACCGACGCGAAGGCTTCGACCTCGTCACATCCGAATTGCCTGACTACGTACCGCTGTTCCTGGAGTTCCTGGGCGTACTCGCGCTGGATGGACGAGAGGCACACGCCGAGCAGTTGCTAGGCGACGCCATCCACGTGCTCGCTGCAATCGGTGATCGGCTGGCGCGCAACGACAGCCCATATGCGAGCGCATTCGCCGTGCTGCGCACGCTGACCGATGTCCAGCCGCAGGCACAGGAAGACCCGCCCGTGCGCGATATGGACGAGGCCATGGAGATGTTCGGGCCGGGGGCGGATGGTGTGGAGCCGCTGCTTGGCCCCGGCTCGGGTTCGCTCCCCTCTCCCTCGTGCGGGAGAGGGGTTGGAGGAGAGGGGAAGCATGTCGCCACTATCCAGTTCCTCGCAAAGCCACCGCCGGCCCTCTCCCCCGCCCCTCTCCCGCACGCGGGAGAGGGGAGAAAACAATCGGAACTCGCCTCTCAATCGTAAAACCAGAGAAGAAACATCATGAACCTGGTCAACCAATTCCTCTTCGGCGTCTATCCGTATATCGCCGCTGCCATTTTCCTGTTCGGCAGCCTCGCGCGGTTCGAGCGCGAGCAGTACACATGGAAGTCCGACAGTTCGCAGGTGCTGTATCGCGGCAACCTGCGCGTCGGAAACATCCTGTTCCACGTCGGCATCATCGGGCTGTTCTTCGGCCACCTCGGCGGGTTGCTCACGCCCGTGGCGGTCTGGGATGCGCTCGGTGTCTCGCACAGCCTCAAGCAAGCCGTGGCAATGACAGCCGGTGGCGTGATGGGCACTATGTGCCTGGCCGGATTGCTGATCCTGCTGCACCGCCGGCTTACCAATGCCCGCGTATCCGCTGTCACGCGCACGGGCGACAAGGTCCTGCTGCTGTGGCTGCTGGTGACGCTGCTGCTGGGGCTCTCGACGATCTTCGCCTCGGCCAGCCATATGGACGGCCACATGATGTTGCAGTTGATGACCTGGGCCCAGCATATCGTCACGCTGCGCGCCGATGCCGCAAGCTACATTGCCGATGCCCCGCTGGTCTTCAAGGCTCATCTGTTCATGGGGATCTCGCTGTTCGCGATCTTTCCGTTCACCAGGCTTGTGCATGTGTGGAGCGGCTTTGCGTCCGTGGCCTACCTTGGCCGCGCGTGGCAGCTGGTGCGAAGTCGATAGCTCATGCACACGATCGAACGACTCCTGAAGGGTTTCGAGCGTTTCCAGCAGCATTACTTCGAGGACGCGCCAGCGCTGTTCGATTCCCTGCGCAGCGGCCAGCATCCTCAGACACTTCTGATCGGCTGCAGTGATTCGCGCGTCGATCCCGGCCTGCTGCTGGGCTGCGATCCGGGCGACCTGTTCACCGTACGCAATGTAGCCAACCTCGTGCCGCCCTGCCACGAGACGGAGGCCGGGAGGCTGCATGGCGTGTCCGCCGCCATCCAGTTCGCTGTGGAACAACTCCGCGTAGAGCGCATCATCGTCATGGGGCACGGCGGCTGCGGCGGCATTCGCGCACTGCTGGCGCGGCCCGATCCCGAAGAGGCCGGCAGGATCGATGCCGGTCAGGACTTCATCGGTCCCTGGGTGCGCATCGCCTCCCCGGCGCGGCGCATGGTCGAGCAGTCGCTTTCCCACGCAACGGCGGAACAGCGCCAGCGCGCCTGCGAGCAGGCCGCGATCCTGGTTTCGCTCGGCAACCTCGAATCGTTTCCGTTTGTACGCGAAGCGTGCGGGCGCGGTGCGCTGACGCTGCACGGCTGGTACTTCGACCTGCAGGCTGGTGCGCTGCTCGCGTACTCGGCGCGTGCCGACAGCTTCCTGCCGCTGGTGTGCCCCTTACGCCGGACGTCACCCGAATGCGGGTGATGCCCAGGGCACGATCCGGATTCGTCGCGGAAGATATTGCTCCGGTTTGCGTTTGATTAAAGTCCAAGGCCGTTTGCCGTGCCACCCTCCACCAATTCCGCCCTGCCGCCAGCATGGTGCCTGCACCGGCGAGCAACCGGTAGGGAGACAAGGCGGTCACAGGGCGGCCGTCGAACAAACCCCTACCGGAACGGACTCATGAATGAACATTGGCTGAAACTTGCCGGGCGCAATCTGGTGCCCATCGTCCAGGGCGGGATGGGCGTCGGTATCTCCGCCCATCGCCTGGCAGGCACCGTGGCTGCCCACAACGGCATGGGCACGATTGCCAGCATTGACCTCCGCCATCATCATCCGGACCTGATGGCTCAACTGCACAAAACCCGCGACAAGACGCAGATCGAAGCCGCCAACCGCATCGCGCTGGACCGCGAAATCGTCGCGGCCCGCCAACTTGCCAATGGACGCGGCGCCATTGCGGTCAATGTGATGAAGGCAATCGGCTCGCATGCCCAGATGGTCAGGCAAGCCTGCGAAAGCGGCGCAGATGCCATCGTCATGGGGGCTGGCCTGCCGCTGGACCTGCCAGAAATGGCTGCGGATCATCCCAGGGTTGCACTGATTCCGATCCTCTCCGAAAGCCGCGGCATCGGTCTGGTGCTGCGTCGGTGGATGAAGAAAGGACGCCTGCCCGACGCCATCGTCATCGAGCATCCCGCCCATGCTGGCGGCCATCTCGGCGCAGCCACGATCCAGGACCTCGGCGATGACCGCTTTTCGTTCTCGCGCGTGCTGCGCGAGTGCCGCGAGCTGTTCCAGACGCTTGGACTGGCCTGGGAGAGCATTCCCCTGATCCTGGCCGGTGGCATCAATACGCACGAAAAGGCCAAGCATTGGATCAGCGAAGGTGCCTCGGCTGTGCAACTGGGCACAGCGTTCGCCGTCACCGAGGAATGCGACGCGCATCCAGCGTTCAAGCAGGTGTTGGCCACCGCCACACCGGACACGCTCCAGGAGTTCACCAGTGTCGCCGGTTTGCCGGCCCGTGCGGTGCTGACGCCATGGCTGGCCCGCTACCTCGCCAGCGAAACCCGTCTGCAACGCCGCGCCAAGGCACGCGATTGCCTTGAAGGCTTCGATTGCCTGCAGAACTGCGGGCTGCGCGACGGGATCGCCAAGATCGGCCAGTTCTGCATCGACCTCAAGCTGGCGCAGGCCGTACGCGGCGATGTCGAGCGCGGCCTGTTCTTCCGCGGCAAAGGCAAGCTGCCCTTCGGCGAGGCGATCCGGCCCGTGGCCGACCTGATGCACTACCTGATGACGGGCGAAAAACCAAAGGATCTGGAGGTTCCCGTCGCTCCCGCCGCGCTCGCGGCCTAGTCACTCGATGCTGGTGTCTGGCAGGCGTGGCGGCAAACCACCCTGCCGGCGCATCGCAAGCATGCAGCGCATAGCGCCGAGCAACTGCATGCCAAGCCAGGCACAGGCCAGCGCAAAAAGTACCCCTCCCACCCGCGCCATCGGACCTGGGGCGACCGGCAATGCGAGCAACGCGCCGTAGGCCGCCAGCATCAACCCCGCCTGTCGCCGCTGCCGCGCCGGCGAGATGATTTCCTGCATCACCGGCACCCGCGCGCGCAGCGGCAGCAGCCGTCGCAGATGCAGCCAGACCAGGAATGGCACGATCTTGCCGAGCATCGCCGTGATTGGCAGCACACCCCCTCCCACCATTGCCAACACGCCGATCCACCATGCCGTGGCGGCCGGCATATCGCCCGGCCATAGCAGGATCAGAAAGGTAAGTATCGCGGCCAGCAGCATGCTGGCGATGGCAACGATCCAGAGCAACCAGTGTTGATCGTGCCGTCGTCGGGCACGGAGTACTGCAATGAGCATGGATGTCGCCAGCACCACCACCAGCGCGAGCCACACCAGCAAGGCCCCGACAGCCCATAACCCTGACGGATTGACCGCCAGCGCCACGCTGAACACGGCCAGCGGCAGCCAGTGCAGCCATGGCAAGGCCCCGGCGACACGGCGATGCAGGCGCCGCGCCTGCCAGAACATCGGCAGCACTTTTGCCGACACTCCCGAAACCAGGGCCGCCAGCCAACCGCCGAGTCCCCATGCCACGTGCAGCGGCAGAATCTTGTGGAGCGGCAGCGTCCACATCCCACCGAGCATTCCGGCCAATGCCATGCCGGCTGCGACGGTCACCAGCAACGGCACACCGATACCCGCCAGCGTGCGCGTGGTGGCATCGACCCGTTCGACCCGGCGACCGGCTGCAAGCAGCAAACCCGCCACCAGAGCCAGAAACAATGCGGCCACCGCCGCCCAGCGAAACCCCTGCGGGCCAAGACCAAGAAACCCGACCGCGAGCCCGCAGGCAACCGTGGCGCCGCACAGTGCAATAAATGGCGAGGCAAAGCGGCTACCCGATACGGACACTCGCGCCACCACGGGCATCATCTGAAATAGCGCTCCGACCATCACCGGCAGCAGCATCCCGAGCGCCAGCGCATGAACGGCGGCGAGCGCCAAAGGCGCGAATCGGTCCGGCAGGCCATCGACGGGTCCGATCGCCAACAACAGTCCCGCCAAGGCACCCAACCATGGCGCCGGCATCAGGCAACCGAACACCACCGCCGGTCGGGGTGCCTGCGCGTAATCGAGATCTACCGCCTTCATTGTTCTCCTCGCCTGCCTTCGTGACGTGATACACCCTCGAAATTGTGGGACGTCCCCCCTATAACGCCGTCGTCGCAACCTGCCATTTTCTTGATCTAGCGCAGAAGTATTGAGGCAACAGGAGCGGAGAATCGACAACCAGGTTGCGCCCGCCCCCTTCGATTTGCGCCAACCCGGCCCCATGCCAGAATCAGAAACCCGCCACTTCCCGCACGAGACTTCCCGCCCTGATGGCAGTCCCCACATTGGCGGGCAGCCGCCCCTGCCAGACACCGCCCATGTATCCGAGACGGTTCGCCTGACGCCGCCGCGCTATCGGTTGTCTACACGCATCATCCTGCTGTCGCTGGCATCCCTGCTGGTCGTGCTGACAATGATTTCGGGGACCCTGTATCTATCCTGGAAACTGGAAGGCGCCGGTGCGGCCATCAATGATGCCGGCAGCCTCCGGATGCGCGCCAACCGCATCGCCATCGAACTATCGCTCGCGGTCGCCGATGAGCCCAACGCGCTGGCCACCGAGATCCAGGCGATGGACCACACGCTCGCGCAGCTACGTCAGGGCAATCCGGCACGACCGCTGGTCCTCCCCAATGAACCCGCCATGCGGGCACAACTCCGCGCCGTACAGGCCGACTGGGAGCGCCACCTCAAACCACTGGCCGTGGCGGGCACCCCTTCCCAATACATCCACGCACTACCCGCCTTCGTGGATCGCGCGAACAAGCTAGTCGGACTGATCGAGCAGAATAGCGCCCGCAAGACAGACCTGCTGCGCCTCTCCCAGGTGATTCTGGCGGCCATCGCCTGCGTGGGCACCGTGGCTGTGATTTACCTGCTCTACCTGTGGATCATCCTTCCGGTACTGCGACTACAGGATGGCTTGCGGCGCATGGCCGCACGCGAGTTCTCGCTGCGGCTGCCCATCGAAACCCGTGACGAGTTCGGCACGCTGAATGCCGGCTTCAACCGGATGGCGGCCGAACTGCAAAGCCTCTACCAGGATCTGGCCGCACGTGTCTCGACCAAGACCGCCGAGTTGGCACGCCAGAATCGCGATCTCGAAACGCTATATGACATGGCGGCATTCCTGAACCAGGCAGGCGACGAACAGGCGCTTGCCAACGGATTCCTGGAGCGCGTCACGCAACGATTCAATGCCGACGGCGGTACCGTGCGCATCGTCGACGCACGCCAGGGCAAGCTTCATCGCGTGGCGTCCACCGGACTGTCCGCAGAACTGGCCGACAGTTCGCACTGTGCCGAGATCGAAGCGTGCCACTGCGGTTTTGCCACGCAGGTCGGCAGCATCGCCATTGCCGATCTGCGCCATACGACGCCTCGCCACAAGATTGCCGATACGCTGTCCCCATGCCGCCGCGAAGGTTTCCTGTCGATGGCCGCCTTCCGGCTCGACACGCTGCGCGGTCCGGTCGGCACCTTCACACTCCATTTCCGCACGCCGCGCGAATTGCCGCCGTCGGATAGACAACTGCTCGAAACCATGGCTCAGCATTTGGCCACCGCACTGGAACATGTGCGGCTGTCCGCCAGCGCACGTCAATTGGCCGTGGTGGAAGAACGCAATCTTGTGGCGCAGGGGCTGCACGACAGCATTGCGCAAGGCCTGAACTTTCTGAACCTCCAGGTCCAGTTGCTCGATGATGCCGTGGAACGCGCCGAACATGACGAAGTGCGCGAGATTGTCCCGCTGCTGCGTCACGGCGTGGAAGAGAGTTACCAGGACGTACGCGAGTTACTGAACAACTTCCGCTCACGATTGACCACGGGCGACATGCGTCCGGCCATCGAGGAAACCGTGGCCCGCTTCCGGCGTCAGTGCCGCACCGAGGCCACGTTGAAGATCGACGATCAGGGCCTGCCGCTTCAGCCGGAACAGCAGTTGCAAATACTGTTCATCCTGCAAGAAGCGCTGTCGAACGTTCGCAAGCATGCGATGGCCGAGCACGTCACCATCTCCATCGAACATGGCCGCGCGTTCCGGCTTGTGGTGCAGGACGACGGTGACGGCTTCGATGCCGCGCGGCTCGACGTAAGCGACACCTCCCACGTCGGCCTGCACATCATGAGAGAGCGCGCGGCGCGGCTCGGTGCCGAGTTGACCATCGACGCCCGCCCCGGGTTGGGCGTGCGCATCGCCCTCACGCTACCGCACGCGGCCGACGCGGCGCCATCCCCCACCTTCACCCCGTTCATTCCCTTGCGCCGACTCCAGGAGCCTGCCTCATGACTATCCGCATCCTGCTGATCGACGACCACACGCTGTTCCGCTCTGGCATCCGTGCCCTGCTGCAGCGGCAGACCGATTTCGAGATCGTCGACGAAGCTGCCGACGGCGTGGAAGGGATCAAGCGCGCCAAGCAGCACCGGCCGGATGTGATCCTGCTCGATCTGAACATGCCGGGCCTCTCGGGACTCGACGCGTTGCAGTTAATGGTGGAAGACCTCCCGGACAGCGCGGTAGTCATGCTGACTGTTTCGGAGGAAGCCGAAGAGTTGGCTACGGCGCTGCGAAGCGGTGCGCGCGGCTACCTGCTCAAGAATATCGAAACCGAGGCGCTGACCAGCGCGATCCGCCGCGCGGCGGCAGGCGAACCGGTGATTTCCGAAGCGATGACGGCCAAGCTGGTGCAGCAGTTTCGCGCGCCGAGTCCGCCTGCTGCCGCGCCGCGCGCCGCCGACGCGCCATCACTGACCGCGCGGGAGCGCGATATCGTGCAAGGGCTGGTACGCGGGGAGAGCAACAAGGAAATCGCGCGGGATCTGGGCGTGGCCGAGAGCACGGTCAAGATCCACGTGCAGAACATTCTCAAGAAGCTCAACCTCGCCAGCCGCGTGCAAGTAGCGGTCTATGCGGTCGAACATGGCATCGCTGCCACCTGACCGCATTGGCGCATGGTTCGACCGCCGGGGCGATCAGTAGTCCGATCGCTTGACGCCCTGCTCCGTGCCGAGCAGCAACACATTGGCGCCACGCAGCGCGAACAGGCCCACCGTCACCACACCGGGCAACTGGTTGATGCGCTGTTCCAGTGCACGCGGGTCTTCGATCTTGAGGCCGGACACATCGAGGATCACATTGCCGTTGTCGGTCTTGTAGATGCCGCCTTCCTTCGTCATGCGCAGCTTCGGCTGACCACCGAGGACGGCCATCTGGCGCGCCACGGCTGCACGTGCCATCGGGATCACCTCGACCGGCAGCGGGAAGTTGCCCATGACCGGCACGAGCTTGCTGCCATCGGCGATGCAAACAAATCGGTCTGCCACCGAGGCCACGATCTTCTCGCGCGTCAGCGCACCGCCACCACCTTTGATCATCGCGCCCGAGGCATCGATCTCGTCGGCACCGTCCACGTAGACGGGAATGCTGTCGACTTCGTTGAGATCGAGCACCGTGAAACCGTGCTGCTGCAGGCGGCGCGTGGAGGCTTCCGAGCTCGACACAGCACCCGAGAAGCGCTCCTTGAATGCCGCCACGGCGTCGATGAAGAGATTGGCGGTGGAGCCGGTGCCCACGCCAAGCACCGCGCCCTCGGGCACTTCCTGCTTCACATAGTCGGCGGCGGCTTGCGCGACTTGCGCCTTGAGTTCATCCTGCGTCATGAAAACAGCCTGCGTCTGGGGGAAAACGCGTAGTGTAGCGGATCGACGTGGCTGGTTCCTGTTTGCCGCGCCAGATATTGCCCCGTTACGCCTCGCCGTTACAATGCCTCATTCCCGGGCGGATTCCCCGCCCCACTCTTCCAGACGGACACAGATCATGACCGCGCTCGAACAGCTGAAGCAGATCACAACGGTGGTTGCCGATACCGGCGACTTCCAGCTGATGAAGCAGTACACGCCCCAGGATGCGACCACGAACCCCTCGCTGATCCTGAAGGCCGTGCAGAAGCCCGAATACCGTCCGCTGCTGGAGCAGACCACGCGCGACCATCACGGCAGCGCGGGGCTCGAAGCCGTGATGGACCAGTTGCTCATCGCCTTCGGCTGCGAAATCCTGGCCATCGTGCCGGGCCGCGTGTCCACCGAGGTCGATGCCCGCCTGTCGTTCGACACCCAGGCCACCGTCGACAAGGCACGCCACCTGATCGGCCTGTACGAGCAACGCGGCATCGCCCGCGAGCGTGTACTCATCAAGATCGCCTCGACCTGGGAAGGCATAAAGGCTGCCGAAATCCTCCAGCGCGACAACATCCGCTGCAACATGACGCTGCTGTTCTCGCTGGTGCAGGCCGTAGCCTGCGCCGAAGCTGGCGCGCAACTGATCTCCCCGTTCGTCGGCCGTATCCTCGACTGGTACAAGAAGCAGGCCGGCGACAAATGGGACGCCGAAGCCAACGCCGGCGACAATGATCCCGGCGTCCGCTCGGTGCGCCAGATCTACGACTACTACAAGAAGTTCGGCTACGCGACCGAAGTGATGGGCGCCAGCTTCCGCGGCACCGGACAGGTCCTGTCATTGGCCGGCAGCGACCTGCTGACGATCAGCCCCGACTTGCTGGAGCAACTCGCTGCCAGCAACGCCACCGTCGAGCGCAAGCTCTCCGTCGAACAAGCGCAAGCCGGCAACATCGCCCGCATCGCTGCCGACGAAGCCGCCTTCCGCTGGCAACTCAACGAAGATGCCATGGCCACTGAAAAGCTGGCGGAAGGCATCCGATTATTTGCGGCGGATGCGGTGAAGCTGGAGAAGCTGGTTGAGGAAATGGCGGGCTGATTTGCCCCGAAGACTAGCAACTACTGCTGGTGTGCTCCCCTCTCCCATGCAATGGGAGAGGGGTTGGGGGAGAGGGCCGGAGATTCTGCTTGCCGACCACATCGCAACTTGAACCGCTTGCCCTCTCCCCCGCCCCTCTCCCGCTCGCGGGAGAGGGGCGAAAACAGAGAGGCCAGGTCAAATAACTAAGACCACAACGCCGGCAAACACTCCCCTGCCGCCGCTGCCAAGACCACATCTGCCGTCTCATCCAGCGCGGAAGGCTGCGGGTTGACCACAATCACCTTGGCACCATGCTCACGGGCCAGCCCCGGCAGCGCCGCTGCCGGATACACCAGCCCCGACGTGCCCACTACCAGACAGACATCGCAGCTTTGCGCCGCGTGATCGGCGCGGAAGCGGGCGACGCGCGGCAAATCCTCGCCGAACCAGACCACACCGGGACGCATCATCGCGCCGCACAGCGCGCAATGGGGCGGATCACCCGGAATGGGCGGCACCGTATCGCAACGGCCGCAGGTATCGAGCCACTTATTGGCGAACAGGTTGCCGTGCAATTCCACCACATGCTCGCTGCCGGCCTGCTGATGCAAGCCGTCGATATTCTGCGTAACCAGCGTGATGGACTTTGATTTGTCACCGGCGAGCGCTGCCAGCGCATAGTGCGCCGGATTCGGTTTCGCGGCCGATACGAGTTCGCGGCGATGTTGATACCACTGCCACACCAGCGCGGGCTGGCGCCGATAAGCTTCTTCGGTCGCCAGTTCCTCAGGATCGAAGCGCGCCCAAAGTCCGGTCAGGGCATCGCGAAACGTGGGCACACCTGACTCGGCGGAGATACCTGCGCCGGTCAGGACGAAGATGTTCCGCGCGTCGGCAATCCACGCGCGAGCCTGTGCCAGCAGGGCGGCGTCGACGATCATGTCAGCGTGGCAGGCGACGCTGGCGAACGGCTTCGTACAGGCACACGCCGCTGGCCACCGAGACGTTCAGGCTTTCCACGCCACCCGCCATCGGCAGCGATACCAGGTCGTCGCAGGTTTCGCGCGTCAGGCGGCGCATACCCTCGCCTTCTGCACCCATCACGATGGCCGTCGGGCCCTTGAAATCCACGTCGTACAGCGACTTCTCCGTGCCATCGGCCGTGCCGATCACCCAGATGCCGCGCTCCTGCAGTTCACGCAGCGTGCGCGCCAGGTTAGTTACGGTGATGTAGGGCACGGTTTCCGCGGCACCGCTAGCCACCTTGGCGACAGTCGCGTTCAAACCAACGCTACGATCCTTCGGCGCGATCACGGCATGGGCACCGGCACCATCGGCCACGCGCAGACATGCGCCCAGGTTATGCGGATCAGTGACACCATCGAGAATCAGTAGCAGCGGCGTGCCTTCGATGCCATCGAGCAGTTCGTCGAGGTTGAGTGCAAGCGACACATCTTCGGCACGCGCCACCACGCCCTGGTGGCGATCGGTACCAGCCATGCCACGCAGGCGGTCGCTATCAACGGGATGAAGCGTGACGTTAAGACTCTCCGCCAGGCGGATGAAGTCCTGCATGCGTCGGTCCTTGCGGTTCGCTTCGATATAGATGTCGGACACGCTCTGCGCGCTCTGGCGCAGGCGTGCTTGCACGGCGTGAAAGCCGATCAGGAGTTTGTGTTTAGCCATGGCGCGCATTGTACTCGCCATGGCCTCACTCAAACCGGCTTTTGGGCGACCGGAGCGGTCGCCCGCCATGTCACCGCTTGCGCGGTGTGCGGCTGGTCTTGCTGGCCGTCTTGGCCGGATGCTTGGCAGCCGCCTTGCGGGCCGTCTTCAAATGACCGGGCTTCGGCTTGGCTGCCCGCTTGGCCGATTTGCCGGCCGGCGCCTTCGCCGGTGCGCGTCCGTGCGATGTATGACCCACATGCGCATCGCGCGGCTTCAGCGGCGTGATCACAGCCTCGAACACAGGCTGCTCTTCGATCACACGGTCGAGCGTTTCGTCGAACGACTCTTCCGGCTTCGACGTCCCGCCCAGCAGCGCTGCCAGTTGGCGACCCTTCTTGCGCGCCGGCACGGCGTGCGCAGCAGGCACGCGGGGCGGCTCGGAGACACCGGCACGGCCACGCAACGTCTTGGCCGATGGCTCCTGCACCAGACGGAAGTCGATTTTGCGCGCATCGAGGTCCACGCGCGACACCTGCACGCGCACCCGATCCGTCAAACGGTAGCGAATGCCAGTCCGCTCGCCGCGAAGTTCGTTGCGCGCCTCGTCGTACTGGAAGTAATCGCTGCCCAGTTCCGTCACGTGTACCAGCCCTTCCACATACAGCTCGTCGAGCTGGACGAAGATGCCGAACGATGTGACCGCGCTGACCGTACCGGCATAGTCGCTGCCGAGCTTGTCGCGCATGAAGTAGCACTTCAGCCAGGCTTCCACATCGCGCGATGCCTCGTCGGCACGGCGCTCGTTAGCCGAGCAGTGCAGGCCGAGTTCGTCCCAGATGGCTTCGTTGCGCTTGGCACGCGCGGCGGCGTTCGCGGCGCGCTTCTCAGCGTCGGCGGCCTGCATGCGGCGAGCCTTCGGCGAGATCTGCGTATTGAACTCGGTGCCCGGGCCAAAGGCCGGTTGGTACTTCGTATGCGCAAGAATCGCCTTGATCGAACGATGCACGAGCAAGTCCGGATAGCGCCGGATCGGACTCGTGAAGTGCGCATAGGCTTCATATGCCAAGCCGAAGTGGCCAATGTTGTCCGGACTGTAGACCGCCTGCTGCATCGAACGCAGCAGCATGGTCTGCAGCATCGGCGCGTCGGGACGGGACTTGATCTTGTCCATCACCTCGGCGTAATCCGATGCCTGCGGCTTGTCTCCGCCACCCAGCGACAGCCCTGAAGTCTTCAGGAATTCCCGCAGATTCTTGAGTTTTTCTTCACTCGGGCCCGCGTGGATACGGTATAGCGCCGGATGCTTGAAGCGTTCGAGGAAGTCGGCTGCGCAGACGTTGGCCGTCAGCATGCACTCTTCGATCAGGCGGTGCGCATCGTTGCGCGTGCGCGGCAGGATCTGCTCGATCTTGCCCTGCGCATTGCAGACGATATAGGTCTCGGTGGTGTCGAAATCGATGGCACCGCGTTCGCGGCGGGCCTTTAGCAAAACCTGGAACAGTTCGTACAGGTTCTGCAGGTGCGGCACGAGATCGGCACGCTTGTGCGCTTCCGGACCCTTGGTGTTCGACAGGATCGACCAGACCTCGTTATAGGTCAGGCGCGCCTTCGAGTGCATGACCGCCGGATAGAACTGGTAGCCCTTGAGCTCGCCCTTGGCCGTGATCACGGCATCGCAGACCATGCAGAGACGATCCACCTCTGGATTCAGCGAGCACAGCCCGTTCGACAGCTTCTCGGGCAGCATCGGAATCACGCGGCGCGGAAAGTACACCGAGGTGGCACGATCCAGTGCGTCGGCGTCCAGCGGCGTGCCCGGACGCACATAGTGCGAAACGTCGGCAATCGCCACGATCAGGCGCCAACCCTTCGCACGTCCGATCTTGACCGGCTCGCAGTAGACCGCATCGTCGAAGTCCCGTGCGTCTTCACCGTCGATCGTGACCAGCGAGACATCACGCAGGTCGATACGATGATCGAGGTCAGCCTGGCGCACCTCGTCGGGCAGCGCCTGCGCTTCCTTGGCCGCACCCGCCGAAAACTCATGCGGCACGCCATACTTGCGCACCGCGATCTCGATCTCCATGCCAGGATCGTCGATATCGCCAAGCACTTCCACCACACGTCCCACGGGCTGCACGTAGCGGTCCGGCCATTCGGTCAGTTCGACGCTGACGATCTGCCCCACTCGCGCCTTGCCCTGGGCCTTGGGCGGAATCAGGATGTCCTGGCTGATGCGCTTGTCCTCTGGCGCCACCACGAGCACACCATTCTCGGACAACAGCCGGCCAATCACGAAGCGGTTGGCCCGGTCCAGGATCTCGACGATCTGGCCTTCCGGACGTCCGCGACGGTCGTAGCCCACCACGCGCACCTGCGCGCGGTCGTTGTGCATGGCCTTCTGCAGTTCACGCTCGGGCAGGAAGATATCGTCGTCGCCGTCGTCGCGGATCAGGAAGCCAAAGCCATCGCGATGGCCCTGCACGCGGCCGGTCACGAAGTTAGGCTGATGGGCCAGCTCGTAGCGGCCCTTGCGATTGAGTTCGATCTGCCCGTCGCGTTCCATTGCGGCCAGACGTTTCTGGAAGCCGTCATGCTCCTTGCGCGTGACGGACAGGGCCTTGGCGATATCGCCTGCCGAAAGGGGCGACCCCGAAGTTCTCAATACGCCCAGGATTTCTTCCCGGCTCGGGATCGGATAGTTGTTTTGATTCAATTTTTCTGGAAACTATTTGACAATCGTTTTGCGGTCGCTATAATGGCCGCTTCGGTTGTTTCGACACCTGCCCAGGTGGCGGAATTGGTAGACGCACTAGGTTCAGGTCCTAGCGGTGGCAACACTGTGGAGGTTCGAGTCCTCTCCTGGGCACCAAGATTTAGCGAGAAACCCGCAACGCACGTTGCGGGTTTTTTGTTTTTGCGTCGCCGAATCTTTCAAATCCTCTCCCCTCGTTGCTTTGTCCATGGCTCATTTCTGAGTTCGAGCCGTGGATGAGTGTATCAGTTTCAGTGTCGATTCCGGCATTATCTCGCCATCTTTGCAAGTTCGATCGCCGAAAATGCAGCATTTCTTCCTCGCAGCCTGTTGCTACACCGCCCGGCCCCGCTGATGGAAAGGTTGACCCATCGCTGATCTGTAACTACCATGGTTTCACATTGAGATTTCCCCATGAGCACCAGTAGCCGGTTTGCCGTCGCCGTCCATATCCTCACGCTGCTTGCACAGGCCGAGGGTCCGGTGCCATCGTCCATGATTGCCGGCAGCGTGGGCACCAACCCCGCGCTGATCCGCCGCATGATCGGAGCGCTGACCGAAGCCGGGTTCGTGAGCACGACAATGGGCAGCACCGGCGGCGCAATGCTGGCGCGCCCGGCGTCGGCCATCACACTGCTGGACGTGTTCCGCGCCACCGAAACCACGGCGCTGATCACGCTGCATCAGAGCGCGCCCAACCCGGCGTGCATGGTCGGCCGCGAGATCACCGGTGCGCTGCAGGTCGTGGCCGACCGTGCGCAAGCCGCGATGGATGCTTCGCTCAAGGAGATCACGATTGCCAGCATGCTCGGCGAAGTCGAACATGCCGCCCGGCGCCGCAAGCGCTGATTTTTTTACCTCGATATGTAACCACATTGATTACATATCATTCGCTACTATGAAGGAGCCATCATCATGAAGATCGCCATTATCGGCGCCACCGGCAACGTGGGCACCCGCCTGACCGACGAAGCGCTGCGTCGCGGCCATACCGTCACTGCCCTCGCCCGCCAGGCTTCAAAGCTTCCTACACGCGACGGCGTCGTCGCAAAGGATATCGACGTGAGCAATGCCCAGGTCCTGGCCGATGCACTGCGCGGCAGCGATGTCGTCATCAGCACCGTCCGATTCCTGCAAGCCACGGCCTCGCAGATCACCGACGCCGTCAAGGCGGCGGGAGTGAAGCGTTTGCTGGTGGTGGGAGGCGCGGGCAGTCTCTACATCGCGCCGGGCAAGCAACTGGTCGACACCCCGGAATTCCCGGACGCGTACAAGGCCGAAGCCTCGGCCGGTCGTGACTTCCTGAATGCGCTGAAGAAGGAAACGTCGCTTGAGTGGACGTTCCTGTCGCCGTCGGCCCTCTTCACGCCGGGCGAGCGCACCGGCAAGTTCCGACTGGGCAAGGAGGATTTGCTCGCCACCGCGGACGGCAGCTCGATCTCGATGGAGGACTACGCAATGGCCATGCTCGATGAGATCGAGCAGCCAGAACATGTGCGGGAGCGGTTCACCGTAGGGTACTGATACCTCGATCCGTACCTTGGAGCACCCCTCCGCCGCGCGGGCGGAGGGGTGCCGCAGACTCAGGCTGCCGAGTCGTCGTCCAGCAGGCTGGCGCGCTTGCCGCGCTTGAGCCAGGCCGCGAGATTGTGCGGGCGAAGCGTGTCGTATTCCTCGAACGGCTGATGAATCCATGGGTTCGAAGGCAGGAACGTCACGTGGTAGTTGGGCTCAACCTTGGAGCACGCCTTGTACCAAAGCACCGCCGAGCGCACGTCGGTCACTTCAGGATAGCGTTCCTTCAGGTGGCGACCCACTCGCTCCAGCGTCACACCCGAATCGACGAGGTCATCCACCAGCAGGATTCGCCCTTCCAGGTTGCCACGCGTCATCGTGATGTATTGCGCAATGTCGAGCGTGCCCTGCTGCGTGCCGGCAGCTTCGCGGTACGAACTCGTCGCCAGGATAGCTAGCGGCACATCGAAAATACGCGACATCTGATCACCCACGCGCAGACCGCCTCGGGCCAGGCACAGGATCTGATCGAACTTCCAGCCCGATTCATGCACGTTCAGCGCGAGACGCGCGATCAGTCGGTGGTAGTCATCCCACGAGACCCAGAGGTTCTCGTCATCATTGGTTGGCAGGTTCATGGCAATCTTCTGATATCAGCGGCTTCGTTGGCCGATGGATAAAGCATCGGCCCGCATATCGCGGGCCGAATATCTTCAGTGAGGCCGTGGCGCGGGTGGCGCCACGGTCCTGCACACTGCATTGACCGGGGCTTAGGCCACCAGGTACGGATGGCGCAGCAGGATAGTCTCGTCTCGATCCGGACCGGTCGAGATCATGTCGATCGGGATACCGACCACTTCCTCGATGCGCTTCAGGTACACGCGTGCCTGTTCCGGCAGCGCATCCCAGGTCTTCACGCCAAACGTCGACTCGTTCCAGCCCGGGAATTCTTCATAGATCGGCTGGCATGCGGCCACGGCATCCGAGCCACGCGGCAGGATATCGACCCGCTTGCCGTCGAGCTCGTAGCCCACGCACAGCTTGATCGTTTCCAGACCGTCCAGCACGTCGAGCTTGGTCATGCACACGCCAGACACACCATTGATCTGTACCGAACGCTTCAGCGCAGCGGCGTCGAGCCACCCCGTGCGGCGCGGACGGCCCGTAACAGAGCCAAATTCCTTGCCGACATTGGCCAGACGCACACCCACGGCATCCTGACGGGCAGGGTTATCGTGGTCGTACAGTTCGCTCGGGAACGGACCAGCGCCCACGCGGGTGCAGTAAGCCTTGGTGATGCCAAGGATGTAGTTCAGGCGACCCGGACCGACGCCAGCGCCCGCAGCAGCCGCACCGGCCACGCAGTTGCTCGAGGTCACGAACGGGTACGTGCCGTGATCGACGTCGAGCAGCGTGCCTTGCGCGCCTTCGAACATCAGGTTGCCACCTGCTTCATTCACGGCATACAGCTCGGCCGACACATCGGCGATCATCGGCTTCAGGCGCGGCGCATAGGCCAGCATCTCGTCGAGGATCTGCTGGTAGTCCACAGCTTCGGCGCCCAGGTACTGGGTCAACATGAAGTTGTGGAACTCGACGTTCTCGCGCAGGCGTTCGGCGAAATGCTCCGGGTTGAACAGGTCTTGCACGCGCAATGCGCGGCGGGCGACCTTGTCTTCGTAGGCCGGGCCAATGCCACGACCGGTCGTGCCAATCTTGGCAGCACCACGGCGGGCTTCGCGCGCCTTGTCGATGGCAACGTGGTACGGCAGGATCAGCGTGGTGGCTTCGGAGATGCGCAGGCGGTTCTGCACTTGCAGGCCGGCGCTTTCCAGTTCCTCGATCTCACGGAACAGCGCTTCGGGCGACAGGACCACACCGTTACCGATGTAGCAGACGGTACTGGCGCGCATGATGCCCGAGGGGATCAGTCGCAGGATCGTCTTCTTGCCGCCGATAATGAGCGTGTGGCCAGCGTTGTGGCCGCCCTGGAACCGCACCACGCCCTTTGCCTGGTCGGTAAGCCAATCGACGATTTTTCCCTTGCCTTCGTCACCCCACTGGGTTCCGATCACGACGACATTGCGTCCCTGGCTTACTGCGGATGCGGACATGTTGAATTGGTCAGAAGGTTAAAAACGTATTCTACTCTCGTTGCCGGACGGTTCCCGGTTTTCGGGCCCCTCTCGGACAGACGTTTACCGCCCTTCACGGGCGATAATAGGCCGCCGCGAGCAGCAAACGTCATTTTGAGAGCACGGAAAACAGGCCGGCAGGACATGCCGGCCCGGCGAAAAATCAGCGGGGGACCACCACCCAGGCGTCGCCCTGCCGCTGAAGCTGACGGTCGCAGTTGAACTCATCGAGCTCGTGCGTATGACCCGGCAGCGACTGAATCACGATCTCGCCAGCGGCGCGCAGCGTGGCAATCGTCGACCGCAATGCGGGATCGGCGTCCCACGGCGCAAAGATCGCCAGGGCGCGGACCTCGACTGGCGACAACGCCGCCACCTCACGCAGATCAAGCGAAAAACCGGTAGCCGGCCGGGCACGGCCAAATGCCTCGCCTACCTTGTCGTAGCGGCCGCCACGTGCAACGTAGTTCGGCAGGCCAGACACGTACGCGGTGAACATCACGCCGCTGTGGTAGTGATAGCCGCGCAGATCGGAAAGGTCGATGTTGACGCTGGCACCACGGACCTGATTGGCCAGCGCCGCCAGTTCGTCCAACGCACGGCCAATAGCAGCATTGGACGGCAACGTCGCGCGCGCGCGCTCGATGACTTCCACGCCGCCATATAGCGTCGGCAACGCCAGGAGGGCTTTGCGCTCGGTGTCTGGCAGTCCCTGCGTCAACTCGCGCAGCGCGGCGACGTCCTTGGTTTCCAGTGCCGCGAACATTGCATCCTCGATTTGGCGCACCGACGGCAACGCCGAGAGCAGCGCTTCGAGAATGCCAGCGTGGCAAAGGTCCAGCCGGATATCTGTCAGGCCCGCCACTTGCAGCGCAGCCAGCATCAACTCCTGAATTTCGACGTCAGCTTCCAGGCCCGCATGACCATAAATCTCGGCGCCGATCTGGATCGGCTCGCGCGTCGCATGAAAACCAGCCGGACGTGCGTGCAGGACGTTGCCCGCGTAGCAGAGGCGCGTCACGCCAGGGCGATTCAGCAAGTGGGCGTCGATGCGGGCCACCTGCGGCGTGATATCGGCACGCAAGCCCATCGTACGGCCGGACAACTGGTCCACCAACTTCAGCGTGCGCAGATCCAGGTCATGGCCCGTACCGGTCAGCAGCGACTCCAGGTACTCAAGCATCGGGGGCATGACCATCTCGTAGCCGTAGGTACGAAACAGGTCGAGCATCCGGCGGCGCAGCTCTTCGAGCTTGCGCGCTTCCGACGGAAGCACGTCGGCAATGTTTTCAGGCAGGAGCCAGCGATTGGACATGGGGGTCTCTTATATCAAAAACCTGGCTGGCGAGCTGCACGCCCTCCAGCCGGACAAAACCCCGGACGGACCGGGGTTCTGTCGCATATTGCTTATCCGGGCACTTCCAGCACCCGGGGCGCGATGTACGCGCTACTTCTTGCCGCCGGACGGGGCCGGTGCGGCATTGCCACCCGACGACCGCATGTAGCGGAAGAAGTCGGAATTCGGCTCGAGCACCATGACGTTGCCCTTGTCGCGGAACGTGTTGCGGTAGGCTTCCATGCTGCGCCAGAACTGGGCAAAGTTCGGATCCTTGCCAAACGCATCGGCATAGACCTGCGAAGCCTTGGCATCGCCCTCGCCCTTCACCACCTGCGCGTCGCGATACGCCTCGGCCAGCACCACTTCACGCTGACGGTCGGCATCGGCACGGATTTTCTCACCTTCCGCGGCGCCCGTCGAACGCAGTTCGTTGGCCACGCGCTTGCGCTCGGCCTCCATGCGGCGATAGACAGACTCGCTGATTGCAGGCAACAGGTCCACGCGCTTCAGGCGCACGTCCAGAATCTCGACACCCACAGATTGCGCGTACTCCGCCATCCCGGCGCGGATGTTTTGCATGACCTTGTCACGCTCACCCGCCACGACATCGGTCACGGTGCGCTTGCCGAACTCCTCGCGGGCCACGGCATCGATACGTTGCGTCATGCGATCCTGCGCGCCGCGCACATTTCCACCAAAGGCCACGAAGAACTTGCGCGGATCGGTAATGCGCCACTTGACGAACCAGTCCACCACCATCGACTTCTTTTCGGCGGTCAGGAAACGCTCGTTTGCCGCGACGTCGATCGTCTGGAGGCGGCGATCCATGAAGACCACGTTCTGCAGCGGCGGCGGCAACTTGAAATGCAGGCCAGGCTCACGCACCACCTGCTTGATCTCGCCGAACGCGAAGACCACGGCATACTGGCGCTGGTCCACGACGAAGAGCATCGACGATGCGATGGCCAGCAGGATAAACAGGCCAATGACGAAGGAAATCAGTCGGTTCATGACGGGTCTCCTTAGCGTACGTCGCGGTCGCGGTTACGCATCGCTTCACGCGAGCGGATATCCGTCGTACCGGCATCCGGTACGGCCGGCGCGCTGGTGCCCGGCGCCACGGCAGGCGCCGTCGACGATTGCACCTGCGACATCAGCTTGTCCAGCGGCAGGTAGAGCAGATTGTTGCCGCCCTTGGCATCGACAAGGATCTTGTTCGAGTTGCTGTAAATCTGCTGCATGGTTTCCAGATAAATACGGTCGCGCGTGACCTGCGGCGCCTTCGCATACTCGGTCTGCACCGAGCGGAAGCGCGACGCATCACCCTCTGCCTGCGCCACCACGCGGGCACGATAGGCTTCGGACTCTTCCTTCAGGCGTGCCGCCGTCCCCTTGGCGCGCGGCAGGATGTCATTGGCATAGGCTTGCCCTTCGCTGATCGCGCGCTCGCGATCCTGGCTTGCCTTGTTCACATCGTCGAAAGCGGCCTGCACCTGCTCGGGCGGCTGCACGCTCTGGACGTTGACCGAGATCACGCGAATGCCGGTCTTGTACGAAGTCAGGATCGACTGGATGGACTTGGCCAGCCCCTGCGCAATCTGTTCACGGTTCTCGTAGAGCACCGAATCCATGCGGTTGCGGCCCACGATCTCCCGCACCGACGTTTCCGCGGCCTGCGTAACCAGTTCCTCGTCACCGCCACGGTCGGTCTTGTTGAAGAACAGATATTCGCTCGCGTCCTGGATGTCGTACTGGACCGTGAAGCGGACGTCGATGATGTTCTCGTCCTGCGTGAGCATCGACGAGTCCTTCAGGTTGCTGTCCTTGATCGACGTCGAACGCCCGACTTCCACGGAGCGCACCGCCGACAGGTTCACGATCTCGGCCGACTGGATCGGCCACGGCGCGCGCCAGTTGATACCGGGGCCCGTCGAATACTTGAACTTGCCGAACTGCAGGATCACGGCCGTCTGGCCTTCCTGCACCATGAAGAAGCCACTCGCCAGCCAGATGCCAACCACTGCGGCAACGATCACGCCGATGCCAATGTTCGAACCCTTGCCCGACGGACGCGAGCCGAAGCCATTGCCCTGGCCGCCACCGCCATTGTCCTTGCGGCCAAGCAGGCCGCTCAGGCGACGGTTGAAGTCGCGCCAGAGTTCATCGAGATCGGGCGGGCCGTCCTGCTGCGGACGCTGGTTCTGCTGGCGGCCTTTGTCCTTGTCATCATCATCCTGCCCATCGCGGCCCCAGCGGGGATCATTCAACGAGAAGATGGCGCGCAGGCGAGGCCAGCGCGCAGACCGCGCCGGGCGGCCGGCTGGCACGAGGTGCGAGTCAGGATTCCGAGGGAACAGGGGCATGTAGAGCACGGGTCCGGGAAAGTTTGAACAGGGGGATTCTAGCAGTCATCTCGATCACTTTTGCTCAGAATCCCGCAATCAGGGGCTGATTATCATCGAATTGTCATGCAACGACGGTCAGCGCGGGACGTCAGGCTCCTCGCCACCGTCTTGCCGGGGCTCGTCGGCCACCTCTGCGGCGTCGTCGAAACCATCACCATCCCCAGCCACCGCGCCTCCCGGCACGCTGTCGAGCCGGGGGTCGTATGGGGCAGGATCGGCAGGCCGCGCAGCCAGCCACTGGGCCACTTCGACGATCGATTCACGCAAGGCGTCGAGGCCCATGCCCTCACGCGCGGACAGGAACACGCGCGTCGGTACCCCGTCCTCGTTACGCTCGACGCGCGGCCCCTGCTCCCGCAATTCCGGTGCCGCGTCGATCTTGTTCATGATGACGATCTGCGGAATGTCCGAAGCGTCGATTTCCGCAAGCACGCGGTTGACCTGCTCGATCTGCTCATGACGCACTGGACTTGAGGCGTCCACGACGTGCAGCAGGAGGTCGGCATGCACCGTTTCATCCAGCGTGGCACGGAAGGCCGCCACGAGCTGCGTCGGCAGATCCCGGATGAAACCCACCGTATCGGACAGCACTACATTCCCGAAGCCGTCCAGGAACAGCCTTCGCGACGTGGTATCGAGTGTCGCGAACAGTTGATCCGCTGCATAGGCACGCGCCTTGGTCAGCGCATTGAACAGAGTGGACTTGCCGGCGTTGGTATAACCGACCAGCGAAATGCTGAGTGTATCGTTGCGCGCGCGCGCGCGCCGCTGCGTATGATTCTGGCGCTGCAGGCGGGCCAGATCGGCCTTGAGGCGCTTTGCGCGCGTATCGAGCATCCGGCGATCCAGTTCGAGCTGACGCTCGCCCGGGCCACCGCGCATGCCGATACCACCCTTCTGGCGTTCCAGGTGGCTCCATGCGCGGACCAGGCGCGACGCCTGGTATTGCACCTGGGCAAGCTCCACCTGCACCTTGCCCACGTGGCTCTGCGCTCGCTGCCCAAAGATGTCGAGGATCAAGCCAGTTCGGTCGATCACATGCCGACCCAGGAAGCGCTCCAGATTTCGCTGCTGGGCGGGACTCAATGCGTGGTTGAACACCACGATGTCGGCATCCAGTGCATCCGCTGCTTCCTTGAGTTCCTCTGCTTTGCCCGATCCGATGAAAAGCGCAGGGTCCGGACGCGAGCGCTTGCCCGTCAGCGTGTGAACGGGCATCGAGCCTGCCGTGCTGGTCAGCAGTGCCAGTTCGGAAAGACTCTCCTGGAAATCGTGCTTGCCGAAATCCACGCCGACTAGTACGGCGCGCGACGGCTCGGTGTTGGTAGTAGCTTTGGATTGCAAGCGGGTGGACGCTGGGCGCCGGAAATTACGATTGTTGAGACAACGACTGACCAGACTCGGGCAGAACACCACACCCGGTTGCCATCAGGCACAGGGGCGGTTTCGAATGCTTTCGGGAGTCGGCGGGAGATGATGCAGCCCGGTCACTAACGCTATAGCCAGGGTGGCCAGGACGGGCAGAGAGCAAAGGCGGGAACAGGCAATGCAACGGCCGCATGCGGATGCCGCGGCCGTTCATGCGCGAGAAGAAAAGATCAGTTCTCGGTCGAATCATCCACACGGAAGTTGACGGCACGGGCCGGCACGACAGTGGAAATCGCATGCTTGTAGACCATCTGCGTCACGGTGTTACGCAGCAGGACGACATACTGGTCAAACGACTCGATATTGCCTTGCAGCTTGATGCCATTGACGAGATAGATGGAAACCGGCACGTGCTCTTTGCGCAGCGCGTTAAGGAACGGGTCTTGTAGCAATTGCCCTTTGTTGCTCATGGCACACTCCAAATTTATAGATTTAGTGATGGATCATGGGGACGAAAGTCCCCGGTTCAAGTCAGTTGGCGCAAAAACGCGCCAGAAAAAAGATCAAAACGGTACCAATCTGGCATCAACGCGCAGGGCTCCCCCTGCTACCGTGAATTTAGCCGCAGTTCCAAACGAACGCAAACGAAAACTTGGCTGAGGGCACGGCACCCTCCCGACTCAATCCTTCGAGTCCGCGTACGGGTTTTTGTTCGATCTGAATTCGATGCGCAAGGGCGTGCCCTTGAGCTTGAACGCCGTCCGGAAGCGGTTTTCCAGGTAGCGCTTGTACGTGTCTGTCACGTTCTGCAGCGCATTGCCGTGAATGATGACGATCGGCGGATTGGAACCGCCCTGGTGTGCGTAACGCAGCTTCGGGCGCGATACACCGGCACGCTTCGGCTGCTGGAATTCCACCGCTTCGTTCAGTACGCGCGTCAGTTGCGGCGTCGGCAACTTGATCATCGCGGCAGCGTAGGCATCATCCACCGAGCGCAGCAACGCGCTGATACCGGTGCGTTCCTTTGCGGAAACATAGTGCACATTGGCAAAGCTCAGGAACTGCAGCTTGCGCTCCAGATCGTGCTTCACGCGGTCACGCGCGTGCCCGTCGAGACCGTCCCACTTGTTGACGCCCACAACCAACGCACGGCCCGATTCGACGATAAACCCGGCGATGTGCGCGTCCTGCTCCGAGATGTCCTGCTGCGCATCGAGCAACAGCACCACCACGTTGGCATCCGCAATCGACTGCAGCGTCTTGACCACCGAGAACTTTTCGATGGCTTCGAACACTTTGCCGCGCTTGCGCAGGCCAGCGGTGTCGATCAGCGTGTAGGGCTTGCCGCCACGCTCGAACTCCACGTAGATGGCGTCGCGCGTGGTGCCCGGCATGTCGAATGCAATGACGCGCTCTTCGCCGATCAGTGTGTTGACGAGCGTGGACTTGCCGACATTCGGCCGTCCCACGATCGCGATCTTGGTGCCGCGCTGGCTTCCGTCATCTTCCTCGGCCAGTTCCGGACGCTCCTGTACCGCGATTTCCAGCGCCTCGTCCACGAGTTCGCGGACGCCGTCACCGTGCGAAGAGGAGATGGCATACGGATCGCCCATGCCAAGTTCATAGAAGTCCGCCGCCACCGACGTGTACTTCATGCCCTCGGCCTTGTTGATCGCCAGCATGATGCGGCGGCCCGTCTTGCGCAGGTAGTCGGCAATCACGCGATCCTGGGGGGCCAATCCAAGACGGCCATCCACCAGGAAGATGACAACGTCCGCTTCGACCACGGCCTGGCGCGTCTGCTTGGCCATCTCGGCCACGATGCCTTCCTTGGCCACGGGCTCGAAGCCGCCGGTATCGATCGCGATAAACGGACGTTCGCCGATACGGCCCTCACCATAGTGACGGTCGCGCGTAAGACCCGGCAGGTCGGCGACGAGTGCGTCGCGCGAGCGGGTCATGCGGTTGAATAGCGTCGACTTGCCCACATTCGGGCGGCCGACGATTGCAATAACTGGTTTCATGCAAATAAACGGGAACAGGGGGCGGGCGTAGCACGCCGTCCCCCAGCAATTCCGGAGTCATGTTGATCCAACAACCACCGCGCCTGAGGCACGGCTGGCCGCTCTTCCTGTCGAGCGGATGCGGGGCATCTGCCCCAATCCGCTATTTACCTGGCACGACCAGGGATCATGCTACCGGATTGGCGCCACCCGTGCGACAGGGGCACAGGCGGACTTGTGTACGCAGGCGATCAGTTCGGCACGAAACCGAATACATCGCCGTCGCGCGTCTGCACCACCAACGTCGCGCCGGCCACGACCGGGGCTGCGGTGACGGCGCTGCCGTCAGTCTTCATCCGCGCCAGCACAGTGCCGTCCTCACGCGAAAGGAAGTGGACATAGCCCTCGTAGTCACCTACCACCACCGAGCGGCCCAGAGTCGTTGGCGCGCCGAGGCTGCGGTAGCGCAGATCCGTGTTCTTCCAGCGCTCATTGCCGTTCTGGCGATCGAACGCATAGACGGTAGACGATTCGTCGCCAGCAAACAGCGACGTTTCATCCTGCGCCAAACCGCCCGGCGAAGAGAAGTCCTTGCCCCACTGCGGCTGGCCGTTGGCCAGTTCGAGGCAGGCCACGCGGCCCTGGAACGTCGTGGCGCATACCTGGCGACCGTAGACAGCCGGCATGCCGGTCACATCGTTCAGGCGTTCGATTTCCGACACGCCCTTCGGATACGAGACCGTGCTTTCCCAGCGCAGCACACCGTTGCCCGGGGCCAGCACGCCGAGCTTGCCGCCCGGGAAGCCCGTCACAATGCCGTCGCCGGCGAACACCATGCCCATGGCAGCCCGCAGGTTCAGAGGCGATTGCGAGCGCTGATAAATCCAGCGGCGTTCGCCAGTCCCTGCATCCAATCCGATCAGGCGCGTATCCGTGGTACGAACGACCACGAGCCCGTTGCCGACCAGCGGAGCCGACAGGACCTCGCCATTGATCTGCTTCTTCCAGATCTGCTTGCCGCTCTTGTCGAACGCGTAGATGGCGCCCTTCTCACCCGCCACCGCCGTGGTCTGCCCATCGGTGCCCGGACCCGAAGTCAGGTCGATATCGGTCTTGGCCTTCCACAGTGTCTGGCCGTTGGTGGCATCTATCGCCATCACCGAGCCGCTCTTGCCCGACACAAACACGACGTTGCCGGCGGACACAGGCGCCATCACATACTGGCCACCCTTGCCCACATCGGCCTTCCATGCCTGCTTGACCGAAAGCGTTGCCGAGATCGGCTTGAGTTCCGTCGGCGGGTGCTTGTTTTCCTTGCCGAACAGCGAGCAGCCCGCCAGAAGGCCCAGGCAAGTGCCGGCCACGATAGTGCGGGTAGCGGCTGTACGAAGCAATGACGTCATAGGGTGCGATCCTGAATTTTTGAAAACTATCAGCGGTCCGCGGTCCTCGCTCAGGCCGCGCCCAGCGCGTCGAGCTTGAACTGGATAATCTGGCGCATGCCACCCTCGGCGGCACCCAGCTTTTCGAGTGCCTGCTTGTAGGCGGTACGCGCTTCTTCCCGCTTGTCCTGTGCGGCCAGCAAATCGCCACGACGATCGGCGAACAATGCCGCGTATTGCGCCGGCTCGTCCTTCAGCAGCGCCAGACCCTGGTCATAGGCTTTCTCGTCGAGCAGCACACCCGCCAGACGCACGCGCGCCAGCGGCGCATAGTCATCACCACCGTGGTCGATCGCCCACTGCAGTTGCGACTTGGCGCCAGCCAGATCGCCGGCGTCATACAGCACCTTGGCAGCGGTCAGCGCGCTCATCGGACCATATGCGGTACCGCCGAACTTGCTTTCGAGATCCGTCGCTGCGCGCTTGACGCGATCGGCGTCGCGCGCCTCGGCAGCCTTGGTCACCTGCTCGTAAAGCAGACCCGCGTCCCGTGCCTGCGTGCGTTGCCAGTAGTTCCAGCCGGCCCACGCTGCAAATGCGAACAACCCGGCGATCAGCGCCCAGGTTACCGTGTTGCCGTATTGCTTCCACCAGGCCTTGAGGGTCTCAAGCTGTTCCTGTTCTTCCAGATCGTAAGCCATGTCGAGTCAGTTACCCGCATTGGTTAATATTGACGCGGCCGCTTTCCGTCAAGGTCAGCGGCCGCGGTACGAAGTCCGACGGTTGTCTTACTGCTCGTCGTCCTCGTCGTCCTCTTCATCATCGAGCGCATCCACCATCCTGGCGATGATGAACTCGACCAGTTCCTCTGCCGGCACGCTGGTCTGCGGGCCCCCTGCCGCAGCGTCGCCGCCACGCAGTTGCTTGACCTGTACGAGACCAGCGGCAATTTCGTCGTCGCCAATGATAACGGCAAAGGCTGCGCCACTCGCATCGGCGCGCTTCATCTGCGACTTGAAGCTACCGCTCTTGCCATCCGGCGTGGCATGCAGGACGACATCGAGACCCGCATCACGCAGACGCTCGGCCGCGATCATGGACTGCAGTCCGGCAGCTTCGCCCTGGTGCACCATGTAGATGTCGCAGCCAACCGGGTCGGGTTGCAGCTTTTCTTCGCGCAGCAGTTCGATAATCCGCTCGATGCCCATGGCCCAGCCACACGCTGGAGCAGACTTGCCGCCCATCTGCTGGATCAGCGGATCGTAGCGACCGCCGCCGGCGATCGTGCCCTGCGCACCGAGCTTGTCAGTGATCCACTCGAACACCGTAAGATTGTAGTAGTCGAGGCCACGAACAAGACGCGGATTGATCTTGAACGGAATATTGTTGGCCTTGAGGATACGTTGCACGCCCTCGAAGTGAGCCAGCGATTCCTCGCCCAGGAAATCGACCAGCTTGGGCGCGTTGGCGGCCATCTCCTGCAACGCGGGATTCTTCGTATCCAGCACACGCAGCGGGTTCGTGTACAGGCGGCGCTTGCTGTCCTCGTCGAGAATGTCCTGGAACCCTTCAAGGTACTTGATCAATTCCTCGCGGTGCGCGGCGCGCTCGTGCGCCTGTCCCAGCGAATTCAGTTCCAGGCGTACACCAACCAGGCCCAGGTCATCCCACAGGCGCTGGCACATCAGGATGATCTCAGCGTCGACATCCGGACCAGCAAAACCGAGCGCTTCCGCGCCAAGCTGGTGGAACTGACGATAGCGGCCACGCTGCGGGCGCTCGTGACGGAACATCGGACCCGTGTACCAGAGGCGCTTCGGGCCGTCATACAGCAGGTTGTGCTCGATCGTCGCGCGCACAGCGGCAGCCGTGCCTTCCGGACGCAGCGTCAGATTCTCGCCATTCAGCGCATCGGTAAAGGAGTACATCTCCTTCTCCACGATGTCAGTGACTTCACCGATGCCGCGGACGAACAGCTGGGTATGCTCGACGATAGGCGTGCGGATCTGCTGGTAGCCATAGGCACGCAGCATGCCGCGTGCGGCATCTTCGAACATTTCCCACAGCGGGGCGTCGGCGGGCAGCATGTCGTTCATGCCCTTCACGCCCTGCAGTGCCTTGGCGGCCTTCGTCTTGTCTTCGCTCATGTCTTCTTGGTAGTGGCAGCGTTACCTGGCGCGTCACGCGCTCAGGCCACGGCTTCCTGTTTTGCCTGCTTTGCGCCCGGGCCATAGTGCGAGCGGACATATTCGTCCACGATCGCCTGGAACTCCTGGGCAATATTCTCTCCGCGCAGCGTGCGGACCTTGACGCCATCGACAAACACCGGCGCGGCCGGCGACTCGCCCGAACCCGGCAGCGAAATGCCAATGTTGGCGTGCTTGCTTTCACCGGGGCCGTTGACGATGCAACCCATCACGGCCACGTCCATCTCTTCGACGCCGGGGAACTCTGTCTTCCAGAGCGGCATCTGCTCGCGCAGATAGCCTTGGATACTTGCCGCCAACTCCTGGAACGTCGTGCTGGTCGTCCGGCCACAACCCGGGCACGCAATAACCATCGGCGTGAAGTTGCGCAGCCCCATCGTCTGCAGGATTTCCTGGCCGACGTAGACTTCCTTCTCGCGCGCAGCACCCGGCTCGGGCGTCAGCGAAATACGGATCGTGTCGCCAATGCCCTCCTGGAGCAGAACCGACAGCGCTGCCGTCGATGCGACGATACCCTTGCTGCCCATGCCGGCCTCGGTCAGCCCCAAGTGCAACGCGTAGTCGCAACGGCGGCCCAGTTCACGATACACGGCGATCAGTTCCTGCACTTGCGACACCTTGCACGACAGGATGATCTGGTCGCCCGGCAGGCCGATTTCCTCGGCCTTTTGCGCGGACTCGATCGCCGACGTGATCAGCGCCTCGACCATTACGCTTTGCGCGGCCCACGGCTGTGCACGTGCGGCGTTCTCGTCCATGACGCGCGCCAGCAGGTCCTGGTCCAGGCTGCCCCAGTTCACGCCGATCCGCACGGGCTTGTTGTAGCGGCACGCCATCTCGATCATCTCGGCGAACTGCTTGTCGCGCTTGGCGCCCTTGCCCACGTTGCCGGGATTGATGCGGTATTTCGAGAGCGCCTGGGCACAGTCGGGATAATCGTGCAGCAGCGTATGACCGTTGTAGTGAAAATCGCCCACCAGCGGCACGTTCACACCCATGCGGTCGAGTTGCTCGCGGACCGACGGCACGGCGGCTGCGGCTTCCGGCGTGTTGACCGTAATCCGGACGATCTCCGAACCCGCACGTGCGAGTTCCTTGATCTGGATGGCCGTGCCGATCGCGTCGACCGTGTCCGTATTGGTCATCGACTGGACGCGCACTGGCGCGCCACCGCCGATCGTCACGATGTTGTCACCCCAGACAACACTGGCCTGGCGCGAGTTGCGACGCGGCAGCGGACCCGGCATCACCGGTTGGAAAGCGTTCTGGTTCATTGCATTACCACCTTCATCTGGCATGGCTCGTTGCGCCGCCCGGACCGCATTACTGCAAGGTCAGGCGCGCCACATTGTTCCGATTGGCGGCCTGGAGGTCCACCGGCGCGCCATTGTGCGCCATCGACTCCACGCCCTTAACATTTCCGATGATCACCTTGTACGGACCACCCGCGCCGGTACCGGTCACGGTATCGCCAGCCTTGCCGGTGCCCCCAATGATCACCTTGCCCGAGCGGTCGCGCACTTCGAACCAGGTTTCGGACGAGAAGCGGATCTGCACGGCACCCGTGCCGGTACTCGCGGCAGCCACAGGGGCTGGTGCCGATGCGCCAGTGACGGAGGTGGCCGACTTATCCTGTGCGAGGGCCGGGGCGGGAGCCAATGCTCCACCCGTTGCCAACGGCATGCCGGAAGCCGTCGTTGCAGGTGCCGGCGTTGTCGCTGTTGTGGCAGCAGTGGCAGCACCTGCCGGCTTGGCCTGCGCTTCCAACGCAGCGGCAGATTCCGACGGTGCCGGCGAATCGTTACCGACCATGACGGGCGGCAGCGCGGCAGTCACCGTGCCGTCGCCATTGCTCTGCTGGGCGGTCGTATCGTCTGTCGATGACGTGGCCGGAGCCGGTGCTTCCGTCACGGCCGCACTGCGTGCATCGAGCCACGCCTTGACGTGGTCATAGCCAAAATAGCCACCGACGCCCACCAGCGCAATGACGCAAAGCAGCCAGAGCCAACGTCCGCCCGCGCCGCCGGTCTTTTTGCCGAAACGCTTGCGGTCGTCGAACGCCTGGTTGAGGGCACCCTCATGGCGACGCGTGATGCCGGTCACGGGCGTAGCCTGTGCCTGCGCATGATAGCGACCCAGCAAGGGATCGATATCGATCTGGAGCGTACGCGCATACGCACGCATCACACCCTTGGCGAAGGTCACGTCCATCAGACTCGACACATCGCCGGACTCGATCGCCTGAAGCTTGTTCGGTGCCACTTTGAGGCGAGCACCCACATCTTCCAGCGAGAGGCGCTGCGCCTCTCGCGCGTCTTTCAGTTGTGCCCCGATTTCGCGGGCGACGGCCTCGCGGTCGGAGTCTGTCGCGCCGCCACCAACGTTCCGGGTAGTCGTGGCCTGGCTGTCGGCGCGCTCTTGTTCATTCATCCCAAGCTCCTCTCTCGTATGCGGTCAACTCGCGCGAATCGGGGAAGCGGTTGCGCAACTCCGCAATCAGCTTGCTCTGCGCCTGATCGTCGCCCTGCCGCCGGGCAATACGCGCACCCAGCCAGAGGGACTGCGCGCTGACGAAACGGCTGCCGTTGACGCGGCCGATATATTGGTTGGCCTGCCTCATGTCCCCGCGCTGAAAATTCAGCTGCGCAAGATTCATGAGCACTGACGGATCGTTGCGGTCATATCCGTAGGCCGTCTGCAAATTTTTTTCCGCACCGGCCAGGTCGCCGCTGCGCATTTCGCATGAACCGAGCGCGGTCAGCGGCTTTACGGGTCCATTGGCCGACGGTGCCTGCACCGCGCGCTGCAGCGTTGCTTTCGCTTCCGGGTAGCGATGAGCCTCGCAGAGGAACAGGCCGTAGTTGTTCAACACGTCCGCGTCGTTGCTGCGCATGTTCAGGGCCGTGCGGAAGCTGTCCTCGGCCAGCGCGTTCTCGCCCATACCCATGTAGATCAGCGCACGCACATGGTAGGCGTCCACACTCGACGGATCGGCATTGATCGCCTGCTTGACCTCGTCAAGCGCCACCGGATACTGGCGCGCCTCGAGGTATTGCGTCGCCAGGCGCAGCCGAATCGCGGAACGCTTGTTCGCGGTAGTCTGATCGGAAGCGGTCTTGATATCCTGCGAGGGTCCCTGGGGCAAAGTACAGGCGGACAACATCAACAGCCCTGACAGGGCAGCGACAAGCAGACGGATCATGCAGGACGAGCCTCCCGAGCGGCGCCGGACGGCACCGGAACCAGTGGCGTGATCTTGCCGAACTTGCCCCGCTCGGCCAGACGAGTACGATCCATGACCTCGCCAGCCAACTGACCACAGGCGGCGTCGATATCGTCGCCACGGGTCTTGCGGATCGTCGTTACAAGGCCCGCGTCCATCAGCACCTGGGCGAAGCGGCGGATCTGCTCGTTGTTCGAGCGCTTCAGCCCCGATTCCGGGAACGGGTTGAACGGGATCAGGTTGAACTTGCACGGCACGTCGGCCACAAGCTTCAGTAGTTCCCGCGCATTCTCGACGGTGTCGTTGACGCCATCGAGCATGCAATATTCGAAAGTCACAAAATCTCGCGGCGCGAATTCGAGATAACGACGGCATGCCGCCATCAAATCGGCCAACGGATATTTGCGGTTCAGCGGTACCAGCACATCGCGCAGCGCGTCATTCGATGCATGCAGCGAGACGGCCAGCGCCACGGGCAGGTCCTTCGACAGGCGATCCATCATCGGCACCACACCCGACGTGGATAGCGTCACGCGCCTGCGCGACAGGCCGTACGCGTTGTCGTCGAGCATCAGCCGCATGGCCGGCACGACGGCGTCGTAGTTAAGCAGCGGCTCGCCCATGCCCATCATCACCACATTGGAGATGACACGGTCATCCTTGGGTCCGCGCCCCAGTTGCTCGCGCATCGCGAATTCGGCCATCCAGAGCTGGCCGATAATTTCGCCGGTGGTGAGGTTCCGGGAAAAACCTTGCTTGCCGGTGGAACAGAACCGGCAATTGACGGCGCATCCGGCTTGCGAAGACACGCACAGCGTACCGCGCGTGTCCTCGGGGATGTACACCGTCTCCACCGCATTGCCGGCACCAACGTCGATCAGCCATTTGCGCGTGCCGTCAGTGGACAGGTTGTCCGTGATGACGGCAGGCGCGCGGATCTCGGCACGCGTCGCGAGCTTTTCGCGCAGCGACTTGGCGAGATCCGACATGCTATCGAAGCGGCTGGCACCGAACTGGTGGATCCAGCGTTGCAGCTGCCGCGCACGGAACGGCTTCTCGCCGAGCTCTCCGCAATAGCGGGTGAGCGCGTCCGCGTCGAGGTCGAGCAGGTTGACGAGATCGTTCATGACGGCAGTTTCCAACTTTGCTACAGGTTCAGTCGTGATGTCAGAAGACAATCAACGGCTGTAAACGTTCATACCCGGGAAGAAGAAAGCCACTTCCACGGCAGCCGTTTCAGCGGCGTCCGAGCCGTGCACGGCATTGGCGTCGATGCTGTCGGCGAAATCGGCGCGGATCGTGCCCTTTTCAGCCTTCTTCGGGTCGGTGGCGCCCATCAGGTCGCGGTTCTTGAGGATGGCGTTTTCGCCTTCCAGAGCCTGGATCATGACCGGGCCCGAAATCATGAAGTCAACCAGATCCTTGAAGAACGGGCGTGCTGCGTGGACAGCGTAGAACTGCTCGGCTTCGCCGCGCGACAGTTGAACCAGCTTGGCTGCAACAATCTTCAGGCCAGCGGCCTCGAAACGGGCGTAGATCTGGCCGATAACGTTCTTGGCCACAGCATCCGGCTTGATAATCGACAGGGTGCGTTCGATCGCCATGAAAAACTCCGAAAAATGAAGGGGTTACAAATGGATTAAACGTGCAATTCTAGCACGACCGGATGGCGGATTCGAGCGCGCCTGGACATGGCCATCAAGGCACGCGATAAATCTGTGGGGCACTACTATAAAAAGCCTTGTAAATCACATTACATTCGTGAAATGAAGGAACAGTCGCCCCGCAGTTGCGTCAAAATGTTGACGTTTTCGGAGATCAACTACGGGTGGGGGTATTTGTCAATACAAAGCCCCTTGCAAAAGCCCCAACGCGATGCCACATTGGCAGCGTGCTGTCGGGTAACCCCGGCGCCTCACATACTTGATGACAGGAGTCACCATGAACAACAAGCTGAACAGTTACGGATTCGGCACTAGCGCGGGCGCTGATGTTGCAGTCCGCAACCGGGTCCTTCGCAATACCTACTGGCTACTGGCCATCTCGATGGTGCCGACCGTGCTCGGCGCCTGGATCGGGGTCGTCACTGGCTTCACCGCACTGATCTCCGGCAGCCCGATGCTGTCCGCCCTGCTCTTCCTGGGCGTGGCGTTCGGCTTCATGTTTGCGATCGAGAAGACCAAGAACAGCAGCATGGGCGTGGTCCTGCTGCTGGCGTTCACGTTCTTCATGGGACTGATGCTGGCGCGCATCCTGAGCCTGACGCTGTCCTACTCGAACGGACCGGCGCTGATCATGTACGCGTTCGGCGGCACGGCTACCGTGTTCGCAGTAATGGCGTCGATCGCTACGGTCAGCAAGCGCGATTTCTCGGGCCTGGCCAAGTTCCTGTTCGTCGGCGTCATTCTGCTGATCTTGGCAAGTCTGGCCAATATCTGGCTGCAATTGCCGGCGCTGATGATCACGCTGTCGGTCATTGCTATTGCCATTTTCTCGTTGTTCATCCTCATCGATGTGCAGCGGGTGGTCAACGGAGGCGAGACGAACTATGTGACGGCGACGCTGGCGATCTACCTGGACGTCTACAACGTCTTCGTGAACCTGCTGGCGCTGCTGGGTATTGCCGGCGGCAATCGCGACTGATCGCGACGCTGCAGCAACGAAAAAGCCGCCTTGGCGACAAGGCGGCTTTTTTCATGGGCTGACGCTGGAATCAGGCGCGCTCGAACACGGCGATGGATTCCACATGCGAGGTATGCGGGAACATGTTGACGACGCCCGCACCCTTCAGCGTGTAGCCTGCCTCGTGAACCAGCAGGCCCGCATCGCGGGCGAGTGTAGCGGGGCTGCACGACACGTAGACGATGCGCTTCGGCAGCACATCGCTGCCGGCCTGGTGCAGTTCGCCAAGTGCCTTGCATACCGCCAGCGCACCCTCGCGCGGAGGATCGACCAGCCAGCGGTCGAAGCGGCCCAGCGCGGCGATATCCTCGGCAGTTACCTCGAACAAGTTGCGGCAGGCGAACGACGTCTTCTGCGCCAATCCGTTGTATTCGGCGTTGGCCAGCGCGCGCGTCGTCAGCGCCTCGCTGCCTTCGATTCCCATGACGGACGCGCCCTGTGTAGCGAGCGGCAGCGTGAAATTGCCGATGCCGCAGAACAGGTCCAGCAGGCGGTCTGTGGGCTGGGCATCGAGCAGACGCAACGCGCGCCCGATCAGCACGCGATTGATCTGATGATTGACCTGCGTGAAATCCGTAGGCCGGAACGGCATCCGGATGCCGAACTCCGGCAGCGTATAGGCCAGTTCCTGCTCGACCGGATAGAACGCGTAGACGGTGTCTGGCCCCTTGGGCTGCAGCCAGAACTGGACTTCGTGCCTGTCTGCAAAGGCGCGCAGCAGATCTTTATCGGCATCGGTGAGCGGTTCGAGAATGCGCAGCACCAGCGCCGTTACCTCGGCACCCATTGCCAGCTCGATCTGCGGCATGCGGTCGCGGATGGACAGGCCAGCCACGAGTTCGCGCAGCGGCACCAGCATATTCGACACCTTCGGCGGCAGGATTTCGCAGCGCGTCATGTCGGCCACGAAACTGCTCTTGCGCTCGTGGAAACCCACCAGCACGCCGCCCTTCTTGGCCACGTATCGCACGGTCAGGCGTGCCCGATAGCGGTAACCCCAATCCGGCCCAGCAATCGGGCGGAACACCACGTCGGGCTTCACCTTCGACAGATGCCAGAGATCGTCTTCGAGTACGCGCTGCTTGATGGCGAGTTGCGCACGCGAGTCCAGATGCTGCATCGAGCAGCCGCCGCAAACGCCGAAATGCTGGCAGCCGGGATTCACGCGCATCGACGATTGCTGCTTCACCTCGACCAGGCTGGCCTGCTCGTAGCTGGGCTTGCGTTTGAAGCTACGGTAACTGACCGTTTCGCCGGGCAATGCGCCCTCGACGAAAATTACCTTGCCCGGGGTGCCATCCTCGTTCACCAGGCGGCCGACGCCGCGCGCCTCCATATCGAGGCTGCCGATATGGACAACGGGAGCGGATGGTGGGGTGGACGCGGGCGTGGATGCGGCGGGCGCAGCACCCGGCTGTTCCACGAGAGCGGGCTGGGAAGACACGGCTTGAGACACCTGAGGGACCTGTCGTATTGTTTTGCGAAAGCGCGATTGTAGTCCAGTCACGGCGCTGTCACGACGTAGCCAACCATACAGGCGAGCAATGGAACTGATTTCCTGGAATATCCAGTGGGGACGCGGCGCAGACGGCCGTGTCGACCTTGCGCGAACAGTGCGCACACTGCGCGAGATGGCGGATGCCGATGTGCTCTGCCTGCAGGAAGTGACACGAGGATTCACCGAGATGCCCGGCCAGCCACAACACGATCAGGTGGCCGAACTGACGGCGCTGCTGCCCGGCTATCGCGTCATTTTCGCCCCCGGTGTTGACCGTATGCATGGAGACGGGACGCCACGACAGTTCGGCAACGTCATTGCTACCCGCCTGCCCGTAAATCAGGTGTTCCGCTACGCGCTGCCCTGGCCCGTGGATCCAGAGGTGCCGTCGATGCCGCGCGTCGCGCTCGACATCACGGTGCAGGCCGGCGCTACCCCGCTTCGCGTCATCTGCACTCACCTCGAGTACTACTCGAAGATCCAGCGCGAATCCCAGGCCGACGCGTTACGGCGATGGCATGCCGAGGCATGCTCGCACGCGCGCACGCCAAGCCGATCGGAGAAGAAGTTCGGCCCGTTCACGCCCGAGCCGCGACCGACGGAAGCCATCCTGTGCGGCGATTTCAATGCCAAACCCACAGACATTGCCTATCAGCGCATGCTGGAGCCGTATACGGATGGCACGGTAACTTGGAAGGATGCCTGGTGCCATGCGCATCCAGGCCAGCCGCACGCGCCGACTTGCGGCCTGTTCGATAAGGAACAGTGGCCCGAGCCACCGTTCGCCTGCGACTTCATATTCGTTACCGAAGACCTGCTGCCGAAGTTGGAACGTTGCGAAGTCAACGCAACGACCGATGCGTCCGATCACCAGCCCATCCACCTGAGCCTGCAACGTTAACAGGCAGCCACGGCATCCGGTTCAATCGTCGTCGTCCGCCTCCGGCGCCATCGGCTGCAAGCGGAAGGCACGCAGATATTCCATCCACTGCGCGCCCGGCAATTCGGCCAGCGACTCCTGCACCAGCGACACTTCCATGTCAAACTCGCGAGGGGTCAGGCCGCCGCGCATCAACTGGAAGCGGCAGTACATCAGGTAGGTGTTGACGACGTCGGTCTCGCAGTAATCCCGGATTTCGTCGAGCTTGCCGTTCTGGAACGCCTGCCAGACCATGCTGCCGTCCATGCCCATCTTGCCCGGAAATCCGCAAAGCTTGGCGAGATCATCAAGCGGCGCGCTGGCCCGCGGCTGGTACATCGCCAGCAGGTCCATCAGGTCCAGATGCCGCATGTGATAGCGGCTGATGTAATTGTTCCACTTGAAGTCGCGGCTATCGTCTTCGCGTCCCTCGCCCATCTCCCAGTAACGCGGCGCGGCCACGCCGTGGACCAAGCCGCGGTAGTGCAGCACGGGCAGGTCAAAGCCGCCTCCGTTCCACGACACGAGTTGCGGACTGTAGCGCGCAACCAGTTCGTAGAACTTCTGGATGAGTGTGGCTTCTCCATCCTCGAGCGTACCCAGCGATCCAACGTGGAACACTGCCGATCCGTCGCGCTGCGTCCGGCGCAGCACGCACGAAATGGCGGCAACGCGCTGCAGGTAATGCGGCAGGAAATCGGAGCCGGATTTCTCACGGCGGGCAGCAAACGCATGCTCGGCGACTTCGGCGTCGCTCATCGATGCGGGATGGTCATGCAAACGGCGCAGGCCGTCGACATCGGGAATCGTCTCGATGTCGAATACCAGCACAGGGGTCATAAAACGGCGTCCTTGCGTACACCTTGCGAAGCGAAATGCCGCTTGAGCTTGACGAGGGCTTCCTGCTGGATCTGGCGCACGCGTTCGCGCGTCAGCCCCATTTCCTCGGCCAGTTCTTCAAGCGTGGCCGGCTCGATGTGGTTCAGGCCGAAGCGGCGCTCCACCACATAGCGATGCTTCTCGGACAGGCGAGCCAGCCAGAGTTTCATCAGGCCCTCCAACTCACGGTGCGCCACCTCCTGGTCGGGGGCGGCGTTGTGCTCATCGGAAAGGAAGTCGAGCAGGCTCGATCCCGGGTCGAGATCGAACGGCGTATCGAGCGAGGTGGTGTGTTCATTAAGTGCCAGCACGTCCTGCACTTCGTCCGGGGTCTTCCCGAGGAGATGTGCAATGTCTTCAAGGCTGGCGTCGCGGCCATCAGTGCCACCTTTTTCAAGATGACGCTTGGCGCGCAAGACCTGATTCAGTTCACGGATCACATGCACCGGCAAGCGCACAGTGCGGGCCTGATTCATGATCGCGCGCTCGATGCTCTGGCGGATCCACCATGTGGCGTACGTCGAGAAACGGAAGCCACGCGTCGGATCGAATTTTTCGATGGCGTGCATCAGGCCAAGATTGCCCTCCTCGATCAAATCGAGCAGCGGCACGCCACGATTCAGGTAGCCCTTTGCGATGCTGACCACGAGGCGCAGATTGCGCTCGATCATTACTTGCCGGGCAGAGAAATCACCGCCCTTGGCCAGCGTCGAGAAATGCAGTTCCTCGGGTGCCGATAGCAGCGGCTTGATACTGATGCGGTTCAGGTAATGCTGCACCGTATCGGCAGCCAGCTCCGTGTGGAGCACGGTCTTGAAGTCGTCGGGCTCGGGCGCAGCAGCTTCGCGGCCCTCTTCCTCGTCTTCTTCGGATTCCTCGTCGCCATCGTCCTCGTCATGATCGGCGTCGTCGGCCTTCACGTCGGCAGTACGGGAACGCGCGCGCGAACTGGCACGGATGGGCTCGTCGGCGACAGGCAGCATATCGGAGGCCGGATCGACTGCCGGCACGCTGGTGCCGTTCTCATCGTCAGCCTGTACTGCCACGCCAGCTTTTCCTTCCGGCTGCGTTGGACGACGGGTCCTGCTGACAACTCCGGATGAAACAGTTTTCTGGCGTGGCATGAAACCTCACTGTGGCGGCAGATACCGCATCGGATCGATCGGTTTTCCGTTCTTGCGAACCTCGAAGTGCAGCTTGACCCTGTCAGTATCACTGTTACCCATTTCGGCAATCTTCTGGCCTTTTTTGACCATTGACTGCTCTGCCACCAGTACCTTGTCGTTGTGACCGTACGCGGTGAGATACGTGTCGTTGTGCTTGATGATGACAAGATTCCCGTAGCCGCGCAAGGGGCCTACGTGAATCACCCTACCCTCATCCGCAGCCAGCACCGGATCACCTTTTTTACCGGCGATATCGATGCCCTTGTTGCCCTTGTCGTCAAATTTACCGATGAGCTGGCCGGTGGCCGGCCATGCGAGGCGGATGTCTCCCGCAGGCGCCGAAGCAGCGGCTGCGGGCGCGGCCGGAGCCGGTACCGCGGCCGGGGCGGCTGCCGCAGGTGTCGACGAGGCACTCATCGGCGTGCCCACGGGGCGCGTTGCATCGATCGGCTGTGACTGCACGGTGCCCGGTGTCACCGGAATCGTGGCGACGCCCGGCGCAGCATTGACATCGGCGCTCGGCGGCACCACGCGCAACAGTTGCCCGACTTCGATCTGGTTGGCGTTGCCCAGGTTGTTCCAGGTGGCCACGTCACGATACGACTGGCCGTTTTCCAGTGCGATACGGTAAAGGGTATCGCCACGCTTGACCCGATAGTAGCCAGGGGGCGCTGGTTCGGTGGAAGCCGAGATCTGGGTACCGCCACCACCGGTGGTACGGTCCACCACAGGGGCGGGCATGGGGGAATTGGCGCAGGCGGCCAGCATGGCCGCGCAGGCTACGACGCTCAGGCGTTTTCCGACGCGTGCAAGGGAATCCGGATTCACGGTGTTGTGCATATTTCGACTCAGATGGTGCCCGATTTTAAAGGCACAAAGAAAACGGCTTCAAGCGCAGTCCGGTGAAATCGATGCCGATTGAGGCGCTCGATCAGCAATAGTTGCTGCGTCACCGTCTGTCCTGGCGCGCCATGGCCAGATGACACCACGGGCGCAATCAGACGTCCGCCGATGGCGAGTTGTTCCAGCAGGGCCTGCGGCACCTCCATACCCGCCGCAGCGAGGATGATCGAGGAAAACGGTGCCGCCTGCGGCAGGCCCAGCATGCCGTCCCCGTAATGCAGGCGGATGTTGGGCACGCGCAGCGGCCGCAGGTTGGCCTTGGCTTGTTCGTGTAGCGGACGAATGCGTTCGATAGAGAACACTTCCTGCGCCACCAGACTCAGCACGGCCGCCTGATAACCACAACCGGTGCCGATTTCCAGCACCCGCTCCAGGGGCTGGTCTGGCGTCAGTCCTTCGCGCAGCAGTTCGATCATTCGCGCCACCACCGATGGCTTGGAAATTGTCTGCTGGTGGCCGATCGGCAGCGCGGCATCCTCGTAGGCCTGCGAGGCGAGCCCCGGCTCCATGAAGAGATGACGCGGCACCGTGGCAATCGCGCCCAGCACGCGCTCGTCGCGAATGCCACCGGCGCGCAGCCTTGCGGCCAGCGCACCGCGCGCACGATCCGATGCCATGCCGCCGCCGCCCGCCGTGGCCGCCGATGCGCGCGCCTCCACCGCACTGCCGGGTGGCGGAGGCGGTGCGGGCGGCGCCGCAGGCTTGCGCGGCTTGACCGTGGCCGGGGCCGGTGCAGCCGCGCGCTTGCCTACCGCGGGGAGTCCGGCGGTACGTGCGGGCGCAGGCTTGCGTTCGACCACGGCATCGAGCGGCAGCGGAAAGCGAGGACGGCGCGGCGTGGAACTCATTGCGGGGACGACAACGAAACGGAAATGGTTGCGGCAACGCGCAGGGCAGCCGCGCGGCGATCGCAGGGAAACGGGTAAAGCGCGCAAGGCGATGACACGCTTACCTCAGCCACTGTTCGATTTGTTCGAGCTGGCCGCGATGGGTCAGGTCCAGTTGCAGCGGGGTCAGCGAAACATAGCCGTTGGCCGTGGCATGGAAGTCGGTGCCCTCGCTCGCATCGCGTGCGTCGCCGGCCGGGCCGATCCAGTAGATCGGATCGCCGCGCGGATTGACTTGCTGGATTACCGGTTGCGACGGATGGCGCTTGCCGAGCCGCGTGGCGCGATGCCCCTGGATATGCTCGTAGGGCAGGTTCGGGATATTCACGTTGAGCAGGAACGGCTCGCGCGGCGGTTGCGCAATCACGCGTGCCACGATTTCGCGGGCTACGCGCGCCGCAGCGTCCAGATGCTCCCAGCCATGATGGACCTGGGAAAACGCAATCGACGGAATACCGAACAAGTAGCCTTCGATGGCGGCGGCCACGGTGCCGGAATACAGTACGTCCTCTCCCATGTTCTGGCCCTGATTGATGCCTGAGACCACGAGATCGGGCTTGTCCTCAAGCAGGCCGGTCAGCGCCACGTGCACACAATCGGTAGGCGTGCCGTTGAGGAAGCGGAAACCTTTCTGCACGCCTTCACGCGCCTCATAGACGGAGAGCGGTCGCTGCAACGTCAGCGAGTTGGATGCGCCGCTATGGTTCTGCTCCGGCGCGATCACGGTCACGCGAGCCAGCGGGGCGAGCGCGGCGTGCAGGACGGCAAGCCCTGGCGCAAGGTAGCCGTCGTCGTTGGCGAGAAGGATATGCATGGCCGCGATTGTACCCGAGCGAGGCGCCGCTGGCGGCACTGCCAGGCACCTTGAAATCGCTTGCAGCAGCCCGATCATGCGCGCCCCGAATAGGGGTCATGAAGCGATTTCCTGCACAGAACGACCGTGCTTTTCTTGCGCTACACTTGCCCGGCCACGACCACATTACCAATGGAGACAACATGAAAGCCGTCCTGTGCAAAGCCTGGGGCCCGCCCGATTCCCTTTCACTGGAAACGCTGCCCGATCTCGTACCGGGCGATGGCGAAGTCGTCATCGACGTGAAGGCCGCGGGTGTGAACTTCCCCGACGTGCTGATCATCCAGAACAAATACCAGGCCAAGCCCGAACTGCCGTTCTCGCCCGGATCGGAATTGGCCGGCGTGGTCAATGCGGTCGGCGCCGGTGTGACACATGTGAAACCGGGCGACAAGGTTATTGCCTACCTCGGCAATGGCGCATTCGCCACGCAGGCCAAGGCGCCCGCCAAGGCCGTGGTGCCCATGCCGCCGGGTATCGATTTCGACGTCGCCGCCGCGTTCACGCTGACGTACGGCACCTCGCACCACGCCGTGGTGGACCGTGGCGAACTCAAGGCCGGTGAGACGATGCTCGTGCTGGGCGCCGCTGGCGGCGTCGGGCTCGCGGCTATCGAAATCGGCAAGGCGATTGGCGCGCGCGTCATCGCAGCCGCCTCCACCGACGAGAAGCTCGCGGTCTGCAAGGAGCACGGCGCGGACGAGGTCATCAACTACACGACCGAGGACCTGCGCGAGCGCATCAAGGCGCTGACCGATGGCAAGGGCCCCGACGTCATCTACGATCCGGTGGGCGGCGTGTACGCTGAACCCGCCTTCCGTTCGATTGCCTGGCGCGGCCGCTACCTCGTGGTGGGCTTTGCAAACGGTGAGATTCCGAAGATCCCGCTGAACCTGGCGCTGCTCAAGGGCGCTTCGCTGGTGGGCGTGTTCTGGGGCGACTTCGCGCGTCGCGAGCCGAAAGCCAATCAGGCCAACATGGCACAGATGCTCGGCTGGATGAAGGAAGGCAAGATCCGTCCGCACATCTCGGCACGGTATCCGCTGGAACAGGCGCCGCAGGCGCTGAAGGATATGGAAGCGCGGAAGGTGACGGGGAAGATTGTTATTAATCCGTAAGGACTACATTTGCTCCCCTCTCCCGCTCGCGGGAGAGGGGTTGGGGGAGAGGGTCGGAGGCTCTGCTTGCCGACCTGTCGCGATTTGACCTGCTTGCCCTCTCCCCCGCCCCTCTCCCACTTCATGGGAGAGGGGAGCAAACAAACAGCGGGATCCGGCTTTTCAAAGCTTCTCCGTCTCCCCGCTCTTCGGCTGCCACTTCATCAGCCGCTTTTCCACCACCGTCACCATCCAGTCCAGCACCAGCGCACAAGCCGTCAATACGACGATGCCGGCGAATACGGTGTTGATGTCGAACGTCCCCTCGGCCTGCAGGATGAGGTAGCCCACGCCGCGCGCCGATCCCAGATACTCCCCTACCACCGCGCCCACGAATGCCAGTCCCACCGAGGTATGGAGCGACGAGAACACCCAGCTCGTGGCGCTTGGCAGGTACACGTGCCGCAGCAGTTGCTGGCGGTTGGCGCCGAGCATGCGCGCGTTGGCCAGGACTACGGGGCTGACTTCCTTCACGCCCTGGTAGACGTTGAAGAAGACGATGAAGAACACCAGCGTCACGGCCAGCGCCACCTTCGACCAGATCCCCAGTCCGAACCACACCGCGAAGATCGGCGCCAAGATCACGCGCGGCATCGAGTTGGCGGCTTTCACGTAAGGATCGAGCACCGCCGACGTGAACGGACTCAAAGCGAGCCACAGGCCGACACCCAGGCCCGCCACCGTGCCGATACCGAACGCGAGGACGGTTTCAAGCAACGTCACGCCCAGGTGGATGTAGATATCGCGCTCGACCACGAACCAGGTCCAGATGCGCTTGGCCACCATCAGCGGCTCGCCGAAGAAGAACGCCACCTGTTCCGTGCGCGTGGCCAGGTGCCAGATCAGAAGAATTGCTACGAGAAGGAGGAGCTGCCAGACGCGCAGCATGCCTCGGGAATCGGGATGAAAAGCCATGTCGTGATTGTTATCGCTTGTTTGTCGGCTTGTTTGCAGAGCCCTCAGGCCACCTTGCGCTGCTGCGCGTAGCCCTTCAGCACTTCCTCGCGCAGCACATCCCAGATGGCGGCGTGCAGGGCCACGAAGCGCGGATCGTTACGCACTTCGGCCACGTCACGCGGACGCGGCAGTTCGATCGCGAATTCGCCGATAGGATGCGTGGCCGGACCGGCCGACAGCACCACCACGCGGTCGCTCATGGCGATGGCCTCGTCGAGATCATGCGTGATGAACAGCACGGCCTTGCGCTTGGCGGCCCACAGGTCGAGTACCTCGTTTTCCATCAACTGGCGCGTCTGGATGTCGAGCGCCGAGAACGGTTCGTCCATCAGGATGATGTCGGGGTCCATCACCAGTGTCTGCGCCAGGCTCACGCGCTTGCGCATGCCGCCCGACAACTGGTGCGGATAACGATCACCGAAGCCGCCCAGACCCACGCGGCGCAACCATTCCTCGCCCTGCTCCACTGCTTCCGCTCTCGGCACACGGCGAAACTCCAGGCCGGCGATCACGTTGTCGAGCGCGCTGCGCCACGGCATCAGCGCTTCTGACTGGAACATGTAGCCGGCGCGCGTGTTGATGCCGCGCAGCGGTTCGCCGAATACGCGTACCTCGCCGGACGAGGGTTCGAGCAGGCCGGCCGCCACGTTCAGCAGCGTGGATTTGCCGCAGCCGGTGGGGCCGACCACGGACAGGAACTCGCCGGGCTGGATCGACATCGTGACATCGCGCACGGCGGTATAGCGCTGCGCCCGGTCTTCGCGCGAGACGAAGGTGCAGGTCACGTTTTCAAGGGAGAGTGCGGGCGTGCTCATGGAGACAATGGCGCAAAATGCTTCGCCCGCCGGACGAAAAGCCGCGCGGCGGGCGACGGGAGCATCCGGAACGTTATCCGAATGCCTCGACAGAACTTACTTGTACTTGGCGTTGGCCTTCTGCACGAACGCGTTCGTAAACGTGTTGTCGAGCTTGATGGCCTTGCCCTTCAGTTCCGGATCGAACTGCTGCAGCGTGCTCAGCGCCGTCTTCGGACCATCGGCCGGCATCGTGCCATCTGGCGAGATTGCTTCCTTGACCTTGTCCCACGCGGACAGATACAGCGCGCGGTCGCCCAGCAGGTAGCTTTCCGGCACGGTCTTGACGATGTCCGACGGTCCCGCCTTCTGCAGCCACTTCAGTGCGCGCACCATGGCGTTGGTCATCGCCTGCGTGGTGTTCGGATTCTGCTCGATGAACTTGGTCGAAGCGTAGAGGCAGCCCGACGGCATATTGCCGCCGAACACCGCCTGCGTTTCCTTGAGCGTGCGCGTATCCGAGGCAATCTTGACCTCGTTCTTCTGCGTCAGCATCGAGATCACGGGGTCGAGATTGGCCATGGCGTCGATCTGGCCCGAGCGCATCGCGGCCACCGCACCGGCACTGGCGCCCACGCCGATGAACGACACGTCCGACGGCTTCAGCCCCGCTTTGGCCAGCACGAAGTTCGCCATCATGTTGGTGGACGAACCCGGCGCGGTCACGCCGATCTTCTTGCCCTTCAGGTCGGCGATCGAATGGAAGTTCGGCATCGTCTTGTTCGATACCACCAGCACGATCTGCGGCGCGCGGCCCTGCAGCACGAACTCCTGGTATTGCTGGCCCTTGGCCTGGAGGTTGATCGTGTGTTCGTAGGCGCCCGACACCACATCGGCGCTGCCACCCACTACAGCCTGCAGCGCCTTGGCGCCGCCGGCGAAGTCAACGATTTCCACCTCCAGCCCTTCGTCCTTGAAGTAACCCAGGCGCTCGGCGATCGTCAGCGGCAGGTAGTAGAACAGGTTCTTGCCGCCCACGGCGATGGTCACCTTGGACTTCTCTGGCTTGCCTTGCGCAAAGGCATTGCTGCCGAACGTGAACCAGCCTGCCAGGAACAGTGCCAGCGCAATCAGCAACTGCTTCCAGAATTTCTTGTCGTACATCGTTGTCTCCTGCATCTTTTTTACTTCTTTTTGCTTCGTCGTCTTTCGCACCACGCACAAAAGCCGGGATGCCGCAAAGCGGCTCCCGGCGATGCTACCGCCCTCGGGCGCGATCCCACATCGGGATCAACACCTAAACGTCCAATGTATGGACATGGGCGTCACTCGGCCTTGATATCCGCCGACTTGATGACCTTGCCCCAGCGCTGCAGTTCGGCCTTCTGATACTGGTCCAGTTGCTGCGGATTCATGTAATGCGCCTCGGCGCCCAGTTCTTCGGCCTTCTTGCGGAACGCATCGGACTTCATGATCTTCTCGATCTCGGTCGTCAGGCGATCAATGACAGGCTTTGGCGTGCCGGCCGGCGCATACATGGCAAACCACGACGATACGTCGAGATCGGGGTAGCCGGCCTCGGGCGCCGACGGTACATCCTTGAGGCTGGCGATACGCGTCTTGCTGGTCACCACGAGCGGACGCAGTTTGCCTGCGGCGATATGGCCCATCAGTGGCGGCGGCGTGGTCATCGTCATGTCCACGTTGCCGCCCAGCAGGTCGGTCAACGCCGGGCCAGTGCCTTTGTACGGGACGTGCGTGATCTGTATGCCGGCCATCTGGTTCAGCAGCTCGGTGGATACATGCTGCAGCGAGCCATTGCCCGACGACGCGTAATTCAGCTTGTTCGGATTGGCCTTGGCGTAAGCCACCAGTTCCTTGAGCGACTTGACCGGCAGGTTCGGCCGCACCACCAGTACCTGCGGCGCGGACAGCAGGTTGGCTACGGGCGCGAAATCCTTGACCGGGTCCCACGGCATCTTGGTCAGCAGCGGCGTGATCACGTGGAAGCCGGAGTACTGCACCAGCACCGTGTAACCGTCCGGCTTGGCACGCTGCACGGCCTGCGCGGCAATGCTGCCGTTGCCGCCCGGCTTGTTGTCGACCACGACGGATTGGCCGAGCGCCTTAGACAGGGGCTCGGAGATCAGGCGCGCGGCGAGGTCCGTAGTGCCGCCGGCCGAGGCCGAGACCACGAGCATGATCGGGCGGTTCGGGTAGGAACCGTCTTGGGCGTAAGCAGTAGCGGTGTAGGTCAGGCCGAGCGCTAGCGCGGCGATAAGAGTGCGTTTCATGGGTTGTCTCCGTTGTTGTAGTGGGGGACTCTAAGAATCTGTTCTGTTCTTGCTCCCCTCTCCCACTAGTGGGAGAGGGGTTGGGGGTGAGGGCTTGGCGGTTCAAATTGCGACCTGTCGTGGCAGAACCGCTTGCCCTCACCCCCACCCCTCTCCCGCACGCGGGAGAGGGGAGAAAACCATCGGGTTGGGAAATCAGGAAGCCGCAAAAAATTCCGCCATCCATCCAGGCGGCTGGTGCGTGCGCAGCCGTGGCCCTGCGCTCAACAACTGGCTGGTCACGTCACGCTGAACCAGTTCCGACACGCCGCCGACCACGCCGAGCAGGCGCTCGAGATCGATGCCGGTGTCCACGCCCATCGACGCGAACATATGCACGAGTTCTTCGGTGCTGACATTGCCGCTCGCACCGGGCGCGTAGGGGCAGCCGCCCAGACCGCCGGCTGCGGCGTCGAAGCGCGTCACGCCGGTCTGCCACGCGGCCATGGCATTCGCCAGGCCCATGCCGCGCGTGTTGTGAAGGTGGATCGTCAAGCCAGTCTTCGGCAGTTCCCGCTGGAAGCGCTCGCACAACGCGGCCACCTGATTCGGATAGGCCATGCCGGTGGTATCGCACAACGTGATGCCAGCCGCGCCGGCTTCGGCAAACCCGTGGGCCAGGGTCATGACCTCGGCCTCGTCCACTTCGCCTTCGAACGGGCAACCGAACACGGTGGACAGCGACACGTTCACCGGCACCCCAACCTTCCCGGCTTCCGCGATCATCGCCAGCAACTGCGCTTTCGACTGCTCGCGCGTCATGCGCAGATTGGCGCGGTTGTGGGTCTCGCTGGCCGACATCACCAGATTGACTTCATCGGGACGGCACGACAACGCGCGCTCCAGGCCACGCAGGTTTGGCACCAGCACCGTATAGGCCACGCCCGGCACGCGTTCGATCTGGTGCATCACCGCCTCGGCGTCGGCCAGCGCGGGAATGGCGCGGGCCGAGGTGAACGAGGTGGCCTCGATACGCGCGAATCCGCAATGGGCCAGTGCATCGACGAAGGCAACCTTGCCTTCAGTCGGCACGATGAACGACTCGATCTGCAGGCCGTCGCGCGGCGCCACATCGTTGATTTCGATCTTCGCGGGTCCGGCAAGCGGATAGCGATTCTGAATGTTGGCGCTCATGCGATCACTCCCCGGGCCCGCAGGTCCGCAATGGCTGCCGCATCAATGCCGGATTCGGCCAGCACCGCGTCGGTATGCTCGCCCAACGTGGGCGCGCGGTCGTGGATGGCGCCCGGATTGCCGGACAGCTTGGGGATGATTCCCGGTACCTCGACACTGAGCCCCCGGGCCGACGTCACCGTCTCGATCACGCCGCGCGCCCGGTAGTGGGGATCTTCGGCGATGTCCTTGACGGTGTAGATCCGGCCAGACGGCACGTCCGCGCCGCGCAATGCATCGAGCGCGGAGGCCACGGTCTGGGTTTTCGTCCAGACGCCGATGGCGGCATCGATCTCGTCCACGCGCTTCACGCGGCCATCGTTGCGAGCCAGATCCGGATCGTCGCCAAGGTCGTTGCGGTCCATCAGCGTCATCAGGCGCTTGAAAATGGCATCGCCATTGGCGGCGATCAGCACATAGTCACCGCAACCGCACAGGTAGGCGTTCGATGGGGCGATGCCGGGCAGCGCGCCGCCAGCCGGCTGGCGCACGGCGCCGAATGCGGAATATTCGGGCAGCAGGCTTTCACTCAAGTTGAACAGCGATTCATAGAGCGCCACGTCGATGACCTGCCCTTCGCCGCCACGCGCATCGCGCTCGTACAGCGCCAGCAACACGCCAAGCGCACCATGCAGGCCGGCGATGGTGTCGCCCAACGACAGCCCAGCGCGCACCGGCGGCCGGCCCGGCTCGCCGGTCAGGTGGCGCAGCCCGCTCATGGCCTCGGCCACGGCGGCGAAGCCCGGTTCGTCGCGCTTCGGGCCGGTCTGGCCGTAACCGGACACGCGCACCATGATCAGCTTGGGATTGGCGGCGTGCAGGACATCCCAGCCCATGCCCCATTTCTCCATCGTGCCGGGGCGGAAATTTTCGATCAGCACATCGGCCTCGGCAGCCAGCTTGCGCACCAGCGCCTGGCCTTCCGGCTGGCGCAGATCGATGGCAATAGATTGCTTGTTGCGCGACTGCGCCTCCCACCAGACCGAGGTATCCTCGTGGATCATGCGCCACTTGCGCAGCGGATCGCCCTGACCGGGCGGCTCCACCTTGATAATGTGAGCGCCAAAATCGGCCAGCGTCTTGGCGGCGAATGGGCCGGCAATCAGTTGTCCCAGTTCCAGGACACGAATGCCATTGAGAATCTGTTGTGCCATGTTGGGGAACGTCTCCGTTAAGCTGACCCGTCGGGGGATTGTCGTCGTGGCTTTGTTTCGACGGAGTGTGCCCCGTTGCGCAGTGACGCGGAATCGGCAATCCGGAAAGCGGGCTATCTCGGAATGCGAAAGATTCGGGAATACCCTGCCCGGCAACGCTCAATCTCCGGGCCCGCCTGCCGTTACTGGGGGATTGGGGTTCACGCGGCAACCGTGTCGATCTCTCCCTTCCTCGCTCTTCCCGCGCCGAAAACAATCGACGGCACAGACGCCATGGACATCGCCCGCCTTTGCCGGACCCTCAGCGCCGCCGCGCTGCTTGCAGTCGCGACGCTCGGCACCGCCCCGCCCGCCAGCGCGCAAACCCGCGTGGTGCTGTACTCCGAAGCGGGTCAGCGGCCCCTTTCGTACGAGGAAAACGGCGCGCCCAAAGGCGACTATATCGACCACTTCATGCGCGTCGCGAACCGGATTCCGGGCTATCAGGTCGAGATCCGATTCGCCTCGTGGGCACGCACGGTCGAGGAAGCGAAGAACGGCAACAGCGCCGGCATCCTGGGGGTGTATTACCGACCTAAAGAACGGCCGTACCTCAATCATTCGAAGGCGTTCTACGCCGAAGAGGTGGCCGTACACTGCAATCGAGACGCCATCGAGGGCCGCACCTTCCACCACTATCCCGATGATTTCGCCGGACTCCGATTCGGCAACCAGCGCAACTATCTGGCGCCCGGCCCGCGCTTCTTCCAGATGGTGAAGGAAGGCCGCATCACGATGGTGGAGGGGCACGAGTTCCAGGATCTGGTCAAGAAGATGCTGGTCGGCGAAATCGACTGCGTGGTCAACCCCAGCATCGTCATCAAGGAAGCGCTGCGATCGCTGGAAACGCGCGGACTACCTGAGCGCATGCGCTACAAGTCCCGGCGCGCCCTGGTCATCAAAACCGAGACCGTGCACATAGGATTCAGCAAGAAGTACGAGGAAGCCCATCCGGAATTGGCGAAATTCCGACAGCTGTTCAACCAGGCGGCGCCTGAATAGAATGCCGCACTGACTCGCCCGAACCGCTGGACCCGCTGGACCTTGCCAGGATCTTCGCCCCATGCCACCGCTGCCCCCGGTTCGTTCGATCCGGACCCGGATGATCGTGCTGTTTATTGTTGTCATCACGACAACGCTGGGCGCATTTGCCTCGCATCGACACTGGCTGCTGCGGCAGGATCTTGAGCAACGGTTCGAACGGACCCGTGCCGATGTGCTCGAAAGCCTCGCGCAGAGCCTGGCGGAACCCACCTGGGCCTTGAACGTCGGCATCCTGCGGACGCGGCTCGACGCCACGCTGATCCACCCTGAGGTCGTCGAAGCCTGTGTGTTCTCGCCGGACGGGCAGGAAATCTACGCCGCTGCCGGCCGACCCGCATCCCCGAACGGAGAGCCGTGTGCATCGGCGGGTGCCGATGACCTGCTTGACCGCGTCGTCATCTACCCGCCCGATGGCATCGATGCCACGCGGCGCGAGGTCTCCATCGGCAAGGCGGTGGTTCGCTTCAGCCGCAGGCCCATGGATGGAACATTGCGGGCGGCGATGATCCAGGGCGTGACCGAGGTGGCCGCCATCGACGTGGTGCTGGTGTTGCTGCTGACGTTCGGCCTGCGCATGATCTTCGTCCCCTTGGAGCGCCTGCAGCGCGCCCTGTTCCAGCTTGCCTCGCGTCACGAGGAAGAACCCGAGGAGCTCGCCAAACTGGGACGTCAGGAGTTCGACAGCGTGATCGATGGCTTCAACCAGGTGCTGCGCAAGCTCAAGCTGATCATCGCGGAGCGCACCGAGGCCGAACTGACCGTGCGCGCGGCCATCCAGCGCAGCAACAACGCGTTTGCACAGATCCAGGCCACCCAAGCCGAACTTGTCGAGAAAAATCGGCAACTCGAAACGCTGTCGCGTACCGACCAGCTCACCGGCGTGTACAACCGGCGTCGTCTCGACGAGGCGCTGATCGATGCGCTGGCCCACAGCGGCACGGTATTCTCGATCATCCTGCTCGACGTGGACCGCTTCAAATCCATCAACGACAACCACGGCCACCAGATCGGCGACCGCGTGCTCGTGGACATGGCCCAGCGCATCCTCGACGCCAAGCGTCCCGGCGATATCGTCGGCCGCTGGGGCGGCGAGGAATTCCTGATCATATGCCCCGACACCGACCTCCCGGACGCTGCCGCCCAGGCCGAGGCGCTGCGGCAAGCTATCTCAGCGCAGGATTTTTCGGTAATGGGCGCGATGACCGCCAGCCTCGGCGTAGCCAGCTTCCAGTCGGGGGATACCATCCACGGGATGATTTCTCGCGCGGATCAGGCGTTGTATGAAGCGAAAAGGAAGGGGAGGAATCGGGTGGAGTTTGGGGAGGTGGGGGTTTTGGTGCCTTGATGGTTTGCTCCCCTCTCCCGCGTTAGTGGGAGAGGGGAGCAAACCACGGCAGATACAGCCTCAAAACGGCGCCCGATCCCCGCACAAATGCGTAATCAACAACCTGGCCGACACCGTCAGCCCCGCCGGGTCGCGCATGCCAATCAGTAGCGATCGTCGCGCCCACGCGTCCTGCAGCCCCACCAGCGCCAGGCCCATCGACTTGACGTGCGGTTCCGCCGCGATTCTTGGCAGCACGCCAACGCCCAGTCCGGCCATGACCATGCGGCACATGGCGTCAAAGCTGCGCACCTGGATGCGCAACCGGAACTGGCGCTCCAGCCGGCTACTCTCTTCGAGCAGGCGTGCCGCCAGCGATGTCACCTGCGGCAGGCTGACGAAATCGTATTCGAGCGCATCGGCATAGTGGACGGCGCCCTGCTGAGCCAGCGGATGGCCCGGCGGCGTGATGATGACCAGTTCGTCCTGCCGGTACTCCACCGTCACCAGCCCCGTGCAGGGTGTGCGATCGGCAAAGATACCGACATCGGCACGATTCTCCATCAGCGCGGCCACGATGTCGCTGCTGTTGTGTTCCTCGAGTTCGATGCGGATGGTGGGATGCTGGCGCATGAACTGCGCCAGATCGTCGGGCAGGAACTGCGTGATCGCCGAGGTATTGGCGCAGACGCGCACCTGTCCGCGCACGCCTGACGCATAGTCCGACATCACGCCGGCCATGCGTTCCACGTCCTGCAGGATGGTCAGCGCATGGTGAAAGCACGCCTGGCCGGCCTCGGTCAGTTGCACGCCGGCAGCATGTCGAAAGAACAGCGGTGCGCCAACCGCGGTCTCCAGATCCGAGATCCGCTTGCTGGCAGCCGCCACGGCCAGGTGCGATTGCCGCGCTCCGGCCGAGATACTGCCCTGCCGGGCCACGGCCACGAACAGACCGAGCGTGACGAGATCGAAGCGCGCGAGATTCATGCCGTTACAGCGTGCGCCGGTCCATCACGGCGCGGGCGATGGTGCCCGCATCCACGTATTCGAGTTCGCCGCCCACGGGCACGCCACGGGCCAACCGCGACACCTTGAGGCCACGCGCCTTCAGCATCTCGCCGATGTAGTGCGCAGTGGCCTCGCCCTCGCTCGTGAAATTGGTGGCCACGATCACCTCGGTGGCCGGCCCGCCAAACTCGGGGTCCGTGGCCCGCGCCAGCAAGCGGTCAAGGTGGATTTCCTTCGGGCCAATACCATCGAGCGGCGACAACCGCCCCATCAGCACGAAGTACTGGCCCCGGTATGTCAGCGTCTGCTCGATCATGATCTGATCGGCTGGTGTCTCCACCACGCACAGCAGCGACGCGTCGCGCTCCGCATCGCGGCAGGTCTCGCAGATGTCCTGCTCGGTGAACGTATTGCAGCGCTCGCAATGGCGAATGCCGTCGGCCGCACCGCGCAAGGCGTCACCGAGCTTGCGCGCGCCGTCGCGGTCGTGCTGGAGCAGGTGATACGCCATGCGCTGGGCCGATTTCGGCCCCACGCCGGGTAGCACTTTCAGGGCCTCGACCAGCGCCTGCAGCGAGGTGGGCGGAGCCGCTTTCATCGCGGCGCCGCCTGCGGAAATACTGGCATCGATATATCGATCAGAACGGCAGCTTGAAGCCCGGGGGCAGCGGCAGGCCCGACGTCATCGAGCCCATCTTTTCCTGCGTGGTGGCCTCGGCCTTGCGCACGGCGTCGTTGAACGCGGCAGCCACGAGGTCTTCGAGCAGGTCCTTGTCATCAGCCAGCAGGCTCGGATCGATGGTGACGCGCTTCACGTCGTTCTTGCAGGTCATCAGCACTTTGACGAGACCGGCGCCGGACTGGCCCTCGACCTCGATCTGTGCCAACTGGTCCTGCATCTTCTTCATGTTTTCCTGCATCTGCTGGGCTTGCTTCATCAGCCCCGCCAGTTGACCTTTCATCATGGGATCACTCCTTGGAAATATGCGAAATAGGTAGTTATATACGGGCGGCGCTCCCTGGCTCCAGGCGGCCGCCTCTGGAATATCAGGCGGCGCGCGGCTGCACCGAGCCCGGCACGATCTGTCCGCCAAACTCGCGCAGCAAACCCTGCACAAACGGATCGCGGTCGATCTCGGCCTCGGCTTCGCGCTGCCGTTCGGCGCGCGCAGCGGCATCCACCGCCGCTGCGGTGTGCGTGACCGCGCCAACCTCGCATTGCAGCCGCACTTCCACGCCGAATTCTTCGCTCAGGACGGCCTGCAGGCGTTCGGCAACATTCGCTTCCGCCAGCGCCGCCACGGGGACGCGCAGATGCAGCGCGCGGCCCACCACACGGTGCATCTCGCTCTGCAACGCCAGTTGCTGCGCCAGACCCTTGAGCGGCAGACGAGCGGCCAGTTCCGGCCAATCGCTGGTGAGCACGGGCGGCGTGCCATCGTCGGCAGCACTTGGGGCCACCGGCGGCACGGCCGGTGCCAGCGCCACAGCGGGTTCCGGCTCGGGTGCCGGCTTGCTGGCCTGCATCGACGGGGCGGATGGGGAGGTCGGGGCACGATGGCCGCGCGGCGCGCGGTCTACGGTTTCCGCTTCGAAACCGTTGTCGAAACCGCCGAAGTTCGGATCGAAGCCCGGATCGTAATCCTGCGACACACCGGGGTCAGCGTCGTACGGGCCGATCATCGGCAAGTCGGGCGGCATCTCTTCCCACGGCGGCACGTCGCTGGTCCGCGCAGCGGGTGCCGCCGGGGCGGGCCGTGCAGCGGATTCAGGCATTACTGCAGGACGCACAGCCGGTGCAGCGGAAGGCGCTGGCGCGACGGGCGCGTCAGGCGCCGCCGTAGCAGCGGTGGCCGGACGCGAAGCCGAAGGCGGACGCAGCGGCTGGGCGGACTGGCGCTGCGCGGCGGCGGCCGTCGCACCCGCCATCGGCGGTGCGCCCATCCCTGCCGGACGCGCACCACCCTTGCCTGCCGATGCCTGACGCGCCGCGTCGAGTGCTGCACGGGCCGGAGACATCGGCGCGCGGCTGGCGGATGGCGCAGCAGGCGCGGATGCCGTGTTCGGGGCGGCAGGGGCTGGCGGGACAGCAGCAGCCGGTGCCGCCACCGGCCGGGCTTCCTGCACCATCGGCTGCGGTGGCACGGCTCGCACCGGGGCAGGTTCGATCTTCGGCGGGGCCGAGGGCATTGGCGCTGCCACTGCAGCAACCGGCGCCACCGCCATCGCACGCGGCGCAGCACCGCCCGGCGCGCTGGCCGGACGCGGACGCGCCACCTGCTGGCCACCGCCCTGCCCGCCTGCCGGCGTGGCCGGCGCAGCCGAGGGACGGAACGCCAGCATGCGCAACAGCGTCATCGTGAAGCCGGCGTATTCGTCCGGCGCCAGCGCCAGTTCGCTTCGGCCCAGGTTGGCAATCTGATAGAAAAGCTGGATTTCCTGTGAGTCGAACTGACCAGCCAGCCGACGCACGTCCTCGGCCTCGGGCCATTCGTCCTGTACCGATGCCGGCACCGCCTGCGCCAGCGCGATCTTGTGCAGCAGCGAACCCAGGTCCTGCAGCGCGCCGGCAAACGACAGACTGCGATCCGCCATCGCATCGGCAATTCCGATCATCGCGGCGCCATCCTCTGCGGCCAGCGCATCGAGCAGTTGCACGAGGTAGCTCTGGTCGATGGCGCCGAGCATGCCACGCACGGCATCCTCGGATACCTGGCCGGCACTGTAGGCGATGGCCTGATCGGTCAGCGACAATGCATCGCGCATCGAACCATGGGCAGCCTGCGCCAGCAGCCGCAGTGCGCTGCCATCGTGCTGGATGCCTTCCTGCCCCAGGATGTGGTCGAGGTGCGAGACGATATGCCCTGGCGGCATCTGCTTGAGGTTGAACTGCAGGCAGCGCGACAGAACGGTAACCGGGATCTTCTGCGGATCGGTCGTGGCCAGGATGAACTTGACGTGTCCGGGCGGCTCTTCCAGCGTCTTCAGCATGGCGTTGAAGGCGTGGTTGGTCAGCATGTGGACTTCGTCGATCATGTAGACCTTGAAACGGCCGACCGACGGCGCATAGACCGCCTTGTCCAGCAGTTGCGCCATTTCATCGACGCCGCGGTTCGAAGCCGCGTCCATCTCGATGTAATCGACGAACCGCCCGCTGTCGATTTCCGTACACGCCTGGCACTGGCCGCACGGCTGGGAGGTGATGCCGCCGTTGCCGTCAGGGCCGGTACAGTTGAGCGCCTTGGCCAGAATCCGGGACAAAGTGGTCTTGCCCACCCCGCGCGTACCGGTAAACAGGTAGGCGTGATGCAGCCGTTGCTGTTCCAGCGCGTGCGTGAGCGCGCGGACCACGTGCTCCTGGCCGACCAGCGTGGTGAAATCCCGTGGGCGCCATTTGCGCGCTAGAACTTGATAACTCATGGCGGCGATTGTAGCAAAACGCAGACCCGGGCGACCGGGCGCGCCCCAACGAAAAAGCCCCGCCATACGGGCGGGGCTTCAGGCTGCTGCAGCGATCCGGCGATCAGTGGATCACCATCAGCGTGAACGGATACACGTACGCCTGCAGCGTCACGAACAGGCCCACCATGATCGCCAGCACAACCGAGTGGAAGAACACGTAGCGCAGGATCTCGCCCTCGTGCCCGTACCACTTGGTCGCGGTGGATGCCACCACGATGGACTGCGCATCGATCATCTTGCCCATCACGCCACCCGAACTGTTGGCCGCTGCCATCAACGTGGGAGACAGGCCCAATTGCTCGGCTGTGGTCTTCTGCAATCCGCCGAACAGCACGTTCGACGCCGTGTCGGAACCTGTCAGCGCCACACCCAGCCAGCCCAGCATCGTACCGAATAGCGGATAGAACACGCCGGTCTGTGCAAACGCCAGCCCCAACGTGGCGTCCAGGCCCGAATAGCGGGTCAGGTAGCCGATACCGAACATCGCGCAGATCGTCAGCAGCGAGTAACGCACCAGCTTGATGGTCTCCCAATACTCCTTGAACAGGCGAGGGATGGAATAGCCCATCAGCAGCCCGCCAACCACCGCCGACACCAGAATGCCGGTGCCAGCCATCGACAGCACATTGAAGTTGAAGACCGCACCTTCGGCGATTTCCTTCGGCACCACGGGCGGGCCCTTGAGAATGGCCTTGTCCAGACCCGGAATCGGATACTTCCAGAGCCAGATCCCATCCATCAGCTTCTTGAATTCCGGCACGCCCCAGACAAACACGAAGACCGTCAGAATTACCCACGGCATCCATGCCTTGACGACCGAGATGCTGGCCGATGCCGCGTTGGCCTTGGCGTCCGCTTCGAGCGCTTCGGGATGGTCGATCTTGGAGTCGTCATGGCGACCCAGGATCCGCGTCGAGGTCCAGATTTCCTTCGGGCGCCATACCTTCAGGAACATCGTCAGGCAGCCCATCGAGATCAGCGCCGAGATGACGTCCACCAGCCACGGGCCGTGGAAGTTCGACACCAGGAACTGCGGCACTGCGAAGCTGACGCCCGCCACGAGAATCGCAGGCCAGATCGCGAGCATGCCGCGGAAGCCCGCGAACGCCCAGATCAGCCAGAACGGCACCAGCACGGAGAAGAACGGCAGTTGGCGACCGATCATTGCGGACAACTGCACCTGATCGATACCGGTCACCGACGACAGCCCGATGATCGGCGCACCCAGCGCGCCAAAGGCCACGGGCGCCGTATTGGCGATCAGCGCCAGACCCGACGCCGCCAGCGGCGAGAAGCCGAGGCCGATCAGGATGGCACCGGTCACGGCCACCGGCGTACCGAAGCCCGCCGCGCCCTCGAAGAACGCGCCGAAGCTGAACGCCACCAGCAGCAGTTGCAGGCGGCGATCCTCGGTCACACCCGAGATCGAGTTCTGCAAGACCTTGAATGACCCGTTCAACGTGGTCAGCCGGTGCAGGAAAATAATATTGAGAACGATCCAACCGATGGGGAACAGACCGGACACGATGCCGAACCCGGCCGCCTTGCCCGCCATCGCGGCCGGCATGCCGAACACGAACGACGCGACAACGACGCCGACCGCCAGCGCCAGCCCGGCCGCCAGGTGCGCCTGCATATGGAAAAACGCCAGCGCTGCAAGCAACACAGCAACCGGCACACCCGCGGCAATAGTGGACAGCGCCATACTGCCGAGCGGGTCGTAGACTTGACTCCACACGATTGAATCCTCCTCTGGTTGAAACGGCCATACGCCTCTGACGGGCTTGGCGGCCGATACTGCCCTGCAGGCGACGCAAACGCCGCACGCAGACAACAGAAAGGAGATTGTAAGTACGAGGTTCCCGGCAACGATCCCTAAATTCAGTCACCAAAGTGATGAATCGGATTCAGGGATCAGGGTTTTTGCTGGGAGCAGGCTTAAGTACCTCCTTACAACCATCGCGGGAGGGTACTCCTTCAAACGGGTGTTCGAGGCGCGGAAGGATGCTGCTTGCTCCCCTCTTCCGCGAGCGGGAGAGGGGAGAAAAGCGACGGCGAAGTTACGCGGCTCCACTTACCCACACTCCCCCACATACCCACAATTCGCGCACTTCGCGCAGCCATCCACCTTGTGCAATGCATGCGCACCACACTCCGGGCAACGCTTGCCGGTACCCAGTCCCGTAGCGGATGTGGCGGGGGATGATTGCGTTGGCCGCGCCAGGGTCACGGCAGTCTCCCCGCCGTCACGCCGCGCCAGCCTTGCGGCCAGCGCCTGAGCCGGCACCTGACCGCCTTCATCGTCCAGGAATCCACGCTTGATCAGGATGCGCTGCAGCGCGTAGCTCAAGGCAGCCACTTCGGAATCGTGGAAGCGCGGCACCTCGGTGCCGTCCTGGCGCACAAGCGACCCGTAGCGAACCGTGCCCTTGTCCCACACCACGTTTCGCATATCGGCCAATGCCTTGGCAATCGGGCCACCCGAACGGGCTACCATCGAGAGCAGGCGCATCGTCGAGGTAATCCACTGCTGGCCTTCGGACCGCTGTCCCGCCGGCATGAAGAACTCGATCGGCCGCTCGATCGTCACGGCCTGTCCATCGACGATGCCCGCGACGCGCATGAAGTTCACAGTCAGATAGACGGTCTTGTGCCCCTCGTATGTCAGGTATTCGACCTTGGATGTCACGCCTTCAAGGTCACCCAGCGGACGACTGCCGAACGGCCGCAACAGCGGGTCATCGTCCGTGGCCGGAGCGGCTGGCGTGACCGGCGCCACGGGCGTCACCGAGAGCACGGCACCCAGCACCTGGTTCGGCCGGTACGTGGCCAGCCCCTTGAGACCTGCCTTCCATGCTTCGACGTACAGATTGCGGAAAGCCTCGTAGGGATAGTCTTCCGGCACGTTCACCGTCTTGCTGATACTCGTATCGATATAAGGCTGCACGGCCTCCAGCATGCGCATATGATCGAGTGCCGACATCTGCAGCGCCGTGACGAAGCTCTCCGGCAGTTGCTCGACATCGCCGCCCATGTGCCGATACAGCCGCCATGCGTGATCGGCCACTTCGAACGTCCGGAAGCTGTCATCGGGCATGCGCTTGCGGCGGTTGTAGGTCCACGAAAACGCCGGTTCGATGCCATTCGACGCGTTGTCCGCGAACGCCAGCGTGATCGTGCCCGTCGGCGCAATCGACAACAGATGCGAGTTGCGCAACCCGTGTTCACCAATGGCATCGCGCACCGCTTCGGGCAACCGGCTGACGAAGCCTCCGCGCAGGTACTGGTTTGCATCGAACAGGGGGAATCGCCCCTTCTCGTCGGCCAGTTCCGCCGAGGCAAGGTAGGCGTTGTCGCGCATCGCCTCCGAGATCCGCCCTGCCATGTCGCGCGCGGCATTGGTGTCGTAGCGCAGGCCCAGCATGACCAGGGCGCTGCCCAGCCCCAGGAAACCGAGCCCGATGCGGCGTTTGGCCTGCGCCTCCGCCTCTTGCTCGACCAACGGCCAGTACGTGATGTCGAGCACGTTGTCGAGCATGCGCGTCGATACCCGCACCACCTCGGCAAACGCCTCGAAATCGAAATGTGCTTCGCCCGTGAGCGGCTGGCGAACGAAGCGCGTCAGATTGATCGATCCCAGACAGCAGCAGCCATACGACGGCAGCGGCTGTTCGGCGCACGGATTGGTGGCCTCGATCTGTTCGCAGTAATAGAGGTTGTTGTCGGCATTGATGCGCGACAGAAACAAGATGCCCGGCTCGGCATGATCGTAGGTGGCCTGCATGACCTGATCCCACAGCCGGCGGGCCGGCACGCGACGATACACCCACATGCCATCGTCGCGCCGGTATGCGCCGGCGTCGATGGCGTCCATGCCTGGTTCGGCTTCATGCACGAGCTCCACTTCCGCGTCGGCTTCCACCGCCTGCATGAATGCGTCCGTCACACCAATCGAGATATTGAAGTTGCTCAGGTCCCCACGGTCCTTGGCATGGATGAAGCTCTCGATGTCCGGGTGGTCGCAGCGCAGCACGCCCATCTGTGCACCGCGCCGCGCGCCGGCGGACTCCACCGTGGCGCAAGACGCGTCAAAGACTTTCATGAACGAGACCGGACCCGATGCACGCGAATGCGTGGCACGCACCAGCGCGCCACCCGGCCGGATCGAGGAGAAGTCATAACCGACACCGCCTCCGCGTCGCATTGTCTCGGCCGCCTGGGCCACGGCCGTATAGATGCTGGGCTTGCCGCCCCTGGATTCGGAAACCGAATCGCCCACGGGCTGTACAAAGCAGTTGATCAGCGTGGCCTGAATGCCGGTGCCGGCCGCCGAGTTGATTCGCCCCGCAGGTACGAAGCCGTTGTCTTGCGCCCAAAGGAATCGCGCTGCCCACGCTTCGCGGCGATCGGCAGGTTCCACCTCGGCCAGCGCCCGCGCCACGCGTCGACGGACATCGTCGATCGTCCGCTCCTCGCCCTTGGCGTACTTTTCCTGCAGCACTTCGATGGAGATTTCTTGCGGCACGAGTGCGCCGCGGAGGATCTGGTCGTTTGCGTTCATGCCCAACCTGTGTCGATGAGAATGTACCGGCTGAAATTCGCCGTCCGCCATGCTGCCAGCATGGCCACACACCACCCCGGTGTCAGATCAAAAGCCGCTCAAGAAAACATCGCATAACAACGAAATTCAGACCGCCGCTTCAGATTGAGTTAGAATGCCGGTCGGACGGGCCTCCTCGCATGGTGGCGCGGTCAACCTGGTCAGGTCGGGAACGAAGCAGCCACAGCCGTTTTCCACCAGTGCCGAGGGTCAGGCTCGTCCACCTCCCCCCTTTTTGTTCCTTATTCTGCCTAGATCCTACGGTAGATCAAGCACTTACAGCGGTGTGCGTGCCTTTCAGTGTGTCACTTGAGCAACCTCCGATGACCACTGATCCCATGAAAAAAGCCATTGGCGTCTACTCTCGCAGGGGTAGCAACATCTGGCAATGGAAGATTCGAGCACCCAAAGACCTCCGCCACTTGTATTCCTCCGACTGGGCTGAAAACTGCTCCCTCGGAACCCCCGACCTTAGGCAAGCCAACCTCAAGGCCACGCAGCTACGTGCCGATTGGCTCCGCACCTTTGACGAACAGCGGGCGACGCTGGCTCCGTTGATGGTGGAAACTGTCACGCCAGAAATGGCGCAAGTGATTGCACAGCAAGTCCTTCATGATGTGCTGGAGCAATCATCCGTGCGGGAAGACCTTCGACAGCGTAGGGCTATGTTCCGTACGCTGTACCGCTTGGGTATGACGGAGATGCAGCAGATAGGAGAGCGGATTGGCATCGGCTTTAACGAAGCAACTCCCGGCGCTGGCGAGGCAGTCCACCACTACATACATGAGCTTGCGACGCTGAATGCGCCACTGGCCTTGCGACCTCCTGCACCGACAAAAGAAGCAATCGAACTCATCAAGCCACGCCGCTTGCGCAATGTGTTCGATCGCTGGAAGGAATCATCAGACCGCAAGCCCGATTCGATCCGCGCGACAGAACGTGCTCTAAAGGCTTTCGAGACGCAGGCAGGCAACCCAACGCTTGCGGACATCACCCGTGATATGGGCGATGCCTTCAGGGCGTGGTTGCGACAGCAAGGCGGAGCATCCAAAACGCACCATGACAAGCTGACCGCCCTAAAAACGCTCCTCAACTATGCTGCCCGTGACCTTGAATGGTTAAAAAAGAATCCTTGGGAAGGACTGGATATCAAGCATAAGACGGAGAACAAGCGGGAACCTTGGACGCCTGAGCAAGTGAAGGCGCTTTTCAATCTGCCCCTGTTCACGCAGTACGAACTGCCCAAGCAACAGAACGCAGGCAAAGACGCGGGATACTGGATTCCCCTGCTCGGATTTTTCACCGGCTCCCGTGTCGGCGAACTCTGCCAGCTTCGCGCATCTGATGTGATAGAGCGCAATGGCGTGCCGTTCATAAGCATCAACGAGGTAGGCGAGGGATCGACAGTCAAGACGGACGCAAGCATACGCAACATTCCCTTGCACAGCGAACTTATCAGACTTGGATTCCTAGACTATGTGCGAGACGTTCGCAAGCGAGGCGCAGAACGCCTGTGGCCTGCACTTAAGCTAGGCGAAGACAAGCCGGGACGCCCCTTCTCCAACTGGTTCGGCACCTACCGCAAGACATCCCAGGTAGACGTACCTGACTTCCATAGCATCCGACATACGGTGCGATCTAGGATGAATCGGGCAAAGGTTCCCGTCGCCACTCAGGACAAAATCACCGGGCACGAAGTGCAAGGCAGTGTAGGCACCCGCGTGTACACGCACCTCGCAGATGACGAGCTACAAGAAGCCGTGGAAGCGATTCAGTACCCGGAGCTTTTGCTGCATCGAGTGTACGCACGCGGCTAGCCGCCCCGTCAATATTGGCAAACTGGACGCTGCAGGCCACGCTGCGTGGCCTGCATTCCCACAATCTGCTCGCAGACGTCCAACAGCCCCACCCCTAAGTTGTACCTCGTAGTCGTCACGATCACCGCCTCACTTCCATGCCCCCACGTTTCCGTCGGACACAGGATACTGAGATAAGAGCTATGGGAACTGTAGTTGCTGCGAAATCAGACGACGCATTGCACGTCGCAGTGGCTAAGCTGCTGAACCACGCCCAGAGTACTCATCACGCCCTACAGACCGAACTCGGCGCAGTACGGGTAGGAATTGACTCAGGCGAGAATGAAGTAGACCGATAATCGCACAGAATCCATCCGTCGCACTATTGACAGATGCGCCGAATTATGGTAAAATACTATTGTCGAGCGAATAGCTACGCAAGTAATTTATCATTATGCGCAAAATTCTTGCTCCCGTCAAGCCTTCTATCTACAGCACTATCTCAAAGGAACCCTATTGCCTACTAAGCATCACCCCCGTCAAACGCACTCCCTTGCGTTCTATCTTGCCGTCATCCGTTTGCTCATTGATGGCATTCGCGCCGGACTCACACACGCCAAGCTGGCAAGGCTACTGAACGACTCGCAGCTACCCGCCCCCAGCGGTGCCAATTGGACCGCGACCAGCGTGAAGCTCGCCCTGTACAAGTGCAAACACCCTGACGCTCATCCGTCAAAGATTTATCAAGCCATCTGCCGCCTCGTCTTTGTTGGCATGCTCTCGCGTGACGAAGGCCAAGTCTTAACCACGCCGCGAGGCTTCGAAATTCTGCTGTAAGCCTTACTGCTTGCATCGCACACCCTTGGCCTCTGGCACTCGCCAGTAGCCTACAGCCTCACCAGCGGCCCTCCGCCGCACTCTCAACCAATCCCAGCAGTGCAATCCCTCCCGACATCTTGTCCGGCATGGGCTTTTTGCGTCTGCCGAATCAAACCCGGAGTTATTCATGAACCAAGCAAACCTCTCTGCAAATGACCTTGCAGCAATCATCAAGTCTGATCTGTCAGGCTTTGACTCCACGCTGACCCCATCGGCCCTCTGCCGTCACTTCGAACGAGTCACGCAAAAACGCATCTCTTTCGCGGGACTGATCCTAGCCATGCTCCACGCGGGTTTTGCCGTGTTGCCCTCGGGCAAATCATTCCGGTTCCAGCCGATGTTTAACGCCACCAATTGAGAGAGAAAACAATGAGCATTGCAATCACTAAACCGGAGCCGCTGCCCACCGACCGATACGTCTCAATTGCTGAGCGTAAAGCATGGACCACCGCAATGTCGGTTTATGAAGCCAGCCTGCGCGAAGATTCCAAACCACCCGTGACGACGGAGCCTGAGGCCAGCTTCCGATATCTGACGGATGAGGAATACGACGAAATCAAGCGAAAGGATTGGGAAGAAGCCCAGCGGCGTCAGCGCGAACGCGACGAAGCTGCTCTGGCAGCAGCCAAGGCACGGCAGGAATTCCTAGATTCCGAGCCTGAGACGGCGACTGTCATTGCCTCGGACCCATTCACTTTCTTGACCGAATTCCAGCACAGGGTGAAGCAAGGCTATGGACTCTCGGAGGAAGGCATTGGCGCGTTCATGCCCTCGTACTACTGCGCCACCCTTACGAAGCCAGCAGCCCCGGCACGCAAGACGAAATAATCGCCTCCCTTCATTAGGCGAACCCTTTGGACGGTCCTTCGTGGGCCGTTCTTTTTTTGCTTAAGGACATACATGACAAAACACAACCGCCAGCGCGTCCAAACCGCGTCAGGCACGGAGTTGCTTCGGTGCTACGTCTACCTACCGGAATCGGTGTGGGACGACGTGTACACCCGCTCCACATCCTCAGGCGTCAGCGCCTCGCAATTCATCTGCAATCTCATTACCGCCCCCGTAGGCGCACAAGTTGAAAAGGACTTTCATGACAGCACAACCTCTCCTGTCGCTCGTTCGGAGTGACAACACCTCTACCACCACCCTTCCTGCCAAAGACGTTATCGGTCTCTATGCCGAGCACTTGATGAAGCTGTCATGGTGCATCGACGTTTCCAGCCATCCCATCAAAGCCTTACACGCAGACAGCAACTACAACGCCGCACCAGAAAACTTCAAGTACGAATTCCCATCGTGGGCACGTGCTAACAAAGTTCGTGTCGATACGGGCGAGTATCAGAAGTTTCTCAGTTCGCTTGTAGACCGGCTAATCCCGATGTTGCCTCGCGTTGTCGGCTCGTCCTTTCGCCCCATCCCTGAGAAGTTTTTCACCAATAGCGGCGCAACGTTCGCCAACACCTACGTACCGTTCCGTCCAACTGTGCCGGATGTCTTCGTGATGCCTGACATCCTGAGTGAGTACCTGGACCGCATATTCATGAATGACGAGGACAGGAAGCGCATAGTGGAATTCATGGCCGACATCATCCAGAACCCGGCGCGTCGCCCACAGTGGGCCGTCGTAATTACTGGCGCTCAAGGTACGGGAAAATCGTCGCTATTTCGTCTGGTGTCCGCTGCACTGGGCAATCGCCATACGTGGGAGCACAACGAATACACACCTGCGTTTAAGCAGTTCTCAGAAGTTCTGCCAGACAACCTGCTAGTGTCCTTTGATGACGCACCGGCAGACAACAAGAGCACGTATCACAAGCTCAAGCAAGCCATCACCCGAACATCAATGTCCGTTGAGTTGAAAGGCGTACAGAAGCCAGTACAACGTGACGTGTACGCCCGCATCATGATTTGCAGCAACAACCCGCGACCGCTACGAATTGAGGAAGGCGACAGGCGCCTGTACGTCTGCGAACCCTGCCAGCACACAGTCAGCCCGGAAGAGACTGCGGCGTTCTTTGTGCGATTCAATGACTGGCTAGACCACCCGGACACCCCGACCACCCTATTTCACTGGTTGAGCAAGGAAGACCTCAGAGATTTTGTGCACGGGTCTACAGTCAAAACCGCCACACATGCACAGATGGTCGGACTGAGCACAACCGTACTGGAAACGCATCTAAAGGACTACGTACAAGACTCGCAAATCTTCCACGGCAATCAACTGATGCAGTATCTGGACGAGCAGGGATGCCGCCGCCCGGACGGCGATTTGCTCAAGCTAAAGATGGCGGCGCTGAACTACCAGCAAGTGCGCCGTGCAGTTCCCGGTTGTGGCGAGACTCAACACTACCTGTGGCAGCCGATCCCAACCGGAAGGCGCGCCCGCGCGTTGAAACCAGACGAAGCAAAAGCGATTCAGGCGGTGCTGTCGCCAACGTACTGAACCGTTAATGCAGTGCTGATGCAACGCTAATGCAGCCTTAATGCAAAGCCAAGAAGTCGGCCATCCCTTGCTGGACAACGGTTTGCGGGAAACTCACGGCGTTAATGCAGCTAATGCACTGATGCGCGAACTCTCTATTACATACGAAGGCGACAGCCTGAGGATAGGCAACGCCATACAGGAGAACATGACAACTTTCGATTCAGCATTCGAGCGCAGTATTGCGCCAACACTTGAAGCCCTTGGCTTCGTCCGCAGCAATGACTACTTCCGTCTTGACGGCCAGCTACAGCAATTCCGAGACAAGACAGGCGCGACCTTCAGCGCCCGGCCTGACTGGCACCACGTCGAGCTAGACCTGTACGTCGAAACCAAAAGCGGGACGCTCAACTGCAAGACGACTGTTAAGACCGCCGCTAGCGCGGAAGCGCGTGCGCGTCGTGATTGCAGCCTACGCGGTCAGCCCTTCGGTACGTACCACATGTTGCAGAACCAATTCAGCCACAGCCGGTACAAGCAGGCCGCTGTGCAATCGGCGCTGACGCCCCAGAACATGATTGTGGTGTTTGCAGAACGGGTGCCCTATGCCACCATGATTGCCTACGCCAAGGTGGGACTAGTGGCGATTCACTTGGACGCCCTTCCTCAGTACCTGCAGTACATCCGGTTTGCCCGTCGTGGTCTGCCGGTGCAATGGAATCTCCCCTACCCCGAGGAAAGCGCCACTTTCGTGCTCTGACTCCGCCTGGACAACCCTGTGACAAAGGGCGATTGGTTAAGCAAACCTGCGCGTTCATTCTTCGTGAATTGATTCCCGAAGCGCCATCTTCCACCGTGAATCACCCCGAAACCCTTGTCACGTCTCAGCCAGAGACCGGAAAGCGGGTCACAACGCCCCCAATTTACGGGGGAAAATACGTTGAAAAACAACGATTTACCGCATTTTCCACGCACTTTTATCGCCCTCAAACCCGCCTAGCTACGTGAGATAAGCCCGCGAAAACGGCCTAAGGCTACGGAGCAACACAGTCATGCAGGCAACATCGATGCGGGGGCAACGATACCCGGCATGGCGGGTTCAAAACTTGTACCTTAAGGGCCACCAGCCACAGCTACGATTCACCTAGCTCAAAAGATAGTTGATCATTGTTATGATCCGGCTCATAATACAATCACTATCTTCTGAACCAAAAGCGAGCCATGTCCAACATCCTGTACACCCGCGTTAGTGACGTGTCGCAGTCGGTAGAGACCCAGCGCCAGACGATGCAACGTGACGGACTGAAGTTCGACAAGGAATTCTCGGATGAGGGGGTGTCGGGGGCCGTACTGGCTGCCAACCGCCCCGGGTTCGCTGCCCTGCTGTCGTATGTGCGTGAAGGCGACGTAGTACACGTCTATGCAGTTGATCGACTGGGACGGGATGCTATCGACGTACAAACCACTATCCGTGCGCTACTGGACAAGGGCGTACAGGTGGATGTCCGTGGTCTTGGCCTCATTGGCAAGGGCGTAGGTGAGCTTATCGTTGCCGTGCTGGCACAAGTAGCTGAGATGGAACGCAACCGCATCCGTGAGAGGACAGCGGCTGGCCGCGACACTGCAAAGGCTGCATTGGCTGCCACCGGCAAGACACATCGGGGAAAAGAATCGCTGGGCCGTCCCGTAAAGGCTGATGCTAAGGCTGTAGCTGCATGGCGGATGGAGAACGCTGCCAGCATTAGCGCCACGGCCAAGCACTTCGGACTGTCTGAGTCCACAATCAAACGGTACGTGCTGCTGTCTTCTGCTGCGTCCGCACCTGTGCAGAACTGGGCAAGCGTCTGAAGTGCTAGGACCGCTCTACAGCCTCGTAAAGCGTTCGAGAAGCCTTGACCCATCCTGGCCCTTGCGGCTCCCCTTTGAATATTTTAACGCTTACCACGTGGCGTTTTGGGGGAGTAGCCATGCGCTGAATGGCGCCGTGGACAATGGCTCCCCGCGCTGCCCGTTGATACATTTCTGACGGACGATTCAAAGAGCCCCCACCCCCTGCGAAATCGCCCCAAAAAATTTTCAAAAAATGTACCCGCTAGAAATGGGACTAGTCACTCCCCCGCACAGCCGCTGAAACCTCCCTGAGTCGTCGCAGGAGGAAATACCAGACGAGCGGCATCAGACCCAACAGCCCGAGCATCATTGCAGTGAAATAAGCAAAGAATTTCACTTCCCCCCGTGCCACCTCCGTGTGCAAATCCGTGATTCGCCCCTGTACACCCGGTATAGCACCCTCCCGGCTAAGCTTATAGAGCATCTCAGGGTCACAGATCAGGGACAGAGTTTCCCACTCGCCAGCCTTTCCTTCAGCCTTACCCTTCGCTACTTTCGCCACCCCTTCCGCTTCACACTCTGCGACAGCATTCCTAACGTCCCGCTCTAGCTTCCACTGATACGCATAGCCGACCGCGAGCGCGACCAGCGCACACCCCCAGCAGGCGAAAAGGAATTTCACTGATTTGCTCATGCTGTTGTTCTCTTGTTGACGTACGGTGCGCAGTGTCAGAGGGCTTCCTTGTTCTGGCTACCTGCCTGCTCCTGCTCCTGCCGTGTTCGAGCAAGGATAAGCGCGTCCAGCAGTGAACTTCGTCCGGTATCTTGCTCGCGCTGCTTCACTAGACTGTCGTAGCCCTTTTTCACTGCTTCGTCGTACTGGCGACGCAATGCCTCTGTTTCCTTCTGTAAGCACAGGTGTGCCAGCACGTACATGCCGATATGCCATAGCGCCCATTTCGGGTTTTCTAGTGCCACCTCGCTCCGAGTCGTAGCGCGGCCTGCCACTTCAATCTTGTCGTTGCCGTCATCACCACAGACGCCTTTTATGAATTTCCCACGCTGGCTAGGCTTCATCGCGGCACAGGTCTTGACCAGATCGAACGCCACTGATTCGCGGATGTCGTGGGCACAAACATTTCGAAGCTCAGAGAGCACGTCGCAATACGTTATCTCATGGCTCACAAGCATCCCAAGGGCAGCGGCTATGACAACCTTGCCCTTCCGCTTGTCGCTCATGTCCATATAGCTCACGGCGTCTGCAAGCGCATCGTAGCCCAACCTGTGGACTATCACGTGCCCCAATGCTGCCTCAAGCATGGCATGCAGCTTGATAACAAACGACCAATCATCCTCGTCCCGAAGCTTTTGGAAAAATCCGTTGGGTAGCTTCAGTTCCTCCTGAAGACGACCGACGATGTCTTCCACTTCCTCTTGGGCGATCATATGGACTCCTGTACGGATGTTTAGGCTGTTGTATTCTTGATCTGACTCGGCAACCACCTCCCCAGTAATATGCCAGACCTCGCCACTGTTGCAACCGTCCTGAGCAGCGTCAAGACCGCCACGGACATCGCCAAATTCCTCCGGGAGAGCGATCTATCACTTGAGAGAGCAGAGTTGAAGAGCAAGCTCGCGGACTTGATCGGCGCGCTGGCCGACACAAAAATCGAACTTGTAGAAGTCCAAGAGACGCTGGCCGCGAAAGACAAGAGAATCGCTGAGCTGGAAGAGGCGTTTCAAAGCAAAGACACCTTGGTGCGTTTTAGTGATGCATTCTACGAGGTGGGCGCGGACGGCAAGCCAACCGGCATCCCATACTGCTTGCGTTGCTGGGAGAGCGACCACCGGAAGCGCCAGTTGGTGGAGAAGACTTTCGACAAAAAAGTCTGCACTAGTTGTGGACACCTATATGCAAGTGGCAATGCCTACCCACTTTGACCGATAGGGATAACAACATATGAATCTCATCATTGCGGACGCCATTCGAAATCATAACTTTCTTGAGCTTCGATACCATGGGTATTCTCGCCTTGTGGAACCTCACGCGTATGGTCGAGACAAGGACGGTGATGAAATTTTGCGCTGCTATCAAGTTTCGGGGGGTAGCGAAAGCGGTGAGCGTGCAGGCTGGAAATTGCTAAAGGTAAGAGACGTCTACTCTTTGACATCGACTGCAGACAAATTCGCTACACGGCCAGAGTATCGCAGAGGCGATAAGGCAATTACTTACTTTTTCATCGAAATCTAGTATTGGCTCGCAGCAACATTAAAAACAACAGAGAGCATATGCCACTTATCGACATGGCGCTACGGGTTGCAAATTTCAAGAGTTTCGGCCCTACCCCACAAGGCTTCCCACGGATTGACAATATAAATATACTGGTAGGCCGAAACAACTCAGGAAAATCGGCACTAATAGACTTAGTCAGCCTAGTTGTAGAACGAAATCTCGTTGCCAACGAAATACAGTGGCACAACCGCAAGCCAACCATCGTCACAACCGAGACAACAATTTCTCCCGAAGAAATAAAATTTACCTTTCCGTCGAACCAATCCAATGACAGCATGGGAAACTACTATGCATATGGACGCCAGTTCGAAGGTAAGCGCCTAGTCGCACTGCTAGGACAAAATGACGCTCGAGAATTTAGCCGAATCCTAGACCTAGAATGTCCTGAACGAGATTATCGCGAGGAGGTGCAGCATGCTCATCGATTTCTCCAGGCGCTTGCGAATCGACCGGAGCGGAATCCATTGATCGGTCGAACTTTTATTAGGCTGAATGCCGAGCGTGACATCTCGCCGGAAACCGACTCCAACCAGAACATTCAATGGAATGGAACAGGCATAACATCGGCGATACAGAGGTATCTCAATAAGTCACACCTTCCTCGCGATCTCATTCGCGTCGAACTGCTCAACGCTCTTAATCGCATTTTCAACCCCGACACCAGCTTCGATGAGATTATTTGTCGCCAACAAGAGAATAACGCATGGGAAATATTTCTCGCCGAGCACAAAAAAGGGCTGATTGCACTCTCCCAGTCAGGTAGCGGGCTAAAGACGGTTATAGCGACACTTTGCTTTATTCACCTTGTTCCGCATATACTTGACAAATCGCTTGATACATTTATCATGGCATTTGAAGAGCTAGAAAATAATTTACACCCCGCACTTCAACGTCGTCTGCTCGACTATATCTACAAAAAATCAATCGAACATAACTTCCCGGTCTTCCTCACCACCCACTCCAGCATCGCGATTGATCTATTCAACAAGCGTCAAGAGTCGTCTATATACCATGTCACTCACGACGGCACCGAATCAAAATGTACTCGAGTGGAAGCATACGTCGCGCACAGAGGCATTCTGGATGACTTAGATATTCGCGCAAGTGATCTTCTACAGGCCAACGGGATTATCTGGGTCGAAGGACCATCAGACAGAGTTTACATCAACCATTGGATAAATTTATATTCTGATGGCGAATTAACAGAAGGCATTCACTATCAATGCGTTTTTTATGGGGGGCGCTTACTTTCCCATCTTTCCGCAGATGAAACGGATAGTGATACTGTAGAAGGCGTATCGATTCTGCGGGTCAATCGGAACGCGGCTGTCATCATCGATAGCGATAAGCGGACTGCCGATGATCCACTTAACGATACCAAGCAACGCATAATTAGTGAAGTAAAAAGTATGGGAGGAATTGCTTGGGTAACCTCTGGGAGAGAAATCGAAAATTGCGTACCGTTCTCATGCCTAAAAGCGTGGGCAGAAGGAAAGGAAATAAAGCTAAAGACACCGCCAGAGCGGTTTGTTTCGGTATTCGACTATCTTGACGCCCGAAAGAGTGGCTTCGGGAAAAAAATGTCGAAACAGAAGGCCGTGCTGGCAGAATCGTTCCGCGATTTCGTCACCAAAGACAATCTGACAGCGGACCCGGAATTGAATGCAAAGGTGTCTGAACTGTGCGCGGAGATACGAAAGTGGAATCAACTGCCGGAGCCAACCCCGCCCGAAGCGTAGGCATCTGTGCGCACTGCACTGCTTCGAGTCTGGAGGGATTATTACCGCGTCCGTCCTTCCAGACTTTGCCTCAGGCGTAGACTCAAAAGTTGTCCGGTATCTGGAACGCCTTCACTACTTTCCCGTCCCTATCGAAGTCCAATGCAGCGGACTGGGTGCCACTGAACAGATTGACGTTGACCCAAACATAACGCTGAGTGCCATCGTTACGAGCAACGACTTGATAAGGCGTGCCCATCAACGCCGCGACCTCCTTTTTGGTCATACCGTCTTTGACCTGCCGCGCATTATTCCAGTCGATCTTGCCGCTTCCTGCTGTGGCACAGCCTGTTAGCCAAACTGCTACAACCGCAACTACTACTGCTCGAATAAACTTGTTCATCAGTGAACCCGTGTGGTGTCAAAAAGGTAGGTAGGAAGATGCGTGCCTATGTCCGAGGCTCATAGCCCAGCTTTTTGCACATGATCACCGCCGACTGCGAGCTAACATCGTCGCCAAGGCCAGACACCGAGGCATACACGGGCTTCGCACCGCTGATCAACATGAACGCGTAAAACGGTTTGAACCCGACATAGCCGCCGTAGGAGTTCTTCGCATTTACCTCGCCACAGAATTTCGTCACCCCCTCCTCTTGCACCGCCATAACCCCGCGTAGTCTCACGCTGTCCGGGTCTTTAACTTGATCCTTGATTGCCTGTGTGATGGCTGCCATCTCCGCTTTCTTCGGCTGTCGTAGCCCTTGATCTGCGCCCAGCGCCGACAAAGAAGCTGCCGACAGTGCTACTGCCGCAGCCCACCTCCCAATCGGACCCATATTGCCCCTCATTTTAGTGATGAAATGGGCACCCTAGCATTCCGTCTAGATGTGGCAAACCCCCCACATGGCGTAGGCTTTTGTCTGTTAAACTCGGGATTGGTGTGTCACCTGAAGGCGTCACCTCACTAACCAATTATCTGGCAAGTGTTTGATTTACAAGGGAATAATTTCATGGGTGACAACGGTCAGGCTCGTCCCCCTTCTTGTTTTTCTTGTTTTTCTTGTTGTTCTTGCGGACTTCTCCGCGCCTTCCTGCTCATTCAGAATCTTCGCGCCATCGCATTGATGAAGCGCGAGCCCTTCTTTTCTCCCGCTGTTTGCTCCCCTCTCCCACTACGTGGGAGAGGGGTCGGGGGAGAGGGCAATGCGGTTCTGCTTGCCAACTTGTCGCAATTTGAACTGCTGGCCCTCTCCCCCAGCCCCTCTCCCGCTCGCGGGAGAGGGGAGCGAAAACAGAGTGGGCTAGAAACGTTGGCCTATTCTGCGCCCAATCCCCCTCAGAACAAACTCCCTTGCTGCGACGTGGAAATCGGGGCCGGAGAACGCGGTGCCATGCGTAGTTGCCCGGCATCGATCCACTCGCCGGCAGCGGTTGCCACGCCTGCCTCGATCCGCCTGTCCGGGAACATTGGCTGCACGGCGGCCACGTAGCGGGCCAACTGGGCGCCGTAGGCAGCGTGCTCCTGGGGCAAGAGCCGCAGCTTGTAGTCGATGATCACTACGCGGTCGTTGAATTCCACGAGCCGGTCGATACGCAGCAAGCGGCCACGGCCGTCGTACAGCTCCACTTCGTTGCGCGCCGACACCGCGTCACTCGGGAACAGCAACGGCCGCAAGCCCGGCGCCGCCAGCATCGTGCGCAGGTCCGCCAGCGCCGCCTCTGCCTGTTGCTGCCAGCGCTCGCGCGCCTGCGGCGCACCGGCACCCGCCAGCGGGAACCAGCGCATGATCGTTTCTACATCAGGCACTGCCGCGTGGGCGTCCGGATAGCGCGTCAGGCGCTCCAGCAAAGCGTGGACGAGTTCGCCATGCGCTGCGGCAGCGGCATCGAATACGATCTCTTCGGCATCCTCCTCGAGGGCATCGTCGAGAACCTCCTCTCCCGCACCGCGATACCGCAGCCGGAAGTCCGCATAGCGAATGCGTTCGCTGACCGGGGCGAGTGTATCCACGGCAGCGATATCGGCCTCGGGCCAGGCGCCCACCTCAGCGCCCACCCCTGCCGCCGCGAGCCGCACATACCAACTGCCCGCGATTTCGGCGCCCGCCTCCTCCTGTGCAGCCTTGCTCACGCGCCCTTTCACGCCGCTGACCAGCAGCCCCTGTTGCGCGCGAGTCATCGCCACGTAGAGCAAATTCCAGTTCTCGCGCTCGGCCAATGCGGCTTCCGCTTCGAACATCGGCGCGCGCGCCAGCCCGCGTTCGCTGCGCTTGCCGTAGGCCGAAAAATGCTGGGGCACGGCCGAGGCTGGCGGCCAGTCGACGAGGATGCCGCCCCGATCCGCGGCCGGATTACTGTGATTGGCGTCGAGCAGCACCACGAACGGCGCTTCGAGCCCCTTGGCCGCGTGGACGGTGAGGATATGCACGGCATCGAGCTGGCTGTCCCCGCTATCGTCGGGTTCGGCGTCGGTGTCTTCGGTGCCTTCGCCCATCCCGCCCTCGTCGGGGCTCTCGTCTTCCTCTCCCCGGCGAATTTCCTGCAATTCGTCGATGAACTTCGGCAGGCTCGGATATCGGCCGCCGTCGAGGTCGAGCGACAGCTTCAGGAACGCGTCGAGATTGGCCAGCACCTGCTCGCGGATGGCCGACGGCGCGGCTTCCGCATAGCGGCGGCGCACCTCGCCCTGGTGATAGATCCGGTCGATCAGGTCATGGACCGGCTTGTGCGGCGCCAGCGCTAGCCAGGCGCGCAACCGCTCTACCCCATCGCGCAGTGCATCGGACACCAACGCGGGCAGCCCCAGCGCCTCGATGCGCGCCCACCAGCCGCCCTCGCCTTCCTGCGCGGCCAGCATCATCAGGTCGTCGTCGGTAGCGCCGACAATCGGACTCTTGAGCACGTGAGCGAGATCGAGATCTGACTCCGGCGTCATCAGGAATGCCAGCAAGGCCGAGATGTCGAGCGCTTCCAGCGTGGTCAGCAGCCCGCCGCGCCGAGGGCTCAGGCACGGGATGCCGGCCTCGCGCAGCGCCCTTTCATAGTCGGGCAGATAGGTCTTGCGGCGCACCAGCAGATGCATGTCACGCCAGCCGGCGCGACGCTCCTTGTCGCCCTCGCGCACGGGCACTTGATCACGCAGGTAATGCAGCCACGCAGCCACGCGACGGCCCTCCTCCAGACGCAGCGAATCCCCCTGCTGGCGACGCGGCTGCGTCAGCGTATCGCGATGGCCGTCTTCGGCAGCATCTTCCTTGTCAGCATCGTCTTCCGCAGCGTCACCAGCTTCGACCAATGGCAACAGCCACACCGGTCCGCCCGGCTGCGTCAGCGCCGTGGTCTGCGTCTCGTAGAGCGGATAGCGGCCCTCGTTGCGGGCGTGGTCGAACACGGCGTTGACCCAATCCAGCACCTCGGGCCGATTGCGGCGCGTTCGGTTCGTGCGCAGCACGCCCGCGTGAAACGCCGCTTGCAGCATGTCGCGCGCCGCGTCGAACAGGCGCGCGTCGGCACGACGGAAGCGATAGATCGACTGCTTGGGATCGCCGACGAGAAACACGGTCGGTTTGTCGCCCAGTCCCTGATAGCCCGCCAGCCACCCCTGCAGGATGCGCCACTGCAGCGGATTGGTGTCCTGGAATTCGTCGAGCAACAGGTGCCGATAGCGCGCATCGAGCCGCACCTGCAGATAGGTGGCGGTTTCCTCGCTGGCCATCAGCTTTGCGGCCAGCCATTCGAGGTCCGCGAAATCCATCGCCCGCTGCTCGCCCTTATAGCGCTGGTAGCGATCCAGCAGCGCGTCGCCAAGCCGGTACAACGCGAGGTTGATGGCGAGCACTGCCGCCTCGCAGCGTCGCGCCCCGATCTCCTCGAGCCGCTCGCAGTGCACCGTCATGCAGGCCACCAGTTCATCGGCGCTGCCCTCGCTGCCGCACGCCTTGACCAGCGCACTCGTACGTTTCATCGAACGCGGCTTGCCGGCATCGGTGAAAAAGGCGCTGCGCAGCACGTTGAAGGCTTGCGTGGCCGCGTCACCGGCTCCGGCGCCTGCCTCGCGCCACGCGCGGATGGCTGCAATGCCCTCCGCGAGCCGGCCGGCATGGCCCTGCTCGGTTTTGCCGCCCCGCCCCAGCGTCTGCGCCAACTGCGCACATTCGTCGAGCCATTCGTCGTCGGCCAATGCCTCGACCAGGACATCGGACGTGGCATCCTCGCCCAGATCGTCCGCCAGAAGCCGTGCGGGATCGCCAGCCTCGCGGAACGCCATCCACTCGTTGCGGGCGTGGAACATGCGGTCGAGCAGCCCACGCGCCTGGAAATCGCCGATGGCATCGACCAGTTGCTCGTACGCTTCGCGCAGTTCGGCATGCTGCGGATGCGCCAGCGCGCGCCAGAACGGCGCCCACGCCTCGCGCTTCATGCGCAGCGCATCCTCGCGCAGCGACGCTCCGGGCACGATGCCCGACGAGAGCGGCGCGCCACGCAGCAGCGTGCCAAACCATCCGTGGAACGTATCAATGGCCATGCGGCCCGGCGATGCCAGCACCTGCGCATGCAGTTGACGCGCGCGTGGCAAGGCAGCACGCGCGGCGTCGGCGGTCAGTCCCCGCATTTCAAGTTGGCCCAGCACAGCCTCGTCGGTGCCGCTGGCGAGTTGCGACAGCACCTCCAGCAGACGCTCACGCATTTCCTCGGCAGCCTTGCGCGTGAACGTGATCGCCAGGATCTCGTGCGGCGCGGCGCCGGCCAGCAGCAGGCGCACGAGTCGCGCCACCAGCAGCCAGGTCTTGCCGCTGCCCGCGCAGGCTTCGACCACGACGGATCGCGCCGGATCGCAGGCCGCGCGCGTGAAATCGGCCTCGCCAACGGGTTCACCGTCGCGCAGATAGGCATGGATCGATGGGCTGGCGGTCATGACTGCAGGTCCGGCAAGGCGGTGGATTCCCAGAAGCCCTTGCGGCACAGGCCGCGGGCTTCGCAATACGTACAGGCGGCGGCATCGCCGAAGGCGGGTAGTTTGGCGCCCTGCCGCAGACGGCCCACGTCCCGCCGCAACTGGCGTTCGAGCCAGGTCACGGCGGCCTGGAACTCGGGCAGGTCGATTTCGCGTTGCGCGCCCGGCGTGCTATCCCTGCCGCCCTGCTTCACGCCTTCGAGCGACACCCAACTGCCGGCCACGGCATCCGCACGCAACAGCCCATAGAACGCGAGCTGGCAGTCTTCCTCGGCATCGCCCACCTTGCGCCGCAGGCGGCTGGCTGGCTGCGTCTTGTAGTCGAGCACGGCATGGGCGCCGTCCGGCCCCTTGTCCACGCGGTCGATCCGTCCGCCGAGCCGCAGCGGCATGCCATCGGGCATCGCCATGTCCACGCCGGCATCGAGTTCGCCAGCGCGCCAGTACCAGCCCATTTCCTCGCGAGCAGACTGCCACGCGACATAGGAAGGCAGCACCTCGCACCAGCGACGGTAGTAGCTAATGGCGTTGCCGTCCTCTGCCATTTGCTTGCCGAACACGGTATCCGAGATCTCGCGCAACCGCGTCAGCCGGCGCGCATCGTCGCGTTCACCGCTGGCGTGGACTTCCTCGTGGTACTGCAGCAGCACGCGGTGCAACAGGTTGCCGATGTCGCGCTTCTCAAGATCATCATTGAGCGTGTCCAGCCCAGCCAGCCCCAGCATGCGGCCGGCGAAGAACTGGTACGGACAGCGCCGCAGCATGTTGTACGCGGCCGCGCTCCAGCGTGCAGGCACGCGCTCGGGGGCCGATGGCGCTGGCATGTAGCCCGGCTGCGCGAAGGTGTCGAGCCACTGCGGCACGGCACTGGCTTCGATCGGCGCCCCGGCCCGCGCACAGCAGGCCGACAACCGCTCGATCCAGCCCGAAACGTGGTGCGGCTCGCCCCGGCCGCCGAAACGCTGCCACGTCAGCACCACGTCATCGTTGTTGAGCAGCACCTCGGCCAGATCCCGCGCCTGCTGCGCGAAACGCGCCTCGCGGTCTTCCAGGCCGAGTTCGCGGCGCATCTGGTTCGAAAAGAACATCAGCTCGGCGGCACGCGAGGGCAGTTGCGCATCGTCGCAGCCCACCACTACCACGCCCTCGAAGCGCCGCATGCGCGCACCGTTCAGCGGCAGGATCGTGATGCGCGCCTGGCTCTGCGCGCCGGGCTCCTTGTAGGCCACCGATTCGAGCAGCGCCGACAGCATCGCGCGGAACTCCTGCTGGTTCAGGGTAGCGTGGCCGCTGGTCTCGTCCTCTCCCAGTTCACCGAGCCGGGCCAGCGCGTCCAGCAACTGCTGCCCCGCATCATCGGCGGACAAGGCCGCACGCATGCCGAGCGTGTCGAGCATCGCATCGAGCCGTTCCAGCCAGACCGACAACGGCTGCTGGGCGTGGCCGCGCGGCCACTGCGCGGCTTCGTCCGCCAGCGTGGCGATCAGCGCTCTGGCGGCGGCGCGAATGTCGAGCATGGCGTCGCTGGCCTCCATGGTCTCGATATCGACAACGGTCTGGGAACCGGACTCCTCGGTGCGCTGGCGCTCCGCAAACAGATGCCGCAGACGTGACCAGCCGCCAGTGATCACATCCCGGCGAATCTGGCGCTCCAGCAGCGCGATAGCGGCGCCACGGTGGGCAGCATCCGGCAGGCAAAACGGGCTTTTGAGCAGATCGAGCAGCGCGGCCGTGTCGCCATCGCGTACAAGCACGTCGAACCAGCGCATCAGCGCAGCCGCCGCACGCGTGGTCGAGAGTTTCCAGCCGGTCTCGTCGCGCACAGGCGCGCCGGCACGCGTCAGCAGCGCGCGCGTGCGCCGCGCCACGACCCGGTCGTGCGCCACCAGCGCCACGTGCTTGCGGCCTTCGTTGAGCCATTGAACGAGCTGGTCGGCCGCCGCCGCCGCCTCGTCCTCGAACCGTGCGCTGCCGATGACGCGCACGCGCGGTCGCTTCGCAGGCAGGCTTTGCGGCAAGACGGGGGGCGGCGCGGCGCTGGATTCCGCATCCCATTCCTCCACATCCTCGCCGGAATCATGCGCGCGGCATGCCTCGGGCCACAGCGCCAGCAACGTGCGATACCAGGCCCCCTCTCCCGCCCCGTCCGGGTCATCGCCCTCGGCCGCACCGGTCCAGTCATAGCCGATCTCGATGGTCGGCATGACTTCGCCCGCCTGACGCAGGAACGCGGCTTCGATAGGCTCCGGTGGCGTCGGACCGATCCACAGTACCGGCCCGGGCACCATCATCGCTAGACGCTGCAGCGCGCGACGGCGTGCAGGCAGTGGATCCTCCGGACCGGACAGCATCTGCCAGAACGCCAGCACGATCTGTGCTTCCTGGCCGAGAAACCGCTCGGTCAGGTGCGCGTAGGTACGTTGCAGCGCGCCTTGCAGCAGAGCCGCACGGTCATCGCCGTCGATATCGTCATCCTCGCGAATCGCGGCGTCCTCCAGCCAGCGTGCGCTCAATTCGTCGCTGATCGACAGCAGCGTCTGCGCCAACCCCCAGGCCGCACCCTCGGTCTGCGCGCCGAACGCTTCGCGCAACCAATCTTGCGCGCGGATGGCCTGCTGCACGGCCAGCAGCCTGGCTGCGTGGCTGCGTGCCGGCACCGGTTCGCTTTCGAGATCGGGAGGCAGGTCGAGGAGCCAATGGCCAAGCGTCAGCACGCGCGGTAGCAGACGGGGCTGCCCGGCGGCGCGCGCGGCGGCGTCCAGGGCCTGGCGCACGCCGGGAATCTGGGCGGCGGTGGGTACGACCACGTGCGCATCCGCCGCGGACGGCCCGCAGCGGTCAAGGAAATACCACGCAGCCGTGGCGGCCTGTTCCAGGAACGAAGGGCCGGGGGGAAAAGAAAGCCGGGTCATGGATGAAGGGGGCGCGGCTGCGCGACCGCGGGGCGACCCGGCGCCCCACGGCCATGCAGCGAATATTAGTTGTCGTCTCCGCCGTGCTCCAGGCGGGCACGGAGCTCGCGAGCGGTCTCCAACAACCCCTCGTAGCCCGAGCGGGCATGTTCGGGCAGGTCGGGGTCGCCGATCAGCGTGCCGAGCGTTTCCATTACGCTGTAGACCAGCCCCTTGGCGGCGCCGGTGGCGATGCTGTCGGATTCGACGGCGGTGGAAAGATGCGCCAGCGCGTCGCTCAACTGATCAGCGTCCGGAGCCTGCTGCGGGCTGGCCTGGGTGTCTGGTGTTTCGGGCTTGCTGGGTTCGGGCGTCATGATGATGGCCTTGGTCGGAGTGTGTGGAAAGTCCGCGTCAGTCATTCTACGCGTGCCGGAATGCCCCCTGAGGTGCATTCTAGATCATGCCAGCGAACCCGCCCTGCTGCTGCGCAGCACACAATAACTCCAATAGGGGATGCCGATAGCGTGCATCTCTCGGGCCCATTGAAACTATTATCGGCAGGGAGCGCTGCAGTGCGCTTGAATTCCGGCAAGCTGGTAACATATCGGCGCCAAGGGCCGCGTGCATGCACGCCGAGCCTCACCGGCGGAGCAGTCCGATGTCGTGTAAGGTAGCGGTCAGGTCTTGCGCAATTCCGCCATCACCAATACAGCGTAAAAGCAAACCCAGAGGTTTCCCGCCATGAGCGATCAAATCAAGTATGTGAGCGACGCATCGTTCGAAGACGACGTTCTCAAGTCCGACAAGCCCGTCCTGCTCGACTTCTGGGCGGAATGGTGCGGCCCCTGCAAGATGATTGCCCCGATCCTGGACGAAGTCGCCCGCGACTACGCCGGCAAGGTCCAGATCGCCAAGATCAATGTCGATGAAAACCAGCAGGTGCCGGCCAAGTTCGGCATCCGCGGCATCCCGACGCTGATCCTGTTCAAGAACGGCGAAGTGGCCGCCCAGAAGGTTGGCGCACTGTCGAAGTCGCAACTGACCGCGTTCCTGGACGCACAGGTCTAATCCACAAACCGGCCGGGGCGTCCGCGCCCTCGCCATGCATGATCCGGCTTCGCGTGCGCCTGCCCTGGCGCGCCGGCCGGATTGTGCTAAGATGCCACCCAACAACTTCCCCGAGCGTTCGCTCATTCCTCCCCCTTCTCCAAGGTCTTGCCCGTTCGGGCCCTTCTGTACCCCCTGTACCCTTTGTCTATGCACCTGACAGAACTCAAATCGCTTCACGTGTCTGCGCTTCTCGAAATGGCGGCTACGCTCGAGATCGACAACGCACAACGGATGCGCAAACAAGAACTGATGTTTGCGATCCTCAAGAAGCGCGCCAAGATGGGCGAAACCATCTACGGAGACGGCACGCTGGAAGTACTGCCCGATGGCTTCGGTTTCCTGCGCTCGCCGGAAACGTCGTACCTCGCGAGCACGGACGATATCTATATCAGTCCCTCCCAGATCCGCCGCTTCAACCTGCATACCGGCGACTCGATCGAAGGCGAAGTGCGCACGCCCAAGGACGGCGAGCGCTATTTCGCGCTGGTCAAGGTGGACAAGGTCAACGGGCAGCCTCCCGAAGCGGTGAAAAACCGCATCATGTTCGAGAACCTGACCCCGCTGCATCCGAACCGGCCGCTCCAGCTCGAACGCGATATCCGCGCCGAAGAAAACATCACCGGCCGTATCGTCGACATGATCGCCCCGATCGGCCGTGGCCAGCGCGCCCTGCTGGTGGCATCGCCGAAATCCGGCAAGACCGTGATGCTGCAGCACATTGCCCACGCAATCGCGAACAACCATCCCGAAGCGGATCTGTTCGTGCTGCTGATCGACGAGCGTCCGGAAGAAGTGACCGAGATGATGCGCTCGGTGCGCGGCGAAGTCGTGGCGTCGACCTTCGACGAACCGGCCATCCGCCACGTACAGGTGGCCGAAATGGTCATCGAGAAAGCCAAGCGCCTGGTGGAACTGAAGCGCGACGTGGTGATCCTGCTGGACTCGATCACGCGTCTGGCCCGCGCCTACAACACCGTGGTCCCGGCATCGGGCAAGGTGCTGACCGGCGGTGTGGACGCCAACGCGCTGCAACGTCCGAAGCGTTTCTTCGGTGCCGCGCGTAACCTGGAAGAAGGCGGTTCGCTGACGATCATCGCCACGGCGCTGATCGAAACCGGCAGCCGCATGGACGACGTCATCTACGAAGAGTTCAAGGGCACGGGCAACATGGAAGTGCACCTGGAACGCCGTCTGGCGGAAAAGCGTGTCTATCCGGCCATCAACCTGAACAAGTCGGGCACTCGCCGCGAGGAACTGCTGATCAAGCCGGAAATCCTCCAGAAGATCTGGATCCTGCGCAAGTTCATCTCGGACATGGACGAAGTCCAGGCCATGGAATTCATCCTCGACAAGATGAAGCCGACGAAGAACAACGCAGAGTTCTTCGACATGATGCGTCGTGGCGGCTGATTGCGGCTGATGCCGTAGCTGTCCCTTGCGATGCATGCGGAAAGGCGTACCCTTCGGGTGCGCCTTTTTTATTTTCGGCGCTCGCCAACCCTTCCGGAAAACGATGCTCGGCAAACTGTCCAGCTTTCTGCGGACCCGCTCCCGCGAACGCAAGCTCGCCCACTACGCCATCCCCGACGAACTTTGGGCGCAAACAGTGGCGGCGCTACCGTTCGTGCAACGCTATGTGGCAGAGGATCTGACCGCGCTCCGCGAACTGGCCACGCTGTTCATCGCCAGCAAGGAATACTCGACGGCGCACGAACTCGAACTGACCGACGAGATGGTGGTCAGCGTGGCCGTGCAAGCCTGCGTGCCCATCCTCAAGCTGGGTATCGAGTGGTATCGCGGCTGGCACGGCATCGTGCTGTATCCCGGCGAATTCCTGATCCGCAAGACCGTGGAGGACGACATCGGCCTCGTGCATGGCGTGGAGGAAGAAGCGAGCGGCGAGGCCTGGGAGCATGGCCCGGTCATCCTGTCCTGGCCCGATGTCCATACGCCGGGCGCCGGACTCGACGGCGACCACGCGCTACCGGCCGACACCTACAACGTGGTCATCCACGAGTTCGCCCACAAACTCGACATGCTGGACGGCGAACCCGACGGGGTGCCGCCCTTTTCGCGCGTGCTTCACCCCGGCATCGACGCCGAAGCGTGGGCGGAATCGCTACTCGCCGAGTACGATCGCTTTGCGGATGCCTGCGAACAGGTGCCCGACGCCGACTGGGACCACCCCGAACGCCTCCCGCCAGCACTCCTCGTCATCGACCCCTACGGATGCGAGGCTGCCAGCGAGTTTTTCGCGGTGGCGTCAGAGACATTCTTTGTCGAGCCAGGCGGATTGCAGAAGCATTGGCCAGTCCTTTACGACACGCTGGCGAGGTTCTATCGACAAGATCCCGCAAAACATGCGGCTTGAGGCGCTTTAGCGCCGACCCCATTGTCGTGTTGCCAATGTCCAAGGAGATTGCCCAAGTGCTTGTTTTTCTGCCATAATCCCGGTTTGCCCGTTACAGGCAAGTGGTTCGCTCGCGCAACCCAGCAGGTTGTGCATCGTAGAGCGGACTGGCTACCCAACCAGAAAGGAAGCACCATGAAAGAAGGCATTCACCCGAATTACCGCGAAGTCGTGTTCCAGGACATGTCCTGCGACTTCAAGTTCGTGACCCGTTCGACGATCCAGACCAAGGACACGATCGAGTTCGAAGGCAAGACCTACCCGCTGGCCAAGATCGAAGTGTCGTCGGAATCGCATCCGTTCTACACCGGCCAACAGAAGATCATGGACACGGCTGGCCGCGTCGAGAAGTTCCGTCAGAAGTTCGGTTCGAAGCTGGCCGCCAAGAAGTAAGCGCGCCGCTCTACCGAGCGAATGCCGCGCCTGCCGGGACAGATGCTCCTGCAGCGCGCGACCTGACAAAGAGGCAGCATCGGCTGCCTCTTTGCATTTGTGGCCCACAATAGCGGCTTGTGCACAGCTGTGGGTTGCCGCCACGAACCTCTGCCGATGTCCCAAGCCAAGACCACTCCCGTTCACCTGACCGCCGCCGCCACCGGAGCCCTGCCGCGTTACCTGCTGCTGGCGATCTGCATCATCTACGGATTGACTGGACTGTTCGGTCGCGATCCATGGAAGAACGAGGATGCGGCTGGCTTCGGCGTGATGTGGCAACTGGGTACGGGCGGCCTGCAGGACTGGCTGATGCCGAACATCGTCGGCCGCCCCTACAGCGAGGACGGCCCGCTGGTCTTCTGGATCGGCGGCCTGATGATCCGGCTGTTCGGCGGATGGCTTGGCGCACCGGATGCCGCACGCCTGTCCACAGCGCTGTTCTACTTCGGCACCTGCGCTTTCATCTGGTATTCCACCTATCTGCTGGGCCGACGCGACGAAGTGCAGCCGTTCGCGTTCGCGTTCGGTGGCCAGCCCGATGCCCGCTCGTACGGCCGGGCGCTGGCCGATGGTGCGCTGCTGATCTTCCTGGCCTGCGTGGGCCTGGCCATGCGTGGCCATGAAACCACGGCGCAGGTCGGTCAGGTCTGCTTTATCGCGTTCATGCTGTACGGCATGGTGCGCAGCCTCGACATGCCGATCCAGGGCAGCCTTTGGTTCGGCGTGGGCCTGGGCGCGCTGTGCCTGGCCAGCGGACCGTTGCTGGCGACTTCGCTGCTGGCGGCCACAATCATTGCGGGCGTGGTGTGTCAGCCGTTGCCGCTGCGACGTCTGCTGCCTATCGGCGTGGGCATAGCGCTGGCGATGGTGCTGGCGTGGATGGCCGCGACCTATTTCGGCGCCACGGTCACCGATGACGCCGTAACCTTTATCCGCGAATGGGCACGCTACGACCGCCGTACATACGGCGCGCCCAGTTGGCAAACCGGCGGCTTTATCGCCCGGAATTTCTTCCTCTACACCTGGCCGGTCTGGCCGATCACGGCCTTCGCGTGGCTGTCATGGCGCGGCATGCGCCGGGCCGCTCACGTGGCGCTACCGCTGACGGTACTGGCGATGCTGTTCCTGCTGCTCGTGCTGCAGCGCAGCCCCGGCGATGTACAGTTCATTCTTCTGCTGCCGCCCATGGCCATCCTGGCGGCGTTCGCACTGCCCACGTTACCGCGCGCGGCAATCAATGCGATCGACTGGTTCGCCCTGCTCTTCTTCACGATCTTCGGCGGCACCGTCTGGTTCATGTGGATCGCCAAGACCACTGGCTGGCCACCCAAGATTGCGGCCAACGTGTTCCGCCAGATTCCCGGTTTCCAGCACACGTTCACGGCCACGGCCGTGGTTATCGCGTTGATTGTCACGCTCGCGTGGGTATTGGTCGTGCGCTGGCGCCTGTCGCGCGCACCCAAGCAGATCTGGCGCCCCGTGGTCATTTCGGCCGCTGGCACCACGCTGATGTGGGTGATCGCCATGACGCTGTGGCTCCCTTCGATCAACTACGGCAAGACGTACCGCGACGTGGCCCAGGCCGCTTCGCTGGCGCTGCCGTCGACCTACCGCTGCGTGCAGCCGATCCGGATGGGCAATGCGCAACTGGCCTCGTTCGCCTACTTCGGGCATATCCGCTTTGGCGGTCCCGAGGACGGATGCGACATCCTGTTGCGGCACGATGCCGTCGACTATGGCGCCCCGGGCAACCTCTCGCATTTTGAATGGCGCCTGATCTGGGAAGGCCGACGCCCCGCCGACCGCGATGAGCGGTTCCGCATGTATCGACTGGTCGATCTGTCGACCGTCAAGCCGGCCCGCCCCTCCTCGCAGCGACGCCTCCCACCGCAGTAATGCGGTAGGCGGCAGTTCGGCGCCCCTGACGCAACCTGCATGGTCTTCCTGGCCGTGCAGGCATCACGCGTTGTCATCCTCCAATCGACAATAACAATGAGCAGCGCGCTGCAGGACCTTCGTCGCATCATCCATCTGGCCGCGCCGGTACTGGTCGGCCAGCTCGCCGTGATCGCTTTCGGTGTCATCGATACCATCATGGCCGGTCGCGCTTCCGCGGCCGACCTCGCAGCCGTTGGCCTGGGTGGCTCGATCTATGTCACCGTCTATATCAGCCTGATGGGCGTATTGCAGGCCCTCTCGCCGATTGCCGGGCAGCTCTACGGCGCGGGACGCACTGCAGAAATCGGCGTCGAAGTCCGACAAGCGGCATGGCTCGGCGTGGCCCTGGCCGTTCCGGGCATGCTGGTGCTGCTGTTTCCGGAGCCGCTACTGGCCTTCGCCAAGGCACCCCCCGAACTTGTCGACAAGGCGGCACGATACCTCCACATCGTTGCTTTCGGGCTGCCGGCTGCACTGGGCTTTCGTATCTACATGGCGCTCAACAATGCGCTGTCCCGGCCGATCATGGTCACCGTGCTGCAGATCGGCGGGCTGGTTCTGAAAGTGCCTCTCAACGCGTGGTTCATCCACGGCGGCTATGGCATCGAGGCCATGGGCGGCCCGGGCTGCGCCCTGGCATCGACGATCATCAGCTGGGTCTGGTGCATCGTGGGCCTGTGCATCCTGCGGCTCGGCAGCGCCTACCATCCGCTGGGTATTTTCACACGATGGGAATGGCCACGTCGGGACCGGATCATGCCGCTTTTACGGCTGGGCGTGCCAATGGGCCTGACCTATCTGATAGAGATTACGTCGTTCACGCTGATGTCGATCTTCATCACGCGGCTTGGTACCGAGACGCTGGCCGGTCACCAGATCATCGCCAATCTTGGCGCCGTGGCGTACATGATGCCGCTGTCGCTATCGATTGCCACTTCCACGTTGGTGGCTCAGCTCATCGGCGCTCGCGACATGGCCGGTGCGCGTCGCCTGGGCTGGCGAGGCATCCGCTTTGGCGCAGGCATGGCCGTTGTCGTCGGGGTTCTGCTCTGGCTGCTGCGCGAACCACTGCTACACGCTTACGTGAAAGACCCTGCCGTGATTGCGAAGGCTCTGCCGCTGGTGCTGTTCGTGGCGTTCTACCAGGCGTTCGATGCCGTGCAGGTCATGACCGGCTTCATCCTGCGTGCCTACAAGATTGCGTTGATTCCCACGCTGATCTACGCCGGCTCACTATGGGGCGTCGGTCTCGGCGGCGGCTACGTCCTGGGATTCGGTCTGATCGACTGGATGCCAGCCTTCACGCGCGGCGCGTCCGGATTCTGGATTGCCAACAGCGTGAGCCTGGCAATCGCAGGAACGTTGTTGGTGAGGTATTTCATGAGGGTGAGTCGAGTGGGTTGAGGGACCCCTACCGTTTCAGTTCCCCTCTCCCCCGCCCCTCTCCCGGAGAGGGGCGCAGACCGTCGGGGCTTGCTTGTATTTCCTACAGACGAAAAAAAAGCCTGCTTGCGCAGGCTTTTTTAAAAGTTGGCGGAGCGGACGGGGCTCGAACCCGCGACCCCCGGCGTGACAGGCCGGTATTCTAACCAACTGAACTACCGCTCCGTTGTTGGTTGCTATCTGGAGCTTCGCTCCGGACAGCCAACTGGACGAGTGATTACGTCCAATGTTTGGCGTCCCCTAGGGGATTCGAACCCCTGTACTCACCGTGAAAGGGTGATGTCCTAGGCCTCTAGACGAAGGGGACAGAAATCGATTGCAAGCAACGTTTCCGTCTACTGCTGCGAAGTCCGCTATTCTAGCAGAACTTTCACAATTTCAGGCAACTTTTTTACTACTTCAGCGCCTGTTCAATCCTGGTGGAGCTAAGCGGGATCGAACCGCTGACCTCTTGCATGCCATGCAAGCGCTCTCCCAGCTGAGCTATAGCCCCATATACTGCTGGAATACATAATCACGATTTCTTGCGAACGCCATGATTATGTTTTTGATTTTTCAGGACTTCAAAACCAGTCCAGGGCAAATCGAAAAGTGATTATCAAATACTCACTTCTCACCCAAATAAAAACCCGCTTGGTTTCACCCAAGCGGGCTCAGTCTGGCGGAGCGGACGGGGCTCGAACCCGCGACCCCCGGCGTGACAGGCCGGTATTCTAACCAACTGAACTACCGCTCCGTTGTTGGTTGCTATCTGGAGCTTCGCTCCGGACAGCCAACTGGACGAGTGATTACGTCCAATGTTTGGCGTCCCCTAGGGGATTCGAACCCCTGTACTCACCGTGAAAGGGTGATGTCCTAGGCCTCTAGACGAAGGGGACAGAAACTTTGGTGGAGCTAAGCGGGATCGAACCGCTGACCTCTTGCATGCCATGCAAGCGCTCTCCCAGCTGAGCTATAGCCCCAATAGTTACTGCCTTGCTACTGCTTGCCGCCGACCGCTTTGTTACTTACTAACTGCGTTTCAGCGAAGCGGCGATTATAAATCAGTCACCGCATTTTGCAAGTCCCTTTTTCCTGTTTTTCAACCGGGCTGCTTGACTTGCGCCGTGCAGCAGGGAGAACGAGATTATGCTGAAGTCCCGGCCTGAGCGCAAGCCCCCGCCGAGACTTTTCCGCACTTTTTATCCAGCGGCCAGCCGGCGCAGCACCGTATCGCGACCGATCAGTTCCAGCACAGCATCAATGGCCGGGGTCTGCAACTGCCCCACCACCAGCAGACGCACAGGCATTGCAAGCTTGGGCATCTTGAGACCGAACTCCGCGAGTACGGCCTTGAACGTGGCGCTGATGGCCTCGCGCTTCCACTCGGTCAGCGCACCCAACTGCGTCGCCAGTGCCTGCACCGCGGGCCGGATCTCGTCTGCGAGGTGCTCGGCCTTAAGAGCGGCGTCGGGTTGGGGCTCGCCACGATAGAACAGCATCGCGGCCTGAGCCACCTCCTTGAGCGTATTGGCGCGGTCCTTGACCAGTGCGATCACACCGACCAGATCGGCGCCTTCCACCTTGCCACCCTCGGCCTCGATAAACGGGCGCGTCAGGTCCGCCAGACGCGCGTTGTCGCCCGTCTTGATGTAGTGGTTGTTCAACCAGGCGAGCTTTTCCGGGTTGTACTGCGCTGGCGACTTGCCGAGATGCTCCAGGTCGAACCACTCGACGAATTGCTCGCGCGAGAAAATCTCGGCATCGCCGTGTGCCCAGCCCAGGCGTGCCAGGTAGTTCAGCACGGCCTCGGGCAAAAACCCTTCATCACGATAACCGGTCACCGGCATCGCGCCATGACGCTTGCTCATCTTCTCGCCCTGCTCGTTCAGCACCGTAGGCAGGTGGGCATAGACGGGTACCTCGCCGCCGAGCGCACGAATGATGTTGATCTGGCGCGGCGTGTTATTGACGTGGTCGTCGCCCCGGATCACGTGCGTGATCTTCATGTCGAGGTCATCGACGACCACACAGAAGTTGTAGGTGGGCGTGCCATCCGGGCGCGCGATCACCAGGTCATCGAGTTCGTCGTTCGAAATCTCGATGCGGCCCTTCACGGCGTCGTCCCACACCACGCTGCCACCGATCGGGTTCTTGAAGCGGATCACGGGCTGCACGCCGGCGGGCGGCTCGGGCAGCGTCTTGCCTGGTTCCGGACGCCAGAAACCGTTGTAGCGCGGCTTCTCGCCTGCAGCGCGCTGGGCTTCGCGCAGCGCGTCGAGTTCCTCGGTGCTCATGTAGCAACGATAGGCCATGTCGCTGTCCACCATCTGCTGCACCACCGCGCGATAACGGTCCATGCGCTGCATCTGGTAGAACGGGCCTTCATCGATATCGAGGTCGAGCCAGGCCATGCCTTCCAGGATCACGTCAACCGCTTCCTCGGAGGAGCGCTCCACATCGGTGTCTTCGATGCGCAGGATGAAGTCGCCTTTCATGCGGCGGGCGAAAGCCCACGGATAGAGCGCGGAGCGGATATTGCCGAGGTGGATGAAGCCGGTCGGGCTCGGCGCAAAGCGGGTGCGGACGCGTTGTGTCATGGTCGGGGAGAAACAAAAAGGCCCGCGCACGGGTGCGCGCAGGCCGGATTTCGCTGGATGCCGCATTATACGCCTCCCCTACCGCCATCCGCGCGCAGCGCACCCATCGGCCCTGGAATCATTTATCCTGCCACCGGTCTCAGACTCGTCGGCATCCGCAATGCCCGACGCGTCACTTCCCAGCCTCCCATTCCAGATGCAACGACGAAACTTCCTGGGCGCCTCGGCGGCCTTGCTACTGGCGGCCTGCTCGTTCGGCCCCAAACCCGCACCGACGGTCCCGCCTATCGCAACAGTACCGCCCGTCGCCCCGCCGCGCCCGATTCGCATCGGCCTGGCACTGGGCGGCGGCGCCGCGCGCGGCTTTGCCCATATCGGTGTCATCAAGGCGCTGGAGGCCCAGGGCATCCATCCCGAGATCGTCACGGGCACGAGTGCCGGGTCCGTGGTCGCCGCCCTGTATGCCACGGGCATGAATGGCTTCGAACTCAACAAGCTGGCGCTGACGATGGACGAGGCGGCGATTGCCGACTGGGCGCTGCCGTTTGGCACCAAGTTCGGCGGCTGGCTCAAGGGAGAGGCGCTGCAGAACTACGTCAACCGGCTGGTCAAGAATCGGCCGATCGAGTCGATGAAGTTGCCGCTGGGCATCGTGGCAACCAACCTCAAGACCGGCGAGCGCATCCTGTTCCGGCGCGGCAATACCGGGCAGGCCGTGCGCGCATCGAGCAGCGTCCCCGGTGTATTCCAGCCGGTTTCCATTGGTGGTCAGGACTATGTCGATGGCGGTCTGGTGGAGCCCGTGCCGGTAGATTCGGCCCGCGAGATGGGCGCTGACTTCGTTATCGCCGTCAACATCTCGGCCGATCCGTCGAGCCAGAAGAACAATGGTCAGAGCGGCGTGCTGCTGCAGACCACCGCCATCATGGGCAACTCGATCAACAAGATGTCTTTGGCACGCGCTGACGTGGTGATCCGCCCTGACCTGCCCGATATGGGTGGCAGCGACTTTGCATCGCGCAACCGGGCGATCCTTGCTGGCGAACAGGCCACGGCAGCAGTGCTGGCCACGCTGAAAGACAAGCTCGCACAGGCGCGCAACCGCCCCGTGGCGACAATCGGCGCCGCCCCCTGACTGCTTGGGACGTCTCGCGATTGTTGTCACCTCGACCACAACGCTGACAAAAAGCGTCAACCGAGCCGACAGCCAGTGTCACCCTCCTGACGGTAGCGGCGGGCAGCAGTTAGCGCGACAAACAAAAAGGACTGCCAAGGCAGTCCTTTTTGCTGGAACCAGATCGGGGATCCGGTCAGCCACCCACAAGCATCGAGCGGCCCTGGGCATTTGGATCGAAACGTTTGAGCGTCTCGATCATGCTGCCCGTGTTGTCCACCGAGCCACGTGCCGAATCGTCGATGCGGCGGGCGCCGTTGTAACGCGTCACCCAGTACGAGGCCCGCATGTCATCCACGCGGATCTTGCTGCCGGTGGACGGCGCATGCACGAACTTGTTGTCGCCAATATAGATGCCGACGTGCGAGAAGGTGTGGCGCATCGTGTTGAAGAACACAAGATCCCCCGGACGCAGCTCGTTGGCCACCACGGTGGTGCCCACCTGGCTCATTTCAACGGATCGGCGCGGCAACATGAAGCCGAAGGTGTCGTTGAACACGTAGCGGACGAAGCCGCTGCAATCCAGGCCCGATTCGGGGCTGTTGCCGCCGAAGCGGTAACGCACACCAATCAGGCCCAGCGCGTTCACAACCAGGTCGCCAGCCTTGCTGGCAACGTTGCTGGTGGAATTCATGACCGACGACAACAAGCCACGCTTGTGTTCCGGATGATCGGCGGCCTGGTCGGCACGCGCTTCGATCCGGGAGTCGGGGTCCTTGAAGACCGTATCCGCCAGCGCTCCATTCGACACAGTCGCGCCGCAGGCAATGGCAATTCCGATAGCGGCACGCGCCAGCGAATGAAGTACCGTTTGCATTGGCTCTCCTGATGATCGGACAAATCTGACCGGCTTGTCAGACATAGCCGGACAGCGTGAAAACATCAGGGCGGAACGTACGCAAGAAGTACGCCAACTGGACTGCACCAGCCGCGTGCAACTCCGGCCTTCCCCAAGGCCTGCATGCGGCGGACGAACCACCCCCGACAAAACTTATCGCAGGATACTAAAGTACCCACCTTGACGTGTCAAAGTTGGTTACAAATTCCCCGCAAAAGACTAGCAAATCAACGAACTAGCGCAAAAAAGTCATCTTGTTTCTCGGATTCGCTATAAAGAATCCATGTGACACGACCGTTAAACAAGACCCTGCGATCACATCATCCCGGTGCGCCAAGTTGTGCTGCAGCCATCAGCTTGCGCGTATACGGATGCTGCGGCGCACCAAGCACCGTATCCGTTTCTCCGGATTCCACCACTTCACCGTTTTTCATCACGATGACTCGGTGCGCCATCGCACGAATCACGGCCAGGTCGTGGCTGATGAACAGATAGCTGAGGTTGTACTTGTGCTGGAGTTGAGAAAGCAGCGCCAGCACCTGCTGCTGGATCGATACGTCCAGTGCCGAAGTCGGCTCATCGAGCACCAGAACCTGCGGTTTCAGAATCAGCACACGTGCGATGGCGATGCGCTGGCGCTGGCCGCCCGAGAACTCATGCGGGTAGCGTCCCAGCGCCGTTCGGTCGAGACCGACTTCGCGCAACGCTTCGATCACACGTTCTCGCGTGGCTTCCGGCGACAGTCCCGGCTGATGCAGGGCCAGGCCCTCGCCCACGATCTGCTCGATCGTCATGCGCGGCGAGAGCGATCCGAACGGATCTTGAAAGACCACCTGCATGCGCGAACGCAACGCGCTGCGCTCCTTCGTGGAGCAGGCGTCGAAGCTGCGCCCCAGAAACTGGATCGCCCCGCCGCTCTTGCGCTGCAACGCCAGCACCGCATGGGCCAGCGTGGTCTTTCCCGAACCCGATTCGCCGACGATGCCCACAGTCTCGCCTTCACGCAGTTGCAGCGTGACGTCTTTGACCGCCGCAAAGGCTTCCTTGCCGAACCAGCCGGCAAATCCGGGCTTCTTCTTCTGGTAGTTGACGCACAGCGCGTCGGTTTCCAGCAGCACGGGAGCGAGCGGCACGAGCGGCAAGACTTCGCGCTTCGGCCGGCTATCGATCAGCTTGCGTGTGTACGGATGGCGTGGATTGGCGAAGACCTCGGCGGTTTCGCCAGTTTCCACAAGCACGCCTTTCTCCATCACGCCCACGCGCTGGGCAAATGCCCGCACCATGTTGAGGTCATGGGTGATCAACATCACGGCCATGCCGAACTCCGCCTGCAGGCTGCGCAGCAGGTCGAGGATCTGGGCGCGGATGGTCACGTCGAGCGCGGTCGTCGGCTCATCGGCCAGCAGCAGCTTGGGGCGGCAGGCCAGCGCCATGGCGATCATCGCCCGCTGCCGCTGCCCGCCCGAAAGCTGGTGCGGAAAACTGTTGAAGCGATTGGCAGCGTCGCTGATACCTGTGCGCTCCAGCAACGCGATGGCCCGGGCACGCGCAGCACGCCGGTCCAGCCCCTCATGCAGCGCCAGCGTTTCCACGATCTGGTTGCCGATCGTATAGAGCGGGTTTAGCGCCGTCATCGGCTCCTGGAAGATCATCGCGATTTCCGACCCACGGATGCCGCGCATCTCGCGATCGGACACCTGGAGCAGGTCCTTGCCTTCGAAGCGGATCGCTCCGTGGTACTGCGCATCGCCAACCAGCCGCAGCATGGCCAGCGCGGTGACGGTCTTTCCCGAGCCCGATTCGCCAACCAGTGCATAGCGCTCGCCGGCGCGCAGATCAAAACTCACCTCGCGCACGGCGCGCGTGGCGTGCTCTCCCTCGCCGAACGTCACCGACAGGCGATCCACGCACATCAGTTGCGTACCGGGCGCCGGGGGCGCCACGGATTCATCGAACAGCGGCGTCACGGCACTCATGGCGTGGCCTCCGCAGCGGGACTGCCGGCCGGCACCTTGGGATCCACGCGACCCCGCAACTGCGCCAGGCCCAGGCGGGTGTCGAACGCATCGCGCAGGGCATCTCCCATGAAGGTCAGCAGCAGCAGCGTCAGGACCAGCACTGCGAAGGTCGACAGCGAGATCCACCACGCATCGAGATTGGCCTTGCCCTGCGCCAGGAGTTCGCCCAGGCTCGGCGTGGTTGGCGGCACGCCCAGGCCGAGGAAGTCGAGACTGGTCAGCGCCAGGATGGCCGCGCTCATGCGGAACGGCAGGAACGTGATCACGGGCGTCAGGCTGTTGGGCAAGATATGGCGCCACATGATCTGCACGTTGGAGAGTCCCAGCGCGCGGGCCGCCTTGACGTAGTCCAGCGAGCGGTTGCGGTAGAACTCGGCACGCACGTAATCCGACAGGCCCATCCACCCGAACAGCGAAAGCAGGATGACCAGCAGCGCCAGGCTTGGTTCGAAAATCGAGGCGAAGATAATCAGCAGGTAGAGCTCCGGCATGGAGCTCCAGATCTCGATGGCGCGCTGGGAAACCAGGTCGAAGCGGCCCCCGAAGAAACCCATCAAGGCGCCCGTGAGCGTGCCAACCAGCACGCCGATGACCGTCAATGCCAGCCCGAACAGTACCGAGACGCGGAAGCCATACAGCAGCCGGGCCAGCACGTCCCGACCCCGGTCGTCGGTGCCGAGCCAGTTCTCTGCCGACGGGGGCGCCGGGTTCGGCTCCTTGGCGAAGTAGTTCAGCGAATCGTAGGAATACCGGTTCGGCGGGAAGATCGCGAAGTTGCCGTTGCTCGTGATCCGGTCGCGGATGAACGGATCAAGGTAGTCGGCGGGCGTGGGAAAGTCACCGTCGAACGTGGTTTCGGAGTAGACCTTGACGATCGGAAAGTAGTACTCGCCCTTGTAGCGAACCATCAGCGGACGATCGCTCGACAGCAGTTCGGCGCCCATGCTCAGAACGAACAGGATCACGAATAGCACCAAACTCCAGTACCCCAGCCGGTTACGGCGAAACCGCTGCCAGGCGCGCTGGCGTGGCGAGAGCGAGTGCGGCAGGTTCGGGACACCTGTCGCGGCTTTGGCGCGGAATCTCATCGGTGCATCCCCTCGAAATGAATGCGGGGGTCCACCATCACGTAGCAGACATCGGAAATCAGGCGCGTCACCAGGCCGATCAGCGTGAACAGGTACAACGTGCCGAGTACCACCGGATAATCGCGGCGCAGCACGGCTTCATAGGAGAGCAGGCCCAGGCCATCGAGCGAGAACAGCGTCTCGATCAGCAGCGAACCCGTGAAAAAGGCGCCAATGAACGCCGCAGGAAATCCGGTGACCAGCGGAATCAGTGCATTGCGGAACACGTGCTTCCACAGTACGCGCCGTTCGGACAGGCCCTTGGCCCGTGCCGTCAGCACGTACTGCTTGCGGATTTCCTCGAGAAACGCGTTCTTGGTCAGCATCGTCACCACCGCGAAGCTGCCGACCACCGACGCCGTGATCGGCATGACCAGGTGCCACAGGTAGTCCATGACCTTGCCCATCAGCGAAAGCTGTTCCCAGTTGTCCGAGGTCAGGCCGCGCAACGGGAACCATTGCAGGAACGTGCCGCCACCGAACAGCACCAGCAGCAGCACACCCAGCACGAAGCCGGGAATCGCGTAGCCCACCAGCACGATCATCGTACTGATGACATCGAAGCGCGTGCCCGCCCGGATCGCTTTCGAGATGCCGAGCGGCACCGATATCAGGTAGGTCAGGAAAAAAGTCCACAGCCCCAGGCTGATGGATACCGGCATTTTCGACTTCACCAGTTCCCAGACGCTGCGGTGCTGGAAATAGCTCTGGCCCAGGTCGAACTGGGCAAAGCGCTTGAGCATCATGAAATAGCGTTCGAGCGGCGGCTTATCGAAGCCGTAGAGCGCCTGGATTTCCTTGATCTTCTCGGGGTCCACGCCACGCCGGCCGCGGTACTCCGCCCCGCCGCCGCTGGCTTCCGCGGCGCCGCCACGGCCCTTCATCTCCATCATCATCTGTTCGACCGGACCGCCCGGCACGAACTGGATCACGATGAACGTCAGCGTGATGACCCCTACCAGCGTGGGGATCATCAGCAGGATTCGCTTCAGCAGATAGGCAAGCATTGGCCTTCGGTATCCTTACTGCGTCTTGGGCGCGAGGTCGCTGCGCCACCAGTTGGAGAGAATCCAGCCCTCCGCGGTGTAGAAATACGGCAGGCGCGTCGGGTACGACAGCTCCTTGCGGTACGACACACGGTGGGACGCACTGTACCAGTTCGGCACGATGTAGTACCCATGCATCAGCACACGGTCGAGTGCCCGGCCCGCCACGATCAGGTCATCGCGCGATTCGGCGTGCAGCACGGCGTCCACCAGCTTGTCCACCGCCGGGGACTTGAGCCCGAACAGGTTGTCCGAGCCCGGCGTGCCGGCCGCCTCGGCCGTAAAGCGGTCGCGCAGTTCGTTGCCCGGGCTTTGGGAGTCCGGGAAGCGAATCGACACCATGTCGAAATCGAAATCTTCCAGCCGCTTCTGGTACAGCGCGAAGTCCGTGGTGCGCTGATGCACCTGGATGCCGAGCTTTTCCAGGTTCCGCACGTAGGCGGTAATCACGCGGCTCATCGCGCCGCCATCGTCAAGGAATTCGAAGACGAGTGGTTCGCCCTTGGCGTTGCGCAGCGCGCCGTCTGCGTAGGTCCAGCCGGCCTGCGCCAGCAGACGCCGGGCGTCGCGAAGGTTGTCACGCAACGAGCGTGGCGGGTTGGTGGTGGGCTGCACCACATCCACGCCAAACACTTCCGGCGGCAGTTCGTGACGCAGTGGTTCCAGCAGCTTCAGCTCGCCGGGGCCCGGCTTGCCGTCGAACGTGATGCTCGCGGCCAGGTCGCTGTTGGAGAACCAGCTGTCGAGCCGCCGATAGGCGCCATAGAACAACTGGCGGTTCAGCCATTCGAAGTCGAGCGCGAGGATCAGCGCCCGGCGTACGTTCACGTCCTGGAAAATCGGCTTGCGCATATTCATGACGAAGCCCTGCATCCCGGCGCCGTTCCGGTGCGGAAACTCGGTCTTGATCAGGCTGCCGTCACGGAACCGCTTGCCGACATAGCTCTTGGCCCAGTTCTTGGAGCGATATTCGACGATCGCATCGAACTCGCCGGCCTTGAATGCCTCGAGCCGGGCGGTCTCGTCCTTGTAGAGCCGGTAGACCACGCGATTGAAGTTGAACGTGCCTTTGCGCACGGCCAGCTTTGCGCCCCAATAGGCCGGATTGCGCTGGAAAATGATGCCGCGCCCGGCGTCGAATCGCTCGATCCGGTAGGGGCCGCTGGCCACAGGCTCTTCGAACGTGACCTTCTCGAACGGTACCTTGGCCGTCCATTTCTTCGAGAAGATCGGCAATTGCCCCACGATCAGCGGCAACTCGGCATTCCGCTGCTTGAAGTCAAACCGTACGGAACGCTCGCCGGTTACCACCACGGCTTTCACGTCCGAGCACATGCTGCGGTAGCCCGGGCTGGCGGACTTGCTCATCAGCATGTCGTAGGAATACTTGACGTCGGCGGCCAGCACGGGATCGCCATTATTGAAACGCGCCTCGGGACGGATCTGGAACGTGACCGAAAGCTGGTCTGGCGCCACCGTCACGTCGTTGGCCAGCAGGCCATAGGCGCTGGCCGATTCATCCGCGCTGCTGATCAGCAGCGTTTCGAACATCAGCGAGGTCAGGCCCGGCGCGGCCGTGCCCTTGAGTGTGAACGGGTTGAACTTGTCGAAACTGGTGCGGCGGTCCGGATTGGCAAGCGTCAGCGTGCCGCCCTGGGGCGCCGTCGGGTTGACGTAGTCGAAATGCGAGAAATCGGCTTGATACTTGAGGTCGCCATGCAGCGCGAAGCCATGACCGGCATGAACCGATACGGGAAAACCCGTAGCCATGATCGAAAGCGCCAGACCCCACTGCATCGCCGCGCGTCGACGGAAGCACCGCCCTGCCGCCCAACGCGGCCAACGTGCATGAATCAGCATCCGGTTGCAGACCTCCACAGTGCCCGAGACAGCCCGACGGCTTGTGGCCGGGCGAAGTTGTGCGACAATTTTACATGCGTTCGGTTGGCGACCAGCCATCCGGACATTCCCTCTACGCGGCGCAACAAAATGCGGGCAATGATTCCCGCCGATGCACCAGGCCACGGCCCGGTGCACAAAACATGCCCGTCCACACAACCAATCATGGAGTTTCTATGGGATTTCTGGCAGGTAAGCGGATCCTGATCACGGGCTTGCTTTCCAACCGTTCGATTGCCTACGGCATCGCCTCGGCATGCAAGCGCGAAGGCGCCGAACTGGCCTTCACGTACGTGGGCGAACGGTTCAAGGACCGCATCACGGACTTCGCCAAGGAATTCGGTTCCGACATGATCTATGACTGCGACGTCGGCAGCGACGAGCAGATCGCCGCCACGTTCGCCGCATTGGGGCAACGCTGGGATAAATTCGACGGTTTGGTGCATTCGATCGGCTTCGCGCCGCGCGAAGCCATCGCCGGCGACTTCCTCGACGGCCTGTCGCGCGAAGGCTTCCGCATCGCCCATGACATCTCGGCCTACAGCTTCCCGGCCATGGCCAAGGCCGCCATGCCGCTGCTGAACGACAAGGCATCGCTGCTCACGCTGACGTACCTCGGCGCCGAGCGCGTGGTTCCCAACTACAACACGATGGGCCTGGCCAAGGCATCGCTGGAAGCCAGCGTCCGCTACCTGGCATCGGCCGTGGGTCCCAAGGGCATGCGCGCCAACGGCATCTCGGCCGGCCCGATCAAGACGCTGGCCGCCTCGGGCATCAAGGATTTCGGCAAGCTGCTGAAGCACTTCGAAGACGTGGCCCCGATGCGCCGTAACGTCACGATCGAGGAAGTCGGCAACGTGGCCGCCTTCCTGCTGTCGGACCTGGCCAGCGGCGTGACCGGCGAGATCACGTATGTCGATGGCGGCTACAACATCGTCGGTACGGCGGTGGAAGAGTAAGCGGTTTGGTAGTTTGTTTGCCGAATGAAGAAGCGCCCCGTTTGGGCGCTTCTTCATTTGGCAGGATGTGTATTCGACAAACTATTGGACTTGTCCCGGCGATCCAATTCATCCAATTCATCCAATTCATCCAATTCTGCGAACACGTCCTGAATTCCGGAAAACTGGCGCCGATTGATCTGCAGTTGTCCAAGGGCGAGAATCCTCAGCAATGAGGACGTTTGCCAGTCGCTGTCAGGGTCTAGCTCTGCGGGCACAATCGGCTCCGGTTAGTAGTTGACACCGAATATAGATTGGGAACTCGTCAACCCGTTCACTGCGAAACACCATCCCCCGCCACCTCCAAAATCACCCCCACCGCCCGCTCTGCCGCTGGCGACAGCGTCCGCTGGGTCAGCCAGACGACAGCGAACTGCATCGGGATGTCACGGAGTTCGGCAATATCGAGCGGCACGAGGCGCCCTGCCTCCAGTTCTTCACGTACCGCGCGGGCGGGGGCCAGCAGCAGCGCGTCGGCGTCGCGCACAAGATGGGTCAGCGCGCGGAAGTCGTTGCTTTCCACCTGGAACGGGAGGTCTTCGCCGGGCTTGCAGCGCAGTAGCTTGCGCAGGCGTTCATGGGTTTCCGGCGGAAAGACGACGGAGACGAGCGCCGAGGCGCGTACCGTCGCAAGATCCACAGGCGCGCTGGCCAGCGGATGGCCGGCGCGGACGAAGACGCCGCCGGGGCCGGCTGGCAGGCGCACCACTTCCAGCTCGGCGGCAGTCGGGATCGTGCTGTGCTCGATCACGACGAAATCGACCTGCTCCGCGTAGAGCGCATCCAGCAACGCACGCGGGTGGCTGACCTCGGTGGCGATACGCAGTTTCGGCCATTGCCGATGCAGGGCACCGAGCAGTTCGGGCAGCAGGATGGCGGCCGGGAAGGCGCCCAGGCCGATCTGTACGCTGCCGATCTCGTGCTGGCGCACCAAAGCAAGGTCACGGGCCAGGCAGCCCGATTCAAACAGGATGCGCCGCGCGCGTTCGGTCACCATACGCCCCACGGTAGTCAGCGTGACGCCGCGCGCGCCTCGGTCGAGCAGCACGGCGCCAGCCTCCTCCTCCAGTGCCTGGATGCTGCGGGTGAGCGCCGGCTGGCTCAGATGCACGCGCCGTGCCGCAGCCGCGAGTGAGCCTTCCTCGGCCACCGCCACCAGATGTTCGAGCCTCTTCAGATTCACGTATGCACTCCATGCATCACTGCAATACAAACTTTGCAATTGAATTATAGGTGTGACACGCTTCCAATAGACGCTTCGTCCAATCCGAGACTGATTTCCATGCGCTTCGCTCGCCCCGCCCTGCTGGTTACCGCCTTGCTTACCGCGATGAGTGCCTCCGCCGCGCCCAAGCCGGCCACTCCCCTGACCGCACAGTCGAATGCCGAATGGCTGCGCAAGCTGCCGTTCTCGGACCGGGCCGACTATGAAGATGCGAAGCGCGGGCTGGTGGCGCGCTTTCCCGAACGCACGATCAAGGCAGCAGATGGCAGCGTCGCATGGGATTTCGACGCCTATGCCTTCGAATCCGCCGCCGATTCGCCAAGCACAGTCAATCCCAGCCTCTGGCGGCTGGCGCAACTGAATAACGAAGCAGGTCTGTTCAAGGTGACGGACCGTGTCTATCAGATCCGCGGCAACGACCTTGCCAACATGAACATCATCGAAGGCGACACGGGACTGATCGTCATCGACACGCTGCTGACCGCCGAGACGGCCCGCGCCGCGCTTGATCTCTACTATGCGCACCGTCCGCGCAAGCCCATCGTCGCGGTGATCTATACCCACAGCCACGCCGATCACTTCGGCGGCGTGCGCGGCATCGTCAGCGATGCCGATGTCAAATCGGGCAAGGTTGCGATCATTGCGCCGCACGGCTTCATGGATGAAGCGGTCAGCGAGAACGTGCTGGCCGGTACGGCCATGAGCCGCCGCGCGCAGTACATGTACGGCACCAACCTGCCGAAGCGTGCCACCGGCCAGGTGGATACCGGTCTGGGGAAGGCGCTGGCGCGCGGCACCATGACGCTGCTGGCGCCCACGTCGCTGGTGGAGAAACCGATCGAGACGCGCCGCATCGACGGCGTGGACATCGAGTTTCAGCTGACACCGGGCACCGAGGCGCCGGCAGAGATGAACATCTACCTGCCGCAGTTCCGCACGCTGTGCATCGCGGAGAACGCCGTGCGCACCCAGCACAACCTGCTGACGCTGCGTGGCGCACAGGTGCGCGACGCCAAGGGCTGGTCGTACTTCCTGGCGCAGTCGCTGCTGCGCTACGGCGACCGCACCGATGTGCTGATCGGCCAGCACCATTGGCCAACCTGGGGCCGTGCAAATATCGTCGAGTTGCTGTCCGACCAGCGCGACATGTACGCGTATCTGAACGATCAGACATTGCGGTTGATGAATCTCGGCTACTCGCCCCTTGAGATCGCGGATCAACTGAAGACCCTGCCGCAGCCGCTCGCCAGCAAGTGGTATGCGCGGGACTACTACGGCTCGGTGAGCCACAACGTCCGCGCCGTGTATCAGCGCTACCTGGGCTTCTACGATGGCAACCCGGCGCACCTGAACCCGCTGCCGCCCGAATCCGCCGCGAAGAAGACCATCGAGTGGATGGGCGGTGCCGATGCCGTGCTGGGCAAGCTGCGCGATGCCTTCGCGCGCGGCGAGTACCGCTGGGTGGCGCAGATCGGCAACGAACTTGTGTTTGCCGATCCATCGAACGAGGCCGCGCGCGCGCTGCAGGCCGATGCGCTCGAACAGCTCGGCTACCAGAGCGAGAACGCCACGTGGCGCAACATCTATCTGAGCGGCGCGCAGGAACTGCGCGACGGCGTGCGCAAGTCCACGCAAGGTGCCACAAGTTCGTCCGATCTGGTGCGCGCACTGACGGTGCAGAACTTCTTCGATTTCCTCGCCGTCCGGCTCAATGCGGACAAGGCCGCCGGTAAGACGATGACGCTGAACTGGCAATTCACGGATCTGGGCCAGCGCTATGCGATGACGCTGCGCAACAGCGCCCTGACCTATGTGTCCGAAGCCCAGCACACGCAGCCTACCGCCACGGTCACGCTGACCAAGGCCACGCTCGATCAGATCAGCCTGAAGCAACTGACGCTGCCGCAGGCCATCCAGTCGGGCGCAATCCGGATCGACGGCAACCCGCAGGCCGTGGCAGGCTTGTTCGGCATGCTCGACACGTTCGACAGCAGCTTCAACCTGGTGACGCCGCACGGCTATCAGAAATAAGAACAGCGGGAGGAGACAGAACTCATGCGCGAGACAACGTTCGACTACATCGTCATCGGCGCCGGTTCGGCGGGCTGCGCGCTGGCGGGCCGGTTGGCTGACCAACCCGGCCAGACCGTGGCCTTGCTCGAAACCGGGCCGCACGATCATCATCCCAGTGTCTGGACGCCGCTGGCCATTGCCCGCACCGTTCCCAATGCCGGACCGCGCAACTATGGCCTGCGCACCGTGCCGCAGGCGGGACTCAACGGCCGGCCTTCGTACCAGCCGCGCGGGCGCGGGCTGGGCGGTAGTTCCTCGATCAACGCGATGCTCTACGTGCGTGGGCATCGCAGCGACTACGACCGCTGGGCCGAACTGGGGGCGGAAGGCTGGGGCTATGACGCAGTGCTGCCCTACTTCCGCCGCAGCGAATGCAACCAGCGCAACGCGGGGCGCGACGATGCCTGGCACGGCGGCAGCGGACCGCTGCACGTGAGCGACTTGCGCACGCCGAATCCATTTTCGCGCCGCTTCGTGCAGGCTGCCGCGCAGGCCGGGCTGCCGCTCAACAACGATTTCAATGGCGCCGAACAGGAAGGCGTGGGGCTGTATCAGGCCACGCAATACAACGGCGAGCGATGGAATGCGGCGCGCGCCTATCTGCATCGTGGCAATCGTGCCGACGCCGGCTACAACGCGGGGCGCGCGAATCTCGACGTGATGGTGGATACCCAGGCGCTGCGCATCGTGTTCGAGGGCAAGCGCGCGGTGGGCGTGGAGATCGTGCGTGACGGCCTGCGGCAGACGCTGCGGGCGCGGCGCGAGGTCATCGTGAGCGCCGGTGCGTTCCATTCGCCGCAGTTGCTGATGGCCTCGGGCATCGGGCCGGGAGATCACCTACGCAGCCTCGGCATCGACGTGGTGCACGACCTGCCCGGCGTGGGCGAGAACCTGCAGGACCACCTCGATGTGATCATCGGAAAACCCGTGGCGTCGTGGCACCTGTACGGCTATTCGCTGCGCGGCGTGGCGCGCATGGCGGGAGAGGTGATGCGCTACCGCTGGCGCCGCACGGGCATGCTGGCCTCGCCGGTGGCAGAGGCTGGCGCGTTCGTCAAGACGCGTCCGGAGCTTGCCGCGCCCGACCTGCAGCTTCACTTCGCGCCAGCGCTGCTCGGCAATTCGGAAGTCTTCCGTAACGGCAAGGGCAATGGCCGGCCGGGTCACGGCTACTCGTGCCATGCCTGCGTGCTGCGCCCCGAGAGCCGGGGCACGGTGCGGCTGCAATCGGCGGACATGCGCGAGACCCCGCTGATCGATCCGCGATTCCTCTCCGCGCCATCGGACCTCGACGGCATGGTGGCGGGCGTGAAGCTGATGCGGCGCATCTTTGCGCAGGCCGCGCTGGGGGATCGATCAGGCGCCGATCCGCTTGACGCAGTGCTCGGCCCCGGAGAAGGCGACGACCAGGCGATTCGCGATTTCGTGCGCGGGAATGCCGACACGATCTATCACCCGGTGGGCACCTGCAAGATGGGGGTCGATGCGATGGCAGTGGTCGATCCGCAACTACGCGTGCACGGCGTGGCGGGACTGCGTGTGGTGGATGCATCGGTGATGCCCACGCTGATCGGCGGCAACACCAATGCGCCGACCATCATGATCGCGGAGCGGGCTGCCGACCTGCTGCGGCAGGGGTAAGCGTCAGCCGCCCGGCCAGATCAGCCCATGTAGATCTGTGCCAGCCCTTCCTTGAGCGCAGCGGAGATTTCGTCATAGCGCCGGCTGATATGGCGCGTGAGGATCGGGATGCAGCGCTCGGGGTCGCGAGCCTTGAGACCGAGCAGGATGTCGCGGTGGTCGTTCTGGCTCACGCGCCGGTCGCAGCGTTCCATGTCGATCCAACGCACGAAGCGGATGCGAGCGTTGATATTCTTGAGCACCCGGAGCATCTCCTGGTTGCCTGACATCGCCATCAGCCCCTCGTGGAAGGTCTCGTCGAGCCTGACGAGTTCTTCCACGCTGCGATCCCCCGGCTCCGGGCCGGTGCTTTCAAGGAAGGCCAGCAGCGCATCGATTTCCTCGTCCTTTGCACGCTCGATGGCCAGCCGGAGCGCCTCGGTCTCCACGATCTTGCGCATCTCGTAGAGCGAGAACACTTCCTGCGCGTCGAGGTCGCGGCAGAAGAACCCCTTGCCGGGCGAGAACCGCAGCAGTCCTTCCATGGTCAGGCGGGTCAGCGCCTCGCGCAGCGGCGTGCGGCTGACGCCCAGGGCACTGGCCAGCACGCCTTCGTTAAGGCGCTCGCCGGGCTTGAACTCATAGCCCACGCTCATCAGCTTGAGCTTGTCATACACCTGCTCGACGATGCTGTCGGTTGCCGCGGTTGCCACGTTATCGATTCCTGTATCTGGTTTTCCAGCGCTCCGGCGCCCGTCGGGCGGCCGGAGAAAGGCTGGAATATACCTGAATCCCGCCCCTGCATCCGCAGCTGTGCACCGGCCTGAATACAAATCGTGCCGGTGCAACAACCATTAATCGATATGGGCGCCGGAATCCTTGACGATGCGGGCCCACGATTTCATATCGGCCACCTGCACGCGCTTGAAATTGACGGGGCCGCCGTCCGCAATCGGCTGGATTGCCTGGCTGACCAGCCATTGCCGGAAACTGTCCTCATTGATGATCCGCAACACCGACTTGGACATGCGGCTCTGGATATCGGCAGGCAGTTTGGCCGGCCCCAGCAGCCCGTACCACGTGGTGCTCTCGAAGCCCGGCAGGTTGCAGGCTTCCGCCACAGTCGGCACATTCGGCAGCACGCTGACGCGCTGGGCCGACGTCACCGCCAGCGCCCGGACCTTGCCCGACTGGATCGCGCCCAGGCTGGGCGAACTCTGGTTGAAGAAGAAATCGACCTCGCCCGAAAGCAATGCCGTCATCGCCGGCCCCTGCCCCTTGTACGGAATGTGCATGTAGCTGGTCTTGGAGGCTGTGGCGAACTGGGTGCCGGCCAGATGGCCCGAAGCGCCGTTGCCGGTAGACGCGTAGTTCAGCTTGCCCGGCTCCTTGCGCGCCGCATTCAGCAGATCCTGGCAGGTCTTGATCTCGGGATGCTTTTCCGGATTCACCAGCAGGATATTGGGCAGCGTTCCCAATAATGCAATTCGCGAAAAATCATTCACCACATCGAATTGCAACTTCGAATATAGGGCTGGATTAATGGCGTGCGTGCCGGCCGTTCCCAACAGGAAGGTATAACCATCCGGCTTTGCCTGCGCGACCAGGCTGGAGGCGATATTCCCTCCGGCACCCGGTCGATTATCCGAAATCACCGGCACGTTGTACTCCCGGGTCAGTTCGGCACCCAGCTTCCGCGCGTAGATGTCTGTGGCGGCACCGCCAGGGAAGCCGCTGACGATGGCGATGGTGCTCTGCGGCCACGCAGCGGTGTCTTGCGCGGAGGCAGCGGCAGACCCGAGCATCAGTGGCAAGCCGAGCGGAAAAATGAGCGGGAAAGCAAGCAGGGAGGCGGGAATCGAGGCAAGTCGGTGCAACGTCATGGTAACGCTCCAAGGCAGGTGGTGGGGGGCACGGTGGAGACCGGGGCAATCGCTCCGGCCCTGCACTCCGTCCTGTATACAGACTTTAATTATTGATCTGTATTCTGTAAAGCGTTATGCTGCGCTTCACCGTTGCACCGAGAATGAATCCCTGTTCTGGGTCATCGGCACCGAATCAGCGCAAAAATCGCACACCCCGGGTACACCCGGATATCGCCGCCCTGCCAACCATTCATTGCCGAGCAGAAACAATGACTTTCACCCTTTCCGCCGTCGCTTCCCGCACTGTTTCCGAAAATCCCTCGACCGATACTGGTGCATGGCGCGCCGTATTCGTCGACGCCAATCCCACACTGTCGGAAGTGTCTTCACGCCTGCACCGGGCCGATGATCTGCCGCTGACCATCAACCGCCAGCCCAACATCACCCCCGCCGAGCTGCCCGCAGCGCTGGCCGGCGCGCCCATCGCCATCGTCGATCACACGCACCTGCCCACCGACATTGCCCGGCAGTGCGAGGGACTGAAGCACGTGGTGTTCCTGGGCACCGGCCCGCGCAGCTACATGAACCCCGAGGAGCTCGCGGACATCGGCATCACCGTGCATACGATCAAGGGCTATGGCGACACGGCCGTGGCCGAGTGCGCGTTCGGGCTGATGTGGGCAGCGGCGCGAAATTTCGGGCGCATGGATCGCGAGATGCGCGCCGGCAACTGGCTGCGTTCGGACGCGCTGCAACTGACGGGCAAGACGCTGGGCCTGGTGGGTTTCGGCGGTATCGCACAGGAACTGGCGCGGCTGGCGCGCGGCATCGGCATGCGCGTCATCGCATGGAATCGCACGCCGAAGACCCACGAGGGTGTGGAGTTTGTCGAGCTGGATACCCTGCTGGCGCAGAGCGATGTGGTCTCGCTGCACCTGCTGCTGACGGACGAAACGCGTGGCCTGATCACCGCGGAACGCATCGCATCGATGCGCGATGGCGCCATCCTCGTCAACACGGCGCGCGGTGCACTGGTGGATGAGGCCGCCATGATCGCGGCGCTGGAAAGCGGCAAGCTTGCCCATGCCGGGCTCGACGTCTTCACGGTGGAACCGATGCCCGCCGGCCACGTGCTGACCACCCTGCCCAATGTCACGCTGTCCGCCCATTCGGCATTCCGGACGCCCGAAGCCAACAACAACCTGATCGGCGCCGCGCTGGACCACTGCCGCCGCATCGTCAAGACTCAAGCCTGAACCCGCCATGACCCATACTTCCGCATCGACCGCACCCATCACGCGCCTGGACCAGAACCATCGCCGCAGCCGCGCCGTGATCGCCAACGGCATGGTCTTCCTGGCCGGTCAGGTAGCCGACGACAAGACTGGCGACATCGCCGTGCAGGCGCGCCAGGCGCTGGCCAAGGTGGACGCCCTGCTGGCCGAGGCAGGTACGGCCAAACGCCACGCGCTGACTGCGCAGATCTGGCTGGCCGACATGGCCGATTTCGACGGATTCAATGCGGTCTGGGACGCCTGGGTGGCTCCCGGCGAAACGCCCACGCGCTGCTGCGGCAAGGTGGAACTGGCCGACCCAGCCTACCGCGTCGAGATCGTCATCACTGCCCTGCTGGCATAACGAAGGGACCCAAATCATGATTTCCACGACCGATCCGCATCGCAACCGCAAGCCGCTCAATATCGGCGACGAGGAATGGGCGGTACGCGTGCAACTGGCCGCCGCGTACCGACTGGCCGCCAAGTTCAAGTTGACGGACCTGATCTACACGCACATCTCGGTGCGCGTGCCGGGCACGACCGACCAGTTCCTGATCAACCCCCACGGCTGGTTCTTCGACGAGATCACGGCCTCGGCCCTGGTCAAGATCGACACGGAAGGCCGGCCCATCGGCGACAACCGCTTCGAGGTCAACGCCGCGGGCTTCACGATCCATAGCGCCCTGCACCAGAGCCGTCACGATGTGGAGTGCGTGGTCCACCTGCACACCGATGCGGGCATGGCCGTTGCCGCGCTGGAATGCGGACTGCTGCCGCTGAACCAGATCAGCATGCAGTTCTACAACCGCGTGAACTATCACGATTACGAGGGGATTTCACTGGATCTCGACGAGCGCTCGCGCATCGTGGCGTCGATGCGCGATGCCAACTACCTGGTCCTGCGCAACCATGGCCTGCTGACCACGGGACGCTCGGTAGCCGAGGCGTTCACGCGCATGTTCTACCTGAACCGTGCCTGCGAGATCCAGGTGCAGACGCTGTCGATGGGCCAGAAGGTCACGATCCCTTCACCCGAAGTCTGCGAGCACGCGGCAAAGCAGCACGATGACTACGCCTATCTCGACACGGTCCACCTGGACCGCGAATGGACAGCGTTGCTGCGGCTGCTGGACCGGGATGGCGGCGACTATCGCTGCTGATCCGGCGTGGCGACGGCAAGGGCGGCCCCGGCACGATGCACGTGTCGGGGCCGCCCTGCGGCAGGCTACGAACGTCAGGCCGTCTCGATGGTCGGCTCGCAGTCGACCGGGAAGTTGAACGAATTGGCGATGTAGCACTTGTCGTGCGCATCATGATGCAGGCGCGTCGCCAGTGCCACGTCGTCGCCTGCACGGATCACCACGCGCGGGTAGAGCACGATGCCGGTGAACGCGCCGCGTTCGCCTTCGCGCATGGTGCCGTGCGCCTCGTCCTCGTAGGACAGCACGACGATGCCGGCTTCCGCGCAGAGATGCAGATACCAGAGCTTGTGGCAGGCCGATGCGGAGGCCACCAGCAGGTCTTCGGGGTTCCAGCGCGCGGGATCGCCAAGGAAAGCGGGATCGGACGAACCGTCGATCGGCGGCTTGGCACCAGCCCGGATCACATAGTCACGACGATAGCTGCGGTATGAAGAGGTGCCCGAGCCGGTGTTGCCGGTCCACTGCACGTTGACACGGTAGTGATGTTCGCGGTTTGCCACGATGGTTTCCTGGTCTGCCTGGGTGGGAGACCGCCATCATAGCCGGGCGAGAATGCCTCCGGACATCGCATCGATGGCGCGCGACGCCACGTCCTGAACCATATTGCCAGGCAGCACATCGCCGAGCGGCGTGGCAAGCATCAGGGCGCCGGTCAAGGCACCGCCGATGGTGCCGGCAATCGCGCCGGTCAGCAGATAGCGGCGGCTGGTTTCCAGGAATGTGGACTTGGTCGTTGCGCAGAGACTCATGCCTGCTCCTCACGAGGAATCGATGGACGTTTCAGTCGGGCTTGAAACCGCCCGAAGACGGCCCCGACAACAGGGAAACATCGTATCCGCCGCGCCGCTTCCTGACTGCTGTACATGAGGAAGAGCCACCCCAACCGCCTGCGTATCCACCCCTATCCTTTCGGATAGGGTGGGCTTACCAAGAGGCGTGCCCCGCACAAGTTCTGTGCGGGAAGCGTCTTTGGCTGGCGCCTCAGATATGCGTGAAGACCGCTTCCTTCGGCAGGCGCGATTTCGGCAGTCCGGCGTTGAAGTCCTTCTCGCTGCGATAGCCCAGCGAGACCAGCACCACGCTGGTGAGGCCGCGTTCGCGCAGCTTCAGCGACTCGTCGAGTGCGGCAGCATCGAAGCCTTCCATCGGCGTGGCATCGATGCCGAGCATGCCCGCGCCCAGCAGCAACCCGCCCAGTGCGAGGTAGACCTGCTTCTCCATCCACTGCGGTACGTCGCGCAGCGCGTAGCGGTGCAGGTCCACATAGCCGCGGCGGCTCTTGTCCTGGCCGGCACGCGCGGCGTCGTCCTTGAAGCGGCCATCAGCGGCCTCTTGCGCCAGTACCGCATTCAGGTGCGCTTCATCGAGGTCGGCACGCATGCACAGCGCAATCACGTGCGAGGCATCGGTGACCTTCGGATGGTTGTAGGCAAAGCCACCCGTCGTGGCCTTCGCGATCTGCTCGCGGCCTTCCGGCGTCGATGCCACCACGAAATGCCACGGCTGCGAATTCACCGAGGACGGGCTGAAATGCAGCCAGTTCAGCAGTTTGTCCACCTGCTCCTGCGGCAGGCTGCGGCCACCTTCGTAAGCCTTGACGGTATGGCGGGAAAGTACGGCGTCGTTGAAGTCCATGGATCGTCCTGTCTGGATGGAAACTAAAAAAGCGGGAGATTACCGGATTGGCGCGGCGGCTCAGAAGCCTTCGAGCACGATCTTGCCGCGAGCGCGGCTGCTTTCGATCAATGCATGGGCGCGTCGCAGGTTCTCGGCGTTGATCGTGCCGAAGTGCTCGCCGATGGTGGTGCGCAGCACGCCCTCGTCCACCAGCGCAGCCACGCGATTCAGGATCTCGTGCTGGCGCACCATGTCGGGCGTCTCGAACAGCGAGCGCGTGAACATCAGTTCCCAATGCAGCGAGGCGGCCTTGCGCTTGAGCGGCACCACATCGAGCGTCTTCGGATCGTCGATCACGCCAAGCCGGCCTTGCGGGGCCAGCGCCTCGACGATCTGCGGATAGTGGTCGTCGGTATGGGTCAGGCTGGCCACGTATTCCACTTGTGGCGCGCCAATCGCACGCAGCCCTTCGAGCAATGGCCGGGTGTGGTCGATCACGTCATGCGCGCCAAGTTCGCGGATCCATGCTTCGGTCTCGGGACGCGAGGCCGTGCCGATCACGCGCAGCTTGGTCAGCTTGCGCGCAAGCTGCGTCAGGATCGATCCCACGCCACCGGCCGCACCGACGATCAGCAGCGAGGCCCCCTCGCCGCCGCCTTCCGGCACGCCGAGGCGATCGAACAACAGTTCCCAGGCGGTAAGCGATGTCAGCGGCAGCGCGGCGGCATCGGCATCCGACAGCGTCGTCGGTTTGCGTCCGGCGATCCGCTCATCGACCAGCCCATACTCGGCATAGGCTCCGGGGCGCGTGATCGAACCGGCGTAGTAGACGGTGTCGCCGGGCTGGAACAGTGTGACATCAGGACCGATGGCTTCCACGATACCCACGGCATCCCAGCCGAGGATGCGCGGGGTATCGGTGGGAGAACCGGCACGAACCTTGGTGTCCACCGGGTTCACGGAAATGGCCTGGATCTTCACGAGCAAGTCGCGCAAACCGGGCTCGGGCCGGGCAATCTCGGCTTCGTAAAGCGATTTGGGATCTGCAATGGGCAGGCCGTGCTGGCTGTAGACAATGGCTTTCATTGAAATTCTCCGGGCCGGGTAGATGGGATGCGAGGCATGGACAGCATCTTCGCCACTGCGGAGTTATTTAAAAACTGGGAGAATTTGGCAGGACTTTCTCTTCTGGCGTGAAAATGATCCGACTCGAAGACTTGCAGCTTTTCGTGCGCACCGCCGCGCTGGGCAGTTTTTCCAATGCGGCGCGCGAGGCTGATCTGCTGCCTGGGCAGGTCAGTGCAGCCATCCAGCGGCTGGAGAAGGAACTCGATATCCGGCTGTTCGCGCGCTCCACGCGCAGCCTGCGGCTGACTGCCGAGGGCGAGCAGTACCTGCCTTATGCCGATGAAGTGCTATCCACGCTGAGAGAAGGCCGCGACCGCCTGCATGGCGAGCAGAAGGCGCTGCAGGGCACGCTCAAGATCGCCGCGCCCTCTGACCTTGGCCGCAATGTCCTGTTGCCGATGCTCACGGCGTTCCGCGAGGCGCATCCGAAGCTGGTGCTGCGGTTGTCGGTCTCCGACCAGGTGACCGATGTGTTCCGCGATCCCGTGGACATCGCCATCCGCTATGGCGTGAATGAGGGCGCCACCTACGTGGCGTTGCCGCTGGCCGAGCACAACCGGCGCGTGCTGGTGGCGTCGCCCGAGTATCTGCAACGGCATGGCCGGCCTGCTGCGCTGGACGACCTGCTGATGCACCAGTGCCTGCCATTCGTGCTGGGTGGCCGCGTCTACGACCGATGGACGTTTCCGGCCGCCGGCATGCGCCGGCAGATCACGGTCAAAGGTGTGCTGCTATGCGACGACGCGGAAATTGCGCGCCGCTGGGCCATCGATGGACGGGGCGTCGCCTACAAATCGTGGATCGATGTCTGCGACGACGTGGAACAGGGCCGGCTGGAACTCCTGCTGCCGGACCAGCCCGGAGAGCCGGTGCCGCTGAACCTGATCTGCCCGCACCGGCGGCAGTTCTCGCCCGCCGTGCGCTACCTGCACGCGGCGCTGCGCGAGCGGTTGCAGGCCATCAGCAACCGGCTCGCGGTGCATACGCGTTATCAAGGCGTCTGAACATTACTGACCGACCTTCTCCCAGCCCACGACCTGCCACTTGAACCGCGACGATTCGCCGATTTCCGAGGTATAGGTCATCTGCATCTTGCCGCCCTTCGCATAGATATCGAGGCGCGGCGCGTTCGGCAGGTCCAGCCACAGCGAATCGTTGTGGAACGACCACGTGCCGCACCACACGCAACGGTCCCCTGTCTGGTCTCCGGGCTGATGGAAGTTGAAACGGCCATCCGCGTCGATCTCCAGGTAGTCGAAGGCCCGATAGAAACTCAATAGCGTCCGCTGCCCGGTGTACGCGGCGGCCGTCTGCTCCGGCGTGGCGGGAGCACCGAGATCGGATGGCGGACGCACCGTTGCGCCGTAGATTTTCCACTTGCCGATGAAATCGGCCTTGGCGGGCAGATACTCCGCTGCTGCGGCTGTGGCCGGGTTGGCCTGCGCCGGTGCGGCATTGCCGAACGTGGCTGCCACGGCGAATGTGGCGGCAATGAGAGGAAGCGTGAAGGTCTTGATTGGCATAACGGAGGAGACGGCCTGGCGCCCGAGCGAATCGCCCCGGCCCACGGAAAGCCCCGCAGCCTAACGCTGATTCGCCAAAACCAAAGCGCCGAAGAGCCGTGATAAATATGGCGCTTTCGCCATATTGTAGCGTAGACGTGGTGCATAAAGATAACTATGATGCACACGCATGGTGCGTTGCCAGCCAATGCGTGACGCCCTGCCCGGACGGCCCGCCGTCCGCTCGTAGCAAAGGCGTCACAAGGCGCCATCACATCAGGAAGCAGCAATGAAAGCGAAGTCCCTCCGCACCCTGGCCGCGGCCGTTCTGGCCGTCGCCAGCACCGCGCACGCCGCCACCAAGCCGACGCCCGAGGCGGTCACGGACCTGTTCCTCCGTACCCTCGTTCTCTCGGACCCTGCAGCCATGCAGTCGCTTAACGACTACACGCGCCCGGTGCGCAAGGCCAACAAGGCCGATGGCGACTTCATCAACATCCCGGACACGGTGCAGGCCGACAAGGACTACGCCAAGGATCTGGCGCCGGTGATGCTGGAGCAGGTGAAGCTCTCCGACAAAGACAAGGCTGCGCTCGTGCCGGCAGTGGAAAAGCTGATGCAAAGCGTGCGCGATGCGCAGAAGCGTTCGGTATGCACGGTCGGCAAGTCCGAGCCGATCACGCAAGACGTACCGAAGAGCATGCTGGCCGTCAGCGTGGCGTTCGAATGCAAGGTGGTAAGCCCGCCGGAGAAGATCTCGGGCTTCCTGCAGCGCGCCTCGAAGAGCAGCTGGAACACCGCGCAATACCGCGAAGCCATCGACAAGCTGCGCGTGGGCTATGAGAACGCCCCGTTGACGCAAGCGTGGCAAGGCGCCCTGCCGCTGACCGCCGAAAAGAAGAACGGCGTGTGGCAGAACATCTTCCCGCGTGAGTCGATCGACGTCGCCGAAGTGCTGTTCTGATTTGCCAGTGGCCGCCGGGGGCCATGCGGCAACGTGCCGCGCCCCGGCGAGATCATGCGCGACACCGATCGTGCGGAACAGCCATCACCAGACACGCAAGTTTCCGGTCCTGCGCGTGGCATCACGCGGCGCATAGCTGGGATTTCGTCTCGCTGACGCAGCACCGTCCGGCATGGGACATCGTGGTGTGGCTGCTGTCGATCGTGGGCCTTGTGATGTCGGTCAGCGGTGTCGTGGTGGGCTGGCGCAGACTGCGCCGCTGAAAGACCATGCGCGGCGCGCCGCGTTCCACAGTGCGGCGTCGTGTCACATAGGCCGCCTGTCAGCGCATTCATACAATGCCTGCTCTCACATGAACGTGCCCGCACCACGCGCGGCACGCAATGCCGCAGGCCAATGATCGTTATCCGAAAAACTGCTATCGCCGCCGCCGTGGCGATGCTCGGCGTTCCCGCTTTCAGTCCCGCCTATGCTCAAGGCACGGAAGCCCCGGTGCATGAGCTGACGCCCGTCACGGTGACCGCCGCCACGGCGCCCACCGTGCTGCAGGAACCTGCCTCGGTCGGCTCCAACCTCGGTCTCACGCCGATGCAGACACCCGCCAGCGTGGATGTCATCACGCGCGAACAGATCGAGGAGCGCGGGGACGCATCGGTGGTCGATGCTGTCAGCCGCGCGCCCGGCCTGTCGAACCTCGGCCACCCGGGCAACGGCGGCTCCGCGCTCTCTGCGCGCGGCTTCACGGATGCGTCGTCGGTGATGCGCCTGTACGACGGCACGCGCCAGTACGGCGGCATCGGCGTGACCTTCCCATTCGATACCTGGTCCGTGGAACGCATTGAAGTGCTACGCGGCCCGGCCTCGGTCATCTATGGCGAAGGCGCCATCGGCGGCGTGGTCAACGTGGTGCCGAAGAAGCCTACGCGCGGCCCCATCGAGAACGAGATCCAGGCGACGGTGGGCAGCAACAACACGCAGAGGCTGGGCATCGGCAGCGGCGGCGCGATCAACGAAGAATGGTCGTACCGGCTGGACGTCAGCGGCAACCGCTCGGACGGCTGGGTCGATTTCGGCAACTCGCGCGACCTCACGCTCTCGGGCGCGCTGCAATGGGATCCCACGCCCGAGCTGAGCCTGAAACTCAGTTACGCCAAGGGATGGCAGGAACCCGAGCGGTACTTCGGCGTGCCGCTCGTCAACGGCCAGCAGGACGACAGCCTGCGTCGCAAGAACTACAACGTGGCCGACAGCCAGATCAAGTTCGACGACCAGTGGACGGAGCTCGCGGCCAAGTGGACGCCCAGCGGCAACCTCACCGTGCAGTCGCGGCTCTACTACATCGACAGCAAACGACACTGGCGCAACGCCGAGTACTACAACTACCTGCCCGCCAGCGGATTGATCGAGCGCTCCAGCTATACCGAAATCCTGCACGACCAGTGGCAGGTGGGCAACACCACCAGCGCCACGTACCGCCACGACGTGGCCGGCATGAAGAACACGATCTCGGCCGGCTTCGACGTCAACCGCGCATCGTTCCGCCACACCAACAACTCGCCCTACTCGGGCACGTCCACGGTAGACCCCTATGCGTTCGACCGCGGCACGTTCATCAACGTGGCGGGCACGGCGCCGAAGTACAACAACGAGGCCACGCAATATGCGTTCTTCGCCGAAGACCGGCTGGAGATCACGCCGAAATGGTCGGTGCTGGCCGGCCTGCGCTACGACCATGCCGATATCCGGCGCCATGACCTGGTGACGAACCAGCAGGCATACGACAAGAGCTTCTCCAACGTAGGCTGGCGTGCTGGCACGGTCTACAACCTGACGCGCAACCTCGCGATCTATGCACAGTATTCCGAAGCGGCCGATCCGGTCAGCGCACTGCTGATGCTCTCGCCGGCCAACAGCAACTTCGGGCTGGCCACGGGCCGGCAGGTCGAGGCCGGGGTCAAGCAGAACTTCCTCGACAACAAGGGCGAGTGGACGTTCGCCGCGTACCACATCGTCAAGAAGAACCTGGTCACGCGCGACGTGCTGAACCCCTCGCTCAGCGTGCAGGTGGGCGAGCAGTCCACCAAGGGCATCGAGGCCACGGTGGGCGTGGAGTTCCTGCCGGGCTGGCGTGTCGATGCCAACGCGGCGCTGCTGCAGGCGCGCTATGACGACTTCACGGAATCGGTGGGCGGCACCCCCGTCTCGCGCGCGGGCAACGTGCCTACCGACGTGCCGGAACGCCTGGCCAATGTCTGGCTGACCTGGCGCTTCCTGCCGGGCTGGACGGCCGGCACCGGTATCCGCTACGTGGGCCGCCGCTTCGCGGATCGCGCCAACACGCTGGAGATGCCGGGCTACACCACCACCGACGTGCTGCTGCAATGGCGCCCCCGCCGCGACACCACGCTGTCACTGCGCGGCTTCAACATCTTCGACCGCCAGTACGCCACCACGGCGTACTACAACCCCACGCAATGGCTGCAAGGCACGGGCCGGCGCTTCGAGGTGACGGTGAACTACAAGTTCTAGGGTTTGGGCGTCCCAGCTACACGTCGGGTTGCCGCCCGGGCAAACCGGCGTTTACTATCTCTTCGCGGGTCAGATCCGGCTCCTGCCAACAACGTTGACACCTCAACCACGAGGTGATTACCCATCACAGGAAACCAGGCGATGAGAAAGGCCACCAAGAAGAAGTACCTGAAAGCACTGAACCAGAGCCTGCGCGAGGAAGCTGGCAAGGAGTTCGGCGCGACTTTCGTGTTTCATCCCGTTGGCGCCAAGCCGAAGGACGCCACCGGCGTGACGGCGAGCGGTGAGGCAGACGCGGCGATGCTGGAAGTCATGGACCGCGTCCAGGCCCGCGTGTCGGCGGCGTTCGACAAACCGTCCGCATCGGCGTGACAGCGGGGCAACGACGCCCGTCCGTCGAGCCGCTGCTTCCGGCGGGCACCAAACCCTCCAGCCCCACCGGCGAGTTTCCCACCTTCGAGACCTCCGATTTCGCGGGCGACGGATCGTTCTATTTCGATCTCGTGAAACTGGAGGATCGGGACGATATTCCGCGCGGCTTCCTGCACCGGCACAACTACTACCACCTGCTCTGGATGACCCGGGCCAGCGGTACGCACATGCTGGACTTCGCGCATTTCGATGTGCGCGACCACTCGGTCTTCTTTCTGTCGCCGGGGCAGGTCCATGCATGGATGTCGTCGGTCAAGCCCTACGGCTACGTGCTGAACTTCAGCACGGACTTCTTCGCCCGGATGTTTCCGCGTGCGGACGACGTGGCCAGGTTTCCGTTCTTCCACCCCACGCGCGGCAATAGCGCCCTGTATCTCTCGCAGGCCGAGCATGACAGCATGCTGCCGCTGCTCGACGAGATGGACCGCGAGGCGCGCGATCGGCAACCCGGCTTTACCGATGTGGTGCAGGCCTGCCTGCTGATTCTGCTCACACGCCTGCGCCGCCTGATTCCCGACGACGATCACGCCACCGATATCGGACCGCACCAGGCATTGACGCGGCGCTTCACCGTGCTGGTGGAAACGCACTACCTGCGCTTCGATACCATCGGCCAGTACGCCGAGGCGCTCAGCGTGAGCGAGCGCCAATTGAACGATGCGGTCAAGCGAACCGTGGCGCGCACGGCCAGCCAGGTGGTGCAGGAGCGCGTGGTGCTGGAAGCCAAGCGCTGGCTCAGCAATACCGAAACGGGCATCGCCGAGATTGCCTTCCGCCTGAATATCGAGGACCCCGCCTATTTCGCCCGCTTCTTCAAGAAGCAGACCGGCCTGACACCGGGCGATTTCCGCAAGAAATATTGCCGCCCGCTGGAGTGATCTGGACTGACGCGCAAAAAAGTCCAATACAACGTCTGATCCGTCCTAACGCCGCTGCCACGCGATTGCGTACAGTCTGTGCTCATGGTGCAGCCGAACGCCGGGGATCACGCCCGCATCGGCATGTCATAAGAAAACCAGAGGCACAGGAGACAGACATGTTCAAAGCAACCGCCCGGTTGCGGGGCCTTGCCGTGGCCGCCGCATTGGCGATCACGACCTTCAACGCCATGGCGGACTATCCGGATCGCCCCTTGCGCATCATCGTGCCGTTCGCCGCTGGCGGCGCCACCGATGTGATCGCGCGCACCGTGGCACAGGCCATGTCCGCCCGGCTCGGCCAGTCAGTCGTGGTGGAAAACAAGGCCGGCGCCAACGGTAATATCGGCGCCGTTGCGGCTGCGCGTTCGGATGCCGATGGCTATACGCTGCTGATGGCCACGTCGAGCCACGCCATCAACGCCTCGCTCTATCAAAAGCTCAACTACAGTCTCACGAAGGACTTCGTGGGCCTGTCCAACCTGGCCTCGGTCCCGCTGCTGCTGGTGGTCAACCCCTCGGTACCGGTCAAGTCCGCCAGCGAACTCGCCGCCTATGCGAAGAAGAATGCAGGCAGCGTCAACTATGCATCGGGCGGCACCGGCACCGCATCCCACCTGGCCGGCGAGCAGTTCAGCACGCTGGCGGGCGCCAAGATGACACACGTCGCCTACAAGGGCGGCTCGCAGGCGCTCAATGACGTGATGGGCGGTCAGGTCCAGGTCATGTTCGCCAACCTGCCCGAGGTGCTCTCGCAGGTGCAGGGCGGCAAGCTCAAGGCACTGGCCGTGACCGGCAACAAGCGCCACGCCGCGCTGCCGGACGTACCAGCCTTCTCGGAGACGCCGTTCCCCAACATGACCGCGCGCTCGTGGTTCGGCCTGTTCGCACCGGCTGGCACGCCACCGGCGGCCGTGGAGAAACTCTCCCACGCCATCGTCCAGAGCGTGGCGGACCCCGCCGTCAAGGATCGACTCAAAGGTCTTGGCGCCGACCCCGTGGGCGACGACCAGGCAGCATTCCAGAAGTACGTGAACCAGGAAGTGACGCGCTGGGCCGTGCTTGTCAAACAGTCCGGCGCCACCGTCGACTGAATTTACTGAATGACTTTTAATCCGAGGTAACCCATGCTGTTCGACGTCCGCACCTACACCTGCCATCCCGGCACGATCAAGAAACACCTGGCGCTGTACGCCGAACATGGGTTCGCGGTCCAGAGCCAGCACCTTGGCAAGCCGCTGGCTTACCTGCAGACCGAGACCGGCAACGTCAACAGCTACATGCACATCTGGGTCTATGACAGCGCCGCCGATCGCGAAGCCAAGCGCCAGGCGCTGCAGAAGGACCCGGCCTGGGCAACTTACCTGAAGATGAGCGCCGAAGCGGGCTACCTGATCAGCCAGGAGAACAAGTTGATGACGCCGGTGTCGTTCTTCCAGCCGTAAATACCGGCATTCACCCGCATCACCCGTAGTCCTGAAGGGGAGAGCATCGCGCTCTCCCCTTTTTTCATTGCTGTGCCCCGCGTCCGCGACCGTGTAAACTCCCCCCTTTTTTTCATCCTGCCGACATGACGCAAGTGCCACAGCGCACGGGTTTCAGCGGCCCGAAACTGCTCCGCCTGTTGGCGCGCCTGACCGACGCCGGAACCTCCGGCGCCGCGCCATCGCTGTCCGCCGTGATGAGCCGGTGGCTGGGCTGGACCGACGCCATTGCGCTGTCAACCGCCCTGTCGACCCCGCCGGGCAGCCATTCGGCCGATGTGCCGTCCCGCGCACCGGTGCGCGGAAATGCCAGCGTGAACCTGGACGCCGCCGGCACACACGTGCGCAACATGCTGACCGTGGCGATTACCGGACAAGGCGCCTCGTCAGACAGCCGTCGCCGCATGCCGGCGCGTCAGATTGCGCCCGATCCGGTCGACGTGGATTTCGCCGTCCATCGCCAGCGCTACATCACGCTGCAAATGCAGATGGAGCGCGAGATTGCTGGCCTGCGCGCGCGACTGCGCACGGCGCTGGCATCGAAATCGCCGCAGGCTGCAAGGCTGGCGATGCTGGATTCGGTCATGGAACAGGTGCTCGGCGCACGCGAACAGGCCGTGCTGGCTGCCGTGCCCGGCATGTTGGAACCACATTTCACGAGGCTGCGCGGCGCGGAAGGCGCGTGGCTGAACGTGTTTCGCTCGGATATGCAGAGCGTGCTGCTGGCAGAGCTGGAGATCCGCTTCCAGCCCGTGGATGCGTTGCTCGCCGCCCTGCGCGAAAACTGATCGACTGACGATTGGAAAGATATGAACAGACACCTCACACCACTCGTCGCACCCGTAGTCTTTCTGGCCGGTCTGGCCGTCGTGGGCTGGGTCGGCTTCGGCTATGCCGGAACGAATGCGCTGGCGCTGGCCGTCACGCTGCTGATCGGCGGGTTCTACGTCGGCGGCGCGCTGGAACTGCACCGCTATCGGCAGGCCACGCCCACGCTGACCGCCGCGCTGGCCGACCTTGCCGCGCCGCCGGCCAGCCTTGGCGCGTGGCTGGACCGCCTGCATCCGAGCCTGCGCAACGCCGTGCGCCTGCGCGTGGAGGGCGAGCGCGTGGCGCTGCCCGGGCCGTCGATGACACCGTACCTCGTGGGCCTGCTCGTGCTGCTCGGTATGCTCGGCACGTTCCTCGGCATGGTGGGCACGCTGCGCACCACCGGCGTGGCGCTGGAGAGTGCCTCCGACCTGCAGGCCATCCGCGCCTCGCTGGCGGCCCCTGTGAAGAGCCTTGGCTTTGCGTTCGGCACATCGGTGGCAGGCGTGGCCACCTCGGCCATGCTGGGCTTGCTCTCGACGCTTGCCCGCCGCGAGCGCGTGCAGGCAGCCCAGCGGCTGGATGAGCGTATCGCCACCACGCTGCGCGTGCATTCCCGCCATCACCAGAACGAGACGGTCTTCGCGCTGCTGCAACGACAGGCCGAACTGATGCCCGCACTCGTGGATCGGCTCGATACCATGGCCGTGGCGATGACCCGACAGAGCGAAGCACTCGGCGAGCGCCTGTCGGCCAGCCAGGACGCCTTCCATGCGCGTACCGACCTCGCCTATGCGCAGCTCGCCGATACCGTGGGGCAATCGTTGAAGGAAGGCATCGCCGACAGCGCGCGTGCGGCCAGCGCAGCGATTCAGCCTGCCGTGGACACCACAATGGCGGGTCTCGCGCGCGAAGCCACCACCTTGCGCGATACCGTGCGCGATACGCTGCATGAATCGATTCAGGTGACGCTGATGCAAACCGTTCAGCAGCATCTCGACGGTGTCTCCAAACGTTTCGACACCACCACAACCACCGTTGCCGAGACCCTGCGCAGCGCACTGGCCGATCAGCGGCAAGCCAACACGGCGTTGACCTCCGAACTGCGCACTTCGCTCGATGGCTTTACGGAGACTTTCTCGCAGCGCTCTGCAGCACTGGTCGATGGCATCGGTACACGTCTTGATGCGGCAACCACACGTGCAGCGCAGACGTGGGACACCGCCCTGTCGCGCCTCGAACAAACGGGCGAAGCACTCGCCAGCGCCAACCGCGAGGCCATGACCGAAGCCTCCACGGTCTTCGCGCAACACACGGCAGGTATCGCCGATACGGTCAGCCAAGGGCACGCGAATCTGCAATCGCAACTGGCCGCGCAGGAAACTGCACGCCAGACGGCCCTCGCCACGCGCGACGAACAACGCCTCACCGCCTGGCACGAAACGCTCGCTGCCATGGCCGCCACGATGCGCGAGCAATGGCAGCAGGCCAGCACGCAATCGGCCGATCACCAGCGCGAGATCCGCGACGCCCTCACCCAGACCGCCGCCGATATTGCCACGCACACGCAGCAGCAAGCCAGCGGCACCATTGCCGAGGTCGCGCGTCTTGCGCAGATTGCCACCGAGGCGCCGAAGGCCGCCGCCGATGTCATCGCCGAACTGCGCCAGAAACTCACTGACGGCATGGCGCGTGACAACGTCATGCTGGAGGAACGTGGTCGCCTGCTGGAGACTCTCGGCACCCTGCTCGACGCCGTGAACCACGCTTCCACCGAACAACGCACCGTTGTTGACGGACTCGTCACCACCACCGCCGACCTGCTGGAACGCGTGGGCACGCGCTTCACCGAACAGGTGGCGCAGGAGACGGGCAAGCTCGATGACATCGCCGCGCAGGTCACCGGCAGTGCGGTAGAGGTGGCGAGCCTGGGCGAGGCATTCGGCGCAGCCGTGCAACAGTTCAGCGCATCGAACGACAAACTCGCGGAGCACCTGATCCGTATCGAAGGCGCGCTCGACAAGTCGATGGCGCGTAGCGACGAACAACTGGCTTACTACGTGGCGCAAGCGCGTGAAGTGGTGGATCTCAGCATGCTGTCGCAGAAGCAGATCCTGGAGAACCTGCAGCAGTTCTCCGCGCAGCAGGCTGGCGCGGAGGCAGCATGACGGACGATTTCGATGCTGGCGTAGAGCCGACCGTTCCGGTCTGGGCTGTGTTCGGTGACCTGATGTCGGTCATGCTGGGCGCCTTCGTCCTGGTGCTGCTGGGTGTCATCGGCGTGCAGATGGAGCTGTCAGCGCGCCTGGAAAACGAGGTCAAGCATCGGCAGGAAGAACTGAAACGGCGCCAGACGCTGGAAGAGGCGCTTGCCGGACCGCTGTCGGCTGGCCGCGTCACGCTCAAGGATGGCCGCATCGGCATCAGCGGCAACGTGCTCTTTGCGCTGAACTCGGACCAGTTGCAGCCGGAAGGCCGCACCCTGCTCAAGAGCCTGGCCGAGCCGCTATCGGCCTATCTTGGCGCACGCGACGAAATCCTGATGGTGAGCGGCTTCACCGACGATCAGCAGGTGCGCGAAGGCAACCGTCGCTTTGCCGATAACCTCGAGCTGTCGGCCCAGCGCGCACTCACCGTGACCCGTGCGCTGATCGATGCAGGCGTGCCCGCTTCCTCGATCTTCTCGGCGGCATTCGGCGCGCAGCAGCCGGTGGCATCGAACGCCACCGAAGAGAGCCGCGCGAAGAATCGTCGCGTGGAAATCGCGCCGGTGCCGAGAGTGTCGGGTGATGCGAAACCCCATGCATAGCGAAGCCGCAAGCGATCACGACACCCTGCTCGACGACTGGCGCAACACCGGCGCCGATCGTTTGGACCCGGTACGTTCTCGCCTGATCGAGGCGATGGCGAGACGCGCACGCGACCACAACGGCGAAACGGGACGGCTGCTGCAATCGCGTATCGCGCAATTGGTTGCCGAGTATCGTGAAGCATTGACGCGCGCCTCGACCGAGACATCGCCAACCGAATCCCCCACGCCATCATCCCCCGCACTCGCCGACCTCGCAGCGCTCACGAGACGACTCGGTGCGCGCACGCATGCGATGGCAGTACCCGCCGCCACCGCATCGCATCGCTTGCACGCCACAGAGCCTGCACTGGCCGACTACTTCCGCGACACGTTTGCACGCGTCAGTGTAGACCGCCAGTTGCGCGAATCACAGGCCGTCGTACCGGAAAACGCAGGACCGCTGAACACGAACCAACTCGTGCATCGCGCGCTCTCGCTGATGCAGGAAGTCTCGCCCGGCTATCTGGAGCAGTTCCTGTCGTACGTGGATGCCCTGGCATGGCTGGAAGGTATGCACACGATCTCGCTCGTGCCCGAGAAGAGGACGCGTGCGAAGGCGGGCAAGGCGCCGAGCGCGTAGGAAACTGCGCGCGGTGGATGAAGGCCGTGGACGGCGTTGGTGTACACATAGCGACGCGTCGCGCATACAAAGCGGAACGCCCGTAGTAATATGCTCGGCATTGCATCCTGTGTCCTTCCCCACCCACATGCCAGAAGAAAAGAAGAGCCTGTCCGAAACCATCCGCACCGCCATCGAGCAGGACATTCTCTCGGGCAAGCTGCCCAGCGGCACGCAGTTGGAAGAACAACAGCTTCTGGCACGTTTCAATGTCTCGCGCACGCCCGTGCGCGAGGCGCTGATCCAGTTGGAGTCTGCTGGGCTGGTCGATCTGGTGCCGCGCCAGGGCGCAATCGTCAAGTCGATCTCGTTGCGCGAGTACGTTGCCATGAGCGAGATCCTCGTGCAACTCGAAGCCCTCGCGGCGAGGCTCGCTGCGCGGCGTATGTCTGCGGCGCAGCGTCAACAGATGCAGGATGCCTACGAAGCCTGCAAGCGCGCGGCGGAAACTGCGGATTCGGATGCGTATCGCACCGCGAACGACCTGTTTCATCGCGTGATCTACGAAGCCAGTTGCAACGACATCCTGTCGCGCCAGATCCGCACGATGCGCGCACGCATGCGCGGCATGCGCGATCTGCGTTTCCAGAAGCCTGCGCGTATCCTGGCATCGCTTGAGGAACACGGACACGTGATGCGCGCCATTCTCGAAGGCAGCGAAGAGGCGGCAGGCGACGCGATGATCCGGCACATCGCCACGGGCGGCGACGTCTATGCGGACATGATCGCCTCGATGCCCGCCGAGGCCGACACGCGCAAGCGCACACGCGGCTCCTCCGATACCGAGTAAATCCGTGCAGCTCAGTTGAGCTTCACGCCAGCCTGAACGAGCCGCTCCAGCGCGTTCTTGCCATCGGCGGCGGCCCATTTGCCGAACTCTGACGGCGATGGGGACAACGACACCTCGCTGCCATTGCCAGCCAGCTTCGCGCGGATCTGCGGATCTGCCATCACCTTCGTCGTCGCGGCAAAGATCCGGTCCCGGATCGCCGGAGGCAAACCCGCAGGGCCATAGAGCCCGAACCAGAACGTGAAGTTGAAACCGGGCAAGCCCGACTCCGCCAGCGACGGCAATCCGGGCGCCACCTCCGACGGCTTGGGCGTGGTCACGCCAATCATCTTGATCATGCCTTGCGTGCCCATCGGCAGGACCGAGGCCGCAGTGCCAAACGACAACTGAACCTCTCCTGCAGCAACCGCTTGCAGCGCCGGCGCGCCGCCCTTGTATGGCACGTGCGTCATCGGCACGCCGGTGGCCCTCTCGAACTGCAAGCCTGCCACGTGGGGAGATCCACCGATGCCCGACGACGAATAGTTGAACGCGCCGGGCTTGGTGCGCGCCTTGGCAATGAGTCCCTTCAGGTCCGAGACCCCAAGGTTGCGATTGACCGCGAGGATCAGCGGCGAAACCGTCAGTCTCGTGATGGGCGTGAAGGCATCGCTCTTGTAGCGGGCGTTAAAGAGATGCTGGTCGATGCCATACAACGTGGCGGTCGCCAGGCCAAGCGTATAGCCGTCCGGCGCGGCGCCTGCCAGCGCCACAGAGGCCAGCGTACTGCTGGCGCCCGGCTTGTTCTCCACGACGATGGGCTGCCCCAGTTCCTTCGTTAGCGCCTCGCCCAACACGCGTGCCACCACATCCGCCGCGCCTGCGGGCGTATAGCCGACCAGCAGCCGGATCGGCCGGTTCGGGTAGTCATCGGCACGCGCGGCAAGCGGCGCCATCCCTGCGGCGATGCTGGCCGATACCACCAGCGCAGCGCGCATCTTCAACAGTCTTCTTGTCATGTGTTGTTGCCTCCTCGGTTCGCGGATCGGTCCGCGTCAGACCGCGACGTTGCTCTCGCGCAGCCGTTCGATGGTCGATTCGTCCAAACCCAGCGATCGCAATATGTCATGCGTGTGCTGGCCAGGATCCGGCGCGGCACTGTCGAACTGCTCGGGATGCGACGCTGCCGACAGGTTGATCGGAGAACGCAGCAAGGACAGCGATCCCAATAACGGATGCTCTGCAGGGCGCGTCATGCCCAGATGCCGGACCTGCGGATCTTCAAATGCCTCACCGATATCCAGCACCGGCCCGCACGGCACACCGGCCGCATTCAACCGCGTAGTGAGTTCGTTCACGGAGAACCCGGCGATGCATCGCTCGATGCCCGCCTCCACGCGCTCCCGATGTTCGATGCGCCCCGCTGCCGTATGCAGTGCGGTATCGGCAAGCAGCCAGTCGGCATTCAGCGCCTCACAGAAATTGCTCCACATCCGATCCGTGCTGGCCGCGATGTTCACCACGCCATCCTGGCAACGATAAGTGCCCATGGGGACAAGCGTGGGATGCGCGTTGCCCTGCTGCGTCGGGACCACGCCCTCCACCGTATAGCGCGCGCCCTGGAAATCCAGCTTGTTCAGCATGGCTTCGATCAGCGAGGTATGCACCCATTGCCCGCGTCCGGTACGCTCGCGATGCAGCAGCGCCAGCAGGATGCCCTGCCCCAGAAACATGCCCGCCGTGGTATCCGATATCGCTATCCCCACGCGCACCGGCCCCTGCCCCGGCATACCCGTCACCGAACTGAGCCCGCACATGCCCTGGACGATCTGATCGAGCCCCGGCCGCTCGCAATACGGGCCGTCCTGCCCGAACCCCGAGATGCTCGCCAGGATGATGCGCGGATTGATCGCGCTGAGCGCCTCGTACGTCAGCCCCAGCCGCTCCTTCACCACGGCGCGGAAGTTCTCCACCACGATGTCGGCCTTCGCCACGAGCGACTGGAAGATCTCGCGCCCTTCCGGCGTCTTGAGGTCCAGGCAGAGGCTGCGCTTGTTGCGGTGAAGGTTCTGCTCATCCGACCCGCGCCTGCGTCCAGTCACCGAACCGCGATCGCGCAGCGGCGGCGGTTCGATACGTATGACATCGGCGCCCCAATCCGCCAGCAGACGGACGGCGACCGGACCGGCTCGGGCGATGGACAGGTCGAGGACCGTGGTGCCGGCTAATGGAAGTTCTGTGCGCATTGGTGGAACTCATCCAGTGACAATCGACGCGAAAGTATACGGATAACACTCATATGAATACGTATACGGACTTACTATGATGCGAATTCGCCGCCTTTGCTCTACGATGGCAGCGCTTTCCCGGTTCCATGCATCGATATATCCGCACCGTTCCGCATGTTTCCGGCCGCCCCAAGAACAAGTCCAAGCATGGATTCTCCGTATGCAGACACTGGCATTCCGTATAGCGAAACACGGCGAACCTGACGTACTGGAACGCTGCACGGTCACCGTCGATGCCCCTGGCCCCGGTGAAATCCAGATCGCGCAGGCCGCTATCGGCCTGAATTTCGCCGATATCTATCAGCGCCGGGGCGCGCACGGGCCGCACAGCGCCACGCCTTTTCCGGTCACGCTGGGTTCGGTTGGCGCGGGAACGGTCACGGCAATCGGGTCAGGGGTTGACGGATTTCAGGTGGGGCAGCGCGTGGCCTATATGTATCCCGGCGCGTATCAGGTCGTCCGCAATGTGCCGGCGGATCGTGTCGTCGCACTGCCTGACGATATTCCGCTCGACGTAGCGGGTGCCACGCTGCTGCGCGGCCTCACCGCCGAATACCTGCTGCGGCGGCTCTACGTGGTGAAGCCCGGCGATGTCGTGCTGGTGCATGCCGCAGCCGGTGGCATGGGTGTTCTGCTCTCGCAATGGGCGCGCTCGTTGGGCGCCACGGTGATCGGCACGGTGGGCAGCGAGGCCAAGCGCCAGGTCGCCTTGGATCACGGCTGCCATCACGTGATCGACTACCGGAATACGGACTTCGCCAGTGAAGTGCTGAAGCTGACCGATGGCAAGGGCGTGGCGGTGGTCTACGACGCTGTGGGCAAGGACGTCTTCCTGCCCTCGCTCCAGTGTCTGCAGCCATGCGGCATGGCCATCAACTACGGCACCGCGTCGGGCGATGTCGAGGCATTCGATCTGCAACGCCTGCACGCCAGGTCGCTGATCGTGGCGCGGCCCACGCTGCGAACCTTCATTGCCGATGCGGCATCGCTCAGGCGCGCGGCACAGGTGCTGTTCGATGCGGTGACCACCGGGGCGCTACGGCTTGAAGTGGGCCAACGATTCGCATTCGACGATGTGCGGATTGCACACGAGATGCTGGAGAGCCGCCGCACCATCGGCTCGACCGTACTGATTCCTTGATCACGACAGGACGCCACATATGAAGCTATTCCATGGATGGCTGTCCAGTGCCTCGCGTCGCGTGCGCCTGTGCCTTGCCGAAAAAGGCATCGACTACGAGAGCGTGCCGGTGGATCTCGCCGCGCAGGAACACCACTCTCCCGCGTTTCTCGCCATGAATCCGAATGGCGTGGTGCCCGCGCTGGTCCTCGACGATGGCCGCTTTCTCTACGAGAGTTCCACCCTCTGCGAATACCTCGACGAGACGTTCCCGACGCCCTCGCTACGTCCCGCAGACGCTTATGTCCGCGCGCAGATGCGCAACTTCGTGCGCTGGACCGACGACCACGCACTGCCCCACCTGTTGATCCTCAACTGGAGCCTGGCGCTGCAACCGGTGGCCTCGCAATGGAGCGACGATGCGCTGGCCACGCGGCTGGCGAGAATCCCGACGGCAACGCGGCGCGAAGCCTGGCTGCGCATCGCCCGCAAGCCCTACACCGACGACGAGAAGCGCCATGCGCTGGAAAGCCTGCTGGCGTTGATGCCCAAGATGGAGACGTCGCTGGTCAACCACCCCTGGCTAATGGGTGACGACTACTCGCTCGCAGACATCGCCGCCGTGCCTTTTGTGGCGCGCATCGCCGAACTTGCACCGCAGGCGCTGACACCTGCTGTCTCGGACTGGTGGCGGCGCATCCAGGATCGCCCCGCCTTCGCGCTGGCCAACATCCACAGCTTCAACGCCGCCCTGCAGGCACGCAGCGCGATGGTGCAGTGAGGCATGACCCATCACTTCTGACAGGACTCCTTATGCAAAACGAAGGCTCGCTGCCCACGCTCGACATCGAAGGCCACATTGCCACGCTGACGTTGCGCCGTCCCGATGTTGCCAACCGGCTGGGCCCGGACGATCTTGAGGCGCTGCACCAGCACGTACAGACCGTCAATCAAAGCGAAGCGCGCGTCCTGCGACTGCGCAGCACCGGCAAGTACTTCTGCAGCGGCTTCGATATCGGCAAGCTCGCCGCCGGCCAACGCGGCGTCGGATTCGAACCGCTGGTGAATGCGGTCGAAGACTGCCGCGCCGTCACCATCGCGGAAATCCAGGGCGGCGTATACGGGGGCGGCACTGACCTCTCACTCGCCTGCGACTTCCGGATCGGCACACATGCCACGGAGATGTTCATGCCCGCGGCGCGGCTGGGCCTGCATTTCTACGAACGCGGCATGCGCCGCTACGTCACGCGACTCGGGCTGAACCATGCGAAACGGCTGTTCCTGACCGCCGAGCGCATTCAAGCCTCGGACATGCTGGCATGCGGCTTCCTGACCGAGCTGGTCGCGCAGGACGCCCTGCAGGCGCACGTGGATACGCTGAGCGACACCATCGCCGATCTCGCGCCGCTGGCCGTCCAAGGCATGAAGCGGCATCTGAATGCCATCGCCTGCGGTACGCTCGATGCGGAGGCACTGGCCAACGACATCCGCAGGTCCACCCAGTCGGAGGATATTCGCGAGGGTGCCATGGCGTGGAAAGAAAAGCGGCGCCCGAACTTCCTGGGCCGGTAATCGCAAAGAACAAAAAAACAAGGAGACAACATGGGCAATCAGGGACCCACTTTCACGCGTCGCCAGTGGCTCGCCACTGCAGGCGCACTCGCCGCTACCACGACTCTTCCTACCTCCGCACAGGGGTTGGATGAAAGCTCGGTGTTCTCGATCGTCGAGACCGCCGACGGCAAGGTGCGCGGGCTGAAGTCGGGCGGCATCCACGTATTCAAGGGCGTGCGATACGGCGCCGATACATCCGGCGCCAACCGCTTCCAGCCGCCGCAGCCGGTATCAAAGTGGACCGGCGTGCGCGACGCCACGTCTTACGGCAACTACGCCCCGCAAATGCCCGCGGATCGTCGGATCGCCTACGCGGACCTGATCGCCTACGACCTGCAGCCCGGTGGCATGGGCGAAGACTGCCTTGTCCTGAATCTCTGGACGCCCTCGCCTTCCTCATCTGCAAAGCGCCCGGTGCTTGTGCATCTGCATGGCGGCGGCTTCTATGCGGGGTCGGGCAATTCGCCGCAGTTCGATGGCGAGAAGATGGCGCGCTTTGGCGATGCAGTCTTCATCACGGTCAATCATCGTCTCGGCGCCTTCGGCTATCTCAATCTGGCCGAAGTGGGCGGCGAGCGTTACGCGCAATCCGGTGCAACGGGCATGCTCGATATCGTGGCGGCGCTGCGCTGGATACGCGAAAACGTCAGCGCGTTCGGCGGCGATCCATCGCGCGTACTTGTCTTCGGCCAGTCAGGTGGCGGTCTGAAAACCAGCACGCTGATGGCCATGCCTTCCGCGCAGGGCCTGTTTCATCGTGCGGGCGTGATGAGCGGCTCGGGCATCCGCACCATGACGGCTGCGCAATCTGCCACCATCGCCGAGAAGTATCTCGGTGTGCTACAGATTGGCAAGTCATCGCTCGACCGGCTCCACACCCTGCCCTTCCAGCAGTTGCTGGCCGCGCAGATACTCTTCGAGAAAGCCGACCGCGCCAAGGGTGAAGCCCCGCGTGCGTTCTCGCCCGTGGTGGATGGCGTGGCCGTTCCCCGTCATCCCTTCGATCCCGATGCACCTGCCATCTCGGCATCGGTCCCGATGATCATCAGCACCACGCTCGATGAGCGCGCATACCGGCAGATCAACTTCGATCTCGATGACGCAGGATTGCTGAAGTTCGCGCAATCCCGCGTCGGCGACGACGCTCCGCGCCTGTTGAAGATGTATCGTGACGAAGACCCGCACGCCACGCCATTCGTGCTGCAGGCACGCCTCGATACGGACATGACATTCCGACGCGGTGCGCAATTGCAGGCCGACCGCAAGGCAACCCTCGCCACGAAGGGCGGCGCCCCGGTGTGGACCTACCTGTGGAAAACGCCCAGCCCCGCATACGGCGGCCGCTATGGCGCCCCGCACGGCGTGGATATCGGCCCAAGCCTGCACGACATCCGCATGGGCCTGAACGGTCCCAGCGAGACGAACCTTCGCATGGCCGATCAACTCGCCAGCGCATGGGTGCAGTTCGCTGCAACCGGCGACCCGAACAACGCGCGCACCCCGCAGTGGCCGGCCTATACGACGGCAAAGCGGAGCACGCTCGTGTTCGACAAGGATGCCGCGCACACGCAGGCTCAGGACGACCCGCGTCAGGCGTTCAGGGAGTATTGGGCAAGGCAGATGTAGGCCCCGCCCCCAGGTCCGTCATCGCGACTTGCCTGCCCCCCGCCGCCGGACGATGACTTCGGCAAGTGCCTGCAGGTTGAACGGCTTGGCCAGGCAGGCATCGCAGCCTGCCTCCCGCGCCAGGGGTTCTTCCTGCGGCACGGGTCGGCCGGTGACCGCAACCATCGGAATGTCAGCACAACGGGGGAGCCGTCGCAATTGCCTGACAAGCGAATAGCCGTCCATGTCGGGCAGATCCACATCCGTGACCACCAGATCGAAAACCGATTCGTTCGCGATTTTCTCCGCCTGGGTGGCGTTGGGCACACCCGTGACGCGCGCTTCGTACAGCGCAAACAGGTCCGACATCGCCTGCAACGAGTCCTCGTGATCCTCCACCAGCAAGACACGCAGGTTGGCGAACAGGGAAAGGTCGGCCGGCCTGTCGCCTGCCTGGCGATGCGCAAAGGACGCGTCCGTAGGCAGCCATACCGCGAAGCGCGTCCCCTGCCCTCTGCCATCCGAGAATACCTCGGCGCGTCCGCCATGCAGTTCCGCAAGCTGACGTACCAGCGACAGGCCAATGCCGAGACCATGGGTCCGCGCACGTGAGGTCACGTCGCGCGCCTGCTGGAACATGTCGAAGACGGTGCCGAGCGATTCACTGGCGATACCCACGCCGGTATCGATAACCTCCAGGCTGATCGCCACGGCCGTACGCTGCAGCCGGATGACCACCTTGCCGCCAGCCGGCGTGAACTTCAACGCATTGGTGACCAGGTTCCACGTGATCTGTTCGAGCCGGACGCGGTCGCCGTGGATGATGAATGGCTCGGGTGGTGCATCGACTTCCAGTACGATGCCCGCCCGGGTGAAATCCGCCTGCACGGCTTCCACGATGGCCTGCACGACGCCTCGCATATCGATGGGTGCAAAGCGCAGCGTGAGCTTGCCGGTCTGGATGCGCGAGAAATCCAGCAGGTCGTCGATGATCTGCGCCTGGGTCAGCACGGATTTCTGGATCGAGTCCGACACCTCCTGCACACGCCGGATATGCTGCGCCTCCGGAATGCGGGCCAGCATTTCCGCCTTCATATGAATCAGGTTCAGCGGGTTCTTGAGTTCGTGCGACAGGATCGCGATGAACTCGTCCTTCAGGCGACTGAGCTTGCGAACTTCGGAGTGGTCGGCGCGCTCCTGCGCCAGCACCATGTCCTTCTGCCCTTCCATCAGCTTGCGCCGGGTGGCGTCGTGGACGATCTTCGTGAAACCGGAGAAGCCCGGTACGTCGATGCGGCTCAGGAAGCCGCTGCAGAACACCGGCTCGCCACTCTTGGTGGCGTGCCAGCGTTCGTCTTCGGCGCGCCCGTTGGTCCGCGCCTTGTTCCGTTCGTGCAACGGCATGTCCGCCGCGACATCCTCGGCCGTGAAGATGGCATCGAGCGGCTTGCCCAGCATCTCTTCGGAGCGGAACCCGAAGATGCGCGTGGCACCCACGTTCCAGCTCACGATCATGCCCTGATCGTCCAGCAGGATGATGGCGAAGTCGTGCGTCTCCTGCGCGGCCAGCTTCAATTTTTCCTCACTGACGCGCGCGGCATTCTGCGCGGCCTTCTGCTCGGAAATGTCGATCAGCGCCAGCACCGCGCCGTCGATGCGGTCGTCATCGGTGCGGTACGGAATGACGCGGGCGAGGAAGGTCCGGCCATCCTTGCTGCGCACTTCCTTCTCGGCTTTCTTGAGGGATTCGAACGCGGCCCGCAGGTCCTCGACCATGTCGGGGTAATCGAGCCGGTGCGTCAGATGCTGCAGCGGCCGGCCACGGTCTCCGGGCAGGATGTTGAACAGCGTCTCCGCCGGCGACGTATAGCGCTTGATGTTGAGCGTACGGTCGACGAACACCGTTGCCACGCCCACTAGTGCAATCAGGTTCTGCAAGTCGTCGCTGACGCGGGCGGCTTCCTGCACCTTGGCGAGCAACTCGGAGTTGACGGTCACAAGCTCCTCGTTGAGCGATTGCAGTTCCTCGCGGCTCGCTTCCAGTTCCTCGGTGGCGGAGCGCAACTCCTCGTTCATCGCCTGCAGCTCTTCGTTCGACGCGCGGAGCTCTTCCGTGGAGTTCTGCACATCCTCCAGCGACGTGCGCAGGCGAGCCTCGCTGCCATCGAGTGCCTGCCGCAGGGTATCCATGGTCTCCTCGCCTGCTGGGTCCTCGGCCGCCGATTCGCCCTCGGGCAGCGGCGTCAGGATGTCGCAGGTAATCGAGATCAGGTCTTCGTCCCGCGCCCGATCGCGGTAGACGCGGAATGACAGGTCGACCATCGCCTCGCCGGACGCCGTGGCCATGGGCACAGCGCTCTCGTCGCGCCGCCCCCGCACGCCGGTGCAATGCCGGATGGCCGCGCGGATTCGGGCGTGCGCATCTTCCCGGATGATGTCGAAGAGGTTAACCGCCCGCGCATGCTGCGGATCGGCCGTCAGCCGGATGGCATTGGCCGACCGGTGAACGATGGTGCCGTCCGTGTGGATCACGATGATGGGTGGCCCGAACAGTTCCAGCGATCGCGCCTGGCCCGGCGGCGTGGCAGCCATCTGTTTCACATCGATTGGCATGGAGAAATACGTTTGGCCGCCCCCGGAATAGGTATGCGCCTGCAGGCTGGCATACGTGGCCAGCCCCGAGCTCACCGCGCCGGGTTGCGCCCGATAGATGCGCTTGTGCTTGAGCACCGGGGTGAAAAGCTCCTGGGCGAAATCCGCGGATTCCGCCGTGCCGAGGAACAGCAGGCCGTTGGGCCGCAGCGAAAAATGAAACGCCTCCAGGACCTGGGTCTGCGCGCGGCGGTCCAGGTAGATCAGCAGATTGCGGCACGACACGAGATCGACGCGCGAGAAAGGGGGATCGTGCAGCAGGTTGTGCGCCGCGAAAATCACCGTGTCGCGCAGCGACTTCACCAGGCGATAGCGGTCGCCTTCCTTGTTGAAATACTGTGCCAGCCGCGCCTCCGGAATGTCGTTGGCAATCGCGGCCGGATAGCTGGCGGCGCGTGCGATGGCGATGGCATGCTCGTCCACATCGCTGGCATAGACCGTGATGCGCGGCCGATGGGGCAGGCGTCGTGCGAATTCGTCCAGGATGATGGCGACGGAGAAGGCCTCCTCCCCGGTGGCGCAGGCGGGCACCCAGGCGCGTATCTCTTCCCGGTCGTGGAGCCTGCGCAGCAGCTCCTTGCGCAGGGTGTCCTCCAGCGCGTCGAAGGCTTCCGCATCTCGGAAGAAGTTCGTCACCCCAATCAGCAAGTCGGCCAGCAGCTTCGAGGTTTCCTCGGGCATCGCGACGAGGTACTGCCGATACTCCTGCACCGTCTGCTGCCCGTTGACCTGCATGCGGCGCTCAATCCGCCGCAGGATCGTCCCGCGCTTGTAGTTCGAGAAATCGTGACGGGTGCGCGACCGCAGCGTATCGAGGATGTCGTCCACCGCCTTGTCCGACGAGGGCGACAACTGCGACGCTTCGGTGTCGTCGTCCGCAGCGTCGGACGGCGAAGGCAAATCGATGGCGGCGGCATTTCTCGCCAGTTCCAGCAGGCGCGGCACGATCTCCATGACCGGCAACACCAGATCCACATCCCCCGTGGCGATGGCATTGCGCGGCATTTCAGCGTACTCGGCTTCGGCGGGGTCCTGGGCGATGGTGATGCCGCCCCGCTCGCGCACCCGCGCGATGCCAACGGACCCATCGGCGCCGGAGCCGGACAGCAGGACGGCTACCGCTCGGTCCCCATGGGCATCGGCCAGGCTCCGAAAGAACACGTCGATGCTGGTGGGCGGCAGACGTGGCGGTTCGGGATCGGTCAGGCGCAGATACCCGTCCACCATCGAGAGCAGCTTGCCAGGGGGAATGACGTAGACGTTTTCCTTTTCCAGCGGCACCGAATGGGCCACCTGACGCACGCGCAGATTGGTGACGTTCTGGATGACGTCGTGCGCGTGGCTCGTGTGATCCGGCGACAGATGCAACACCACCACGAACGCCGCGCCCGTGGACGAGGGCGTGGACTCGAACAGTTGCAGAAGCGCCGGCACGCCCCCAGCGGAGGCGCCAATCCCGACCACCGGAAAGTCAGGGCCGGAATGTTTGCGACCGATTGCGCTGCTGCTGGCTATTGCCATGATGTCTCCGAGCCCTCTGCGGCGCAGTACGGCGCCGCGCGATACGTTCTGCTGCCTGATTGGCGATGACGAGAGACATTCCCTCCGGAAGCACGGAACGCCACCACGCCAAACGCCAGGATGCGCGGCGGATTCTAGCCTATTCCAGATCACATGCGGGCATGGGTATGCCGCGAACCCGACGGACAGCACCCGTCCGCCATGCCCTCATGCTCCGCCTTTTTCGCACCATTGGCAAAGGTATGGAATTTGCGTTGCTCGCATGCCTTCGATCCCCATCCCATGGCGGACGCGGCAAGCAGCGTACTTGATGCAAATTCCCCACGGAGAACCGACATGGACAAGTCAAAAGTACCAGTCGAACAACGCCAGGCCATCGGCCTGCTGATGGACGACCATCGCGCCGTCAAGAAACTGTTCAAGCAGTTCGAAGCGGCATCCGGCCTGGCCGAGAAGCGATCCATCGCCCAGGAAACCTGCCAGCAACTGACAGTCCACGCGCAGATCGAGGAGGAGATTTTCTATCCCGCCCTGCGCGGCGCCTCAGACAAGCTCGACGACATGCTCGATGAAGCCAAGGTCGAACATGGCGTTGCCAAGGACCTGATCGCCGCCATCGAGCAGGATGACGCGGAGATGCTGGAGGCCAACTACAAGGTGTTGACGGAATACGTGGGACACCATGTGGAAGAAGAGGAAGGCGAACTCTTTCCTGCGGTGATCAAGGCAAAGATCGACTTGCGCGACGTTGCCACGCAGCTTGAATCCCGCAAGATGGAGTTGCTTGGGCAGCCGGCCTGATGGTTGGTGTGTGCGGTGGCCCTGGGAGTCTGATTTCAACTCCCAGGGCCGGCCCCAAGACGCCCCACCGTCTACACCCTTGCCATTCCGTCTTTCCGGAATCGATAGTGCATCCTTGAAAGGGCCTCTCAAAGAACTTCCCTACCATCGCTCTCGACCGTGATGACCCTGTCATGGCAATCACACACCAATCTGGAGCGATCATGAAACTGTCCACCCTTTCCGTAGCGCTGGCATTCCTCGCCGTACCCCTGATCTCCTCCGCAGCCACTAGCGATGCAAAGACCGACGCAAAAACCGTGAAGCCGTTCAAGATGTCCTGCGAGGACTTCCTGTCGGTGAGCGAAGCCTACAAGCCGGCAGTTGTCTACTGGGTAGCCAGTGTCGACAAGCACGGCGTTCGCGAGAACGACGAGATCGTGGTGGATGAACCGCAGATCGTGGACAAGCTCGTAGACGAGTGCAAGAAGACGCCGAAGCAGAACTTCGCCAGCAAGGTGAAGTCGTGGGTCAAGCAACGCGTCCTGTGGGTCGAGAGCAAGGTCTGACAGGCACCGGGGGCGATGTCCGCCGCCCCCGATCGTGGCAGCCGCGCGCTTCTGTGCTTAAATGCCGGCTGTTAGCGCCCGACTGCCACGCCCCTGTTTCTCCCAGCGTCGGGCCTCGATATCATCATGGCCGACACCGACACCACCTGGCAGTACTCCGAGCACATGCACGCCGACGTCACGCAGACGATCGTCAGCCGTGCCCTGCCGTACTCGCCAGTCGGTATCACCCGCGTCAACACCAACCGGCGCCACTCCGGCTTGACGGACCCGTACGAACGGGAATCCGCTTACCTCGTCATTCTTCAACTGCAGCCGTTCGGAGAGCAGGAACTGTGGCTCGCGGGCAAACCCGCGCCGCACGTACCTTATGGCGCGGGCTGGCTGGCCATCTACGACCTTGAGCGCAACTGGTCGGCCAACCTGATCGGCGAGTATGACTGCATGCAGTTCTATATCCCACAGGCCGCACTGACCGAAACCGCCAAGGATCTGGGTATCCGCGCCGTGCAACACCTGCATTGCCCGCCGCATCTTGCCGTGGCCGACCCCGTGGTCCACCACCTGAGCCTGGCGCTGCTTCCCGCGCTGGCGCATCCCGACCACGCCTCGGCGTTGTTCGTCGACCACATGGCGCTGGCGCTGCGCGCTCATCTTGTGCAGCACTACAGCGGCGTGCAAGTGCCATCGCGCCGCGTGCAGGCCGGGCTGGCCCCGTGGCAGGAGGAACGCGCCAAGGCACTGATCATGGCGCACCTCGACGGTGAAGTCCTGCTGGAAACCCTGGCGGAAGCCTGCGGCGTCTCGCGTGCGCACTTCGCCAAAGCCTTTCGTACGAGCGTGGGCATGCCGCCGCATCGCTGGATGGTGTTGCAGCGGATCGAACGCGCGCAGCACTACCTGCACCACACCCAATTGCCGCTTGGCGAAATCGCCCAACTGTGCGGCTTTGCCGATCAGAGCCATTTCACACGGACCTTCGGCCGGGTGGTCGGTGCCAATCCGCGCGAATGGCGCCGACAGAAGCGACATTGACGCGAGATTGACCCGTCAATGGCACCTCGCGTGCGGCACATTGCGGGGACCAAGCACACGTTTGTACAAAAGCGGCACAGCGGTTCTATCCACTGGCGGCATCGGCTCGTAAAGTCCAGCATGCCACTGGATTCAAAGGACTTGCCGCATGATCGCCGCCGAACACTCTTACCCCGCCGCGCGCCGTGATGCCCCTTCGCCCACCTCGGAGGCGGTTCAACTGGTGCGCGACATGGCGCAGGCATTCGAGCAGCGCATCCTGGCGGCCGAAGCCGCATCCTGTGGCAATGCTGACGCCCTGCATACCATGCGGCATTGGGAATCCCATCTCGTCCACCTGTCGCGCGTGTCCACGCTCGGCACGCTGGCCGCATCCATCGCCCATGAAATCCGCCAGCCGCTGACCACGATCCAGGTGGAAACGTATGCGATCCAGCGCTGGATGCACCGCGAGATCCCGAATCTGGCGGAGATCGACGAAGGGGTGCGCCGTATCCAGGGAGAGTCCGAACGCGCCGAACGCGTGATACGCAGCCTGCGCGCACTGATGCGTTGCGAACCCGCTTCCAGCCAGCCGTTTGCCATCGGCACGGCCATTGCCGATGTCCTGCCCCTGATCGAAGCGGCGCTCCAGGAGGCCAACATCGCCACCGAGATCGACATCGAGGCCGGCTTGCCCCTGATCCAGGGAGATCGTGTCCAGATCCAGCAGGTCGTGCTGAACCTGCTGCTCAATGCCATGGACGCCGTGCGCCATTGCCCGCAAGGCACGGCCGCGCTGCGGCTGTCGGCGCGGCGGCATGGCGTCTGCCAGGTGGTCATCGCGATCACCGACAACGGCAAAGGCATCGTACCGGCGGATCTGGAACGCGTCTTCACGCCCTTCTTCAGTACGCGGGCGGACGGCATGGGAGTGGGACTGGCCATCTGCCGGCTGATCGCGGAGGCCCACGGCGGCAACATCCATGCAACGAGCCAGCCCGGCCACACCACGATCACGATGCATCTGCCTGCCATCCGCGAAGCGGCAAATAGCTGACAGATGCTTCTCTTTGCCTATCGCAGCAACCGCTTCATCGCGTTCAGCAGCGATGCGGTGTCCGGTTCCCCGTCATATCGTGTGCCATTCAGGAACAGCGTAGGGGTGCCATTGACGCCGCTGTGCATGCCGCCACGGAAATCGGCTTCCACCTTGCTCTCGAAGTCGCCGGCGAATGCCCGCTGCGTCAGGGCGTCGGGCACGCCCAGGTCGCGCGCATAGCGCAGCAGATCCTCGTCTTCCAGTGCGGACTGGTTCTCGTAGAGCCGGTCGTGCATCGCCCAGAACTTGCCAGCCTGCCCCGCCGCCTCGCTCACCAGCGCTGCGGCGCCAGCATGCGGATGCATGTCCACAAGCGGAAAATGCCGGAAAACCACCGCCAATCGGGGCCCGAGCGCCTGCTGCAGATTCTTGATCACGAGATACATGCGCCCGCAGTACGGGCATTCGAAATCGCCGTACTCGACCATGACGATGGGCGCATCCGCTGCACCCTGGATGTGGTCGGCGGGACCGACGGGAACCGTGAGGCGGGTCATGACAACTCCTTGTCCAGTGTCTGCGTATCCGATTGCAATTGAGCGAGGGCGGCGAGCACCCCATCGACGCCGGGATTGATTGCCAGCGGCGACACATAGCTCCAGCGAATTGCACCGTCGCCATCGATCACGAACAGCGCGCGCTCCGATGTGCCATCCGCTTCGCGATAGACGCCATATGCACGCGCCACGCCGCCTTTCGGCTCGAAGTCGGCCAGCAGCGGAAAGTGCAGTTTCTTCTGGTCCGCAAAAGCCACGTGACTCCATACGCTGTCCACCGAGATACCGAGCAGCACGGCGCCATGGGACGCGATCTCGTGGCGGGCCGCATTGAAGAGGCTCATTTCATCGCCACAGACCGGACTCCAGTCCGCCGGATAGAACGCGATCACGACGGGGCGGCCCCGTAGCTCATGCAGCGACACCGTCTGGTCGGGCGTGGCACGCAGGCTGAAATCGGGCGCCTGCTCCCCTTGCTTGAGACATGCGGCTGGTAGCGCCATGGGAAGCTCCTTCATGAGGCGGTGCGAGTGGAATGACGACGCGTGGCGTGTGTCGCGCAACGCCGCGTCCGTCGCCTCATTGTTATCGACCCGCCGAAGCCGGGTTGGCTCGTCCGCCCGACGGTTTTCGTATGCGAACGACTTCGCGCCGTGTGTGGCAGCGTGCCACTACGACAAAGGTCGTAGTCCCATAGGCCCAAGCTCGCAGGTATAGTTGCGGGTCCCGTTGTCGTTCCCTCGTGTAGCCCCCGTCGTGTAGTCCCCTTACACCCTGTCAGCCCGAAGATGGAAAATCTGGATCTGGAGGCGACCATCGCCTGGACCCATGCAATTGGGTCCAACCTGAACGTGGAAGGGGTCGTGCGATCCTTTCTGCTGGCCGCCATGCAACGGTTTCGGGCACGGCAAGTGGGCATGTTCTTCTGCGACCCCGTTGGCGGACATTTCCTGCCGGAAGCCCGCATCTTGTCGGCAAACGGACCGGAGCGGCTCCCCATTGGGGCCGAACGCCTCCCGCTGGCCTTGGCAAGCGACGTCCTCCAGACCACGCAAGGCTCGTCGCAGGTGGCTGTTCCCACCGATCCCTCGCTGGTTTGCCTGCCTGCCGCAACCGCAGGCAATGTCGTGGCGGTTGTGTTTGTCGCGCGACCCGACGCGCTGACACCGGCGGAGCAAGCCGAATTCCGTTTCCTCGCCTCGCTCGCTGCCACGTCGCTGCACAATGCCCGGGTCCACGAGGCGGCAGCGCGGCAATCGCATGTCCGCGAGGTGCTCAACACCAACATTCTCGGCATCGTCGTCTGGGAGCGCGGCGGCAGGATTCTGGAAGCCAACGAAGCCTTCATGAAGATCGTCGGCTATGCCGGCCATGAGAGTTCGTTGCCGGCTTCGCTGGATGCCTTGACGCCCGACGAATGGAAGCCGGTCATTCGCAATCGGGAAGCGCAGTTCAGCGGTGGTGGCGTGCTTCCCCCCCTGGAACGCGAGTTCTTCCGCCGCGATGGCAGCCGCGCGCCGGTGCTGGTGACCGCCACGCGTCTCGATGAGGAATCGCTGCAACGCGTGACCTTCGTGCTGGACCTTTCGGAAAGAAGGCGAGCGGAAGAGGATCTTGAAAACGCCCGGGCCGAACTTGCCCACGTCTCCAAGGTCACCGCACTGACCGCGCTCGCAGGGTCGATCGCGCACGAGATCAACCAGCCGCTCATGGCCATCGTGGCGTATGGCAGCGCGGCCATCCGCTGGCTGAACAAGGAAACACCCAATGTCGATGAAGCGCGCGACTCCATCGAGCGCCTGGTGCTGGAAGGCCACCGCGCCGGCGCCATCATCCTGGGCATCCTCTCCCTCTTGAAGAAGCACGCGGAGAGAACGGAGCCGCTGGACCTGAATGCCCTCGTGAAAACCACGGTCCAGATCTTCCAGCCCGATGCCGTGCGGTCGAAAGTCCGCATCCAGCTCGACCTCGCCGCACAGCTTCCGCAGATCGTCGGCGACAAGCTGCAGCTCCAGCAGTTGATCGGCAACCTGGTGGTGAATGGGCTGGAGGCCATGGCGGGCCTGACGCCCGACGCAAGGTTGCTTTCCATTTGCTCCGCGCAGCGGGGAGACTGGGTGGAGGTTTCCGTTCGCGATTCCGGCAAGGGGCTGGGCGCGGAAGCCACGGAGCGCATCTTCGAGCCGCTCTTCACCACCAAGGAGGAAGGACTCGGCATGGGGCTGAGCGTCTGCAAGCTGATTGTCGAGGCGCACGCCGGGCGACTGTGGGTCAGTCGCGACGAAGCCGGCCACACTGCCTTCCGGTTTGCCTTGCCGGTCATGTCGCCGCTGCATTTGCCCCCGATGACCGATACGGCATCGACGAAATAAGCGGGCATTCCCAAAGCCGCACCTGGCGTCATCGGCTCACGATGGATGCGATTCGAAACGAAACAGCAAGCCCCCGCCGTTCGATCGATCCCCTTCATCGATACAGGAGCCGCATCATGGCCAATAACGCCAGCAACGCCGATAACGCCGATAATGCCGAATACGCAGGTAACACCGACAACGCGATCGTCCAGCCCGTGCGGGGCACCCGGGGCGCCACCGATCCCGGCCCGCGCAATGTCGCACTGGACCTGCAGAACCCCGACATCCTCATGCCGCCGGACACCGACAACGGGTCCATTCCCAACCTGAAGTTCCCGTTTGCGATGGCACACAACCGCCTGGAAGATGGCGGCTGGGCGCGCGAGGTCACCGTGCGCGAACTGCCCATCGCCAAGTCGATGGCGGGTGTGAACATGCGCCTCGATGCCGGCGTGGTGCGCGAACTGCATTGGCACAAGGAAGCCGAGTGGGCCTACATCCTGCAAGGCAACGTGCGGCTCACCGTGGTGGACTCGGACTACAGCGTGGTGGTTGACGATCTGAAGCCGGGCGACGTATGGCTCATTCCCACCGGCATCCCGCACTCGATCCAGGGACTGGAAGGCGGTTGCGAATTCCTGCTGGTGTTCGACGACGGCAACTTCTCGGAAAACGAGACGCTGCTGATCACCGAGTTCATGGCGCACACGCCGCCGAGCGTGCTGGCGAAGAACTTCGGCATCGATGCCGAGCACTTTGCCAACATTCCCAAATCCGAGAAATACATCTTCCGCCAGCCAGTACCCGAGCCGCTCGACGTGGTGCTGCAGCAACTGCCCGACCGTCCACCCGCGCTGGCCTACACGTGGCATGCATCGGAGCACGCCCCGGCGCGCTACGAGGGCGGCTCCGTCAAGACCATCGATTCGCGCGATTTCCCTGCCACCACGCTGTCGGCGCTCATCATCGAACTGGAGCCGGGCGGCCTGCGCGAACTGCACTGGCACCCCGATGCCGACGAGTGGCAGTACTACCTCGAAGGCGAGGCCCGCATGACGGTGTTCGACGCCACGTCGAAGGCACGCACGTTCAACTTCCAGGCCGGCGATGTGGGCTTCGTGCCACGCACGATGGGGCACTACATCGAGAACATCGGCACCACGACGATGCGGGTGATCAACGTGTTCAACAGCAAGCATTGCACCGACATCTCGCTGAACCAGTGGATGGCGTTGACACCGCCTGCGCTGGTGCAGGGTCACCTTGACCTGGATGACGTGGCGATGGCCTCACTGCGACGCGATCGCCGGCCCGTGGTGCCGGGCACGCCGCCAGACAAGAACTGATCGCGCCTCCACATCGCGCATCGAGCATGAGCTGTCGATGAAACGTCCGCCCCTGTGGCGGACGTTTTGCTTCTGGAGCGTGCGCAACGAAAACCCGTTCCCGATGCCGGAAGCACGCCACCGATGGAATCCGTATTCTGGGGTCTGTCACCACCGCACCACCACACCACCACACCACCATCACACAAGGACACATCATGAGCTACATCACCACGCAGGATGGCACCCGTCTCTTCTACAAGGACTGGGGCACTGGCCGCCCGGTTGTCTTCTCCCACGGCTGGCCGCTCGACGCCGACGCATGGGACGCCCAGATGCTGTTCCTGGTGCAGAAGGGCTTCCGCGTCATCGCCCACGACCGTCGCGGCCACGGCCGTTCGGACCAGCCTGCGCAAGGCAACGACATGGATACCTACGCCGATGACCTGGCTGCCGTGTTGAACGCGCTCGACATCAAGGAGGCCACGCTGGTGGGCCACTCCACCGGCGGCGGCGAAGTGGCGCATTACATCGGTCGCCACGGCACCGCACGCGTGGCCAAGGCAGTGCTGATCGGCGCGGTGCCGCCGATCATGATCAAGACGGAAAAGAACCCGGGCGGCCTGCCGCTGGAAGTGTTCGATAGCATCCGCGCGGGCGTGGCCGGCAACCGTTCGCAGTTCTACAAGGAACTGGCGCTGCCGTTCTTCGGCTTCAACCGTCCGGGCGCAAAGGTCAGCCAGGGCACGATCGATACGTTCTGGGCGCAGGGCATGCTGGGCGGCGTTCTGGCCCACTACCTGTGCGTGAAGGAATTCTCGGAAGTGGACTACACCGAGGACCTGAAGAAAATGACCATCCCCACGCTGATCCTGCATGGCGACGATGACCAGATCGTGCCGATCGACGATGCGGGCCGACTGTCGGTCAAGATCGCGCCCAATGCGACGCTAAAGGTCATTCCCGGTGCGCCGCATGGCATGTGCTTCACGCGTGCCGATGAAATCAATGCGGAGCTGCTGGCGTTCCTGAACGCTTGAGTATCGCCACGGCGGGAGATGCGGGCATCGTTGAAATGCCCGCATCTCCCGCGCTTGCGTTCTTACTGTTTGGCGCGTTACTTCGGTTCCACCGCGCACAGTCCAAGCTGCTGCGCCTGGAGCACGAGTTCCGCAAAATTCCTGGCGTTCATCTTCCTCATCACGTTGCCGCGATGAATCTTCACGGTGACTTCGCTGATGCCCAGTTCAGCGGCAATCTGCTTGTTGAGCAGACCGGTTGCCGCATAACCCAGCACCTGGCTCTCGCGCGCAGTCAGCGTCTTGTAGCATGCCGCGATCTGCAACTGCTTTTCCCGTCCGGCGCGGATCGTGCGATGCTTGTCCAGCGAGCCATTGATCGCATCCAGCAAGTCCTGGTCGCGAATCGGTTTCGGCAGGAAATCGTGCGCCCCCGCCTTCATCGCCGTAACGCTCATGGCGATGTCGCCAAAGCCGGTCATGAAGACGATCGGCGCATCGACATCGAGCGCCGCCAGCTTGGATTGCAGGTCCAGTCCGCTCTGCCCGCGCAACCGCACATCGAGCAGGATGCACGTGGGTACGTCCGGAAAGCGGAACGACAGCAACTCGGTTGCCGACTCGAACAGCGCCACTTCGAAGCCCACCGACCTGAGCAGGTTGTCCAGGCTCTTGCGAAGCGGCTCATCATCATCCACGACCAGTATCAGACCTGGACCCTGTTCCACTTCATCAAGTTTCATGTCACCCACCGTTGGCTCCGATTGGCTGGAGCATTGTTTAACTGCCGTTACCGCGCCGTGCCGCAAGGCCAAGTTCCCGGCCCATGATCACCAGATCGGCAAACGTCTGCGCCTGCATCTTCCGCATCGCCTCCCGGCGATGGATCTTCACGGTGGCGTCGCTGATGTTGAGCTGGTCCGCGATCTGCTTGTTGAGAAGCCCCCCAACGGCCAGTTGCATGACTTCCTTCTGCCTCTCGCTCATCGCTTCGAAGCGATCCTTCAGGGAGTGGCTGAGCGATTGCCCCATCCGCCGTGAGCCGTCCACTTCCAGCGCGGCATTGACCGCATCGAGCAACTGCTGGTCCCGGAATGGCTTGGTGATGAAATCGACGGCGCCCGCCTTCATGGCCGCCACGGTCATCGGGACATCGCCAAATCCAGTGATGAAGATGATGCCCGCGCTCTTGCCCTGGGCCTTCAGCTGCGTCTGCAAATCCAGCCCGCTGGTGCCCTTCAGGCGCACGTCCAGGATGATGCAGGTCGGCACATCGGGCAGAGGAAATGCCAGCAACTGATCCGCCGACATGAATGTTCGGACATTCATGTCCACCGAACGAAACAGGCTTGTCAGCGAGTCCCTCACGACCTCGTCATCGTCCACGACGACGACGAGCGCCTGCGCCCTGGTGTCGCGCGTGTCTGCGGCATTGTCCATCGCACTTCCCCCTGTCATGCCCATCATTGCCATCAGGCAGCGGCATGCACCGGACGGGCGACAACCATGCCCCATTCAGATGCCTGCCACTGCGGCGGGCCTTGCCGCCGTAGCTTTGCAACAGACTCCCGGTCTGTCTGGCGGCGAGACTACAGCACTTCCGGGCGGGCCGAAAGTTAGCTAAAAGTGGTATTGCTCCGGCGCGTTCCCGGCGGATGCCGCCGGGAGACAGACGAAGAAAACGCAACCTGTGCGGTCTCCCGCGTGTTGTTCCAGCCAGATCCGGCCACCATGCGCGTCGACAATCGAGCGGCATATCGACAACCCCATGCCCAGGCCCTCCGCGCGCGTGGTGAAGAACGCATCGAAGAGCCGATCGACCGCACTGTCCGGGATGCCGGGACCGCTGTCCTCGATGCGAATCAGCACGTCATTCTCCCCGGACCGGCTGGTTGCCAGCCGCAGGTTCCTGGAGCGCGTATGCGGCAGCGTGGCCATGGCCTGGATGGCATTGACCGCGAGGTTGATGATGACCTGCTGGAGCTGGATACGGTCGCCACGCACGGGCGGCACCGCATCCTCGCCGTGCACGGATATGTCCACGTGCTGGGCGTTGGCCTGAAACTGCACGAGCGTCACGGACTCCCGCACCAGTGCGTTCACGTCAAGCTCCGTGAACCGGCCCGTATCCTTCGTGGCCAGGTCGCGGACGCGCTGGATGATTTCCCCCGCCCGGACCCCCTCGTTGATGATCTTCCGGATGTTGGCGGTGACTTCCTCGACATTGGGCGGCTGGCGATCCAGCCACCTCAGCGACGCATCGCCGTATGTCAGGATGCCCGCCAGCGGCTGCCCTACTTCATGCGCGATGGAAGCCGCCATCTCGCCCAGACTGGTCACCCGCGATACGTGTGCGAGTTCCACCTGCATTTTCTGCCGGTCTGCATTCTCTGCCAGCAGCCGGCTATAGAGCCTTCCGTTCTCGATCGCCATCGCGGCCTGCGCGGCCAGCATGGTCAGCAAGGCCGAGCGGCCCGGTGTGAACGCACCGGAGATCTGGTTGTTCTCCAGATAGAGCAGGCCAATCGGATTCGACTGTTTCTGAAGCAGGAGGCACGCGACGGACCGCACATTGCGGCGGCGAATGTCATCGTCGTAGGAGAACACGGGATGATGGCGCGCATCATTGATGAAGAGATCGCTTCCATCGGCCAATGCGTACGCCAGTATCGCCCTGTTGTACGCCACGTCGTCGCTGGCCCGGGAGACAACGATCTCCTGCTCCCTGAGCCGCGCGGCGCCCACAGCCACAGTACGGCCGTCTTCCTGCAGCAGCAACACACCGCTCTCTGCGGCACCATGGCGCAACGTGTTCGTCAGCAACTGAGCGAACAGCCTTTCGAGATCGACCTCCCCGACCAGCGCCTGGCTGGCGTGGATGACCGCCTCGATATCCAGCATGGCCAGCGTCCCGTGAAGGTGCGTGCCTGTCGTCACGGCTTCCGGCCGCTGGCGCATCGCGCCCTCGCCCGCCCCCTTCTTCAGCCATGACTTGCGAAGGTAACGCACGACACCATCTGCACCCCACGTGCGATACACCTCGCACGCCTTCTCGACATACATGCCACCCACGCTGTCGAGGCCGCTATCGAAGCAGCATCTGGCGGCCAGGTTGTAGGCCAGGGCCTCGTCCTGCAGATGACCATCCAGCGCCGAGACACTTGCCGCCGCTTCATACAGCCGCAGCGCCCCCATTTGGCGACCCTGCCTGCGTTCGTGTTCCGCTTCGATCAGTCGCTGCTTGCCGCCGAAATTCCTCGGGGCGTGGGCGGCGTACTCGTCTACACGCGCACGATGCGCGTCGAATGCCGCGCATGCCAGCGTGCGCAACGACGCCTTGCCCGCCGCGCCGACGGAATCGGCGAGCGCTCCGGCGACGAGCGCGCCATAGACATGGAAGTCCACCACCTCGGGAAAATATGCGGCGGTCCATTCCAGCGGCGCCGCATGATTCCTGGCCTCCCAGGCGGCGTCGTAGTCGCCGGCCAGAAACTTGGCCTGGAGCTTTCTGACCCAGTAGCAGAACGCTGCCACGGACAGCGAGCGATCACCGGCGATGCGCTGCTCGAACTCGCGCCGGCGGGACTCGATCGGGATAATCTCTCCGAAATCCCGTCCGCGCCCGTTGAGCGTGTCGATAAAACCGCTTTGCGTCAGCAGGATGTCGACCACCCGACGCAGCCCGATCTCCCGTGCGAACGTAAGGCCCAAGTCGATCTCGCGGCGAATCTCGTGCAGCGGCATGCTGCTCGCCAGCATGTTCGACACGATCTGGTTGCGACTATAGGCCGCGAAGTTGACATCTCCCTCCCGCCTGCCTTCCTCATAGGCCGTGCTGACGTATTCCAGTCCCTCCGCGTAAGGACGCGTCCACGGCAACAGCAAGGCACCGAAGCACATGTTCACCTTGGGCCTGAACGGGCTGGACAACTCTCCGCGCGAGAGTTCCACTCCCGCCAGGCCAAGCTGGTAACCGGTCTCATACCGTCCCGTGCGCGGCCCCATGACCATGCCGAGGTGCACATAGGCGATGCACGACGATGGCGCGTTGCCACGCTCGATGCTGAGCATCGTCATCCAGGCGGGCACAAGATCGCGCAGATGCCGGCTCATGAAGGATGCTGGCGACATCAGTTCGGCCAGCACGCTCATGGCCGCACGGCAACCCTCGTCCTGCATCGCCGGCAAGGCCAGCAGCTTTCGCGTGCCATCGTGATCGAATCCCGAGATCAGCCGCGCGTAGAGACTGTCGATCTGCGCGTCGATATCCGCGTCTGGCACCAGACCGAAGCGGGCAAGATAGGCCAGTCCAAGCGCAACCGCTTCGTTCGAGGCATCCAGCGCCGTATGCACCGCGATCTGCAACCGAACCACCTCGGCCAGGCGCACCAGATCGCTGCAGTGCGCGGCGAGGTCCTGGAGCCGTTGCCGCGCCGTATCGGCCTCACCCGTCCTGAAATCGCACTCCGCCAACCCCAGGTGAATCGCGAAGGCGGTCTCCGGGTCGCTGCTCAGGGAGAGCCCTGCGGAGAAGACGGTGCGCGCGGCCGAGTAAGCCGAGCGGTGCAGTGCATTCCGACCCAGCGCCAGGCAATCCTTTGCAGTCTGCGGACCGGTCTCGACCGCACGGGATGCGTGCAGGCGTTTGCTGGAGATACGTGCATGCGTGATCCATTCATCCAGGCAGCACTGGAGTTCGTCATGCAACGTCCGGGCATCCTGAAAGCGGTCGTCCGGTGTCTTGTTGAGCAGTTTCAACACGATGCCGGAGAGCCTTGGCGGGATTTCGGTGACATACCCCGCCGGATCTGGCGGACGCATCGCCAGATGCGCATGCAACCATTCGGCCGGCGTCGAGGCGTCGAACGGCAGCACGCCGGTGAGCAACTGGAAGAAGATGACACCCAGCGAATACAGATCCGCGCGCCCATCCACTTCGTGCGTGGTGCGCCCGGTCTGCTCCGGCGCCAGATAGGCCAGAGTGCCAACCATGTGCGCCATCTCGGTTGCGCTGTATGGCTCGGACATGCGCTGCGCAATGCCGAAGCCGGTGATGTACGCCTGCCCGCCCTGCCTTACCAGCAGGTGGGAGGGCGTGATGTCCCGATGCAGGATGCCGGCGGCGTGCATCCGGTGAATGGCGGACGACAGCGATACCGCCAGGGGCAGGAACTCTTCGAGCGAAAGCTTCTGGCCCAGCTTCCGTTTCAGCGGATAGCCGCCGGGATCGCGCAGCAGCAATGCTGGCTGACCCGAGAAGCGGGTCAACGCGACGGGCACTGCCGCCCAGTCAGGCGACAGTTGGGAACGGAGCTGCAGTTCGCGTGCGAGCCGCCTCTCCTGTGCAAGCACAGGAAGCGCGGGATTCGCCACGGCGATCAGCAGCGCTTCGGCATCGTTGCCAAAGCCTCGCAACAACCAGCTCTCACCTTCGAGCAGATAACTGATCGTGTTGTCGTCCAGCGGGGTCATGAAATTGGCTTGGAAATCCGGACCTCGTGGAGATTCGCAGGGTTGGCCAGGCGCCGGTTCGGCGCCGCAGCCCGTCGGGCGAGGTCAGGTCGGGGAACACCGGGTACCACGGATACATACCGCAGTATTATGGTCAGCGCTCCGCGGCTCGCCTACTATCTCATCGTGTTAGATCGCCCCGGAAACCATCCGTGAACCCCCGACTCGTGATTGCTGTGGTGGAAGACGACGATGCCGTACGGGACTCCCTCGCCAGCCTGATTCGCTCGCTGGACATGACACCTCGATCCTATGCGTCGGCACGGGACTTCCTGAATGAAGAAGGATGGGGTGGCACGGACTGCCTGCTGGCGGACATCAGGATGCCGGTGATGGACGGAATTGCCATGTACCAGGCGTTGCTGGCACGCGGCATCCGCCTGCCGGTCATTTTCATGTCGGCCTCGGCAAGCGAACGCACCCTTGCCGATGTCTTGGATCTTGGCGCGAGCGGTTTCATCAGGAAGTCGCGGCTCGGCGCCAGCTTGCTCCCGTGTGTCCGCAAGGCGCTTGGCCTCGGCACGTAACTGCCCTCCGCATTCCTTGCCACATTGTTGATCCCCATGCCTCCTCAGATTCGCGAGCGACTGGCGCTGTGTGCATGCGGCTTCTTCTCGGCTGCATCGGTGCGCGCCACCGACACCCTCATCCCCGTCTTCGCCCGGGAATTCGCCGTCAGCATCGGCACCGCCAGCACCCTGCTGACCGGATTTCTCCTGGCATATGGACTGATGCAATGGGTATTTGGCCCGCTCGCGCAGCACCACGGCACCGTTCGCGTGATGCTCTACGCGCTGGCGGGCAGCACCCTCATGAACCTCGGTGTCGCGCTGGCGGATTCCTACCACACCCTCCTCGTCTTCCGCACCCTGGCCGGGGCCAGTGCCGCCGGGATCGTACCACTGTGCCTGGCCCGCATTGCGGAAACCGTGCCGCTGGTGAACCGGCAAAGTGCCATCGCCCGCTTTTCGCTGGCAACCATTACCGGCTTGATGGCGGGCCAATGGATGGCGGGCCGCATGGCAGACACCGTCGGCTGGCGCGTCACGTTCGTCATCCTCTCCTGCGGCTTTCTGATTTCGCTGCTTGCCCTGCGCCGCCATTCGCCCACGCCACAGGCGATGCCGAAACAGCCGGGGACGATTACGCTGCGGTACGTGGTGACGGCCCTGCAGTCGCCCGGTGCGCTCTCCACGCTCGGTCTCACCACATTGCTGGCTTCGTTCGGATCGGGTGTGCTCTCGTTCGTCGTCGCAAGCTTGCGCCACACCACGCAAATGACGCTGTCCGATGCAGGACTGCTCACGGTGTGCATTGGCGCAGGCGGATTGCTGTACGCCGCATTCGCGCCGAAGATCCTCGAACGTACGCCATTGCCCAGGCTGGCGCTCTGCGCAGGCGTCCTGCTCTGCATGGCACTGACGTCGCTGGCGGTGGTGCGTGAGCCGTGGCAGGTTGCACTCGCCTGCCTGGCCGCAGGCCTGGGCTACTACGCCGCCCTGAACATCATGCAGACCGCAGCTACCGAGTTTGCGCCAGACTTGAAGCCCACCGCCGTGACGCTTTTTGCATCCTGCCTGTTCTGCACCCAGGCGCTGGCTGTCCTGGTGTGGGGACAGGTCGTCGACCGCCTTGGCTTTCCGGTGCTGTTCGTGATTGGCGGATGCGGCGCACTGCTGTTCGGCCTGCTCCTGCGAGGCTTTCTCACGACGGGATCGCCCTTGTCCGCGCGCGTTGCCCCGCGCTGAACTACCACTTTGGTCGTAGTGGACCCCGCCAATCTGGTGAGCCCACTACACCGCGATGCGAAAAGCCGTTCGAGAGAGTCCTCCAGGAGGCAATAGCTCAACTCACGCCATTTCCGACACAATATCGGGATCCATCCGAGTCTGTGCCAAGGCATGAGCGACAAGCACTACACATCCGCCAGCAACATTTCCCTCAGTGACTACTGTCTTGTGCCCATCCACCAGGATGGCATCATGGCGCTCTCGCGCGGCGTGCCGCCCGGAAGCGAGGAAACCGTTCTTCTTGCCCATGCTGCATCGGACCAATCGGAGGCCGTGGCCGCCCGGCTGCTGGAGAACGAGTACGCGTTGCGCTCGTTGCTGCGGACCAGTTGGGCCATCGTCCCCAGGACATTGTCCCGGGCGCACAGCGGCGTGTTCGCGGTCTACGACGATGACGCCGGCCACCCTCTCGGTGCGCTCGACGACGCGCAGCATTCCGTGGAACGCGTGCTGTCGATTGCCGTCAAGGCCAGCGTCGCACTGAAAGCGGCGCACGAAAGCGGATTGATCCACCGGTCCATCACGCCGTTCACGCTGTTCGTGGACGACGAGGACACCTGCCGCATCTCGAACTTCGGCTTCGCCCAACGCCAGACCGAAGGCGACAAGCAGGCGCCGCAGCAGATCGTCCTGCGTTCGGACGTACTGCCCTATATTTCGCCGGAGCACACCGGACGCACGCGGCATCCCATCGACACGCGCAGCGATCTCTACTCGCTCGGCGTGGTGATCTACCAGCTTCTGACCGGGCAGTTGCCGTTCAAGACCGGCCACGCCGCAGAGCCGTCGGAATGGCTGCACAGCCACGTTGCACGCACGCCCACCTCGCCCAATACGCTGGACGCCAACATCCCCGAGGCGCTCTCGGCCATCGTGCTCAAGCTGCTCGACAAAAGTCCCGCGCTGCGATACCAGTCCGCTGCGGGACTGGAGGCCGACCTGAAACGATGCGAGGCGGAATGGACAGGCAAGGGATTGATCGGCTTCTTCCAATTGGGCGATGCCGATCATCCTGCGGAACTGGTGCTGGCCACAGGGCTGTTTGGCCGCGACACCGAGATGGAGGCACTGTCTTCCGCACTGGACGATGCGCGCAGGTTGCAACGCCCCGTGGTGGTCACCCTCATCGGCCAGTCGGGCGTGGGCAAATCCACGCTGCTGCATGCCTTTCTGGCCCACGCGCAAGAGTCCGGCGCGCCCGTTGCCCTGGGCAAAGCCGATCAGGTCCGCTCGGACATTCCCTACGCGCCCATCGCGGAAGCCGTCCGCGCGCATGTGCATCACATCCTCGGACTGGACGAGGCACAACTGGCGTCCTGGCGCGCGCGCGTCAAGCTCGCATTGGGCACCTACGGCAAGGCAGCTTCCCGCATCGCCCCGTCGATCAGCCTGCTGGTCGACGAGTTTCCCGCGCCCGCCAGCGACGTAGCGGACGATGCGCACGTGGAAACAGCCATGCTTCGGATGATCGGCGTGTTCAGCCAGCCGGGGCAACCCTTCGTGCTGGTGATCGACGATTACCAATGGATCGACGAGGCATCGCATCGACTGCTCGCCGGACTGCTCGATGATCGCGACAACCTTCCCCTCCTGCTCGTCTGCACCGCCCGCGAAGAAGTCCTGAGCGGCGTCGTTGGCCATCAACTCGCGACACTGCGCCACGCGGCGAGTGCTTCCGCGAATCTTCACCTCGTACCGCTCGACCTCACGGTGCTGACGCGCGTGCTAGCCGAAACACTGCGCGACACCCCGCAGGAAGTGCAACCGCTCGCCCAGGTCATCCAGATGAAGACGGCGGGGAACCCGTTCTTCGTCAGCCAGTTCCTGCGCATGCTGGCGGACTGCCGTCTCATGCAAATCAGCGAAGACGGCAAGTGGAAGTACGATCTGGAGGCAATCGATGCCCATGAGATCACGGAGAACGTTGCGGAACTGGTCTTGCAGCGGCTGGAGCGTCTGCCCGACAGCACCTCCGAGATTCTGGCGAACATGGCGTGCCTGGGTCGAAGTACCGAGTTGTGGCTGCTCGGCGAACTCTTCCATCTTAGCGAGCGTGCCCTGCACGCGGCACTGTCTCCCGCGCGCAGCCTGGGGATCGTGAGCCTTTCCGACCAGAGCTACAGCTTTACCCATGACCGCGTGCAGGAAGCGGCAAGCCGGCTCATCGACCCTGCGCTTCGCGCAAAGACCTGCCTGCGGGCAGGCAAGCTGATGGCCGACTCGATGCTCGCCGACCAAGGCGCCCAAGCGGACGATCTGCTGTTTCGTACCGCAGGATGGATGGCACAGGGCATCGACAGCGTGACCGCGCCCATCGACATGATGGAGGTGTCCCGCATCTTCCTGTCGGCATCGCGCCGCGCGCGCAGCAGCGCCGCACTGGCCAGCGCGCATGCCTATGTGGAACATGGCCTGGCCTTGCTGGACCGTCTTCCCGTTTCGCATGCTGGTCGCGCAGATCTGCTCTATGCACTGCGGCAGGAATATGCGGCCACCCTGCTACTGCAGGGTCAGCTCGATTCGGCACTCGCCATTGTCAATGCGCTGATCGAGCTTCCCGTCCCGGCCCTTCAGGTGGCCAACGCCTACCTGCTCAAGATCGAGATCCATTCCCGGCGCTCCGAAAACAGCCTGGCATTGAAGACCGCGATTGACGGGCTGAAGCGGTTGGGCATCCAGTTGCCCAGCCATCCGACCGCACGCCAATGCGATCAGCAATACGCGCAGATCCTCCCCCACCTCTGCGCCTCGCAACTGGAAGCACTGCACGCGCTGCATGAAGTCACCGATGCGGAAGCCGCCGCTGCCATGGACCTGCTCACGGCGGCGTTCGTACCGGCCAGCTTCACCAACGCGGACGTGGCATTCCTGAGCCTGTGCGAGATGGTCAGGCTGACCGTAGCGCATGGCATGAGCGCTGCCTCGGCGGCGGCGCTTGCCTGGCTCGGCGTCCTGGTGTGTCATCGCTATGGGGCGAACCATGACGGATTCCGATATGGCGAGACAGCACGCCATATCGTTGCCCGCCGTGGCTACGTGGCATGGGAAGCCCGCGTACTGCTGCCGCTCGATCAACTCAGCGTCTGGACCCAGCCCCTGTCCTATGCGGTGGAATGCGCCCGGGCCGCGTTCGGCGCGGGTGTGGCGCATGGCGATATCACCATGGCGTGCTACGCGGCCTGCCATATCACCGCGAACCTGCTGGTCCGGGGAGACAACCTCGCGGAGGTCCGTCGCGAAGCCGGGCGGGGGCTCGATTTCGTGAGAAAGGCCGGCTACCGCGACGTCGAGGCCATCCTGGAACTGCAGCGCGCATTCATCGACGACCTGATGGCTCCCGATGGCGTCGTCCGAGGGCTGCTGGAAGCGGAGTACCGCGCGCCCGACGGCGAGCAACTTGCCACCTACGAGTATTGGCAATGGATCTACCGCGCGACGGTCCATTTCCATTCCGGACGAATCGGTGATGCAGCCCTGTGCCTGGACCAGGCCACTGCATTCGCATGGTCGGCGCCCGCGCACATCCATACGTTCGACTTCCATTTCCTGCGCGCACTGGTGATCGCCAGCCAGTACGCCTCGGCCAACGTCATCGCGATGTCCACGCTGCGCGAGGATGCGGCCAGGATTCGCGCGTGGGCCGATGACAACATGGAGACGTTTGCCGACAAAGCCGCACTGATCGACGCCGAGATCGCGCGCCTGGGCGGTGAGACCACGCAGGCGATGTCCTTGTACGAGGAAGCCGCCACACTCGCACGCGAACGCGGCTTCTGGCACGTGGCGGCAATCGCCCATGAGCGTGCGTCCACCCACTGCGATTCATTGAACCTGGGCCTGGCCGCCACCGCGCATCGGCAGTTTGCACTGGAGGCGTACCGGACCTGGGGCGCGACCGCCAAGGTCCGGCAGCTCGAAGCGCTTCATCCCGGCCTGTCCACCAAGGCGAGCGGGACGTGGCAGATTTCCCCTGGCGTCCACTCCTTCGACAACGAAAGCGTCATCCGCGCCTACCACGCACTGACGCAGGAAGTCCGTCTCGATCAGGTCATCCGCAAACTGATGACCATCGTCCTGGAGTATGCCGGCGCAGAGCACGGGCATCTGGTCAGGACCACGCCCGAGGGCCTGGTCATCGAAGCCAGCGCGCACACGTTGGATTGCGGCATTGCTGTCGATCTGGTGCATATCGCCGCCGATGCCACCCACCTGCCCCTTTCCCTGCTGAACACGGCCGTGCGCACCCAGCAAGCCATCCGCGTCAGCGAGCCGTTTGGCGCCAACCCGTTCGTCTCCGACCCCTACTTCGCAGACCGCCCGGATGGCTCCGCCATGTGCCTGCCGCTCGTTCGTCAGAACGAAGTGGTAGGCGCCCTGTATCTGGAGAATCGCCTGGTTCGCGACGGATTCACACAGACCCATACCAGGCTGCTGGAACTCATCGCCGTGCAGGCCGCCATCTCGCTTCACACCGCACGGCTCTACGACGACCTGCACACGGAGAACGAACGCCGCCGCCGCGTGGAACTCGAATTGAGAACCAGCGAAGCGACCCTTGCCATGGGCGAGATGGTGAGCCTGACCGGAAGCTGGCGTTGGGACCTGCGGCGCGACGAGTTCATCTGTTCGAGCGAACTCCTGCGACTGTTCGAACTGGAGGATGCACCGGCGCCCATTCGCTTCGACCGCTTCCTGGAGCGGATGCATCCCGAAGACAGGGACGATGTGAACCTGAAAGTCGAAACCGCCATCCAGGACATGGCACCCATCCAGGTAGAACACCGGCTCGTCCGCAAGGATGGCTCGGTCCGCTACGTCGTTGCTGTCGGCAAACCGCTTCAGGTGGATGGCGAGAACTTCGACTACGTGGGAACCGTGTCCGACGTGACAGAGCGGCGCAAGGCGGAAGATTCCGTGCAAAGCGCGCAATCGGAACTCGCCCGCGTCACGCGCGCCACCACGGTAGGCCAGCTCACCGCATCGATTGCGCACGAGATCAACCAGCCCCTGATGTCCATCGTGTCGAATGCCGGCGCCAGCCTGCGCTGGCTCGCAAAGAATCCGCCGAACCTGGAAAACGCCAGGGAAGGCATCGAGGAAATCGCCACCGCCGGACAGCGCGCCGGCGCCATGATCAGGAGTCTTCAGGATCTGACGCGCAAGAACAAACCCGTACTGGCCCCCGTGGACCTGAACCGTACCATCAGCCAGATCCTTGCCATCGCACGCATGGAGATTGACCGCCGCAATGTGTCGCTCCGGCTCCATACCGCGGCCAACCTGCCTCCGACCTTCGGCGATGCCATCCAGTTGCAGCAGGTCATCCTGAATCTTGTTCTCAACGCGGTGGAAGCCATGGGGGATATGACGGATCGCCCACGCATCCTGGAGATATCCACCGAAACCAGCGGAGACGACATGATCGAGCTGGCCGTCTCGGACAACGGTGCCGGCATCAGTGCCGTCATGGAGGATGAGGTGTTCGAGCCGTTCTATACCACCAAGGAAAGCGGCATGGGCATGGGGCTATCCATTTCACGCTCCATCATCGAGGCGCATGGCGGCAAGCTGCGCGCGCGCCGGAGAACCCCGCACGGCAGCGTTTTCTCGTTCACGATCCCGCTTCGCAGAGAATCGGGGGAATCTTGATCAGCCCGGGCGTCCCGTCGTCATCGATGACAGGACGCCGTCGCGCCGGATCAACCCGTGGAATAGTGCGGCCGCAATATGCAGCACGACGACGGCGAAGAACAGGAAGGCCCCTACGGTGTGCGCCTCGCGCAGCCATGCGAACAGATAGGGGTCATGCGGAAGAATCGGGGGCAGTTGCAGGCTTCCGAACAGCACAATCGGATATCCCGCCGCGGACAACATCCCCCACCCGATCAACGGCATGGCGAACATCAACCCATACAGCAGCCACTGTGAAGCCATGGCAGCAAGACGTTGCGCCGGCGGCACCGACGCGGGTAACGCTGGCGCCGGATTCAGGAAGCGATTCCACAATCGAATGACGGCCAGCACCAGAATCGCAATGCCAATGGGACGATGCCACGACACGAGCGTCAGGTAACGCGACGATACGGTAGCGACCATGCCGATGCCGATCGCCAGCATGGCCAGAATCAGCACCGCCATGAGCCAGTGAAGCAGTCGGGAAGGCAAGGAAAATCCTTGCGATGGCGTCTTCATGATTTCCCCCCAGCCAGCACGTCAGTTTCCGTCACAGCGCTTGGCGGCTTGGCCGCCCGCTCCTTCTCCCGCAGCATGAACGATCGCGAGTAGGCTGCCGACCGCGCGCTGGGAATCGCATCTGCAGATGTGGAAATACCCGCTGGCAATACGGTCGGGTCGAAGTTGATATCGGTGCATGGACCGACATCTTCCGAGGTCAGCTTGTCCAGCGTCACCGTTCCAAGGTCGATGTGCTGGCGGTCCTCCGGCCACGGCAAGTCAGGACTCACCGGATCGCCGGGTTGACCGATGGTCGCAACCATCTTCCACGTCAAAGGGTGATGTGCCGCGTCCGCGATCAGCGCATCGAAGAGATAGTTGGGGTCCTGCTTGTCTTGCGGTGCGGCCGGGGAGAATGGCTGCGCGGGAACGGCAGACCATCGTACGGGAACGCTTCGCCCGTCCTTGTCCACGAATTCAAAAGTATCGAGGGCGTTGTACGTGTCATTCGAAAACCCCGAGGAAACCGCGCGCTTCCCTATCACAGCCATGGCGGCCACCGTTTCCGGGTGTGCTGCCTTGAAGGCCTGCATCTTTTCAGGATCGGGCTTTCCCGTGTTGCGGTCGGGAATCGACGCGATCATCTGCGCATAGAACGCCTGCACGTTCGCGACCGGAAACAGCGGCAGGTCAATCATGGCAGTCCGCCACTCCTGGCCATGGGGCGGCTTGAACTGTAGCGCGAGGCTACGCACCAAACCTGGTGAATCGGGAATGAAGGGCATGCCACCGGCAAACGCAAAGCGCCCGATCACCGGGACACGTCCAGAGGCCAGGACGTCGGCCTTGCTGAATGTGGCGCCCTCTCCGGTGCTATCGAACCAGCCTGCGGCACACAAGCCCTTGGCGTGATTCCTGCGGAACCCGATGTGCGTGCCGTTCTGCGCTTCGAAGCCGTCGATGACGGTTGTCTGGGTCAGACGGCCCGGGGTTAGCCACCCGCCGGCATAGGCAAATCCAGCCGTGACGCCAAGCACGACGGCCCCAATGGCCCCCAACCGGACTACCCTGGCGCCACCACTCAGCTTGGCCGATTCATCTTCCATCGCGATTCCCCCCGCACAGTTTGCAAGCGCTGTATGCGGCAACGGAAAACAATGCCTTGTGCCGCTGACTGCAAGTTATGCGAAGTCGGTAGGCCGCACCAGCCTACGATAGATTCCCCTATCCTATGTTTTGGCGTGCCCGGGCTATACCATCGCATAGGAAGGGAATAACGTCCCCCGGCTCATCGAGTCCACACTGATCCGGCCACTGCTGCACCGAAGGAAGCTCGAGGCGCCAAGAGGTTCCGCATGCTCTCGTGGATACTGATTTCCTGCGTTTCGGGGAACAACGCAGCAACCGTATGCCGATCAGGCATGCAACGGGTTCGGCTTCTCCGGATCGATGCCGTACTTGCGAATGGCTTCCGATACGCGTTCGACAGGGAGGGTTCCCTCATCCGCAAGCGCCTTCAATGCGGCAACTGCGATCCACTGACGATCTACTTCGAAGAAATGCCGCAATGCCGCGCGTGTATCGGAGCGCCCAAAACCGTCGGTGCCCAGCACGATGAATTTCTGCGGCACATAGGCGCGGATCTGATCGGCCAGTGCACGGATATAGTCGGTCGCCACAACGACCGGTCCGCGCGCATCGTGGAGCAGTTGCGTCACGTGCGGCACGCGGGGCGGCGCCTCGGGATGCAGCAGGTTGTGTCGTTCTGCCGCGCGGCCGTCGCGCGCAAGCTCCGTGAGTCCTGGCACCCCCCACACGTCCGCAGCCACGCCCCAGTCCTGCTGGAGCAATGCGGCTGCCGCGATCACCTCATTGAAGATCGTGCCAGCACCCATCAACTGCACGCGCGGTACGGATGGCGCGGCCTGCGACTTGCTGAACGCATACATGCCCTTGAGGATATGCTGCGCCACGTCCGGTCCCTCCGGCATGGCCGGCTGCGCATAGGATTCGTTCATGACGGTGATGTAGTAGTAGACGTCTTCCTGCTCCTGCACCATCCGGCGCAAACCATCCTGCACGATCACGGCCAGTTCGTATGCGAACGACGGGTCGTAGCTGATGCAGTTCGGCACTGAGGACGCCCACAGCAACGAATGTCCATCCTCGTGCTGCAGGCCTTCGCCATTGATGGTGGTCCGTCCCGATATGCCTCCGAGCAGGAACCCTCGCGCGCGCATGTCGGCTGCTGCCCAGGCGAGATCGCCCACGCGCTGAAAGCCGAACATCGAATAGAAGATGTAGAACGGCACCATGGGTTCGCCATGCGTGGAATAGGACGTTGCCGCCGCGATCCAGTCCGCCATGCCGCCTGCCTCGTTGATGCCTTCCTGGAGGAACTGGCCAGTGGCCGACTCCCTGTAGGACGTCAGCGCGTCGGCATCCTGCGGGGTATAGCGCTGGCCGTCCTGATTCCAGATGCCGATCTGCCGGAAGAGCCCTTCCATGCCAAAGGTGCGCGACTCGTCCGGCACGATGGGCACGATGCGTTTGCCCAGTGCCTTGTCGCGCAGGAGCGTGCCAAGGATGCGTACGAAAGCCATGGTGGTCGACATGCCCCGCCCTTCGGGGGTGGCCTTGAGCAGCGCGTCGAAGGCCGACAGGTCGGGCACCGGCAACGATGCGGCTTTCTGCCGACGCGCAGGCAGGTAACCACCCAGCGACTGGCGACGTTCGCGCATGTACGTGAGCGCCTTCGATCCTTCAGGCAAGCTGATATACGGCACGTCCTCGATATCCGCATCGGCAACGGGCAGCGCGTATTTGTCGCGCAAGGCCAGCAGGGCCTCACGCTGCACCTTCTTCTGCTGATGATTGACGTTCGAGGCCTGCCCCTGGTCTCCCATGCCGTAGCCCTTGATCGTCTTGGCGAGAATCACGGTCGGCACGTCGCGGCTGTGCGCCGCCTCCGCGAATGCCGCGAACACCTTCTCGGGATCGTGGCCCCCGCGGTCCAGGCTCCACAGATCGTCGTCGGTGTAGTCGGCCACCAGCGCCTTCAGCGCCGGTGTATTGAAGAAATGCTCGCGCAGGTAGGCGCCGGACTTCGAACGGTAAGTCTGATATTCGCCATCGACCACTTCCATCATCCGTTGTGCCAGCGCCCCACTTGTGTCGCGTGCAAACAAGTCGTCCCAGCGACTGCCCCACAGCACCTTGATCACCCGCCATCCGGCCCCCAGGAAGATGCGTTCGAGCTCCTGCACGATCTTGCCGTTGCCACGCACGGGCCCGTCCAGGCGCTGAAGATTCGCATTGACCACGAACACGAGATTGCCCAGGCGTTCGCGGGCCGCCATGCCAATTGCGCCGAGCGATTCGGGCTCGTCCATTTCGCCGTCGCCAAGGAAGACCCACACCTTCCTGTCGTCGGTCTTCGCAATGCCACGCGCCTGCAGGTACTTCATGAAGCGGGTCTGATAGATGGCCATCAACGGACCCAGTCCCATCGATACCGTGGGGAACTGCCAGAAGTCCGGCATCAGCCACGGGTGAGGATAGGACGACAGCCCTTGTCCGCCCACCTCGCGCCGGTAATTGTCGAGCTGCGCCGCATCGAGTCGGCCCAGCAGGAACGCCCGCGCGTAGATGCCCGGCGACACATGGCCCTGTACGAAGATCAGATCGCCGCCGTGCTCCGGCGTGGGAGCGCGCCAGAAGTGATTGAAGCCCACGTCATAGAGCGTGGCTGCCGAAGCGAACGAAGCGATATGCCCGCCAACATTGGAAGTCTTCCCGGCGCGCACCACCATCGCCATGGCGTTCCACCGGGTATAGGCACGAATGTGGCGCTCGAGCTCGCGGTCGCCCGGCATGCGAGGTTGCTGGTCGACGGGAATGGTATTGACGTACGGCGTGCCGGCGGAATGCGGCTGCATCTGGCCGCGCAGGCGTGCATGCGCCATCTGCCGCTCGATCAGGTAGTGCGCACGGGCGGGACCGACATTGCCAAGAACGCCGTCGAGCGCCTCCAGCCATTCCGCTGTTTCCTGCGGGTCATCATCCCGAGGATCATTGGTCGTTGCGATGTGATCAAGTTGCGCGGCAGTCATGGCAGGTCTCCTTCGGTGCTATCCGATGAGACCAGTGTAGGCCATAACTACGACTTGTACAGTCGGCGTTATTAGACGAATGCTTCGGGTGATCCGGGCATGGCTCATGAGAAGGGCCAGGCAAGGACCTTAAGTCCGCGATGTCGCCTGCCGCGCTGCGCTCAGGCGCGTGGGCAGAGCATGCCGAATGCATCCATCGGGCAATTGGCGCACGCGTCCTGATTGCACAGGCGGCATACGCTCATCGCCGACGTGGCATCGCTCGGCATGCTGACAAGCATCGTCTCCACCAGCCGCTCCAGCACCGCACGATCCGTGGACGACACGTGGCTCAATACCGACTCGATCGCGGCGCGGCGCCCTTCCAGGATGGTGGCCCGCTCCGTCTCGCCCGCCGCCGTCAGGTGCAGGGCGATGGCCCTGCGATCGCTTGCGGCGGGTGTGCGTTGTGCAAAGCCGGCTGCGACGAGCCTGTCCACCATACGCACCGCGCCAGGATGGCTCAGCCCGGACACCTTGCCCAACTGGTCGATGGACAATCCCGGCGCGTGGCCGATCACGATCAACGCGGCGGCCGCCTCGCCGCGCAACGATGTGCGGTGATCAACGGCTGCGTGAATCCGATCGGAAAGCCCTGTCGCCAGGGCACCGAGCATGTTTGCGAGTCGCGAAGGGTCCTTCTTCATTTGTCCTTGCTCCGAGTAAAAGCGTATCCTATTATATGCATGACTCATGCATATATGTAAGAGTTTTTGTGATGAAGGTGCAACACCTTCGAAGTTGGTTGCTGGACAGCCTAGGCACTCAGCGATTGACGTACATCCCTAATCTGTTCAGGAGCAACACCATGCACTCGATGTCTTCCTTTGCCGCGACGCATCCCCAGGCTGCCGTTCACGACCGTACGGTCTTCCTGTTGCGCTGGTCTCTCGTGGTTGTCTTTCTCTGGTTCGGTGGAATGAAGTTCACCCTTTACGAAGCGCAAGGCATCGCGCCATTCATCGAGCACAGCCCGTTCATGAGCTGGTTGCACACTGCCTTTGGAATACGCGGTGCCAGCGCCGTCATCGGCACGCTGGAACTCGCAACGGCCGCCGCGCTGGCCGTTGGCGCCTTCCACCGGGGCGTTTCCGTGCTGGGTGCCGCGATGTCCTGCGCCACCTACGCGATTACGTTGACGTTCTTCTTCACGACGCCTGGTGTCGCCGAGCCCACTGCCGGCGGATTCCCCGCCATTTCGGCGCCGATCGGTCAGTTCCTGTTGAAGGACCTCGTGCTGCTGGCTGCGTCTGTCGTGCTGCTGCAATCCTCCCTCGCGCACTGGAAAGCCCGCGCGTAACGCCCGCACTTTCTCGATGACGATGGCGCCTCACGGCGCCATTTTTGTTTGGCTATCTGCGTGAAATATTTCCCATATCAGCATGGGCGTGGAGTGTGCTCTGCACTGTCTGCTCTTCGCCGCGCGTACCGTGGAGGCGCTGCCCGCCGCGTATGACTGCCCTGGTGGTGCAGGGGTTGGTTGAGCAATCGCGCGGCAGACCGGCGCAGTATCCGATGAGGAAGCAGATAAAGAAGCGGATGATGGAGCGGATGAAGGAGCCAAACAAGAAGGGCGATCCCGGAGGATCGCCCTTCTTCTCTTCTTGCAGCCGATCAGGCCACGACGATGCGGCGTGGGTCGGCCGAGGCCAGGGCCTCGGCGCGGTTCGCGCTAGGCGGGTAGATCCATTCCGTGTTGATCTTCGTTTTCAGCGCCTTGGCCTCGGCACCGGACAGCTTCACCTGACGGTCCCAGCCTTCGGTGTACACCGCGCCCCATGGGCCCAGGTCGAGGCACGTCACGTACTTCGGCTGGCTGTACGGGATCGGCGGGTGGCCCAGCAGGTCGGCTGCCACGTTGTGTCCCGCCGAGCGACCGAGGTTCATGGCGTGCTGGCAGGACATCATGGTCACGTTGCCTTCGTCGTCCGTGGCAGCACGGGCTACGTCCCCTGTCGCGTAGACGTGCTCCACGCCATCCACCTTCAGATTGCGGTCAACATGAAGGCGGCCGAAATTGTCGCGCTGCGCGGGAATCTGGTCTGTCAGCGCACTGGCACGTGCACCGGCAGTCCAGATCACGGTGTTGGCATCGATGCGTTCCCCGCTCTCCAGCGTGACGCCGTTCGCGTCAACCGATGACACACCGGAACCCAGCTTCCACGTCACGCCCAGTTCGGTCAGGGCCTCGGTAATCACCGGGCGCGGACCTTGTCCCAGATCCGGGCCGATCTCGCCATTGCGCTCCACCAGAATGACACGCACTGTGGTGTCGGCACCCAGCACTTCACGCAACCGCGCCGGCATCTCGGCCGCCGTCTCGATACCGGTGAAACCAGCGCCGGCAATGACCACGGTATTACGCGCGATGCTGTCGGGGCGGTCTGCCAGAGCGTGCAGATGCGCTTCCAGCCGCGAAGCATCTGCCACCTGATCGACATTGAAAGCATGCGCATCCAGGCCGTCGATGGCCGGGCGGAACAGCCGGCTGCCCGCGGCCAGCACGAGCCGGTCATAGTCCAGGGTCTGGTGCGACGTATCGGCGCCTACACCCTTCACTTCCACCTTGCGCGCTGCCACGTCGATGCGCTCGACAATGCCCTGCACGAAACGCACGCCAGTGGCGGCAAAGATCTCGAGCAGCGGCGCCTTCATCTTCAGCGGGTTCTGTTCATAGAGCCGAGGACGCACATGGAGCGCGGGTTCCGGCGCAACCAGCACGATTTCCACATCGGTGCGCGCGGCCTCGTCGAGCAGACGGGCCGAAGCAAGGGCGCTCCACATGCCGGCAAAGCCGGCGCCAATAACAAGAATGCGTTGGGACATCTCTACTGCTCCTGATTGGATCTTTACTGCACTGACCAGCGGCGGCGCCGCCTGCGTCTCCGGGTCGCGTCATTCGCCGCGCCTTAACTACGATTGTATGAGTCGTAGTTAAGATGAGCAAGAAATTTTTGGAACGGGTTTAGCGACGCCATCCTCTACTTGCAGCATTCCGGCGGATCGACTATCTTTATCTCCGACTACATTAGTCGTAGTAAAGAACTGGAGTTGATCATGAGATGGTTTGGTTGGGTAGGCGTGCTGGGCACGTTGGCTGTACTGGCTACCGGCATCGCCACATGGGCTGCAGCCGACGGTGCGCTTGCGCCGCAGGGCGCGCATGGGGTGCTTCTGGGTGCGCAACATGCCGATGGCACGAATGCCGCCAGCCAGGCATCCGGGCCTCCCTATCCGGTGACCTGACCGCCTCTGACAACCCGAACATGGAGATCGAGATGAAAATTGTTTCCTCACGCATGCTGGCGCCGTTATTCATGGCGGCCGGCCTCATGCTTGCCGGCGGTGCGATCGCACATGGCACCGGCGAGACCGTCACACCAAATTTCTCACGCGCCATTCCCAATATCCCGGGCAAAACGCTGATCGCGGTGGAGGTGAACTATGCGCCGGGTGGCGCATCACACCCGCACCGGCACGCCGGGTCTGCATTCATCTATGCCTACGTCGTTTCGGGCAGCATCGTCAGCAAGGTCAACGATGGCCCCGAACGCGTGTACAAGGCGGGTGAGAGTTTCCACGAAGACCCGGGCTCGACCCATCCGGTCAGCCGGAATGCCAGCAAGACCCAACCCGCGAAGCTGCTGGCCGTTTTCGTGGCCGATACCACGGACACCGAACTCACCACCAACCTTGGCACCAAGAACTGATCATGCGTATCGACTACACCCAAACCTCTCCAGCCGGCGTCAAGGCGCTCGGCACGGTCTACGGCTACATCACCCAGTCCGGGCTCGACGCCGTGCTGGTGGAACTGACCTACCTGCGCATCAGCCAGATCAACGGTTGCGCGTACTGCCTGGACATGCACACGCGCGAACTCACACGCAAGGGTGTTGACGTGCAGAAGCTCGCACTGGTGCAGGTCTGGCATGAAGCCGGGAATCTGTTCACCGAGCGCGAGAAGGCCGCGCTGGCCTGGGCGGAAACCGTGACACGCGTCGCCGATACCCACGTGCCCGACGAAGCGTTTGCAGCGGCCGCCGCGATCTTCGAAGAGAAGGAACTGGCAGACCTGACCATCGCGATCGGCCTGATGAACGCGTTCAATCGTCTCGCCATCAGCTTCCGGCGTGCGCCAGCGCAAGCCGTGTAACGACGAAATGCCGACGCCCGCCGCATTGCGACGGGCGTCGGGGCAAAGCGCGAAGCCTTACTTTGACGGCGTTGCCAGCGGCGCGCCCTTCTTCACGATGTACGTCGCCAGCTCCGATGATTTGCCGCTCCCCACGTTGCGGGCGGAATGTGCCATGCCCGCGGGAATGAACAGCGCCTGACCGGCCTTGAGCGTCACGGGCGGACTATCACCAAGCTGGTACTCCAGCGTGCCCTCCAGCACGTAAGCGATTTCCTCGCCCGGATGGGCGTGTTTGGGTGCAAATGCGCCAGGTTCAAAGTCCACGCGGACCTGCACCCCTTCGAGAAGCGGCGTGCTCAAATCGTGCTTGACCAGATCCGTGCGATGGATGCCAGGCGCCTGCGCCTGGGCGGTCGAGAACGCCATTGCGCCAGTGACCGCAAGCGCTGCAAGTGAAAGAGTCTTGTTCATGATGGTCTCCAATGGATGGGATATGCGATGCGGTGCCACAGGTCAGACGACCTGTATTTCCACGTCGATGTTGCCGCGCAAGGCTTTCGAGTACGGGCAGATCTGATGCGCGCGCGCCGCCAGGGAACGCGCAAGGTCGGTATCGATACCCGGCAGGGACACATTGAGGCGAGCCGCCAGCAGGAAAGCGTCGCCAGCGCGGCACAAATCGATTTCCGCTTCGACCGCCGCATCCGCAGGCAGGGTGATATCGGCAGCCTGCGCCGCCTTGCCGATCGCGCCGAGGAAACAGGCAGACCAGCCGGCACCCAGCAGTTGCTCTGGATTTGTGCCGGGACCGTTGCTGCCCGGTCCGGAAAGCTCGACCGCGAGACGGTCATCGGAACTGCGGGAATGGCCGTTCCGACCTCCCGTCGTGCGGGTCTTGCCGGTGTAGATCACGGTATCGATAGCTTGCGTCATGAATTTCAGGGATGTCAGGAGTGTTCGCCACTTGTGGAATGCGACGGACCATGGTGGCGACACGGACCGCGCGAGGTAGCTCAAGGACGGAAGGCGTCGCGGACTTCGTCGATGGTGTCGCCTGGACGCTGGAGGTGCGGGTAGTGGCCCGTGGCAGGCAACAGCCGCAACGGCACGGCGGTCCTCCGCGAGAACTCGACACCCATCTCCTTGTTGATATAGATGTCCTGTTCACCCCAGACAACACGCACCGGCGTTTTCAGCTTCGGCAGTTGCGCTTCCAGTACATGCTGGTCTCGCGTGAAGTGCGCGTAGTAGTGTGCAAACGCATCGGCGGACGAAAGGTGTCCGTTCTGCCAGCCGCGTGCCATGTCAGCCTGATACTCGGCATCGAGCGCATAGCGTTGCGCTTCCGGCAATCCGCGCGTGAATGCGTTCTTCAGTATCTCGTCGCGCGAGGCATTGAAGGCCTTTCGCACTGCGTCGGCAGATGCGGGTTCCTTCAGCGCCTGCAGACGCTCCTGCATATACTGCGGCCGGTCGAACGGTGCAAAATCCCCGACAACGATCATGCGGGCGATATCCGGCCGATCGACGGCAGCAAGCAGCGCTGGCAAGGCGCCGATATCGGTCGCGTAGATCACCAGGCGGCTACCGCCGATGCCTGTCGTGTCGATGTAGCGCGTGAGGACCGTGGCGTAGTCGCGAGGCGCGTAGGCGAAACGCTCCACAGGCGGACGCGAAGATTCGCCGAATCCGGGCCAGTCGAAAGCATGAACTTCGAAATCCCGGCCGAGCGTCCTGGCAATCGCTTTCCAGGCAAACATGGTCTCGGGAAAGCCGTGCAGGAAAAGCACGGTGCCCTTGGGCGCTGACGGCCGGACCACCATGTGTCGCAAACGCAGATCGGCACCCACGTCCACATTGCCGACTTCGAATGCGACTTCGGCAACGTCATGTGACGCAGCGATGGCGGTGGAGGCGCTGCTCATCAGCGCTGCCGACACAGTGGCAACAGTTGCCACCATGCTGGCTGACCGACGCATTGCTGATCTCTTACCCATCTCCACTCCTCCTGGCACCAGGGAAGGTGCACGATATGTTGCATATGCAGCATTAGAGCCAGCCGATGTATCTCTCCTGTAAGGGTGAGCCGGTCAAAACGTATCGTTATGTGTGCAGGAGTCAGACGGATACATGCCTGTACAAAAAGCCAGCGCGTCTACTATGGCTTCAAGGCATCATCGGCGCCCGTTGGAGTTGTTGTCCGTTTCCAGGAGTCAGACATGAGATCCCTCGCCCCCCTATTTGCTGCCGCTATTCTCGCGGCCGTGCCGATCCATACCATCGCGCAGACTGCTGCCGACGCGATTCGTCCACCGGCTGTCTTGCCACTGGATGCCGAGCCGGCGCCACGGATCGTGGCGTACTCAGCGTTGCCGGAACCGCTCGCAAGGGGTGTCGTGATCGTGCAGTTCCGGACCGAGAATTTTCGTGTGATCCCGGTGTTCGGCAAGGGGGCTACGCAGGTCTCGCCGCGCGTCGGCCATCTGCACGTGACCGTTGACGATGGTCCGGCCACATGGGCACACACCAGCGAGGATCCCATCGTCGTGGTGGGATTGCCGCCGGGACCGCATCGGGTGCGCCTGGAACTGGCCGACCCGACACACAAGATTCTGGCCACGGAAACAGTTGCCGTGACCGTGCCCGATACACGGTCGCCGAACACTCACGCGGCACCGCCAGCACATCGGCACTGAGTACGGTACGCTGGCGGTACATCCCTGCGTCACACATGACATGACTTCCGGAAAACGTTCCCCGTCTGGCACCACAGGCGCCGATATCTTTCAGCACTGCGTGATGACGCGCGCCCGGCAAATCTCGCGCGTGCTGACCGCCACCTACGATCAGGCGTTGCGCCCATTCGGCATCAACGCCACGCAGTTCACGCTGCTGGTGCTTGTTCATGAACTGGGGCCCATCAGCCGCGCTGATCTTGGACGACGGAATCATCACGATCGATCCACACTGACACGCAACCTGCAGCCCCTGCTGACGGAGGGATGGATTGCCGAGGACGTGGCAGAGGCCGCCGATGGCCGGTCGCGTCCGCTCTCAGTGACCCGCGCCGGAAAACTGGTGCTGAAGGACGCTGGGCCGGCGTGGGCAGAAGCACAGGCGATAGCTACAACGCTGATCGGAGCGGACGGCGTCAGGGCCATCATGGGGATTGCGGGAAAACTCCCGAGGCGACATGGATAACCCAATGCAGGATTGAAGCGCGTGCTGACGGCTCGCCCGCACCTTCGCGTCGTCAGCCGTCAAGCATTGTTCGCCGCGTGGATCGGCTCGGCTGGCCGGGCGAGCGTCGTAGAGAGAAACCCGGTTAGCACGACGCAGCCCGCCAGCGTTCCCATCAATACAAAGGCCCACCGAACCCCCAGATACTCCGCCAGCGGTCCCGCAATCAGAAGTCCCACAGGTGCAGCCATTCCCATCACCATGTTGAGCAGGGACAGCACCCGGCCTTGCAGGGCATTTGGCACTCTGGTCTGCAGGAGCACGACAAAAGGACCATCGCCCGCCGCGAACGCCAGTCCGCTCACTGTCCACCAGAATACAGCCGGCCAGAACAACGTAGCGGGGGTAAGGGCCGTCAGCGCCAGCGTGAAACACGACACGGCAAACCCGAGGATTACCCATCGCACAGGATTGCGGGGAGCCAGCGCGGCAACGGCGATGCCTCCCAGCACCATGCCAGCGCCGGTCATTCCTTCCATGATGGCCACTTCGGCAATGCCGCCTGCAAAGTGCTCCTTCACGAGAAGCGGCACCATCGTGTAAGTCGGCATGACGATGAGCGTGACGCCTGCCAGCAGGAAGTACAACCATCGAAGGGTGGCATCGCGCCATACGATACGGACGCCATCCAGAAAATCCGCAAACAACGTGGCCCGTTGGGGCGCTCTCCCCTGCGGTATCTTGAAGACGAGCAGAGGCAGCACGCCGAGCACCGCTGTCACGGCGTCGATGGCGAGCGCCCACCCGAAAGGCATGAGGCTCATCGCCAAAGCACCTAACGGCGCGGCCGCCACAAGGATCACGCCTTGCAGTGCCTGATTGAACCCTGCGGCGCGCGGCAAGAAGCTGGCTGGCACCAGGAGCGGCGTGCTTGCAGCCAGCGCGGGCGACTGGAACGCTTGCATCGCGCTGCGAATCGCCATCATCGTGTACACGTGCCACAACTGTTCGTCGCCACTCAGGAACAGGGCGATCAGCACGAGCATGCAGGCCGCGCTGATGAGGTCGGATGCGACCATGAGCGCGCGCCGGCTGAAGCGGTCTGCAAGAATGCCACCCACTGGAGAGAGCAGCGCCTGGGGAAGCAAAGCCGCCAGGCCCGCAGTGGACAGTGCCGCCGCACTGCCCGTCGTATCGGCAATCCACCAGAGCAGGACAAACTGGCTAAGCGCAGACCCGATCAGAGAGAACGCCTGACCGGCGAAGACACTCCAGTAACGCAGCTTCCACGCTGCCTGCCCATGCGTTTGTGTAGTTGACAAGGCCAATACGTCCAATGCTTGCTTGAACGCGAGATTCTCTCTGATGGCCTTCCGGCTTCAGTGGAGACGGGATGGAGATTTCGTGGAGGCGCAAAGCGCCCCAAGGCACACGGCAACGCCACGTCATGCGCGGAACGGCAACGCTTGTGGCCAGCGCATTTCAAAAGCGCAGCCTCCGCCTGCGGGCAATTCGCAGATAACGGTTCCTGAATGCGCATGGGCGATAGCCGCCACCACCGCCAGGCCGAGGCCACTGCCGCTGCGGTGCGCTGTGCGCGCCACCCCGGCACGGCGGAAGGCAGAGAAAACATGTGCCGCCTGCTCCTGTGGAATACCTGGACCATGATCGCGAACACGAAGATGGCAAGTGCCATCCTGAACAAACGCCTCAATCTGCACGATACCCGGGCCGGCATACCGGCGCGCGTTATCCAGCAATGCCAGGAGTGCCTGACGAATCCGAAGGGGATCGCCAAGAACGGACGGCGCCGTCACTTTCACCACGGGCACCTGATCCGCAGATGCCAACTCGTTGCCGAAGAACTCCAGGACCTCGCCAATCTCCGCCTGCAAGTCCATATCCTGCACATGAAGATCGAGATGGCCACTCTCCGCCAGGCTGATCACACGCAGATCCTCGATCATGCGCGAGAGTCCCTCCACATGCGTGAGCAGACCACGGAACAAGGCTTCAGTCGGTGGGAACACACCCTCGGCAAGTCCTTGCAGTCGGCCCCGCAGAACGGTGACCGGTGTCCGAAGCTCATGCGCCATTGCGGCGTTCCAGAATGTCTGCTCTTCGGTAACCCGCTGCAGCCTGGCCGCCAACGCATTGAAATCGTCGGCCAGCGAAGCCGCCTCTCCGAGAGACCGATCACCCGCAACGGCTCTCGCGGCAAGATCGCCACGGGAGACCCTTCGCATGCTGTCGGCCACGGAGTTCAATGGGACCAGGATCTTGCGCGCCAGCTTCCTTGCCACCGCCATGGCAACCACCGCGCCGAACAGGAACGTTGCACCCAGCCAGACCCATTCCGGACCACTGGGCAGGACAGCCGTCTCATCCACCCGCTCGGGCCAATACGTCATCATGACGTAGTAGAAGATGTAAGACGTGGACACGACGACGAATGTCATCCCCAGCGAGACCGCTGTCATCCACAGAGATATCTTCCGACCCAATCCGACGAGCTTCACTCAGAGCTCCAGCAACCGGTAACCGACGCCGCGCACGCCCGTGGGAACGCCACTCACGCCACACTCCTCCAATTTTTTCCGCAGCTTGCTGACATGGCTGTCAACCGTTCGCTCCAGCGCATCGCCTTCGGGCAAGCACGTGGAAAGCAGTTCTGCCCGACTGAACACCCGTTTCGGATACCTGGCAAGCTGCGCAAGGATCCTGTACTCGGTGAGCGTGAGACTCAGTACATGCCGCGCGTTGCCCGATTGGACAACGGCTTCATGCTGATCGAGATCGATCTCGAACGGCGGAACGCGCAGCACCCGGCTCGTCTCCGTCTCGGACGCCGTCCTGGCTCGACGCAACACAGCCTGCACCCGGGCGACCACCTCGGCCGGATTGAATGGCTTGACCACGTAGTCATCCGCACCGATGCGCAGACCCATGAGCTTGTCGATATCCTGGTCGAGCGCAGTGAGCATGATCACCGGCGTACTGCCCCGATGGCGTAGCTCGGAGAGGACCTGCCATCCGTCTGCCAACGGCATCTGTACATCGAGGAGCACCAGATCCGGCTTCAGGGACAGGTGGAGATCCAGTGCGCGTCGGCCGTCTGCGGCATGCACCGTACGCAAGCCACTGCGCGCACAGTAGGCGGCAAGAATATCGGCAATGTCCGCGTCGTCCTCGGCAACAAGAATCAGAGGCTGCGGTCCGGCTGGAAGTCCTGATTGCATCTTCCGCTCCATAGACTTCGCTCTCCATCGAATCCTCCATACTAGTTCAACCGTGAGTCGAACGATGGCGGATAGAAGCGACGGATAAAGTTGGGCGAGACGTCTGTGGACCGAGCCCGTACGAAGGGCGCGAATCCCTCTAGATGCGTGGCCCGCCCTAGAGGATTCGAACCTCTGACCGCTCGCTTAGAAGGCGAGTGCTCTATCCAACTGAGCTAAGGGCGGATTGGCCGTTTATTGGCATGCCGTGGCGGCAAGGCGTGCATTCTACCCCACTGTCGGCGCGTCCGAAATCTGATCAGATCGACTCGCGCTCCCGCACGCGGGGGCGACGCGGCATGCCGACGGATTCGGCCGTATCGTGCGACGAGACGCAATTGCGGCCCATCTGCTTGGCATCGTAGAGCGCGCGGTCGGCGCGGCGCATCACCGCATCGGCATTTTCACCAGCCTGCCGTTCCGCCATGCCGATACTGACTGTGTAGGTAATAGGATCGGGATCGGACGGACATGGCGTGCCACGCACCAGCGCACTCAGGCGGACACTGATGGCCCGGCCAGTCTCCAGCGTCGTGTCGGGCATCACGATCGCAAATTCCTCGCCACCCAGGCGACCCAGAATGGCATGCTCCGGCGCGGCCTTGCGCAGCATGCCGGCAAAGTGGCGCAGCACGCTGTCCCCGGCCAGATGCCCGTAGAGATCGTTGATCGCCTTGAAGTGGTCGAGGTCGATAAACGCCACGGTACAGGGGGCGCGTTGACGTTCCGCCTGCTTGCACGTGACTTCGAGTTCTTCCCAGAAGGCGCCACGCGACAGCACATCGGTCAGGTCATCGTGGCGCGCCCGGCGCTCGATGATCCGGCGCAACCGGTCATGGGCCATCAGTGCGAAACTCACCGACAATCCCACCACCCCGAACACGAACCAGACCGTGACACCATCGCGCTGCTCGACCAACGGCAGCGGATGCCCGTCCACCAGCGTCGAAAGTGCCGGCCAGGCCTGCGCGCCTGCCAACACCGCGCATGTCAGCGCCACCAGCACCAGCGACAGCAGCGCAAGGCGGCCGGTGCCATGCTTGCCAGGCAACCTTGGCACTGTGACGCGCAGCAATTCGAGCAACAGCAACACCTGAACCACCGACGCGACCAGCGTCAACCCAGCCACCGCAGACGGCGCCGAGAGTCCGGCATTTGCCAATGAGCGGGTCGATACGAACTGTGCAATACCCTGGCTCCCATGCAGCGCCAGCGCGGCAAGGCCGGGCAGGTTCAGGACGGCAAGCATCAGACCCCGCCCTGGCTTGCCAACGAAATGCCGTGTCCCATAGACCATCATCGAAAGCCCGGCAGTCAGCGCCAACTCGGGCAACGCCGTCACCGGCCATTCAGGCCGGTAGGCATGAACCGCCAGCAGGATCACTGCCAGCGTCACGATCAGGTCGCCGACGGCCCACGACGTGAGCCCGCTGCGCGCCATCCCTGCCGAGCGCCGCAACACGGCACAGACGATCGCCATCTGCAGCGCAAACAAGCCTGCGATCAGCACTACCACCTGCGACTGAAACATCTTCATTCCCGTTCACAAAGGCATCGCCGGCGCTCCGCACGCACCCGCCAGCCTTCTGTTTCGCGGCCTGCGAACGGCCGTTCTGTGTTGTTTCCGCAGGTCCGGTTGCCCCGAATGCCGTCGATGCGCACGCATCGGGCGGGGCAATGCTCAGGCACGGCGCAGTCAACGCTTCGCGAGCGCTGCTGGCATGCCATTGTTCTGTTGATCGGGACCAGGTCCGGGTGGGCACTGCTATGCCAGGCGCGAAGCGCCGGGTCGGACCGATACGGTGTGCGGATTATGTCAGCGCGCCGCACCAAGTCAAGCCAAAACAGCCCCGGCTGAAGCAGGGTGCGCCCATGCGCCCCAGCCGTCACAACACCACCACATCCGATCTCTTCGAATGGCAATTGACCTGCGAGGAACAATCGCGATAGAATCGCCGGCTTCGGAGCGTAGCGCAGCCTGGTAGCGCATCTGATTTGGGATCAGAGGGTCGTAGGTTCGAATCCTATCGCTCCGACCAGTATTTGCAGTGGTAAAAGGCAGTTGAAAAAGGGCTCACGCTGAAAGGCGTGAGCCCTTTTTTCTTTTTCCCCTCTCGCTTCAATCCGCAACTGCTCGGAACTTTGCCTGGCGAGGCCTACTAGGACACCAGGCGCGGCGCAAAATCCTCGCTCTTCCTCACCACCACCGGCGCCTCCAGCTCCTCGATATGCGCCTCCAGCAGTCGCATCTGTTTGCGCAAATCGGCAGCCCTGAACAAGTCCCAGACCGCGCAAATGGCGCCGACGCCATACCATTCGATCGGCGCGCCCAGAAAGATGCAGGCCAGCAACGCGAAAATCGCGCTCATTGTGTTTTCCCCGTATTCCGTATCGTTTTAATATCAATGCTCGCGGGAACCCCCGGGCGCCGCGATTCTGCCCCAATGGCATTACGGAAACCACCACGGGTTTCTCGTCCAGACGGTGGATTGCGGCGAGTTGTCCGCTTCCAACCATGACGATGGATGGCCTGCCTGCCGTTGTCGGGCCTGCGAAAACTGGGATCGACGTGCTACAATCGCGCGTCAGTTCGGGGTATCTGAGCATGCCCTGTAACCGGGAGCACGCCGCCTGGCATGCTTGAAATTTCCCGGAAACACCTTGCCCGCTGTCCCCGTGATGTCACGTCCGCGCCGTTTGCTTGCGCGGCTGCTTGCGGCAAGGCAATCGTCTGGGAAATCCGCGCCCCGTCACGATTTACCTGACCCGTCCGGTTGAAGTGCGTTTAGCCTCCAGCCTGACCCGTCGACTTGCCTTCGTTTGGTTGTGCGCGGCTGCCGCCCGATGCGGCGATGCCTGTGCCGCACGGCAAGCCCTGGCGCCTACAGGATACTCACTAACTTCATGCAGCCACGGCTGGCTGCCAGAAAGGAAAACAGATTGGCTAAGGAAGAACTCATTGAATTTGGTGGCGTGGTTTCGGAAGCCCTGCCCGATAACCGTTATCGCGTCACGCTGGAAAACGGTGTGGAAATCTGGGCGTACGCCTCGGGCAAGATGCAGAAGCACCGCATCCGCATCCTGGCCGGTGACCGCGTCACCCTGGAAATGTCGCCGTACGACCTGACCAAGGGCCGTATCAATTTCCGCCACAAGTCCTGAGTTCGCCGGCTCGGTTCTGATGGACGATGCCCCGCTGACACGCGGGTGACATCGCCACTGCCGACACTGACGGGCTACCCGTGGGTCATGCGCCCTGGGTAGCCCGTTTTGTTTTTTGTCGCCGTATCTTGCGGCCGCCAGGACGCCTCACCATACTCGAAACACCCAAGGAAGCCCGAGGAATTCCCTCCCTTATGAATCTGATTCTGTGGCGACATGCCGAAGCAGAAGACTTGCCGGATGCCCTGAGCATCTCGCGCAGCGCCGATTTGCAACGCCCTCTCACGCGCCGCGGGCGCAAGCAAGCCGAGACCTCGGCAGCATGGCTACGCGCCCACCTGCCCGCCGACTTCCGCGTGGTTTGCAGTCCGGCATTGCGCACACGCGAGACGGCGGCCGCGCTGTCGGGCAACGTGGAAATCATCGACGCCCTTGCACCTGGCGCCGATGTGGGTGCAGTGCTGGCTGCCATCGACTGGCCACAGGGGCACGAGCACACGGTGATCGTGGGTCATCAGCCATGGATTGGCCAGCTATGCAGCCTCCTTCTGGCGGGCCAGGAAATGAACTGGAGCGTGAAGAAAAGCGGCATCTGGTGGCTGGCCGGACGTACGCGCGAGAGCGAGGCGCAGGTGGTGATGCGCGCAGTGATCCAGCCCGATTTCCTCTGAACGTCCTCCCCTTCCGAGACGAAGCCTCATCGGAAGGCTCGTCATCGTTTCGCCACAAGATCGTCACTTTCGGATTTCGGCCATAGCCTGCAACGCAGGTGTGGCCTAAGGTGAACACACACGCGCCCCTTGCCGATTTGACGGTCACGGAATGGTCATCATCGGTTCACGGCGCTGTCACCCGGCCTCTCTACATTGTTTCGAAGCCGTTTCGTCACCAAAAGGACATACTGATGCGAGACCTTCCGACGCCTACCCAGCCGCTTTTCGACTCCTTGCCCACTGGCCTTTCCGGCCAGTCGGCGCGGAGGCGTCTTCCTCGTCAGCCAGCACAACACCAAACCCAGATTCAAGCTTCGGCGCCTGCTTTCAGCGTGGCGTGGGCACGTCACCAGGACGAAGTAACGGAGGCCCAGCGCCTGCGCTACAAGGTCTTTGCCGAGGAAATGGGTGCTCGGCTGAATTCGTCGTCTGCAGAAACAGACGTCGACATGTTCGATGCCTACTGCGACCACCTGATCGTCCGCGATCAGGAAACGCTCAAGGTAGTAGGCACGTACCGCGTACTGCCGCCGCACCAGGCCAAGCGCATTGGCTGCCTCTACGCCGAATCCGAATTCGATCTCGTCCGCCTGGCGCATCTGCGGCCGAAGATGCTCGAACTGGGACGCTCCTGCGTGCATCGCGACTATCGTTCGGGCAGCGTGATCATGGCGCTGTGGGGTGGACTGGGCGAATATCTCCAGCGCTACAACCTCGAATCGATGCTGGGTTGCGCCAGTGTGCCGATGAGCGATGGCGGCCACTATGCAGCCAGCCTCTATCGCCAGTTCGCCGAGAAGTCGCTGGCGCCGATCGAATACCACGCTTTCCCGCGCCTGCCCCTGCCGGTGGACGACCTGAACCAGACGCTCGACGTGGAACCGCCGGCACTGATCAAGGGTTATCTGCGCCTTGGCGCGAAGATCTGCGGTCTGCCCGCATGGGATCCCGACTTCAACGTCGCAGACTTCCTGACGCTGCTCCGGGTACGCGATATGAACCCGCGCTATGCACGGCACTTCCTGGGCTTGAAGTAAGCCGCACTGGCATCGAAGAAACGGCAACGGCGACCATTCGGTCGCCGTTTTTCATTTCCCTTCCCGATATGGCCGAGGTCAGACGTACACGACCTTGTACCGCTTGCCAACCCGCTCCCACTCGTCGGCTTCCTGCGCGAGGCTGTACTCGACGAGCGGATTGGACTCGATCCAAGCCTTCGGCAAACGCACCTCGAAGCCCTCGTCGAGTTCATCGGAACGCTGCTTCACCTGGATGTCCGGCAGCTTCATGTCGCCACGCCGGCGGCACAGAACAAACGCCAGACGCAGGCTGAACAGCATGCGCCAGTCCACGAACCTGCCGCTGCCCGACAGCTTGCCGAGCTTGCCCGCATGGCCCAGCAACAGGGTGGCAAGGCGCGCCTGATCGGTCTTGGAGAAACCCGGCATGTCCGCGTGCGTGGCGATATAGGCCGAGTGCTTGTGATATCCGCTATGCGAGATCGACATGCCGATCTCGTGAAGGCTCGCCGCCCATCCCAGCAGGGCGAGATTGTCTTCGCGGCGCTCGTGGCGCGGCTCCGGAAACTGCGCAAGGAGTTCGCGCGCAGCGTGTCCCACTCGCGTCGCCTGCGCGCGGTCCGTGGCGTAGCGGCGCATGAACTGGTCCACCGTCACGGTGCGCATGTCTTCGTGGTGGCTGCGTCCGAGCAAGTCATAAAGCACACCAAGGCGCAGCGCGCCGTCGGTCACGTCCATGCGGTCGATATCGAGTTCGGCAAACACGCCGAGCATGATCGACAGCCCGCCCGGCAGTACCGGAATGCGGTCGGCCTTCAGGCCGGTCAGCTTCACGCGATTGGTATTCTCGGCCTTGATCAGCGCGCGCTTCAAGCGCTCCAGCCCTTCCCGCGTGATGCCGTGCTCGGACGGACTCTCATTCATCCCGTTGAGTTCGATCAACTCGGCCAGCGCACGCGCCGTACCCGAGGACCCCACCGCTTGTTGCCAGCCCGCCGACTTGTACTGGCGCACCAGCACCTGAATCTCGCGACGCGCGGCAAGTTCGGCCTGCTTCATCGCATACTCGTCGACATTGCCGCTCGGAAAGAACTGGCGGCTATGCGAGACGCATCCGATATACAGGCTTTCCATCAGCTTGGATTGATAGCCGCTGCCAATGATGAACTCGGTGGAGCCACCGCCGATATCGACCACGAGTCGGTTACCCTGGCAAGCCGGCGCATCATGCGAGGCACCCAGATAGATCAGCCGGGCTTCTTCCCGTCCGGCGATCACTTCGATGGGGAAACCCAGCGCATGTTCGGCTTCGATCAGGAAATCCGAGGCGTTCTTGGCCACACGCAGCGTGTTGGTGGCCACGGCCCGCACCTGCTCGGGTGCGAAGTCGCGCAGGCGGTCGCCAAAGCGGCGCAGCGCGTCGATGCCGCGTCGGCGCGCGGGCTGGTCGAGGTATTTGTCCGGCGTCAGGCCAGCAGCCAGGCGCACCGGCTCGCGCAGGGCATCGACCTGAAAGATCTGACTGGCCGGGCCGGACGCGGTCGGGGTCTCATCCACCCGCCCGATCATCAGGCGGAAGCTGTTGGAGCCCATATCGACGGCGGCCAGCAAGCGAGGAGTTTGTGTCATTGCGTACGTATTGCACAGGATGAGCCCCATCGGAACCCAGGGGCCAAAACCTGAAAGATTATGTCTCTGTCATGTCCACATCATGACAAAATCAAAGTGTCATCAATTTGACACGATTCTATGAAAAAGTCGCCATATCGCCAAAATAAGGTCATTGACATGTCGACGACACCGCCCGGCACGCTGTTGAACCGCGAGCTGGGCATTCTGGAATTCAATTCGCGCGTTCTTGCGCAAGCCGCCGACCCCAATGTTCCGTTGCTGGAAAGGCTGAAGTTCATCTGCATCGTGTCCAGCAATCTGGACGAGTTCTTCGAGATCCGCATGGCCGGGCTGAAGGAACAGTTGCGGGATAACGCGTCGGGCCTCACGCCCGACGGCCTCTCGGTCCAGCAGGCCTACCAGCTTGTCACGGAGCGCACCCAGCGGCTGGTGGCCTCGCAGTATGACATGCTGCAGAACGTGATTTTCCCCGCGCTGGAGAAAGAGGGGGTGTTTTTTCACCTGATGAACACCTGGACCGATGCACAGCGTGCATGGGCTCATGATTTCTTCGTGCGCGAACTGGGACCGGTGCTGACGCCGATCGCACTGGACCCCGCCCATCCCTTTCCGCGCGTACTCAACAAGAGCCTGAACTTCATCGTCGAGCTCTCAGGCAAGGATGCCTTTGGCCGCAATGCTGACCTGGCCATCGTACAGGCACCGCGCGCCCTGCCCCGCGTGGTCCGCATGCCCGAAAAGCTGTCCGGATACGCATACGGCTTCGTGATGCTGTCGTCATTCATGCAGGCGTTTGTCCACGAACTGTTTCCCGCCATCGACGTGCAGGGCTGCTATCAGTTCCGCGTGACGCGCAACTCGGACCTCTTCGTGTCCGAGGACGACATTACCGACCTGCGCGAAGCCCTGCAGGGCGAACTGCCCACGCGCCATTTCGGCGACATGGTGCGGCTGGAAGTCTCGTCGGACACGCCGCCCGCGCTGTCGCGTCGCCTGCTGCTGGAATCCGGGCTGACCGAGCAGGACTTGTATCGCGTCAGTGGTCCGGTGAATCTGGTGCGGTTGATGCAGATTCCCGACCTCGTGGATCGCCCTGCCCTGAAATATCCGCCGCACGTGCCGGCGCCTGTGAAAGCGTTCCCGCCAGGCGCCAATATGTTCGACGTGATCCGGCAGCGCGACGTGCTGCTGCATCATCCGTACGAGAGTTTCTCGTCGGTGCTGGACCTGTTGCAGGCTGCCGCCAACGATCCGAACGTAGTGGCGATCAAGCAGACCGTGTATCGCACCGGCAATGAATCGGCCGTCATGGAAGCGTTGATGACCGCTGCCCGCAACGGCAAGGAAGTCACGGTCGTGGTGGAGTTGCTCGCGCGTTTCGATGAAGAAACCAACATCAACTGGGCAGAACGGCTCGAATCCGCTGGCGCCCATGTGGTCTACGGCGTGGTCGGCCACAAATGCCATGCGAAGCTGTTGCTGGTAGTGAGACGCGAACCCGCCGGGCCCAAGGCCAAGCAGGTGGTGCTGCGCCGCTATGCCCACCTTGGCACCGGCAACTATCATCCGCGCACCGCACGCCTCTACACCGACTTCGGGTTGCTGACGTCGAATGAAGAGGTCTGCGAAGATGTGCATCATGTGTTCCAGTTGCTCACGGGCACGGCCGGCACGATCCGGCTGAACCACCTGTGGCAGTCGCCGTTCACGATGCACAGCAACCTGATCGACCATATCCGCGCCGAGGCCCGCCATGCGCGAGCCGGCAAGCGCGCGCGCATCATCGCCAAGATGAACGCCCTGCTGGAGCCGACGATCATCGACGAGCTCTACAAGGCGTCGCGCGCAGGCGTGAAGATCGACCTGATCGTGCGCGGGGTCTGCGCACTGCGTCCTGGGGTGCCAGGACTATCGGAAAACATCACGGTGCGATCGATTGTCGGTCGATTCCTGGAACACCACCGCGTCTACTATTTCCATACGGGTGGCGACGACGTGCTCTATCTGTCGAGCGCCGACTGGATGGACCGCAACCTGTTCCGCCGCGTGGAAGTCGCCTTCCCGGTACTGGACCGCACGCTGAAGGCGCGGGTCATCAAGGAAGGGCTGCAGGTGCATCTGCGCGACAACGCGTCCGCCTGGATCATGCAGCCCGACGGCGAATATGTACGCAAGCCATCGCGTGCCAAGGCGCAGCGGGTAAGCCAGATCGAGTTGCTGGCGACGTTTGGGAACTAACGGAAGGGATTGTGTTTGCTCCCCTCTCCCACACAGTGGGAGAGGGGAGCAAACAAGGGAAAAGAAAAAGACTTTACGCCGCGTGCTTCGTCGTATCCGCTTCATACCCGCTGCGGTCCACCGGAAACACGATGCGGAATGTGCTGCCACGGCCCACTTCGCTGGTCACGCGCAGGTCCGCATGGTGGCGCGACAGCACGTGCTTGACGATGGCCAGCCCCAGGCCCGTGCCACCGGTGTCGCGCGAACGGCTGCGGTCCACGCGATAGAAACGTTCGGTGAGACGCGGGATATGTTCCGGGGCGATCCCCAGCCCCGTATCGCTGACCGAGAACACGGCATGTCCGTCGGTGTATGTCATGCGGATCGCGATGCGGCCGCCCTCTGGCGTGTAGCGCACCGCGTTCGACACCAGATTCCCGAGCGCCGACAGCAGTTCGCCCTCGGCACCGCGTACCGTCACGCCCGGGTCGATCTCGCTGCGGATCTCGTGGCGATCCTGCGAAAGCGCTTCCGCGTCGTGTACCAGATGGGCCATCAGCGCCCCCACATTGACGCGCTCATGGCATGGCGGCTGGGCATCCGACTCCAGCTTGGCCAGCGCCAGCAGGTCTTCGACGATATGCTGCATTCGCATCGACTGCACAAGCATCAGTTCGATATAGCGATTGCGGTCTTCCTCCGACACTGGCAAGTCGCGCACGGTTTCCAGGAAACCAGTCAGCACTGTGAGCGGCGTCTTCAGTTCGTGCGAGACATTGGCCACGAAGTCGCGGCGCATCGCCTCGGTGTTCTCCACCTTGGTGATGTCCTGGGTGAGCACCAGCTTGCGATTCTCGCCGTAGGGCAGGATCTGCACCGAAGTGATGTTGCGCTTGTGCTCGCCCATATCGCGCATCACCAGCGGCTCGTCGTAACGCTCGCGCGTCAGATAGTGAACGAATTCCGGACGGCGTATCAAGTGGGTGATGCGCTGGCGCACGTCGCGCTTGGCGTTCAGGCCGAAATGCTGCTCGGCCACATCATTGCACCACTCGATCTGATCGGCGTCATCGAGCATCAGCACACCATATGGCGATGCCTGGATGGCCTGGATAAATCGCGTGTGTTGCTGTTCCACCGACAACACCTGCGTGCGCCACCGTTTGACCAGCCGGTGCAGGCGGTAGTAGACCTCGCCCCACAGACCCAACGCGCTAGGAATTTCCCCATAGGCTGGAGCATCCAGCACACGCCACAGCCGATTGATCTGGAACAGGTAATAGCTCAGCAGCAGGAGCAGGGAAACGGAAAGGAACAGCAGGCCGGTGATAGCGCCCGCCGCGGCGTACAGGCCTGCGGCAATGGCTATCAGGCTGACGAGGATGGCCACGGAACGGGCCCAGATGACATTCATGCGAGGGAAAAAGGTTCGGTCGGCAGTCGCATTGCGACAAAGTGTGCCACGAAAGCGTATGCAGGTGGCATGACGCCTGGATTATCCGACATCGGTCTGGGCGGCCCTCGCTGCACCGCCCCCGACCAGGACAACGAAGATCAGTGGCTCGGCGAACGCGCCAGCCGGTAGCCGCTGCCGCGTACCGTTTCGATCATGTTGCTGTAGCCGCCCGGCGTCAGTGCCGCACGCAGGCGCTTGATGTGGACGTCGACCGTGCGCTCCTCAACGAAAACGTGATCGCCCCAGACTTGATCCAGCAGTTGCGACCGGCTGTGCACCCGTTCCGGATGCGTCATCAGGAAGTGCAGCAGGCGGAACTCCGTAGGACCCAGGTCCAGCTTGATCGGACCGGTCTCGTCCTGCCCCGTGACGCGATGCGTTGCGGGGTCCAGACGCAAGCCGTTGATCGCCACCACGTCGTCGGTCAGTTGGGGCGCACGGCGGCGCAGAACCGCCTTGATACGTGCCAGCAGTTCCTTGGGCGAGAAAGGCTTGGTGACGTAATCGTCCGCACCGGCTTCCAGACCCATGACCTTGTCCTGCTCCTCGCTGCGCGCGGTGAGCATGATGATCGGGATCTGCTTGGTACGGTCGTTGGTGCGCAGTTCCTTGGCAAAGGTGGCGCCCGACTTGCCCGGGAGCATCCAGTCCAGCAGAACGAGGTCGGGCAGGACATCGCTCATCAGTGACAACGCCTGCTCGGCGTTGTACGCGCGGATCGGATAGTGCCCCGCGTGCTGGAGATTGACGGCAATCAGCTCGGCGATTGCCGGTTCGTCTTCAACAACGAGAATACTGCTTGGCATGTAGTTTTTTCTCCGCTTATCGATGCTGGCGCGTTATCAGCTCAGGGCTTCGCGCTCCATGTCTTCCCGTGAAGTGTGGCGAACGTCCGTCCCCTTCACGATGTAGATGATGAATTCTGCAATATTCTTGGCGTGGTCACCGATGCGTTCGATGGCCTTGGCGATGAACAGGAAATCCAGCGCCACCGAGATCGTGCGCGGGTCTTCCATCATGTACGTGATCAGCTTGCGCACGAACGCGCGGAATTCCTCGTCGATCGCCTTGTCGTCCTTGACGATGCGCGCAGCCGCCACGGTGTCGAGCCGTGCGAACGCGTCCAGCGCCTGGCGCAGCAGCGTGATCGCCATTTCGCCGGACAGCTTCACTTCCGCGTAGTTGATGTTGTGCGCGGCGGCATCTTCCATGATGTGCTTGGTCCGCTTGGCCACCTTCTCGGCCTCGTCACCCGCACGCTCAAGATTCGTGATCGTCTTCGAGATGGCCATCACCAGGCGCAGGTCGCGCGCGGTGGGCTGGCGGCGGGCGATGATGTTGCCGCAATCCGCGTCGATCTCCACTTCCAGCGCGTTGAGCTGGTGTTCGCGGGCGATGACCTGATCGGCCAGATCGGCGTCGAAATCGGCCAGCGCGCGCATGGCCAGTTCGATCTGCGCTTCCACCAGGCCACCCATTTGCAGCAGCTTGGTATTGATGGCGTTGAGGTCTGCGTCGAACTGGGTCGAAAGGTGCTTGTCAGTCATGGTCTTCTCCTGGCCTCTAACCTGCGAATCAGCCGAAGCGGCCGGTGATGTAGTCTTCGGTTTCCTTCCGGTGCGGCTTGATGAAGATCTTCTCGGTCTCGCCGAATTCGATCAGCTCGCCCAGGTACATATACGCCGTGTAGTCCGAGCAGCGCGCCGCCTGTTGCATGTTGTGGGTCACGATCACCACCGTGTACTCGTCCTTGAGTTCGGCGATGAGTTCCTCGATGCGGCCCGTGGAAATCGGGTCCAGCGCCGAGCACGGTTCGTCGAGCAGCAGCACTTCCGGGCGGATGGCGATGCCGCGGGCGATACACAGACGCTGCTGCTGGCCGCCGGACAGGCCGTAGCCGGACTGGTGCAGCTTGTCCTTGGCTTCGTTCCAGAGCGCGGCCTTCGAAAGCGCCCACTCCACGCGGTCGTCCATTTCCGAGCGCGACAGCTTCTCGAACAGGCGCACGCCGAATGCGATGTTGTCATAGATCGACATCGGGAACGGCGTCGGCTTCTGGAACACCATGCCAACCTTGGCGCGCAGCAGGGAAATGTCTTCCTTGCTGGTCAGCAGGTTGGTGCCGTCCATGTTGATCTCGCCCTCGGCGCGTTGCTCCGGGTACAGCGCATACATCTTGTTGAACGTGCGCAGCAGCGTGGACTTTCCGCAGCCGGACGGGCCGATGAACGCCGTGACCTTGCGGTCCGGGATCGACATGTTGATGTTCTTCAGCGCGTGGAACTGGTTGTAGAAGAAGTTCAGGTTCCGCACGTCGATCTTGGCGCGCACGGTATCGGGAATATCGATGACGGTAGAGGTCATGCTGATGTCTCGCTTGAATTCGGTAGTCGGGCTGGGTGCCGGTTATTTCTTGAACAGCATGCGCGCGATGATGTTCAGCGCAAGCACACCAACAGTGATCAGGAACACACCGGCCCAGGCCAGTTGCTGCCATTCCGTGAACGGGCTCATGGCAAAGCGGAAGATCGTGACCGGCAGGTTGGCCATCGGCTTGTTCAGGTCGCTGGTCCAGAACTGGTTCGACAGCGCAGTGAACAGCAGCGGCGCGGTTTCGCCAGCGATACGTGCCACCGCCAGCAGCACGCCGGTGATGATGCCTGCGTACGACGACTTGACCGTGATCGACAGCACCATCTTCCACTTGGGCGTGCCCAGCGCCACGGCCGCTTCACGCAGTGCATTCGGCACCAGGTTCAGCATGTTCTCGGTGGTGCGGACGACGATGGGAATCTGCAGCAGCGCCAGCGCACAAATGCCGGCCCAACCCGAGAAGTGGCCCATGCGAGTCACCACGAGGGCATAGACGAACAGGCCGATCACGATCGACGGCGCCGACAACAGGATGTCGTTGATGAAGCGCGTGAAGCTGGCCAGGTAAGACTTCTGGCCATATTCGGCCAGGTAGATACCGGCCAGGATGCCCAGCGGCGTGCCGATCAGCGTGGCCACGCCCACCATCACGAAACTGCCGAAGATGGCATTGGCCAGACCGCCGCCGGCGGTATTCGGCGCCGGCGTCATCTGGGTGAACAGGTCGATCGACAACCCGCCCACACCCAGCGTGATCGTGGTCCAGAGAATCCACGCCAGCCAGAACAGGCCGAAGATCATGGCGCCCAGCGAGGCAGCCAGTGCAATCAGGTTGATACGGCGGCGGCTGTTCTGCAGGCGGCCGCGCACGACGTCCGCATCAGGGCGAACTGCCGGAATCGACGACGAAGACATGGTGTGACTGGCTTGGTTCATTTGCCACCCTCATTCTTGGCTAGGCGCAGCAGCAGGAGCTTGGACAGCGCCAGCACCACGAAGGTAATGAAGAACAGGATCAGGCCCAGTTCCATCAGCGCCGCGGTGTGCAGGCCAGCGCCGGCTTCGGCAAACTCGTTGGCCAGCGCGGAGGTGATGCTGTTACCCGGCGAGAACAACGACACGTTGTCCAGCAGGTTGGTATTGCCGATCACGAACGTGACGGCCATGGTTTCACCCAGCGCACGGCCCAGGCCGAGCATCACGCCGCCGATGACACCGGCACGCGTGTAGGGCAGCACCACGCGCCACATCACTTCCCACGTCGTGCAACCCACACCGTAGGCCGACTCCTTGAGCAGCACCGGCGTGACTTCGAACACATCGCGCATCACCGAGGCGATGTAGGGAATGATCATGATCGCGAGAATCACGCCTGCGCACAGCAGGCCGATACCCAGCGGGGCACCCTGGAACAGCTTGCCGATCACGGGCAACTGGCCCACGGTATTCGACAGCGGCTTCTGGAAGTACTCGCCGAAGATCGGCGCGAACACGAGCAGACCCCACATGCCGTAGACGATGGACGGCACCGCTGCAAGCAGTTCGATGGCAGTGCCGAGCGGCCGGCGCAGCCAGACTGGCGACAGCTCGGTAAGAAACAGTGCAATGCCGAAGCTGACCGGCACAGCGATGATAAGGGCGATCAGCGACGTCACCACGGTGCCGTAGATCGGCACGAGCGCGCCGTAGACGTCGGCGGGTGGATCCCACTCGGCGGTCCACAGGAACGCGAAGCCGAATTGCTTGATCGACGGCCATGCGCTGATGGCCAGTGACACGATGATGCCGCCCAGCAGCAACAACGTCACGATGGCGGCGCCGCGGGTCAGGCCGCCGAACAGGATGTCGCCAAGACGGCTTGGAGGCCGGACGGCTGGGAGATCGGACGTAGTCGCCATGATGGGGAAACGTTGGGTGGATCGGTTGCCGCGGCGCCATTCCGGCCACCGCGGCACCGCCGCCCTGTGCCGCATCAGCGACATCGGGCGACAGGTCTTGCTTTCAGCAACCCACTACTGCGGGTTGCCAAAGTCCTGCTGACAGACAGAGCTTAGTACAGGGACTTAGTACAGCGACTTGCCCGAACCGTCCTTGACGCTTTGCTTCCACGTGGCGCGGATCTGGTTCACGACCGCTTCCGGCAGCGGCACGTAGTCCAGGTCCGTGGCCATCGCGCCACCGCTCTTGTAGGCCCAGTCAAAGAACTTCAGCACTTCCTGGCCTTGCGCAGCCTTGTCCTGGGTCTTGTGGACCAGAATGAAGGTGGCGCCGGCGATCGGCCATGCACCCTTGCCCGACTGGTTCGTCAGGATCTGATAGAACGACTTGTTCCAGTCGGCGCCAGCAGCAGCAGCCTTGAACGCGTCGTCGCTCGGCTGCACCACTTCACCAGCAGCGTTCTTCATGACCAGGTGGGTCATCTTGTTCTGCTTGGCGTAGGCGTACTCGACGTAGCCGATGGCGCCGTTCAGGCGCTGCACAAAGGCGGCCACGCCTTCGTTGCCCTTGCCGCCCGTGCCGCCACCCGGCCAGTTGACGGTGGTGCCTTCACCCACGGTGCTCTTCCAGTCGGGGCTGACCTTCGACAGGTAGTTCGTGAAGATGAACGTCGTGCCGGAGCCGTCAGCGCGGCGCACCGGCAGGATGTCCTGGCTCGGCAGCGAAACCTTCGGGTTCAGCGCCTTGATGGCCGGATCATCCCACTTCTTGATCTTGCCCAGGTAGATGTTGGCCAGCACGTCACCCGTGATGGTCAGTTCGCCCGGCTTCACACCTTGCAGGTTGATCACAGGCACCACGCCGCCGATCACGGTCGGGAACTGGACCAGGTTGCCCTTGGCCAGTTCTTCGTCCTTCAGCGGAGCGTCCGAGGCACCGAAATCAACGGTCTTGGCGCCGATTTGCTTGATGCCGCCCGACGAACCGATCGATTGATAGTTGACCTTGTTACCCGTTGCTTTTTGGTAGGCGTCTGCCCATTTGGAATACACGGGCGCCGGGAACGAGGCGCCTGCACCGGTAATTTCCGCCGCGAACGCAGTACCCGCTACGACCATCGAAACGATGCCTGCTACGGCAGTCTTGACCAGCTTCATATGTCCTCCAGAGAACATGGTTGGGGAATGACAAATTTTTGACAAGGCGAACTTTATGCTCCCTGTGTGACAGTTCCATGACATCCCCAAATCTTCTTCAAGCTCTCCGCCATATGGCCGATATCCGCGCCTTCGTCACGAATTTGTCGCACCGCCGTGCTTTAATCGGCACTCCTTTCGGCAAACCCTCCACCGCCTTTCATGACAGCGCTGTCACATTCAGCACCGAGGATAGATTGGCGGTTAATTGCTAAAAGTACAAAGAGAAAAGCCATGGCTGAAGCCATGGCTTTCGTCTAGACCTACGCTGACGGAATCGCGTCAGGCGGCGCGCAGCGCGTTGGCCAGCGTCTGGGCCGCACGCTCGGCGGTCTCCACCTGCTCGGCTTCCACCATCACGCGCACGACCGGCTCCGTACCCGAGGCGCGAATCAGCACGCGGCCGCGGCCCTCCAGTTCCGGCTCGACTTGCGCGCGTGCCGCGCTCAAGCCCGCATGGCCTTCCCAGTCAAAGCCCTTCTCCACGCGCACGTTAATCAGCGTTTGCGGGAACAGGCTCACGCCATCGAGCAGTTGCGACAGCGTCTTGCCGCTACGGCGCAGGGCAGCCAGCACCTGCAGCGCCGAGACAATACCATCGCCCGTAGTATGGCGATCCAGGCAAAGCAAGTGGCCCGAGCCTTCGCCACCCAGTTGCCAGCCGCGCTTGTTGAGTTCTTCGAGCACGTAGCGGTCGCCCACCTTGGCGCGGACAAACTCGACGCCCTGGCGCTTGAGCGCCAGTTCCACCGCCATGTTGGTCATCAACGTGCCAACTGCGCCTTCCACCTTCTGACCGGAAGCCAGGCGATCGCGCACGATCAGGTACAACAGTTCATCGCCGTTGTAGAGGCGGCCTTGTCCGTCCACCACCTGCAGCCGGTCCGCATCGCCATCGAATGCCAGCCCCAGGTCAGCGCGATGATGGCGCACGGCCTCTACCAGTTTTTCCGGCGCGGTAGCGCCATACCCGGCGTTGATGTTGCGGCCATCGGGCTGGTTACCGATCGGCACCACCTCGGCACCCAGTTCGTGAAAGACATGCGGTGCGATGTGGTACGCGGCGCCATGGGCGCAGTCCACCACGATGCGCAGCCCGTGCAAATCCTGTTCGTACGGGAACGTGCTCTTGCAGAACTCGATGTAACGGCCCGCCGCATCGTCGATTCGCTTTGCGCGGCCCAGGTCTTCGGAGCGCACACATAGCATCGGTTCATCGAGTTGCGCTTCGATCTTGGCTTCGAGTTCATCAGGCAACTTGTCGCCCGAGGCCGAGAAGAACTTGATGCCGTTGTCGTAGTACGGATTGTGGCTGGCGGAAATCACCACGCCTGCCGCCAGGCGCAGCGCGCGGGTCAGGTAAGCAATCGCCGGTGTCGGCAACGGACCGGTCAGTTGCACATTCACCCCTGCGGCCGTGAATCCAGCCTCCAGCGCGGCTTCAAGCATGTAGCCAGAGACGCGGGTGTCCTTGCCGATCAATACGGTCGGCTTGCCCTGCGTGGTCTTTTGCCCAAGGGCCAGCACCTTGCCGGCCGCATAGCCGAGCCGCATCACGAAATCCGGCGTGATCGGCGTTTCGCCGACACGTCCACGCACACCATCCGTCCCGAAATATTTGCGAGTCATCGTTCTGTTTCTCCCAGTTCTCACCACGATCACCGTGGTTGCTGTATTTGCCGTACGTCTATGCGTCTGCTGGCCTGTTCGTCGGTTCTTGCGGCTGTCGCTTACGGCGCTACCGATTCATGGCGGATCGCCCACCAGACCTTCAGGGCATCCACGGTTTGTTCCACGTCGTGCGCGCGCACGATGAATGCGCCCCGCTCGGCGGCGCAGACCGCCGCGGCGATACTGGCTGCCACACGTTCCTGCGGCGGCTTCCCACCCACGATGGCACCAAGCGTCGACTTGCGCGACAGGCCAGCCAACACCGGCAGCCCATCGATCGCCAGCCGCGTCATCTGCCCCAGCAGGCGCAGATTATGATCCGGCGTCTTGCCAAAGCCAAAGCCCGGATCGAGCGAAATGCGCGAATCGTCCACGCCCGCCGCCCGAAGGGTTGACACGCGCTCGCGCAGGAATGCTTCCACCTCGGCGACTACATCATCGTATTGCGGGTCTTCCTGCATCGTCTGCGGGTCACGCTGCATATGCATGATGCAAAGCGCCGCTTGCCCGGCAACCACGGCTTGCACCGCGCCCGGCATACGAAAGCCCCAGATATCGTTGATCAAATCGGCTCCGCCCGCCAGCGCGGCGCGCATCACCTCGGGCTTGTACGTGTCGATTGACAACGGTTTGCCGCAATGCGCCAGCGCTTCGACGATGGGCATCACGCGTGCGAGTTCCTCATCGAGCGGCAGTGCAGCGGAACCTGGACGGCTCGATTCGCCGCCGATATCGATGATATCGACGCCCTCCGCGATCATCCGCTCCGCATGCCGGATAGCCGCATCGCGCGAGGCATGTCGCCCGCCGTCCGAGAACGAATCGGGCGTCACGTTGAGAATGCCCATCACGAGTGGGCGGCGGTCGCGGGCGAACCGGTAACGCCCGCACTGGAAAAACTCGCTCGACAAGATTGACGTCCTGAAAAACAAAAAAGCCGGTGCACCAGGCACCGGCTTCGCAGGCTATCAGAAACCACCGCGTTTGAAACCGTCGGAAACGGTCGCTTACGCTCGGCTCCTCGCCGTATTACACCGTGTCGTCGACTCGTGCCGTGGCCGGCGCGTTGGACGGGGTCACCGGCGAACCGCCGCCCGGAGGCGTGCTGCCGCCACCGCTCGGACCCTGCAGGTGACGCGGCGGGCGCGGCGGCTTGCCGGCCATGATGTCGTTCACCTGTTCGGCGTCGATCGTTTCCCACTCCATCAGCGCGTTGGTCATGGCTTCGACCTTGTCGCGATTCTCTTCGAGCAGGCGCTTGGCCAGCGCATACTGCGTATCGATGATCGTGCGGATTTCTGCATCGACCTTCTGCTGCGTCGCTTCCGAAACCGTCTTCGACGACAGCTTGCCGAACATGCCATCCTGCTCGGTATCGACATACACCATCGCGCCGAGCGAATCGCTCATGCCGAAGCGGGTCACCATGTCGCGGGCAATCTTGGTGGCACGCTCGAAGTCATTCGAAGCCCCGGTGCTCATGGCGTTGAGGAAGACCTCTTCCGCGGCACGGCCGCCGAACAGGATCGCGATTTCCTCAAGCATGTTGTCCTTGTACTTCGAGTACTTGTCATGCTCCGGCAACTGCCACGTCACGCCCAGTGCCCAGCCGCGCGGCATGATCGTAACCTTGTGGACCGGGTCGGCCTTCGGCAGCAGCTTGGCCACCACCGCGTGGCCGGACTCGTGGTAAGCCGTGGCCTTGCGCTCTTCCTCGCGCATGACCGTCGACTTGCGCTCCGGACCCATGTAGATCTTGTCCTTGGCGTCCTCGAAGTCCTGCATGTCCACCACGCGCTTGCTGCGGCGGGCGGCAAACAGTGCAGCTTCATTGACCAGGTTGGCCAGGTCGGCGCCCGAGAAGCCCGGCGTACCGCGTGCGATCACCGACGCGTCCACGTCGTTGCCGATCGGCACCTTGCGCATATGAACCTTCAGGATCTGCTCGCGGCCGCGGATGTCCGGCAGGCCAACATAGACCTGGCGGTCGAAACGGCCCGGACGCAGCAGCGCCTTGTCCAGCACATCCGAACGGTTGGTCGCAGCGATCACGATCACGCCCGAGTTGGCTTCGAAGCCGTCCATCTCGACCAGCATCTGGTTCAGTGTTTGCTCGCGCTCGTCGTTACCGCCGCCCATGCCGGCGCCGCGATGGCGACCGACCGCGTCGATTTCGTCGATGAACACGATGCAAGGCGCCTGCTTCTTGGCGTTCTCGAACATGTCGCGGACACGGGCTGCACCTACGCCGACGAACATTTCAACGAAGTCCGAACCCGAGATGCTGAAGAACGGCACCTTGGCTTCGCCAGCGATGGCGCGCGCCAGCAGCGTCTTGCCGGTACCCGGAGGGCCAACCAGCAGCACGCCGCGCGGAATACGACCGCCCAGCTTCTGGAATTTCTGCGGATCCTTGAGGAAGTCGACCAGTTCGACGACTTCTTCCTTCGATTCGTCGCAGCCTGCGACGTCGGCGAAGGTCACCGCGTTCTGGTTTTCATCGATCAGGCGCGCACGGGACTTGCCGAACGAGAAGGCACCGCCTTTCCCGCCGCCCTGCATCTGCCGCATCATGTAGAACCAGAAGACGATGATCAGCAACGTCGGTCCCAGGTAATACAGCGCCTGGACCAGCACGTTCGGTTCGTCATCGGCCTTGCCGGTCACCTGGACGCCGTACTTCATCAGGTCGCCGACCATCCAGATGTCGCCCGGCGAGATGATGGTGTACTTGGACCCCTCCTTGGGGGACACCACGAGGTTACGGCCCTGCACGTCGACACGCGACACCTTGCCGTTCTTGGCGTCATCCATGAACTGCGAGTAGGTGACACCGTCCTGGGCACGCGGTTTGTCGAACTGCTTGAAGACGGTGAACAAAACCAGCGCGATTACGAGCCAGATTGCCGCCTTTTGAAACAGGTTGTTATTCAAGGCCGAACTCCTTTGCAATTGCCTTGCCAACGGGAAGCTGCATTGCATTGTAATGCAGCGCCCGTCCCCACAGGGAAATCTGATTCTATGGGCCTGATAGTGCCCGAGCCAGCCGCTTCAGGGCAAGCCGGCGTCACCCGGCAAAACCCCAATCCCTCAACTTTCAGTCCAACGACTTCAGGTAACGCCCAAGAATGAAGGTTTCTGAAGACTTGTCGCGCGACGCCTTGGGCTTGCGGCTCGCCACCACCTTGAACTGACGTTTGAATTTTTCCACGATCTGGCTGTAGCCCGAGCCGTGGAAACACTTTACCAGCAGCGAACCCTCCGGTTTCAGGTGCGCCTGGGCAAATTCCATCGCCAGATCGCACAAATACTCGATCCGCGCCGAGTCAGCCGAGGCCACACCGGACAAATTGGGGGCCATGTCCGAGATAACAAGGTCGATTCGCGAACCGCCGGAGGCTTCCAGCACCACCTTTTCCAGTTCGTGGAACACGCTTTCCTCCCGGAAGTCTCCCAGGATGAACGTGACGTCCGCCACGGGCTCCATGGGCAGGATGTCGATCGCGATGACCGCCCCGTCGATGCTGCCGTCCTTGGCCCGGGGAGAGTCCGCGAGCCGGTTCCGCGCGTACTGGCTCCAGCTGCCCGGCGCGGCGCCCAGGTCCACGATGACCTGCCCCGGCCGGATCAGCTTGTCCTGCTCGTCGATCTCCTTGAGCTTGAAGGCCGCGCGGGCGCGATAGCCCTCGCGCTGCGCCATCTTCACATAGGGATCGTTGATGTGGTCGTGCAGCCACGACTGATTGAATTTGTTCTTGCCCTTGGCCATTGCCTCGACATGCCTTTCTGCGGGAGCTGCCCGTCACGTTTTGCGACAGATCACAGCTTTATCTCCCGATTTTGGTGATCCTTGCCGCCTGCCGGCGACATTTTGGCGGATAATACGCGCCAATTCGATATTAGCCTTCCCGATGCCAGCCCTTCACCTGATTTCCGCCCAACGTTCCGAACTGCGCTCGCGCGCCCACGGCCTCAACCCCGTGGTCATGATCGGTGCGGAAGGCCTGACCCCTTCCGTGCTTGCCGAGATCGACCGCAGCCTGGCTTCGCACGACCTGATCAAGGTCCGGGTGCTCGGCGATGATCGTGACGCACGCGTCGCCATCTACGACGCCATCTGCGACGAACTCAGCGCCGCGCCGATCCAGCATATTGGCAAGCTGCTCGTCATCTGGCGCCCCGGCCCTGCCCGCCTGAAGGAAAACCAGCCCGAAGACTTCGGCGCAGTCGAAAAGCGCCGTCTGGGCGCTGGCGCCGCACCGCGTACCGTCACGGTGCGCAAGCCGGCCACCGGGGGCATGCGTCGTCCGAAGAGTTCGTCGGTGCGTGTGCTCGGCAACGAGCGCGTGACCCAGGGCGGCAACGTCAAGCGCTCGCGCGCCCGCCCGGCCAGCCAGAAAAAGAAGTCCTTGGGTTGATCGGCCGGCGGCCGATCGGTTCCATGAAAAAGGCGGCCCCGGCCGCCTTTTTTGCGCTTTGCTGATCGCTCCTGCTTGTTTCCCGCGTATTACTCCGCGTATCACTCGCCCGACGATCTGGGCGCACTCGCGCGCCAGACCAGTACCAGCGCCAGCAGGCTCTGGACCAGGTAGAACACGCTCGATACGCCGTGCAGCATGCCAAACTCGCGCTTGTATGGTGACTCCGACACGCCCAGGTTCAATGCCTGTGCCTTCACCTTGAGTCCTTCCATGAACGGCTGCACGCCGAAATAGCCAGCCAGCACGCATACCAGCATGGCGAGCACGATCCACCGCAGTGTCCGGTAGCGCGCCGCACCCCGGCGAATCAGCACATTGCACAGTACGAGCTGGAGCACACCGACCGTCACACCAATCATCGCCTGGTAGCGGAACAGATGCCCGGCAATCATGCCTGCGGTTTCCCGGCTTTGCAGCACGGAGAAGAGCGTCGGCGCCACCATGTAGCCAACCGTCCAGAGGCTCCCGGCCCACACCACCGTCAGCAACAAGAAGACGCGATGCGGCAGCGGCGGCAGGTTCGAGTAAGAGGACGAGAACATCCCGTCGCTCAGATGTAGCGAACCGTGATGACTTCGTACTCGCGGTCGCCGCCCGGGGCCAGCACGGTGGCCACGTCGCCCTCGAACTTGCCGATCAGCGCACGGGCGATCGGCGAACTCACCGAGATCTTGCCGCTTTCGAGGTCGGCTTCGTCATCGCCAACGATCTGGTAACTCACGGGCTTGCCCGATTCCAGGTCCTCAAGGTCCACGGTGGCGCCAAAAACGATGCGGCCATCGGTGTCGAGTTGCGTGGGATCAATGACCTGTGCCGCGCCCAGCTTGGACTCCACTTCCTGGATGCGGCCTTCGATAAAGGCCTGCTTTTCCTTGGCAGCGTCGTACTCGGCATTTTCCGACAGGTCACCCTGGGCGCGCGCTTCGGAAATGGCGTTGATCACCGCAGGGCGTTCGACGGCCTTGAGGCGCTGCAGCTCTTCCCTGAGCAGTTCGGCGCCACGCTTGGTAATCGGAATGGTGCTCATGTCTCGTTCAACAAAAAAATGAGCCGCAGCGGAGTGGGATTCATGCCCCGGCAAACTTCTGCCAGGCGGCACGCCCGCTCAAACCGCGGCTTTCAGATGGAATCGACCGGCTCCAGGCCGGTCGATCTGCGAATTCAAAACGTAGTGTAGGCCAGAACCGCCGCCAGTTTCAACCCGGCGGCGGCCCGGCTGCGCCGCATCCGTTACGCGGCAGCGCAGCAACTACGTGGCATCAGGCCAACTGCTTGTGCAGGCTCTGCAGGTCATAGACCTCCAGGCTCTGCATGTGCTTCAAACCCTCCACCGCGGCGTTGGCGCCGGCGATGGTGGTGTAGTAAGGCACGCGGCCGGCCAGTGCGGCGATGCGGATGGAGCGCGAATCGGCGATCGCCGTACGCGTTTCGTCCACGGTCGTGAAGACCAGCGCCAGTTCACCGTTCTTGATCATGTCGACAATGTGCGGACGGCCGTCCTTCACCTTGTTGACCACGCGAACCGGAATGCCGGCGGCCTCGATGGCCGACGCCGTACCCCGCGTGGCGACGATCGGGTAGCCCAGGTCGTGCAGCATGCGGGCCACGGCCACGGCGCGCGGCTTGTCGCTGTCCTTCACCGTGATCAGCACCGTGCCCTTCTCGGGCAGACGCGAACCGGCGGCCAGCTGGCTCTTGAACAGGGCCTCGCCAAACACCTTGCCCACGCCCATCACTTCGCCGGTGGAACGCATTTCAGGTCCGAGGACCGGATCCACGCCCGGGAACTTGTTGAACGGGAACACCGCTTCCTTGACGCTGAAATACGGCGGAATCACTTCCGCGCCGATGCCTTGCGAGTCGAGCGACTGGCCGGCCATGCAGCGCGCGGCGATCTTCGCCAGCGACAGGCCGGTCGCCTTCGACACGTACGGCACGGTACGCGAGGCGCGCGGGTTCACTTCCAGCACGTAGACGATGTCCTCGCCGTTCTTCTGCTGGATGGCGAACTGCACGTTCATCAGGCCGACCACGTTCAGCGCCTTCGCCATCGCGGCGGTCTGGCGCTTCAGTTCGTCGATCGTGGCTTGCGCCAGCGAGTACGGCGGCAACGAGCAGGCCGAATCGCCCGAGTGCACGCCAGCCTGTTCGATGTGCTCCATCACGCCGCCGATGAACACGCGTTGACCGTCGCACAGCGCGTCCACGTCGCATTCGATCGCATCGTTCAGGAAGCGGTCCAGCAGCACCGGGGAGTCATGGGAAACCTTCACGGCCTCGCGCATGTAGCGTTCGAGGTCGCGCGGCTCATGCACGATTTCCATGGCGCGGCCGCCCAGCACGTACGACGGACGCACCACCAGCGGGTAGCCGATTTCCTCGGCCAGGCGCAGGGCTTCGTCCTCGGCGCGCGCGGTGCGGTTCGGCGGCTGGCGCAGGCCCAGCTCGTGCAGCAGCTTCTGGAAGCGCTCGCGGTCTTCCGCCGCGTCGATCATGTCCGGGCTTGTGCCGATGATGGGCACGCCGTTGGCTTCCAGATCCAGCGCCAGCTTCAGCGGGGTCTGGCCGCCGTACTGGACGATCACGCCAACCGGCTTTTCCTTCTCGACGATTTCGAGCACGTCTTCCAGCGTCAGCGGCTCGAAATACAGGCGGTCCGACGTGTCGTAGTCGGTCGACACGGTTTCCGGGTTGCAGTTGACCATGATGGTCTCGTACCCGTCTTCGCGCAGTGCCAGCGCAGCGTGTACGCAGCAGTAGTCGAACTCGATACCCTGGCCGATACGGTTCGGGCCACCGCCGAGCACCATGATCTTGCGGTTGTTGGTCGGCTCTGCCTCGCACTCGCCATGTTCGGCTTCATACGTGCCGTACATGTACGCGGTGTTGGTGGCGAACTCGGCCGCGCAGGTGTCCACGCGCTTGTAGACCGGACGCACGTTGTGGGCGTGACGTGCCGCGCGTACGGCCTTGGCATCTGTCTTCATCAGCTTGGCCAGGCGGCGATCCGAGAAGCCCTTCTGCTTCAGGAAGCGCAGCTCGGCAGCCGACAGGCTGTCCAGCGTGCGACCGCGGGCCAGGCCTTCGGTCTTGATGATGTCTTCGAGCTGTGCCAGGAACCACGGATCGATCGACGTCTCGGCGTACACCTCTTCCAGCGACATGCCCAGACGGAACGCATCGCCCACGTACCAGATACGGTCCGGACCGGCTTCGCCGATTTCCTCGATCACCTCGTCGCGGTCGGTGGACTTCTCGTCCAGGCCGTCCACGCCAACTTCCAGGCCGCGCAGTGCCTTCTGGAACGATTCCTGGAACGTGCGGCCCATCGCCATCACTTCACCCACCGACTTCATCTGGGTAGTCAGGTGGCTGTCGGCCTGCGGGAATTTTTCGAAGGCGAAACGCGGCACCTTGGTGACCACGTAGTCGATCGACGGCTCGAACGACGCCGGGGTCTGGCCGCCGGTGATTTCGTTCTTCAGCTCGTCCAGCGTGTAGCCCACGGCCAGCTTGGCCGCGACCTTGGCGATCGGGAAGCCGGTGGCCTTCGAGGCCAGTGCCGACGAACGCGACACGCGCGGATTCATTTCGATCACGATCATCCGGCCATCGACCGGGTTGATCGAGAACTGCACGTTCGAACCGCCGGTGTCCACGCCGATCTCGCGCAGCACGGCCAGCGACGCGTTACGCAGGATCTGGTATTCCTTGTCCGTCAGCGTCTGCGACGGGGCCACGGTGATCGAGTCGCCCGTGTGGATACCCATCGGGTCCAGGTTCTCGATCGAGCAGATGATGATGCAGTTGTCCGCCTTGTCGCGGACCACTTCCATCTCGTATTCCTTCCAGCCGAGCAGCGATTCTTCGATCAGCAGTTCGCGCGTGGGCGAGAGGTCCAGGCCGCGCTTGCAGATCTCTTCGAACTCTTCGCGGTTGTAGGCGATACCACCGCCCGAGCCGCCCAGCGTGAACGACGGGCGAATCACGATCGGATAGCCGGTGGTGCCCGTCTCCTGGGCGATGCGCGACTGCACAGCCACGGCCTCGTCCATCGAGTGGGCGATGCCGGACTTGGCCGAACCGAGACCGATCTTGGTCATCGCGTCCTTGAACTTCTGGCGGTCCTCGGCCTTGTCGATGGCTTCCGGCGATGCGCCGATCAGCTCCACCTTGTACTTGTCCAGCACGCCATGGCGATGCAGGTCCAGCGCGCAGTTCAGCGCGGTCTGGCCGCCCATCGTCGGCAGGATCGCGTCCGGGCGTTCCTTCTCGATGATGCGTTCGACCACTTCCCAGGTGATGGGCTCGATGTACGTGACGTCCGCCGTGCTCGGGTCCGTCATGATGGTCGCCGGGTTCGAATTGACCAGGATGACCTTGAAGCCTTCCTCGCGCAGCGCCTTGCAGGCCTGTGCGCCGGAATAGTCGAATTCACACGCCTGGCCGATGATGATCGGGCCGGCGCCGATGATTAGGATGCTCTTGATGTCTGTGCGCTTTGGCATTGCACGCTCTCTTTGTTGGCCGGCCCGCATGTCGTGCGGACCGTGCCGGATATCAGGTTGTCGTCGTCAGCCCAGTGTGGCCGTGGCCAGCTTGGCGCCGAAGCCGATGAACATCGCCCCTACTCCGCTCGACATGCCTGCGGACAGGCGGCGCCGGCGGCGGAACGCATCGGCCAGCTTCGCGCCCACGAAAATGATCGTGGTCAGGTAGGCGAAGCTGCAGATCTGGCAGACAAGCCCCAGCGCTACGAACGACAGCGCCGGATACGCGAACTGCGGATCCACGAACTGGATGAAGAACGAGATGAAGAACAGGATGGCCTTGGGGTTCAGCAGGCTGATGACCAGCGCCTTGGTGAACGGGTTGGCAGACCGGTCCAAAGGCTCGGCGGCCGCCTGCGCGCCCGCAGGACTGGCCGGCATCGACCAGTTGCGCACGGCACCGCGCAGCATCTGGAAGCCGATCCACCCCAGGTAGCCCGCGCCCACGTACTTGACCACGTGAAACAGCGCCGGGCTGGCCTGCAGCAACGATGCCACGCCGGCAGCGGACAACACCATCAGGATCGCATCGCCCAGGAACACGCCGCACGCGCCCTTGTAGCCCGCCCGCACACCGCGCTGGGCAGCCACCGACAGCACGTACATCGAATTCGGCCCAGGCAGCAGCACGATGAAGATCGTGCCGAGCACATAGGTCCAGAAATCGGTGACGCCGAAGCTGGCATGCATGAAAGCGTTCATGGCGGGCGGTCCTGTTCAGGTCTCTCGTTACGTCAGGGCGTCACGTCAGGCTGCGGCCTTGGCGCGCGCATCCTGCATCAGCTTCGTGAAGCGGTCGAACAGGTACGCGATGTCATGCGGACCCGGCGACGCTTCCGGGTGACCCTGGAAGCAGAATGCCGGCTTGTCCGTCAGGGCAAAGCCCTGCAGCGTGCCGTCGAACAGCGACGTGTGCGTGACGCGCGCGTTGGCGGGCAGCGTCGCGGCATCCACGGCGAAACCGTGGTTCTGCGACGTGATCACCACGCGGCCATCGTCATGGTCCTTGACCGGGTGGTTGGCGCCATGGTGGCCCGTGCTCATCTTCAGCGTCTTGGCACCCACGGCCAGCGCCATGATCTGGTGACCCAAACAGATGCCGAACGTCGGGATACCGCGTGCGATGAACTCGCGCGTGGCAGCAATCGCGTAGTCGCAAGGCTCGGGGTCGCCGGGGCCATTCGACAGGAACACGCCGTCCGGATTCAGCGCCAGCGCGTCAGCGGCAGGGGCCTGCGCCGGCAGCACAGTGACCTTGCAGCCGCGCTCGGCCAGCATGCGGAGGATGTTGAACTTGACGCCGTAGTCGAAGGCCACGACGTGGAACTGCGGCTTGTCCTGCTTGCCGTAGCCCTGGCCGAGCTTCCACTCGGTCTGGGTCCACTCGTACGGTTCCTTGACCGACACGACCTTTGCCAGGTCCATGCCTGCCAGGCCCGGGAACGAGCGTGCCAGGTCGATGGCCTTCTGGACGTTGTCCTCGCCAGCCAGGATGCAGCCGTTCTGGGCGCCCTTCTCGCGCAGGATGCGCGTCAGCTTGCGGGTATCGATACCGGCAATCGCCACGACCTTCTCTTGCTTCAGGTAGTGGGAAAGCGTGTGTTCCTTGCGGAAATTGGAGGCCAGAAGCGGCAGATCCTTGATGATCAGGCCGGCGGCATGGACTTTCGTGGCTTCGACATCCTCAGGGTTGACGCCGTAGTTGCCGATATGCGGATACGTCAGCGTGACGATCTGCCGGGAATAGCTCGGGTCGGTGAGGATTTCCTGGTAACCGGTGATAGCAGTGTTGAACACCACTTCGCCGATCGTATGGCCGGAAGCGCCGATGGAATAGCCACGAAAGACCGTGCCGTCTGCAAGCGCGAGTATGGCGGACGGAAAAGACGGTAGCACGGGTAAGGCTCCTGCTGGACTCACCCCGTGACCGACCTGCTCAACGCCTCGTGCCCCGTGGCGGCCCCGCGTCTGAACACTGGGGCGCAAGTGTCGCATGGCGATTTCATCACTTTTGTGCGGTGCATGAAAACGGCGTGCGCAACGGGGCGGCGGAAGGTGGAATACGGTAGGCGCTAGGGTGATGGGTTCTGAAAGCGAAACTTTCGAATTATATCCCGTTGGGCCCAAATTCTCAAGTATTCAAACACTTACGATGCCCTTGAGACAGATGCCACCCAACCGTCCACCCGTACTCGCCCGGTTCACATGGCCGGTGGCACGACCGCCGTCACTTCGATTTCCACCTTCGCGCGTGGCTCCACCAGGTCTGCTACCTCCACTGCCGTCATGGCCGGGAAATGCCTGCCGATGATGTCGCGGTAATGCTGGCCGATGGCCTTGTAGGCGGCCACGTATTCGACCTTGTCCTTCACATACCAGGTCATCCGCGCGATGTGCTCCGGACGTGCGCCGCCCTGCTCCAGCACCGACACGATGTTGCGCAGCGTCTGCGCCACCTGCAGCGCGAAGTCGTCGGTCTCGAATTCGCACTGGCCGTTCCAGCCGATCTGCCCACCGACCATGATCAGGCGGCTGCCCACCTGCATCTCGGCCATGATGCCGTTGGCGTATCCCTTCGGCGCTGCCCATTCGGGCGGTTGCAATGTCTTCAGCATGATGTCTTCGATTCCGTGTCTATGTCAGTGTCAGGCAGTCTCGGTGCCCAGGTAGCGCTCCATTGCGGTGCGTACTGGCTCGGGCAAGGGCTGCGGGGTCATCGTGCGCGTGTCCACGCACACGAGGCGCTGGTCGATGGTCATGCGCGTGTCATCGTCGGCGCCTCCCGGCCCCATGAAGCGGATGGTCACGCCGAAGCTGCTGCGTCCCAGATGGGTGACGCGCAGCTCGCGGGTGAGTTGTTCGCCAAGTCGGCTGGGCGCGGTAAAGCGACACTGCAACGCTGCCGTGGGAATGCCGGCATGCCCGGAGAGATGCATGGCCTCGAACGGCCAGTCGAGGGCTTCGGCGAACCAGTCCTCGATAAAGTCGTTCAGCATCTCGAAGTAGCGCGGATAGAACACGATGCCGGCGGCATCGCAATGCTTGAAGCGCACGCGTACCGTGTTGCGGAATACCTCGGTCATCGCTGCGTCTCCACGTCGACGCCCTGCTCCGCTGCCATCTGGCGCAGCCGGAAGCGCTGCAGCTTGCCAGTCTCCGTGCGCGGCAGCACCGCCACGAACTCGATGCGGCGCGGATACTTGTATGGCGCGATCTCACGCTTGCAGTAGTCTTGCAGGGCAGCACGCGTGGCATCGGTTGCCGCCACACCAGGGCGCAACACCACGTAGGCCATCACCACCTGTCCGCGCTCGGCGTCGGGCGCGCCCACCACCCCGCACTCGGCCACCCACTCGTGCTTCATCAGCGTGCCTTCCACCTCGGGGCCGGCGATGTTGTAACCCGCCGAGATGATCATGTCGTCGGAGCGCGCCTGATAGAAGTAGTAGCCATCGGCGTCCGCCACGAACGTATCGCCGGGCAAATTCCAACCGTCGCGCACATAGTTCTCCTGGCGCGGATCGTCGAGATAGCGGCAACCCGTGGGGCCGCGTACCGCAAGCTTGCCCACGGTGCCGTGCGGCACGGGCTGCATGTCGTTATCGACAATGCATGCCTCGTAGCCCGGCACCACGCGACCCACCGCTCCGGGCCGCACTTCGGCACCTGCGCTCGATACGAAGATATGCATCATCTCAGTGCCGCCCAGTCCATCGATCATCTCGATGCCCGTGGCACCCTTCCACGCCTGCCGCGTGGCATCGGGCAGCGCCTCGCCGGCCGAGACACTCTTCTTCAGGCTGGCTACGTCGAAGTTGCCGGCCAGCGCGGCCATCTGGCGATAGAACGTGGGCGCCGTGAAGACGATGGTCGCACGGTGGTCCTGAATCAGCTTCAGCAGCGTTTCGGGCGTGAGCTTCTCGGCCAGCGCCGTGCTCGCGCCAGCACGCAACGGGAAGCACAGCATGCCGCCGAGTCCGAACGTAAACGCCAGCGGCGGCGTGCCGCAGAAGATGTCGTCGGGCGTGGGCTTCAGGACATGGCGCGGGAACAGGTCGCACATCGCCAGCACATCGCGATGGAAATGCATCGTGCCCTTGGGCTGGCCCGTGGTGCCGCTCGTGAAAGCGATCAGGCAGATATCGTCGGCAGCGGTGTCGCAGGCGGCAAAGGTGTCGGGCTTGCCGGCCATTGCTGTTTCGAGAGCATCGTCGCCTTCGCCGTTGAAATAACGCACCGTGGTCAGTGTCGGGCAATAGTGCTCGTTGTCTGCGCGCTGGTTGGTCTCGAGCTCTTCGCGCAGCCGCGCATCGCAGAGCGCCGCGCTCACCTGCGCCTTGTCGATGACCTGCCGCAGCTCCTTGGCGCGCAGCAGCGGCATCGTCGGGACGGCGATCAGTCCGGCCTTGAGCGTGGCCAGCCAGCTCGCCGCCATCATCAGGTTGTTGGGCCCGCGCAGCAGCACGCGGTTGCCCGGCACCAGCCGCATGTCTTCCACCAGCACATGCGCGATGCGGTTGACCAGTGCCGCCAGCGCGGCGTAGGTCACGGTCTCGATGCGACCGTCTCGCTCGTGGCGTACGGCCACTCGCGCGCCGTTACCCTGCTCGACGTGTCGATCGACCAGTTCGACTGCGGCATTGAAGCGCGGCGGGTAATGCGTATCGTCATTGAACGTGAACACCGGCCACTGCTCGGGCGGCGGCAGCCGGTCGCGCGCGAAGGTATCCACGTGAGCGGTAGCGACAGTAGCGGACTGGGGGGCGGCCATGCTTGTCTCCTGGATTTGGCTATGCCTGGCGCGCGGCCAGCGTCTCGCGCGCGATGATCAGCTTCTGCACTTCGGTGGCACCTTCGTAGATGCGCAGCGAACGAATCTCGCGGTACAGGCTCTCCACACGCGTGCCGACTTTCACGCCCAGCCCACCGAACATCTGCACAGCGCGGTCGATAACCTGCTGCGCGTTCTCGGTGGCGACCATCTTCGCCATCGCGGCCTCGCGCGTCGTGCGCTGCTGCTTCACATCGCGCAACCACGCCGCGCGGTAGGTGAGCAACGCTGCAGCATCGATGGCTGTAGCCATGTCACCGATAGCGGCCTGCGTCAGTTGCAAGTCGGCCAGCACGCCACCGAACATCGGCCGCGACGTGGCGCGCGCCAGTGCATCGTCGAGTGCTGCACGGCCGAAGCCCAGTGCCGCCGCCGCAACGGAGGCGCGGAAAATGTCGAGCGTCATCATCGCCACCTTGAAGCCCTGCCCTGCTTCGCCAAGTCGGTTTTCCACCGGCACGCGGCAGTTGTCGAAACGAAGCGTGGCGAGCGGATGGGGCGCGATCACGTCGATGCGTTCGGCAATGGACAGGCCCGGCGTACCGGCATCGACCACGAAGGCGGTGATGCCACGTGCGCCCGGTGCTTCGCCGGTGCGGGCGAACACGCAATAGAAGTCGGCGATGCCTCCGTTCGATATCCACGTCTTCGAGCCATCGAGCACATAGTGGCTGCCGTCTGCGGAGAGTTGTGCACTGCATTGCATCGCGGCCACATCGGAACCCGCCTCGGGTTCGGACAGCGCGAATGCGGCGATGGCCTCGCCACGCGCCACGCGCGGCAGATAGCGCTCGCGCACCGCATCGCTGCCGGCGAGCGTGATAGCTCCCGAGCCCAGCCCCTGCATCGCGAAAGCGAAGTCCGCCAGCCCGTCGTGACGCGCCAGCGTTTCTCGCAGCAGGCACAGCGCGCGCGAATCCAGTTGCGGCAACGCGCCGCCGAAGGCTTGCGGCACGCAGTAGCGGAGCCAGCCGGCCGTCCCCAGTTGACGCACCAGCGCGCGGCATGACGCGTCTGCATCGTGGTGGTCGATATCCTTCAGATGTTCCGTGCACCAGCCGTCGAGTTCACGTTCGAGCTGGCGATGGGCCGCATCGAAGAAAGGCAGGTCGAGATAGGTTTTGTCGCTCATGGATGCTCAGGTTCCTCAATCGCCTTCGAAGACGGGTTTCTGCTTGGCCACGAAGGCGTCATAGGCACGCCGGAAGTCACGCGTCTGCATGCAGATCGCCTGCGCCTCGGCTTCGGCTTCAATGGCTTCGTCCACGCCCATATTCCATTCCTGATGCAGCAGCTTCTTGGTCACGCCATGCGCGAAAGTCGGGCCTGTGGCGATTTGCGTGGCCAATGCCTCTGCTTCAGCCAGCACAGCGTGCGAGCCGTGCAGCGCGTTGAAGAAGCCCCACTGCAATCCTTCCTCGGCAGTCATTGCGCGCCCCGTGTAGAGCAGTTCGCTTGCCCGTCCCTGGCCGATCATGCGCGGCAGCAACGTACAGGCACCCATGTCGGCACCTGCGAGGCCGACTCGCACAAACAGGAAAGCGGTGCGCGCATGTTCGGTGCCCAGTCGCATATCCGAAGCCAGCGCCATCATGGCGCCCGCGCCCGCACAGATGCCGTCGATGGCACTGATGATCGGCTGCGGGCATGCACGCATCGCCTTGACCAGATCACCCGTCATGCGCGTGAAGTCGAGCAGTTCGGGCATCGACATCCTGGTGAGCGGGCCGATGATCTCGTGCACGTCGCCGCCCGAGCAATAGTTGCCGCCCGCGCCGGTGATCACGACGGACTTGATGTCGGTGGCGTAGCACAATCCCCGAAAGAGGTCGCGCAGTTCGGCGTAGGAGTCGAACGTCAGCGGATTCTTGCGCTCGGGCCGGTTCAATGTGATCGTGCCTACGCGACCATCGGGGGAGACGGACCAAAGGAAGTGCTTCGGTTGAAAGTCCGCAAAGGCGCGCTTGTGATGGCGCATGTCCAGGGCGATGTCAGTCATGGTGGTGCCTCGCTTGTTTGTCTCGCTGTTGTTCTTTCTCCCCTCTCCCGCGCAGTGGGAGAGGGGTTGGGGGTGAGGGCTGGAGGTTCTGCTTGCTGACTTGTCGCAATTTGCACCGCTTGCCCTCTCCCCCGCCCCTCTCCCGCATGCGGGAGAGGGGAGCAAACCGTTGGCGAGTGGAAACTCAACCTGCCATGACTTCTCCACCTGCCACCGGCAGCGCCTGACCTGTGATGGCGGATGCAGATGGCCTGCACAGCCACGCCACCGCATCCGCAACTTCCTCGGGCTGCACCAGTCGCTTCTGCGGATTGCGTGCCGCCAGTTCCGCACGGGCCTCGGCTTCCGTGCGGCCCGTCTTGGCAACGATGTTGGCAACGGCATCCCGCACGATGTCGGTTTGCGTGTAGCCGGGGCAGACCGCGTTCACCGTGATGCCCTTTGTCGCCAGTTCCAGCGCCAACGCGCGCGTCAAACCGATCACGCCGTGCTTCGCCGCGCAATACGCGCTGACGTAGCCATAGCCGATCAGCCCGGCGGTACTCGCCACGTTGACGATACGGCCCCATCCACTTTCCAGCATCGCGGGCAGCGCGGCCTGCGTGCAGACGAACGTGCCCGTCAGGTTCACGTCGAGCATGCGTTGCCAGAGTGCGAGGTCGGTTTTTCCGAACGGTGCACTGTGCGCCTGCCCCGCGTTGTTGACCAGCACGGTGACCGGCCCGTGCGCTTTCGCTGCTGCCGCGAAGGCACCGGAAACCGCATCGGCATCGGTGATATCAGCCTGTGCAATGCCGAGTGCGGCGCCTTCCACAACAAACGATGACAACACCTCGGCAGCCGCATCGAGCACGCCGCCATCGCGTCCCATCAGCGTCACGCTGGCGCCGGCCATCAGTAGTCGCTGCGCGATGGCCGCACCGATGCCGCGTCCACCGCCAGTGATCAGCGCGTGCCGGCCTTTCAGTTCGCGTTCCATCCTTACTTCCCCGGCTGCTGCGCGTACGATGCCGCGCGTGCCACGTTGGTTTCGAGTTGGCGCTTGCCGGCCACGTACTGCTTCGGCCACGTCACATCGCGGAAGCCGAGTTTTGCAGCCTCGTGCAACGTCCAAGCAGGGTCAGCCAGATGCGGACGCGCAATGGCGCACAGGTCTGCGCGGCCTGCGGCGATGATGCTGTCGACGTGATCGGCCTCGAAAATCGCGCCCACGGCAATCGTCGGAATGCCCGCCTCGTTGCGGATGCGATCGGCAAATGGCGTCTGGTACATGCGGCCATACACGGGCGACTGATCCGGGCTGACCTGCCCCGACGAACAGTCGATCATGTCGGCGCCGGCCGCCTTGAATGCACGCGCAATCTCCACGGCATCGTCGGCTGTGATGCCGCCTTCCACCCAGTCATGCGCGGAGATCCGCACGGACATGGGGCGATCCTGCGGCCACACGCCGCGTACGGCGGCGAAGACTTCGAGCGGATAGCGCAGCCGATTGGAAAGCGGACCGCCGTATTCGTCCTCGCGCACATTGGTCAGTGGCGAGATGAAGCTCGACAGCAGATAACCGTGCGCGCAGTGCAGTTCCAGCCAGTCGAAGCCGGCCTCCGCGGCGCGGCGTGCATTGGCCACGAAGTCATCGCGCACGCGATCCATGTCGTCGCGTGTCATCTCAAGTGGCACCTGGGAGATCTCGGGCATGTAGGGCAATGCCGAGGCGGACACCAGCGGCCAGTTGCCTTCGGCGAGCGGATAATCCATCTTCTGCCAGCCCAGTTGTGTCGAACCCTTGCGCCCCGCATGGCCGAGCTGGATGGCGATCTTCGCGTCGCTGCTGGTGTGCACGAAGTCGACGATGCGCTTCCATGCATCGCGCTGGGTGTCGTTCCACAGGCCCGGGCAGCCCGGCGTGATGCGCGCCTCGGGCGAGACGCAGGTCATCTCCGCCACCACCATGCCCGCCCCGCCCATCGCACGCGCACCGAGATGCACGAGGTGGAAATCGCCGGGCACGCCATCGATGGCCGAGTACATCGCCATCGGGCTGACCACCACGCGATTCTTGAGCGTCACGCCACGCATGTGGAACGGCGTGAACATCGGCGGCAGGGTCTTGCCGCCTGCCAGCCATGCTTCAAACCCTTCGACGTATTCCGCATCGCGCACGCGAAGGTTCTCGTGCGAAATTCGTTGCGAACGGGTCAGCAATGAATACGCAAACTGTTCGGGCGCCATACCTGCATAGCGCTCGACGTTCTCGAACCATTCGGTCGAGTTGCGCGCGGCGTTCTGAATCTTGAGCACTTCCACGCTGCGCGTGGCTTCGTAGCGCGTCAGTGCATCGGGCAACTGATCGACCCCGGCTGCGCCCCGCTGGTCGATTTCATTGGCGAGGTCAATCGCATCCTCCAGTGCCAGCTTGGTGCCCGAGCCAATCGAGAAATGCGCGGTGTGCGCGGCATCGCCCATCAGCACCACCGGCACGCGACGGCCATCGGCCAGCGTATTCCAGTGAACCCAGCGTCGGCAGATCACGCGCGGGAAGCGAATCCAGTTGGCCGAGCCGCGCAGGTGCGTGGCGTTGCTGATGAGCTTGTGTCCGTCGAGGTAGCGCGCAAAGAGTTTCTCGCAGTACGCCACGCCCTCTTCCTGACTCATGCCCTCGATGCCAGCGGCGCGCCACACGCGTTCCGGCACTTCCACGATGAAGGTCGACGTCGTGTCATCGAACCGATAGGCGTGCGCCTGAAACCAGCCGTGCTCGGTCTTTTCAAACGCGAAGGTAAACGCGTCGAACAGTTTGTGCGTGCCTAGCCAGACAAAGCGGCACTGGCGCGTATCGATATCGGGTTCGAAGGTTGCGGCGTAGCGGGTGCGGATGCGGCTGTTGATGCCGTCCGAGGCCACCACGATATCGGCGTTGTATTGCCGGGCCAGCGCCTGGTCGTCGGTGGCATCGGTCTCGAAAACCAGCCGCACGCCCAGTGCCTCGCACCGCGCCTGAAGAATGTTCAGCAAACGCTTGCGACCGATGCCGATGAAGCCGTGACCACCGGAGCGAATCGTCTGCCCGCCGAAATGGATGTCGATATCGTCCCAGTGGTTGAACGCCGCGTTGATCTCGGCCGCGCTGACCGGATCCGCCACTTTCAGGTTCTCCAGCGTCGCGTCGGAGAACACCACGCCCCAGCCGAAAGTGTCGTAAGGCCGATTGCGTTCGACCACCACTACGTCACGGGACGGGTCGCGCAATTTCATCAGCAATCCGAAGTAGAGGCCGGCCGGGCCGCCGCCTATGCAAAGCACGCGCATCTTGTCTCCTGCTTGCCGTCTAAAGTGCGTTGACGGCCTCTACATCAAGGTTAAATATTTTATGCTTCAAATATTAGGCCGCATGATGACGGTTGGCAAGTAGGTTTTCCGCGCCCCCTTCATCTTAGGAGGGGGCGCGCCACTTTGTTACCCGATCGCCGCCTTCACCTGCTCCAGCGCCGTGGGGTCCTCGATCGTGGTCAGGTCACCCGGATCACGGCCTTCGGCCACGGCCTGGATCGCCCGCCGCAGCAGCTTCCCCGAACGTGTCTTTGGCAGCGCATTGACGAAATAGACCCGCGCCGGGCGCGCGACGGCGCCCAGTTGCTGATCGACGGTCTTCATCAGTTCGCCCTCGAAAGCCATGCGGTCGGCATCGGTCCCGGTTCGGCTGGCATCGCGAGGAATGCAGAACCCCAGCGCTACCTGCCCTTTCAGCGCATCCTGCACGCCGACCACGGCCACCTCGGCCACACCCGGATGCGATGACAGGCTTTCCTCGATCTCGCGCGTGCCCAGCCGGTGACCGGCCACGTTGATCACGTCATCGGTGCGGCCCAGGATGAAGACATAGCCATCTTCGTCGCGCACGCCCCAGTCAAATGTGGAATAGCACTGCCGATTCGGCACCGCTTGCCAGTACGTGCGAAGGAAGCGGTCGTCGTCGCCCCAGACCGTGGTCATGCAGCCCGGTGGCAGTGGATAGTCGATTGCCACCACGCCCTTCTGGTTGGGCGCGCATTCCTGGCCGGTCACCTCGTCGACGATCCGCAGGTCGTAGCCATAGGCCGGCACTCCCGGCGAGCCGAGCTTGGACGGCAACGCCTCTACGCCGCGCTGGATCGCGATGATCGGCCAGCCGGACTCGGTCTGCCAGTAGTTGTCCACCACGGGCTTGCCGATCCCATCCTGGATCCATCGCGCGGTGGGCTCGTCCAGTGGCTCGCCGGCCAGGAACAGCAGGCGCAGGCTCGACAGGTCGTGGCGCCGCAGCAGTTCCGGGTCCTGCTTCTTGAGCACGCGAATGGCCGTGGGTGCGCTGAACATCAGGTTCACGCCATGTTGCTCGACGATCTTCCACAGAATCCCGCCGTCGGGACGGATCGGCGTGCCTTCGTACATGACCGTGGTCATGCCGGCCAACAAAGGGCCATAGACGATGTAGCTGTGTCCCACCACCCAGCCGATGTCCGACGCGGTAAACATCGTGTCGCCCGGCTTGCCACAGAAGATGTACTCCATCGAGGTCGCCAGTGCCACGGCATAGCCGCCCGTGTCACGCTGCACGCCCTTGGGCTTGCCCGTGGTGCCGGAGGTGTAGAGCACGTACGAAGGCTCGCTCGACTCCATCCACACGCACGGCACGTCCTGACCGGCCACCTTGTCGCGCCACGCTGCATAGTCTTCGTCGCGCCCGGCGGTGCGTGGCATCTCGGCCAGTCCGCGATCCACCAGCAGCACCTTCTCGGGGTGATGACCGGCCAGCCGGATGGCTTCGTCGAGCAGCGGCTTGTACGGCACCACCTTGCCGGCGCGCGATCCGGCGTCGGCGCTGACGATGACCTTGGGCTTCGCATCGTCGATGCGCGCCGCCAGGCTGACTGACGCAAACCCGCCGAACACCACCGAGTGCACGGCGCCAATGCGCGTGCAGGCCAGCATCGCGAACGTCGCCTCGGGAATCATCGGCATGTAGACCAGCACGCGGTCTCCGCGCTGCACGCCCAGCCCCTGGAGGATGGCCGCCATGCGGCTCACTTCGTCGTGCAGTTCCCGATAGGTGTACGTGCGTTCCGTCTCGGTCTCGGTGGAGACGTAGACCAGCGCGCGCTGATCCGCACGCGCGGCGAGGTGCCGGTCTATCGCGTTGTGGCAGATATTGGTGCGCCCGCCGACGAACCAGCGGGCGAACGGTGGGCGACTATCGTCGAGCACGCGCTCGAAAGGCGTCTCCCAATCAATCCTCGCAGCCTGCTCGGCCCAGAATCCCGCCTTGTCGGACAGGGAACGCGCGTGCAGCGCACGGCTTGCCGTCATGATGTGTCTCCTCCGCTTCTATATCTATGTGTGGAATGCGGTGCGGATGGCAGCGGCGTTGCCGGCAGTGCCGTCTCGGAAGCGTCTGGCTTGCAGCTAATTACCGCAAACCTCCGGGTTCTTCACCACCTTGGCACGGATGCCGTCCATCTTTTCTGGAGAATCTACCATGACCGCATCAATGCCCAGCCGTTTGGCGTCACAGTACGCCGCCTGATCGTTGACACCGAAGGCCACAAGGTTCGCCGCCCCTTTGGCGCGATAGCATTTGACCGATGCCGGAGTCCAGAACAAGGCGTCCACGGATGACCGCCCCTCCCCCAACGTGAAGGTCTCGACCACTTCCACCTTGCGGCGCAGTTCGAATCCTGCCCAGGTGCCCGATGCGGGGGCCGGTGTGCTGCATGCCTGCCCCAATGTCGCGCTCACCAGCCGGCCTCGCGTGGTATCGCGCGATTCGAATACTCGGGCGCGAGGCCACTGTGCAAACGTCTGCTGGTAGTCCTGCTCCGTGGAGTAGATCAGTACACGACCCCAGGCGTTCTCGGACGCCAACACTTGCGCCACGGCAGCAGTCTGCGTAGCGGCGGGCATCGCCTTCATATCGAGAATGATCGGCACTTCCGCAGGTATGAGACGCAGTGCCTGGCGCAAGGTGGGAATGCCGACGGGGCGGGTGCGATACGGATACTGCTTGATGCCGTCGGCGCTGGTCTCGGCAAATTGCCAGCCAGCGTTCAGTTGCGCGAGCGTCGCGGCCGGCCAGTCGGCGACCTTGCCAGTCCCGTTGGTCAGAGACTCCAGCGCAGCCTGCCGGTACAGTACCGGCACGCCATCGGCGCTGACCTGCACCGACAGCCAGATCATGTCCGCACGCTGGGCCAGCGCCGATTCGATGGCGACGAGGGTGTTCTCGGGGCGATCCGCCGTGCCGCCGCGATGAGCCACCAGCTTGGGCGCGGCGGTCTCGGCGGTGATTGGCGAGGTGGTGTCGTCGTTACCGTTGTCGCACGCGGCACCAAGGCAGGCCACGATGAGTGGCATGCCCAGCAGGATTCGGAACAGGGACATGGAGATGAGCAGGAGGATGGAAACCTGTCATCTTCCTTTGCTTCGTTGACGAATATCCTTGAGATGTGTCAATGCACATCCTGTCCCGCCACGTTGGCAGGACAGGATGCCGTCACATCGGTCCGCCCGGCAGACACCCGGCAGCGTCTTAGCGCGTATGACCCTTGGCCGATTTGGCTGTGGACTTGGTCGCAGCCGGGGCCTTGCTCGACGACTTTTCCGATGTCTTGCTGGCCGTTTTGCGTGGCGTGGCTTCGGCCACGGCGCGCTTGCGGGGTTCTGCGGCAACCTTCGTGGACTTCGACGATTTCGCGACCGCCCGGCTCTTGCCGCGCGCCGCAGCCCGGGGCGCATCATCCCCATCGTCGCCACGCTCGGCCCGCGCCGCTGCCGCCGAGTTCGGACGCAGCATCAGCACCAGGCTCTGCCCCGCCACGAGCTTGCTGCCCGACAGCTTGTTCCACGACTGCACCTGCCGTGTGCTCACGCCATAGCGGCGCGCCACCGACGACACCGTGTCACGCCGCCCGGCCTTGACCACCACGCGTTTGGCGTCCGGCACGTCGGGCTCCACGGCCAGCATCGCGGTATCCACCAGCGACGCGCTGATGTCCTGGTCATGCCGGTCCGAGCGCGGAATCATCACCGTCGAGCCGGGCTTGAGCCGCATGCCCTTTGGAATGCGGTTGATCTCTCGCAAGGTGTCGGCATCGACATTGAGACGCGCCGCCAGCGACTCGACCCGCTCGCGGCTATCCACCGTCAATGCCGTCCAGCTCGACAGGCCGCCACGGTAGGTGTTCAGGTTGTACTGAAACCGCTCGGCGTTATCGAACGGCAGCAGGATCTGCGGATTGGCCGCGCCCAGGATGACCGGGCGGTTGAACGAGGGGTTCAGCGCCTTGAACTCGTCCAGCGGCATATTGGCCAGCTTGGCCGCCAGCGCCACGTCGATATCGCGTGACGTGGTGACCGTGACGAAGTACGGATGGTCCGGAATCCCCGGCAACCGCACGCCGTAGACGGCGGGGTTGGCGATGATGTTCTTGACCGCCTGCAGCTTCGGCACGTAGTACCGCGTCTCGTTCGGCATGGTCAGGCTGGCGTAGTCCGTGGGCAGCCCGCGCGCCTGATTGCGCGCAATGGCGCGCGACACGGCCCCTTCACCCCAGTTGTAGGCCGCCAGCGCCAGATGCCAGTCCCCGAACATGTCATAGAGCCGCGAAAGGTAGTCGAGCGCGGCGTCGGTGGACGCCAGCACATCGCGCCGCTCGTCGCGGAACATGTTCTGCTTGAGGTTGTAGCTCTTGCCCGTACTCGGGATGAACTGCCACATGCCCGCGGCCTTGGCCGTTGACTCCGCCTGGGGGTTGAAAGCGCTCTCGACAAACGGCAGCAATGCCAGCTCGGTGGGCATCTTGCGCCGTTCGAGCTCCTCCACGATGTGGTACAGGTAGCGGCTCGACCGGCCCACCATCCGTTCCATATAGTCGGGACGCGCCGCGTACCACTGCGTGCGATCATCGACCAGCGTGCCTTCGAGGTCAGGCATTCCGAAACCCTTGCGGATCCGGTCCCAGATATCGGTGGACGGGCCACGCAGCCAGTCGACACTGGTCTGGTCCACGTTGACCACCGCGGTGCCGGGCAGGATGCCGGCGCTACCTGTGCTGTTGAGGGTGTTAAGCGGGTCCTTCTTCGGACCGGATTCCAGGGCGGTCGGCGTACCGGCCATCTCGCCGGCAGGCGGATTGGGAGTGCCGGCACACGCTGCAAGCAGCGCGGCACTCGCAATTACCGCCAGAAATCGACCAAATCGCATTAAGTTCTCTGAAAGTGACGCCAAAAATGTGGGCTGATCCTATGGAAAAGCCGAGTTGGCGTCAATGAGATTTTCCCCAAGATGCAATTTGGTGCGGCCCTCGTCCGCAGGACGGAAGGCGAACATGCCTAGCGGAAGTTGTCCTTCCATCCACGCAGCGCCCCAAATGCCGCGGCATCGTTGCTGACATCGCCGCCCTGCCCAGCCACGGCGCGTCGGACGGCGGCGTCGCGGGAGCGCAGGAACGGATTGACGGCCCGCTCCTGGCCAACCGTGGTGGGCACCGTGGGAATGTCGGCCTGACGCAGCGCGTCGACGCGCGCCGACCATGCGGCCAGGTCGGCATTGTCTGGCTCCACGGCCTGGGCAAAGCGCACGTTGCTGCGCGTGTATTCATGAGCGCAGTAGACCTTGGTCTCGGCGGGCAGCGCGGCGAGCTTGTCCAGCGAAGTCAGCATCTGCGCCGGTGTGCCTTCGAACAGTCGCCCGCAGCCGCTGGCGAACAGCGTATCGCCGCAGAAGACCGCCGGCCCGGCGCCGGGCAACCCGGCCGCATCCGCCGTGTAGGCGACATGGCCGGCGGTGTGCCCCGGCACGTCCAGCACGCGGAAGGTGGCCGCCGGATGCCGCAGCGTCACGAAGTCGCCTTCGCGGACGGCCTGGGTACGGTGGCCAATGCGCTCGCCGGCGGGTCCGATGACCGGAACCGGCGCACCATCCGGACCTGCAGGATGTGCTTCCAGCAGGTCGGCCACGCCGCCCTGATGATCTCCATGGTGATGCGTGATTACAATAGCGCCCAGTGCCAGACCGTGTTGTGCCAGAAAGCGCAGGACGGGCGCGGCCTCGCCCGGGTCCACGACCGCGGCACTATGCCCGTCATGGATGGCCCAGATATAGTTGTCCTGGAATGCGGGGATCGGCTCCACTTTCAACATGTGTGCTCCTATGTCCAACCGAGCGATTATAGATTGGGAAGAATGGCTCGCTTCACCGCCCGGGCAATACATGCTCCGGTGGGAGGCGCAGCAATACGACCGGACGGTCGCGGACATCTTCGGATACCACGCCGTGCAGTTGGGCCTGCCCCATATCGACACCTTGCGCGAGAATCGCATGCCGTTTTCGGCACTTGCGCTCGACGGCCGGGCGGGACCCCACGGGCCGCGCCAGACCCACCCGGATGCACGGCAACTGCTGTGCCGGTTCGACGAGTTGCCATTCGAAACGCAGAGTATCGACCTGCTGACGCTGCCGCACGTGCTTGAATTCTCGGAGGACCCGCACGAAGTCCTGCGCGAGGTCTCTCGGGTGCTGATGCCCGAAGGCCGGGTGATCGTCACGTGCTTCAACCCCATGAGCCTGTGGGGCGCCCGGCAGGGCCTGAACCGGCTAGGCGCCACGCCGTTCCTGCCCAGCGATGCGCAAACCACCGGTTTCGTCCGTATCAAGGACTGGCTCAAGCTGCTGGGCTTCGAGATCGACGGCGGCAGCTTCGGCTGCTACTGCCCGCCCTACCGGACCGACCGCTGGCTGCAACGCGCCGCGTTCATGGAAAAGGCCGGTGACCGCTGGTGGCCGATCTTCGGCTCTGTCTACATGATTTCGGCCGTCAAGCGCGTCAAGAACATCCGACTCGTAGGCCCAAGCTGGAAAACCGCCAAACCCGCCCTCAAGCCAGTGGCGGCTCCCGTGGCAACCCCCACCGGCACACACGGCAAGACCCGGACAACCACGCCTGACTCGAGTATCTAGGTTCCAGTCAGGCTCCAACATTCAGCAATGCAAGAAATTACGATCTACTCCGACGGCGCCTGCAAGGGCAACCCTGGCCCGGGCGGCTGGGGCGCCGTGCTTGTCTCCGGCGAACACGAGAAGGAACTGTTCGGCGGCGAGAGCCCCACCACTAACAACCGCATGGAGTTGATGGCCGTGATCGAGGCCTTGCGCGCGCTCAAGCGGCCGTGCATCGTCAATATCTATACGGATTCCCAGTACGTGCAGAAGGGCATCAGCGAGTGGATCACTGGCTGGAAGGCGCGCGGCTGGAAGACGGCCGACAAGAAACCGGTCAAGAACGCTGACCTCTGGCAGATCCTTGACGAGGTCCGCCAGCCACACACCATCTCATGGCACTGGGTGCGCGGCCACAACGGTCACCCCGGCAACGAACGCGCCGACCGCCTGGCCAATCGCGGTGTGGAATCGCTGAACGCCTGAGCGCACCGAGCGACGGGAAGCCCCGCCGCGACGCGCCTGAATTTTCGCCTCCCCTGCCGACCGTTTACAATCCCGCCCCATGCGACAGATCGTTCTCGACACCGAAACCACCGGCCTGAACCCAGCCACCGGCGATCGCCTGATCGAAATTGGCTGCGTGGAAATGGTGAACCGCCGCCTGACCGGCCGCCACCTGCACTTCTACGTCAACCCGGAGCGCGATGTGCCCGAGGAAGCTGTGGCCATCCACGGCATCACCGCCGCCTTTCTGGCCGACAAGCCGAAGTTCTCGGAAGTCGTTCACCAGATTCGCGAATACGTACAGGACGCGGAGCTGATCATTCACAACGCGTCGTTCGACCTGGGTTTCCTGGACATGGAGTTCCAGCGCGAAGGACTACCGTCGTTCCGCTCGCACGCCGGCAACGTGATCGACACGCTGCGTGAAGCCCGCACCATGTTTCCCGGCAAGCGAAACTCGCTCGACGCCCTCTGCGACCGTCTCGGCGTCAGCAACGGGCACCGCACGCTGCACGGCGCACTGCTCGATGCCGAAATTCTGGCCGAGGTCTACCTGGCCATGACGCGCGGCCAGAACTCGCTGGTCATCGATGCGCTGGACACCAGCGCCGCCCAGGGCGAAACCCGCACCACGGCTGACCTGTCCGTCCTTACGCTGCCCGTGCTGCTTGCCAACGAAGCGGAGGTTTCGGCCCACGCCAGCGTCCTCAAGGACCTCGACAAGGCCAGCGGCGGCAAGACCGTATGGAAGATCGAAATCCCTTCCGAAGTCCCCACCGGCGCGACGGTTCAGTAAGGCCGAGCCAATTTCTCGAAGAAAGTCCAAAAAAGGGCTTTACAAGATACAGGCCCATCGGCATAATCTCGTTTCTCCGCTGCACGACACCAGCAACAACGGTGACGAAGCAGAAAGGGGTGGTTAGCTCAGCGGTAGAGCACTGCCTTCACACGGCAGGGGTCACAGGTTCAATCCCTGTACCACCCACCAGAATATCTGGTGAGCAACGCCTTACGTTGCCGAGAACCCGGAAGCTGACGAGCTCTCCGGGTTTTTTGTTTTTTGGGCGGATCGCATGAGACATCCGCCTCATACCTTTCCCTGACCTCCAGGAACCGCGTCGTCGATTTACGATCTCAATCCACGCGCTCTCCAACCCGAGGTTTTCCCTTGCTTCCGCTTCACCACGACCCCGCTTTCTACGAACTGCTTGCCGGCAGCTATCAACGCCTGCTTGGCAAACGGCTAGTGCCTCACCCTCTTCCGACCAACGAAGCTGCGGCGTGGCTTTACGAAGAGGCACCGTTCGCGATCCTCGCTCACAACACTGCGCCGGACCCGGTCTTTGTCTATGGCAACAAGGCGGCGCAGCGTCGCTTTGGCTACGACTGGGACGAGATCACGCGTCTGCCTTCGCGACTATCCGCCGAGGCGCCCAATCGCGAGGAACGGCAGCGCTTTCTTGAGCGTGTGCAACGGCTTGGTTATGAAGCAGGCTATCAAGGCGTGCGGATCACCAAGGACGGCAGCCGCTTCATGATCGAAGAGGCAACGCTGTGGCAGATGATCGATACCGATGGGGTGCTACACGGGCAGGCCGTGATCATTCCGCGGACTCGGGATCTGTGAGTTACTGCGAGCGTCGATCTCAGCGAGCTTGCCGCGAATCACGCGCAGTCTGTACTCGAAACTAATGCGCGTAGGACTATCCTCGGGCCAGTCGTCGATCAGGTTCAGGACGGCTCGCTCATCGGCAAGCCACCAGATTCGTTCGTCGATCATTGCGATTCCTCATGGTGATTGGACACATCGTCGCAGGTCGACTCGCGCAAGCGAGTCTCGACTTTTCTCAGTTCGGTCATAGAAGCGCTATCGAATTCCGCATCGAGGTCCAGTTGTACGTAACCTTTCCATTGCCGATCACGGCGATGCGACCACATGCTGTACCAATACGTGGTCGCCTTTACCAAGGCGCGTTCGTTGCGGGATTGCACCCAATAGTTGTCCACGGCGAAACTGGACTTCAGTCGTTCAAGGTCTAACAAGTTGGGAGGTATCTGTTGCGGGTCGCCAGATTCGTGGCTCAAAACAAACGTCACCACATCGAGATCTCTTGGCCCTCGGCCATAGCGCGCCTCGACGTCTTCCACAAAGCTTCCGTCCACCCACTGAAAACCCGCGGTAATACCGGCCTCGTGTATCGACTGCCTGAACTCAAGCAGCCCCCGCAGAATTGTGCAACGCGCTGGCGTGGTTGCGAACCGGCGTACAAACGAGAGAAGCGACACCTCGTACGGCGACCGATCCGCACTTGCAGCGTTGCCATCATTCACAGGCGGAAGCACCAGCATGTCATTCCATGCCGGTATCTGGACGAAGTTCATTCATTGACCCTGAGTTACCGGCGCTAGCCATCCGTATCGAGCGGCGGCGCCGTGTTTTTTTCGATGCATCAATGCTGCATCGAATACACCACAGGGGCCAAGTAAACTTGTGTGTCCAACTGCCATATTTCTGTGGCAGCTGTGCCAAAGCGTCCCGCATTGCACGGGACGCCTTCATTCATTGCATCACGTTCGGCGTCAGACCACTTCGAAGAAGTGCGTCTTGTCCCGATCAAGCTGGGCGACCAATCCGAATTCCCAGTCGAGGTACGCCTGCATGGCGGCCGCTGCGTTATCCGTGCCTTCGTACGGACGGCGGTAGCGGTCTGTGCGGGGAACGGAGAGGTTGGTTTCACCCTGCTCCACCGGATAGCCCGCGTCGGCCCACGCTGCGGTGCCGCCTTCAAGTACGAAGACTTCTGACGATGTGAGTCGTTGCAGGTCGATGGCAGCGAAGCGCGCGAGCAGGCTGGAGCCGCATGTCAGCACATAGCGTCGTGCGGGCGGAATCGCCTGCAGTGCCTGCTTCAGCTGGGCGCGGATGGCGAACCATGCGCCGGGGATATGGCGCTTCACGTAGTTGGCGCTAGCCGTAACATCGATCACGGCCACGTCGCCTTCGCGGAGCCAGCCGGCCAGCGTGGCGGGGGCGATGGTTGCGACCTCGGGTGCAGCCGGACGCTGGGCGGCAGGTACACCGCGCTCGCTGCGTCGCGCATCATCGACCGGCTCCACGACATAGACTTCCCAGCCCATCTGCGCGAGCCACGATGCGCTCATGTCTGCGCGCACACCATCATCATCGGCCAGCACAATACGTGCGCCGCGCACGGGTGCCTGGTGATCGGTTTCCTGCACGAGCTGGCCGCCCGGTGCGCTGGTGAAGCCTGGCAGGTGGCCGTCCGCATATTCCTCGGGTGTCCGCACATCAAAGCGATAGACGGTGCGCTCCGGTGAATCCAGCGATGACAGTGCATCGAATGCGATGCGTCGCACGCCAGCACGGCTGGCAATCGCGCGTGCACCTTCGCGTGCCTGTGCGCGGTTCGCGGGATCGATCTCCACGGGTGCGCGGCGGCTGGCGCCATGCGAGAGCTTCTGTCCCGCCAGCTTCCAGCCGATAGTGCCGTTGCGCAGCGCAGCCACCGGATTCGGAATGCCCGCGTTGACCAGCGATTGCGAACCGATGATGCTGCGCGTGCGGCCTGCGCAGTTCACCACCACCTTGGTCTTTGGGTCCGGTGCGAGTTCGCGGATGCGCAGCACCAGTTCCGCGCCCGGCACGCTTGTGGATGTGGGAATGTTCATCGTCTGGTACTCGTCGAAGCGTCGCGCATCGACGATCACCACGTCAGCCTTGCTGTCGATCAGCGCCTGCACTTCCTGCGCGGACAGCGATGGCGTATGGCGCCTGGCCTCCACCAGTTCCCCGAACGACTTGCTGGGCACGTTCACGTCACGGAATACTTCGCCGCCCGCGGCAATCCATGCAGCCAACCCACCATCGAGCAGGGACACATCCGTGTAGCCGAGTTCGCGCAGCTTCAATGCCGCATGCGGTGCGAGATCCTCGCCATCACGCTCGCCGTAGATCACGATGCGGGTGTCGCGGCGCGGAATACGTGTCCAGGCTTCCAATTCAATCTTCGACAGCGGGAAGTTCGCAGCCCAGAGCGGATGCTCCTGCGCGAACGGGTCTTCCTCGCGCACGTCGATCAGCGCGATCTCGGTGCGGTCGAGCAATGCCTGACGCACCGCGAGGCTGGTCGTGGTCGGAAACGTTTGGGTAGTGGCAGTCATGACGCGATGGGGTCCTTGGAGCGGTCCCACGGATTGGGCAGGGTGGAGTTGGAATAACCGGAGATGAAGTGCTTGGTGCCGCCCGATTCCGGATAGACATGGCGGCGCACCGCGCCGATGTTGGCGCCGTACACATGGATGCTGATCGATACGCGGTCGTCGAACGCGTTGTGGACGCGATGGATGTCACCTACGGTTGGCGATACCGCTTCCACGTGACCGGGCTCCAGCCGAACGGCGTCGCCATGCGGACGTGGCACGCCCTCGGCATCGATTGCATACGGCTGCGAATACTCGGCACCGCGCAGCATGCCGATCAGGCCCCATACCGTGTGATCGTGGATTGGCGTGCGCTGCCCCGGTCCCCAGACGAAACTAACGATCGAGAATCGCTCGGCCGAATCGCAGTGCAGCAGCACCTGTTGGTAGTACTCGGGATGGGGTTGCGCATAGGCATCAGGTAGCCAGTCGTCGCGGGCCACCAGGCGCGCGAGCAGTTGGCCGCCTTCGTCGAGGATGCGCGCCTCGTCGGGCTGCTGGTCGAGCAGCGCCGACAAGCCGGTAATGAAGTCGCGCAGCGGCGTCAGTGTCGATGTCTGCGCAGTGAGCAATGTCTCAGCCATGTCTTGTCTCCGGAGCACGTTCGCCATCTGTGGACGAATCGCCCACAACCTTAGCACGAAGGCGCGCCCGTTGTTGCCTTGCGGATGTCCTCACAAGCCCAGCGCCGTGCGGCCGGCGGCGGTCAGGATGGCGTCGTTCTGCGGGGTATGGATGCGACTGCAGAGCACATCGCGATAGTGCCGCTCCAGCGGATTGTTGCGGCTCAGGCCATGATTGCCCGAGAGTTGCAGCGCCAGTTCCAGCACCCGGATCGCATTTGATGTCACGGTGAACTTGAGCAGGCCACCGTCGCTGACCGAGGGCGGTGTGCCGTCATCGGTACGCGTCGCAGCATCGTCGAGCAACACCGCGTTGGCGCGCAGCAGCGCGGCCATCTCGCCAATCGATTCCTGCACGCGCGGCAGCGTGGCCAGCGGTTTGCCGAGGCTGCCCGGTGCGCGTTCCTGCACGAACTGGCGAATCCAGTCGAAGCCTGCGCGTGCCACGGCGTCGTAGAGGCTGCCGAGCAACGTCACCATCCATGCCTGCTGGTCAGTATTTGCGTCGATATCGGCCTGGCTCGCCCCTGCTGGTGCCCACGCCTCCGGCGCGCGGATATCCACGGCGTTCTCGAACGGAATCCATACGTCTTCGAGCACCGTCTCGTGGCTGCCCGAGGCACGCAAGCCAAGATGGTTCCAGCTTTCGATCACGCGAATACCGGGCGTCTCGGCGTCGGGCTTCGGCACAAGAAACATGCCAATGCGTGGCTCCGGTTCGTGCGTACGCGCCCATACGGCCAGCCAGCGCAGCGCCGGAATGCCGGTGGTGTAGAGCTTGTGGCCGCTCAGTCGCCAGCGATCGCCCACGCGCGTGGCAACGGTGCCCGGCAATCCACCGCGCGACGGCGATCCCAGTTCGGGTTCTACCCGCAGCGAGTTGATCAGCGCGCCCTCCTCCACGGCGCTGCGCAGCACTTGCTGGCGCACGGCTTCCGGCCAGCGCGAATCGGCACGGCCGATGGAGCGGTGCTGCAGGTAAGTCATCGTCAGGACCAGCGCCGTGGCGGGGTCGCCGCCAGCTACGGCGGCGATGATGCGTCGCGCCTCGGCCAGTCCCGCACCAGCGCCGCCATGGGCCAGCGGCACGGTATGGGCGATCAGGCCATATTGGTGCAGCAGCGCAAAGTTGTCGTGCGGAAAGCTGCCATCGGCATCGTGGGCCGAAGCAGTGGAGGCAAAGCGAGCGGCCAGTTCGGCCAGCACATCGTCCAGCCGCGCGGCGGGCGTCGGCAGGCGGTGCAGGGATGACGCAGACATGGAGTTCCTTGGGGGAGCAGATCAATCGCCACATAGCGTACCGCCGCCCCTCGCCCCGGAAAACGACGCATATCGCATATCGAGCGACGGTTTTTATCGAATAAGGACCGGCGTTTTTATTCGTTCGGGCGCACGGCCCGCAGGCGTACGTTCTTCCCATTTCACGCACCAGGAGAAAGGGCATGAGCGTCGACTTCATCGGGATGATCCAAAGCCAGAAGCAATCCGAGATCCATTCGCCCACCGGGCCCGTGGTCGATCGGGATTACGTGCGTGCCTTTGCGCAGGCACACGAGCAGGCCGGCTTCGATCGCGTGCTGGTGCCGCACCACTCCACCGGCCCATCGGCCACGTTGACGATTGCGTACGCCGCCGCTGTCACCGAGCGCATCCACTTCATGCTGGCCCATCGGCCCGGCTTCACATCGCCCACGCTGGCTGCACGGCAGATCGCCACGCTCGATCAGTTCAGCGGTGGCCGGCTCGGCGTGCACTTCATCTCGGGTGGTTCGGACGACGAGCAGAAACGCGATGGTGACTATCTCGATCACGATCAGCGGTATGCACGCACTGACGAGTATCTCGGCATCCTGCGTCGCATCTGGACCGAGCCGCAGCCGTTCGATCACGCGGGCGAGTTCTACCGATTCGAGCGCGGGTTCTCTGAAGTGAAGCCCGCTCAGCGTCCGCACGTGCCGATCTATTTTGGTGGCGCCTCGGAAGCTGCACTGCAGGTGGCTGGCAAACATGCCGATGTCTACGCGCTGTGGGGCGAATCGCTCGACCAGGTGCGCGATCTCACGACACGCGTGCGTGCCCAAGCCGCGAAGCATGGCCGCGAGGTGCGCTTCTCGGTGTCGTTCCGTCCAGTGCTCGCCGAGACCGAGGACAAGGCATGGCAGCGCGCCGACAGCATCCTCGAACGCACGCGAGCGCTGCGTGTGCAGGCCGGATACAGCCGAGGAGGTCCGCAACAAAGCGAAGGTGCACGCCGGCTTCTCGCGGCGGCAGAACAAGGCGACCGCGTCGATCAACGCTTGTGGACGGCCATCGCGCGTGAGACCGGCGGACGTTCGAATTCCACGGGTCTCGTTGGCACGCCCGAGCAGGTAGCCGATGCGCTGCTGGCTTACTACGACCTGGGCGTCACCACATTCCTGATTCGCGGTTTCGATCCGCTCGAAGACGCCATCGACTATGGCCGCGAACTCATTCCGCGTGTGCGCGAACTGGTGGCCCAGCGCGATGCGGCATCGAACAAGCGCGCCGCCTGATCACATCCAACATCACCCACAACAAAACGGGGAGCGGGAAATCATGAGCCAATCGACATCACCCGACGCACGGCGCCGGCAACTGCTGCGCGCAGCCGGCGGCGCCGCCATCGCCGCACCAGCGCTGATCCTCGGCCGCCAGGCATGGTCGGCGCCGCGCAAGGTCACGTTCGCGTGGAACCAAAATTCCTTTTGCCTGACACCCATCGTCGTGGCGCAGGAGAAGGGCTTCTTCGAGAAGAATGGGCTACAGGTAGACCTGATCAACTACAGCGGCTCCACGGACCAGTTGCTCGAATCGATTGCAACAGGCAAGGCCGATGCGGCAGTGGGCATGATCCACCGCTGGCTGAAGCCGCTCGAAGCGGGCTTCGACGTGAAGATCATCGGCAGCTCGCATGGCGGTTGCGTGCGGCTTGTTGGCGCAAAGGCGGCGGGTGTGACCAACCTGCAGTCGCTCAAGGGCAAGACCGTTGGCGTGAGCGATCTCGCCGCACCGGGCAAGCACTTCTTCACGATCCTGCTCGCGAAAAATGGTATCGATCCGGATCGCGACATCACCTGGCGCCAGTACCCGGCCGACCTGCTCGGCGTGGCCGTCGACAAGGGCGAGATTCAGGCGATTGCCGATGGCGATCCAAACCTCTACCTGCTGGAGAAGCGCACCAACGGCGCCTATATCGAACTCGCGACGAACCTGACCGGCGAGTACGCGCGCAAGGTCTGCTGCGTGGTGGGTGCGCGCGGCGAACTGGTGCGCAACGATCGCCCCACTGCTGCCGCACTGGCGCGCGCCATCGTGCAGGCCACGGACTACGTCAACGAGAATCCGAACGAAGCTGCCAAGGTCTTCGCCAAGTACTCGCCCAAGATCAGCGTCGAGGATCTGCGCAAGCTCTATGCGACGCTCACCTATACGCACCATCCCACCGGCGTGGACCTGCAGGAAGAAATCGCGTTCTACGCTGGCGATTTCCAGCGCATCGGCGTGCTGAAGAAATCCACGGACGTGAAGCGCCTGGCGCAACATGTCTATGCAAACGTACTGGCCTGACGGGGTAACGCTCATGACGACGAGTCAGCAAACCATCGACACGCCCTTGCTGCAAGGCACGCCAGCCGCCACGCGGCGCGTGCCCGGCAGTGCATGGCCCATCGGCATCGTGGCTGCAATGGCATGGGCCGCGTTCGGCGCCATCACATGGCGCTGGCCCAACAAGGTGGCGGGCTTCACGGACTGGGCCTATACCGAGGAACTCGGCATTGCCGTGCTCGTCGTCGCGGGTGCGCTGCTTGCTGTGGCGCTCTTCGGCGGCTACGTGCCTGCGCTGCAACGCTTTCGCGAAAGTTTGCGCAAGGCCGGTCCGTGGCTGATTGCGCTCCCTGTGATCCTGGCCGCGTGGGAAATCCTCACGGCCAAGACCGCGTCGCTGCCCACGCCGTTCTTCGCGCCGCCGCAGGCATTGATCGAAGTCTATGTCGATGACTGGCGACGCCTGGGAGACAGCGTGCTCAACACGGTCAAGCTGCTCGGTCTCGGTGTGGCGTACGGCGGTGTGGTCGGCTTTCTGATCGGCGTGTCGATCGGCTGGTCGCGCCGCATCGGTTACTGGGTGCATCCGGTGCTGCGCGTGCTGGGGCCGTTGCCATCCACCGCACTGTTGCCGCTCACGTTCTACTTCTTCCCGTCGAGCTATTCGGCGGCCGTGTTCCTGATCGCACTGGCCACGGCGTTTCCCGTTGCGGTGCTGACGTGGTCCGGCGTGGCGGGTGTGAACAAGAGCTACTACGACGTGGCGCGCACGATGGGTGCATCGGAATGGTTCCTCGTGCTGCGCGTGGCGATTCCGGCCGCGTTGCCGCAGGTATTCGTCGGCCTGTTCATGGGATTGGGCGCATCGTTCTCCGTGCTCGTCACCGCCGAGATGATGGGCGTGAAGTCCGGCCTCGGCTGGTATCTGACCTGGGCGCAAGGCTGGGCCTCGTACGTGAACATGTATGCGGCGCTGATCGTCATGGCGTTGCTGTTCTCGGGCGTCATCACATTGCTGTTCACGGTGCGCGACCGCGCGCTGTCGTGGCAGAAAGGAACCGTCAAATGGTAGCGGTTGTTCAAGACACCTATGCTTCGGCCGGTGCACGCATCGATATCCAGTCAGTGAGCCATGCATTTGGCGATGGCGATGCGCAACTGCCCGTGCTCGATAGTGTGAATCTGCAAGTGGCACCCGGTGAATTCGTGGCATTGCTCGGTCCCAGCGGCTGCGGCAAGTCCACGCTGCTGCGACTCGTGGCGGGGCTGGAGACGCCACTGTCAGGGCAGATCCGTCAGGACGATGTGCCGATCGATCGGCCCGACCCCTCGCGCATCGTCGTGTTCCAGGACCCAACGCTCTACCCGTGGCGACGCGTGCGCGACAACGTCGCACTGGGTCTGCAAGCGCGCGGACTGTTGCGCCGCGAAGGCCATCGTGTGGATGCCGCACTGCGACGCGTGGGCTTGGAAGGATTCGCGCAAGCGTTTCCGCATCAGCTCTCGGGCGGCATGGCGCAGCGCGTGGCGCTGGCGCGTGCGCTCGTCAATGATCCGCGCCTGCTGGTGCTCGACGAACCGCTCGGCAAGCTCGATTCGTTGACGCGGCTCGCCATGCAGAGTGACCTTGTGGATCTCTGGCAGCGCGCCGGTTTCTCGGCGCTGCTCGTCACGCACGACGTGGAAGAAGCGCTGTTCCTGGCGCAACGCGTCATCGTGTTCAGCCAACGCCCCGCGCGCATCACCGCCGAGATCAAGGTGGATTTACCCTACCCGCGCCACCGTGGCGATCCGCGCCTGACCGAACTACGCCACGAGGCGCTGCGCCATCTGGGTCTCGATGCAAGCTGGTAAGCCGGTTGTTCCGCGCGTGACTGAACATTGCGATCTGGTCGGCAAGCACACCCTCCTGCCCTCTCCCCCGCCCCTCTCCCGCACAGCGGGAGAGGGGCGACAACCACGAGTCAATGGAACGCCTTTGGACGACTCCCCTCTCCCGCGAGTGGGTGAGCCATGAGCGCGCCACCTCCGCAAGCGTGGCTCAACGCACTACTGACGCTGTTGCAGCACGCCCAGTCGGGTCTGTTGCAGCTGTGGCACGGGCTTGGACTCACCGATGAAGTGCATGGCCAGCCCGCATGGCCGTGGGCGCGACGCATTGCTGGCGAAACACTGCTGATCGATCTCGGTCTTGCGCGGCAACTGGCGTGGAGTCTGCTCGCGGTGGCCTTCGCACTGCTTTGCGTGGTGCTGGCGCTGCTATGGCGTCGTCGTCGGCTGGCCTGTCTCGGCGCAGGTGCATTGGCACTGGTGATCGCGCCGTGGCCTTCGCCTGCGCTGCTGCTGACAGCCGCTGCGCCGACGAGCTTCCATCGCAGCCCGACCCAGTTCTCCGTCGATGCAATTGCCACGGGCGCGCGCATCTACGCGACGCACTGCGTGGCATGTCATGGCGACGATGGTCGCGGCGAAGGGACGCAGTCGGCGCGCTTATCCACCTGGCCACCGACCTTTGCGAGTCCGCTGTTGGGTCGTCGCGCCGAAGGAGAACTGTTCTGGCATATCGTGGCTGGCATGCGCGACGCGCGGGGCCGCATGACCATGCCCGCCTTCGGCAACGATATCGATGACACGCAGACCTGGGCCGTTATCGACTACCTGAAGACATTGGCTGCCGGCACTGGCGCAGCGATGCAAGGCAACTGGCCGATTCCACTGCAGCTCCCGAATGTATCCATTCAATGCACGGGAGCGCCGCCCCGCTCGCTTGCGGACTGGCGCGGCCAGCAACGCGTGCGCGTGGTGGCATTCGATGGCGCGGCATCCACGCTGCCGCTGGAAGACCCGCGCTTTGTCACGCTGCTGGTGACGCGTGATGGGCAGCCGCTGGTCGATGTGCCGGCATTCCGTGCGGGCTGCGTGGCTTCATCGCGCAATGCTTGGCAGGTGTTTGCCCAGTTGGCGGGTGTCGATACATCGACACTGGCGGGCACGGCTTTTCTTGCGGATCGCAACGGCTGGTTGCGCGCGCGAAGTTCAGGCGGATCAGGAAAGCAAAACGAATGGGGTGAGGACGACCTGCTCTGCACCGCAGGACAGGTCGCGCAAATCACGCAGATGGCGCGGAAGACGTCGCAACCGGATGGACTAACCGCCCTGCTGCTGCGAATGGATGCCGAGCCCGTTCGCTTCGTGCAGGGCGGCTTTGTTCACTGATGCCAGCGTCACGCTGTCGATCGCAGCCAGCACTTCATCAACCGAAGGCGGCTTGCCGTTGTCGCCCACAGACACGGCATGGCCCGGGCGATCCACGCCGAAGTGCGGACGCGATGTCGCGGTGAACAGCATCACGGTAGGCTTGCCCAATGCATCGGCCAGATGCACGAAGCCGGTGTCCATGCCGACGACGAGCGACGAGGCATCCACGCGCTGCGCGCACTCGGTGATCGACATGCGCGGCAGCACTTCCGCATTCGGAATCGCGGCGGCCAGCGCCTGCGCTTCGGCCTGCTCCTTGGGCGAACCCCACGGCAGTTCCACGCGATAGCCGCGCCGCGCCAGCACGTGGCCAATCTCTACCCAGTTGGCCTGCGGCCATTTCTTGATGTCGAGCGACGTGGCATGGAACAGCGTGGCGCGCGGCACACCGTCCGTATGAAGCGGCACGGCGGGTGCAGGCACATTGAGTTCGGGCGTCTCTTGCGGCTCGATCTCGTATCCCAGCGCATTGGCCACCACCATCCGCATCTTCTGGCGGCAGTTGGCGTCGCCGTGCGGCCCGTAGATCTGTGTGTAGGCAAACACGGCTTTCGACTCGCCGAGGTATTCCGCCGCATAACCGAGGCGGCGCGGCGTGCGGGCCAGGCGCGCAACAATCGCACTCTTCATCACGCCGTGGACGTCGATTGCTACGTCATAGCGTTCGCGACGAAGTTCGCGCACTGCGGAGAGGATGCCGCGCAGGTCTTTCCATTTGCGGCCGTTCTTGTTGAACTGCCGCAGCGGCGGCGCGATGACGCGATCTACACCGATAGCCCAGCGCGGAATATCGGCACATGAGGCGTCAACCGCCCAGTCGATCTTTGCCTCGGGATAGGCACGGCGCAGGTCGTGCAGCAGCGGCAGGGTGTGGACCATGTCGCCCAGCGAGGTGATCTTGATGAGAAGAATGCGCTTCATGAAAGGGCCGGCGTTTCTAGTTGTATGCAAACCCGGCCATCCAGCGGCCGGGTTTTTCGAAGGCGCTAGTATGCCCGACCCGGCGAATCCAAAGAAACTGCGAAGATGTATCGGCGCCCTGATTGACCCGTGCTACTTCGACCACACCGACGCATCCTGCACCACCGTCGCAAAGCGGTCGTTGAGCGCGGCGAGCGTGTAGCGATGCAGATCGGCCGCCGATAGCGGATCACCGCCGAGCGGGTCCGGCAGATCGCGCGTGGCACAGCCGGATGCGACCAACGTCACGCGATAGCCATGGTCGAGCGCCGAGCGCACCGTCGCGCTGATGCACATATGCGTCTGGAAGCCAGCCACGATCAGTTCCCGGCGTCCAATCGCCTGCAGCCGCGCCGCGAGATCCGTACCGGCAAAGCTGTTCGGCAGGCTCTTGACCAGCGTCTGCTCGCCCTCGGCAGGTTCCAGACCGTCGATGATCTGCGCGTGGATGCTATCCGGATCGAACGCCCCGCCGGCCTTGCCGTGATGCACCACATGGATGACCGGGGTGCCGTGCTGCCGCGCCAGGGCAAGCAGCGCGCCACATTCGGCCACAGCCTCAGGCATGCCCGTCAACGGCAGCTTGCCATCCACGTACTCGCGCTGATGGTCTACCAGGACCAGCACCGCCTCGGACCAGGCGGATGGCTTGCGGCTGGCGCCAGCGGCGTCGAGCAACGTGAAGGGTGCGGCAGCGGTCATGGTGGGTTTCCGAGGTAGTGTGCGGTGACTATGCAGGCATCGTAGAGCGCGCTAACCTGTGCGCCAATTCCCCACAGACTCACACTTACCGTGCAAAAAAGCACAATTGCCTGGGACGACCTGCTAACGCTGTCCACCCTGATGCGAGCCGGCAGCTATTCCGCCTGCGCCCGCGAACTCGATATCACCCATGCCACGGCCATCCGGCGCATCCGGCGGCTGGAGACCGCGCTTGGCAAACCCGTGGCGACTCGCGCCGACGGCAGCTTCGTGCTCACCGCCGCAGGCCGCAATGCACTGATTGCCGCCCGACAGATGGAAGAATCGGCCGACCGGCTGATCCGCGAAATCGAAGGGGTAGGTACCGGCGTGTCGGGCGTGGTGCGCATTGCCTCCACTGCATCGCTGGGCAGCATGGTCCTGACGCCCCGGCTGCCGGCGCTCTATGCGTCGAATCCCGAGCTGGAGGTCCGGCTGGAAGTGGACAACCGGGTGACAAGTCTTGCCAAGCGCCGCGCGCACATTGCCGTGCGGCTTGCGCGTCCGCAGGAAGACACCATCGTCGCGCAGCGCGCCGGCACGATGCATTTTGGGCTCTACGCGCCCTCGGGCATGTCCACCGCCGTGGCCGAGTCGCGCGATACACCCATCTGCGGCCTGCTCGATGAAGGTTTCGCGCTACCCGAAGTGGAATGGCCACAGGCGCAGGCGCGGCGCCTCGCCTTCCAGTCCAACAGCTTCTTTGCCGTGCGCGAGGGCGTGCGCGCCGGCCTTGGCGTCGCCCTGCTCCCTCACTATCTGGGCGACAAGGAACCGGGGCTCTGGTGTGTGCGCCCTGTGCCGGAAGTGATCCGCGAGATCTGGCTGGCCTACCCCGTCGAGTTTCGGGGCGCGTCACGATTCCGTCCCGTGATCGACTGGCTGGCAGAGACCCTGACTGCTTGCCCATGAACACCTGTTTCAGACGGGTGTCGCATTGCTGCAACGACGCGCCGCATGCGTCACCCCATGTGGTGAGCCGCACGCGAATGACTCGTTGACGCCGCTCAATAAGTTGCAGTTCTGCTACGCTTCCACCCGGCTGCCGTAGAGGTTCGAACAGATGGGCAGGGTCGTTGCACAAAGCCCAAAGGCAACCGAGAAACGGGTCAGTGCGCATAAATTCAAGATGCGTTCCATGCGGCACTCATTGAAGTACAGGATGGCAATCGCCGCCGCAGCGGTCGTCACGCTCGTATTCGTGGCGCGCTCGGGGTTTTCCCAGTACTACGCTTACACGCGGCTGAACGAGGTGGTTCAGGCGCAGCAGGACACACTGGTCAGGCTCATTGCCGACCAACTCGACGAGAAGCTCGAATCGCGCGCCGTGGTGCTCCGCCGGCTCGCACGGACGCTATCGCCTTCGCTTGACCAGTCCCCCGCCCAGTTGCTCCGTCTGGCTACCGATACGGTGGACATGCCCGAGCATTTCAACGCCGTCTTCCTCGTCCGGCCTGATGGGAATGTGGTCTTCAGCACGGCCGTCCCCCTGGACAAGAAGGTATCCGTCTGGGAGCGCGACTATTTCCAGAACATTGTGCGCGGCGCCGATTTCGCGGTGTCGGATCTGCTGCAAGGCAAGCACACCAGTTCGCCGGGCGTGATCCTGGCCGTCCCGCTGCGCGATGCGAAAGGCGCACTGCGTGGCGTGGTCGGCGGTGTGCTGAACCTGTCCGCCGACAACTTCCTGCGTGAACTCGCCCAACATCGCGTGGGCGTTACCGGCTATTACTGTCTGGTCTCGGCAGGCCCGAATCCAAGATATGCCATGCATCCGGATACCTCCCGGGTGCTGAAGCCTGCGCTGGCCATCGGTGAAGCGTGCGGCGCCGAGCAGCCCGAGTCGCGCTGGGAAGTCCTGTCACCGGTCCAACCCGTCGTGGCACGCCGCCTGCTGGAATCGAACGGCTGGGAAATCATCTCGGTGCTTCCGGCCGCCGAAGCCTACTCGCCGCTGTTCGAAGTCAGGCATCGCGCGATTGCTGTTGCCCTGGCATCGCTCGGCATCGCGGCGCTGCTGATGTGGCTGATGATCCGGCGGCTGCTGGCCCCGCTCGAACACCTGCACCGCACCGTGCGCCGCCTGTGCGAACAGCCTGCGGCCGTGGCCGATCTGCCAGTGGAGCGCGATGACGAGATCGGCGAACTGGCCGGCGCATTCTCGGAGGTCATGTCGCAACTGTCCGAGCGCGAAGCCGCGCTGAAAGCCGCCAAGGACAGCGCCGCTGCCAGCGAGAAACGGCTGGAGGCGATCGCCAACCACGTGCCGGACTTTGTCGCGTTCATTGACGCCAGCGAACGCTTCGTCTTCGTGAATCAGGCTTTCGCGCTGCACTTCGGGCTACCCGCCGCGCAGATCGCGGGGCTGTCGCTGCGCGAACTCTGGGGCACGGCCGAATACGTGGCCTACCAGCCATTCCTCGAACAGGCGCGCGCCGGGGACCCGGTCACCTTCACGCGCGAAGCCACCGATGGCACGGCGTGGGAAGTCACGTTCCAGCCCGCCTGGAACGATGCGCAGGACGCAACGGCGACCCTCGCTGGCCTGCACATGTTCTCGCGCAACGTCACGGGCGAACGGCAGAAGCTGCGCTCGCTCGAAGCCCAGACCTTGTCCGATCACCTGACTGGCTTGCTGAACCGCAAGGGCTTCGACCGCCGCCTCCAGGAGATGATGGCGCGCGCCGACGCCAATGGCCACCGCGCCGCCCTGCTACTGGTGGACCTCGACGACTTCAAGGCCGTCAACGACACCCATGGTCACCCCATCGGCGACCAGTTGCTGATTGCATTCGCCGAACGTCTTCGCGCTTGCGTGCGCACTGGCGACGCCGTGGCGCGCATCGGCGGCGACGAGTTCGCGATCATCCTCGATAACGTACACAGCCAGAACACCGTGGAGCGCATCGCCCATACGGTGGTGCACGCGGCGCTGCGCCCGTTCGAGATCGACGGCCGCCGCCTGGTCTCCACGGCCAGCGTCGGCAGCGCCATGCACCGCCCCGACCAAGGCACCTCGGTCAGCGAACTGTTCATGCGGGCGGACATGGCGCTCTACGAAGCCAAGCGGCATGGCAAGGCGTGTCATGCGGGGAGCATCCACGCCGTAGAGACCTCGGCGCTGATCGCCGCCGAGGTCCAGAACTGACCCGGTATCCGATACCAATCAGAACCGCATCGACGCATTCATCATGAACGTACGCGTCGATGCCGGCAGCACAAAGCCGTCGTAGGTGGTGGTCCAGTAGCGGCGGTTGAACACGTTGTTCAGTGTGGCGCGCACGGTTAGTTCCTTGCCGGCCGCGCGTGTCGTGTAGCGCGCGCCCAGGTCTGCCGTGGTGTACGACGGGATCTGCTTGGTGTTGGCCGAGTTCACGAACATTGCGCCGGTCACCTTGGCGCCGGTCCACAGCGTCAGCCCCGGCAGGACCGGGGTGTCGTACTCCACACGGCCCGTGACGATGTAGTTCGGTGTGGCGAACACGCGGTTGCCGTTGACCTTCGGGTCGTCCACGTCCCTTGTCTTGGTGTTAAGCCACAGCACGCCGCCTGTCAGGCGCAGGTCGCGGGTCACGCGCCAGAAGCCGCTGGTATCCAGGCCGGTGAATTGCTGCTTGCCGTCCTGCACGAAATAGTTCGAGAGGTTCGTGTACGCATAGCCTTTTTCCACGCGAAACAGTGCAACATTGGCGCCCCACTTGTTGCGCTCGGTCTTGAAGCCCAGTTCGTACTGGCGGCTCTTGAGCGGTCCGAAGGTCTCGCCGGCGTTCAGCGTGGTCTGGCCTGCCGAGCCGCCCGGCTCCAGCGATTCCACGTAGCTGGCATAGGCCGTCGAGAAGTGGTCGGTCTTGAACATCACCGCCGCCGTCGGCGTGAACGGATTTGCGCTGTAGCGGGATGTCTGTATCGCCTGCGGGTTGTACTTGTCCTGCGAGAACATGTTGTAGCGCACGCCCGCCAGCACCGACAGGCGTGGCGTAATCTGCATGGTATCGCTCAGGTACACGGACTTCTGCTGGATCTTGTAATCGCGATACGGGCTGTAGTCCTTGCCGACGCCAGGCTGCTCGGGCAGCAGCACCGGATTGAACAGGTTGTTCATGCCCATGAAGACGCCACGACTGCCGGGGCCGCTATCGAGTTCCTGCACCTGCGACTGGTAGCCCATGCCGGCCACGATGTCGTGCTTCAGCCTGCCGGTCTGGAATTTACCCTGCACCATGGCGTCGTACGCCTGATAGTAGTACGCGGTCTTCCAGCGGTAGTTGGTGTCTGCGAAATTGCCCGCGTCGTCCGTCACCCACAGGAAGCTGTCCGCGTTCAGGCGGTTCTGGCGTGCGAAGCGATATTTGAAGCTCGTTTTCCAGTTGCTATTGATGCGGTAGTCCAGGCCGGTGCCCACGGTCAACGTATCGGTTTCGTGCGACGACCACGGCTGCGCCAGGTTGCGCGCCACACTGCGCGCAGCGGGAATCTTGTCCGGGCCGAAGGCCATGGCGAACAGCGTGCCTTGCGACTTGCGCTTCCAGTACATGACATCCGCGTTCCACGTCAGATCTGGCGTGATGCGGAAATCGGTGGCCAGCGAGAACGTCTGGCGGCGTACGTGGACATTGGGTTCGTTGGTGTTGCCGTCCTCGTTCACGGCGTTGATGCGGTAGCCAAAGCGGCCGTCATTGCCGAAGCGGCCACCGACATCGAGCTTCTCGCTCCAGACGCTGTTGATCTGGTAACCCAGTGTTACCTCGCGCAGCGGCTTGTCGGTGGGCGCCTTCGTCACGTAGTTGATGATGCCGCCCGGCGAGCCGAAGCCGTACATGAAGCCGGTCAGCCCTTTGAGCAGTTCCACTCGTTCGAACGGCTCCAGCGGGACATCCGAGTCCCAGCTCATGAAGTTCTGGCCGTTGACCTTGGTGCCGTCGAGCATGTCCACGCGCATGCCGCGCACGGCGAAATACGCGTTCTCGTTGCGTGCGTTGTCGCTGAGAACCTGCACGGCGGGGTCGAATTTGAACACGTCGTTGGCGGTCTGCGCCATGCGTTGCTGGATCTCGTCGCTCGACACGGCATTGACCGAGAATGGCGTGTCCACGGCCTTGCGCTCGCCGAGCGCGCCGCTGCTGACCTGCTCGACTTTTTCCGCCTCGCCGGTCCGCTCGCCGACGACGGTTGTCGTCGGCAGCGTGTGGGTGTTGGTCTGCGCATGGGCGGAAAGCGAAATCGTCATCCCCAGTACGGCGGCAGCGACGGGCGACAGGACGGCAGACAGGCCGGACGCGCGAACGGCGCGTCCGCGAGATGGACGGTGCGAAGACATTGAAACTCCCGAAAGTTGTGAAAGACGCCCGGAGGTCGACGCACGCACCAGCGCGTGCACCGCCTTCAGGTCAATGCGAATAGTTCGCGTTTATAGCCCGGGGTCGGGAAGCCCCAGGCTGCGTCAGGTCAACGTCAGGCCAACAAAGGCCGCTTTGTTGCCGGTGTCCAACGACGCTGCGGTGCACCGCGTCGATGTCGATCACCTTTGCGTCCGCCGCTTGATCAAACCGAAGTCGCGATGTAATTCGCGCAAAAATTGTCAGCGCAAAAAAACGGCGACGCCATGGGCGCCGCCGTCCGCACTACCTATCTGAAAAATCAGAAACTTCCTAGCGCACCTTCCCTTCCTTCCAAGCCTGCAGAAGCTTGTCATAGGCGATGGTCTCGCCCTTCGGCTTCTCGTTGTCGAGCTTCTTCCACGGGGCGTGTTCCGATGACAACCACTTGTTCGGGTCACCCTTCGGGTTGAGCTTCGGCGCGCACTGTGCCATGCCCGCGCGCTGCAGGCGGGCCATCACCTGGTCCATTTCCTCGGCAAGGTTATCCATTGCCGCCTGCGGGGTCTTTTCGCCCGTGACCGCCGTGGCCACGTTCTTCCACCAGAGCTGGGCGAGCTTCGGATAGTCGGGCACGTTGTTGCCGGTAGGCGTCCAGGCCACGCGCGCCGGGCTGCGATAGAACTCCACCAGCCCGCCGTACTTGGCCGCGTTCTTGGTCAGGTACTCGTGGTTGATATCGCTGTCGCGGATGAAGGTCAGACCGGTCAGCGATTTCTTCAGCGACACGGTCTTCGACGTCACGAACTGCGCGTAGAGCCACGCTGCGGCCAGACGATTCGGATCGGTGTTCTTGAAGAACGTCCACGAGCCCACGTCCTGATAACCGTTCTGCATGCCCTGCTTCCAGTACGGGCCATACGGCGACGGCGCCATGCGCCACTTCGGCGAGCCATCGGCATTGACCACCGGCAGGCCCTTCTTGGTCATGTCGGCCGTGAACGCCGTGTACCAGAATATCTGCTGCGCGACCTGACCCTGCGCGGGGACGGGACCGGCTTCTGAGAACGTCATGCCCATGGCCTGCGGCGGGGCGTACTTCTTCATCCAGTCGATGTACTTGGTCAGTGCATAGACCGCTGCCGGACTGTTGGTGGCACCGCCACGCGAGACCGATGCACCGACGGGCGTGCACTTGTCGTCGGCCACGCGGATGCCCCATTCGTCCACCGGCATGCCGTTCGGCAGGCCTTTGTCGGCGGCGCCCGCCATCGACAGCCATGCATCGGTAAAGCGCCAGCCCAGCGAGGGGTCCTTCTTGCCATAGTCCATATGGCCGAAGACCTTCTTGCCGTCGAGCTCCTTCACATCGTTGGTGAAGAAGTTGGCGATGTCCTCGTACGCAGACCAGTTCGTCGGCACGCCCAGGTCATAGCCGTACTTGGCCTTGAACTTGTCCTGCAGGTCCTTGCGCGCGAACCAGTCCGCACGGAACCAGTACAGGTTGGCGAACTGCTGGTCGGGCAACTGGTACAGCTTGCCGTCCGGCGCCGTGGTGAACTTGGTGCCGATGAAGTCCTTGACGTCGATGCCGGGATTGGTGAATTCCTTGCCAGCGCCGTTCATGTAGTCGGTCAGCGGCAGGATGGCGCCGTACCGATAGTGCGTGCCGATCAGGTCGGAGTCCGAGATCCAGCCGTCGTAGATGGACTTGCCCGACTGCATCGACGTCTGGAGTTTCTCCACCACGTCGCCTTCCTGGATCAGGTCGTGCTTGACCTGGATGCCCGTGATTTCCTCGAACGCCTTGGCAAGTGTTTTCGATTCGTACTCGTGCGTCGTGATCGTCTCCGAGACCACGCTGATCTGCGTGACGCCCTTGGCCTTGAGCTTGGCCGCCGCGTCGATGAACCACTTCATTTCCGCCTGCTGCTTGTCCTTGGCGAGTGACGAAGGCTGGAACTCGTTGTCGATCCACTTCTTCGCCGCAGCCTCATCGGCAAACGCAGCGTGGCCGCATGTCAGCGCTGCCGCAAAGGCCAGGGCCGACATCCCCAACTTCACGTGCTTCTTCATCAGTGTGTCTCCTCAGCAACCCCTCCCCGGATCTGTAACTGGGTTGCGGCCCCGGGGAGGGGATAAAGATCTCGCAGCCCATGACAGCGAATTCCTTTCTTGTGGTGACGTGCTGTTACCCCTTGCGCATCACCAGCAACAGCACCACGGCCGAGATGCCCGCGCTGATCCAGACCGACGGTGCCTCTGCCAGCCCGAACCATCCCTGCATCTTTTCGCCAAGACCCACCCATGCCAGGTTGATCCACGCGGCGATCATCAGGCCGATGAACAGTCGATCGCCGCGCGTAGTGGCAATCGGCAGGAAACCCTTGCGCTCCACCGTGGGCGAGCGCACTTCCCAGACGGTCATCCCGATCAGCATCAGCACCACCAGCGCGAAGAACACCGCCACCGGCGTGGTCCATACCATCCAGTTCAGCATGCTCTCTCCTTACACGCGGCCCATCGCGAAGCCCTTCGCGATGTAGTGCCGCACGAACCAGATCACGATGGCTCCCGGCACGATGGTCAGCACGCCCGCCGCTGCCAGCACACCCCAGTCCATGCCCGAGGCGGAGACCGTGCGCGTCATCGTCGCCACGATAGGCTTGGCGTTGACCGATGTCAGCGTGCGCGCGAGCAACAGTTCGACCCAACTGAACATGAAGCAGAAGAACGCGGCCACGCCCACGCCAGCCTTGATCAGCGGCAGGAAGATGGTCAGGAAGAAGCGCGGAAACGAGTAGCCATCGACATAAGCGGTCTCGTCGATCTCGCGCGGCACGCCCGACATGAAGCCTTCCAGAATCCATACCGCCAGTGGCACGTTGAAGACCAGGTGCGCCAACGCCACGCCGAGGTGCGTGTCCATCAGCCCCAGCGTCGTATAGAGCTGGAAGAACGGCAGCAGGAACACAGCGGGCGGCGTCATGCGGTTGGTCAGCAGCCAGAAGAACACGTGCTTGTCGCCAATGAAACGATAGCGCGAGAACGCATAGGCGGCGGGCAGCGCCACGCTGATCGAGATCACAGTGTTGAGCGCCACGTAGATCAGCGAGTTGATATAGCCCGAGTACCACGAGGCGTCGGTGAAGATGGTGCGGTAATGCTCGATCGTGAACGCGGCCGGCCAGAGCGATAGCGAGGACACGATTTCCTCGTTCGTCTTGAACGACATGTTCAGCATCCAGTAGATCGGGACGATGGCGAACAGCAGGTAGATCGTCAGGAACACGGGACGCCACCAGCCGGGACGCTGGCCCGGCAGCTTCTGGTCAGCCATGGGGCACCTCCTCCACACCCGCCGCACCCGAAGTGCCAGCGCGCTGCATCCAGTTATAGAGCACGAAGCACGTCAGCAGGATGATCAGGAAATAGACGATCGAGAACGCAGCGGCCGGCCCCAGGTCGAATTGCCCCACGGCCTTCTGCGTCAGATACTGCGAGAGGAATGTGGTGGCATTGCCGGGACCGCCGCCCGTTAGCACGAACGGTTCGGTATAGATCATGAAGCTGTCCATGAAGCGCAGCAGCACCGCAATCATCAGCACGCCGCGCAGCTTGGGCAACTGGATGAAGCGGAACACCGCAAAGCGCGACGCACCGTCGATCTGCGCGGCCTGGTAGTACGCATCGGGAATCGCGCGCAAGCCCGCATAGCAGAGCAGCGCCACCAGCGGTGTCCAATGCCACACATCCATCACGAGCACCGTGACCCAGGCATCCACCGCGCTGCCCGTGTAGTTGTAGTCGAATCCCATGCCGTCGAGCGCGGCGCCGAGCAGGCCGATGTCGGTGCGCCCGAAGATCTGCCAGATCGTGCCCACGACATTCCACGGAATCAGCAACGACAGCGCGATGACAACCAGCACCGCCGATGCCTGCCAGCCACGCGCGGGCATGGCCAACGCCAGCAGGATGCCCAGCGGGATCTCCACGCACAGCACCGCCAGCGAGAAGCCGAGCTGTCGCAACAACGCGTCATGCAGTTCCGAATCGCGCAGCACCGTGGCAAACCATTCTGTGCCCACGAACACGCGCCGCTCGGGCGAGATGATGTCCTGCACCGAGTAGTTGACGATGGTCATCAGCGGCAGGATGGCGGAGAACGCCACGCAGATCACCACGGGCAACACCAGCAGCCAGGCCTTCTGGTTCACGGGCTTCATGGCACCAGTTCCTCGTTGATATAGAAGCAGGTATGGCGGTTGAACGCCGTAAGCCAAGCCGTATCGCCGGGACGTAGCGCGGCGGCCTCCGTGCCGAGCCGCGCGCGGATCGTGGCGGGTTCGCCGTCGGGGCCATTCGCCACGGTGGCTGTCACCAGCCAGTACGTGCCGATGTCCTGCGCACGTTCCACGCGCACCGGCATCGCTTGCGGATGATCGGCCAGTGCGAGGTGCAGATATTCGGGCCGCACGCCGATCTTGAAACTGCCTGCCGCCTGCAGCGCGGCCAGTGTCTGCGGCGGGAGTTCAGGCATATAGCGCCGCCCTGCCACTTCGATGGCGCCGTCGCGCCATTGGCCCGGCAGGAAGTTCATTCCGGGCGATCCAATGAAGTGACCAACGAAGGTGTGCGCGGGCCGCTCGAACAACGCATCGGCGGACCCCACCTGCACGGCCTTGCCGCGCGACATCACCACCACCTGCTCGGCAAAGGTCAGTGCCTCGGTCTGGTCGTGCGTCACGTAGATCAGCGTCAGCCGGAACTCCTGGTGGATCTCCTTCAACTTGCGCCGCAGTTGCCACTTCAGGTGCGGATCGATCACGGTCAGCGGCTCGTCGAACAGGATGGCCGACACGTCCTGCCGCACGAGTCCGCGGCCCAGCGAGATCTTCTGCTTGGCATCGGCGGCCAGTCCGCTGGCGCGACGATCGAGCGACGACGACAGGTCGAGCATTTCCGCCACACGCCCCACGCGCTCGCGCACCTTGTCGGCGGGCACGCCGCGATTACGCAGCGGGAATGCGAGGTTCTCGCCGACGGTCATCGTGTCGTAGATCACCGGGAACTGGAACACCTGCGCGATGTTGCGCGCCTGCGGCGAGGCGTCGGTGACATCGGCACCGTCGAAACGGATCGTGCCCTGCGACGGACGCAGCAGCCCCGAGATGCAATTGAGCAGCGTGGTCTTGCCGCAGCCGGACGGGCCGAGCAATGCATAGGCGCCGCCATCCTCGAACGTAAAGTTCAGCGGCAGCAGCGCGTAATCCTCATCCTTCTGCGGATGGGCCACGTAGGAATGCGCGAGATCGAGATCGATGCGTGCCATGTCAGCCCCCCGATCCGGTCAGCGGCTGGCTGGCCACATCGGCCAGCGCACCCGGACGGCGCGGTGCGTGAATACGCTCGCCCGCCGCGTTGAACAGATAAAGCTGCCCCGGCTCGATATGGAGGGAGATCGGCGCGCCGAGCCGCAGGTCCTGCACCCCTGCGAACTGCGCCACGAGGTTACCAGCGGGGGTATCTGCGTGAACGAAGGTATCGGAACCGGACAGCTCGGCCAGCGCCACCTTGCCCGGCACTGCGATGCTGTCTGGCACCGCCTGCAGGCGCAGCGCGGCGGCGCGCACGCCAACCGTCACGGGTCCATCCGGGGCGCGCACCTCGGGCAATGGCACCACGATATTGCCGGGCAGCGTCACACGGCCAGCGGCCAGCACGCCTTCGATCAGGTTCATCGGCGGATCGCTGAATGCACGTGCCACGCGCAGCGAAGCGGGATAGTGGAAGACCTCGGGCGTGGGTCCGTATTGCAGCAGCTCGCCGGCATCGAGCACTGCGGTGTGACCACCGAGCAGCAATGCTTCGGCGGGTTCGGTGGTGGCGTAGATCACCGTGGCATCGCCCTGCGCGAACAGGTGCGTCAGTTCCTCGCGCAATTCCTCGCGCAATTTGTAGTCGAGGTTGACCAGTGGCTCGTCCAGCAGCATCAGCGGCGCGTTCTTGGCCAGTGCACGGGCCAGTGCCACACGCTGTTGCTGGCCGCCGGAGAGTTCCGACGGATAACGGTCGAGCAGGTGTTCGATATGCAGGCGCGCGGCCAGGGAACGCACGCGGGCCGCGATGTCGTCGCGGCTGTCGCGCCGCAACCGGAGCGGCGACGCGATATTGTCGAATACGGTGAGCGAGGGATAGTTGATGAACTGCTGGTACACCATCGACACGTTGCGCTCGCGTACCGGCACGCCGGTCACATCAGCGTCGTCGACGAGTACCCGGCCGGCCGTGGGGCGATCCAGCCCCGCCATGACCCGCATCAGCGAAGTCTTGCCGGCCTGGGTGGTGCCCAGCAGGATGGTGACGGCGCCGGGCACGGGGGCCAGCGACATCGGATAAAGATAGGCTTGCGACCCTACTTGCTGCGCAATGCCGTCCAGGCTGAGCTGCATCCGGTCTCCATGTTCTTGTGCTTGCAAAGCCACTTAGAAAACGGCGGCCAAGGCGCACTTTTTCATCTACCCCGCTCGTTTTAGTGCATAAACGAACATAAAACAATACTGCAGCGCATCATTTGTTTTCGTTTCTGTTTGAACTAGAATGCCCGGCATGACGCTGAATCCACGCCAGACCGCCCTTCTAGAGGAAGTCCGCAGCCAGGGCTTTGCCTCGATCGACGAGCTTGCCCGCAAGTTCGGGGTGACATTGCAGACCGTGAGGCGCGATGTCAATTTGCTGGCGGAGAACGGCATGCTGGCCCGCTTTCATGGCGGCGTGCGCATGGACGGTTCGACCACCGAGAACATCGCCTATCCGCAGCGGCAGGTGCTCAATGCCGAGGGCAAGGTGCGCATCGCGCGCGCCGTGGCGGCGGCAGTGCCGGAAGGCTGCTCGCTGATCCTGAACATCGGCACCACGGTGGAAGAGGTGGCGCGCGCGCTGATCCACCATCGCGGGCTGCGTGTCATCACCAATAACCTGCATGTGGCCAATATCCTGGCCGATAACCCCGATTGCGAAGTCATCGTCGCCGGCGGCGTGCTGCGTTCGCGGGACCGCGGCATCATCGGCGAGGCCACGGTGGAGTTCATCCGGCAATTCAAGGTGGATATCGGACTGATCGGCATCTCGGGCATCGAGGCCGACGGGACGCTGCGCGATTACGATTTCCGCGAGGTCAAGGTGGCGCGCGCCATCATGGAACATTCGCGCGAAGTCTGGCTGGCCGCGGATGCTAGCAAGTTCGGCCGCCAGGCCATGGTGGAACTGGCGCCTGTGTCGAGAATCGGCCGGCTGTTCACGGACGAGCCACTACGCGCGCCGTTCGACGCGATGCTGGCGGATAGTGGAGTGGGATGTGTGGTGGCGGGGGAGTGAATTTATCCCGCACTGGTCTTTCTCCCCTCTCCCGTTGGCGGGAGAGGGGTGGGGGAGAGGGTCGGCGGTGCAAATTGCGTTGCATCGGCAAGCAGAGCCTCCTGCCCTCTCCCCCAACCCCTCTCCCGCTTGCGGGAGAGGGGAGCAAAACATAGGGACAGGTGAGGTCTTACTTGAACACCACCGTCTTATGCCCATTGAGCAAAATCCGGTGTTCCGCATGCCATTTCACCGCGCGGGCCAGGGCCACGCATTCCACGTCGCGGCCGACGGCGGTCAGTTGCTCGGGGTCCATGCTGTGATCCACGCGCTCGATTTCCTGCTCGATGATCGGGCCTTCGTCCAGATCGGCGGTCACGTAGTGAGCCGTGGCGCCGATCAGCTTCACGCCGCGGTCATGGGCCTGGTAATAAGGCTTGGCACCCTTGAAGCTCGGCAGGAACGAGTGGTGGATATTGATCGCGCGGCCTTCGAGCTTGCGGCACAGGTCGTCGGACAGCACCTGCATGTAACGGGCCAGCACCACAAGGTCGATGTTCTGCTCGCGCACCACGTCGAACACGCGCGCTTCCTGCGCGGACTTCTGTTCGGCCGAGGCGTTCATCAGCGGCAGGTGGAAGAACGGCACGTCGTACGATGCGGCCAGTTGATAGAAATCGCGATGGTTCGAGACGATGGCCGCGATCTCCACCGGCAGGCCACCCACCTTGGCGCGGAACAGCAGGTCGTTCAGGCAATGGCCGATCTTCGACACCATGATCATCACGCGCGGCTTGATCGTGGCGTCGAACACATCCCACTGCATGCCGAACTGGTCGCCCACCGGCGCGAAAGCTGCGCGCAGTTCGTTCAGGCCAGGGCCACCGGGCGCGGCGCTGAAATGCACGCGCATGAAGAAGCGGCCCGTGAACGCGTCGCCGTACTGGTCGGAATCGACGATGTTGCAGCCATTCTGGAACAGCAGGCCCGATACGGCATGCACGATGCCCGGTTGGTCAGGGCAGGAAAGGGTGAGGATAAATCCAGTGGCGCTCATCTTGGAACAATCGGGCTGAAGACATTCGAGGTTATGCAGGCCGGGACCGCAAGGCGTGGAGATCAGGGCTGGATGGCCGCCCAGCCGCGTCGGCAAAGGGCATCCAGCGTCACCAGCGTGGCATCTACGGTCATGGCGCGGGCCGCCATGATATCAAGCAATGCCGCAGGACCGATATGCCGGTGCTCGGCTACCTCGCCGTCGCGGTTGTGCGGCACGAAGTCCGCCGGCAGCAGCAGGTCGTATGCGTACACCCGCTCCCACTGCACGCCTTCGGGGATTTCACGCAGGACATCGATCACGCCGTGGGCCTCGGCCAGGCTGGCCAGCGCGGGCGGAATGCCCGATTCCTCGTCGCATTCGCGAACCAGCGTTTCAAGCGGATCGCTGCCAGCCGGCACGCCACCGGCCACAAGGTTGTCCCACATGCCGGGGTCCACGGACTTGGACGGGCTGCGGCGCGAGATCCACAGCGCGGGCGTTGCCCCCTCGACAATGCCGTTCATGTGCGAGGCAAACGTCAGCAGGCCCAGGAACCGCGCCGCCGCACGTTCGATGACCGCGAACGGCTTCGCATCGAGCGCCGGGGTCACGGCAAACAGTTCATTGCGCCAGCCGCGTACGTGGCCGGCATCGGCCAGCTTGCGTGCGAGAGCGGCCAGCACGGCGTTGCGAGATGCGGCATCGATACAGCCCGGCAGCAGCGCCACGGCGCCCTGCTCTTCCGGCCCGATGACATCGCCCATCCCCGTGAGTATCTCCGCATGGCGGCGCGGCAACCAACCCACGTGGGCATCAACGACCATCAGCCGCAGATGCGCGGCGGGATCGAACGGGCTGCGCGCGGCAATGCCTGCGCGGATGTGGCTGACGACATTGGTATCGCGGAAAGCAGATTCGGACATAGGTACTCAATTCAACCATTGCGGATGGATCGCATGACATCGACACTCGCTGCGCAGCCGCGCTATGTACTCGCTCTGGATCAGGGCACCAGCAGTTCGCGCGCCATCCTGTTCGATCACGCGGGCAATGTGGTGCGGATCGCCCAGCGCGAATTCCGGCAATATTATCCGCATCCCGGACACGTCGAGCACGACCCCTACGAAATCTGGCAATCGCAACTGGCCGTGGCGCACGAGGTTCTGGCCGATGCCAATGTCAGTGGCTCGCAGCTCGTGGGCATCGGCATCACGAACCAGCGCGAGACCAGCGTGCTGTGGGACCGCAAGACCGGCGAGCCCGTGGGCCGCGCACTGGTCTGGCAGGACCGCCGCACTGCCTCGATGTGCGAGCACCTGCAGGCCGCTGGCCATGGCGACACCTTCCAGCAGAAGACCGGCCTGATCATCGACGCTTATTTCTCGGGCACCAAGCTGCGCTGGATGCTGGATCACTACGACGGCGCCCGCGCCCGTGCCGAGCGTGGCGAACTCGCTTTTGGCACCGTGGATAGCTGGCTGATCTGGCAACTGACCGATGGCGCGCGGCATGTGACCGATGTGTCCAACGCCTCGCGCACGCTGCTGTTCAATATCCACGATTTCCGCTGGGACGACGAACTGCTCGGCATCCTCGACATCCCCCGCAGTCTCCTGCCCGAAGTGGCGCCCTCCAGCGGCGAAGTGGCGCGCACGTCGGCGCGACTGTTCGGCGTGGAAGTTCCGATCGCCGGCATCGCTGGCGACCAGCAGGCCGCCACGTTCGGGCAAGCCTGCCTCTACCCAGGCATGGCCAAGAACACCTATGGCACGGGCTGCTTCATCCTGATGAATACAGGCAACAGCCCGGTTACGTCGCAGAACCGGCTGATCACCACTATCGGCTGGCAGATCGGACAGGACACGCAGTATTGCCTCGAAGGCGGCGTGTTCATGGGCGGCGCCACGATCCAGTGGCTGCGCGATGGACTCAAGCTGATCCACAGTGCACCCGAGGTCGACCCGCTGGCGCGCCAGTGCGCGGACACGGGCGGCGTGGTGCTGGTGCCGGCCTTTGCCGGACTCGGCGCGCCGCATTGGGACCCGTTCGCGCGCGGCACGCTGGTCGGCATCACGCGTGGCACGGGTGGCCCGCATATCGCCCGCGCCGCGCTCGAATCCATTGCGCTGCAAAGCGTGGATGTGCTCGACGCCATGCAGAAGGACGCCGGGATCTCGCTGGCGGAGTTACGCGTGGATGGCGGCGCGTCACGCAGTGACCTGCTGATGCAGATGCAGGCCGATCTGCTCGGTACCGCCGTGGTGCGCCCGCGCGTCACGGAAACCACGGCGCTGGGCGCCGCCTATCTGGCCGGACTCGCTACCGGATACTGGACCAGCCCCGAGGAAATCACGCATCAATGGCAGGTGGAGCAGCGTTTCGAGCCGAAGCTGTCGGCAGACGAACGCGGCCACCGCATCGCGCGCTGGCATCGCGCCGTGGACCGAGCCCGTGACTGGGCGCGCGACGACGATTCCACCGCACATTAAACAGACAAGCCCCCATGTCAATCACCGTACCTCCGGTCCAGCCGCCCTCTCGCGGCGAACTGCTCAACACGCTGTCGCGCGAGGCGCGCTGGGATGTCATCGTCATTGGCGGCGGCGCCACGGGCCTGGGCACTGCAGTCGACGCCGCGGCGCGCGGCTATCGCACCCTGCTGCTCGAAGCGGCCGACTTTGCCAAGGGCACGTCGAGCAAGGCCACCAAGCTTGTGCATGGCGGCGTGCGCTACCTCGCCCAGGGCAATATCGGGCTGGTGCGCGAAGCCTTGCACGAACGCGGCCTGCTGGCGCGCAATGCGCCGCATGTGGTCTGGCCGCTCGGCTTCGTGGTGCCGGCCTACCAGATGTTCGACCAGCCGTTCTACGGCATCGGCCTGAAGGTCTACGACATGCTGGCCGGCGGGCTGAACCTTTCGGGCAGCCGCTGGCTGAACCACCGCGAGACGCTCGAAGCCGCCCCTACCCTGGCCGAACATGTGGGCGGACGACCGCTGCGCGGCGGCAATCTCTATTTCGACGGCCAGTTCGACGATGCGCGGCTGGCCATGGCGCTGATGCGCACGCTGTTCGACGTAGGGGGTACGGCCGTCAACTACATGCGCGTGACCGGCCTGACCCAGTCGAACGGCGTGGTCACGGGCGTCACGGCACAGGACGCGCTCGGCGATGCCACGTTCACGCTGCGCGCCGACTGCGTGATCAACGCCACGGGTGTGTGGGTAGACGCGGTGCGGCAGATGGAAGACAGCCAGGCACGCACGATGGTGGCACCCAGCCAGGGCGTGCACCTGACCATTCCACGCAGCTTCCTGCCCGGCGACCGCGCCATCCTGATCCCGAAAACCGACGATGGCCGCGTGCTGTTCCTCGTCCCCTGGAACGGCCATGTGATCGTGGGCACCACCGATACGCCGCGCAAGGATCTGCCGCTGGAGCCCCGTGCCGCCAGCGACGATATCGACTTCATCCTGGAGACAGCGGCGCGCTATCTTGCCCGCGATCCGAGCCGTGCCGACGTGACCAGTGTCTGGGCCGGCTTGCGGCCTCTGGTCAAAGCCACCGGCGAAGCATCCACCGCATCGCTGTCGCGCGAGCACACCATCCTGGTCTCGAAAGCCGGCCTGATCACCGTGACCGGCGGCAAGTGGACCACCTACCGCAAGATGGCAGAGGACGTGATGGACACGGCCATCCAACGCCAGCTGGTGCGCGCCGCACCGTGCCGGACGGCCGACCTGCCGCTGCACGGCGCCGCAGGCGTGCCGGAGAACCTGCCGCCCGCGCAGAGCGGATCGCCCGACCGCTACTACGGCGCCGACCTGCCGCTGGTGCAGGCGCTGCCCGGCGCGGACACCATCATCGTGCCGGCCTCGGGCCTGACCGAGGCGCACGTCCGCTTTGCCGCGCGGCACGAACTCGCGCGCCGTGTGGAAGATGTGCTGGGCCGCCGCAACCGCGCGCTGTTCCTCGACGCCCGGGCCGCCCTGGCCGGGGCGCCGCGCGTGGCGGAGATCCTGGCCGAGGAACTGGGGCACGATGCCGCCTGGCAGACGCAGGAGCTGGAGGATTTCGGGGCGCTGGCCCGGGGATACATGCTGGATTGACGGGAATCGAAGCGGCGGGTGCGGCGATCGACCCACGCGGCAGGACTTCGGCGATAATGCCGCCTATTGCATCACGGAGAACACCATGGACGAGATTGACGATCTGTCCGATCTGCCGATGCCCCGGTTCATCTGGGGCTTCGCTGTTATCGCCGACAAGGCCGGGAATGTGTCGCACGACGAGTTCGAGTACCTGACCCACACCCGCAGCCCGCGCTTCACGTGCCGCGTGGTGGAACTCGAGGACATGCCTGCCGAAGGCGACGACACTGCCATCGACGGTCGCGTCGTGCACTACGACGAGCCCGAACGCCTGTTCTACATCACCGACGCAGGCATGGCACTGGTCAACTTCCAGCTGTTCGACAAACTGCCCGAAAAGGGCAAGCTCAAGAATATCTGCGACGAAGCCATCGCCAACTGGATGCTGCGCCGCGAATTCCTCGACGACGAGGAAGACGAGGACTGAATCGCCAGACTCTGGGCAGACCCTCGCCGGAGGGTTCGCCAGAAACGAAAAACGCACTCTTCGGAGTGCGTTTTTTCATGGGTTGTCCTACTTCTTTCCCAACCTACCCCTTCACCTCGATCAGCCCCGACGCCACGCGCTCGATCTCGCAATAGACAGGCATGGCGTCCATCGGCCCGGTGCAACCCACGCCTGCTGCCTGGGTGGCACTGGCGCCCGGTGGCAGGAACACGAACGCCATGCCGGGCTGGAAACCGGGATGGCGCCGCAGGCTGTCGTTAAGGATGTCGAGATACTGCGTACGCGAGAAGACCTGCTTTGCCATGAAGGTGTCTCCGGAGGAATCGGCAGGAAATCCTAGCATGGCGGCATGCGCCGCTGTCACCGCATCGTGGGATTCCCGATGTGAAGCAAAGGATGGGAAAGGCGTGAAGGACAGGGGCGGGCCCGCCTTCAGTGGTCCTCGGCCATCGCCTTGAGTTCCGCGTCGCCGGCCACGCGCGCGGCGTCGGACGTCGTGAAGGTCTCGTCCGAGACAATGCTGCGCCGGATCTGCTGCGCACTGAAATCCACCAGTGAGATGATCCATACGTAGCGCCCAGCCTGCGGCGCGGTCTGCACGAAAGCTTTGAGTTGCGGTCTGGATTCGGTCGCCATGGCGTGCCTCCGGTTCGATTGCTTCAGGACTTCAGGACAAGCGGGAGTGGCAAAAACTCTAGCACAGCGTCCACCGCTCGCACTAGGGCATTTGGACCGGTGCGGGCGCAGGCTTTTGTGGCTACAGTTTTTGCAAACCAAGCCGACACTTCCATGGAGTTATCCACACGCCCGATTTCCAGTACTGCCCGTACTCCCCGGATTGTCAGACATCACGCCAGCCGCTCCATTGCCGCGCCCTGCGTTTCACCTGCTCGCCGCGCGTCATCTTCTGCACCGCCTTGCCCGCCCGGCCCTGCCGGCGCTGCTGGCGGTGGTGATCGCATTGCCTTGCGCCAAACCCGCAGTGGCGTCATCGCCGCCTGCTTCAGCAGCGTCAGCGCCCGCCCCATCGCTTGCTGCGCCCGCTCCCACCTCTTCCGGATCGGCCTTGCCTGCCGGCCCCTCGCGGCCCGAAGCCGTGGCGCGCGTGGTGATGAGTCTGCTCAGTTATGCGCGCTGGCCGGAAGAGCGCGAAACGGTGAAATTGTGCGTGGATACGGGCGCACGCTACGCCGCCAAGCTGATGGAAGGCGGCACGCTATCGACGGGCCGGCTCGTGGAATCCCGGCGCGTGGACATGCTCGCAGATGCCCTCATTCCCGGGTGCGACGCCCTCTACATCGGCGTCATGGACGAAGCCCGCCGCCGCAAGCTCACCTCCGCATTCGTAGGCAAACCCGTGCTGGTGATCGCAGAAGAGGATTTCGAGTGTGAAGGCGGCAGCATGTTCTGCCTGAGCATCCGGGACAGCCAGGTGTCGTTCCGGATCAATCTCGACGCCATCGCGCGCAGCGGCATCCACGTTCATCCGGGGGTACTGCAACTGGGACGCCGCAAGGCGGCAGCGCCATGAACCTGCCCGGCCGCCGCCCCTCGTCCGCGCCCCCGCCCGCCCGGCCCACGCTGTACGGCGCGCTGCGGCGCATCCACCTGAGCGTGGCACTGATCGCGGTCCTCATGGCTGGCATCTCCCTGACATTGCTTGGCATGACCGCGCTGCGCGCCTATGCCGATCACAACCTGCGGCTCGTGGCGCGTTCCATCGCCTATACGGTGGAAGCCCCGGTCGTGTTTGGCGACCAGGCCGCTGCCGCCGATGCGCTGTCGGTCATCGCCTCCACCGAGGACGTGGCCACCGTGGCGGTCTACGACGGCGACCGCCAGTTGCTGGCCACATGGCGGCGGCCCGGCCAGGACCGCTTTCCGGCGTTGCGCCAGATTGCCGGGGAACTGCTGACCTCCGGCCCTGCCGAGCAACCGATCATCCATGAGTCCCAGCAGGTAGGCACCGTGCGTGTGGTGGGCGACCCCATCGCCCTGCTCCACTTCCTGCTGCAAGGCACGCTGGGGCTGATTGCGTGCCTGCTGGTGACCGCCGTGGGCGCGCACTACATGTCCAGCCGGATGTTGGGCGACATCATCGATCCGTTGCGCAACCTGATGCGGGTGGCGCACGCGGTGCGGTCCGAACGGGCTTTCGGCCAGCGCATGCCGCCAGCGCGGATCGAGGAACTGAACGCGTTGTCCGAGGACTTCAATGTCCTGCTCGACGAACTGGAAGCCTGGCAAAAGCAGTTGCAGCGGGAGAACCGTTCGCTGGCGCACCGCGCCACCCACGACGGGCTGACAGGATTGCTCAACCGTGCCGCGTTTGCCGAAGCGCTCGATCAGGCGCTGCGCACCGCAGCCGCCCGCAACCAGTACGCCGCCGTGCTCTATCTAGACAGTGACGATTTCAAAGGCATCAACGATCGCCATGGCCACGCGGCAGGCGATGTCGTGCTGGTCGGCATTGCCGAGCGCATCCGGGGCTGCCTGCGTGAATCCGACACCGTGGGCCGGCTCGGCGGTGACGAGTTCGCCGTCCTGATCGAGGCATTGCGCCAGCCCGAGGATGCAATCCGCGCCGCCGAGGGCATCCTCGACGCGATGAACGTACCCATCGACCTGCCCGACGGCAACTCGGTCATGGCGCCGCTCAGTATCGGACTGGCTGTCTTCCCGGTGCATGCCCGCAATGGCGCGGCCCTGCTCCACGCCGCCGACGCCGCCATGTACGGCGCCAAGCGGGATTCGGGGGCCACCTGGCACGCTGCCGAGACCGCTCCGCCGCAACGGCAGGCCTGACGACCATGTCCGAGCTCACCCGCCGCGCACTGCTGATACAGACTACGGTCATCATGCTTGCGCTGGCCGGTTGCGCGACCAGCCCGCCCGAACCCGAACCGGTTGGCAAACTCACACCCGCCCAGGTCAGCGTCCTGAAAGACCAGGGATTTCAGTTGACGGACCACGGCTGGGAACTGGGGCGTACGAACAAGGTGCTGTTCAAGTTCGACGACGACGCTATTTCGCTGGACCAGACGGCCACGGTTATCCGGATCGGCCGGCGGCTCAGCGAAGCCGGCATCGACGTGCTGCACGTAGACGGCCACACCGACAACACCGGCTCCGACGCGTACAACCTGCGGCTCTCCATGCGCCGCGCCGAAGCGGTGGCCCGCGTGCTGGGCGCGTGCGGCTTCACGCGCGACCGCCTGGTGGTGCGCGGCCTGGGCAAGACGCGGCCCATTGCCGACAACGACACCAGCGCTGGCCGTGCAGAGAACCGCCGCGTGGCGATCATCGTCACCGTGGATTGATGCTGGGCTCGGCCGCTTCATTGTCCGCTCCTGAGTAAACCCTCTAATTCCGCCGATTTCACGGCGCGATCCGCCTCCATCAAGGCCCGTATGCCCGCACGACCCCGAAAGAGGGGTTGACCGCATTGTCATTTCTACAAAAGCGCGGGCAAACCCTGCCTCTGGCCATTGGATAGCCGCCTTACACTCCCGGGGTGCATGCAGAGGTACGACGATTGAGGGAGATCGCCGGGCGCGTGTACTCACGTATTTCCCATAAAAAGAGAAAGTCAGAAAGCATGCGTACCCAGGCGCTGGAACAGGCGATCAATGCCGTGGTCGCTGTCAACGCGCGCAACCAGGTCACCCTGTTGGCCGCCGCGGCAGAGGCGGTGGCGGCCCTGGCACGCGACGTCCCCTCGCACCACATCATGGCCGACCTGTGTCGCAGCGTGGAGCGCATGTCTCCCGGCGCTATTGCGGCCGTCATGCGCGTGGAGCATGGCCGGCTCAAGCTCGTGGCCATGCCCTCGGCCGATCCGGCCGCGCTGGCGCCATTCCGCGACCTGCCCATCGGGCTGGAATCGGGGTCCTGCGGTGCCGCCGCCTTTCTGGGCCAACCCGTGGCCGTCTACGACATTGCTGGGGATTCCCGTTGGGAGCCGCTGCGCGAAGCGGCGCTGGCCGCCGGACTCGCCGCTAGCTGGTCGACTCCGGTACGCGCCGCCGATGGCAGTGTGCTCGGCACTTTCGCACTGTGCTTTGCCGAGCCGCGCCTGCCCGACGCCTTCCACGAGAACCTGGTGGCCGTGGCCACCAATCTCTGCGCGCTGGCGCTGGCGCGCGACCATGCGCAGGACCGCATCCATCGCCTGGTCTCCTACGATGCGTTGACCGGCTTGCCCAACCGCCAGTTGCTGCTATCGCGCACCGACGACGCCGTGGCCCAGGCCAATGCCGGCGGCACGCCCCTGTCGATGCTGTTCATCGACCTGAACGATTTCAAGCATGTCAACGATGTGCAGGGCCACGGCGCGGGCGACCGATTCCTGACCGAAGTGGCTGCGCGGCTCCAACTCGTGGCACTGAACTGCCATGCCGACGCTGTCGCAGGCCGGCTCTCGGGCGATGAGTTCGCGATCCTGCTGCCCGACCACGCACAGGACCGCGCCCTTGCCGCCGCCCATGCGCTGCTCGACGCGCTGTCGGCACCGGTCGTGCTGACGCACGGCCATCGCCTGATACCGTCGGCCAGCATCGGCATCAGCGTGCTGGGCGGCCCGGGTGGCGATGGCGGCCGGGACCGCGCCACGCTGCTGCACCATGCGGACCTGGCCGTCTATCAGGCCAAGCGGCGCCGGCCACGGGAGCGCGGCAACCACGTGTGCGTCTATGACGCGTCGCTGGCGCGCCGGCTCGGTGACCGGCGTGCGCTCGAACTCGAACTGCGCGATGCCATCGCCGATGGCGCGCTGCGCATGCACTACCAGCCGCAGATCCATCTGGCTTCCGGCAACCTGTGGGCGGTGGAAGCCCTGGCGCGCTGGCCACATCCGCGACGGGGCGATGTGCCGCCTGCGGTCTTCGTACCGCTGGCCGAGGAGTCGGGCCTGATCGTGGAACTGGGCTACTGGGCCATCCGCGAGGCCTGCGCACAGCAGGCCCAATGGCGTCAGACAGGCACGGCCGTGCCGGCAATGTCGGTCAACCTGTCGCCGCTGTCGATCCGCGATCCCGGTCTCTCCGAAGTAGTGGCGCAGGCGCTGCAGGCCAACGGCCTCTCCCCGGGCGAGCTGACCATCGAGATTACGGAAAGCGTCTTCCTGGAACAGGCCGCCGAGGCGGAGACAGCCATCGCAACCATCGCCACGCTGCGGCGGCTTGGTGTGCGGCTGTCGATCGATGACTTCGGGACGGGGTTCTCCAGCCTGAGCCGGCTGACGCGCCTGCCAGTGGAAGAAATCAAGCTGGATCGCAGTTTCCTGCTTGACCTGGAAACCAGCGAGGCCACGCGGACGCTGGTGGAGGCGGTGATCCGCATCGGCCGGGCCCGCAATCTCAACGTGGTGGCAGAGGGCGTGACCAGCACCTTCCAGCGCCAGTTTCTGCTCGAACAAGGCTGCCACGTGGGACAGGGCTTCCTGTTCGCGCAGCCCCTGCCGGCTGCGGCTATCGCGGGCTGGCAGCCGCAGACGGCCTGGCCGGGACTGCCTGGCTGAGAACGCCTAGTTGCCGAACGGGTTCGGCACAGCGCTCGGAGGATCGTCACCGAGATCGAACTCGTCGCGTACATCGTCCACGACGGCGCGGATCGCCTGCTCGTAGCCGCGCGCATTGCCGAAGCGTCCCATGTCCCAGTTGCGGCCCCGCGCATCGCGTGCGTGCGGCACCGGATCGGGCACACGCACGCGCATGCCCTCGTCCGCGATCTCGTCGATCTGCTGAATGCGTCGGCTCACCTCTTCCTTGATGACCCGCCGGCTGCGCTCGCGCTTGGCCATGAGCCGCCTCCTATCGGTGGTTGGTCCGCGGCCATCCTAGCACGCGGCCATCCCCCAGGGCAGCAGGCGATCAGAGCGCCGCCTTGGCCGCCTGATATGCCGCATACAGGCGCTGGAACACCGGACCCGGCTTGGCCGCGCCGATGGTCTTGCCGTCGATGGTCACCACCGGCAGCAGTTCCTTGCTGGCCGACGAGATGATCACCTCGTCGGCGCCGAACACTTCGTCGCGCGCAATCCGGCGCGCCGTGAACGAGATGTCCATCGCGGCGCACAGTTCTTCCATCAGGCCGTAGCGGATACCTTCCAGGATCAGGTTGTCCTTCGGCGGCGCGGCCACGCGGCCCTGGCTGACCACCCACACATTGGAGGCCGATGCCTCGGTCAGATAGCCGTCGCGAAACTGGATGGCCTCGGTCACGCCAGCCTCGGCCGCCACCTGGGCCGCCAGCACATTGCCCAGCAGCGACGTGGACTTGATCTGGCAGTTGAGCCAGCGGCGGTCTTCCATCGTCACGCATGCCACGCCCTGCTGCACCGAGGCAGCCGGAGGCAGCACCATCGGATTGGTCATGATCAGCACGGTAGGCGTGACTTCCTTCGGGAAGGCATGCGCACGCTTGGCCACGCCACGCGTGACCTGCATGTAGATCATCTGGTCAGCCAGTCCGTTGGCATCGATCACCTTCTGGATCTGTGCGTGCCATTCCGATTCCGTATAGGGATTGGGAATGCCGATGCCATCCAGGCTGCGCGCCAGGCGCGCCAGATGTTGCGCCCCGCGAAACGGCTTGCCGTTGTAGATGGGAATGACCTCGTAAATGCCGTCGCCAAAGATGAAGCCCCGGTCGAGGACAGGAATGCGGGCTTCGGAGACGGGAAGCAGGTCCCCGTTCAGGAAGACGATGGGTTCGGCGGCAGCTTGGGACATGGCGATTTTCGAAGGCTCGGAAAGAGAAGGGTGTACCGGCATTCTTCCACACGCCCCTTCCTGCCCTTATGCAAAATCTGCATGCCGCGCTTCAGGAAATTGTCGAACTTACCGCACTCCGGCAATTTCGGCGCTTCAGAATTTAATTATTTAAATACCAACGCGGGTCTGAATTGAATCTTTCTTAATTCACTGCCTGCTGCCCGGAAAGCCTTGCTGCTGGCCGTTTTCCACGTGCTATATTCGCCACGCAGTACCTTCTCTCCGCAGTGAACTGCTGCGCAATCTTCACAGGGCGCCCCATATGAAGGAACTCCTGTCAGGCCTGCGACACGTCCGACTCCGCAGATTGCGACCGGCCCTGCTGTTGGCGCTGCTGCCTGCAACCTTTCCAGCGGGAGGCATTCCCGATGCGGCGGCACAGACCACCCGAACGCCCCCGCCCCCCACCGCAGTCAAACCTTCCACCCCGGCATCCGCCCCCGCCTCCGATGCCACTGCCCTGCCCCCGGGGCGCAGCCAGACCCTGACCTTCGCCCAGATGGGCGCCAACTACACGATCCCGCTGCGCGGGCTGGACCCGGACCGCACCGTCAATGTCGGCGTACGTCTGGACGAAGTGGTGACCGCCGCCAAGCTGAAGCTCGTCTTCACGTATTCGCCCTCGCTGATCTATCCGCTCTCACACCTGAAGGTGCGGCTCAACGACGAAGTCGTGGCCACGATTCCGCTAGACAAGGAGCACGCGGGCCAGCAGATTTCGCGTGAGATCGATCTGGATCCCCGCTTCTTCACGGACTTCAATCGCATCAACGTGCAGATGATCGCGCACTACACGCTCGATCATTGCGAGGACCCGTACCATTCGAGCCTGTGGACCGACATCAGCCCCACCAGCTCGCTGACGCTGACCAAGGCCGGCATCACGCTGCCCGACAGCCTGGCGCTGCTGCCCGCGCCGTTTTTCGACCGGCGTGACAATCGCCGCGTGACCGTGCCGTTCATGCTGCCCGCCGGTGCCGATCCCGCAACACTGCGCGCCGCTGGCGTGGTGGCGTCGTGGCTGGGCGCGTTGGCCAGCTATCGCGAACTGCGCTTCCCCGTGGCACGCACCGCGCCAGCCGATACCAACGCGATTGCGCTGGTACTGCCCAATGCCCAGCCCGATGGCATCCGCATCGAGAAGATCGAAGGCCCGTCGGTCAGCGTGATGCCGAATCCGGCCGATCCGTCGCGCAAACTGCTCGTGCTGGCCGGCCGCACGCCGCAGGAGCTTGAAATCGCCGCCAACGCCGTGGTGCTTGGCAAGGCTGGCATGGCAGGCCCGCGCGCCGCCGTGCAGTCGGTGGACCTCGGCAAGCCACGCCGCCCGTATGACGCGCCCGCCTGGGCACCGGTGGATCGTCCGGTCATGTTCAAGGAACTGGTGACCGATCCGCAGCAGTTGCAGGTATCGGGCGCCACACCCGACGCCATCCGCGTGAACCTGCGCGTGCCGGCCGACCTATTCGGCTGGAACGACCGTGCCGTGCCGCTGAGCATGAAGTATCGCTACACCGCGCCGTCCACGTACAACGACTCGGTACTCAGCATCGACGTCAACGACCAGCTCGTGCGCTCGTACCGGCTCAAGCCGCTGACGGTGCAGACCGACGAGAACGTGGTAGCCGTGCCGCTGCTGTCCGGCGGCAGCGCCACGGTCAGCAACTCGATCCTGATCCCCGCGTTCCGTGTGGGCAGCAACAACCAGATGCAGTTCCGGTTCCATATCGATTCGCAAAAGACCGGGCTGTGCTCGTCCACCGCCGCCAACGTGGCGCGTGCGGCGGTGGACCCCGATTCGTCGATCGATTTCAGCGGCTTCCTGCACTACGCGGCGATGCCGAACCTCGCCTTCTTCGCCAACAGCGGCTATCCGTTCACGCGCATGGCGGACCTCTCGGACACCGCCATCGTGATGCCCGATGCGCCCACCGCCACCGATCAGGAAGCGCTGCTGACCGTGCTCGGCCATATGGGCAAGTGGACCGGCCTGCCGTCGCTGCGCGTGACCGTGGTGCCGGCCAAGTCGATCGAATCGGTCAAGGATCGCAATCTGGTGGTGATCGGCACGGGCAGCGCCGCGCAGGTGCTGCAGGGCTGGGGCAAGTCCCTGCCGTTGCTGATCGAACGCGGCAAGACCGAGATCACGCTGCGCGACCAGCGCACCCATGCATGGTCGAACTGGCTCAGCGGGATCGAGGAAGAGAACATCTCGCCGGCGGGCCGCGCGATCCTGACCGCCGATGGCCCGATGGCGGCGCTGATCGGCTTTGAATCGCCATTTGCGGAACAGCGCAGCGTGGTGGCCATCACCGCATCGAGCGACGAACGCGTGCGAGACGTGCTCGATGTGCTGGAAGATCCCGGCAAGGTCTCGCAGATCCGTGGCGACCTGACCGTGATCCGGCAGCGCGAGCTGGAGGGGCTGCGGCTGGGCGACACCTACTACGTCGGCAACCTGCCCTGGTATGCGCGGCTCTGGATGAAGATGTCGGCGCATCCGGCGCTGCTTGCCGTGGCCGGCATCCTGGCCGGGCTGCTCGTGGCACTGACGCTGTTCTGGGCGCTGGGCCGGCTCGCGGCGCGGCGCAATGGTGGCTGACGTGCCAAGGGCGAAGGGCTGGCTGCGACGGATGGCTGCGGGCTGCCTGCTGGCCTGCGCGCTGGGTGGCGTCGCGCCCGGCTTCGCCGCCACCTGCCCTTGGCCCGACTACGAAGCCTTCCGCCGCACCACGATCAGCCCGGATGGCCGCGTGATCGACGCCAGCACGCCGCAGCAGGCCACGGTGTCCGAAGGACAGGCTTACGGCCTGTTCTTTGCGCTGGCCGCCAATGACCGCGCCACCTTCGACAAGCTGCTGACCTGGACCGAGAACAACCTCGCCCAGGGCGATCTCGTGGCACATCTGCCCGCGTGGATCTGGGGCAAGCACACCGAAGGCGATCAAATCGGCAAGTGGGGCGTGCTCGATGCCAACCCCGCCTCCGATGCCGACCTGTGGATCGCCTACACGCTGCTGGAAGCGGGCCGGCTCTGGAAGGAGCGCCGCTACACGGCACTGGGCACGCTGATGGCCCGCCGCGTGATGCGCGAGGAAACGGCGGTCCTGCCTGGCCTGGGCCGCACGCTGTTGCCGGGGCCCGTGGGTTTCCATCCCTCGCCCGATCTCTGGCGGCTCAATCCCAGCTATGTGCCGATGCCCGTCATGCGGCGCCTGGCCGCAGCACTGCCCGAGGAAAGCGGCTGGCAGGCACTGGTGGAGACCTCGGCCAAACTCATCGTCGATACCGCGCCGAAGGGCTTCTCGCCGGACTGGGTCGGTTATCAGAAGGGGCGCGGCTTCGTGCCCGATACGCAGACGCTGGCCAACGGCTCGTACAACGCGATCCGCGTCTATCTCTGGATCGGCATGATGGCCCCGCGCGACCCGCTGCGCACCACGGCGCTGCAGGCATTCCGTCCGATGGCCGACTACGTGGCCACGCATGGCCACCCGCCCGAGCACGTCGATACGCAAGCGGGCACGTTCGGCCCGAACGCTGGCAACGGCGGATTCTCCGCAGCCGTGGCGCCCTACCTCGCCGCGCTGGGGCAGGACGGCGTGGCTGCCAAGCAGGTAAGCCGCGCCCGCACGCTGGCCGCGCAGGAGCCATTCGGTTACTACAGCCAGGTGCTGGCGCTGTTCGGGCTTGGCTATCTGGAAGAACATTTCCGCTTCGAAGCGGACGGCACGCTGGTGCCGGCCTGGGATGCCACATGCCCCGCCACGCGTTAGCCCCTGCGCTGGCGCTGCTGCTGGCCAGTCCCGCCCTTCCCGGCCTCGCTGCCAATGCAGCGCCAGCATCCGCAGCCGCACCGTCCGCGCAGATGGTGCAACTGTTGTCGGCCGCCCGGATGTGGGAGGCCAAGAATCGCGCCGACATGGCGCGCGGCATTCTGGAAAAAGCGCTCGTCATCGATCCCAGGCAGCCCGAGGCCCTGAAACTGATGGGGCTGATCGAGATCCGCTCGAACCGCCCCGCCGAAGCGGACAAGTATCTCAAGGCACTACAGGCCGCCGCGCCGGGCAGCGCCGCCGCGCTCGAACTGGAAGACGCCTGCCGCATCGCCACGCGTGACAAGCGCGAGATGGCCACCACACGGCTCGCGGCGCGCACCGGCAAGGACGACGAAGCCGTGGCACGCCTGCGCAAGCTGTTTCCGCGCGGCGCGCCCGATGGCGATCTGGCGCGCGACTACTACCGCATCCTGTCGAGCACTGCAGCAGGCCGCAACGAGGCGATCTCGGAACTGCGGCGCCGCACCCGCGAGCATCCCGATGACAACTACCTGCAACTGGCGCTGGCAGACCTGCTGACCGACCGTGAAGCCACGCGGCAGGAAGGTCTCGGCATTCTCTATCGCATGACGCAACGGCCCGACGGCGACCGCACCACGGCACTGGACCTGTGGCGCCGTACGCTCAATCGCGTCAACGACGACCCCAACTACTACGTCTGGTTCGAGCGGTACGTGAAAGAAGCGCCCGATGACAAGTCCGCGCAGGAAACGCTGGCCGCGCTGGGCAAACGCGCGACCGCCCGGCAAAAGGTGGAAGCAGACCCGGCCTATCAGGCGCGGCAGCGCGGCCTGAACCAGCTCGAACGCGGCAACACGCGTGACGCCGACATCGCGCTGCAAAAGGCGTATCAGAAGCGCCGTAACGATGCCGAGGTCGTGGGCGGTCTCGGACTCGTGCGGTTGCGCGAAGGTCGTCACGACGAAGCACGCGAACTGTTCACGCGCGCGCAGCAGCTCGATCCCAGCAACAAGTGGCGCGGTCTGATTGCCACGGCCACGTTCTGGGGCACGGTCGCCCGTGCGCGCGAGGCCAACCAACAAGGTAAGCCCGCCGAAGCCGAAGCACTGGCGCGTCAGGCCCTCGCCCAGCAACCCAACAACGAGAACGCCGAGGCCGTGCTGGCCGATGCGCTCGTCGCGCAGAACAAGGACGCGGAAGCCGAGGCGCTGTTGCGCAAGATGCTGGCGCGGCCCAAACCGGAAGTCGGCACGCTGCGCACGCTGGCCGAGTTGCTGCAGAAGGAAGGCCGCGACGATGAAGTGGGCCCGCTGATCGCCAGCCAGGAAGCGCGCATGCGCGGTTCGGCCAGCGACCTGCGCGCGATGCGTGCGGACCTGCTCTCCACCCGCGCGGACCGCCTGCTCGCGCAACAAAAGCGCAGCCCCGCCATCCACAATCTCGAAGACGCTATCCGTCTGCAGCCCGATGCGCCGTGGACGCGCTTCACGCTCGCACGCGTCTATCGCGATCTTGGGCTGCCCGCACTCGGCCGCAGCGTAATGGACGATGGCATGCGAACCGCGCCGAACAGCGAGATGCGCTATGCCACCGCGCTGTATCTGAACAGCGTCGATGACATCGACGCCGCTGCAACCATCCTCGCTGCCGTGCCGCAGGCCGACCGCTCCGAAGGCATGCGCAATCTCGGCCACAACCTTGCGGCCCAGCAGATGCTGCGCGATGCGCGCCAGCGCGTGGCCGAAGGGCGCGATGCGGAGGCGCGGCAATTGCTGGAACAGGCTGCCGTGGAAGCGAAGGACGACGGCCACATGCTGGCGTCGATTGGCCGCGAATGGATTGCATTGGGCGAAGCCGACAAGGGACTCGCACTGGTCAGCGACTGGCTTGCCGCACATCCCGGCGATCCGCACATCGACATCCGCCTGCGCTATGGCGAACTGCTTGCCGCAGCCGATCGCGACGATGCCCTGCGCCAATGGATCGCGGAGACCAACGCCCTGCCCGGCATCACGCCCGAAGAACGTCGCGACGTGGCCGACCAGTCCCTGCGCCTGGCGCTGCGCGAGACAGACCGGCAGATCGATGCTGGCGACTTGAAACAGGCACAGCGCACGCTCGACGCCGTGCCCGCCGCGCAGCAGACCGACCGGCGCTGGCTGCTGACACTGGCCGATCTGCGCGAAGCCGATGGCGACTACAAGGGCGCCGCCGATGCCGCGCGTCAGGTGCTGGCCACGCAGCCGCACGACGCTGGCGCGCAACTCACCCTCGCGCGCCAGTACGAGCGACGCGGCGACACCACGCAGGCGCTCGACATCGTGCGCACCGTGCTGGCCGAAACACCCGAGGACGATATCGATACACGCCTGTCGGTAGCGCGCCGCTTCACCGCGATGCGCCACGAGGACGAAGCCACTGAAGTCGTGGATGCCCTCGACGCACGTTTTCCGAATAGCGCCGACATCACGGTGCAGCGCGGACGCATCGCCCAGTCTCGCGGCGACTTCAACGACGCCGCGCAGATCTATCGCTCGGCGCTGGGCCTGGAGCAACGCGAGAGCGTCACGCCCGGCCGCGATGGCACGCCCGCACAACGCGCGCTTGCCGGGCTGGAGGCGCGCCGACAGGGCGAAGTGTCCACAGCGGTGATGCAGTCGAACAAGTCCGGCGACGATGGCATCTCCAAGCTCCATGCCACCGAGATCCCGCTCTATGTGCGGATTCCGAACGGCTACGCGGGCCACGCCTTTTTTCATGCCGATACCGTGCTGCTCGATGCCGGCACATTGCGCGGCGCCAGCAGCATCCGCAACCTCGAATTCGGCAAAATTCCCGCGCTGGGCAATGCTGGGCTCGGCAATATCGGCGAAAACGACAAAGGTGTGGCGCTGGCCGCTGGCTACGAGTACGACGGTGCCTACAACAGTTGGCGCGCCGATATCGGCACCACGCCGCTGGGCTTTCTCGAATCCACCGTGGTAGGTGGCTTCCGCTATCGCGCGGACCTGGGTGCGCAAGCCGTGACCGTCGATATCTCGCGGCGCGCGCAGACCAGTTCCCTGATCTCGTACGCGGGCGCGCGTGACCCGGTGACGGGCGAGACATGGGGCGGCATCGTGCGCAATGGCGTACACGTGCGGTACGCGCGCGACGTGGGCCGCGTCGGCCTGTTTGCCGACGTCGGTTACGGCCTCTACACTGGTGACAACGTGAAAACCAATCGCGAAGTCACAGTGCGCACGGGCTTCGATGTGCCGGTCTACACGCAGCGCGACCAGCACGTGACAAGCGGCCTGGTCGTCAACTACTGGCACTACTCGGAGAACCAGCGCTTCTACACGTTCGGCCACGGCGGCTACTACAGCCCGCAGCGCTATGTGTCGTTCGGCATTCCGCTGGACTGGACAGGCCGCTACGCCAAGTGGTCGTGGCGCTTCATCGGCTCGGCGGGGTGGTCCTTCACGTACGAGGACGAAGCGCCATTCTTCCCGACGCGCCCGGACCTGCAGGCACTCAGCGGCGACGCAAAGTATGGCGGCGGATCGGGCGGTGGATTCAGCTACACGCTCGGCGCCACGGTGGAATACACGTTCGCGCCGCACTGGGTGGTGGGCGCGGGATTTTCGATCGACCGCTCGCGCGACTACGCGCCGAACCGCGCCATGGCGTGGCTACGCTACCTGTTCGACAAGCGGCAGATGCCGGTGCCCTTCCCGCCCACGCCGGTCCGCCCCTACTCGGCCTATTGAGATAACGAGCCAGCGATGAACGACGCCGCCAGCCGCCCCGCTTCTTCCCCTGCGTCTTCGCGCGCCCCGCTGCTCGCGCGACTGCAGGCGCGCAGCATGCTCGCCATCGAAGGACTCGCGCCCGCACTGGCCACGCTGACGCCGGGCCGGGCACACGTGGTCTACGCGCGGTCCTCGCCTGCGCGCGATGCGCTGTTCTGGCAAACCGCCGCATCTGCATTGCGCGGCCCCGCCTGTGTACTGGCGAACCGCGATGCGGCAGGCATTGCTGGCGCGTTGCGCGAACATGGCCTCGATATCGACGTGCCGCGCGCCATGCATGCGCGTGCCAACCTGTGCGCCCTGCAACCCCAACCGGGCCGCGCCGGCATCGATGCATTGATGGAAGCCCTGGACGCGCTGGTGGATCAATGCGGCGCGCGTGGCACACCGTTCCTCGTGGAAGGTGCCGAAGCGTTTATCGACTGGCAGGACGCCACTGCGATGACGCAGGCCGGTGGACGTCTCGGCGATTGGTGCGCGCAGGAGCGGTGCGCGCTGCTGCTCGTGATGGCACCGCCCGAACTCGAAGCGGGCCACGCGCCGCCTGACCTGCAAGGGTTTCATGGGCGCTTTGCCGGAGCGGTGCAGTTATCTCAGCAACAGGGGCAATACACCTGGGAAGTGGCCTTCTGGCGCGACGATCAGGCCGTGGTGGCCGGTGAAGTGATCCGTCTGCGCTTTGCACCGCACGAGCAGCGGCTGATGGTGGCCGCCGATACCTACCAGGGCGCCGTGGAAGATGCGGGCATGCTGGCGCCGGACGAGGATCGCGTGATTGCCAGTCGCGACGCCGTGCTGCGCGAGCGCTTTATCCCCGAATCCTGGCGCGTGGTGGATAGCAATGAAGCCGCAGTGGCAACCGCGAGCAAATCGGTGGCAGCCACTGTGATCCTGCACTACGCCGGCAGTCGTGACCTGGAGATGCTGGCGGGGCAGGTCCACCGGTTGCGGCGCAGTGCGGGCCGCGCCTTGAAAATCGTGATCCGCGAGGACCGCGAAGCCATGCGCCAGCACTACGAACTGCTCATGCTGAACCTCGGCGCCAATGCCGTGGTTGCGCAACGCACGCCTTTCGCGCGTATGCAATCCATGATCGATGGCCTGCAAGGACAGGTGTTCTCACGGCCCATCCTTGCCGACTATCACGAAGCGCTGTCGGCCGTGCTGACCACCACGGCCAGCGGCTACGTCACCGCCTCGACCTTCATCGCACTGTTGCGCGATGCGGTGGACCGCAGCCGCATGGTCAAGCTGCCGCATGTGCTGCTGCAACTGCCGCTGCTGCCGGAGGTGGCGCACATCGACGCCCTGCGCGCCTGCCAGATGAGCCGCGCGGGCGATCTGTGCACGGCTGGCGCCGACAGTCTCTACGCTTTCTTCTTCGCCTGCCGCATGGACGATGTGGATGCGGTCTGCCAGCGCGTGTTCCGCAAACCCATGGCCGATCTGTTCCAGGGCGACCTGCGCAGCGGCGATGCCGAATCCATCACGGCAGTGCTGACCCGTTTCGATGCCGAAGTGGCCGAGTATCCGCCGCCCGACTACAGCACGTGGCTGCCTGCGCAGCGGGACAGCCATCCGCCCGCGCAGCCGGAAACCTCCAGGGATACCGTCATCGTCGATGCACCCGCACCGGCCACGCTGCCGCTGGTGACACCCCGGCGCGCCACGCAGGGTGCCGCACGCGCGCTGCCCGAGCACTATCCGGTGCCACTCAAACCTCAGGACTGACCCATGCCCATCTTTCTCGGCTACTTCATCTGGGGACTGATCCTGGCGGCGCCACTGGCGTGGCTGACGTGGCGCCTCGACCTGCTGCGCTGGCTGCCGCGCTGGACAGCACCCCGACCACGCCGCGCCGTGCGCCTGCCGCCGCAGTTGCAGGCCATGGTGATACGCGGCAAGCGGCAGGTGCGCAGCGGAGACGGCCGATGAGCGACATGAGCCGGACCATCGCAATCGTGTCCACCACGGGCGGCGCCGGACGCAGCACGCTCACGGCGGAGTTGGCCTCGCTGCTGGCGTGGCGCAATCATGCGGTGCTCGCCATGGAGTGCGATCCGCGCAATGTGCTGGGTTTTCACTTCGGCCTGCGTGAGGCGGCCATCGACGGACTCGGTGCCTGCCTGCACGCTACCGCGCCCGCGTCATGGGCGGCAGCGGGCCAGCGCAGCGACGATGGCGTGCTGTTCGTCCCCTGGGGCGACAGCGTCGAAGCCGGTGCGATGGAGCGCCTGCCCGCGAACTGGCTCGCCCGTCAGGTGGAAGCCGTGGATCTGCCCAACGGTGGCGCGATCCTGATCGACACCACGCCGTGGCCCTCCGCCCATGCGGACCAGGCGATCGACGCGGCTGACCTTGTGCTGGTGCTGCTCCCGACACAGCCCGAGACCTGCCTGACGGTGCGCCGCCTGGCCGACAGCCTCGCTGCACGCGGCAAGACCGCGCGGTATCTCGCCACGCGGCTGAATCCTGCCCGTCAGCTTCATGTCGACATCATCGCCATGCTGCAGGCGATGCTGGGCGCCGCGATGTTGCCTTATCACGTGCACGAGGACAGCAGCGTGCCCGATGCGTTGGCGCGCAGCGAGAGCTTTAGTCGCAGCACGCCGCACTCGCAGGCCGCGCACGATCTGAATGGCCTCGCATCGTGGCTGGCCGCGTGGATCGACACCCCCGAGTCCGCCATCGCAGAGGGGAGTGCGGCATGAATGCGCGCTCGCCGGGTATGCGGATGCGGTTCGCGTCGGTACGCGACTGGCTGTCGCGCCAGCTCGGCGTTGGCACCAGCACCAGTGCCCAGCCGCATATCGGCGACTGGTTGCTGCGGTTGTTCTTCCAACCGCCCCGCCCCGGCAAGCCCGACATCCCCGCCGAGTGGGCCACCTTGCTCTATCGGCGCGCACTCGCCCGGCTAGGTGTCGCCAATGGGCGCAACCGCAATCACATCCACGCCGGCACGTGGATCTGGCGACTGTTCGTGCGTCCGCCGAAACCCCGCGTGCGACTGGCAGCCGATCCGCGCAAACAGCGCAGCGGTACGGTCGACCCCGAGCGCACCGGCTGGCTGCGGCGCGCGCTCGACCGTATCGTCGAACCTGTATGGCACGGCATGAGCCGTTTGCGGTACAAGCTATCGAAACGGTTGCCGCGGCCCGACTGGAATCGCGTGGCGTACGTCACTGAAACGATGTCGGCGCGCATCGGCCGCATTCCGTTCGTACTGCCTGTCTCGCTGGTGCTCGCTGCTATCGCCGTGCTCGCGGTCAGCACAACGCCGTTGCCGCTGGCGGATCAGATCCTGATGTTCGCCGTGATCTGGATCGGCTTGTCGATCGTGCGACGCGTACCCGGCCGGCTGGCCACGATCACGATGATCGCGCTGTCAACGCTGATGGCGGGCCGCTACATGTGGTGGCGTTCCACGCAGACGCTGCAGTTCGCCACGCCCACCGAAGCCGCCGTAGGCTATATCCTTTTCGCGGCGGAAATCTATACGTGGATCGTGCTGGCACTCGGCTATCTGCAGACCGCCTGGCCGCTGCACCGCAAACCCAAGCCGCTGCCGGTGGATGCCACGCAGTGGCCGACGGTCGATGTCTTCATCCCCACGTACAACGAATCGCTGAACGTCATCCAGCCAACTGTCTTCGCCGCGCGCAGCATGGACTGGCCCGCGCACAAGTTGCGCGTGTTCATCCTCGACGATGGCCGCAGGCCCCATATCGAGGCGTTCGCCAGGGAGGCAGGCGTCGGCTATCTGACACGTACGGACAACCGTCACGCCAAGGCGGGCAACATCAACGCGGCGCTGCCAAAGACCCATGGCGATTACGTGGCGATCTTCGACTGCGACCACATCCCCACGCGCTCTTTCCTGCAGATGACGATGGGCGAGTTTCTCGCCGATCCGAAATGCGCGCTAGTGCAGACGCCGCACCACTTCTTCTCGCCCGATCCATTCGAGCGCAACTTCGACACCTTCCGTCGCGTACCAAACGAGGGCAGCCTGTTCTACGGACTCATCCAGGACGGCAACGATTTCTGGAATGCCACGTTCTTCTGCGGATCGTGCGCGGTGATCAAGCGCGGGCCGCTGCTCGAAGTCGGCGGCATCGCTGTCGAGACCGTGACCGAGGATGCGCACACGGCGCTGAAGCTGCACCGCCGTGGCTACAACAGCGCGTATTTGCGCACGGTGCAGGCGGCAGGGCTCGCGACGGAAAGTTTGTCAGGCCATATCGGGCAGCGCATCCGCTGGGCACGCGGCATGGCGCAGATCTTCCGGCTCGACAATCCAATGCTCGGCAAGGGACTGAAGTTCTTCCAGCGCCTCTGCTATAGCAACGCGATGCTGCACTTCTTCTACGGCATCCCCCGGCTGATCTTCCTGACAATGCCGATTGCGTACCTGTACTTCGGGCTGCACGTGATCAATACCTCGGCACTGATGATCACCGCCTATGTGCTGCCGTACCTGATGATCGCCAACATCACCAACTCCCGGCTACAGGGCCGCTTCCGGCATTCGTTCTGGGCCGAGGTCTACGAGTCCGTGCTGGCGTGGTACATCGTGCTGCCCACTACTGTTGCCTTTATCAATCCGCGCGCGGGCAAGTTCAACGTCACGGCCAAGGGCGGGCAGATTGCCGATGACTACCTCGACTGGACCATCTCCAAGCCCTACCTGTTCCTGCTGGCGCTGAACATCATTGGCCTGGGCGCCGGTATCGGACGGCTACTGTTCACGGGCACCGAAGAGCCGGCCACAGTGCTGATGAACATGGCGTGGGCGCTGTTCAACCTGATGATGCTGGGCGCGGCCATCGGCGTGGCACGCGAGGCGCGGCAGGTGCGCGTTTCGCACCGCATTCCCATGCGCGTGCCGGCCACGCTGCTGCTGCCCGATGGACGCACGCTGGCGTGCAAGACCGAGAACTATTCGATGGGTGGTCTCGGCGTGGTGCTGCCGATCGACGTGCCGCTGCAGGAAGGCGCACGCCTGGGCGTCTGCCTGTCGCGCGGACCACGCACCTATCACTTTCCCGCCGTGGTCACGCGCAACGTCAATCGCCATCTTGGGGTGCGGATGGAAGACCTGACGGTGCAGCGCGAAACGCAACTGATCCAGTGCACGTTCGGCCGTGCCGATGCATGGATCGACTGGCTCGACGACGAACGCGTGGATGCGCCGCTGCGCAGCCTCAAGGAAGTGATCGAAATGGGCTATCAGGGGCTGCTGCGGCTCTACGATGCCTTCATGGATGCGGTGGACGTCATCGTCGCGCGACGACGATCGCGCCAGCCCTGACCGTTCGCACGGAAACGCAAGCGAGACCTCATGGGACTCTGGAACCTCTACTTTCTCGTCAAGCTCTACCTGTTCCATACCGGGCAGATGCATCCGATATGGCTCGTCAATATCGTGTTCGCGCTGCTGCTGGTGGCGCCGATGGAGTCACGCCCGCTGCGCATCATCCGACAGCTTCTTGCCATCGGCTTCGGCGCCGCGCTCGCGTGGCACGAATCCACACTGCCGCCGTTCGAGCGCGTGATTTCGCAGTTCACCAACATCAGCGAGTTCACACCGGCCTACCTGCTGGAACTGCTGCAGCGGATCGTTTCGATCCAGCTCGTGGTGGCCGCCCTGCTGGTGCTTGCACTGTTCCTGCTGGTCAACCGCTGGGTACGCACCACCACGTTCGTACTGATCGCACTGTTCGCGATGCCGTTCTGGTATGGGCTCGGCGTCAACCTGCCGGGTGCCGGCGCACGACAGGCCGCCGCGCGCACGGCCGACAGCCCGCGTGCGAACATCGACGCCACCAATAATTACGACGCCATCCTGGCCGCGTTCCGCGAGAAGGAAGCACAGCGCAGCGCCACCATGACGCCGCTGACGGCGAGTCCCGATGCGCAGTTCGACGTCATCCTGCTGCATATCTGCTCGCTGTCCTGGGACGATCTCGACGCGGCCAAGAGCACCAACCATCCGCTACTCTCGCGCTTCGACTACCTGTTCAAGAACTTCAGCTCGGCGGCCAGCTACAGTGGCCCGGCGGCCATCCGCGTGATGCGCGCCTCGTGCGGACAAGAGGCGCACAAGGACCTGTATGACCCCGATCCCGAGCAATGCCATCTGTTCGCCGATCTGGCACAGGCTGGATTTGCGCCGCACATCCTGATGAACCACGATGGCCGCTTCGACAATTTCCGCGCCATCGTGGAAAAGGAGATTGGCGTACCGGGCATCCAGGCCGAGGCCACCGAAGGCGTACCGGAGGCCATGCGCTCGTTCGACAATTCCCCGATCCTCGGTGACTTTGCCACCTTCGACCACTGGTACAGCCGGCTGCCGAAGACGCGCAAACCCGTGGCGCTGTACTACAACACGGTGACGCTGCACGATGGCAATCGGCTGCCCGGCAAGCGGCTGACCAGCCTGGAGTCGTACCCGCTGCGCCTGAAGGCTCTGCTCGACGACGTGGACCGCATCATCGACTCGATCGAGAAGTCGGGCCGCCGCGCTGTGGTGGTCTTCGTGCCCGAGCACGGCGCAGCGCTGCGCGGCGACAAGAACCAGATCTCGGGCCTGCGGGAAATTCCCACGCCGCACATCATCCACGTTCCCGTTGGCGTCAAGCTCGTGGGGCTGCCCGCACCGCAGGCACAGGCGCAGGGACAACCCGCTGCACCTGTGACGATCGACGCACCGATGAGTTTTCTCGGTCTGTCGCAACTGGTGTTCAATCTCGTGGCCGACAGCCCGTTCCGTGCGGGCGCTCCCGCGCTGACGCACTACGCCGAAGACCTGCCACAAACCGCGATGGTGGGCGAGAACGAGGGCACGATCACGATGAAACGCACCGAAGGCTACGTGATCCATACGCCGGACGGCGTATGGGTGGAGCAGAAATGAGCAAGGTCACCGGCCTGAGCCGGTCCATCACGTCGCGCAAGGCCGGCATCGCCTACAACGATATCGACGCGCTGGCCCGTCATGTCGAGGGCTTCGACGCGCAGCACTACTTCGACCAGCAGGGCGAGGTAGAGACCCATGCAGCCATGCAGCGGTGGCCGATGCTGGCGCGAGCGCTAGGCATCGCGCCAGCATCGGATCTTCCCGATACCACCCCGGAATCCTAATGCCGCCACCCCTCGCGAGAGGGGCCGAGAATCACACCCGCATGACACTGCGCGTCACGGATTCGTCATAAACGCTGCCTAGACTCTGGACCTTCCAATTCCCTGGTCCTTTCGTCATGTCCGGCTTTCTGGTGGATCCTATGGCTGCCCGACCGCGCTTCCGGCAGCCCTGCGCGGAGGATCTGGCCGCGCCGACGCCATCCGTCACCACCGACCATACGAACCAGGATGTGCTCGATGTCTTCGGGCTGCACCGCGACCTCGCCTGCCTGCCCGTCACCGAGCAAGGCAAGCCCATCGGCCTGATCAACCGGTCGATCTTCCTGTCCCAGATGAGCAAGCCGTATCACCGCGAACTCTACAACCGCAAGAGCTGCATCGCGTTCATGGACAAGGAACCGCTGGTGGTGGACGCGGCCATGAGTATCGACGCCCTCACCTTCCGTACCGTGGAGTACGGCGAGAAAGCGCTGGCCGATGGATTCATCATCGCGCGCGACGGCCAGTACATCGGGTTGGGGCAAGGTCTGCAACTCATGCGCGTAGTGGCGGACATGCAGGCCGAGCGCAACCGCCAGATCATGCATAGCATCGACTACGCCAGCACGATCCAGCGGGCGATGCTGCGTACCTCGCGCGAATCGCTGGCGGCCACGTTGCCCGACGCCGCGCTGGTCTGGGAACCGCGTGACGTGGTAGGCGGAGATTTCTATCACTTTGCCGCGTTCGAAGATGGCTGGTTCGCCGCGCTGGCCGATTGCACCGGCCACGGCGTGCCGGGCGCATTCATGACGCTGATCGCATCGTCGCTGCTCGGCCAGGCGCTGGATCAACTCGGACCGCGCGATCCCGGCGCACTGCTGGCCGCGGTGAATCGCGGCATCAAGCAGATGCTCGGACAGAACGATCGCGAGCCGCGCCTGGTGCCAGACGCGTCGGCGTCGGACGATGGCATGGATGCCGCGTTCTTCTGGTTCGACAATGCCACGCGCACACTGACCTTTGCGGGCGCCAAGTCGTTTGTGTTTGTCCGCCAGCCCGGCGACGCCGATGGCGAGATGGTCAACGGCGCGCGCATGGGCGTGGGCTACGTGGACACCGCCATGGACTTTGCCTGGCAGAACGTCACCGTCCCCACGCAAGCGGGCACGCTGGTATTCGTGACCACGGATGGACTGGTCGACCAGATCGGCGGCCCCCGGGAAATCGCGTTCGGCAAGCGGCGCATGCGCGAGGCGATCTGCGCGCAACCCGACGCCTCGGCCGTAAGCGTCAGCGAGACCGTGCTCGACGCGCACCGGGCCTGGCAGGGCGAGCAGCGTCGTCGCGACGACCTGACCTTCTTCTGTTTCCGCGCGCGATGACCATTCCGGCCGCGCGCCACATCCCCCGCACATGACTGCCGCACATTCGATTGACAAGGAATATGAGCCGTTCTTCCAGATGGCTCGGGAACGCAACGTGATCTTCTACTACGTCGGCTATTTCTCGCAGAACATCATCGCCGCCATGTCCGATGCCGTGCGCCTGCAGCTCACGGTCAGCGGCGTGGATGGTCCTACGCGACGCAAGCTGTTCTCCTCGTTCGTGGAGATGGCGCAGAATATCGTGCACTATTCGTCCGACTCGCTGACGGAAGAATCCCATTCTGACGGGCAACTGCGCCACGGATCGGTCTGCATCAGCATGGTGGACGAGCACTACCGGCTGATGTGCTCCAACCCGGTATCGTCGATGCGCGTGGAGCAACTGCGCGGCGCGCTGGAAAAGGTGCGCACGATGACGCTGGACGAGATCAAGGTCGCCTACAAGCAGACGCTGCGCGCCGAAGCACCGGAAGGCAGCAAGGGGGCAGGACTCGGACTCCTGACGATGGCACGCGATGCCAGCGCCCCCCTCGAATACAACTTTCAGCCGATCGACACGGACCCGGTCTCGACGATGTTCCAGCTCGTCGCCACCATCTGATCCGCCGATCGCACAGAGCCAGCCATGGAAAACCTGTTCATCGCCGCCACGCCAAGCTCGCCAGAAGTGAGCTTCGACTTTGCGCGCCACACGCTATCGCTCAAGGGCGAATCCTATCCGGAGAACGCGGCCGTCTTCTACGGCGAAGCCATCGCCCGCCTGCGCCGCTATCTGGCCGACTGCGAGGACGCGTCGGTCACGGTCAACGTGGCGCTGACGTACTTCAACAGCTCCAGCACCAAGATGCTGTTCAGCATGTTCGATGCGCTCAACGAAGCCGCCGAACGTGGCAACCATGTGCGCCTGCACTGGTTCCACGACGAGGACGACGACACGATCCTGGAGTTCGGCCAGGAACTGCATGCCGACTTCCCGGCCATCGACTTCATCGACGAAGTGACCGCCAACAGTTGAACCGTTGAACGCCCCCCGCGACATCCTTCCGTCCGCCGTGACCGAGCCGGACCTGTTCGACTCCGAGAACAGCGTGCTCGCCCACGCGAAGGCCGTGTTCTGCGACGTGGACGCAGGCGAGGACGCCTATCGCCATACGCTGGGTCAGTTGATCAGCTACTACGAGCGGCTGATGCGCGAGACCCGTCGCCTGATCCGTCGCAGCGACCGCGAGGAACTGGAGATGAACCGGCTGAACCACCGGCTCCAGGAACTGGCGCAGGAGCTGGAGTATCGGGCCACGCACGACACACTGACCGGTGCACTGAATCGCGGCGCCGTGATCGACCTCGCCACCGCCGCGCTGGCGCGCGGAAGCCTGGCGCTCATCGTGCTCGACATCGATCATTTCAAACGGCTCAACGACGATTTCGGCCACCCCGTGGGAGATGCCGTGATCTGCGGCGTGACCGCGTGCCTCAAGGACACGATCTGCGCGGAAGGTGCCATCGGCCGCGTGGGTGGCGAGGAATTCGCGGCGCTGCTGCCCGACGTCGCCCTGCCGGACGCCATGGCCCTGGCCGAACGGATGCGCGAGGCTATTGCCAGCTATCGCTGCGCCGCGCCAGTGGACCGGACCATCACCGCCAGCTTCGGCGTGAGCTGGTCCGCCCAGGGCCGCACCTTCGCCCACGCCTATGGCCGCGCCGACGAAGCGCTCTACATGGCCAAGCGCGGCGGCCGCAACCGCGTGGAGCAAGCCGCCGCCTGACCCTCCTTCCTGGCCCTACCGTTCGATGCGGTTCGGATGCGTGGCGTAGTACGCCAGCACGATCGACGCCGTCAGCGCCATGCCGGCCACGGCAAACGCAATCAGGGTGGGAAAGGCAATGCCCGAGCTTTCCTTCGACATGCGTGACTCCGTGAGTGTGGTTTTAACGCGTGATCTGAGGCGTAGTCAGTTTCAGCGTAGTCAATCCATCCGCATTTTGCGAATCGTCTTATGTCCCTCCACTGCCGTTCCGTGGACAGTCTTACCTGAACCACTTCTTTCACGAGGATCAGGTATGCAAAGACGAAGACGGACACGCAGCGGTCCGATCACCCGCAACGAATTCGATATCCAGATGGCGCACTTCTCGGCCTTGACCAGGGAAAGGTATGAGGCCGAGGCCGAATTAAGGCGGCAGTGGAACGACTCGTATGAACGACGGCGGGCCAAGGAGCGGGCGGATGATGAGCGGCGTGAAGCCGAGCATGAACGGCGCGCAGCCGAATTCCGTGCGACGTTGGCGGAATGGAAGGCCGAGAACGATCGCAGGCATCAGGAGCACCGCGACAATCTGGCGGCCGACATCGAAAACCAGAAACACGAGAGAGCGCAGTGGAGAGCCGATTTCCAGGCTATCAAGAACGAGATGGCGGAACTTCGCAAGGACTTCCGGTCTCTGAAGTGGAACATCTGGTTCGCGGCATGCGGAACGATCATCGGTCTGGCATCGCTGAACGCCGCAATGTCTTCGAACATACTCAGCGCATTCGAATCCGGCCGGAATTCCGCAGTATCCCGAGTGACTCCCTGGCAGATCCTGTTCGGATTTGACCGCGAGACAATCGATGAGACCAGGCCACCACTGCCGTAGCGCTTACCCTCCCACTAGCGGACGGGCGTATCCCCTGCTCGTATCGACGTACTGCCGGCAGGCGCCATCACGCCCATGCCATCCTTCTCGTTGGCATTCTGCTGCGTCGACATACGCGGCGGCTCGGGCGCCGGAGGCAGGAGATGATTCGTCTGGCGAGACAGGCAACCAGTCAGGAGCAACACCATCACGACACCAGCAATCTTGCGGTACGGCATGTCTTGCCCTCCCAGAATGCGCTACGAGACGATGTGGTACGGATACCCGTGTCTTCCGGGGCACCTTGTCGTTATAGGCGCCAGTTGGCCGGGCGTAAACCTCACAATTTCGGACGGCGCAGTCATCGCGCGACGAATGGAAACGAAAACGCCCGCTTGCGCGGGCATTTGTATTCTGGCGGAGAGAAGGGGATTCGCCTACACAGGCGCAGGCCGCGGATTGGCTTGCAAGCCAATCCCTTCGACTCCCCTACGCAAGCCAAACTATTGGCTTGCTTCTCTCCGGATGTGAAAACGCCCGCTTGCGCGGGCGTTCGTATTCTGGCGGAGAGAAGGGGATTCGAACCCCTGATAGGCTATTAACCTATACACGCTTTCCAGGCGTGCGACTTCAACCACTCATCCATCTCTCCGGGAAGTCGGCGATTATAACAGGATCCGGACGGGTGTCCAGAGAACGGACTTCACCCCTTCCGCAAATAATTCACGAGCCTGTCGATCACCGGCGCGTTGCGTGGCGTGATCAGGCTTACCAGAATCGCAGCGGCAAACCCGGCTGGTACGCCGAACGCACCTGACGCTATAGGGTCCACACCAAACCAGCGGTTGCCGAAAATGCCCGTCATGCGAGTGAAGAACGGATAGTTGACGAAGATGTAGTAGACCGCAACGGAGAGTCCGGTTGCCATGCCGGCCACGGCGCCGGCTGCCGTCGTGCGGCGCCAGAAAATTGCCAGCACCAGCACCGGGAAGAAACTCGACGCCGCCAGCGAGAACGCCGCGCCAACGAGGAACAGGATATTGCCGGGGCGCAGCGAGGTGACGTACGAGGCAAACAACGCCACGGCCAGCAGTACGATCTTGGCCGTGGTCACGCGGCGCTGGTGGCTCGCCTGCCGGTCGATCATGTGATAGTAGACGTCATGTGAAAGCGCGTTGGCGATGGTCAGCAGCAGCCCATCGGCAGTAGACAGCGCGGCAGCCAGGGCGCCCGCGGCGACGAGGCCGGAGATCACGTAAGGCAACCCGGCGATTTCCGGCGCGGCCAGCACGATCATGTCGGGCTGGATCAGGATTTCGGCCCATTGCACGATGCCGTCCCCGTTGATATCGCGAATGCCGAAGACCGGTGGATCCACCTTGCGCCATTGCACTACCCACTGCGGCAAGTCGGCATAGGATGTTCCCACCAGATGCTGGAAGAACTCCGCCTTGACGAGCACCGCGAGGGTCGGCGCCGAGACATAGAGCAGTGCGATGAAGAACACGGCCCAGGCCACCGAGTTGCGCGTTTCCTTGACCGAAGGTGTCGTATAGAGCCGCGTCAGGATGTGCGGCAGGCTCGCCGTACCCACCATCAGGCAAAACACCAGCAATACGAAATTAAGCCGGCGGGTGTCGCGTTCCTGCTCGCTGGCAGCCGGATAGGGTTCCGCCGATGGTGTCGATGGCTGGCTTCGGCTCAGTGCCTCGGCGCGCATCTGGCTCCATTGCTGCTGGGCATCGGCTGCATCCACCGGAAATGCCTGCCGCTCCCGCTCCACAGTCTTGATCTCGCGTAGCGGCGCATTGCGCGCACGGAGTTCGAGCAGGCGCGCGTCCAGCGCGTTGCGGTCCTCGATGAACGACTGCGGCAACCGTGCGATGCGATCCTGCAGGTCCACGGCCTGCTTCAGGAACATCTCGCGCACCTGCCGCTCCGCCGGGTCTTTCTCCAGCCGCTGCTCCGCCGCTTCGATCTGGTTCAGCAGCCCTCCATAACCTATCTGTGGCAGCACCTGCTGATGATGCTTCCATGCGATCAACGACACGGCCAGTAGAAACGCCACGATCAGCATGATGTACTGCGCCACCTGCGTCCAGGTCACCGCACGCATCCCGCCCAGGAACGAGCAGACGAGGATGCCCGCCAAGCCGAAGAACACGCCGACCGCAAACTCCACGCCGATAAAACGCGTGACGATCAGTCCCACGCCCTGGATCTGCGCCACGAGATAGACGAATGAACACAGCGACGCGGCCAGCACGGCAATCGCGCGCACCGGAATGTTGCCGCCCGGCCGGCCATTGCCGTAGCGTGCGGCGAGAAAATCGGGAATCGTGTAGCCGCCGTACTTGCGAAGGTATGGCGCCAGCAGGAACGCCACCAGACAGTAGCCGCCCGTCCACCCCATGACATAGGCCAGCCCCTCGTAGCCCGAGGCAAAGATAATGCCGGCCAGCCCGATGAACGACGCCGCGCTCATCCAGTCCGCAGCAATCGCCATGCCGTTGAACATCGCCGGCACGCGCCGCCCCGCCACGTAGTACTCATTGAGATCCGACGTGCGGCAGATCAGCCCGATGCACGCATAGATCGCAATCGTGACGAACAGGAAAACATAGCCGAGCCACAACGCATCTGCATTGGAATGCTCCAGCAACCCCATCATGCCGACGAACGCGAACAGGCCCAGCGTGAAGAGGCCGTAGTACAGCATCAACCGGTTGCGGAAACGCGACTGGGTATCTGGCATCAATGACGCATCAACGTAGGAAGCGACAACGCAAGGCGATGGAACAAAAATGCCCGCCCCGGGCAACGCCGGAACGGGCACAGCGTGAATCGGTCACGCGCGCAGCAGCTTACTGCGTCTGCTTCAACTGGTCGAGGATGGCCGGATTCTCCAGCGTGGAGGTGTCCTGCGTGATTTCCTCGTTCTTGGCCAGCGAACGCAGCAGGCGTCGCATGATCTTGCCCGAGCGGGTCTTGGGCAGATTGTCACCGAAACGGATGTCCTTGGGCTTGGCGATCGGACCGATCTCCTTGCCCACCCAGTTGCGCAGTTCGGCCGCGATCTGGGTGGCTTCGTCACCGGTCGGACGCGAGCGCTTGAGCACCACGAACGCACAGATGGCCTCGCCCGTCGTATCGTCCGGACGACCCACCACGGCGGCCTCGGCCACGATCGGATTGGACACCAGCGCCGACTCGATCTCCATCGTGCCCATGCGGTGGCCTGACACGTTCAGCACGTCGTCGATGCGGCCCATGATCGTGAAGTAGCCCGTTTCCTTGTCGCGGATCGAACCATCACCGGCCAGGTATAGCGTGCCGCCGAGTTCTTCCGGGAAGTAGCTCTTCTTGAAACGCTCCGGATCGCCCCAAATCGTGCGGATCATCGACGGCCACGGACGCTTGATCACCAGGATGCCACCGCTACCGTTCGGCACGTCCTGCCCGGTCTCGTCGACGATGGCTGCCATGATGCCGGGCAGCGGCAGCGTGCACGAACCCGGCACCAGCGGCGTGGCGCCCGGCAGCGGCGTGATCACGTGGCCGCCGGTCTCGGTCTGCCAGAACGTATCGACGATCGGGCAACGCTCGCCGCCGATGTTCTTGTAGTACCACATCCACGCTTCGGGGTTGATCGGCTCACCTACCGTGCCCAGCAATCGCAGGCTGGACAGGTCGTACTGTTTCGGATGGATTTTCTCGTCCGCCTCGGCCGCCTTGATCAGCGAGCGGATTGCCGTGGGCGCCGTGTAGAAAATGCTGACCTTGTGGCGCTGGATCATTTCCCAGAACCGGCCGGCATTCGGGAAGGTCGGAATCCCTTCGAACACTACCTGCGTGGCGCCAGCCGCCAGCGGGCCGTAGGCAATATAGGTATGGCCGGTGACCCAGCCGATATCGGCGGTACACCAGAACAGGTCATTGGGCTTGATGTCGAACGTCCAGCGCATCGTCATCAGTGCCCACAGCAGGAAACCGCCCGAGCTGTGCTGCACACCCTTCGGCTTGCCCGTGGAACCCGAGGTGTAGAGCACGAACAGCGGATGCTCGGCACCCACCGGCTGCGGCTCGCAATAGTCGGGCTGGCCGGCGGAGACATCCTCCATCCAGCGGTCGCGGCCTTCGGTCCAGGCCACGTTATTGCCGGTGCGGCGATAGACGACCACGTGCTTCACGGCTTCGCAGCCGCCCAGCGCGAGCGCCTCGTCGGCAATGGCCTTCAGCGGCAGCGCCTTACCGCCACGCATCTGTTCATCGGCCGTGATCAGCGCCACGGCGCCCACGTCCACCAGACGTTCCTGCAATGACTTCGCCGAGAAGCCGCCGAACACCACCGAGTGCGTGGCGCCGATACGTGCGCACGCCTGCATGGCCACGACGCCTTCCACGGACATCGGCATGTAGATGACCACGCGGTCGCCCTTCTTGATGCCGAGGGCCTTCATGCCATTGGCAAAGCGGCTGACCTTGGCCAGCATGTCCTTGTAGCTGACGTGCGTGACGGTGCCGTCGTCGGCCTCGAACACGATTGCGGTCTTGTCGCCAAGACCCTTGTCGATATTCCGTTCGAGACAGTTGTAGGAGACATTGAGCTCGCCGTCGTCGAACCACTTGTAGAACGGCGCGTTGCTCTCGTCGAGCACCTTGGTGAACGGCTTGTCCCAGTGCAGCAGCTCGCGGGCATGGCGCGCCCAGAATCCTTCGTAATCCTTCTCGGCCTCGGCGCACAAGGCGTTGTACGCGTCCATGCTGGGAATGGCCGCATCCTTCGCAAAGGCTTCGGGGGGATTGAAAACGCGATGCTCCTGCATCACCGACTCGATGGCGGACATGGTTGTCTCCTGTTGGCTTTATGACTGCTTTGCGTGCAAGGTACGCCCGGCGCCTTACTTAAACCTGACGGTCAGGCCTGACAGTCGAACGCCAATCCACACGCGACACGCGTGGTGCGTTGCAACAGCAGAAGCGGGGCCAGACGCGGGAGACTGGGGGCACAAGTGCAGTCGGCACTACTAACTTAGCACAGCTATCTACACGGTGCCTGCAATACCCGAACAGGGCAATCGCCTTTTGGCACGCGCCGCGGTGACGTTCGGTTACCAGCGTGCGCATTCAATGTCATAAGACGCACGGTACAATCTGGACCCGTTTCAATTGTCTGCTGACATTCACACCGATCCGCACGCCCATGGCCGACACCCCCTACCGTCCGCAACCTTCGTATCGCCCCCTCCGTCCGATTCCGCGCATCATCTTCGCCTCGCGCTGGCTGCAACTGCCGCTCTACCTCGGTCTGATCGTCGCGCAGGGCGTCTACGTCTACCACTTCCTCGTCGAGGTCTGGCACCTGCTGTCGCATGTGACCACCTATGACGAGACCAAGATCATGCTGGTGGTGCTGGGCCTGATCGACGTCGTGATGATCTCGAACCTGCTGATCATGGTGATCGTGGGCGGCTACGAAACCTTTGTGTCGCGCCTTGGCATCGACAACCATCCTGACGAGCCCGAGTGGCTCGACCACGTCAACGCCGGGGTTCTCAAGGTCAAGCTGTCGATGGCGCTGATCGGCATTTCGTCGATCCACCTGCTGAAGACCTTCATCGATGCAGACCAGCGCAGCACCCATACGATCATGTGGCAAGTGATCATCCACGTGGCGTTCCTGGCCTCGGCGCTGGCCATGGCCTGGGTAGACCGCATGGTTTCCCACGGGCCGCATCCAGCGCCCAGCCATGGAAATGGACACACCGCCACCGATGGTGCGGCGCAACAGACACACTGAACATTCCTACCTCGCCGGGGTGACTTCCTCGCCCCGCACAAATACCCGACCAAAGCTGTCGACGGCTGTATGCATGCCATACAGCCGTCGTCGCCATGGGGTATCATCCCGGGCTGTGTTTCACCGCTGCCCTCCCCCACAAAAATGACAGTCATCAAGCAAGAAGACCTCATCCAGAGCGTCGCCGACTCGCTGCAGTACATCAGCTATTACCACCCGATGGACTACATCACCAGCCTGGGCCGTGCCTACGAGCTGGAACAGAGTCCGGCCGCCAAGGATGCGATTGCACAGATCCTGACCAACAGCCGCATGTGCGCCGAAGGCAAGCGTCCGCTGTGCCAGGACACCGGCATCGTCACGATCTTCGTCAAGGTGGGCATGGATGTGCGCTGGGACGGCGCCACGATGGGCCTGACCGACATGATCAACGAAGGCGTGCGCCGCGGTTACACGCACCCGGACAACGTGCTGCGCGCCTCGATCGTCAGCCCGCCCGAAGGCGCTCGCAAGAACACGAAGGACAACACGCCGGCCGTGATCCACTATGAGATCGTGCCGGGCAACACCGTGGACATCCAGGTGGCGGCCAAGGGCGGCGGCTCCGAGAACAAGTCGAAGTTCGTCATGCTGAACCCGTCCGACTCCATCGTTGACTGGGTGCTGAAGACCGTGCCGACGATGGGCGCCGGCTGGTGCCCGCCGGGCATGCTCGGCATCGGCATCGGCGGCACCGCCGAGAAGGCGATGGTCATGGCCAAGGAATCGTTGATGGAGCACATCGACATCCAGGACATCATCGCCCGTGGTCCGAAGGACTGGATCGAGGAAATGCGCGTCGAGCTGTACGAGAAGGTCAACGCGCTCGGTATCGGCGCGCAGGGCCTGGGCGGCCTGGCCACCGTGCTCGACATCAAGATCATGGCCTCGCCGACGCACGCCGCGTCGAAGCCTGTGGCGATGATCCCGAACTGCGCCGCCACGCGCCACGTGCATTTCGTGCTGGATGGCAGCGGCCCCGCCGTACTGGAAGCTCCGGACCTGAACGCCTGGCCGAAGGTGGAATGGGCACCTGACACCGAGAAGTCGCAACGCGTGGACCTGAACACGCTGACGCCGGAACAGGTGGCTGCATGGAAGCCGGGCCAGACCCTGCTGCTCAACGGCAAGATGCTGACCGGCCGCGACGCCGCGCACAAGCGTATCGCCGACATGCTGGCCAAGGGCGAGAAGCTGCCGATCGACTTCACGAACCGCGTGATTTACTACGTGGGCCCGGTGGATCCGGTGCGTGACGAAGTGGTTGGCCCGGCTGGCCCGACCACCGCTACCCGCATGGACAAGTTCACCGAGACGATGCTGTCGCAGACCGGCCTGATCGCGATGATCGGCAAGGCCGAGCGCGGCCCCGTGGCGATCGAATCGATCCAGAAACACAAGTCGGCCTACCTGATGGCCGTCGGCGGCGCCGCGTATCTGGTGTCGAAGGCGATCCACGGTGCCAAGGTGCTGGCGTTCGAAGACCTGGGCATGGAAGCGATCTACGAGTTCGACGTCAAGGACATGCCGGTCACGGTCGCCGTGGACAGCTCGGGCACCTCGGTTCACAAGACCGGCCCGGCGGAATGGCAAGCCAAGATCGCCGGGATTCCGGTCGCTGCGGCTTAAGCTGCCTTGGTAGTGCTCCCCTCTCCCGCCCTGCGGGAGAGGGGTTGGGGGAGAGGGCTGGAGGTTCTGCTTGCCGCGATGGCTATTTGAACTGCCCACCCTCTCCCCCGCCCCTCCCCCACTTCGCGGGAGAGGGGAGAAAACCCCTCACCCCTCCCACCTCGTGAACCCCTCCCCCATCGGCATCTTCGACTCCGGCCTCGGTGGCCTGTCGGTCCTGCGCGAAGTCCGCGCGATGCTGCCGCATGAGCCGCTGATCTACTTCGCCGATTCCCGCTACGCGCCCTATGGCGACAAGCCCGAAGCCTTTGTGGAAGCCCGCACGCTGCAGGTGTGCGAGTGGCTGGTGACGCAGGGTTGCAAGGCACTCGTTATCGCCTGCAATACGGCGACCATGCACGCGGTGCAAACCCTCCGGGAACGATTGCAGGTGCCGATCATCGGCGTGGAGCCGGGATTGAAACCCGCTGCGGCATCGAGCCGAAGCAAGGTGGTTGGCGTACTGGCAACAGCCAATACGCTCAAGAGCACCAAGTTCAATCGGCTGCTAGGTTCACTCGATGGGGAGAGCCGCTACCTCTGCACGGCAGGGCACGGCCTCGTGAGCCTGATCGAACAGGGCGATATCTCTGGCCCTGCGATTCGCGAAAAGCTCGACACGTATCTTCAGCCGATGCTGGATGCCGGTGCCGACACGCTGGTCCTCGGCTGCACGCACTATCCTTTTCTTGCCGACACGATCCAAAACATGGTCGGCAACCGGCTCGCGCTGATCGATACCGGCCTGGCTATCGCACGCCAGCTCGCACGCAAGCTTGTCGAGTTCGACCTTGCGGCCAGTCCCGATGGCTCACCCGAAATCCGCTATCTGTCGACAAAGGATGCCGCACACCTGCACGACATGGCCGCAGCTTTACTGCATGTGGATGCCCGTGCAGAAACGGTCGCCATCGAACCGGCGCCAGCGCTTCCCGCCTGACGGACTATTGTGTGAATCCCACGGTTCGGTGATGCCGGACCTCGGGCTTGACAGCATGCTCCTGCCGCAACTGCGCCAGGAATTCGTCGGGTGTCAGCCCTTCCCCCAGCACGACAGACTGCCGCTTGACCGTGGCGAAATCGCCGGGTGTCAGGCAGTCCATCGCATCGAGATCGCGACGGATGGCGTCGGTCATGCGCGTCGCGTCACCATCGAGCGCTTCGTCGACGAACATTGTCGCTCGCTGGTCGGGCTTCAACGCGAGGAAGCGGATCTTGAACGAGAAACGCCGCAGCGCCGCCTCGTCGATCCGATCGAACAGATTGGTGGTGCAGACGAAGATGCCGTTGAAGCGCTCCATGCCCTGCAGCATCTCGTTGACTTCCGAGACCTCGTAGTTGCGCACGGCCTGCTGCCGGCTCTGCATGAAGCTGTCGGCCTCGTCGAGCAGCAGCACCGCTCCATCTTCCTCGGCCCGCGCGAACATCGCGGCGATCTGCTGTTCGGTCTCGCCCACGTACTTGCTCATGAGGTCCGAGGCGCGCCGGATCATCAGCGGCAGATCGAGCGCGGCGGCGATATGCTCGGCCAGCGCGGTCTTGCCCGTTCCGGGCGGGCCATAGAAACATAGCGTGCCACGCTGGCGGGCACCCAGCGCCTGCACGATCTTGTCCACTGCGTAGCGCGTTTCCAGGTTGAGATTGTCAAGCCTGTAGTGCGTGACCACCGGCCGCGCCTCGGCCTCGGGACGCAATCCCATGGCACGATCGGCATGCTCCAGTTGCCGCAGGATCAGCGCTTCCACCGGCTCATCGACATCGGGCCGCGCCAGTTCGACGAAGCGGGCGGCCGACTGCACCTGTGCTGGGGTCAGCGTCTTGCGCGCGGCCAGCGATGCCACGAACGCATCGCCCACATCCAGACTGCCCAGATGCTTGCGAATGATGTTCTCGCGCACCAGCGGCGGGGGAATCTTGAGTTCGAGGTGAAACTGGAAGCGCCGCAGATAGGCCGGGTCGATCTGACGGATCGAGTTCGAAATCCAGATCACGGGCACCGGGTTCTGCTCCAGCGTCTGGTTAACCCAAGCCTTGCCGTTGACCGATGCCCGCGTATCTTCCTGCCCGAACAGGCTCATCAGCTCCCGCGCGCTGCCCGGAAAAACGTCCTCGACCTCATCGAACAACAACGCCGTACGCGGCCGACCGCGCAAGAATGCCTGCGAGACCTGCAGCGAGCGATAGCGATCCCGCCCCGACAGGCTGTTGCCATCCCGGTCGAGACAGTCCACCTCATAGAGTTCACAGCCTGCCTCGCGCGCCAGCAGCCGCGCGAACTCGGTCTTGCCCGTGCCGGGTGGCCCGTAGATCAGCACGTTCACACCCAATGCGGTCTGGCGCGTGGCATTGCCAAGCAGCGCGGTGAGATAGCGCGCATCGGTCTCTACATGCGGATAGTCGCTCACGCCCAGCGTCGGGGGTGCCGCCGGACGCGTGAAGACGGCCATCATCTCGGCCTCGCTCGCATAGTTGCCGAGTAACACATGAAGCAAACGGTCGGACAGGCGCATCAGGTCGCCCAGGTCCGTCACGCTGTTCTCGGGCAAGGGCTGTTCGATCAGGTTCAGCGTCTCCAACCGCGAGCCGGGACGCAACGATGCCGCGATGTCGGCAGGGCTCGCGCCCGTCAGACCACCAAGAATCTGGAACGCTTCCTGGCTGTGCGCCACCTTGCAATCGACCATCACCGCGCGCAGGTCGCGCTTGTACTTGGCCAACGCCGCATAGAGCAGCAGCTTGCGCTCATGATCGGGCAGGTTCAGCACGTGGCTGAGCATGTCGATATTGCGAACCAGCAGCACACGCTCGCCATCGAGCCGGGCAGCAATCGCCGCAGACGAGGCCGCGAACACCGCGAACATGTCCTTGGCCTGGTGCTTTACGTATTCGTCGAGATAGTAAAACAGCGCACTTTCATCGAAGGCGCTGTTCCATTGGCCGTGGCGCTCCAGGAATGCCTCGGGCGTCAGGCGCGAAGCACCCTTCCACGCCGGCATGTCGGCGCATCGTGCGGACAGGAACCGCTGCACGCGCAGCACCACGCCATAAGGCCAGACCATTTCCTGCGCGCTGACGGTCAGCACGTCATTGATATTGCTGCGGAGATTGAACCGCGGGCCGAGCGCGCAGACCACGCGCAGCGCAAACTGGGCGCACATCCAGTCCAGCGCAGACGTGCCCGGCACACCGGCCGTCGCGCGAAGCAATGTGCTGCGGTCGTCCATCGTGCGGTCGTCTTCAGCGAAACGGTTGAAGTCCATGGCTGAGTCCCTTCGCACAGGGCTGGCGTCCGGACCGCGGGGCACGCCTGCCTATGCCTTGTCTGCCGCTAATGGGGAGTTTTCTGTTTATCGTAGCGCGGTTTTTCTCACCCGGGTATCGGACATGTTATGCAGGGCAGCGATTCCAACGTCACCGGACACGGACAATTGTGATGTTGCAGGCGCAGACCTCAACGGAAAGAATTCATTTAATGATTCTTAGCGCATTGCACGATGTGCAACAAATAAGAATCATTATCGTTTATACTACCCCGCTGATGCACGCTACCCAAGAGTGGCGCTCCCCGTTGGACCCCGTTTCGTCGGATGTACTTTCTGGAGCGTTATCATCATGGAACTGCTATTGAGCCTGCTGGTCGGATGTGGCATCTCGTTGATCCTCTTCTACCGCAAGTAACTGCGCCCCATGCGGGGTGGACCCGCCGTTTTCCTCATGTTCGATCAACGATTCTTAAAGATCACCGTTGCAGTCCTGCTGTTCCATGCCGGCCTGCTATATCTGATTCAGAGCGGGCTGGGACGCAAATTGACGGAGGCAGTCATCGCTCCCGAGATCATGGCCCGCATCATCCCCATGGAACCGCCCAAGGCGCCGGAACCCCCGGCGCCTACGCCCCCCAAACCTCAGCCTACCCCTCCCAAGCAGGTCAAGATGGTGACGCCGCGCCCGACGCCGCCCAAGCCGCAGCCGACGCCCGAACCGGTGGCATCGCTGCCGCCGTCGCCGACCGCGATCGAGGCACCGCCTGCGCCACCCGCACCGCCCGCACCCGAGCCACCCGCACCGGCCGCCCCATCGAATGCTGCCCCGCGTGCCGTAGGCATCGGCGAAATGGCCTGTTCGCAGCCCAGCCCCGTGTATCCGCGCCAGTCGCAGCGCATGGGTGAAACCGGCACGGCGGTGGTACGCCTGAACTTTGACGAAGCGGGCAAGGTCATCAAGGCCGTGGTGTCGAAGTCCAGCGGCTCCGAACGGCTTGACGAGGCAGCGGTGACTGCGGCGAAGAACATCCGCTGCAAGCCCTACACAGAAAACGGCCGTGCGCTGGCTGTGACGGCGCAGCAGCCGATCAAGTTCGAGCTGAACTAATTCCCCCGGAAATTTCCGACATACCTAAACACTGACTTTTTCAGGAACCACCATGCAGGACCTCGGACTCTCACACGTATGGGCGCAAGGCGATTTCGTCATGCGCGCGACCGCCATCATTCTGCTGGTGATGTCGCTGTTGTCGTGGATCGTGATTCTCACCAAGGCGTGGGATCTGGTCCGCCTCAAGAAGATGGCGCACGGCGCCGAGAAGCGCTTCTGGCACTCGGACGATTTCGATCACGCCCTGGACACGCTCGGCGCGAGCGACGCCAACCCCTTCCGCACCCTGGCCCTGACCGGCAAGGAAGCCGCGCAACACCATCGCGCCAGTGCACCGCAACTGCACGACGCGCTCGATATGTCTGACTGGCTGACCCGTTCGCTGAAGAGCGCGATCGACGAAGCCGTGTCGCGGATGCAATCCGGCCTGGCTATCCTGGCGTCGGTCGGTTCTACCGCACCGTTCGTCGGCCTGTTCGGTACGGTCTGGGGCATCTACCACGCCCTGATCGGTATCGGCGCCTCGGGCGTTCCGACCATCGACAAGGTGGCTGGCCCGGTGGGCGAAGCGCTGATCATGACCGCCTTCGGCCTGGCAGTGGCAATTCCCGCAGTGCTGGGCTACAACGCCCTGAGCCGTGGCAACAAGGGCGTGATCAGCAAGCTGAACCGCTTTGCGCACGACCTGCACGCCTACTTCGTGACCGGCGCGCGTCTGCGTCCGGCTACCTCCGCTGCCCGCGCTGCCGCCGACGACGCTTCGGTGCGGCTGGCGGTCAAGAACTAAGCGCAGCGCGCTGAAGGAAACGCATCATGGCATTCGGCACACTCGACGGTGACGATGATGAAGTGATGAGCGAGATCAACATGACGCCGCTGGTCGACGTCATGCTGGTGCTGCTGATCATCTTTATCATCACGATTCCCGTCATCAACCACGCGGTCAAGATCGACCTGCCGCGGGCGACTAACCAGCCCAACGACACCAAGCCCGTGAACATCAACGTCTCCGTCGATGCGCAGGGCAAGGTGTTCTGGAATCAGGAAGAAGTGGATCCGGCCCAACTGGAGCAGCGCATTGCAGAAGCCGCGCTGCTCCAGCCGCAACCCGAGCTGCATCTTCGCGCCGACCGCGACGTCAAGTACGAGAAGGTGGCCGAGGTGATGGCCGCCGCCCAGCATGGCGGACTCGGCAAGATCGGCTTCATCACCGAACCGAAGCGCTGATTCTTTCGGCAACACTTGGCTCGGTTGTAAGAGGGCACCCCTGGCGGGTGCCCTTTTTCATGGGCGCGAAGTACCGATGCCCTCACAGATGTAACGACATGCAAACTTCACGCATCGCCCCCTTGTAATGATAACAATTCTCATTTATGATCATTTCCATCGTGATTTGCCCAGCCGCTGTGGCGAATCGCAACCCTGACACCCAGTGATCCGGTGAATCCACCAACCCACTGAAAGCTTCGAACGGAGAAGACCATGAGCACTCTGAGCCTGCCGCTGTCGCAACCGCGTGAAGTCACGCGCCGCCGCCTTTCCCTGCGCCGCGTGGAAGTTGCACCGCAGGCGCGTCGCGAGGTATCTGCTGCTCCCTCCGCACTGGAATCGGTCAAGTCAGTGGTCGCTGCGCTGCCCGCACGCCTTGAGGCTCTGATGCGCCAAGCGCCTGCCAGCAATACCGACACACCAGCAATGCCGCTGGAAGCCATCATGCAAGGCGCCACGACGCTGCCGATCCTGCATAACGGCGATGTCTACACACTGCGCGTGACGCGCTATGGCAAGCTGATTCTGACCAAGTAATCTGCGCCGACCCGATTGCAACGAGCAGGGCCGGACGGGCTCTAACGACTTTTGTGGGGACCACCCTTCGATGGGTGTTAGGCAGTAGCCAGACGATCGGATTCAAGCGGTACGGCAGGATTCCAAACCCCTTGCCGCACCGCCCGATGCCAGCCATGCCACCTTTTTATACCGCCCCGCAGGCATTGCGCCTGCGGGGCTTTTTACTTCTGATGACCGCTGACGGCCGGAAGATCAGAGACCCAGGGCAGCGATGCCCGCGCGTGCGATCTGCGCGTCTTCAGTGGACTTCACGCCGGAGACACCCACTGCGCCCACCACCTGATTGTTCGCAACGATAGGCACGCCGCCTTCCAGCATGCCGTGCAACACCGGCGCGGTCATGAACGAGTAGCGGCCGTTATTGATCATGTCTTCGTAGATCTTCGACTCGCGGCGACCCAGCGACGCCGTACGCGCCTTTTCCGTGGCGATGTAGGCGGAGATCGGTGCCACGCCGTCCAGACGCTGCATGCCGAGCGGATGACCACCGTCGTCGACGACAACAATCGTGACGGCCCAGTTATTGGCCTTGGCTTCTGCCTCGGCAGCAACCAGTACTTTCTTCACGTCATCTGCCGTCATTACGGTTTTTTGCTGCATACCTCTCTCCATCGGTTCAGGGTTGAGGTCGCAGTATATCGCGCGAGCTTCTCGCGAAAATGCGAAAGCACTTCGCACGGCAGTTGAAAGTCCTTCACCTGCATACCGCTTGACTGCTTCCGTCCAAATGAAAAGACCCGCGTTTGCGGGTCTTTTCGAATACTGTCCGGCGCCGGCAATTCACGCACCGTCCGAGAACGCGTCGCGCCTGTCATTCACCCGGGCGCCATCCAGGAATACGTCGCGCTTATCGACGGCACGCGCACCGTCGGTGTAGGTGTCACGCGAATCCGCAACGCGCTGGCCACCGCTGTAAACATCGTATTTGACCGGTGCGGCAAACGCCGAAGCCGACAACCCAGAAAGTGCGCCGATAACGGCGAGCGTAGCAATGCGAGATTTGACGGTCATATGATTCCCCTTCTTGCGAGTTTCGGACAATCGCCGCGCCATCAGCCAGTTGTATCTCGTATCGCTGCTGTGGGGGCGGCGGCATCTCTTCCATATTAGGGAGAAACCCTCGGAGAACGTTGAGTCCCCTTGACGCGTAGCGTCAAAAACTTTGAGCGACGAATTGAGTGGGGAACTGACAACTCAGACGTCCAAACACGGCATGTAGGAATCCACGAAGCGGCGCTTTTTCAGAGAAAAGAAATAGAAAAAGCCCCGACAGGGGCTCTTTCATCAAATCTAAGCGAGGTGTGAAAGGTTCGAAACCGGTCAGACCTGTATTAGCGATGACCGTGGCCATGACCATGTCCATGGCCGTGACCATGACCCCGACCATGCCAGCCAGGACCGTAGTAGGGCCGAGGACCGTAGTAGCGCGGACCACCGCCGTAATAACGCGGACCGTAATAGACCGGCGCAGGGCGAACCACCACTGGGGGCGGGCCATAGTAGACCGGTGCCGGTGCAACCACCACCGGGGGCGGAGGCGCATAGTACGCGGGTGCTGGCGGGTAGTAGGCAGGCCCGCCTACCACGACGCCCGGGACGCCGATCGCGACGTCAACGTTCACACGCGCCATTGCAGCGCCCGACGCCAGCGCGGCGGCCACACCGAATGCTGCGAACAACCAACGTTTCATGATCGTGCCTCTACTGTCAGGGATTCTGATATCGCTATTGTACGAGGCCCCCGTCTTTGAGGTGAAACGGAGGTATCGACATTGTTACCGCCAGTAACAGCGAGATCACATCGAACAGTGAGCTTGTCGCGACGCCTGGGCGAGGTTTCGGCTTGCTTCCCAAGGGCGAAGCCACCACAATACCGGGCTTGCCGTGCGGCCGTGGAGAAATTGGTAGACTCAGCAGACTTAAAATCTGCCGCTCTTACGGGCTTACGGGTTCGACCCCCGTCGGCCGCACCACTTCCCTCCCCTTCCCTCTCCTCGGCCAGTCACACCAGCCATGCGCAGAGCACTGCGCCCGCACCCATCAGGAAGACGAACAACAGGCCGGCAAGCGCCAGCGGCTTGCGTCCAGCGCGTAGCAGATCGCTAATGCGAGTATGCAGGCCGATCGCGAGCATCGCGCAGGCCAGCAGCCAGTTGTCGAAGGCCACCAGCGCAGGCTTCCACTCTGACGGCACCAGGGCAGCCGAGTTCAGCGCCATCACGGCAACGAAGCCCACGGCAAACCACGGTACCGAGCGCAGCAGCCCGCGCAGATTGCGATGGCCACCTGCTTCCTGCGACCAGCTTGTACGCGGCCACAGGGCCATGATCAGCAACAAGGGGCCAAGCGCCAGCACGCGCACCATCTTGGCGACCACCGCCGCATCAGCCGTGGCGTCATTGATCATCTTCCCCGATGCGATGACCTGGGCCACTTCATGTAGCGTGGCGCCTGTGAAGATCCCGAAGGCGCGATCGCTGACAGCCACGTGCCAGTGTTGCGTCAACAGTTCATGGATCCACGGGTACAGCAGCATGCCGGCAGTGCCAAACAGGACGACTGTCGCCACGGCCACGGCAGTCTGCCGATCGTCGGTGCGGACCACCGAAGCCACGGCAATCGCAGCCGCCGCACCACACACGGCACTTCCCGCACTGACCAGAATAGCCTCGCGACGACTCAGGCCGAAGAAACTCGACCCCACCCAAGTACCAAAGAGCAGCGTCGCGACCAACATCATCAGCGGCACCGCTACCCCGCCGACACCAAGCGCCGCAATCGCGCCAAACGTCAGACGCAGGCCGTAGAGCGCCACGCCGAGCCGCAACAAATGATGTCGGGCGACCTGCATGCCGGGCGCCAACGGCGTCAGCCAGTGCTTCGGCATGGTGTTTGCCGCCACCATGCCTGCACACATGGCCAGCGTCAGCGCCGACAGCCCGTATTGCGAAATCGCCGGATGATCCGCGAGCACCTGTGCCAACCACGCGATTGCCCCGAGGGGAATGAGTGTCAGCAGTCTCTTGCGCCACAACGTGATCGCGGACGGGGCAAGAGAGGTGGCTACTGTGTGCGGGGCAGGAGTCGTGGACATGGCAGCGACGGCGTTCTTGTTGAATGACCGAAGCGTACGCATCCGTGATCAACCCGTAAAACGGGTAATATCGTTATGCGTAAACAGTTTTATCGATAGATCATGGATCAGCGTCCACTTCGTCTCACACTCCGCCAGCTTCAGGTCTTCGTCGCCGTCGCACAGCATGGAAGCACCATGGCCGCAGCCAACGCGCTAGCGATGTCGCAGTCCGCCGTCAGTGCATCGCTCGCCGAACTAGAGCGCGCACTAAACGGCGCATTGTTCGACCGCGTGGCGCGTCGCCTGTCCATTAACGAGGCGGGGCGGCAATTTTTCCCACGCGCGCTGTCCCTTCTGGATCAGGCGCATGAACTGGAACGCTTTGCCTCGGCAAGCGGCGTGCAGCTCCGTATCGCCGCCAGCAATACGATCGGCAGCTATATCCTGCCCGCGCTGCTGGCGGGCTTTCGCAATGCGCAGGCTGGTCCGTGCACGCTGGACTTACGGATTGGAAATACCCAGGACGTTCTGAATGCGCTGATGCAATTCGACGCCGATATCGGACTGATCGAGGGAACCAGCCACGAACGCGACCTGCGCAGCGTGCATTGGTGCGACGACGAGATGGTGGTGATCGTCGGTCCTGGCCATCCGCTGGCAACGGTAGCCCATCAGACCGAGGCGCTGCACGAGATGCTGCGAGAGGCTGACTGGATCGTGCGAGAACCTGGATCGGGGACCAGGGAGATCATCGAGGCCCGCCTCGTGCCAGCGCTAGGCACCCTTCGATTTGCCCTTGAGCTGGGGAATGCGGAGGCGATCAAGCGTGCGGTGATGAGCGGCTTTGGCGTCAGTTGCCTCTCCTTGCACGTTGTGCGCGACGAGATCGAGCGCGGCCTGTTAGTCGCCCTGCGCCAGGGCCTGCCTCGCGTGATTCGACCGCTGCAATTGGTAGTCCATCAGGACAAGTTCCCAACGCAGGGTCTGCTCGCTTTCACCGAATACTTGCGAGGTGCCGCGCCAACGTTGGCACCGTGAACTGTTGAAAAGGTATGCGGGAAGCGAGGAAAACAAAAACGGCGCCACATCGGGCGCCGTCTTGCTGATACTGGAGGCGGAGGTCGGAATCGAACCGGCGTACACGGCTTTGCAGGCCGCTGCATAACCACTCTGCCACCCCGCCAGGTGACGATCCTGAATTGTATCCGTATTCGCTGCGCACATCCTGTGCAACGCGGAGACAATCCCTGGAAAGAAAAAGGGAAGCACTGCTTCCCTTTGGGATGTGGAGCGGGAGACGAGTCTCGAACTCGCGACCTCAACCTTGGCAAGGTTGCGCTCTACCAACTGAGCTACTCCCGCATACAACTTTTACTGCGTGGCAGCGATGCTGCCAATCTGCCGATCCGACGAATCCGAATCACCAGATGCCATTAACCTGGAGCGGGAGACGAGTCTCGAACTCGCGACCTCAACCTTGGCAAGGTTGCGCTCTACCAACTGAGCTACTCCCGCAGGGTCCTGCATACTACCGAAAAGCAGACTATCGCGCAACTTCTTTTAACTACGCAGCTTTATGCTGGCAATTCGCACTAAGTCCTGCTTATCTTGCTGCCTTCGTTTCTGTCGTCAGCAGCGAGAACGAGATTATTGCAAAAGACGAACCGGCTCGTCAACAACTTTTTGCAGGGATTTTCATTTTTGCGTGCGGGCGCTGGTCAGTGCATCGCTGCGCTCGCGGATCTGCGGCCACGCCAGCTTCATGTAGTAAATCATCGACCATAGCGTGAGCACCGCAGCCAGGTAAATCATCCAGCCGCCGAGCACTGACGCGTCGATGCCCATCAACGAATCGTTAAACAGTAGCAGGGGAATGGCAACCATCTGCACCGTGGTCTTGAGTTTGCCCAAAAAGTTGACGGCGACGCTCTTGGACGCGCCAATCTGCGCCATCCATTCACGCAGCGCCGAAATCGTAATCTCACGGCCGATGATCACCAGCGCGATCAGATCGGCCACTCGACCCAGTGCCAGCAGCGAGAGCAGCGCGGCGGTGACCATAAGCTTGTCCGCCACCGGATCCAGGAAGGCGCCGAAGGATGAAGTCTGGTTCCAGCGCCTGGCCAGGAAGCCGTCGAGCCAGTCCGTCGCCGCCGCGATGATGAAGAAGGACGCCGCCGTCACGTTCTTGGTATGCATCGGCAACCAGGCTTCCGGCAGGTAGTAGACCCCGACGACAAGCGGAATCATGGCCACGCGGAGCCAGGTCAGCAGGATGGGAATATTCAATGGCATGTGCGAGGGGGTCTGGGAGGCGCGAATCAGCCGAGCCTCCGATATCGGATGGGCGATTGTCGCCTATTTCGGATCAAACCCGATAATTTTGGGCGGAAGCCGCACAATTGCCAAGGCGCAACCCCTACCCGGCGTCGATCAATGAAGCTGCCGATAGATTTCCTCGGCCAGCGTGCGCGAGATGCCATCCACGCTCGCCAGCTCGTCGATACTCGCTGCCATCACGCCACGCAAGCCGCCGAAACGCGTCAACAGTTTCTGGCGGCGGCGCGCCCCGATGCCCTCGATTTCCTCGAGTCGCGATGTCGTACGCGCCTTGGCCCGCTTCGCCCGCATGCCGGTGATCGCAAACCGGTGCGCCTCGTCGCGGATCTGCGCCACAAGCATCAGCGCAGCACTCCCTTGCCCAAGTTCCAGCGATGGTCGCCCATCGGCAAAGATTAGCGTCTCCAGCCCGACCTTGCGACCCTCCCCCTTCGCCACACCGACCAGCAGGCCGATGTCGAGGCCAAGTTCCTCGAACACCTGCCGCGCCACCTCCACCTGCCCCTTGCCGCCGTCGATCAGCACCACACGCGGCATCCTCGGTACCCCTTCGGCCCCTACGTCGCCGGGGTCGCCACCCTCTTCCTGAATCTGTTCGACAAGCTTCTGGTAACGACGGGTCAGCACCTGCCGCATCGCTGCGTAGTCATCGCCCGGGGTGATATCGACAATATTGAAGCGACGGTACTCGCCATTCTGCATCTCATGGTGGTGGAACACCACGCACGATGCCTGAGTTGCTTCGCCTGCCGTGTGACTGATGTCGAAGCACTCGATGCGCAGCATCGAAAGGTCCTCCATGTCGAGACTGATGGTCTCGGCCAGCGCCCGTGTGCGCGCCTCCTGACTGCCTTGTTCAGCCAAACGGCGTGCCAGCGCGAGGTCGGCACCCTGTATCGCCATTTCGAGCCAGATCCTGCGCTGACCTTGCGGCTGCCGTACCAGCGCCACCTTGCGGCCTGCCTGCATCGAAAGGGCCTCCACGACGGCACTATCCGCAGGCAGGTGACTGACTACGACAATGGGCGGCGCGGTCTGATCCAGGTAATGCTGAATCATGAAGGCCGACAGCACACGCGCGGCAATCCGATCGACGGTGAGCACACCATCTCCCGACATGGCTCCGGCCTCCCCCTCGCCACCGGCATCGTCGCTTTCCTCGACGATCATCGCCGCTTCGTCGGCGTGAGCGGGGAAATAGGCCTTGTCGCCCAGATGCCGACCGCCGCGCACCATCGCCAGGTTTACGCAAGCGCGGCCGCCCTGGACCGCCACGGCCAGGATGTCAATGTCACGGGCCTGGCCAACCTCTTCCACCGCTTGGCGCTTGAGCACGGTGGAGAGCGCACCGATCTGGTCGCGCACGGCGGCCGCCTGCTCGAATTCCAGTTGCACCGCGTGCGATTCCATCTTGGACTGCAGCGCTTCAAGCACCTCGGTTTCGTTGCCCTGCAGGAACCGCGCGGCATTGCCAACATCGCGTGCGTAGTCCTCCGCGCTGATTGCGTCCACACATGGCGCCGTGCAGCGATGGATCTGGTGCAGGAGGCACGGGCGCGTGCGGTTGTTGAACACCGAATCCTCACAGGTACGCAACTGGAATACCTTCTGCAGGATCTGCATGCTCTCCCGAACCGCGTGGGCGCTCGGGAACGGGCCGAAGTACTGGTGCTTGCGATCGGTGGCACCACGGTAGTAGGCCATGCGCGGGAACTTGTGCCCGGTCAGCTTCAGGAATGGATAAGACTTGTCGTCCCGAAACAGGATGTTGTAACGAGGCGCCAGCGCCTTGATGAGATTGTTCTCAAGCAAGAGCGCTTCAGCCTCGGTACGCACCACAGTCGTCTCGATACGGGCGATCTTGCCCACCATCATCGCGATGCGCGGCGATAACTGTGTCTTGTTGAAGTAGCTGGATACGCGCTTCTTCAGGTCCCGCGCCTTGCCCACGTAGAGCACGTTACCGTCGGCATCGATATAGCGGTAGACGCCAGGCAATCCGGGCATGCGCGCCAGGATCGGGCGTGGATCGAACTCGGGTACATCCGGTGGCTCGGATGCCTGCCGTGGCTGCAGCGGCTCCGAAACAGAGTCTGTCGGCGAAGGCGCCGGGTCAATCGGGGAAGCGGATTCCTGCTCGGGCATCGGGATTGTGGGACGAATATAAGTGCCTTGCTGCGCCGGACCACGCCGCCAAAATGCGACGCCAAACCACGGTGCTGGCCTAGAATCGCAAGTTTAGAGCAATTCTTCCCCGAGACTTTTCCCAAGGGGATCGCCCTCACCGCCATGCCAATCCGTTCCTGGGATATCTTCTGCACCATCGTCGACAACTACGGCGATATTGGTGTCTGCTGGCGACTTGCCCGCCAGCTTGCGCAGGAGCACGGCCATACCGTCAGGCTCTGGGTAGATGACCTCCACAGCTTCGCGAGACTGGCTCCTGAACTCGACCCGACGGCCGAACGGCAACGGCTGGCGGGCGTTGACATCCGCACCTGGCAGCCCGCCAGCGCCGACGCGCCGTTTGACGCCCCCATGCCGCACGATGTCGTGATCGAAGCCTTTGCCTGCCACTTGCCGGCCCCGTTCCTGCAAGCCATGGCCGCAGCGCCGCGCAAACCCGTATGGCTGAACCTTGAATACATGAGCGCGGAAGACTGGGTGGCGGAGCATCATGCGATGGCGTCACCGCACCCGCGCCTGCCGCTGACGAAGTATTTCTTCTTTCCAGGCTTTGCCCGCGGTACCGGTGGCTTGCTGCGAGAATCGATGATTGGCGCTTCGCGCGATGCGTTTCGTACCAGCCCCGCCGCCCACGCCGCACTATGGCACCGGTTGGGCGTAAAGCCCACGCCGGATGCGTTGAAAATCAGCCTGTTCGCCTACGCCAATCCTGCCACCCCTGCGCTGCTCGACCAATGGCAGCACGGCGATTTATCCATCGACTGCTTCGTGCCACAAGGCCTCGCCGCGACGCAGATCGAAGCGTGGCTTGGTGCATCGATGCAGCCCGGCACCTCGCATCGTCGCGGAAACCTTGTACTGCACGGCATCCCTTTTGTGCGCCAGGAACACTATGACGAATTGCTGTGGGCCTGCGACATCAACTTCGTGCGTGGCGAGGATTCCTTCGTGCGCGCCCACTGGGCTGCCCGGCCGTTGGTCTGGCACATCTACCCGCAAGACGACGATGCGCACCACATCAAGCTCGACGCCTGGCTGACGCGTTTCGCTCGCGCCGGTGTTGCGCCGGACGCCTCCGCCGCATTGCGCGAGTTCTGGCACACATGGAACGGCTACGGTGGAACCCCGGACTGGGCGGCGCTTTATGCACAACTGCCGGCGCTGACCGCCGGGATGGACCGCTGGCAGCGGCAGTTGCAGCACCTGGGCGATCTGGCTGCGAATCTGGTGGACTTCAGCGAAAATCGGGTAAAATAGCCGGTTGATTTTGATGGCGGGCCCCAAGTTTCAAGGCCAAGAACAAACTGCCGGCTGCGCGCCTTCGCCACACCGCTTTTCCGGGCCGATATCGAACCCGGACCAAATTTTTTCAGGAAGACAGTTCAGATGAAAATCGCACAGGAACTCCGCGTCGGCAACGTGTTCATGATCGGTTCCGACCCGATGGTGGTTCAGAAGGCCGAATACAACAAGTCGGGCCGTAACGCCGCCGTCGTCAAGATGAAGTACAAGAACCTGCTGACGGAAGCCCCGGGCGAGTCCGTTTTCAAGGCCGACGACAAGTTTGAAGTGGTCATGCTCGACCGCCGCGAATGCACGTACTCGTACTTCGCGGATCCGATGTACGTCTTCATGGACGCCGACTACAACCAGTTCGAAGTCGAGAAGGACAGCATGGGTGACGCGCTGAACTACCTCGAAGACGGCATGGCTGTTGAAGTCGTGTTCTACAACGAGAAGGCCATCTCGGTGGAAATGCCGACCACGCTGGTCCGCGAGATCATCTATACCGAGCCGGCCGTCAAGGGCGATACGTCGTCGGGCAAGGTGCTCAAGGGCGCCAAGATCAATACCGGTTTCGAACTGCAAGTGCCGCTGTTCTGCAACATCGGTGACAAGATCGAAATCGATACGCGCACCGGCGAATACCGCAGCCGCGCCAACTAAGCTTCACGGCGCCACGCGATAAAAAAGGGCAGCTTCGGCTGCCCTTTTTGTTCTTCTGCGCAACTTCGCCTGAGTGCCTCAGGCGATCAGCGCCAACTCCTTCAACAACCGCAAGGACGCCCGGTACTCGCCCTCTTGCTCGAGCTTGTTCCAGTCCAGCGGCTTGCGTCGACCGAACAGCTTCCGAATGCGGCGCTGCGATGCCTTGCTGGCCGGCGTATCCAACTCCGTCAGCAGTTGGTCGGCCTTATCGGGGTTGTTGCAGATCAACACCATATCGCAGCCGGCATCTAGCGCGGCGCGCGCGCCCTGCGTAACGCTGCCGGCCACACTGGCACCTTCCATGCTGAGGTCGTCGCTGAAAATCACACCTTCGAAACCAAGCTGCGCACGCAGGATGTCCTGCAGCCAGAAACGCGAGAAGCCGGCGGGGTTGGGATCGACCTTCGGATAAATGACATGCGCCGGCATGACCGAGGCCAGCGCCGGACCCATCCAGTCATAGGGACGGGCGTCGTGTGCCAGGATCTCCTCAAGCGGACGCTCGTCGACCGGCACAGCCACATGCGAATCCGCCTCCACGTAACCGTGTCCAGGGAAGTGCTTGCCGCAGTTGGCCATGCCAGCAAGCAGCAGGCCATGCGTCAGGTGGTTGGCCAGCATGGTGACCACGCGCGGATCCGCATGGAACGCGCGATCTCCGATCACGCCACTACGGCCAAAATCGAGATCGAGCACGGGCGTGAAGCTCAGGTCAATGTCGCAGGCGCGCAGTTCGGCTGCAAGTACATACCCGCAGGCGATAGCGGCCTTGGTGGCCAGAAGCACATCGCGGTCCCATAGCTGGCCGAGCTTCGCCATGGCCGGGAGGTGCGTGAATCCATCGGTCTTCGCACGTTGCACGCGACCACCTTCATGGTCGATACAGATCAGCACATCGTCCCGGACGTTACGAATCGCGCGCGTCAGCGCAGTCAACTGTGCGCGCGATTCGAAATTGCGCGCAAACAGGATGACGCCGCCGGTCAGCGGGTGTGCGATGCGTCGTGCGTCCTCGGCATTGAGCTTCTTTCCCACCACGTCGAGCACTACCGGGCCCGGATGCTTGCCAGTCACTTTCTTGTTCATATCGATTCAGTTCGAGGCGGTTTCAGGCAACAGACCGGACACGCTGGTCTGCTCCGCGATCGCAAACGCGACCGCATAGTCTTTTTCGTCACTGACACTGACACGGATGGTCAAGCCGCGTTCCCGCACCCAGTCGGCCAATTCGCCCGTGCATTGCGGCGTGGGCTCGCCCGAGGGCAGGTTCAGCAGCTCCATCGCGCGCCACGTCATCGGCCAGCGCATACCGAGGCCGATGGCCTTGGAAAACGCCTCCTTGGCAGCGAAGCGCGTGGCCAAAAAGGCCAGGCCGCGCTTCTCCGAGCGCGCCTTGCGTGCGTGATAGACCTTCAGTTCGCGTGGGCCGAGCACCTTCTCGGCAAATCGACCGCGCGTGCGCTCCATTACGCCCTGCACGCGATCAATCTGAATGATGTCGGTGCCGACACCGTAGATCACGCGGCTTGCCCCGGCACCGGATAGCGCGTACCCAGGCGAGCAGCCACCATGATCGCCTTCATCTCGCGCACGGCATTCTGCCAGCCGACAAATACGGCATGGGCAACCACTGCATGACCAATGTTCAGCTCCTTGATGCCAGGCAGCGCCGCGATCGGCTGAACGTTGGTGTAGTGCAGACCATGCCCCGCGTTAACGATCAGGCCATGCTTCTGCCCCGCATTCACGGCTTCGGCGACACGACGGAACTCCACATCCTGCACTTCGGGCGTGTGAGCCTCCGCGTATCGGCCCGTGTGAATCTCGATCACCGGCGCCTTGCACGCAGCGGCAGCGGCAATCTGCTCCGGGTCCGCATCGATGAACAGCGAAACGCGGATTCCCGCATCGGCCAGTTGGCGACATGCCGCGCTGACCTGTTCGAAGTGGCCCTTCACATCGAGTCCGCCTTCCGTGGTCACTTCCTCGCGCTTCTCGGGCACGAGGCAGACGTCCTGCGGCTTGACCTGACAGGCAATGTCGAGCATCTCCGAGGTGACGGCGCACTCCAGGTTCATGCGCGTGGCCAGCTTCGGGCGCAGCGCGAACACATCGGCGTCGCGGATATGCCGGCGATCCTCGCGCAGATGCAGCGTGATCAGGTCCGCGCCAGCTTCTTCGGCTTGCAGCGCAGCCTGGATCGGATCGGGATAGACCGTGCCGCGCGCATTGCGCAGCGTGGCAACGTGATCGATATTGATGCCCAGGTCGATGACCCCGGGATTCGCGTGGAAGATCATGCCGGCTTGCTCGAAAAAATGAATATCAAAGGTATTGCAGATCAATCAGGATCTGGCGCGTCTTGAGCGGCTCGCCCTGCAGATAATAATGCAGAAGAAACCGCATCAGCGCGCGGCTTTGCGCTGCGGTCTGCGCGCGCGAGTAATCGTCCTGCGCCATGTCGAGCAATGTCTGGCCCGCCACCACCGGCCAGCTCGACGGATCGCTTGCATGCGCACGCCGCACGCCCCGTTCAGGCTGGTAGACGTAGTCGAACCCTGCCTGCACACGCTCGCCACTCTTCACGCACTGGTCAAACGCCACGGCGAAACCGGTTTCCTGCAGCAACACACGCTCGAAGCTGCGCAGCACGAGGCTGGCCGATTCGCCATGCGCCAGCCGCGTCAGCGTGATCATGTAGTGCTTGAACAGTGCGGGATGCGAATCCTCGCGAGGGCAGAATCGCAATAGCAATTCGTTGAGATAGAAACCTGACAGCAGGGCATCGCCCGCCAGCGGCAACATGCCGCCCACGTACTCGGCCTTCGTGAGGGTCTTGACCTCGCCGCGCCCGGTCCACGACATCGAGATTGGATGAAAATGCTGGAGCACCGGGCGCAACGCCGAATGCGGACGCTTGGCGCCCTTGGCCACCATCGCCATGCGTCCATGGTCACGCGTGAACACATCAAGGATCAGGCTTGTCTCGCGATACGGATACGCGTGCAGCACAAATCCGGCCTCGTTGCTGACCCGCAATTCCGAGCGGGCCGGCACGATGCGCATGGCGCGATCCATCATTTCCCGGCCAGCCACGACCGCCGGACTCAAGGCTCCGCCTACGCCGGACTCCAGCACCTCGGCAGCCTCCTCGGCAATGGGATCGGCACTGCGCGCCCGCGGCACGGCGGCGCGGCGCACGTCAGGCATCTTGCTCACTCGTAGCCGTAGGCCCGCAACCCGGCTTCGTTATCGGCCCAGCCGCTCTTTACCTTGATCCACATTTCCAGGTAGACCTTGCCGTCGAACAACTTTTCCATGTCAAGGCGTGCCTCGGTGGAGATCTGCTTGAGCTTGGCACCCTTGTTACCGATGATCATGGCCTTGTGCGCGTCGCGCTCGACAAGGATCGTCGCGAAAATCCGACGCAGGCGCCCTTCGGTCTCGAACTTGTCGATGATCACCGTGCTTGTGTAAGGGAGTTCGTCGCCCGTCCAGCGGAACACCTTCTCGCGGATGATTTCCGATGCCAGGAAGCGCTCGCTCCGGTCGGTCATGGCATCCACGTCGTACATCGGCTCGCCTTCGAGCAAATAAGGACGGATGATGGCCAGCAAGCGCTCGATGTGATCGTGTGTCTTGGCCGACATCGGCACCACTTCCGTGAACGGGAAGCGCTGCCCCATCTGCTCCAGGAACGGCATCATCACTTCGGTGCGGCCTTCGCCGATCCGATCGAGCTTGTTGCACACCAGCAGCACCGGCGTGTTCTTCGGCAGCAGCGACAGCACCTTTTCATCATCGGCGCCGAAATACCCGGCTTCCACAACGAACAGCACCAGATCCACCGACGAGAGCGTCGACGTAACAGCACGATTGAGCGTGCGGTTCAGCGCGCTGGCATGGCGAGTCTGAAAACCTGGCGTATCAACAAACACGAACTGTGCGTCGTCCGTGGTCTGGATACCCACTATCCGATGGCGCGTTGTCTGCGCCTTGCGCGACGTGATACTGACTTTCTGGCCGACCAGCGCATTCATCAGCGTGGACTTGCCGACATTGGGACGGCCAACGATGGCCACGGTGCCGCAACGAAATGCCGGGGCACCGGAAGTGTCCGCCGCTTGCTGCGACGGAGGGAGAGAATCGGTCATTCCTTCAACCTGAGAGACAACTGGGGATCCGGGGGCACCGGCTGCTTGCGTGTCTTGCCCGTACGCTCGGCGCGGCTGCGCTTGAGCAACTGGGGCACGAGCTTCTGGACTTCGTCCAGCGCCAGCTTGGCCGCCGCCTGTTCGGCCGCACGCCGCGAGGCGCCGGTGCCAAACACGCGCACCTCCAGTTTAGGCACGATGCACTCGACTTCAAATTGCTGGCTGTGAGCCGCACCGTGCGTGGCGATGACGTTGTACTGCGGCAGGGCGATCTTGTGGCCCTGCAGGTACTCCTGGAGCAGCGTCTTGGCGTCCTTGCCCAGTGTGCGCGGATCCACCTGCTCCAGAATCGGGATATACAACTTGCGGATCAATGCGCGGGCGGCATCGAATCCCGCGTCCAGGAACACCGCACCGACAATCGCCTCAAGCGCATCGGCGAGAATCGATGGGCGGCGGAAACCGCCGCTCTTCAACTCACCCTCGCCCAGACGCAGCACCTCTGAGAGCTGGAGCATCTGCGCAATCTCGTAGAGCGCCTGTTGCTTGACCAAGTTGGCCCGCACGCGCGACAGATCGCCTTCGTCCAACTTGCCGAACATGCCGTACAGCATGTCGGCCACGGCGCAATTCAGCACCGAATCGCCCAGGAACTCCAGGCGCTCGTTGTGATTGGCGCTATGGCTGCGATGCGTGAGCGCCTGCTGCAGCAATTCGGGCTTGCTGAATCGGTAGCCGAGACGTTGCTGCAAGGCGTCGAAGGTCATGTCGTTACTGCGTTCCCGAATAGGTAATCAAAAAGCTTAATGGACCGTAGATTTTCACCTCGGTCCGGTACTCGAATCCAACCGAGCGAATCCGCCCGGTATCGTCTTCCGTAATATCCAGATCTTCACCATGGATCGACCGGATATCGTCGATCGAGGCTTGCTTGTCGAAGCTCGCGGCCAGTTCCTTGCGGTTGCTGGAATTGTCCCGTGCGTAATTCACCGCACGCTTGACCGAAAAATATTCCATCACGCTGGGTATCGACTTCAGCGCGGGGATTGCCACCGCGATGATGAGGAGGAGAATCACCAGCAGCGATCCCATCGAAAAGCCACGTGATTTTTTCGTCACGCCAGCACGGGCACAACCCCGGCTTCCCCGAAACCAAATTTCTTGACCCATCTGCGCTGCCCTCGTTTTTGAGTGTTTTGCGCTGCGTGAGACTGCCAGGACTTACTTGAACGACCCCACGCGCCCGAAATTGCCCAGATTCATCCAGATCATGAATGCGCGGCCGACGATGTTCTTGTCAGGCACGAATCCCCAATACCGGGAATCCAGGCTGTTGTCACGGTTGTCCCCCATGACGAAATAGTGGCCTTCCGGCACCTTGCAGGTCAGCCCCAGCTGATTGTAAGTGCAGTTATCGCGGAACGGAAAATCCGGATCGGCGCCAGCGATAAACGCGGGCCGGTCAGCATCGTTAAGAATCCCGTGCTGGACGCCGCCTGGCAGCGTCTCGAGGAAGTGCCTGGAATATGACAACCGCTCCTCGTCGAGATAATCGGGCAGCTGCGTGTACTCCGCTGGCTTGCCGTTGATCGTGAGCTTCTTGTTCTCGTAACGCACCACGTCGCCCGGCACGCCGATCACACGCTTGATGTAGTCGAGCGACTCATCTTTCGGATAACGGAACACCATCACGTCGCCGCGCTGCGGTTCGCCAATGTCAATGACCTTCTTGTTCACCACGGGCAGACGAATGCCGTAGTTGTACTTGTTGACCAGGATGAAGTCACCGATCAACAGCGTGGGAATCATCGAGCCGGACGGAATCTTGAACGGCTCCACCACGAACGAGCGCAGCACGAACACTGCCAGGATGACCGGAAAGAAACTGGCCGAATATTCGAGCCACCACGGCTGCCGCAGCTTCTCTTCGGCAAGCTTGGCGCGCGACCGATCAATCTCCGGGCTGCCCGTTGCCGCCTGCAACTGCCGCTGCGCATCGAACTCCGCGAGCGCCAGTTGGGCCGTGCTGCGGCGTTGACGTTCGAATACCAGCTTGTCGGCAACCCAGGCAATGCCCGTAATGACCACCAGCACAAAAAGGATCAGTGCAAAATTCATGACGGCTCGGAGTGATGTCGTGTTGTTGTATTCGCCGGAAACGCGCGCTTATTTATCGTCCACCTGCAGAATGGCCAGGAAAGCCTCCTGCGGGATTTCCACAGTCCCCACCTGCTTCATGCGCTTCTTGCCGGCCTTCTGCTTTTCCAGCAGCTTCTTCTTACGCGAAATATCGCCGCCGTAGCACTTGGCCAGCACGTTCTTGCGCAGTGCCTTCACGTTTTCACGGGCGATGATATTCACGCCGATGGCCGCCTGAATGGCCACGTCGTACATTTGCCGCGGAATGATCTCTCGCATCTTGGCCGCGACCTCGCGACCGCGATATTGCGAATTCGAACGGTGGACGATCACGGACAGCGCATCGACCTTGTCGCCGTTGATCAGGATATCCACCTTGACCACGTCGGACGGGCGGTATTCCTTGAACTCGTAGTCCATCGACGCATACCCGCGCGACACCGACTTCAAGCGATCGAAGAAATCGAGCACGATTTCCGCCATCGGAATTTCGTACGTCAGTTGCACCTGTTTGCCGTGGTAGCTCATGTTGATCTGCGAGCCACGCTTCTGCGTACACAGCGTGATCACAGAGCCCACATATTCCTGTGGCATGTACAGATTCACCGTCACGATCGGCTCGAGGATGGCGTCGATCCGGGTCGTATCCGGCATCTTGGCCGGATTCTCGACGGTCACCACCGAACCATCGCGCATCTGCACCTGATAAACCACGGTTGGCGCGGTTGTAATCAGGTCCATGTCGAATTCGCGCTCCAGGCGCTCCTGCACGATTTCCATGTGCAGCAGGCCAAGGAAGCCGCAGCGGAACCCGAAACCGAGTGCCTGCGAAACTTCCGGCTCGAACATCAACGAGGCATCGTTCAATCGCAGCTTTTCCAGCGATTCGCGCAGCGCCTCGTACTGGTTCGCTTCCACCGGATAAAGACCGGCGAACACCTGCGGTTTCACTTCCTTGAAACCGGGCAGCGGCGCCTCCGCGCGGCGTGCCAGCGTGGTGATCGTGTCACCGACCTTGGCGGCCTTCAGTTCCTTGATGCCGGCAATGACAAAGCCCACCTGGCCGGCGGTCAGTTCGTCACGCTGGACAGACTTCGGCGAGAACACGCCCACCTGTTCGGTCAGGTGTTGTGCGCCGGTTGCCATCAGCAGGATCTTGTCCTTGGGACGCAGCGTGCCGTTGACCACGCGCACAAGCATCACGACACCCACGTAGTTGTCGAACCACGAGTCGATAATCAACGCCTGGAGCGGGGCAGCCGGATCGCCCTTGGGCGGCGGCACCTGCGCAATCATCGCCTCGATCACGTCTTCCACGCCGAGCCCAGTCTTGGCCGAGCACAGCGTAGCCTCGCTGGCATCGATGCCGATGACATCCTCGATTTCCTGCTTCGCGTTATCGGGGTCCGCCGACGGCAGGTCGATCTTGTTGAGCACGGGCACCACTTCCACGCCCAGTTCGATGGCCGTGTAGCAATTGGCGACGGTCTGGGCTTCCACGCCCTGCGACGCGTCCACCACCAGCAGCGCGCCTTCGCACGCCGACAGAGAACGGCTGACTTCGTAGCTGAAGTCCACGTGTCCCGGGGTGTCGATCAGGTTCAGGTTGTAGACCTTGCCATCGCGCGCCTTGTAGCTCAACGCCGCGGTCTGTGCCTTGATCGTGATGCCGCGCTCCTTCTCGATATCCATCGAGTCGAGCACCTGTGCTTCCATCTCCCGATCCGACAGCCCCCCACAGCGCTGAATGATCCGATCGGCCAGCGTGGATTTGCCGTGGTCGATGTGGGCGATGATCGAGAAATTACGAATATGGTCCATCTAGTCTTCTGGGAAACGCAGGCGGTGCCCGGCGGTGTCACGGAGGACGGCGGGCGCGGCAGGAAGGTGGAGCGCAGGAATTGCGCCAATCCGCGATTTTACCGTATTTTCAAGGACTTCCGGCGCACGAAATGATCACCCCGCGCGCGTCCACCGTAACGTGGACGTGCCGGGTGAAGCACCTATCGGAACGAGATGCGCCGGACGGAGGTCCGGCGCATCCTGGCACTGAGGGAAACGTCCAGGCGATCAGCGAGTCTGGCTCGGACGCAACGTCAGCACCTGGGTGGCATCTCCCCGACGTACGAACACCGCCGCCATCTTGTTCTTGTCCAGGTTCTTGACCATGTCGTTGAACTGGCGGGTATTCGCTACATCGGCATCGCCGAGCCGCAAGATGATGTCGCCCGGACGAATTCCGGCACGGGCAGCAGGACCGTCCGCGGATTCCACTTCGACACCGCCCTTGATCTTCAACTCGCGCAGACGGGTTTCGGCAATGTCATTGACGATCAAGCCGAGAGCATTCGGCCTTGCCGACTGCTGCTCCTCGGCGCTATTGCCACGCTTGTCCCCTTTGCGCGCCGCAGTTCGCGCGGCATCGGGCTCGAGTTCGGTCACCGTGATCTGCACGTCGCGCGTCTGGCCCTTGCGCCATACCTGCAGCGGCACCCGCGTCCCGGGCTTGGTATCGCCGACCATGCGCGGGAGATCCGAAGCCTTTTCGATATCGCGGCCGTTGAACTTCAGGATGATGTCACCGGCCTCGATGCCAGCCTTCTCGGCAGGCCCACCCGGCTCGACACTGCCGACCAGCGCGCCACGCGCCCTTCCCAGACCCAGCGAATCTGCCACTTCCTTGGTCACGTCGCCAATCGCCACGGCGATCCGGCCACGTGTCACCTTGCCACTGACCTTGAGTTGCTCGGTCACGCGCAGGGCCTCGTCGATCGGAATCGCGAAGGAAATGCCCATGTAGCCACCGCTGCGGCTGTAGATCTGCGAATTGATGCCGATGACTTCGCCGCGCAGGTTGATCAGCGGACCGCCCGAGTTGCCGGGGTTCACTGCGACATCGGTCTGGATGAACGGCAGATAGTCGCCCGTATCGCGGCCCTTGGCCGACACGATGCCGGCAGTCACGCTGTTATCCAGTCCGAACGGCGAACCAATGGCGAGTACCCACTCACCCGGCCGAATCTTGTCGGAGTCGCCGAGGGTCAGTCGCGGCAATCCCGTTGCTTCGATCTTCAGCAAGGCAACGTCAGTACGCTTGTCGGAACCGATCAGCTTGGCCTTGAACTCGCGCTTGTCCGGCAGCGTGACGTAGATGGTCTCGGCGTCTGCCACCACGTGGGCGTTGGTCATCACGTAGCCATCCTGGCTCGTGATAAACCCGGACCCCACGCCACGGCTTTGCTCTTCGCCCTGCCCCTGGGGCGGCTGGCCACGACGCGGCGGCGTCGGCGCGCCTGGCATCGGTACGCCGAAGAAGCGGCGGAAGAACTCCGCCATCTCATCATCTTCCGGGGTATTGCCGCCGCGCGAGCGTACGCGCTCGGTCGTGCGGATATTGACCACGGCGGGACTCGCCTTTTCCACCAGGTCCGTGAAATCAGGCAGGTTGTAGTTCGAGGCTGCCGCCTGCGCGTGCCCGACCTCGGAAATGGCTGGTCCGAGCGCAAGCATGGCGCACATGACCATGGCCCGCGCCACAACTGGGGATCTGGAAATCATGAAACGAACTCCCGGGAAAATCAGCGAGAAACGGTTGCGTCGCGAGGAGACTTCACGCGGAAGTGCCTGCGAGCCCTGCTGCCTGGCAGGCCGGCGAAGAGTGCGTTGCCCTTCGCAGCCAAGCCAGATTCTGGTCAGTGTACCTTGGGCGGGCGATACTCCACGCCGGCCGCGAATTGCTTCACCGTCGCGGCGGGCACCTCTCCCACCACAGTTACCCAGAAATCATTCACCCGCCGCACCACGACTTGCGTGGCACCCAGGGACGCCACACCTTCACGACGCGCGCGCTGTTCCGAAACGGGTTCGATGAAAACGGACAGGCCGGTGAGGCCGTCGCTATAGACCACCTGCAACACCTCGAACATCGCACCGGACTTGCTGCCCGGCGTCGGCGCACGCAACTCTCCCAGCGGACGACGAACTTCGCGAATCTTCTGGAAGCCCTTGAGTGGGGTGTTGATCGACCACCCCTCGTCGGCGATATTGGCCGGCTGGTAGGTGACCTCGTAGCGATTCCAGGAGCTGGCGCCCTTGATGGCACCAAGAATCCGCTGCTTGTCGGACGGCACACCAATGTCCACCTGCGAGAAGGCAACCTGCTCGAGCACCTTGCCACCCTCGCCCAGCGTCTGGGCACGCATCAGAAGACCCGAGTTCTTGTCGGCCCACAGCCGTACGGCGTAACGCGCCGTGTCATGCGGCTCCAGCGCGAACACTTCGCACTCAACGCCAGCCACACGCTCGGCCGCGAGCTTGCGCATGTCGTAGAGATCGAGCACATCGCTCTTGGTCGTGGCCAGCAACGCAGGGAAGCGATCCTTGGCTTCCTGCTTCTCGATGACTACCAGCTTGGCCTCGGGAATCAGGCTGTGTACGACATCGTTCTGTCGCAGCACCTCGCGCGGCTTGCCATCCAGCGTTTCCAGCCGCTCGTATTCGTTATTCGTGAGATCGCTGTAATGCTGGATGCGCGAAGCATGCATGACGCTACCGCGTTGGTAGATCAGCGTGCCGACATAATTCTCACGCTGCGCCGCGCGGTGAATCTTGTTCAGCCACGCGGTGGCATCGCGCCGGTTCAACGTATTTTCAGACGGCTGCGCCGTTGCGGCGGCAGCGGTCAGGCACAGGGCCAGAAAAAAGGACCTGCTCAGGCCCTTCTTTCCGCGCACGCCCGCTGCGTTGGCGGACGACCGTCCTTTCTGCATGTCCGGCATTATTCCTGCGAATTATCCTGGGAGAAATTGGCACCGTTGGCCACTGTGCGCATGGTCGGCACAAAGGCATCGGTTGCCACGGACGTGCGGTGCGCGCGCAGATACTCATCAAGGCGCGGATCGCGAATCATCTGGGCGCTGTCTGCAGACACGGTGACGATCCCGCCTGCATTGACGGCAGGTGCGCCCGCCTTCACGGTTGCACCAGGCTGCTGGTCGACGCGGGCCACGATGGCATCCGGCGCACCGCCGTCGGTCGTGCCACGCATTTGCGGTACGACAACCCAGCTGACGGCCGCCACAGCCGCGGCGATTGCCGTGCCCGGCACGACACGGCGCACCCACGACGGACGCACCAGCATGCGGTGTCGCCCTGCAGCGGCAACCGCCGGCACCAACACGTGCGGCTCGGCTTCGAGCTGGGCGGAGAAACGCGAGAGAAAGTCACCAGTGGACCCGGCGTGCGCCAGATCCTCGGAACGCAGCGTATCACCGATCAACTGGTACATTGACCAGTCGGCCATGCCGGCTTCGCCCTTAGCAATGCCCAGCGCCGCATCGACTTCATGCGCACCGAGTTCGCCATCCATCAGGACGGAGACCTGCTCCGCTGCTTCCACTACATGAACCGACTGCTTATGAGCCTGACCCATTTCCAACCCCAAGAAATTCCATTGAACACCGATAAATCCCGTCACTACTGCTGTCGTTTATCGATGCAGGAATAGGCTGCAACGCTGGCTGCACGACATTCTCACTACCACCGCTTGCCCTCCGCCGTTCCCAGCAGGGGCCGCAATTTATCTGCGATCGCTTCGCGCGCCCGGAAAATCCGCGAGCGCACCGTCCCGATCGGGCACCCCATCGCCTCCGCGATCTCCTCATAGCTGAGACCTTCGATTTCGCGCAGCGTGATGGCAGTGCGTAATTCTTCCGGCAGCGCTTCCATTGCGCGGTTCACCGTATCGGCAACCTGGCGCGTATGGAGCATGGACTCCGGCGTATTGATATCCCTTAGTTGCTCACCGTCCGCAAAAGTTTCAGCCTCTTCGGCATCGATGTCGCTGGACGCTTCGGGGCGTCGTCCCTGGGTGGCCAGGTAGTTCTTTGCAGTGTTGACCGCGATACGGTACAGCCATGTGTAGAAGGCGGATTCCCCCCGGAACTGGGGCAAGGCGCGGTACGCCTTGATAAAGGCATCCTGCGCCACATCCTCCACCTCGGCGGGGTCACGGACAAGGCGCGAAATCAGGCGAATGATCTTGCGGTGGTACTTCACCACCAGCAATTCAAAGGCCCGTTTGTCGCCCTGCTGGACGCGTTCAACAAGAAGCTGATCGGCTTCGCGTTCGCTCACGAATGGTTCACCTGCTGCAGTGTATCTCTTGGTTTCGTCGTAACGACAAGCGTTGTATTTTACCTACGATCGGTCCATGCGCGGGTATCGCAGAGCGCATTCTGTGACCGCAACTACGCAAATTGGTTCCCGCGCATTCCAACCCGGTTGCACCGCGTGCAACCCGATCAACGCTGCCATCGCACCGCCGCAAAGAGAAACCGGGGCGAATCCCTGCGGAAAGCCCCGGTGCTCTGGCAATGTCGTCGCGACGGATCAGATGCGGCGGAACACGAGCGTGCCGTTGGTGCCGCCGAAGCCGAAGTTGTTCTTCACTGCGACGTCGATCTTCATATCACGCGCCGTGTTGGCCACGTAGTCCAGGTCGCACTCGGGATCCTGATTGAAGATGTTGATCGTCGGCGGCGAAACCTGATTGTGGATCGCCAGCACCGTGAAGACCGACTCCAGCCCACCAGCGCCACCCAGCAAGTGGCCCGTCATCGACTTGGTCGAATTGACAACCATCTTGTAGGCATGATCGCCAAAGGCGAGCTTGATGGCTTCGCTTTCGTTCTTGTCGCCCAGCGGCGTCGACGTACCGTGTGCATTGAGGTAGTTCACCTCGTCGACGTTGATAGCGGCATTCTTGATGGCAGCTGCCATGCAACGGCGCGGGCCGTCGGTGCTCGGCGCCGTCATGTGGAACGCATCGCCACTCATGCCGAAGCCAACGAGTTCAGCGTAGATGCGGGCGCCACGTGCCTTGGCCGATTCGTACTCCTCGAGCATCATCACGCCGGCGCCTTCGCCCAGCACAAAGCCGTCGCGATCCTTGTCCCACGGACGCGAAGCCGTGGCCGGATCGTCGTTACGCGTCGATAGTGCACGCGCAGCGGCGAAACCGCCGATACCGAGCGGCGACACGGTCGACTCCGCACCACCAGCAAGCATGGCATCGGCGTCGCCAGCCTGGATCAGGCGCGCAGCCAGTCCGATGCTGTGCAGGCCAGTCGTGCAGGCCGTCACGGCGGCAAGGTTCGGTCCCTTCATGCCGTGGATGATCGACAGATGGCCCGAAATCATGTTGATGATCGAGCCCGGCACGAAGAACGGCGAAATACGGCGCGGACCACGGTTCGACAGCTCGATCTGTGTTTCCTCGATCATCGGCAGGCCGCCGATACCCGAACCGACGAGCACGCCGATACGGTCCGCATTCTCTTCAGTAATCTCCAGGCCGCTATCCTTCAGCGCCTGAGACCCGGCTGCAATGCCGAAATGGATAAACGTATCCATGTGGCGGGCTTCCTTCGCCGGGATATAGTCCTCGGCGTTAAAGCCCTTCACTTCGCCGGCAAAATGAACTGCCAGAGCGGAGTGATCGAATTTGGTAATGGTGGCAATGCCGGACTTGCCGGCAACCAGGTTAGCCCAGCCTTCGGCAACCGTGTTTCCGACCGGAGACACAAGGCCAAGCCCAGTGACGACGACGCGACGACGGCTCACTATGTTTTCCCACGAGTGTGTGAAGCGGAACTGCAATGACTCAGGATCTGGCCAAACCTGCCGTTAGGATGACTGGCATCTCGCGCGGCTCCAACTGGCTCGGGATCTTTTACAGCTCAACTTCTTCAAACAGACGAAAGCCACAGAAAACATCACGACAGGACCGTAACGGCCCCGCCCGTGCGCCTTCTGTGGCTCGGAATTCGATGACGACGGCTTAAGCCTTGACGTGCGCGGTAGCGTAGTCGATAGCTTGTTGCACGGTCGTGATCTTTTCGGCTTCCTCATCAGGAATTTCCATGCCGAATTCATCTTCCAACGCCATCACGAGTTCAACCGTGTCCAGCGAGTCTGCACCGAGGTCATTCACGAACGACGATTCGTTCTTGATATCTGCCTCGGCCACGCCAAGCTGTTCAGCCACGATTTTCTTGACGCGTTGTTCGATATTGTCCATGTAACCCTCCAGGGAAGTTCGACAAAAAGTGGGCGCATTTTAGCAGGTTTGTACCGCAAAAAATCTGCCTGACTAGCTTTGCAAGATTCGCGCCCGATTGGTTTGAAAAACGACAGCTTTGGCCGGCTTCTTTCGGCTTCTCCCTCGAAACCGGACCGGATTCCGCAATCAATTCATATACATGCCGCCATTCACGTGCAGCGTAGTGCCCGTGACATAGGCGGCCTGCGGACCTGCCAGGAAGGCCACCGCATTCGCGATGTCTTCCGGCTGTCCAAGTCGGCCCAGCGGAATGCGGGTTTTCAGTGCCGCATGCTGCTCTTCCGACAATACCTTGGTCATGTCGGTATCGATGAAACCAGGCGCCACGCAATTGACGGTGATATTCCGGCTGCCAATCTCGGCGGCCAGCGCACGCGTCATGCCTTCGACGCCAGCCTTTGCGGCCGCGTAGTTCATCTGGCCCGGGTTGCCCGTCGAGCCCACCACCGACGTGATGTTGATGATGCGGCCACCGCGGGCCTTCATCATCGGACGCAGCACGGCACGGGCCAGACGGAACACCGCCGTCAGGTTCGTATCGATGACCGCAGTCCAGTCGTCGTCCTTCATGCGCATGGCCAGTTGGTCCTGCGTAATACCGGCGTTGTTCACCAGTACCGCCAGGCCGCCATGCGTCTTCACAATCTCTTCGATCACCGCGTCACAACGCGCGGCGTCGTTGACGTTCAGCACCACGCCACGGCCTTTCAGGCCATCGGCCGCCAGGTATTCGCCAATGGCAGTAGCACCCGATTCACTCGTGGCCGTACCGATCACCGTTGCACCCTGACGTGCGAGTTCGAGCGCGATCGCCCGGCCAATGCCGCGCGATGCACCGGTCACCAGCGCGACCTGATTTTCCAGAGTCTTGCTCATGTTGCGTCCGTTCCTTGTTCTTACTTCAACAGCGACAGCGTTTCCTGCAGCGACGCCGGATCGAAGATTGCACCACCAACAAGGGTGCTGTCGATGCGCTTGGTCATACCTGCCAGCACTTTACCCGGGCCACATTCGATGACGTGCGTCACACCTTCGGCAGCGAACTTCTGCACGCACTCGACCCAGCGCACCGGCGCGGCCGCCTGGCGGACCAGCGCATCCTTGATCTGTGCCGGATCGTTGACGATGGCAACATCGACGTTGTTCACGAGCGGAATCGACGGGGTGGCGAATGTCAGGCCAGCCATGCGTTCGCGAAGGCGATCGGAAGCCGGCTTGAGCAGCGACGAGTGGAACGGCGCAGAGACCGGCAGTGGCAGTGCGCGCTTGGCGCCCTTGCTCTTGGCAATCTCGCAAGCCTTTTCGACGGCTCCCTTGTGCCCGGCGATCACCACCTGGGACGGCGCGTTGAAGTTCACGGCTTCCACTACGCCGGCACCTGCGGCTGCAGCTTCTGCGCATGCAGCACGGACATCATCGTCGGAGAGACCGAGAATCGCGGCCATGCCGCCCTCGCCCACCGGCACGGCTTCTTGCATGGCCTGTGCGCGGAAACGGACCAGCGGCACGGCGTCTGCAAACGGAATGACACCTGCAGCAACCAGGGCCGAATATTCACCCAGGCTGTGGCCTGCCACCAGCGCCGGCACGGCACCGCCCGCATCCAGCCAGGCCCGGTACACGGCCACGGCGGCGGTCAGCATCACCGGCTGTGTGTTCGTCGTCAGGTTCAGTTCTTCGGTCGGACCTTCGGCGATCAGCTTGCCGATATCCTGGCCCAGCGCGGTGGAAGCTTCCTCGAGCGTGGCGCGCACGACGGCGTTGTCTGCGAACGCGTTCAGCATGCCAACTGCCTGCGAACCCTGGCCGGGGAATACGAATGCGAATTTCATCGGGATCCAGTCCTAGCTATTCATCTTGTCGGGGCGGCACGTCGTTCACCTGGAACATCATGCCGGCCGCATATTACATGCGCAGCAGTACCGCGCCCCAGGTGAAACCGCCACCGACGCCTTCCAGCAGCACGGTCTGTCCCGGCTTGATACGGCCATCGCGGACAGCCACATCGAGCGCCAGCGGAATCGAAGCCGCCGACGTGTTGCCGTGTTCCTGCACCGTGGACACCATGCGCTCGGCCGGCAGCCCGAGCTTCCTGGCCGTGCCCTGCATGATGCGGATATTGGCCTGGTGCGGCACCAGCCAGTCGATATCGTCGGCTTGCAGCTCGGCGGCCGCGATGGCTTCGCGTGCCACCTTGTCCAGCACCGTCACGGCCAGCTTGAACACAGCCTGACCATCCATGTGCAGGAAGGCATTGCCTGCAATCGCGCCACCCGACACATTGCCCGGCACGCAGAGAATATCCACATGACTGCCGTCCGAATGCATGGCCGACGACAGGATCCCCGGTTCGTCGGACGCCGAGAGTACCACTGCGCCTGCACCGTCACCGAACAACACGCAGGTGGTGCGATCGTTGAAATCGAGGATGCGCGAGAATACTTCCGAACCGATCACCAGCACGTTCTTGTGCGAGCCGCTGCGGATGAACTTGTCCGCCGTCGACATGGCATAGACAAAGCCCGAGCACACAGCCTGCAGGTCGAACGCCGCGCAATGATTCGTGATGCCGAGCTTCTGCTGCACGAGACAGGCGGTGCTGGGGAACACGAAATCAGGTGTGGACGTGGCGACGATGATCAGGTCGATGTCCTGGCGATCGATACCGGCCGCGGCAATCGCCTGCTCGGCCGCCTTCACGGCCAGATCGCTCGACGTGACATCGGTCTCGGCCCAATGGCGTGCCGAGATGCCACTGCGCGAGACGATCCACTCGTCGCTCGTTTCAATACCCTTTTCAGCCAGCTGCGCAGCCAGCTCGTGATTCGTCACACGCCGCGGGGGCAGATAGCTCCCCGTACCGATGATTTTTGCGTACTTGGTCATGAGAGTGTCGGATCGTGGTGCCCGGCCGCCTGCCCGCAGCGGCCAATCGGCTTCAAGCGGCGCGTGTATCGGAATGTGGGTCCGGTGCGTCGTTCTCTGGCCCGCCCGCCACGGCGCCTGAGGCACCGGACTTGTTGGCGAAAGCCTTCGCTATGCGTTCGATGACGCCATTTCTGGCGGCATCATACCCGCGTTTGATAGCCCACTCAAAGGAATGGGCATCGGCGGAACCGTGGCTCTTGATCACCAGCCCGCGCAGGCCCAGCAGCGACGCGCCGTTGTAGCGGGCGGGATCCAGGCGACGCGCCAGCCGCGACAACACGGGCATGGCCACACCTGCCAGCAACTTGGTGAACCACGACCGCGTGAATTCTTCCTTGATCATGCTGCCGATCATCTTGGCCAGGCCCTCGGTACTCTTGAGCGCCACGTTGCCAACGAACCCGTCGCAGACCACGATATCGGTCGTGCCCTTGAAGATGTCGTTGCCTTCCACGTTGCCATAGAAATTCAGTTCGGAAGCGCGCAGCAGTTCGCCGGCAGCCTTGACCACCTCGTTGCCCTTGATCACTTCCTCGCCGATATTGAGCAGCCCCACGGTCGGATGGTCCTTGTGGTCCACCACGGACACCATGGCCTCGGCCATCCGGGCGAACTGCAGCAAATGCTCCGGCTCGCAATCGGCATTGGCGCCAAGGTCCAGCACCGTGGTACCCCAGCCTTGTTCGTTCGGAATCGTGGTGGCGATGGCCGGCCGCTCGATGCCTTCGAGCGTTTTCAGCACATAGCGCGAGACCGCCATCAGCGCGCCGGTATTGCCGGCCGAGATGCAGGCGCCTGCGGTGCCTTCCTTGACTTGCGTCACGGCCACGCGCATCGAAGAGTCTCTCTTCTTGCGCAGCGCCACCTCCACCGGATCATCCATGGTGATGATCTCGGTAGCCGGGACGATGGTGACTCGCGGATGATCCACAGCGTTCAGCTTCTTGAGCTGCGCACCGATAGCGTCGGGCAGGCCGACCAGGATCATTTCGGCATCGTCGTGACTGGATAGAAAACTGATCGCCGCTGGCACCGTCACGGACACTCCGTGATCGCCGCCCATGCAGTCGATAGCGAGCTTGATCGTCATTGTTTCCTGATACGGAAAGCGCGTCGGCACCCGCCGCATCGGTCGGGAACACAAGCAGCCGGACGCGCGGATACGCCGTCGTGCGAGCGCCGAGCGCCCAACAAAAAAGCGGCAACGAGCTTGCCGCTTTCCTGTCTTACACCTGACAACGTGCGCGAGCGAGACACAGGGTCACGCCTGACGACCTGGTCAGTCGTTCTTGGTCTTGATGACCTTGCGACCACGATAGTAGCCGTTCGGGCTCACGTGGTGACGCAGGTGCGTTTCGCCGGTGGTCGGCTCGACGGCCAGCGGTGCGACCGACAGGTGGTCGTGCGAACGATGCATGCCGCGCTTGGACGGCGACTTCTTGTTCTGTTGAACAGCCATGATGACTCCTTCGAGAATTTTGCGATATTAACACACGCACCCTGCGCAAGGCGTAGCCGGGGCCCGGCTGGGTGCTTGACCTGCTACCGTGAAAACGAACTTCCGGCCGCGCCATGCGGCATCAGTGCTTCGTCTTCAGGCCAGCCAGCGCCGCAAAGGGCGATGGCCGCTTTTCTTCTGGTGGCGCCTCAGGCTCCACCTCACCGTCCGCGCCGGTCACGAGCGAGTCGTGAACGGTCGGACAGGTCACATGCTTGGGGGCTGTCGGCAATGCCAGCAGCACCTCGTCTTCCAATAGTTCAAGCACCGAGAATTTCTTCGAGCCGACAATGACATCGACCTCATCATCATCCATCGATGCCTCTTCCGCCGCTTCCTCGGTGGACACGACCTCGAACCGCATGTCCGTGGCCACCGGTTCGGCGTACACCTGCAGGCATCGCTGGCAATCCAGCCACACACGTCCGCTTACCGTCACGTCGACGTACAGCCGCTGCGTAGCCGCCATGCCCGGCTCTGCCGCCTCATCCTTCGCAAACCCCGTCAGCGTGTACCGGAACGTTTCGTCCCGGGCCGACGCTGGCGCATCGGCAGCCGTCTCGGCTAAGATGCGCGGCAAATCGCGCACAGCCAAGTCTCCCACCACGTTGCCACCCTTGCGGCAAAAGGCGAAGAGATCGGTTTCATGCAAATCGAAGGCCGCGGCGGACGCCGCAGGCTGGGTCGGCTGACTCATACAGACGGAATTGGGAAAATGCCTTGTTTGCCACAACTCGCCGGCAGCGGTTATCGAGAATGCTCGATAACGAATGCGCCTGTGCAGCCAAACGCGCGATTATACGGCGTAAACAGCCGACCCGTCAAAGTATACAAAACGAAACCGACCTGAGCCTGGCCTGACATGTCCTCCGACAATTTACCTACGCTGATCCTTGGCTCCAGTTCCCCATACCGCCGGGAGTTGCTGGCGCGCCTGCGCATACCTTTTCAGACCGCCACGCCCGATATTGACGAAGCACCACTGGCCGGCGAGCGACCGGAAGCCACGGCGCTCCGGCTGTCACGACTGAAAGCCGAGGCCATTGCCGCGCGCCATCCCGGCGCCTTGGTCATTGGCTCGGATCAGGTCTGCACGCTCGACGACATGCAGATCGGCAAGCCCGGCAACCATGAGAATGCGCTGGCGCAACTCCAACTGATGCGCGGCCGCACCGTGACGTTCCATTCGGCGCTGTGCCTGCTGGATAGCCGCAGCGGCGTGGCACAACTGGCCGATGTACAAACCCGCGCCACGTTCCGCGATCTCTCCGACGCCGAACTCGATGCCTACCTGCGCATCGAGACGCCCTACGATTGCGCCGGTAGCGCCAAGGCCGAAGGGCTAGGCATCGCGTTGCTGTCCCGCGTGGAATCCGATGACCCCACGGCGTTGATTGGCCTGCCGCTGATCGCGCTGACCGGCATGCTGCGTCAGACCCGATACCCCTTCTTTGGAGCCTGAGCAATGGCCGGCACGCTATATCTGATTCCCAATACGCTGGGCAAGCGCGACGAAGCCGACCCCCTGGCCGATGTCATTCCGGTGGGCGTCCAGCAAGTCGCCACACGGCTGGACTACCTTGTCGCAGAAAATGCCAAAACCGCGCGCGCGTTCCTGAAGAAACTGGGCGAGACCAGCCCGCTGACGCATCCGATCCAGCAGATCGAGATTCGCGAACTCAACGTCAATACGAAGGCAAAGGAACTGGCCGCGTTGCTCGATCCGATTGCAGACGGCCGCGATGGCGGCCTGCTGTCCGAAGCGGGCGTGCCGGCCGTGGCCGATCCCGGTGCGGACCTCGTCCGGCTGGCCCACACGGTTGGCGTCACGGTGCGGCCCCTGGTTGGGCCAAGCTCGATATTGCTCGCAGTCATGGCCTCCGGACTCAATGGCCAGAGCTTCGCATTCAACGGCTATCTGCCGGTGGACGCTGGCGAGCGCATCAAGAAGCTGCGCGAACTCGAACATCACTCGCGCAAGGCACGTCAGACACAGGTGTGGATCGAAACGCCCTACCGGAACAGCGCGCTACTCGATGCGCTGCGTCAGCACTGCGCGGGCACGACATTGCTGTCCATCGCCGTGGACCTGACCTTGCCAACGGAAGCCATCATCACGCTGCCGATCTCGGCGTGGCGACCCGAGCGCCTTTCGCTGCACAAGCGGCCCGCGATCTTCTCGCTGCTGGCGCAGTAAGTCTGCACTCTCACCACCCTCCCCAATTGCTGGGGGAGGGCTTGCCCCACTTTCACCGTACCGACGGCGCGGACGAATTCAGGAGCATCACCTTCATCGCTGCCGAACCCATTGCCGCACCAAACCGCTTGGCCACGCGCTCTGCAACGTTTTCCTTGACCGTGTAGTCGACAATGTCTTCAGCCTTGAGCACATCGCGCGCTACGTAGTCCGCACTGCCCAGGCCATCGGCCAAGCCAAGTTCGACGGCCCGTTCGCCGGACCAGAACAATCCCGAAAACAGTTCCGGATCGTCCTTGAGCCGATCGCCGCGCCCTTCCTTCACCACGTTGATGAACTGTTGGTGGATTTCCTTGAGCATCGATTCCGCATAGGCTTTCTGGCGCGGCACCTGCGGCGAGAACGGATCGAGCATGCCCTTGTTTGAACCTGCCGTGTACAGCCGGCGCTCCACGCCGAGCTTGTCCATGAGACCGGTGAAACCGAACCCATCCATCAGCACGCCGATGGAGCCGACGATGCTGGCCTTGTCGACATAGATCTTGTCAGCCGCCGCCGCCACGTAATAGCCACCCGACGCGCAGATCTCCTCGACAACCACGTAGAACGGCTTGTCCGGATAAGTCTTGCGCAGGCGAGCAATCTCGTCGTTGATGATGCCGGCCTGCACCGGCGAGCCGCCCGGCGAATTGATCTTGAGGATGACGCCTGCTGCGTTGGTATCGGCGAACGCCGCCTGCAGCGATGCATTGATGGACTCCGCGCTGGCAGGGGTGCCGGCCGCGATTTCACCCTCCAGCGTGACCATCGCCGTGTGCCGGCCCGAGGTGCTGGCCAGCCCATCGCCCTTGAAATCGAAGACGGCGAAGACGATCACCGCGAGGATGGCCAGAGTCACCAGCCGGAAGAAAATCTTCCAGCGACGGGCCGCGCGCTGCTCGCGCAGCGTGGCCATCAACACTTTTTCGAGCACATCGCGCTCCCAACCCCCGCCACTGCCGGAACCCACCGGAACACCGCCCTTGCCTGCCATGCGCGCGCGCCGATCGTCGGCCTCGCGCCGGGCCGCTGCCTCGCTGTCCTGCAGTTCCTGCTCCAGCGGATAGTCGGCGCGGCGTACGGTCTCCAGTCTTTCGCTGGCGGGAGATCCCTCGGGATGTTGCCCGGCTTGACCCGATGGTTGACCCGAAAGATCGGAGGAATCGGATGATGGCGGTTTTTGCTGTTCTGTCATGCAAATAGACTCAGGCGTCTGACGGAAAACCGCCCGGCTTCAACTGGCGTCGGGCGGCAGAAAGGGAGCCTCGGGGTGCCAGTAGACTGCACCCTCGCGTTCCTCGATATGAAGCTTGGCCAGCGCGGCGCCCCGGCAAGGGCCGCCTACGCAAAGGCCGGTGTCTGGCGCGTAGGTCGCGCCATGTGTCGCGCACATCAAGTATATGCCCGCACTGTCGAAAAACTGTCCCTCCTGCCAGTCCAGCTCCATGGGGACATGGGCACACTGGTTCAGGTAGCCATGGGCCACGCCATCGTAGCGCACCACAAACGCACCGACCTCACGCGCGTTGAGCCGCACCGTGAAGCGCACGCCCACACCGCCTTCGGCCAGGGCTTCCGCCGCGCACAGCCGGCGAGGCGCGAACAGTCCTTCAGGCATTCGCGAGCAACCAATCGTGCAAATCGGCAATTGACGTAGCGCAATGCACCGGCGACATCGCACGCAGCGAATCGGCGGGATGCGCACCATAGCAGACGCCAAGCCCTTGCGCGCCAGCATTGGCGGCCATCTGCAGATCGTGTGTCGTATCGCCGATCATGACCGTGCGCTCGATGTCCTGGCCCAGTTCTCGGGTCAGCTCGTGCAACATCGCCGGGTGCGGCTTCGAGAATGTTTCATCGGCACAGCGCGTGGCATCGAACAGCTTGCCCAGGCCGGTGCTGGCCAGCGCGCGCTCCAGGCCCACGCGCGTCTTGCCGGTGGCCACACCGAGGAAATAGTGCTCCGCGTGCAACGCTTCGAGCATTTCCCGTACGCCTGGAAACAGCACGAGTTCGGCGTCGCGGGTCAGGAAGTGAAAGCGATAGCGTTCGGCCAGACGCGGATAGTCGGTGGGATCGAGCGATGGCACTGCGTACGACAGCGCGTCCTTGAGACCGAGTCCGATCACATGGCTGGCCGCGCTGTCGTCGGGCACTGGCAGCCCCAGGTCACGGCTGGCCAACTGAATGCACTTGGTGATGGTGGGCGTGGAATCCATCAGGGTTCCATCCCAGTCGAAAACGATCAGGTCGTAGCGCTGCCTGGCCATTGCGGTCCTTGGTCGATGCGGAAAGTGTGCAGAAGGATGTTGGACAGTGCGCCCCAGCCGTCAGGCCGCGCCGTCGATCTGCTTCAATTGTTGCAGAAATTCAACACATTCGGCGGGCAACGGCGCCGAGACGGTCATTGGCTCGCCCGTACTCGGATGCGTAAGCGTCAAGCGGTGGGCGTGCAGGAACATTCGCTTGATGCCGGGACGAACACCGCTGCGTGAAAGTGCCTTATTCAGCGCAAAGTCACCGTACTTGTCGTCGCCAACGATCGGAAAGCCGATGGACTGCAGATGGACACGAATCTGGTGCGTTCGGCCGGTCTTCAGCTCTGCCTCCAGCAGCGTGTAACCCTCGAACGACTTCACCCGGTTGAACACCGTGTGTGACGCCAAGCCATCGGCCTGCACCCTGACCCGACGCTCTCCGTCCGCAGTGCTGTATTTATATAGAGGGAGTTTTACATGTTGCCGTGCGTTCTGGAATTCGCCGGCAACGCAGGCGAAGTACCTTTTGTCCATGCCGTTGCCACGGATCTGCTCGTGCAGGTTCACGAGCGCTGACCGCTTCTTGGCGAGCACCAGCACGCCAGATGTCTCGCGATCCAGCCGATGAACCAGTTCGAGGAACTTCGCTTCGGGTCGCGCCCGGCGCAACTGCTCGATAACACCGAACGCCACGCCCGATCCGCCATGCACCGCCACGCCAGCCGGCTTGTCAATGACCAAAAGGTGGGTATCTTCGAACAACACCGGAAACTCGCCAGCCGGCACGTGCTGGCCCGTGTCTGCGGCCTTCTCCGCCACGCGCATCGGTGGAATCCGCACCACATCGCCAATCTGCAACCGATAGGTTGCATCTATGCGCCCCTTGTTGACGCGTACCTCGCCGGAGCGCAGCACCCGATAGATGTGGCTCTTCGGTACCCCCTTGGCGATCTTCAGCAGGAAGTTGTCGATGCGCTGCCCATCGGCGCTTTCATCGATCGTGACATACGCCACCTGGAGCGCGGCGGGACGCGATTGCGGCTCCGTTTCAATTTGATGGCGTAACTCATTCATTTTCAATATAATTTCCCGGCTGTTGCTGGCCAAGGACCGGCAACGCGCGACTTTGTGTAAGCGATGTTTGGCGCGAATCCGGATCGTATGTACCTGCCAGGTTTGCGGCAGGCCGGTACGGAATGTGCGAGAAACACCAAGCCTTGTCTTGGGTAGTCTCACCAGTATCCGCGCAAGATTCCGCATTTTACACTTCGGGTTGCCATCGACCCGGCCCGTCTCCCGCATGTTGCGTACCCCGCAAGGCGCCAGACGGGCAAATGGTGGCAAACAGCAGCACGCACGCGTTGCGCTGGCGCGCAGGAAGTCGCCCAGAGGCGCCTTCGGCAAAAGCCGGCCGACACGTGGAAACAGAGTGTTCAGGCAGAAAAGAATTCAATGCGGATGCCGCAGCATGGCATCCGCAACGGTGAGAGAAGACCGCCCGCACCGGGAATCGGTGCCGGCCCCGGCAGGTAACCCTGTCACCCGACCTGAAGTATCGGCCGCGACTTGCCGCCCTTTGCCGTCATCCGGCAAGGCGGCACTGGCGCCCGGACGCAGAACGCCAAGAAGCAGCGGCGCGCCCGAACGCGGTACAGGTCGGATTGACTCGGCAAGCCTTGCCGCGTCCGGATAAGTTGCTCTTTGACGCGTCCTGGCCATCCCGGCCCGGCAGCGATTGGTAGCGTAGACCTGTGCCACTGGCACGGACACCTTCCCGTCGCCCGCCCCGCCGGCATCCGCCAGAAGCCGTTGCATCAGGAGCAGGCCCATTTGCCCTCTCCCGACCCGGCGGACCGCCCGCATCGTTTGCGGGAGCCAGAACGCCCACAGCCTCTCCTTTCACCCGCGCCCAGCCGGCCGCGTGCATTGCGCGCCGGCAATTCCGGCAATTCTCCCGACCTCGCTCTCTTTCCTCGCGTGCTCCCTGGACCGTCGCGGGCATGATCCCCTCATGACCCATCGATCTCCCGCGACACTGGAGCGAGGTATTGCGATGAAACGCATGCTGTTCAACGCGACGCAACAGGAAGAACTGCGCGTCGCCATCGTCGATGGTCAGAAACTGATCGACATCGACATCGAGACTGCCGGGCGCGAACAGCGCAAGGGCAACATCTACAAGGGTGTCATCACCCGCATCGAGCCGTCGCTCGAGGCGTGCTTCGTCAACTACGGCGAAGAGCGCCACGGCTTCCTGCCGTTCAAGGAAGTGGCTCGTGCCTTCTTCAAGGACGGCGTGGACGTGCGCAATGCGCGCATCCAGGATGCGCTGCACGAAGGCCAGGAACTGATCGTCCAGGTGGAGAAGGAAGAACGCGGCAACAAAGGCGCTGCCCTGACGACGTTCATCTCGCTCGCCGGCCGCTACCTGGTGCTGATGCCGAACAACCCGCGTGGCGGCGGCGTATCGCGCCGCATCGAGGGCGAGGATCGCCAGGAACTGCGCGAGACCATGGCGCAACTCCAGGTGCCGGAAGGCATGAGCATCATCGCGCGCACCGCCGGTATCGGCCGTGCCGCCGAAGAGCTGCAATGGGATCTGAACTACCTGCTGCAACTGTGGAAGGCCATCGACGGCGCCGCCGGTGACAACAAGGCGCCGCTGCTGATCTATCTGGAGTCCAGCCTTGTCATCCGCGCCATCCGGGATTACTTCCAGCCCGACATTGGCGAAATCCTGATCGACACCGACGAAATCCACGAGCAGGCCCGCGCGTTCATGAGCGTGGTGATGCCCGACAACATGAACCGCGTGAAGAAGTACCGGGACGACGTGCCCCTCTTCTCGCGTTTCCAGATCGAGCACCAGATCGAATCGGCGTACTCGCGCATGGTGATGCTGCCCTCTGGCGGTGCCATCGTGATCGACCATACCGAAGCCCTCGTGTCGGTTGACGTGAACTCGGCCCGCGCCACCAAGGGTGCGGACATCGAGGAAACCGCGCTGCGCACGAACCTGGAAGCCGCCGACGAGATTGCCCGCCAGCTGCGCCTGCGCGACCTGGGCGGCCTGATCGTGATCGACTTCATCGACATGGAGTCCGGCAAGGCCCAGAAGGACGTGGAAACGCGTCTGAAGGACGCCCTGCGCCACGACCGCGCCCGCGTGCAGATGGGCAAGATCAGCCGCTTCGGCCTGATGGAACTGTCGCGCCAGCGCCTGCGTCCTTCGCTGTCGGAAGGCTCGCACATCACCTGCCCGCGCTGCAATGGAACAGGTCACATCCGCGATACCGAATCGTCCGCCCTGCAGGTGCTGCGCATCATCCAGGAAGAGGCGATGAAGGAAAACACGGCCGCCATTCACTGCCAGGTGCCGGTGGAAGTGGCCGCTTTCCTGTTGAACGAGAAGCGTCAGGACATCAACCTGATCGAACTGCGCTTCAAGGTCAATGTGCTGCTGATCCCGAACAAGCATCTGGAAACGCCGCACTACAAGCTCGAACGCCTGCGCCACGACGATCCGCGCCTGGAAGACTCCACCGCCAGCTATCGCATGGCGGAAGCGGCTGCGAAGGAACTCGAAGCCGACACGAGCTACAGCAGCCGCAAGAAGGAAGATGCACGTCCGCGCCAGGAAGCGGCCGTCAAGGGCATCACGCCTGACGCTCCGGCCCCGGTCTCGGTACCGCGCGCGGAACGTGCGCCAAAGCCCGATGCAGCAGCACGCCCGACGCCGGCTACGCAGCCCGTCACGGGCGGCGGCATCATCGGCTGGCTCAAGAGTCTGTTCGGCGCAACGCCGGCACCTGCTCCCGTGGCAGAGCCGGTCAAACCGGCAGTTGAATCGCCGGCACGCGGCGAAGGCCGTCAAGGCCGTGGCCAGCGTGGTGAGCGCGGCGAAGGCCGCCAGGCCCGTGGCGAGCGCGGTGGTGAACAGCGCGGCGAGCGCGGTGACCGAGGCGAGCGTGGCGAACGCCAGGGTCGCGGCCAGCGTGGCGAGCGCTCCGATCAGCAGCGCGGTGAACAGCGCGAGCAACGCGAGTCACGTGAACAACGCGAACCGCGTGAAGCACGTGAGCCGCGCGAGGCCCGTGAACCGCGCGAACCGCGTGGCGAACGCCAGCCGCGCGCACCGCGTGAAGGCCAGGCCACTCCGGCCGTGGTTCAGGGCGAGCGCACCGAAGGCCGTCAGGAAGGTCGTCGCGAACGCAACCAGGAACGCCGCGAGCGCCAGCGCGAACGCCAGCGTGAACGGGCCGAAGGTCGCGAGACCGACGAAACGCTGACCGAAGGCCAGGCTGCACAGCAGACCGCGTTCGAAGCCGCCCAGGCTGCGCCGGCCTACGCCGCCAATACCGACAGCGCTGCAACCGACATCCCGGCAGGTGCCGAGGGCGCCGAGGCAGCATTCGAAGGTGCGGAAGGTACGGAAGGCGAAGAACGTCGTCGCCGTAACCGTCGTGGTCGCAATCGTTATCGTCGCGAACGCGAAGATGGCGCGCAGAACCTTGAAGTCAATGAGGCCAATCTGGCGGAAGTCAGCAGCGGCGTGACGGAATCGGAGTCCGATTCGGAGCCGGTGACAACGCCGGCATCGGCGGCAGCCCCGGCACCTCAGGTTGCCTCGCCGACCCAGCACGTAGAGTCCGCTCCCGTGGCTCGCGCCGAGCCAGTTGTCCAGGCGCCGGTTGCCGAGCCCGTGTTCGCAGCCGTTGCAACGCCCCAGGCGGAAGCCGTGGTGCCGCCTGCGCCGGCGTATGTTGCACCCGCACCGGTAGCGGCTCCGGCAGTCGAGGCTCCGGCGGTTGCTACGGCACCGGTCGTCCCTGAGCAAGTCATCGTGACGGCTGATGTGGCGCCTGCCCCGGTTCCGGCTGTGGAAGCCGCCGTGGTGGCCGCTGCAGCACCTGCAGCAGTTCAGGCAACGCCGAAGACGGATGTCGCACTGGAGCCGATGCTTGAGGCTGCAGGCCTGCAGTGGGTCGAAACGGACTCCAGCAAACATGCTGCAGCGCAGGAAGCCGCCGCACGCGTCGCCCCGGCTGCACGGGTGGTGCGCGAGCGCAAGCCGCTGCCGCCGCTGCCGGAAGGTCCGATGGTCCTGGTGGAAACCGGCGGCCAGCAACGCGATACGGCGCAGCAACAACAGCAGCAACAGCAATAAGCTGCGGCGCACGTTGTGACGAGGGGACGGCAATGCCGTCCCCTTTTTCGTTGGTGACCCAGGTGATGGGCGGCATCCCGGCGCTGTATCCCCATGCCCACCTGCAAACTGTATTGCAGATGAGACAAGCGCGCGCGCGTCGTCCTTCGGCTTGCGGCTAGAATGGCGGCAGACGCCGCACCGCAACCAGCCGGGTCCCCACTCCCTGACGGCAGCGGCCAGACCAGCCATGACCGACACTGTCATTCCGATTTTCGACATGCGCGACCACCGATACAAGTCGATGGTGCCGAGCATCCCTTCGCGCCTGTCTGCACCGACCGGGCTCGTCGCGGATACGCGTGGCCGGCCACTGCATGACCTGCGTATCTCGGTGACAGATCGCTGCAATTTTCGTTGCGTCTACTGTATGCCGAAGGAAGTGTTCGACAAGGACTACACCTTCCTGCCGCATTCCGAACTACTGAGCTTCGAGGAAATCGAGCGCGCCGCACGGCTGTTTGTCGCCCAGGGTGTCGAGAAGATCCGGCTGACTGGCGGCGAGCCGCTGCTGCGCAAGAACATCGAGCGTCTTGTGGAGATGCTCGCGCGCATCGAGACGCCCTCCGGCAAGCCGCTGGACCTGACGCTGACCACCAATGCCTCGCTGCTCGCGCGCAAGGCGCAGTCGTTGCGAGACGCGGGCCTGAGCCGTGTCACGGTCAGCCTCGACGCCATCGACGACACCACGTTCCGCAAGATGAACGATGTGGACTTCGCCGTGCGCGATGTGTTGCACGGCATCGAGGTGGCGCAGTCCGTTGGACTCGCGCCGATCAAGGTCAACATGGTGGTCAAGCGCGGCACCAACGATCAGGAGATCGTGCCAATTGCGCGCCATTTCCGAAACAGCGGCATCATCGTCCGATTCATCGAATTCATGGATGTAGGCGCCAGCAATCACTGGCAGATGGGCGAGGTCCTGCCCTCCGCCGAGATCGTGCGCCGGATCGACGAGGTCTTTCCGCTTGAAGCCCTGACGGCCAACTACTCGGGCGAGACGGCCGAGCGCTGGCGCTATCGCGATGGCGGCGGCGAGATCGGCGTGATTTCGAGCGTGACGCATGCGTTTTGCGGCGATTGCAGCCGCATTCGCTTGTCCACCGAAGGCCGGCTGTATCTCTGCCTGTTTGCGACCGAGGGCTATGACCTGCGCGCCTTGCTGCGCGGCGGACACAGCGACCTCGAAATCGGCAACGCCATCGCCCAGGTCTGGCAGGGGCGCACCGACAACTATTCAGAACAACGCAGCAACCCCGCAGTACGTGCTGCGCGGGCCGAGCGGAAGATCGAAATGTCGTACATCGGTGGATGAGTCGGCGGATGATCGAGCGGGATGACATCACGGGCCTGATCCTCGCCGGTGGGCGCGGCAGCCGCATGGGCGGCACGGACAAGGGACTGCAGCCATTCCTCGGCCGACCGATGGTCCGGCACACGATCGCACGGCTGGCGCCGCAAACCGGTGCGCAATTGATCAGCGCGAACCGCAATGCCGAGATCTATGCGACGTTCGGCATTCCGGTGATCCAAGACGACATCCCGGATTTTCCCGGGCCGCTGGCCGGCATGCTCGCCGCCCTGGCCCAATGCAAGACGGACTGGATGGTCACCGCACCGTGCGATACCCCGTTCCTGCCGCTTGATCTGGTCGAGCGCCTGGCCCGTGCCATTGACATGGAAGGCGCCGACATGGCGATCCCCTTGGTCAAGGAAGCCGATGGCCGCCACCGTCTGCAGCCTGTGTTCTGCCTGATGCCAGTGAGCGCCGCCGCCAGTCTGCGCACCTATGTCGATGCGGGACATCGCAAGATAGAAACGTGGTTGACCGCGCAGCATCTGGCGCAGGTGCCGTTCGAGGACGCATCTGCGTTCGCGAACATCAACACACTCGACGAACTGCGCGCGCACGAAACCTCAAGCCGCCCTCGCGAGCCGGCGCCCCGGCCCTGAGCCGCGGCGCAAATCTACGCCATCCACCATGCCTTCCCTGCAATCCGTCATCTCTTGCCAGTCTGACTACGACCCCACGGCGCTACCCGTCACCCAGGCCAACGCCATCATTGCGGATGTGATCGAGCCCGTGCGCGGCATCGAGCAATTGCCGATCCGCTCGGCGTTGTCGCGTGTGCTGGCCAACGACGTGATCTCGTCGATCGACGTGCCCGCACACGACAACTCGGCCATGGACGGCTACGCGTTTGCCGGCGCGATGCTGAATCAAGGCGATGGCGATGTCGTCCTGGAAGTCAGCGGCACCGCGTATGCGGGCAATGCATTCGATGGCGAAGCAAAGGCGGGACAGGCCGTGCGCATCATGACTGGCGCGGTCATGCCGGCGGGCTGCGACACCGTCATTCCACAGGAATTCGTCGAGATCCAGGCCGGTGGCAATCAAGTTCGATTTCGCCCGGACGCGGTTCGTGCTGGCGACAACCGCCGTCGCCAAGGCGAGGATCTGGCGCGTGGACAAGCCGCCTTGCGGGCCGGCCGCATCCTGACCCCGGCAGACCTGGGCCTGATGGCTTCGCTCGGCGTGGCCGAGGTCAAGGTACGCCGGCGCCTGCGCGTCGCGTTTTTCTCCACGGGTGACGAGCTGCGCTCGATTGGCGAAACGCTGGACCCTGGCTGCGTTTACGATTCGAACCGCTACACCCTGCATGGCATGCTGCAACGACTCAATGTCGAACTGATCGATATGGGCGTGGTGCGCGACGATCCGGAAATCATGGAAGCTGCATTCCGCACCGCCTGCGAAGTTGCCGATGCCGTCATCACTTCCGGGGGTGTATCGGTAGGCGATGCAGACTATACGAAGCAGATCATGGCCCGTCTCGGAGACGTCAGTTTCTGGAAGATTGCCATGCGGCCCGGCCGGCCCATGGCCTTTGGCCGGATTGCCTCGGGCGGCCATGAAGCCGTGCTGTTCGGATTGCCAGGCAACCCGGTAGCCGTGATGGTCACCTTCTACAATTTCGTGCGCGGCGCGCTGCACCGACTGATGGGGGCCGATGTGGCGCCGTTGCCGCGCATCCGCGTACGCAGCGCTACGCCGATTCGGAAACGCCCGGGCCGTACCGAATACCAACGCGGCATTGTGGCACCCGGTCCGGACGGCGAACTGGAAGTCCGCGTCACAGGCGAACAGGGTTCGGGAGTGCTGCGTTCGATGAGCGAGGCCAACGGCTTTATCGTGCTTGATCACGATCAAACATCGGTGGCGGCTGGCGACCTGGTCAGCGTAATGCTGTTCGACGGGCTGGTCTGACCGGCAGTGTCTGGCCGCTTGGCGGAACGACCAACGCGCGGCCTAAGCAATACCGCGCTTTCGGTTCTCGTGTGCGGTGTCGTATTTGTGCCGCACTCTGCGCGGAAAGCACGCACCGATTCCTAAAATGCCTGCTCTGCCAGTCAGGCAGACTATGCGACGTACTTTGCAGTCGCTACACTTGCACCACGAAAAACCGATTTCCCCCAACATTGTGTCTGTCGTCATGAACCAGGAGATCGCCTATCTCCACCCCGTCAAGACAGCTCGTGCGCTGGTGCTTGTGTATCTGTGCTTCTCGGTACCAATCGTCGCCATGGGCCTGTTTGTGGCGTTTGTACGCTACGGTGATCTGCCCGGCATCGCGGTCTTCACGGCCCTGATCCTGAACGCGCTGATCGGCTTTGGCCTGCTGTGGCTCGGCTGTCGCGCCTATAACTGGGTGGCTGCCCGATTCGGCGGCATCGAAGTTCACATCCGCGAACTCACCCCCGAAGATCGGCAGTAGTCGCGCGCAAGTCATCCCGCGCCGTCGCCTCCGCAGCACAGACGGACCGCCATCGGATCAGACCAGGCGGTCTTCCTGCCCTTCCCCGCTCTCCTGCACGGCTTCCTGCGAACTGGCTGCTCCGACCATCTGACCGGCTTCGTCCGGCGCCACCGGTCCGGACGTGCCCAGCAACTGCTCCGCCAACTCTCCCGGCAATGCCTCCACGGTGCGCAGCTTGCGCTCCATCTGCCGCGTACGGACTTCCGCCTGCTCGATATTGCGCGCGGCGCGCACCAGCGTATCGCGCGTTTTGGCGAGCACTTCACCGAATTTGCCGAACTCCGTCTTTACGGCGCCCAGCACCTCCCAGACCTCGCTTGACCGCTTTTCCAGCGCCAGCGTGCGGAATCCCATCTGCAGGCTGTTGAGCAGGGCCGTCAGTGTTGTCGGACCCGCCACGGTCACACGGAAATCGCGCTGCAACTGATCGGTCAATCCGGGGCGGCGCAGTACTTCGGCATAAAGTCCCTCGGTCGGCAGAAACAGGATTGCAAAATCAGTGGTCGCCGGTGGCGACAGATACTTCTCGGCGATGCGCTGAGCCTCGCGCCGCACGGCCACTTCCAGCTCACGGCTGGCTGCCTGGGCGGTCTCGGCATCCCCGCGTTCCTGCGCGTCAATCAATCGCTCGTACTGCTCCTTCGGGAACTTGGCATCGATCGGCAGCCAGACCGGCGCCGCACCGGCATCGCGGCCCGGCAGCCGGATCGCGAACTCCACGCGTGCGCCCGAGTTGCGCACGGTTTCCACATTCTTGCCGTACTGCTCCGGTGTCAGCACCTGCTCAAGCAGCATGTCGAGCTGCACTTCGCCCCAGGTTCCGCGCGACTTCACATTGGTCAGCACCCGCTTGAGATCGCCCACGCCCTGCGCCAGCACCTGCATCTCGCCCAACCCGCGGTGCACCTGTTCCAGCCGATCCGAGACAAGCTTGAACGATTCGCCCAGCCGCTGCTCCAGCGTCGCATGCAGCTTCTCGTCCACGGTGCGTCGCATCTCTTCGAGCTTGGCCGCATTGTTGGCCTCGATATCGCGGAGCTTCTGTTCGAGCGTGGCGCGCACATCGGCCAGCCTTCGCTCGTTGGACTCGGACATCTGCGCCAGTTGCTGCTGTTGCACCGTGGCAATGCTCGTCAACTGCGCCGACAGTTGCTGCTGGAAACGCAGCATCTGCTGGCCCGCCTCACCGCGATTGCCCCGTGCCATCTCTGCCAACTCCAGACGCAACTCGCGCTCCAGCCGCTCAAGACCGCGCGACGTGTCTTCGCGCACGTCGTCGCGCAGTTCGCCAAGCTGCGGAGACAGGTCGGCAGACCCCTTGCGGGGCATGCGCACAAGGAGGATCGCCAGCAGTACCACCGAGACGATGGCGGCTGCGAGCGTGAGCCACGAAATCAAGGACATGGAGAGGAAGAGCGGGTGATGTCAGCGACGAGGTATCAACGACAAGCTTTCAGCGGCGACGAACCATGACGTCGGGATTGATGACGGTCGGTGGCTTGCCCGCCTGCGGGCCAAGATCGAGCGCCGCAATCAGGTTATCCGCCGCCAGATTGGCCATTGCGCGTCGCGTCTTCTCCGAAGCGCTTGCGATGTGCGGCGTCAGGACAACGTTCGGCACCGTCAGCAGGTCGGGATGCACGCTCGGCTCGCCTTCGAACACATCCAGCCCTGCCGCGAAAATCGTGCGCGCGCGCAACGCTGCTGCCAGTGCCGCATCATCGACGATACCGCCGCGCGCCAGATTCACCAGCGTGGCCGTTGGTTTCATTTGCGAGAGTTCCGTCGCGCCGATGGTGTGGTGACTCTCCGCACTGTACGGCAACACCAGGATGAGGTGATCCGACTGCTGCAGTAGCTCGGCCTTGCTGACATAGCGTGCGTTGAGCGACTGCTCGATCTCGGCGGGCAACTGACTGCGGTTGTGATACAGCACCTGCATGTCGAAGCCTGACGCACGGCGCGCCAGGCCCTGCCCGATGCGTCCCATGCCGAGAATGCCGAGCGTGCTGCCATGAAGATCCATGCCGACCAGCATGTCGTAGCTCCACCGCTCCCACTTGCCGGCCCGTAGATAGTGCTCGCCCTCGGTCACCCGTCGCGCCGTAGCCATCAGCAGCGCCCATCCGAAATCGGCCGTGGTTTCCGTCAGCACATCGGGCGTATTGGTCGCGACAATGCCCGCCGCCGTCAACGCCGGCAGGTCGAGATTGTTGTAGCCCACCGCCATGTTGCAGACCGCACGCAACTGCGGCAGCGCGCCAACCACATTTCCATCGATCCGATCGGCGGCATTGGCCAGCACGCCAGCCTTGCCGGCCAGCCGCGTGCGTAGCGCCGCGGCATCCAGCACCAGATCCTGCTGGTTGTCATCGACATCGAAATACTGCGAAAGACGTTCGATGACATCGGGGAAGATGGCACGGGTCACCAGGACGGAGGGCTTCATGGTAGTCAGACTCGGAAGAATAAGAACGTCATCAGCAGGAACAGCGGCACCAGCACGGCGCACGAGTACGCCATGTAGCCGAAGAAACTCGGCATGCGCACGCCGCGGCTCTCCGCAATCGCTTTCACCATCAGGTTGGGCGCGTTGCCGATATAGGTATTCGCGCCCATGAACACGGCGCCAGCCGAAATCGCCGCCAGGGTAGAGGCATCGCGCGTCATCAGCGTAGCGGCGTCGCCGCCGGCCGTGTTGAAGAATACAAGATAGGTCGGCGCATTATCGAGGAACGACGACAGGATGCCGGTGGCCCAGAAATACATGCTGTCGATGGGCTGCCCATTGCTGTCGCTGACCGTACGGATCACGCCGGAGAATGCGCCGTCCGTACCGGCCTTGAGCATCGCGATCACAGGGATGATGGTCAGGAAAATGCCGGCAAAGAGCTTGCCCACTTCGAGCATCGGCTCCCAGTTGAACTCATTGCCACTGCGCGCCGACGCCGGCGTCAAGATCAACGACAGGATCGTCACGATCACCAGCAACACATCGCGCACCAGCGCCGGCAGCGGCACCTCCGTGCCCATCACGTCGAAAACGACACCGGGCTTCCAGAGTCCGCTCATCAGCACGAGACCAACCACCGCCACGAGCAGCAGGAAATTGATCTTGCCATCGATGCGGATGCCCGCCGAGTCCGGCGTGGGGTCCTGCCCACGCGGCAACTCCTCCTCGCGATTCAGAAAGTAATGCCGGTCAACGAAGTAAAACAGACTCAGCAGCACAACCCAGATGAACAACGTCTCCGGCAGAAGGTTGCGCAGCGTCCAGGTGAATTCCACACCCTTGAGGAAGCCCAGAAACAGCGGCGGATCGCCCAGCGGCGTCAGCGCACCGCCGGCGTTAGCTACGAGGAAGATGAAGAACACCACTACATGTGCCACATGCTTGCGGTTATCGTTCGCGCGAAGCAGCGGGCGGATCAGCAACATGGCCGCGCCCGTGGTGCCCATGAGGCTGGCCAGTACCGTGCCCAACGCCAGGATGGTCGTATTCAGTTTCGGCGTGCCATGCAGGTTGCCGCGCACGCAGATGCCGCCCGCCACCACATAGAGCGCGGTCAGCAGCACGATGAACGGGATGTATTCGCCCAGCAGCGCGTGGACGGTGTTGGCCACAGCCGTGTGCAGGCCGAACTGCATGGCGAACGGGACCAGGAACAGTGCGCCCCAGGCCATCGCGACCTTGCCGTAATGGTGATGCCAGAACTTCGGCGCGATCAGCGGGAACAGGGCAATCGAAAGGAGAGTGCCGGCGAAGGGCACGCCCCAGACTGCGGAAAGCGTGGCGCCGTCGAGATCCGCCGCCTGCGCCCACGCAGGAAACAGCAATGTCGAGGCAAACAGAATCTGAGGAAGCAGCGTGACAACACGACGCATCGGATGAGGACTCCTTATTCTTGAACCACTCGCGCGGCCCGTCGTGCGTGAAACGCAGCGGACCTGGGACTTCCCAGGCGTTGCCGGCGATGAACTGGATGACGAAACGCGCGCGCGTCCGGATTTTCACCAGGGCGTGGAACGTCAGCGCGCAACGAAGCGGTCAGTGTAAAGCAAAGCCCTTTGAGAAAGGTCTCAATGTATCCGGCTGCGGTATTGGGTCATGTCGCCCTTCACACGGCATCCTGCTCCACCAGCACCACGTGGACCCGATACGGGCCATGCGCACCCAGTACGATCGTCTGTTCGATATCCCCGGTGCGGGAGGGACCGCTGATGATGTTGGTGGCGCGCGGCAACTGGCCGTGCTCGGCGCGCATGCGTGCAAAGGCCGCTTCCAGATTCGGGACGATGCGGGAGGCCGGCACCACCGCGATGTGCGTCTCGGGCAGCAGCGCTGCCGAAGCAAAGGTGTCGGGCCCCGACAGCAGCATCAGCGAGCCGGTCTCGGCAATCGCCACGAAGCACCCTGTGATGCCAACGAGATCGCCATGATCCCGATCTCCCTGCGGATCGCGCAGCGGCGGACGGCATTCCACCGTCAGTCCCGACTCGGCCCATGGCAGGTTTTCCAGAGCGGCCCACACCACCGCGCGGCGCACGAGTTTCAGGCCATCGAGATAGCGCGACACGGCACCCGGCACATCGGCCAGCGTGGCAACGCGGTCCACGGTCGACGCCATCTTCTGCGCCTGCAGGCTGAATGCTTCAGCCAGATCGCCATCGATGGCGGGTTGCGGTCCTTGCGGATGACGCTCGAGATAGTCGGCCACCGCCTGGCGCTCGCCATCGGTCACCTTCGCGCCCCTGCCCTGGGCGGCACGGATGCGGGCAAAGATGCGGTCACGGGCGTCGTTGGTTTCCATGTCGATGTGTAGAGATAACGGCTTGTACGATGAATCGATCAGCGACCGGCGCTGACCTCGAATACCTGCCGCAGATACGACAGGTAGCCGGGGTCGTCGCACATGGTCTTTTCCGGGGTATCGGAAAGCTTGGCAACGGGCTGGCCGTTGCAGCGGACCATCTTGATGACGATCTGCAACGGCGTGTAGCCCAGGTCGTTGGTCAGGTTGGTTCCTACGCCGAATGCAAGCTTGCAGCGGTGCCGGAACCGCTCGTAGAGCTCGATCACCTTCGGGATATGCAATGCGTCGCTGAAGATGAGCGTCTTGCTGCGGGGATCCACGCGGTTGGCCGCGTAGTGAGCCAGCATGCGCTCGCCCCATTCGAACGGATCGCCGGAATCGTGGCGTACGCCATCGAACAGCTTGCAAAAGAACAAATCGAAATCACGCAGGAAGGCATCGAACCCATAGGTGTCTGAAAGCGCGATGCCCAAATCGCCACGGTACTCGCGCGCCCAGTTCTCCAGCGCGTAGACCTGCGAATCGCGCAGTCGCGGCCCCAGCGCCTGGCACGCCTGCAGGTACTCGTGCGCCATCGTGCCGAGCGGCGTCATGTTGTGCAGCCGCGCGAAATGGACGTTGCTGGTGCCCGCCAGTTGCGGGCCAAGGATCGATCGCATCGACAGGAGAACCTCCTCCTGCCAGTCACGCGAGAAGCGGCGGCGCGTGCCGTAGTCGGCAATCACGCAGTCTGTGTATTGCGGCACCTTGAGCAGGTCCAGCTTCTCTTCCAGCCGGCGGCGCCCTTCCTGCAGATCGGGCTGCGGCTGCGTCCGACGGAAATACACCTCGTTGACGATGGCCAGGAGCGGGATCTCGAACAGGATGGTATGCAGCCACGGACCACGGATCTCGATGTCGATCTCGCCGTTGCCCGACGGCGATGGCTGCACCGTCACGTACTTCTCGTTCAGGTGAAACAGCGCCAGGAAATCGACGAAATCGCTCTTGATGAAGCGCATGCCGCGCAGGTACTCCAGCTCGTCGTCGCTGAAACGCAACTCGCAAAGGCTGGCAAGCTCGGCCCTGATCTCATCGACATAGGGCGTAAGGTCCACGCCCACGTTGCGGCACTTGAAACGGTACTCGACCTGGGCCTGCGGGAAATGGTGCAGCACCACCTGCATCATCGTGAATTTGTACAGGTCGGTGTCGAGCAGGGAGCGAATGATCATAGCGGGGGGCGGGGCGCACGGCGTGCCGATGACAGGCCCTCATGCTAACCGAAAGTCACGCGCCATCGAGTCCCATGAGTCGCAATGGCGCACGCGGCGCGGATTGTAGGCACCAGAGCTGCCCGCCCCGCCCGTCCGCGCACGTGACAAGCATGGCCTGGCCGCGCGGCACTGCGGCGGGCAGCGGTTCGGCAAAGTTGCCCGATGCCACGATGATCCGCTCCTGATAAACCGCCTTGCCCGCCTGATCGAAGCGAAGGACCTGGATCAAGGTATCGGGCGACGGCTGGAGATCTTTTTCGCAAGGCACCAGCCCGTCGCGGTTGCAGTTGGCCATCGCGACACCGGCCGGTGTACGTTCCACGCTGAAGCTGTCCCATTCGAACGTTGTCAGGGACGCCAGCGCCACGGGCTGGTCCGACTGTGCACGCGAGGCCACCAGTCGCGAGACGACGCTGCCTGCCATGTCGCCCCGAGGCACCGCTGCCTGCGGCGACTGCGCCATCGCCGGCACAGTGACCAAACTGGCCGACATGATGCCTACGCCACAAAGCACGCCCAGCACGGTATGCGCCGCCATGGCCAACTTCGCTCGTCCGGTCACGTTTCACTCTCCAGATAGCCACGCATGAGACGTGGGAATAGTAGTCTTTCCGTCCGGGCTCCGCGACCAGTCAACCGCCCGAAAACCGCATGGCGGGCCGATTTCGGCACCGGAGGGGATGGAAAGTACATAAAGAAATAAGAAAACTATCTTACCCGGCTATATAGACTCGCTATCCTTGCGGAGTGGCTCAGCTACAATATCGGTCTTTGAAAGGCCACGGCCCCCGTTCGCCCCAAGTTACCCCGATTGACATACACGTCGTTCGACGCGTAGCGGGCAACTTCGCAAGAGCGGCGGCAAGAAGCGGCCCTGGACAAATCCCCATCGAAGACCGATCCGTTTTTCTGGAACCGAAATGACTCACGTTGTCACCGAAGCCTGCATCCGTTGCCGTTACACCGACTGCGTTGATGTGTGTCCGGTCGATTGTTTCCGCGAAGGCCCGAACTTCCTGGCCATCGATCCCGACGAGTGCATCGATTGCGCCGTATGTGTGGCCGAATGCCCGGTGAACGCGATCTACGCCGAGGAAGACGTCCCCGGCGATCAGCAGGCATACATCGAGCTGAACGCCGAACTGTCGCGCAGCTGGCCGTCCATCACCAAGACCAAGGCCCCGCTGGCCGAGGCCGAGGAATGGAAGGACGCGACCGACAAGCTGCAGTACCTGCAGCGATAAGAGAAGATCGACGCGCCAGCATAGACTCCGGCGGATTCAGCCTGAGCGGCTGGCCAGCGTCAAAGAAAGCCCGTCCCCACGCGCTTTCCCGTAATACCGGGCACGCCATTGCCCCCAAACGTATCAGGACGAATATGGACTTGAGCATTCCTAATCCCGTGGCCGACGCAACGCAGCAGGCTGGCGGCAACACCGGTGGCCAGCCGCTGGAAATCGATGCGCTGATCGTTGGCGCAGGCCCGGTCGGGCTGTTCCAGGTGTTTGAACTGGGCCTGCTCGAAATCAAGGCCCACGTGATCGACTCGCTCAAGGTAGTGGGCGGCCAGTGCGTGGAGCTGTATCCGGACAAGCCCATCTACGACATCCCGGCCGTGCCCATCTGCACCGGCCAGGAACTGACCGACAACCTGCTCAAGCAGATCGAACCGTTCTCGCCGACATTCCACCTGGGCCAGGAAGTGGCCGTGGTGGAGCGCCGTGAAGACGGCCGCTTCTTCGTGGAAACGTCGACCGGCACGCGCTTCATCACCAAAACCATCTTCATCGCTGCCGGCGTGGGGTCGTTCCAGCCGCGTACGCTCAAGGTGGAAGGCATCGACAAGTTCGATGGCAAGCAACTGTTCTACCGCGTGAAGGATCCGAGCCGCTTCCACGGCCGCAACCTCGTTGTCGTGGGCGGTGGCGATTCGGCGCTGGACTGGACGCTGGACCTCGTTGGCAAGGCCGAGTCGGTGGTGATGATCCACCGCCGCGATGGTTTCCGTGCCGCGCCGGCATCGGTGGCCAAGATGCGCGAGCTGTGCGAACAGATGGAAATGCAGTTCCTGGTCGGCCAGATTGGCGGCTATGAAGAGAAGGATGGCGTCCTCACCGAAGTCAAGGTGACCGGCGGTGACGGCGTGACGCGCCGCCTGCCCGTGGACGACGTGCTGGTCTTCTTTGGCTTGTCGCCGAAGCTGGGTCCGATCGCCGAATGGGGCCTGGAACTCGAACGCAAGCAGATCAAGGTGGATACCGAGAAGTTCGAGACGAACATCCCGGGCATCTTTGCCGTGGGCGACATCAACACGTACCCGGGAAAGAAGAAGCTGATCCTGTCGGGTTTCCACGAAGCCGCCCTGGCAGCGTTCGGCGCCGCGCCGTACATCTTCCCGGACAAGAAGATCCACATGCAATACACCACCACCTCGCCGAAGCTGCACAAGGTGCTGGGCGTGGAATCGCCGGTCTTCGACTGATCGTTTTTGGTCGATCGCAAAAAAGTCGCCTCCGGGCGATTTTTTTGTTTGCACAAATCAAAAAGCTGGCTATAATGCGGCCTCGCTGTTGAACACGGCAACGCAGCAAAGGGCGGAAACGCTTGCTGCAGGCCAGTTCCAGAGCAAACCAGAGTTTTAGCGACAACCTTCTGACGAAAACAAAACGTTAAAAAGTTGTTGACGAAACGAAGAGAAGCTGGTTATAATTTCTTTCTCATCTGTTCCCCGATAGCTCAGTTGGTAGAGCGCCGGACTGTTAATCCGTAGGTCCCTGGTTCGAGCCCAGGTCGGGGAGCCAAAAAATTCAAGGTGAAGGCCGATACGAAAGTATCGGCCTTTTTCCTTTGTGGTTCGCCGTCGAACCACACCAGGCTCCGCACACCCCTCCCCCACGCCGCCCCCTTGCCGCGCATTCTGCGGTAAAATGCCCGATTGCCCTGATGTACTTGACTGACCTCCGGTATACCTGTAAAAGGTTACCGGCGTATTTCTTGCGCAATATTCACGGAAACAGGTAGTCCACCAAGTTTTTACCTAGCTAGGAAAATTTGGCCCGTCACCCCTGACACTGGCAGTACGGATCTCGGTCCACAGGCAGGTTGTTCTAGGGGGCGCACCCCGGCATCAGCCGGCGCGTGCGATTACCACCGTCGCAGAAGGCTCCGGAGCCCGATGTGGCACCGTTTCCCCTCTATGAACCTACCCGCCCCTGTGGCGGTCATCCTGAAGGACTGAATTGACTAAGATCGTTCTGAAACCGGGCGAGCCCGTTGAAGTTGCAATGCGTCGTTTCCGTCGCGCCATTCTGCAGACTGGCCTGATCGTGGAACTGAAGAGCCGCACCGCCTACGAAAAGCCGACGACCGAGCGCAAGCGCAAGAAGAAGGCTGCCGAGGCTCGCCTGCGCAAGCGTCTGCGCATGCAAATGCTGCCGAAGAAGCTCTACTGATTCGCGCACTGCCCTAAAGAACCGCCAGTTCACCTGGCGGTTTTTTTTCGCCCCGACTCCACGCCCCGCCACCGGATGGAATGGAGTGAATGCGAAGCGCCAACAATCGGGCACACGTTGGCCGGCATAATGGCGGAACACCGCTTTCGGGGAACCCTAGCCTTGACTGCCATTCTGCAGATGCGCAATGTGCGCAAACTCTACGGCGACACCGTTGTCGTCAACGACCTCGACCTCGAGGTCCATCCCGGGCAGTGCTTCGGACTGCTTGGCCCCAACGGCGCCGGCAAGACCACCACGCTGCGCATGCTGCTGGGGCTCACCACACCCGCCTCGGGCACCCTGACACTCTGCGGCGAGCCGATTCCTCAGCGCGCACCACAAGCGCGCATGCGCGTGGGCGTGGTGCCGCAGTTCGACAACCTCGACCCGGACTTCTCCGTGATCGAGAACCTGCGGATCTTTGGCCGCTACTTCGGCCTCCCGTCTGCCGAGATTGCTGCGCGCGTGCCGAAGCTGCTGGAGTTCGCGCGACTCGAAAGCAAAGCCAATGCCCAGGTCCGCGAGTTGTCCGGCGGCATGCGAAGGCGCCTGACGGTGGCGCGTGCGCTGATCAACGACCCTGACCTGCTCGTCATGGACGAACCCACCACCGGCCTGGACCCGCAGGCCCGGCACCTGATCTGGGAGCGGCTTCGTTCCCTGCTGGCAGCGGGAAAGACGATCCTTCTGACCACGCACTTCATGGAAGAGGCGGAGAGGCTCTGCGACCACCTTTGCGTGATCGACGCCGGGCGCAAGATTGCCGAAGGCAAGCCGCACGAGCTGATCGACCGAGAAATCGGGTGCGATGTCGTGGAAATCTACGGCGACGAGTTGGAGCCGCTACGCCACACGCTGACGCCACTATCCGAACGCACCGAGATGCGCGGCGAGACACTCTTCTGCTATGTGCGGGAACCCGATCCGCTTCTGGCCGCGCTCCATGGCAAGGGCGGCGTGCGCTACCTGCATCGGCCAGCCAACCTCGAGGATGTGTTCCTTAAGCTGACCGGCCGGGAAATGCGCGACTAATGCGAACGTTGATGCGACCGACGAGAGATTGAGATGAGCGAACACGATCCACATAGTCCCGGCGTCGCCCTGGATGGCACCCCTTCTGTACCTGCTCGCCAGCACTATCCCCAGCCCCTGCTGCCGCGCAATATGCGCAACTGGATGATGGTCTGGTATCGCAACTACATGGTCTGGAAAAAGCTGGCCATCCCGTCGATGATCGGCAACCTGGCCGACCCAATGATCTACCTGTTCGGACTGGGGCTGGGCCTTGGGCTGCTGGTCGGGCAGGTCAACGGGGTCTCGTATATTGCCTTCCTGGCGGCCGGCACCACGGCATCGAGCGTGATGATGTCCGCGAGCTTCGAGTCGATGTATTCGGCATTTTCGCGCATGCATGTCCAGCGCACCTGGGAAGCCATCATGCATGCGCCCCTGACGCTCGGTGACGTGGTCCTGGGCGAAATACTCTGGGCGGCGAGCAAGGCGGTGTTATCAGGATCGGCCATCATGCTGGTGGCAGGCGTGCTGGGCTACGCGCAGTTCCCGAGCGCACTGGCGGCCCTGCCGGTCATCGTCCTGGCCGGCATCACGTTCGCGAGCCTGGCGATGATCGTGACGGCCCTTGCCCCGAGCTACGACTTCTTCATGTTCTACCAGACGCTGGTCATGACGCCGATGCTGCTGCTCTCCGGCGTGTTCTTCCCACTGGAGCAACTGCCAGAAGGCGCGCAGAAGGCGACACAAGTCCTGCCGCTCGCACATGCCGTGGCACTGATTCGTCCGTTGATGCTGGGAAGGCCCGTAGAAAACGCCGCGCTGCACGTCGTGGTGCTGGCGATCTATGCGGTGGTGGCGCTGGTGGCGGCGCTGGTGCTGCTACGGAGGAGGATGTTGCGGTGAGTGTTTGATACTTGCCGGAAGCCGGCTCCCCTCTCCCGCGCAGCGGGAGAGGGGTTGGGGGTGAGGGTCAGCGGTTCAAGTTGCGACGATTTCGGCAAGCAGAACCTCCAGCCCTCTCCCCCGCCCCTCTCCCATAGGGAGAGGGGAGAAAACCCGTGGCAGGGGGAGCGCTGTTACTGCCCCAACCCTCGCAGCAGATCCGCCTTCAGATCACCCACCGTCTCCAGCCCCACCGCCAGACGGATCAGCCCTTCGCTGATCCCCGCGGCAGCCTTGACCTCGGGTGCCACGCGACCATGCGTGGTGGTGTACGGATGCGTGATCGTCGTGCGCGTGTCGCCCAGGTTGCCGGTGATCGAGCACAGCTTCGTGCTGTCGATCACTCGCCAGGCATTCGCGCGCATCTGCTCCGGCGTATCGCCCTTCAGTTCGAATGAAACAATCGCGCCACCGCCGCTCTGCTGGCGTTGGGCGATCTCGTACTGCGGGTGCGACTTCAGCGCCGGATGGAACACGCGGTTCACGGCCGGATGCGACTCAAGGAAACTGGCAATCTCCAGCGCGCTCTGCGAATGGCGCTCCATGCGGATGGCCAGCGTCTCCATGCCCTTGAGCATGACCCACGCATTGAACGCTGACATCGTCGGGCCCGCCGTCCGTACGAACGGGAAGACCTTGCCCATGATGTAGTCGTGCTTGCCCACCACGGCGCCGCCAAGTACGCGACCCTGCCCGTCGATATGCTTGGTGGCCGAATGCACCACCACGTCCGCACCGAACTTGATCGGCTGTTGCAGCGCTGGCGAGCAGAAGCAGTTATCCACCACGAACAGCGCGCCGGCGTTGTGCGCGATATCGCCAATGGCGGCGATATCGGACACTTCCGTCAGCGGGTTCGACGGCGTTTCCAGGAAGAACAGCTTGGTATTGGGCTTGACTGCCGCACGCCATGCGGACAGGTCACTGCTGTCCACATAGGTCGTCTCCACGCCGAACTTGGCGAGGATCGTGTTGAACAGCGTCATCGTCGATCCGAAGATCGATCGTGAACTGACCAGATGGTCACCCGACTGCAACGACGCCAGCGCCACCGACAGGATTGCGCTCATGCCCGATGCCGTGGCCATGCAAGCCTCGGCGCCTTCCAGCGCGGCCAGCCGCGACTGGAACATCGACACCGTCGGATTCGTGAAGCGCGAATACGTGTACGCCTCTTCCGAGTTCGCGAACCGCTCGGCCGCCTGGGCGGCGTTGTCGAAACAGAAGCTCGAGGTCAGGTACATCGCCTCGGAATGCTCCATGAAATCGCTGGAACGCAGGGTGCCGGCGCGCACGCCGAGGGTGTCGATGCCGTAGGACTCGGGTTGGAATGGTTCGCTCATGCTGCAATCACTACCCAATGTTGGTTGTTCTGGTTGTTATTCGTTGTTGCTCGAACGCTGCAGGTGAAGCTGCGAACGCTCGGTTTCACCGCTCGGGCCTTCACGGTCTGCCGTCGTGCGCGAAGCCTCCAGGCGATCGAGGTAAGCCTCGTCGATATCCCCCGTCACGTACTTGCCATCGAAGCACGAGGCATCGAAGTCACGCAGGTTCGGGTTGATATCGCGCAGAGCCTGCTTCAGCGCTTCCACATCCTGATAGACAAGCTGGTCGGCGCCGATCATCTTGGCCACTTCCTCGTCGGTGCGGCCATGGGCCACCAGCTCGCTGCGCGTCGGCATGTCGATGCCATACACGTTCGGGAACTTCACCGGCGGCGCAGCCGAGGCAAAGATCACCTTCTTGGCGCCGGCGTCGCGTGCCATCTGCACGATCTCGAACGACGTCGTACCGCGCACGATCGAGTCATCGACGATCAGCACGTTCTTGCCCTTGAACTCCACGCCCATCGCGTTGAGCTTCTGGCGCACCGACTTCTTGCGCACCGCTTGCCCCGGCATGATGAAGGTACGGCCAACGTAGCGATTCTTGAAGAAACCCTCGCGGTACGGCACGCCCAGTGCATTGGCTACCTGCATGGCGGCCGGACGGCTCGAATCGGGAATCGGCATGACCACATCGATGTCGCCTGCCGGCACTTCGCGGCGGATCTTCTCGGCCAGATAGTCACCCATGCGCATGCGCGCATCGTAGACGGGCACGCCGTCGATGCACGAATCCGGACGGGCCAGGTAGACATATTCGAAGATGCAAGGCGTCAACTGCGGATTCTCGGCGCATTGCTTGCTGTGCAGCTTGCCGTCGAGGTCGATGAACAGCGCCTCGCCCGGGGCCACGTCACGGTCCATCGTGTAGCCCATGCCTTCCAGGGCTACCGACTCCGACACCACCAGGTATTCCTTGCCCGTCGGGGTATCCATACTGCCGATGCACAGCGGACGGATGCCGAACGGGTCGCGCACGGCCAGCAAGCCGTAACCCGAGATCTGTGCCGTGATCGCATAGGCGCCCTTCACGCGGCGGTGCAGACCGGCCACAGCCGTGAAGATCATCTCCGGGTCCAGCGCCTTGCCGCCGCTGGCCCGTTGCAGCTCGTCGGCCAGCACGTTCAGCAGCACTTCGGAGTCCGAATGCGTGTTGATGTGGCGACGGTCGCGGCGGAACATTTCCTCGCGAAGCTGTTCCGAATTGGTCAGGTTGCCGTTGTGGGCCAGCATGATGCCGTACGGCGCATTCACGTAGAACGGCTGGGCTTCTTCCTCGCTGGAGGAGCCGGCGGTCGGGTAGCGAACCTGCCCGATGCCCGAAGTGCCCGGCAGGCCGCGCATATTGCGCGTGCGGAACACATCGCGCACGAGGCCGTTGGCCTTGTGCATGTGGAAGGTGCTGCCATTGGCCGTGGCGATGCCGGCTGCATCCTGTCCGCGGTGTTGCAACAGCAGCAGGCTGTCATAGATCAATTGGTTGACAGGGCTGGTGGAAACCACGCCGACGATACCGCACATGCCGAACTCCCAGGAAAGGCAAATAATTCAGGGGCGCGATTCCGTCATGTACGCGACGGAACTGCGTTGGTACTACACCGCGCGCGCGCCGAAGTCCGGGCGCCCGCGTCTTGATCAGGTTTTCAACTTCCGACCTTCAATTTCAGGTCTTCACATACTTCGCCAGGTCGGGCGGCAGCCATTGCCGCAACTCGTTCATGGCCTGCACGACGTAGGGCCGAGATAGCGCATCGCGCCAGAACGGCTCCTCGGGCAGCTTCGTCAGTCCGGCGACCACGACCACAAGCATGACGATCAGCGCGCCGCGCGCCAATCCAAACACAAACCCCAAGCCGCGATCCGCAGGTTTCAGGCCTGTGGTCTCCAGTAACTGGCCCAGGATGGCCCCTGCCAATGCCGCCACGATCCACGTGCCGAAAAACACCGCCAGAAATCCCAGCGCACTGCGCGTCAGCGCGCCACCCGGCAACGATTCCGGCATCCATTGCGCGGCCATTCCACCGAAATGGTAGGCCAGCACGAAGGCCACTACCCAGCCCACCAGCGCCAGCACCTCGCGTACGAGGCCCCGCAACACGCCAATCAATGCCGATGCCACGAGGATGAAAGCCACCCCATAGTCGAAAAAAGTAAATGCCATGCGTCGGACTTCGATCCCTGTCAGATGGGGGCGGTCCGCGGCCCTGCAACGGCAAGGCTTCGCAAATCGCTCCGCTCCACCGTGTTATTGCTCGACCACTTTCGAGGTCAGCCCGATAGCACGTACTTTCTTGTCAGCTGCATCCACGGCATCGCGGCTATTGAACGGGCCGGCACGCAGCAGGATGCGATCCCCATCGGAGAGGGTCTTCTTTTCCACGTAGGCCGGCACCTTGCTCTCCTTGAGCTTGGCCAACCAGCCGCGCGCACGCTCTTCCGACGAGAACGCGCCGATCAAAATCAGGTACTTGGTGTTGGCATTGGCGCTGGCAGCAGGTTTGTCCGCCGGCTTGGCCTCTGCAACCTTGGCATCGGCCTTGCCCTTGTCAGCGGCAGGTGCAGGTGCATTGACGATTTCCTCGCCGGCATCGAGCGCCGCATCGTTACGGCCGCTGGATGCCTGGGGCGGCAGCGGGTCAGCCTTGCGCGCCTCGACCTTCGGCTTCTGCGTGCCGCCCTGCCCGTTGGCAACCTTGACGGCCACGTCTTCGGAGACCGGGCGTGGCTTGTGCTCGAACACGATCGGCAACACGATGACCGCCGCGGCCAGCAGCACCACGGCGCCGATCAAACGGCGGCGGGCGCGTTGCTTTTGCGGGAAGTCGGGGTCGAGACTGTCGTCGGCCCGGTCGGCGTAGTCGTCCGCCGTACGGCGCGATGCACCGATGCCGGAGCCGGAATCTGCCCGTGTGCGGCGACCGCGTTCGGGAGCCGGGTCATTGCCCTTGCGGGACGAAAACAGCGAAAGCAGGCCCATAGATGCCCAATGTTGGTGTTCGGTGCGATGTCATTCAGGCTGCCGATGGGGTGGCAGCGCCGTCAGCGAATTAGTTGGCCTGCGTGGCACGGTAGGCCAGCACGCCCGCTACGGTGTAGAACGACCCGAAGACCAGGATTCTATCATTCTCGGTGGCTCTCCCGATGGCATCGCGATAGGCCAATTCCGGGCTAGGGAACAACGCTACCGTGTTGTCGGGACCTTCGTGGAAGCCGGTGGTGTCGAGCGCAGCCCGCAGGTCGGCGCCGCTCGCGGCACGCGCCGTGGGCAGGTCGCACATGCACCAGTGATCCACCTTGTCGGCCACCTGCTGCAATACCCCGGCAATGTCCTTGTCCGCCATCGCGCCGAACACCGCGTACGTGTAGCGGAAGAATCCCATGTTGTCGAGATTCTGGCCCAGCGTGGCCGAGGCATGCGGATTATGTGCCACATCGAGGATGACAGCCGGACGACCCGGCATCACCTGGAATCGTCCCGGCAGTTCGACGAATGCCAGGCCATTGCGCACTTCCTGCGCGCTCACCGGCAGGTGCGGGCGCATGGCCTGCAGCGCTGCCAGCGCCGCCGACGCATTCAGCAACTGGTTCGCGCCGCGCAAGGCCGGATAGCCGAGACCATTGAGCTTGCGCTCGCGGCCAGTCCAGTCCCACTGCTGGCGCTCCTGCCCCGGCGCGGCCTGATGGCGGAAGTCACGCCCTACCAGCCAGAGATCGGCGCCGATCGCTTCCGCGTGGTCGATCATCGACTGGGGCGGCACGGGGTCGCCACAGATCGCCGGCACATTCGGGCGGAAAATGCCCGCCTTCTCGTAGCCAATCTTCTCGCGGGTGTCGCCCAGGTACTCGGTGTGATCGATGTCGACGCTGGTAATCACCGCGCAATCCGTATCGATCACGTTCGTGGCATCCAGCCGGCCGCCCAGCCCCACTTCAAGGACGATGGCGTCGAGGCCAGCGTTGGCGAACATGTGGATGATCGCAAGCGTCGTGAATTCGAAATACGTCAGGCTGACCGGATCGGCAAAGCTCGTCCGGGCGCGTTCCACGGCCTCGAAGTGCGGCAGCAGTTGTGCATCGGTGGCCTGCTCGCCATTCAGGCGCGCACGCTCGTTGAACGAAATCAGGTGCGGCGACGTATGCAGGCCCACCTTGTAGCCGGCTTCCAGCAGGATGCGTTCGAGCATCGCGCAGGTCGAACCCTTGCCGTTGGTGCCGCCCACCGTGAAGACCACGGCGTCGATGCGCAGGCCCAGCGCTTCCTTGACGCGCGATATCCGCGTCAAACCCATGTCGATGCCCACAGGATGGGCGGTTTCGAGGTGTTTCAGCCAGTCGGGGAGAGTGTGGAAGATGGGCATTGCTGATGGACGACACACAAAAAGAAAATGGCGCGGGTTAAGGCACCCGCGCCATTGTCCTGCAAATCACGCTACCGCGTCAGGCTACCGCGTCGGCCGGCTGCTTCTGCAGCAGTGCCAGCAGTTGCGCCAGTTCCGCGCGCAGGCGGCGGCGGTCGACAATCATGTCGATGGCGCCCTTCTGCAGCAGGAACTCGGCGCGCTGGAAGCCTTCCGGCAGCTTCTCGCGCACGGTCTGCTCGATCACGCGCGGGCCGGCAAAGCCGATCAGCGCCTTCGGTTCGGCAATCACCACATCGCCCAGGAAGGCGAACGAGGCGGACACGCCACCCATCGTCGGATCGGTCAGCACGCTGATGAACGGCAGCTTGGCGTTCGACAGCTGATTCAGCATGGCCGTGGTCTTGGCCATCTGCATCAGCGACAGCAGGCTCTCCTGCATACGCGCACCGCCCGTGGCGGTAATGCAGATGAACGGCACCTTCTGCTCGAGCGCCGCCTGAGCGCCGCGCGCGAAGCGTTCGCCCACTACCGAACCCATCGAACCACCCATGAATTCGAATTCGAAGCAGCTCACGACCACGGGAATCGTGTGGATCGCACCACCCATGACCACCATCGCATCGGTCTCGCCAGTGTCTTCCATGGCGGCCTTGATGCGGTCCGGGTACTTCTTCGTGTCCTTGAACTTCAGCGCGTCGACCGGCACGATTTCCTGGCCGATTTCATAGCGGCCCTCGGCGTCCAGCAGCTTGTCCAGCCGCTCGCGCGAGCGGATGCGCATATGGTGGTCGCACTTCGGGCAGACGTGCAGATTGGCCTCGACGTCCGTGCGGTACAGCGTGGACTCGCACGACGGGCACTTGACCCACAGCCCTTCCGGAATGCCCTTGCGGGTGGAGGGGTCGGTCTGTTGAATCTTGGGAGGGAGGAGTTTATCCAACCAGCTCATGAAAGCTCCTTTCGGATAGCTGCCGCACGCTTGTCACACTGCGGCGGCAGGGAATCAGGCCGCGAATTTACCATGCCCGGACAGTCGGATCGAAGCAAAACGCGCCAATTGTGCATTGAAAGACACAATTGGAGCGTGATTTTTCACCGATTCATGGGGTGTTGGACACGTTTTCAGGCGTCCAGTGCCTCGCGGATGCCGCCGATGAACGTACGCAGCGCCGCTACGGCCTGATCGCGCGGTGCATCTTCGAGCAGTTGAACCAGGCGACTACCGATCACTACGGCGTCTGCCACGCTGCCGATAGCGCGAGCGGTCTGCGCATCGCGAATGCCGAAACCGACACCGACCGGCAGGTTGGCGTGCTGCTTGATCAGCGGCAGACGCGCTGCCACGCTGTCGAGGTCGAGCGTGGCCGAACCGGTCACGCCCTTCAACGACACATAGTAAAGATAGCCGCTGGCCACCTTCGCCACGGCAGCGATGCGATCGTCGGTAGAGGTTGGCGCAAGCAGGAAAATCGGGTCCATGCTGTGCTCGCGCATCAGTCCGGCGAACGACTCGCACTCCTCGGGGGGATAGTCCACCACGAGTACGCCGTCCACACCGGCTGCGGCAGCGGCGCGGGCAAAGGTCTCCTCGCCCATGCGTTCGATCGGGTTGGCATAACCCATCAGGACCACGGGCGTGGCATTGTCGGTCTTGCGGAACTCGGCTACCCACTCCAGCACGTGCTTGAGCGACACGCCCTGTGCCAGCGCGCGTTCCGACGCACGCTGGATCACAGGCCCGTCGGCCATCGGGTCCGAGAACGGTACGCCGAGTTCGATCACATCGGCGCCGCCTTCCACCAGCGCGTGCATCAGCGCTACGGTCAGGCCGGGTTCGGGATCGCCCGCCGTGATAAACGGAATCAGGCCCTTCTTGTTCTGCGCGGCCAGTGCCGCGAAAGTCGTCTGGATACGGGACATGTCTGTGGCCATCGGCGTCAGATGAGGCGCTGCACCGGCGAAGCATCGGCCTCGTCGTTGGCAGCGTCCGGGGTCAGGTCGGAAGTTTCGGCGGATGCGGCCGCTTCGGTATCGGGGCGGATCTGCGCATACACAGGCTGCGCGGCCGTCACGCGGTCACGCACCAACCCGGCGTATTGCGGATTCATCTCGAAACCGACAAAACGCCGGCCATGGCGCACACACGCCACGGCCGTGGTGCCGCTACCCGTGAACGGGTCCAGCACAACACCACCGGGCGGGCAGCTCGACAGCACCATGCGCTCCACGATCTCCAGCGGCTTCTGAGTCGGGTGATCGGCGCGCTCGGGGTCCTGCCGGTGAATACGCGGCACGCTCCAGAGATCCTTGGGGTTGTAGCCCACTTCCAGCCACTTCTTGCCTTCGAAGCGCGGACGGCTGCGCGCCTTCTTGGTCTCGGCATCGTAAGGAATACGCACCGGATCGAGATCGAAGTAATAGTCGCGCTGGCGAGCGAAGAAACCAATGTTGTCGTGCACCGACGAAAACTTGCGCGTCGTGCCGCCCATGCTCGGCACGCGGCGATCCCAGATGATCTCGTTGATCATCGTCAGACGCTTCTTGAGCATCACGAACAGTTCAGGCGAGTATTGCCAGGTGCAGAACAGGTACAGCGTGCCGCGCGGGGCCAGCTTCGGAATGATCGCGTCCATCCAGCGCTCGGACCATTCCAGGTAGGCATCACCAGACAGCAGGTCCGAGTCGTTGCCGTAGTCCTTGCCCAGTCCATAGGGCGGATCGGCGACGATCAGGTCCACCGAGCCGTCGGCGATCCGCTGGATGCCGTCGAGCGCGTCTTCCTGATAGAGACGCACGGCCTCGGTATCGAGAATATCGAACGGCGCCGCGGCGCCGCCCGTTTCTGCCTGGGATGCAGTCGAGTCAGGGGGCAGCGCGCGCATTACAGCTTCAAGCCTCCACGTTCGGCCACGGTATGCATGTCCTTGTCGCCCCGACCGGAGAGGTTCACGAGCAGCAGCTTGTCCTTCGGCAACGTCGGCGCCAGCTTGCAGGCATAGGCGATGGCATGGCTCGATTCCAGCGCCGGGATGATGCCTTCGATGCGGCAGCAATCGTGGAAGGCGCGCAGCGCCTCTTCATCGGTGATCGGCACATACTGCGCGCGGCCCAGGTCCTTGAGCCATGCGTGCTCGGGACCTACGCCTGGATAGTCCAGGCCGGCCGAGACCGAATGCGTCTCGATGATCTGGCCGTTCTCGTCCTGCAGCAGGTACGTGCGGTTACCGTGCAGCACGCCCGGCGAGCCGCCAGTGAGCGACGCCGCATGGCGACCCGTCTCCAGGCCATCGCCGGCCGCTTCCACGCCGATCAGTTCCACGTCCTTGTGATCGATATACGGGTAGAAAATCCCCATCGCATTCGAGCCGCCGCCCACGCAGGCGATCACGGCATCGGGCTGGCGTCCGGTCAGTTCGGGCATCTGGACCTTCGACTCTTCACCGATCACGCACTGGAAGTCACGGACCATCATCGGATACGGGTGCGGACCCGCCACGGTGCCGATGATGTAGAACGTGGTTTCCACGTTGGTCACCCAGTCGCGCATGGCTTCGTTGAGGGCGTCCTTGAGCGTCTTCGAGCCACTTTCCACAGGCACCACGGTGGCGCCGAGCAGCTTCATCCGGTAGACGTTGGCCGCCTGGCGACGCACGTCCTCAGAGCCCATGTAGACCACGCACTCCATACCGAAGCGCGCGGCGATCGTGGCCGTGGCCACGCCGTGCTGGCCGGCGCCGGTCTCGGCAATCACGCGCTTCTTGCCCATGCGCTTGGCCAGCAGCGCCTGACCAATCACGTTGTTGATCTTGTGCGCGCCGGTGTGATTCAGGTCTTCGCGCTTGAAGTAGATCTGCGCGCCGCCGAGCGTCTCGCTCCAGCGTTGTGCGTGATAGATCGGCGAAGGCCGGCCAACAAAGTGCTTCAGTTCGCGCCGGTATTCGGCATCGAACTCCGGGTCCTTCTGGAAGTGCGCATAGGCATCGCGCAGTTCGTCCAGTGCGTGGACCAGCGTTTCGGAAACAAAGGTACCGCCATAGGGGCCGAAGTGGCCGCGTTGATCGGGCAGGTCGTACATGTCCAGGCTCTCAGGTGGCGCTCCGCGCGGTCTTGGCGGCGGAGTGCGGAAAACGGGAATCGGGCGGCCGGTGTGGCGAAGGGAGGGAGGCAGCCAATCGGCAAGCGAATCAGCTACCGGCCTGCCCTGCATCCGCCAGTCGCACGGCGCGCACGAATGCGGCAATGCGGGCGTGGTCCTTCACACCCTTGGACGCCTCCACGCCGCTGCTGACATCCACGGCATAGGGGCGCACGCGTTCAATCGCGCCAGCGACGTTTTGCGCGTTCAACCCACCACTCAAAACGATGCGAGGAGCGTCGCTGGCGGGTGGGATAGCAGGATCGGGCGGAAGCCATTGAGCAGGAATCAGGGTCCAGTCGAAGACGTGGCCGCCACCGCCATAGCCTTCGACGAAGGCGTCGAGCAACAGGCCGGCAGCGTCACGGTACAGATCGGCGAATTCTACCAAATCGAGGCCCTGCCGAACACGGGCCGCTCGCACGAAAGGCAGCCGACAGCGCCGGGCAATGGCGGCGCATTGCTCCGGCGTCTCATCGCCGTGGAACTGAAGCAACGTCAACGGCACACGCTCGGTCACATGGGCCACTTCCTCGGCATCGGCATTGACGAACAGGCCGGTCACGGTCACGAATGGGGGCACCTGCTCGGCCAGCGCCGCCGCGCGCGCCACATCCACATGGCGAGGACTCTTGTCGTAGAAGACCAGGCCAATCGCATCGGCGCCCGCGTCAACGGCGGCGCGCACGTCTTCGGCGCGCGTCAGTCCGCAGATCTTGATGCGCGTACGGGCAGGTACGCGGTCGGAATCAGGCGCCATGATCGGGTCCTTGGGAATTGTCGGGAAACACGCCGTGGAAGAAGCTGGCCGAGCGGTCCGCGCGGGGCAGCTGGTACGGCTCAGGATACTTGACGTCCACCAGATAGAGGCCGTCCGGCATGAAGGTCGGCGCGGCCTTCTGACGGTTGCGGCCTGCCAGCACCTCAGCCATCCATTCCGCCGGATAACGTCCGCGCCCCACGGCTACGAGGCAACCCATCAGGTTGCGCACCATGTGATGCAGGAAGGCACTGGCTCGAAAGCGCAGAAATACCCAGTTGCCGTCGGCCCCGATCGTGACGTCGTACATCGTCTTGACCGGCGACTTGGCCTGGCATTCGGCAGCCCGGAATGCCGAGAAATCGTGCTCGCCGATCAGGCAGCCAGCGGCAGCGCGCATCGCCGCCACGTCCAGCCGCTGCCCCGGCGGCAGCATCTGGTAGCCCGCCCGGCCGTGGATCATCGGCACCCGGTGCGGTCCCGTGTAGAGCGCGTAGTAATACATGCGCTCGTAGGCCAGGAAACGCGCGTGAAAACCATCGTCGACCGGCTCCGCCCATTGCAGCGCAATGGACTGCGGCAAGAAGGCATTGACCCCGCGCACCCACGAGAACTTGTCGCGGTTCAGTTCGGTGTCGAGATGGATCACCTGACCGAGCGCATGGACACCCGTGTCGGTCCGCCCCGCCACCGTGGTCAGCAGGCGCACGCCAGCGAAACGCTCTATGGCGTCTTCCAGATGATCCTGCACGGTATTGCGGTGGGGCTGGGACTGCCAGCCCGAGAAAGCCGATCCGTCGTACTGGAGGCCGATGGCGATACGGTTCATGAATATCGGATGCCCAAAAACAAAATGCGCCGGAAGGGACGCTTCCGGCGCATCGCTTCGGGCCGCGGCGGGCCATGACTCCGGCACGCCGCAAACCCTGCATCATACCGGCCTTTGGATTGGATCTTTCGATCTGACCTCAGGCCGCACAGCGTCCCTACCCTGCTTTCAGGCCACCTCGCGCAGCAGCGTACGGGCTTCGGTTTGCAGCGGATCTTGCGACTGGTCCACCACTTCCTGCAGCAGTTCGCGGGCACCTTCCTTGTCGCCGATCTCGATGTAGGCGCGCGCCAGATCGAGCTTGATCTGCATGTCGCGGCCCCCATCCATGCCAGTGGCCGACAACGTACTGGCCGACACACCATGCGTGGAATCGCCCATACCTTCCGACGTCACGCGGCTCAGGTCGATCGGCTCGGCGAGCCGGCCGTTCTGGAGCATCGTGGTCGCGGGCAGCGGCAGCGTCGATTCCGTCAACGACGGCACATCGAACCCGATCGGCGCCGCTTCCGGAGTGGCCGGCATATCGGACTTCGCCGGATTCAGGTCCAGCGACAGGCTCGACATGTCGAACTCGAGCGGACGCGAGCGAGTCGGAGCGTCGAGCGGCGGCACACCGGCGTGCGCATCGGCATCGTCCAGGGACGCATCCAGGATGTCGTCGAGACGCGCTACCGGTTGCGACGCATCATGGCCGAACACCAGCGCGGCCGATTCCGGCGCCACGATGGGTTCGCCAGCCGCTGGCGCAGGGAACGCGTCGAGCGGCAGCGCCAGATCCGGCATACCGCCGGTCACCATGCCCTGCGCCTGTGCCGGATCCTGCGTGCGCCACTGGTCCGCGGCGGGCGTGGTCGTATCGGCTTCCACGATCGTGTCAGGCGCGACAGACAAATACAGCGCCGTATTGGGATCGAGCTTGCGCCCCATTTCCGCGGCCTGGAGCCAGTCCGCACCTTGCCCGCCCGTCTGGGTGAACATTTCTTCTGCAATCACCCGAAAACCTTCCACATCCTGGCGAGTGTTATAGATCTCCAGCAGTTTCAGGCGAATGGCCTGACGCTCCGGACTTTGTTGCAACGCTTCGCGCAGGATCTCTTCGGCCTGCACATCGCGTCCGTAGGCGATATACACCTCGGCCTCGGCAATCGGATCCACTTCCGTTGCCTCGTGCGAATTGTTGCCAATGCGGAAGTCGGCACCGAACACGCTGTGCTGCGAGGTATCGACGCTCTGGCCACCGGCCGTGCCGAACAGCGAATGCCCGCCGGCCATGACCGTGCTTTCCTGGGACAGGATGCTGTCGCCAAAACCCGTATTCTCGCCCGCCTTCTGCTTCTGGCGGCGGCGATAGTACGCATATCCGCCAAGCAACGCAACCAGCACACCTGCGCCGGGCAACAGCATCGGGTTGGCGAGCAGTTCGTCGACGAACGAAGGCTCCGGCACGGGCTGGATAACAGGCGGCTTCTTCTTGGCTGCGACAGGTGCCGAAGCCGGGACTGCGGCTTGCGGCGCCGAAGCAGTTGCAGCCTGCGGAACGGAAGCGGCAGTCGCTTGCGGAGCAGATGCCGCGGCAACCGCAGCGGTAGCAGCAGGCGCCGGCTCCGGCGTGGCCGTGCTGGTGGCCTCGGCCGGCTTGGCCGGTTCCGGTGCTACGACGGTCGGCGCCGGGGCGGCGGCGGTCTCGGCAACCTTCGGCGCGGCGGCCGGAGTTGCCGGAGTAGCTGCCTTCGCGGCCTGGTTCGCCTGGTTCAGCTTGGCGATCTCCGCATTCTTCAGCTCCATCAAGCGCTGCATGTCGGAGATATTCTTCTCCAGCTCCGTCACGCGCGACTCGGCTTCCTTCAGCTTGCGCTGCGTTGCCACGTCGGCCTCGGCCTGAGCTTGCGCCTTGGCCTGGGCGCCCTTGTCGGCCTTCGACAGCTTCAGCTCATCGCGCTGTCCGGCGTCGGGCACCGTCGTGTCCTGCACGCGTGCCGTGACATTGCCCGATTGCTGGCGGCCCGAACCGGCATCCACCGACTTGGCGGCGGCAGCAGCGGCCAGGCGGCTGCGATAGCTGTCGAAGCCCTGCGTGCGAGCGACCACTTCGCGGCGGGCCTCCCTGGGGCTGACCGACTGCGCCTGCTGGGTGCTCGGCACCTTCAGCACGGCACCGGACTTGATCCGGTTGATATTGCCGCCGATGAAGGCATTGGGATTGTTGCGATACAGCGCGAGCAGCATCTGCTCTAGCGACACGGCATCCTGGCCTTGCGCGGCATCGCCGGCGATCGTGTAGAGCGTGTCACCGCGCTGGACGGTGTACTGGCCGTTGGCAGTGCTGGCCGTGGTGCCTTCGGGAGCCGGCGCAGCGGCGCGGTTCGGCTGGCGGGTCGGCGTCGGACGCTGGATCTGTGCGGACGGGGCGGGTGTGGGTGCAGCGGCAACAGGTGCCGGCGCCTGCGTCGGCGCGGCGGCCGGCGATGCATCAGGTGTGGCAGCCTGGACGACCGTGGTGGGCGCGAAGGCCTGGTTGGAAGGCTTGGCGCCAGCCGGGTCGAGCAAGAACGTGTAGGCTCGCGTGACCTTGCCGCTGGACCATGTCATGTCGACAAGGATGTCGACAAACGGCTCGCTGAGTGGCTGGCTGGAGCGGACGGTGGCAACGTAGGTGCCGTTCGCACGCCGCTGGATGTCGAGCTTCACACCCGAGATCGCCGGCAGGTACGTCAGCCCCGCACGCGTATAGGCGGACGGCGGGGCCAGCTTGACGGCCAGGCCGTCGGCTTCCTCGGCCGTGACGCCGGTGATATCGATTTCAGCCTGGAGCGGCTGACCCAGATTGGATTGGACCCGCAATTGCCCGAACCCCGCAGCATAGGCGGCAGGCTGCGCAAGCAGCAAACCGAATGCCGTGACGGCCAGCGTTGACCAGCGCTGACGGACAGTAGGCGCATCTTTCCGGCGATGTAGGCTCACACTCACCTTGTGCTCCATTATTTTTTAGTAGCGATAAAGTAACCCGACCCCAAAATGGCTGGCTGGCAGACGGATGCCGGTGCAGCACGGAGTTCCGATATTTTGTCGGACTTCGTCCCTGCCCTGCCTCTCGTCCATACCGCCTCCCGGCGCAACCGGAAACCTCCCCGGACGCAGGGTGACGACGACCCCGTAGCCAAGCGCATGCCGGCTGTATTGTGAACCAAGCCTGCCGAAAAAAGGTCTCCAGATGCGACAACGCCGCGCTGGGGCGCGGCGTTGCTGGCAAAGCGACGTATTCTGTTGCCTCCCCGCAACGATGCGGAGAGGTCACTCTCAGGGTCAACCCTCGATCAGAATGCGCAGCATGCGACGCAGGGGTTCGGCAGCGCCCCACAGGAGCTGGTCGCCCACGGTGAAGGCCGACAGGTACTCGCCACCCATCTGCATCTTGCGCAAGCGACCGACCGGAATCGTCAGCGTGCCCGTCACGGCGGCCGGCGTCAGATCCTTCATGCTGGCTTCGCGCGTGTTCGGCACGACCTTGGCCCACTGGTTGTTGGCGGCCAGCATGCCTTCGATCTCGTCCAGCGGCACATCCTTCCGCAGCTTGATGGTCAGCGCTTGCGAGTGGCAGCGCATTGCGCCAATCCGCACGCACAGGCCGTCCACGGCAATCGGGGCCGCGCCAGTGGCGCCCACGAAGCCTTCGCCGCGGCCCAGGATCTTGTTGGTCTCGGCACCGCCCTTCCATTCTTCCTTGGAAACGCCGTTGCCCAGGTCCTTGTCGATCCACGGAATCAGGTTGCCAGCCAGGGGCACGCCAAACTGCTTCGTTTCATCGGCGGACAGGCCGTGCTGGGTAGCCAGGATCTGACGGTCGATCTCGAGGATAGCCGACGCCGGGTTGTCCAGCAGCGGCTTGACCGCGTTGTTCAGCGTGCCGAACTGCGTCAGCAGCTCGCGCATGTGCTGGGCACCGCCGCCCGAGGCGGCCTGGTACGTCATCGAGGTCATCCACTCGATCAGGTCGGCTTCGAACAGACCGCCCAGACCCATCATCATGCAGCTGACCGTGCAGTTGCCGCCGATGAAGTTCTTGACGCCCTTCGACAGCGCATCCTTGATCACACCCAGGTTGACCGGGTCCAGCACGATGATCGCATCGTCCTTCATGCGCAGCGACGAAGCCGCATCAATCCAGTAGCCGTTCCAGCCAGCGGCGCGCAGGCGCGGAAACACATCGTTCGTGTAGTCGCCACCCTGGGCGGTGAGCACCACGTCGCACTTCTTCAGTGCCTCGATGTCGTTCGCATCTTTCAGCGTGATTTCATTCTTCGCCATCGCCGGGGCCTTGCCGCCTGCGTTGGACGTGCTGAAGAAAATGGGCTCGATATGGTCGAAATCGCCCTCTTCCTGCATGCGCTGCATCAGGACGCTGCCGACCATTCCTCGCCAACCGACGAGACCTACAATCATGACTTACCTCGGATGTGATGTGAACTTCCCCGCCATTTTCCTCGCCCGGCGTGGCTGCGCGGGGAAGACGGGCAGGCACGACGAACGATCTTAGGGGATCGTTTTGGTAATGGTTTTAATCGTCGTGGCGGTAACCGCCAGGCTGTGCGAATCCATGCCGATCGCGCCACGCACTGTAATGATAGTGGCGGCTGCAGCGGAAACAGTCAGATAGGACTGGGGGATTCGGGCCATGACGGGAGAGTCTACACGAATTTGCGGTGATGCCGCGGGCGGAATTGCGGCGTTTTGTAGCGTTTCGCTACCTTACTCCCCTCTCCCGCATGCGGGAGAGGGGAGCAAACCGACGGGCAGGAAACCGCGGTGCTTACAGCGCCGCCAGCACAGCCTCGCCCATTTCCTTCGTGCCCACCTGCTTGCAGCCCGGCGTCAGGATGTCGCCGGTGCGGTAGCCCTGGGCCAGCACCTTCTTGACGGCATTCTCGATGCGGTCGGCCTGTTCGGCACGATTCAGCGAGTAGCGTAGCATCATGGCGGCGGACAGGATCGTGGCCAGCGGATTGGCCACGCCCTTGCCGGCGATGTCCGGTGCCGAGCCGTGCGACGGCTCGTACAGACCCTTGTTGTTCGCATCCAGCGAGGCCGACGGCAGCATGCCGATGGAACCCGTCAGCATGGCGGCTTCATCCGACAGGATGTCGCCGAACATGTTGCCCGTGACGATCACGTCGAAGCTCTTGGGCGCCTTCACCAGTTGCATCGCGGCGTTGTCCACGTACATGTGCGACAGCTCGACATCCGGATACTCCTTGCTGACCTCGATCACGATGTCCTTCCAGAACTGGAAGGTCTCAAGCACGTTGGCCTTGTCCACACTGCACAGCTTCTTGCCACGCTTGGCGGCGGCCTGGAAGGCCACGTGGGCGATGCGGCGGATTTCAGGCTCGCTGTAACGCATCGTGTCGAAGCCTTCACGGGCGCCCTTGAACAAGCCGTCCGGCGCCTCGCGCACGCCGCGCGGCTGGCCGAAGTAGATGTCGCCGTTCAGTTCGCGCACGATCAGGATGTCGAGGCCGGCCACGAGTTCGGGCTTCAGGCTCGATGCGCCAGTCAGCTCGGGATAGCAGATTGCCGGGCGGAAGTTGGCGAACAGCTGCAGGTGCTTGCGCAGGCCCAGGATGGCCTGCTCCGGGCGCAGCGGGCGCTCCAGGCTGTCGTACTTCCAGTCGCCCACGGCGCCGAACAGGATCGCATCGGCTTCCTTTGCCAGCTTCAGCGTGTTGTCCGGCAGCGGATGGCCTTCGGCCTCGTAGCCGGCGCCGCCCACGGGCGCGGTTTCCATTTCGAACTTCTCGTCGAGGGCGTTGAGCACCTTGACAGCTTCGGCAACGATCTCGGGGCCGATGCCATCGCCCGGCAGGACTGCAATCTTCATCTCGTGTTTCCTTTTTTACCTGTGCGTTGCTGGATCAGCCGACCAGACGGTTGCCGAGCCACGGCATCTTGGTCAGGCGTTCGGCTTCGTACGCCTTGATCTTGTCGTTGTGGCGCAGCGTCAGGGCGATATCGTCGAAGCCATTCAGCATGCAGTACTTGCGGAACGGAGCGATGTCGAACGGATAGCTGGTGCCACCCGGCGTGGTGACGACCTGCTTGTCGAGATCGATCGTCAACTGGTAGCCCGGAAACGCGTTGGTCTCGTTGAACAGGTGGTCCACCTGTTGCTCGGTCAGCGCTACCGGCAGCAGGCCGTTCTTGTAGCAGTTGTTGAAGAAGATATCGGCGAAGCTCGGCGCGATCACGGCGCGGAAGCCGTATTGCGTCAGCGCCCACGGCGCGTGCTCGCGCGAGCTGCCGCAGCCGAAGTTGTTGCGCGCCAGCAGGATCGACGCGCCCTGGTAGCGCGGCTGGTTCAGCACGAAGTCCGGGTTCAGCGGACGGTTGCTGTTGTCCTGGCCCGGCTGGCCCACATCCTTGTACCGCCATTCGTCAAACAGGTTCGGACCGAAGCCCGTGCGCTTGATCGACTTCAGGAACTGCTTCGGGATGATCGCGTCGGTATCGACGTTCTCACGATCGAGCGGCGCTGCAATGCCGCTGTGTACAGTGAACTTGTCCATGATGATTTCCTTACTTCCGGGCGGCGTTCTCGAGTGCCTGCCCGGCAGCCTGCGTGTCCTTGCCCAATCCGGCCACGGTATTGCAGCCAGCCAGTTGCAGCATGCCCAGGCATGCCAGCAGCGTGATCACGATCTTTTTCATGTTTTCTCTATTCGAAAAGATGTGTTGAACGATACAACCTGACCCTGCTCCGCGTTGGCCGAAGCCTCAGCCGAGCTTGCGGATGTCGACGAAATGCCCTTCGATGGCAGCGGCGGCGGCCATGGCCGGGCTCACCAGGTGCGTACGGCCACCGGCGCCCTGACGGCCTTCGAAGTTGCGGTTCGAGGTGGATGCACAGCGCTCGCCCGGCTCCAGGCGGTCCGCGTTCATCGCCAGGCACATCGAGCAGCCCGGCTCGCGCCATTCAAATCCGGCAGCCTTGAAGACCTTGTCCAGCCCTTCGCGCTCGGCCTGTTCCTTGACCAGCCCGGAACCCGGCACCACCATGGCCAGCTTCACGTTGCCAGCTACCTTGCGGCCCAGCTTCTGCACCACCCACGCGGCGGCGCGCATGTCCTCGATGCGGCTGTTGGTGCAGGAGCCGATGAACACCTTGTCGATGCTGATCGATTCCATCGGCACGTTCGGCTGGAGGTTCATGTACTCCAGCGCGCGCTCCATGGCGTTGCGCTTGTTCTGATCCTTTTCCTTCTCCGGATCGGGCACGCGGTCCTGGATGCTCACCACCATTTCGGGTGACGTGCCCCAGGTGACCTGCGGTTGAATCTCCTCGGCGCGCAGCTCCACCACCTTGTCGAAGTGGGCACCGGCATCGGTGTGCAGCGTGCGCCAGTAGGCCACGGCCTGCTCCCACTCCACGCCCGTGGGCGCGTACGGACGGTTCTTCACGTATTCGAGCGTGACATCGTCCACAGCTACCAGACCCGCACGCGCGCCGGCCTCGATCGCCATGTTGCAGACCGTCATGCGGCCTTCCATCGTCAGGTCGCGGATGGCCGAGCCGGCAAATTCCATCGTATAGCCCGTGCCGCCGGCCGTGCCGATCTTGCCGATGATGGCCAGCACGATGTCCTTGGCGGTGCAGCCGCGCGGCAGCTTGCCTTCCACCTTGATCAGCATGTTCTTGGCTTTTTTGCCCAGCAGCGTCTGGGTAGCCAGCACGTGCTCCACTTCGGAGGTGCCGATGCCATGCGCCAGCGCGCCGAACGCGCCGTGCGTGCTGGTGTGCGAATCGCCGCAGACCACGGTCATGCCCGGCAGCGTGGCGCCCTGCTCCGGCCCGATCACGTGCACGATGCCCTGGCGGTGATCGTTCATCTTGAACTGGGTGATGCCAAAGGCGTCGCAGTTGGTGTCGAGCGTATCGACCTGCAGCTTCGAGATAGGATCGGCAATACCATGCGTGCGGTCGGTGGTCGGCACGTTGTGGTCCGAGACAGCCAGGTTCGCGCTGATGCGCCATACCGGACGCTCCGCCATCTTCAGTCCCTCGAACGCCTGCGGGCTCGTGACTTCGTGCAGCAGGTGGCGGTCGATGTAGAGCAGCGTGGTGCCGTCTTCCTCGACGTGGACGGTGTGGTCATCCCAGAGTTTGTCGTAAAGCGTCTTGGCCATGATGCGGGGGGCAGAACGTCCGACTCACAGGAGCCAGCCGTGTCCGCGCGTTGGTTTGCAGGGGAGTTTGTTATCCGGATGCCGTCGCGCCGTCTCGGGTCCGGCAGCTATTTTGCTGCTTTTCCGACGGGACCGGTAATTGCTTGACATCGCAAGCGATTATGCCATGTGCGCCAGCCGCCGACGGGCCGGCCAGACCACCCGGGCGGCGGTCATTGGCGAAAGGGGGATTTCGTGGATGGCGAAGGGGGTTACTGATGCCGGGTCTTGCTCCCCTCTCCCGCAGGGCGGGAGAGGGGTCGGGGGAGAGGGCCAGAGGCTCAAACTGCGATCAGTCGGCAAGCAGAACCGCTAGCCCTCTCCCCCTGCCCCTCTCCCAGTGGGAGAGGGGAGTAAAACTCAACCGCCCAGATAGGCCGCCCGAATCCGGTCATTCGCCAGCAGGTTCGCGCCCGTATCGGCCAGCACCACCTTGCCGGTCTCCAGCACATATCCACGATCGGCCACCTGTAGCGCCTTGTTGGCGTTCTGCTCCACCAGGAACACGGTCACGCCTTCCTCGCGGATGGTGCGGATGATGTCGAAGATCTGCGCGATGATCAGCGGGGCCAGGCCGAGCGTGGGCTCGTCCAGCAGTAGCAGGCGCGGCTTGCTCATCAGCGCGCGGCCAATCGCCAGCATCTGCTGCTCGCCACCGCTCATCGTCCCGGCGCGCTGGCTGGCGCGCTGGTTCAGTCTCGGGAACAGCTTGAACACGTGCTCGATGCCTGCCTCGATCTCCTGGCGGCTGGAGAAGAAACCGCCCATCTTGAGGTTCTCCAGCACGGTCAGGCTCGGGAAGACGCGGCGGCCTTCCGGCGAGATGGCCATGCCCATACGCATGATCTCGTGCGTGTTCCGCGCCGTGATGTCCTGTCCTTCGAACAGCACGCGGCCGGACGAAGCGCGCGGCGTGCCGCACACGGTCATCATGAGCGTGGTCTTGCCCGCGCCGTTGCTGCCGATCAGCGTGACAATCTCGCCCTGGTTCACTTCGATCGACACGCCCGACAGCGCCTCCACGGCACCATAGTGGGTGTGGACGTTTTCCAGCTTCAGCATCAGTCCTCTCCCAGATAGGCTTTGATCACGCGCGGGTCGTTGCGCACTTCGTCGGGCTTGCCGATCATGATGGGCTTGCCGTGCTCCATCACCAGGATGCGGTCTGACACACCCATTACCAGGCTCATGTCGTGCTCGATCAGCAGCACCGAGATATTGAACTCGCGACGCAGGCTGTCGATCAGTTGCTGCAGTTCGATCTTTTCCTGCGGATTCAGACCCGCCGCGGGTTCGTCGAGCATCAGCAGGCGCGGCTTGGTGATCATGCAGCGCGCGATTTCCAGCCGGCGCTGGTGGCCATACGACAGCGTACCCGCCTCCCGGTTGGCCACGCCGGTCAGTCCCATCCGTTCGAGCCATTCAGCCGCACGACCCAGCGCCTCGCGCTCGGCGCGGCGATAGGCCGGCGTGGCCAGCAGGCCGTGCAGCAGTCCGGCCTTCACCTGCCGATGCTGCGCGACCATCAGGTTCTCCACGACGGTCAGCTGACGGAACAGGCGGATGTTCTGGAACGTGCGGACCAGACCATGGCGCGCCACCACGTGGCTGGGCTGGCGTGCGATCGAATGGCCGTCGAGCATCACCTCGCCAGCCGTAGGCTTGTAGAAGCCGCCCACGCAATTGAACACGGTGGTCTTGCCGGCGCCGTTCGGGCCGATGATGGCAAAGACCTCGTCGCGACGCACATCGAACTCGATGCCGTCGACGGCCAGCAGGCCGCCGAAGCGCATCTGCAGGCCGGATACTTTCAGCATTTCAGCGCTCATCGCGGCAACTCCACGTGGGGACGGCTCGCGGGCAGCAGGCCCTGCGGACGCCACATCATCATCAGCACCATCACCAGGCCGAAAATCAGCATACGGTACTCGGCAAAATCACGCGCCACTTCGGGCAGGATCGTCAGCAGGATGGCCGCGAGAATCACGCCCAGTTGCGAGCCCATGCCACCCAGCACCACCACGGCCAGGATCAGCGCCGATTCGATGAACGTGAACGACTCCGGATTGACCAGGCCCTGGCGCGCCGCGAAGAATGCACCGGCCAGGCCGGCGAACGACGCGCCCAGGGTGAACGCCGAGAGCTTGATGCGCGTGGGATTCAGCCCCAGCGAGCGGCAGGCGATCTCGTCCTCGCGCAGCGCTTCCCACGCACGCCCCATCGGCATGCGGATCAGGCGGCTCGTCACGAACAGCGTGAAACCCACCAGCAGCAGCGCCAGCAGGTACAGGAAGATCACCATGTGCTGGCCGGTGTACGGGATGCCGATCAGGTCGTGGAAGGTCTTTGCACCTTCCACGCTTGCACTGCGCGCCATCTCGATACCAAACACGGTCGGCTTCGGAATGCCCGACACGCCATCCGGACCACCGGTCAGGCTAGTCAGGTTGTTGAGCAGCAGGCGAATGATTTCCCCGAAGCCCAGCGTCACGATGGCGAGGTAGTCACCGCGCAGCCGCAGCACCGGGAAGCCGAGCACGAAGCCGAACAGCGCCGCGAAGCCAGCCGACAGCGGCAGGCATTCCCAGAACGTCAGGCCGAAATACTGGTTCAGCAGTGCGTAGGTATAGCCGCCTACCGCATAGAAGCCCACATAGCCCAGGTCGAGCAGACCAGCATAGCCAACCACGATATTCAGGCCCAGGCCAAGGATCACGTAGATCAGCGCCAGCGTGGCCACGTCCACGGCGCCACGCGTACCGAAGAACGGGAACACCAGGCCCACGGCCAGCAGCACCCACACCGCTAAGCGCTGCTGCTTTGCGCCCATGGCGGGCACCGTCGGCAACTTCACGGCGCTGCGCGCACGCCTCAGCATCGGCTTGAATAACTGGAACAGGAACACGAGCGCCACGGCGATCCAGACCGGGCGCCAGTGCGGTTCGAGCACGACCTTGTAGCCGTCGAGCTTGAGTTGCAGGCCCAGGACCGGGATCGTCAGGATGGCCGTCATCACGGCGGCCGTCACCGCGTTCTTCAGGTTGGCACCTGGCTGCGTTTGCGAAATCGATTGCGTCATGGGGCCCCCTTACACCTTTTCCACATCAGGCTTGCCAAGCAGCCCGGTGGGACGGAACAGCAGCACCAAAATCAGCAGGCCGAAGGCCACCACGTCCTTGTACTCGGCCGGCATGTAGCCGGCGGCGAATGTCTCGGCCAGGCCCAGCAGCACGCCACCGAGCATCGCGCCCGGAATGCTGCCGATGCCGCCCAGCACCGCGGCCGTGAATGCCTTGATGCCGGCGATGAAGCCGATGAACGGATTGAGCTTGCCGATGGTCAGTCCGATCAGCACGCCGCCCACGGCGGCCAGCATCGCGCCGAGCACGAACGTGAACGAGATCACGCGATTCGTATCGATGCCAAGCAGGTTGGCCATGCGCATGTCTTCCGCGCAGGCACGGCACGCGCGACCCATGCGCGAATGCCCGATGAACAGCGTCAGCGCAATCATCAGCACCAGCGTCACGCCCACGATCAGCAGGCGCGAGTACGGCACGGTCACCGTGAAGTCACTGCCCATCTGGAATTCGATGGCACCCGAGATCAGCAGCGGCACGGACACGTCACGTGCGCCCTGCCCGATCTGGACATAGTTCTGGAGAAAAATCGACATCCCGATGGCCGAGATCAGCGGCACCAGCCGCGGACCGCCACGCAGGGGTCGATAGGCCACGCGCTCCACGGCATAGCCGTAGCAGCCTGTCACGGCCACGGAGACGATCAACGCCGCGCCCAACACGAGCGGCAGCGGATAGCCAGCTTGCGCGCCAATGGCGGTCAGCGTCACGAGACCCACGTAGGCGCCGATCATGTAGATCTCGCCGTGGGCAAAGTTGATCATGCCGATGATGCCGTAGACCATCGTGTAGCCGATGGCGATCAGCGCATAGATCGCACCCAGCGTCAGGCCATTGACCAGCTGCTGGGTGAATTGTGGAAGGAATTCGTTCATGCGGGGGACCTTGTGGATCGGGAAGTCCGATGCGCGATGCCGCTCGCCCTTATGTGGCGCATTATCGACATCGAACCGATACCAAAACGCCCCGCGAGCCGGTTGGCCGCGGGGCGTTTCGCCAGAATGGCGCCGGGTTTAGTTGGCGGCAGTCTTGGTGGCGTCCTTGTGCCACGTGTAGACGACAAACTTGAACGACTTCAGGTCACCCTTGGCGTCGTACTCGACCTTGCCGATCGGCGTGGTGAACGCGTTCTTGTGCATGTAAGCGGCCACCTTCGTCGGGTCCGTGCTCTTGGCGCCGGCGATAGCGTCGCCGATGATCTTCACGGCCGCGTAGGCAGGCATCTGGAACGGGCCGTTGGCATCACGCTTCTTGTCCGCGAAAGCCTTCACCAGCGCCGCGTTGGCCGGATCGGCCGAGAAGTCGGCCGGCAGCGTCACGAGCATGCCTTCCGAAGCCGGGCCGGCGATGGCCGTCACGTCCTTGTTGCCCACGCCTTCCGGACCCATGAACGTGGCCTTCACGCCCTGCTCGCGCGCCTGGCGCAGCAGCAGGCCCATTTCCGGGTGATAGCCGCCGAAGTAGACGAAGTCCACGCCTTGCGACTTCAGCTTGGTGATCACGGCCGAATAGTCGGAATCGCCGGCGTTGATGCCTTCGAACACGGCTACGGGAATCTTGGCCGCTTCCAGGTCCTTCTTCACCGAGCTGGCAATGCCCTGGCCGTACGACTGCTTGTCGTGCAGCACGGCAACCTTCTTCGGCTTGACCTTGTTGATGATGTACTGGGCAGCCGCCGGACCTTGCTGGTCATCACGGCCAATCGTGCGGAAGATGAAGTTGCGCTTCTTCGTCTCGGTCAGCTGCGGCGCGGTGGCCGACGGCGTAACCATCACGATACCTTCGTTCTCGTAGATGTCCGATGCCGGAATCGTCGAACCCGAGCACACGTGACCAATCACGTAGTGGATGCCCTGGCTGACGACCTTGTTGGCGACGGCCACGGCTTGCTTCGGTTCGCAGGCATCGTCCAGCAGCACAGCTTCGAGCTTGTTGCCATTGGCGCCGCCAGAAGCATTGATCTGCTCGATGGCGGTCAGCGCACCGGCCTTGACCATGTCGCCGTACTGGGCGACGGAGCCGCTCATGGGGCCGGCGATGGCGATCTTGACGGTTTCGGCGTTGGCCGAAGTGAAGGCAGCGAGGCCGGCAGTGGCGAGCACGGCGGCCATGGCAGTGGACGAGAGACGGGAAAACGTCATCAGGAGCTCCTCGATTTATGTATGGGTCATTCCGGGCAGAGTCGGCATGACCGGCGCAATCGAACAGCACCCGCGGGAATATGGCAGACGGCGAACGGCAGACGGCCCAAAGCGGAAGTCGGGCCAGCGGTGACGACGTAAAGCGATGCGGGGCCCGGCATGTGCCGGCGCGCGCGCATTTCCCTCAGGGAAGCGGCGTACGCCGTAAGTTCGGAAAGACAACGTTGATGCGTTCTCTATTGCGCAAGCGCTTCGCCTGCCCCGCTTTTCCGAACCCGACATGCCGGAAGGGTGGCCCGGCTGCCGGTCGGCAAAGCAGCGGGCATTATAGGGCGAAAGTTGCAACCCGACAGAGCGAAGTTATCCATATTTGGCGGAAATCTGACAACTTATGCAGCTTGTTGCAACCGCACATGAGCAGGAAGCGTCGTGGAAAAGCCGTTTCACAACACTAGTGCGTGCAGGGTTGCTCGCAAAAAAAACGCCCCGGTTTCCCAGGGCGTCTTCTCTACAGCGGCACAGCAGACGGATCAGCGCTTGGCCATGTCCGGCACGTCGCGAGCGGCGGAGCCGTTGAACAACTGGCGCGGGCGGCCGATCTTGTATTCCGGATCGGTGATCATCTCTTCCCACTGCGAGATCCAGCCCGGCGTACGCGCCAGGGCGAAGATGCAGGTGAACAGCGAGGTCGGGATGCCCAGTGCGCGCTGCACGATACCCGAGTAGAAGTCCACGTTCGGGTACAGCTTGCGGCTGACGAAGTATTCGTCTTCCAGCGCGATCTTTTCCAGTTCCATGGCGAGCTTGAACAGCGGGTCGTTGTGCAGGCCCAGTTCGTTCAGCACTTCATGGCAGGTTTCGCGCATGAGCTTGGCGCGCGGATCGTAGTTCTTGTACACGCGGTGACCGAAGCCCATCAGGCGCACGCCCGAGTTCTTGTCCTTCACCTGCTTGATGAACTCGTTGATGTGATCGACGCTGCCGATTTCTTCCAGCATCTTCAACGCGGCTTCGTTCGCGCCGCCGTGGGCCGGACCCCACAGGCAGGCCACGCCGGCGGCGATGGCTGCGAACGGGTTCGTGCCCGACGAACCGGCCAGGCGGACGGTCGAGGTCGATGCATTCTGCTCGTGGTCGGCGTGCAGGATGAAGATGCGATCCAGTGCGCGCTCCAGCACCGGGTTCACGGTGTACGGTGCGCACGGCGTACCAAACATCATGCGCATGAAGTTGCCCGAGTAGGACAGGTCGTTCTGCGGGTAGATGTACGGCTGGCCGATGTTGTACTTGTACGCCATGGCGACCAGGGTCGGCATCTTGGCGATCAGGCGAATGGCCGAGATCTCGCGCTGGTGCGGATCGTCGATATCCATGGCGTCGTGGTAGAACGCGCTCATGGCACCCACCAGGCCCGTCAGGACAGCCATCGGGTGGGCGTCGCGGCGGAAACCGCGCATGAAGAATTGCAGTTGCTCGTGAACCATCGTGTGGTTCATCACCGAGCCAACGAATTCTTCCTTCTGCTTGGCGTTGGGCAGTTCACCCTTCAGCAGCAGGTAGCAGGTCTCGAGGTGGTCGCACTTCTGCGCCAGTTGCTCGATCGGGTAACCGCGATACAGCAGTTCACCCTTGTCACCGTCGATGTAGGTGATCTTGGAGTTGCACGAAGCAGTCGACATGAACCCCGGGTCATAGGTGAACTTGCCGGTCTGTCCGTACAGCTTGCGAATGTCGATCACGTCCGGGCCAACGGTACCCTGGTAGATCGGCAGCTCAACGCTGGGGGAACCATCGGAAAACGATAGCGTGGCTTTCACATCGGACGGCGTCATGTCGATTCCTTCAAATACTGTGAATAATGTTGTTGACCAAACTCAGACCGAACGCAGCAGGCTGAGTACCCGTTGCATCGGGGGCGTATCGAGCTCACCGTCCAGTTCCTTGCGGACCAGCAGCAGGTCCATCAAATCGTTGTCGCTGAGCTCGAACAGCTCACCCAGCGAAGCCACGTCTTCATCAGACAGGCTCTCCTCGTAACGATTGAAGAAACGTTCGACGATGATGTCGTTCTCCAGGAGGCCGCGGCGGGCGCGCCAGCGAAGCCGGGCACGCTTGTGCGGATCAGCCTGATGGGAGAATGTGGTGGATTGACTCATGGTCAGCCTTCTTTGAACGGCGGCCACCCGACTGGATACTGCACCGGGCTGACACGCCGCTTACATCAACTGCTAAATCAACTTCGATCCGTTGCAGACTGCCTGATGCGCCGCGTAAGACTCGGACGCATCAGGCAGTTTATACCCGCCGATTAAACAGCGCGGCGAACCATCAATTCCTTGATCTTGCCAATCGCCTTCGTCGGGTTGAGACCCTTCGGGCACACGTCGACGCAGTTCATGATGCTGTGGCAGCGGAACAGGCGGTACGGGTCGTTCAGGTTGTCCAGACGCTCGCCGGTAGCCTGGTCGCGGCTGTCGGCGATGAAGCGGTAGGCTTGCAGCAGGCCGGCGGGGCCGACGAACTTGTCCGGATTCCACCAGAACGACGGGCACGACGTGGAGCAGCTTGCGCAAAGAATGCACTCGTACAGGCCGTCCAGCTCGTCACGCTCCTGCGGCGACTGCAGACGCTCCTTCTCGGGCGGCGGCTCGTCGTTGATCAGGAACGGCTTGATCGAGTTGTACTGCTTGAAGAAGTTCGTCATGTCGACGATCAGGTCGCGCACCACCGGCAGGCCGGGCAGCGGACGCAGCACGATGCGGTCCGGCAGCTCGCGCATGTTCGTCAGGCAGGCCAGGCCGTTCTTGCCGTTGATGTTCATCGCGTCCGAGCCGCACACGCCTTCGCGGCACGAACGACGGAACGAGATCGTCTCGTCGAGCTTCTTCAGCTTGACCAGTGCGTCCAGCAGCATGCGCTCGTGACCGTCGAGTTCCACCTCGTAGGTCTGCATGCGGGGTGCGGCGTCCTTGTCCGGATCGTAGCGGTAGACTTCGAAAATACGCTTCATTTCTGTGGGTCCTGTTTTCTCTACGATGCGCCGTTTAGAACGTACGGGCCTTGGGCGGAACCGATTCCACCGTCAGCGGTTGCATCTTCACCGGCTTGTAGTCGAGGCGGTTGCCTTCGCTGTAGAACAGCGAGTGCTTCAGCCAGTTGTCGTCGTCGCGATTCGGGAAGTCGCTGTGCGCGTGCGCACCGCGCGATTCCTTGCGGGCAGCGGCCGAGATCATCGTGGCCTTGGCCACTTCCACCAGGTTGGCCACTTCCAGGGCTTCCACCAGTGCGGTGTTGAAGACCTTGGACTTGTCCTTCAGGTGGATGTTGTCGGCACGCTCTGCCACTTCCAGAATGCGCTCGACGCCTTCGTCCATCAGCTTCTGCGTACGGAACACGCCAGCATGCGACTGCATGTTGCGGCGGATGTCGTTGGCCACGTCCTGGGTGTACTCACCCGAGGTCGTGCCCTGCAGCTTGGCCAGGCGCGCCATGGCGCGGTCGGCGGCGTCTGCCGGCAGCGGCTTGTGTTCCTTCTGCTTCGACGCGTTGGCGACGATGTGGTTGCCGGCGGCACGGCCGAACACCACGAGGTCCAGCAACGAGTTCGTGCCCAGGCGGTTGGCGCCGTGCACCGACACGCAGGAGCATTCGCCGATGGCGTAGAAACCGTTGACCACTTCGTTCGGGTTGCCGTTCTTCGGCACCACGACCTGACCGTGGAAGTTCGTCGGAATGCCACCCATCTGGTAGTGGATGGTCGGCACGACCGGGATCGGTTCCTTGATGGCGTCCACGTTGGCAAACTTCATGCCGATTTCGCGGATCGACGGCAGGCGCTTCATGATGGTCTCGGCACCGACGTGAGTCAGGTCGAGCAGCACGTAGTCGCCGTTCGGGCCACAACCGCGGCCTTCCTTGATTTCCTGGTCCATCGAGCGCGACACGAAGTCACGCGGCGCCAGATCCTTCAGCGTCGGGGCATAGCGCTCCATGAAGCGCTCGCCATCCTTGTTACGCAGGATGCCGCCTTCGCCGCGCACGCCTTCCGTGATCAGCACGCCCGCGCCGGCCACGCCGGTCGGGTGGAACTGCCAGAACTCCATGTCTTCCAGCGGCACGCCTGCGCGCGCTGCCATGCCCAGGCCGTCACCGGTGTTGATGAAGGCGTTGGTGGACGCGGCATAGATACGGCCGGCACCGCCCGTGGCGAACAGCGTGGTCTTGGCTTCGAGGATATAGACTTCCCCGGTTTCCATTTCCAATGCGGTCACGCCCAGCACGTCGCCTTCTTCGTCGCGGATCAGGTCCAGCGCCATCCACTCCACGAAGAAGTGGGTCTTGGCGCGGACGTTGCGCTGGTACAGCGTGTGCAGCAGTGCGTGGCCGGTACGGTCAGCCGCAGCGCAGGCACGCTGCACGGGCTTTTCACCGTAGTTGGCGGTGTGACCACCGAACGGGCGCTGGTAGATCGTGCCGTCGGCGTTGCGGTCGAACGGCATGCCGAAGTGTTCGAGCTCGTACACGACCTTCGGGGCTTCACGGCACATGAATTCGATGGCGTCCTGGTCACCCAGCCAATCGGAACCCTTGATGGTGTCGTAGAAGTGATAGTGCCAGTTGTCCTCGCTCATGTTGCCGAGCGAGGCACCGATACCGCCCTGCGCCGCAACGGTGTGCGAGCGGGTCGGGAAAACCTTCGACAGCACGGCCACGTTCAGGCCGGCTTCCGCGAGCTGGAGGGATGCGCGCATCCCGGCGCCGCCCGCCCCGACGATGACCACGTCAAATTTGCGACGCGGCAATCCAGTCTTGACTGCGACCATTTATTACACCCTCCAGAGAATCTGAGCAGCGTAGCCCGCACAACCAACGAGCCACAGAATCGTAAGAACTTGCAGCACGAGGCGCACGGCCATCGGCTTCACGTAGTCCATCCAGATGTCGCGAATGCCGATCCACGCGTGGAACAGCAGGGACAGAACCGTCAGGAACGTCAGGAGCTTCATCCATTGGTTGGCGAAGAGACCCGACCAGCCTTCGTACGAAGGATTGCCGAAGGCGAGATACACCCCGGCGAGCACCACGGTGAACACCACCATGATGACTGCGGTAACGCGTTGCGCGAGCCAGTCCTTGAGACCGTAGTGCGCACCGACGACAAGACGCTTGGGACCGATATTATTGTTTGCCACCTTCACTCTCCTCAGAACAGGCCAAACAGCTTGAGCCCGAACACCACGGTGAGCAGCAGGCTTACGACCAGCACGATCTTGGCCGAGGTGGCGGAGGCGGGCTTGGTCACGCCGACGTGCACGTCGAGCAGCAGGAAACGGATACCGGCGCAGAAGTGATGCAGATAGCCCCAGATCAGGGCCAGGATCACCAGCTTGACGAAGCCGTTGGACAGCAGGGCCGAGAACTTCGCGTAGCTCAGTTCGGAGGTGACGCTCTGCTCGAAGAGATACAGAACGAACGGAAGGAGGAGGAACATCAAGGCACCGCTGACGCGATGCAGGATGGATACCTTGCCGGCCCAGGGCAACCGGTAGCGCGAGATTTGCGCGATACCGATATTCCGGAACTCCGGCCTGGCTTGTTTGGCGGCTTCAGCCATGCGAGACCCCATTTGCTGTGAAAAGAAAACTGCAAAAGAACGACACTGCCATTACTCCCCATTGCATCGGCTTGCCACAGCGGTTACCGTGGATGCACCGGATTGCGTCTAACCCTGCATCGAACGTGTGGGGGCGCTGGATGCAAATGAATGCAGGAGCAAATCGGCGTGATTTTAGCGCCTTTGTTGCGCAGCGCACCAATAATTTTCGACTATCACGCACCAACGCGGCGTGCGCGACAATCGCACGCGACAATGCGCGCACCACTCCGGACGCGATATATCGGACGATTCCTGCCACGCGCGACAATGCTGGCGGACGGCCCCATGCGCATGCCGCAATAATCGGCTTCCAGGACAGTCCTTCCATCGCCATCGCGCATCAGCTCAAGTCGTTTTGATAATAGTGCCGGGTCGTGACATAAAGACCACGACGGACTTCCACCGGGCGGTCGCCATATGTAAATGAGACCCGCTCCACCGACAACAGCGGCGTACCGGGCTCCACGGAAAGCAACTCCGCCGCCGTGTTATCGGCAGCAACTGCGCGAATCTTTTCTGTTGCGCGGATCATCCGGGTGCCGAACTCGGCTTCGAAGAGCGCGTACATCGGGCCCTTCCACTCGTTGAGCTTCTCGGCCGTCAGGCCCTTGAAGTTGGCGCCAAGCAGCCAGATTTCGTCCAGCACCGTGGCTTCGTTCGAGAAATTCAGCACGCGACGGATCTGCACCACGCTGTCACCGGTGCGGATATCGAGCAGTCGCGCGATCTCGGCCGGTGCGCGCAGGCGCTTGCATTCGAGCACGCGGCTGGCGCCGTAATGGGGTTCGCCCTCGTCGGGCACCAGCCGCAGGAAGCGGAACTTGACCACGTCCTCATGGTGGGTGGTCACAAAGGTGCCTTTGCCCTGGCGCCGCGCCACAAGATTGTCGGCAGCCAGTTCGTCGATGGCCTTGCGCACCGTACCCTGGCTAACCTTGTAGCGGGCGGCCAGGTCCATTTCGCTCGGAATCATCTCACCCGGCTTCCATTCGCCCGTCTGCAGGCTCTGCATGATCAAAGCCTTGATCTGCTGGTACAGCGGACTGAACGTGGGGGATGGGACGGAGGCAGGCGCGGCGGCGGGCGTTGCAGGCGCCGGACTGGCGCCCTGCGGCGTAGCGGACGGCTGCGTCCCGGCGCTCCGGGGGGCGACCGATTCCGGCGAACCGTTGGCAGCCGTGGCGGACGGGGACGTAGGCAGGGATGACATAGCCCGGATTCAACCACAAATTCCGGAATCGCGTCCAGCACGCTATGAAATGTCTTATGTCTTATATAAGACATATGAATTGACATCAATCGGGGCGCACCCTAAACTCGCGCAGTCCGTGCCGCCGCCCTCGCCCAGGCTCCCGCATGGGGCTGTCCCGCCCCAAGGCCCGAGCACTTAGCGGATGCGGCGCACCACATAGCAGTAGTAGACTTACGCCTTGTCGCCCTCGACGCATGCCCATGGCCCGCGCGCTCCTCGTTGCGGCCCCCGGGCCTTGTATTGCGGGCTGCCGGCGGATGCCCGCCTGCCCCGTGGCGACACGAGACCAGCACCCGGTGACGCGCCGGCCTGCTCCAACCCCTGGACGGCCAGCCGCCATCGAACGGTTACCCCCTCTTTTCGTTTGGAGACTTACTCATGGCTAAAGCCCCAATGCGCGTCGCAGTCACCGGCGCCGCTGGCCAGATCGGCTATTCCCTGCTGTTCCGCATCGCCAACGGCGACATGCTCGGCAAAGACCAGCCGGTCATCCTCCAACTGCTCGACCTCCCGCAAGCCCAGACCGCCGTCAAGGGCGTGGTGATGGAACTGGAAGACTGCGCGTTCCCGCTGCTGGCTGGCGTGGTCATCACCGACGACCCCAAGGTTGCCTTCAAGGACGCCGACGTTGCCCTGCTGGTGGGTGCCCGTCCGCGTAGCAAGGGCATGGAACGCAAGGACCTGCTCGAAGCCAACGCCCAGATCTTCACGGTGCAGGGCAAGGCCCTGGACGAAGTGGCAAGCCGCGACGTCAAGGTACTGGTCGTGGGCAACCCGGCCAACACCAACGCCTACATCGCCATGAAGTCCGCGCCGAGCCTGAAGCGCGAGAACTTCACGGCCATGCTGCGCCTGGACCACAACCGCGCGCTGTCGCAGATCGCCGCCAAGACCGGCAAGCCGGTGTCGTCGGTCGAGAAGCTGTTCGTCTGGGGCAATCACAGCCCGACGATGTACGCCGACTACCGCTACGCCACCGTCGACGGCAAGAGCGTCAAGGACCTGATCAACGACCAGGTCTGGAACAACGACGTGTTCCTGCCGACCGTCGGCAAGCGCGGCGCCGCCATCATCGAGGCACGTGGCCTGTCGTCGGCCGCTTCGGCTGCCAACGCCGCCATCGACCACGTGCGTGACTGGGTCCTGGGCTCGAACGGCAAGGTCGTCACGATGGGCATCCCGTCGAACGGCGAATACGGCATTCCGAAGGACGTCATGTTCGGCTACCCGGTGACTACGGCCAACGGCAAGTACGAAATCGTGCAAGGTCTCGAGATCGACGCCTACAGCCAGGAAAAGATCAACATCACGCTGAAGGAACTGGAAGAAGAGCGTGCCGGCGTGCAACACCTGCTGGGCTGATCTCTAGTACCAGGAGCTACCCGCTCATGAAACCGGGGTCCGCATCGATTGCAGAATCGGCGCGGACCCCGGTTTTTCTTTGGGCGCTCGCCTTGTCTTCTCATTAACCCCCTGCTTCATACGTCTTACGCAAACCAACGTGCATCCATCCGAGGTCCTGTTCCAGGGAGAAGCCATTCCCGTCCAGCTGCCGGTCTGCGACCACTACGCGGGCAGCGAGAAGCTCATGCGCAAATCGCTGGCCCTGCAGCAGTCGCTCGGGCCCGTGTTCGACATCACCTTCGATTGCGAGGACGGCGCCGCCGTTGGCCTTGAGCGTCAACACGCGGAGCTCTGCGCGCAACTGGTCAACAGCGCGGACAACGCCCACAACCGCGTGGGCGTGCGCATTCACGACCCCGCGCATCCGAGCTGGCGCGACGACGTGGACGTGCTGGTTTCCGCCGCCGGGGCACGGCTGGCCTATGTGGTGCTGCCGAAAGTCACCGATGTGGTCGAGGTCGCCCGCATGACCGACCATGTGAACCACGTGGCGCGCGCCGCCGGCATAGCGCGGCACATTCCTGTTCACGTGCTGATAGAAACCCATTCTGCACTTGAGCAGGTCTTCGAAATTGCCTCGCTGGTGCAGGTGGAATGCCTCAGCTTCGGGCTGATGGATTTCGTGTCGGCCCACCACGGCGCCATTCCGGCCGACGCGATGCGCTCGCCCGGCCAGTTCGAGCATCCGCTCGTCCGGCGCGCGATGTTAGAGATCTCGGCGGCCTGCCATCGTCATGGCAAGGTGCCGTCGCACAATGTCAGTACCGATGTGCAGAACCCGGACCAGGCCGGTCACGACGCGAGTCGCGCACGCGCGGAGTTCGGCTACCTGCGCAAGTGGAGCATCCATCCGGGCCAGATCGAGCCCATCGTGACGGCCTTTCGGCCCAGCGATACCGAAATCGGCACGGCGACGCAGATCCTGCTGGCGGCGCATGAGAACAACTGGGCGCCGATCCGCCACGACGGCCAGCTGCACGACCGGGCCAGCTATCGCTACTACTGGTCGCTGCTGCAGCGTGCACATGCCACCGGCACGGCGATCCCGGCTCCTGCCACCGATCTTTTCTTTGACTAGCCGCAATCAAGCGAAAACTGCTCATTTTTGTCGCCAAGTGGCCGATGGCAAACCGGTTGCACCTGATTATGTAACGAATATCGGACTGACTTCGCCGCTTTGGACAAATCGTAGAGAATAGCGGCGGAAAGTTGCCGGAGCGCCATGTCATGGCAAGCGCTCCGGACTGTTCGACACAACGAAGCCCCCACCTTTTTGACTATCCACGTAATCCGGAAGGAATCACAAATGAACAAACTCGTGCTGGCGGCCTGCATTGGCGCTTTGACCCTGTCCTCCGCTGGCGCCGCGCTGGCCCAGGAACCCGCCAAGAAGCCGGCTGCCACCAAGAAGGCGCCCGCCAAGAAGAGCTCCAAGTCCACCAAGGCTGCCGCCGCCGCGCCGGCCGTCGTGCCTTCGGGCGAAAAGTGGCAGTGCGAACTGGGCAATGTCATCTACATCAACGGCAACATGCTGCGCGATGAGGTGCTGACCGTGCACTGGTCGGGCAAGGACTACCGTCTGCCGCGCCAGTCCACCGTGACCGGCGCTGACCGCTACTACGATGCGCAATCGGGCCTGGACCTGGTCGTGATCCCGAGCAAGGCCATGCTGTTCAACAAGAACCTGGGCCAGCGCCTGGCCGACGAATGCCAGAGCGCCGACATGCTCGCAGGCGGCTCTGCCCCGACCCAGGCCGGCGCACTGCGCGCCCCGGTGTCCACGCCACTGCTGATGGCGCCCGCCGCCCAACCGGCCCCTGCCGAGCCGGCCCCTGCTGCACAAGCCGCGCCGAAGCAGTAAAGTCTCATCTTGCCTTGTCCGCGTGCGACGGTTTGCCGGCCGCACGCGGCAATTCGATGCTGGCCGTCAGAAGATCGCCAGCATCGAATTGCCTTGCACGATTGCCCTCACACACGGCAGTCATCACGTTGCTGTACGGTGCGCGTTTCAGGTCGGTCTGGCGCGCCGCGAGGTTTGCGGCGGAACCCTATCGCGTACCGGGGTCTGAAGAATAAGAGCATCTCCCGCGTCATCCCTCGATTGGAGTCAGGTAATGCCCCACAATCTCAATAACACTCTCAAAGAATTCAAGCTCGCCACGGGCGGCTCCGGCCAGTACTACTCGCTGCCACAGCTCGGAAAGGCCCTGGGCATCAAGATCGAGCGCCTGCCTGTATCGATTCGTCTGGTCCTGGAGTCGGTGCTGCGCAATTGCGACGGCAAGAAAGTCACCGAGGAACATATCCGCCAGCTTGCCAGCTGGAAGCCCAATGCCGAGCGCGTCGACGAGATTCCGTTTGTCGTGGCACGCGTGGTGCTGCAGGACTTCACCGGCGTGCCGCTGCTGGCCGACCTGGCCGCCATGCGCAACGTGGCCGAGAAGATGGGCAAGAACCCCAAGAAGATCGAGCCGCTCGTGCCGGTGGATCTCGTGGTGGACCACTCGGTGCAGATCGACCATTTCCGCGAGAAGAAGGCGCTCGACCTGAACATGCAGCTGGAATTCCAGCGCAACAACGAGCGCTACCAGTTCATGAAGTGGGGCATGCAGGCGTTCGACACGTTCGGCGTGGTGCAGCCGGGCTTCGGCATCGTTCACCAGGTGAACCTCGAATATCTGGCGCGTGGCGTGCATAACCGGGATGGCGTCTACTATCCGGACACGCTCGTCGGCACCGATTCGCACACCACGATGATCAACGGTATCGGTGTGGTGGGCTGGGGTGTAGGCGGCATCGAGGCAGAAGCCGGCATGCTGGGCCAACCGGTCTATTTCCTGACGCCCGATGTGGTGGGTGTGGAACTGAAGGGCCGCCTGCGCGAGGGCGTGACCGCCACCGACCTCGTGCTGACAATCACCGAGATGCTGCGCCGCGAGAAGGTCGTGGGCAAGTTCGTCGAGTTCTTCGGCGAAGGCACGGCCAGCCTGACCACGCCGGACCGCGCCACCATCGGCAACATGGCACCGGAATACGGCGCGACGATGGGCTTCTTCCCGGTGGACGAGAAGACCATCGACTACTTCCGCGGCACGGGTCGTACCGACGAGGAAATCGCTGCATTCGAAGGTTACTTCCGCGCGCAGCAGATGTTTGGCGTGCCGAAGGCAGGCGACATCGACTACTCCACGACGCTGACGCTGGACCTGGGCACCGTGGCGCCGTCTCTGGCGGGTCCGAAGCGTCCGCAGGACCGTATCGAGATCGGACACGTGAAGAGCACGTTTGCGTCGCTGTTCAGCAAGCCGGTGGCCGAGAACGGCTTCAACAAGGACCCGGCCGATCTGAACAAGGAATACGTCAACGCCGACGGCGTGAAGGTGCATAACGGCGACATCCTGATCGCCGCCATCACGTCGTGCACGAACACATCGAACCCGAGCGTGCTGCTGGCCGCCGGCCTGCTGGCGAAGAAGGCCGTGGAAGCCGGCCTGAACGTGGCGCCGCATATCAAGACGTCGCTGGCCCCGGGCAGCCGCGTGGTGACCGAGTACCTGACGGCCACGGGCCTGCTGCCCTACCTCGAAAAGCTCGGCTTCGGCGTGACCGCCTATGGCTGCACGACGTGCATCGGCAATGCCGGTGACCTGACGCCGGCGCTGAACGAATCCATCGTCGACAACGACATCGTGGCTGCCGCCGTGCTCTCGGGCAATCGCAACTTCGAGGCCCGCATCCACCCGAACATTCGCGCCAACTTCCTGGCTTCGCCGCCGCTGGTCGTGGCCTACGCCATCGCCGGCAATGTCACGCGCGACCTGATGACCGAACCGGTTGGCAAGGGCCGTGGCGGCAAGGACATCTGGCTCGGCGACATCTGGCCGACTTCCGAAGAAATCCAGGCACTGCTCAAGTTCGCGCTCGACGCGCAGGTGTTCAAGGGCAACTACGAACAGGTCAAGAAACCGAGCAAGCTGTGGGCGAATATCAAGGGGACGAAGGGCCAGGTCTACGATTGGCCGACCTCGACCTACATCGCCGAGCCGCCGTTCTTCCAGGACTTCACGATCGAGCCCAGCAACGAGGCCGTGACGGTACGTGGCGCGCGTGCACTTGGCGTGTTTGGCGATTCGGTCACGACCGACCACATCTCGCCGGCCGGTTCGATCAAGGACACCTCGCCCGCAGGCAAATACCTGCTGGATCATGGCGTGCTCAAGGCTGACTTCAACAGCTATGGTTCGCGCCGCGGCAACCACGAGGTCATGATGCGCGGCACGTTTGCCAACGTGCGGATCAAGAACCTGATGATCCCGCCGAAGGCCGATGGCTCGCGCGTGGAAGGCGGCATCACGCTGCACCAGCCCACGGGCGATCAGATGTCGATCTACGATGCCGCGATGAAGTACGTGGCCGAAGGCACGGCGACTGTGGTGTTCGGCGGCGAGGAGTACGGCACGGGTTCGTCGCGTGACTGGGCAGCCAAGGGCACGCAACTGCTCGGCGTGAAGGCCGTGATCGCGCGCAGCTTCGAACGTATTCACCGCTCGAACCTCGTGGGCATGGGCGTGTTGCCGCTGCAGTTCAAGGGCAGCGACAGCGTGCAGTCGCTTGGCATCATCGGCAACGAAACCTTCGACGTGGAAGGTATCGAGGGCGAACTGAAGCCCCAGCAGGACGTGGTGCTCGTGATCCACCGCAGCAATGGCGACACGCAGCGCGTGCCGGTGCTGCTGCGCATCGATACGCCGATCGAGGTCGACTACTACAACCATGGCGGGATTCTGCCGTTTGTGCTGCGGCAGTTGCTGGTGGCTTGATGTTTGGTTGTTCTCCCCTCTCCCGCGTGCGGGAGAGGGGAGCAAACCCGCAGCACCCTCACAAAACCCTTCCGGGTAATCCCCACCCTCCCCCGTAAGTTCTGCGCAAGCCTGCCCTGCCAGACTCGTCTCCACGCTTTGCAGCGTTACCTATACCTACAGAATCACAGTTTGGAGACAAATCATGGTCAAGATCCTGATCGCTTTCATCGTTGTAGCTGGCGCATGCCTGTACCTGCTCACCAAGGGCGGCGGCGAGGTATCGATGGCGGGCGAATCGCACACCACTGAATCCCACGCCCCGGCCGCCCCGGCTGCACAGAAGTAATCCACAAGGCAAGGGTTCGCCAGCACTGCGCCTGTCAACGCAGCGAGTAGAATACCGTTTTACGTAAAAACGGACGTCTTCACCTATGGCAGGTTTTCGCCCCAAGTCTTCTTCCCGACTCTCGCCCGATGCCGAGCGGCTCGTGGCCGACGCGCTCGCCCTGGATGCATCGGGCAGCCGCATGGAGGATGGGTACTGGGAGCGGCGGCTGTCGCAGCGGCTTCACCGCCTGCTGAAAAACGGCAGCCAGACCGCGCTCGACGCGGCTCTCGAACACCTGTTCAAGCACAACGCCGATGCGTCCGACGTGCTTGCCGAACAGGCCGAGACGCTGGCGGAATCCGCCACGGTCGAGATCGATGGCATCAAGCACGATGCCCTGCTGATCGCCGCGCCGATCCTGGCTCACACGCGCTACGCCATTCCTTCGGGTGCATTGAAGCCCGAACTGGCGCAGACGCTGGCTGTTCACCTGCAGGCGCACGTCCTGGCCAAGGACACGCAGGTGGCGCTGTCCCCCTATCTCTACAGCATCGACCAACTGCCGCGCAGCCATAGCGACACGTTTGCGCTCACGCACAAGCTGGCCTCGGCGGCCATGGCCGGCGTCGTACCCAAGGTCGATCTGAAGGACCTGCCCGAAACGGCACCGATTCTGGCCGATCCGCGTTACCTGCTGGCCGTGGTGGTGGCGCCGCATGAAGGCGCGCTGTTCCGCTGGCAGGAAGATGCCAAGGAACATCACGCCGAGCGCTCGGTCTGCCTCGAACAATGGCGTCAGCAGGTACAGCCCACCGTGGCCGTGCTGCTGCCGGGCTGCGAATTCGAACTGCTGCTGCCCGATGCCTTCTTCCTGTCGTGCCGCGAATCGGACAAGAGCATCCGTCCGCTGACGGTGCGCGCCGCAGTGAACTACCTCTGCGGCACGCTCGACGTTCCGGCTGGCCAGCTTTCCGCCGTGGTGGCAGGTTTCGGCGAGGAAGTGGTCGAGGAATACCGCGTCGGTTTCACCATGCGCGGCGAGAAGGATGTGATCTACGGCATCGTCTGGCCAGTCTATGGCCGCGAGTCCGGCGAGGTCGATGCCGAGGAAAAGGGTAACCCCGTCGAGCAGATCTGCGAGGAACTGCGCAACGCGGGTGTGGAAGACATCTTCCGCCACGCCGCGCTGTTCGATCCCGAGTATTGCGAGGATTGCGGTACGCCGCTCTACGCAGACCGCTCGGGCGAGATTGTGCATGCCGAGTTGCCGGAAGACGCGCCGACGCAGCAGCCGCTGTTTCATTGAGGCACGCTCGCCTCTTTGTTTTGTTCCCCTCTCCCGCAACGCGGGAGAGGGGAACGTCTAGCGGGAAATCAAGCTACTCCCGCACGCTTACACATCTCCACAGCTCATGCCCTGACGCCCCGTACTTGCGTTCGAACGGCGTCATCGGTGTTTCCGGCTGCCACACCGCCGTCTGCGTCGGACGTCCCACCATCGACAACGCCGCGGCGAATTCGTCGATGTAGATCTTCCAGTTGCTCCGACATTCGAGATAGTCGCCGCACGCTGCCAGCGCCGGAAACACGGCATGGCCCTGCCAACGCCGCGACAGGTGGCCGATCTTGGGCCAAGGGTTCGGATACAGCACATAGTGGCGCTTCACGGGCACCTTGCCATCCTGCAGCAAGCGCCAGAAATCAACGAGATCGGCGCGCGCCCAGTGGAAATTGCCGGGCATCTCCGCTTCCCACCAATCCTTGCCGGCGGTCAGACGCTTTTCCGACTGGTCGATCCCGATCACATAGTGATCAGGAAACGTGGTCGCCAATCGCAGCGTACTCTCTCCCACTCCACATCCCGCATCGATGATCAGCGGCTGGCCGCCAGCGCGCTGCCAGGCGTCGATGGCGATATCGAACGCGCGTTGGGTCGGAAAGCCGATCGGCTTGCGGAACGGCTCATCCAGGTGACGCTGCAGCAGCGTGGCGAGATGATCGTGGATGCCGGTCTGGGCCGACAGGACAGTGCGGGAATTGGCGAACATGGGCGCGATTGTACCGGCATGCCCCAGCATGTATCGGACATGGAAGGTCATTTGGCGGCACAATAACGGCCAATCCGCGCCCACCAACGTACGAGGAGTCCCGTCCATGATCCAACGCATCCGCCGCACGCTGCTGAAAGCCTCGCTATCCCTCGTGCTCGGCGCCAGCGCGTTGACGCTGCTGCCCGCCAACGTTGCTCATGCTGAAGACCTGCGTATCGGTCTGGCCGCCGACGTGACTTCGATGGACCCGCACTGGAACAACGCGGGCCCGACACGTTTTTGAATCGCTCGTGTTCATGGACAAGAACGCGCGCTACATCCCCGGCCTGGCGCTCTCGTGGAAGCCCATCAATGCCATTACGTGGGAAATCAAGCTGCGTCCCAATGTGAAATGGCATGACGGTACGCCGTTCACGAGCGAGGACGTCAAGGCATCGCTCGAACGTCCCGAAAAACTGACCAACGCACCGGGCTCGTTCACGAGCTACACCAAGCCGATCGCCCGCATCGACACGCCCGACGCGCTGACCGTGCGGCTGACCATGAGCGTGCCGAACTACGCCAACCTCGCCAACGACCTGAACAGCGTACCGATCATGCCGAAGAAGATCGCGGCCACGCTGACGCAGGCCGATTTCGATTCGGGCAAGGCAATGATCGGCACAGGCCCGTACAAGTTCGTCCGATTCGCGCGCGGCCAGGAAATCGTGATGACGAAGAACCCCGACTACTGGGGACCGAAGCCCGTATTCGACCGCGCGATCTTCCGCATCCTGACCGATAACGGTGCGCGGACTGCGGCACTACTGGCCGGTGACGTCGACGTGATCGAGACCATCCCGGCTGCGGACGTGGCGAAGCTCAAGCAGAATCCGAAATTCAAGATCGAGCAGACAGTCTCGTGGCGCACCATCTTCTGGCAGATGGACCAGTCGCGCGACAACCCGCCGTTCGTCACCGACAAGTCCGGCAAGCCGCTCGGCAAGAATCCGTTCAAGGATGCTCGCGTGCGTGCCGCCATCAGCAAGGCGATCAACCGTGACGCCATTGTCAGCCGCATCATGGAAGGGCTTGCCGTACCGGCCTCGTCGATTGTCTCGCCGCCGATCTTCGGCCACCCGGGCTCCAAGCCGGATGCCTACGACCCCGAAGGCGCCAAGAAACTGCTGGCCCAGGCCGGCTATCCGGATGGTTTCGGACTCACGTTGCACGCCACGAACAACCGTTACCTGAACGACGCGCAAGTGGCCCAGGCCACGGCGGGCATGCTGACGCGCATCGGCATCCAGACCAAGGTGGAAACGCTGCCCGTGGCGGCGTACTTCACGCGCGCGCGGCAAGGCGATTTCGCATTCGAAATGCTTGGCTGGGGCTCGGCCGCCGCCGACGTGGCGCTGCGTTCGATCACGGGCACGCCGAATCCGAAGACGGGCTATGGCACGTGGAACTGGGGCAAGTACAGCAATCCGAAACTCGACCCGCTGATCGAGAAATCGCTGACGACGGTATCGAGCGAGAAAGACCGCGAGCAGAACGCCCGCGTGGCCGCGAAGTTCGCACTGGATGACCACGCGATCATTCCGTCGCACAGCCAGTTGGCGATGTGGGCGATGCGCAAGGGCATCAAGTATGAAGCGCGAACGGATGAATGGTCGTTGGCGCAGTTTTTTGGGAAGGAGTGAGGGTTTCACTCTGCCTCCCGGTTTGTTCCCCTCTCCCGCCTTGCGGGAGAGGGGAACAAACCAGCGGTAAGCAACTAAATCACCAACCTTTCCTCCTGCCGCGCATTCGCCGCGCGCAGTTTCTTCACCCAGTCCTTCGCCGGCAGCTTCGTCGCTGTCTCGACGATTTCCGCGCGCGCTTCCAGCGTTTCCCATGACACGTCGATGGCCGGGCCGTTGAAAGCCAGCGCGATGACGTTGCCGTCGTGCACTTCCGGAAACACCAGCACCCGGTTATCGAAGGCATCGCAGATGCGCTCGATGTTTTTCGGGAAGCTGTCGTGGTCACCGAACAGGTTGATCGTCATCACGCCGGGTGCTTTCAGCACACGGCGGCAGGCACGGTAGAACGCCGTGGTGTCGAGCACTGGGCCGCGTGCCGTGGCGTCGTAAAGATCCACCTGCAGCGCATCCAGCGCGGCGGTCTGCGCGCCATCCATCACGTAGTCCCACGCATCCTGCTCGCGCACGGTCAATCGTGCGTCGTCGTCGCGCAGGCCGAACATGCTGCGTCCGGCGACGATCACTGCCGGGTTCAGTTCCACTGCCGTGACTTTCGCTTTCGCGAAATGCCGATAGCAGAACTTGGTCAGTGCAGCGGCGCCGAGGCCGAGCTGCGCCACGTGGAAGCCTTCGGTTGCGGGCGACAGGAACAGCAGCCACGCCATCATCTGCTGTGCGTATTCGAGTTCGATGGCGTCGGGCTTGCGCAGACGCATGGCGCCCTGCACCCACTCGGTCCCGAAATGGAGATAGCGCACGCCATCCATTTCCGAGAAGGTCACGGGAGCGAAGCGCGGCGTCATGCGGCGCTCGTCAGTGCGGTCCGTGGGATCGGATTCCTCATGGAAATCGTTCGCACGATCAGCACGATGGGGGCGGGAGGATTTGCGTTCGCCGCGCGCGGGGCGGCGCGAGGCCACGGCCTCGATCGATTTGCGTTTCAGAAGCGTCATAGAACAAAAGAGTGCGCCAATGGCGCGGATCATTGGCCCAGCGCGACCTGGGCGCGCTGCAGCCATTCGCGATTGTGTTCGCGAGCATGACGCGGCCAGTGGCGCGCGTCGTGGACGATTTCGGTATAGAGCGCCTTGGCGCGCTCGCGATCCGCCGCATCGGGCTGCTGCGCCAGCCAGTCCGCAAACAGGCAACGTGCCGCCACGTCGCTGGCGTTAGTGAGCGCCCGCTCGAACGCGTCGCGCGTACCCGGCGCGCCCACGGCAGCTAGCGCGCGGGCATACATCAGCGACGGATCGGACTGGTTCGCAGCCTGCGGATTGGCCGCGAACAACCGCTCCAGCGTGGCCTGAGCATCGGCAGGACGGTTCGTGGCCAGTTGCGCGCGCGCCAGCCCTTCCAGCAGCGCCGGATCGGAAGCGAATGGCCCATTGGCCGCCGCCTGATAGTGCTCCAGCGCCTCGGGCGCATTACCGGCATCAAGCAGCGCGGCACCCAGGCGCATGCGGTGATCGACAGTCGGCGCGCGGTCGAACGCATCGCGCGCTTCCCGCACGGCCCGGTTCGGATCGACGATCTGCTTGATCGCCCGAGAGGCCGCCCGCGCGCCGCGCGTCTGGCGCAGGCTGGGCAGGTAGATGGCGAAGAAATAGACGATGCTGCCCAGTCCCGGGAAGATAAACAGCAACAGCAGCCAGTACATGTTCTGGTGGGTACGGACAGCATGCACGGCGAAAAAGATCGCCACGATGACGTGCAGGCCGATGCCGCCAATTCCAAGATTCCCGAGATTCAACATATTCAATGAAGCCCTTCGAGGTTGCAGTAAAGGTCAGACATGGCCGCGATTGTGACAGATGCGGCCGGCAATCCGGTAAGACCCCGGTACGCCCCTTAAGTTTTCGCACGACCGGCCGATGAAGATGAGGGCTCTCCCTTCATCGCCCTTCGATTGGAAAAAGAAGAATGACATCAATCAACAGCATTGCCCCGCGTATCGCCGTTGCCAGTGACGCGACGGTCACCAACACGCATCGCTTCACCCAGACAGCGGACGAAACGACAACCCAGACCACGGAAGACCAGGCCACCTCGGCTGTATCGTCCAGTACCGAAACTGGCGACAAGAGCCGCATCGAGGGCCCAGCCGGCGTGGGAAAGGGCGGTGGTGCCGGCGGCGCCGAAAGCAGTTCGGATGACAGCGAATCGGTGGTCATCCAGACGCTGAAGGAACAGATCGAAGCGCTCCAGAAACAACTGGCCGCGCAGACTGCGCAACTCCAGGCCGCACAGGACGCGCCCACCGACGACCGGACCAAGGCTACTACCGTCGCCACCCTGCAAGCCGGCGTGACGTCCACGCAGGCCGCACTGTCCGCCGCCATGTCCAAGCTGGCCGCTGCCTATCAGGAACAGTCGGGCTCCAGCACGGGCAACATCGTCCATACGACGGCCTGAACGGCCGGATTCTGGAAGGGAAGCCTGCTCCGCCGGCATTTGCTGCCGGCGGCGCGCACGCTCACCTCCTACATCAGCCACTCCCGCAACCCCAGCCACCTCACCAACTTCTCCGCATACGCCAACGTATAAGCCGGGCTGCTCGACGGCAGGTTCACGATGGTATGCCGGTCGGCATGCTCGCCCAGGGCTTTGATGCCGATCTTTGCCGCCGTGCCGCCGTTGAATGCGATGGCCTTGAGTTCGGGCAGCGTAGCGATCAGGCCGATGAGGTCGTTGCCCTGGTGATCCTTGATATTGCTGTCGAGACTGCCGTCGCGGCGGGCTTCGGCGACGACGTCCCAGAGGCCGACGCGGTGGTGGCGTAGCGTGGCGAGGCGGTTGTCGTAGGGGAGATTGACCAGGTCGACTTCGAGGACGTCGCTCATCAGGTGCCAGAAGCGGTTCTGCTTATGCGCGTAGTACTGCGATTGCGCGAGCGACACTTCGCCGGGCAGGCTGCCCAGGATGAGGATGCGGGTGTTGGTGTCGACGACCGGGGGGAAACAGCGTTTGGTGGTCATCGTCATCGATTGGATGGGCGATAGCAGTGGTTGAGAGGCTTGCCCTCACCCCCTGCCCCTCTCCCGCAGGCGGGAGAGGGGAGCAAACAAGCGGGATGGTTGGACATCCCGCAGTACATCAAGCCAGCAACCGATTCACGCGCTGCACGTAGGCCGCCGGATCTTCCAGCATGCCGCCTTCGGCCAGCAGGGCCTGGTCGAAGAGTACGCGGATGCGGTCGCCGAATGCAGCGTCGTCTGCCACGTCGCGCAACTTCTTCACCAGTGCGTGCTCGGGGTTCAGTTCGAGGATCGGCTGGGCGTCCGGCGCTTTCTGGCCGGCTTGCTTCAGCAGGCGCTGCAGGTAGCCGCTCATGTCGCCTTCGTCGGAGACGAGGCACGATGCCGAATCGGTCAGGCGCAGGGTCACGCGCACTTCCTTGGCCTTGCCTTCCAGCACGGCGGTCGCGCGGTCGACCACGTCCTTCCATTCGGTGGTCGCCTTCTCCTGTTCGGCCTTCTCGGCTTCGTCGGCCAGCGCGCCGAGGTCCAGATCGCCACGCGCCACGGACACCAGTTCCTTGCCGTCGAAATCGCGCAGGTACGACAGCATCCACTCATCCACGCGCTCGGTCAGCAGGATGACTTCGATGCCCTTCTTGCGGAAGACTTCGAGGTGCGGGCTCGACTTGGCGGCGGACCACGTATCGGCAGTTACGTAGTAGATCTTGTCCTGGCCTTCCTTCATGCGGCCCACGTAGTCAGCCAGCGATACCGATTGCTCGGCCGTGTCATTGTGCGTGGAGGCAAAGCGCAGCAGCTTGGCGATGCGTTCGGCATTGGCGTTGTCCTCGCCCATGCCTTCCTTGAGCACCTGGCCGAACTGCTCCCAGAACGTCTTGTACTTGGCGCGTTCGGCTTCGTCCTCGCTCTCGGCCATCGATTCGAGCATCGACAGCACGCGCTTGGTGGAGCCTTCACGGATCGCCTTCACGTCGCGGCTTTCCTGCAGCAGTTCGCGCGAGACGTTCAACGGCAGGTCCGCCGAATCCACCACGCCCTTGACCCAGCGCAGGTACGACGGCAGCAGTTGCTCGGCGTCGTCCATGATGAATACGCGCTTCACATACAGCTTCAGGCCCGCCTTGTGATTGCGATCCCACAGGTCGAACGGTGCACGCGCCGGGATGTACAGCAGTTGCGTGTATTCACTGCGGCCTTCCACGCGGTTGTGCGTCCACGCCAGCGGGGCTTCCTGGTCATGCGCGATGTGCTGGTAGAACGCCTGATATTGCTCGTCGGTGATATCGGACTTGCTGCGCGTCCAGAGCGCGCTGGCCTGGTTCACGCTTTCCCATTCGCCGGTCTGCTTCTGCGTCTGCGCCTCGGCATCCCACTCTTCCTTGGGCATGCGGATCGGCAGCGAGATATGGTCCGAGTACTTGCGGATGATGTGTTGCACGCGGTACGACGACAGGAAATCATCCTCGCCTTCGCGCAGGTGCAGCGTGATCGTGGTGCCGCGCTCGGCGCGGTCGATCGCATCGATCGTGAATTCGCCATCGCCAGTGCTTTCCCAGCGCACGGCATCGCTCGCGGCCAGACCCGCGCGGCGCGTTTCCACAGTGACCTTGTCCGCGACGATAAACGCCGAGTAAAAGCCCACGCCGAACTGGCCGATCAGCGCGGCGTCCTTCTGCTGGTCGCCGGACAGTTGCTGGAAGAACTCCTTGGTGCCCGAGCGCGCGATGGTGCCCAGGTTGCGGATCGCCTCGTCGCGGCTCATGCCGATGCCGTTGTCGGTGATCTTCAGCGTGCGGGCGGCCGGGTCGATCTCGATCTTGATGGCGAGGTCGGCGTCGTTCTCAAGCAGGGCCGGATTCGCAATCGCTTCGAAGCGAAGCTTGTCGGTGGCGTCGGAAGCATTCGATACCAGCTCGCGCAGGAAAATTTCCTTGTTGCTGTACAGCGAGTGGATCATCAGGTGCAGCAACTGCTTCACTTCCGCCTGGAAGCTCATCGTTTCGTGCGGTGCGGTCATGGTTCTCCTCTTGAATATCGAAAAACGGGTCTGCGCAAAGGTGCCCCGCTCCGTGGTTCCAGAGCGGGATCGTTGGCGCAGGAAATAGGGTCGAAAGCGGCTTATTTCAAGGGCCGGTGGTACCGGAGCCCGCCGGCAGCCCGGAAAGCCGTTCCATCTGGTCCGCCAGGAAGCGCAACATGCCCGGGTCGGCACTGCTGGCGACGTTGAAGCGCGTCCACGTGGAAGGCATCTGCGAGGGTGAAAACAAGCTGCCCGGCGCGAACAGGTAGCCTTCCTCGTGCCCGGCCGTAGCAATCACATTGGTGTCCACGCCCGTATCGGCCCACATGTACATGCCGGCCACCTGCCCCGGAAAAATCCGAACGCCTAGACGCTCAAGCCGCGCGCGGGTCTCGTCGCGGGCGCGCTCCAGCCGCACCCGCACACGCTCGGTGTGCTTGCGGTAGTGCCCCTCGGTCAGCACCTTGTAGACCACGCGCTCGTTGATTTCCGGTGTGGCCATGCCGGTGACGAGCTTGCTGTCGGTCAGCGAAACAGCCAGGTCCGGGCTGGCGGCGATAAAGCCCACGCGCAGGTTGGCCGCCAATGTCTTTGAGAAACTTCCCAGATAGATCACGCGCTTCAACTGATCCAGGCTGGCCAGCCGCGTGGCGGCGTGCCCCGGCGGGCAGAGGTCGCAATAGATATCGTCCTCGACGATGGTGAAGTTGTACTGCTCGGCCAGTTGCAGCAACCGGAACGCGCGCGCGGCGGATAGCGAGGTCCCGGTGGGATTGTGCAGCACCGAATTGACGACGATCAGCTTGGGACGGTGCGCCTGGGCGATGCGCTCCAGCGCCTCCAGGTCCGGGCCGTCGGCGGTATAAGGCACACCGATCACGTTGGCACCCTGCGTGGCAAAGCGCGCGAACATCACGAACCACGCGGGGTCGCCCACCACCACCGTATCGCCGGGTTGCAGGAATTGCCGCGCGATCAGGTCGAATGCCTGCGTGATGCCCGAGGTCATGACGATCTGGTCGGGCGTGACGCCGATCTCCAGTTCCTCCAGACGGGTACGCAGTTGCTGGCGCAGCGGCAAGAACCCAAGCGGCGTGCCACTCGACAGGAAATGCCCGCCCGGCTGCCGGCCCAGGCTGCGCATCGCGCCCGACAACAGTTCGCCATCGAGCCATTCATTGGGCAGGAATCCCCAGCCCGGCGCCTTGTGGCTCTCGGCGGAGTGGAACATGCTGCGCAGCAGCCAGGTGACATCCACATTGCGGATGGCCGGCGACGTGGGCGGCACCACCACCGACGGATGCGGCAGCCGATCCCGCACGTAGAAGCCCGAGCCCCGGCGCGATTCGAGATAGCCCAGCGCCACGAGCCGCTCATACGCCTCCACCACAGTAAAGCGCGAAATCCCTTTCTCCGACGCGAGCTGGCGGATCGACGGCATGCGCATGCCGGCCCGGAACACGCGCTCGTCGATGCGCAACCGCGCCCATTCGGTGAGCTGTTCGACCAGCGTCATCTGGGCCGAGGGGATCGGGTCCGGCAGACGTGCTTGTCCGCTCGATGGCATCACAAGACGCAAAGGTCTCGTGCCGCTTACGGCACTTTCTGAATTCCCGCTATGCTTCTCGCTGCCGTCCATGTGGCGCTCCCGCAACTGTACTGAAGACGATTTGCTCAACTGTATCGGTACTGTACCGACTACCTTGACTACCATCAACCATCCATGAATCTCGCCATTGACCATCTCGTGATCGCCGCACCCGACCTTGACGCGGGTAGCGAACATGTCGCCAGCATGCTCGGCATTGCGCCGCAGGCCGGCGGCGCCCATCCACGCATGGGCACGCATAACCGCGTGCTGGGGATGTTTGGCGGGATGTATCTGGAAGTGATTGCCATCGACCCTGCCGCGTCTGCACCCGAGCGGGCGCGCTGGTTCGGCCTCGACAGCGAGGCCGTGCGCGAGCGTCTGCGCGATGGCCCCTTCTTCGCACACTGGGCAGCCCGTGTCGAACGTCCGGCCGACCTGTCGCGCTGGCAGGCGCAGTACCCGGACAGGATCGCCCCGGCCATTCCGATGGATCGCGGCGCGCTGCACTGGCGCCTGACGGTGCCTGACGATGGCAGCCTGCCCGCTTGGCAAGGCGAGGCAGCCAGCGCTGGCGAGGGCCTGTTTCCGACGCTGATCCAGTGGGACGTGCAGAATCACCCCGGTATCAGCCTGCCTCGACAGGATCTGGCATTGCGCCGCCTGCGTGGCCAGCATCCGCATGCCGAATTGCTGCGCCAGGGGCTGGCATGGATCGGCGCCGCGTCGCTGATCGACATCGAACAGACTGACGGCCCGCCCGCCCTGCTGGCCGAGATCGAAACCCCGACAGGGCTCAAGACCCTGCGCTGACCCGAAACGACACCCAAGGAGCCCCCACCGATGTCCGCCACCACGCTGAAGCGCTTCGACGACGACGCTTACCTCGATCACTGCGAGGCCACAGTCGTGGCAGTCAGCGAGGCGGGCATCGAACTGGACCAGACCGTCTGCTACGCCCGCAGTGGCGGTCAGGCAGGCGACACGGGCACGCTGACCACACCCGATGGCCGCGAAATCACGCTGGCCGATACGGTCTACGCCGAAGACCGCACGCGCATCCTGCACGTGCCGGCAGCCGACATGCCAGCGCTGCAGCCGGGCGACCGCGTGACAGTGAACATCCACTGGGCCCGCCGCCATCGGCTGATGCGCCTGCATACTTGCCTCCATCTGCTCGGCTCCTTGATTCCCGTACCGGTTACGGGCTGCAGCATCTCGCCTGACTCTGCGCGCATTGATTTCGATCTGCCCGAATCCACGCTCGACAAGGCGGTGCTGACCGAACAGCTCAACGCGCTGATCGAGGCGAAAACCCCGGTGGGCATCGACCGCATCACGCCCGAGCAACTGGCCGCCCAGCCGGATCTGGTGCGCACGGTGGGCGCGGCGCCGCCAGCCGGTACGTCGACTATCCGCATCATCGAGATTCCGGGCGTTGACCGACAACCCTGCGGCGGCACGCACGTGGCCAACACAAGCGAGATCGGCGCCATGGTGGTCACCAAAATCGAGAAGAAGAGTCGTACCAACCGGCGCGTGGTCGTCAACTTCGCGTGACCGGCATGGAAGCGTGGCTCACCGGCCTGTCGATGGCCCAGTTCCTGGCGTTGGTCACGCTGCTTGCGGTGGGCGCCTTTACGCCTGGCCCCAACACCACGGTGGCAGCGGTCACCGGCGCCAATTTCGGCTTTCGCGCCACGCTGCCGCACTGCGTGGGCGTGGCCGTGGGCTTTGCCAGCGTGATCGCACTGTGCGCCAGCGGCATCGGCGCGCTGGTGATGGCGAGTCCGACGCTGGCGCTGGTCATCCGCGTGGCGGGCGTGCTCTATCTGCTGTGGCTGGCCTGGCGCATCGCGCGCAGTGCATCGCTGGCCGAGAAGAGCGTGCTCAAGCCGATGAACGTCTGGCAGTCGGTACTGATGCAGTACGCCAACATCAAGGCGTGGATGCTGGCGCTGGCCGTGGCGGCTTCCTACACCGAAGGCGCGCCGTCGCTGGCGCAGCGCGTGCTGCTGGTCAGCGTGCTGTTCGCCACGTTCGGCTTCTTCAGCAACGGCGCCTATGGCGTGCTCGGCGCATCGTTGCGGCAATGGCTGATGCACGGCAACCGCGTGCGCTGGTTCAATGGGGCGATGGGGCTGGCGCTGGCACTCACGGCAGTCTGGATCGCCATCGCCGGCGCACCCCATACGTCATGACCACACGTTCCCCTGCTCCCTCCGCCGGCATGCTGCTCGGTTTCATCGGCGTGGCGATCTTCAGCCAGACGCTGCCGTTCACGCGCATGGCCGTGGCCGAACTCGACGCCACGTTTGTGGCGCTGGCGCGTGCCGTGATCGCCGCCGTGCTGGCCGTGGCACTGCTGGCCGCGCGCGGCGCGCTGGCATCGGAGCGGCGCCCGCGTGGCCGTCAGTGGCTGCGGCTGGCCGTGACCGCGCTGGGTGTGGTGGTGGGTTTCCCGCTATTTTCTTCGCTGGCCATGCGCGAGGTGCCTGCCGGGCACGGCGCTATCGTGATCGGCCTGTTGCCGCTGGCAACAGCCGTGTTCGCGGCGTGGTTCGGCGGGGAGCGCCCGTCGCTGGCGTTCTGGCTGTCGGCACTCGCCGGTAGCGCGCTGGTGGTGGCTTTTGCCTTCTGGCAGGGCGCGGGTGGCCTGCAGCACGCGGACTGGTTCCTGTTCCTGGCCGTGGTGCTGGGTGCGCTGGGCTATGCCGAAGGCGGCAAGCTGTCGCGCGAGTTGGGCGGACTGGAAACGATCAGTTGGGCGTTGGTGGTTTCGCTGCCACTTTTGCTGCCCGTAGTGGCTTGGCTAGCCATGGCGCACGCGCCAGAAATCGCCGCCGCATCGCCACGTGCGTGGCTCGGCATGGCCTATGTGTCGGTCTTCTCGATGTTTATCGGCTTCCTGTTCTGGTACGCCGGGCTCGCAAAGGGCGGCGTGGCCCGCGTAGGACAGATACAATTGCTGCAGCCGTTCCTCACGCTGGCGGGCGGCGCCCTGATCCTGGCCGAGCCGCTCGATGCCGCCACCGTCGCTTTTGCCGTGGCGGTGATTGCCGTAGTAGCCCTGGGACGACGCGCCGCCGTGCGCAACACCGCACCCGCCTCCGCACCAGCCCCCGCTGGAGAAACGCCCCCTATTCTTCCAGGACGCATTCACTGACAGGAGTCACGCATGTCCGTCTACGACACCCTTGCCCGCCTCGGCGTGGAACTGCCCACCGCCGGCGCCCCGGCTGCCGCCTATGTCATGGCCGCCACCACCGGCAACACCGTATTCCTGTCGGGCCACATCGCCCGCCGCGACGGCAAGCCGTGGGCTGGCAAGCTCGGCAAGGATATCGATACCGCGACCGGCCAACAGGCGGCACGCGGCATCGCCATCGATCTGCTGGCCACGCTGCACGGCCATATCGGCGACCTGAACCGCGTCACGCGCATCGTCAAGGTCATGAGCCTGGTGAACTCCACGCAGGAATTCACCGAGCAGCACCTGGTGACCAATGGCTGCTCCGAGTTCCTGGCCGAAGTCTTTGGCGAGAAAGGCAAGCACGCGCGCAGCGCGTTCGGCGTGGCGCAGATTCCGCTGGGCGCCTGCGTCGAGATCGAGATGATCGTCGAGATTGCCTGATCGCTTGATGGCTTGATCGCCTGATACGAAGATACTCAGTACAGAGACAAACGCCGGGCCGGCCTGCCAGTCAACGCCCCAAGGCCCGGCGCATATGAAACGCGATTTACCCCACCCAAGAGAACCAATCATGAAATGGGCCATCTCCCGCCGGGCACAGCAACTCACCAGCTCGGCCATCCGCGAAATCCTGAAAGTCACCGAGCGTCCGGAAGTCATTTCCTTCGCCGGCGGCCTGCCCTCCCCGGCGTCGTTCCCGGTAGCGGCCATGGAAGCGGCGGTGGCCCGTGTATTCGCCGATAACCCGCAGGGCGCGCTGCAATACGCGGCCACCGAGGGTTACCTGCCGCTGCGCGAGTTCGTGGCCAAGCGCTACAACGTGGGGGTCGAGCGCGTGCTGATCACCACGGGTTCGCAACAGGCGCTGGACCTGATCGCCAAGGTCATGATCGATCCGGGCAGCCCGGTGATGGTGGAAACGCCGAGCTACCTGGGCGCACTGCAGGCGTTCTCGCTGTTCGAACCCGAGTTCGTCTCGGTGCCGACCGACGAGCGCGGCCTGATCCCCGAAGCGCTGACACCCGAACTGACCGCTGGCGCGCGCTTCCTGTACGCGCTGCCGAACTTCCAGAACCCCACGGGCTGCCGCCTGCCTCTGGAGCGCCGCCAGGCACTGGTGCAACGCGCGAAGGACCTGAACCTGCTGCTGGTCGAGGACGATCCCTACGGCGAACTGAGCTACACCGGCAACACGCTGCCGACGCTGCTGTCGATGAATCCGGACGGCGTGATCTACATGGGTTCGTTCTCGAAGATCCTGGCCCCCGGCATGCGCCTGGGCTTTGTGATCGCCCCGCCCGACCTGCACTTCAAGCTGTGCCAGGCCAAGCAGGCATCTGACCTGCACACGCCGACCTTCACGCAGCGCATTGCGTACGAGACCATCAAGGACGGCCTGCTCGACACGCACATCCCCACCATCCGCGAGCTCTATGGCAAGCAGTGCGCCTACATGCTCGACGCCCTGAAGCGCCATATGCCGGAAGGCGTAACGTGGAATGTGCCGGAAGGCGGCATGTTCATCTGGGTGGAGTTGCCCGACGGCCTGAACAGCATGACGATCCTCGAGGAAGCCGTGCGCCGCAATGTGGCCTACGTGCCGGGTGCGCCGTTCTACGCTGGCAACCCGCGCATGAACACGCTGCGCCTGGCCTTTGTGACGGTGCCGCCGGAGCGGATCGAACAAGGCATGACGGTGCTGGGCGAACTGTTCCGCGAAGCCATCGCCAAGGCGTCGCCGCAACCGCACGCCGCCTGAGGAAAGCCGATGCCGACCCTGGAACCGTACGAGCCGCAAAGCCTGCTGCGCATCTGGGGCCGGCTGTCGTCGATCAATGTGCAGAAAGTGGTCTGGTGCGCGCGAGAGCTGCACCTGGACCACGAGCGCATCGACATCGGCCATCAGAAAGGCGAGCTGGATACCGAAGCCTATATCCGGCTGAATCCGAACCGGATGATCCCGGTCATCGAGGATTTTCGTGACACCGACGTGGCCGGCGAGCCATTCGTGTTGTGGGAGTCCAATGCCATCGTGCGCTACCTGTGCGCACGCTATGGTGAAGGCACGCTCTGGCCTGCCGACGTCAAGGCGCGTGCCTCGGCCGATCGCTGGATGGACTGGCAGACCACGGCGTTCAGCCCGGCCATGGTACAGGCGTTCCTGCAGACGGTGCGCGGTCCCGCCGATCAGCGCGACGAGGCCATCATCGCCCAGTCTTGCGCCCGCACGGAGCCACTGGCAAAGATGCTCGACGAGGCGTTGGCAGATCGGGAATTCATCGGCGGCGACCGCTTCACGATGGCCGATATCGCACTGGCCTGCGCGGCGCACCGCTGGATGGGTTCGCCGGTGAAGCATTTGCCGCGCCCGAATCTGGAGCGATGGCTGGCGGCGATGCGGGCCAGGCCCGCGGCGTTGAGTATTCTGGTGTTGCCGTTGCAGTAACGGTGTTCGGACTCCCCTCTCCCGTATGCGGGAGAGGGGAATAAACCGGTGCGGGAGGCGGGACTTACCCGGCCTTCACCGGTTCCAGCTTCACTTCCTTCAGCCTCGGTTCGATCGCCTTGCCCTTGCGGGCGCGCTTGCCCACGTAGGGCAGCAGCGTCTTGCCGGCGAGCTTCTGCGGAGGCAGCTTCCCGCCGCGCATGCCTGTACCGGAAATGATCAGCCCCGGTGCGCCCACGGCTACCGCCTGTTCCAGCGTCTCCTTGGATTCGAGTTCCATCAGGATCACGCCACGGCCGCCGGCAGACAGCACCTTCACCTCATCGAGACCCACCAGCAGCAGACGCCCATTGGCCGAGAAGCACGCCACATGCGTGGCATCTTCGCCTACGGGCGCCGGCTGCAGGATCGCGTCGCCATCGTCGAGCGTCACGAACGCCTTGCCGGCCTTCTGGCGGCCGATCATGTCGCCGACCTTGGTCACGAAACCGTTGCCGCCCGCCGTGGCGATCAGCATGCGCTGCTCCGCGCTGCCCGCGAACGTATGGGCGATCTGCGAACCCGCAGCCAGATCGATCAGTGTGGTCACGGGCACGCCATCACCGCGCCCGCCCGGCAGGCCGGAGACGGCCACCGAATAGACCCGGCCATTGCTGCCGAACGCCAGCAGCGTATCGACGGTGCGGCATTCAAACGTGCCATACAGGTTGTCACCGGCCTTGAACGTGAACTGCGACGGATCGTGGTCGTGGCCCTGGCGCGTACGCACCCAACCCTTGCCCGAGACGATCACGGTCACTGGCTCGTCCACCACCTTCACTTCGGCAGTCGCGCGGCTCGCTTCCTGGATCATCGTGCGGCGCGGGTCCTTGTCCTCCGGGCTGTACTGCTTGGCGTCCTGTTCGATCTCCTTGATGATCTTGCGACGCATCATGGTTTCGGACTTCAGCAGCACGTCCAGCTCGGCCTGCTCGTCGCGCAGCTTCGCCAGTTCCTGTTCGATCTTGATGGCTTCCAATCGCGCCAGTTGGCGCAGGCGGATTTCCAGGATGTCTTCGGCTTGCCTGTCGCTGAGGCGGAACGCCTCGATCAGCGCGGGCTTGGGATCGTCGCTTTCGCGGATGATGCGGATCACCTCGTCGATGTTCAGCAGCACCAGCATCCGGCCTTCGAGGATGTGGATACGGTCCTCAACCTTGTTCAGCTGGAAGCGCGAACGCCGGGTCACCGTCTCGAAACGGAACGCGATCCACTCGCGCAGGATGTCTTGCAAACCCTTCTGGCGCGGCCGGCCATCGGTGCCGATCATCACCAGGTTGATCGGCGCACCGGACTCCAGGCTGGTATGCGCCAGCAACGTCTGGATAAAGTCCTGCTGGTCCGTGTTCTTGCTCTTGGGTTCGAACACCAGGCGCACCGGCGCGTCCTTGCCGGACTCGTCGCGCACGGCATCGAGCACGCTCAGCAACGTGGTCTTGAGCTGGGTCTGTTCCGGGGTCAGCGCCTTCTTGCCGGTGCGGATCTTCGGATTGGTGATTTCCTCGATTTCCTCGAGCACCTTCTGCGACGACGTACCCGGCGGCAGTTCGGTCACCACCATCTGCCACTGGCCGCGCGCCATTTCCTCGATGGTCCAGCGCGCGCGCACCTTCAGGCTGCCACGGCCGTTCTCGTAGATCTGCGCGATTTCCGAAGCGGGCGAGATGATCTGGCCACCGCCCGGATAGTCCGGTCCCGGCATGATCGCCAGCAGTTCGGCCAGCGAGATATTCGGATTGCGGATCATCGCCACTGCGGCACCTGCGACTTCACGCAGGTTGTGCGGCGGGATTTCCGTGGCCATGCCCACCGCGATACCGGACGCGCCGTTGAGCAGCACGAACGGCAGACGCGCGGGCAGCAGCTTGGGCTCTTCTTCCGAGCCGTCGTAGTTAGGCAGGAAATCCACCGTGCCCATGTCGATCTCGTCGAGCAGCAGCCGCGAGATCGGCGTGAGGCGCGCTTCGGTGTAGCGCATGGCCGCCGCGCCGTCGCCGTCGCGCGAGCCAAAGTTGCCCTGGCCGTCGATCAGCGGGTAGCGCAGCGAGAAGTTCTGCGCCAGGCGCACCATCGCGTCATACGCGGATTGGTCGCCGTGCGGGTGGAATTTACCGAGCACCTCACCGACCACACGCGCCGACTTCACGGGCTTGGCATCGGCGCGCAGCCCCATCGCCTGCATGGCGAACAGGATGCGGCGCTGCACGGGCTTCTGGCCGTCGGCCACTTCGGGCAGCGCGCGGCCCTTCACCACGCTCACGGCGTAGTCGAGGTAGGCGCGCTCGGCGTACCGCGCGAGCGTCAGCGAATCCGCCGGCTCTTCGGGCTGAAACGTAGTATCTGCTTGATCCATGGTGGGCAAGGGTGCGGCGGCCAGCTCCCGGAAAACTCAGGGCACCGTCCACCGGCTGTTGCAATCAGCGTGGGATTCTAATGGATGTGGATGACGATGCCGCCGCAAATAGCATCGTCCTTTGTGGCGCGCCTCGCCTCAAGGCATCGGCCGGCGTCCGCCGATCACCATCTGGACGCGCTCGGCGGCCACGCCGGTGCGCAGCACGCGCGGACCATCGGCGCCTGCCGGCTGGTACAGCCGGTAGAACTCCAGCACGGTCTTCACGTACTGGCGGGTCTCGGCGTAAGGCGGAATCTGGTTGTTGTAGCGCTGCACCGCACCTTCGCCCGCGTTGTACGCGGCCAACGCGAGCTCGAGGTTGCCCGGGAACATCTGCATGAGGAAGCGCAGGTAGCGCACGCCAGCGGCGATGTTGAGCTTGGGATCGGCCAGCTTCTGCTCGATCGAGCCACGCTTGTCCGCCGCCACGCCAAACCGCGCACCGGTGTCCGGAATGACCTGCATCAGGCCGATGGCGCCCTTGGGCGACACCGCGCCAGCGTTGAAACCGCTTTCCACGGCCATCACCGCCCGGACCAGCGCCGGGTCCACATCATGCGCCCCGGCCACGCGTTCGATGATCGGATCGACGCGCCGCAGGTTCGGGTGGTTGAGCATGGTGCGGAACAGCTTGTCGCGCTCCGGCGTGGACTTGCCCTCCAGCGACACCGCGCCACGATGACCCAGGTTCGTCGAATCGAACTGGCCGCCGTCCTTCATGAAGAGCTTGTAGCGCTCATCGAGCCTGGCATCCGCAAAGTGCGCTACGCCATCCTTGTCGATATAGCCCCACAACTCGGCGTGCGCCGGGATGGCGATGCAGAACGAACCGAGCGCGGCCAGCATGCAGGCCAGGCGCCTTGCCTGTCCTTTCCACCGCGATTGCCCTGTTCGTGCCTGCATCGTCCAATTCTCCAGATAGTGCCGAGACCGATCAGATGTCGGCCTCGACCTCGTTGCCCTTCTCTTCGAGCCAGCTACGCCGCTGTGACGCCTCGCCCTTGCCCATCAGCATGTTCATCATGCTGATGGTTTGGGGCAGGTCATATTCGCCAAGCTGCACTGGCAGCAGACGGCGCGTATCGGGGTTCATCGTCGTTTCCCAGAGCTGCTCGGCGTTCATCTCGCCCAGGCCCTTGAAACGTGAGATCTGCCACGCACCTTCCTTGACGCCATCCTTCATCAACTTGTCCTGGATGGCCTCGAGTTCGCCTTCGTCCAGTGCGTAGAGTTTCTGTGCCGGCTTCTTGCCACGTGCCGGAGCGTCCACCCGGAACAGCGGCGGCCGTGCGACATAGACATGCCCGAGGTCAATGAGTTTCGGGAAGTGACGGAAGAACAGCGTCAGCAGCAAAACCTGGATGTGCGCGCCGTCCACGTCCGCGTCGGACAGGATACAGATCTTGCCGTAGCGCAGGTTCGACAGGTCCGGCTCATCGTCCGCACCGTGCGGGTCCACGCCGATGGCAACGGCCATGTCGTGCACTTCGTTGTTCGCGAACAGGCGGTCGCGCTCGGTTTCCCACGTATTGAGCACCTTGCCGCGCAGCGGCAGGATGGCCTGGAATTCCTTATCGCGACCCATCTTGGCCGAACCGCCCGCCGAGTCACCTTCCACCAGGAAGATCTCGTTGCGTGTGATGTCAGTGGATTCGCAATCGGTCAGCTTGCCGGGCAGCACGGCCACGCCGGAGCCCTTCTTCTTCTCCACCTTCTGTGCGGCACGCGTACGGGCCTGCGCCTGGCGGATCACCAGTTCGGCCAGCTTCTTGCCAAAATCGACGTGGTGGTTCAGCCACAGTTCGAGCGCGGGGCGGCTGAACGTGGAGACCAGACGTACGGCGTCGCGGCTGTTCAGGCGCTCCTTGATCTGGCCCTGGAACTGCGGATCGAGCACCTTGGCCGAGAGCACGAACGAGGCGCGCGCGAACACGTCTTCGCTCATCAGCTTCACGCCCTTGGGCTGCAGCGAGTGCATCTCGATGAAGCTCTTCACGGCCAGGAACAGACCTTCGCGCAGACCGGACTCGTGCGTGCCGCCAGCGGGCGTGGGAATCAGGTTCACATACGATTCGCGCACCGGGGCGCCGTCTTCGGTCCAGGCCACGACCCACGATGCGCCCTCGCCCTCCGCAAACCCTTCCTCGCCGACAACCTTGTCCGGATCGGCATAGTGCTCGCCTTCGAACATCGGAATGACGAGTTCTGCGCCGCTGCCTTGCGCCAGCGCCTCGACCAGATAGCCCTTGAGGCCCTGCTCGTACTGCCACACCAGTTGCTCGCCGGTCTTCTCGATCACGAGCGTCACCTTGACGCCCGGCAGCAGCACGGCCTTGGAGCGCAGCAGGCGCTGGAGTTCGGCCATCGGAATCGTGGCCGAATCGAAATACTTGGGATCGGGCCACGCCTGCACGCGCGTGCCGTTCTTCTTCTCGCCGCGTTCGAGCTTGCGGCTTTGCAGCGGCTTGGTGACTTCGCCCCCGTGCTCGAAGGTCAGCGTGGACTGCGAGCCATCGCGCCACACCGTGACGTCAAGGCGGGTAGCCAGCGCATTGGTGACGGACACGCCCACGCCGTGCAGGCCGCCCGAGAAGGCATAGGCGCCGCCCTTGCCCTTGTCGAACTTGCCGCCCGCGTGCAGCCGGGTGAAGACGATTTCCACCACGGGCACACCTTCCTCGGGGTGGATACCCACCGGAATGCCGCGGCCGTCGTCTTCCACGCTGATGCTGCCGTCACGGTGCAACGTGACGAGGATCTCGCTGCCATAGCCGCCCAGCGCTTCGTCCGAGGCGTTATCGATCACCTCCTGCACGATATGCAGGGGATTGTCGGTGCGGGTGTACATGCCGGGGCGCTGCTTGACCGGCTCCAGGCCCTTGAGGACCCGGATGGAGGATTCGCTGTACTGACTGGTTTTGCTCGCCATGGAGTCGATGCGGATGTAAGGCGGATAGAAGGTCTGGCGGCCAGGGGCGGCCGGTTTGCGCTGCATTGTAATGGATCGACGTTGCCGGGCGTTCACCGCTCCCGCCGGGGCGGAATGGAGTCAGGCACAAATCCGGGGCCGGGGGTAAACTCGTCGGCCAGCCGCCGTGACGCTCCCCCTCCCCACCGTGCCCACGTCGAGCGGATAGAGACATTACAGAGACAATATCAAGACAATAACGAGCCCTCGACATGACCGACCGCAAACTCTCCCTGACCACCGTACTTGTATGCGGCGGTCTTCTCGTCACGTTGTCCATGGGCATCCGGCATGGTTTCGGCCTGTTCAACATGCCGATCACCCAGGCGCATGGCTGGAACCGTGAAACCTTCGCCTTTGCATTGGCGCTGCAGAACCTGATGTGGGGCGCCAGCCAGCCCATCGCCGGCGCGCTGGCCGACAAGTTCGGCGCCATGCGTATCATGCTGATCGGCATCGCCCTGTACGTGGCCGGCCTGATCGTCATGGCCATGGCTACGAGCGGCACCGGCTTTGCCACCGGTGCCGGCGTGCTGATTGGCATCGCGCAGTCGGGCACGACGTATAGCGTGGTCTATGGCGTGATCGGCCGCGTGGCCAGTGCCGAGAAACGGGTCTGGGCGATGGGGATCGCCGCCGCAGCCGGGTCGTTCGGCCAGTTCCTGATGATTCCGGTGGAGCAGACGCTGATTTCCACGGTCGAATGGCAGAACGCGCTGCTGATCCTGGCTTTCCTGGCCTGCTTCATGCTGCCGCTGGCCCTGACGCTGCGCGAGCCGAAGATGGCGGCCAGCACGGGTCCCCAACAGAGCATCGGCGAAGCCGCCCGCGAGGCGTTCGGCAATCGCAACTTCCAGTTGCTGACGCTGGGCTACTTCGTCTGCGGGTTCCAGGTGGTGTTTATCGGCGTGCACCTGGCGCCGTACCTGAAGGATCGCGGGCTGGTGGACATCAAGGTCGCCACCGTGGCGCTGGCGCTGATCGGCCTGTTCAACGTCTTCGGCACGTACACCGCTGGCGCGCTGGGTCAACGCATGCCCAAGCGCTATCTGCTCTCCTCGATCTACATTGCGCGGTCGGTGGTCATCGCCGGCTACCTGCTGCTGCCGCTGACCGCGTGGAGCACATGGATCTTCGCCGCGCTGATGGGGCTGCTGTGGCTGTCCACGGTGCCGCTGACCAACGGCATCATCGCCCAGGTGTTTGGCGTGAAGTACCTGTCGATGCTGTCGGGCGTGGTGTTCTTCTCGCACCAGATCGGCAGCTTCCTGGGCGCATGGCTGGGCGGTTTCCTGTACGACCGCACAGGCACGTACAACACCGTCTGGCTGATTGCGATTGCACTGGGCGTGGTGGCCGCACTGGTCAACCTGCCGATCCGCGAACAGGCGCTGGTGCGTCCGCAACCGGTGGCGGTCTGACATGGCCTGGGCACGTGGGTTGAGCTATCTGGCGCTGGCGGTGGTGCTGACGCTGGGATTCCTGGCGTACCTGCGGCCGGGGTTCATGGTGGATCTGACGAATATGGTGCTGGCCTGGTGTGGGTAGTTTGCTCCCCTCTCCCATGTAATGGGAGAGGGGAGAAAACCGAACAAAAGGTAGGTCACTCCCCCTTCGTCTTCTTCTCCAGCACTTCCCACCGCTCCAGCGCTTCGAGCAATTCCATCTCGATGCCGTCATGCCGCGTGGCCAGTTCGGCGGCGCGGGCGGGGTCCGAAGCGTATAGGCTGCCGTCCGCCAACTGCGTGGAGAGCGTCTTCTGCTCGGTCTCCAGCGCGGCGATACGCTCAGGCAGGCTGTCCAGTTCGCGCTGTTCCTTGTACGAGAGCTTGACGGTCCGGCCACCGCTGCGGTTATCGCGGTTGCTGGCCGCCGATTCGACGGGCTTCTGCTCGGCCTGCTTCGCCTGCTTGGCCTGGAGCGCCTTGGCGCGCGCCGTCTGCTCCAGCCAGTCCGAATAGCCGCCCACGGACTCGCGCCAATTCCCGCCGCCTTCGGCGGCAATGGTCGATGTCACCACGTTGTCCAGGAACGCCCGATCGTGGGATACCAGGAAGACCGTACCGCTGTATTCCTCCAGCAGTTCCTCAAGCAGTTCCAGTGTGTCGATGTCGAGGTCGTTGGTCGGTTCGTCCAGCACCAGCACATTGGCCGGCCGCGCAAACAGCCGCGCCAGCAGCAGGCGGTTGCGTTCGCCGCCGGAGAGCGACTTCACCGGTGAACGCGCGCGTTCCGGCGCGAACAGGAAATCGCCGAGGTAGCTCATGACGTGTTTGCGCTGGCCGTTGACTTCCACCCAGTCACTACCCGGGCTGATGGTATCCGCCAGCGATTTCTCCAGGTCCAGCGACGCACGCATCTGGTCGAAGTACGCCACCTGCAGGTTGCTGCCGTTGCGCACGGTGCCGGAATCTGGCGCCAATTCGCCCAGGATCAGGCGCAGCAGCGTGGTCTTGCCCACGCCGTTGGGACCGATCAAACCCACCTTGTCGCCGCGCATGATCGTGGCCGTGAAGTCGCGCACCACGACCTTCTCGCCGTACGACTTCGACACATCGGTCAGTTCGGCCACGATCTTGCCCGAGCGGTCCGCCTGCGAGACTTCCAGCTTGACGTTGCCCTGCACGTCACGGCGCGCGGCACGCTCGCTGCGCATCGTCACCAGCCGCTGGATGCGGGCCACGCTGCGCGTGCGGCGCGCTTCCACACCCTTGCGGATCCAGACTTCTTCCTGCGCCAGCAGCTTGTCGAACTTGGCCTGTTCCACGGCCTCGTTGGCCAGCAGTTCGGCCTTGCGCACCTGGTATGCCTCGAAATTGCCCGGGAACGACAGCAGCTTGCCACGATCCAGTTCGACGATGCGCGTGGCCACGCGGTCCAGGAAGGCGCGATCGTGGGTAATCAGCAGCACGCTGCCGCGGAAGTTCAGCAGCAGGTCTTCGAGCCAGCCGATAGCCTCGACGTCCAGGTGGTTGGTCGGCTCGTCCAGCAGCAGGATGTCCGGTTCGGCCACGAGACCCTGCGCCAGCGCCACGCGCTTCTGCAGACCGCCCGAGAGCGCGTCTACCCGCACATGCGGATCGAGGTTGAGCCGGGCCAGCGTGGTTTCCACACGCGTGCGCAGGTGCCAGGCGTTGGCCGCATCGAGTTCGGCCTGCACATCATGCAACTCGGCCAGCGTGGCCTCGTCGTGATGGGTGTCGAGCTTGGCCAGCGCGGCGTCGTAGCGCAGTAGCAGGTCATGTGCCTCGCCCATGCCCAGGCTGACCGCATCGAACACGGTCAGGCCCGGCGCGAACTGTGGTTCCTGCGCCACATAGGCCGAGGTGACGCCGCTCTGGCGGGAAATCAGGCCGTCATCCGGCGCCGACGCCCCGGAAATGATCCGCAGCAGCGAGGACTTGCCGCTGCCGTTGCGGCCAATCAGGCCGACCCGCTCGCCGGCTTCGAGCGAGAAATCGGTGTGGTCAAGCAATGCCACGTGGCCAAAGGCCAGTTGGGCATCGGTAATGGAAAACAGGGCCATGGTGCGAAGGAGACGGGTGAGCGCGATGCCTGGGTGCGGCGCGGGGAGCGCCGGCACAGGGTGCGGACGCGCGAAAGGCAGGCCCGAATTGTAGACGACTGTGGTGGGCGGCTGCAGCATCAGACCGAAGGGCGCCTCTGGTTACGCAGTGGCGGCCACGAAAAAGAAAAGGCCCGTTCGGTTGAACGGGCCCCAAGAGTCTCTCCTCGGTGCCCTGCTCGCAAGGCACGTCTGAAGGATAGCCAGCCGCACGCTGCGCCAGAAGTCGGACAAATCCTTAAGGGAAAGTCCCCGTCAACCTGCGATGGCGCAAAGCGTTGCGCGCCGGGAACGTTGAAGATCGCCACTAGCTGATGCTGTTGTGCCTTGCACGTGGCCCGTGGAACAATCGGCGCCATCGGTTTCTCCGACCGCGCAACGGCCGCACCAGTACGAAAGCAGCATCAGAGCCGGAACCATCCGGCCATCGGCGGCAAACATGCCGCCTGGGTTATTTCCTGACAATTTTTCGACGGGTATTTTCATGACCAATTCGGGCCTGCCGCGCCGTGCCTCAATCCGAGGTCTGGCGTCTGTCGTAGTTTCCTTTGCCGCGCTGCTCTGCCTGCCCGCCTCGCCGCCGGTGCAGGCCGCCACGCCCAACTCCGTGGTGCTGCGCATCCAGCAAAGCGGTGTCATCCGCATTGCCCACCGCGAAAGCTCGGTGCCATTCTCGTTCGTGGCCGACGGCAAGCCGATGGGCTATGCCGTGGACCTCTGCCTCAAGGTGGCCGATGCCCTGCGCTCCCAGCTCAAGCTGCCGCAACTGCGGGTGGAGTGGGTGCCGGTGACACCGGCTTCCCGGATTCCCGCCATCGTCGACGGCAAGGCCGATCTTGAATGCGGATCGACCACCAATAACCGCGAACGGCGCGACCAGGTGGCCTTCACCATCCCGCACTACATTGCAGGCAGCCGCATGATCGTGAAGTCCGATTCCGGTATCCGCAAATGGAACGACCTGCGCGGCAAGACCGTGGTTTCGACCACGGGCACCACGCCGCTGGCCATGCTCCGCAAGATGGACGAAACGGGCGCGATGGGATGGAAGGTGGTGGAAGCCAAGGACCACGCCGAGGCGTTTGCCATGGTGGAAGCGGGCAAGGCCGACGCCTTCGTCATGGATGACGTGCTGCTGTACGGCCTGCGCGCCAACGCCAAGAACCCGACAGCCCTGACAGTGACGGGCGACCTGCTCACCATCGAGCCGTACGCCATCATGCTTTCGAAAAACGATGCCGAGTTCAAGAAGATCGTGGACCGCGCAATGATCGCCGCGATCTACGATCAGGAAACGCAGAAGCTCTACCGCAAGTGGTTCCAGCAGCCGATCCCGCCCAATGGCATCACGCTCGATATTCCCATGAGCTACCTGCTGCGCGATTCGTTCAAGTTCCCGAGCGACAAGGTGGCAGACTGAGACTGCCTCAAGGTCCGGCCGGTATGGCCGGACTGGCCGGACTGGCCGGCATGCGAAACTAGCGGCCAAACTCTCGCATTCCGCCCTCCTTTCGCACGATCACGATGACTGCCGCCTCATCCATCAAACTGTCTGACTTGTCTGTTTCCACGGCAGTTGCTGGCCTGATCGCCATGCTGACCGGCTACACCAGTTCACTGGTGCTGATGATCCAGGCCGGGCAGGCAGCCCACCTCAGCGATGCACAGATTGCCTCATGGATCTGGGCATTGTCGGTGGGAATGGGCGTGACCACACTTGGATTGTCGCTGGCGATGCGCGTGCCGGTGGTCGTGGCATGGTCCACGCCCGGCGCGGCGCTGTTGATCGCCAGCTTGCCCGGGGTGCCCTACCCCGAGGCCATCGGCGCCTTCTTGATGGCTGCACTGTTGATGACGGCGGCTGGCCTGACCGGCTGGTTCGACCGGCTCATGAAGGCGCTTCCGGCGAGCATCGCGTCGGCGCTGCTCGCTGGCATCCTGTTCCGGATCAGCGTTGATGTCTTTATCCAGGCACAGCACCAGACCGTGCTGCTGCTCGTGATGTTCGCCGCCTACCTGCTGGGCCGCCGCCTGTGGCCGCGTTATGCCGTGCCGGTGGTGCTAGCCATTGGCGTGGCGCTGGCTGGCGCGCTGGGCCAGTTGCACTTCGAGCAATTTCACTTCGCCGCCGCGCTGCCGGTTTGGACCACGCCAGCCTTCTCGTTGTCCGCATTCATCAGCATCGCCGTGCCGCTGTTTATCGTGGCGCTGGCATCGCAGAATATTCCAGGGCTGGCCGTGTTGCGCGCCGATGGCTACCACGTGCCGGCCAGCCCGCTGATTACGGTGACGGGCGTTGCATCGGCCATCCTCGCGCCGTTTGGCTCGCATGGCATCAACCTCGCAGCGATTACCGCCGCCATCTGCACCGGTCCGCAAGCGGATGCCGACCCGCGCCGCCGCTATATGGCGGCGGTGGTCTGTGGTATCGGCTATCTGGTGATGGGCGTGATGGCCGCGAGCATCGCAGCGCTATTCGCGGCGTTTCCGAAGGCACTGGTGGTGGGCGTGGCAGCGTTCGCGCTGCTGGGATCGATCGCCAATGGCCTGACTGTTGCCATGCAGACGCCAGCCGAACGGGAATCGGCGCTGCTGACGTTCATGATCACGGCATCGGGCATGACGCTGGCCGGAGTCGGCTCGGCTTTCTGGGGTGTGGTGGGCGGAATGCTCGCGCTGCTGATTCTCAAGCCGCGCGAGCAACGAGCAAGCTGAACCGTCCCTGCAACGGCAACCTACAGCAGCAGGAAGGCGATCTCGGACGCCGGGATCTGCGACACAGGCACGCCGCGCCGACGCTGGAACAGCACATGTTCCAGCACGCGGTCGCGCTGTTCGGCAAACACTTGTGGATCGAAGCGCAGCGCATACACGGCGTAGTGCTCAGCCAGCAGCTTGTAGACCCGATGGCGGACGAGCAGCATCTCGTTCTCGGCGTGGAGTTGGGCCATCTCCGTGCTGTGGTCCTCTTCGAGCTGGCGCATGCTGACCACCACGCGGGCATGCATTCCCCGGTAGCGGTCGATCTCGGCATGGGCGCGCCGCAACTCCTCGCGCACGCTGCGCACTTCCTGTATCAGCTTGAGGTTCTGCTGGACACCGCGCTGGATGCGCGACGCCTCTTCGAGCGCGTGATCGGCGGCGGCAATCGTGTTCTGCCAAACGCCGTCTCGGGGCTCCTCGCGGACATCCGGCGTTCCCTCGACGCCAGCTAGCCGCGTGACGGGCCACTGCGTGGCCGCGTCCGGTTCGTTGTTCATGATGCTCCCCTAACCCGTCTGCACCACAACCCGCCACCGGCGATTTTTTGATGCCGGCATGGTCAGGCCACGGCCTGTAAATCACCGCGACGCATTGTCGCCGTCTCGACCAACTATTACGAGCGGCCTTTGTTTTAATGTGTGTCCCACCATTCAAGCCCGCTTGCGCGACTACCGCAACCACCGCAAAGAGGGGTAATCCATCCGCCGGAAACCTTTACCCCGCTTGGGTTAGCGCGGTTCCGACGCGGCGTTTGCAGGCCCCACGCAGCAAGGCATCGGATAATGTCCTCTTTCAAGCGGCCCGTGCGTCGCTTTTTACGGTGCCTCCCTGCGTTTCGCCCTCTCGCCCCGCATTCCATGAACGGATACGTACTCCTCACCCTTGCCATCATTGCCGAAGTCATTGCCACCAGCAGCCTCAAGGCCGCCGAGAATTTCACGCGGCTCTGGCCTAGCGTGCTGGTCGTGTCGGGGTATGTCGCAGCGTTCTGGCTGCTGATGCAGGTCATGAAGACCGTGCCGGTTGGGGTGGCCTACGCCATCTGGTCCGGCGCCGGCATCGTGTTGGTCACCCTGATCGCGTCGATCCTCTACCGTCAGATTCCTGACCTTGCCGCCTGGCTGGGCATCGGCCTGATCATCGCCGGCGTGGCCGTGATCCAGCTGTACTCGAAAATGAGCCACTAAGACGCGCGGGAGTGAGCGGCGTTCATCAGCCCTTCGGCGGCAGCGTCCGCAACAACCGGTTGACATGCGCAAGCGTGTCGCACTCGTCCACCTTCTGGCGGCGCCGCTGTTCGATGATGTCGAGCAAGGCGCGAACCTGCCCGTTCTTGGCCTCGCAAGCCTCCCCGCCGTCCTTCGGACACGCCACCTCGATCTCGCCACGCAGGCTTTCCTGCACGATATCGATCAGCGCCGAACAGCCCGACGTGTCCGCCAACGCCGGATCGGACGCGGCCTGCAACGCCATGACCGGGGCGGCAGCCAACAACGCAAGCGCGGGCAGCCATCGGAAAAGCATCCGGGGCACCCGTGAAGTCCGGGAAAAGGGCATGGATTGGAAAGATATGAATCAGGCAGCACCGCCGCTGCGGCGTGCGGGCTACATCATAGCGGTTTGTTTAATTCGGCCGAGAAAAATAGCAATTGCCGTGAAAGCGCCCCGCCACAACTCAGAAAAAGGGACCTCAAACTCAGTTACAGACAAGGCTATTTCGGATTATTTGTTGAAGCTGGATGACATGTCTGACCCTGAAGGTACGGTGGTCTCGGTAACATCGGGTTTCAAATCGCGATCGGTCCGGGGAGTACAATTGCCGCCCTGCCTATGATTCGAACGCCTCTACTGGAATGCCAACAATATCTGACAGTTCCGCCGACGATCTTGTCCGTTTTGTCTCCAAAGTCGTATTTGGCCGGCATGTGCTGCGACTCATGGTGTTCCTGATCCTGTGCGGTGCTGCCGGCGCCTACCTCATGCCTGCGCCACTCCAGACCTGGTTTGCATCTGCCTTGATCCGCATCGGCCAGGCCGGCGATGCCCGCAGTTCCTTGCTGGACCCACAAGCCGTGCGCCAGCGCATACAGTATCGCGGCTTCGTGCTGGAGGCATTGAAAGGCGCCGGCTTGCCGGATGACCCCCAGACAAACATGACCGCCCAGATCGCGGCAGACTCCTTCGGGATTGTGGCAAAGGGACCGAATAACGATGGACGCATGATCGAAATCAGCGTGCGCGGGCCCGACCCTGCAACGGCCAAGCGCGTCATCGCGTCCGCAGTCTCTATCCTGGTTGCCGAGCACAAGCCCGCCATTGCTGCCTACGAGACACGCATGCGCGCCCAGATCGACAGCCTCAATGAGTCCGTTGCGACTTATGAAACACAGCGCAAGCAGTTAATGGCGCTGGCCAACGCCCAGGGACCGAAAAAGGAAATCACAAAAGGGGTCACCGTGGCCGACAAAATCCAGATCATCGACGTGGACAGCCGCCGCCTGATCAAGCAACGCGAGATGCTGGAAGAACAGCTCGATCCCACGCGCACATTCGAGACCGCCGAAATTGGCCCGGTTGTCGTGACCGATCGACGCTATGGTCCCAACCGCTGGTGGGGTGTCCTGACGGGCGTTCTTATGGGCGTTTTCTTCTACGTTGCATATCTCGGCATAGCCAGTGCCGAGTTCCGTCAGGCCATCAACCGGGCTCGCGGCTACGGCCATGCTTGATAAATCCCTTGCCGTCATCTACAGCCTCATGATCCTGGGGCAGGCAGCAGCATTGCGTGCCTACATCGGAACATGGATTGCGCCGGCCTGCCTCTGGGGCCTGTTCTGGTTCATGTTCACGTTCGTACCCCTGGTCGCACTGTGGAACGTACCGGTCAATCCCGATGCCGTGCTGTATCTGCTAGTCGCCAGTTGCCTGTTCTCGCTGACGGCCTTGCCGTTCAGTTGGCGGCGTGTCTTCCGCCTGCGCCGCGAAAATCCCATGACCGTCGACTACGGCAGCGCGTTCATGCTGAATGCGTTCTATGTGATCAGCCTGGTGGCGATCTTCAGCTTGTTGATCGACCTGTGGATTCAGGGTGTGACGATATGGGATGCCATCTTCAGCCCCATGCAGGTTGCGGCCCGCATGATCGATATGCGGTATTCCGAATCGCTGGTGCCCAACATTTTCTCGAAGCTGAGCTTTGCCACACAGTACCCGGCCGCCATTATCGGAGGCTTCATCTATGTAACGCGCCCGGCTGGCGCCAAGAGAGCCAGAATCCTGGTTCTTACCTTTCTGCCATCGATCCTCGGCATGATCCTGCTGGGCGCAAAAGGCACGCTGTTCCAGGCCTTTGCCTTCTACTGGGGTGGCACGCTCGTCTGCAAGATCCAGCGCGGAGACCTGCGCATCCTCTCCAGGGAGGAGATCCGGAAGCTACTGCCGTACGGTGCGCTAGTCGTCGGACTTGTCACGGTCTCGCTGCTCTCCCGCTTCATCGGCAATGCCGGAGCAGATATTCTTGAGGGTCTGCAACGCCTGTTCGCCTCCTACGTGACCGCGCACCTCTACGGCTTCTCGGACTGGTTCAGCTTCACCACCGACGCCAGCTTCACGCAGTACTACTTCGACCTCCACAACAGTAGCGCGCTATATACCTTTACACCGATTGCACGTCTTCTGGGCGACACCACCGCACTGCCTCCGGGAACGTACGACGAATACTTCACCTACGATGCACTATTCCAGACCAACATCTACACGATGTTCCGGGGACTGATCATCGATTTCGGGATGTGGGGATCGTTGCTCTTCATGGTGCTGTTCGGCGTGGCGATGCACCTGTCCTACTGGATGTTCCTCGTGGCGCGCTACCCAGCCATGTCGGCCTCGATCTTTATCCACTCGGTAGGGTATTTCTACAGTTCGTTCATGATCAGCCTGCTGACTTACAACAGCATCTATCTGAGCGTGGTGATTATCGCCATCGTACTGTTCATGAACCGGATTGCTTCGCTGCAATTGCAACGCGCCAAACTGGGCGTAGGAAGCCTTACGTAGGAGCACCCGTCTTCGGATTATCAGGAGTATCCGAAGCACTCAGGAAGATTCCAACGGTTTATCGCTGACTTGGCTGAAGGCCGGCCCGCAACCCCTGAAATCTCAGGGGTGGGGAAAACTGAAGAACTGCTGCAGACTTAGGAATGGTCCCGCCGACAGGAATCGAACCTGTATCTAGCGCTTAGGAGGCGCTCGTTCTATCCATTGAACTACGGCGAGCGGACCGTCTGCATGCCACGGTGGCCGCGCGGTGGCGGGCTTGTGGTGAGACGGGGCGCAGTATAGCAAACTCGACCACCCTGCCGCCACGGCGGGAGGTGCCGGCACCGGCTGCGTGACGGGTGCTGGCGGCGTTGCGGGTGCCCGGTGCGCTGAGGCGGTGGCAGGCGCGGCCGCGGCGAGCGTTGCAGCTTTCCCAATCGATCAGTCCTGGCATGATGGTCTCCCTGGTTTCGTTCTTCGATGTGGATGGATTCAGGCGGCCTGCATGCCACCGCCATGACGGCCGGTCAGCAGGGCGCGGACCATGTGCAGCACGGTGATGGCGGCGGTGCGCGGGTGACGCAGGCAGGTTTCCACCTGTTCGCTGCGGGCTTGTCCGAGCAGGCACCACGTGCAGAAGTGCTCACAGTTGTTGGTCAGCAGGTGGTAGTGGTCTTCACCGAGGCGGCTGCGGGCGCGGGACACGGCTTCGGTGCCGACGAACCGGGCGCAGGGTTCGAGCTTGACCGCCACCGTGTGGCCGTCGGCGAACTGCTCGATCGAGGTTTCCTCGACGGGGGCAGCGTGCAGGGTGTGGCAGAAGCCGGCGTAGTGGATGACCCGGCCGCTGCCGATGTAGATGCCGTGGTGGGCGTAACCGTTGCGTTCCGTCACGAGATGGGCACCCACCAGATAGAGGTCCTGGCTTTCGGCTTGTTGTTGGTTTTGGGTGTTCATGGCAGTTCTCGGTTCGGTGTCTGTGGTTGGCAGCCAGCGCTGCGTTGTTGCCACACCAACCGCATCAAGCGTGCCAGGGAGGGGAAATCACGGCAGGACAAGGCTTTGCGGGAGATTGCCCGGATTTGAACCATGCGGAGCGTCGGCATTGCGCCGACAGATGATGGGCGATTGTGTTGGTTTCCCTGCGCCAGCCGCGGTGAAAACCGCAGCAGCTCGCAATGGAATACGCCTTTGCAGCGGGTGGTGGTTGCCATCCACCTTCGACTGGCACTGTGTTGGTCGCTGACCAACCGTTTATGCGCCGCCTGATCCCCAAAACCCAGATTAAGCAACGAGAACACCACCGCACCGCATGGCACAGCGCTTGCACTAAGTGGATACCCGCGCCACCCATCAGGAGACCATCATGGCCACGCTCACCATCCGCGATCTTGCTGCCCATCGCACACTCGATTTCCGCGCCATGTCGGCTGTCCGGGGCGGCGGTGCGCCGTGGGTATTCGGCTGGATTCAGCCCTACGTCGCGGCGCGTCCGAGCACGTTGCCCGTCGTGAACTTTTACGAGATCAATTACAGCTTCTATGCTGATCAGATGAACAATCAGTTCCAGAACGTCAACGTCCAGAACAACGCGCCGAATTCGACCATCACAGTCGACGCTGCGATGGACGCCCGGAACAAGGGACGATTGGTCTGAGTCCTGCATGAAACAGCAGGACCTTCGCGGTACCCCCAACACCTGACGGCCGCCCCGGGGGGCGCCATTCGCGCGGCGACTCATGGGTCCGCGCCGGAGCACACCGTGACCTGCGTATCGCAATTCCGCTGGATCTCCGCCGCGTCCACCGACGTCGGACTGGTGCGTGAACGCAACGAGGACGCCTGCCTCGACGCCCCCGAGCGCGGCATCTGGGCAGTAGCCGATGGCATGGGCGGCCACGCCGTCGGCGAATTCGCCAGCCGCGCGATCGTCCAGGCGCTCACGGCGCTGCCTGCGGCCGAGAACCTCGACGCCGCCGTGGAGCACGCGCGCATCGCCATCCAGACCGTGAACCAGTTGCTGATCGACGAAGCGCAGCGCATGAAGGTGCGCGTGATCGGCAGCACCGTGGTCATGCTGATGGCCTGCGAGCGCCGCTGCAGTTGCCTATGGGCTGGCGACAGCCGCCTCTACCTGTTCCGCGACGGTCACCTCAAGCAACTCACGCGCGACCACAGCCAGGTGGAACGCCTCAAGGCACGCGGCCTGATTACCGCCGAAGAAGCCCGCCACCACCCCGCGCACAACACCATCACACGCGCCGTAGGCGCAGCCCCCACACTCGACCTGGAATTGCTGACGCTGGAAATCGGCGATGGCGATGTGTTCCTGCTCTGCAGCGATGGCCTGAGCAACGAGGTAGAAGACGCGCAAATAGCCGAACTACTCGACCTCGGCCACGAACCCGTCACCACGGCCGATGCGTTACTCAAAAGCGCGTTAGCCCATGGCGGACGCGACAACGTATCGGTCGTCGTCATCCGCGCCGAGGATATGGGTGGGGGATCGGATATGACGTTGTTGAATCCGGAGGTTTGAGGGGCTGCGTTTGATGGAACGCAAGCCGTTGCGAAATGCAGCGACTCGACGCGAGTCTTTCCTTGCGAGCAATATTGGATTGAGCAGAAATAGCGGACGGTGGTGTTGCCGTCCGCTGGCAGGACAAGCGCAGCATCGTTTCCGAAACCTGCTGCGATCCTCTGCCTTATGCATCCGCTTGTTGGGCTGCTTCGGCGCATGGCCCGTCTGTTCGCCTGCGCGGTCATGGTGTTGCCGTGCGTGTCCTTTGCCTATGCGCCGGTCGAGTACTTCTATACCCCCGGAGCCCCGGGCTACTTTAAGACCCCCGAGGAAGCTTGCGACAACCTGAATGGTCACTTCTATACCAGCCGGAAATGGGAGTACCACAAGGCCGATCGGGATTGCTGGGACGGCGTTTATGGGGCGTTCGTTCACTCCACACCACGCTGTGCGCCCGATGGCTCTGAGCCCCGCAGCGCCGCGCGGGAAAATGAGCGATGCGGCGGACCATACTTCTGGTCTGTCACCACTCCCGTCAGGGACATCGAGGATGACAGCTGCAAGATCGGCAATCCAGTATCTGTTGGCACTGGCGCAAAGGCCCAGACAGAAATCGATATCCCCGGAACGGAACGCGTCGCGCCACTTCAGCGTTCCTACCAGTCAAACGTGCGCTTCGCCGCCTCAGATTCCTTCGGACCCAACTGGGTACACCCATGGAACAGGCAGATACAGGTTCCGACTCCATCTAGCGAAACCATTGCTGCGCTACGCCCTGACGGCTCAGCCAGAACATTCCGAAAATCTGCGACGGGCTGGGCTTCCTCCGGGCGCGACACCATCACACCTGAGCCCCAGACAAACGGTGCCATCGGCTGGCGATACTTTCATGCCGACGATGATTCCATCGAGATCTATGACGCTCGTGGCCGCCTGCTGTCGATCGTTGCTCGCAATGGCCAGACGACCACCCTGCGTTACGACTCGGCCGGAAAGCTGATTGAGGTGGTCAGCCATTTCGGACAGCGCTACCGCTTCCAGTACGACAACGCAGGACGCATTGCCTCAATCGCCGATCCCACCGAGCAAACTACCCAGTACGCCTACAACCAGTGGGGCATGCTGGAGTTCGTGACACATCCTGATGGAACGCGACGGACGTACCACTATGAAATGTCACGCTATTCGGCGACGAATGCGAAATACCTGACAGGCATAACCGATGAAGCAGGCGTCCGCTATGCGACCTATGCCTACGATGGAGACGGCCGCGTAACCAGCACAGAACTGGCCGGAGGGGTAAACAACCGCACGCTGGTCTACAGCAATGAACTCACCACCGCGCGCACATATCCTCGTGGCACACCCGCTACGCTCTACAAGCAGACACGCGTCGGCAATCGCTTGCTACCCTCTTCCATCGAAGGTCCAGTGCCCGAGGAAGGCGGCGCAAAATCCATTGCATACGATGCCGCAGGCAACATCTCCGGCACAGTTGGCTTCGACGGCAATGAGACCCGATACAGCCACGACGCACAGGGTCGTGAGACACAACGCATCGAGGGGTATGGGACTGCGGCGGCTAAGACCACAACCACCGAGTGGCATCCGACATGGAATCTGCCGCTGAAGATTGCTTCACCAGGGCGGATGGACTTCTTCACCTACGATTCCTCGGGCCAAACTCTCAGCTATTCCACCAATGCGACGAACGATCAGAGCGGCGCTGCCGGGTTCAGTGCAGCCCAAATCGGCCAGCGCACTGGTATGCGCCGGGAGTATGACGCTAGCGGACTTGCTGTGACAGCACTGGATACAGTTGACAACGCGGAGACTGCGCGATGGACGTACACATATGACGCAGCAGGAAATCTGGCAACCTTAACGAACCCCCGAGGGCAGACCGGCAGGGCTCTCAGCTACGACGGCGCTGGAAGACTCCTTACTGCGATTGATACGGCCGGCAGGCAGATTGAAATCCAGTACAACAGCCGGGGCAACATGACACGGTACCAACGAGGTACCGATGTGGTCGTCTACGCTTACAACCAAGTCGGATTCCTAACGACAGTATCAGGGCCCGGTACGTTTCGATTTGAGCTGGAGTACGACGATGCACACCGTGTGGCAGCGTATTGGTTGCCTGCAGATGTGACGCCGGAGGTCTTTTCCGCTATATCTGACAATCCGTTTGGCCGCGCCGCTGCCGCGCCCTCCAATGCACCTCAGTCGAAGCAAAAAGCTGGTTGGCTTAGGTCGATCTGGAATATCTTCAAGACATGGTTGGAGTCGTTGTTTGCGGACGCTAATGCGCAGGCTGGTTCCCCTCTTGTTAGAAACCCGGTTAACCGTGGGGGTGGGCAATCGGGACCCGGTATGGCTCCCAGGCCAGCGCCTGCCGACGTACTAGAGCAGGGCAACGCCGCAAAGCACGACCCGTTGCTGTCCTACATCGATTCAGTCGCGAACAGGGCCGGGGACGCAGTCCTCGCTACGATCCGGCATATAGGAGGGACATTCTATGGAGCCTCCAAGCTAAATGTCTGTGATGATGGCGGTGACGGAGGCGACTGCGACAGGCGGTACGATATCGATGTCGGCAACTGCCAAGGTGTCGTGAAAGCTCGATACATGATCGCGGGAGTCAAAATATGCTTGGCGTCTGCAGCCCAGCGATACGGAGAATGTCTCCGTAAAGGTCCTGCAGGTATTACAACACCTTTGGCCGGATTTGATACTCCGCTATAGCCATGAACCATCTGAAAAGAATCGAATTCGCTTACGACCCGGAACAGGAAGCCCTTCTTATCCGATTTCCTGACAGGCTTTCGACGCCTTCGAACGCCATTAAAAATGAGACGCTTAGCCAAATGACATTCGAGCAAGCCGCTGTCTTCATTGGTGAGAAGGTTCTGTTGCAATACCCTGTTTATCATGAAATGTTCAAGGACTATCTGTGGTCTGAGGACGGGACTGTGCCTCCGAAGAAATCCTAGCTTCCGAGACGCCGAACGATTGACCTGCAGGCTCGGGTTACTTCTAACCTGAGCCCCGAGTTCCCATACACCGGAACACCTCATGAACTCTGACGACCTTTCTGGCCCGTTCTTCTCATTGTCATGAACCGCTTAGATCCCGATCGCCAAGCCGCTCAGGTTGCATCAATCATTCGCTCTGCTTTCCCTATCTTTCCAATCCCTCAAGGACATCGACGACCTGATAGCATCTCCGACTACGAAGTCGATGACGACATTCAAAAATTCCATGGACGGATGTGGACGGAGATATCGATTGAGCACTGGTATCGCTGTGTGTCGCCATCGTTCATTCGTTTCGCGACGAGCAGCGAATTCTTCAACTACTATCTACCGTCGTTGCTGGTCGCGGTAATGCAAAGCGATGATTATTTGCACATGGCACTTGACGCCCTGCTTCCCACGAACCCGAAGAACGAGCCTCGCGCCGAATGGAAAGCCTTCCGCACGAGCCTGAGCGTTGAACAAGCAGAGGCAATTGTCGCCTTCCTTGAATGGGTAAAGGAAAGCAGCCCCCCAGAGAGCGGCGAATGGCATGGCGCAGATGCTGGCCTGAGCGGACTGTGGAACTAATCGCCTGACCTACTTCCCCTCAACCTGCCGACTATTGTTCCTGAAATCCTTCGAATGAATCCCGTGCTTTTTTAAGAGCATCTGCACATGCGAGCGGTTCATGTCGAAGCGGCGCGCCAGTTCCGCTACCGTGCCGCCAACTTCCTGTAGTCCGCGTTCGAGGAATGCACGTTCGGCTTCGTCGCTGGCGGCGCGTTTGGCTTCGCTTAGCGATGGGGCGGTGCCAATGTCGGTCACGATCGCCTTGCCGGGGAGGGCTGTGCCACCTGTGGCGGCTTGCAGTCCGGCGGGCTTTGGGCGGATGTCTTGCGGCAGGTGGACGAAGTCGGCGGTGTCTCCAGCCAGGCATGACAGCCGGTACATCAGGTTGCGCAGTTCACGGATATTGCCGGGGTAGCCGTAGTGCAGCAGGAAGTCGCGCAGGCGTGGTGTGAGTTTGATGGGGCGGCGCTTGAGCATGCCTGCCGCTTCGTCGCCGAAGTAGGAGACCAGTAGCGGGATTTCGTCGCGGCGTTCGCGCAGGGCGGGCAGTGTGACGTGGATTACGCTGAGTCGATAGAACAGGTCTTCGCGGAACGTGCCTTCCTCGCTCATCTTGCGCAGGTCCTTGTTCGTGGCGGCGACGATACGCGTATCGACAGCGATCACTTCGTCGGAGCCCACGCGTTGTATTTCGTGCGCCTCCAGCACGCGCAGCAACTTCACCTGCCCGGTCAGCGGCAACTCGCCGATTTCGTCGAGGAAGATCGTGCCCGTGTGTGCGCTTTCAAACTTGCCGCGACGGTCGTTGGCGGCGCCCGTGAACGCGCCCTTCTTGTGGCCGAACAGCTCGGATTCGAGCAGGCTGTCGGGAATGGCGCCGCAGTTGACCGAGATAAACGGCTTGTCGGTGCGCGAGCCATTGGCGTGAATCACCTTCGCCATCAGTTCCTTGCCGGTGCCGCTTTCTCCGTCGATCAACACGGGCAAGTCGGTAGGCGATGCCTTCTCTGCGATCTCCAGTGCCTCCAGCAACTTGGGGTTGTCGCCGAAGGTGCCCTCGAAGATGAAGCTGCGTTCCATCAGTGCCTGGCGTCTTTCTCGCGAGGACATCTCCACAGGTTCCACCTCGGGCACTTCGGCTTCGCCGGTGGCGGAGGCGGCCGCTACGAATCGTTCCTTATGCGACAACCCCATCACCTCGTCGCGCAGCGTGGTGGCCTGCTTGAGCAGCTTCTCGATCTCCGGCCGCTCCAGCCGCGACGACCAGCGCAGCGTCGAGCGCAATATCTCGATCTTCTCGATCAGTCCCGCGAACGTGACGGAGGACGTGACGGGCGATGTAGACGAGGTGGGGTTATAGAGCTTCATGGTGTCATCCCGTCACGCCGCGCTCAATTGCTTCTGCACCAGCTGGTAGTACATGCCCCGGCGCTCGATCAGTTCCTCGTGCCGACCCTGCTCCACGATGGCGCCTTCGTACAGCACCAGGATCTTGTCGGCCTGCATGATCGTGCTGAGGCGGTGCGCGATGATCACCGCCGTGCGGCCGCGCAGGATGTCCTGCATGTTCGCGAGGATGTTGCTCTCAGATTGCGTGTCGAGCGCCGAGGTCGCTTCATCGAACACCAGCAGGCGCGGATCGTGATACAGCGCGCGGGCGATGCATAGCCGCTGAATCTGCCCACCGGAGAGACCGATGCCACGCTCGCCCACCATCTGTTCGTAGCCGAGTGGCAGCTTGGAGATGAACGCGTGCGCATCGGCCATCTTCGCCACTTCCTCGATGCGTCGCCGGTCGGGGCTGTCATCGCCGCATGCAATGTTCTCCGCCACCGTGCCCGAGAACAGCAGGTTGCTCTGCATCACATAGCCCACTTGCGCACGGAAGAACTCGGTGTCGATCACGTTCATGTCGTAGCCGTCCACCGTCATCGTTCCTTCACTCGGCTTGTAGAAGCCCACGAGCAGCTTGGCGAGCGTGGTCTTGCCCGATCCACTGCGTCCGACGATCGCCACCATCTCGCCCGGCCGCATATGGAAGCTGATGTTCTCCAGCACGTACGCGGTGTCATCGCCGCCATAGCGGAAGTACACGCCATCGAAGCGGATCTCGCCTTGCAGGTCAGGCAGCGAGACACGCGACATCACATCCTGCGGCTTCTGCTCGGGTTCGAGATCGAGCACGTCACCCAGCCGTTCCATTGCCACGCCCGCGTCGTTCAATTGGCCCCACAGCGCTACCAATCCCATCAGCGGGGCGAGTACGCTGCCCATGAAGGCGTTGAATGCGATCAACTGCCCGATGGTCAGTTCACGCTCCAACACCAGCGTTGCCCCGACCCACAGGATCGTGATCGTCGTAGCGGCATTGAGCAACTGGCTCGCCAGCCCCACGAGGATGTGGAACGATTGCGCCTGATACTGCTTGTCGAGCGCCTTGGCGTACTTGCGTTCCCAGCGCAGCCGCACGGGGCGTTCGATGCCCATGCCCTTCACGGTCTCTGCACCGCCGAGCGTCTCCATCAGATACGACTTGGCATCGGTTGACGCGGCAAACACCTCGCGCGCATAGCTCTTGATCTTCGGTGTCACCAGCACGGTCAGCAGCGCGATGGGGATCACGAACGCAATCAGCAGCAGCGTCAGCTTCACGTTGTAGAGAAACATGATGCTGAAGTAGATGAACACCATCAGCAGGTTCAGCGCGGTGGTCACCGTCGATTCCGTGAGGAAGGCGCGGATCGTCTGGTTCTCCTGGAAACGCGCGAAGATGTCGCCGGTCTTGCGCTTGGCGAAGAACGACAGCGGCAGCGACAACGTGTGCTTGAAGAAGTGCGACATCATCGCGAAATCCATGTTGCGCACCATGAAGTTGGCCAGGTATGCGCGTATGGTCACCATCAACTGCGTGAACAGGTTCGAGATGATCAGCCCCAGTATCAGCAGGTGCAGCAGCCCCACGTTCTGATGCACTACTACGCCATCGAGAATGTTCTGGATGATCAGCGGCGGCACCACGCCCAGTAGCTGAATCACAAACGTGGCGAGGAACAGATGCGCGAGAATGCGCTTGTACGGTGCCAGATAGCTGATGAAGCGCAGCCACGGCGAGCGCGACACCGCCAGCTCGGTCATCTGCGCACCAGGTGAGAACAGCAGGCATGTGCCGCTCCAGCCGCGCTCGAATTCCTCGGCGCTCATCTTGCGGAAGCCGATGGCCGGATCGGCCACCCAGACATGGCGCTTCGACACACCATAGACCACCACGTAGTGGTAACCCTCCCAGTGGATGATGAACGGCAGCTCGAATCCTTCGAGTGCATCACGCGTGCATTGCACACCGCGCGCAGTAAAGCCAAGCGATTCGCCTGCACGCGCCAGGCTGTCGAGTGTGGCGCCCGCGGTGGTCACGTTCGCCAGTTCGCGCAGCTTGCCGAGCGTCATCGGAATGCCGTAGTGGCGACAGATCATCGCCAGGCACGCGGCACCGCAATCCATTTCCTCGGCCTGCTCCACCAGTGCGAAGCGGCGGATCAACCGTTCGCCCATCTCGGGCTTGGAATGCAGGTCGAGCAGCACAGGCCGCTTGCGCCGTTCCGCAAGTTTCTTCTGCCGATGCAGTTCGCGATCCACCACGCGGATGCGGTCTTCGAGCACCTCGCGCAACCGCGCGTTGCGTTCGAGGATCAACTGCACGGTCTTCTCCGGGATCACCAGCAGCCGCACATCGGTCTCGGCGATGGCCGATGCGATCTGCTCCTGCCGCATCACGCATGCGCGCTCACCGAAGATATCGCCCTGCCCCAGCGTGGCCAGTGCGAACGTGTCGCCATCTTCTTCGCGTTCGATGCGCACTGTGCCCTGCCGCACCACATAGAGCCGCCGATCGTCGCGGCCATCCTGCTGAAGAATCGGCTTGCCCGCCGTCACGCGTTTCACACCGACGCTGCGCACGGCATCTTCCAGCTCGGTCTTGTCGAGCTTGCCGCGCAGGTCGAACAACCGCGCCACGAAGCCACCTGCCGAACTGATGGCCACATAGCTGGTGATAAATGCGAGCGCCGCCGGATTGCCGCCGACCACGGGCTCGGAGACCGCGCGCGGAATCATGATCAGTTCAGTCTTGCCCGACGCACGCACCGACGATTCGTGCCGATACTCGCGCAGCAGCGCAATGTCGGCGAACACCTCGCCGGTCTTGCGAACACCCATGCTGATTTCCTTGCCGTGCTCCTCGTTGAACACGCGCACGGAGCCGCTGCGCACGATGAAGATGCCATCGGCCGGTTCGCCCGCATTGCACACCGTGTCACCGAAGCCAAACGTCAGCGTGCGCGCACTGGCGGCCAGCCGCTCGATCTCGTCACGCGTCAGTGGCGTCAGGATCTCCACCGTCGCGAGGAAGTCGGCCAACGGCAGCGCGGCAACCGACGATGCCGGGCTGACCGGCTCGCTAGCGGGCTTCGATGACATGTTCCTGCGCCCTCGCCATTAGCCATTCCTCACGCAATAGCCGTTTGATCTCCACGGCCACATCGGCATCGAGCCTTGCGGGATGTTTCGCGCGCACCAGAAAGACTTCGAAGAACGAACGATCCGGTGCGGGGAACGGCCCGAGCAGATCGCCCGGCTCGGCGTTGAAGACCTTGGCCTCGATATCGCCCTTGAGGGAGCCGCGCAGCACCTTGCCGATATCGCCACCCTGCTCGCGCGTATCGGCAATCGAATGTTCGCGTGCCATCTCGTCAAAGCTCTCGGGATCATCCTGCAGGTACGACACCAGCTCGCGCGCCTTGCCTTCGGTATCCACCACGATGTGGCTGACCTCGATGCTGTCGAACTTCGGAGAATTCAACTGGAAGTACGTTTCCACGGCGGCGTCGGTGCCCACCTGATCCAGCATCTTCTCCTGATACAGGCTGTCCGTGATGAAGGTTTCGAATTCATCGAGCGTGATGTTCAGCGCGTCGAGATAGTGATTCATGTCGGTAGCACGATGCAGGCCGTGTACGCGGCGGAACTGGTCGGCGCGCTCCTGCACATCCTCGGGCGCGAGCTGGATGCCATGGCGCCGCGCCGCGTGCGCGGTCAGCTTGTCTCGCACCAGTTGCTCCACCAGCGGCTCGAACTGCCCCGTCAGCTTCAGCACTCTCACGAATTCATCGACGCCGATCACTTCTTCGTCGATACGGACGATGGCGGTCATGGCTCGCTCCTCTTCCTTTTTCTGTCGCTATGTCTCGGATACTCTTCAGCCGGCCACCTGGCGGAACGGGTCCAGTCCCAGATCGATCAAGCGCCTCTCGCGCACGACGACTTCCGCCGTGGCCGTCATGCCGTAGCGCAGCGGATACTTGCTGCTGCCCACGCTGTAGAAGTCCTGCGCGAGCCGCACACGGCCCTCGTACACGGGCTGCTTGTCCGGGCCCGATGGCTTGGTGGCGGGCGAGATATATTCGAGCGTGCCCGCGATCAGTCCATAGCGCTGGTATGGAAACGCGCTGAACTTGAGCTTCACTGGCAAGCCCTCGCGCAGAAACGCGCGGTCGCGCTCGGCGATCTCGATACGCAACATTGGCCGCGCATCCTTGGGCGCGATACCACCGAGCGGCGCATTCGCCTGGATCTTGTCGCCACGCTGCGTCGATGTGACATCGGTGATCACGCCCGACACCGGCGCCAGGATCAGCAGGAAGTTGTCCTTGTCGATGTTCTCGAACTTGATGCGCGCCGCGGCCTCGGCCACCAGCCTCGCGGTCTGCACCTGCAGCCGCAGTTTGTCTTCGGTGGTGCTGATCTCGCGAGCGGCCGCATCGTATTGCACGCGCAGGCTAGCCAGCTCCTGGCCGCTGCCTTCCAACTGTGCACTGGCCTGCGTGTATTGCTGCGCCAGCCGTGCGTCGAGTTCGCTCAACCGCGATTGCGCCACACGTAGATCGTTCTCGGCTTGCTGCGTGGTGGCGCGCTTGGCTTCCACCTGCGACTGCGACACCCCACCGCCTGCCGGCAGGGCGAACAACCGTGCGTAGCGATCCTGCTCCTGACGCGCGAAATCGCGCGCACGTCGTGCATTGTCGAGATTGCTGCGCGCTTCGGCCAGTTGCGCGCGCTGCTGCTCCGCGAGCCGCGTCGTGCCCTCGGCCAAACGGTTTTCGTGTTGACGCGTGCCCAGTTCGATCTGTTGCTTCAGCGCCAGCGCGCGACGCTCCAGCAATGCCTTGCGCTCGGGAAACTGCTTCCATTCGCGCTCGGCATCTTCGAGTTTCAGTTGCGCCTGCAACGCGTTGGCCGCCGCTTCGATGGCACCGCGCGCGTTGAGCCGCGCCACCACATCGTCTTTCGATACTGGCTGTCCCTCGGCCACATAGAGATCGGCCAGCTCGCCATCGACGGGTGCATAGAAGCGCCGCACCTCGGATTCCGGTGCCAGCGTTCCCTGCGCAGTGACGATGACATCGGCATGCCCAAAGAACGACCAGATCAATGCGCAGAGCAGCAACCCGGCGGTGGCGACCACCGTCAGCAGCGTGAGCCGGCGCGGTTCTGCACTGAGCAATGCGATGCCTTCTGCACTGTGATCTTCGAGTGCCTCGGTCAAGGGGCGAAGCTGGCTGTCGCGGTTGTCGTCCTTCATGGCTTGCCTCCCGCCCCTACATTGACTTCCTTGCTGGCATCCTTGCTCTCGGTGCCATCGCCCTTGCTGCCCTCGCCCACCAATGACAGCTTGGTCTTGAGCACCGCCGGATCGAGCACCATGCGCAAATCATTGAGCGAGCGCCGCTGCGAATCGATCTCGGACTGGATGTCGTCACGAATCGTGTCCCACTGCGTGGAATCCTCGATCTTCAGTTGCGCGTAGATGCGTAGCCCCTGCCGCGCATCGGCCTGCGCATCGGCCAGCAACTTCGCCTGGCTGCGGAATTTTGCGGAGATACCTGCATCCAGCCGCTGCTCGCCGGCAATCAATCCGTTATTGCGATACTGGCGCCAGCTTGTGGCTGCGCGATTCAGCAACTGGTTGGCGCGCCGCAGCGCCACATCGCGAATCGCCTGCACATCGGCGTCGATGGTCTTCACGTAATACGCATCGGCTTCGGGATCTAGCGATGCATAGAAGCCCAACAACTGCTCCTCGTAGCCGGGCGTACCCTTTGCCGCTTTCACGGCGGCGAACTGCGTGGCAACTTGTTCCTTGTGCGCGGCATCCTTCGCCACATCGTCCGCCCATGGCCCGCTACCGATGGCCTTCAACGCCGTGATGGCCTGCGTGCTGTCGCCCTGCTCCCACGCCTTGTTCGCCAGCGCGTACTGCCGCTGCACATCGTCGGCGGGCAGCTTCGACTTGAGCTTCTGGTACTGCGCCTGGAACGGCGGTGTGGTCAGGTTCAGCTTCTGCATCTGCGCCACGAGTGCACCGGGCGCGCGGGCGCGCAGCGACTGCACCAGACCCGTGTATTGCTTCAGATCCGATTCCACGCGATCCAGACCGGACAGGCGCGGATACTTGTCCTTGTATTCCGCCAGCATCGGCTGCAATGCCTCGGGCTGGTCGCGACCAAGTTCGGTCGCCACCGCAGCATCGAGTCGATCGATTGCTGCCAGATACACCGAATCGTCATTGCGCAGCCGGCGCAGGTCGCTCAAGGCGCGCGCATAGACATCTCGGAAGGCGGGCACATCGTTAGCAATGCGGCCAAGCAGGCGCTGATGCGATGCGGTGTCCTCATCCCACCAACGTACGAGTTCCCGAATCTTCGATGCATCGGCGTACATCTTCACCGGCCCTTCCACACCGCCACGCGCCGCGATATAACGCTCCAGGTCGCTCACCCATGCCAGTTGCGCGATCAATGCCTGCCCATCGCGATTATTCTGGCTGCGCGCGCGCATCTCGCCGGCAACCGTTGCGGCGCCGTCGAAATCATTGGCTTGCAGGCGTGCGGACCATTGCGGCACATAGCCCCGCATCAACGCTTCGGCGCCGAGCGTCTGGTACTGCGCGTTGTCGGGGTGGCGGGACAGTACCTTGTCCGCCACTTCGGCCGCACGCACGTACTTGCCCTGATCGACGAGTTCCTGCAGCGAGCGATCCGGTGCGCCACGCCACCAGATGTAAGCGCCACCGATGGCAACCACCGCCACGACGAGGATCGCCACGCGCGCGGCGCGTTCCAGTTGATGGCGATCCCGAATGCCGAAGCTGCGCATCGCCTCGACGAGCATCATCGTCACCTTGCCGCGCGGGGCGGGACGATGTGCCGCATCGGCCGAGGTATCGGGCGGCGACTCGGGATTGATCTCGTCTTCCTGCGCGGCGCGGTAATCCACGCAGAAAATATCGAGGAACGAATCCGCCGCACCCACGAACGTGGTCTTGTCGGGATCGACGTCGACCGGCAGCGCCGCCGCGCCTGTCGACTGGGGCGCCTCGGGCGATGCAACCGGCGCGACGAACAGCGACGTCTTCGTGGCCGTGGCATCGGCGTCCGCTTCGTACTCGATCTGCACGCGGTAGACGAAATGGCTGCCGCCGAAGGCCAGCACGTCGCCGGGCTCCAGGCGGATCGACTGCTCGCGCAACCGCACACCATTGACGAAGGTGCCATTGGTACTGCCGAGATCTTCGATCCACGGCACGCCTTGTTTCAGGAACAGGTGCGCATGGCGGCGCGACAGGTAGTTCACCTGATGCGGATAGTCGTCGCGATAGCGCGCAAAGGTGTCATCGGCCTTGCTGACCATGAACGGAAAGCCCGTCACGATCACCGGCTGCAGCCCGAGATCCTCGCGCATCGGCGCCAGGGTAACCGCCACGCGAGGCGGTTCCGGTTCTGCGGGCCGTGGGTATAGGCGCACGCGATAGGCGAGGCCCGCACCAAAGCTGACCTCGTCGCCATCACGCAGCACGGCGGGCTGCTGCGCCACGGCATCGCCATTGACGTGCGTGCCGTTCTTGCTGCCGAGATCAGCCACATAGACCGCGCCATCCTCGGAGAAGATGCGTGCATGGCGGCGCGACAGCACCGAGACCGCTTCGGTGGGATACGCCGCGAACGGCGCCTCGCCGCGACCAATCGCGAAGAGGTCCTCGTCGATGCGGATCTCGCCGAGCTCGGGGCGCGATACCGGCATCAGCAGGACGTCGAACACCTGACCCGCTTTCGGCGCCATCACCGGCACATCGAGGAAGGGTGCTTCGTCGCGCGTCATGTCTCAGCGGAGCCAACAGTGGAGCCCGTGGCGCGCATCCGCAACGCGACACCGCCACGCGCAGTGGCAGACATCGAACGAAGGCGGCAGGTCACGGGTAAGAACATAGTAGGCCACGCCTGAAGGGAGTCAATGCGCTGCGCCGCAGCGTTGCGCAAACGCACGCACGGTGCGGGTTTCAAGGATGAAACGGTTTGTGCGGTGTTGCGGCTAACGCGCCGCGTTCGGCGCGCGGACGGCGGCGGGTGTCGCCGGGCCAGCCGTCGAGCTTGCAGCATCAGCAGGCGGCGCATTGCGAACATTGACGTCCGACCATCCGCCGCCGAGCGCCTTGTAGAGCGTGACGGTATCGGCCAGGATTTGTTGGTGGACGGCCAACAACGATTGCTGCGCGCTCAGCAGCGAACGCTCCGACTCGAACACTTCGAGTTGCGAAACAATGCCCTCGCGCGCCTGTGCCTCGATCTGCGTACCGACCACGCGCAACTGGTCAACCTGCTGCTGCAACTCGATGCGCTGCTTCTTGTGGGCATCCACGTTCACGAGCGAGCTTTCCACTTCCTCGAACGCGGTCATCACAGTGCGGCCGTACTCGTTCTCCACCACGCCGACATTGGCCTCGGTGGTCTTCACGCGGGCCCTCACACTGGGGTCGAGCATCGGCAGGTTGATGCTCGGCATGAAGCCGAACGTGAAGGATTTCATGAGATCCGATAACGCAAAGCTGGCCGTGCCGCCGCGCGCGGTCAGGCTGATGCTCGGCAGTTGCGCCAGCCGGGCCTGCCCGACGAGGTTGTACGCGGCCAGCACGCGGTACTCGGCCGCGATGATGTCCGGGCGGCGCGCCAGCAATTGCGACGGCAGGCCAGCCGGTACGGCAGGCAACTTCACGCGGTCCTGCAAGCGCCCCGGTGGTACTTTCAATTCGCCAGCCGGCGTGCCCACCAGCGTGGCCAGCGCATTCTCGGCCACATTGCGCGAACGCTGCAGCTCGATCAGATCCTTGGTCAGCCGATTGATTTCCGCCTGCTGCTGCATCACGCGGATCTGCGGTAGCAGGCCATTGGCCAGCATCGCCTTGTAGGTGCCGAGGATGTCGCTGTTGCGGCCCAGCGTGCGGCGCTGCTGCTCCACCTGTTCGTCGAGCAGCAGGATGGTGAAGTACGTAATGGATACATCGGAGGCCAGCGCCAGATATCCCGCACGCCAGTCGGCCTCGGTGGCGCGGAACTCGGCGGTCTGCGCCTGCACGCCCTTCTCCACCTTGCCCCATACATCGATGTCCCAGTTCACGGTGCCACCCAGGTTGTACGTCTTCGAGACAGCCTGGCCGGTGGTCTTGCTCACATCGAGACCCGCGCCGATGTCGAATACCGGCAGCGCACCCGCGCGAGCTTCGGCAATCTGCGTATTGGCCACGCGGATACGAGCGGCCAGCACCTTGATGTCGTAGTTGCCGCTCAACGCGCGGGCCACGAGTTGGTCGAGGTAGGGATCGCCAAAACCCTTCCACCAGTCGGGCACGATGGTCTCGGCAGGCGATACGGTCACGGACTCACTCGGTGACCACGCGGCCTTGCCGGGCACATCGGGACGCTTGTATTCGGGAGGACGGAAGTCGGCACAGCCGGACATCCCGATCACGGACAGCACCACGGTCAGGGATGCCGCGATATGCGGCAACGGGCGGCGCGAGGCAAAGGCGAAATCGATCACGATGGCATCCTGCTCCGAGCGCCAGTGGACCGTGGCAGTGCGTCCTGGCGTTCGATCTGTATTGTGGTGCGGCGCTGGCGGAGCGCAACCCCCGCATGCATCGTCACGCAATGCATGGGCAAAAAAATCGCCGGGGTGGAGGAATCTCCCCGGCGTAAGCTCCCCGTGCGGCTTGCGGCGTCTTGCGGACTTTGACGCCGGTGCCGCGCGCATTCTGCAAATCAGTACACGTTGTTGTGGGCGTTCTGGTTCGTGCGCACCGTGTTGCTGAGGTGTTCCTGGAAGGCCGAGCCGTTGCCGAAGTAGCTCGTCACGTCCTGCATTTGTTGATTCGACTGGTTGATCTTGATGTCCTTGTCGAACGAAATGCTCACCGGCGTGAAGATCGACGTACGCGGGGCAAACAGCGTGCCGCCGCGAACGGCTTGCAGCGACGAGGCGCTCAGGGTTTCGGTCGAGGACAGGTCTTTGATGGTCAGCGTGGTCATGATGGTCTCCTAGAGAGGAAAGTTGCTTCAGTGTGATGAGCATCGGGTTGGTGTCGCGCTCGGACCATATATCGCAGGGAGCGTGCCAGGTCTTTGAAAAAAGTGGAAATCGTTGTGGGGTAAGGGATTGCGGGGGATGGGGGTGGTTTGCCGAGCGGCAGGGTGTTTGGTGTGGAGAGACAGGTGGTGTTGGGGGTGTCGTTTTACTTCCCACATTTTTTGCTCCCCTCTGGTTTTCTCCCCTCTCCCGCGTTGCGGGAGAGGGGAGAAAACAATCGGGATAGAAAGCGCATCGGCACGCTCACAAAAAAAAACGGCGCACATCGCTGTGCGCCGCGCCGGAGACAGGCGGACCGCCCCGCCTCTATCGCTCCGGGTCATTTGACGTAGATGGTGATCTTCTTCGAGTAGATGGGCGGGTTGGTCGGGATATGTTTCTCGTCGCCCATCAACAATTGCAGGGTGTGCTTGCCCGGCGGCAGTTCGATGGTGGTCTCGGTTTCTCCCGCGCCAAAGTGCAGGTGATTGCGATCGTTGGGGATTTCCTTGTCCAGCGGCGGCAGGTCCACATCGATCAGCAGGTGGTGATGACCTGTGTTCGGAAACTTCACGTCCTTGGGTGCCACGCCCATGTTGCGCAGGCCGAACCACACCTTGATCGGCTTGCCCGCAGGCATCGTCTGGTTGTTGTTGGGGTAGCCGATATAGAGATAGGCATTCTTCGGTGCCGCCGTGGGGCCCGTTCCGCTCGCGCTACTGGCGGCGGGCGTGGACGCATGGCCGGCATGCGCACCTGAGGCGCCAGGTGCCGATGCATCGGCCGCGTGGACGGCGCCGGCACCGAGCCACGCCACCGTCGCGATCACCAGTGATCCATACAGCTTCGGTCCGATCTTTGTCATGGCGCTCTCCGCTGAAGTCCGTGTGCGCTAGCGCACGGTGATCGTGATCTTCTTCGAGTAAATCGGCGGATCGAACGGTACGTGCTTGCTGTCACCCAGCAGCAGTTGCAACGTGTGCTTGCCGGGTGGCAGTTCGATGCGGGCATCGGTCTCCCCCGCGCCAAAGTGCAGGTGGTTGCGGTCGTTCGGGATTTCCTTGTCGAGCGGCGGCAGCTCGACATCGATCAGCAGGTGATGGTGTCCGCAGTTCGGACGCTCGATGCCCTTGGGACACACGCCCATGCCTTTCAGGCCCATGCGCACCCACAGTTTGCCGCCCTCGATGACGGCACCGTCGCCCGGCCAGATGATGTAGGTCTCGGCACCCTTGGGTGCCGGTGTCAGCGGAATGGCGAGTGTGGAAAATAGCGCGGCACCCGTGGCGAGCAGCGCAGCCGCAAGCACACGGCACAGGGATCGTCTGGGCATGGCGGCTCCTCCCGGGAGAACTGTCCGCTGCACACGCCGCGCGAGATGCGTTGCGCGGGAGCGGTTTCTTGATCGATCTTTCCGATGCGCGCTTCGATTTGTCATTCAGCGTAGTGCGGCCACCAGCAAAAAGCGAACTTTCGCCGCACAAACGCTGTGCTATCTTGAAACGGCAGGCACCACGTCACGACAACTCCACACCGCGTGCCGATTCGCTTCAAGGGGGGCTGATTATGTGGCGGAAAGCACTAGCGGTGTCGCTGCCTGCGATCGTTGTTGCGATCGTTGCGGGCGGCGCCATGCGGATCGACGATTTCCTCGTGGCACCCGCCGAAGCCGGCATCCTGCCCAAGAACAGCGACGAGCAGTACGAACTCTCGTTCTGGGATTCGATCAAGAACAGCAACTACGCCGGCGACTACGAGGCTTACCTGAAGCAGTATCCGAACGGCAAGTTCGCGGCGCTGGCCAAGTCCAGGCTCGACCGCATCCGCGCGGCAGGGCCATCGGCCGCGCCCAGCGCACCGGCCGCAAAGCCCGAGCCCAAGGCCGAGGCCAAGCCCGCTCCGGCACCCACACCGCCGCCTGCTGCGCGGTCCGCGCCACCTTCGACGCCATCGCCATCGACACCGCCCGCCGCCAGCAATCAACCGCGTTCGCGCGCGGGCGGCGCGATCTCGCAAGGCACGGTCACGATGGCGAACGAAGGCAAGGAGACTCCACCACCTGCTGCAACCAAACCCGGCGAAGCACGCGGTGGCGAGAGTCGCGACTGTCCGCAGTGCCCGGTCATGGTGACCATCCGGCCCGGCTCGTTCACGATGGGCAGCAGCACCAGTGACCCCGCCGAGCGCCCGCCGCATCACGTAGTGGTGAACAAGCCATTCGCCATCGGCAAGTTCGAAGTCACGATCGAACAATGGAACGCGTGTGCCGATGCGAACGTGTGCCCACGCATCGCCACCAACAATGCCGATGCGAAGAACGCACCCGTGCGCGACATCAGTTGGGATGACGCGCAGCAATACGTGGGATGGCTATCGAAGACCACGGGCAAGCCCTACCGTCTGCCAACCGAAGCCGAATGGGAATACGCGGCGCGTGGCGGCACCAGTTCCGCATTCTGGTGGGGCGACAAGATGAGCAAGGGCAACGCCAACTGCAAGGACTGCGGCGATCCGTGGAGCGATGCCGCGCCTGCCAACGTGGGATCGTTCACCGCCAATCCCTTCGGCCTGCACGATATGAATGGCAGCGTCTGGGAATGGGTGGCGGATTGCTGGCACAGCTCGTACAAGGGTGCCCCCGTCGATGGGCGCGCCTGGGAAGAGCCCGCGTGCACATCCCGCGTGATACGCGGCGGTTCATGGCGTGAAGGGGCCAGCTACATGGTCTCTTCCACACGCTTCAAATACAGCACGAGCGTGCGGCAATCGCAGAATGGCTTCCGCGTGGCGCGCGATGCAAATTGATGTCTGATGGATGCCGCGTGCGCTACTTCGCGCGCGTGGCGATCTGCACAAGATCCACGCTGACCTGATCGCGCCCATGCTTGCTCGCCATCTGCGCGAGCGGCTTCTCCAGTGCGCGCAGATATTCCTGGCGCGTCTCGAAATCGGGACGCCGCGACTTGAACAGCGGCTCGGGCGTGGTCAGCAACACCACCAGTTCCGTGCCGAACGGTTTCGATATCACCCAGTCGCCGCTATCACCAATCGTCGCGCTGTAGCTGGCCGGTGCCTGATGACCTTGCACGCGTGCGCTTGGTACCAGATGCGCCACCTTGCCATCGGCCACGAAGTAATCCACATAGACGTAGCTTTCATGCGGCGGCGTTTTCAGGTCGAGCACCAGCGGTGTGCCTTCGGTCAACTGCGTGCCGCCGCGCGTATGGAGCAAGGCGACGCCCCCCTTCTCTCCCGCTTTGCGGTTGCCTGACCAGTACGGCGCGATCATGCGTACCACATCGCACTTGTCCGCGGTCAGCGGCTGCGCGTCGAGCTTCAGCGTCTTCACGCCGCCCAGCTTGCCGAGCTTGTCACGTAATCCGCCGATAGCCGACTCCGCCACATAGCCATCCACCTGCAGCACATTGCCCTTGATATCGGCATTGAGCAGCGCGCATGGCGTGGCAGCGAGCACGGCGGCCACGGCTTCTGGCTTGAGCGGCACCGCTGTCGGCGGCTTGGGCGCTTCCTGTTCGGCGATGGATGGTGCAGGCGGAGGTTGCGTAGCCGGCGTGGACGCCACCGGAGGCGCTGGTTGCCCACCGTCCTTGACATCGCCCCGCCACAGGTAATACCCAACGCCCGTGGCGATGGCAACACCCGCTATCGCCGCGCCCACGAGCAGCGGCACCACTGGGCTGGCCTTTTCCGGCTGTCCGCCGAGTCCCGCCAGAAAGCGCGTCACGGTTGGCGTGCGCGTAGCGCGATCGAGCGACAGCGCCTGGCGCAGCGCCTTCCATTGCGTACGCGACAACGTCTTGGGCTGCGCGGGTTTCACGTTGCGTGCGCGTGCCTCGGTGGCTGACACCCGGTCGTACGGATGCTTGCCCGTCAGCAGTTCATAGCTGACGCAGGCCAGCGCATAGATATCGTCGCGTGGATCGGGCTCACGATGCTCGAACATCTCGGGGCTGGCGTACGCCGGAGTCATGCCGCCGAGTGAACCCGGATCGAAGACGGTCTGGTCGGCATCGTCCGCAGGCTGCTGGAAGCCGCGCGCAATGCCGAAGTCGATCACCTTCACTTCACCGCGATCCGTGAGAAACACATTGGCCGGTTTGAAATCGCAATGCACGAAGCCGCGTTCGTGCGCATAGGCCAACGCACTGCCCATGCCCACGATGATCGGCATCGCCTTGATATAGGGCAGCCCCGTGAACTCCGGCGCGCGCAGCACACGGTTGAGAGACTTGCCCTGCAGATACTCCATGGTAAGGAAAACAGTCGGACCATCGCGATCGAAGTCGTAGACGGTGACGATGTTCCGGTGCGCCAGTTGCTGCGCCTTGCGCGCTTCACGCTGCAACGCAATCAGCGATTTGGGATGCCCGCTGAACTGCAGGTTCAGCACCTTGATCGCAATGTAGGGCTTGCGATCCGACGCTTCGAGCTTGCGCAGGTCCAGCGCCTTGTAGACCGTGCCCATGCCGCCCACGCCCAGGCACTCTTCCAATACGAAGCGACCATTGAGCGTGTCGCCCACACCCTTGGTGGGACCCGATGGAATCTGACCGCCGGTGAAGTGGCCGCTTTGACTTCCCGTATTGCTGCCCGTCTGATAGGGATGTCCCGTGGCCGGCGCGCTGCGATCCGCATGATCCGGTTCGATGCGTGTCTCTTCGCCTGCACTGCCAGCATGCATGTCCTGGACCCGGTCGACGGGATCGAACTGCGTGGCCACATGGGAGTCGATGCGGTGCATCACTTCGGCATAGACCGCCGGAGGCAGGGGAAAGCGCGTGTGCTCCTCAGTGAGCACGCGGGCAAACTGGGTGGAGTCGGTTTGATCGTCCTTGAGGGCCAGATCTACCGATGCAAGGAAGTCGTCGCGCGAGAGGCTGCCGCGCTGAAAGTTCCTGATGAGTTCGGTCAGGCTGGGCATCCGATGCATCCCGACGAGTGGTTGCCGACTGGGTTGCTGACTACTTGCCGACTATATTGCGGCCTCGCGCATGCCGCGAATCCGTCGCATCACGGCACAGGGCCTTCGATGGATACTAGTGCGCACTCCGGCCATTCGCAATGCCGCACTGATGCGCGGCGCCCACAGCCGTCGCTGGCGCGCCAACACCCAACACCTTTCTGTTGGCGCGCGGCCATCACACTCCCCCTCCCCGCCCCGCTCGCACAGTGATGCCAGCGCGTGTGCATCGCCCGCAAAGCCTTGTGCCACAACCCTTTCGAAAATTTATTCGCGCAGGTGGCACGCGCTGGCACGCTCCCTGCGATATCTGGTCCGAGCGCGACACCAACCCGATGCTCATCACACCGAAGCCTCACCTACCTGTTTCTGGAGACCATCATGACCAAGCTGACCATCAAGGACCTGTCCTCGACCGAAACCCTCGACGCCCGCGCACTGCATGCCGTACGCGGTGGCTTTGCCTTCGCCCCCATCACCACTGTCTACAGCCCGTTCAAGCTGTCCTTCGACAAGGACGTGAAGATCAACCAGTCGAACCAGCAAATGCAGGACGTGACGAGCTACTTCGGCAACGGCTCGGCCTTCCAGGCCAACATGCACAACAACGTGACGACGAACCAGCACGCCGAGAACAACGTCTACGGCGCCGTCTGATCCGGCATCGCACGCACTCGCACCCCACGCAATTCGCACACCACATCGCACCTGAGTATTTGGAGACTGCCATGAGCACCCTGACCATCCTCGACCTGTCCAGCACCGCCACCCTCGACACCACCGGCATGAAGTCCGTACGCGGCGGCCTCGGTTTCGCCCCGTGGACCAGCGTCTACGCCCCCGTGAAGCTGTCGTTCGACTCCAGCCTGAAGATCGACCAGCAGAACCAGCAGATGCAGAGCGTGAACAACGCCTTCGCCAACGGCTCGGCGTTCCAGGAACATATGCGCAACACGGTGGACACGAACCAGAACGCCACCAACAACGTCTGGCGCTAAGACATCGTCATCGACACGCACCGGCGCGCGGCAGCCCCGCGCGCCACCGCAACACGCACCTGAAGGAGTTCACCATGTCATCGATCACCGTCCGCGACCTTGCCGCCAGCAAGGAACTCGATCGCAAGTCGCTTACCGCCATCCGTGGCGGCAACAGCTGGCTCAGCCAGGCCGGCAACATGGGTCCGCTGGCCAACGTCAATATCAACATCAACCAGAACGTTCAGCAGTTGCAGCAGGTGAACGTCGCCGCGTTCAACAACAACAAGATCGTCGGCGTGGACCTGGGCAACATCGCGCTGAACGTGAAGCCCTCGCAATGGGGCGGCAACTGGGCTGCAGTCTGAGCCCGGCCAGCGTGCCGCAGTGGTGCCACGCATTGCGGGCACCACTGCGGCCACTGCACTTGCCTATACTGAATCGGGCCCGCGCCTGCCCTGGCGCCGCCCGACCGGCGCCGTTCCGGCCGGCCGAGGCAAGGTCCGCAAGCTGGAGAACGCCATGGCAGTCATCGTCATCAAGGATTTGTCGGAAAACATGGACCTCGACCGCGAGGCCATGACCGCCATCATCGGCGGCGCCCGATTGGCCGGCAGCTATCGCTGGCAATCGCATCGACGACCATCGCTGACGCGATTGATCCAGTATCCGCAGGGTTTTCCGGGCACGCCGCAGGATGCAGGGGAGGAACGGGAGACCGGGACGCCGCGCAAGTGAAGTGAGTGCGCGAAAGATCCCCGGCACGATAAAGAAACAAGCGAAAAAGCGAGGGAGAAAAGAAAAGCCCGCCAAGCAATTGGCGGGCTTTGGTTGCGGACGGGCCCGGACCTCCTGGGTCTGCGTCACCGGCGATTCCGGTCATTCCTGTGCCAGGCATGTTTCCCATGGATTCCGCCCATGACGCGGACGCCCATCCGGACCACCCGGACAGTCGGAGGAAACGTGGCGATGGCATCAATGACCGCAATGCCCGAGCCGAGCGGCAAGCCAACCTTGCCAAAGGCAGGATCATCGGGACGTGAATCCGTCCGCCCCATTGCGGGCGTGGCCCGCGCACTGGAGTATAGGCAGCGGTCTCCGACATTCAAGCGACGCGGGCTGCGCTTGAATCGCACAATTCACATGCCTGCTTACGTTTGATTACGATTGCGCACGTGTTTGACCATTTCGCGGTGCAGCAAAAAAATAAGTGTTCTGCTATACTTCGCGCCGTGAGTTTCGCACTGTGAGTTCCGCACCACGCCCGGCATCATCAGCCCATGGCGTATCCGCTGCCCTCCCAATATCTGCTCCCTGCCTCTGTCATCACACGAAGTTCAGACAGGTGCCTGGCCAGAACGCACCGCTCACCTGACGTCGCCTCGTCTCCGATCCTGATGAACAGCCTGTAGTCCATTGCGCTGTTTGCCTGCCAGGGATAATCGACCGGTTGAATATGAATCAGCCAGTTGCCCACCCTGCCTGCCGCCGTGTTGCCAGCTGAGTCTGTCGAACGGCCTACCGATTGGCGCCGAAGCCTTTTTTAAGACTTTGCACTTGCGCCCACCCTCGAGCATCACATTTGCCCCGGGGTGCCATGCATATTTAATACGTACGTACGACATGACCCAGCACGAAGATTTCCGTGCGGAGCAACCTTTTGCCTCCGCCACCGACGCATCCGCTACGCCCGCCGCTGCCGTGAGCCCGCTCGACAAGCTCGACGCCCTGCTCAACACCGACGCAGCCCGGATCGTAGCCGCCGATGTGCCGGAAAGCGGCTTCGCCAAACTCGGCCTCGACGCCGCCATCCTGCGCGCCCTGGCTGAAGCCAACTACAACGACCCGACGCCTGTTCAGGCACAGGCCATTCCCGCATTCCTGGCCGGCAAGGACCTGCTGGTTTCGAGCCAGACCGGCTCGGGCAAGACTGCCGCGTTCATGCTGCCCGCTATCCAGCGCATCAGCGAGAAGCCGCTCACGAATCGCCCGACCGAACCCGCCAAGCGCATGAAGGGCAAGCGTCCCCGTCCGTCGCCCGCGCAGCCGTCGCTGCTGGTGCTGACGCCGACACGCGAACTGGCCCTGCAGGTAACGGAAGCCGCCGCCAAGTACGGCCGCCATCTGCGCCGCATCGTGTGCGCCAGCATCCTGGGCGGCATGCCCTACCCGAAGCAGTTGGCCATGCTCTCGCGCATGCCGGACATCCTCGTGGCCACGCCGGGCCGCCTGCTCGACCATATCGAAGCCGGCCGCATCGACCTGTCCGCGCTGGACATGCTGGTGTTCGACGAAGCCGACCGCATGCTGGACATGGGTTTTGCCGATGACATCGACGCCATCGTGGCCGCCACGCCGGCTTCGCGCCAGACGCTGATGTTCTCGGCCACGCTGGACGCACGTATCGCACAACTGGCCTCGCGCCAGCTGAAGGATCCGCAACGCATCGAGATCGCTGCCGCACGCGCCGACCAGAGCCACATCGAACAGCGCCTGCACTTCACCGACGACATGTCGCACAAGGAACGCCTGCTCGACCATCTGCTGCGCGACGCATCGCTGAAGCAAGCCATCGTGTTCACGGCTACCAAGCGCGATGCCGATTCGCTGGCCGAGCGCCTGTCGGATACCGGTTTCTCGGCTGGTGCCCTGCACGGCGACATGACCCAGGGCGCGCGTAACCGCACGCTGACGGCCCTGCGCCGTGGCAACCTGCGCGTGCTCGTGGCCACCGACGTGGCCGCACGTGGTATCGACGTGCCCGACATCACCCACGTGGTGAACTTCGACTTGCCCAAGCAAGCGGAAGACTACGTGCACCGTATCGGCCGTACCGGTCGTGCCGGTCGCTCGGGCGTGGCAATCAACCTCGTGAACCACAACGACATGTTCCAGTGGAAGCGCATCGAGCGCTTCACGAACAACCGTGTGGACGCCTCGGTGATCGAAGGTCACGAACCGCGTCGCACGCCGAAGCCCCGCTCGAATTTCGGCGGCAAGCCGGGCGGCCGTGACGGCTACCGCGGCAATGGCGGTGGCAACGGTGGTGGCTATCGTGGCAACAGCAACGGCGGCGGCTATCGTGGCAACTCCGGCAGCGGCGAGCGTAGCTTCGGCGACCGCAAGTTCGGCGGCGAAAGCCGTGGCTTCGGCGACCGTGGCGGCGAGCAACGCAGCTTCGGCGGCGGCGAAAACCGTGGTTTCGGTGATCGCGGCGAACAACGCGGCTTCGGCGACCGTGGCAACACGGGCGGCTATCGCGGCCAAGGCCAAGGTCAAGGCCAGCAACGCGGCTTCGGTGGCGGTGAGCGCAGCTTCGGCGGCGAACGCAGCTTTGGTGGCGGCGAGCGCAACTTCAACCGCGATGGCGCCAATGCCAACCGCAGCTTCGGCAACCGCGAAGGCGGCCAGCGCGACGGCAACCGCGGCTTCGGCGGCGAACAGCGCAGCTTTGGCGACCGCAGCTTCGGCGACCGCAACAACGATCGCGGCGGCTTCGGCGGCCAACGCAACGGCAACAGCCGTTCGCGCTACGAGCGTTGATTCTCAGAAATGAGAAATGAAAAAGGCACCTTCGGGTGCCTTTTTTGTTGGTGCTCCTGCGTTTCACCTGCCCAGTGTTTTCTCCCCCAACCCCTCTCCCGCATAGCGGCAGAGGGAAGCAAGACAACGGGGAGATTTACTCAAACCCCACAACTCCGAAACCCCACAAACGACACATCGTCCTCCGGCAACAACGCTGTCCGCGCCCGCACATGCCGTGCGCGTGCCGGGCTCGCGAACGATACGCCGCGTACGGATTGATGCGTGCCGAAGCGGCCGATGATTTCGCCGTCGGTCGGCTCTGCGACAAACCCGATGTACGGTTCGTACGGCGTGGCCGTCCATTCGCGCAGCGCGCCCCACTGCAGGCCGCGGTTCTGCGTGGCCGCCAGTTCCCATTCCACTTCCTGCGGCAAGCGGCGACCTGCCCAGACACACCAGGCCTGCGCCTCGAACAGCGAGACATGGCGCACCGGCTCGTCGGGATTCAACGTGCGCTCGGTGCCGAAGCGCGATGCCACCCAACTACGGCTGACCGCATGGCGTCCCCAGTAGCGCGGTGCCGAGCGCTCCTGCGTCATCAACCATTGCCGGCCCGCAACCGACCAATAAGACGGATGCTCATAGCCGCGATCCTCGACGAACTCCAGGAACTGGGCGTTGGTCACCAGCGCGGCATCCATCTCGAAGGCCGGGACGTAAATTTTCTGCGGCGGCAATTCGTCGGGCCAGGCAAACCCATCGGCCTCGGCCCAGCCCTGCGTAAAATTGCCGCCCGGGAAATGCAGCGTACCGCCCGACGACTGCGATATCGACGGACCCACGGCGGCGGGCTCCACGGGCGCCATGCCCAGCGCCTGCAGCAGCGTCGCCACGGTCTCGCCTTGCGCGTCCTCATGGCAGAGTGCGCGACGGAACGGGTACAGCGTCGCGTCCTCGTCATCGGGCAACAGCGCGATACGGCGCAGCAGGCCGTCGAGCACCTGCGTGGCATATTGCTTCACGCGGCTCACATCGGGCAGCACGATTTCCCAGCGCTCGTCAGGGCCGATCCGGTCTGGATCGAACCATTCATCGGCGCCATCGAGCAACGACGGCTCGCTGGCTACCGGCAGGCGGATGCCGCCCTGCTCCAGATGACGCACGCCGCGCAGGCACCACCATTCGGCGTGCCAGGCGATATGACCCAGGGTCCACAGCGGCGGGTTGCAATCGTACTGGCGCGGCACATCCCAGCCCTTGCGGGTCTGGCCAAAAGCACCGAGCCACGCGAGCGTGCGATTGCGTGATTCCACCAGCGCCTGCGCCAACCCTTCACGCGGCAGGCGGCGCGCGTCAGGCCACTGCGCATTGCCGCCGGTGAAATGGAGATCGGGAAGCATGGAGAATCCGCTCATCGAAATATCCGTGTCAGAGAATGAAAAAAGGGCCGGCCGGCCCGGCTGCGCGCATTATGACATCGCGCGCGCACGGTTTCCGGCCGGCCCCGCTTCACCCTGCTGGCGGCGAGGCTTCCCGAACTCTCTATCCGCGCGCGTGGAACACCGCGAACCAGCCCTGGGGGTCGGTCCAGCTCACCGGATCGGTGAAGCCAGCCGCTTCAAGCAGGATCGCGAAATCCTCCACCCGATACTTGTGCGAATCTTCCGTGTGGATACGTTCCCCGGCCGCGAATTGGCGCTCGCCCTCCGGCCATCGCACCGTCACGGGCCGCACGCACTCCAGATGCATCTGGATGCGCGACGACTGCGTATCGAAGGTAGCGGCGTGCCGCCAGTCCTCCAGAGCAAAGTCGCTGCCGACGATGCGGTTCACGTTGCGCAATACGTTCCGGTTGAACGCGGCAGTCACGCCGAGCGCGTCGTCATAGGCCGCCTCCAGCGTGCTCGCATCCTTGAACAGATCCACACCAATCAGCACGCCGTCACCGGGACTGGCTGCCGCGCGCAGACGCTGCAGCAACGCCAATGCGTCGATCGGGCTGAAGTTGCCGATGCTGGACCCCGGATAAAAGAACAGCCGACGCCCCCGCCGCACATTCCTCGGCAGGTCTAGCGGCCCGCAGAGGTCCGCGCCCAGCCCCAACATCGGGATCTGCGGATGCTGTTGCTGCAGGCCCGACAGCGTGCCGCGCAGGAAATCGACGGATATATCGACAGCCACGTACTGCGCCGGCTGCAGGCTCGGGAACAACCGCGCCGCCTTCTCGCAGTTGCCAGCGCCGAGATCGATCAGTACGCAGCCACTGCCCGCCCGCGCCGCAATGGCCGGCGCCATATTGTTGAAGATCGATGCCTCGGTGCGCGTGGGGTAATACTCGGGCAGGTCGGTGATGGCCTCGAACAACCGCGAGCCCAACACATCGTAGAAGAACTTAGGGCTGATTCGGGCCTGGGCTTCAATCAAGCCGCGCAGGATCTCCGCACGCAACGCACCGCTATCCTCACGGTATTGCTGCACGAATTCCGGCTGGGGGGCGGCGCCTGCTCGAGCGTGGCCATTGCCAATGACGATGCCCGGTTCGGGCGCTAGCGTCGGCGTGGCGTGATTGTGGTGATTGGCTGAACCGTTGTTGTGGGAGTGGGAGCGGGAACTTGACTGGCTGGGGGGCTGACTGGGTGTCGTAACGGCCGGCATGACTTGTCCTTGTTGTCGATGGGCACTACGTGGCATCCCTCTAAGGCACCGCCTGTGCAAGGCACGGCGGTTGGCCGGGGATGCGCGCCTGTCCTGTCCGACGCACTTCTGCCTGGCCAATCCAAACAGGATAGGTGCATAAGCTTATACACCCACAATACGTTGCATCACTTTACAAGTCTGTCGGGCGATCTCCGTCAGACGCCACGACGGACAATGTCCGATTCTGAATACATACAAACCCCACCTCGGCAGTGCAACATTTTTCCTCGTAGTTCCCTTATAATCGCGTCCAACGTGCTCGGCGGAGTATCTGACGGGCACGAATCCCTTCCAGAAAGGGAAGTTAAAGGGGAGTAGCTTGGGGGCATCTTTGCCCTTAGCACAATCGTCATTCCGAGACGCGACCCGTCTCCGGTTGTGCTGACTCTGACGCGCATTCCGCGGCAGCCAGTCGAGCAAGACCTTTGCACACCTGGTTTCTATGGTTTGCAAAGGCAGCCCCATCGGACTTCCTGCGCTCGCCCCAGATCCCGGATGTGAAATAAAAGACCTTGCTGGCCGCCTGGCCCGCAGCTGTTTCGCACATTGAGGAGCGTACATGGAGTGGTTCACTGATCTGTTCACGATGCAGTTCCTGACGGCACTGCTGTCTATTGTCGTCATCGACCTGGTTCTTGCCGGCGACAACGCCATCGTGATCGCCCTGGCGGCGCGTAACCTGCCGCCCCACCTGCAGAAGAAAGCCATTGTCTGGGGCACCGTCGGTGCCGTGGTCGTCCGTTCGGCGATGACCATCGGCGTGGTCTGGCTGCTCAAGATCCCCGGCCTGCTCCTGGTCGGTGGCCTGGCGCTGGTCTGGATTGCCTACAAGCTGCTGGCCGCCGAGGAAGATGGCGACGAGCATGGCGCGGGCGCTGCCACGCTGGTTGGTGCGATGAAAACCATCATCATCGCCGACGCCGTGATGGGCGTGGACAACGTGCTGGCCGTGGCCGGCGCTGCCCATGGCAGCTTCCTGCTGGTAGTGCTGGGCCTGTTGATCAGCATTCCGATCGTGGTCTGGGGTTCGAGCCTGGTGCTCAAGCTGATGTCGCGCTATCCGTCGATCATCTACATCGGCGCCGGCGTGCTGGCCTTCACGGCCGTGAAGATGATCCTCGGCGAACCGATCACGAAGGCGTTCTTCGAGTCGCAGCCCGTGATCAAGTGGGGCCTGTACGTGGTTCTGGTGGGTGGCGTGCTTGGCGCCGGCTACCTGACGCAGAAGCGTCGCGGCTCGCGCGAGACCACCGAAAAGCCGGTGGAAAGCCACTGAACTGGCTGACCTGAGTTGAAGCTGGCCGCCTCCGGGCGGCCAGCTTCGTTAACGGTCCCGATAGGCTAAAATCCCCAACTTGCGGCTAAAACGCCGACATCACATTCCCTTCCCACGCGCCGATGAAACAGTACCTCGACTTCATGCGCCATGTTTATGAACATGGCACCGAAAAGTCCGACCGCACCGGCACCGGCACGCGCTCGGTGTTCGGCTACCAGATGCGCTTCGATCTAAGCGTTGGCTTTCCGGTGGTCACGACCAAGAAGCTGCACCTGAAGTCGATCATTCACGAGCTGCTGTGGTTCCTGCAGGGCTCCACCAACATCCAGTACCTCAAGGACAACGGCGTCACGATCTGGGACGAGTGGGCCGATGCCAACGGCAACCTCGGCCCGATCTACGGTTACCAGTGGCGCGCATGGCCCACGCCGGACGGCCGCCATATCGATCAGATCACCGAGGTCGTGCAACAGATCAAGAACAACCCCGATTCGCGCCGCCTGATTGTGTCGGCGTGGAACGTGGGCGAGATCCCGCAGATGAAGCTGCCGCCCTGCCACGCGTTCTTCCAGTTCTATGTGGCTGACGGCAAGCTGAGCTGCCAGCTGTACCAGCGCAGCGCCGATATCTTCCTCGGCGTGCCGTTCAACATCGCCAGCTACGCGCTGCTGACGCACATGATTGCCCAGCAATGCGACCTCGATGTGGGCGACTTCGTCTGGACCGGCGGTGATTGCCATATCTACAGCAACCACTTCGAGCAGGTGCAGACGCAACTCTCGCGCGAGCCGTTGAAGCTGCCGACGCTGAACATCAAGCGCAAGCCCGACAGCATCTTCGACTACCGCTACGACGACTTCGAACTGGTCGGCTACGAATCGCACCCCGCGATCAAGGCGCCGGTGGCCGTATGACGTTGCTGACCCTGATCGTCGCGCGCGCGCGCAACGGCGTGATCGGCCGCGACAACACGCTGCCTTGGCGCCTGCCCGAAGACCTGCAGCACTTCAAGCGCACCACGCTGGGCGCACCCATCATCATGGGCCGCAAGACTTGGGATTCGATCGGCCGCCCGCTGCCGGGCCGCCGCAATATCGTGGTCAGCCGCAACCGAGACCTGAAGCTCGAAGGTGCCGAGGTGGTGAGTTCGCTCGAAGATGCCCAGCGGCTTTGCGTGGGCGTGGGGCAGGTATTCCTGATCGGCGGCGCACAGCTTTACGCCGAGGCGCTACCGTCAGCGGACCGCCTGATCGTCACCGAGATCGATGCCGACGTGGAAGGGGATGCGCACTTCCCGGCAGTGGATCGTTCGACATGGCTGGAAACAGCCCGCGAAACGCACCATTCGGAGTCGAATGGGTTTGAATATGCGTTCGTGGTGTATGAGAGGCCGGCTTCGGGGGAGGAGTAATATCCCGACGGTGATTAGCGTCGCCCTCCATACCTACGGTGTTGCCTCTACTCAGCAACAGCGTCTTTGTCGGGCGCTAGTTGCAGAAATCCCAGCATCTTGTCTGGCCAATTTTCAACGACGTATAAGCGACCAAGATCCTTGTCGAACCCAACTACAAAAGGGTCGTTGCCCAGCCTGATCCAGCTAGCACCTTGATCCGTCGAATACAGCCATACACGATACGAGGAAATCTCTGCATCCGACCAAGGAAATATCCAGCGGGAAACTTTGTGAGTATCCTCAAGCTGGGTGACCCAAACGTTCTCCGTGAAATGCGCTTTATCCACACGAAGATAGGAACTCATCGGCTTCCAGAAAAGCGTCGGCAAATCGACCGTCTTTTCCCATCTGTCTGATATCGGATTGAAAGTGCCGATCCATTGATCGCCGCCCATCCTGACGACACCCCGCAGCACCCCTTTTGCGTCCTTCTCTATAAATTTGACATAGACACCGGGGTAATGATGCTGCGCGCTAACGGCCCACCCATTTGTCGTTTCGCGAAGCGATATCCGCTGCGTGACAAGTCCGCTTGGGATGCGGTTATCTTTATCGTAATATTTTCCAGACACCCATAAATCGACAGATTTGTCCTCGTTCACGACCAGCATTCTAGTCGTATCCCCGCTCGAGAAACCAAGATCCGCCTCGGGTGCAATCTGTTTAAGAATGGCCGCTTCTGCCGCCTCGACCTCTTCGACTACCCGCCAAGTCCGCCCCTGATCCATCGAATGGCTCATGGCAGGATGCTTAAAAAAATTGGTATCTCGATAGGCCCACGCGTTGGTCAAATCGGAAAATACCACTTCCACACTTGAGGCGGACGAAACTGATTCTTCTCCCCATGCGGCCGAATGATAGGACCAATGATCTCCCTTGTCATCGGACCGAAAGACGGCGTAGCTGAGTCGCTCACCTCCTCCTTCATTTAATCGAATATCGATATTCGTACGGGCATAGATTGCGCCATCGGGCGTTGCGGTCATGCAAACATTCTCAGGACTAGTGGCAACCAATTTCACATATCCAAGTGCATCTACTCTCCAAACCAGGAACCTTCGATCATCATCCTTCCTACTCGAGAAGCGTGCATTGAACTTTCGACGTGCTTCACGCGATTTTTCATGGACATCCACAAGCGTTTCGAGTTGTGTCGCGTCAGGTTGTGTAGCATCAGGATTATCGTGATTTGCCACACCCTTCAAAACAAAGTACTTGGTTTCGCCTATTTTAGTGAGTGAACTGCAGCCAATCGCCGGATACCCCAACGCTTTGTCGTCCCATGCTCCCTTCCACACTTCGACAGGTTTCATATCCTGCGCGAACAGGTTGAACCGGACTCTTACCAATTCGAAAGGATAGGTCAATAAAACTAGAGCAAAAATGGCGGGAACAATGACATCGAAAGAAATCCTATCGGTTACTTTTTTCATATCCCCATCTCTGCAACTACATGGATTTCGATAGATCGGGTAAATTCCCATTTGCTTCGTCGACTGGCACTAGCGGCAAAAATCCCAGCATCTTGTCTGGCCAATTTTCAACGACGTATAAGCGACCAAGATCCCTGTCGAAGCCGATCAAGGAAGAGCCAATGTTCAACTTGGTCCAGCTAGCGCCTTGGTCCGTCGAGTACAGCCATCGATATTTCGAGGAGATTTCTGCATCCGACCAGGGAAATATCCAGCGGGAAACTCTGTGAGTATCCTCAAGCTGGATGACCCAAACTTTTTCCGTAAAATGCGCTTTATTCACCCGAAGATAGGAACTCATCGGCTTCCAGAAAAGCGTCGGTAAATCGGCCGTCTTTTCCCACCTGTCTGATATCGGATTGAAAGTGCCGATCCATTGATCGCTGCCCATACTGACGATACCCCGCAGTACCCCTTTTTCGTCCTTCTCTATAAATTTGACATAGACACCCGGGTAATGATGCTGCGTGCTAACGGCCCAACCATTTGTCGTTTCGCGAAGCGATATCCGCTGCGTGACGAGCCCGTGTGAAATTCGCTTATCTTTCTCGTAATATTCGCCAGACACCCATAAATCGACAGATTTGTCCTCGTTCACGAATAGCGTTCTTAGCATCTCCCTGTTAAAGAAAGCAAGATTTGCTTCCGGTGCGATCTGCTTAAGCACGGCCGCTTCCGCCGCATTGATCTCTTCGACTACCCGCCAAGTCCGACCCTGATCCATCGAATGGCTCATGGCAGGCCCGCTGCTGTCAAACTCATTGTGATAGGCCCACACATTGGTGGAATCTGAGAAGACGACATCTACACCCCAGACGACCCCGATTTACGGACCACCCCAATCCGCCGAGTGATAGGACCACGTATTCCCCCTATCATCAGACCGAAAGACCGCGTCGCTAAGTCGCTCATGCCCTCCTTCACCGGATTGGACAGCAATCCCAGTGCGCGCATAGCTTGCGCCATCAGGTGTTGTGGTCATGCAAACCTCCGCTGGGCTAGTGGCGACCAGACTAACCTTTCCGGGTGTATCTACTCTCCAAACCAAATATTTGCGCGCTCTGCCATCATAATCGTAAAAAGGTGTGTCGAAAACCCGACTACCCTGGTTTAAATCTTCATGAATATCAACAAGTGACTGGAGCTGTATCACGTGAGGATCTACATGATCCGTCAAATCCGCCAAAACAATAAACATCGCATTGCCTATCCTCGAGACCGAACTGCATCCGGCGTATGGATATCCTAACGAGCTTTCTTCCCATGCTCCCTTCCACACTTCGACAGGTTTCATATCCTGCGCGAACAGGTTGAATCGGACTCTTACCAATTCGAAAGGATAGGTCAATAAAATTAGAGCAAAAATGGCGGGAACAATGACATCGAAAGAAATCCTATCGGTTACTTTTTTCATACCCCCATCTCTGCAACTACATGGATTTCGACAGATCGGGTAAATTCCCTTTTGCTTCGTCGACTGGCGCTAGTTGCAGAAATCCCAGCATCTTGTCTGGCCAATTTTCAACGACGTATAAGCGACCAAGATCCTTGTCGAACCCAACTACAAAAGGGTCGTTGCTCAGCCTGATCCAGCTAGCACCTTGATCCGTCGAATACAGCCATACACGATACGAGGAAATCTCTGCATCCGACCAAGGAAATATCCAGCGGGAAACTCTGTGAGTATCCTCAGGCTGGATGACCCAAACGTTTTCCGTGAAATACGCTTTATCCACCCGAAGAAAGGAACTCATCGGCTTCCAGAAAAGCGTCGGCAAATCAACCGTCTTTTCCCATCTGTCTGATATCGGATTGAAAGTGCCAATCCATTGATCGCCGCCCATCCTGACCACACCCCGCAGCACCCCTTTTGCGTCCTTCTCTATAAATTTGACATAGACACCGGGGTAATGATGCTGCGCGCTAACGGCCCACCCATTTGTCGTTTCGCGAAGCGATATCCGCTGCGTGACAAGTCCATGGGGGAAGCGGTCGTCCTGATCGTGATACTTTCCGGACATCCACAAATCGATGCTCTTGTCCTCGTTCACGAATAGCGTTCTGACCATCTCCCTGTCGAAGAAAGCGAGATTTGCCTCCGGTGCGATCTGCTTAAGCACGGCCGCTTCCGCCGCATTGATCTCTTCGACTACCCGCCAAGTCCGCCCCTGATCCATCGAATGGCTCATGGCAGGCCCGCTGCTGTCAAACTTATTGTTATAGGCCCACACATTGGTCGAATCCGAGAAGACGACATCTACGCCCCAGGCAAGCCCGATTGACCGACCACCCCAATCTGCCGAGTGATAGGACCAAGTATTCCCTCCGTCATCAGACCGAAAGACCGCGTCGCTAAGTCGCTCATGCCCTCCTTCACCGGATTGGACAGCAATCCCAGTGCGCGCATAGATTGCGCCATCAGGCGCTGTGGTCATGCAAACTTTTTCAGGGCTAGTGGCGACCAGCTTTACATTTCCAAGTGCGTCTACCCTCCAAACCAGGAACCTTCGGTCATCATCCTTGCTACTGGAGAAGCGTGCATTGAACTTCCGACGTGCTTCATGCCAGTCCTCATCAACATCCACGAGCGACTCAAGTTGTGCTGTATGAGAACCAGCATAGCCTGCTAAACCCTTCAGAACAACAAACCTTGCCCCCCCTATTCTGCTGAGCGAGCTGCACCCGGTCTCCGGATATCCCAAATTTTTGTCGTCCCATGCTCCCTTCCACACTTCGACAGGTTTCATATCCTGCGCGAACAGGTTGAACCGGACTCTTACCAATTCGAAAGGATAGGTCAATAAAACGAGAGCAAAAATGGCGGGAACAATGACATCGAAAGAAATCCTATCGGTTATTTTTTTCATATCAACGAATTTTTTATTTTTTACTTTCATATTCTTAGCTCCTCCATCACCCCTGGAAGCGCCTCAATCGAGGCATCAATGTTCCCGTGCATTCCCTCCGTGTTTTCGTTACGAAATGGACAAGAATTCAGCCAAGTCTCTAGCTTGCTTTTGGTTACTACCAAAATAATCACTGTGAGCAACGCAACCGCAACGGCAGCCGCGCCGTTCAGACGTACGAGAAAGCGGTATAATTTCGGAGGTGGCTTGAATAGCATGCCTACGGAAGCCCCCACAGAAACGCCCGCCGCTACCGAACGAGACATATAAGCAATCGCCAACGCCCTATCTTTTTCGCTCGCTGCTTTCCGTCCGTCAATCAGATCGAAGTAAATTCCGATCACCGCTCCTAACCCGAGATAGACTGCCGCCGAGATCCTGAAACTTCTTAGTTTCCTCACATGCGAATTTTCCAGCACGCTGACATTTCTCCGTTGGGAAGGCGTCGCTGCTTGGGCAGCCAGCTGCTTCAGCCCGGTTCCGAACGTTTCCTCAACCACCGTAGCTTTGAAGCTGTATGCACTACCGATCAGCATTAGAAGTTGGGCTCCTGCCTCGGTCCAACTTCGTCCATTGCGCTCGGTAGACGCTTTTCCAACGCTGGTCATTACGCCCAACAATTCGATGACTGTGAGAACAAATCCGATGCGTGACAAAGAGAGGGCGGCTGCCGTGCGTTTGCCTACGATCTCCTTGACGCGTTGCTGCAATTGTTCTTCCGACGGTGGAATATCCGCGAATGCGGCTCCAACACCCTTGGTCACTTTCTGTGCACGATCATTAAGTTCTTTTCGATGGGGTTCCAGAGCCTTCATCGCATCGCCGGCGAGGCCGCATCCCAGCGTCATTAGCTGTGTTTGCGCCACGTGCGCCATCCAGGTTGATGGCGGTCCTGCTGTGATGGTCAAAGCCGCCCGTCCCGCAAGCAGGCTCAGTAGGGAGCCCATTGCGCCATGTGCCAACGGATCGCGCGCGCTCATGAGCGCTTGCATGGCATCGCCTTGTGCCAGATACGCCTTGATACTCTTCAGGAAATTTTCAGCCTGACCAAGCGCGGCCTGTTTTTTGGCGTGGTCTGCAGCAGAAGGTGCGACCGTGACCGGACTCAACACACGGTCCACCAACGCCAATTGCCGAGATAGCAACGCCCTGAGAGCGGGATCGTTATAGCTGATCGCCGTCAGCAGTAGATTTCGGTCAGAATCATCCAGCAATACTCCTGCCATCATCCAGCGTTTCCCTGCATCACTGCTTTCCAGACCCTGCATGGCATTTCCAACCTGGACCATGTAGCGCACGCCAAGCACGTCAGTGGAAACGCCTCGGGATGCGTACCGGCGATCATAAAGAGACAGTGCCGATTTCCTCAGCAGATCACTGCCCAGCCACGCCACGTGATCTTCGCCTGCATTGTTCAGGCGGGCTAGGTAAGGCTGGTATCCGTCTTGGTCGTGAACTTTGTCAAATTCTTCACGCTTTTTGCTGAGATAGAGGGCGTCAAAGTTCTTGCCTGCATCTTCTTGCACTTCGCCCACGATAGAAGCCATGTGCCCTTCTGCCGCTCGACGAAGCTCACGCTCCCGTTCTGCTAACGGCATGGCGACCTGCCCTCCGCCAGGAAGCGGGACCATGACTTGTCCTTGCCGCACCCTGGCATCTCTTCGCGCGTTTTCTAGAGCGTGATTGAGACCAATTCTTTCCTCCTCGAGCTGCCTCCTAGCTTTCACCCTTTGCGCAACGTAGCCCTCCCGGAACTGCTGGATCATCCCGCTGGTCATCAACTTCCATTCATTGCTGATTTTTAGTTTTTCGCCAGAAGGCATGTCTACTTCTTGTTCGATTTGCAGCCAATCCAGATACGGTTGCCCCGCAGGCGCATAGGCATGCGCAAGCTCCTGCGTGATGCCAATACCGTCATGACACGCGACGATGGCGGCTCCTTTGGTGCAACGCAGCGTGGCTTCGATATTCGCAAGACGCTTTCCATGCACCTCGGCGTAGGACTGTCCGGGTTCAGGGATGATCTGCTTCAGAAAGAAGGGCGCACCCTTCGAATTGCCCAATCTTTTTTGCTCAACACGGATGTATGGCCCCCACTCCTGTTCGGTCTGATTCATCCCCATCAGACCAAACCACTGATCGTTGAGGATCTCTTGCAGAGTAGGGTTCTCCAACGCTGACCATTCGAGCACCTGGTTGCGCAATTGATCAGGGGGGCAGGTGTCTTTCTGCGATTGCTTGCCATTCATCCAACCGGCCAGGTCGAGGTGCTGCAACGATGCTGTATTGCTCTTGAGTTCTTCCAGCTTCTTGAATGGCACAGGGTCTGGATGGAACAAGTACCAGAGGTTCTTCACGCCTTTGGCATCGGGGACCATCACCAGCGAGGCATTGGCGCCGCGAACCTCCGGGTCGCACGGCTTTTTCTGGTCATCCTGCGGTTCGGCGTCAAGAATGAACTGCTGCAAGTAGCCATGGGGGTGCGCACGGTAGCCGCTCCATGTCTTGCCGCCGGCGCGCTCCACCAACACATACAGATATCCGCGACGCAGCATCCGCACCACGTACTGGGATCCCTTCAGCGAAATGCCGCCCGGCTTGGCCTGGAGCTGACCAGTGGGCGCGAACTGGTCCAGCAGCGTTCGATGGTTTGCGGTGTATGCCGTGGCATAGCGCGTAAAGAGAATCGGCAAACCTTTTCGGTCGCAGTTCTTACAGGCAGTCTGACAAACAGCCATGACAATTTACACTCCGGAAAATCTATACTCAGTTGGCGCGACGCTCCCAAACGCGTCTCCAAAGCCGATGCCAGGCTCGGCATTCATATGAGAAAGCGCCGCGATTACCGCAGCCTGCATGTCATGGCGCCGCCAGACCTCCTCCGACGAGCGAAAAATGCTGATCGCGTATTCAACGGCATCGGCATCTTTCAACTGGTGGCCGTCGGCTTCCATGAGCCAGCGCACCACGTCTGCTTCGTCTGGAACGCGATAAGCAGTTGGGCCGATTTGTGCCAGATGAAGCCAGAATCGGGAGATAGCTGGACTCAGATGTGCCAGCGCCCATTGCTGCGCGCTCAGGAAGCGGCGGGATAGCGAGACTCGATTCGCCGCAAGCTCAGTTGGCCGAACCGCTCGCACCCAATAATTCTCTGCCACGGCTTCGACCCGTTCGCCTGTGGCCCCATCGCATGGCATCGGACCATGAGGCTGCGGATAAGACCACCACTGCCGGATCGGACCGAGCCAGGCCGTTTGTTGCGCGGCTGTTAGCGCCGGCCAGAGACGTTGCATGACTCGGGGATCCTGATAGCGGAATAGCCGTGGCTCATCCGCGGGGTCAGATTGATATCCAAGTCGCAGCAGATGATCCGCCACGGCGTGGATCTCCTCTTCGCTCCAAAGCAACCCACAGATGTAGTGAGGCCGCAGTCGGTGTTTTGCCTCCGTATAGGCAGCCGCCACGATTTCCCGCAGGATGGTCACGCCGGGTGGACTCGCCAGGGCGACGAGTTGGGGGGCGAGCGCAGAATTCCTAGCAAAGTACGGATCTGGCACCGGATACATGCGATGAATACTTGCTGATTCCGTCAGCGCATCCGCAAGCGGGTTGTCTTGCGCCTGGTCGAGCAACAGATAAATGAACAATCCCCTGGCACTGCCGTCGACGATGGCTGTCACGTCATCGATTAACGGCAGCAATCTCTGCTGGTCTGTTGCGTCAAGACTTTTCCACTGATGCATGCTCGCCCCTCAGCGGGATAGTGAACCCGCGCCGATGCTCATCGCGTCGGAGACCTCTGAGGCGCAAGAGGTAAAGCCAGGCATGGGATAAAACTCGGTTTTTGCGCCGGGCAGCGTGGGCACTGCCGAAAAAGCCTTCCAGTTCCCGGGGGTGCCTTGTTCGATGCCGTTACGGTGAATGCGGATATAACTGCCGCCGCCATTCAGTAGAATTTCTTTTTTGGCAGCAACCTCGATCAGATCAGTGAGGCTGACTAGTTTGAGTACCTTCTGGGCGATGATCTCGATATCGTCGGATTGAGCCTGTATCTCGACCTTGCCTTTAGCTGCAAAGAACCGCATCCCGAGCTTCTGAACGAAGAGCACGGCGCGCTCGGCGAAGCTGCCGAAGATTCCGCCGCCGGTCGCAAACGACACGTGGGCACCAGTACTGATAGCGGTATGCTGCCCGCTATGCAAATGTGTGGATTCCGCTGTCGTTGCCGCAATTGCCGCCGGACCGGCCGCAACAAGGTGCGGCTCACTGAGTTCCCCGAGTTCGCCATTCCCTCGGATACCATCGATTTGCGCCTTTAGCAGCTCCGCCACGCCTGATTGCTCGCTGTCCTGCGCTCGCTGGCAGTCGGCACTTTCTCCCAATATGGCTTGGACATCCCGACCGTTCGCGAGCCGTTGGACCACCTCACCCATATCCTTGTGGTGGCCCTGCGCTTCGTGGCGTAGCTCAGTGGAGACAAGCATGCCTTTTGCGGAACGGATGGCGCCGTGTCCATCGGTGCGCAACTCGAACCCTTCGCCACGCTTTTCCTTGCGGCCCTCGGCATCGTGTACCCGGGTGATATAGCCCAGGCTCAGCAGCGAAGTCTGGTGATCACTCCCGATCTGGGTCTGGATCTGGCCCTGGGTGTCATCCTGCAAGAAGGTGTTGTGGCGCTCTCCAAACAGCTCCTTGCTGCGGATACCCGACAGCGCGTGTTGCCTCGGCAACAACCATTGCGGCATGTTGACGCGATTGGGTATTCGGCCTGTGACGATGGGGCAATCCGGATCGCCATTCAAAAAATCGACGATGACTTCCTGACCGATGCGCGGGATGTGGCTTGCCCCAAACTGATCTCCCTGCCAAGTCTGCGAGACACGCACCCAACATGAGCTATTTTCGTCGCTGCGTCCTATCCGGTCCCAGTGAAGCTGAATTCGGATTCGCCCGAACTCGTCAAGCCATGCTTCCTGGTCTCGCGGCCCAACGACGGTGGCAGTTTGCGGCCCGGAGGTTCTAGGCTTTTTCAGAAGCCGCGCCGGGCGGAAAATCACAGTCGCTGGCTGAACCTCGAATCCCACTTCGCATTGCCAATGCTGGTCCTGCCCGGCTTCCTCGGCCACTTCTTCGAGTTGTAACCGAGTGGCATAGATCAGGTATTCGACGTTGGCCTGCTTCCGGGGATGGTGCGTTAGCGCGAAAATGCATCCCGCCGCCAAGCCTCGCAGATTGCCCTTTCCGCTGGCACGACTGCCGACCTGGCGCAATTCTTCCATGCGGATACGAGAGAGCATATCGCCCTCCTTCCATGGATCATTGCCCGTCACAGGTTGGGCGTGATCCCCTGGCCATTCATGAATCTGGCCGTCAGCATGTGCAGTTTCACGCGGATCACGCGTGCCGACGCCGAGTTCCGCACGTGGCTTGTTGAAATCGAAGTCGTTGGACGTCCATGCGCCGGACACCAGCCTGTCGGTGACCGCGAACTCTTGGATATGCTCCTCATCAATGCGGGCTGCGGAACCATGCCACCGCACAGAGTGGTATGCCGGGCTCCGGGATCTGCGGAACGCGCCGTTGCCGTCAGTCAGCACCAGCCGGTGCTTTTCCTCTGAATGCTCGAAGAAGAACGCGATTCCCCACTCCTCAGTCAGGCGCTGAAAGAACGCGTAGTCCGTCTCGCCGTATTGCACCTGATACTCCCGCTTTGGGTAGCGTCCCACGTCGAGCCGCATCTCGACCGGAAAGTGATAGTCGGCAAGCAGTTCATGCAGAATCTCGACCACGGTCTTTTGCTGGAATATCTTCAAGTCCGAAGTCTTCGTGGCAAGGTACAACCACGGTCGCAGCGTGAGCGTGTAGGCAAGCGATCTGCCATCGTTGACCGGTCCTTCCACCTTCGTGACAAGGCCACTGATCTCTCGCTTGCCTGCACCGGCCCTGCCCACTAACCCGCTGCCCTTGCCGTCCAGCTCGAGGGCAATGGTCAACTCGCGTCCCTGCAGCGCCGGCATGTCGAGATTGGCCGCCGGGCCAAACGCGGTGTTCAGACTGTCCGGGGTCTTGAGCGTGACACGGTATTCGAACAATTCGCAGAGGTTCTCCTGGCCCTCGACACGCACGACGGTCAGCGCGGAACGTCCCAGCAGTTCTGGCAGTCCCTCCCCCGTGAGCGTGACCGTACGGTCAGCGGTCCCGTGCCGATTGAACGAGGCACCCATCATCTCTCCTTCCCTATGCATTCACTGCGAATATCAAAAGACGCTGCGCGCAAATATCAGGCGCAATCTTCGATTTCGCAACGACCTGAAGCAAAGGAATGCCAGATTGAGATGAATGAAATCATTCGTCGCTTAATTTTCACAAAATATGCGACTCGTCTATAAGAATTTCCTAAAAGTGATCTGAATATTAATTACTTCTAATTTCCATATAATTGAAATTGAAGCGCAGTCGATTTAAGGTTTCTACGACGTGATCGGAGATCTCAGAATGTTAAGACGCTGGATTCATTGCTCTCGGTACGCAACAAAGTGGTCAGCCGCAACCGGAACTTGAAGCTCGAAGGTGCCGAGGTGGTGGGTTCGCTCGAGGATGCCCAGCGGCTTTGCGTGGGCGTGGAGCAGGTATTCCTGATCGGCGGCGCACAGCTTTACGCTGAGGCGCTACCGTCAGCGGACCGCCTGATCGTCACCGAGATCGATGCCGACGTGGAAGGGGATGCGCACTTCCCGGCAGTGGATCGTTCGACATGGTTGGAGACAGCCCGCGAGACGCACCATTCGGAGGCGAATGGTTTTGAGTATGCGTTCGTGGTGTATGAGAGGCCGGCTTCGGGGGAGGAGTAAGTCTCCCCGCTTGGGCTAGGCGCCCCTCTCCCGCCTTGTGGGAGAGGGGCGCAACCATCAGGGGGCGAAAGCGCTACGCCTCAATTGCCCCCGGCAATCGTCATCTGTTCGATCAGAATCGACCCAGTTTCCTTGGTCCCGCGCACCAGCGCGTCGGAACCGATACCGACGATCTGCTTGAACATCTCGACCATGTTTCCGGCAATCGTGATTTCTTCCACCGGATACTGGATCACGCCGTTCTCGACCCAGTAGCCCGACGCGCCGCGCGAATAATCGCCGGTGACATAGTTCACGCCCTGCCCCATCAGCTCGGTCACCAGCAGGCCAGTGCCCATCTTGCGCAGCATGCCCGCGAAGTCATCGGCAGGCTGGGTCAGCGAGCTGGTCAGCGTCAGGTTGTGCGAGCCGCCAGCGTTGCCAGTGGTCTTCATGCCCAGCTTGCGCGCCGAATAGGTCGACAGGAAATAGCCTTCCACCACGCCGTCGCGCACCACATCGCGCTCATGTACACGCACGCCCTCCTCGTCGAACGGTGCACTGCCCATCGCGCCCGGCAGATGCGGATTCTCGTGGATCTGGATATGCGAGCCAAAGACTTGCTTGCCAAGCGAATCGTGCAGGAACGTGGACTTGCGATACAGCGCGCCGCCCGATACCGCCTGGACGAAAGCGCCCAGCAGGCCAGCGGCCAGCGGCGCCTCGAACAGCACCGGACACTTGCGCGTGGACAGCTTGCGCGCGTTCAGGCGGGCCAGCGCGCGCTCGGCGGCATAGCGGCCAATGGCTTCTGGCTCGGCAAGCGCCTCGGGGGCACGCTTCGACGAGTACCAGTCGTCACGCTGCATGCCACCGCCAGAGCCGGCGATCGGCGCGGCCGACACAAAATGGCGCGAATAAGGGTAGCCGCCCACGAAACCACGTGACGTGGCCAGCACGAATTGGGAATGCTGGGCCGATACGCTCGCGCCATCGCTATTCTTGATCTTCGGGGATACGGCAAACGAAGCGGCCTCGGCACGTCGCGCGATGTCGATGGCGCCAGCGGCATCGATGCTCCACGGATGGAAGAGGTCGAGATCCTTGGGATCGCGTTCGAGCAGATCCTCTTCGGCCAGGCCCGCGCAGTCATCCTCGGCCGTGAACCGGGCGATGTTGTAGGCAGCCTCGGCCGTGGCGCGCAGCGCAGCCGGCGAGAAATCGGAGGTGCTGGCATTGCCGCGACGCTGGCCGATCATGACGGTCACGCCCACGACCTTGTCGCGGTTCTGTTCGATGGTTTCCACCTGCCCCTTGCGTACCGTGACCGACAGGCCGCTGCCTTCGGAAATCTCGGTGGCGGCGTCGCTCGCACCCAGTTCGCGTGCCACGCGCAGCACATCGGCCGCCATGGCCTTGAGCTCGTCCTGGGTATAGGTGAAATACGCGGTCTGTTCGGCGGTCTGGCTCATATGGGCGGGCGTGATCAAAAGTGCAAACGGGAATCATAGCAAGATAAAATGCCGCCCATGACGCGAAATACCCGTAACAACTCCAACGGCCGTTTCCCGGGCGCCTTTGCCCCGGAGGAAGACGACGACCAGCCCATCAGCAAATCCCAGCGCAAGCGGGATTCGACGGCGCTCCAGAAGCTGGGCGCCGAGCTGGAGGCGCTGCCCAAGGACCGCCTGCTGCGCGTGCCACTGCCCGAAGCCGTGGCCGACGCGATCTTCGCCGCCCGCAAGATCACGAATCACGAAGGCAAGCGCCGCCAGATGCAGTTCGTCGGCAAGGTCATGCGCAACCTCGATGAAGAGGAAGTGGCCGCGATCCAGTCCGCGCTGGAAGGCTTCAAGGGCACCAGCAAGGCCGAAACCGCCAAGCTGCACCTGATCGAGCGCTGGCGCGACCTGCTGCTGGCCGATGACGCCAACCTGACCAAGTTCCTGGGCGAGCACCCCAGCGTGGACGTTCAGGCGGTACGCAACATCATCCGCAACGCCCGCAAGGAAAAGGAATCCGGCAAGCCGCCCAAGTACTACCGCGAGCTGTTCCAGGCCATCAAGACGGCGCTGGACATCAAGGCAGATGCGGCCGAGGAAGGCGAGCCCACCGAACCCGGGGAATCCGACGAATGAACGCAACCGCCACGTCGCCAGTCGCGCGCAGCCATCCCGACGAAATCGTGATCGGTCTGGTATCGATCTCCGATCGCGCCTCGGCCGGCACCTATCAGGACGAAGGCATTCCGGCCCTGCGCGCCTGGCTTGGCAAGGCGCTGACGTCGCCGTGGCAGGTCGTGGAGCGACTGATTCCCGATGAGCAGGCGCTCATTTCGAAGACGCTGATCGAACTGGTGGATGTGGTGGGCTGCGATCTGGTGCTGACCACTGGCGGCACCGGGCCGTCGCGACGCGATGTGACGCCCGAGGCGACTCTGGCTGTAGGCACGAAGGAAATGCCGGGATTTGGGGAGCAGATGCGCCAAGTCAGCCTGAAGTTCGTGCCGACGGCAATCCTGTCACGCCAGGTGGCGGTCATCCGCGAAACGCCGAGCCGCGCTGCGCTGATCGTCAACCTGCCCGGGCAGCCGAAAGCCATCCGCGAAACACTGGAAGGACTGCGCGACGCCGACGGCAAACCCGTGGTGCAAGGGGTGTTCGCGGCGATTCCGTACTGCATCGACCTGATCGGCGGCCCGTATATGGAAACCGATGAGGGCGTGGTAAAGGCGTTTCGGCCGAAGAGTGCGGTGCGGGTTAAGCCAGCAGCGGTTTAGGGCTCCCCTCTCCCGCAAAGCAAGAGTGAGGGAGCAAACCGGCGGGGAGCGAGCCGTTACTTCAGCCCCAGATACAACCCGATCGGCACGAACACCACCGCCGCAATATTCCCGAGCAACACGATCGACGCCACCTGGTCCGGCTCCTGTCGGAAGTGGTCGGCAACCAGGAAGTTCAGCACCGCGGGCGGCAGCGCGGCAAAGACGAACAGCAGCCCGCGCTGCAAATCGGTCATTGGCACCCACCACACCAACAGCAGCGCCACGGCAATGCCGGCCAGCGGACACACCGCCGCACCGAGCAGGCCCATGCCCCAGTTGCGCAGGCTCACGTCCTTCATGCGCACACCCAGCGCAAACAGCATCAGCGGCACCGTGGAGTCACCCAGCAGTTTGATCGATTCGTAAACGGGATCGGGTAGCGAAAAATACGGTCGCGCCAGCGACAGTGCCACGCCAGCCACGGTGGCCAGCACCATTGGATTACGCGCGATCTGCGTGAGCGAGGCGTGACGGTTGACGATTTTCAGCCCGATCGTGAAATGCATCAGGTTGGACGCCGCGAACAGTGCCACGGCAGGCGCCAGACCCACCGGTCCGAACGCAAAGACGGAGAGCGGCAACCCCATGTTGCCGCTGTTGTTGAACATCATCGGCGGCACGAAAGTGCGGGGATCGGCCTTCAGCACCTTGGCTACCACGTAGGCCAGGATGCCCGATCCGATCACCACGGCCACCGCGCAGGCCAGCAACACCAACTGGTCCGCCAGCACGAAATCCTTGCTGATGAACGCCGACACGACGAGCAGCGGTGCGATCACATCGAGCATGGCCCGGTTGATACCGGTCATGTCGGGATGGGCACGACGCCCGTAGATCCAGCCAATCAGGATGATCAGGATGACTGGCGTGATGATCGAGACGATGCGCGTGAACATGGGGGCGGGGAAAAAAGCTATCGGGACGGCGTAGCCGCCCCGTCGGGGCCGGCCCGCCGACTTCTCATGCGGGCATGGGACTCAGGCAGCAGGCGCATCCGGAGCCGCTGCTTCGGGAGCCGGCAGCGACGCGGCCGCCTCGGCCGGCGTCTTGATGAAATGCTGGCGGTAGTAGCGCAGTTCTTCCACCGACTCCAGGATATCCGCCAGCGCCGTGTGCAACTGGCGCTTGTGGAAACCCTTGTGGATGGCCGGCTCCCAGCGCTTGCACAGTTCCTTGAGCGTCGAGACGTCGAGATTGCGATAGTGGAAGAACGCCTCGAGCTTCGGCATGTAACGTGCCATGAAGCGACGATCCTGACAGATGGAATTGCCACACATCGGCGACTTGCTGGCCGGCACCCAGCGCTTCAGAAACGCGATCAGTTCCGCCTCGGCCTGCGCCTCGGTCAACGTGGACGCCTTGACCTTGTCGATCAGGCCCGAACGGCCGTGCGTGCCCTTGTTCCAGTTGTCCATGCCATCGAGCACAGCATCGGACTGGTGGATCACCAGCACCGGACCTTCGGCCAGGATATTCAGTTCGGAGTCAGTGACCACTACCGCCACTTCGATAATCCTGTCGGTGTCCGGCTGCAGGCCGGTCATCTCCATGTCCAGCCAGACGAGGTTGTTTTCACTTTTCACGGAGGATGCGGCGGGGCTTGTCATCTTGCGGTACGGCTCGATATGGGATTCGGAAGGGATTTTCCCCGGGCGCGGCTGGCTCGGGGGCGAACAACTTATAATTCTCGCATATCTGCCCCGAATGGCGTCCGCGCAGCTTTTGCGCACTGCGTCATCCCAACAAGGCTTGCCGATGTTCACGTTGATCTTTCTTGCCGCCCTGGTCGTCATGGTGCTGACCAAGCTCTGGCTGGCCTCCCGCCAGATTCGCCATGTCGCCCGCCACCGCGGCGCCGTGCCCGAACGGTTTGCCGACACCATTACCCTCTCCGCCCACCAGAAGGCCGCCGACTACACCATCGCTCGTACCAAGCTGTCGATGCTGGAGGTACTGACCGGTGCCGCCGTGCTGATCGGCTTTACGATGCTGGGCGGCCTGCACGCACTGAACCAGTTCTGGCTGCAGGTCTTTGACGGCGGCGGCTATTTCTATGGCGTGGCACTGGTAGCCAACGTGGCGCTGATCGGCGGCCTGTTCGACCTGCCCTTCTCGCTCTACGGCCAGTTCGTGATCGAGCAGCGCTTTGGCTTCAACAAGATGACCGTGGGACTGTGGCTGGCCGACCTCGCCAAGATGGCCGCGGTCGCCACCGTGCTGGGCCTGCCGCTGCTGCTGGCCGTGCTCTGGCTGATGGATCGCGCCGGCACCTACTGGTGGCTCTATGCGTGGCTGCTCTGGGTAGGTTTCAGCCTGTTGCTGCAGGTGATCGTGCCGACCTTCATCGCGCCGCTGTTCAACCGCTTCGAGCCGTTGACCGACGACGGCCTGCGCGTACGCATCGAGGCGCTGCTGCGCAAGTGCGGCTTTGCCAGCAAGGGCCTGTTCGTGATGGATGGCAGCAAGCGCAGCGCCCACGGCAACGCCTATTTCACCGGCTTTGGCGCCGCCAAGCGCATCGTCTTCTTCGACACGCTACTGGCCCGTCTAGACGGCGAGGAAGTGGAAGCGGTGCTGGCGCATGAACTCGGCCATTTCAAGCGTCGCCATGTGGCCAAGATGATCGCGGTCACGTTTGCGCTGTCGCTGGTGTTCCTGGCGGTGCTGGGCTGGCTTGCCACGCGCGAATGGTTCTACATGGATCTGGGCGTGCTGCCGAACCTGGGCACCAGCAACGATGCGTTGGCCCTCGTGCTGTTCTTCCTGGCGCTGCCGGTCTTCACCTTCATCCTCGGACCGCTGGCCAGCCAGTCGTCGCGCAAGCATGAGTTTGAGGCCGACGAGTTTGCCGCGCATCAGACCAATGCCGGCCATCTGGTGTCGGCACTCGTGAAGCTGTACAAGGACAATGCGTCGACGCTGACGCCCGACCCCATCTATAGCGCTTTCTATTACTCGCATCCGCCTGCCGCGCAACGGATCGATCGTCTGCTCTCGTACAACGCATGAACCGCAGCTCCCGCCACCAGAACGCCGGGAAGGGTGCCGGCAAGGGCGCCGAGTCCGAATCCGCATTGATCGTTGCCGCGCATGGCCGCCACTACGTGGTGGAGCGCGCAGACCACTCGCATCTGCACGCCTTCCCGCGCGGCAAGAAGAGCGACGCCGCCGTGGGCGACCACGTTCGCATCGAACTCGCTGCCGCCGACCAAGGTGTGATCACGGCCATCGAGCCGCGCAAGAATCTGCTGCACCGCTCCGACCAGTTCAAGTCGAAGCTGCTTGCCGCGAATATCGATCAGGTCATCATCGTGCTCGCAACAGAGCCGAGCTTTTCGGAGGATCTGCTGGGCCGCGCTCTGGTCTCGGCCGAGGCGCTGGACATCCGCCCGCTGGTGATCCTGAACAAGACCGACCTGACCGCGCGCCTTGACGATGCGCGGCGCCGGCTCAAGCTCTATCAGGACCTTGGCTACGACACGCTGGAGTTGTCCGTGAACAGCCGCCCCGAGGAAGCACTGGCCGCGCTGCAGCCGCGCACCGCGGGTGTGTCGAGCATCATGATCGGACAGTCCGGCATGGGTAAATCGTCGATGCTGAACCTGCTGATTCCCGGCGTGGAAGCCCAGACGCGCGAAATCTCGGCCAAGCTCGATTCCGGCAAGCACACGACCACGTTCACGCGGTTGTATCACCTGCCCGAGACGTGGGCGGTGGTGGATGGCAAGCCGGGCTACCTGATCGATTCACCCGGCTTCCAGGAATTTGGTCTGCACCATCTGAGCGAAGGCATGCTCGAACGCGCATTCCCGGAGTTCCGGGAGCGCCTGACGGATTGCAGGTTCTACAACTGCCATCACATCAACGAGCCAGGCTGCGGCGTGCTGGGCGCCATCGAAGGCGGTGACATCTCACCGCGCAGGCATGAGCTCTATACCCAGTTGCTGCACGAGTCGAGGCAGCAGAAGCCTTGGTGATTTGAGATATTTTCTTGAGGGGTGCTCCCCTTTCCGGCCATGCGGGAGAGGGGAGAAAACCAGAGGGCGTGGTGAGTTACCCGACCCACAACGCCAGCGAAATCATCGCCAGCAGCAGCATCCACAAGATCACCGCACGCCAGACCAGTCCGATGGCCGATTGCAGCGTGCGGATGCCGGGGTCCATGCCGAATTCGGGCGGTACCGGTTCCGCATCGCCCATGCCGGGCGCGTAGTCCACGCCAGCCAGGCTTGTGCGCAGCATCACACTCGAATCCTCTTCTGCCAGCGGCTGGCCCAGCCGGACGCCGAGCGCGCCGCCGCCGCTTGCCAGCAGGATGCCGTTGACGGCATCGTTCCACTTGCGTGCGTGGTTGCGCCACGCATAGACCGCGTCCTCGAAGTTGCCGACGATGGCAAACCCGATGGCGGTCAGTCGGGATGGCACCCAGTCCAGCACATAGAACGCCCGCGCAGCAAAGCGGCCCAATGCAGGACTGCGCTCGTTCGACGGCACGTTCCACTGACGATTCAGGAATTCGGCCGTGCGATACAGCACCACACCACCGGGGCCAATCGGCACCAGGAACCAGAAGAACACACCGAACACGTGACGATGCACGGCCACGATGGCCGCTTCCAGCGTATGGCGCACGATCTCGCTGACTGGCATGTCCACGGTGTCGATCTCCGTCCACTCATGCAACAGCGTGCGGGCCGTATGCAGGTCGTCGCGGTTGAGCGCTTCGTGAATATCGGTGAAGTAGTGGCTGAACTGGCGGAAGCCCAGCGTGAGATACAGCAGCAGGACATTCCACGCGAGCGTCAGCGCCACGCTGATCGAAGCCAGCAGGTAGTGAACGATCACGGCGGCCAGCACGAGCGGCAGCACGACGGTCAGCCACGCCAGCGCGGCATCGCGCGGGCGGCCTGTATCGAAGGCGTGTTCGGCACGTTCACCTAATACGCGAACGATGTCGACAATGGGATTGTTCCGTCCCAGGGCACGGAACTGTTCGGCAATCAGTGCCAGCAGAATGGAAACGAATGTCATCGCGGGACGATTATTCAGCGCGCGGCGAAGTGCCGCGGCGGTCGCATGGCGGATAGTGCAGACGATAGCATAGCGGCAAGGCAACTTTGCAAAAGACCTGTAAGTGCTGGTAAGCAAAACGCCCGCCCCGGTGAGGGGGCGGGCGCTCTGACGCCAGCTACGGCCACGTTACTCAAGGCAGGTCGAACACCAGCACTTCGGCGCCCTCGCCCTTTTCGATGCTCACGGCACTTTCACCTTCCATCTGGGCGGCGTCGCCAGCTTCCAGCGGCTGACCATTTACCGTGACACGTCCCCGCGCCACATGGACATACGCCTTGCGACCCGGCTGCAGCGCCAGCGTGGCAGCCTCATCGTCATCAAACAGACCGGCAAACAATCGTACGTCTTGATGGATCACCACCGAACCTTCGGCGCCATCCGGGCTGCCCACCAGGCGCAGGCGGCCACGCTTGTCTGCCGCGTCGAAGCGCTTTTCCTCGTAACCCGGCTCGATGCCCTGCTGGTCAGGCACGATCCAGATCTGGAGGAAGTGCGTGGTGTCGTGCTGGGCGTGGTTGTATTCCGAATGGCGCACACCGGTGCCGGCGCTCATCCGCTGTACGTCACCCGGCCGAATCACGCTGCCGTTGTCCATGCTGTCCTTATGGGCCAGTTCGCCCTCCAGCACATAGCTGATGATCTCCATGTCGCGGTGGCCGTGCGTGCCAAAGCCCATGCCTGGCGCCACGCGGTCCTCATTGATCACACGCAGCGGGCCGAACTGGATGTGGCGCGGGTCGTAGTAGTCGGCAAACGAGAACGTGTGATACGACTTCAGCCAGCCATGATCCGCATAACCGCGCTCTTCAGACTTACGGATTTCAATCATTTTGATGGCCCTCCTTAGGCCTGGTCTTCGACCCCCGTTAGCGGCTTGTTTGCTGGGGCTTGGGGGTCAGCAACGTTTCGATGCTAGGCAGTTTAGGGGAGCGGGAGTATATTTGCGGACACCGCCTTAGAAGCAGTTGTTCAGAAAATCTGAATATGCCCCTGTCACTAGAATCACTCGAAGTCCTTGACGCCATCGAGCGCAAGGGAAGCTTTGCCGCCGCTGCCCACGAGATGGGCAAGGTGCCGTCCGCCCTGACCTATGTGGTCCGCAAGCTCGAAGAAGATCTCGACGTGCTGCTGTTCGACCGGCGGCGCCATCGCGCGGAACTGACGCCAGCCGGACGCGCGTTGCTCGACGAGGGGCGCCACCTGCTGCATGCGGCTGACGACCTGGCCCGCCGCGTCAAACGGCTTGCAACGGGCTGGGAGGCCAGCCTCAACATCGCCGTCGACGATCTCGTCAATTTCCGCGCGCTGCTGCCCGTCATTCAGGACTTCTTTGCCGAAAACACGGTCACGCGACTACGTTTTTCCAAGGAGGTGCTCGGCGGCACATGGGACGCACTGGTCAGCAACCGCGCGGACATGATCATTGGCGGCGCCTACGAGATTCCGAGTACGCAGGGGTTCCAGGTCCGGCCTCTCGGCACGATCCCGTTTGTCTTTGCCGTAGCGGCGCATCATCCGCTGGCCACCGAAGAAGGGCCGCTGACGACGATTCAGATCGCACGGCACCGGATCGTGGCCGTGGGCGATACCTCGCGCAACCTGCCGGCGCGTACCCATGGGGTGCTGGCCGGCCAGGACGTGCTCGTGGTGCCCACCATGCGAGACAAGCTCGAAGCACAGATCCGTGGCCTGGGCTGCGGCTGGCTGCCCGCGCCAATGGCACAGCCGCACATCGAAAGCGGCGTGCTACAGGTGCGCGAGACTGTGGAAGTTCGGGCGCCCGGCAACTTCAAGGTGGCATGGCGCACCAATACGCGCGGCAAGGCCGTGCAGTGGTGGAGCAACAAGCTGGAAGATCCACGACTGGCGCAGGCGCTGATGCAGCAAGCGCCGCAGGGGCAGCCGGAGTCACTGGATGTCTTGCTGCCGCCGTCATCGGAAGCCCCGCTGTAACCGGGTCGGCTGGCAGTCCGCATGACGCAACGCTATCGGGGGCGCTTTGCCCCCTCCCCCACGGGTCCGCTGCATCTGGGTTCGCTTGTCACGGCGCTGGCCAGTTGGCTCGACGCCCGTGCCCATGACGGCGGCTGGCTCGTACGAATCGAGGACATCGACTATCCACGCTGCGTGAAGGGCGCCGATGACGATATCCTGCGCACGCTCGCCGCGCTAGGGCTGCATCCCGACGAGCCACCCGTCTGGCAGAGCCGCCGCGAAACCCGCTACGCCGAAGCACTGCATTCGCTGGAAATCGCCGGCCAGCTCTACTCGTGCGGCTGCTCGCGCCGGGAAATTGCCGATTCATTGATACACGTGCGCGAGCGACACCAGACGCTCGGCTACCCGGGCACCTGCCGCAATGGCCTCCGTGGCAAGCTGCCCCGCGCATGGCGCGTGCGCGTACCCGACGGCGATGCCGCGACCGTCTGCTTCGACGATCGCTGGCAGGGCCGTCAATGCCAGAACCTCGAAACGGAACTCGGGGATTTCGTATTGCGCCGGGCCGATGGACTCTGGGCCTATCAACTGGCCGTAGTGGTCGATGACGCCGCGCAGGACATCACGCATATCGTGCGTGGCGCGGACCTGCTCGATTCCACGCCGCGCCAGATCCATCTTCAGCACCTGCTCGGCCTGCCTACGCCGTCGTACCTGCATGTGCCGGTTGTCGTGAACGCGGTGGGCGAGAAACTCAGCAAGCAGAGCGGCGCCGAAGCGCTGGACACGGCTGCACCGCTCGATGCGCTGCGCCAGGCTGGCGCGCATCTCGGCATCGTGAACGGCGAAGGGAATGTGCCCGCGTGGCTGGAGACCGCCACGGAACAGTGGAAAGAAAAACTGGCGGCATCGAACTAGTCGATCCGCCAGCTTTTATCGCTTGCCGCCTGAAGCGTCAGGACTTGCGCGGTACGCCGCCGAGCAACGCTGCAACGGGACGCTTGGGCGCCTGACGGCCACGCGTCAGCGCAGCAGCAAGTTCGTCTTCCGTCTTCGGTGCTGGCGTGTAGTTGCCCGACGGCTCGTACGGACGCGAGAAGAACGGATCGTCGGACGGACGGAACGCCTGACGCCCGTTTGGCTCGGTACGGCGGCGGCGCGTGGTCGATTCTTCCTCGGTGGCGCCATTCTCGCGCGGACGGCGCGTTTCGGTGCGCTGGCGGCGACGGTCGGATTCTTCCTGACGGGCGCGCTCGCCAGTCGGGTCGAAGCCGTCGAGCGTGCCACGCGGCACGGCGCGCTTGATCAGCTTCTCGATATCGGCCAGCAGGCGATCATCGCTGCCCGGCACATAGATCGACAGCGCATCGCCGCTGGCGCCGGCGCGGCCCGTACGGCCGATGCGGTGCACATAATCTTCGGCGCTGAACGGCAGATCGAAGTTGATCACGCACGGCATGGCGGGGATGTCGAGGCCACGCGCGGCCACGTCGGTAGCCACCAGCGCATCGATCGTGCCCGTCTTGAAACCCTCGAGCGTCTGCATGCGCTCGGTCTGTGTCTTGTCGCCGTGGATCGCCGCGGCGTTGATGCCCTCGCGCTCCAGATGGCGTGCCAGTCGCGAGCAGCCAATCTTGCTGTTCACAAACACGATGCATTGCTTGGACTGCTGGGCGTCGGCGCGCTGCTTGAGCAGGTGCACCACTGCAGCTTGCTTGTGACCGTCCTGCACCGGGTACACGATCTGGCGCACGTTCTCGTTCGTCGAGTTGCTGCGTGCTACTTCGATCGTGACCGGCTGCTTGAGGTAGCTCGAAGCCAGCTTCTTGATTTCGGGCGAGAACGTGGCCGAGAACAGCAGCGTCTGGCGTTGGGCCGGCAGCAAATTGATGATGCGCTGCAGATCCGGCAGGAAGCCCATGTCGAGCATGCGGTCCGCTTCGTCCAGCACCAGCATCTGCACTTGCGACAGGTTCACCGACTTCTGCTGCACGTGATCGAGCAATCGGCCCGGCGTGGCGACGAGGATTTCCACGCCACGGCGCAGCGCCTCGGTCTGCGGGTTCATGTCCACACCGCCGAACACCACCGTGCTGCGCAGGTCCGTGTGCTGCGCGTAACGCGCCACGTTGTCGTAGACCTGATCGGCGAGTTCGCGCGTCGGCGTCAGCATCAGCGCGCGCACCGGATGACGGGCGGGCGATGCACTGGCATTCGACAGCGGCAGCAGCCGCTGGATGATCGGCAGCGCGAAACCTGCCGTCTTGCCCGTGCCGGTCTGTGCGGCACCCATGACATCCTTGCCCAGCAGCACCACCGGAATGGCCTGCGCCTGGATCGGCGTGGGCTTGGTGTAGCCCTGGTCGGTCAAGGCGCGCAGGATACGCGGATCCAGCCCGAAGCTTTCGAACGTCTGCTCAGCGGTTGGGGTCTGGTCTGGGGTGGTGGTCATCGTCATCTATGGTGTGTCAGTCTCGGCGCGGAGCCGGGGCAACGGACACGCGTCTATACGGTTCGCGGGCAGCAGATCGCGTCGCCAACCCGGCGAAAAGATGCGAAAAGATGAATTGCCCGGAAAATCAAAGACTTGGATTCTACCACCAGACTAAGAGGGGTGGGCAGCGGGCGCAAATGGGAGTATTGGGGGCTGGGGTGTCAGGGGTGTGACGTGTTCCCGTCTCCTGCACTACTTTTTTTGCTCCCCTCTCCCACGAAAGTGGGAGAGGGGTTGGGGGAGAGGGCTGGAGGTTCTGCTTGACTACGTGTCGCAATTTGAACTGCTGGCCCTCTCCCCTGCCCCTCTCCCGCAAGCGGGAGAGGGGAGAAAATCCAAGGCGAAGTCAAACAGGCTCAATCACTCTTGATCCCGTTGTCCTTGATCACCTTGCCCCACTTGGCGTAGTCGTTCTGCATGCGGGTCGTAAGCTGGTCGGCAGGCAGGAATGACGCCACCGTACCGGCGCCCAGCATCTTCTGCTGCACGGTCGCGTCGGCCAGCGCGCCCTTGAGGGCGTCGGAGAGTTTGGCGACGATGTCCTTGGGCGTGCCGGCCGGTACGAGCAGCGCGCCCCACGACGAGGCATCGAAGCCCTGGAAACCCTGTTCGGCCACGGTCTTCACGTCGGGCGTGAACGACACGCGCTTGATCGATCCCACAGCAATGGGCCGCAGCTTGCCAGCCTTGATGTGCGGCAGTGCAGCGATCATGTCCGAAAACATCATCGGCACCTGTCCGGCCAGCAGGTCTGAAATCGCCGGCGCGCTGCCCTTGTAAGGAACGTGCTGCACGTCGAAATGGCCCAGGTTCTTGAGCAGTTCCGTCGACAGATGACCGAAGCTGCCATTGCCCGCACTCGTGTAGTTCATCTTGCCCGGCTGGGCCTTGGCCCTGGCGATGTACTGCTGCAGGTCGGTCACGTCAGGCAGCGACTGCGGATTGACCACCATGACGATCGGCAACTCGTAGGCGTTACCGACGGGCGTGAAATCCTTGAACACGTCGTAGCCCTTGCGCGGCAGCAGGTGCGGCGCCAGCAGCGTGGGCGTAGCCAGCATGACGAGCGTGTAGCCATCCGGTGCCGACTTGGCGGCAGCATCGGCACCGATGGTGCCCGACGCGCCGGGACGGTTATCGACGACGATGGTCTGCTTGAGCGTCTCGCCCATCTTCTGGCCGATGATGCGCGCGGCGGTATCGGTCGGGCCGCCTGCCGGGAACGGCACGATCAGCTTGATTGGCTTGTCCGGGTAGCTCGGCTGTGCGAAGGCGGCAATCGACGCGAACGGCAGCAGCGCAGCCAGCGCGAGCGTGGACAGCGCCAGGCGGCGCGGTTGACGGTGTTGCATGTTGTTTCCTCCATATATGCCGGCGCGATCATCGGGCGCCGGCTGATTCTGTGATCGTTTGTGTGGCGCTCAGAGCTTCATCACACCCGGCTGGAACAGTCGTGCATCCATCTGGCGCAGGTTGTCGGCCACGGCCACCGGGGTGGCGCACTGGTCGAGCACATCGCGCTGCAGATCTACGCCAGGTGCGATTTCCACAAGCGTCAGACGCGGCTCGCCAGATGCATCGGCGCGCATCTCGAACACCGCGCGCTCGGTCACGTAGAGCACGGGGATACCGAGCGACGCCACGTAGGGACCGTTGAAACTCAGGTGCGAGACTTCGGGCACGATCTTTTTGACGCGCCCTTCCTTCGTAATCGTCAGCCGGCCATCTTCGGCGCGGATCTCCAGTCCGCCAGCCGTCAGCGTGCCCATGAACACCACGGCCCGAGCGCTCTGCGTGATGTTGATGAAGCCGCCCACTCCAGCGATCAGCGCGCCCTCGCCTTCACCGAACTTGCTGACGTTCACGTTGCCGTGGCCGTCCAACTCGGCCAATCCGAGGATGGCAAGGTCGATGCCGCCGCCTTCGTAGAAGTCGAATTGCGCGGGCTGATCGACCACGGCTTCCGGATAGGCCGATGCGCCAAAGCTCAGTCCGTCCGCTGGCGTGCCGCCGATCGGCCCCGCTTCCACGGTCAACGTGAAACCACCGAGTCCGGCCTGATGCGCCAGCGCGCCCACGGCCGCTGGCATGCCCACGCCGAGGTTCACCACGCGCGGGCTGCGCGCTGCGAGTTCCATCACGGCGCGGCGCTGCACGATGGTGCGGGCGTCGAGCGGTGCCGATGCAGCAGGCAGCAATTCGGCTTCCTTCGCTTTCTCGGCGGCGTCAGCCGCTTCTCCCCGCCACGGGCGCACGTAGGCTTCGTTGTACGCCTCGGCAAAGGTCATCTGGTGATGAGCCGGTTCCTCGCTAACCACGACGTAATCGACGAGGATGCCGGGCACGTGGATGGCCTGCAGCGTCTCGTGATAATCGACCAGCGACTCCACCTGCGCGATCACGATGCCGCCCGAGTTGTGCGCGGCCTGCGCCATCGCCAGCAACTCGTGATGGAACGCCTCGCGATGCGTACTCAGGTTGCCGCGCGTATCCGACGCCGTGCAGCGGATCAGTGCGCAGTCGATGCGGAAACTCGGATAGAACAGGTATTCGTCGCCACGAAAATCCACGGCCTCGACCCAGTTGGCCGTGCCGGCCGCGATGGCCTCGCGCGCCCGCGCGTTGACGGCGCCGCCGTGATAGCGGGAATCCTGGGCCGTGCGTGGATCGACAAAGGTGTGCAGCCCGATCTTGGTCAGCACGCCGGGCTTGCCGCCGGCAATCGCACGATACAGATGGGTCAGCACACCCTGCGGCAAATTGAAGCCCTCGCACTGCTCGTTCATGGCGAGCGTGGCGAGGCGCGTGGCCGAACGCCAGTGACCGCCCACAATGGCACGGCTCATGCCGGCGTTGCCGAAGTGATTCACCCCGCGCGCACCGCGATCGCCCTGCCCTGCGGAATAGACCAGCGTCAGATCGCGTGGCAAGCCATCGCGCAGAAAGCGCTGCTCCAGCGCCTCGGTCACGCCTTCGGCATGGCCCGCGCCGACAAACCCTGCACTGGCCACGGTCCAGCCGGTCTGGACAAGTGCCGCCGCCTGCGCGGTGGTGATCACCTTCATGCCTGTCTCCTGCATCTTGTCATGTCGTGGTTTCTACCGATCCACGTACTACACACAAATCGCGAACAATTGTTCGGGAAACGCCTATCATACGGATCGCACGGCCAGACGCAAGTCCGGTCTGACCCGCAGATCCCCCCTATTTCACTCATTCGCCCATGCCGCGCAGCCAGGCCACGCCAGCCGACGACACGCCCGAGATTCCAAAAAAGGAAGAACTGCTCGACTCCCTGACCAAGGGCCTGGCCTTGCTGCGGCTTTACGCCAGCGGTGTGGACCGGCTGACGATGCAGGACGTGGCCGAGCAGCTCGACGTGACGCGCGCCGCCGCACGCCGGCTGCTGCTGACGCTGGCGCACAACGGCTATCTGGCACAGGAGGGGCGGCAGTTCGTGCTGACGCCCAGGGTGATGGATCTCGGCTATGCCTATTTTGCGTCGATGAACCTGCCGCAAATCGCGCGCCCTTATTTGCAGGCGCTGTGTGCGGAAGTCAGCGAAAGCTGCTCGATCGGCATGCTCGACCGCGATGCGGTGGTGTTGGTGGCGCGCGAGGAACCCAGCCAGTTGCTGCGCGTGGACATGGCGATCGGCCGGCGCATGCCCGCCTATGCACACTCGCTCGGGCGCGTGCTGCTGGCAGGACTCGACGAGGCCACCCGCAGCGCCTATCTGGCCGATGCCGAGCTTCGCAAGCTGACACCGTTCACCATCGATTCGCACAAAGTGCTGGGCCGAAAGCTGGAACAGGTCGCTGCGGATGGCTACTGCACGCTGATCAGCGAACTGGCCGATGGCTTTGCAGGGGTCTCGGTGCCGCTGCACGACCAGACCGGCAAGGTGGTGGCAGGGCTCGGCATCAGCATGGTGCTGGGCAGCCGTGACCAGGCGTATCTGGAGCAGCATTTCCTGCCGCCGCTGCAAGCTGCGGCACAGAAGATCGAGACAATTCTCAAAGCGCGGTAAACGCTTATCCCGCTTCAGAATGAAAGAGCCCCGCTGGCCGGGGAGGTCGCGGGGCTTGAAGTGGTAGCGGAGCAAGGATCCTGTTGCCCCGCCACAATCTTGATGCATGACACCCGCCACCACATCACCCGATTGTGGGGATCTTTGTGCGCGAACGCACAAGAACGCACCCCCATGTCGCGGGGACTGCGCACCGTTGTCAGATCAATCGTGCGGCAACGACGAGAAAGACGAAAAACGCTCCACGGCTGCGGTGTACGCGGCCAACGCCGGATGTTGCGCCGGATCGACGTGACCGGGCAACAGCGCCTGGGTGAACGTCCAGACCACTGCAGCGGTCAACCCTGCCTGATCCACATCGCCTTCCTTGGCGGGCACGGGCAGCGTGGCCACTTCATCCTCCAGCAGCGCAAAGGCGCTGGCACACTGACCATTCACACGCTCCACCCAAGGCTGATGCACCTTCTCGGAGGGACGCAGGTTGTGCTCGTACACGTTCTGCACTGCCTTTTCGCACGCAGCCAGCGCCAGGCCAATGGTCCGCAGCGCGCGTTGCCGATGCGCGATGTCCGCCGGCATCAGGCTGCGACCGGCCAGCGTTTCTGCATAGTCGATGATGAGCGTCGAATCCATCAACACCACGTCGTTGTCGCACACCAATGTGGGCGCCTTGACCACGGGGTTGATCGCGCGAAACTGCTCGAACGTGCGGAACACCGAGACGGATTCGTGCTGGAACGGCAGCCCAAGCAATCGCATCGAGATGGCGGCGCGGCGCACGTAGGGGGAATCGAGCATGCCAATCAGTCTCATGATGTACCTCGGTTGTGGGCAGTGTGGTTCGGAAAGAGTGACGATTATCCTTCACGGTTCGCGATTGCGTGTCGTGCGAGGGTTCTATCGGGGACATCACTTTTTGACCACTTCAATCAGTTTTATGATCGAACTAGTCAAATCCAACGGTTTCGCCTACACTGCCGCCCAGGATTGATCGATTCGATCAAATACCTGCCCGAAACAAACAGGCGCCGCCACCCCACGCGGCGGGAGACGAAAAAATGCAGATTCATATCAAGCGCGCCATCGAGCGCGTACCCGGCGGCATGATGATCGTGCCGCTGCTGATTGGCTCGCTGGTGGCGACTTTCGTACCGGACGGCCCGAAGTTCTTCGGATCATTCACCAACGCGCTGTTCACGGGTGCGCTTCCGATTCTGGCGGTGTTCTATGTCTGCATGGGCGCGAGCATCAACATCAAGGCCACGCCGTATATCGTCAAGAAAGGCGGCGTACTGTTTGCCACCAAGGTAGGCACCGCCATGCTGCTGGGCGTGGTCCTGGGCCACTTCCTCGGTGAAGCGCCAATCAGCGCCGGCATGTTCGCCGGCCTCTCCACGCTGGCCGTGGTCGCCGCAATGAACGACACCAACGGTGGCTTGTACATGGCGCTGATGGGCCAGTACGGCAAGCCGGAAGACGTGGGCGCCTACAGCATCATGTCGCTGGAGTCCGGCCCGTTCCTGACGATGGTGACGCTGGGCGTGGCAGGTCTGTCGGCCTTCCCGTGGCCGACGCTGGTCGGCAGCATCCTGCCGCTGATGCTGGGCATGCTGCTTGGCAACCTTGACCGCGAAATGCGCGATTTCCTGAGCAAGGCCGTTCCCGTGATGATCCCGTTCTTCGCGCTGGCACTGGGCGCTGGCCTGGACCTGCACAAGGTGTGGCAAGCCGGCATGCTGGGCCTGGGCCTCGGCGTGGCCGTGGTGGTCATCACCGGCTTCACGCTCTACATTGCCGACCGCCTGAGCGGCGGTACCGGCGTCGCTGGCGTGGCCGCCGCGAGTACGGCAGGCAATGCCGCCGCAGTGCCCACGCTCGTTGCCGCAGCCAATCCGATCTATACCGAAGCCGCCAAGCACGCCACCATACTTGTGGCCGCCTGCGTGGTGGTGACCGCCGTGATGACGCCGCTGGTGACCGCATTCGTGGCACGCCGTGCGGCCAATCGCGAAAACGCCGCGCTGGCCAGGAACGCTGCATGAGCTGGCTGATCATCGCCGACGATCTGTCTGGCGCCGCCGATTGCGCAATCGGATTCGCCGCGCATGGTGCGCGCGCCGTCGTCACGCTCGATACGCCGCCAGCAGGCCGCACACCGTCCGATATCGTCGCGACCGATGTAGACAGCCGGCGCCTGCCGCCCGCCGATGCCGCGGCCCGCAATATCGAAGCGTGGCGTAACGGACAGGCACCGGGCCGGCGCCTGTACAAGAAGATCGACTCCACGTTGCGCGGCAACTGGGCTTCCGAGACAGCTGCACTGCAGCCGATGGCCGGGCTGGCCATTGTCGCTCCGGCCTTCCCGGCCACGGGCCGCACCACGCAGGATGGCCGCATGTTCGTGAAGGGCCAGCCGCTCGAAGACACCGACATCTGGCGTACGGAAGGACTGACCGGGCAGGCGGATATGGTCGCGCTGCTCACGGCCCAAGGCCAGCGCACCGCGTGCGTTTCGCTCCGCACAATCCGCGCTGGCGTGGCCGCCGTGCGGTCGCAACTCGAAACCTGTGTGGCAGAAGGTTACAACGCCGTAGTCTGCGATGCAGAGATCGAGCAGGATCTGGTAACACTCGCTGAAGCGTCGATCGACCTTGGCACGCCCACGTTCTGGGTCGGCTCCGGCGGATTGGCACGCGCGCTGGCGGCGGTCTCGCCGGTGAGCGGCAGTCCGGAATCCACGGCAACGAGCCGACATACCGGCCCGGTGCTGACGCTGGTCGGCAGCATGTCGGGCATCTCGGGCAAGCAGGCCGCCTATCTGTGCGATCAGACGGGCATGACATCGCTGGTGGTGCCGCCACAAGTACTGCGCGATGGCGCAACCCATCACGACTGGACCGCTACGCAACGATCGCTGGCCGAGGTGCTAGGCGCGAATCGCGACCTCCTCGTCAGCATCGGCCGTGACGACGCCTTCGACCCATCAGAAGGTCCAAAATTGTCATCCGCACTGGCGCAACTGGTGTTGCCTCACTTTGCACTGGTCGGCAGCCTGATTGCCACCGGTGGCGAGACGGCCCGCGCCATGTTGTCCGCCGCAGGCATCGACGCGTTGCGGCTGCAGCGCGAAGCCGAGCCCGGCGTACCGCTATCCGAAACCACAGACACTCCCGCCCGGCGCGTGGCCACCAAGGCCGGCGCGTTTGGCACCGAAGCAGCGCTATGGCTGGCCTGGCAAGCCATGCGCGAAGACTGAATTCGCCCCACAGGAACGGCTACACAATGAGCAACTACATTCCGGTAATCGGCATCACGATGGGTGATGCCACGGGCGTTGGCCCCGAAATCGTCGTCAAGAGCCTGGCCCACGCCAGCGTCTACGCCCAGTGCCGCCCCCTCGTAATCGGCGATGCACGCCGGCTCGAACAGGCGGCAGTACTGGTGAACTCGACGCTGAAGATTCGCGCGATTGCCACGCCCGACGAAGCCCGCTTCGAGTCCGGCACCATCGACTGCATCGACCTGGGCCTGATCCCGGAAGACCTGCCGTTCGGCAAGCTCTCCGCCGTGGCCGGTGACGCCGCGTTCCGCTACATCGAGCGCGCGGTGCAACTGGCGCAGCAGGACAAGATCGACGCGATTTGCACCGCGCCGCTCAACAAGGAAGCCCTGCACGCGGGCGGCCACAAGTTCCCGGGCCATACCGAGATGCTGGCGCACCTGACCGGCACGCCCGAGGTGTCGATGATGCTGGTGGCGCCGCAACTGCGCGTGATCCACGTGACCACGCACATCGGCCTGCTCGACGCCATCCGCAAGATCGAGCCGGGCCTCGTGCAGCGCACGATCGCCCGTGGCGACGAGACGCTCAAGCGCGCCGGCATCCCTGCTCCGCGCATCGGCGTGTGCGGCATCAACCCGCATGCGGGCGAGAACGGCCTGTTCGGCCATGGCGAGGAAGAGCAGAAGATCATTCCCGCCGTGGAAGCACTGCGCGCGCAAGGGCTGGACGTGGAAGGGCCGCTGCCCGCCGACACGCTGTTCTATCGCGCCGGCCGGGGCGACTTCGATCTCGTCGTGGCGATGTATCACGACCAGGGCCACGGCCCGGTCAAGGTGCTGGGCCTGGAGGCCGGCGTCAACATCACCGTGGGCCTGCCGGTGATTCGCACTTCGGTCGATCACGGTACCGCGTTCGACATCGCCGGCAAGGGCATCGCCGACGAACGCAGCCTGCTCGAAGCCCTGCGCCAGGGCGCGGAACTGGCCACCCGCCGGGGCTGAGCACCCCTGCACTGCTGTAAGATCGGGGGTCCTTGCGATCCCCTTTTTCTTTCCCTGCCATGAAAGCCGTCGACCGCCGCCGCGCCATCCTCGAACTCGTGCTTGCAGGCGAGGATGCCAACGTGGAACGCCTGACGGCGAGCCTCGGCGTATCGGAAGCCACGGTACGGCGCGACCTCACCGCGCTCGCCCGTGAAGGCCGCATCGTCCGGACCTATGGCGGCGCTGCGGCGCTGATGCAGGTTGGCGGCCACGAGCCCGAAGCCTCGCTCGAAGAGCGCAAGGCACTGCAGCGCGAACAGAAGGAATCCATCGCCCGCCTGGCCGCGAGCTTTGTGCAGGACGGCGACGCCGTGCTGCTCGACAGCGGCACCACCGCCGCCGCCCTCGCCCGCCTGCTGGCCGCACGCGAAGACCTGCACGTCTACACTACCAACCTGCTGGCTGTCACCGCACTGGCCGGTCTGCCAAAGGTCCGCGTGACCCTGATCGGCGGCGATGTACGCCCATCGAGCATGGGCACCTTCGGCCCGCTCGCCCAGGTGGCGCTGTCGCGCATCAGCGTTGACAAGGCATTCCTCGGCGCCGACGGCGTGGTAGCCGGCGTGGGCCTCTGCGAAGCCAGCGCCGAACAGGCATACCTCAAGGAATGCATCATCCGCCAGGCCGCGGACATCTTCGTACTGGTTGATTCCACCAAACTCGGCCGCGCCCGACAGCAACACTGGACCCCGCTCGAACGCGCCTGGACCCTCGTCACGGACAGCAGTGCCACCCCGGCCCAACTGGAACCGTTCCACGCGTTGAAACAGGTGAAGGTGGCAGTGGCGAGTTGATCCGAGCAAAAGGACAGGACAAAAAAAGGGGCTACGGCGATAACCGTAGCCCCTTCTTTCTGACTGCCTACTGTCTACTACCTACTGCTATAAGTTGGTGGGCCTCCCGTGAGTCGAACACGGCACCAACGGATTATGAGTCCGCTGCTCTAACCAGGCATGAGCTAGAGGCCCATGAAAGGCGTACTGCTTAGTTGCCTTCCAGGAAGCTCTTCAGCTTGTCCGAGCGGCTCGGGTGGCGCAGCTTGCGCAGTGCCTTGGCCTCGATCTGACGGATACGTTCGCGCGTGACGTCGAACTGCTTGCCCACTTCTTCCAGCGTGTGGTCCGTGCTCATTTCGATACCGAAACGCATGCGGAGCACCTTGGCTTCGCGCGGCGTCAGGCTGTCGAGCACGTCCTTCACCACGTCGCGCATGGAACCATGCAGCGCCGCTTCGGCGGGGGCCAGCGTGTTCGTATCCTCGATGAAATCGCCGAGATGGGAATCGTCGTCGTCACCGATCGGCGTTTCCATGGAGATCGGTTCCTTCGCGATCTTCATGATCTTGCGGATCTTGTCCTCGGGCATTTCCATCTTTTCGGCCAGCGTTGCCGGATCCGGCTCGTTGCCGGTTTCCTGCAGGATCTGACGCGAAATGCGGTTCATCTTGTTGATCGTTTCGATCATGTGAACCGGAATACGGATCGTACGGGCCTGGTCGGCAATCGAGCGCGTGATGGCCTGGCGAATCCACCACGTGGCGTACGTGGAGAACTTGTAGCCGCGACGGTATTCGAACTTGTCCACAGCCTTCATCAGGCCGATGTTGCCTTCCTGGATCAGATCCAGGAACTGCAGGCCACGGTTCGTGTACTTCTTCGCGATCGAGATCACCAGACGCAGGTTGGCCTCGGTCATTTCGCGCTTGGCTTCACGGGCACGGCGCTCGCCTTCGGACATCTTGCGATTGACGTCCTTCAGTTCCTTGAGCGGCAGCACCACGCGGGCCTGCAGGTCGATCAGCTTCTGCTGCAGTTCGTGCACGGCTGGCACATTGCGCTCGACGATCGTGCTGTAACCCTTGTGGTCGGCCACGATGGTCTGGATCCAGTCCAGGTTCGTCTCGTTGCCGGGGAAACGGGCCACGAAGTCCGAACGCGGCATTCCGCACTTGTCGACCACGATGTTCAGGATCGAACGCTCAAGCTTGCGCACTTCGTCCACCTGGCCACGCAGCGTGTCGCACAGGCGCTCGACGTTACGGGCAGTGAAGCGAATGCCCATCAGCTCGGCCTGGATCGCTTCCTGGGCCTTCACGTACGGCTTCGACTTGTAGCCTTCCTTCTCGAAGGCACGGCGCATCTTGTCGAACTGCTCGGCGATGATGCGGAACTTCTCCAGCGCGGCAACCTTCAGTTCCTCGAGCTGGCGAGCGGACGCGCCTGCGCCAGCGGCACCGTCGTCGTCTTCTTCTTCGTCACCGTCCTCGCCGTCTTCCTCGGACTCCTCGTCTTCCTCGACTGCCGCGGCAGCCTGGGCCGGCGTGGTGTCCTGGACTTCCTCGGCGTTCGGATCGATCAGGCCGTCGACGAATTCGTCGATCTTGATCTCTTCGTTGGCCACGCGCTCGGCGTGGGCCAGGATTTCCGAGATCGTGACCGGGCAGGCGGAAATGGCCATGACCATGTCCTTCAGGCCGGCTTCGATCCGCTTGGCGATTTCGATTTCGCCTTCGCGCGTCAGCAGTTCGACCGTACCCATCTCGCGCATGTACATGCGGACCGGGTCGGTGGTGCGGCCGAATTCGGAATCGACGGTCGAGAGCGCGGCTTCGGCTTCTTCTTCCGCCTCTTCCTCGCTGGTAGCCGACGGAGCGTTGTCGTTCAGCAGCAGCGTCTCGGCGTCCGGCGCCTGTTCGTACACGGCGATGCCGATGTCGTTCAGGGTGGCAACCAGCGTATCGATCGTTTCCGAATCGACCATGTCGTCCGGAAGGTGATCGTTGATTTCGGCGTAGGTCAGGTAACCACGCGACTTGCCCAGCTTGATCAGCGCCTTCAGCTTCTGGCGGCGAACTTCCAGCTCTTCTTCGCTGCCCGCCTGGTTGGACGAGGCAAACTCCTTGAGCAGTGCCTTTTCCTTGGCCTTGCGGTCCTTGGCTTTCTGCTTTTCGGTCTTGGGCGCAGCGGCGGGAGTTGCCGGCGCGTCGTTGTCGTATAACTCTTCAGTCACGTCTTCGCTGGTGCTGTCGTCTTGCTGCATCTCGGCCTTGGGCTTGCGGCCGCGCTTTTTCGGCTCCGGCTTGACGGCCGGGGCGGCGGGCTGCTCGGATGCAACGGATGCGGGAGTTGCGGCACGGGCCTTGGACACGGCAGCCTCCGCTGCGCCTGCCTTGGCGCTGCTGCTCCGGGTGCCGGCCGTCGTTGCCGCACGTTTGCTCTCGACTTCGGTATTCTGCTGTTTCGCCACGGTGATACTCTTACCTTTCACTGGTGCAGCAGCCTGAAGGCCGCTTGTATTGGCGCTCTTGCCGCTCTCGCGTGCCGAAGTCGAGGGCTTGGTATTTTCGGATATGCGATTCCTGACGGAAGCGGTTCCGGCGGGCGCCGAAGCGCTTCGCACGGTTTTTGCTGGCGCAGACCGGGCTGATGTCGTCCTGACTGACGCGGTCGATGTCTTCGCCGCCGTTGTTTTCACGGACGCTTTGCCGCTCCCTGATTGGGGAGCTTTGGAGGGCGCCTTAACGGCTACCCTTTCGGTTGCTTTGGCCTTTGCCATTGGCACGCTCACTTTCGCCAGTACTGGAGAGAAAGATTTCGCAATCCAAACCGGGCATTGTAGCACGTCACCAATCCCCGGCTTCCTGTCAGGTGGGGTTTTCACCTGATAAATCAAGGCTTAAGCGTTTAGACCCCGGATTCTTCGCATAGTTGGGGCCACGTACCGCCGGGCTCAAGCCAAAAAATCGCGCTGCTGTGCTGCCTTAATTTTCCGCGGTCGCGGGACGCCATCCCATCTGGCGCCGGCGCTGCACCTCGCCCGCCAGCCACAGGTAGCGTTGCTTCGTCTCGGCATCGGCTGTCCCGCTCATCACGGCGGGTTCCAGTGCCTTCTGCTCCCTTTCCAGTGGATCGGCCAGCAGCTTGAAGATGGCGCCTTCGAATTCTAGTGCCGCCGCCTCCACTTCGATATCTTCTTTAAGCACAGCGGCGCGTGCCGTGGCGTAGACATCGGCGTAGGGTGTCTGAGCCAGTTGCTCGCTGAATGCCGCGAAATTCACTTCGCCCTCGATGCCATCGCACGCCGCCACGAGGTGAGCCAACACTTCTGTTTCCGGCCGATGGGGATCAAGCAGCAGCGCGCGGGCATCGCCATCGAGCTGTGCGGCCAGCGCCGGATGGTTCATCAGGAGCTGGATTACTCGCTGCTCCAGCCCGGTTGGCGCCTGACGCCGTGCCCGCGGCCGGGGTTGCGCGAAGCGGCCGACCCGCGACGGATCGCTGCCGAGTCCACAAACCGCCTCGATTTCCGCAGGGGTCGTCCCTGTAGCATCGGCAAGTTCCCGCACGATCTGTAGCCGCAGGCCGCCCGCCGGCATGGCCTGGAGCAGCGGCTTGGCCTCGAACTGCGCCCGCGCCCGACCCTCGGGCTGGCGCATGTCCTGATCCTCGGTGACCACTTGCAGCAAGAAGCGCGACAGCGGCATCGCGTTCTGCACTTCACGCGCGAAGGCGTCGGTGCCCTCTTCACGGACGTAGCTGTCGGGGTCGTGCTCGGCAGGCAGGAAGAGGAAGCGGATAGTCTTGTTGTCTGCCAGGTGTGGCAGGCACGCTTCAAGTGCACGTCGCGCCGCACGGCGGCCAGCCGCATCACCGTCGAAGGAAAACACCACGGCGTCGGTCTGGCGCAGCAGCTTCTGCACGTGGACCGGGGTACATGCCGTGCCCAGCGTGGCCACGGCATTGGCAAAGCCCAACTGGGCCAGCGCCACCACGTCCATATAGCCTTCCACCACCAGCACGTAGCCATTCTCACGAATCGCGTGACGGGCTTCGAACAGACCATAAAGCTCCGTTCCCTTGCTGAAGAGCGGCGTTTCCGGTGAGTTGAGGTATTTGGGCTCGCCCTGGCCCATTACCCGGCCGCCAAACCCGATCACATTACCCTTGGTATTGCGGATGGGGAACATGATCCGGTCGCGAAACCGGTCGTAACGGCGGGGCTTGCCATCGGCATCCCGCTTGTCCTGGGATTCGATCAGCAGACCGTTCTCGACCAGCGGGCCGGCAATCGCGTCGTCCCGATAGCTGCCGAAGATGGATTCCAACCCCTGCCAGTCGTCCGGTGCGTAGCCGAGGCCGAACTGGGCGGCGATCTCGCCCGTCAGGCCGCGCCCTTTCAGGTACTGGATAGCCTGCGGCGCACCGCGTAGCTGCTTCTTGTAGAAATCCGTGGCGCGCGTCATCGCGTCGCTCAGCGCCACCGAGCGGGCCTGTTGCTCAGCCCGTTGCGCGGGCGGCAGGCTGTTTCGCTCCTCGGGCACGGACAGGCCAACGGATTGCGCCAGTTCGCGCACGGCCTCCGGATAGGAACTCCCCGAGAACTCCATCAGGAAGCCGATGGCCGATCCGTGGGCACCACAGCCGAAGCAGTGATAGAACTGCTTGGTCGGCGACACCGTGAATGACGGGGATTTCTCGTTGTGAAACGGGCACAGCCCCATGAAATTGGCGCCGCCCTTCTTCAACTGCACGTACTTACCCACCACGTCGATAATATCGACGCGGTTGAGCAGGTCCTGAATGAAGGATTGCGGAATCACCCGGCTGACCGTCCTGATGCCATGGCCTGCCGGGTATGCCGGTGGCCTGTTCTAGTTAATGCGTGACCGGTACGACGCCCGGCCGTGATTCGAATCATTGTAGTGCAGCCGCAACGCCGTGCCGGTCTTTACCGACATCACCCGCCAAGTCCCGTCAACGCGGCGGCATTCTCACGGATCGCAACTGCTAATCATGCTTATCACTGACCTGACGGTCAATCGCTTCAAGGTTACTTCGGGGCCAATGCCGCCTTGACGAGTCCAGACACTGCCGTCATGTCTGCGCGACCGGCCAGACGTGCCTTGACCAGTGCCATCACCTTGCCCATATCCTGCGGGCCAGTGGCGCCGGCTTCCTTCACGGCGTTCTGGACTTCGGCGGCCACTTCGGCCTCCGACAACTGGGCCGGCATGTAGGCCACCAGCACATCCACTTCGGATTTTTCCTTTGCGACCAGATCATCGCGGCCAGCCTGCTCGAACTGGCTGATCGAATCCTTGCGCTGCTTGATCATCTTGTCGATGACGGCCGTGACTGCCGCATCGTCCAGTTCCACACGCTCATCGACTTCGCGTTGCTTGATCGCCGCCAGCAGCAGGCGGATCGTGCCCAGGCGGTCGGTCTCACGGGCACGCATGGCGGCCTTCATGTCATCGTTGATGCGGGCTTTGAGGGACATGGCAATCTTCCGGAAAATATGGAGTGAACAGCGGTCGAGCAGTTTACCTTATCGGGACGCCTCGGCAGCGGCTTCACCGGCGGCCACGGCTGACGCCCAGGCCCACTGGAAGTTATAGCCGCCCAGCCAGCCGGTCACGTCGACCACTTCACCGATGAAGTACAGCCCTGCCACCTCGCGCGCCATCATCGTCGCCGACGACAGTCCGCGCGTATCCACGCCCCCAAGGGTGACCTCGGCCTTCTTGTAGCCTTCCGTACCTGAAGGAACCAGGCGCCAGCGATTCAACGCTTCGCCCAGTTGGCGCAGCGCGCGGTCAGGCATGTCGGCAATGGATTGGCCTTGGCCGCCGTGCAGGCCCACAGCCTCACACCACGCATCGGCCAGCCGGGACGGAAGGCGCTCGCCAAGCAGGTTGTTCAAGTGCTTCTTACTGTTTTTCTTGTGGCCGATCAGCCATTCTGCAGCATCCTCGCCGTCGAAGAGGTCTACCTCGATGTGCGTGCCGGGACGCCAGTAACTCGAAATCTGCAGCACGGCCGGACCGGAGAGTCCTCGGTGAGTCCAGAGCAAATCCTCCTTGAACGCGCCGGCTGTCTTGCCGCTGCCCGTGGAGATATCGACTTCCATCGATACCCCAGCCAGTGGCACGAAAGGCTGCCATGCCTGGCCGTCGAACGTCAGCGGCACCAGTGCGGGGCGGGTCTCGATCAACTTGAGTCCAAACTGCTTGGCGATGCGGTAACCGAAGTCCGTCGCGCCGATCTTCGGGATCGACAACCCGCCCGTCGCCACCACCACTGCGCCAGCGCGCACCTCGCCTTGGGTCGTCAACAGCAGGTAATCATCGCCTTCCTTGCGGATTTCCTCGATCGTGCAGCCGGTCTGCCAATGGACGCCACCTGCGTCACACTCGGCGCGCAGCATGCAAATGATGTCCTCGGCGCTATCGTTGCAAAACAACTGCCCGCGATGCTTCTCATGCCAGCCGATGTCGTAGCGACGAATCAGGCCCAGGAAGTCCTGCGGGGTATAGCGCGCCAGCGCGGAACGGCAGAAATGGGGATTCGACGACAGGTAGTTGGCCGGCCCGGCCTGCAGATTCGTGAAATTGCAGCGCCCGCCGCCTGAAATACGGATCTTCTCGGCCAGCCGCGTGGCGTGGTCGATCAGCACCACGCGCGCGCCGCGCTGCCCGGCCACGGCGGCACACATCATGCCGGCCGCGCCCGCGCCCAGCACGGCCACATCGAACCGCTCCTTCCTGCCCTGTGTCATAACGTCCCTTGAAGAAGCCGCGATTGTAGCGAATGGCGGCGGCGCCAGCGCGTCGGGTGCGGGTGTGCTACCCTGCTGGCCTTCCGTTTTTTGCCGGCACAATGGCTGCAGTTGCAGACCAAAACGGGCTGGCGGCACCAGAATCTCCCCATGCTTGTCCTCGGCATCGAATCCTCCTGCGACGAAACCGGGCTGGCCCTCTACGACACCGAGGCCGGACTGCTCTCGCACGCGCTCTACTCGCAGATCGCCATGCACCGCGAGTACGGCGGCGTCGTGCCCGAACTGGCCTCGCGCGACCATATTCGCCGCGTGCTGCCGCTGTTGCAGCAGGTACTGGACGAGGCCGGGCGCAAGCGCGAGGACATCGACGCCATCGCCTTCACGCAAGGCCCCGGTCTTGCCGGTGCGCTGCTGGTGGGCGCCTCGGTCGCCAATGCACTCGGCTTTGCGCTGGGCGTGCCCATGGTGGGCGTCCATCACCTGGAAGGACACCTGCTGTCGCCACTGCTGACCGATGCGCCGCCACCCTTCCCGTTCGTGGCGCTGCTGGTTTCCGGCGGCCACACCCAGTTGATGGAAGTGAAGGGGATCGGCGACTACGCACTGCTCGGCGAGACGCTCGACGATGCCGCCGGCGAGGCGTTCGACAAGACCGCCAAGCTGCTGGGCCTCGGTTATCCGGGCGGCCCGGAAGTGTCTCGTCTGGCCGAATTCGGCAATCCAGGTTCGTTCGAACTGCCGCGCCCGATGCTCCATTCGGGCAATCTCGATTTCTCGTTCGCAGGGCTCAAGACAGCGGTGCTGACGCAGACCCGCAAGCTGGGCAATGCCTGCGAGCAGGATCGCGCCAACCTGGCGCGCTCGTTTGTCGATGCCATCGTCGATGTGCTGGCCGCCAAGTCGTTCAACGCGCTCAAGCAGACCGGCCACAAGCGATTGGTGGTGGCCGGAGGCGTAGGTGCCAACCGCCAGTTGCGCGAGCGTCTCGACGAGATGGGCCGCCGCCGCAAGGTGGAGGTGTTCTACCCCGACCTGGCCTTCTGCACGGATAACGGCGCGATGATCGCCTTTGCCGGGGCCATGCGCCTGCAGGCGGCGCCGCAACTGGCGCAGCACGAATACAGCTATGGCGTGACGCCGCGCTGGGATCTGGCGGACATCCGGCTGCCGGTCTGAGTTGGTGGCAGCCCTCTAATCTGGCTCTCCGCCCCGGGGCCGGACACATGGCGGTCACATCGCCACCGAACAATTTGCGTTTCCCGCATCACATCCCACAAAGACGAGGAAACGCAGATGGATCGCCGCAAGTTCCTGAAATGGGGCAGTTTCGTTACCGTGACGGTGGCCACTACGGGCCTGGCCGGCTGCGGTGGCGACGACGATAACAACACCCCCGCCCCCACCACGCCGCCGGTTACCAATCCCGGCACTTCCTACAAGTTCGATCAGGGCGTGGCCTCGGGCGATCCGAAACCCGACAGCGTCATGCTGTGGACGCGCGTGGCCGGTGCCGGCGCCGGCCAGAGCGTCAGCGTGCGGCTGCAGGTATCCGCCAACGCCGATTTCAGCACGCTCGTCGTCGATAGCACACTCAATGCGCTGCCCGACTGGGACTACACGCTGCGCAACAAGGTCACGGGCCTGACGGCCGGCACGACCTACTACTACCGCTTCATCGCCGGCAGCCAGACCAGCCCGGTGGGCCGCACCAAGACCGCGCCGGCCGCCGGCACGCCGCTCTCGCAGCTCAAGTTCGCCTTCATAACGTGCCAGGACTGGAGCGTAAATCACTGGGCCGGCATGGAGGAACTGGTCAGCGAGGATCTCGATTTCATCGTCCACATGGGCGACTACATCTACGAGACCGTCGGCGCCGTGTTCCAGACAGGCAAGGTGGAAAGCCGCCATACGCAACTGACGCTGCCGAACGGCACCGCCACCGCCGATGGCACCTACGCCACCACGATCGACGATTACCGCTACCTCTACAAGTCGTATCGCAGTGATGCCCGCCTGCAGGCACTGCATGCACGCTTTCCGGTGATCGGCATCTGGGACGACCACGAGTTTTCCGACGATTGCTGGCAGGACCACCAGACCTACACGGCCGCCGACGATGCCGACCCACGCACGGCCCGCCGCCGCGCCGCCAGCCAGGCATGGTTCGAATTCATGCCGGCCGATGTCAGCTTCGACCAGGCCGATACGTCGTTCCGCAATATCCAGATCTACCGCTCATTCACGTTCGGTAATCTCGCCATGCTGGTGATGACCGACGAACGCCTCTATCGCGCGGACCACGTGATCCCCGAGCAGGCAGCCGGCAGCAGCATCGGCAGCCGCTACTTCGTGCCGAAGGCCACGTTGGCTGGACTCGAAGCGAGCAAGATCAGCGGCGCGGGTGGTGCGCTGACGCCGGTGTCGATCCTCGGCGATACGCAGCGCGCGTGGTGGCAGCAGCAGATGGCGAGTGCCTCGACGACGTGGAAACTCTGGGGCAACGAGGTCTCGCTGCTGCGCATGCAGATCGATGGTACGCAAGCCATCGCCGCATTGCTCGCCAGCGGCCTGGTGCAGGCGAACAGCGCGCTCGCGCCGCTGCAAACGGGCATGATCGGCGCACTGGTGGCCGACCTGACCACGGCCAAGGGCGATGGCACCTATCCGACGCCGGCCTATGCCTCGCTCAAGGCGTACTTGCTGACCAATGCGGGCATCTCGAACGGCGTGTTCGACGCAGGCATCGCCCCTGTGCTCAACGCCGCCCTGCCCTCGGTGGCGCTACTGGACAAGTACATCCTCAACGCCGATCAGTGGGATGGCTACAACGCCGAGCGCAAGGCCATGATGGCCTTCCTGAAGAACGGCAGCATCAAGAATGTAGTGGCGCTGACTGGCGATATCCACGCGTTCTTCGCCGGCCCGGTGATGGACGACTACGACGCCACCACGCCGGTGCCCGTGATGGTGGATCTTGTCACCGCTGGCCTGTCGAGCAACTCGTTCCAGAGCTACTTCAAGAGCGTGGTGGATAGCGATGCGGCATTCAAAGCTGCCGCGCCGCTGATCTACACGACCGACTCCAGTGGCACGGTCACCAACACCTTCAACAGCACGCTGACGACGTTCAATCCGTGGCTGAAGTATGTGAATACGGACGCGCAGGGGTATGCGGTGGTGACGTTGACGGCGTCGAAATTGAGCTGCAGCTTCCGCAAGCTCAAGCCGCTGGCGAACGGCGTGGCGCCTGCGCTGCCGGCAACGGAGAGTGTGAAGGTGGTGGAGGTTGCGGCAGGGGTGCCTGCGGTGACGGTGGTTTGACCTGCTGATGGCATTCTCCCCTCTCCCGCGTAGCGGGAGAGGGGAGCAAACAAGCAGCGGGCGATCAGTCGACGCGCTTGTCGCGCTCGATCACAGCATAGGCACTGTGATTGTGGATCGACTCGAAGTTCTCGGCTTCCAGCGTGTACGCCACGATGCGCGCATCGGCATTGAGTCGCATCGCAATATCGCGCACGAGGTCCTCGACGAACTTCGGATTTTCGTAGGCGCGCTCCGTCACGAACTTCTCGTCGGGGCGCTTCAGCAGGCCCCACAGTTCGCACGACGCTTCTTCCTCAGCCATGCGCACCAGCGTTTCCACGTCGAGGTCGCCGGCCAGCTCCACCTTCATGGTGATGTGCGAGCGCTGGTTGTGTGCGCCGTACTGCGAGATCTTTTTCGAGCACGGGCACAGGCTGGTCACCGGCACCAGTGCGGTCAGGAACAGGCGGGTCTGACCATCGCGTTTCTCGCCGATCAGCGTGACTTCGTAATCGAGCAAAGACTGCACGCCCGAGACCGGCGCGGTCTTGCTGATGAAGTACGGGAACGTGACTTCGATACGGCCGGCGTCGGCTTCCAGGCGCACGAGCATATCGTCGAGCAGCGCGCGGAACGCTGCAAGATCCAGCGGCGCGCGGTTGTCTTCGAGCAATGCCACGAAGCGCGACATGTGTGTGCCTTTCTGGTCAGCCGGCAGGCGTACGTCCAGCGTGAACGTGCCAACCGTGGCCACTGCGCCGGCCGGCGTCTTCAGCGTCAACGGATAGCGCACGCCTTTCACGCCAACGCGCTGGATCACGATCTGGCGGGTATCGACGCTCGATTGCACGTCGGGCATGACAAAGGCGGGATTGATGTCATTCATCTACGGTTTCCTCCAGGACGCCAGCCGGGGCGTGGCAGCCATCCTTACGGTCGCGGCGTTTTTCGCAGGATTTATTCTCCACGCCGCGCAACGAGTGTGAAACGACGGGTCCATGTACATGGTTCATGCACCGGCCCGCAGCTGCGAACACAAAATGGGAACGGCGATTTTACGGGATATCGGCAAGGCTCGCCGCAGGCGTGCGTGATTCCGCCCATTTCGAGCAGCCCATGCCCTGCCCGTGCGGCGCGTTGCCGGTTTGCGGCGCCCAAAACAAAACCGGCGCGGAATTTCCGCGCCGGTTTCAATCTTACTGAGACCGCTCAGGCCATCACGCCACGCGCGAGGTAGCCACCTTGACCGGTTGATCGGCCAGCTTGAAGCGCTCGCGCACCGAGCGCTCGATACCCGCCGCATCCAGGCCGCATTGCGACAGCAGGAATGCGGGATCGCCATGGTCGATGAAGCGGTCGGGCAAGCCCAGCACCAGCGTCGGGATCTCCACGCCGGCCTCGGCCAGCGCTTCGAGCACCGCACTGCCCGCACCGCCCATCGTTGCACCCTCTTCGACGGTCACCAGGAAGTCGTGGTCGGCAGCCAGTTGCTTGACCAGCTCCACATCCAGCGGCTTCACGAAGCGCATGTTCGCCACGGTGGCGTCTAGCGGCTCGGCTGCCGTCAGCGACGGCTGGAGCATCGAACCAAACGCCAGGATCGCCACGCGCTGGCCGGCACGTGCCTGACCCTGGCGGCGAATCTCACCCTTGCCCACCGGCAGCGCCGTGAGTTCAGCCTGCGTGGCCGCGCCCACGCCCGCACCGCGCGGATAGCGCACGGCGGTCGGGCAATCCTGCTGGTAAGCCGTGGTCAGCAGTTGGCGGCACTCGTTCTCGTCAGACGGCGTCATGACCATCATGTTCGGAATGCAGCGCAGGAACGGGATGTCATAAGCGCCCGCATGCGTGGCACCATCGGCGCCCACCAGGCCGGCACGGTCCAGTGCGAACACGACGGGCAAGTTCTGCAATGCCACGTCGTGAATCAGCTGGTCATAGCCGCGCTGCAGGAACGTCGAGTAGATCGCCACGACAGGCTTCAGGCCCTCACAGGCCAGACCGCCTGCAAACGTCACCGCATGCTGCTCGGCAATGCCCACATCGTAGTAACGATCCGGGAAGCGCTTCTCGAACTCGACCATGCCCGAACCTTCGCGCATGGCCGGCGTCACGGCGATCAGGCGCTTGTCGGCAGCGGCCGTGTCACACAGCCAATCGCCGAAGATCTGCGTGTAGGTCTTGCGCGATGGCTTGGCAGCCGGGCGGATGCCTTCCTCGGGATTGAACTTGCCCGGGCCGTGGTACAGGATCGGGTCGGCCTCTGCCAGCTTGTAACCCTGGCCCTTCTTGGTGACCACGTGCAGGAACTGCGGGCCGTGGCCTTCCAGGGCGCGCTGGCGGATGTTCTGCAGCGTCGGCACCAGCGAGTTGAGGTCGTGGCCATCAATCGGGCCGATGTAGTCGAAGCCGAATTCCTCGAACAGCGTGGCCGGTACGACCATGCCCTTGGCATGCTCTTCCAGACGCTTGGCGAATTCGAGCACGGGGGGCGCAACGGACAGCACCTTTTCGATGCCCTTCTTCGTGGCCGCGTAGAACTGGCCAGACAAGAGTCGCGCCAGATGCTTGTTCAGCATGCCCACCGGCGGCGAGATCGACATGTCGTTGTCGTTCAGCACCACCAGCAGCGGCAGGTCCTTGTAGACGCCCGCGTTGTTCATGGCCTCGAAAGCCATGCCGGCGGTCATCGCGCCATCGCCGATCACCGCGATGCCAACGCGCTTCTCGCCCTGCGTTCGGGCGCCGAGCGCCATGCCGAGCGCGGCCGAGATCGAAGTGGACGAGTGTGCGGTGCCGAAGGTGTCGTACTCGCTTTCGGCGCGGCGCGGGAAGCCCGAGATGCCACCGTACTGGCGCAGCGTCGACATGCGGTCGCGACGGCCGGTCAGGATCTTGTGGGGGTAGCTCTGGTGACCCACGTCCCAGACCACGCGGTCACTGGGCGTGTCGAAGACGTAATGCAGCGCAATGGTCAGTTCCACCGTGCCGAGGTTCGACGACAGGTGGCCGCCGGTCTGCGAGACCGATTCGAGCACGTAGGCGCGCAGTTCGTCGGCCAGCGTCTCGAGTTGGCGCCGGTCCAGGCGGCGCAGATCTGCGGGGTCGTCGATGTTGTTGAGCAGCGTGTAGGTCATTTGTGTCCGTTCGGCCGCCGGATTCTGTTTGTCCGGCTTGTCAGTTCAGTTTGAGCGCAGCACGATCAGGTCGGCCAATTCGGCCAGCCGGCCGGCGCGTGCGCCGAATCCCGCCAACGCCTCGTGGGCGTCGGTGCGCAGCTGGGAGGCCAGCTCGCGTGCGGCATCCAGACCAAGCAGCGACACATAGGTCGGCTTGTCATTGGCGGCATCCTTGCCGGCAGTCTTGCCGAGCGTGGCCGTATCGGCAGTGACGTCGAGAATATCGTCTACCACCTGGAACGCCAATCCCACGGCTGCCGAGTAACGATCCAGCGCTGCCAGGCCGTCCGGATCGATGCTTCCGCACAACGCGCCCATGCGCACGCTGGCACGCAGCAGCGCACCGGTCTTCATGCGATGCATGCCTTCCAGCGCGTCGCGGCTCATCGCCAGACCCACGTTCTGCAGGTCGATGGCCTGGCCACCGCACATGCCCACGGAGCCCGATGCGTGCGCCAGTTCGGCCACCAGCTTCAGGCGCGCCTCGGCGCCCAGCGCCGGCGTCTGGGCCAGCACGATGAACGCCTGCGTCTGCAAGGCATCGCCCACCAGCAGCGCCGTGGCTTCGTCGTAGGCCTTGTGGACCGTGGGACGGCCGCGGCGCAGGTCGTCGTCGTCCATGCATGGCATGTCGTCGTGGACCAGCGAGTAGGCGTGGATCATCTCCACGGCGCAGGCCGCAGCGTCACAAGCTTCGGGGGATGCCCCCGCCACTTCGCCAGCCGCATGCACCAGCAGCGGGCGAACCCGCTTGCCACCGCCGAGGACAGCATAGCGCATGGCTTCATGGAGGGTGTGTGGAATTGTGTCCCTGGACGGCAGTGCTGCGTCCAGGGCGGCCTCGGTCCGGGCGCCCTGCGCCCGCATCCAGGTTGCAAAATCGCTCATTCGAAGTCTGCGCCGTTGCTGTTGTTATCGGTACGTGACTCGGCTGCCAGGGGTTTCAGCGCGTCACCTTCCAGAACCTTGACCTGTTGGGCCACCCGCTCCAGGCTGTGCTGGCAATAGCGCACGAGTTCGGCGCCACGACGGTATGCCGTCAGTGAGGCCTCCAGGGGGAGTTCGCCGCTTTCCATGCTGGCCACCAGCGTTTCCAGCTCGGCCATGGCGGCCTCATAGGAAGCCGGCGGCACGCTTGCGGCCACCGGCTCGTCTGCCTCTTGAGGCTGCGCCGGGGCTGTGGTCGTTCTTGGCATGTCAGGCCTTGATCAGGGTAATTCGCGATTTTACGCCAAACCGTGGGCAGGCCGCAGAACAGACTGATCCATATTGCAGACAGCCCCGTGCGGATAGCGCACATATCAATCGCTTGTGACACGGGCGTGACCGCCATGTGACGTGTGCGCCCGGGTCGTCATTCCGAATGCGCCCGAAAGGGCACCTCCATGACGACCCGGGTCGACTTTTTCGCTAAAAAGGCCAAATAATCAGGCCCTTAACTTTTTGGGTCGGGTACAATCCCCGGCTCGTCAGCGAGTTCGCCCCCGTTGCGTTTTCCACGCATTCTCCAGTCTTGCAGATTGGGGAACCGGACCGGTTTCTGCTCGTCTGACACGGTTTCCCAAATCGATTCATATTTCGATGGTTGGGTTGTTCACTGCTTTCGCCTGTTCATAGGGAGTGGGGATAATGTCCAATCTCAGCACCGCGCTCAAACTTGCGCCGGCTGATTCGCAGTTGCCCGTGGATGTCTATTTCGACGAGGCGCTGCATCAACAAGAACTCGAACTGCTGTTCAAGAAGGGTCCCGGCTACGTCGGCCACGAACTGATGGTGCCGGAATCCGGCGACTTCCAGACGCTGGCCGCCGAAGACGAGGGACGCATGCTGGTGCGCAACCCGGACGGCATCGAACTGCTGTCCAACGTCTGCCGCCATCGCCAGGCCATCATGATGAACGGCCGCGGGAATGCGAAGAACATCGTCTGCCCGCTCCACCGCTGGACCTACGACCTCAAGGGTGACCTGTTGGGCGCGCCGCATTTCGCCGAGCAACCCTGCGTCCACCTGAACCGTTCGCCGCTCCAGAACTGGAACGGCATGCTGTTCGAGGGCGAGCGCGATGTGCGGGCGGACCTCGCGCGCATGGGGGTGGCCGAAGACCTGAACTTCGAAGGCTACATGCTCGACCACGTGGAAGTTCACGAGTGCGACTACAACTGGAAGACCTTTATCGAGGTCTATCTGGAGGACTACCACGTCGTACCGTTCCACCCAGGCCTTGGCAGTTTCGTGTCGTGCGACGATCTCAAGTGGGAGTTCGGCGAATGGCACAGCGTCCAGACCGTGGGCCTGCACGCGGGCCTGAAGCGTCCGGGCAGCATGACGTATCAGAAGTGGCACGAGGAAGTGTTGCGCTTCAACAACGGCAAGCTGCCCAAGCATGGCGCGATCTGGCTGACCTATTACCCCAACATCATGGTGGAGTGGTATCCGAACGTGCTCTGCATCTCGACGCTGCACCCGCTCGGGCCGCGCAAGACGCGCAATGTGGTGGAGTTTTACTACCCCGAGGAAATCGTGCTGTTCGAGCGCGAGTTCGTAGAGGCTGAGCGCGCCGCCTATATGGAGACGTGCATCGAGGACGACGAGATTGCCGAGCGCATGGACGCCGGCCGCCTCGCACTCATGAAGCGCGGCGTCAGCGAGACCGGACCTTACCAGTCGCCAATGGAAGACGGCATGCAGCATTTCCACGAGTGGTATCGCCGCGCCATGGACTATCAGAAGCGCTAGGCGCCACTGTGGTAACCCCGAAACGGACCGTGAAAACGGTCCGTTTTGCTTTGGAGCCGACCTCTTCCGACTGTTACAATCGCCATTCGCAATCGTTGCCGATACAACGAATTTCCCGCCCGGCGCCATGCCATGCGGCTTCAACCCGCTTCACCCGTTACCGCCCCTCGCCATGCAATCGCTCTGGATGCTGTTCGCCGCCTTCGCTTTCTCGTTGATGGGGGTGGGCGTCAAGCTGGCGTCGGACTACTACACCACGGGCGAGATCGTCTTCTACCGTAGCCTGATCGGCGTGACGATCATGTGGATCATGCTGCGCTCGCAAGGCATATCGGTACGTACGCCCCACATGGTCACGCACATCAAGCGCAGCCTGTTCGGCGTGACCGCGCTGCTGCTCTGGTTCACCTCGATCACGATGCTGCCGCTGGCCACGGCGATGACGCTGAACTACATGTCGCCGGTCTGGATCGCGCTGATCATCGGTGCTGGGGCGGCGCTGGCTGGCACGGGCCGAACCGCCGACAAGAAACTGATCGGCGCCATCCTGATGTCGTTCGGCGGTGTGATCTGCCTGTTGCAGCCTTCCGTCGTCGGCCACAACCAGCTCGCGGGCGGCATGATCGGCTTGATCTCGGGCGTGTTCACGGCGCTGGCGTATGTGGAAGTGCGCCAGCTCGGCCAGCTCGGCGAGCCCGAAGGCCGGATCGTGTTTTATTTCTCGGCGGTCGGGCTGGCCTGCGGACTGGTCTGGATGTTGTATTCGGGGGTCAGTCCGATGACTTGGCGCGGCGCCGGCATGCTGCTGGCGATCGGTATTCTTGCCACGCTGGGCCAGACATCGATGACGCGCGCCTACAAGCGCGGCAATACGCTGCTGACCGCAAACCTGCAATACGCAGGCATCGTGTTCTCCAGCCTCTGGGGCATCCTCGTCTGGAACGACAAGCTTAACTGGGTGTCGTGGCTGGGGATGGCGCTGATTGTCGGCAGTGGCATCGCCACCACGCTGACACGGGCGCGCGATACGGACGAGCATCCCACGCCGGCCACGCCGGTGAAGTCCCCGGAAGCCGAGGTCCACCCCGAGGTTTGATCCCTGAGCGGTGTAGCATTGACGGCGATTCGCTCAACGAGAGAGACCGCTGTCCATGCCATCTTCCACGCCATCACCGCTGATCACCGCCACCGAACTGCAGCAACTTCGCTCCGAAGGCCGCCGGACCGTCATCATTGACTGCTCGTTCGACCTGACCAATCCGGCTGCGGGCCGCGAGATCTACCAGCAGGGCCACCTGCCGGGCGCCTTCTATCTCCACCTCGACAACGAACTGTCCGGCCCGAAGACCGGCGTCAATGGCCGCCATCCGCTGCCCGACGCCGAACTGCTTGTGAACCGGTTGCGCGCGCTGGGCGTGGATGACGATACGCTGGTCGTGGCCTACGACGCCCATGGGGCGATGTACGCCGCGCGGCTGTGGTGGCTGATGCGCTGGGTGGGTCACGGTGCCGTAGCCGTGCTCGATGGCGGCAAGGCCGCCTGGGTGGCGGCGGGACTGCCGCTCGAACCCGGCGCGACGCCCGATCCGGAAACGGGTGGCAACCTGACGCGCCGGCCATCGCTGGTGCGCACTGCCAACGCCAATGCCCTGCTCGCCAATCTCGATCAACCTGCCCTGCTCGTGGTCGATGCCCGCGCACCGGATCGCTTCCGCGGCGAGAACGAGACGCTCGATCCTGTGGGTGGTCACATCCCTGGCGCAGCCAATCGCTTCTTCAAGGACAATCTGGCCGCCGATGGCCGGTTCAAGCCAGCCGATCAGTTGCGCGCCGAGTTCGGAGAAGTTTTCGGCGGCAAACCTGCTGCGCAGACCGTGATGCAGTGTGGATCGGGCGTGACGGCCTGCCACAACCTGCTGGCGATGGAAGCGGCTGGCCTGACCGATGCGGCGCTGTATCCGGGATCGTGGAGCGAATGGTGCGCCGACCCGAAGCGGCCGGTGGCTACCGGTAGCTAATCCACCGGCCACTGCAGGCAAAAAGCGGCGTCACCGGGACGCCGCTTCCTCCTGTTTCGAATGCTGATGGGCGTGCTGCTCGTGCACGCCATTGGTGATGAACACGATGGCCGTGATGCCGGCGGCCACCAGCAACACCTGCACCGCCGATTCCTTGAGCCGTGGCTTGCGCTGCATCTGCGGCATCAGGTCGCTCACTGCGATATAGAGGAAGCTGCTCGACGCGATCACCAGCACGTACGGAATCCAGCTCGACAGCTCGTCCAGCAGGAAGTAGCCGACCACGCCGCCGAGCACGGCGGCCAGACTCGACAGCAGGTTGAAGGCAAACGCGCGCGCCTTCGAGAATCCGGCATTGAGCAGCACGATGAAGTCGCCCACTTCCTGCGGAATCTCGTGAGCGGCAATCGCCAACGCGGTGACCAGTCCGATATGCGGATCGGCCAGGAACGCGGCCGCAATCACGATGCCATCGGCAAAGTTGTGGAAGGTATCGCCCACCAGGATCGTCAGGCCACTGCGACCCGCTTCCTCGCGGTCATGCCCATGGTGATGGTGATGGCCGTCGCCTTCGTGATGGTGCGAATGGCGCAGCAGCGAGATCTTTTCGAGAAGGAAGAAGCCCAGCAGCCCGGCCAGCAGCGTGCCGAACAGCGCGCGCGGATCGGCGCCGGACTCGAACGCCTCGGGCAGCGAGTGCAGCAGCGCCGTGGCCAGCAGCACCCCCACCGAGAAACTCACCATGCGCTCCACCACGCGCGAGGCAACGGTCAGCGATAGCACTGCCGCACCCAGGATGCTGCCGACGCCCGAAATGGTCGCCGCCAGCAGGATGTACAAAAGCGTGGAATGGATGATGAACTCCCGGACCGGCCCCCGCCCGACCACCGGGCAGTCGTCGCCGACTGAAACGCTCGCACTAACGCAACATGGTTGCAAAAACGCAAGAGTCGGCATTGTACGTACGTCCGGCCTTGCTTTGCAATCACCCGCGCGGTCGTTGGGGCTACTTCACCGTCATCCGGGTCGATGCGGCATCAGGCAACCTTGTGCTGCTTGAACCAGGCCAGGCATCGCTGCCAGCCGTCCTTGGCCGCCGCTTCCACATAGCTGGCCCGGTAGTCGGCATGGAACGCATGCCCGGCTTCGGGGTAGACCACGAACGTCGACGCCTTCGCATTCGGATTCGGATTCGACGATTCGGCCAGCGCCGCCTTCATCTGCGCCACGTGTTCCTGCGTGATACCGGTGTCCTTGCCGCCGTAGAGCCCCAGCACCGGCGCATTCAGTTCGCCAGCGATATCCACCGGATTGCGCGGCTTCAGCGGGTTGGGCTGGCCCACCAGTTGGCCGTACCACGCCACGCCGGCCTTTACGCGCTTGCTGTGCGCCGAATAGAGCCACGTGATGCGGCCGCCCCAGCAGAAACCGGTGATGGCCAGGCGGTTCACGTCGCCGCCATGCGCAGCCGCCCAGGCCACGCAGGTGTCGAGATCGCTCATGACCTGCGCATCGGGCGTCTTCTGGATGATGTTGGCCTGCAGTTCCTGGATGGTGCCATAGCTGCTGGGGTCGCCCTGCCGCGCAAATAGTTCGGGTGCGATGGCCAGGTAGCCAAGCTTGGCAAAGCGTCGGCACACATCGGCGATGTGCTCATGCACGCCGAAGATCTCGCTGACGACCAGCACCACGGGCAGGTTGGTCTTGCCCTCCGGCTGGGCGCGGTACACGGGCATGTTGAAGCCGTTCGACGGCACCGTGATCTCGCCGGCCGTCAGGCCCTGGAAATCGGTCTTGATGGTCTGCGCGGTCACCGGCAGCACGGCTGCGGCAAAAGCCGAGCCTAGCGCGGTCTTGACGAAACTGCGGCGGTCGAAGGGCTGGCCGGGGACGAGACTTTCAATTTCTGGCTTCAGCATGGGGCGGGCTCCGGGAATCAGGCGATATCGGGATGCCGCTCCATGTGACGCCAGCGCGGCGCCGTCGATTCTAAGCAAAGATGGCCGGTAGCGCACGCGCCACCGGCCATCCTTCTTTCGCCCATCGACCTCAGTGCAGCTTCACCCGGGGGCTGGTCTTGCTGCGCAGCCAGTGCGTGACCGTGTCGAGCCCCATGCCGATGGCGCCGTGCAGCGCCAGTACGTGCATGCGATACAGCGACGTGTACATGAAGCGTGCCATCAGCCCCTCGATGAACATCGACCCGCCGATCAGGCCGCCCATCAGGCTACCTACCGCGCTGAAGTGTCCCAGCGACACCAGCGAACCAAAGTCCTTGAAGCCGAACTCCGGCAGCGGCTTGCCTGCGAGCCGGGCGCGGATCGCGTCGTACAGGAACGTGGCCTGTTGATGCGCGGCCTGCGCACGCGGGGGCACCGTGGTCTGCTTCTCGGTCCACGGCGCGGCAGCGCAATCGCCAAACGCAAAGATGTTCGGATCGGTCTCGCTCTGCAGCGTGGGGCCAACCACGATCTGACCCATCTTGCTGACTGGCAAACCCAGGGTGCGCAACACGCCCGGCGCGGTGATGCCGGCCGCCCATACGGTGAGGTCGGCATCGATATGCTTGCCACTGGCCGTGAGCACTGCATCCGAAGTGACTTCGGTCACGCGTTCGCCAGTGAACACATCGACTTCGAGCTTGCGCAGCAGCTTGGTCGTTTCTGCCGACACGCGTTCGGACAGCGCGGGCAGGATGCGCGGGCCGGCCTCGATGACGTGGATACGCACATCGCGGCGCGGGTCGAGCTGGTGCAGCCCATACGCGTTCAGCACATGCGCCGTGTTGCGCAACTCCGCCGACAGTTCCACGCCCGTTGCCCCCGCGCCGATGATGGCGACATCGACACGCGGACGGCCGTCCTCGCCCATGCGCCCCTTGCCATTCTGGGCGCGCACGCATGCCGCGATCAGCTTGCGGCGGAAGCGCTCGGCCTGCGCCACGGTATCGAGGGCAATCGCATGCTCGGCCGCACCGGGCACGCTGAAGAAGTGCGTCACGCAACCGATGGCCAGCACGAGCGTGTCATATGCCAACGCGCGCGCGGGCAACAGTTCGGCACCGTCCTGGTCGATACAGGCAGCCACATGGATGACCTTGCTCTCGCGATCGATGCCCGTCAGTTCGCCCTGCTGGAATTCGAAGTGGTGCCAGCGTGCCTGCGCCACGTATTCCAGTTGGTGAGTGTTGGGATCCATGCTGCCGGCAGCCACTTCGTGCAGCAGCGGCTTCCAGATGTGCGTGGGCGAGCGATCCACCAGCGTGATCTGCGCCTGACGCGACTTGCCGAGCTTGTCACCGAGCCGCGTGACGAGTTCGAGCCCGCCGGCACCGCCACCGACAACGATGATGCGATGGAGTGCGTTGGATGCACGCGGCGCCGCGCTGCGTTGCGGACCGCTTGCGATTGGTGTGGTTTCCGTAGGAGTAGGGGCGCTTTCCTCTTTGCCTTGTGCGTTGCTCATGGTCTACCCGATGTTTTCAATTTGAAAACCGGTGCAGGCCCCTGCGGCGTCTTTCTGTTGTGGTCTCGCACCGCGAGGCCGTTATTCTGTACTGCGAAGATTCTGCTGACTACGACTGGGTTGCTGCCAGTGTGCTGCACAGCAACACGACTGGCAAGGGGGTCCCCGGTCGTTTCAGCAAGTACTTCTTTGCATACAGCGGCATCGCAGGGGCGACAGACAAGACAGGTGACTTGCTAGTGCGCCTCTTCCCAGTTCGAGCCGCTGCCCACTTCAGCCACCAACGGCACATTCAGCTGCGCCACGCCGCACATCAGCTCGGGCAGCTTCACCTTCACAAGTTCAAACTCTGCCTCGGGCACTTCGAGCACCAGTTCATCGTGTACCTGCATGATCTGACGCGAGCCCAGCTTGTCGGCCTCCAGCCAGTCCTGCACGCCGATCATCGACAACTTGATCAGGTCTGCTGCGGTCCCCTGCATCGGCGCGTTGATGGCCGCGCGCTCCGCTGCCTGACGGCGCGGACCGTTGCCGCCGTTGATATCCGGCAACCACAGGCGACGACCGAACACCGTCTCCACATAGCCCTGTTCGCGCGCCTTCTGCCGCGTCTCTTCCATATAGTTCGCTACGCCCGGATAGCGCATGAAGTAGCGATCGATATAGTGCTTGGCCGCCTCGCGCTCGATGCCAAGGTTGCCGGCCAGCCCGAACGCGCTCATGCCGTAGATCAGGCCAAAGTTGATGACCTTGGCGTAGCGGCGCTGCTCGCTTGTCACGGCCTCGCGTTCCACGTTGAAGATCTCGCCGGCCGTGGCGCGGTGGATATCTTCGCCATTGGCAAACGCGCGCAGCAGATTCTCGTCGCCCGAGATATGCGCCATGATGCGCAGTTCGATCTGCGAATAGTCGGCGGAAACAATCACGTTGCCCGGCGCGGCAATGAACGCTTCGCGAATGCGGCGGCCTTCTTCCGTGCGCACCGGAATGTTCTGCAGGTTTGGCTCGGTCGAAGCCAGGCGGCCAGTCACGGCAGTGGCCTGCCCATAGCTCGTATGCACGCGGCCCGTGCGCGTGTTGACCATGCGCGGCAGTTTGTCGGTGTAAGTCGATTTCAGCTTCGACAGCCCCCGGTAGTCCAGCAGCAGCTTGGGCAGGGGATAGTCTTCGGCCAGTTTCTGCAGCACCTCTTCGTCCGTGGACGGTGCGCCGCTGGCGGTCTTCTTGACCACCGGCAGCTTCATCTGGTTGAACAGGATTTCACCGATCTGCTTTGGCGAACCGAGGTTGAACGGCTGCCCCGCAGCTTCATGCGCAGCGCGCTCGGCTTCCATCATGCGCTGGCCCAGGTCCGCGCTCTGTGCAGCCAAACGGTCCGCATCGATCAGCACGCCGTTGCGTTCGATCTTCTGCAGTACCACCGACACCGGGATCTCGATCTTCTCGTAGACGTAGCGCAGCCCATCGGCCTGCTCCAGTTGCGGCAGCATCTTGCGATGCAGGCGCAGCGTCACGTCGGCATCTTCCGCCGCGTACTCGGTGGCACGCTGCAGGTCGATCTGGTCGAAGCCGATCTGGCTCGCGCCCTTGCCGCAGACTTCCTCGTACGTAATCGTCTTCACGTTCAGCAGGCGTTCGGCCAGGCTGTCCATGCCGTGATTGCGGTACGACGCCAGCACGTAACTCTCCAGCATCGTGTCGTGGGCAATGCCACGCAGCGTGATGCCGTGATTCATGAAGACGTGCGAATCGTATTTCAGGTGCTGTCCCAGCTTCCGACGCGAATCATCTTCGAGCCACGCACGCATCCGCTCCAGCACGAACTCGCGCGACAGCTGGCCGTGGTTATCCATGCCCGCCACATCGGGGCCGCGATGAGCCACCGGAATGTAGGCGGCCTCGCCCGGCTCCACCGACACCGAAATGCCAACCAGTTCGGCCACCATCGGATCGAGCGACGTGGTTTCCGTGTCGATGGCTACCAGTGGCGCATCGATCAGCTTCTGCATCCACGCTTCCAACGCGGCCTCGGTCGTCACGGTCTCGTAGCGGATGTCATCGGGCGGCAAGTCCTCGGCGGGTGCCTCGGCTGCGCTCGGCGCGGCATCGAACAGCCCTCCCTGCGCAGACTGCGCGGGTTGCGGCGTGGCGCGTGCCCCGGCCGCGCGTGCATTCGGCAATGCCTCGCCCGTGGCTTCGCGCAACCATGTCTTGAAACCGTACTTGCGGAAGAAATCGACAAGCTTTTCCTTGTCTTCGCCAAGGTCGTGCAACGCCTGGAAATCGGCCACGGCATCGCTCAGGTCGCAATCGGTCTTGACGGTCACCAGTTCGCGCGCGCGCGGCAGCCAGTCAAGCGCGTTGCGCAGGTTCTCGCCCACCACGCCCTTGATACCGTCGGCACCGGCCATGATGCTGTCGAGCGTGCCGTACTCGGTCAGCCATTTGACGGCAGTCTTCGGCCCCACCTTGGGCACGCCCGGCACGTTGTCCACGGCGTCGCCGATCAGCGACAGATAGTCGACGATACGCTCGGGGGCCACGCCGAACTTGGCGACCACGCCGGGCGGATCGAGGATCTCGCCGCTCATCGTGTTGACCAGCGTGACGTTGCCATTCACGAGCTGCGCGAGGTCCTTGTCGCCGGTGGAGACCACGGTATTCACGCCTTGCGCCGTGGCCTGGCAGGCCAGCGTGCCGATCACGTCGTCGGCTTCCACGCCCTCGACCACCACAATCGGCCAGCCCAGTGCGCGCACGGCCTCATGGATCGGCTCGATCTGGCGAGCCAGGTCCTCGGGCATCGACGGGCGATGTTCCTTGTAGGCGGGATATAGATCATCCCGGAACGTCTTGCCCTTGGCGTCGAATACGCAGGCGATATATTGTGCGGGGAAATCGTTGCGCAGCTTGCGCAACATGTTGATCATGCCGTAGATTGCCCCTGTGGGCAGACCTTCGCCATTCCTCAGGTCCGGCAGCGCGTGATACGCGCGATACAGATAGCTCGATCCATCGACGAGCAAGAGTGTTTTTCGACTATCCGACATTCCCATGGACTCTAAATTGACTGGTGCCCCCGCAGGCGGCGCAGACGCCGCCCCCCTCGCCGACACGGACGTTTCCGACATTTCCGGTAACACGGTGAATCCGCCGCCCGAGAAAGCCTCGGCACACGCCGCGTCCATCGCCGCAAAAGCCGATGCCGCAGCAGCTGGCAAGACCCCCGAGGAACAGGACGCTGCCGCCCGCGCGGCGGCCGCTCGCGCAAATCCGCGCAAGATGATTCCAAGCCTGCGTGCGCTGGCGGATGAAGACCGCGCCACGGCAAAGAAGGCGCGCGCATCGTGGCAAATGTTCACGATTATGGCAGAGTTCATCGAGGCGACCGAGTACCTGTCCGAGATCCGGCCGGCCGTTTCGATCTACGGCAGCGCGCGGCTGCGCGAGGACTCGCCGTACTACCAGAAGACCATCGAGATCGCCCGGCTGTTCTCGGACGCTGGCTTCGCCGTGATCTCGGGTGGTGGCCCCGGCATCATGGAAGCCGCCAACAAGGGCGCACACGCCGGCAAGTCCGCCAGCGTGGGTCTGAACATCGAACTTCCGCACGAGCAGCAGGGCAATCCGTACCAGGACATCGCCATGCGGTTCCGCCACTTCTTCACGCGCAAGGTCACTTTTGTGAAGAATTCGGATGCGTTCATCGTGATGCCCGGCGGGTTCGGCACGCTTGATGAACTGGCCGAAGTGCTGACGCTGGTGCAGACCGGCAAGTCCCGTGCCGTGCCAGTGGTCATGTACGGCAGCCGCTTCTGGAAGGGCCTGCTGGACTGGTTCCGCTTCACGCTGCTGCCGATGGGGTTGATTGCCGAACACGACCTGGACCTGATGAAGATCGTGGACGAGCCGCAGGAAGTGCTGGAAGCCGTGTACGAGTACTACGAAAAGCGCGGCGGCGACCACCCGATTCCGCCCAAGGAAGAAATGTTCTACCTGTAAGGCATTACGCGTTGCAACCACCCGCTGGCCGGTGTCGCGACGGACCGGACAGTGGGTGGACGGAAGGCCACGAGAACAGACCGAAAATGGCAGGAATTGCTAGAATGGAAACCTGTTCATCCTGACTGGGCCGGCGCCGCCGGATTCGGCAGGATCCATCCGCGCAGCGGGCCCTCCCTGCCCGCGCGCACAGGAGCTTCAGATGACTTCCCCTTCGCAACCGGGTGCCAGGCTGGCCGATCTGCATGCAGCGATCCGCCGCCCCGGCTATGTGCTCGCGCTTGCCGCCGCCGTGCTTGCCCTGACCGCCAGCCAGCGTGTGCTGGCGCAGGACTCGGAAACCAGCAACGCCTTGACGCAGCAGGAACTCAACAAGATCAACAACCAGCCGATCGCCCCTGCGTCCAAGAGCCAGCTGAACCAGCCGCGCGAGCCGAGCTTCCAGTTGCGTGAGCGCGATGGCACCCAGGTGACCGAATACAAGGACAAGGGACGCGCCACCGAGATCCAGGTGCAATCGGGTTTCGGCACCAAGTACGAGATGAGCAAGCCGGAAGATAGCTCGCCGCGAATCCGGGATCACGACGTGAATCGCGTGCCCTCCGTGAACCTCAAGTTCTGAGCCTGAAGGACGTTTTCTGGTTCAGGGCCTCATGTCCTGATACCCTTTAGCCTTTCTTACCCACGATTGCCGCCAAGGCCCAGCCCGGGCGGCCATCGCGCCGGCCCTCCGGCAGCAATGCCGCGGCGGCTGGCCGGCACCTTGTCGTGCCGACCGGCCGCTCCCCGATTCGCACCAATTAAACAGTATGGCCGTTTTCACCACGGTCTCGCAGGACGAGATCGCCCGCTGGCTGCTTGACTATGACCTTGGCGAAGTGCGCGCGCTGCGCGGCATCGCCTCGGGCATCGAAAACAGCAATTTCTTTCTGACCATGGAGCAGGATAGCGTCACGCGCGAGTACGTGCTGACGATCTTCGAACGGCTGCGCAGCGACCAGTTGCCGTACTACCTGCATCTGATGGACCATCTGGCGCGCCACGACATCAGCGTGCCGGCCCCGATGCCCGCTCGCGATGGCGAGATCCTGCGCGAGCTCAAGGGCAAGCCGGCCACCATCGTGACACGGTTGCCCGGCACCTCGCAATTGGCCCCGCAGCCCGAACATTGCGCCGAAGTGGGCGCGATGCTGGCGCGCATGCACCTGGCCGGGCAGGACTATCCGCGCCAGCAACCGAACCTGCGCAGCCTGGGCTGGTGGCAGCAGACCACGCCAGAGATCACGCCATTCCTCGACACGGCACAGCGCAAGCTGCTGACCGACGAGATCGCGCACCAGACCGCCTTCTTTGGCAGCGCCGACTATGCCGCGCTGCAGGGCGGCCCGTGCCATTGCGACCTGTTCCGCGACAACGTGCTGTTCGATACTGCCGGGGGCCAGCAGAAGCTCGGCGGTTTCTTCGATTTCTACTTTGCCGGCAACGACAAATGGCTGTTCGACCTGGCCGTGACGGTCAACGACTGGTGCATCGACTTGCCGACCGGCGTGCTCGACCTCTCGCGTGCGGAGGCCATGCTGCGTGCCTATCATGCGGTGAGGCCGCTGACAGCTGTGGAGGCCCGCCACTGGCAAGACATGCTGCGCGCCGGCGCGCTGCGCTTCTGGGTATCGAGGCTGTGGGATTTCTACCTGCCGCGCGAGGCCGACATGCTGCAGCCGCATGACCCGACCCATTTCGAACGCATCCTGCGGCGTCGCCTCGACGACGCAGCGGCGCTCCCCTGGATCTGATTCGCCATGCAACTACTGGAAGTTTCCGCCAAGGAAGGCTATGTCTGGTTCCGCCAGGGTGTCTGGCTGTTCCGCAAGAACCCGCTCGCCTTCCTGATGCTGCTGTTCATCTACCTGATCGCCGCGCAACTGGCGATCTTTGTGCCGCTGCTCGGCATCATCGCACTGCTGGTTTTCACGCCAGGGCTTTACGTAGGCGTGATGACGGCTTGCCGTGAGGTCATCCAGAACAAGCGCGTACTGCCAACCATCCTGTTGTCGGGCTTCCGCAGCAACGGCAAGCAGGCGATGCGCAATCTGCTTGTGCTGGGTGGCATCTATGCGGTGCTGATTTTCACGCTGAGTCTGATCGCAACCTCGGTGGTGGACATCGGCACGGTGGCGCCCATGGTGCTCAAGGGCGAGGAACCTTCGGCCGAAGCCGTACAGCAGCTCTACTATGCGCTGATGATCGGCGCCCTGCTCTATACGCCGATCGCGATGCTGTTCTGGTTCGCGCCGCTGCTGTCGGCCTGGCACCAGGTGCCGCCGGTCAAGGCGCTGTTCTTCAGCTGGACCGCCTGCTGGCGCAATCGCGGCGCGTTCTTCACCTACGCCATGCTGTTCGCGGTGTTGCTGGTAGCGGTGCCGCTGGTGCTGGAGACCGTGTTCGCGGCATTCGGCGGGCAGGAAGTGCTGTCGTTCCTCGTGACGCCGTATTCGCTGCTGATGCTGGCGATCCTGTACTGCTCGTTCTATGCGACGTACCGGGGTTGTTTCAATATCCTGCCGCCGGAAGAGGTGGTGAACGGGGCGCAGCAGCCTTGATATCCGCTTGTCTTGCTCCCCTCTCCCGCACGGCGGGAGAGGGGTCGGGGGAGAGGGTCAGCAGTGCAAATTGCGATGCGTCGGCAAGCAGAACCTCCCGCCCTCTCCCCTGCCCCTCTCCCAGAGGGAGAGGGGAGTAAAACAGCGAGGGAGCGAAGCGCTCAATCAATCGGATCCAGCTTCGCTACCGCCAGTGCCAGCCATTTGACGCCGTGGCGCTTGAAGTCGATATTCGCGCGGGCATCGGCGCCCTCGCCTTCCAGTGCCTTGATCCGGCCTTCTCCGAACTTGGTGTGAAAGACGTTCTGGCCCACGCGAAAACCCGTGGCTGCGGCGCGTTTTTCCTCGGCGTAGTTCTTCTTGCCGGTATCCATGCCGCCCGTGGGCTTCGTGCCCGTGTACGGCACATCTTCCGCACGCTTGAACCAGTCGCGGCCCCAGGCGTTGTCGCGCTCCTGGCGGCTGACGCCGTAGCCGGTCTGGCCTTGCGGAATGATCCACTTCAGCGATTCCTCAGGCAGTTCCTCGAAGAAGCGTGATTTCATGTGGTAGCGCATCTGGCCGTGCAGGACGCGGCTCTGCGCGAACGACAGGAACAGCCGCTCGCGGGCGCGGGTGATGGCCACATACATCAGGCGGCGCTCTTCCTCGATGCCATCGGCTTCCTGTGCGCTGTTGTCGTGCGGGAACAGCCCCTCTTCCAGCCCGGTGATGAATACCACGTTGAATTCCAGGCCCTTGGCCGCGTGGACCGTCATCATCTGCACCGCATCCTGGCCGGCCTGCGCCTGGTTGTCGCCGGCTTCCAGCGACGCGTGAGTCAGGAACGCCACCAGCGGCGTCATCACCACCGGCAACTGTTCGGGGTCGAGTACCTGCTGATCCTGGTCGCCCTGCGCCAGTGCCGGCGGCATATCGCGCCCCACGGGCAGCATGCGCGCCGGGGCATCCAGCCCGAAGCCATCTTCCACGACGAATGCCTGCGCGGCAGTCACCAGTTCCTGCAAGTTCTCGATGCGGTCCTGGCCCTCTTTCTCGGCCTGGTAGTGCGCAATCAGGCCGCTGGTATTGGTGACGTACTCCACCGTCTCCGGCAACGTCATGCGAGTGGTTTCCGTACGCATCTGATCGATCAGGCGCAGGAACGCGCCCAGCGAACTCCCCGCCTTGCCGGGCACGTAGGCCACGGCCTCCGCCAGCGAGAGGTTGTACTGGCGCGCGGCGTCCTGCAGCGTTTCCAGGGACTTGGCGCCGATGCCACGTGTCGGGAAGTTGACCACCCGGGCGAAAGCGGCGTCGTTGCGCGGGTTCTCGATCAGTTGCAGGTAGGCCAGCGCATGCTTGACCTCGGCCCGCTCGAAGAAGCGCAGGCCGCCGTACACGCGGTACGCGATACCCGACGAGAACAGCGCATGCTCGATCACGCGCGACTGCGCGTTGCTGCGGTAAAGGATGGCGATCTCGGAGCGTGTCATGCCCTGCGCGATCTGGTCACGAATCTCCTCGACGATCCACGACGCCTCCTGGCCATCGGTGCCAGCCTGATACACGCGCACCGGCTCGCCGTGCCCGGCATCGGTACGCAGGTTCTTGCCCAACCGGCGCGCGTTGTGCGAGATCAGGTGGTTGGCGGTATCGAGAATGTGACCATGCGAGCGATAGTTCTGCTCCAGCTTGATCATGTGGCGCACGCGGAATTCCTGCTCGAAATCGCGCATGTTGCCCACGTTGGCACCGCGGAAGGCGTAGATGCTCTGGTCATCGTCGCCCACCGCGAACACCGCCGCCCCGTTGCCTGTGCCATAGCCGGCCAGCAGCTTGAGCCAGCGGTACTGCAGTACGTTCGTATCCTGGAACTCGTCGACGAGGACATGCCGGAACCGGTACTGGTAGTGCTGGCGGATGGCGTCGTTGTAGCGCAGCAGTTCATAGCAGCGCAGCAGCAACTCGGCGAAATCCACCACCCCTTCCCGCTGGCACTGCTGGTCATAGGCCGCGTAGAGATCCACGAACCGGCGATTGAAATCGTCGTTGGCTTCGACATCGGCCGGACGCAGGCCCTGCTCCTTGGCGTTGTTGATGAAGTACTGCAGGCTCTTGGCCGGGTACTTCTCGTCATCGACGTTGAGCTGCTTGAGCAGGCGCTTGAGCGCCGAGAGCTGGTCCTGGGTATCGAGGATCGAGAAGGTCTGCGGCAGTCCGGCATCGCGGAAATGCGCGCGCAGCATGCGGTTGCACAGCCCGTGAAAGGTGCCGATCCACATGCCGCGCGTATTGATCGGCAGCATCGACGACAACCGCGTCTGCATTTCCTTGGCGGCCTTGTTGGTAAAGGTCACCGCCAGGATGCCGGCCGGCGAGACCCGGCCGTTCTGGATCAGCCAGGCAATCCGCGTGGTCAGCACGCGGGTCTTTCCACTGCCCGCGCCCGCCAGGATCAGGGCCGGTTCGTCCGGCAGGGTGACGGCGGCGAGTTGTTCGGCGTTGAGATTGGCTAGCAGGCTGGACATCGGGACAGGGCCGGAAAAGTAGGCGGCAATTATACCGGCGGCCAACCCTCCCTTACCGGGATGGTTTCCATCGGACGGGGCGCCGGACGCACGCCGAGGCGCCCGAAATGCGCACCGGCACCCCGCCTCCCCTATAATTTGACGTTTTCCCGGCCGAGTGCCATGGCGCGCCAATCCGCCTGCCGGCCAGGGCCCTGACCCGCATCCCACCAGCATCCAAGCATGACCGCAGAAGACCAGTCCCTCGCCAAGAGCTTCGAACCCGCCGCCATCGAGGCGAAATGGGGCCCAGAATGGGAGCGCCGGGGTATCGCCCAGCCTACGTTCGACCCAGCCCGCCCGGACTTTTCCATCCAGCTGCCGCCGCCCAATGTGACCGGCACGCTGCACATGGGCCATGCGTTCAACCAGACGATCATGGACGGCCTGACCCGCCACGCACGCATGCTCGGCGCCAATACGCTGTGGGTACCGGGCACGGACCACGCCGGCATCGCCACCCAGATCGTGGTGGAGCGCCAGCTCGAGGCGCAGGGCGTATCGCGCCACGACCTCGGCCGCGAGAAGTTCACCGAGAAGGTCTGGGAGTGGAAGGAAGAGTCGGGTTCGACGATCACGCGCCAGGTGCGCCGCATGGGCGCCTCGATCGACTGGACGCGCGAGTACTTCACGATGTCGCCCGAGATGTCGAAGGCCGTGACGGAGGTCTTCGTCCGCCTGCATGAGCAGGGTCTGATCTACCGCGGCAAGCGCCTGGTGAACTGGGACCCGGTGCTGGGGACCGCGGTGTCGGACCTGGAAGTCGACAGCGTCGAGGAAGACGGCTCGCTGTGGCACATCCACTATCCGCTGGCCGAGGCCGATACCGTACGCGGCCTGACCCACCTGACCGTGGCCACCACGCGTCCGGAAACGATGCTGGGTGACACCGCCGTGATGGTGCATCCGGAAGACGAGCGCTATGCGCACCTGATCGGCAAGATGGTGAACCTGCCGCTGACCGATCGCCAGATTCCGGTGATTGCTGACGAGTACGTCGATCGCGAGTTCGGCACGGGCGTGGTCAAGGTGACCCCGGGCCACGACTTCAACGACTATGCCGTGGGCCAGCGCCACAACCTGCCGCAACTGTCGATTCTGACGCTCGACGCGAAGATCGTGGCCGATGCGCCTGCCGCCTATGCTGGCATGGACCGGTTTGCAGCGCGCAAGCAGATGGTCGAGGACCTGAAGACGCAGGCCCTGCTGGGCGAGGTGAAGCCGCACAAGCTCATGGTGCCGCGCAGCGAGCGCACCAGCAGCGTGATCGAGCCGATGCTGACCGATCAATGGTTCGTGGCCATGAGCAAGCCGGCGCCGGAAGGCACGTTCTATCCGGGCCGCTCGATCGCCGACGTGGCGCTCGACGCCGTGCAGAGCGGCGAGATCAAGCTCGTTCCCGAAAACTGGAACAGCACCTACAACCAGTGGCTGGCCAATATCCAGGACTGGTGTATCAGCCGCCAGCTGTGGTGGGGCCACCAGATCCCGGCCTGGTACGACGAAGCCGGCAAGGTGTTCGTCGCCCGCACCGAGGAAGAGGCCCGCGCCAAGGCTGACGCCGCTGGCAGCACCGGCCCGCTGCGCCGCGAGGAAGACGTGCTGGACACGTGGTTCTCGTCCGCACTGGTGCCGTTCTCGTCGCTGGGCTGGCCCGAGCAGACGCCTGAACTGAAGCACTTCCTGCCGTCGTCGGTGCTGGTCACCGGCTACGACATCATCTTCTTCTGGGTGGCGCGCATGGTCATGATGACCAAGCACTTCACCGGCCAGGTGCCGTTCCATACCGTGTATGTGCACGGTCTGGTGCGCGACTCCGAAGGCAAGAAGATGAGCAAGTCCGAGGGCAATACGCTCGATCCCGTGGACCTGATCGACGGTATCGAACTGGAACCGCTGCTGAAGAAGCGCACCACGGGTCTGCGCCGTCCCAAGGACGCGCCGAAGATCGAATCGAAGACGAAGAAGGAATTTCCGGACGGCATTCCGTCGTTCGGCGCCGACGCGCTGCGCTTCACCTTTGCATCGCTCGCCACGCTGGGCCGCAACATCAATTTTGATACCGGCCGCTGCGAGGGCTACCGCAACTTCTGCAACAAGCTCTGGAACGCCACGCGTTTCGTGTTGATGAACACCGAGGGCCAGGACTGCGGCATGGGCCCGTGCAACGACAACTGCGGCCCGGACGGCTACCTGCACTTCTCACAGGCAGACCGCTGGATCGTGTCGCTGCTGCAGCGCGTGGAAACCGAGGTTGCGAAGGGCTTCGACGAATACCGCTTCGACAATATCGCCAGCGCGATCTACAAGTTTGTCTGGGACGAGTACTGCGACTGGTACCTGGAACTGGCCAAGGTGCAGATCCAGACCGGCACGCCGGCGCAACAGCGCGCCACGCGCCGCACGCTGCTGCGCGTGCTGGAGACGGTGCTGCGCCTGGCGCACCCGATCATTCCATTCATCACCGAGGAACTCTGGCAGAAGGTGGCGCCGCTGGCCGGCCGCGCCAAGGGTGACGGCAGCGAGACCATCGCCACGCAGTCCTACCCGCTGCCGGCCATGGCCAAGATCGACGAAGCCGCCGAAGCCTGGGTGGCGCAGCTCAAGGCCCTGGTGGACGCCTGCCGCAACCTGCGCGGCGAGATGAACATTTCGCCGGCCCAGCGTATCCCGCTCTACGCACATGGCGACAGCGCCTTCCTGAACGAAGCCGCGGCGCAAGTGCAAGCGCTGGCGAAACTTTCCGAGGTCAAGGTGTTCGAAGACGAGACCACCTTGCTGCAGGAAGGGGCCGGAGCGCCGGTGGCCATCGTCGGTGGCAACCATCTGATGCTCAAGATCGAGATCGACGTGGCGGCCGAGCGCGTGCGCCTGTCCAAGGAGATTGACCGGATCACGGGCGAGATCGGAAAGTGCCGTGGCAAACTGTCCAACGAGAGCTTTGTCGCCAAGGCGCCGCCTGCAGTCGTCGCGCAGGAGACCCAGCGTATGTCGGATTTCGAACAGACGCTGGCAAAGCTGCAGGATCAACTACAGCGTCTGCCGTCCTGACGTGCTCATCGCACCCGTCCGGCTCCCGAGTCGGACGGAACCGGACAGACGGCGACCCCATCCTGCGGCACGGTATTACACCGGATTGAAAAGGAAGCTGAAATGGAAAACCGCGTCACCAAGGCCGTCTTTCCCGTAGCCGGGCTAGGCACCCGTTTTCTGCCCGCCACCAAGGCGAGCCCCAAGGAAATGCTGCCGGTGGTAGACAAGCCGCTGATCCAGTACGCCGTGGAAGAAGCCATGGCTGCCGGCATCAACGAGATGATCTTCGTCACCGGCCGCTCCAAGCGCGCCATCGAGGATCACTTCGACAAGGCCTACGAGCTGGAAATGGAGCTCGAAGCCAAGAACAAGCAGGCACTGCTCGACGTGGTGCGCTCGATCAAACCCAAGAACGTGGAGTGTTTCTACGTGCGCCAGCCCGAAGCACTGGGCCTGGGCCATGCCGTGCTCTGCGCCGCACGACTGGTAGGCGACGCCCCGTTCGCCGTGATGCTGGCCGATGACCTGCTGGACGGCCTGGGCGACGAGCCGGTGATGAAGCAGATGGTGGATGTGTACAACCACTACAACTGCTCCGTGCTAGGCGTCGAGGAAATCGCGCCCGAGCAGAGCAAGTCGTACGGTGTGGTCGATGGCCGCGAGTGGGACGAACGCGTCATCAAGATGTCCGGCATCATCGAAAAGCCGGCACCCGAAGACGCCCCATCCAACCTGGGCGTGGTGGGCCGCTACATCCTGACACCGCGCATCTTCGACCATATCCGCGACCTGAAGCCGGGTGCGGGTGGCGAGTTCCAACTGACGGATGCCATCCAGGCGATGCTCGGACAGGAGCAGGTGCTGGCGTACCGCTACAAGGGTGTGCGCTACGACTGCGGCAGCAAGCTTGGCTACCTGAAGGCGACCGTCGAGTTCGCACTCAAGCATCCGGAAGTCCGCGACGAGTTCAGCGCTTACCTCGCGCAACGGGGTTGATCGCTGGTTGGTGCGAAACCCAAGCCAATAAAAAACCGCCTCTTCACGAGGCGGTTTTTTTACATCCAAATCCCGCAAAGACTCAGCGGCGCTTCATGTAGAACACGAACACCTTGTCGACTTCGGCGTGCGACACGAGTTCATTGCCGGTCTGCTTGGCGAACGCCTGGAAATCGCGTGTGGCACCCGGGTCGGTGGCCAGCACCTTGAGCACTTCACCGCTAGCCATGTCTGCCAGCGCCTTCTTGGTCCGCAGGATCGGCAGCGGGCAGTTCAGGCCGCGTGCGTCCACTTCTTTCTGGAAGTCCATTCCTCTCACCTTCTATTTCTGATGGATGCCGTATTGTAGCGAAGCGGCGACCATGCTGAAGTCCGTCGGCCGGCGCGGGTCGGGGATATCCTCGCCGGTGGCCCGATCGAAGAAACGCACGGGCAAGCCGCGGCGCTCAAGGAAATCAGCCACTGCAAAGCCGGTGCCGGCGTTCCAGATCTTCATCTTCTCGGGCGCCACCAGCCGATACTCGGCCAGTTCCTCGGACAGCCGGATGTCTCCCTCCGCCTTCACGTGATAGGCGATGATCAGTTCGTTCTTGCGCATGAACTCATAGACGCCGATTAGCGAGGCCGACACCGTATCGAGATTCGTCTCTTCCTTGAGCTCGCGCGCGACGCCATGTTCCGGGGTCTCGTCGCGTTCCATGAAGCCTGTGACCAGCGCGAACATTTTCTCCGGCCACAGCGCATTGCGCGCCAGCAGCAACTGGCCCTCGTATTCGACCACGGCCGCCAGCACCGGCAGCGGGTTGTCCCAATGCACGAAGCCGCAACCATCCTGCACGCAGGCATGGCGATAGCGGCCCGACATCGGCAAGTGTTCCAGCGTCGATCCGCAGCGCGGACAGAATCGATAGGGTTCCATCAGGGGGCTCCAGGGACTGTCTCGTTATTGTGATGCTGCCCGTTCTTGCTTGATATTCGGTTCAGCGGCCGCATGCAGCGCGGATGTCCGCAGCGAATGCCTCCACGGTTTCCGGCTGCAGATCCCACGCGCACATCATGCGGCATCCGCCCGCGCCAATGAACGTGTAGAACAACCAGCCCTTGGCGCGCAGCGCCTCGATGGCCGGCAGCGGCAGTTCGGCAAACACCGCGTTGGCATCGGTCGGGAACATGATGCGCACGCCCGGGATATCCGCGATGCGTTGCGCGAGCAGCGTCGCCATCGCATTGGCATGGCGACCGTTGCGCAGCCAGACATCGTTCTCCAGCATGCCCAGCCAGGGCGCCGAGATAAAGCGCATCTTCGACGCCAGATGACCGGCCTGCTTCACGCGATAGGCGAAGTCCTCCGCCAGTCGGCGATCGAAGAAGACCACCGCCTCGCCTACCGGCAGGCCGTTCTTGGTGCCGCCGAAACACAGCACATCCACGCCGGCACGCCACGTGATTTCCGATGGATGCACGCCCAGCGATGCCACGGCATTGGCAAAACGTGCACCGTCCATATGCACGCGCAACTGGCGCCGCTTGGCGATAGCCGCGATGGCACGCACTTCTTCCACGGTGTAGACCGTGCCCACTTCCGTGGCCTGTGTCAGCGACACCACGCGCGGTTTGGGATAGTGGATATCCGTGCGGCGTGTGACCAGCGCCTCCACCGCATCGGGCGTCAGCTTGCCGTTCTCGCCGGGGGCAGTCAGCAGCTTCGAGCCGTTCGAAAAAAACTGCGGCGCGCCGCATTCATCGGTCTCGATATGTGCCAGTTCGTGGCAGATCACCGAGTGATAGGACTGGCACAGCGAAGACAGCGCCAGCGAATTGGCCGCGGTGCCATTGAAAACGAAGAAGACCTCGCAGTCGGTCTGGAACAGGTCGCGAATCCGGTCGCAAACTTTCTGGGTCCAGCTATCGTCGCCGTAGGCTTTCTCGTGGCCGGTGGCATTGGCTTCGAGAAAATACTTCAGCGACTCCGGACAAAAGCCGGCGTAGTTATCGGAGGCGAACTGCTGGGCGGGGGAAACTGCGGAGGTCATCGGTCAAACCTTGCTGAATGGATTACTGCTTGTCGGCCCAGAGCTCGCCACCGGTGGCCCAGTTCTCGCGCTTGACGTCGGTGATGATGATATCGACCGCACCCGCCGAGCAACCAAGCGTCTCGCACGTGACGCGCGTGACTTCCTCAACAAACTTGCGCTTCTGCTCCACCGAGCGGCCTTCGAACATTTCTACGTGAAACGTGGGCATTCCTTGACTCCTTCTAGGTGTTGTCAGTCTTTGTACGAGGGATCGATTCTATCGAGTTTGCGCAGCAGCGCGGGCCACTCGAGCACGCCCTCCACCGCACCATCGTCGAATAGCTGGAGCGAGGTCCGATCCGCCACGGCAGGCAACGGCTGCACCGTGGCGCTGCCAAGCTGCGCACCCAGCTGGATCTCGCATGCCTTGATCAGCGTGGCCATCAACACGTAAGCCTCGGCCACGGTGCGGCCCAAGGTCAGCGTGCCATGGTTGCGCAGCAGCATCGCCGGATGATCGCCGAGCGAAGCCGTCAGCCGCGCCCCTTCGGCGGGTGTAAACGCCAGCCCTTCGTAATCGTGATAGGCCATGCGGCCATGAAAGCGCATGGCATGTTGCGAAAGCGGCAGCAAGCCTTCAGCCTGGGCGGATACGGCGATGCCTGCGGTGTTGTGGAGGTGCATGACGCAATGCGCGTCGGCACGCGCCGCGTGCACGGCGCCATGGAGTGCGAAGCCCGTGACATTGACTGGATGGACCGTCTCGCCCACCACTTCGCCCTGCCCATTAATTTTGACGAGGTCCGATGCGCGGATTTCGTCGAAGGCAAAGCCGAAGGGATTGATCAGGAAGTGACCGGGCTCGCCAGGCACGGTGGCCGAGATGTGCGTGTAGATCAAATCATCCCAGCGTTCCAGTGCGGCCAGCCGATAAGCGGCGGCCAGGTCCACGCGCACGCGCGCTTCCTCGGCACCGATCGGCCAGGCCGGGCCGGCGGCACGCCCGGGCTGCAAGGCAAAAGACATGGAGATTGGCTTTCGCGCCGCCCTGCAGCGCCGGCGCGGGGGCGACCGGTTCGAGTGGGCGACGAAGCCAATACTGTAGCGTACTCGTCAGCCGGCTGCCCGTCCGTCCACCGGCATCGTGCGCCACATCCACAAGTAGATAGCGGCGCCCAGCAGCAGCGCGGCCGAGGCCACGCCGAGCGATGCACCAAAGCCACCCGTGCGCGCCACCAGCGATGTTGCCAGCGGCGGCCCCGCAATCTGGCCGATGGCATAGGCGGCCGTCATCAGCCCGATCAGCTTCGACGCGCTGGCGCCCCACAGCCGCCGTGCCTCGCGCATGGCAAATGACACCAGTGCCGTGAACGGCAGACCCACCAGCAAACTGCTCAGGGCGAAGCCGGTCACCGTGGGCCACACGGCCGCAATCGCCACGCCCAGCGCCTGCATCGCATACAGGTACATCATCATGCGACGGTTGTCGTGGTGCATGCCGAAGCGCGTCACGGCCCACGCACCCACCGCCACGCCGGCACCGAGGATCGGCCAGAACAGATCGGCCCATACGCTGCCGGGCATCTCGTGGCGCGCGATCACGGGCAGGAAAGTTGCCGTGATGATGTAGCCGAAACCCGCCAGCCCGTAGGCCAGCGTCAGCGCCCAGGTTTCGAGGTTGAGGCGTGGCGCAATCGGGGCGGAGGAAGCAGCATGTGCCGCCCCTCCTGTCGGTGACGCTAGTGGAGACGGCGTGCCAAATACGCGCCACACGGGTGCCAGCATCAGCGCTCCGAGAATCGTGAAGGTGATCCAACCCCAGTTGGCCAGCCAGTTCGCACCGACCATGCCAAAGACCGACACGCCCGTCACGACGATGCCGATACCTGGGCCGGCGAACATCAGCCCGCCAAGCGTCGGATGCCCCAGTTCCGCCAGCCGCTGCATGCACCATGCAGTGGCGTAGACCATGACCACGGCACTGGCGATGCCCGACAGCGTGCGCCAGGCAAGCCATGCCGGCATGCCGCCGGGCAAGGCCATCGCCAGCGTCAGGATGACCGTCAGCGCCAGCGAAATCTTGACCATGCGCGCTGGGTCGGGGCGGATCACCAGGCACAGCACGGCACCCAGCAGATAACCGATGTAGTTCAGTGTGGCGAGTGCGCCACCCTCCCCCAGTGTCACGGTGCCATCGTGCAGCATCATCGGCAACAGCGGCGTGAATGCGAATCGGCCAATTCCCATGGCCAGCGCCAGCGACACAAAGCCAGCCATCGCCACTGCCCATGGACTGGCGGTGGGTCGGGTGCTGCGCCCGGCGGAAACCTCGAGATTGGCGATAGACATGGTTGTTGGGGGCGACTGGCACGGTTTGACGTTGTTGACTATCCTATGCCCAAACATCCATCACGAAAAATGAATTTCCGAGATGGAAACCATCTGTATTTGGAAAGGATGCACGTATGGACCTCGCTGCCCTGGAAATCTTTCGTGCCGTCGTTGAAGCGGGCGGCATCACGCGCGCCGCCGAACGTCTGCACCGCGTGCAGTCGAACGTCACCACGCGCATTCGCCAACTGGAGCAATCGCTGGGCGTGGAACTGTTCGTGCGCGACGGACGCCGAATGGTGCTCACGCCGGCCGGCAAGACGCTGTTCGAATACGCCTGCCGCATCCTGAAACTTTCTGACGAGGCTCGCCACGCGGTGCAGCCCGCGCGTCCGCACGGCCGGTTGCGGATTGCGTCGATGGAGAGCACCGCCGCAAGCCGGCTGCCCAACATACTGGCCGCCTACCACCACGCGTGGCCCGATGTCGAACTCGAACTCGTGACACTTCCCACCCGGCAGGCCCTCGACGCCTTGCGACGCTTCGATGTGGACTGCGCGTTCGTGGCCGAACCCGTGGACGATCCAGGCCTTGTGACCCGCGCCGGCTTCGAGGAAGAACTCGTGATTATCGCCAGCGCCGGCCACGCGCCCATCACCAGTCCCGACGATCTCGAACGTACCACGCTGCTCGCTTTCGAGACCGGCTGCAATTACCGCTCGCGCTTCGAGCAATGGTACGGACAGTGCGGCCATGCACCGCACCGCGTGATCCAGCTCGGTTCCTATCACGCCATCGTGACGTGCGCCGCGGCAGGTATCGGCGTGGCAATCATGCCGGGCTCCGTACTGACGCTCTATCGCAACCTGCCGCAGATCAGCATCCATCCGCTGGGCGATGCCGGACGCGTGACCACTGTCTTGGCCTGGTATCCGTCGATGGGCAGCGCCGCGCTGCTGGCACTGGCGGACATGCTGACGAATGCGGATGCTGCTTCCGATCTGGCGCCGATTTCGGCCGCAGCATGAAAGAATTTTCCGGCCCTCTGCGACCTTTGAGAAAAGTCGTATTCCGACATGATTGACACCACGCAAGCCTCGGCGCCGATGTCACAAAAGTTCACATCCGCCCTATTGTGAGTGGCCGATGCGGTGCCTAGGATGAGGGCCATTCTTTGGCTCTTGCCCGACGGACACCATGAGAGGACTGGAACAGTTCGGCTGGTTCGTGTTCAACATCGCGATCCCGCTGCTGGCGCCGCTGGCGTTGCTGCCACTATTGAGACTACCGACATTCTTCAGGGAGCATGCGCGCGGCGCCGTGCTCCGTGCCATGGAGCACGGGCAGTTGCTGTGGACGGCGATTCCGATGAATGCCAGCGCGGGCTACGTCATTGGGCAGCAGTTGAACAAATCGTCGGCCAATCCAGCGCTCATGTGGGTGTTGCTCTGCGGCCATGTCGCGTTGATCGTGCTTGCCTCTGTGCTTGTTCTCATCGGGACTATGGAGGCCAGTCTGCGTTCAGATACGTGTGCGCACGGCCCGAACAGGATCCTGCGTGTATCTGTCACTTTGACTGCGATCACCGCAGCCATGCATCTGGGCGGCTATATCTGGCTATTTCAGCCTGTCGTGCATTAACCGATTCGATCGAAGAATGCGGCCCAACAGTTTATTTCTACTCAAGCAAAGGAAAGCCATCATGCGAAGGTTCTTCTACCGGCTCATGACCGAATCCGATCTGCAATACAAGGTCATAACGCCCATCCTCTACGCCATGGGCGTCTACGCGTTGGGAGTCAACGTGTGGATGGCTTACCTTCACTACACGCGCTAGCGGCTCGCTGCGCGCAAAAGAAAAAACGCCCACATGGCGAACCATGCAGGCGTCTTTTCCAGCGCAGTACAACGATCGATCAAACCTTCGCCGACACCCACTCCGTCACACCGGCCAGTGCCTGTGGCAGGCCCGAAGGATCGGTACCGCCTGCCTGCGCCATGTCCGGACGACCACCGCCCTTGCCGCCCACTTGCTGGGCGACGAAGTTGACGAGTTCGCCGGCCTTGACCTTCGTCGTGGCATCGGCTGTCACGCCGGCGATCAGGCTGACCTTGCCGTCGGCGACGGCGGCCAGCACGATGGCAGCGCTCTGGAGCTTGTCCTTGAGCTTGTCCATCGTCTCGCGCAGGGTCTTCACATCGGCGCCGTCGAGTTGGGCGGCCAGTACCTTGAGGCCCTTGACGTCCACAGCCTGCGCCATCAGTTCATCGCCTTGCGACGAGGCCAGCTTGCTCTTGAGCTTTTCGAGTTCCTTCTCGAGCGAACGGACCTGATCCTGGACCTGACCGATACGCGGCACGAGTTCGGAAGGTTGTGCGCGCAGCGCGGCGGCGGCTTCGTTCAGGCGGGCATCGAGCGACTGCAGATAGTGCAGCGCGTTGTCGCCCGTGATGGCTTCCACGCGACGGATGCCGGCAGCAACGCCTGCTTCCACGACGATCTTGAACAGGCCGATATCGCCAGTGCGGGTCACGTGCGTGCCGCCGCAGAGTTCCTTCGACGTACCGATCGACAGCACGCGCACATCGTCGGCGTACTTCTCGCCGAACAGGGCCATGGCGCCACTCTTCACGGCATCATCGAACGGCATCACAGCGGCCACAGTAGCTTCGTTGCGCAGGATCTCGGCGTTGACGATTTCCTCGATCTGGCGGATCTGGTCATCGGTCAGCGGCGCATTGTGCGAGAAGTCGAAGCGGGTCTTGTCCGGATCGACCAGCGAACCCTTCTGCTGCACGTGGGTGCCCAGCACTTCGCGCAAGGCCTTGTGCATCAGGTGGGTTGCCGAATGGTTGCGCACGGTGCGCGCGCGGCGTACGGCATCCACCTGGGCAGCGACGGTGTCGCCCACGTTGAGTACGCCGTTGGCCAGCGTGCCCTGATGACCGAACACGTCGGCCTGGACCTTGGTGGTATCAGCCACGTTGAAGACGGCAGCACCGGACACAAGCGTACCCTGATCGCCCACCTGACCGCCAGATTCGGCGTAGAACGGCGTGTTGTCGAGCACGACCACGCCGGTCTGACCCGGTTGCATCGTCGGCACCGAAGCGCCATCGACGTACAAGGCGGTCACGCGCGCGCCTTCCTTGCTCAGTGCGTCATAGCCATGGAACACGGTCTTGTCGCCCGCGTATTCGAGGCCGGCAGCCATCTTGAACTTGCCGGCGGCGCGGGCCTGCTCGCGCTGGCGCGTCATCGCCGCGTCGAACGCGGCCTCGTCCACCGTGATTTCCTGTTCGCGCGCCACATCCTGCGTCAGATCGAGCGGGAAGCCGAACGTGTCGTGCAGCTTGAACGCCAGTTCACCATCCAGCACCTTGCCGCCCTTGGACTTCAGCTCGGCCACGGCCGCGTCCAGGATCGACATGCCGTTTTCGATGGTCTCGAAGAAGCGCTCTTCCTCGGCCTTGAGCACGTCACGGACGCGCGTCTCGGCTTCGGCCAGTTCCGGATAGGCTTCACCCATCTGCGCCACCAGGTCGGCCACGAGCTTGTGGAAGAAAGGCGTCTTCTGGCCCAGCTTGTAACCATGGCGAATGGCACGGCGCACGATACGGCGCAGTACATAGCCACGACCTTCGTTGCCCGGGATCACGCCGTCGACGATCAGGAACGAGCAGGCGCGGATGTGGTCGGCAATGACCTTCAGCGAATTCTGGTGCAGATCCGCGATATGCGTTTCGCGACCAGCCGCCGAGATCAGTGCCTGGAACAGGTCGATCTCGTAGTTGCTGTGTACGTGCTGCAGCACGGCGGCAATCCGCTCCAGGCCCATGCCGGTGTCCACGCACGGCTTGGGCAGGCGTGTCATGTTGCCCTGCTCGTCGCGGTTGAACTGCATGAACACGAGATTCCAGATCTCGATGTAGCGGTCGCCATCTTCCTCGGGCGATCCCGGGGGGCCGCCCCAGACATCCGGACCGTGGTCGTAGAAGATTTCCGAGCACGGGCCGCACGGGCCGGTATCGGCCATCTGCCAGAAGTTGTCCGAGGCGTAGCGCGCGCCCTTGTTGTCACCGATTCGTACGATGCGTTCGGCCGGCACGCCCACTTCCTTGGCCCAGATGTCGTAGGCTTCGTCGTCCTCGGCGTAGACGGTCACCCAGAGCTTTTCCTGCGGCAGCTGGTAGACCTTCGTCAGCAACTCCCAGGCGTACTGGATGGCTTCGCGCTTGAAGTAGTCGCCAAACGAGAAATTGCCCAGCATCTCGAAGAACGTGTGGTGCCGTGCGGTGTAGCCCACATTTTCGAGGTCGTTGTGCTTGCCACCGGCGCGCACCGAGCGTTGCGACGACGTGGCGCGCGAGTACGGCCGCTTGTCGGTGCCCAGGAACACGTCCTTGAACTGCACCATGCCCGAATTGGTGAACAGCAGCGTCGGGTCGTTCGCCGGCACCAGGCTGGACGAGCGGACCACGGTATGGCCCTTCGACTCGTAGAACTGCAGGAACTTGCTGCGAATGTCGGAGACTTTCATGTTGTATCGGGCGCTTCCCGCATCGGGGCAGGGCGCAGTGGGTCAGGTTGGATTTTTCGAACCCTTGATTATACGGGCAAGCCCAGCGCTGGGGCAGTCGCTGGCGGACCTGTGGCGCGCACGCCCATGCCGGGCCGGACGCCGCCCGGCAGCCTGTCCGGTTATCGCCCAAGGAACATTCATTCCCCCGTGCCCCGGCGCGTTGGCGCCGAGACCCGGTGATAGAGTGCTGGCTCCTCAGACCTGCCAGCCGTGACCGCCATGGGTGCCTTAAGCCATCTTCGTGTTCTTGACCTGACCCGCGTGCTCGCGGGGCCGTGGTGCGCCCAGAATCTTGCCGATTTCGGCGCCGACGTGATCAAGATCGAGCGGCCCGGCGCGGGCGACGACACCCGCATCTGGGGACCGCCCTGGCTCAAGACCGAAGACGGGCGCGACACGGCCGAGGCCGCCTATTACCTGGCCGCCAACCGCAACAAGCGCTCGGTGACCTGCGACATCAGCACGCCCGAGGGCCAGCAACTGGTGCGCGAACTGGCTGCACAGAGCGATGTGGTGCTCGAAAACTACAAGGTTGGCCAGTTGAAGAAGTACGGGCTGGACTACGAATCGCTGAAGGCGGTCAAGCCTGATCTGATCTATTGCTCGGTCACCGGCTTCGGCCAGACTGGTCCGTACGCGCAACGCCCCGGCTACGATTTCATCGTGCAAGGCATGGGCGGTTTCATGAGCCTGACCGGCGAGCGCGACGACCTGCCCGGTGGCGGCCCGCAGAAAGCCGGCGTGGCGATTTCGGATCTGATGACGGGCCAGTACGCCACCATCGCCGTGATGGCGGCGCTCATGCACCGCGACCGTACCGGTGAAGGCCAGTACATCGACATGGCGCTGCTCGACGTGCAGGTGTCGATGCTGGCGAACATGAACACGAACTACCTGGCTAGCGGCGTGGCGCCGAAGCGCTGGGGCAATGCCCATCCGAACATCGTCCCTTACCAGACGTTCCAGGCCGCCGACGGCTGGATCATCGTGGCGGTGGGCAACGACGGGCAGTTCCGCAAGTTCGTCACGGCGGGTGGCAAACCCGAACTCGCCGACGATCCGCGCTTTGCCACCAATCCGCAGCGCGTGGCACACCGCGACGTGCTGGTGCCGATCTTGTCCGAGATGGTGGCCCCGCGCACACGCGAGCAATGGATTCTGGATCTGGAGCGTGCTGGTGTGCCCTGCGGCCCGATCAACACGCTCGATGAAGTGTTCGAGAACGAGCAGGTTGTCTCTCGCGGCCTGCGCGTGGACCTGCCGCACCCCACGGCCGGCACGGTCAAGCTGGTGGGCAGCCCGATGCGGATGAGCGCCACGCCGCCCGAGGCGCTGCGCCACCCGCCGTTGCTTGGGGAGCACACCGATGTGGTGCTTGGCGAGACACTCGGCTACAGTGCCGAACACATCGCCACCCTGCGCAGCAAGGGCGTGGTCTGATAGCTTCCGCTTGATCAGGCACGGCCCCCGCCACACACCGGGCAGGCGATCATCGACGCGTATTTTCGAGTTTTCCCGAGTATTCCCCACTCCGAGGAGATTTCATGCTGACCGATGCCCTGCTCGCATTCCTGCACTTCACGGCCATCTTCATCCTGGTGACGCTGATGGCCGCCGAAGCTGTAGTACTGCGCCCGGACATGACCCCCGCAACCGTCCGCCGCCTGTCGCTGTACGACCTGTTCTACTTCCTCTCGGCGATGGCTGTGCTGGCCACCGGCCTGTTGCGGCTGTTCCTGGGCGCCAAGGGCGTGGAGTTCTATATCCACAATCCGTGGTTCCACGTCAAGATGACGGTCTTCGTCCTGATTGCGCTGTGCTCGCTGCCGCCCACGTTCGCCATCGCGAAGTGGCGCAAGCAGGCAAAGAGACTCCCGGAGTTTGTTCCCACGCCCGCCGAGATCAGGAAGACCCGCCGCTGGGTCATGATCGAAGCCCATGTATTTATCCTGCTGCCGCTGTGCGCGGTGATGATGGCGCGCGGGATTGGCGCTCGCTGAAGCGCATCCACCGAAGGCCGGCGCTCGCGGGCCCATTTGAGACGCGGGAACGCAACGCACGTCCCCGCGCACGAGATTCCCATCCTTTCCACGCCTGATATGTTGAAGACCCTGCTTTCGGCCGCTCTGGCCGCCACCACCGCGCTCGCCTCGTTCGCCGCCCCGGCAGCGGCGCCGGCCAACTGGCCCACCAAGCCCATTCGCTTCGTCGTGCCTTACCCTGCGGGCGGCCCGCTCGATACGGTGGCGCGCGCCATCGGCGAACAGTTGCGCGTCAGCCTCGGCCAGCCCGTCGTGGTGGAGAACAAGCCCGGTGCGGGTGGCAACCTCGGCGCCGACTACGTGGCCAAGCAGCCCGCCGATGGCTACACGATCGTGATGGGCGCCGTGGCCACCCACGCCATCAATCCGACGCTGTTCACCAGGATGCCGTATGACCCGGTGAAGGATTTCGCGCCGATCACGCTGGTGGCCGACGTGCCCAACGTGCTGGTGATGCATCCGGGCAAGGCCACCGAACTGCACATCAACAACGTGCGCGATCTCGTCGAATATGCGCGCAAGCATCCGGGCAAGCTCGACTATGCGTCGGGCGGCGACGGCAGCGCCGGCCATCTGTCGGGCGAGCTGTTCAAGAGCATGGCGCGCGTGAGCATGGTCCACATCCCGTACAACGGCGCGTCGCCTGCGCAATTGTCGGTGCTGTCGGGCCAGACCGATCTCATCTTCGATAACCTCGCCTCGGCCTCGGCCAACATCAAGGCCGGCAAGCTCAAGGCGTTTGCCGTGACCACCGCCAGCCGCGCCGCATCGTTCCCGGAACTGCCGACCATTGCCGAGGCCGGCAAAGGGCTGGGTCTTGAAGGATTCGATATCTCCACATGGTTCGGCGTGCTCGCACCGGCCGGCACGCCGCCCGAGATCGTCGAACGGCTCAATCGCGACATCGTGGCCATCCTCAAGACCGATGACATGAAAGCCAAGCTGGCCCGCATCGGCGCCACGCCGGCGCCCACCACGCCCGAACAATTCGGCGCGCTGATTCAGCGTGAACTGAAGAAGTACGGCCAGGTGGTCAAGGTTTCCGGCGCGAAGGTGGATTGAGCGCATCGCTCGGCCGCGCCTTGTCGCGCATGCGCCAGAGGCGCTCCTTGCCATCGCGGGCGTCTTCCGTCGCATTGCGCGGCAGTAGCAGACCGACCTGAACGATACGTGGCCCGTCCATGCGGGTCACCGTGAGCCTCAGCCCGGCGATCTCGACCGCGTCGCCTTCCACGGGCGGCGAGGGAAACATGGCGAGCATCGCCGTCTCCAGCGTCCACTGCACTTCCTCCGGCGTCAGTGGGCGCGTGCCGTAGAGCGAGGCCACATCGGCCAGCGCTGCCTGTCCGTCGAGCACGAAGTCGTGCCCCACCTGATCCCAGGCGGGTGGTATCGCCGCCGTCAGGAACAGCCGCGACAGCAGCGGCACGCTGCCACTCGGCGCCAGCACGGAGACGACATCGCCAGCATGCAGGACAACCTGATCCAGCGGCACCAACGCGCCGTCGCGCGCCACAGTCATCAGCCGGCTGCGCGGTGGTAGCTCCACCTGATCGGCACGCAGGTCCTCCATCGATGAATTGGCCGCCACCACGAACTGCATCAGCTCGAGGGGCGGATTGCGCGTGCCCCGCAAGCGCTCGCGAGAAAGCGGCTCGTCATAGGGCGGGCGCAACACCCGGGCCAGGCGAGCGGCCAGTGCCACGGTGGTTCCCTGGCATAGCAGGCTCGCCAGCACCACGGCGAAGGCCACGCGGAACAGCAGCCCCGAATCCTCCATGCCCTGCAATAGCGGAAACAGCGACAGCACGATGGGCACCGCACCGCGCAGCCCCATCCACGCGACGAACGCCTTCTCGCGGGTATTGAACCGGAATGGCAGCAGCGAAACGAACACAGCCACGGGCCGCGCCACGCACATCAGGAACAACGCGAGTGCCGTCGCCGGCAAGGCGATGTCCCAGATCCGGTGCGGCGTTACCAGCAGCCCGAGCAGCAGGAACATCGCAGACTGCGCCAGCCACGCCATGCCGTCCATCGCGCGCATGGTGTCGCCCGTCACCGCGCGCTCGCGGTTTCCCACGATCATGCCGGTCAGGTAGACCGCCAGGAAGCCACTGCCGCCCGCCGTCTGGACGATGGCCCAGACCATGCAGCCGCCCGAGCACACCAGGATGGCCTGCAGCCCCTCGGCCACATTGACGCGCTCCATGATGTTGGCCAGGCAATACCCCAGTGCCACGCCCAGCACCCCGCCCACGCCGAATTGCACCACCAGCCGCATGGCGAGCGCGGGGCCGGACAGGCCATCCGGCGCCGTGATCCATTCGATCAACGTCAGCGTCAGGAAGATCGCCATCGGGTCGTTGATGCCCGATTCGATCTCCAGCACGCTGGCCACCCGTTCCTTGAGCCGGATGCCGCTGCTGTTGAGCAGCGAGAAGACCGCCGCCGCATCCGTGGACCCGACAATGGCGCCCAGCAACAGTCCGAGCTTCCAGTCGATGCCGAGCAGCCAGGTTGCGAATAATCCCACCAGCACCGCCGTCAGGACCACGCCGAGTGTGGCAAGTGATAGCGAAGGCCGCAGCGCCACCCGGAAGGTGGCGAAGCGCGTCCGCAGCCCGCCATCGAGCAGGATCACGGCCAGCGCGATATTGCCGACGAGGAAGCTGAGCCAGGTGTTGTTGAAACGGATGCCACCCGGGCCGTCCACACCGGCTGCCATCCCCACCCCCAGGAACACCAGCAAAAACGGCACGCCGAAGCGCGACGAAAACACGCCAAGCAGGATGCCCAGCGTCATCACCACGGCGCCGATGAGAATGGCATGGTCGATGGTTTCCAAGCGCACCTCCGGGGACTGTGAATTGTTCTTTTTCGTTCTTTTTCGGAATGCCGAGGGATGGAATATTCGAGGCGCCAGGTGCGCGCCGGAATCCATCAAGCTTAGCTGACGACCCTCGCCCGATCTGTCCGCTTTCGTCCTGCTTTCCACAAGCCCGCGCACCGCGTTGCTGCGCGTTTTCCCTGCATTTTTCCTTGCATTGTCAACGACTTACCGAAACCTTTCGGACGTCTGCGTAGGGACATACCCTGAGGTTGCCACTTTATGCAGACATATGAAAGGTAGCTGAAAGGATGCGCTTTTACCTTCCACCCTGCCGCGACAGGCAGCCTCTGTCGCGAAGCTTTTCAAGATTCAAATCGAGGAGAATCATTTTGCGCATACGCAGCCAAAAGGACTTTGCCTCCGGCCTGATGTTCATCCTGGTCGGACTGAGCTTTTCCTTCGTTGCCCGTGGCTATTCCATGGGAACAGCCGCCAAGATGGGACCGGGATACTTCCCGTTCTGGCTCGGCATCGTGCTCGCCATCCTTGGCGCGCTCGTACTGTGGGGCTCGCTGTCTTCCAAGGCAGAGAACGACCAACTGGCCCGCTGGGACCTGAAGATCCTGCTGTGGATCCTGGGCTCGGTCGTCCTGTTCGGCCTGCTGCTCAAGCCGCTGGGCATGGTGCTGTCGGTGGTGGTCCTGGTACTGGTCTCCTCGATGGCCAGCCATGAATTCAGCTGGAAGGGCGCCGTACTCAACGCGATCATCCTGGTGATCATCAGCCTGGGCGCGTTCGTATACGGCATCAACCTGCAGATGCCGGTGTGGCCGGCGTTCCTGGCAAGCTAAGGAGACGGCCCTCATGGAATTGTTGACCAACCTCGGACTGGGCTTTTCGACCGCCCTGTCCTTTCAGAACATCGCCTACGCGTTCTTGGGCTGCGTGCTCGGTACGCTGATCGGCGTGCTGCCGGGCCTGGGCCCGCTGGCCACCATCGCGATGCTGCTGCCCGTGACCTACACGCTGCCCCCGGTGGCCGCGCTGATCATGCTGGCAGGTATCTACTACGGCGCGCAGTACGGCGGCTCGACCACGGCTATCCTGGTGAACCTGCCGGGCGAATCGTCGTCGGTGGTCACTACGATCGACGGTTATCAGATGGCGCGGCGGGGTCGTGCCGGGGTGGCGCTGGCCACTGCCGGTCTGGGCTCGTTCTTCGCTGGCTGCGTGGCCACGCTGATCCTGGCGGCCTTTGCTGCCCCGCTCTCGGAACTGGCGTTCAAGTTCGGCCCTGCCGAATACTTCTCGCTGATGATCCTGGGCCTGATCGGTGCCGTGGTGCTGGCCTCCGGCTCGCTGGTCAAGGCGATCTCGATGATCGTGCTGGGCCTGCTGCTGGGCCTGGTCGGTACTGACGTGAACTCGGGCGCCGCGCGCTTCTCGTTCGACGTGCCGGAACTGACTGACGGCCTGAACTTCGTGTCGGTGGCCATGGGTGTGTTCGGCTTCGCGGAAATCATCGCGAACCTGGAACAGAAGGATGCCCGCGAGACCTTCACGGACCATGTGACGAACCTCTTCCCGACCAAGGAAGACTTCAAGCGCATGATCCCGGCCATCCTGCGCGGTACGGCCCTGGGTTCGATGCTCGGTATTCTCCCGGGTGGCGGTGCGGCACTGGCTTCGTTTGCAGCGTACTCGCTGGAAAAGAAGACGTCGAAGTTCGCACACGAGTTCGGCAAGGGTGCCATCGAAGGCGTGGCAGGTCCGGAATCGGCCAACAACGCCGCAGCGCAGACCTCGTTCATCCCGCTGCTGACGCTGGGCATTCCGCCCAACGCCGTGATGGCGCTGATGGTCGGTGCGATGACGATCCACAACATCCAGCCGGGTCCGCAGGTCATGACCAGCAACCCCGCGCTGTTCTGGGGCCTGATCGCCTCGATGTGGCTGGGCAACTTCATCCTGATCATCCTGAACCTGCCGATGATCGGTATCTGGGTGAAGCTGCTGAAGGTGCCGTACCGTTACCTGTACCCGGCCATCCTGACGTTCTGCTGCATTGGCGTGTACTCGGTTCAGAACACCACGTTCGACGTGTTCCAGACCGCAGCCTTCGGCGTGATCGGCTACCTGTTCATCAAGCTGCGCTGCGAACCGGCTCCGTTGCTCCTCGGCTTTGTGCTGGGACCGATGATGGAAGAGAACTTCCGTCGCTCGCTGCTGCTGTCGCGTGGTGACTTCAGCGTGTTCGTGACGCGTCCGCTGTCGCTGGGCCTGCTGATTGCCGCAGCCGTGCTGGTGCTGATCGTGGCCCTGCCGTCGATCAAGGCCAAGCGCGAAGAAGCGTTCCAGGAAGAGTAAGTCTCCGGCAGTCTCGCGGAAATGAAGAAGGGCGCCTACGTGGCGCCCTTCTTCATTTATGCCGCCCCCTTTTCGTCACGCGTTGAACAGGGCTGCGCACGCCGCGCGGATGGCCTCGGTCACGCGCACCCGTCCGTGGTCACGCCGCTCCAGCATGCCGATGATGCGCACCATCGGCTCCCCGCCCGCGCGCAAAGGCACGATGCGCAGCGCGGGGTCGTCGCGCCAGCGCGAACGCTTGAGCAATGGCACCACGGTCACACCCACCTCCTGCCGCACCAGTTCCACCAGCGCCTCGATCGAATTCAGTTCGAGGAACTCGTTGGTCCGCAAGTGAGCGCGCCGCAATGCACGCTCCACCAGTGCGCCCGTCCGCTGGCTCCGGTCGAATCGCAGGAAGGGATTGGCGGCCAACGCCTCCCGCGCGTCATCGCCCCGGCTTCCCCGTCCGGCAATCAGCACGATGGGCTCCTCGTAAAGCGGCGTCCACTGCAGTGTGCCGGCCAGCTGCGCCGAGCCTTCGGCCACGAACGCCGCATCGAGTTCGCCACTTTCCACCATAGCGGCCAGTTCGAACGACTTCGCGCCGATCAGGCGCACGTCGAGCGCGGGATAGGTCCGCTTCATCCCGGCCACGACATGCGAGAGGCCGCCCATGACCGACACGACTGCTCCCACTGCCACGGCACCCGCCATATCGCCGGCACCGGACAGCGGCAGCCGCATTTCGTCATAGAGCGCCAGCAGTCGGCGCGCCTGCGGCAGCAGCGCCCGGCCATCGGCATTCAGCGTGGCCACTCGTCCACTGCGGTCGAACAAGGCACGTCGCAACTCCTCCTCCAATGAGCGCATCTGGAGGCTGACGGCGGCCTGTGTCAGCGCCACCTGCCCTGCTGCTGCGGCAAAAGACCCACGCTCGGCCACAGCAACAAAGGTCTTCAGAAAGCGAATCGTGCTCATAGGTCAACGTAGAAGGAAGGGGCAGCCGATGATCGGCCAATCCACAAGATTTTCTTGTGGATCAAGCAACAAATATTAACTTTCATTGTGACCGAGGGCGCGGAATAATTTGGGTTTCCTGCCGAATTTCCACGCTGTCCGTTCCGTACCGGAGAACAACAATGCAACACTGGCTACGCCTTCTCGGCATCGGCCTTGCCTCGAGCCTGACCATTGCCGCCGCGCCCTCGCGTGCGGACAGCTTCCCGTCCAAGCCGATCCGGCTGATCGTGCCGTTCCCGGCCAGCGGCGCCACCGATCTGCTGGCGCGTGCCATTGCGCAGAAGGTCGGCCAGAACATGGGGCAACAGATCGTCGTGGACAACCGGCCCGGCGCTGGCGGTGCGATTGGTTCGGACATGGCTGCCAAAGCCGCGCCTGACGGCTACACGATCCTGATTGCTACCACCAGCACGCACTCGGTGGGGCCGTTCGTGAATTCGCGCCTGCCCTACAACACCGAGACCGATTTCACGCCGATCGGCCAGGTCGCCACGGCGACCAACGTGCTGCTGGTGCCGAATACGCTGCCGGTCAAGAACGTCAAGGACCTGATCGACTACGCCAAGAAGCATCCTGGTGAACTGAACTACGCCTCCAGCGGCAACGGCACCGTGGTCCATCTGACTGCCGAATCGTTCAAGGCGCAGGCCGGCGTGTTCATCACGCACATCCCCTATCGCGGCACCGCGCTGGCCGTACCCGACCTGATTTCCAGCAAGGTGCAGGTACTGTTCGACAGCATCGTCTCGGGCATGCCGCATGTGAAGGACGGCAAACTCAAGGCATTGGCCGTGACGAGCATGAAGCGCTCGCCGCTGGCGCCGGAACTGCCGACGGTCAACGAGTCGGGCCTGCCCGGCTTCGAATCGGATACGTGGTTCGGCATCTACGGCCCGAAGGGCCTTTCGCCCGAAATCGTCACGCGCCTGAACACCGAGTTCAACAAGGCTATCCAGTCGCAGGACGTGAAGGACCGCCTGGCCAAGCTCGGCGCCGAACCGATTGGCGGCACCCCCGCGCAATTCGCGGCGATGGTAAAGAAAGACAGCGCCCGCTGGGGCAAACTGATCAAGGATCGGAAGATTCAGGTGGACTGATTTTTTCACTCCCCTGGTTTTCTCCCCTCTCCCGCCCTGCGGGAGAGGGGCGGGGGAGAGGGCTGGCGGCTACGATTCGACAGACCGCAATTTGAACCGCTGAACCCTCTCCCCCAACCCCTCTCCCGCGCCGCGGGAGAGGGGAGCAGAACAGAACGTGTATCGGACGACGAGACAACCATGCAAACCTTCAACTGGACCAACCCCTACCCTTCCGTGCGCATTCCGCTGTTTGCGCGCAATGTGGTGTCGACCTCGCACCCGCTGGCCGCGCAGGCCGGCCTGCGCATGCTGCTCAAGGGTGGCAATGCCGTGGACGCTGCGATTGCCGCAGCCGCTGCCATCACGCTGGTCGAGCCGGTCTCGTGCGGCCTGGGCAGCGATGCGTTCGCCATTCTCTGGGACGGCAAGGAATTGCATGGCCTGAACTCGTCGGGCGTGGCGCCGGCTACGTGGAGCACCGACTACTTCAAGAACAAGTACGGCGCCGACGGCAATGGTTTGGCCAATCGCCCGGTGCGTGGCTGGGACTCGGTGACCGTGCCGGGCGTGATCGCCGGCTGGGCTGCGCTGCATGAGCGCTTCGGCAAGCTGCCGTTCGAAGACCTGATGGAACCGGCAATCGAGATCGCCGAGCGTGGTTATGCCGTGCCGCCGGTGGTGGCGCACAAGTGGGCCGCCGCCGTGCCTGATCTCAAGAACCAGCCGGGCTTTGCCGAGACCTTCATGCCCAACGGCCGCGCGCCGCACGTGGGCGAGAAGTTCGTTTTCAAGGACGCCGCCGAGACGCTGCGCAAGATCGGCGCCACCAAGGGCCGTTCCTACTACGAAGGCGAAATCGCGGAGAAGATCGCCGCGTTCAGCAAGTCGTGCGGCGCGTCGATGACGCTCGATGACCTGCGCAACTATCGTCCGGAATGGGTCAAGCCCATCAGCAAGTCCTACCGTGGTCACGAAGTGCATGAGATTCCGCCGAACGGCCAGGGCATCGCCGCGCTGATGGCGCTCGGCATCCTCGACCAGTTCGACGTCGGCTCGCTGCCTGTGGATTCCGTGGATTCGCAGCATCTGCAGATCGAAGCCATGAAGCTGGCCTTTGCCGATCTCTACCGCTACGTGGCGGACCCGCGCAGCATGGAAGTTACGCCCGAGCAGATGCTCGACGACGCCTACCTGAAATCGCGCGCCAAGCTGATCGACATGCAGCGCGCCACGCATTTCGATTTCGGCATGCCGCGCACGGGTGGCACGATCTACCTGACCGCCGCCGACGAGAACGGCATGATGATTTCGTTCATTCAGTCGAACTACATGGGTTTCGGTTCGGGTGTGGTGGTGCCGGGCACCGGCATCAGCCTGCAGAACCGCGGCGTGGGCTTCTCCATGGATCCGAAGTCGGCCAACGTGGTGGAAGGCGGCAAGCGTCCGTTCCACACGATCATTCCGGCATTCCTAACCAAGGACGGCAAGCCGCAGATGAGCTTTGGCGTGATGGGCGGCGATATGCAACCTCAAGGCCACTTGCAAACCGTGGTGCGCATGCTTGACTACAACCAGCAACCGCAGGCCGCCTGCTGTGCCCCCCGTTGGAAGGTCAACCGCGATTTCACGCTGGACGTTGAAGGCACCATGGACCCTACCACCGTGGACGGTCTCAAGGACCGCGGCCACCAGTTGAAGTCGGTGGACGATCCGTACATGGATTTCGGATCGGGCCAGTTCATCTGGCGCCTGTCCGACGATGGCGAGCACGGCTATGTGGCCGCCAGCGACAGCCGACGTGACGGTCAGGCAGTCGGCTTCTGATTTTTTGCAGTACGTAGTACGGCAGTACCGCAGTAGAAGTCCTGCGAGGCGCCATCGGGAAACCGGTGGCGCCTTTTTTAACGTTTATCGCAGGCGAACGATCAGGGGCCGATCAGCGCAGGCGCGATCATGGGCAAGTTCAGGAAGAACTGGATCACGATGGCGTTGACGATGTCGATGAAGAACGCGCCCACCATCGGCACGATCAGGAAGGCCAGATGCGACGGACCGAAGCGGTCGGTCACCGCCTGCATATTGGCAATGGCCGTGGGCGTGGCGCCAAGGCCGAAGCCACAGTGTCCTGCCGCCAATACCGCTGCGTCGTAGTTGCGGCCCATCACGCGGAACGTGACGAAGATCGCGTAAGCCGCCATCGCGGCGGTCTGGACCGCAAGGATCAGCATCATCGGCAAGGCCAGCGACGACAGTTGCCAGAGCTTCAGGCTCATCAGCGCCATCGCCAGGAACATCGACAGGCTGACGTTGCCAAGCACCGAGAGCGCACGGTCGAACACCGTGTACCAGCCGAGTGCTGCCAGCCCGTTGCGCAGCAGCACGCCGACGAAAAGCACCCACACGAAGGTGGGCAATTGCACGCGCGTGCCCTTGAAGAATTCGGTCAGCGCATAACCGGCCGAGAGGCAGATCAGGATCAGCGCCAGCGTCTCGATCAGCGACGAAGCCGTGATCTGCCGCCCCGCCTGCGGGTTCTCGAAGGTCAGCGGATCGGCGGCATCCGTCCCGAGGCCGGGAACTGTCACCCTGCGCAACAGATGGCGTGCCACCGGACCGCCGATCAACCCACCGAGCACAAGGCCGAACGTTGCGCATGCCACGCCAAGTTCCTTGGCATACGTCATGCCGAATTGCCTGGTGAACGTGTCGCCCCATGCTGCGCTCGTACCGTGCCCGCCGGACAGCGAGATCGATCCCGCCAGCAAGCCCGTGACCGGCTCCAGGCCGAGTGCGCTGGCGAGGCCAACGCCGACCCCGTTTTGAATGATCAGCAACCCGGTGACCACGAACAGGAAGATACCAATCGACTTGCCACCCTGCTTCAGGCTGGCCAGATTCGCGCTCAGGCCGAGCGTGGCGAAGAACGCGAGCATCAGCGGAGTCTGCGTCACCGTATCGAACTTCACCTCGACATCGGCCGTGTAGCGCGCGAGCGCCAGGCAGATCGCCACGATCAGGCCACCTGCGACGGGCTCGGGAATATTGTAGGTACGCAGCGGACGAGTGACCTGCACGAGCTTGCGCCCGACCAGCAGCACCAGCGACGCCGCCACGAGCGTTTCGTAGTTGTTGAGTTCCAGCATGGATGGAGTACCCGAAAAAAGCATCCATTCTTCGCATCGGCAACGATGTCGCCAATCGCCAAATGTCCAAAAACGCAGCGTAGCGGAACTGTCTGGTTCGGCGGGTCAGAAACTGTGCATGGCATCGGGACGCCGTTTCCGTAGACTGGCGTTTTCAACGTCCGCCTGCCATCGACCATGCCCAGCTACGCGTACCGAATCGTCAATGTCTTTGCAGAATCCACATTCGGAGGCAACCCGCTCTGCGTGTTCGAGGATGCCCGTGGCATGGATGACGCCACCATGCAGGCGCTGGCGCTGCAGTTCAACCTGTCCGAAACGACCTTCGTCCTGCCGTCGGAACAGGCCACCGCGGCCGTGCGCATCTTCACGCCCGGCTACGAGATGCGCTTCGCAGGACATCCCACGCTGGGCACGGCGCACGTCGTGCGCGAACTCGCCGGCACGGGCGATGCGCTGACGCTCGAATTCAAGGCCGGCGTGGTGCCCGTCACCGCGCAGGCAGACCGCTGGACGCTGACCGCGCCGCACACAGGCGCGCCGAAGACCGCGCCCGCCGGGCTGCCCGATGCCGAGATGGCCTCGCTGCTGGGCCTCTCGGCCGATGATCTGGCTGCTTCGCCGATGTGGGTCGATACCGGCGCCGACCAGTTGCTGGTGCCGCTGAAAACCCCCGATGCCGTACGTCGCGCGCAACCGGACAGCGGCCGGTTGGAGCAGTGGCCGCAAAGCAGCCTGGGACGCAAGACCGCCTATGTGTTCGCCTTCGATCCCACCCATCGGGGCAAGGTGCTGGTTCGCTATTTCTTCACCAAGCAGGGTGGCGGCGTGGCCGAGGATCCGGGCACGGGTTCGGCCTGCGCCAATCTCGGCGGCTGGCTGCTGGCCACGGGACATGCATTGCCGGCGCAATACGAAGTAAATCAGGGCGAACAAGTAGACCGCCGCTGCCGGCTCGATCTTTCGGTGACCGCCGACGGCGCCATCCGCGTGGGCGGCCGCGTGATTGAACTGGGCCGGGGCACCGTGACGATCTGAACCGCCGATACTTCGCCCGGAGCCTCCCGACATGCTGCGGCATACTGGAGGCCCTGTCGCATCTGCTCAAAGAGTTCGCATCATGCCCCCGCACACACTAGACTCGATCGCCGCGCTGGAAGCGCTGTATGCCCAACCCGCTGGGGCATCCCTGGCGAAGGAAGTCGACTACCTGCATCCTCACTACCGTGCCTTTGTCGAGAAGGCGCCGTTCTGTCTGCTGTCGACCTCGAACCCCAATGGCGGCGATTGCTCGCCACGTGGCGACGCGCCAGGTTTCGTGCAGATCCTCGATGACCGCACGCTGCTGCTACCCGACCGACGTGGCAACAACCGCATCGACAGCCTGCGCAATATCGTGGCGGACCCGCGCGTGGGCCTGCTGTTCATGATCCCCGGCATCAACGAAACGCTGCGGGTCAGTGGCATCGCGACGATTTCCGTCGACCCCGAACTAATTGCACGCTGCACGGTGGAGGACAAACCGCCCACCACGGTACTGGTGATTGCGATTCAGTCGGTCTACTTCCAGTGCGCCCGCGCGCTGGTGCGGTCGCATCTCTGGTCAGCCGACGCTCAGATCGCACGCAGCACCCTGCCGAGCACTGGCACGATGGTCGCCACACTCAGCCAGAATGCGATCGACGGTGAGACCTATGATCGCGAACTGCCGGAACGGTTGCGCAAGACGCTGTACTGAGCGTCGTACTGACTGCGTTACGTCAATGGCTGCCGCGCAGCAGCCATTCCGGCGCATGCGTGCCGAGCGGCACCGATGGCAGCGCCCAGTGCGCCGGCGTCTCCGAAAGCTGCGCGGCGTGACGCACGGTGGTCAGTTCGCCGAACCCCGACTCCTCGATCTGCAGCAGATCGGAGATTTCGTCGATGTGCTGGTCCGGCGTGGCCATGCCGTCCGGTACGCGGCCCAGGCTCCGCAACCACTGTGCCGTCTGTGCCAGTGACACCCGCACATGCCAGCTCCCTCCCTCCGAAGCACGCCGATGCAATGCCGCCATCGCGCCCAGCGCCAGCAGGTAACCCGAGGCATGGTCGAGTACCTGCGCCGGCAGCGGCACCGGATCGGCGCGGCCCGCCGCCTGCGCCTCGTCGCCATTGATCCCCGTGGCCGTCTGCACGAGCGAGTCGAATCCGCGCTTGCCAGCCCACGGTCCCACATGGCCATACGCCGACAGCGACACGTAGACGATGCCGGGCCGCGCACGCGCCGCCGCTTCGGGACCGACGCCGAGCTTATCCAGCCCACCCTGCCGATAGCCTTGCACCACCACGTCGGTGCCATGCAGCAGCTTGTGCAGCGCGCGCTTGTCCTCGGCATCGCGCAGGTCCAGTTGGCAGGACCGCTTGCCTCGGCCGGTGTCGATTACCAGCACCTCCATCGCTGGCAGGTGTGCCGCAGTGACCAGCAGCACGTCGGCGCCATGGGCCGCCAGCGTGCGACCTGCCACCGGTCCGGCGATGATCCGCGTGAAGTCGAGCACGCGAACACCGCTTAGCGGGCGGGCATCGACATTGATTTCGGCATGGGGCGGCAGTTCGGGCAAAGGCTGGGGCGGCGCCTCGCCGATCTTCTCGATGATCACGGGCGGCAGGCCACGCAGCGCCTGGGCCTGCGGATGCGCCAGCCACTCGTCGTGGGTCCGCATCGCCGAGACGACCATGCCGGCATCCGATGCCACCTGCTCGAAATCCTCGGCCTTCCACTTGCCAAGCGTGGTGCGCACGGCATCCTTCTCCGCCGCGCATTGCAGGATGCGCAGCACGCCGTCCCGGTGATGGGGGAAATTGGTGTGCAGGCGCACCCAGCGCCCGTCACCGCACGGATACAGGCCGGCGATCTTGTCCCACAGCTCCGGGGCCGGACCACCATTGACGCGCAGGTAGCGCTCGCTGCGGAACTCGGCCAGTGCGTGGCGCATATCCACGGATACCTCCTGCCAGCGTCCGGTGCGCTGTGCCCAGAGCGCTGCCGCAGCCAGCCCCGACGCGCCCAGGCTGACCTGTGCGGCGGTGCCGATCGCGAAGCTCGACGGCAGTATCGGATCAGCGCCTGTGAGGTGCAGGTGGCGGAGGGCCTCGGCCGGCAGGGCCAGGTCCTGCCATAGCGCAGCCAGTGCATCGGCAGGATGGGTGGAAGAGGCGGGAGAAGAAGGGGTATTCATGGCGTGTGTTCCTGCAGCAAGGCGGGGCGCGGCATGCGACGATCACGTCGCACGGCAGAACGCCTCGCAAAATGGGCGGGGAGCCGATCTGCGGTGAATTCTGCACCACTTCGCCACGCCATGCAGGTGAGACGATTCTTAAAATCACCGGGTCGTCACAGGTTAGTGACGGGTTAGCCCGCAAGCACTGTAAAATCTCGCCATTCCAGGCAACACCAGGACCGGGGCTGACCGATCCCTGCCCGTCCGCCAAGCTATCGAGCCGCATGCCACGCGGCGCCACCATGAGCCAAGACAACAAGCCCAACGACACGCCAGCCGCCTCCAACTTCCTGCGGAGCATCATCGACCAGGATCTCGCCGCAGGTACCTACGCCGGACGCGCCGACCAGCAGGGCGCGCCGCTGCCGACCGTCATCACGCGCTTTCCGCCGGAGCCGAACGGCTATCTGCACATTGGCCACGCCAAGAGCATCTGCGTGAACTTCGGCCTGGCGCGCGACTATGCCGGCCGCTGCCACCTGCGCTTCGACGATACGAACCCCGTCAAGGAAGACACCGAGTACGTCGACTCGATCATCGACGCCGTGCACTGGCTGGGCTTCTCGTGGGACGCCAAGTCCGCCGATGCCGCCCCGCACCTGTACTACGCGAGCGATTACTTCGACCGCCTGTACCAGTTTGCCGAGACCCTGATCGAGCGCGGCGTGGCCTACGTGGACAGCCAGACCGCCGAGCAGATTGCAGCCAACCGGGGCAACTTCTCCGAGCCGGGCAAGCCGTCGCCGTTCCGCGACCGCACGGTCGAGGAAAACCTGACGCTGTTCCGCGAGATGCGCGACGGCAAGTTTGGCGATGGCGAGCACGTGCTGCGCGCGAAGATCGACATGTCCGCGCCGAACATCGTGCTGCGCGACCCGGTGCTGTACCGCATCCGTCACGCCCATCACCACCGCACGGGCGACAAGTGGTGCATCTATCCGATGTACGACTTCACGCACTGCATCTCGGACGCCATCGAGAACATCACACATTCGCTGTGCACGCTTGAATTCGAGAATAACCGTCCGCTGTACGACTGGGTGCTCGAACACCTGCGCGACGCCGGCGTCTTCCCCGCCCCGCTGCCGCACCAGTACGAGTTTGCGCGTCTGAACCTGACCTACGCGATCACCAGCAAGCGCCGCCTCAAGCAATTGGTGGACGAGCAGCGCGTGGACGGCTGGGACGATCCCCGTATGCCCACCATCGTCGGCATCCGCCGCCGCGGCTATACGCCGGAATCGATCCAGCTCTTCTGCGACCGCATCGGCGTGTCCAAGGCCGATAGCTGGATCGACATGAGCACGCTGGAAGGTGCCGTGCGCGACGACCTCGATGGCCGGGCTCACCGCAGCGTAGCCGTGCTGGACCCGGTCAAGCTGATCCTGGACAACTACCCCGAGGGGCAGAGCGAGGCATGCTCGGCGCCGGTGCATCCGAAGCAGCCCGAACTGGGTCGCCGCGAGTTCCCGTTCTCGCGCGAACTGTGGATCGAGCGCGAAGACTTCACCGAGACGCCGCCCAAGGGCTACTTCCGCCTGTTCCCGGGCAACAAGGTGCGCCTGCGCCATGGCTACGTGATCGAATGCACGGGCGTGGACAAGGACGCCGACGGCAACGTGATCGCCGTCCACGCGAACTACCTGCCGGAAACGAAGAGCGGCACGCCGGGGGCCGACAGCGTCAAGGTCAAGGGCAACATCCACTGGGTCAGCGCCCTGCATGCGCAGGAAGCCGAAGTGCGTCTGTACGACCGCCTGTTCAACGATCCGAACCCGGATGCTGGCGGCAAGAACTTTCTCGATGCACTGAATCCCGAATCGAAGAAGGTCATCAAGGCCTACCTCGAACCGGGCCTGGAAAACGCGAAGCCGGAAGACCGCTTCCAGTTCGAGCGCATGGGCTACTTCGTCGCAGATCGCGTGGATTCGAAACCGGGCAAGCCCGTGTTCAACCGCACGGTCGGACTCAAGGACAGCTGGGGCGGCAAGTAATGGCGCAGACGATCACATTCCCGCTCGAAGGCGAGTTTGTCGCGCTGAACGACCTGCTCAAGCTGGCCGGGATCTGCGATAGCGGCGGCGCCGGCAAGGCGCTGGTCGCGTCGGGCGAGGTGTCGGTGGACGGCGCGCAGGAGTCGCGCAAGACCGCCAAGATCCGCGCCGGACAGGTTGTCGCCGTGGGCGGCACCGGTGGTGTGCGCATCAAGGTCGTGGCCGCATGAAGGTTCGTCGCACCAGGTCACACGGCACCGCCTGGCTGTCCTGATTGTCCGATGGCGGCGCGCTGGGCGCCGTCACGTCAACCCATCATCCAAGGAGCACGCATGCCGATCGCGTTCTGGTGTGTCCTGCTGGCGGGGCTGATGCCCGTTTTGACAGTCGCGATTGCCAAGGCCGGAAGCGGCCGTCGCGGCTTTGACAACCACGATCCTCGCGCGTGGCTGGAAAAACAGAGCGGGCGGGCGCGGCGCGCCGACATGGCGCACCGCAACCACTTCGAGGCCTTTCCGTTCTTCGCCGCAGCCGTGTTGTCCGCGTCGTACCTCGCGGCACCGCAGGCACGCATCGATGAACTGGCGATGTTCTTCATCGTCATCCGCATTGCCTATACCATCTGCTACCTGACCGACCGGGCCACGCTGCGTACGCTGTGCTGGACGATTGGCATGCTGACCGTCATCGGCATCTTCCTGCTGCCGGTGTTTGTTCACTGACTGTTCCCTCACAACCCTAGCACCATGCCGCGCGCCCTCCGCCATATCGCCATCGTCGGCGCGCTGCTCGCATCGAGCGCCTCCGCCTGGGCAGCCCCTACCAACTACACGGTGGACCCCGTCCACACGAGCGTGTACTTCGGCGCCAGCCACTACGACCGCACGACCGTACGGGGCCGTTTCGCCAAGATCGACGGCCGGATCGTCTACGACCCGCAGACCGGTGCCGGATCCATTGATTTCACGGTCGACACCGATTCCCTCGACACCGGCAATCGCAGCCTGGACGGCGTGCTGCGATCCGAGCAATTCTTCGATGTGCAGTCGTTCCCCGTGGCACGGTTCCAGGCCAACCGGTTTGTGGTCGAGGCAGGCAAGCTGACTGCCGTGGAAGGGACGTTGTCGTTGCACGGCATCTCGCAGCCGTTCCGGCTCGAAGCCAATCGCTTCAGTTGCGGCCAGACGGTGCTGTTCGGCATCCGGCGAGATGTCTGCGGCGGCGATTTCCGGGGTAGCCTGTCGCGCAGCGCTTTTGGCATGACCCGTTTTCTGCCCGAAGTGGGCGACATCGTCACATTGCAGATCGCCATAGAGGCTGCGCCGTCCGGCGCCGCGCCCTGAGCCAGCAATTCCTCCGTCGATGACGACCCGGCATCACCTTTAAACGCAAAATCTTCCGTAGAATCAGCGCCTTGCCGATTTACATCCTGCCGCGTTCGAAGTATGCGGTACTGGTCCGACGCGAGCCAAGATGAGCCTGATTTCTCCCAACGACGTCGTCGCGGCGTCGCTTTCTGCTGCGGGTGCCTGCCTGGCCCTGAGCATTCCCGCCAATTTCCTGCGTCGCTTCCCGCTGTGGGCATTCAAGACCTACGGCCGTGGCGCGATATTGCTGCCATTGCTCTCGGCGATGGTCGGCATGCTGCTGGTACGCATCGCACTGGCTGGCCAGATCAATAGCGATGGCGGCCTGGCGCTGGTAGCGGCGGCAGCGTTCCTGGTGCTTTTGTTTGTCTCCGCGCTTCTGCGCTTCTGGCTCGGCGACTATCGCAAGTCCTGAACAAGCGCGCGCCACCGCACGCCAGCCATCCGGTTTTCCATCGCGGCGCCACGCGGATCACGTATGATGCGGCCTTTCGCGTGTCCCCCACCCTGGGGCGGCACGCGCTGCATTCCGTTCCCATGGCGCTCAAATCCACGATCTTCAAGGCCGAATTGTCCGTATCGGACATGGACCGGCCGTACTACGGCAGCCACGCGCTGACCATCGCCCAGCATCCGTCCGAGAACGACGCACGCATGATGGTGCGCCTGCTGGCCTTTGCCTGCGAAGCGTCCGAAACCCTCGCCTTTACGCGCGGCCTGGACGAGCCGGACGAGCCCGACCTCTGGGACAAGACGCTGACGGGCGATATCGAGCACTGGATCGAACTGGGTCAGCCCGACGAGAGCCGCCTCAAGCGCGCTGCCGCCCGTGCCGACCGCGTGACCGTCTATACCTATCAGAGCGCCAGCGCCCGCGAATGGTGGAAGGGCATGGCGGGCAAGGCCAGCAAGCTGCGCAACGTGACCGTCTACAATGTGCCATCGGAAGCCGTGGATGCGCTGGCGCAGATGGCCCAGCGCGCCATGCGGCTGTCCGTGACGATCCAGGATGGCGATATCTGGGTCAGCGACGACGACCATAATGTGCAGTTGACGCGCGACGTGCTGCAACGCGCCGACTGACACCCCTCAGCAACCAGAAAAGGAAGAACGCGATGCAAACCACTCCCTCCGGCCTGCAGTACGAAGATACCGTCGTTGGCTCGGGCGACGAAGCCAAGGCAGGCACGCACGTGACCGTGCACTACACCGGCTGGCTGTACGAGAACGGCCAGGCCGGCAACAAGTTCGATTCGAGCAAGGACCGCAACGACCCGTTCATCTTCCCGCTGGGCGCCGGCCATGTGATCCGCGGCTGGGACGAAGGCGTGCAAGGCATGAAGGTTGGCGGTACGCGCCGCCTGGTGATCCCGGCCGAGCTGGGCTACGGCGCACGCGGCGCCGGCGGCGTAATCCCGCCGAACGCCACGCTGCTGTTCGAAGTGGAACTGCTGGGCGTCTAAGCCCCCTGCTCTTCCGCAACCATGAAAAACGGACGCCAAGGCGTCCGTTTTTCGTTGAGGGCTGAGAGCGCTGATCGGGATCAGAACCCAATCGCCGCATTGCCCACGTCGACCCGCACCTTGTCGCGGTCCAGCAGCCGCCCCGCATGACGCGCGAAGTCCTGTGCCCATTCGGCATTGCCCGCGAAGCGGGCCTCGCCCGAAAACTTGGCCACGTTAAGGATCTTGTCGATCACAAGCACCTTGCCCACCGGGCTAGATGCCTGGCAGTCAAGTTCGGCGTACTCACGGTCGAACCAGCGCCACGCGGCGTCCTCGGTCACCGCCGACAACTCGGCGTCTCCCAGCGTGAATTCAAATTCCTTGCCGCTGCCAAATACCACGGTCAGGGTGCGCGCCATCTTGGGTTCTCCGAAGTTCAGTGACTGTTCCACGAGGTTAGGGTGCCTATTGTACTGACTTGGCACCCGGTCAGGGCGCCCGCTCCGATCAAGCCTGCGCCGCCGACCGTTGCCTGCTGCACACACCCCACCAACAAACCGTTGTTTGCTTGCGACGTGTCAATGCGCTTTGGATTATTCTTTCACCCATGGCCATCACCAGACAGGATCTCGAAGCGGACAGGCTGCGCACGACGCTGTGCAGCTCACCGGTCGCGTCGTCCCTGCTGTCCGATGCCGATGTGGAGCGCTCGCTTCATCAGACGCTGTCGCAGCGCCCTGAACAGCCCGGCCTCGACGGCGATGTCTGGGTATTCGGCTACGGCTCGCTGATCTGGAATCCGATGATCGTGCATACGGAAAGCCGCCTGGCCACCGTCCACGGCTACCATCGCGGCTTCTACCTGTACTCCAAGATCAATCGCGGCACATGGGATCACCCAGGTCTCGTGCTCGGCCTCGACCGGGGCGGCTGCTGCACCGGCATGATTTTTCGCGTTCCGGCGCATGTCGTGGAACAGGAGTTCCGCGTGCTGTGGCGTCGCGAGATGATGACCGGCGCGTATCACCCGCGCTGGCTGCGCGTGAAACTCGATACCAATCCGGAAGCGCCTGCCCAACGCGCCCTGGCGTTTGTGATGAACCGCGAGCACGCAAGCTACGCGGGCCGCCTGCCAGATGCACGCGTGGTGGCCTGCCTGCAGCACGCCTGCGGACTCTATGGCCCGGCGCGCGACTACCTCCATCAGACCCTGCTCGGCCTCGCCACACACGGTGTGGAAGATCCCTACCTTGGCCGGCTGTGGCGCCAGCTCCAGGCTAGCGACGCTGCGGAGGCCGCTGCCGATTCATGCCCGGTTGCCACGCCGCTCGCCGTGTCGGCCTCGGCAGCCACGTGCCCCGGTGACGCCATCGCGGCCAGCACGCATCCACACGAAACCGTCTGATCGTCTTCCACATTCACCACCATGACGCGCTTCCAGACACGGTCCCGACGCCAGGCACTTGCCGAGTTGATCGGCCTGACGGGATTGCTGGTGACAGGGGGATTGCTGGCGGGCCAGGGCAGCCAGACACTGGCCCGCTCGATGAGCGGCGCACGCGACGCGTCGTCACCCTCCCCTGCTTCCCGGCCCCCCACCGGCAGCCCGATCTCGCCGCCGCGCGGAGAGGGCATGACCGCGCTGGACCGAAACCTGATCACGGCCGCCGGTATCGGCGACCTTGACCTCGTCATGCGCCTGCTCAACGCCGGCGCATCGACCCGCGCCGCTGACGAACGCGGTCGCTCCGCGCTACTGGCCGCGCTCTACAACCGGCGCGGCGATGTGGCACGCGCGCTCATCCTGGCAGGCGCCGACGTGAACCAGAAGGATATGGAATCGAACAGCGCCTTCCTGTTGGCCGCCGCCACCAATCAACTCGACGCGCTGCGGCTGGCGCTGTCACATGGCGCGGACGTGCGCAGCACCGATCGCTACGATGGCACCGCACTGATTGCCGCGAGCCAGCACGGCAACGTGGAAGGCGTGAAACTGCTATTGAAAGCGGGAGTGCCCGTAGACCGCGTGAACCAGCTTGGCTGGACCGCGCTGCTCGAAGCCGTGATCCTGGGCGATGGCAGCGCGCGCTACGAAGAGATCGTGCAACTGCTGCTGGATGCGGGCGCCGACGCCAATCTGGCCGACCGCGAAGGCATCACGCCGTCACGGCACGCGAGGGAGCGGGGGTACAAGACGATGGTGAAGATGCTGATGCGGGCGCGGGGGCATTGAGCCTGCGCTCTCCCGACTGTTTTGGCTCCCCTCTCCCGCGCAGTGGGAGAGGGGTTGGGGGTGAGGGCCCGCGGTGCAAGCAGCCGATATCGCATCTTGAGCGGCTTGCCCTCACCCCCGCCCCTCTCCCGCGTGCGGGAGAGGGGAGAAAACCCGAGGCAGGGTCAAACCCCTACGCCGCAGCCCCCTGCTTCGCATTCTCCGATTCCTGCAACGCGCGCCACATCACCTTGCCTGTGCCCGACTTCGGCAGTGCGTCGACAAACTCCACTACGCGCGGATACTTGTAGGCGGCCATGTTTTCCTTGGCCCATTCGATGATGTCGTCGGGCGAGGTCTTGCCCTTGGCGTCGGCGCGCAGCACCACCACGGCCTTCACCGTCTCGCCGCGATACGCATCGCGGGTGCCGATGATGCACGCTTCCTGCACGGCCGGATGCTTGTACAGCAGGTTCTCCACCTCGGCCGGCCAGACCTTGAAGCCCGACGCATTGATCATGCGCTTGAGGCGGTCGGTGATGAAGTAGTAGCCTTCCTCGTCCATCCGGCCCAGGTCGCCCGTGCGGAAATAGGTCTGGCCTTCGAATTCGATGAAGGCATCGCGCGTGGCGTCTTCCTTGCGCCAGTAGCCCTTGAACACCTGAGGGCCGCGCACGATGATCTCGCCCACCTCGTTCGGCGGCAATTCCTCGAGCGTCACCGGGTCCACGATGCGGGCATCGGTGTTGAATGTCGGCATGCCCAGGCACTGCAGCTTGGCGCGCTCTGACGGATTGCTGTGCGTCGGCGCCATCGTTTCCGACAGGCCATAGCCTTCCAGGTAGCTCAGGCCGAACTGCGTCTTCAGCCGCTCGGCCACGGCCTGCGGCATGGCCGCGCCGCCGCCGCCGATGTAGCGCAGGCTGCCAAGGTCGAACGATGCCAGGTTCGGGCTGCCCAGGAAGTCGATGACCATGGTCGGGATGTTGGTCCAGTGCGTGACCCGGTAGCGCGAAATCAGGCGGCCGGCCACCTCGCGATCCCAGCGCGGCAGCATCACGACCGTGGCGCCCGAGTAGATCGGGCCGTTCATGCCGTACTGCATGCCCGTCACATGGAACAGCGGGAGCACGGAAAGAAGCACCGATTCGGCGCCGCTACCCGACCATGTCGATCCGCCCACCACGTTGTGCATGACGGAGCGGTGCGTGTGGATGCAGCCTTTGGGGAAGCCCGTGGTCCCCGAGGTGTAGGGCATCACGGCCATGTCGTCGGGGCCTGCTGTATGCGGGCCGGGCTGCAACGCGGCGCCGAGCGCCTCGGTCCACGCCGTGGCCAAAACCGGCAGCGGATGCTGGGCGGTCAGCCAGGCAGGCGGGGCATCCTCGGGAAATTCATGGGAAGGCGGCAGCGCATCGGCGTACTGCGTCACCAGCAGATGCTTGAGCCGCTCTGCGGCCGGCAACTCGCCGTCGGCCTGCATGACCCCGGCGGCCAGATCCGCCGTGCAGATGGCGACAGAGGCTTGCGCATCGGTCACGTAGTGCTTGAACTCTTCGGACCGGTTCATCGGGTTGACCGGCACCACCACGGCATCTGCGCGCAGGATCGCGTAGTAGCTGATGATGAACTGCGGGCAGTTCTGCATGTACAGCAGCACGCGATCGCCCTTCTTCACGCCTGCCTTCTGCTGCAGCCAGCCGGCCAGCGCTGTGGCCTGCTCCTGCAGCGCGCGGAACGTGATGGCATTGCCGAAATACCGGATCGCCGCCTTGTCCGCAAAACGATGGGCCGAGACTTCGAGGTTGTACCAGAGCGAGGTCTCCGGCAGCACGATCTCGGTCGGCGCACGCTTGGGCCAGAACTGGAAATGCGGACGGGCGGGCTTGGTGGTCATGGTGTCTCCTGCGGACGGTCTTGGTGACCGGTTTTTCGAATTCGCATGGGGCGCAAGGCGGGCCTTGCGCAGCAGTCAAACAATATAACTGAACGACCGTTCTATTTTCAACCGGAGGTTTTCCCGCCTATGGAGGGGTCCGCGGAGGGCGCCCGGTTGCAATCTGCGGCGTCGCCCTCACAATGGGAAGATCCGGCCATGTTTTTGGCCCATCCGATTTCCGAGGTGCAGAACATGAGCGACGTCACCCTGCAGAATTTTGAAGCCGAAGTCATCAACAGCCCCGTGCCGGTGCTGGTCGATTTCTGGGCACCGTGGTGTGGTCCGTGCCGCACACTTGGACCGATGCTGGAAAAGCTGGAAGCCGAAGGCGCCGGCCAATGGAAGCTCGTGAAGGTCAACGTCGACGAGAACCAGCAACTGGCTGCCCATTTCGGCGTACGCAGCATTCCGCACGTCGTCGCGTTCGCGGGCGGGCAGGCGGTGAACCAGTTTGTTGGCGTGCTGCCGGAATCGCAACTGTGCGATTTCATCGCCACGCTGGGACCGGACGAAAGTGTCCTGGCCCTGCAGCATGCGCGCGAGCTGACGGCAGCAAACCAGCGTGACGAAGCCACTGCGGCATGGCAGGCCGTGCTGGCAGCCGATGCAGAGAACGACGCGGCGCGACTCGAATTCATCAGTTTCCTGCTCGATGGCAACGCACTGGACGCCGCCGAAGCCGAGTTCGGCCAGCTCACCCCGCGCGCGCCGCAGGAGGATGGTTACGCCGCGCTGCAAACCCGGCTCGATGCGATGAAGGAAGCGATGGCCGGATTGAACGACCTGCCCGATGGCGCCGATCTCAAGGCCCAGGTGGCATCCGAGCCGGCCAACCTCGGCGTCCGGCTGGAACTCGCCAAGATCCTGATCGCACGTCGCGAATACGAACCTGCGCTGGAACAACTGATGGAAATCGTTCGCCGCGACCGCAGCTTCGAAGACGACATCGGCCGCAAGACGATGCTGTCTGTCTTCGACCTGATGGCGACGGAAGCACCCGCCGTGGTGTCGAAATGGCGGCGGCAGTTGGCGACGGCGTTGAATTAACACTCGCCGTCTGCGGGTGTTGTTCCCCTCTCCCTCTGGGAGAGGGGAGAAAACCAAAGCGAGGATTAAGCGGCCCCTGCCTCCACCAACGAAAACCCGTTCGCCTTCATATGTTCGACCATCATCGTGTCCATCGACTTCACATGATTGTCGAACCACGCTGACAGTTCACCCACCAGCCGGCGGCCCAGATCGAGGCCGCCTTTGCCCGATCCTTCGGGATCTTCCTGTTCTTCGGCAATCTTGTTGCGCACCGCTTCGCAGACCTGCAGCACACCCTTGTGCTCGTTGGCGTGGCAGAAACGCGGGCCGAAATCCATTGCCTCCATCCATTGCTCTTCCTGCTCGAAATGATGGCGCGTGTGGTCGATCCAGGCGTCGAACGCAGCCAGGAAGCCCGCGTCGTCCGCCTTGACGGCTACATCCAGTAGCTGCAGGAACTCGGCGTGCGTGGCATCAGTGACGGGCTCGCCAAGCCGCAGTGCGTCGGGCAAGCCTTCCGAGGAAAGCCCTTCGTAGGGATTGGAGGAAGGATGGAGGGAATCTTGTGCTGGGGAAGCGGACATGGCGACTGGTCGCTTTTTCTTTGAGATAGGCGGAAAGGATACCGATTTCCCCGCGAGCCGATCTGATTTTGCGCAAAGCCCGGTATGCTTGGCCTTCATGCTTTCCTGCAGGCCACCGATATGCCACGACTGATTTTCTTCTGCGGACACGCCGGCACCGGCAAGACCTCGCTCTCGCATCGGCTGATCGGGCCGTTGATGCAGGCCACCGGCGAACCGTTCTGTCTCCTCGACAAGGACACGCTCTACGGTAACTACAGCGCCGCGGCAATGCGCGCCATTACCGGCGACCCCAACGACCGCGACAGCCCGGCCTACCTCGATAACCTGCGTGATCCCGAATACGAGGGCCTGCTCGATACCGCGCGGGAGAATTTGATGCTCGGCATCAGCGTGATCGTGATCGGGCCGCTATCGCGGGAAATCCGCGCACACCAGTTGATCGATCCGCAATGGCTGCGCGTGCCTGACGGTACGCGGACGCGCATTGTCTGGGTGCATCTGCCCGAGGACGAGGCTCACGCGCGCATCATCCAGCGTGGCAATCCCAACGATGCGTACAAGCTCACGCACTGGGACGCGTATCGCAAGCGCCGCTTCTCGCCAGATCCGGGCGAGTATCCCGAACTGATCTTCTTCGACAATCAGGCACCCGGCCAAGCCGAGGTGGACCAGTTGATCCGTACACTGGCGGCCTAGTTCTCGGCGGCAATCGTCCCGATCACGGCCGAGGCTGCGACGAAGCCGAACACGGCGGTCACCACCACCGACGATCCGAAGCCCGCGCAGGCCAGTCCTTGCGGCGCCTGACGCGGCGCGGGCGGCACCTCGTCGATTTCGCACGCCTGCTGCTCGGGTTCGGGGTATTTCAGTGGCTCGTCCGAATAGACGGCCTGGATGCCAAATTTCTTTCTCGGATCGCGCGGAAAATTCCACTGCTTGCGCAGGTTGCCGCGCACTTTCGCGAGCAGCGGATCCTGAATGGTGCGAGACAGATCCTCGATACTGACGCGCGTGGGGTCGAGCTGACCACCCGCCCCGCCACACGTAATGACCCGAACACCGGCGCCGCGCGCCCAGCCGAGGATGGCGGTCTTTACCTTGACCGCGTCGATGGCGTCGATCACGTAGTCGAAGCCCGAGAGCAATTCGGCCACGTTGTCTTCCGTCACGAAGTCATCGATGGCCGTGACCCGGCAACGCGGATTGATCGCGACGATGCGCTCGGCCATCGCTTCCACCTTGGCGCGGCCATAGGCATCGCCCAGCGCGTGAATCTGGCGATTGGTGTTCGACGGAGCAATGTGATCGAGATCGATCAGTGTGATGTGGCCCACCGCGTTGCGCGCCAGCGCCTCGGCGGCCCAACTGCCCACGCCGCCGATGCCGATGACACACACCCTGGCCTGCTCCAGCCGGATCAGCCCGGCCGTGCCGTACAGGCGCGCGACGCCGCCAAAACGACGGTGATAGTCGTCATCGGCAACGGATTCATGGGTAAGGGAGTCGGGCAGGTGATGCGCTGCCACAGGCGTGGAGTTCGCGGTCATGACGATCAATGTTTGTGCTGCCGGCATTCTAAGCCAGCCGCCGCCATGGCATCCGCGCCAAAAATAGGCTTTCGGGCGACCGCAATGTCAGCCGACCGCCGACAACTCCGCCGGACACGGCTCCCTACAATATCCATGTAGTGGTTTATCCGCCGCATGGCTGCACAAACGGAGCCACAAAACGGAGCGTTTCCCATGCCCGCCTCGCGTCGACGCAAGATCATTTTCTGGAGTGCTTTCACGCCGCTGGCGCTGATCGCCATTCTCATCATCGTCATCCTGACCTTTGACTGGAACCGGCTCAAACCGTGGCTCAACGACAAGGTATCTGAATCCATCGGCCGTCCCTTCGCGATCAACGGCGACCTCGTGGTCACGTGGAAACGCGCGCAGGGCGAGACCGGCTGGCGCACTTTCGTGCCGTGGCCCCGCCTCTCGGCACGGGACATCACGGTGGGCAACCCCGACTGGGCTCGCGCACCCAACATGGGCACCATCCGCGAACTGATCTTCATTCTGCGCCCGCTGCCGCTGCTGGCCCATGAAATCAACGTGCCGACCATCGTCGTGGACAGCCCGGCCGTCTGGCTCGAACGACTCGCCGACAAACGCAATAACTGGACCTTCGATACCCGCAAGGAGACCGATTCCGGCCAATCGAAATGGCACCTCGACATTGGCGAGGTCGTACTCCAGCGCGGCAATCTCGCGCTAAGCGATGCAGCCGAAAAGATCGAACTGCAGGCCACGCTCGATACCGTGGGCGACCAGGCGCTTTACGACAAGGCTCGCGATGGTGCGCTGATGCCATCGGACGCTTCGGCAGTGGCGGCTTCGCAGGGCGATGCCGCATCGGACGCCAAAGCCGCGGACAACAAGCAGGACAAGGACACCAAGGACGCGAAGGACAACGAGCGCTACGGCATCCGCTGGAAGGCAGTGGGCCATTACAACAAGGCCACGATCAACGCCACCGGCAAGGCCGGCACGGTGCTGAGCCTGCGCGATGTGAACACGCCCTACCCTGTGCAGGCCGATGTGCGCGTAGGTGCCACGCGCGCGGTGATCGAAGGCACGGTCACCAACCCGGCCCACCTCGGCGCGCTCGACGTGAACCTGCGGCTATCGGGCGACAACATGGCATCGCTGTATCCGCTCACCGGCATCGTGTTGCCTTCCACGCCACCCTACGACACGCGTGGCCGGCTGGTGGCCACGCTGAAGAAAGGCGCCTCGACGTACACGTACCGGGACTTCACCGGCAAGGTAGGTAGCAGCGATCTGGGCGGCACGCTGACCTTCGCGCAACGCTCGCCGCGTCCGTTGTTGTCGGGCGAACTGGTATCGAAACAACTGCTGTTCGCCGATCTCGCGCCGCTGATTGGCGCCGATGCCAAACCGGGCCAGGCCGCCAAGGAAAGCCCGGTCAAGCAGCCGCCGAACAAGGCGCTGCCTGTGGCGCCGTTCCGCACCGAGCGTTGGGACGAGATCGATGCCGACGTGAAATTCACAGGCAAACGCATCGTCCGCGACGAGGACCTGCCCATCACGGACCTGACCACGCATCTGAAGCTGACTGACGGCGTGCTTTTGCTCGATCCCCTGAACTTCGGCATGGCCGGCGGCAACCTCGTCTCGACGATCAAGCTCGACGGCAAGCGCGAGCCGATGACCGCGATGCTCGACATGACCGCGCGGCACCTGAAGCTCAAGCAACTGTTCCCGAAGGTGGAGAGCACCCGCGCGAGCGTCGGTGAGGTGAACGGCAGCGCCAAGCTGTCGGCCACGGGTAACTCGGTGGCGGCCCTGCTGGGCACATCGAACGGCGAGGCCAAGCTGCTGGTGGAGAACGGCACGGTCAGCAAGTTCATACTCGAAGCGGTAGGTCTTAACGTGGGCAGCGTGGTGATCTCCAAGCTGTTCGGCGACAAGCCCGTGCAGATCAATTGCGGCGTCAGTGCCTTCGGCGTCAAGGACGGTGTGGCGCGCGTTCAGACATTCGTGCTCGATACGCAGGATGCGGTGATCAACGTCGATGGCGGCATCAATTTCAAGGACGAGCAACTCGCACTGACCATCCACCCGGATTCCAAGGGGCTGCGGATCATCTCGCTGCGCTCGCCGCTTTACGTAGGCGGCACGTTCAAGAATCCGTCGGTCAGCCCCAACATCGCGATCCTGGCCCTGCGGGCCGGTGGCGCACTGGCGCTCGCATTGACCGCACCGGTGGCGATGGTGATCCCGCTGCTCGATATCTCGCCGGGCGGCGACGAAAGCCAGTGCGCCAATCTGCTGGCTGACCTCAAGAAGCGGCCTACGGCGCCGCCGCCGGGCAAGAGTTATCAAGGCCCGGACATGAAGGGCCAGCAAGCGGGTCCGGCCGTGCCGGAGTCGCCGACGAAGTCCGACGCTGCGCGCGGGGAGGCAGGCCCGGCGCCGACCAAGCCAAGGATTCCTGCGCCGTCAGTACAGAGTCCGAACCGGCCGGAGAATGACAAGCAGTTGTATCAGGGGGGGTAACGTATCCTCGCCCCGATGGGTTCTGCTCCCCTCTCCCACAACGTGGGAGAGGGGTTGGGGGTGAGGGCAGGAGGCTCTGCTTGCCTACATGTCGCAATTTGCACCGCTGGCCCTCACCCCCCAGCCCCTCTCCCGCAGGCGGGAGAGGGGAGAAAACCGAGAGAGGGGAGCCCACATACGACTGTTGCAAATCCGCACCTCCCCCTTCACCGATGTTGTGCATGCGGCCAATGCAGTCGCATAATCATTCCAGCCATTGACTAATCAAGCATTTAAGCAACAGTGGCATGCATCGCCACCTTTGCCGGGTTCCAGTCCGGCCTTGGTGCTTTGTCAGGTGCGGCTTCGGCCGCATCCATTTTTCTTTTTCGCGCGTCTTCTCGCCCGGATCGAGACCTTGCCGGCGGCGCGATCCACTATTCCTGCCCCCGCGCCCCCATGACGTTGCCTCACGCTGCCGTCCCGCCGATCACATGGCTGATCGCGTTGACGGTGTGCAATCACGTGGCATTCAATGCCAGCCGTGTCGTCGTTTCCCTCTTTGCCATTTCGCTCAAGGCGTCGACGGTGACGCTGGGCATCCTGATGTCGCTCTACGCGCTGTTGCCGATGTTCCTGGCGATCCGCGCGGGCAAGCGCATCGACGAGATCGGTCCCCGGCTGCCGATGATGGCCGGTTCGCTGATGGTCGTGGGCGGTACGCTGCTGCCGGCGGTCTGGCCGGACATCGCCGCGCTGTACGCCGCCTGCGCGCTGATCGGCGTGGGCTTCATGCTGGTGCAGGTGGCCATGCAGTTGCTGATCGGACAGGTATCAACCAACGAGACCCGGCTGCGCAACTACACCTGGCATGCGCTGGGCCTGTCGATCTCAGGCACGCTCGGCCCGGTTGCCATGGGTTACACCATCGAGCATGCGGGCTTCCGCCCGGCTTTCTGCCTGCTGGTGGTGGTGGCGCTCGCCGGAGTGATCGGGTTGCAGCGCGTGCGGCATCGCCTGCCCGCCACGGGCGGCAACGCGGGACGCCTCGCCATCGAGGACGGCTCGCGCCGCTCCACGCTGGACCTGCTCCAGTATCCCGAACTGCGCGCGGTATTCGTCGCCAGCGCCGTGCTCTCCGCCGCGTGGGATCTGCACGCGTTCCTGATTCCGATTCAAGGCACACGCATCGGTCTTTCTCCATCGATGATCGGCTGGGTGCTCGGCGCCTTTTCGCTGGCCACGCTGGCGATTCGTGTGGCGATGCCAATGGTGTCGCGGCACTTCTCCGAATGGAAGATCATCCGGCTGGCTTTGCTCGTGGGCGGCCTGGCCTACCTTGTCTATCCCTTCGTGGCGCATTTCTGGCTGATGTGCGCGCTGGCTTTTGTGCTGGGGCTCGCGCTCGGCAGCGCCCAGCCCAACGTCATGAACATCCTCCACACCGTGTCGCCATCGGGCCGTGCCGGCGAAGCGCTCGGGCTGCGCTCGGCCGTGCTCAATACCAGCCAGGTAGTGTGGCCACTCACGTTCGGCGTGGTGGGCACCGCGCTGGGCATGCTGCCGATCTTCCTGTCGATGGCAGGGGCGATGGGCGTGGCGAACTATTACTCGCGCAGGCAGACGCGCAAGATCGGTGCAACGCCTGCCCTGAAGGATTCACCAGCGGACTCGTAAATCGTCCATTTTTGCTTGCGGCAACGCAAATGCGCTCCCCGGCGCATTCGCTATACTCGAAGCATCTGCGCGCGTGATTCCGCGCGCGCGCCTGACCCTTCAAGCCGCGACATGACCCAACTCGCCGACCTGCGCCGCAACTACATGCTGAGCGCACTTTCAGAATCCGACGTAGCCGCTGACCCCATCCGCCAGTTCCAGAGCTGGTTCGACGAGGCGATGCAATCCAAGCTCCCCGAACCCAACGCGATGACGCTTGCCACGGTGGCCAGCGACGGCCAGCCGTCCGCGCGCATCGTGCTGCTCAAGGGCATGGACGAGCACGGATTCACGTTCTTCACGAACTACGAAAGCCGCAAGGGGCTGGACCTCGGGGCCAATCCGCGCGCGGCACTGCTATTCCATTGGGTACAGCTCGAACGGCAGGTGCGCGTGGAGGGCATCGTCGAGAAAGTGGCCGATGCCGAAAGCGACGCCTATTACGCCTCGCGCCCGCTGGGCTCCCGCCTGGGCGCCTGGGCCTCCGAGCAAAGCCGCGAAGTCTCGGGCCGCGACGTACTCGAAGCGCGCGAAGCCGATTTCCGCACCAAGTACGGCGAGAACCCGCCGCGTCCCCCGCACTGGGGCGGCTATCGGGTCAGCCCGACATGGATGGAATTCTGGCAGGGTCGTCCTTCACGACTGCACGACCGCATTGGCTATCGCAAGCAGGCCGACGGCAGCTGGCAGATCGTGCGTCTCTCGCCTTGAGCCGCGACCGAGCGCAAATGTCTGCCTGACCTGACAGGCACTGACGGTGCGGGACGCGCACTGCACAATCCGGGGATTTGGCGTAAAGTTTTCTGTGCCGCCGCATCGGCCATGCATCGATGCGGCCCCCAAGGCCAGCGCTGCGGCATCCACGCAGTAAGCGCAGCCGACCGTGGGGCATTTCATTTCGAGAGGAATCACGAACCAATCGGGAGAAAGCCGCATGTTCTTCAAACAAGCCCTGGAAAAGCAGCTCGATAGCTGGATCTCCGACGTGCGGGAGCACGCCAACCTGCCAGTCAGGCTCCGCCTGTGGAACGGCAGTGAATACCAGCTTGGCCATTTCGAAAAGCCGGACGTCACGCTGACCGTGCGCGAGGCATCCGCCCTGCCCCTACTGCTCGTACCAAGCCTTGATAATCTTGGCGAAGCCTATGTCCAGGAGAAGATCGACCTGGACGGCCGGCTGGCCGACATCATCAAGGTGGGCTATGGCCTTTCTGCCGCGGCCGCCCGCCGGGCAGGCGGCATGCTCGCCCGGGTGGCCGACCACTTCACGCATACCAAGGAAGAAGACAAGGCGTCGATCCAGTACCACTACGACGTCTCCAACGCGTTCTACCAGCTCTGGCTCGATCCGCGCATGGTCTACTCGTGTGCGTACTTCGAGGATGGCACCGAGGACCTGGCCACTGCGCAGCTCAAGAAGATCGACCATATCCTGACCAAGGTGCAGTTGCAGCCGGGCCAGACGTTGCTCGATATCGGCTGCGGCTGGGGCGCGCTGGTCATCCGCGCAGCGGAGAAATTCGGCGCGCGCTGCGTGGGCATCACGCTGAGCCAGAACCAGTTCGACATGGCCACCGAGCGCGTGAAGGCGGCGGGGCTGCAGGACCGCATCGAGATCCGGCTGCAGGACTATCGCGACACGCAGGGGCAGTTCGACCGCATCACCAGCGTCGGCATGTTCGAGCATGTGGGCAAGGAGAACCTGCCCGGCTACTTCGGCCGTATCCGCGACCTGCTCAAAGATGACGGCGTGGCGCTGAACCACGGCATCACGTCTCCCGATGCCGACAGCGGCGAAGTGCCAATGGACGGGTCCGCCTTCATGGACCGCTACGTCTTTCCGCAAGGCGAGTTGCCCCATATCGGCATGGTGCTGACCACGGCCCAGAAGGGCGGGCTCGAAGCCTTCGATGTGGAACTGCTGCGCCGCCACTACGCGCAGACGTTGCGGCATTGGGCCGAGAACTTCGAGAGCAATGCGGAGACCATCCGGGCCATGGTCGGCGAGAAGAAATACCGCATCTGGCGCATCTACCTGGCAGGCTGCGCACACGCCTTCACCACCGGCAAGATGTCGATCTACCAGGTCATCTGCCAGAAGGCGGATCGCCCCGCCGATACGTTCCCGGTCTCGCGGCGCTATATTTACGCTTCTCCGATCGGAACCAGCAGCTGAGATTGACCCCTAACCTCGACCTGTTCGGCGATGCACCTGCGTCGCCGGACACCGCCTCCACGCCCACACCCGTCAAGAAGCAAGCCGTCGGCAAGGTCGTCCAGCCATGGACGCACGACCCCGCCCTGAACGCGCTCGCCGCGGGGCTGCCGTCGAACCTGTATTTCGGTACGTCGTCGTGGTCGTACCCAGGCTGGCACGGCATGGTCTACGACGGCGAGTACACGGAAAGCCTGCTGTCGCGCAAGGGCCTGGAAGCCTGCGGCCAGCATCCGCTGTTGCGCGCCGCCGGTATCGATCGCGGCTTCTATGGTCCCATTCCGATTACCGATTACCTGCGGTACGCAGCGCAGGTGCCTGAGCACTTCCGCTTCCTGGTAAAGGCACCGGCCAGCGTTTGCGATGCCTGGCTGCGCGGCCCCGACGGCGCGGGACGCCTGGCCAATGCCGCATTTCTCGACGCGGAAATCGCCATTCGCGACTTTATCGAGCCGGCCACAACGGGACTCGGCGCGCGTTGTGGTCCCCTGCTGTTCCAGCTTTCGCCTTTGCAGAGTCTTGCCGACGATGGCCCGGCGCTGTTCGCGCGACTCGAAGCATTCCTTGCCGCGCTGCCGCCGCTCGAACCAACGCTGACGCCAAACGCCTGCTATGCCGTGGAAATGCGCGACGCGTCCCTGCTGACGCCGCGCTACATCCGCCTGCTGCGCGATCACGGCGTGCGCTTCTGCCTGGCCGCGCGGGATCGTCTGCCTTCCGTGCCCCGGCAGGCGCAAGCCCAGGCGCTGATGGACGATGGCGCGCCCGGACCACTCGTCCTGCGCTGGATGCTGCGCGAAGGCCGGTCCTATGCGATGGCCGAGAAAGCCTTCTCCCCCTTCGACAAGCTTGCGGACCCGGACGCCGAGACGCGCAATGCCATCGCCGATGTAGTGGTCCGCACGCTGCAGGCCGGGCAGCCCGCCTACGTCATCGTGAGCAACAATGCCGAAGGCTGCGCGCCACTCAGCATCGTTGGGCTGGCCACAGCGATTGCCGACAGGCTCGGCACCGCATAGGACATCGGAATCACATAGAACATCTGCCGGTAAGGTCACCCCGGAGCCCATGTCCGATGTCCGCTACAATTGGGCCTTCCGCAGTCGCACGGTTTTTGTGCGGCAGGCCACCGAAGTTGCCGCCCCCGCGGATTAGCTTGTGCGTGTTGAATGCGCGCCGGCCAACCCGATATGAAGATCATGGATTTGTGTGGAGCCCGAGAGATGGGCATGCCAGAGGCCGACGCCCCCGTTACGGGCCGCACGGCCACCGCTCCCGATTTCGACAGCCAGCATTTCAAGCGTGCGCTGTCGCAGTTCGCCACCGGCGTGACGGTGATTACCACCCGCGCGGCCGGCCATCCGTATGCCAACGGCGCGCCGTTCATCGGTATTACCGCCAGTTCGTTCAACTCGGTATCGATGTCGCCGCCGCTCGTGCTGTGGAGCATGGCCCACCGCGCCAACAGCCTGCCGATGTTCCGCGACGGTTCGCACTACATCATCAATGTGCTGGCGGCGTCGCAACTGGACCTGTGCCAACGCTTTGCCACGCTCAAGGGCGATCGCTTTGCCGGCGTGGACTATCGCCTGTCCGAAACCGGACTGCCCATCCTCGGCAGCGCGCTGGCGTGGTTCGAATGCCACAATCGCAGCCGTTATGACGAAGGCGACCACACGATTTTCGTCGGCGAAGTGGAGCGTTGCGGCATTCTGGATGCTGGCGGCGATCCGCTGGTGTTCCAGGGCGCGCAATTCTCCACGCTCTGCCCGCTCTGCCCGACTGACCGCTAGTTGCCGACCGCTAGTTACTTTCCTTGAGGATCGCCAACGGCGATCCATCGGTCTTGATCCGCTGCAGCACGATGTTGGAGCGGATGTCCATCACTCCCGGCGTGCGATACAGCCGGTTCACGATGAAATCCGAGTAGTGCTTCAGGTTGCGCGCCTGAACGCGCAGGATGTAGTTGCTATCCCCCGTAATCACATAGGCTGTCAGCACTTCCGGCCACGTCTGCACCACGGCATTGAACGTGTCGTGCCATCCCTCCACATCGTGCCGCATCGACACCTGCACGATGGCCTCGATCTCCAGCCCTAGCTGCTCCGCATCGAACCACGCGTTGTAGCCGCCAATCACCCCGCTCTCTTCCAGCAACCGCACCCGCCGCAGACAGGCCGAGGGCGATAGCGCCACGCGGTCGGCGAGGTCCTGGTTGCTGATGCGTCCGTTCTCCTGCAGCGCGGTCAGGATGCGCAAATCGATTGGATCGAGGGTCATTTCGCAGAATCCACTGTTTTTTGTGCCATTCGCACAATTCTATGCGAAACAACCGCGCTTCGACGCCCCATTTCGCAAGCCTCTTCTCGCGGGTTTTGACTATGATCCCTGCACGCACCGCGTCTTTAGAAACGCCCCCGAGACAACGCCCCAATGCCGAACGCCCCCATAGTCCACACGGATTCCCGCCGCCTCTGGGACATCACGCCCCCGGTCTCGAACGCCACGCCGGTCTGGCCTGGCGACACGCCGTTCCGTCATGAGCCTGCGTGGCAACTCGACGAGCACTGCCCAGTCAACGTGGGCAAGATCACGATGTCGCCGCACACGGGCGCGCACGCCGATGCCCCGCTGCACTACGCGGCAGACGGTGCACCGATTGGCGAGGTGCCGCTCGACGCCTACCTCGGCCCTTGCCGCGTGATCCACTGCATCGGCGCCGCGCCGCGTGTGGAGCCGCAACATATCGACCATGCTTTGAGCGACGTGCCACCGCGCGTGCTGTTGCGCACGTACCAGACCGCGCCGCTGGGCGCCTGGGATTCCGCGTTCTGCGCCGTAGCGCCCGAGACCATCGCGCTGCTCGCCCGCCGTGGCGTGAAGCTGATCGGCATCGACACGCCGTCGCTGGACCCCGAAACCTCCAAGACCATGGATGCGCACCACGCCGTGCGCGACCATCGGCTCGCCATTCTCGAAGGCATCGTGCTGGATGACGTGCCCGCTGGCGACTACGAACTCATCGCCTTGCCACTACGACTGGCAACGCTCGACGCCAGCCCGGTACGTGCCGTGCTGCGCGCGCTTTGAACAACCTCCTACCCTCCTGCAAGCAGAATTCGATATGACAACCCTGACGCATACACGCTGCGAGGCGATGGACCGGGACGACCCGCTCCGCGCACTCCGTGAACAGTTCGCCCTGCCCGAAGGCGTGATCTACCTCGATGGCAACTCGCTCGGTGCGCGCCCGCGCACCGCCGCTGCGCGGGCTTCGGAAGTGGTCAATAGCGAATGGGGCAACGGCCTGATTCGCAGCTGGAACACGGCGGGCTGGTTCGACCTGCCGCAGCGGCTGGGCAACCTGCTGGCGCCGTTGATCGGTGCCGGTCATGACGAGGTGGTGGTCACCGATACCACCTCGATCAATCTGTTCAAGGTGCTCACTGCCGCCGTGCGCGTGCAGCAACAGCGCGATCCGGCACGCCGCGTGATCGTGTCCGAGGCCAGCAATTTCCCGACCGATCTCTACATCGCCCAGGGCCTGGCCGACCTGCTGCAGCAAGGCTACGAAGTCCGGCTCGTCAACAGCCCCAGCGAGATCGACGCCGCCGTAGGCGCCGACACCGCCGTGCTGATGCTCACGCACGTCAACTACAAGACCGGCGAGATGCTCGACATGGCTGGCCTGACCGAACTCGCGCACGCACGCGGCGCGCTGACGGTCTGGGATCTGGCTCACTCGGCTGGCGCCGTGCCCGTGTCGCTGAACGCGGCCCGTGCCGACTATGCGATCGGCTGCACGTACAAGTACCTGAACGGCGGTCCGGGCTCGCCGGCATTCGTCTGGGTATCACCGTCGCTGCGCGACCAGTTCTGGCAGCCGCTGTCGGGCTGGTGGGGCCACCGCGCACCGTTCGCGATGTCGCCGCAGTACGTGCCGGCCAATGGCATCGACCGTTTCCTCTGCGGCACGCAGCCAGTCACGTCGCTGGCGATGGTCGAATGCGGCCTCGACATCTTCGCGCAGACCAGCATGACCGCCCTGCGCGCGAAATCGCTGAAGCTGACCGATCTGTTTATCGAACTCGTGGAAGCCCGCTGCGGACACCATCCGCTGACGCTCGTCACGCCACGCGAACACGCAAAGCGCGGCAGCCAGGTCAGCTTCGCGCACCCGGACGGTTATGCACTGGTGGCCGCGCTGATCGAACGTGGCGTCATTGGCGACTACCGCGAACCGGGCATCGCACGCTTCGGCTTTACGCCGCTGTACACGAGCTTCACCGAAGTCTGGGACGCCGTGGAGATCCTGCGCGACGTGCTCGATAGTCGCGTGTACCGCGACGCGCGCTTTGCCGTGCGGACCGCAGTGACCTGAGCGGAGCAGATCATGAGCGAATTCAAGGGATGTCCGATGGGACACGGCGCCGCCCCTGCGGCAGGCGCCGATGCAGAGGGCTGGCATGGCGCGCAGATGGATTTCGCGTGCGACATGAGCTACGGCGACTACCTGGGTCTCGACCAGATCTTGTCGGCCCAGCACCCACTCTCGCCCGACCATAACGAGATGCTGTTCATCGTCCAGCACCAGACCACCGAACTGTGGATGAAGCTGATGCTGCACGAATTGCGCGCGGCGCGCGAATCCGTGAAGACAGACCAGTTGCAGCCTGCGTTCAAGATGCTGGCACGCGTCTCGCGCATCATGGATCAACTCGTGCAAGCCTGGAACGTACTGGCCACGATGACCCCGCCCGAGTACTCCGCAATGCGGCCTTACCTGGGTGCGTCGTCCGGTTTCCAGTCGTACCAGTACCGCGAGATCGAGTTCATCCTCGGCAACAAGAATGCGGCGATGCTGCGCCCCCATGCGCATCGTCCCGAGCATATGAAGCTGGTGGAAACGGCACTGCAAACCCCGTCGATGTATGACGAGGCGATTCGCCTGATGGCACGTCGCGGCTTTGCGATTGACGCCAACGTGGTGGAGCGCGACTGGACCGAGCCGCTGGCCTACAACGAATCGGTCGAGGCCGCGTGGCTTGAGATCTATCGGAATCCGTCAGCGCACTGGGACCTGTACGAACTCGGCGAAAAGTTTGTCGACCTCGAAGACGCCTTCCGCCAATGGCGCTTCCGCCATGTCACAACGGTGGAACGCGTGATCGGCTTCAAACGCGGCACCGGCGGCACCGAAGGCGTGAGCTACCTGCGCAGGATGCTGGACGTGGTGCTGTTTCCGGAGTTGTGGAAGTTGCGGACGGATTTGTAGGTCTGTCTCTCCCTCTTGTTTTCTCCCCTCTCCCGCTTGCGGGAGAGGGGTTGGGGGTGAGGGCCAGCGGCTCTGTTTGCCGACCGAGTCGCAATTTGCACGGCTTGCCCTCACCCCTGTAGTGGTCAAGTAATCTTGGACACTTTTTCAGGCAGACCTACTCTTTAAAGCCTCGTACTCGGCCGGCGGCATGTCTTGCGTCGCCGAGTGAAGCCTGCGATGGTTATAGAAGAACAACGCGTAGTCCGTGATGTCCGCCTTCGCCTCCGCGTGATTGCGGTAGGCACGGTCCCTGATGCGCTCGCCCTTGAGTGCACAGAAGAATCGCTCCACCACCGCGTTATCCCAGCAATTCCCCGCCCGGCTCATGCTTGGCGTAATGCCTTCTTTCTGCAGTTTGGCCTGGAACGACAGGCTTGAGTACTGGGCGGATTCAACCGGTCGTCGCAACACCAGATTGTTGAGCAGATTTTAGATACTCTTCCAGGGCTTCTGCGGGTGTCTTCCAACCAAGCGTCTTGCGCGGCCTAGTATTCAGTGCATTGGCAACGGCTTGGATATCTCGAGCGCTCCACCGTGATAGGTCGGTGCCTTTCGGGAAGTACTGTCGCAGGAGCCCGTTCGTGTTCTCGTTCGTGCCACGCTGCCATGGACTGTGCGGGTCGGCGAAGAATACCTGCACTCCGGATTCAACGGTAAAGCGAGCATGATCGGAGAGTTCCTTGCCACGATCCCAAGTCAATGATCGCCACAACTGGCGAGGCAAGTCCACTACAGTCCTCTTCAGTGCATTTGCCATCGTGACAGCTCCGTAGCCGGCCAGCGCAGGGCCATTCTTCGTCCTGGGGATTAGTCCGTAACCCTCCTCTCGAGGCAGGTGAACAAGCATAGTGAATCGGCTTGATCGTTCGACCAGCGTCCCGATTGCGGAGCGGTTCAGGCCGATGATCAGGTCACCTTCCCAATGCCCCGGCACAGCACGATCCTCCGCTTCTGCAGGACGGCTGGAGATCATCACATCCTCGCTAACGTGCGCCCAGGTCTTGGCTTGTGCCCGGCCTCTCGGTACGCGCAATGCCCGCCCGGTGCGCAGGCAACTGACCAGTTCGCGCTTGAGAGCGCCTCGGCCTTGGATATAGAGAGCTTGGTAAATGGCTTCGTGAGAGATGCGCATGGATTCCTCATCCGGGAAGTCAATCTGCAGCCGGTTGGAAATCTGTTCGGGCGACCAGCCATGGACCCATTTACGGTCACCTCGATGCGGTTTGTTTCTCCCTTTGAACTGCGATGGCCGAGGCCCAGAGATCTCGCCCCCATCCGAAGCACGTACCTTGCCCTCCAAACGCTCTTGCACATAGCGGCGCAGCTGCGGGTTGGCTACCAGTTTCGACGGCTTGGGTCTTTTGGCAACCAGTTCCGCCTTCCACTGTGCAACCGACGCCCGATACTCGAGCTTGCCGCCACGAGTCGCGGCGTTACGCTTCAGTTCCCGCGAGACCGTTGACGGGCTACGTCCGATCCGGCGCGCGATCTCGCGTATTCCAATGCCTTGCAGCGAAAGTAACCCAATCTCTTCTCGCTCCTGGAACGACAAGTACCTACCGGATATGGGGATCGACATAAATAGTGGCATGCCGCCACTATGCCGGAACCATCGCGTGCCTACTGCCTGCGACACGCCAACCGCCTCTGCAGCCTTCTCACTGGTAACCCCTGTCGCGATTTGCTCCCAAAATCGCCGCTCGGTCTCACGCCGATGCGATGGTGCACCTGGCGACCGCATCACTCCTCGGCCTGTCAGCTTCTGCATCCATCCCGCTGGTCGTCCCATAAACACCTCCTTGGTGAAAGGTGTTGCGACGACCGGTTGAATCCGCCCTGACTGCCCTGATCCGAATGGAACAGCAATCCATCCGTTGGCCTTCGGTTGCCGAGAGCTACGTTCAGTGCTCGTGTGACCAGGCTGGTGTCGGCGCACGCCGAGAATGCCCAGCCGACCACTCGACGCGAGAACAGATCGATCACCACAGCGAAGTACATCCATCCCTGCTGCGTCCACACGAACGTGATATCGCCCGCCCACACCCGATTGGGTAGCGACACCGTGAACTGCCGGTTCAGCCGATTCGGTGCGATAGCCGAGGATTTGCCGCCTTTCGAGTAGTAGTGGTGCCGCTTGCGCTGCACCGTCACCTGCGCTTGCTGCATCAGGCTCCTGGTCCGATGCCGCCCCACCTTGTGCCCCGCGCGGCGAAGCTCTTTAGACATGCGGCGCGTCCCATAGCTTTGACCGCATTCCTCGTGTATCTGCCTGACTTTATCCACGAGCGCCTCGCTCTGCATGTCGGGCCTGGCTCGCCGAGCCTTCCACGCATAGTAGCTACTGCGCGGCGCGCCAAGCGCCTTGCACACGACCGCCACCGGCCAGACCTTCTCCGCCTGCTCGATCACTTCGTATTGCGATCGAGTTCCTTGACGAAGAAGGTCGTGGACTTTTTTAGGATGTCACGCTCCCGTTCGAGTCGTGCCACTTGCTTCTCCAGCTCGCGGATACGCGCTTGGTCTGGCGACATGTTCGTCGGTCCAACAACCACCGGCGCTGCCTTCGGCTGCCGGTCGCCAAGCCAGCGTCTCAGCGCCGTCTCACCCACGCCGAGCGCCTTGGCCGCCTGCGTAACCGAATAGCCTTGCTCCAGTACCAGATTCACGGCGTCAGCCTTGAACTCTTCCGTAAAGCCCTTGCGTGCCATTTTTTCACCTCTCCAGTTGACTCGAAGTCTACCTTTTGAGGTGTCCAGGTTTATTGGACCACTACACCCCGCCCCTCTCCCAGAGGGAGAGGGGAGAAAACAATGGGAAGACCGGACCTTACCGCCCCACCTCCGACAACCTCATCCCCAGCGCCTGCAGCGCCGGCGCCAGCGTCTCGCGAAACGTTTCCTCGCTGACCGCGCCATACGAAGCACTGCAACTCAGCATGTGCAAATCCTTCTCTCCCACCGGACGAAACGCCACGGCGCACGCGTGAATGGCCGGATGCCAGTCGCGGAACGACGCCGCGTAGCCATCGCGCTCGGCCTGGGCCAGTGCGGCGCGCATCGGGGTCTCCTGCTGCCTCCACTGCTCCGGGAACGCCTGCGAGAACTCCCCCAGCACCCGCTCGCGCCTGGCTGCCGGCAAGGCCGCCAGATAGGCGCGCCCCATCGAACTCGATATCAGGGACAGCCGCGAACCCACGCCCAGTCCGAGCATCGCGCCCGCATCGTTACGGATCGAGTCGAGGTAAATCACCTCCAGCCGCTCGCGCTTGCCCAGCGACACCGACACCCCATGCGTCTGCGCAAAGGCCAGCATGTGCGGGCGCGCCAGCGCCACCACATCGGACGCGGCCAAGTATGAGAACCCTAGGGCCAGCACGCCAGCATCGAGCGCATACTTGCCCAGGCTGTCGTCGTAGCGCAGGTATCCCAACTGCACCAGCGTGCCAGCCAGCCGGCTGACCGTAGCCTTGGGGAACCCCGTGCGGCGCACGAAATCCTGATTGCCGAGCATCGCCTCGCCCGTGCGGAAGCAGCGCAGCAGTTCCAGACCCCGCGCCAGCGCGGTGACGAAGTTGGGATCACTCTCGCGTTCGCGGGGTGCAGCGGCGTCGCGGACGGCATCGGTGGCGGCGGAAGCGGTGGTGGTAGCCAAGACGGCACTCCAGTCAAAGAAGGGTGTGGTCGATTGTCGAACGCAATTCGCCGGGGCCGCAAAAACGCCTGTTGCAGCGAAAACGGGTTCAGCTATACTAGCTCATCGGAACAAGGTTCCGCAATGCGGAACCAGAAAATATCTGGCTGAACCGGATTCCACCCTTACTCGCCGAACTACGAAGGAGACCTCCATGGCTGCACACGCCGAATTCAACTGGACCGACCCGCTGCTGCTGGATCAGCAATTGACCGATGACGAGCGCATGATCCGTGACGCCGCCGCGGCCTATTGCCAGGACAAGCTGATGCCGCGCGTGCTGCAGTCGTTCCGCAATGAGAAGACCGATGTGGAGATCTTCCGCGAGATGGGCGAATTGGGCCTGCTCGGCCCGACCATCCCCGAGCAGTACGGCGGCCCTGGCCTGAACTACGTCAGCTACGGCCTGATCGCACGTGAAGTGGAGCGCGTGGATTCGGGCTACCGCTCGATGATGAGCGTGCAATCGTCGCTGGTGATGGTGCCGATCTATGAATTCGGCACGGAAGCACAGAAGCAGAAGTACCTGCCCAAGCTGGCCACCGGCGAATGGATCGGCTGCTTCGGCCTGACTGAGCCGAACCATGGCTCCGATCCGGGCTCGATGGTCACGCGCGCCAAGAAGGTAGCAGGCGGCTACGAGCTGTCCGGCGCCAAGATGTGGATCACGAACTCGCCGATCGCCGATGTCTTTGTCGTCTGGGCCAAGCTCATGGGCGATGACGGCAAGGAAGCTATCCGCGGCTTCATCCTGGAAAAGGGCTGGAAGGGCCTGACCGCTCCGGCCATCCACGGCAAGGTGGGTCTGCGCACGTCCATCACCGGCGAAATCGTGATGGATCAGGTCTTCGTGCCCGAAGAGAACATCATGCCCAACGTGAGCGGCCTGAAGGGTCCGTTCACCTGCCTGAACTCGGCCCGCTACGGCATCGCCTGGGGGGCGCTGGGCGCCGCTGAATTCTGCTGGCACACCGCCCGCCAGTACACGCTGGACCGCAAGCAGTTCGGCCGCCCGCTGGCCGCCACGCAGCTGGTGCAGAAGAAGCTGGCCGATATGCAGACCGAGATCACGCTGGGCCTGCAAGGCTGCCTGCGACTGGGCCGCATGAAGGACGAAGGCACGGCCGCCGTGGAAATTACTTCGATCATGAAGCGCAACTCGTGCGGCAAGTCGCTCGACATTGCTCGCGTAGCCCGCGACATGCTTGGCGGCAATGGCATCTCGGACGAGTTCGGCGTAATCCGCCACGTGGTGAACCTGGAAGTGGTCAACACCTACGAAGGCACGCACGATATCCACGCGCTGATCCTGGGCCGCGCCCAAACCGGTCTGCAAGCGTTCTTCTGATACGCCACAGCAAAAAGAAAAAGCCCGGCACGTGGCCGGGCGGAAGCAACACTACCAAGGAGACGACGGGCACGCCCATCGTTTTACGACAAAGCTTCTACAACAAAGTCATGCAGTACTGGACCGGGCCGGGTGAATACCTAGGACCCGGTTTTTCTTTACTTGTTCGGCTGGGGCGTCAGGCGCAGATACGGACGCACCGCCTTGTAGCCCTTCGGAAATTTCTGGCGGATCACCTCTTCGTCCTTCAGCGACGGCACGATTACCACATCGTCGCCGTCCTGCCAGTTGCCCGGCGTGGCCACGCTGTGGTTGTCGGTCAGTTGCAGCGAATCGATGACGCGCAAGATTTCGTTGAAATTTCTACCGGTGCTTGCAGGATAGGTAATGATCAGCCGGACCTTCTTCTTGGGATCGATCACGAACAGCGAGCGCACGGTCAGCGTCTCATTCGCGTTCGGATGAATCATGTCGTACAGCTCGGAGACCTTGCGGTCGCTGTCGGCCAGGATCGGGAAATTGACCGAGGTCGACTGGGTCTCGTTGATGTCACCGATCCAGCCCTTGTGCGACGCGACGCTATCCACGGACAGGGCAATCGCCTTGACACCGCGCTTCTCGAATTCGCCCTTCAGCTTGGCGGTCAGGCCCAGTTCGGTGGTGCAAACCGGGGTGTAGTCGGCCGGGTGCGAGAACAGGACACCCCAGTCATTGCCAAGCCAGTCATGGAAGCGAATGGTGCCCTCGCTCGATTCTTGCTCGAAGTCCGGTGCAATATCGCCAAGACGCAGGGCCATGAATGAAAGTCTCCGAAAACAGAAAAGTAAATAAATGTAGGGTCAGGTGAACCAGCTTAGCCAGATTGCCATCCAACCCAAACGAATATAAAGTCACTACAAAATCACTCGAAGTCATAAAGACTTTGGGAGCGGGGCTAAGTTTCCTGCTCCGCCGGCCGATGACACGTTGCGTGACATCCCCGAGGGTGCCTTGTACTGACGAGCTTGAAACCGTGGCCGACCGCCACATATGCTACTTGGACGACAAGAAACGCCACAAGCCAGTGCGAGCAAGGCAAAATGTCACCACTTGAACCAACCGCCCGCAAACAGGAGAAACTGATGAGCGATGTCAAGACCGTTCTGTCCGACGCCGAAGAACTGCTTAAGCAAGCGGCCTCGACCACCGGCGAGAAAGCTGCCGAACTGCGCGAGCGTGGCATGGGCCTGCTGAAGCAAGCCAAGGAAAAGGCCCAGGACCTGCAAGACGCAGTCGTGACCAAGAGCAAGGCAGCCGCCCGTGCCACCGATGACTATGTGCATGACCACCCGTGGCGCGCCGTGGGCGTGGCAGCGGGCGTGGGCCTGCTGATCGGCCTGCTGCTGAACCGCAAGTAAGCATCGTCCGCAGTACGCCCCGTACTGTCGTACCGGCCACCGGCTGCGCATCTGTGCCGGTGGCATGCAATTTGTATATGGACTGGATGAGCGGCCCCATCGGCCGCCGCTGGTTCTTCCACGCAGATGCCGCCCTGCCGGCGCATCGCTTTTCCGCCGGAGCCGCATGAGCGAATCCCCTTCCCCCAAGTTCCTGGACTCCCTGCGCAACCTGACCGGTTCGGTCGTGTCGATGCTGCAGACGCGCCTCGAACTCGCCAGCGTCGAACTGGCCGAAGAGCGCACCCGGCTGATGAAGGTGGCGTTGCTGGCCTGTTTTGGCCTGGTCTTCTTCGGCATGGCGCTGATGACCTTCACGCTGCTGATCGCCATCCTGTTCTGGGAAACCTACCGCTGGCAGGCCATTGGCGCCATCGTGGTGTTCTACCTGATCTGCACGGCCGCCTGCCTTTTGATCGCCCGCCACAAGGTTCGCAACGCGCCTCCGCTGTTCGAATCCACACTGGCTGAACTCGATAAAGACCGGGAGATGCTGCGCCAATGACCACGCCCGAAGACGAATCCCTCGATAGCCACCCGCGCCGCGACCATCCCCGCCCCGTCCGCTTCACGCGGGAAGTCAGGCTGCCGCTGGCTGTACGCAAGGAATTGCTGATCACACGTGCCGCGCTCGAGCGCTATGACGCCCACCAGGCTCTGCAGCAAGTCAAAGGCGGCGCGCGCCGCATGACGAATTTCAGCGCGTGGCTGCCCCGTGTGACCAGCCTGACGCGCTCGTCGGGCTGGCTCAGGATGCTCGGCATCACGCGCAACTATCCGATGCTCAGCACGGCCATCACCCTGGCCCTTCCGCTGCTGCGCCGGACGCCGGTAGGTCGCGTGACCTGGAAACTGTCGAAAATCGGCGCGCTCGCCGGCGCGGGATACTTTGCCTACAAGACGTGGAACGAGTCGAAACGCCCGGCAACGCGGCGACCGGCGCGGCCCGCTGACGTAACGCCCGAAGTATCGGTGCCGCTGGACACGGGCTTCCGTGATCCGCTCGTGCGAACGCCGCCAGTCTGATTCATCCAAACACCCAAACGCAAAAAGGGCCTGTGACTTGCGCCACAGGCCCTTCGTAATGCTGGTGGGTCGTGCGTGACTCGAACACGCGACCAACGGATTAAAAGTTATTTGCTGTGGTTTCCGAGCGAATCCTGACGGAGGCGTAGCGGACCACTATCATTTCCTGTATTACCTTGACTGGCAATGGTTTGCTGGCTATAACGTCGCGTAGTGAAACCTGATGTAACCCGAAGATAGTCATGCAAAGTACCAGTGCACCCCGTAACCCCAGCGTAACCCCAGAGGCAACTCTGCCGCCCAACGCCGGCACGGGGTCGAGCGATGCGAACTGGACTATCCCGCCGCGCAGCACGCACCGCTGGACTGAGGCATCCGTGCGCACTGCCATCGAGGAAACTCGTGCTGCAGCCGCGCGAGCGGGCAAGCCAACAGCGGCCTACCGTGAGGAATTCTCGGACAGCCAAGTAAAGGGGCTGAAGCTCAGGATTACTGGCAACGGCGTGGCTTCGTGGTCGCTGTTCCGGCGGATCAACGGCGTGCCAACCCGCGTCACTCTGGGCAGCGGGATTGCCGTCGAAGAAGCTCGCAAGTTGGCCGCGGAAGCCGGCGGAGAGGTCGCCCGAGGCGAGAACCCGAACCAGAAGAAGCGCGAACGACGAGCAGCGGCGGAAAAGGCCAGGGTCAAGGGCATGACGGTGCAGAACGTCCTAGACGAGTACATTCAGGCCAGCCCGAAGCTCAAACCTAAGACGTCCGCCAAATACCGAGCCGACGTGGAGCGCCACCTGAAGGACTGGCTGGACACTCCAGTGCAGGCGCTCACGCGCAAAGCCGTAAAGCAGCGATACAACGAATTGGCCGTCGAATCGAAGGCGAAAGCCGACAGCGTATTCAAGGCACTGCGGGCAGCCGTGCGACACCACATGGATGTCCACCGTGACGAAAGCGACTTGCCGATTCTGACGGCAAACCCACTGACCTCCCTGCCGAAGGGCTGGGGGCAAAGCACGGCTAAGACCCGCTATGTCACACCGGATCGGCTACGCGCGTGGGCTGCGGCAGTGAAGAACGCACCGGACCCATGGAACGACGTCTGGTGGTGTTGCCTGCTGCTCGGTGCCCGCCTGAACGAAATCTTGCCGATGACTTGGAAGCAACTCGACGTGCAAGCAGGCGTGTTGACCATCAAGGATACCAAGGGAAAACGTCCACTGGAGCAACCCATTCCGTCCTGGCTGCTGGCGCGCTTGCGCCAGCGATACACCGCGCGCGGAAGTTCCTGCTACGTGTTCCCGAGTCAGGTGACGACCTGGCGTGGTCGTGCCACCAAGGGGTACGTGACGAACGCGGCAGACTCATATAAAAACCTGAGCAAGGCTTGCGGCTTTGACTGGACTAGTCACGACCTGCGCCGCACCTTCGCCAGCATGGCTACGCGCGTCGGCATCCCATCCGGCGTGACCCGCACGCTGGTGAATCACGCACCACCGGCAACGGACGTTTTGAGTAAGCACTACACCCAAGTCCCCTTGGACGTAAAACTCAATGCGCTAGAGCAAATTAGTGCCGCCATCCTCGAAGCAGCCAACGTGCAACGCGGCGGCAGTGCGCATCTACGGGTGGTGGCGCCACCATGATGCGCCCCGAAAAGAAGGTTGATTTGCCCGAAAAACTCAACTAATTTTCCTATACGCTCGCGAGGGGATGTGGCAACCGGATACTGGCCCCTCGTTAGATCCCCTAGCGTGCCGTTGCGGGCATCGCCCGCTCGGTAGCTGGCAGTCTCAACTGCCAGCCGGCTGATCCGGTAGTCGTACTGCAACCTCCTGAAGAGCGGCATCGCACCGGCGACAAAATGCTCGCCGGCATCTTCACCGATCTGCGAGTTGCTGCTATGACCGCGAACGCTAAGCGCTTTGCCGGCGGTTTCAAGCCCGTTTGGCACAATCAACTCCTTGCCGACTTCCCGCTTATCTTCCTTACAGAACCTCAGGCAGCTGTCGTGCTCGGCGTAAAGCCCAGCACGCTGGAGAGGTGGCGATATGCGAGCAAGGGGCCGTCCTACGTCAAGATCGGGGGCGGTGTCCGTTATCGCCCAAACGACTTGTCTGCCTGGGCCGATGCCAACACGGTAATTCCGCTGCAGAAGCGCATCTCATGACCATACGTTTGCGCTCCGCCTAGCGCGAGATCGTATAGCCAATGCAAACAAAAAAACGCCCGCGTTCGCGCGCGGGCGTGGTGTCAGCTCGTCAGCCGACAGGAGGTCTCATGTCAAATTCTACCGCTGATCCTGCGCAGGATCTGAATACCCAATATCACGACATCGGTTACAACGCGACGCTTTTCCTTGTCGATCATCCGCTCCTCGCGCCGATCGATCGGTCCAAGAGCACTGCCGATGTGCTGCCGTATCTCTTGGACTGGCGTCGTCACCGGTGCCAGCAGTGCGGCGCCGGAGTAAGCGGAAGGGATTGGACGGTCCCGTGCATCGGGTTCGTCGGCCATTCTTTGACGACGCTTTGCGCGACCTGTTACGAACGCACGAAAACGCGCGGCCGCCCATTCGCCTACTTGGCTCCGACCTCGAAGATGGACTTCCTGAAGGAGGACATGTATTACCAACTGTCTTTCCTCGTGGAGGACGAAATGGAGGTCCTGCAAGACGACAACGATTGGTTCGACGCGAATCCGCATCGGCGGTTTCGTGCTCGCGAGCCGAGGACGGATGAAGAGGATTCCCGGGTCTGTGATCGCGTCGGATACTACGATCTCCGGCGCATTGAAGACGCGAGGTCTAGGTGGATCGTCCGCCAGCGCAATGCAGCTGTGCACGTATTGCCTGCCGCCGTGGTGCTTGCAAAGCCGGAGTTGCAGAAATTCTCTCACGCTATGTCCGGCTGGCCCGGGGAGCTGCGGCAAGCAGCCGTAGATGATCTGCTTGAAGGCTTGTACGACCATCTCCGTGAGCACCCCGACGCTGGCCACGCGGATGTCTGGGCTGCTGGCTTAATGCGAGCCATCCAGGAGAGCATCACCAAGGAACTTCTGCGCCGCACTGGCAAGCCCGCGTAGGAGACCTCATGTCGTCACATGCACCACTGACTGCCGCCGAAGACATGGCCTCAGCCTTCGCGCTTGCGGCTAAATTGCAAATTCCCCCTGCGTTCCTTACCGCCCACTTCTGCCGGACGATGGCGCAGTTGAACGAACTGGTCTGCAGCCCTTTGCCAGCGTCGCCCGAACTTGGCCGTAAGATCCGCAGCCTCGAAAGTGCCTGGCTGAACATGCAGGCACGCGCGGGCGGGCAGCCGGTAAAGCAAGCACAAACGCATTCGGCGCCGCCTTCGCTGATCAGCGACTGCATTACGGTCTTTGAAAGCTCCACTCTGTGCGGGAAGGCCTTCACGCTCAACAATGATGACAGCATCAACAAGCAATCCCACGCCAACTTCAGCATCGCTCGCGCCCGAGTGATGAGGGTCTCCGACGCATCAGCCATGGCTGATGTTCTGTTGTCCATCATGGCAACGCCCAATGCAGGCCTGATTCTGAATGCCGTGAAAGGCATTGGAATTGGCGATGAGTTCTACATCGTTCCGAAAGACAATCTCGCTAGCATGCTCGGCGTTGCCCCGGGCGACCGGGCCCGTCTCGTTGGCGTCCACATCATCAAGGGCAACAAGTACATTGCCCGGCTGAAGGAAAACTTCGAGCCCACGCAGTGGATTCTGCTCGACCGGGACGTGGATGCTCACACGCCAGAGGCCTTTGGCGTCAAGGTCCTTCCATACGCCGCATGGCTGTCCCAAGTGAATCGACTGCTGCCTGGAGCAGACTCTTGTGAGCGGGTGTGGACCCCGTCGTCCTCTGCACGTGTGACCCGGCCCGACGGCACGCCGGTCGGGGCCGGGAATGGTCATACTTTCCTGCGGGCGACCGGCGATCTGAATAGGATCGATTCGATTCGACAGCAAATCTTGGCAAGGGCTCGCCTTGCTGGCATGTCGTGGAAGAAGCCGAACAAGAACGGTGAGTCACCTCGTGATGACAACTCGACGATCATCGATCCGAGCGTACTGACGGTGGGGCGACTGGTGTTCGATGGTCAGCCGAGCGTCGGCGCGGGCCTTGCCATTGCGCCGCCTGACGTGCAAGTGCACGATGGATCGCCGTTCGATCTCGACGCCATCGCCGACCTGACTGACGCGCAGATCGCCAAACACAATGCCAAGTCTGCGGCGAAGCTTATCCGCGATCACAGCGGTGGCTTGGTAACGCGCGATTTCGACACGCTGACGCTCGATACCGTACTGGACTTCTGCAATGGCAAGACGGGCACCGTGAGCGAGTGGCTCGCCGCAGACCCAAAGCATACGCGCATCCAGTCACCCTTCCGCGGCTCTCATACGCAGGCTGCCTTCATTGACCTCGACAGCAACGGACGGCCGTTCGTGTTCGACTCAGGCACCGACACGTCCTATTATCTCGGCCCTCCCGCTCCGGCTGACGTGTTCCATGCCATCAACCAGCCGGATGCCATTTCAGCGAGCCCCCTTCCTGCGACGCCTATCGCGAAATGGCCCGAGCCCTTCCCCGGGCCGATGGCGTGCACAGTCAACGCTGTCCTGGAGGCTTCTCCCAAGCCTCGCCCAGTGGGAGCGATGCTGGCGACCCTGTCCAGCATGGCCAGCGCGTGTAACGGACATGTACGGTTGGAGAGCGGCGGGCGACTGAACCTCTACACCATCATCCTGATGCCGACCGGCGCGGGCAAGGATGTGTTGGCCTGTGCTGCGGGCGAGCTGGCCCACGCCGCCGGCAGCGCGGTGACGGGACCGCCCGCATCCAATGCCGGAATCGAGGACGATCTGGAGGACTACCGGGCGTATCTCATGTTGGTCGATGAAGCCGGGCATCTCCTGGCGGCCGCCAACGGCTCACATGCCGCCCCTTGGCTCGTTGGTGCCTTGGCTGTCTTGCTCAAGCTGTACTCCAACAGCGCGGGCGTGTATCACCTTCGTCGCCTCGGCAACGGAGGCAAGCCAAGGCCGAAGGATGCTCGGATGTCAGTGCTCCACCCTTGCCTGAACGCGCTGCTTTTCACCACGCCGGAACGATTTTCCTCCAGCGTACGACTCATCAACATCGAGGAAGGACTGATCGGTCGAGCCTTGTTCCATATTGACGAACAGGCCATCGATCAACGGCGAGCCAAGGCATTTGCCTTGCCGGCCGACGTCCGGGCAATGCTGCCGACCGTGCAGACCGCAACCGTATCCCCCCCGACTGACGTCGGCGGCTCCGCGGGCACCGCCGGCGAAAATGCGGCGCCGGTCGCCCGGGACATCGTGCTTGCGGAGAGTCCAGAAGCTACGCAAGCCCTGATGGCATGCCTGGAAGAGATCAACCGTGACAGCCGCCAAGGTGCCGCGGACGCGCTGGAGGGGATGCTGCTGGCCCGAAGCTTCGAGAAGATCCAACGCATCGCCGCCGTCCTCGCTTTCTGGGACGCACCCACCCATCCGGTACTCCGCGCCGATCATGTGGCCTGGGCGAAGGCGCTGGTAGAGGCGTCGAACTCGGAATTACTGGCGTTCGCGGCGCACCGCCTTAGCGACTCGGCCGTGCTGGCCGACGCTCGCAAGGTACTGATGATCTGCAAACGGCTCCGGGACGGCAATCACGGAGACGCGAAGCCAAACGAAGCCGCTTTGCTCAAGCAAGGATTGGTGCCGCGTCGTCTTGCCTTGAACTACAGCCACCTTGGCCTGAACCAGTTCATCGCCGCGCTTGCCTATTTGGAATCCGTCGACGCCGTGTCAGTTGGAGCGGTCGAGCCGCCGGGTGGTGGTAAGCCGACTACCGTGCTGGTGGTGGTGGACACGTGACGCATCGCGCGCGCGAGTGAATCGCAACGGATCGCAGCCGCTGCGACTCGCCCAAGCCGAGCCGGGCGTGGCTTTCCGGCATTTTTTGCCGGTAAGTCGCAGCCAGGCATCTATACACGCCTAGAGAACTGAAGGAGTATTGAGTGTGTATGTGTGTGATTTATGTAGTTATTTTCCCGCTATCCCTTACCCAGCTTGGGTTTGGCGAGTCGCAAACCCCTGCGATTCCGGCGCGATTCTCTGCGTTTCCTTGCGATTCGCTGAACTGACCCATCAGCCTTATTCAGCAGACGAGTCCGCGGACGGACGAAAGGTGGCCATGGCCATACCAGCTCAATCACACAGCCAAGCGTAGCCGCCGGGCCCGTTCGATTCCCCTGCGTGCCTTGAGCATTTCCCGATCGCCGCCCAACAGACGATCACGCTCCGCCGCGTGGGCCAGCTCCATCAGTTCGGCTGATGTCAGGCGAGCCGGGCCAACCCCCGGCATCCACGGTGGCGCAAGCCGGCCACCCTGCCTCTCCGGCTCGACTGCCAGCTCATTCTTCAACGTAGCCGGGTGGCTGCGTGCACCAGCGCGCGGTCGGCTCCAGGTCCCATTCAGAGACAAACGGGGGTGCCACGCGAATGCATCGCTTTCCGCCGTCATATCAATGCCACTGCCGCCTGCCGGTGGATCCGCTATCGCAGCATCGCGCTCGCGCAGTTTTGCAATAACGTCATCGGCCTCTCCCGCATCCAGTTGCCGGCGTCGCACCAGCCCGACAAATTGCCACATCAGCCAGTTCGCCAGCGCCGGTGCCAGCCAGTCCAGACGGACGCGATGCCCTTCCAGCCAGCGAAGGAACACTTCGCGCGCTTCGTTGTCGAGGACGCAGGTAAATCCCGGCACCCACGGATCCTGGCGCCAGAGGTGCTCCAGCGCGCGCCGGTGCGCCCGCTGAGGATTGTCGGGGCCGCGTGGCTTGCGCATCCAGCGCGGCCGCTTGTCGCCGCTGTGGAGGTAGCAGTAGCCGGTGTTCTTACGCGCCAAGTTGCCGCAGGGCTGGCCCAAGCGGTTGTATGCAGCACAACGGGGCGCCAGCCAACTGTAACGCCAGAATGGTTGACCCTCGTCGAGATGTTTCGGACTGACGAGTTCGCAGAGACTGAAATTTGCAGAGGTCATCTAACGGCACCTCCTTCCATGTGGTCATGCGGATTGCCGGCTTTCCGTGCCGAGGAAGTGTCATCCCGACCTGGAACGCTCGATGGCCAAAGTCTGCAACCCAAAATAGACTCTTACACAGATCCCAAATGAACCGCTGGTTACGTACCTCTGGCGCCCGTGCGGGGAGATCACCGGCAAATTGTCGGCCGGAATGGATGGTCGGCACAAGCAGGTGGGCCGGCGGCAGCGCGTCCTAATAGTGCCGTTCGCCCAACCTTATGCCTGAAGGCCCCGCTATACCCGGGTCGCAGCCCAATGCAGACAAAGCAACAATTGTTTCGACCAAGGACGCACCACCTTTGACATACGGCATCAAAGACCGGAGGACAGGGCCGTCGCAGTGTTGCTCACGCCTTGATCTCGAATGCGTTGTAATAGTCCTTATCCCATTCATTCCACTCCTTCATCCAAGCTTCATACCCGAGACGCTTGACGAGCACTTGGCCTGCCCCCTCGTCGAGACCGGTACCGAAATCGAGCCCACCACGCTCTGTCAGAACAAAGCGATCGTGAAGCTTGGATTTTTGCTTGACCAGAAATTTCACCGAAACGCCGGCCGGCAGGAGGCCAGACAAGATTGCGACACATCGCTGCTGCATCTCGGGTGGTAAATAGACTGCGTCGGAAATCACATACTTGATTTGGGCGACCTTGGGCCCCTTTTTCGCGTTAGCCACATAGTTGGCCAATTTGGCGAGCACATTCGTGAAGCGCCCGTCGATAGAGAAATTGCGGTCAATCAGGACGATCGTGCCTGAGATGTCAAGCAGCGGCCGAATCTGATCAACCATGGCAGCTGCCTGGCGGTCTATGTGGCGATCACCCCTCGCTGCCCACAAGGCAGACATGGCCAAGGGCACACCAAGTTGTACAACCTCTGCGCAGTCCGGATTCGGCTTTTCATCGACGATGGCCTGAAACCCGTGGCGCTGATGTTCCTCAACTGCATTCTCCGACCAGCTTCGCGATTGATCCCAGCCCGCAGCTTGCCGACGCACGATGGCAGCTCGCTTCTTCAAGGAGAACAGGCACTCTTTCCACGCCTTGAGCTGGACTTCGCCCTGCGCGTCCCTCTTGATAAACGCAAGAGCGAACTGCTCCCACTTATCCTTCGGAAAGTCGGAAACCAGCCTTCCATGATCCATGCCCAGGGATGTCGCCAGCAGGGCGATACGGTCATCGGTGTTGAACAGGCTTGGTGAGATGGCGTATTCGAAAATCATTGCGGGAAGAACCTCTGCAGTTGATCGTCAATGTCTTCCGGAGGTGCGTCGAAGAACTCTCGCTCTCGCTCGTCGAAAAATCCTTTCGGCCAGCGCTTGGTGAACTCGCCTGTTTCGTCCGTCGGCAGCTCGGTGAGCTTGACCCCACCCGAAGCGCTCTCTACGTAGTACACGGCCAGCGTATCTGGCGACGTAGGTGGATGTCCCGGCGGCAACTTCCCCTCTGTGGTCTCGCGAATTCGCCGCAACAAGCGCAGGATCAGGTGCTCGCTGTGGGTCTCGATCAGGAAGTTGATGCCATGTTCCTTAGCACCCCTGATCAGGAGATCACCGAGGCCGACCTGCACAGCGGGATGGATATGCAATTCCGGCTGCTCGATTGCCACCAATGTGGCGGAGGGCTCAAGCGCAGCCACAACAACTGGCAGCACCTGAGAAATGCCGATGCCGATATCCCTAGGCTGAACGCGTATGCCAGTCTTGGCGTCCACCAGATCGAGGCGTTGCCTCTCCGGAATCAATTCCAGTCCGCGCAACAGCTCGGGATCGCTGCGTACTCCGGCATCCGGGTCGGCTGCACGGATCAGCCAGTTAAGCGTTCCGACATCGACTTCCTTAACGCCGCGTCGCTCCACTTCATAGCCAGTAGCAAGCCGGTCCTCGCCGGCCATCCATGCGCTTACGTCCTCTACCAGGGAGGCATTGCCCGTCAGTAGGGTTTCCCACGCCGCGGTGCCGTCTGCCCAGCGCGCTTCATCAGGCGTAAGAGATGCTTCAAAATCGCGTTCGGGTACGTTACGAATCGGTCCAAGATAGCGCAACTTTCTCAGCTGCTCGCGGATTAGCACCCCTGGCCCAACGACCAGAGACGACACGAAGGCTGTGAATTCTCGGCTTATGTAGATGTTCGCCGAACCGCCGCTTGCGGCGGCTGAAATGGAGAGCAATTCGCCGAGATGCGGCAGGGCACTATCGAAGCCCGTCAGCCACTGGCGCAAGCCTTGCCCTGGGCGTTCCATGCCCGCGTTGCGTACTGCAGTGAGGATGGAGCCGAGCACCGAATAGGCGTAGTTGCCTTCCACCTCTTCTGGGACCAGCACCGCCGTATCGACTGACTCATCGCCAAAGTCGCGCAGGTCGACCCAGTCATCCAGCGCATCGAAGATATCGAGTTCGTCCTGAGTATGATGGCGCAGGAAGATGGGGTTGTCCTTGTTCAAGCGGATAGAAACGTCGCGCCCGTCCTCAGTTGCCGTAATGCGCGCCAGCCATTCACCGTTGATTCCTGCCTCATAGCCCAGCACAACCGCTGTCTGCCGCACTGCGCTCCAACCTATTTCCAATTGCACGCTTACGGCTTCGACCCTGTCGCGGGTTTCCTGCACCAGCTTGTGGAATTCCCAAAGGCCTTCCTCGTCATCGGTCTGCCACGCTTGCCAATCCTCCCAGGGTTCCGGCACAAGATCCGGCAGGGCAGAACGGTTTAGCGCCATTTCGAGCTTGATGCGAATAGGGCGCGAGAGGTCGCGTTGATAGACGAGATTACGGAAACCACCGAGGTCAACAAACTCTCCACCATAGAGTGTGCGATCCGGGTTGGCGTTGCGGCGTTCAAGGATCTCACGCACATATTGAAGAGCTTGCAGGATGGTACTCTTCCCCGCGCTGTTGGCACCGAACAGCAGCGTGATAGGTGCCAACTCGATACGTGCGCGCTCGCCCACGCCCTTGAAATTCTCCAGTTCGATTGCCGTCAGGCGCGGTGGTTGATCGGTACCTTCGCGCTCGCTGCCGGCCGGCGTGTCGAAGAACTGGAGGAAACGTGCCAGCGCCTCCAGCGATTCAATTTCCAGCGTCCGGCCATAGGGCGTTTCGCCTTCACCGCGATGTCTTCGCTTAGGGAACTGGCGCATGTTGCTGCCATGGCGGAATTGATCTGGTTTCTGGCAGGTGACTCCGGGCAATCCCACAAATGACTCGAACTTCAGGTCGGGATGCACGACGACCTGTATCGAGGACGAAAGGTCTCGCTCCTTGTAGAAGTAAAGGAATTGGCCAGTGGTCGGCGCTTGGTACTCTTCAAGCTTGGCCGTGTTGCGGGTACGGGCATAGCGCTGCGCGGTGAAAGCTTCCCTGATTGAATCGATGTCAATCGCCATGGTTCTTATCCTTATAGCTGCCCTTGAAAGGCCCTTTGTGAAAGGGAACCGTAGAGCTCTTCCGCTTGGCGTGATGCGTATTCAAGCCTTTTCGTCAATGCCATGGCCTTCCGAAAAATGCCAACGAATTTCTCACGCTGATCTTTTGGTGGAAGGATAAAGCGGACCCGCTCCAGCGCTCCCTTGCTTACCATTCCCTTCATTCCGTTAGTGGATGCGGCCCGAATGCGTGCTTTTGAAAACAGCGTTACGGCATAGATAAATTCTGGCTCGATGCCTGGCTTGGGAGTGAGCGCATTGATCTGCTGGTTGAAGGAAATTGCACGATCCGCAAGCGCAGCGTTACCAATACAAGAGGGGCTGCCCGCAATACAGGTAATCAGAGTCGATCCGGCAGGAGCTGTCCGCGCAACACGCAGACCCGCTTCCGATAGACCCTCGGTGGCCTTGGTAAGGAAATGAGATGGTGTATTGATATTGTCTGATTTGATCCACTCGATGTGGTCGCCGTAGTAGGCCACGATTTCACGCGAGGGGGTATTGCCAGTCGTCACCGTTGCAATGTCCGCGATGGGTTTTTCTGGCAACCCTTTCGAGTTGCCAACCGGATCACCGAAAAGCTCAAAGAAAGCCGAGTGCAAGTATTCGTCCACTGTCGAAACCACTCTGATGCGATTCCTTCGGATGGCATCGGCATTGTCGAGGATAGCGGCAATGCGGCGTTGCGTAGTGAGTTCCAATACAGGAATGCAATGCTCGCGAAGAGCATCCATTTTGACTCGCGGCATCTTTGCGCCGTCCGTTCGCGAAACGGCCCACGCTACGAACGCTGTAGATCGCAAATAGTGCGCAAGATATACACGATCCAACCGACGTGGATCGGGCTTTAGTGGCAGCAATTCACTCGTGCAATACCCTGCGGCAGAAGGCAAAACTACCTTGTTCAGATTCGGCCGCAGCTTGGAGTACAGCACATGCGTATCGTCGAATGCCACCGTCGAGGTGGGAACGTCCCCCGCTTTAATTTTCCGGCGAGAGAGTACTGCTCCGGACATTGGCTCGACTTGGTCGAGGTTGAGTAACCATACGTCTTCCGTTGGCGACGGGGACCACGACGAAGGAGTGGGAGGAGCCACTTCCATGAGCGGCACGCGAAGCGGCGTATTCATAGCAACGCCTCCAACTCCGCCATATCCGCCTGAATCTCGGACTCCAGTGCCTTCAACCGACCAAGAATCTCAGCGGGCGAATCAAACTTCGCTTCTTCATGCACCGCCTCCTTGTACCGATTGACCGATAAGTCGTATTTGTTGGTACGGATGTCTGCGACCGGCACCACAAACATCTTGGCGGTACGATCCGAAAATACGGAGCCGTCAGCACGGCACTGTTGAAACTTGGCAAGCACATCGGGCAGATCACTATCGGCAATCTCCTGCCGTTTGTCATCGAGCGAGAAACCATCGGCCTGCACGTCGTAGAATAGAACGCCATCGGAGCGCCCACCTTTGGTGAACACCAGGATCGCGGTGGAAACGCTGGCGTAGGGCTTGAACACGCCGGAGGGCAGCGAGATCACGGCTTCCAGTTGGTTCTCGTCGACTAGGTGCTGGCGCAGGGCCATGTGCGCCTTGCTAGAACCGAACAGCACGCCGTCCGGGACGATGGTGGCCGAGCGGCCGCCGTTCTTGAGCATCCGCAGGATAAGCGCGACGAACAGCAATTCGGTCTTCTTGGTCTTGACCTTCTTCAGCAGCGATGGATGCACGTCTTCTTCATCCAGGCTGCCTTTGAAGGGGGGATTGGCGAGGATGACGTCGAAGCCGGCTTCAGCCTGGTGGCTGAACTTCTCGGGGAACTGCTTGGAGAGGGTGTCCTGGTAATGGATGTCCGGGTTCTCAACGCCGTGCAGCATCAAATTCATGGCCGCGATGCGCAGCATCGTCACGTCGAAGTCGAAGCCGTGGAACAGGCTGTTTTGGATGTGCTCCCGGTAGGGCTCTAGACGGTCGCCGGGATAGCCCTTGCTGCCGTCCTCGAAGGTTTCCACCAATTCCGGCGATGAGTATTGCCTGCGTAGGTACTCCATAGTCCCGACGAGAAAACCCGCCGTGCCGCAGGCTGGGTCGCCGACCACTTCGGTCGGTTTCGGATCAAGCAGCTCCACCATCAGCTTGATGATATGTCGGGGGGTGCGGAACTGGCCGTTGATGCCGGCGGTGCTGAGCTTGCTCAGCATGTATTCGTAAAGGTCGCCCTTGATGTCGCTGTTACCGAGAGGTAACAGGCCGATTTGTATTACTGCCGAACTGAGTAAGCTGGCCTTGGGAATCAGGCAGGTGGCGTCCTTCATGTATTCGCCGAAGGTAGTGTTCTTGCCCCCCAGGTCGCGCAGGTGCGGAAACACTTGGTCGCGCACATGACGCAGCATTTCCTCGCCGCCGTACTCGCTCCAGTTCTTCCAGCGCAGGCTTTGCTGGTCCGGAGCGAAATTTTTGTGGGGCGATTTGCCAGTGCGGCCTGCAAGCTTCTCGAAGCGAGTCTCATCGATGTCCAGCAGGCGTGCGAACATCAGGAAGGAAATCTGCTCGATAACTGTGAGCGGGTTGGTGATACCGCCAGTCCAGAATTCCGTCCACAGACGGTCGATGTCGTTCTTGAGTTGGTTGGTGATCATTGTGGAGTGGTTCCCAATTGTGTTTCGTCGGCGGCCTCGGGCAGATACTCAAGCTCCAAGGCCGCTTTCGCTACGAGGTGTTCGGGCAAGGCGCTCTGCACCGAGACGCCGAGCCGTTCGAATTCCTTGGCCTGGCCGATCAGATTGCCTTTGCCGGTGACAAGCTGGCCCATCGCCGTACCAAAGGATTCCTTCGCTTTGTCGAGTTGCCGGCCCACGGCTTCCATACTGGCCAGAAAGGTGACCAGTTTCTTGTATATCTTGCCGGCACGGTCTGCGAGTTCAGCGGTATGGGCGTTCTGCTCTTCAAAGCGCCAAAGCTGGCGCACGATGTTCAGGCTTGTTAGCAAGGTGGTCGGCGTCGCCACCAGCACATTTCGTTCGATCGCTTTCTGGAACAGACTCTCGTCGGCCCGCAGCGCCTCAGCAAAAGCCGATTCGATCGGGATGAACATGAACACCATCTCGGGTGAGTTGAGGCCAGGCAGATCGAAATAGACACGGTTAGACAGCTCCTGAATCCGGCTCGCCACCGCGCTGACATGCTCCTGTAGTGCTTGCTGCCGGACTAGATCGTCCTCTGCGTTCACGTACCGTGTGTAGGCATTCAGGGAGACCTTGGCATCTATGACCAGGTGCTTGGCCTGCGGCAAGTTGATGATCACGTCCGGGCGCTTTCGACCTTCTTCTGTGTTAAAGCTAACCTCACGCTTGTAGTCCTTGCCTTCGCGCAGCCCAGAGCGATCAAGGACATTGCCGAGAACCAGTTCGCCCCAGTTGCCCTGCTTCTTAGCCTGTCCCTTGAGGGCGGTTGCCAGTCCATGCGCCTCTTCGGTCATCTGGCGATTCAAGTCTTTCAGTTGCGCGAGTTCGGCCTTGAGCGTGGCCTGTTGTTCGGTATCCTTGGTGTGAATCTCCTCCACCTTGGCTTTGAATTCGGTGATCCGTTCCTTGAGCGGATCTAGGAGTTGGCCGATATTGGTCTGGTTCTGCTCAGTGAACCGTTTTGTCTTTTCTTCTAGTATGTCGTTGGCAAGGCTCTTGAACTGATTTGACAGGGCTTCCTTGGCTTCCAGCAGCAGAGCAAGTTTTTCCTCGGCTTGGCTGCGCTCGGCGTTCAGCTGGGTGGTCAGCTCCGCCAGTTCCGTTGTGAGACTACTAACTTGTGCTTCCGCCTGTTCACGTCGGGATCTTTCGGCCTGCCAATCAGTGCGCAACGTGGCGTGAGCATCGCGTTCTGCTTTTAGTTCGGCATTGATGCCGCCGGATTGCTCCCGCTGGTCGGCGGCCTGCTGGCGCGTTTCGGTCAGCTCTTGTTCCGAAGCGGCCAGTTTTCGTTCGAGGGTCGGAATGCGGGCGGCTTCTGCTTCCAGGGTGGCCCGGCGTTCGTTGGACTGCTGCAATGCAGTCGAGGCTGTGATCAGATTACGCTCCGCATCTGCTAGGGACTGCTCGATCTCGACAAACCTGGAGGACGTCGACTGAAGCGACTGTGCCTTCTCCGCTTCGCTGGTCGCCAACCGCAGAATCTCTTGCTGACTCACCTCTTGCTGATCGAGCAGAGTGCTCACTTGCGCTTCCAGCGTCGGTACACGAGAGGCTCGTTCGTTGAGCTGGGCGCGTTCGTCGCGGGCAAGGTCCAGCGCCTCACGCCATTCGGCCGCCTGCGCTTTGAGCGTCTCCTGAGCTTGGATCAACTGCGCACGCTCTGCCTCAAGTGCGCGAGCCCGTTCGTTGGCCGTCGCGAGATCAACGGCAGCTCCTGTTTTGCCCTGCGCGACAGCGGCAGCGGTCCTGCCTCGGGTCAGCAGCCAAGTAAGCAGCACACCGACAACCAGGCCGATGGCGGCAACGATTAGAAAAAGGAGTTGGTTCTCCACGGAAGTCTCCCGGTTCTTCTTATGGATTGGCCGTTTGATCGCTATCAGGACGGAAACGATGAATCACGGCGATCAACTCTTCCACTGCGGCATCGTCGAAAACGCCATCGGGACCATCCGGGCTTACCTGGGTAAATGGTGCATCATAAAGTTTGTCGAGTGTCACTACGCCGAACTTGGCGATATGGTTCTGCAGCAATGCCATGAAACGCTGCTGCTTGGCTGAAAGCTGCGGGTGTCTGACGAAAAATTCGCTGAAGCGCTCGGCTACCACCTCAGGCTCCAGGCCGACAATGGTACGGATGGCCGCTGCGAGATCGCCAGCGGTATCGGGGTAGAACTCGGTCAACCAAGCCAGATTGACATCGGGATGATGAGTAAGGACCAGGCTAACCAAGGCCGTCAGGTCTGATTCAGTGACAGATTCGCTTCGCCGAATCTTGCGTAGCGTCGGGTTGGTCTCAAACAGCCCCGTGAGCACCTGCTCGACCCGTTGCCGGTAGGTCACCAACTCCGTGCCTTCAAGCTTCGGCATATGGCGGCCAAACTCGAACTTGCTGGCGTCTTCGGTGATATCCAAAACGCGCGGTTTTCCACCAACGGTTGGCCCGATCACACGATGGCGCATGATCCCGCGTAATTCCTCGCGTACGACTTCAAGGGCAGCGACATCGGTTTGATCGACCGTCAGCTTCCAGAATTCTCCGCTGCGCACCTTGTCAATGGTGTCAAGCTTATCGCGGACTGCATTGACGTTGATAGGCAGCTGCGCCACAAGGGCAATGAGGTCATCGCGCAAATCATTGAACACGCTGGATTTTTTTAGGAGCTCGCACTGCATCCGCGCGATCAACAGATCGAGCTGGTAGGCGTACTCCCAGCCGCGGGTGTCGCGCCATTGCATGAGCGGCGCGACGTCCTTGAGTAGCAAGGACCGTGTGGCGGCGCTCAAGGCCTGCATTACCCCAGGGAGCTGGACTTCGCGCACTTCGCGCCATTTCTCGCGAACTGCAATCGTGGTCTCCGGCAATGCTGCGATGTCGGCTCGCATGAGGCTAACGGCCAGGTCAAAGGCATCCGGTTTCGCCGCGTCCAGAGCCAAATCCGCCAATAGAAGGCGAGATTCAAATAGCTTTTGCACCAACGACTTACTGGTCGATGGATTAGCTTCGCGGTAACTCTCCTCGAAATAGGTGAAGTTGCCCCAGTGGTCGAAAATTTGAAACTTCGTCTTATCTAGACCCGGTCCATAGAGATCGGCGCAGAGCCGTGTGCCACGGCCGATCATCTGCCAGAACTTGACGTAGGATTTAACCGGCTTGGCGAACACTAGATTGACGACTTCAGGGACGTCAATGCCGGTGTCCAGCATATCGACTGAAATAGCGATGGTGAGAGCGTTTTTCGGGTCCTTGAAGTCGTCGATCAATTGCTCGGCACGCGTATCGTAGTTGTCGATGACCCGGCAGAAGTTACCGCCATACTGCGGGTACATTTCATCGAACAGTTCCGCGAGCAAAACTGCATGGTTGTGATTGCGGGCAAACACAATACTCTTACCGGGATGCGATCCGGTCGCATCCCGAAGGCCACGTTCCATCAGGTTGCGCAGGATGGCGCGGTTGGTGTCCTTGTTGAACACAATCCGATCCACATCGGTATCGTCGTAGGCGATGGATTGCGCGTCGACCTCGTCGTTCTCAAGTTGCTCACGCTGGTCCTTGGAGAGCTGGTTGTACTTGATTCCCCGCCGTAGAAACTCAGTGGTATGTGTATAGACCTCGAAGGGCACCAGGTAGGGCGGCACATGGCCGATGGCTTCCTGATAGCCGAAGTACGATGTCGGGTCACCGTCCTCGCAGGCAAACAGTTTGAAGGTGTTGCGAGCGATGAACTGGACGGGCGTAGCCGTGAGGCCAAGTTGTAGCGCGTCAAAATACAAGAACAGGTCGCGGTAGCGGTTATAGATGCTGCGATGCGATTCGTCGGCGATGATCAAATCGAAGTAGCCGACATCGAACATCTCGTAGCACTGCATCATCGCGGGATAGGTGGCGAGGTAGATGCGATTGGTTACATCGCCGGCAGTATTGGCATTGATATGGATGCGCGGCTCGCCCGGCAAATACTCTTTGAATACGTCATCAGCCTGCTTGCGCAGTTCGCGCCGGTCACACAGAAAGAGAATGCGTTTGGCCCAGCGTGCGCGAGACAGTAGCTCGCAAAGCGAGACGGCGACGCGGGTCTTTCCGGTACCGGTGGCTAAGACAACCAGCGACTTGCGATAGCCGAGGCTGAAGCGTTCACCGATACGCTTGATGGTTTCGATCTGATACATCCGCCCCGCAATTTCGGATTTCGGCGCGAGCGAGTCGAGCGGCAGCTTCTCATTGCGCTGAAAAATTAGGTATTGCAGGCTTTCCTTAGAGTAGAAGCCGAACAGGCGACGCGGCGTCTGATTCTGGGCATCATCCCAAATATAAATATCAAAGCCGTTGGTATAAAGAATGACCGGACGCTGCCCATATTTCTGTTCAAGGCCGTCAGCATAGAGCTTGGCCTGTGTGCGCCCCGCATCCGCGTCCTTGGCGGTACGCTTGGCTTCAACAACGGCCAGCGGCTTACCATCGTCGCCCCACAGGACATAGTCGGCATAGCCGATGCCGCTCTTGCTCTGCGGTTGCGGGATCTCGACTTCTTGGCCAACTTCGTCTGTCGATGCGCCGCTTTGTCCAACCTTCCAGCGGGCAGCAACGAGCATAGCGTCGATCAACCGCTGGCGGGTCGTTGCCTCGTCAAAAGCGAGTTGATTGGCGGCGGCACAACCACTCGCGACCAGTTGCTGCAGTTCTTCGGCAGACCGTGCAACAGCGACTTGTTGGACCTTGGCCTGTTCTAGCTGCAGGAGAATCGCCTGCATCTGCTGTTCCTGCTCGGCGATTTGGGCAAGCAGGCGCTGACGATCTTTCTCCAGCTTTTTTGCATCGGCCGGCGGTGTAGGTAGCACAAATGCGTGAATGCTTGAAACCAGCCCGCCGTCGAAGGTTACGAACACCCAACGGGCGATATCAAAGGCTTCCTGTACCATAGCCAGCGCCGTTGGCGTTGTGCCTTGGTTGGCATGGACGGCTTTATTGCCATGCATTCGCAACGCATGCAGCTTGGTCTGGACTACGGCTGGAACCTGAGTCCGGAAGGCATCCTCATTCAGCAGATCATTCAGATTGGCTTGGTACGGTTTGGGCAGGCGGAATGCTTCATAGACCAGATCCACGACTCGCTCGGTAAACAGTCGAAGCTTGGCCAATGCCCCAGCCGGATCATTGAATGCGTAATGCTCAGCAAAGCCGCCCAACGCGGCCAGGTCAGCGCGAGCGTCCCGGAGAAATTCGAAGTTCCTAGATTGCACAGCACTCCCTTCGGCCGGGGAGGCCGACATCGGCAGATGTACTTGGGAGGAATGCATAATATTTCTTGCAGAGAATCACAGGATGCGTCCATCCATGCAATCTGTATGCCAGCGGACTAAGTCTTCTTGTTTTCATTGAACAACCCCGTAGCGATTCATCCAGTTGGTGAAGGTCTGGTAGTTGCCGAACCCCAGTAGCTTCGCGGCCTGGGTCTTGTTATTGCGAGTATGGGCCAGCGTTCGCTCAATGTAATGCCGCGCCACCTGTGCCATAAGGGCCTCCAGCTCGAGACCCGACTCTACTGGCCGGTTCAGAATGCCATCTTCACCGGGCAATGCCTTGGGGGACAACAGAATCGCCTCCTTGACAGCTTCCAGGCCGATGACTTCATCGTCCGACCATACGGCAGCCCGCTGCAGGGTATTGAGCAGTTCGCGAATATTGCCCGGCCATGCGTGCTGTAACATAAGATTTCTTGCGGAAACAGAAATTTTTTTGTTCCTTATGCCCATCCCCCTGGTGGCATCGTTGACGTGCTGCAGTAGCACGTCGATCAACAAGGAAATATCGCCCGCACGTTGCCGCAACGGCGGCAACTTGATGATGGCAACCGCCAAGCGATAGAAAAGGTCTTCACGAAAATTGCCCTCGGCAACCTCGTTGATCAATGTGCGATTAGTGGCGACCACCACGCGAACATCGATCTTCTTGGGTTCGCTGGACCCGATCGGGGTGACTTCGCCTTCCTGGAGGGTGCGGAGCAGCTTGACCTGTATCGCCTTGGGAAGTTCGCCGATCTCGTCGAGAAAAATTGTCCCCCCGTCGGCACGTTCAAAATGCCCCTTGCGGTCGGCCACGGCTCCCGTGAAAGCCCCCTTTTTGTGACCGAAGAATTCAGATTCCACCAACTCAGGCGGGATTGCGCCGCAGTTGACGGAAAGGAATGCTTTATCAGCACGAGGACTGGCCCTGTGGATGGCGCGCGCCATCAATTCCTTGCCTGTCCCGCTCTCGCCTTCGATCAATACGGGGATCGAGCGGATTGCTACGCGCCTGGCCTGCTCAATGACCCGCCTCATCACTGCGCTGCGATGGATGATGCTGCTGAACTCAGTGGCCTCGTCGGGCGTGCCTTGCGCTAGGGAAGTTAGTTGCGCGTCAGTCTGCCGCAGAAGCTTGGGTATGAATTCGGCGGCGATATCAAACGGGATATTCGCATCCTCAACACCTGATTGTTGTGAAGACTGTATCAACCTGGCCGGATGGATTGTTTTCGCCAACAAGATCCAGACCGAAGCCATGGCCGGCGTGCCCGGACTGAGGTGAAAGGTCAGTTGCGTCCCGGGCCGATCAATCGCCTCCAGGACCTCCGCAACACGCTCATAGATTTCACCAAAATTGATCGGTGAGCTCAGCTTGACGGTGTGGAGATGAATTGCTGCACCTGACCGGGATGCCAGCCAATTGATATATGACTTCGTCTGCACCACCGGAAAATCACTAAGCAGATGGATTGTGTCGTAGTTATCGGAGTGCACGCCCTGCGCAATGGGCCCGATACCCGCGTCCGGCTCACCGGCGGCAGCCCTAAGATCGGTTCGGCCTACCCATGCGACAAGGATACTGACTGGCATGTAAATTGTTTTGTGATGGACAAAATAGTTTACCTCCCTGAATAGCAATCTCACAATCTCCGGAGCCGTTTGAATAGCGCGTTCGGCGCGGGAGCAATCACGGCTGAGCCTTTGGACGGACGGCAGAGAACTCGCCCTGACAGCGCGAGCAAGCAGTCCCTACTGGCAAGCCCGGGGCAGTCGGGGTGACGGGTGGCGTCTGCCACCGTCATAGCAGGATCGGCACGCCTCGCGTGATCGGACGCTGGTCATGCGTACATTTTAGACTCGCATCATGCCGCAAAGCCTAGAAACCGCTCCGGACCAGGTATTCCGAGATTTCCGTCCGGTAGCCGCCGGCGGCTTGCTGCCATGTTGGCCCAGTAATCGCTCCTTGACGCCACGGGTTACCAGCAGGGCTGTTGGACGTCGTCCAATGGCAGCGGTCTCACTTGGTCAAGCACTCCCTCCACTCCCGAGTACGCTTGGAGACCACCATGGCAGCTCCGCTTCATTCCGGCATCGGCCCCATCCCCGGCCGCCACGGCGGATTGAGCCCATTCCAGCCCGGATGTAGCCCCCACGGCTTCTCCGGCAGTGGTTCCTGGTATACCTCCTTCACTAGCTGCAGCACCCTGTCCTCCGAGTAGCCGCGCTGGCGCAGCGATTTCACAGCACGAGCGAGTTGTTCCTTCGGGTCGGGGTACTTGCGGGCTTTGGGCATGGTCGGCTGGATGATGGGTGGCTTCTGCCCCCGTTATAGCAGGGGGATCGGTGCCCGGCTTTCCGGTTGCCGGTGCCCCCATGCGCGACGGCGGATAAAAGCTTGTAGACCCCCGAATTTCCATACGCGCCCGATAACGAAATAAGCAGAGCCGCCGGGTGAGCCCCGGGGGGTGGGAGCGGCAGGGAGGGCCAGGCGGCGACCCGAGGATGACGCCGTGGCGACTGGGGCCTAGGGGCGCGGGAGAGTCGCGATGTGGGTGAAGCTTGGGCGACAAGGCGCGTTACCCCAGGGGTTACAAAAGGCCCGCACCACCCCTTGGCCGTAACCCGGGCGTAACCCGAAAATGCAAAACGGGCCTGCCGACGATGACAAATCGCCGGCAGGCCCGCGCAAATGCTGGTGGGTCGTGCGTGACTCGAACACGCGACCAACGGATTAAAAGTCCGCTGCTCTACCGACTGAGCTAACGACCCGGAAAAACTGAATCCGCGATTATAGGGAGCACCCCTTGGCGTGTCAAGCCGAAGGGCGCCCAGCGCACGCTCAAACCATACGCTCCAGACGCCACATCTGGTACTTGAACGCCAGGATCGCGCCGACGATGATCGTCGCGAACACGATGAACGAGCCGACTGCCAGCGTCGATACTCCCGAGAGTCCCTGCCCGATCGTGCAACCCAGCGCCGTGACGCCGCCCGCGCCCATCAGCATGCCGCCGACCATGTGATTGGCCACGTCCTCGGCATTGCCGAAACCTTCCCAGCGAAACGTGCGCGACACAAGCGAATAGGCCCACGCACCAGCGATCACGCCAAGCACGCTGACGATGCCGATCGTGAGCACCTTGCTCTTGTCACTGAACATCATCAGCCAGTCGAGCGTATAGGCATACGGCGCGACAAAGCTCAGGCTTTCCATGCGACCGCTGTTGGTGGCCACGAACAGCTCTTCGAGCGTGTTCGGATCTTCGGACACATAGCCGAGGTGACCCGACACGTACCACATGCCGACGATGATCAGGCCGACGGCCACGCCGCCCAGCAGGTTATCGAAAGTGCGAAAGCCGTTGCCGATCAGCGCCCAGATCACCAGCACCACGCCGATCACGGTGCCCAGCACCAGTTGCAGCGTACCCCGCGCCATGCCTGTGGCCTGCGCCACCAGTGAAGGCAGGTCTTGCGTGGACGGCAGCGTCACGGCCACGGTATCGACGGTATTGACGCGCACCAGGCCAAACAGGCCACGCAGCGTCATATAAGCCGACAGTCCGAGGAACACGAATACCACCAGCGACTTCAGGTTGCCGGCGCCAATCCGCACCAGCGTCTTGCTGCCGCAGCCGGACGCCAGCACCATGCCGAAGCCGAACATCAGGCCGCCCACTGCCGCGGACAGCCACCCGAGCTTCGCCGATGTGTAGATCGTCTTCGTCGGATCGATCAACCCCGCCCATGCCAGCACGCCGGTGCCGATCATCGCCACGCCGATGGCCAGCACCCACATGCGCATGCGGCTCCAATCCCCGATATTCACGATGTCCGAGATAGCGCCCATCGTGCAGAAATGCGTGCGCTGCAGGACCGCGCCGAACAGGAAGGTGAGGACGAAGGTAGACAGCAGCACGGTGTGCGTCAGCGCGGGAATATCGATGTCAGGCATGTCTCAGGGTTTGGCTCGTGGAACTGCTGTTTTTATTAGGGACGGCGGCCGCTCAGGCAACCGCCTGGTAACGCGTGGGATCGGCAACACCGGCCTGCTCGAAACCGGAACGGCGAATGCGGCACGAATCGCAGACACCGCAGGCGCGGCCATCGTCATCGGCCTTGTAGCACGACACGGTCAGGCCATAGTCCACGCCGAGCTTCACGCCTGCACGGATGATCTCGGCCTTGGTCATGTCGATGATCGGCGCATGGACGTGGAAGCGTTCGCCTTCGACGCCCGCCTTGGTGGCCAGGTTGGCCAGCGCCTCGTAGGCCGAGACATACTCGGGCCGGCAATCGGGATAGCCGGAGTAGTCCACGGCATTGGCCCCGAAGAACAGGTCGCGTCCACCGATGGCCTCGGCCCAGCCGAGCGCCAGCGATAGCATGATCGTATTGCGCGCCGGCACGTACGTAATCGGAATGCCGCCCACGGCACCATCGGTCGGGACGTCGAGCGTATCGTCGGTCAGCGCGGAACCGCCAAAGCGGCGCAGGTCCAGGTCGATGATCTCGTGGCGCCTGGCGCCGAGGGCTGTGGCTACTTTCTTCGCCGCGTCGAGTTCCGAGGAGTGGCGCTGGCCGTAGCGCATAGACAGCGCATAGGTTTCAAACCCGGCCGCGTTGGCCATGGCAAGTACGGTGGCGGAGTCCAGGCCGCCAGAAAGCAGGACGATTGCTCGTTTGGTCATGGTGAGGTGCGCGCAGAACAAGCGCGCTGTAGTCACGCCCCGAGGGCGAAGCGCGTATTTTAGCGCGACAGCGCTTTCCCACCCGCCTGTTTGCTCCCCTCTCCCGCGAAGTGGGAGAGGGGTCGGGGGAGAGGGTCGGCGGTTCAACCTACGACTTATCGCGTTTTGAACCTCGTTACCCTCTCCCCCTGCCCCTCTCCCGCCGCGCGGGAGAGGGGAGAAAACAAGGCGACGCAACAACGAGACACCCCAAAAGAAAAAACCCGCAAACATCGCGGGCTTTTTCCTTGCAGACTGCGTCCGGTTACTTCAGCGTCTTCAGCCGGTTGCTGGCGGCCTGGGCGCCTTCGGTGCCCGGATACTTCGACACCACCGTTTCCAGCGTCTTCTTCGCAGCCGGTTTCTGGCCGGATTCTAGCTGGTTGTTGGCGATGGCGATCATGGCGTCAGGTACCTTCGCGTGCGTCGGGAACTGTTGCACCATGTTCTGCAGGACAAACGTCGAGCCCTTGTAGTCGCGCTGCGCGTAGAGCGAATTGCCGAGCCAGAACTGGGCCAGCGGCAAATATGGGCTTTGCGGATACTTCTTGGCAAATGCCGAGAAGGCATTGCCCGCACCCTTGAAATCGCCCGACTGGAACTGCTTGAGCGCGGCATCGTACTCAGGCTTTTCGGTGGGTTGTGCAAGACCTTCCTTGCCGTCCACGGTCACCTGCTGGGGCTCGAATTTCTTCAGGCGCCCATCAAGGTCGGTGTAGTAGTCCTTCTGCGTTTTCTGCAGCGCTTCCACCGTGTTCTGCAACACCTCGTTCTGACCGCGCAACCGGGCTACCTCCTGACGCAGACCTTCCATCTGGTTCTGCATGTCGAGCAGCTGGCGGCTGTTCTGGTCAATACGCTGCGATGCGGTTGCCTGGAAACCGTTGAACTGGTCCCGCAACTGGATCACGGCCTTGCGCGCCTCGTCGTCGTCAAATACGCCGGCGTGCGCGGAACTGGCTGCCAGCAAGCCGCCCGAGAAGGCAGCCAGCCACAGCAGTGTGGAAACACGAGCATTCATGAAGGCTATTCCGTGGATCAGTCAGTCGATCAATAGACGATATCGGCGCGGCGGTTTTCGGCCCACGCGGCTTCATCGTGACCCGTAGCCTTCGGCTTTTCCTTGCCCAGGCTCACGGCTTCCATCTGCGACTCGGGCACGCCCAGCGACGACAGCGAACGACGCACGGCTTCTGCACGCTTCTGGCCCAAGGCCAGGTTGTACTCGCTCGTACCGCGTTCGTCGGTGTTGCCCTGGATCAGGATCTTGCGGCTCTTGTTGGCACCCAGGTATTGCGAGTGGGCTTGCAGCAGGCTCTGGTAGTCCGACTTGACCGTGTAGCTGTCGAAGTCGAAGTACACGCTGCGCTTGGCCAGCGGGCCGTTCGGATCGTTCAGCGGATCGACGGTCACCGGCGCCACGGCGCGCGGATCGGTTTGTGCGCCACCCGTGCCGGTACCGGCCTTGGAAGCGTCGTCGAGCTTCACACCCGAGCTGCAGGCACCCAGGGCGAGCAGGGCGGCAAGGGCGAGCGATTTCGTCATCATTTTGGTCATGGCTGAGAGACTCCTCGTTTCTTCTATCTACTTACTGCATGAAAGGACCCCAGGACGGCTCGCGAACCTCGCCGGACTGGAGTGACAGAACCTGTTTCGTACGACCGTCCGTCGAGACAGCCGCCAGCACCGAGCGACCTCCCACACGCGTGGCGTAAAGGATGTACTTGCCGTTGGCGGCAAAGCTCGGGGCTTCGTCGTTCGACGTATCGGTGAGCGAAGTAACGTCACCATTTGACAGGTCCTGAAGCTGCAGGCGGAAACCGCCCGAACGCGAGATGTAGGCCAGGTACTTGCCATCCGGCGAAACCCGCGGACTGACGTTGTAGTTGCCCTTGAACGTCACGCGTTGCGCGGCGCCGGATTCCTCGCCGCCAGCCGGCATGCGATAGACCTGCGGCGCACCGCCACGATCGCTCGTGAAGTAGATGCTGCGGCCATCGGGCGAGAATTGCGGCTCGGTGTCAATGGCGCTGCTGCGCGAGATGCGGCGCAGGCCGGATCCATCCGCGTTGACCAGGTAGATCTGCGTGTTGCCATCGCGCGAGAGCGCCACGGCCAGGCGCTGGCCGTCAGGCGACCACGACGGCGCGCTGTTGTTGCCCTTCTGGTTCGACACCAGCGTGCGCTTGCCCGTGGCCAGGTCATGCACGTACACCACCGGCTTCCTGGCTTCGAACGAGACATAGGCCACGCGGCGGCCATCCGGCGACCACGACGGCGAGATGATTGGCTCGGTGCTGCTCAGCGCCACCTGGGCATTCTGGCCATCGGAGTCGGAAATCAGCAGTTGATAGCGTCCGCCTACTTTCGACACATACGACAGCCGCGTGGCAAACACGCCGCGCTCGCCGAGCAGCTTTTCGTAGATATAGTCGGCGATCTTGTGCGCGGTCACGCGCAGCTGGCTCTGCGAGACCGTGAACGCCAGGCCGCCCAGGCTCTGGCCCTTGACCGTGTCGTACAGGCGGAAGCGGACTTCGTACTGGCCGTTGCCCGCGGGAGTCACGCTGCCGGCCACGAAGGCGTCGGCGCCCTTCGCCTTCCAGCTGCCGAGATCAACCTGTGCCGATTCGGCCACGGTGGCCCCGGCGGGGTCGATATTCTTGAAGCGACCGCTGTTCTGCAGATCGCTGCGGATGACGGCCGTCAGGTTCTGCTGGCCTTGTCCTTCGCCCTGGAAGTTGGCGGTGGCCACCGGGTACTGGTTCGAACCCACACCGGTGATTTCAACGTTCAGTTGCGCGTGTGCCACGCCAGCGGACATCAGTGCCGCTGCCAGCCACGCCATCAGCGCGTGCCGGCTCTGGTCACGGGTGGGGGTGGCACTCTGGCGGCGAGACAGCCAGTTAGGGGCCCAAAGCTTTCGCATGCTGCTCCTCAGTCGATTTCAGGATTCATCGGTACGGCGGGCAGAGCAAGTACGACAGCACGGACGGCGTGCAGCTTGGCGCATGCCCCGTCTACGTGCGTCTTGCACGCTGCCGGCCGCGTCAGGCAACCGTTCATGGTAGCGATCGGACCGAAGCCCCACGATGTTGGTTGCATTATGTTGCAAATCATGGCTTTCTCGCCGCATCGCCGATCAGTCCTTGGGACGGACCGTGATCGTGAATTCGAACGTGGGCGCCTTGCCGTCCTCGTCGCGCGGCAGCGGGTCCGACCGCTCGACGCCACGCAGCACGGCGTTGTCCCAGTCCGAGTTGCCGCTCGACTTGGCCAGGCGCTTGGACAGGATCGAGCCATCCGGTGCGAGCCGGACCGCCACCACGGCGGCCGGATTCCCGTCAGTATCACCGGCAAAGATAATGTTCGGCTTTACGCGGCGGCGTACCTTGTCCGAATAGCCCGGCGACGCCTTGCCGCCCGACCCTGCGCCGGAGCCTGCCGCATTGCCCACGCCACCGCCGGTCGCACCGGCCGTGCCGCCGCCTGCCAGCGCCTTGAGGCGAGCCAGTTCACTGTTGCGCGCCGCGTTGGACGCAGCTTCGCGCTTGGCCTTGGCTTCGGCATCAGCCTTCGCCTTGGCCTGCTTCTCGGCATCGGCGCGGGCCTTGGCCTGCTTGTCAGCGTCGGCCTTCGCTTTCGCATCGGCTTCCTTGCGGTCCTGCTCGGCCTTTTCCTTGGCGGCCAGAGCGGCCTTGTCAGCCTTGTCCTTGTCGGCTTTCTCTTTGTCGGCCTTCTTCTTCGCGTCTTCCTTGCGCTGCGCTTCCAGTTGCTGCTGGCGCTGGTCTTCCTTGCGCTGCGCGTCCTTCTTTTCCTGTTCCTTACGCGCCTGCTCGCGACGTGCCTCGGCCTCGCGCTCGGCGGCTTCCTCGGCCTGCTTGCGCTTTTTCTGCTCCAGCGCGATATCGGCGGCTTCCTCGACCTTGCTACGCACCGCCGGCTGCGGCGGCTCCGGCGCCGGCTGCACCACGGGGCGCGGCGGCGGCGCGGGCGTGACATCGGGAATCTCTTCCCAAAGCTCGGCCTCGGCGCCTACCGGCGTGCTGCTCTGCCACTGGACGCCGAAATACAGCACGATGCCAAGCAGCAGGTGCATGAACAGCGCTGCCAGGAACGAGCGCATGGTGCCGCGCTCCCGGACCGGCTCGTACGGATAGGCGGCGGCCTGGGCGCGCGGGGCGCCTTGCTGAGGATGACGTGACGAGAGGGTGGCCACTTTGCGACGTTGGACGCTGGGAACGCTTACTTGGACTTCACCATCAGGCCGACGCGCTTCACGCCATCGGCCTTCAGTACGGACATCACGTCGAGTACGGCTTCGTACTTGACGGCACGGTCGGCGGCGATCACCACCGGCTGGTCCGGATTCTCGTTCTGGCGCTGGTGTACGAAATCGATCAGGCCGCGCTTGTCGAGCTTGCGCTCGAACGAGCCGCCCGAGGCGTCCTTGCCTCGCGCCGTCAGGGCGCCGTCCTCATGCACGGTCACCACGATGGGCGGCGTCTGCTGCTGCGGGGTGGCATTGGCCACGGACGGCAGGTCCACCACGGCCGGGCTCACGATTGGAGCGGCCACCATGAAAATCACCAGCAGCACGAGCATCACGTCGATGTACGGCACGACGTTGATCTCTGCGCTGGCCCGGCGGCGCGAACCGCCGCGGCGCTGAATGGCTGCCATGGGGGATGCTCCTCGACTGTTTAGCGGCTCTGACGCTGCAGGATGTTCTGGAATTCTTCCATGAAGCTTTCGAACCGGATGGCCAGACGATCGATCTCGGTGGCATAGCGGTTATAGGCAATCACGGCGGGGATGGCGGCAAACAGGCCGATGGCCGTCGCAACCAGTGCTTCGGCAATACCCGGGGCCACCGATGCAAGCGTAGCCTGCTGCACATTCGACAGACCACGGAACGCATTCATGATGCCCCACACCGTGCCGAACAGGCCAATGTACGGGCTGACGGAGCCGACCGACGCCAGGAACGGCAGGTGCGATTCGAGTACATCCATCTCACGCTGATAGGCGGCACGCATGGCGCGGCGGGCGGCGTCGAGCAATGCGCTGGCGTCGTTGCTGCGCTCGCGGGCCTTCAGGAACTCGCCCATGCCGGACTCGAAGATCCGTTCGAGCGCGCCCGTGTTGTGGCGATTGTTCACGGCGCTGTTGTAAAGCGCCTGGAGGTCGCCGCCGGCCCAGAAATCACGTTCGAAGCCTTCGGTCTGCGTGCGGGCGGCACGCAGTGCGAGGTGCTTGCGGAAAATGTAAGTCCATGAGAACAGCGACATCACCAGCAGCAGCGCCATGACGGCCTGTGCCAACAGGCTGGCGTGCATCACCAGCGTAATGATCGACATGTCTTGCGTGACGGTCACTGGATTCATCGGGCGTCTTTGATAGTGGCGAGAACAGGGGCAGGGATCGGAGTCGGCCTAAACGTGCTTTTGTCGACACATCCCACACGGATCTTGCCGGTGGCGAGCATCTGCTCGCCGCGCCAGGCTTCCTGTGCGAAATGGACCGATGCGGGTCCGACCCGTTCAATATGCGTACGAATCTCCAGCTGGTCATCCAGCCGGGCGGGCGCATTGTATTCCACAGCGGTACTGCGTACGACGAAGACCACACCGGACTGATCGGCGAGGGTCTGTTGTTCGACGCCGAGCGAGCGCAGCCATTCGGTGCGCGCCCGTTCGAAAAACTTCAGGTAGTTGGCGTAAAACACCACGCCGCCTGCGTCGGTATCTTCCCAATACACGCGCAACGGCCATGTGAAATTTGGCATGGCGGGCATTGTAACGGAGCGCACTGGTTAACCCGCATGCGACTTTGCAACAGCAAGTTGCGAGCCATACACCACAAGGTCTTGACGAGACTGGTGTAGAGGGGCATGCGCCACCCGTGCACCGGCTTGCAGCAAGCCGCGCGTTCGCATAAACTCTGCGGCAACCATTCCACCTTGCGCGACTGGCGAAGTCAGTGGGTACTACCACGAGGAAGCGCAAGATCTTTAGGCGTGAAGTTCATAAGCGCCTGCCGCTCGCCTGGGCAGCGAATGGGAAGCAGGGTGCGCCCCGCACCGGCTGGTACATACCAGTCCGGAGCAGGACGCCGTGCTTTCCCCGCGCGCCCTATCCCAGATTCAGCCAAGATTCATCCCAGCCGGTCACACACGATTTTCATGCCGTTTGTGCCATCCGCTCCCCTTTTTACCGACGAGTCACGCCATGTTTGAACGCAGCCGTTTCACGATCGAGCAGATCGACCCCGAAGTCTTCGCCGCTATCCAGAAGGAAAACCAGCGCCAGGAAGACCACATCGAACTGATTGCTTCCGAAAACTACACCTCGCCGGCCGTGATGGCCGCCCAGGGCTCGCAACTGACCAACAAGTACGCCGAAGGCTATCCCGGCAAGCGTTACTACGGCGGCTGCGAGTACGTCGACGTGGTGGAGCAACTGGCCATCGACCGCGTGAAGCAGCTGTTTGGCGCCGATGCCGCCAACGTTCAGCCGAACTCGGGCTCGCAAGCCAACCAGGGCGTGTTCTTCGCCATGCTCAAGCCGGGCGACACGATCATGGGCATGAGCCTGGCCGAAGGCGGTCACCTGACCCACGGCATGGCACTGAACATGAGCGGCAAGTGGTTCAATGTGGTCAGCTACGGCCTGAACGCCCAGGAAGACATTGACTACGATGCCCTGGAAAAGAAGGCCCAGGAAACCAAGCCGAAGATGATCATCGCCGGTGCCTCGGCGTTCTCGCTGCGCATCGACTTCGAACGCATCGCCCAGGTGGCCAAGGCTGTTGGCGCCTACTTCATGGTGGACATGGCCCACTACGCCGGCCTGATCGCCGCGGGTGTGTATCCGAACCCGGTGCCGCACGCCGATTTCGTGACCACCACCACGCACAAGAGCCTGCGCGGCCCGCGCGGCGGCGTGATCCTGATGAAGGCCGAGCATGAGAAGGCCATCAACTCGGCAATTTTCCCGGGTATCCAGGGTGGCCCGCTGATGCACGTGATCGCCGGCAAGGCCGTGGCCTTCAAGGAAGCGCTGCAGCCCGAGTTCAAGGCCTACCAGGAACAGGTGGTGAAGAACGCCGCCGTCATGGCCGAGACGCTGATTTCGCGCGGCCTGCGCATCGTCTCCGGCAAGACCGAGAGCCACGTGATGCTGGTGGACCTGCGCGCCAAGAAGATCACCGGCAAGGAAGCCGAGAAGATCCTCGGCGATGCACATATCACCGTCAACAAGAACGCCATTCCGAACGATCCGGAAAAGCCGTTCGTGACGTCGGGTGTTCGCCTGGGTTCGCCGGCCATGACCACACGCGGCTTCAAGGAAGATGAAGCCCGCCAGGTGGCCAACCTGATCGCCGACGTGCTGGACAACCCGCACGACGAAGCCAACATCGCGAAGGTGCGCGAGCAAGTCTCCGCCCTGACCCGCCGCTTCCCGGTGTACGGCTGAGCCATCTGCCGACGCGTGCTCACCGCAGGATAGTGGGCACGCACTGACGGCGCCGCCGCAAGTTTCGGGCGGCGCCGTTGTTCCATCTCAAGTCCGCAGCTGAACTAAAAGATGCAAAATGCGGGCTGGATTCTTTCTTCAGGTGCTCAGGCATGAAATGCCCGTTCTGCGCTCACTCCAATACCCAGGTTCTCGATAGCCGCGTGTCCGAAGACGGGGATACGGTACGCCGCCGCCGGCGCTGCGAAGCTTGCGACCGCCGGTTCACTACCTACGAGCGCATCGAACTGTTCTTCCCGGCCATCGTCAAGAAGAACGGCTCCCGCGTGGACTACACGCGCGGCAAACTCAAGGATTCGATGCGGCTGGCGCTACGCAAGCGCCCGGTATCCGCCGAAGCCATCGACGAAGCCATCACGCGTATCGAGGAAAAACTGCTGGCGCTGGGTGAGAAGGAAATCCCGAGCAGCCAGGTTGGCGAACTGGTCATGCGCGAACTGCGCAAGCTCGACAAGATCGCGTACATCCGCTTTGCCTCGGTCTATCGCAGTTTCGAGGATGTCTCTGAATTCCGCGATGTTCTTGACGAGATCGCGACTCCCACCCCACGAAAGGGGTAGATCCCTCCCCAAAAATGCTGTTTAATTTGCATCGGCCTCCATCGAATAGAAGGCCGGTGCACGAGTGCGGTTGCATCGCACCAACATGACACCAAAGCGCCGCGCAACAGCAGCGCCATCCAGCGGACCCGGACCCTCAGAGGCCCGGACGCACAGTAGTCCAGCGCCCCCGGCAAAAAACAAAGAGAGCAGTCGCTTTTTTGACGGGAATCACAAATGGGTCAGTCTTTCTGCCGAAAGGCAGCAGGCTTTCTGACGCCTTTGCTGTCCGCGCCTGGATTCATTGCGGGCGTGGCAACGGATGCGCCGGGGGCTGTTCACATGCGCGCAATCGCACCTGGCAATCACCGGGGCGCGCGCGGGGTCACGCTGATCGAGTTGATGGTGACCCTCTCGGTGCTCGCCACGCTGGCCGCCGTCGCCACTCCGAACCTCCAATCCTTCCTCCATAACAGCCGGCTGTCCGCAGACGCCACGCGGCTGTTTGCCGATCTCGAACTCGCACGCAGCGAAGCGGCCCGGCGCAACGCCACCGTCACGCTGTGCCCTGTCGATGCCGGCAACGCCTGCTCCAACAACTGGACCTTGCGCCGCATCCTGTTCGTCGATGCGGACAACGACGGTGCGTTCGACAGGACGGAAGAACTGATCCGCAACAGTGATCCGCCACAGACCAGCACCGACATTGCCGCTGCCAATCTCGGCACTACGTCGAACCGCGTGCGCATGCGCTCGACCGGAGTGTCCACAGCACCCAATGCAAGCTGGAAGTTCTGCGGAAAAAATGCCACGGATGCGGGCAAAACGGTATTCATGACCGGCAGTGGCCGCCCTTATACGCAGTCGCAGTCAACGTGTCCATGACGCCGACCCACATCTCTCCAATGCCCATGTCTCGTGGCTTCTCGTTGATCGAGGCACTGGTCACGCTGGTGGTGCTGTCCATCGGCATGCTCGCGCTTGCCAACCTGCAGTTGCAGACGTTGATGGATTCACGCACGGCATCGATGCGCAACTATGCCGCGCTGATGACCTACAACCTCGCGGACCAGCTTCGTACCAACAGCGTGGCCGTGAACAACGGCACCTTCAATTCACCTGCCGCCACGCCCGTTGCCGATTGTTTTACGGCAGCGGGCTGCACACCCGACGAGATGGCCGCCACCACCTACGCCACGTGGCTGGCCAACGTGCAGGCCACCATGCCGAACGGCGACGGGATCGTCTGCACCGATAGCACGCCAAACGACGGCACCGGATCGGCAGCCGGGAAGAACGACTGCGAACCCCACGCTGACGCGCCGTATGTCATCAAGGTCTTCTGGAGCGAAGACAACGGCACCACCGTCCAGCGTTTCTCGACCGCGCTCATCCCATGACAACGTCCAACCGTCACATCTGCCGCCGCGCGGCAAGCGGCTTCACGTTGGTCGAGCTGATGGTCGGCATGGTGATCAGCATGCTGCTGATACTTGCCGCCACATCGCTCTTCATCTCGGAGCGGCGCACCCATGCCATGCAAGGCGACGTAGGCGAGATTCAGGAAAACGCGCGAGCCATCGCGCAGTTGCTGTTGCGTCAGGCGCGCCAGATCGGCTACACCGACTTCCTGTTCGCGAGCAACGAGTTCGCGTCACCAAGCCTGGAAGCCACCAACGATACCGGCGTCAACGCCAGCGATAGCCTGACCTTGCGCTACTTCGGCTCGTCACAGGCTGGCGCGGACCCGGCAGCCGCTGCGGATTCTCCCCATTTCCCGCAGGCCGATGGCAGCACGGTGGATTGCAGCGGCAATGACGTGAGCAGCAACGTGGAAACCACCGAGGTCTATTCAATCCTCAATGACCCCGATGGCGTGCCCTGGCTGCAATGCGTGGTCAACGGCGTGGCGACACCGCTGTTCCGCAATGTCGAAGCCTTCCAACTGCTGTTGGGCGAAGACACCGATGACGACGGCGTCGTCAATCGCTTCGTTCCACCCGGCGCCACTGCGCACATCGATAACGTGGTGGCGCTGCGCGTGTCCGTGCTGCTGCGCGGCGCCAGCACCAACAACCCGATCATGGAAAAGCCGATCGTCAACCATTTCGGCAACACCTATGCGCCGAATGACGTGGCGCCCGCCGGCGATGCCGGCAGCGTGGTGAGGATTACGGCCGATGGCCGTCTGCACCGGCACTTCACGTTCTACATCGCCCTTCGCAATCGACTGCCATAGGCCGGCCATGCATCCTCCCCTCTCTCGGTCACCCCGCCACGCCAGACAGCGTGGCATGTCGCTGATCCTCGTCCTGCTGCTCCTGGTCATCCTGACGCTCGCAGGGCTTGCTGCCAGTACGATGAGCCTCAATGCCGAACGTCTGGCCCGCAACACGCGCGATGAGAGCATCGCGCTCCAGGCGGCGGAATCCGCGCTGCGCGACGCGCGCGCGGACATCTCCCAGGTTCGCATGCTCAGCGGCCTGACGGGCTCGTCGCCCACCTGCGATATGGACGGATTCAAGGGCTACTGCCAGCACGCGACGTCAGGCACGCAGGCCTGGGACCTCTATATCGAAGACCCACAACACTCCGTCGAACTTGGAGAAATGACCGGTCTCACGGCCGCGCAGAAGATGCCGACGATCCATGCGCGCGATGCCGGCGCCAATGGCGTGTCGAAGCAACCCCGCTATCTGATCGAACCATTCAAGGAGCCGACCGATATCGCGCTCGGCTCCAACAAGTACGTGTTCCGCATTACGGCGATCGGTTACGGCGCCAACCCTGGCACCAAGGTGATGGTGCAGGAAATCGTCCGCTTCTGACGACACCCCTTTGACACCTTCACCGTCAAACGCATCATGACCCAATCCACTTCCATCCGTCGCTTCGCGAGTCGCGCGCAAGGTGTCCTGCTTGCAACATCGTGCCTGCTCGCCATCGCCACGGCCTACGCCGCTGGCCCGCAACTCAATCTGGCCCAGCAGCCGTTGTACACCGGCGGCAACATCTCCCCCATGGTCATGATCGACCTGACCAAGGACCACACGCTGCACCAGAAGGCGTACAACGATTACTCGGATCTGGACGGCGATGGCCAGCTGGATACGACGTACAAGCACAGCATCGAGTACGCCGGGTACTTCGACTCGGACAAGTGCTACGACTACGACAGGACCACAATCCAGGGCTTCGTACCGAAGTCGATCACCGACAGCAAGTATTGCGACGGCAAGACCTGGAGCGGCAACTTCCTGAACTGGGCCACGATGAGCCGCATCGACGAGGTGCGCAAGATCCTGTACGGCGGCACGCGATCGACGGATACCGCGACCACGACCGTGCTGGAACGTGCCTTCCTGCCGACGGACGCCCACGCCTGGGCCAAGTTCTATAACGGACCCGATGTGGCCCAACTGGTGCCGTTCACGGTGGAAGTCGCATCCGCTATTGGCACGCTGAGATCCAGGACGCCCATGACACTGTCCTCCGCAGTGGCCAAGGTTGTGATCGACGACATGAGCCAGGTAGAGCCAGGCGATCAGTTACGGTTCGAGCCGGCCTCGGGCGCAGCAGCGGGCACGTCGATGACGGGCTGGGTCATGCGGCGGAATCCCGGCAACGTCTCCGTGGTGTTCTACGCCGGCGACATCTCGAACCCCACCAACACGAGGGCAAGGTTCTCGTCCTGGATCGTGACAAACCTGACGCGGGGTGGCTTGACACTGTGCAACGTCACGCCGAGGGACCAGCAGAGCAGCAACTCGCAGTACAACCACCAGCCACCTCAGATCCGAGTGGCCGCGGGAAACTATGCAACGTGGGGCGCTTCCGAGCACCGGCAGTGCAGTTGGTCCTCGGAAGCCAGTAGCACGCAGCGCAACTTCCTGCCCACCATCGACGGCGTCACCATCTGGGGTTCGTCGAACGGCAATCGCGCGGCGATATCGGGCATGAATTCATCGGCGGAGAATCCATCTCAGTCCATGCGCGGCCTTGGCTTCGGGCAGGGGACCGGTGTATTCAACGCGCGCGTGCAAGTGTGCGTGCCCGGCCTGATCGGTTCCGAGAACTGCAAGCAGTACGGCTCCAGCTACAAGCCATTCGGGCTGCTGCAGAAGTATGGGGAATCGGGCCAGATGCTGTTCGGCCTGATGACCGGCAGCTACGACCGGAACGTTTCCGGCGGCGTATTGCGGCGAAACGTGACCAACTTTGCGTCGGAGATCCACCCGGGCACCGGTGAGTTTTCCTATGGCAGGTCAAGCGATGCTGTCAGAGGCATTGTCTGGAATATCGACAGGCTGCGCCCCTACGGCTACAGCTACAGAGAAGGCAGCTACGTCAATGCGGACCAGTGTAGCTACCAGCAGGCGAGCATCGAACGCGGCAGTTACGGCAATCCGATCAGGACGGCTTCGGAGGGCAACTGCTCCACGTGGGGCAACCCGATCTCGGAAATCTTCGTCGAGACATTGCGTTACTTTGGCGGCAAGCAACCGACCAGCGCATTCCTGCCATCCCGCTACGGCAAGGATGCCACGCTGGGGCTGACGCAACCCGCGTGGACCAACCCGATGGACCTGCCGCCATCGCATCCGAACCGGGCGCCTTACTGCACGCCGCTCAACGCACTGGTCTTCAACTCCAGCGTGTCCTCTTACGACAACGACCAACTGGGCGGCTTCAGAGACCTCAATGGATCTCCGGATATCAGCACCTACACGAACCGGGTAGGCATTGGCGAAGGGATCTCCGGCGGCAGGTGGTTCGCGGGAGGCGTCCGCGGCAGCACGATCGACAATCTGTGCTCGGCCAAGGCGGTCAACAACTTCAGCGACGTGCTCGGCATCTGCCCGGAAGGGCCATCGCAAAGAGGAACGTTCCAGATTGCGGGCGCCGCATACTTCGCCAGGACCAACCGCCTGCGATCGCCTGCTGCCGCCGCCGCGCTCGGCGTCCCTGACCGGGACACGACCTCGCTGAGAATGAACACCTATGCGGTGCAGCTCGCCACCAACACACCGAAGATCAACGTCGACGTGAACGGCAAGCTGGTGACGATCATGCCGGCACACCGGCTGCACCCGCAGTATCCGAACAGCATCACCGCGCCCGCCAGCACGGGCACGCTGGTGGATTTCAAGGTCATCTCGCAAACGGCCACCCACGGCAAGTTCTATGTGGCCTGGGAAGACTCGGTGGCCGGTGGCGACTATGACCAGGACAACTGGGGCATCCTGAGCTATCGCGTGAGCGGTGACAACATCACGGTGTCTACCCGTGTGGTGTCGGCTTCATCGTCCAACGGACAGGGCTTCGGCTACACGATCTCGGGCACCACGCAGGACGGCCCGCACTTCCACTCAGGCATCTACGATTTCCGGTACAACGATCCTGTTCCTATTGCGGTGATGCCGCGAAACGCACCCATCAACAACTCCGGCGGCTGCGCCCGATGTAATTTCGGCGATCCCGAAACCAGCGTCACCTATACCGCCAACGGCAAGGCCGCTTCGCAGTTCCACGACCCATTGCTGTACGCGGCCAAATGGGGCGGTTTCAAAGATCTCAACGGCAATGGCATCCCTGACCTCGCTTCCGAATGGGACGTGCGGAAGGCCGATGGCTCCAGCGGCTCGGACGGCCTGCCCGACAACTACTTCTACGCCACGAATCCCGGCGCACTGGCAGCGGCGCTGGAACGTGCCTTCCTCTCGATCCTGAAGACATCGTCCTCCGCAGCCGTGGCGGCGAGCACGTCATCGCTGCAGACCGATACCAGCATCTTTCAGGCGCGCTTCAACAGTGCGGACTGGTCCGGCCAGCTGCTGGCCTATGCATTGGACAAGAACGGCGACGTCGTCACACCACCACGATGGGATGCGGCCAACAGCTTCAAGGGTGTGCGCCAGACCGATCGCAAGATCCTGACCTACAACACCGCGGACAACACCAGCGGCGGCATTCCATTCCGTTGGGCCAGACTACCGTTGGCATATCGGACAGCCTTGAATGGCAGCGACTCGCAGGGTAGCAAGCGACTGCTGTGGCTGCGCGGCCATCAGGTCAACGAGGGCGGTGGCGAGTCCCAATTCCGCCAGCGGCCAGTCACCGTGCTGGGCGACATCGCAAATTCGAGCCCGCAATATGTGGGCAGTCCGGCCGCAGGCTATGTCGAACCCGGCTACGCGAACTTCGTCGTCTCGCAGCGTAGCCGCAAACCCATGATCTACGTGGGTGCCAACGACGGCATGCTTCACGCGTTCTCGGCTGACATGAGCGCCAACGGCGATGGAGGCAAGGAAATGTTCGCCTATGTGCCGTCACCGCTCTACAGCAAGCTGGCCAACCTGACGTCCAGTAGTTACGTCCACAACTACTTCGTCGACGGCACGCCGACGGTGGGCGATGTCCATATCAACAACAGTTGGAAGACCGTGCTCGTGGGCGGACTGGGCGGTGGTGGGAAAGGCATCTACGCGCTGGATGTAACCAATCCCACCGCCATCAACGAATCGACCGCCGGGTCGACTGTACTCTGGGAGTTCACCAGCAATGATGACCCGGACCTGGGCTATACCTATGGCAAGCCGGCCATCGTACGGCTCGGCAACGGCAAGTGGGCTGCCGTCTTCGGCAACGGGTTGAACAGCACGGAAGCGCGTGGTTCGATCTTCATCGTCTTCCTGGATCGCACACCTGGCAACAAGAGCTGGCGGCTCGGCACGGACTACGTGAAGCTGACGGTGAACGACGCCGCAGCGGCCCGGACCCGGTCCAACGGCATCATGCAGGTCTACATCGCCGATGCCAACGGCGACTTCGTGGCCGACGCCATCTACGCAGGCGACCTGCACGGCAACGTCTGGAAGTTCGACGTGAGCGGAAAGGTAGCGACCGACTACCAGGCCACGCGGCAGTTACTGTTCACCGCCACAGATGCGGCCGGCAATGCGCAACCGATCACCACCGGATTCGCCGGCATGCGACATCGTCGAGGTGGCCACATCGTGATGTTCGGCACCGGCCGATATGTCGAAGTCAGTGACCCCGGCAACATGAGCACGCAGGCCGTGTATGGCATCTGGGACAAGGGCAGCCACGCCCAGCCGACGATCACCCGCTCTCAACTCGTGCAGCAGACCATCACCATGGAGACCCAGGCCAGTACCGGCGATTTCTACCGCGTCTTGAGCAAAAACCCGGTCAACTATGCGACGGGTGCGATGGGCTGGTACCTGAACCTGACCTCGCCGGGCACGGCCGCGCAAGGCGAGCGCGTGGTGTACGACCCGCAGATGCAAGGCACGCGTTTGATGTTCTCCACGCTGACCCCATCGTCCGACCTGTGCTCTGGCGGCGGCACCGGTTGGCAAATGGTGATGGATGCCCTGACGGGGGCCCAGACAGTTTCCATGTTCGACGTGAACCGCGATGGACGATTGGATGCTTCCGATCGTTTAGGCGGCAGCGGCGGTACCACTGGTCAGGCGGTGAGCGGCAAGAAGTCGAACGAACTGGTGACAAATGCGGCGGTGCTCGGCAACCACGCCTACCTGAGCGGCAACAAGGAGGAGCCCACCCACACCAAATTCAATACCGATGCCGCGCCCGGCCGTGTGTCGTGGCGACAGATCCTGCAATAACCACGGGACAGGCAACCAGGAAACCAGCACCATGATGAAAACGGTAATCACGCACAGCCGACACACCTCGCGGGCCAGTGGCTTCACGCTGATCGAATTGATGATCACCGTGATGATCATCGGCGTCCTGGCGGCGATCGCCATTCCGCAATACCAGCAGTTCGTGACCAAGACACGCCGCGCGGAGGCCAAGAGTGGCCTGGCGCGCGTGCAGGGTGCGCTGGAGCGCTACTTCACGATCAATAACGGGTACACGACCAATCCCCGGCAGTTGAAACTCACGCCATGCAGCGACACGACAACGCCATCCGGTGATACCTGCGAATCCAGCAACTACATCATCACCATCGCCGCACCGGCCGGTGGCTCCATCAAGACCGGCTTTGTACTAACCGCCACGCCAGCGGGCGATCGCTCGGACCCGACGTGCGGCGTCCTGTCCGTCAACAATCTCAACGAGAAGAAAGCGAGCGGCACCGACAGCGACACGCCTGGCACCTGCTGGTAACCCTCCCCCTTGCTCCGGCGACGCGGCAGCGTCGCCTTGACGCGCGTCCCCCTTCCAATCTTTCCCCGATACCGCTGACCGGCGGCGATCCGGCATCTCAGTCTCCGCCGAGGCCATCGGCGAAGCGAATACTCGCATCGAAACAAGCTCCTAGACGGGTGTCTGAATTCCACGACGTTATTAGCCAAATTACGATACCCACCCCACGAAAGGGGTAGCCATTTCTTCAAAAAAGCCGTCTAATCTGCACCAACCTCCTTCGGGTAGGAGGCTGGCGTACAAGCGCGTTTCCATCGCATCGAAGTGTTGCGCAACAGCAGCACCACCCCGCGGAACCGAATCCGTCAGAGGTTCGGACGCACAGCAGTCCAGCGCGCTGCGCACAGAACAAGAAACAGAAAAGCTGTCGTTTTTTTCAGACGGGAGTCACAAATGGGTCAGTCTTTCTGCCGCAAGGCAGCAGGCTTTCTGACGCCTTTGCTGTCTGCGCCTGGGGTCATCGAGGGCGCGCCAGCCAATGCGCCAGAGGCCGTTCGCATGCGCGCCAATGCGTCGGGCAATCGCCGACGCGCGCGCGGGGTCACGCTGATCGAGCTGATGGTGACCCTCTCGGTGCTGGTCGTGCTGGCTGGATACGCCGCTCCCAACCTCAAATCGTTCCTGCACAAGAGCCGGCTGTCCGCAGACGCCACGCGACTGTTTGCCGATCTCGAACTCGCACGCAGCGAAGCCGCGCGCCGCAACACCACGGTGACGATTTGCCCGATCGATACAGGCAATGCCTGCTCGGAAGATTGGACCCTGCGCCGCATCGTATTTGTCGATGCCGACAATGACGGCACCTACAGCAACACCGAAGAGCTGGTCCGCCACAGTGATCCGCCGCAGATCACCACGAGCATTACCGCCGCCAATCTCGGCGCCACGGCGAACCGGGTGCGCATGCGCTCGACTGGCAGTTCCAGCACTCCCACCGCGAGTTGGAAATTCTGCGAAAAGAACGCCACCGAAGCTGGCCAGACGGTTTCGATGACGGGCAGCGGCCGGCCTTCCACGCAGTTGCAGTCAACGTGTCCCTGAGGCCGCCATGACGCCCCACTCTCCTCCTTCTTCGAAAGCGGCTCGATGCAGGTCGCTTCGTCCGCTGGCCCCGGCACACGGCTTCTCGCTGATCGAGGCACTGGTCACGCTGGTGGTGTTGTCCATCGGCATGCTGGCACTTGCCAACCTGCAACTGCAGACGCTGGTGGACTCGCGCACGGCATCGATGCGCAACTACGCCGCGCTGATGACCTATAACCTGGCGGACCAGATCCGCACGAACAGTACGGCCGTGACCAACGGCACGTTCAATGCGCCTGCCAATACCCCCGTTGCCAAGTGCTTCGCAACAGCGGGCTGTTCTGCCGACGAGATGGCCACCACTGCCTACTCCACCTGGCTGGCGGATGTGAAAGAAGCCATGCCGGGGGGTGACGGCATCGTCTGCAAGGACAGCACGCCCAATGACGGCACAGGAGCAAGTGTCGACAAGAACGGCTGCGAACCCGAGTCCAATGCGCCGTATGTCATCAAGGTCTTCTGGAGCGAAGACAACGGCACCACCGTCCAGCGCTTCTCGACTGCGCTCATCCCATGACCACGTCCAGCCGCTCCTCCAACCGTCCCATTCGCCGCCGCGCGGCCAGCGGGTTCACGCTGGTCGAATTGATGGTCGGCATGGTGATCAGCATGCTGCTGATCCTCGCTGCCACGTCGCTGTATATCTCGCAACGCCGCAGCAACGCCACGCAGGGCGATGTCGGCGAGATCCAGGAAAACGCCCGTGCCATCGCCCAGTTGATGCAACGGCAGGCGCGCCAGATCGGCTATACCGACTTCCTGTTCACCAACAATGATTTCGTGTCGCCGAGCCTGGAAGTCACCAACGATACCGGCGCAAACACCAGCGATAGCTTGACCCTGCGCTACTTCGGCTCGTCCCAGGCGGGCGCTGATCCGTACGCTGCAGCCGGCTCTCCCAACTTTCCAAAGGCCGATGGCGGCACGGTGGATTGCAGCGGCAATGACGTGAGCGGCAACGTCCAGACCACGGAGGTCTATGCGATCGTCAACGATGCAAATGGAGTGCCTTGGCTGCAATGCACGGTAAATGGGATGGCGACGCCTCTGTTTCGCAATGTCGAAGCCTTCCAGATTCTGCTGGGAGAAGACACTGACGGCGATGGCGTGGTGAATCGCTTCGTGCGGCCCGGGGCAACGGCCAGCATCGACGACGTACTGGCCGTCCGCGTATCCGTCGTGCTGCGCGGCAACGACACCAATAACGCCGAGATGAAAAAGCCGACGATCAATCATTTCGGTGACAGCTATGCACCGAAGGATGTCGCACCCGCCGGCGATGCCGGCAGCGTGGTGAAGACGGCCACCGATGGTCGCATGCACCGGCACTTCACCTTCTACATCGCCCTTCGCAACCGACTGATATAGGCCGGCCATGAGACAACGCCCCCAATCGTCCCGCCGGACCAGCCCGCGAACCCAGCAAGAGCAGCGCGGCATGTCGCTGATCCTGGTGCTGCTGCTCCTGGTCATCCTGACGCTCGCTGGCCTGGCTGCGAGCACGATGAGTCTGAATTCGGAGCGTCTGGCCCGCAACACGCGCGACGAAAGTATTGCGCTACAGGCCGCGGAATCCGCACTACGCGATGCGCGCACGGACATCTCCAAGTCCAGAAAGCTCAATGGCCTGACCGGTTCATCACCCACTTGCGATCTCGATGGGTTCAAGGGTTACTGCCAGTACGCCACCTCGGGCAAGCAGGTCTGGGACCTCTATATCGAAGATCCCGCACGATCGGTCGAACTGGGCGAAATGACGGGACTCGCGGCATCGCAGAAGATGCCGACCATCGACGCACCCGGCGCAGGCGCCAATGGCGTCTCGAGGCAACCTCGTTATCTGATCGAGCCCCTCAAGGAGCCGACCGACATCGAGTTCGGCTCCAACAAGTATGTGTATCGCGTCACCGCAATCGGCTACGGCGCGAATCCCAGCACCAAGGTGATGGTGCAGGAAGTCGTCCGTTTCTGACGACGCCCTTTTGACAACGCAAGACTGTCTAGCGCAACCCTTACTGTCAGGCGCACCATGACCCAGGCCCCCTCCCATCGTTGCATCGTGAGTCGCGCGCAGGCTGTCCTGCTTGCGGTGTCGTGCATGCTAGCCATTGCTACGGCTTCCGCCGCCGGCCCCCAGCTCACCCTTTCCCAGCGGCCCTTGTACGCCGGTGGCAATGTGCCCCCCATGGTCATGATCGACTTGACCAAGGACCACTCGCTGCACCAGAAGGCGTACAACGACTACACCGATCTGAACGGCGACGGCCTACTCGATACCACGTACACGAACAGCATCGAATACGCCGGTTACTTCGATTCGAACAAGTGCTACGACTACGATAAGACCACGATCAAGGGTTTCGTACCGAAGTCGATCACCACTACCCGGTACTGCGATGGCAAGACCTGGAGCGGCAACTTCCTCAACTGGGCCACGATGAGCCGCATCGACGAGGTGCGCAAGATTCTCTACGGCGGCACCCGTTCGACAGATACTGCGACGACGACCGTGCTGGAACGCGCGTTCCTGCCGATGGATGCCCACGCCTGGGCCAAGTTCTACAACGGTTCCGATGTAGCCAAACTGGTGCCGGTCACGGTGGAAGTCGCTTCCGCCGTTGGCACGCTGACGTCGAGTACCGGCATGAAGCTGGCTGCCGCCGCGCCATCGAACGTCGCACTCAATGACGTGAGCAAGGTGCAGCCCGGCGATCAGTTGCGGTTCGAGCCGGCGTCTGGGGCCACCGCCGGCAGTTCGATGACCGGCTGGGTGATGAAGGTCAACAGCAACTCGGTCAACATGGCGTTCTACGCCGATGGTGTGTCGAACCCCGGCAACACCAACTCCAACTTCTCGTCATGGAAGGTGACCAACCTGACGCGCGGCGGGCTGACCCTGTGCAACGTCACCCCGAAGGATTCCAGCAACATCAACTCGCAGACCAATCAGCAGGCGCCACAGATTCGTGTCGTCGCCGGCAACTACGCAACCTGGGGCGCATCGGAAAAATGGCAATGCAACTGGTCTGCGGAGGCTAACAACTCCCAAGGCTCCTTCCTACCCAAGATCGGCGATGCCACGGTGTCGGGATCGTCGAATGGCAACCGCGCTGCACTGTCCGGCATGAACTCGTCGGCGGAGAATCCTTCGCAGTCGGCGCGCGGACTCGGCTCGGGGCAGGACACTGGTGTGTTCAACGCTCGCGTGCAGGTCTGCGTGTCCAGCTTGATCGGTTCCGAAAACTGCAGGCAGTACGGCACGAGCTACAAGCCTTACGGCCTGCTGCAGAAGTACGGGGAAACGGGCCAGATGCTGTTCGGCCTGATGACCGGCAGCTACGACAAGAATATTTCCGGCGGCGTACTGCGGCAGAACGTGACCAACTTCGCATCGGAGATCAACATTGGCAACGGCGTGTTCACGTATGCGGCATCTACGGGTGCCGTCAAGGGCATTGTGTGGAACATCGACAAGCTGCGCCCCTATGGCTACAGCTACAACGATGGCAGCTACGTGAATGCGGACCAATGTAACTACCAGCAGACGGGTATCCAGGCGAGCGGTGGTTCCAACGCGCAGAACAAGCCGGCCAATGAAGGCAACTGCTCCACGTGGGGCAACCCAATCTCGGAGATCTTTGTCGAGACGCTGCGCTACTTCGGCGGCAAGACAGCAACCAGCGGGTTCCAGCCCTCCAGCACCGGCAAGGACGCCACGCTGGGACTGACGACGCCAGCCTGGGCCAATCCGATGGACTTGCCGAAGACGAACGCCAACCGCGCGCCTTATTGCTCGCCGCTTAACGCGCTAGTCTTCAATTCGAGCGTCTCTTCGTATGACAACGATCAGCTCAGCGGCATCATCGCGCTGAATGGGTCGCCTGACATTAGCGGCTATACGAACAAGGTGGGTGTTGGCGAAAGCATCCCGGACAAGAAGTGGTTTGCCGGCGGCATTACCGGCGGCACGATCGACAACCTGTGCTCGGCCAAGGCAGTGAGCAACTTCAGCGATGTGCTCGGCATCTGCCCGGAAGGCCCGTCGCAGAAGGGGACATTCCAGATTGCGGGCGCGGCATTGTTCGCCAAGACAAACCGTCTGCGTTCGGCCACGGAGGCCACCGCACTGGGCGTGCCCACGCAGGACACGACATCCCTGAAGATGAGCACTTACGCGGTGCAGCTCGCCACTAACACGCCGAAGATCAGCGTCAACGTGAACGGCAAGGCCGTGACAATCATGCCGGCCTACCGGCTACATCCGCAGTCGCCCAACAACGTGACGGCCGATGCCAGTACCGGCACGCTGGTGGATTTCAAGGTGATCTCGCAGACAGCCACCAGCGGCAAATTCTATGTGAACTGGGAAGATTCGATCGCCGGCGGCGACTATGACCAGGACGTGTGGGGGATCCTCAGCTACAGCGTCAACGGCGGCAACATCACGGTCTCCACGCGTGTGGTGTCGGGGTCATCGGCCAACGGCCAGGGCTTCGGCTACACCATTTCGGGCACCACGCAGGATGGCCCGCACTTCCACTCGGGGATCTACAACTTCAAGTACGACGACCCCGTCAGCATCACGGTGACACCCAGCAGCGCCCCCATCAACAAGACCGGCGGGTGCAATCTCTGCAATTTTGGCGACCCGGAAACCAGCGTCACTTACAGCGCCAATGGCCAGTCGGGATCGCAGTTCCTGGATCCTCTGCTGTACGCCGCCAAATGGGGCGGCTTCAAGGATCTGAACGGCAATGGCATCCCCGATCTGGCTTCCGAATGGGATGTGCGGCTCTCCGACGGCACGGGGGGGTCGGATGGCCTGCCTGACAACTACTTCTACGCGACCAACCCCGGCGCACTGGCATCGGCACTGGAACGCGCATTTCTCTCGATCCTGAAGACATCCTCGTCTGCCGCAGTGGCAGCAAGCACGTCGTCGCTGCAGACCGATACCAGTATCTTCCAGGCACGCTTCAATGGCGCGGACTGGTCCGGCCAATTGCTGGCTTATGCGCTGGACAAGAATGGTGATGTCGTCACCCCGGCGAAATGGGATGCAGGAAACAGCTTCAAGGGTGTGGGCCAGGATAGCCGCAAGATCCTGACCTACAACACGGCGGATGCCACCAGCGCTGGCATCCCGTTCCGATGGAACAGCCTGCCTTCGGCCTACCAGACAGCCCTGAATGGCAGCGATACGCAGGGCAGCAGGCGGTTGCTCTGGCTGCGTGGCGACCAGACCAACGAAGGTGACGGTGCATCGCAATTCCGTACGCGTCCGGTTACCGTGCTCGGCGACATCGTGAACTCGAGCCCGCAGTACGTTGGCACCCCCGTGGCCGGCTATGGCGATGCGAGCTACGTGGACTTCGTGGTGGCAAATCGCACGCGCAAGCCAATGCTCTACGTGGGCGCCAACGACGGCATGCTGCATGCGTTCTCGGCTGACATGAGTGCAAATGGCGACGGCGGCAAGGAGCTGTTCGCATACGTGCCCTCACCGCTCTACAGCAAGCTGTCCAGCCTCACGTCCAGCACCTATGCCCATAGCTACTTCGTCGACGGCACGCCGACAGTGACCGACGCTTTTGTCAACAATGGCTGGAAGACCGTACTCGTAGGAGGCCTGGGCGGCGGCGGCAAGGGCATCTACGCACTGGACGTAACCGACCCCACAGCGATCAATGAATCCACCGCAGGCTCGACGGTGCTATGGGAATTCACCAGCAACGATGACGCGGATCTAGGCTATACCTATGGCCGACCAAAGATCGTACGGCTCGGCAACGGCAAGTGGGCCGCCGTCTTCGGCAATGGCCTGAACAGCACGGATGTGCGCGCATCGATCTTCGTCGTCTTCCTGGACCGCGCGCCCGGCAGCAAGACCTGGCGGCTCGGAACGGACTACCTGAAGCTGACGGTCAACGATGCCACGGCAGCCCTGACCAAGTCCAACGGCATCATGCAGGTTTATGTCTCCGATGTGGACGGCGACTTCAAGGCCGATGCCATCTATGCCGGCGACCTGCACGGCAATGTCTGGAAGTTCGACGTGAGCGGCAAGGTACCGACCGACTACCAGGCCACGCGGCAGTTGCTGTTCACCGCTACCGATGCCACCGGCAATGCGCAGCCGATCACCACCGGGTTCGGTGGCATGAGAAATCGCGCGGGCGGCTACATCATGATGTTCGGCACCGGCCGATACATCGATGTCAGCGATCCGGCCAACATGAGCACGCAATCCGTCTACGGCGTGTGGGACAAGAACAGCAGCGCGCAGCAAACGATCACTCGCTCGCAGCTTGTGCAGCAGTCCATCACGATGGAAGCACAATCCAGCACGGGTGACTGGTATCGCGTGCTGAGCAAGAACGCGGTGAACTATGCGACCGGCGCCATGGGCTGGTATCTGAACCTGACGTCGCCGGGCTCGTCCCCGCAAGGTGAGCGCGTGGTGTACGACCCGCAGATGCAAGGGACGCGATTCATGTTCTCCACGCTGACCCCGTCGTCGGATCTGTGTGCAGGCGGCGGTTCCGGCTGGCAGATGGTGATGGATGGCTTGACAGGTGGCCAGACGGTTTCCATGTTCGACGTCAATGGCGATGGACGATTCAATGGTGCAGACACCGTGGGGGGCAGTGGCAACACTGCCGGGCAAGTGGTGAACGGCAAGAAGTCTGATCAGATCGTGACGAACGCCGCCGTGCTCGGAAACAATGCCTACTTGAGCGGAAACAAGGAAGATCCCACCCACACGAAGTTCAACACCGATGTCCCTGTCGGCCGTGTGTCGTGGCGGCAGATCCAGCATTGACGGATCGGGCATTCACGACAAGGCAGGCAACAAGGAAAACCGCCATGATGAACACACCAATTGCGCGCAGCCCGCGCGCTGCGGGAGTCCGGGGCTTCACGCTGATCGAACTGATGATCACCGTGATGATCATCGGCATCCTGGCGGCGGTCGCCATTCCGCAGTATCAGCAGTTCGTGACCAAGGCACGTCGCGCGGAGGCCAAGAGTGGTCTGGCGCGCGTGCAGGGCGCGCTGGAGCGCTACTTCACCGTTAACAACGTGTACACGCTCGATCCCGCAGCGCTGAAGCTGACATCGTGCGGAGGCGCCACGACGCCGTCCGGCGATACCTGCGACTCCAGCAGCTACCTCATCACGATTTCGGTACCGGTCGGCGGTGCTATCGAGACCGCCTTTCTTTTGACTGCGGCGCCAGTGTCCGGTCGACCGGATGCCGTATGCGGCAACCTCACGGTCGACAACACGAACACCAGGACCGCGACAGGCTCCAGTGGCAGTACGGCAGGCGTCTGCTGGTAACGCAGCCGTACATCGGTACCGAGGCGCAGTCGGAATCGACTGATTGCCCCTCGGACACAAAATTCCACAGATCCACAACAACCGGACACGTTTTAGCGTGCTCTCCGCCGCTATCGTGGGCATCCGTTTCTTCCGAACGAATGCCCGATGTTTCCGACCCTTTCTTCCCACGCTCCGTCCTCATCCTGCCTGACGCATCGTAGGCATCGCGGCGGCTATACCCTTTTCGAATCGCTGCTCTGCATCGCCATCGTTGGCCTTGCGGCCGTTCCGCTGGCCGGACTGTCGACTGGGTGGTTGCGTTGGAGTGGCGAGCACGAGCGGCTGGTGGCGACGCTTCGCCTGGCTGCGGAGCAAGCCGAGGTGGGAGACGACGCCTGGCCGATCGTCGGTGGCGATGCGTCGCGCGTGGCGCTCTGCGAGACCGCATCGCCTGGCGGTGGATGCCTGCCCGGTTCTCGCCTCGCTGTAGCCATGTTGCCTGCCGAGGCAACGTCCCGGGTGGCACAGGACACTGTCATGCCGACGCGCATTGCGCTGTGGGTTTCGCCATGAAGAGGCGATTGCACAGCCAGGGCTTCGCGCTCGTCGACATGATGGTTGGCTTGGCATTGGGCATGCTGGTGACCGTAGCGGTCCTGCTGTCCTTCTGGGCTGCGCGCGACGCCTATGCGAGCGTGGCGGACAGCATGGAGATCGAGGAACGCGGCCAGCGCGCGCTAGCCATCATCGGGCATGCGGTGCGGCAGGCCGGATGGATACCCGGGCAGGTCGCGTTTTCCCCGTTGCATCCCGCGCCCGTCCCGCCGATCGAAGGGCGCGATAACTGCGCGATGCCATCGATCGATGCCAGCCTCAACTGTGCACGCGCCGGCGTGCTACGCAGCGATGCGCTGCTCGTTCGCGTTTCAGGCAGTGGACGTGCAACGGACCCGACCTTGCCCGATGGGACGATGAGCGACTGCGGTGGGTATGCGTTGCCGGCGCGCGCCTTTCCGCCGGATGGCGCCCCGTTGCCCCACCACGCCGCGACCAACCTCTTCTACATCGGCATCGCCAGCGATGGCGTGCCGCAGTTGCTATGCCGATATCCGAGCCGCCAGGGCACCCGCGTGCGGGCTACGCGCTACACGGCGGGCACATTGGTGCGCGGTGTGGAAACATTGCAATTGCGCTATGGCATCGACGCGAACGGTGACGGTGCGGTGGAGCGCTTCCTGTCGGCACAAGGTGTAGATGCGCTCGGTGCCCACACGTGGCATCGCGTGCGAGCCGTGCAGATTGCCGTGGTGATTCGCGGAGAACGTCCGACCGTGTTGTACGCGTGGAGACAGCGGCTATCGCTGCTGCCTGTAGCGGCGGGGGAAGATGCCGTCGATGACGACGCATTCACCCCCAAATCGAAACCTGCACTGCGACGCCGCACCTTCGTCAGCACTATCCGACTGCGCAATCCATCGCACTGCATGGAGGGCCTATGCTGACGCGTCGCAATCGCCGCAAGCATCGTGGCGCCGCGCTGATGACATTCGTCGCCACGTTGATGTTGCTGATCGCTGGCATCGGCGCGGCGTCGTTGCATTTTCTGCTGACAGGGCGGCAATTGGCGAGCCACCAACTGGATCGAGAGATTGCGTTCCGAGCCGCCGAAGCCGCGCTGCGTGATGCCGAAGCCGACCTGATCGCCGCGACGGCGTCTTCCAGCAACCGACTCTCTGCCTGGCCCGCGCCCGGAACCTGTGGCAGCGGCCCTCAGGCGGGTATCTGCCGCGCAGACGGCGATGGCAGGGCATGGCAATCCTGGCTCGATGGCGCCGCAGCGGATAGTGCGGGAATTCCTTTGGGTTCGATCACCGGCGCCACACTGCCGGAACTCCCGGCCGATGTCATCGGCGCCACCACCCTGCCCCGCTATCTCATAGAACTCAGCGACGATCCTGACACTCCTGCCGCAGGCATGTGGCCGCGCATGGCCATCGTTGCCTTGGGTATCGGGCGAGATCGGAGCATCCGCGTCGTGCTGCAGACGGAGTTCCAGCCATGAGCAGCAGTTCGACGATGATCGCTTGGCTCATGGGTGCGCTGCTCTGCGGCTTGCAACCTTCTGCCCTTGCCACTCCCCGACAACTGCCGCTCGGCTACAGGATCTCCGCGGGTGGCCATCCATGGACAGGGCGGCTGGAAGCGCTGGCGTTCCGTACGACGTCGCTGTCTTCGCAGGCGATCCTCTCCCAATGGGAGGCCGGCGATGTATTGGATCGGCAGGATATCGACGAACGTCGGCTTTACCTTGGCGGAGGCAGACTCGATCCCCTGCGCTGGTTCGCCCTCGATGTCGACACCCAGGTCATGCTCGATGCCGTGGAACCCGGCGGCACGGGCCGATCGCGCATGTCGTGGCTGCGCGGCAGCGGTGCCGACGCGGCGCATCGCCCGCGCGATACCCGGCTGGCCAGCGCCACAGGCGCGCGCGTTCATGTCGTGCCGCCGCCCCGATGGCTGCCGATGCAGCCGGGCCACACGCCCTTTCGCAATCGGTACGCGCAGCGCCGCACCACGGTCTGGCTTGGCACGCGCGACGGCCTGCTACATGGGTTCGATGCAGTCACCGGACAGGAACTGGCTGCGTACCTGCCACGCACATTACTCCGCGACGCGGCATCGGTCGCTACGCCTGGCCACCCGCTTCCCCCTGCGCCGTGCCCCCGGCCGGAGAGCATCGACGCCGATCCCGCTGGAACGTGGCGAACGTTACTGCTCTGCGCCATTCCCGCCAACAGGACGAACTCGTCTCTCCAGGCCGGCGCGGTATTTGTGCTTGATGTATCGGACCCCGATGCCGCCACGCCCATTGGCTTGCTCTGGGAGATTGGCGCCAATGCGCAGTTGCCGTTATCAGGCAGCGGGCCAGTGCGCGCTGCCATGTGGATGGAATATGGTGTGCGTCGATGGGCCGCTGTGACAATCCTCGCACCCGAGCCTGGATCGAACACGCCCGCCGCGTTGGCACTGCTGCCGCTCGACCGGCCGGTCAGCGCCTGGCACGAAACAGGAAAGGTGCGACGCTTGTCCCTGCCCGCATCGGGCTGCGGTGTCTCGGCACCGGCGGCCCGGCTATTGGCTGCCACGGTCCGGCGCGATGCCAGCGGCGTTGCAGGTGCCGCCTATGCCAGCGATGACCGGGGGCGGCTCTGGCGATTTGGACTCGACCACCTGTCGCGTGACACCGATGTCCCCGCGCCGATCTGCATGCATCGCCATGCATCCAGTTCGACGGATACCGCAGAACCTCCGGTCGTCATCCAGACAGGTACGGGACCGATGGTCGTCTACAGCAGCGGTAGCGAACTCTCGGCGATCCCAGACCAATCCGGCGCTCGTCGCGAGCCTTCCCGTATCAAAGCGGTGGCGACGGGAGATGGCGTCGTGCTGCAGCCCGCAAACCCCAGGGGCTTGCCGGGAGACGCCGGCTGGACGATGCGAATGCCGCGTACCGACGAACGGATCGACACCCTCCACGCCGTCAGTCCCGTGCATCTCGCTTTCACGACCGTCACGCCCGATGGACAGCAGCGCAGCTATCTGGTGGATGCGGCACGCGGGGTGTCGGTGACCGTGAAGGACGAGAACGGCGCGCCAGTGCCAGCGGCGACTGGCCTGCCATGGGATGGGCAGACTGCCATGCCGATCATTACCTCGACTCCCACCTCGACCAGCACACTGGAGCAGCCGCGGGCGCCCGCAACCTCCACGCGCGAGACCTTCGACCTTGCGTGGTGGCGCATCGAAGGCGATACCGCGCTTCCGATGCAAGAGGCCCGATGGCATCGCCAACGCGGACGGCTAGGCTGGCGCGAACTGATCAGGACACCGCAATGAACGCCATGAACGCCATGAACGAGCCTCATCGAACTCAACGGTGCGCCGGCTTCAGCCTGATCGAGCTCTTGGTGGTGGTGGTCATCGCGGCGCTACTCACCGTATTGGCCTTGCCCGCCTGGCAGCGACACGCGGAGCGGGCCTGGCGGCTCCAGGCGCGCGCCTCGTTGATCTCGGCGATGCTGACGCTGGAGCGTCATGCGCTCATTACCACGTCGTTCGCAAAGGGAGCGGATGGCGCCAACCCGGCGGGCGACTGGCCATCGCCGGTGCCCGCGCCGCCTGCGCGCACCCGGCACTGGTTGACCGCAACGAGTTGTGCCGGCGCCGACCTGTCTCATTGCGTCGAGATCCGCGCGACACCGACCTATCCCGACGCATCCTGCGGCATCGTGATTTTGCGCAGCAACGGCGAGTGGCTTTCAATGCTCACCACCGACGATATTCCCATTCCACTGCCGGAGGCTTGCTGATATGCCGAAGACACCGGGCAGGGACGTACGGGGCGTGACGCTCGTCGAAATGCTGGTCACACTGGCGGTCTCTGCGATCCTCATGCTGGCGGCCCTGCCATCGCTAAGCGATTTGGTGGCGGAGTATCACGTCGCGCGGGCGGCGGACCTGCTGGCGGCCTCGCTGGCGCTGGCGCGTACCACGGCGGCAGCACGCCGCACCGAGGTGATGTTGAGTCCTGCGGCCAACGCCAGGACACTAGACCGTGGCTGGCAACTGTCCACCGTGGCTACCCGCCCAACCGAGGCGCATCGCTCGCAGCCCCCCTTCTCCATGGTCCGGCTGGGCGAGCGGTGCCTGACCGTCGCGTTGCATGGCACGGCGGGAGCCGGAGGCGCACAAAGCCTGCGCTTGACAGCTGTGGGATACTCACGATCTGAGCGTGGTGGCTTCTTCGCTGCTACGTTCCACTTGCGTTGCCATACCGCACAGCGTCAGGTCAGGCTTGGCGCGCAAGGGCGTATCCGGACTTGCCGACCCGGTGTCGATATCGATTGCGACCCACTGGAATCTACGAATCCGGCCCCGTCCGCTGCACGCTGACTGCCCCGACGCCTCCTCAGGATCCGACTCACCAGCCATGTTCTCCGCATCTGATCACACCGCCATGGAGCAGGCCCTGGCGCTCGCCGCCCGTGGCATGTTCACCACCACGCCAAACCCGCGCGTCGGCTGCGTCCTGATGAAGGACGGTCAGGTCATCGGACAGGGGTTCACACAGCCGGCCGGGCACGACCATGCCGAGATCCAGGCGATGAAGGATGCCATCGCGCGCGGGCACGATCCCGCTGGCGCCACCGCCTATGTCACGCTGGAGCCGTGCAGCCACTTCGGGCGTACCCCGCCGTGCGCCGATGCGCTGGTGCGCGCGAAAATCGCCCGCGTGGTGGCGGCGATGGAAGATCCCAACCCATCGGTGTCCGGACGTGGCCTGCAACGGCTGCGCGACGCCGGCATCGACGTGCGCTGCGGGCTGCTGGAAAAAGAGGCACGCGATCTCAATATCGGCTTCGTGTCGCGCATGACGCGGGGCCTGCCCTGGGTTCGCGTCAAGGTGGCGGCCTCGCTCGATGGCGGCACGGCGCTCCATGACGGCACAAGTCAATGGATCACCGGCCAGGCGGCGCGCGATGATGGCCATGCGTGGCGCGCGCGCGCCTGCGCCATCCTGACCGGCATCGGTACCGTCCGCGACGACAACCCGGCGCTGACCGTCCGCGCTATCGACACACCGCGACAGCCGCAACGTGTACTGGTCGATTCCCGGCTGGAAGTGCCGCTCGACGCCCAGATCCTGAACCGTGACAGTGGTGATTTCGCCAAGCCGGTGCTGGTCTTCTGCGCGGTGGAGGACCCGGCCCGCCAGCGTGCGCTTGAAGCGCGCGGCGTGGAGGTCGTGGTCCTGCCCAACCGCCATGGCAAGGTCGAGCTGCGCCGCATGCTCGAAGCGCTCGGACAGCGCGGCATCAACGAACTCCACGTAGAAGCCGGCTTCAAGCTCAACGGTTCGCTGATCCGCGAAGGGTGTGCCGATGAACTGCTGGTCTATCTGGCGCCCCGCCTGTTGGGCGACGCGCAGGGCATGTTCAACCTGCCGCCGTTGACCAAACTGGAAGACGCCACCGCATTCCGCTGGCACGAAGTGCGGCAGATCGGCGACGACCTGCGCCTGATCGCACGTCGCGCCGACAGCAAGGACTAACGACCGACTTCATCGTATTCAGACAGAGGCAAATATGTTTACTGGCATTGTGGCGGCAGTGGGCCGCATCGAATCCGTTTCCCCGCTCGGCGATAGCACTGCGGGCGTGCGCCTGCGCGTGGCCGCTGGCGGCCTGGACCTCTCGGACGTGGGCATCGGCGACAGCATCGCCATCCAGGGCGCCTGCATGACCGTGGTCACGCTGGAAGCCGGCCATTTCGACGTGGATGTCTCGCGCGAATCGCTGGACAAGACCGTCGGTCTGGCACAGCCGGGTCGCGTCAACCTGGAAAAGGCGCTGCGCCTGGCGGACCGTCTCGGCGGCCATCTGGTGTCGGGCCATGTCGATGGCCTGGGTGAGGTGGTCCGTTTTGCCCCGGTGGGCGAGTCGCACGAGTTGCGCATCCGCGCGCCGCGCGAACTTGGCCGCTATCTGGCTTACAAGGGCTCGGTGGTCGTGAATGGCGTATCGCTGACCGTCAACACGGTCAGCGACGAAGCCGACGGCTGCGTGTTCTCGATCAACCTGATCCCGCACACGGTGGAAGTCACCACGCTCAACGAACTCGCGGCGGGCAAGCGCGTGAACCTGGAAATCGACCTGATCGCGCGATACGTCGAGCGGATGCTGTCGGCTTCGGGCGAGGCGACGCTCGGCTGACCCTGCCGCTCAGTCTCCGGCAGGACCGAACTTCGGCGCGCCCGCCGCATCGAGCGTCCCGTTGGGATGCTCGACGAACAACCCGCGTGCCACGTTGTGCGGATGCCGGGCGGCCTCGGCAATGCTGAGGACCGGCGCATAGCAGACGTCGGTGCCCCCGAGCAGCGCATCCCAGTATTCCCGCGGCTGGCTCAGGAACAGCGCGGCGAATCGTTGCTTCAACGCCGGCCAGGTCGCGGTGTCGTACTGCCGGGCGGGATCGATGTCGTGCAGTCCCAGCTTGCCAAGCAGCAACGCATAGAACTGCGGCTCCAGGGCACCGATCGTGATGTATCCGCCATCGGCGCACGCGTAGACATCGTAGAACGGCGATGCATGGAACGGGCTGGGCTCGGCGCCGTCGAGCTGGCCGTTGTTGCGAACCCAGAGCGCAATGCCGCCGAGCATGGTCACCACGTCGACAATTGCCGCATCGACTACCCGGCCACGGCCCGAGATCCGCGCCTCGAGCATGGCGCACGCCATGCCGAAGGCCAGTCCCAGCGCGCCGCCCGCATCGCCCAGCAGCGTGGGTGGGGTCATTGGCACTTCGCCGGGACGCGCCGACAGCGACAACATACCGCTCAGCGCCACGTAGTTGAGATCGTGCCCCGCAGACTGCGCCAGCGGACCTGTCTGGCCCCAGCCGGTCATGCGGCCATAGACCAGCCGCGGATTGCGTGCGGCGCAGTCAGCGGGCCCAAGCCCCAGCCGCTCCATCACACCCGGGCGATTGCCTTCGATCAAGGCATCGGCATCCGCTACCAGGCGCAAGGCTTCGGCGTGGTCGGCGTCCTGTTTCAGGTCGAGCGGCACGATGCGCTTGCCGCGACGCAACGGGCTCGGCTTGTCGCCACCCAGCAGTTCGGCCACCGCCCCGCGCTGCCGGCGGGCAATGACGGTCACCTCGGCGCCCATGTCGGCCAGCATCCGGCCCGCCAGCGGTCCCGGCCCGAGTCCTTCGAATTCCACGATACGAATGCCATGCAGCGGTGCAGTCATGCGCTTCTCTCCGATCAATGCCATCTGCCATGGATATGCCGTGCGCCGCACTTGCGCGCAACCGGGAAGAACCCGATGGCTGTGGCCCACCGCCGAGGGCGCTGGCACACGCCTTGGCGTACAATAGCGGCCTTGATTTCGCCGGTAACCCCAAGGTACCGGCCCTGCCCGCCATCCGCACCCGCCTGTCATCAAACGTCGCCCCAGCCATGACTATCGCCCGTACCGAAGACATCATTGCCGACATTCGCGCCGGCCGCATGGTTATCCTCGTCGATGAGGAAGACCGCGAGAACGAAGGCGATCTCGTCCTGGCAGCCGATTTCGTGACGCCGGAAGCCATCAACTTCATGGCCAAGTTTGGCCGTGGCCTGATCTGCCTGACCCTGACGGCCGAGCGCTGCCGGCAACTGGAGCTGTATCCGATGGTGTCGCGCAACGGCACCGTGCATGGCACCAACTTCACGGTTTCGATCGAAGCCGCCGAAGGTGTCACCACCGGAATCTCCGCCGCCGACCGTTCCCGCACCGTGCAGGCCGCGGTAGCCAAGGACGCCCGCGCTGCCGACCTGGTCCAGCCGGGACACATCTTCCCGCTGACCGCCCAGCCCGGCGGCGTGCTGATCCGCGCCGGCCACACCGAAGCCGGCTGCGACCTCGGCGCGCTGGCCGGACTGACGCCCGCCGCCGTGATCTGCGAGATCATGAAGGACGACGGCACGATGGCTCGCCTGCCCGATCTGGTGGAGTTCGCGCGCGAGCACGATCTCAAGATCGGCACCATCGCCGACCTGATCCACTACCGCAGCCGCACCGAGAGCATCATCGAACGTGTGGGCGAGCGCGACATGCAGACGCCGTGGGGCACGTTCCGCAGCGTGATGTACCGCGACAAGCCGACAGGCCGCGCGCACCTGGCGCTGATCAAGGGCCAGCCGCATCCGGATCGCGCCACGCTGGTACGCGTGCACGAGCCGCTGTCGGTGCTGGACGTGCTGGAAGCCGGCCGCACCACGCACTCGTGGAGCGTGCCCGCTGCGCTGGAAGCGCTGCACGGCGCCGATACCGGTGTCATGGTGCTGCTGAACTGCGACGACTCGCCCGACCAGTTGTTCACGCAGTTTGCGGCGCTGGACGCCCCGAACGACCGTCCGCGCCGCAAGCCCGACTTGCGCACCTATGGCATGGGGGCGCAGATCCTCCGCGATGTGGGCGTGGGCAAGATGCGCGTGCTGGGTTCGCCGCAAAAGATGCCGAGCATGACGGGCTATGACCTCGAAATCGTCGGCTGCCATGCCATGGAAGGCGAAGCCAACTGCGACTGACGGTTGGGCCTGTCCGGATAGCAGGCACACAGAAATCATGGGCATTGGCGCCTGCCAGTGCCTGAACGAATCTACGGAGAATTGACAATGGATCACGGCTTCTACGAGAAGAACCTCGACGGCGAAGGCCTGCGTATCGGGATTGTGCAAGCCCGCTTCAACGAGCCCGTCTGCAACGAGCTGCGCGAGGCTTGCATGGCCGAACTGGAAAAACTCGGCGTCGAAGGTGAAGACACGCTGCTGGTGACCGTACCCGGCGCGCTGGAAGTGCCGCTGGCTCTGCAAAAGATGGCCGAAAGCGGCCAGTTCGACGCACTGGTGGCACTGGGTGCCGTCGTGCGCGGCGAGACCTACCACTTTGAACTGGTATCGAACGAATCGGGCGCTGGCATCACCCGCGTGGGCCTGGACTTCAACGTTCCGGTTGCCAACGGCATCCTGACCGTGGATACGGACGAGCAAGCCCACGCCCGCACGCGCGAGAAGGGCCGCGATTGCGCCCGTACCGCCGTGGAAATGGCAAACCTGGTGGTCGCGCTGGATTCGCTGCGCGAGAACGAAGCTGGCGACGGTGAAGATGATGAGTGATGTGAACGACACCGGCGATAAGCCGTCGGGCGCCAAGCCGCGTACCGAGCCGAAGGCGCCGCCGAAGAGTGCGCGCCGCCGTTCGCGCGAGCTGGCGCTGCAAGGGCTCTACCAATGGCTGCTGAACCGCAACGACATCGGCACGATCCAGGCGCACCTGCATGACGCGCAGGGCTTCAACAAGGCGGACACCGAACACTTCAACGCCCTGCTGAACGGCGCCGTGCGAGAGGAAGCGCGCCTGACGGCAGCGTTCGAGCCGTTCCTCGACCGGAAAGTCGACGAGCTGTCGCCAGTTGAGCGTGCCGCGCTGCTGGTGGGCAGCTACGAGCTCGTGCACTGCCTGGACATCCCGTACAAGGTCGTGATCAACGAAGCCGTGGAACTGACCAAGACGTTCGGCGGCGTGGAAGGCTACAAGTACGTCAACGGCGTACTCGACAAGCTGGCCGCGCAGGTGCGGGCACCGGAAGTGGCCGCACGCCGCTGATCCTGGCGCCCACTGCCGACGCGCCACTTCGTGCGGCGGCCAGCCTGGACCACGACACCCGCTTCGGCGGGTTTTTTCATGCCGACTATCATGTCGAGGCGCACTCACCCAATGTTGCACCGGTTTCTTTCCCGACGGCCTGCCTAATCTGCCATGAACCTCCAGCACATCGCCACCGCGTCCCGCCTGGCCAATATCGAAGCCTTCCACGTCATGGAGCTGGCCAAGCAGGCGGCCGAGCTCGAACGTGCCGGACGGCACATCATCCATATGGGAATCGGTGAGCCCGACTTCACGGCGGCCGCCCCGGTGGTACATGCTGCGGAGGCCGCCATGCGGCGTGGCGTCACGCAATACACTGGCGCCCTGGGCATCCACGCGCTGCGCGAGGCCATTGCGGGCCACTACAAGACGGCATACGGCCTCGATATCCCGGAGCGTCGCGTCATCGTCACCGCGGGCGCCTCGGGTGCACTGCTGCTGGCCTGCGCCGTGCTGGTCGATATCGGCGCCGAAGTGTTGATGCCTGACCCGAGCTACCCCTGCAACCGGCATTTCGTGGCGGCCTTCGACGGGCAGGCGAAGATGATCCCGAGCGGTCCGGCCGAGCGTTTCCAGCTGACCGCCGCTCAGGTGGTGCAGCACTGGAATGAGAAGACGCGCGGCGTACTGCTTGCCACGCCGTCGAACCCAACCGGCACTTCGATCCTGCCCGATGAACTGAAGTCGATTCTGGACGAAGTCCGCAAGCGCCAGGGTTTTGCGATCGTCGACGAGATCTACCAGGGCCTGTCGTATGACGCGCCGCCCGTGTCGGCACTGTCCCTCGACGACAACGTGGTGACCGTAAACAGCTTCTCGAAGTACTTCAACATGACGGGCTGGCGGCTGGGATGGCTGGTGGTGCCAGATTCGCTGGTGCCGGCGTTCGAGAAGGTGGCGCAGAACCTCTTCATCTGCGCATCGGCCGTGGCACAGCATGCAGCCGTGGCGTGCTTCTCGAAGGAGGCGCTAGCCATCTACGACGAGCGCAAGGCGGAATTCCATCGCCGCCGCGACGCGATCCTGCCCGCCCTGGAGGCGCTGGGGCTGCGGGTGCCGGTAAAGCCCGACGGCGCGTTCTATGTCTACGCCGATTGCCGCCACGTCAACCATCCTGCCGCAGGCGACGCGGACAAGCTGACACAGGCCATCCTGCATGACGCCGGCGTGGTCATGGTACCGGGCACCGATTTTGGCCCCCATACCGCGCGCGACTACATCCGCATCTCGTACGCCACCTCGATGGCAAATATCGAGGAAGCGATGGACCGGATGCATCATTTCCTTCGCTGAAGAACCGCCAGCCGGTTATCACCAAAACAGAAAGGGCACCCCTCGGGGTGCCCTTTCTGTTTGACCAGCGTTGACGTTCAAGCCGCCTGCGCGGTACCGCTTGCAGCTTCCAGCTTCTCGCCGTTCTGGTGACGATCCACCGGAGCCTTGACGGTTTCCGCGCCGGTGAGGCCCAGCAGCGCACGCAGGCGTCCGCGTTCGGCCAGCACCTTGGCACCGTAGCCGCCATCGGTCTGCGTCGTGGCGCCCACGTAGTACTTCAGGCCGCCTTCGATCGTACCGGCGCGGGCGATGCAGTCCTTCAGCACCAGCGCACCGATCTTGATGTTGGCATACGGATTCAGCGCCGCGGCCACGCCGCCCACTGCTTCGTACTTGTCCGAATGCACCTTGGTCATCACCTGCATCAAGCCCTGCGCACCGACGCCGCTCTCGGCGTACGGATTGAAGCTCGACTCGATGGCGATCACGCCCAGGATCAGCAGCGGGTCGATACCGACCTCGCGGCCCGTCATGTATGCAGCCTTGACCAGTTGTGCCGTCGCCTGCGTCGCCACGCGGTACTTGCGGGCGATGTAGTCGGCCACGGCAGCCTGTTCACGCGCGGAACCCAGCGCACTGGTATAGCGCGCATCCATCGCCACCCGCTGCACCGGAATCTGTGCGGCCAGATGGGCCACGGACGGCACCTTGCCGGCCGGCGTGTGGCTCCACTCGTCCACGCCCGACACGGTCGGCAGACCCTTGCCCGACGTCGACACAGTAGCCAGCAGACGAGCAGCCGCCACATCCGCCGACACCGCAGGCACGGCGCCAACAAGGCTGGCCTCTTCGGCCACGGCGTTGCTGACGGCAGCGTCCACCAGCACGGCAGGCGCTTCGGTCCCCGCCAGCGCACCGGCAAGCGACGTCCGCCACTGCGGGCTGAGCGTAAGCGTGACCGCTGCGGCCACGGACAGCACCCCGAGTGCATTCAAGGTGTACTTCAAAGTCGTTCGGCCGCCGCGCAACAAGGCGCGACCTGCCACCGGATGGGCCAGTCGCACCTGAAGTGCGCGGCTTACACCGGGTACCGGCTGTCTGACGCGGACCTGCAATGCCCGCCCGATGCCGGGAAGATGAAGGGTTTTCCAACCGCTCATACTTACCTCCATCCGCTGCCCCGTTGCGCGCGCCCAGACTTGCTGCGCGTGCCCGATCTCAACGTACTCAAGTAAGGATGCTGCGACCACCTAGCAGGGGTGTCCAAGCATCTGTTGGCGGGCGCTCCCCATGCGCCCAACGGGAAGCAGGATACAAGCCTGGGGAGCTGCACCCTGCCACTAAGAACTCCTATTACCTGGCATCCCGCCAGGGGACCGCACCGGACTCCTCCCGGGAATCCGTGGTGACGATCAGTGTGGAAGTATCGACGCTGCTTTTTTCGTTTCCGCCTCTTGACAGAGACAGGGAAGCCATGGTGCAGCGCAACACCCCACAGAGCAGACCGGATTGTAGGAACGCTTTTATAACCCGTCAAGAATAATGAATCAAAAACCTACTACTTTTAGCTATTTGTAACTAGGCTTTTTACGACACTTATATGGGGTCCAAGAACCTCGAAACGCATACCCTGCCTAGTCTCGCGTGCCGCCACCCCTTCGGGCCAATTCGTAATTTCTTTACAATTTCATGCTTGGGCTGCCACGATTTTTTTGCGCCGATGAGGGGTCATGTGTATCGTCACACACACCGCGACGACTCGCCGGAGATTGGCGCGGCGCCACATTCTGACCGGATTTCACCATGCAATACAAAGACTTACGCGACTTCATCGGGCAACTGGAACAGCGCGGCGACCTCAAGCGCGTCCACGCGCCGGTGTCGCCCAACCTCGAGATGACCGAGATCTGCGATCGCGTCCTGCGCGCCGAGGGGCCGGCCATGCTGTTCGAACAGCCGCGACGCGACGATGGCGATATTTATAAAGTGCCAGTGCTGGCAAATCTGTTCGGGACGACACAAAGAGTGGCACTCGGCATGGGCGCGTCGTCGCTGTCGGATCTGCGCGATATCGGGCACGTGCTGTCCGCGCTCAAGGAGCCGGAACCACCGCGGGGACTGCGCGAAGCCGGCAAGCTGTTCACACTGGTCAAGTCCGTCTGGGACATGGCACCCAAGCGGGTCAGCAGCCCGGCGTGCCAGGAAGTAGTCTGGGAAGGCAACGATGTGGATCTGGCCCGCCTGCCGATCCAGACCTGTTGGCCGGGAGATGCGGCGCCGTTGATCACCTGGGGACTGGTCATCACCAAGGGGCCGCACAAGAAGCGCCAGAACCTCGGCATCTATCGCCAGCAGGTCATCGGCCGCAACAAGGTCATCATGCGCTGGCTCGCGCATCGGGGCGGCGCACTCGACTTCCGGGAGCACGCACTGGCCAATCCGGGCAAGCCCTTCCCGATCGCCGTGGCGCTGGGCGCCGATCCCGCCACGATCCTCGGGGCGGTGACGCCAGTACCCGACACGCTCTCGGAATACCAGTTTGCGGGCCTGCTGCGCGGCAGCCGCACGGCGCTGGCGGGATGCATCACGCCCAGCCTGTCGGAGCTTTCCGTGCCGGCTTCGGCGGAGTTCGTGCTGGAGGGCCATATCCAGCCGGACCCCGAACACCCTTCGGGCTACGAGCATGCGCTGGAAGGACCCTATGGCGACCACACCGGTTACTACAACGAGCAGGACTGGTTCCCGGTCTTTACGATCGACCGCATAAGCATGCGCCGTGATCCGATCTACCACTCCACCTACACCGGCAAGCCGCCCGATGAACCGGCCGTGCTGGGCGTGGCGCTGAACGAGGTCTTCGTGCCGCTGCTGCAGAAGCAGTTCCCCGAAATTACTGACTTTTACCTGCCGCCCGAGGGGTGCAGCTACCGCATGGCGGTGGTCCGCATGAAGAAGCAGTACGCCGGGCACGCCAAGCGCGTGATGTTTGGCGTCTGGAGCTTCCTGCGGCAGTTCATGTATACGAAGTTCATCATCGTGGTGGACGACGATATCGACGCCCGCGACTGGAAGGAAGTGATCTGGGCCATCACCACGCGCGTGGACCCGACCCGCGACACCGTGATGGTCGACAACACCCCCATCGACTATCTCGACTTTGCTTCGCCGGTCTCGGGCCTGGGCTCGAAGATGGGCATTGACGCCACCGACAAATGGCCCGGCGAGACCACACGCGAGTGGGGTACGCCGATCAAGATGGATCCGGCCATCAAGACGCGCGTCGACGAGATCTGGGGCACGCTGTTCGAAGCCGGCACGTAAAGGCTGGCACCGGCAGGCTGGCAGACGCTCGGCTATCATCTGTCGACCATCCATCACGCCATCACTCTCATGGCCCGCGTCAGACGGGCCTCGGAGGAGACAACATGACCCTCGAAGCAGGGAAGCTGATGAGGACGCCTTCGCCGGCGTTCGCCCAGGCGAGCCAGCTGGCCGCCTACATGGACTGGCTGCACCGCGAGCGCGGGCTCGATTTCCCGGACTACGGCAGCCTCTGGCAGTGGTCCGTCACCGAGATCGAAGCGTTCTGGCAGTCCATCGTCGATTACTTCGATGTCCGCTTCGACACGCCGCCTGCCTCGGTACTGTCCGAGCGCACCATGCCGGGCGCGCGATGGTTCGAGGGTGCCACGCTGAACTACGTGCAACAGGTCTTTCGCCACGCCCGCGAGCAGGATGCCGCTCAGCGCACGGCCATTCGTCACGCGGGCGAGGGCCTGCCGCTGGCCGACATCTCCTGGGGTGATCTCGAACACCGGGTGGCCTCCATGGCGCACGCCTTGCGCGAGATGGGCGTGGCACGTGGCGACCGCGTGGCTGGCTATCTCCCCAACATCCCGGCCACGGTCATTGCATTCCTCGCCACGGCCAGCCTTGGCGCGGTGTGGTCCGGATGTGCGCCGGACATGGGGCAAGTGGCAGTCATCGATCGATTCCGCCAGATCGAACCCAAGGTGCTGATCGCCGTGGATGGCTATCGCTACGGCGGCAAGGCTTACGACCGGGCACCAGTCATTGCCGATCTGGTGGCCGCCCTGCCCTCGCTGACCGATATCGTCATCGTGCCGTCAGGCGACACTGATGCCGACATCAAGATCGATGCACGCGTGCGTCGGCATGCATGGGCCGATGTACTGGCACATGACGTGCCGCTGCGCATGGAGCCTGTGCCGTTCGACCACCCACTGTGGATCGTCTATTCCTCGGGCACCACGGGTATGCCGAAGCCAATCGTGCATGGCCACGGCGGCATCGTGATCGAGCAACTCAAGCTCATGGCCTTCCACAACAACCTGGGCCGCGACGATGTCTTCCACTGGTACAGCAGCAGCGGCTGGATCATGTGGAACGCGCAGATCGCCGGGCTGCTGCTGGGCACCACGATTGCGATTTACGACGGCAACCCTGCCTGGCCGGATGCCGGTGTGCTCTGGCGCTTCGTCGACGAGGCAAAGGTCACGATGTTCGGCGCCGGCGCCGCATTCTTCACCAATGCGATGAAGGCCGGCGTGGAGCCGGCGCAGATCGCGGATGTGTCCCGCCTGCGCGGCATCGGCTCCACCGGTTCGCCGTTGCCCGAGGAAGCCTATGCGTGGATCTACGAACACGTGCGACACGATGTATGGCTCGCGCCGATGTCGGGTGGCACCGACTTCGCTGGCTCGTTCGTCGCAGGCTGTCCGCTGCTCCCCGTGCATGCGGGCGAAATGCAATGCCGATGCCTCGGCGCCAAGGTGGAGGCATTCGACGATGGCGGCCACGCGCTGATCGACGAAGTGGGCGAACTGGTCTGCACCGAGCCCATGCCGTCGATGCCGCTGTTCCTTTGGGGCGACGCTGACGGCAAGCGCTATCGCGACAGCTATTTCGACGTGTATCCCCACGCGTGGCGCCACGGAGACTGGATACGCATCACGCCACGCGGCGGTGCGGTCATCTACGGCCGCTCGGATGCCACGATCAACCGGCACGGCATCCGCATGGGCACGAGCGAGTTGTATCGCGTGGTGGAAGAACTGCCTGAAGTGCTCGACAGCATGGTGGTCGATCTCGAATACCTTGGCCGCGAATCCTATATGCCGCTGTTCGTGGTGTTGCGAGAGGGCCTGCAACTGGACGAGGCACTGCGTGACACGATGCGCGCACGCATTCGCTCGGGGCTTTCTTCGCGCCACGTGCCCAACGAGATCGTGCAGGTGCCCGGCGTGCCGCGCACGCTATCGGGCAAGAAGATGGAGGTGCCGATCAAGAAGCTGTTGCTGGGCCATGCAGCGGACAAGATTGCCAATCCCGATGCCATGGCCAACCCAGGCTGCCTGGACTGGTACTTCGCCTACGCCACCAGCTATCTGGCGCGTCAGTCACGCGTTGCCTGAGACGTGCGCGATGAAGGGGACGACTACGCGCGCCGCTCAGGCATCGACATCGAGTTCGTTGATCTCGTCGCGCTCGTCGCGCGCCGCGCGAATCCATTCCTGCAACTCGGGAATGGCGAGGATGGTCTTGCAGAAGTCCATCAACTGCGGATCGAGCTTCACGCCGTAGGTGATGAAGCGCGTAACCACGGGCGCATACATCGCATCGGCCATCGTGCGGTGCGCGCCGAACAGGTAAGGGCCGCCGTAACGATCCAGGCAATCGCGCCAGATCGTGGCGATCCGGTCGATGTCGGCCTGCGCACGGGACCACACCTTGAGGCCCGGGAAATGTCCTTTCAGGTTCATTGGCAAGGCCGCCCGCATGGCGGCGAAGCCGGAATGCATCTCGCCGCAGATGGCGCGGCAGTGCGCACGCGCCACCAGATCGGCTGGCAGCAAGCCGGCCTGCGGCCGGATCTCGTTGAGATACTCGCCGATAGCGAGCGTATCCCAGACCGTCACGCCTTCATGACGCAGGCAAGGCACCAGGAAAGAGGGCGAGAGCAACAGGATTTCCGCGCGCACTGCGGGATCGTCAGGCGGCACGAGCACCTCCCGGAATTCGAGTCCCGCAAAGCGCGTCAGAAGCCAGCCGCGCAACGACCACGAGGAGTAAGTCTTGCTGCTGATGGTCAGGGTCGTCTCGGCCACACGTGCCTCCCTCCGCCGGTGGCGGGCGCAATGTTTGGATGGAGTCGTTCGCTTGCAGTATCGGTGGCGACGCCGCATTTCGCCAGTTTGCGCCGCGCGGCGCACCTTCAAGGTGCATCGCGGCGCGTCCGGTACATCCGGCTCGCACGTCATCGCAAGTTCGCAAGCGCCATGCCAACTTGCGCTACGCTGTGGCCTCCCAACGTCCATGCCCGATACCCTCGCCACGATGACCACGACACAGCGCTTTCAGGACCAGGATCTGCTCAAGATCGGTCAGAACGATGACTATCTGCTACTGGCTCCCGAACATGGCGGGCGGCTGGTGCGCTGGGTCCACCGGGGCGAGGACATCCTGTACTGGCCGGCGTCAGCCGACTGGTCGCGTCTGTCAAAGGTGCGCGGCGGCAATCCACTTCTGTTTCCGTTCATCGGCCGGCATTTCGTGGACGGCGAGGTGGGCAAGTGGCAAGACGAGGAAAGCGTGGTACACGCCCTGCCCCAGCACGGCTTCGCACGCGACCTGTCCTTCCTGATCTCGGACATTTCGGACGATGCAGTGAGTCTGTCACTGGCCTCGTCCGATGCCACGCGGGCCGGCTATCCGTTCGAATTCGTTTTCACGGTGACGTACCGACTGGTGGCCGCAGGGCTCGAGGTCACGCTGCGCACCGCCAACACCGGCACCCGGCCGCTGCCTTACTACGCCGGACATCACTTCTACTTCGCCCTGCCCCATGGCGACCGCTCACGCAGCCACATTACGCTGCCGGCTGCCTCACGTATGCGGCAACGCCAGGACGGAAGCCTGACCGATGCCGAGCCGGGCGAGGCCGACTATGCGCTCGACGATCCCCGGCTGCAGGACACCTTCCATGTGCTGAAAGCGCCGGGCGAAGTCACCGTGACGCTCCCTGCCCGCACGATCGAGATCACCGCGCCCGACGCGGCACACTCGGTGCCCTGGTATGCGGTGACAACATGGACCGAGCGCGAGGATTCGGATTTCTACTGCGTCGAGCCGTGGCTCGGATTGCCCAATGCCGTAGACCATCGACAGGGATTGCGATGGATCGCAGCGGGATCGGAGGAGTCGGCAGTCTGCACGCTGACCATCCGGTAACGCCATAACGCCAACGCCTGTCCCTCCCTAGCGCATCAGATGCTCGAAATCGAGGCCACCGATCAGCACGGTGGGATCGGCCTGCGTGCGGGTGTTGATATCGAACTGCCGGGGCTCCTGCCAGGCATCGAGTTTGCCTGCCAGCGCGTCGAGATACTCCGCAAAGCGCGTCTCGCCTCCGGTCGCAAACAGCCGATCGACCTCCCAGCTATCCCACGACAGCGTAATGTCGAGCGGATAGGCAAATCGTCCGGCATTGGCCCGCGCGGGCGCCCAGACTCGCAGCCGCCCAGGTTCGTTGGGAATTTCGGGTGGCAAGACTTCGCCGTGCAGCGTGCCGTGAGACAGCCGGTGCAAACGCTCGATGATGCGCGGAAGCAGTTCGGCAGTGAAGCGTTGGGCAGGATTGGGATGCACGGGGGCGACGGGCGTGAAATGGGGGCAAGCGATATTGTGCCCTCGGCACCGACCCGAGAGGGCAGATGCGGTTGGAAAAATGCCGCAGCAGGCTGGGAGCGACGCCGGAGGCATCCACCCGCACCCATGCTACAATCCGCCCCCAGTAAGCCATAGCGGGCGTCGTATAATGGCCATTACCTTAGCTTCCCAAGCTAAAGACGTGGGTTCGATTCCCATCGCCCGCTCCACGTTTCATTGACAAGCCGCCTTTGGCACCCGGTCGAACGATGACCGGCAATCGCCGGGCGGTTTTTTGTTGCCATGCTTCCCCAAGACACCCAAACCGACACGCTGCCGGGCGATGACGCCGATGGCGACCCGCAACAGCCTTCCGACGCGACGTCAGCGACGGCCCCTGCCGACGTTGCACATCCGCGCCGCATCCGTTCGTTCGTGCGGCGTGCGGGCCGCACCTCCACTGGCCAGCAGCGCGCCATCGACGATCTGGGCCCTCAGTTCATCGTCCCCTACGCGCCGCAGCCACTCGACTGGACGGCGACGTTCGGGCGCGACGCGCCATCCATTCTGGAGATCGGCTTCGGGATGGGCGAGACCACGGCGCACATCGCCGGGGTGCGTCCGCAGGACAATTTCCTGGGTTGCGAGGTCCATGAACCGGGCGTCGGCGCGTTGCTCAAGCTGATCGGCGAACGCGACCTGCAGAACGTGCGGATCATGAATCACGATGCCGTCGAAGTCATTGCGCACATGCTGACTGAAGATTCGCTGGACGGCGTGCATATCTTCTTCCCGGATCCGTGGCACAAGAAGCGCCATAACAAGCGCCGCCTGGTGCAACCACCGCTGGTGAAACTGCTGGCGAGCCGTTTGAAGCCAGGTGGCTATATGCACTGCGCGACCGACTGGGAAGAATACGCACACCAGATGATCGAGGTGCTCTCCGGTGAATCGACCCTGAAGAACACGTCGCAAGCCGAAGGCGGCTTTGCGGAGCGGCCCGATTATCGTCCGGTCACCAAGTTCGAGAAGCGCGGATTGCGTCTCGGCCATGGCGTCTGGGATGTGATATTCCGCAAGCAGTAAGCGCAAAGCATCGCAAGCATAAAAAAGGGGGCCGATTCGGCCCCCTTCTTCTTTTACCGCTCAGGAAATCAAGCGTGCCACGCCACCATGCCGGTCCAAGCCGTCAGCAGCACGATCACGCCGAAAACAATGCGGTACCAGGCGAACGGCTTGAAATCATGCGTCGCAACGAATCGCAGCAGCCAGCGTACGCACAGGAACGCCGACAGGAACGCAAAGACAAATCCGATGCCGAAAATGCCGATGTCATCGACCGACAGCAGCGCACGCGCCTTGTAGAGTTCGTACACCGTCGCCCCGAAAATCACGGGGATGGCCAGGAAGAACGAGAACTCGGTGGCCACCTGACGCGACAGCCCGAACAGCATGCCGCCAATAATCGTGGCGCCCGAGCGCGATGTGCCCGGGACGAGCGCGAAACACTGGGCAAACCCGACCTTGAGGGCATCGCGCCAGTTCAGATCGTCGATCGATTCGACACGCGGCGCACCGGCCTTGGCCGCTTCCAGCAGCGCATTGCCTTGCGGATGCGAAACCGTGCCGCGACGCGCCTCGCGCCATTCGGCCAGCAGGATCACCACGCCGCCGATGATGAATGCCATCGCCACGGTGATCGGATTGAACAGGTGTGCCTTGATCCATTTGCCGAACACGAACGCGAGAACGATGGCCGGCAAGGTGGCGACCACGACGTTGACGGCAAAACGTTGTTGCGTGGGGTCTGACGCCAGTCCGCCCAGCGCAGCGGCAATCCGCTTGCGGAATTCCCAGCAAACGGCCAGGATCGCGCCGAACTGGATCACGATCTCGAAAATCTTGCCCTTCTCGTCGTTGAAATCCAGTAACTGGCCCGCAAGAATCAGGTGACCGGTACTGGAGATGGGCAGGAATTCGGTCAGTCCTTCAACGATCCCGAGAATGACAGCCTTGAGGGCGAGTGCAATATCCATATGGACTCAAAAAAGTAGGCACGGAGGCGAAAAGGCGGAATGTCGGATCCGCAAGCCATGCGTCATTGGCGCATCGGCATTATTGTTCGTCTGAATTTACGGGCGATTGATCTTGACGTTGATACCGTCGGACAGGACCGTGATTGTACCGGGTTCGACGCTGCTGCCAGCCAGCCGAAGCTGCTCGGGCTTGAATGTATACAGCGGATAATTCTGCAGCAGTTGCTCGGAGAGAATGCCGCCCAGTGCATTGAGTTGCCGCGCAAACTGGGCAGGCACGCCCTTCACCTCGAATTGTTTCACTTCAGGATCTTGCAGCACCAGCGAATGGCTTGGCGGATCGTAGCGAAGCGCGCTGTCCAATGCGAACTGACCCGTCAGCGGCTGCCGGAAAAACAGCCGGTTATCCACCGTGGCATCGAACGTCACCGTCACGCGATTGCGCGCGGAATCGAGCGCCAGCCGTGGATTGGCCAACTGGATATCGAACAGTTCCATATAGCGCTTGTTGAACGGAAACTTCCGCTCGAGCGCCGACTGGAGCTGATCCTGGGAAAACGTATATTCACTGCGGAATACGCTGCAGCCCGCCAGGCCCAGCCCGGCAGCCGCAGTCGTTGCCGCGGCCACGGCCAGCCAGCGCCGGCGCGTCAAAGCGATCATGCGTGAATCTCCATCAAACAACGGTCACACGGGGAGCAGGCGCTGTGGCGATCTCAAGACGCGTCAGCCAGGCCAACGCCACCTCGCGCGAATCGCCGCACATCTCGGCCGACGGCCGCAATCCGCCGCAAAAGCCCGGCCGCGCCGGCTGCCCGAACACGCCACATCGCATATCGGGCAGCAACTGGGCGCAACGCTCGCCGGCCGCCTTGCCTTGCGGCATGCCCGGCAATGGGGAAGTGATCGACGGGGCGATGCAGCAGGCGCCACATCCGGCCCGACAAGTGAGTTCAGACTCGCGGGACATCATCAAGGTTCATCATCGAATGCCGACATTCACGGCACGACTGCCAAAAGCAGGCGCTCATTGTGCCTCAGCACGGATGATCGACCTGAAACAAAGCGCAACCTGGCGCCGCACCGGACGCGGCTTGACCGCGTGCAGGCAGTCCTCTACATTACTGACCGACCAGTTATTAATTACGTCGCTGCCTGGCGGCGGCAATCCGTCATCCCGTGACCCCTGCCTCACCCAAGACTGAACCCGACACCCGGCGATGGAGCCGGCGCAAGGCCGCCCGTCCCCAGGAACTGGTAGCGGCTGCGCTGGACCTGTTCGTGGAGCGCGGCTATGCCGCCACGCGGCTGGAGGACGTGGCGACGGCAGCCGGGGTGTCCAAGGGCACGGTGTACCTGTATTTCGCCAACAAGGAAGAACTGTTCAAATCGGTGGTGCGCGAGAATCTGGTGCCCGCACTGGCCCGTGGTACAGACCTCGTCGATACCTACGAGGGTTCCACCCCCGCACTGCTCCGCGAGTTGCTGCTCGGCTGGTGGGGCTTGATCGGTGCCACGCAGGTAGCGGGCCTGACCAAGCTGATCATCGCCGAATCCGGCAATTTTCCGGATATTGCACAGTTTTACCAGGACGAAGTCATGGGACCCGGCGACGCCTTGTTCGCCCGGGTATTGGCGCGCGGCGTGGAGCGCGGCGAATTCCGCAGCGTTCCCGCCAACCCGACAACCACGCTATTCTGCGCGCCGCTGATGTTCCTCATGCTGTGGCGCCAGTCGTTCAGTCAGTTGAACGTGCCGGCCATCGATCCCGACGCCTATGTCGATCAGCTACTGCACATGCTGTTATTCGGCCTGACCACTGGCCCGGCGCGCGATACGCCCCTGCCGGTGCAGCAAGGCCCCTGGGTCTGGGAAGGTATCCGCGACGAACTCATGGCCCAACGTGCGGCGCAAGCCTCACAGGACGAGGCGGACGGTGCCGTGCCATGACCGCGCATGGCGCCGTCAGCGGCCGGGTGTGTCCCGATGCAACGCCAATTTTCTGTAAACGAGCCGACGCGGTGCGCCGGAGTAAAATAGCGGGCTTTTGTGCAACTTCCCGGCAGACGGCGGCCTCTGCCACGCCCGGGACGGCGTGCAACTGGTACCGACCGACATGACAGCGCTGACGGCGAGGCGAGTCTCGCCCGGCATCGCACCCCCGCAAGTATCTGGAAGGAAAGGCAAGATGGATCTCGAAAAAGCCCGATTCAACATGATCGAACAGCAAATCCGCCCATGGGACGTGCTGGACCAGGAAATCCTGGACCTGCTGGCCGTGGTCAAGCGTGAGCAGTTCGTACCGAAAGCCTACGCTGCACTGGCTTTCGTCGACATGGAGATTCCGCTGCCCGGCGGCGAGAACATGCTGCCCCCGCGCGTGGAAGCTCGCCTGCTGCAGGAACTGAACGTCCGCAAGCATGAAAATGTTCTCGAAATCGGCGCGGGTTCGGGTTACATGGCCGCACTGCTGGCCCATCGCGCCCGCCACGTGCTGACCGTCGACATCCGTCCCGAACTGGTGGAACTGGCTCGCCAGAACCTGACCGCCGCAGGCGTGACCAATGTGGAAGTCGCCGAAGGCAACGCCGCCGAAGGCTGGGTCGTGGCCGCACCCTACGATGTGATCTGTGTCTCGGGTTCGGTGCCGGAGCTGCCGTCCTCGATCCTGTCGCAAGTCAAGGTGGGGGGCCGTATCGTCGCCATCGTCGGCACCGCCCCGGTCATGGAAGCCCGCCTTGTGACGCGCGTCTCCGAAACCGAATACAAGGTAGTGAACCTGTTCGAGACGCTGGCCCGCCCGCTGCAAGGCGCTGCCCAGCCGTCGCGCTTCAAGTTCTGAACCGGAGCCAGCCATGCAGGTAATCACTGCCCCCGAACTGGCGCAATGGCTGGCCGACGCCAGCCGCGCCAAGCCGGTGCTGCTGGACGTCCGCGAGGATCTCGAGATCCGCACCGCTGCCATGCCCGGCATCACGCATATCCCCATGGGTCAGATTCCGGCCCGCCTGAACGACATCGACGAGGAAGCCGAGATCGTCTGCATCTGCCACCACGGTGCGCGCAGCATGCAGGTGGCGAACTTCCTGGAGCGCCAGGGTTACGCCAGGGTTTACAACCTGACCGGCGGCATCCACGCCTGGTCGACCCAGGTCGATCCGTCCGTTCCGCAATACTAGGCTGCAGTACCCGGTCACAAAACCGACGCAGTGTAAGACCCGCCGTACCTCGCCCCCGCCGTATCGCTTGTCGCCGTAACCGAACATTGGCGCTGAACGTGCCGCCGTGCTGGAGATGTCATGAGTTTTGCGCTGTCCGCCGTCCCCGCCGGGGCCAGGAAACCCCTGGCGCTCGCGGTTGCCTTGCTGAGCTGGTTCCACATGCCGTTTGCCACGGCGGCGGACCTGTTGCAGGTCTATCACGACGCGCAAGCCAATGACGCCCAGTTCGCCAGCGCCCGTGCACAGTTGCTGGCCACGCGCGAGCGCTTGCCGCAGGCACGCGCGGGGTTGCTGCCCCAGGTGGCAGGCACGGCGGGCGCCCAGCGCACCATGGCCGACTACAGCTCGCCGGTCGATACCACCCGCTACTTCAACGCGAACACCTGGAACCTGCAACTGACGCAACCGCTGTTCCGTTGGGACCGTTGGGAAACCTACAAGCAGGGCGAACTGGCCACGCTGGCCGGGGATGTCACCTTCCAGCAGGCCCAACTCGATCTGATCACGCGCGCCTCGCAGGCTTACTTCGACGTACTTGCCGCGCAAGACAACCTGTACCTGGCCGGTGCGCAGAAGAAGGCCATCGGCGAGCAGCTCGAACAGGCCAAACGCAATTTCGAGGTCGGCACCGCAACGATCACGGACACCAACGACGCGCAGGCTCGCTACGACCTCGCCACCTCCACCGAGATTGCCGCCCAGAGCGCGCTAGAGGTGGTGCGCGCCACGCTGCAGCAGATCACCGGCAAGCCGGTGGACGAACTGATGGGCCTGCGCCCCGCAGCGACGATCCCCGGCCCCATGCCAGCCGATGTGAATGCCTGGGCCGCACAGGCCGAGCAGAGCAATCCGCAGGTGGGCCTGGCCGGATACAACTTCGAGATCGCCCAGCGCGAGACCAACAAGGCGAAGGCCGGCCACCTGCCGTCGGTCGATCTCGTGGCCTCCTACGGTTACACCAACGCGCAGGGCACGGCGACCCAGCTCAGCAATGTGGGCAGCCGCTATAACTCGGGCGTGGTGGGCGTGCAATTGAATATTCCGATCTTCGCCGGCGGCCAGATCCAGTCACGCGTACGCGAGACCATCGCGCTCGCCGACAAGGCCGGTAGCGATCTCGAATACGCACGCCGCACTGCCGCGCAGCAGGCACGGCAGACCTACTCGGGCGTGTTCAACGGCCTGGCCCAGGTGAAGGCCCTCGAAGCCGCCGAACGCTCGGCCCAGAGTGCGGTGGAATCGAACCAGCTCGGCTACGAGGTAGGCGTGCGCATCAACATCGACGTACTGAACGCCGAAGCCCAACTGTTCTCGACACGCCGCGACCTGGCCAAAGCGCGTTACGACACGATCATGAACGGCATGCGGCTGAAGGCATCGACAGGCGTGTTGTCGGAAGAGGACGTGGTGCGGATCAATACGTTGCTGACTGAGCAGAGCGGGGCGATGTATCGGTTGCCGGAGAAGGCGCGGATGGGCGTAGCGCCAGTGGCGCCGGCCCGCAGCACAGGCGGCCGGCGCGAGAGTGCGGTGACTGCCAACACGCCGCGCAGTTGATCGCGACGTGTTAGACGCCGCGCAATAACGATTGCGAGTCGAGCAAAAGCTCAAGCCGTACTCGCGGCAGGCGCGGAACGCGGATTCGCACCCTGCTCGACTTTGCGCCCTGCAAGCGATTCGCAGCTTGCGAGTCCCAGCAACAAACCTGTGACGCCAGCGTAGAACACCACATTGGCCTGGTGTGCCATCGTGACCTGCGTCAGACCGCAAATCAACGAGGCCAACACAAAACCAAGACCGCCGCCGCCCAGGCTGATGCCCTGTGCGCTGCCAACGGAACTCGCCTGCAACATCGCACGCAAGAACAAGACTGCAGGCACAAAAAACAGCGCGAGGAAGGCGGTCAGTCCAAACACTCCGGTGGTCGCGGCAACCTCGACGATATCGTTGTGCGCATGCTCAAGAACGCAGACCGCTGAGTGCGGGCGCTCATGACAGTATGGTGTTGCGTGCAGGATGCGTGCGAACTGCCCCACACCGATACCGGTCCACGGGTGTTCCCTCAGATAGTCGGTCCCTATCTCCCAGATCCTCAGGCGAACGCCGACCGAGGTCTCGTAATTCCCTTGTTTGAACTGCTGGATTTCGCTAATCGCCTGGTCCACTCGGTTCGAGACCGGACTACCTGGCGCAAGATAAGCAGCCGCAGCAAGAACGATTGTGCCCGCCACCGCGGCCGCAAACATTCTGAACCCAACGCGTCGATAGCGAATCATCAACATCGGCACGAGCGTCAACATCATCGCCACCATGGCACCACGCGTTCCGTTGAGCATCAGGATGGCCGCGCCGCAGAGAATGTTCAGCCACGCCTGGCCATGCACTTCCCTTGTATCTCCAGGTCGGGCAAACCCGATCAGCGACAGGGCCGCCACCATGTTGGCAAAGGCAATCGCCTGAATCCATGCTCCCGGGCGCGGCTCGTTCAGCATCACTTTCTGATACGCGACGATGAACAGTGCCACAAACAATGCCACGCTGATACCGCGCCATAGCCATGCGGAATCGGGCCGCGCACGCACCACCACCCAGCAGGTCAGCACCGCAAGCAGGACGCGCGAGGGGTTGTCGATAACATCCCAGGGTGTTTGGTGAACAAACTTGGAAAAGAAGAAGACAGCGAGGAAGGCCACCACTGTCAGCGTAAGGGGCCGGAGAATCGTGGAATGGTCGCGCCATGCGCTCTCCATCCTGCGCCAGCCCACGATTGCGAGAATTCCAACGCCCGCGAGGAAGACGCCGGCCCCACGTGGAACACAGAGAACCAGGATGGGGAAGGCAAAAAGCAAGGCGTCAGCGGCCCGCGAAAGTTGTAACGTGCTGCGATTCATAGTAAGAGGAGCGCACCTTCGCCAAACTGGCGACGATCATCCCGACATATTAGCTGATCATCCTAATTGTCCCGCGACCGAGACTCCACATTCATCAATTGCCAACGAACCGCCCCAGCGTCAGCGGGCGCATCAGGCACACGGTACTCACGCACACGTAGCTGATAGGTAACACCAGGTTCGTAGTCCAGCCCTTCGATCGGTCCATACCAGAGTTGCCAGGGAACGCCGGGCGACTCGCGCCATCGGTAGCACTGCATCTTCCCAACTCCGGTACATTCCACCCGCTTTGAATCGATATAGACCACCTTCTCACGGCCCGGCACGTTACCTGTCGCCGGGTCCACCTTGTCGCCACGACGACCCACCCCTTCACGCTCCGCAAACTGCAGCAATTCGCCGCTTCCGGTCTTCCAGATGATCTGGCGCCCGAGGTTGTCCGCCGAAGGCTTGGTTCCCACCGTAGTGAACGGCGCCTGCATTGCCGTGAGCAGGGCCGACTCCAACTCCATGCGGGCACCCGGACATGCCATCCGCGTGCCGGCGACCCTCTCGAACCGGATACCGGTACTTGTCTTTCCGTAGCCTCCGGTAAAACGGTTGCAGCCGGTCGTACCACTCACAGTGCCTTGAGACGAATCGATCCCGTCGCTGAAATTGAACACAATCGGTTCTCTATTGTCACCGTGCGGTATGTCGCGCAACGAACCATCAGCCCGCTGCCAGCGCGTCAGCTCCCAGCGGCTCGGGCCGCTTGAACGCGTCTCTGCCAGGCTCGCGCCCGCCGAGGGGCTGTCGGAAGTGGGCCCCGTGGCGCAAGCTGTGACTGCGGTGATTGCAACCGTGCCCAGCGAGGTTGCGAGGAGACGGGACAAGCGATATCTCGACATGCCGGATTTCCTTCGATTAAAGCCATGATTCCCGCAATTTACACGTTTCAATTTGCAGGTAAACCTTTAGACGCAATTCGTTTCGGACCAAAATATAGGACGCCCGCCGCTTGACAATTAATCGTCGGGAGGGCAGCGCCAACGGTATCGGGTACGGGCTATGTTATGATCACCAGCCTTTGAGCAGCCCGTCCCGCAAAGTGACTGGTACCAGCCGTCGCCCAAGTCACTCGGTGATATGAACAACCAGATAAAACACCTGAAGTATCGCCCTGAGATTGACGGTCTACGCGCAATCGCGGTTGTTTCCGTCATTCTGTTTCATGCGGGCTTCAAATGGATCGGCGGTGGCTTTTCTGGTGTGGATATTTTTTTCGTGATCAGCGGTTATCTGGTTACGTACATGATGGTCGAGGCACGGGCGAACGGTACTTTCAGTATCCGGGATTTTTACGAACGCCGTGCCCGGCGCATCTTTCCCGCATTGATCCTGGTAGTACTAGGGACCGTGCCGCTGGCGTGGACCTGGATGGCGCCTGCGGAATTTCTGGCATTTGGAAAAAGCGTGATGGCAGCCGCGACTTTTTCCTCGAATATATACTTTGGACTGACCACCAGTTATTTCGATTCCACGACAGACGAAAAGCCCCTGGTACATACCTGGAGTCTTGGCGTGGAGGAACAGTTCTATCTCGTCTGCCCACTGGTCATTGCATTGATCTGGCGCTACGGAAAATCCCGGCAAACCGAAATATTTCTCGCTCTCGGCGTAATTTCCCTGATCTACGCCGAATGGGCGTTGCATAGCAGCCCCCAATCCGCATTCTATTCACCACTGACCCGAAGCTGGGAGTTGCTTGTGGGCGCGATAGTGGCCAGCATGAAACTTCAGGGAGATGTTCCTCGCTGGATCGGCCGGCATGAACAGATGCTTTCGGCAGTCGGCCTTCTGCTGATATTTATTTCAATATTCGGCCTGCACGACGCCCGGTTTCCCGGTGTAGCGGCCTTGCTGCCCACCGTCGGCGCTGGATTGATTCTGGCATTTGCGAGCTCGCAAACCGCAGTGACGCGGATACTGTCGAATAGAGTCCTGATCGTCATTGGGCTGATGTCGTACAGCGCCTATCTGTGGCACCAGCCGATCTTTGCATTTGCACGCTTGCATTTCCAGACCACCGAACTCGCGCATTCCATGTCCTGGATGCTGGTGCTTCTGTCATTCGTGCTCGCATATCCGACATGGCGATACATCGAGACCTATTTCCGGAATTCCCGTCAGGTAGCCAGGAAAGGGATCGTCACGCTGACGTCGATTGGCACTGCGACAATGGTCGCAGTGGGGGCAGTCACGATCGTGGCAAACGGCTTTCCGAACCGGTTCGATGCAGCCAGGCAAAAACTCCTGGAAACTGCCGTGTTCAGTAGCAAGCGCGATGCATGCCATACCTGGGGCAAGGACTTCAAGTCACCTTCCGCGGCATGCACGTACTTCAAAGACAACGTCACTTGGGCCGTCATTGGCGACAGCCACGCCGTCGAGCCGGCCTACGCACTGGCTGAAGCCCTGGCGATGCGTGACCAGGGCTTGCTGCATCTGACCTTCAGCGCGTGCGCGCCTGCGGCGCGTTACGAAAGTCCCGCGCCCGGATGCTCGAAGTGGCAACGTGAAGCGATAACGCGCATCGAGCAATCTCCCCATATCAAGAACGTGCTTGTCGCGTTCCGCTACAGCATGCATCTGTTCGGTGACCATCTGCCCGGCTACCCAGCCATTCCAGACCGGCCACTGCATATTGGCGGACTGGACACGGCACAGTCGCGCCAACTGATGTGGGACGACCTCGTCGCCACCATCACGGAACTGCAAAAGTCGGGGAAACACGTATTCGTCCTGGCGCCAATTCCCGAAATACCTCGCCCGCTACAGCAGGAGATCGCGGCCTCGCCGCGTATGGCGACCACCGGCAATTTTGCAGGCGTCACGCGCCAATGGTACGAGCAGCGCAATCGCTATGTGCTCGACCACTTGAGGCAGCTGCCATGGGGCAGCGACCTGACGCTCATCGATCCCGCTGCAATCCTCTGCGACCCGAAGGAATGCAACGCGGTGATCGGCGGAACCTCCATGTATTTCGATGCCGATCACCTGAGTGTGAGTGGCGCCCGCCTCGTCATGTCCCAGATTTCTGGTGATTTGGTAAGCGGCACCAACCACTGAGTCCGATGCATGGCCGTGGCGCCGTGCTAATCTCAGCGATACGATTTCCAGCGGACCTCGTGCTCACCTGCCGTAAGGTTCCGGGTCTCGCCACCGTCGACGAATTCCGCAACCGTTCCCGCAGGCACCCGCACAGTAGCCGTGCCGTTGTTCTTGTCGAGCTTCACGTACGCCGTGCCCTGGGGCAGTGGCAGCCACGCTTCCACGCTCGCATTGAGCGCCTTGGACGGACGAATGCGCCACCGCGCCCATCCCGGCACCAGTTGCTGAACGCCAAGCAAATACCGCGGAAGGATGTACGCTGGCGCGGCACCCCAGGCATGCGTCCAGTCTTCGTTATCCTTGAATTTCACATCCCATGCTTCGTGAGCCACGGTTGCCTCGTACTTCTGGAGCATGTTCCGCCATCCGCGATCCGAGTTGTTCAGAATGAGCGCCACTGCCAGGTCATCCTGGCCGTTTTCGAACAGTGCTTCCAGGAGATATGGCGCCGTATAGACCGAACCGGGAAAACCACCGCGAAATTTCCCGTTGATCACTGTGTTGAGTCTACGGATATACCGCGCCTTGTCTGCTCCCTCGACGAGACCGTAGGCCAGCGGCAAGAAAATGCTATGCGCGGAGGTATGCTGCGTACCCGGACTATCCGCATAAAATCCGTTTGCAAGCCTCAATCTTTCCAATCCAGTTCGGATTCGCTTCGCATCGGCTTGCCAGCGTTGCTCATCTTCGGACTTATCAAGCACCTTCGCAATTTTCGCCATGAGCACGAAGCCCTGATACGCCATGGCATTTGTAGCCGCGTTCACGTCCCCCATGACATAACCGTCGCGCTGGTTCTTGGGCCAGTCGACGATATCGCCCATCGGATAAGTCAGACGCGACTCCTTCTTGAAGCGCTCGGTAATATTCTTCGTGCTGATCAGATCGTTCGGGCCGATGAGGTCGTGCAGCGTCAGAAAACCCAGACGGTCGTAGTGCTTTCGGAGGAATGCGATGTCCCCCGTGTGCATGTAGTCCGCCCAGGCCATGAAGATCATGTGGGACTGCCATTCGGTCGGCCAGTTGGGATTCTCGATCAACCATTCGAATGTACGTCGGGGCACCGATGATTCCCCGGCAGTGGCATACCAGCCAAGCTGATTGATGTAGCCATCCGCCTCGTAGGGAAGGCGCTCACGGTCTCCATCGACAAAGATGTCCGCAAAACTCGTGGCCGCCATCGTGTGGGACGAAAGGCTCCAGATCCGGTTCAGCCAGTAGGCGTCGGCGCTTCCTGAAAAGACCATCCTGCCACGTTCCTGCCACGTGTCTGCTACGGCTGCCTTGACCTGGATATTCGCCTTCGAGAAAGCACCCTGCCACCCGTCGATCTCGATATACCGGAACGGCATGACCGCGCCCACTTCCGGCGGCATGAGGCGCTTGTCCTCTTCACGCAGCACTGGCTTGTTCGTCCCCTCACGCAGCGTAAGGTCGGACTTGAAGAAACGCACGCCAATGGCTTCTGGGCCGGTGCTCGGAAGCGGTCCCGGCTGACTGCTTTCCTTCATGATCAGCGACACGGAACGCCCCGCATTCGAGATCCCCGCATTGATCTCGATATTGCCAAACCATACCTTGCCCAGATCGATGCTGACGCGGCTGCCGTTTTGCCGGATCGAGGCAGGCTCGACATTAACGAGCCCGACACCTGCCTCGGCTCCGCCGAGCATCGCCAACGAAAGGGAAGTCAATACCAGCTTACGAAGCGTCTTTCCGCCCATCATTTTCATTTGTCTTATGTTTGATGCATTTACACCGACCGGCAATTGTAGCGGATCGACTCAATGTGTCCGGGACTTAGCGGGTCTTAGCGCAACACTCGCGCGAGCATCCCAAGTGTCCTGGCCGTCGCACCGCGGTGCAGACCAGCGAATGTCAGGGCATTGGCGCGCATCTCCGCGAGGCGCGATGGGTCGTCCAGCACGCCGGCCGCAGCGGCCATGAGTTCGTCGGCATTGGCCACGCGCAGGCAGGCGCCGGCCGCAATGGCATCCTCGGTAGCTTGTGCGAAGTTGAACGTATGCAGCCCCATCAACACGGGGGTGCCAATGGCGCAAGCTTCAATCAAATTCTGTCCGCCGAGCGGAATCAGGCTACCGCCGATGTAGGCAATGTCAGATGCCGCGTAGTACATCGCCATCTCGCCCATGGAGTCGCCCAGCAGCACGTCTGCATTGACTTCTGCCCCGGCGCTGTCGATGTGGAGGGCGCTGCGTCGCTGCACGGAGAAGCCCGAGCGCGTTGCCATGCCAGCCACTTCATCGAACCGTTGCGGATGGCGCGGTATCAGCAACAACAGCGGCCGCTGCTTGCCGGGCCAGCGCGAGAACGCTTCGAGAATCAACGGTTCCTCGCCCTCTCGCGTACTCGCTGCCGCGAGCACCTGACGGCCACCCAGCGCCTGTCGCAACGCTTGGCCACGCGCGATGCCGGTGTCCGGCGGCTGCATGTCGAACTTCAGGTTGCCCGTGATCTGCACGGACCTGACGCCGAGCGCGCGATACCGCTCGGCATCGCCTGCGGTCTGCGCCAGCACCATCGAGAAATCGTTATACAACGCCGCCGCCGCGCCGCCGAAACGGGCCGTCCGTCGATAGCTGCGCGGCGACAACCGGGCATTGACCAGAAACAACGGCACACCAGCGCGACGGGTCACGTGAACGAGGTTCGGCCACACCTCGGTCTCCATGATCATCCCCGCTTCGGGCCGGAAGTAGGACAGGAAACGGCGCACCAGCCACGGCATGTCATAAGGCAGGTAGCACTGCTGCACGCGTGGATTGTCGCCATAGAGTTGCGCGCCGGTCTGGCGGCCCGTCGGCGTCATGTGTGTGAGCAGCAGACGGTGGCCCGGATAGGCGGCCAGCAGCGAATCGATCAGCGGTTGCGCGGCGCGCGTCTCGCCGACGGATACCGCATGCACCCAGAGCCACGGTCCTGCAGCAGGGATGCCTTCGTACTGCCCCAGCCGCTCGCCCACGTGATGCACGTAACCGGGTTCCTTGCGCGAGCGCCAGACCAGACGCAGCAGCGCCACGGGCAGGATGACCAGCCACAGCAATGTATAAATCCAGCGCAACATCAAACACTCGCTCCGCGCACGCGCCGCGCAGCGGCGTAGACATCATCGACTGACGGCACCTGACCGTCGTCGCCCACATTGGCAATGCGGTCGGACCAGTAGCCTTCGGTCTTCCATCGCCAGGTGGCGGTGTAGATTTCGACGGTCGGCCGGCAGAGCGCAGCCGCGATATGCACGAGACCCGTATCCACGCCGATTACGACCTCGGCCCGATTGATCAGCCCGAATCCCTGCATCACCGAGAAACGCGGCAGCACCTGCGCGCCGGGCATGCCTGCGGCCAGTGCCTCGGCATCGCGCCGCTCCGATTCGCTGCCCCACGGCAGCAGCACGGTCAGTCCTTCGGCGTGAAGCTTTTTGCCGAGGTCATGCCAATGCGCGACGGGCCAGCGCTTCTTCGCGCCCGCCGTGGCATGAAAGCAGACCGCGAATCGCGCAGGCAGATCGGCCCACAGCGGATCATCGACATGCAGCGTTTGCGCCGATGGTCCGAAGAACGCGGGCGGTTCGGCGGGCGTGGCACCGGTCAGGGCCGCGCCGAGCAAACGCGAGCGCTGCACGGAATGCGTCTGGCGCGGAACCTTGACCGGGGCGGTATAGAACAGCCGCGCGGCAGGCTCGTAACCGGAGCCTTGCGTCGCATTGCCCAAACCGACGATCGGCGCGCTACGCGTGCGCGACGCACTGCGCGCAACGATGGCGGTCTTCAGCAAACCCTGGGTTTCGAGCACGGCGTCATAAGCGTGTTCGCGAATGGCCGCGCGCATCGCACCAACTTCCGCCCAGGTCTCACCCTTCCAGAAACCCTTGCGCCAGCGGCGCAGCGCGAACGGAATCACGCGGCGCACTTCGGGCAACAGCTTCACGAGATCGACGTAGCCCTCTTCCACCACCCAGTCGATCTCGGCCTCGGGCCAGCGTGCGCGCAGGTCATGCACGAGCGGCATGTTGTGCACGACATCGCCCAGCGACGAGACCTTGACGATCAGGATGCGCGGCCGTGCGGGCAAGGCAAATGACGAAACCGGCGCCACTGGCGCCGGCGACGTCACCGAAGTCTGTCCCACGGACTCAGAACGGGAGCTTTGCATCCGGTTTTTCTGCAAGGATTACGCGCTTGAATTCGGCCTGGATACGGGCCAGCGCGGCATCGTTGTCCGCCTCGAAGCGCATAACCACCACGGGCGTTGTGTTGGAGGGTCGGGCCAGGCCGAAGCCATCGGGATATTCCACGCGCACGCCATCGATGGTGATGACTTCCTTCGCACCGTCGAACTTGGCATTGGCGCGGATCTTGTCGAGCAGCGTGAACGCCTCGCCCTCGGCCACCTTCAATTGCAACTCAGGCGTGCAGTTCGAGTTCGGCAGCGCATTGAGCACAGCGCTCGGATCGGCGTGGCGCGAGAGAATTTCCAGCAGGCGCGCGCCCGTGTACAGGCCATCATCGAAACCGTACCAGCGGTCCTTGAAGAACACGTGGCCGCTCATCTCGCCGGCGATTGGCGCGCCAGTTTCCTTGAGCTTGGCCTTGACCAGCGAATGGCCCGTCTTCCACATCAGCGGCTCGCCGCCATGCTCGCGAATCCACGGTGCCAGCTTGCCCGTGCATTTCACGTCGTAGATGACCTGCTGACCGGGATTGCGAGAAAGGATCTCCTCGGCGAACAGCATCAACTGACGATCGGGGAAAATGACCTGGCCATCCTTGGTCACCACGCCCAGCCGGTCGCCATCGCCATCGAAGGCCAGCCCAAGCTCGCAGTCAGTCTCGCGCAGGCTCTGCATCAAATCCTGCAGATTCTCCACATGCGCCGGGTCCGGATGGTGGTTCGGGAAATGACCATCGACATCGCAGAACAACTCCACCACCTCGCAACCGAGACCCCGGAACAGGTCGCCCACGAAGGCACCCGCCACGCCGTTACCGGCATCGAGGGCGATCTTCATGGGACGGGCCAGCTTGATGTCGCCGAGGATACGGTCGAGATACTGCTGGCGGATATCGACGAGCTTGTAGCTGCCGCCACCCTTCGTGAAATTGCCGGCCTCGATGCGCTGGCGCAGTGCCTGGATCTGGTCGCCATAGATGGCCTTGCCACCAAGCACCATCTTGAAACCGTTGTAGTCGGGTGGATTGTGGCTACCGGTGACCATGATCCCCGATGTGGCGCGACGGCCATCGAGCTCGATGTTGGTGCCGAAATACACCATCGGCGTGGCAACCATGCCAACATCGATCACGTCCAGCCCGGCGGCCCGCAGGCCCTCCACCAGTCCGCCCAGCAGGTCGGGGCCGGACAGCCGGCCATCGCGGCCGACCACGACGGCCTTTTCGCCAAGTTCTACGGCGGCCGAGCCAAATGACAGGCCAATGAAACGGGCCACTTCCGGCGTCAGCGTCTTGCCGACAATGCCGCGAATGTCATAGGCCTTGAAGATCGAGGGTTCAATTTGCATTGTGGCTTCCCGAGGACAGAGTTCATCGTGCGATACCGTCCGCAGCAAGAAAAATACGGGACGGGGCGCGGGCAGGGCGCCAAAAAACCGTATTGTGCCGGATTGCGCGTGGCGCAGGCGCTATAATCGCCGTCAGCCGCCCTACTGGAGGAATTTTTCGTCCCATTCAAGCGGTTTTCGGTCCGCCTGCGCACGTTTCTTCGGACAACTTCGGAACAACCGATCCAGTCACGTGGCGGCTGAAGGCGAACGTCGCATCGGCCGCGCATGCCCCCTGTCAGAGACCTCCACCCTTGCCCTTGATTGCGCCGACTGAACGGCCACGCATCGCCTGTCTGATCACCAATTCCGAGACTGGCGGCGCCCAGAGCCATGTTGCCGACCTGCTGCGCGCCCTGCGCGGGCAGGCCGATATCACGCTGCTGGCGGGCGGTGACGGCCCCCTTTTCGATCTGGCTGGCGAGTTGGGCATTCCTGCCATCCGGCTGGCGACCATGGACAATGCGCTGTCGCCGGTCAAGGCCGTTGCTGCCCTGCGGGAACTCGTGCGTGCGCTGCGCGATGCAGCCCCGGACCTCATGCATACGCACAGCGCCAAGGCCAGCGCCCTGGGACGCATCGCCGGCAGGCTCCTCGGCATACCCGTCGTCTATACGGTGCACGGCTTCGCCTTCAAGCCCGCTGCACCATGGAAGCAGCGCACCATCGCGCACGTTGCCGAATGGCTGCTTGCGCCCCTGACCAGCCACTTCATCTGCGTGGCGGAGGCGGAACGGGCCATGGCAAACCGGTTGCCGATCCGCGAAGACCGCATCAGCGTGATCCCCAATGGCATTGCCGATGTGGCGGAACGCGCGCATCCGGCCGATCCGCTTCGCCGTATGGTGACCGTCATGCGATTGGCATCTCCGAAGCGACCCGACATCCTGATCGAAGCATTTGCCGCGGCGCAATTGCCCGACTGCGAACTGGTAATCGCTGGCGATGGACCGCAGCGCGCCAGCCTTGAGCGACTCGCCAGCCAACTGGCGCCGGGGCGTGTGCGTTTTGCGGGCGGCGTCGACAACATCCCCGCCCTGCTCGCCAGTGCGCAGCTTTTCCTGTTGGCTTCCGACCACGAGGGATTTCCCATTTCGATCCTGGAAGCCATGCGCGCCGGTCTCCCTGTCATCGCCAGCGACCTTCCGGGTATTCGCGAACAGGTTGGCGACGGGTTGTGCGGGGTGCTTGTGAAGGGCAACGATCGGCGCGGCTTTGCCGACGCGATTCTCCAGACAGCCGGCAATGCGTCGGCACGCGCCGTCGCGGGTGAGGCCAGCCGGCGCAGGTGGGAACAAGCGTATGGCCTGGAGCGCATGGCTGACGCGACCTGGGCCGTCTATCAACACGTGCTGGCGGGAATCCGCCGTGCCGATCCTCGCGTTTCCGCATCATGAATACCCTGCACGGCAGATCCTTGCGGCGCCATGGTTCAGGCACCCCTGCGCGCTCGGAGACGATCCGGCGCGCCAGCCGCATGCTGGGCTGGGCTGCCATTGGGCTGGTGCTGTTCGGCATCAACGCGGCCTTGTCCGAAGCCGCGCATCAGGCAGGCCTTGTCACATATGTGTTCCCGCGTACACTGCTGTGGTCGATCCTGCCTTACCTCGCGGCCTTCCTGCTGTTGCATCGCGCGCTTCATCTTCCGTCCATGGAAGGCACCAGCATCGTTGGCATGGCCACCAGCCTGCCCTTTGCGGTGCTGCTGATCGTCTACGCGGGTTTTCACATCGAGTATTCACGCGGAGCCGTGCTGGTGGGATACCTCACCACACTGGCGTGGATCTGGTTCGGCTATCGCCGTTTCGTTCAGCAATATGTGCCAGTGTTCGGCTACCTCGATCCTGAAACCCTGCAGCACCTGAATCGCATCATCGCAATGCCCGGTGCCACACCGCCCACCAAGACTCGCTTCGAACAGATCGGCTCGATCGAGGATGCGATGCACTGCGACGGCATCCTGGTGGAGCGCGGCATGACCGCCGATCCCGCGCGTACACGGCTGCTCACCGAATATCGCCTGGGTCATCTTCGGATGTATTCCGTGGAGCGGATCGGCGAGATGCTGACGGGCCGCGTTGGGCTGGACCATATCGACGAGAACTTCTTCGACGACTACGCCGACCATTACCTGTTCGACAACGTCAAACGGCTGATCGACATCGTAGCCGTCCTGCTGCTTGCGCCGATGGCCGTGCCAGTGGGCCTTGCGGTGGCAGTGGCCGTAAGTATGGAGAGCCATGGCGGCGCACTGTTCCGCCAACGCCGCACTGGCCTGTTTGGCAAGCCGTTCACCATGCTGAAGTTCCGCAGCATGGGCGTGGACAAGCATGGACCAGCCCAGTTCGCCGCACGGCAGGATCCACGCGTGACCCGTGTAGGCCGCGTCATCCGCAAGTACCGACTAGACGAAATTCCGCAACTATGGAACGTGCTGGTTGGCGACATGAGCTTCATTGGCCCGCGTCCCGAGCAAGTACCGTTGGTGGAATCGTTCACCGAGTCGATTTCCTACTACCCCTATCGGCACCTGGTCCGCCCCGGCCTGTCTGGTTGGGCGCAGGTCCAGCAAGGCTACGTCGGCACGCATGAAGAAACGGTCACCAAGCTCAGCTATGACCTGTACTACGTCAAGCATTGCTCGTTCGCGCTCGATCTGCTGATCGCAGTGAAGACCGTACGGACGTTGCTGACCGGCTACGGCGCGCGTTGATGGCAGCCGTTCCGCACTCGTCAAACTCACCCATGCGCATCCTCCTGGTTGTCACCGGATTGAAAGTGGGTGGCGCCGAGCATCAGGTCGTGGCGCTGGCCCGCGAGTTCCTGCGGCTCGGCCATACTGTTGCCATTCTCAGCTTGTCTCCGGGACGTGAGATCGAGCCACCAGTCGATGCGCATGTCGTGGAACTCAACATGCGCAAGACGCCGGCCGGCATGGTCCGGGCCCTGGGTCAGGCACGTGCGCTGATCCACAACTGGCGGCCCGATGTCATGCACGCCCACATGGTGCATGCAAATCTGTTCGCCCGTGCGCTGACCCGCATCACGCGATGTCCGCCACTGGTCTGCACCGGACACAGCTTCCGGGAGGGCGGCCGCCTGCGCATGTTGGCGTACCGCGCCACAGATCGCTGGACCCGCCTGACGACCCATGTCAGCAGCGATGGCCGTCAGGGCATGATCGCGACAGGCGCCGTGCCCGCGCAGCGCATCGTCGTGATGCCCAATGGCATCGACACCTATCATTTCCAACCGGACCCGGCGCTGCGGCACGCGACACGCGCACAACTCGGCATCGATGGCAACACCCGCCTCCTTCTCAATGTTGGCCGGCTGGCGCCGGAGAAGTCGCAGGAGACGTTGATCCGCGCGTTTGCGCAGATCGATCCCGCTGTCCGCGCCAGACTGTTCATCGCCGGCGACGGCGCGCTGCGGCAGCCGCTATCCGAACTGGTGACATCGCTCGGTCTCGCGTCGAGCGTGACCCTGCTGGGGCGGCGCGATGACATCTCCGCGCTGCTCAACGCTGCTGACGCCTTCGCGCTGTCATCCAACGTCGAGGGGCTGCCCATGGTGCTCGTGGAGGCGCTGGCCTGCGGATGCCCTGTCGTTTCGACAAACGCACCCGGCGTAGCCGAAGTCGTCGGCGAACTCGGAACCGTGGTGCCGCGTGGCGACGTACGAGCGCTGGCCATGTCCTTGGCGAAGACGCTACGCGACGGCCGCGGCACACATGCCGAGCAAGCCGCGCGCCGGGACCGCGTTCTTTTAACGTTCTCGATCGACACGGTTGCACAACGCTGGCTGGCACTTTACGCGCGGCTGCCTTCGGGTGCCGTAGTGCCGGCAACGGAGACCGCCTGATGCGCCAGCGCGTGGCAGGCAATCTGCTCTGGATGCTGGCCGAGCGCGGCCTGCAGGTGAGCGTCGGTATCGGCGTCGTGGCCATGCTTGCGCGAGCCCTGGGGCCGGAAGGCTTCGCGCACTTCCAGTACGCGCAATCGATCGTGCTGGTTGCCGCATCGTTTGCACTCGTCTGCAGTGCCGAAGTGATCGTCCCCCGCCTTGTGGCATCACCCGCCCCCGCTGCGCAGCATCAGCTGTTGTGGCACGCATTCGTGCTGCGGCTTGCCGGTGGCATCGCGGGCTACATGTTGATGTGCGCATACCTCGCGGTCACCGGGCCTGTGGCGGAGAGCTGGCATGTTGCTCTGTGGCTTGGCATCGCCGTCCTTCTGCGCGAGCCCTTCGGCGTGTTCACCGCCTGGATGCAGGCCCATACGAACAATCGGCCCGGCACTCTGTTCAGCCTAGGCGCGTTGGCCATCAAGGCGGTGCTCGTGGGCACATTGTTCGCCATGCACGTCACAGCCGCAGACGGCTACGCGGTGGCATTCGCGGTGGAAGCGGTCGTGCTCGCCGCGCTGCTCGCCGGCTACTATCTCCGGCAGACACCCGCCACCGCCGCCCAATGGGAGCCGCAACTGGCAAGGCAACTATTCGGCGCCGGCGCACTATTCTGGGTTAGCTTTATCGTCATGATGGGCGCGCGACGCGTGGACCAATTGATCCTGCAGCCCGCCGTACCCGCCGCCGAGTTCGGCGCCTACGCGGCATGCATGCAGATTCTCGACAACTTCACGATGCTGGCAACGATTCTCGCGGCGGGTATCGCGCCGAGCTATGTCTATGCGCAGCAGCGGTTGGACGATGCGCACGCAAACATCGGACGCATCGCATTGGCGTTGGGCGGACTGGGCTTGGCCGGCGGACTCGCCATCGCCGCTTGCGCACCGTGGATCGTTACGCTGCTGTACGGACATGCCTTTGGCGCCACGGTGGGGTTGCTGCGCGTCGCGGCATTGGCGTCCGCGCTTGTCTTTGCGGATGTGGCACTGACCCTGCTGTTCGTGCATTTGCGCAAGCCTCGCTGGGTAGCCATCAAGTGGGCGCTCGTGCTGGCAACAATCCTCGCATGGGACCTGATGATGATCCCGCGCATGGGAAGCTGGGGCGCCATCGCCGGCTATGCACTCGGCAACGCCGTAGCAGTGATATTCGGTGCGGCATTCTGGTGGCGCTACCGCCCCGCTCGTGAAATGGCATCGGCATGAAAGCATCCGGCCACCCTACCGTCTGCTTCCTGACCGGCACGCTGAACGCCTTCGCCGGTGCTGAGCGCATGACGGCAGTCATTGCGAATGCGCTGGCGGAACGGGGGTATCGCGTGCTGATACTGAGCCTGTGGGACCGAGCGAGCGTGTTTCCATTGCATCCCGATATCGTGCATCACTCCGTGTTCGATATCCGACCATCGTTCAAGCGACACTACCTGACCACCGTCACGCAGATTCGACGATTTCTTCGGCAGCTCGACGTCGATGTTCTGGTAGAGGTAGACACCATGCTGACACTGTTCACGTTACCCGCAACGCTCGGACTGAACGTGCGGAGGATTGCGTGGGAGCACTGTCATTTCAATGAGGATCTTGGCAAGCCGGCACGACGATTTGCGCGCCGCCTGGCAGGCATGTCGGCGCAGGCAGTCGTGGTGCTCACCGAACGGGACAAGGCGCTCTGGCAAGCCGGCCTCGGCCGGATTCGCGCGAGTCTCGTGGCCATACCGAATCCGTTGCCTTTTCCGCTGCCGCCCCCTCGGTTGCCGGACCCCGGGGGTGACAGCCGCATTGTACTGGCAGTTGGACGGCTGACTTCGTCCAAAGGCTTCGATGTCCTGTTGCGCGCATGGGCGAGTGCCCGCCGTTCCATGCCCGGGTGGCAGTTGCGGATCGTTGGCGAAGGAGAATGTCGGCACGCTCTTGAAGCGCTTGCTGCAGAACTCGGCATCACCGACGGTTCGGTGATCTTCCCCGGCACCACGGATGACATGCCCCGCGAGTACGAGGCCGCATCGCTTTTCTGCCTGAGCTCTAGATACGAGGGATTCGGACTGGTGTTGATCGAGGCCATGGCCTACGGCCTGCCCGTCATTTCAACCAACTGTGAAACCGGGCCGAAAGTGCTGCTGTGCGATCAGGAAAATTCCTGGGTGGTGCCCGTGGAAGACACCACAGCCCTGGCCACGGCGCTAATCAAACTCTCCAGCCCCGACGCGCAGCCGTTGCGGCAGAACTTGTCGGCAAAAGCGCATCAGACGGCCGCGGCCTTCACGCTGGAACGGATTCGCGAATCGTGGCTTTCACTGCTTGAGCTATGAGAGTGACCGCACGCATGCATGCAATGCGGTCACCATGCGTCAGTCTTTCCGGAAACTTCCAGACGAGATAAATCGAACGACTTCTCTGCGCCAGAAGAATGCAGCGCCGACCAGGCCGAATAAGACCGCGAAGGCGAACGAAACCAGAGGCGGCGTCGGCATTTCCGGACGCCCGGGGATCGAAGGCTTTGCGAGGAACTGTGCCTGCGACTGGAAGCGCGCCACGATATGCGAAATATCCGCAGAGAGCGCTGCGGCTTTCTCACGCTCGGCGTCGGTCTTCGCGTTCTTCGCATGGGCAGCAAGCACTGCCGACAGCTTGACGACGCTATCGGCGCCACTGGCCGCCGAAGCAATGGAACTCTGCACGTCACTCAACATCGTCCGGAAGAACGCCTGCTGCTGCTGCTCCCGATCCAGGGCCTTGAGTTTGGCCTGATAGTCGATGATCTCCGACTCAGCACCCACCAGTTGTGCAAGCGGAGAAATGAACTTCTCATTCTCGCGTCGCAACTGTACGACCTGTGACCCTTCACGGCGCGCGGCTTCCGGATACTCGGCAACCACTCGCTTCAGCGCAGCGGCACGCACCTTCGCCTGTTCGATCGCAAATTCGAATTGCAGTGCGCGCTCGGCGGCCCGCTCGGAAAACTCCTGGCTCTGAGCCGACCAACGATACACTTGGTCACGCACAGCCTCTCGCGTGGCGATATCCTTAAAATAGCTGCCCAGCCAGTTTGCAATGGCAGCGGCTTCCGTCGGAGTCGGACCCAACGCGGCAAGTCGAACACCGAGGTAGGAGGTCGGGACTACAATCTTATCTTCCTGTTCCTGATCGGGATTGTCTCGCTGTCGCTGGCGCTGTCGCGAACGCTCCTGCTCCATCTGGATAATCAGATCGGGCAGTTCACGCGAATCGATCTTGCTGATCTTCGGCACCGGCGTCTGCCAATCGCTGGTGACCACCGATCGCACCAGCTTTTCCCGATCGTAGCCTGTCACATCTTTCGGGGGCACCACCGAGGCGAATTCGCGCAGCGTCTCGGCGTCACTCGCCAGCTCGGCGATCCGCTTGTATTCGCCGGTAGTCATCTCCACGTGAATGACACCCACCGACTTGTACTTGATCAACGGCCCATAGCCCAATGCGGCGCCGATGGCGGCTCCAACCGCCGTCGTCACCAACACCGCGATCAGCTTCTTGCTCACCTGCATGCCTGCTCTCCACTAATACTGTCGACCCATTACCTGCTTACACGCGCCCCGCCTTGCGGGACTCGATGGGCACTACGTTGGCCGGCACACCTGCAAGCTCCGGAGCGTAGCCCTGCACAAGGGTGCGCAGCAGGCTTTTCATTTTTTCCTGATTGTTGTCCAGCGCCGCCTGGCGCATCTCGGCCAGTATCGGCATCAGCTTCGCCCAAGGTACAAAATCCTCGTGCGCCTTCATGATCCGCTCGTGCTCCGTACCGCCCGGACTATTGCCGATCAGCAGTTCCTCGTAGAGCTTTTCGCCCGGGCGCAAACCCGTCACGCTGATTTCGATATCGCCGTCCGGATTGGACTCGTCCCGAACGGTAAGGCCGGACAGCTTTACCATGCGGCGCGCCAGGTCCACGATCTTGACAGGTGACCCCATGTCCAGCACGAAGACATCGCCGCCGTGCGCCATCGCGCCGGCCTGCAGCACGAGTTGGGCAGCCTCCGGAATCGTCATGAAATAACGCGTGACTTCCTTGTGCGTCACCGTGACCGGGCCTCCCAGACGGATCTGTTTGCGGAACAGCGGAACTACGCTGCCGCTGCTCCCCAGCACATTGCCGAAACGCACCATGGCGAACAGCGTCTGGTTCGACACTTCCTGCTCGCTTGCCTCCCCCGGTATCGGAAACGCCACGACCGGACTGTCCGACATTGCCTGGAGCACCATTTCCGCAACGCGCTTGGTGGCTCCCATTACATTGGTAGGGCGTACCGCCTTGTCTGTAGACACTAGGACGAACAGGGACACCCCCGTCTCCATGGCCACCCGTGCGGCAGTCAGCGTGCCGAAGACGTTGTTCATCACGCCTTCCGACGGATTGCACTCCACGAGCGGTACGTGCTTGTAGGCTGCCGCATGATAAACGGTGGCTGGCCGATACAGCTCGCAAATCTCACGCATGCGCCCATGGTTGCCGACGCTGGCGAGTAGCGGCAACAGTTCCACTTCCAGCCCATGGTCCGCACACAGTGTGACGAGTTCGTGATGAATCGCGTACAGCCCGAATTCATTGTGTTCCACCAGCACCAACTGGCACGGACGCTCCAGCACGATCTGACGACACAATTCGCTGCCGATGCTGCCGCCTGCGCCCGTGACGAGCACCACCTTGCCAGCGAGATTGCGGGCCAGCAGATGCGGATTTGGCGCGACGGGTGCCCGGCCCAGCAGATCCTCGACATCGAGTTCCTGGAAATCATGCACCGTAGTCCGTCCGGATGCCAGATCGGCCATGCCGGGCAGCGTACGGACATGCACTGGCAAATCGCGCAGGCGTCCGATGATCGCGTTGCGCCCGCCACGATCCATCGACGGAATAGCCAGCAGGATGTCGGTGATGCCCATCCGCTCCACCGCACTCTCCACATCCTCGGGGCCCATGATGTCCAGGCCATTGATCGTCCCGCCAATCTTCGCACGGTCATCATCGATGAAGCCGAACAATACAAACTGCCTCGACACGGCCAGTGCGGACGCGGTTTGCACGCCCGCCTCACCCGCCCCGTAAATCAGCAGGCGTCCCTCGCCAATCGACCCCGACGACCAACCGGCCAGCCAGTATCTGGCGACGGCACGGCTTGCGCCGACGAACAGGAGAAACAGGATGGGCTGGATCAACCCGAGGCTGCGCGGCACGCCTTCCCAGGTGAAAAGCACCAGTACAAGGAAGAACGTGACGCCGTAGAAGCCCACCGCCTTTGCGGTCGTGGCCAGCGCGGCCATTCCCGTATAGCGGAAGATCGCCCGATACAGGCCGAACCGCACAAAAAACGGAAATGCCAGGAGCGGGGCAATCAGATAGACGTATGGCTGCTGCAATACCGGCATGCCCACCTGCTCGGTGCGCAGGTAGAACGCACACCAGACCGAGGCGAGTGACAAGACCAGGTCCAGCGCCACCACCACCAGCCGCTTGGCAGGGCGCGGCAGTGCCAGCAGTGGCGTGGCGATCCGACTCAGCGACATGCTTGCCCCAACACCTCTGTCAGCACCGAGCACGTTTTGCCGATCTCGCTTTCCTTCAGCGTCGGATGAACCAGGAACATCAGGCTCGTCTCGCCAAGTTCGCGTGCGACGGGCAGCCGCGTTTCAGGACGCCATCCCGTACCGTCAAATGCCTTTTCGAGATACACCTCGGAGCATGAGCCTTGATAGCAGGGAACGCCTGCGGCGACCATGGTCTCGACGATGCGGTCCCGGGTCCAGCCCTCGGCGAGCATGTCGGGGCGAACATAGACGTAGCACTTGTACTGCGCGTGAACACTGCCGTCGGGCACTGCAGGCACCCGGACAAGCGGCGATTGGGCTGCGGCCTTCCAGATGCGCTCGGCATTGGCTGTCCGGCGGGCGGTCCAGTCGGCCATGCGGCGCAACTGGATACGTCCCACTACGGCCTGCATTTCAAGCATGCGCCAGTTCGTGCCGAATCCCTCATGCAGCCAACGGAAGCCCGGCGGATGCTGACGTTCGTACACGGCCTCGTAGCTTTTGCCGTGGTCCTTGAACGCCCACATGTCACGCCACACGCGTTCGTCGTTGGTGGTGACCATGCCGCCCTCTCCGCCGGTCGTCATGATCTTGTCCTGGCAGAAGCTCCACGCCCCCACGTGACCGATGCTACCGACCTTGCGGCCGCGATAGGACGCGCCGTGAGCCTGCGCACAATCCTCGATCACCTTCAGTCCATGTGTCTCGGCAAGTTCCATGATCGGGTCCATGTCGCACGGCCAACCGGCCAGATGCACACAGATGATGGCCTTGGTACGCGGAGTCAGCACACGGGCGATGGTTTCGGCGGAAAGGTTGCCGCTTGCAGCCTCCACGTCCGCAAACACGGGAATGGCGCCCGCGTTGACGACGCAGGACGTGCTGGCAATGAACGTTCTTGGCGTCACCACAACTTCGTCACCCGGGCCGATGCCGAGTCCCTTGAGCGCCAGGTCCAGGGCCAGCGTGCCGTTGGACAATGCAATGGCGTGGCGCGTACCGGTCCACTTGGCAAACTCCTGCTCGAACTCACGGCATTCCGTGCCGGTCCAGTAGTTCACCTTGTTCGACAACAATACCTGGCGAACGGCATCGGCCTCTTCCGAGGTAAAACTCGGCCATTGGGAAAAAGGGGTGTTTAGCATAAGTGTGCGAAGAATCAATCGTTAGTATCGTCGTCAAGACCTGGCGCTCACGCTCGCGTGAGCGGTTCCGCCGGGCAGCCTGTTACGGTCACCCCGTTTTCCACCGCGCGGACCACCACCGCTCCGGCACCAACCATGACGTTGTCCCCAATCTGAATACCTTGCCGTACTGCGGCACCCACGCCAACCCAACTACAGTCTCCGACCGTCACGTTGCCCGACAGGTGGGCGCCCGGACTGATATGGACCCCATGGCCGAGGGTGCAGTCGTGATCGACGGTTGCACCGGTGTTCACGATGCCGGCTGGCCCTATCACAGCGTCGGCATTGACCACGGCATTGGCCATGACGACCGTGCCACAACCCAGACTTGCAAACGGACTCACATACGCGCGCGGATGCACCACCGTGGCGAGCCGGGCACCAGCATTTTCGAGCAAGCCCTGCAACTTCCAGCGCGCTTCGCAATTCCCCACGGCAACGATGACGCCATCGAATTCGTCCAGTCTTGCCAGCAGTGCCGCGCTGTCTCCGACCACGGGCCAGCGACCGTTGCTGGTGCGGGACGGCCAGGCATCATCGAAGAAGAAGACTTCCTGCCAGCCAGCCGCAAGCGCCGCATCCGCAACGACCTTGCCGTGGCCACTTGCGCCAAGCAGCGCCAATGACTTCATGGCTTGTTGCCCGTGAACTTCGACATCGTTGCCTCGCCTGCGGCACTGATGCCTTCACGCACCAGCACCTTGCGCACCGTTAGCCAGAGAATCCGAATGTCCAGCCACAGCGAGCGATTGTTCACGTACCAGACATCAAGCGCGAATTTCTCGTCCCAGCTCAGCGCATTGCGGCCATTCACCTGGGCCCATCCAGTCACTCCGGGGCGCACATCGTGGCGGCGCGCCTGCTCCGGCGAGTACAGCGGCAGGTACTCCATCAACAACGGACGCGGACCCACAAGGCTCATCTCGCCCTTGATCACATTCCAGAGCTCAGGAAGCTCGTCTAGGCTGGAGCCGCGCAGGAACCGGCCGAACGTCGGCAGGCGATCCGCATCCGGCAGCAGGTTGCCGGCGGCATCCCGCGCATCGGTCATGCTGCGAAACTTGACCATCTCGAACGGCTGGCCATGCAGTCCCGGCCTGACCTGGCGGAAAAACACGGGACTGCCCAGCTTGCGGCGCACCATCCAGATCAGGACCAGGATGGGAACGGCGAGCAACGCCAATGCAAAACTGGCCAGCACGAGGTCAAAGAGGCGCTTCATTTGTAGAAATTCTGATTCTTTTGTGGCTACTGGCACTGGAGGCGACCTTGCAGGCCGCTCTCCATCACCGGGGTCAGGCAGGATGGCGTTACATCAGCACGCCACAGAAATCGAGCGCATTCGCCCGGGCCAGGGCTGCACGTACCTCTTCATCGGCGAACTGGCGATGCTTGACCAGTACCACCAGCACATCGGCCTGGGCCATGGCATCCTCCAGCGACATCAGCGGGAATGCATCGTGCGACTCGATATTCGGCTCGACCGCCACGACATCATAACCTTGCGACTGAAGCGCGGTGGCGATATGGACTGCGGGCGATTCACGCAGGTCGTCGATGTCCGGCTTGAATGCCAGCCCCAGGCAGGCAACCTTCGGCTTGCGAGCCACACGCGCCGAGGCATCGGCTACGGCCACCTTGATCTGCTGGATCGCCCACTCGGTCTTGTAGTTATTGACCTCACGCGCGGAGCGGATCAGCCGGGCGTTTTCGGGGTCGCGCGACACAATGAACCAGGGATCGACAGCGATGCAATGGCCGCCAACACCAGCGCCCGGCTGCAGGATGTTGACGCGCGGATGACGATTGGCCAGCTGGATCAGGTTCCAGACATTGATGCCGTCCTTCGCGCAGATCATCGACAGCTCGTTGGCGAATGCGATATTCACGTCCCGGAAACTGTTTTCGGTCAACTTGCACATTTCGGCGGTCTTGGCGTCGGTCTCAAGAACCGCACCACGCACAAAGCTCCGGTAGAAGGCCGTCACAGCGTGTGTGTCCTCGGGCTTCAGACCGCCAACCACACGATCGTTCTCGACGAGCTCGGTCATGATCTTGCCGGGCAGCACGCGCTCGGGGCAATAAGCCATATGCACGTTCGCCACGTCGACGCCGGCCGCGGCAAGCTCATCCGCCATGCGCTGGGTCGTACCGACCGGCGAGGTCGATTCCAGAATCACCATATCGCCAGCCTTGACGAGGCCGGCAATGCTCCGCGTTGCCGCGAGCACGTAATCGATGTTCGGCTGCGGAATGCCTTCGCCTTCGTGGAACGGCGTGGGTACGCAGATCATGTACACATCGGCAGCGCGCGGCGTGGTGAATGCCTGCAGGCGGCCCGCCGTGACGGCCGAGCGCACGAACGCATCCAGGTCCGGTTCGACGATATGCACGCGCCCCTGGTTGATCGTCTCCACGGCATGGACGTTCAGATCCACACCCACCACCTGGAATCCGTTGCTGGCCAGCAGTGCTGCAGTCGGCAGCCCGATATAGCCAAGGCCAACCACACACACAGTCTTCTTCGTCATTGCAAGGTCCTCAATACGTTGATGATCTTCTCGCACGCCTGCCCATCGCCGTACGGATTATGCGCACGCGCCATGGCCTTGTACTCGTCCTCGTTATCCAGCAGTACCGTCACGTTTGCGATGATCGCATCCCGATTTGCACCCACCAGGCGCACGGTGCCGGCCTCCACAGCCTCGGGGCGCTCCGTCACGTCGCGCATCACCAGCACCGGCTTGCCAAGGCTGGGCGCTTCCTCCTGAATGCCACCGCTGTCGGTCAGCACGATATGCGCGTGCTTGAGCAGGTACACGAAGGGCTCGTAGTCCAGCGGCTCGATCAGATGCACATTGGTCAGGCCGGCCAGAATGGTATTCACGGGCTTCTGAACGTTGGGGTTCAGATGCACCGGATACACGATATGGACATCCGGATATCGCTCGGCCAGTGATTTCAGCGCATCGCAGATCTGCAGGAATCCGTCGCCAAAATTCTCGCGGCGATGGCCGGTGACAAGCACGAATCGCTCGTCGCGCCAGGCAAAGGGCAGTTGGGCGTCGAGCTGGGCCGTCAGGCCTTCGCGCCGTTCCGGAGACTGTTCGATCCGGTCGAGCACCCAGAACAGCGCATCGATGACGGTATTGCCCGTCACGGCAATCGATGCGGGGTCCACACGCTCGGCCAGCAGGTTCTCGCGGCTGTACGCCGTGGGCGCAAAATGCCACTTCGTCACACGGCTCACCACTTGGCGATTGAACTCCTCGGGGAACGGTGCGTAGACATCGTGCGTACGGAGCCCGGCCTCCACATGGCCGACTGGAACACCCGCATAGAACGCCGCCATCGCTGATGCCAGCGTCGTGGTGGTGTCGCCATGCACCAGCAGGACATCTGGCTTGTGCTCGCGCAGCACGTCGCGCATGCCCAGCAGGACCGCCGACGTCACGTCATACAGGTCCTGTCCCGACCGCATCACGTTCAGGTCGATGTCGGGCTTGATGTCGAACACGCGCAGCACCTGGTCGAGCATCTGGCGATGCTGGGCAGTCACACAAAAATGCGTCTCGAACTCTTCAGGCAGGGCCTGCAGCGCGTGGTACAGCGGGGCCATCTTGATGGCCTCCGGACGTGTACCGAAAACGAGCATCACCCTGGTCTTGCGATTTCCTCTCACGTTTTCCCCTTCGTTATGTGAGATCACAGCGTCGCGCCATCACGCTGCCGTGCGGTGCCGCACTTTCCAGTGTTTGCAGCCACTGACCCGCCAGCAACGTCCGATCGAAATCGCTCTCGGCCAGTGCGCGCGCACGCTTACCCATGTTCTTCAAGGCGTCACGATCATTCGCGGCCTGCTCCAGCGCATCGGCAAAGGCAGCCGGATCTGCTGGCGGCACAGCGAAGCCGCACGCGTTTTTCTCAATCATCTCGGCGAGCCAGCCCGGATAGTTGTTCAGGACCGGCAGGCCCGACGCGATATAGTCAAAAAACTTGTTCGGTGACGTCCCATAGTAGAAGGCCGGCACATTTGCCAGCACCTGCAGGCCGATGTCGGTCGCCGCCATCAGTTCCGCAAGCTTTCCTTTGTTCACCGGCGCATGAAACACGACGTTATCGAGTTGCTCGCGCGCAGCCCGCGCTTCCAGGGCCGGTTTTAGCCTGCCCTGCCCGATCAGCAGAATCTTGATATCGTTGCGGCCCCGCCGCTTGAGTTCCGCAGCGACATTGAGCACGGCATCGAGCCCGTTTGCCATGCCGTGCGTGCCGGCAAACACAGCCATGAGATCGTTGGGGCCCACCTGCTCCGGACGCCAGGGCTTGGCCGGAGCACCGAAGATGCCGAGGTCGCAGCCATTCGGCACCATGGCGATGCGATCGCGTGGCACACCACGATGTGCAATACCTTCGACAATTCCCGGAGACAGGCCGATCACCCGGTGCGCAGACCGGTAGCTGGCGAACTCCAGCACACCCATGGCCCACAGCACAACCGGATTCCGAATCACGCCCATCGCGCGCGGCAACTCGGGCCAGAGGTCACGCACCTCGAAGACAAAGCGCTTGCGGCGCAGCCAGCGCGCCAGGATGCCCGGAATGCCGGCAGTGAGCGGCGTAGTCGTCGCAAACACCACGTCATAGGTTTCCGTGAACGCAATCCCGATGCTGCGCATCGCAAACTTCAGGAAGGTCATGGCACGCCGCACAAAGCCGTCGCTATTCGAATAGGCCAGATCGAGTTCGATAACGTCGATGCCATCGACCACGCCGCGGCGCATTCCTCCGACAAACGGGGTATCCAGTCCGGTGTGGCCGCCGGAAAAGCTGCCACACACCATGGTGACGGCGTGTCCGCTCTCGACGAGACGGCGCGCCATCGCATAGGAGCGAATCCCGCCCGTGCCGCGCGGCGTCACGAAGTGCTGGTGGAAATACAGAACTTTCATGTTGTCCAATAGTACCGGGACACCAATGTGCCGCCTCGATCAATCTCGAGTTCCAGCACAGGCGCCGGCGTCTTCTCCAAATAGTGCAGAGATTCCCAACCTTCGACCAGCTCGCAACGCACCACGGGTACGTCAGCCGTCAGCGCCAGGCATTCACCCCGGTCGCCGCGCGCCACGAATCCCGCGTCGGTGGCGCTGGGTTCCAGCCGCCACTGGCCTGGGCGCAAACGCCACCGGAGGACGGCACGCTTCGCAAATCCGGTGACCTGGTCCCGCACTTCGAGCTGGGCTTCATCCAGGCACAAATGCCGGTTATGCCGGGCACCCAGCCGGTCGACATAGGAAGCCGCCATCGTGACCTTGGAGGTGTCGCCATGCAGCGGCTCCAGCGTTTCGGTCTTCAGCCAGTCGCCGAACAGAAAGCGCGAGAGGCGCGGCATCTGCTCACGTTCATCGAACTGCACCGTATTGTGACCGCGCACGCCGCCGAAATAATCCAGCCAGCGCGGCTCGGTGTTGTAACTAAACGTACCCGCGTCGCGCAAGTGGCTGGCACCGTCCAGCCAGAGATCCACGTGCAGGGCATCGGCCTGGCACGGACGGAAGCGGAACCTCGGGTATCGCAACAATGCCATGGCGGGCCCCTGCCGCAACACAGCAAAGCCACCGTCGTCGGCCTGCAGGTTGCCAGGCTCGGCAGCGTTTTCGGTACGCGCTGGCACGCCGAGCCACTTGCTCATGGCTATCGCCCTCTCGCAGTCTGCATACACCGCCTTGCCGCCGAAAACCGCCATCGCCAGTTGCACGCTGGGCCGGAAATCACGATAGGGCGAGTCGCTCAGCGGTAGCAGTCGCGCGCCATCGTTCGCACCAACATTTGGCACGTCGCCGGTTTTCGGGTCCGTCATGGCGTGCAGCCACGCCGTGGCCGCGCGCGCTCGCGCATACCAGGTATCGCTGAATGCCGGTGCCTTCACGAGCCGCCGCCATGTCTCCGCCCAGCTGAATGTATCCAGCATCAGCCGGTGGTAGTTGGCCGAGTACTGGCTGAACGTTCCCTGCTCGCCGATCAATCTGGCGGCGCGGTTCTCCAGCATCCTGCGGCCTACAGTTGCCCAGCCTTGCGCGCGCGCCACACCGTACTGAGCAAGCAGGGTGCCGCCGATAAACAACGCTGCGGCCTCGGACGTGCCATGGTTGTTATCCTGCGCCATCGCATACGACACGGTTGGCGCGATACGCTGCAGATGCAGTTCGATCAATGCGCGCAGCCCTGGCAACATCGCCGTCACCTGACCCAGCATCATGGCTGCGGCAATCAGGTGCATCACACGAATCGACGCTTCCTGGCCGCACTTCCAGTTGGGCCCGATGTACGGAGCATTACGTTTGCTCCAGTCAGCCAGCCAGCTGTTCAGGCGCGCGAGAGCCGCTGCATCACCCTGGCGCACGCGCTGTGCGAATGCCAGCACCCAATCCATCCGCGATGCCTCCCAGATCGCCTTGATATCGCCCACCTGGGGATCGAAATCGGGGATCTGCCACCACGGCAACTCAGGGCGGGCTACGCGCGCTCCCGTGATGGGATTGGCGAACCAGTCCGGAGGCGTATCACTGACCGCCACCGACCAGCGGCCGAACCACTTCGCCTCGTGCACCCAGTTGGAAACCACTGGCGCATCGAGCGGCGGGAGGGACGATGCCGCGAAGAACGGGGCGGCAGGGACGGCCGCATGCAGGCGTCGCACCTTGTTGACGCCAAGGCGGACACCCACGCGGTATCCCACCGCGCGACCGATGTTCGGTAGCCCTAGCGCGATGGCGGTACGGGCCTTGATCCACTGCCGGTTCATATCGCTCGTGTCATTGGCGGCGGAGCAGTTCCGCCACCTCGATGCTCACCCGCGCCACCTCGAAAATCTCATCCGACGGAATCGCCGGCGTGCCACTTTCGATTGCGGAGAGGAACGCCGCTGCACAGGCGTTCTGGCCCTTGTCCTGGCGCCACAAACTCATCTTGCGGAAACCTGGCCATCCAAAACCCTTGAGCTTGCGGAAATTATCGAGCTGCAGGACACGGCCTGCAGCAAACACCTCGACCCGCTCCTTTGGAAAACTGGCCGCGCCATTGGCCAGATACATGATCGTGCCGAACGAGCCATCCTCGAAGCCCAGCGTAATGGATGCCTTGTCCTCGGTGATCGCCACACCGGGTGTATCTCCCATCCGGCGCGCCTGGACCGAGACGATCGGCGAATCCGCCAGAAAGCGCATCAGGTCAATGAAGTGGCACGCTTCGCCGATGATGCGGCCACCGCCCACGGCATTGTCCTGCGTCCAGTGATTCGGCGGGATTGCGCCAGCATTCATCGTCATGATGAACGATTTGGGCTCCTTGACCGAAGCCAGCAGCGCCTTCATCTTCTGGACCTGCGGCGAGAAACGGCGGTTGAATCCCACCATGATCTGCGGCGCGCGCTCAGGCTGACGTTCCCGCGCATCGTCAAAGGCGCGCTGGGCCTGAGCCAGCCCATCCATGTCGATGGCGAGTGGCTTTTCGACAAACACGTGCTTGCCTGCGGCCAGGGTCTGCGCAACAAACCGTGCATGCGTGTCGTGCCGGGTAACGATGGCTACGGTATTGATCTGGTCGTTCGCCAGCATGTCCGCCAGATCTGTCGACGCTTCGGCAAAACCAGCCTTCTCGCCGTGGATCACACCGTTGACCCCACCCGCGGTGACAATGCTCTGAAATTGCGCGCCGGCCGCCTTAAATGCCGGGATCAACATGCGCGATGCATAGTTGCCTGCGCCAATGAAACCAAGCACCGGCCGCTTCGTGTCATAGGCCGGCTTCGGACCGAGTGGCACCGAACGCAACATGCGGGTTTCAGGAGCCGACTTGTATTGCAGCAGGATGCCCAACGCCGACTTGTCGGCCGTCAGTTGGTCGTAGGCCTGCGCTGCCTCTTCAAAGGCGTAACGGCGCGTTACCAATGACTTTACGTCGAGCTGCCCGCTGGCCATCATGTCCAGCACTGCTTCAAAATTGCGTTGTTCGGTCCAGCGCACGAATCCAATCGGATAGTCGTTGCCCTTTTCCTCGTAGCTCGGGTCGTATCGACCCGGTCCGTACGAGCACGAGACCTGGAAGGACAATTCCTTCTCGTAGAAATCCGCGCGATTCAGCTCTAGGCCCGTGACGCCCACGAGCACGATCCGCCCACGCTTGCGCGACATGCGCGCGGCCTGCGTCACCGGATCGGTGGACTTGGTCGAGGCCGTGATGATGACGCCGTCGACGCCATGGCCACGGCTGAAAGCCATGCCGGCAGAAACGGCGTCTTCACCAGCACCGGGATTGCAGGTCTGCGCACCGAATTGACGCGCCAGTTCCAGCTTGCTCTCGTCGAAATCGATTGCCAGCACACGGCATCCGTGAGCGCGCAGCAATTGCACCGTCAACAGACCGATCAATCCCGCACCAACGACGACAAATGCTTCGCCCAGCGTTGGCGCGGCCAGACGCATGCCCTGCAGACCGATGCTGGCCACTACGACAAAGGAAGCCGCTTCGTCATCGACTTCGTCAGGCACCTTGGCGCACAGATTCTTGGGCACCTTCACCACATCGGCATGCGGACCGTTGGAAACCACGCGATCGCCGGTCTTGAATCCGTCTGCGCCAACGCCCACCTCCGCCACACGGCCAACGTTGCAGTATCCCAGCGGCAATGGCTGGGCGAGCTTCGAGCGTACGGCATCCACGGTCGTCAACAGGCCATCCGTCTGGACTTTTTCCAGCACCATGCGAACCTTTTCCGGCTGCTGGCGTGCTTTCTCCAGATACGACGCGCGGCCGAAACCCACCAGCATCCGCTCCGTGCCAGCGGAAATCAGGCTGACAGAGGTATGGACGAGCAGACCATCGCGGCCTGCTGAGGGCGCGGGCGCTTCCGCGATATAGGTAGCGCCCTTGCCCATGTCTTGCAAAATCTGCTTCATCGAAATTCCTGGAAATCGCCTCAGGCGCCCTTGGCTGGACGCGCGTAGTTGATCAGCACCGCGCGATACGGCCCCTTGAATACAAACATGCTGCCGGCCGCCGCGCCAACCACGCCCACCGAATCGATCAGCACCTGCATGTCGTCGGTGCTCCCCGCGCCGCCCACGAATGTCAGCGGTGTCGTCACCGCCGAGCGCACCTGCTTGGCGAGAGCGAGATCATAGCCAGCCATCTCGCCGTCCCGATCGATGGAATTGATCGTGATTTCTCCCGCACCGAGTTCCGCCACCTTCTGGCAGAAGTCGATCAGGTTCAGCTTGTGTTTTTCCCGGCCGTTGTGCGTATAGACGGTATAGCCGCCCAGCAGCTTGTTCTTCCTAACGTCCAGCGTCACGACCACGCTCTGCGCGCCAATGGCTTCAGCCACCTCCCGAATCAACTCCGGGCGCTCTACGGCCGCCGCGCTGATCGACACCTTCTCGAACCCCAGGGCAATGATCTTTGCTGCCTGGGCGGCGCTGGAAACCCCGCCGCCATACGCAAGTGGCATACGCGACTCCACCGCCAAGCTGCGCAGCAGCTCGAAATTCGGCACCTTGCCTTCGACCGTGGCATCGATGTCGATGAACATCAGTTCGTCGACTTCCTTCTCGTTGAAGATCTTGACCGCATTCAGCGGATCGCCGACGTACTTTGCGTCCTTGAACTGCCGGGTCTTGACGAGGCCACCGTCATGCATCAAGAGACATGGGATGATTCGGGAGCGCAACATGGTCAAAGCTCGGCAAAATTACGGAATACCGCCACACCATTGGCATGGCTCTTCTCGGGATGGAATTGCATGCCGAAGACGTTGTCGCGGAAGACGCTGCACGGAAGATCCGAGCCATAGCGGACCGTGGCGGATACATCGGCAGAATCCTGCGCATCAAAGTAGAAGCTATGCAGGAAATAGAAGCCCTGCTGCAGGTCCACACCTTGCAGCAACGGCGCTTCGGCCGACTTCGTAGACAATGAGTTCCAGCCCATGTGCGGCAGTTTCGGTGAACTGGTGAGCGTGCTCGCGTCGATCTTTCGCACGCGCCCCGGAATCCAGCCCAGTCCCGGCTTCACGCCCTCCTCGCTGGAATCGGCAAGGATCTGCATACCAACGCAGATACCCAGTACCTTTTTCTTCTTCACAAGAACCTGTTCGTTGAGCAGTTCCACCATGCCCGAATCGCGCAGGTAATCCATCGTCGTATCGAACGCGCCGACGCCTGGCAGAACATAACGCTCGGCCGCGGCAAGCTCCGCCGCGTCGCCAGTGATGACGTGCGCGACCTTCAGTTTCTTGTAGATATTCGCAATGGCACTGACGTTGCCGGAACCATAGTCAATGATGGCTATCATCTTTTCACCGCCCGTTCGATGCCCAGCATCTTCAGCGTCTTCGCACCGAGGTCGAACAGCCACTCCTGGTTGCGATAATCCCGATAGGTTTTCTTCGGCATCTCGTGATAGTGCCGCAGCTCGTCTACCGAAATACCCAGCTTGGTGGCGATGTACTCGAAATCCTCATCGATCGTGACCGGGTCGTACGCTGGCTTCTCCAGCTTGGACAGGGCCTCTTCCCGCGTCATTTGACCGGTGAGGATCAGGCTGGAGTACTGCACGCGCCGGGTGTCGTAGCCAAAGCGCGTAGGAAGCCAGTAACCCTCGTAGAAGCGCGTAAACCGCGATTCGAAATGCTTTTGCGGATACGGCCGCCAGCCATAGACATCCGCGAGGGTCTTGGAGGCGATTTCCTTCGTGTACGGCAGGTAGTTCAGCGGCTTTTCCACGCGCACACCCTTGATATAACGAAGGTAGACCTTGTGGAACAGGATGCTGCTGAACGGATAGGTCTTCAGCTCACGCGTGCCAAAACGGCGATGAATGTCCTTCAGCTGGGCCATATCCGTACCGTAGTACAGCCACTCCTTGGGGTTTCGCACGCATTCGGTGGCAAAATTGCCGCCGTTGAGGATGTACTTGATATTGTGCTTGTTCGCAAAATGATACAGCGTAGCTACGAATGCGTGGTCCTGCGGAATATCGAGATGCGAGACGCCCGATTTGAAAAACGCCAGCTGGAAATCCTTCATTTCCTGCCAGTTGATCACTTCGGTGTACAGGTCCAGACCGAGCTTGTCGACGATGACCTGAATATTGTTTACCGCAATGTCCGTATTCCACCCACCATCGACGTGGAACACCAGCGGGCGCAGGCCAAATTCACTCACAGCCAGATGCAGCAGGTACGAGCTGTCCAGTCCACCACTCATCCCCATGATGCAGTCGAATTCCTTGCCCTTGCCTTCGGCCTTGATCTTCTCGACGACTTCGCGAAACATCGCCTTGCCGGTATCGTCCGGATGCCAGTTGGGCAAAACATCGGTCTTAAAGCCGTTGCAGTGATCGCACACGCCTTTATCGTCGAACACGATCTGCGAATCGCTCGTGTCCATCACACAATTGGTGCAAACCTGATACTGCCGCATATAAGAAATCCCGATCTAAAGTTTCTCCCGCGCCATCCCTGGCGCGGACACTCAATTCTTCTGTAAAACAGGCGATGTTTCAGCCGAGGACCCGGACGTACTTGCGGTATTCGCGATGCGCGTCCCGCGCCATCTCCCACCGACGCCGGCTTGGAAGTGTTGCAAGCGCCCCGTGGTAGTGGTGAACCACCTGAAGACAGGGATCGTACCAAACCTGATACCCCGCGTCAGATAGTTGCTTGCTGAGGAAATACTCCTCGGACATCATGAAAGTCGGAGCCCAGAGTTCGCCAAACTCCCTGAAGAATGCCGGACCCATGATGTACACCGAGCCATGCCCCTGATAGATCGACTGGGCCGTCTCCCATTGCTGCTCGTCCGTACGGTCGGATACCGAGCGGAACATCATGGCCAGCTTCAACATCGCCATGCCGAGGTGATAGTTCGAGTAGTAAGCGTCGTAAAACAATTCACGCAACTTGCTGATACTCGCGATCACGTGAGGATTCTGATGTTCACCATCAAGCGTCACTACATCAGGGGATACTACCGGATACGCCTTGAGACGCTCGGTATTCCTGTCCAGCCTTTCGATAAAATCCGATGCAAATTCCAGATCGTTATTTCCAATCACCATCCATTCGATATCCGGCCTGCGCTGCCGCAGGGCACGAATTCCGACATTGAGCCCCGGGAAATATCCAAGATTGTCCTGATTCAACTGCAACTCGATGTTAGGAAAATCCGCCTGAAGGCCCTTCAGCAGCTCGACATTGGCAGCATCGGAGTTATTATCGACAACCATCACCTCGATTTCATGACCGACATTCCGCAACAGCGTCTCCACGGCCGTCCGTGTAAAGGCGCTGTTATTATAATTGGTGCAAACATAACCTAATTTCATCGCATTCCTCAGAAATTCAACCGCCAGCTGGCCCGCGGCCGCATGGTGCAGGTACCTCGCCACCCCCGAAATACCGACCGAAGAAGCAGAGCAACGCTGTTATCAAAATGCTCGCGTATATGCTGTTCCAAATCAGGAGGCTAATAATGAACGATGTGTAAAAATATCCAATCGAATGGATGAATATTGACGTCGAAAAAGACGGCGACTTCGACATCAGAAAAATCCAGTACGCCACGTGGATTGCCGAACCTGCCAGAAGCATGACGATCAGCGAACCCGACAGGCCAAAATCATTGATCAGACCCCGGAACATCGTGTAGATGTTGGTCTGGATCACATCGCCGTAGGCAAAGTACTCCTCGTACACACCCGCTGGCAGTGGCGTGTCATTGCCAAGCAGCCGCGCCACCGGTGTAAAAGTGTAGATCCCGTAATCGCCAAGATTATCCACGTATGGCAGCGTGCCGCCGTGTCCCACCAAATGGGCGAACCAGTCGGAGAACGCATACATGTGTGCCGTGGCATAGGACGCCACCAAGCGTACCAACGCCGCCTTGACGTCCCCGGAGGAGTCGAGCAACCCACGGGAGGCCATCGCCAGAAGGACGAGTCCGAAGATGACCGCAGCATACGGTGCGGCCCGGCGCAGGTCCTGCACCCCGAACAAGGCAAGTTTGCCGCGGTTGACCTTGCAGACCAGTGTGGCCGCCCAGAACAACACGAGTACGAGAAACAGATTTCCCTTGGCGCCCTGCAGCACCATCGCCAGGATGGACGGCAGGAACGTAAGTAATAAGATGCTCCAGCGGCGGACACCTACCTCACGCGTCGAATATATGAAACCGCCCAAAATTGCACTGGGATACTGCAGCACGAAACTTAGCTGCGCAAAAAGATTGGGCACCAGTTCGGCGCCGTAGCGCTTGGCTGTCATCGCGCCGGCGATGGCAAGCGGATTGGTGACGACTTGCTTAAGTGAGACGCCCTGGATGTGAAGGTCGATGATCAGGCTGACGGCCGTGATCATGCTGGTCACATAGAACGCTCGCAACATGAACGGACTGCCGTAGTTCAGTGCACCGGCGTTCTTGGCCCGCATCTCAAATCCCAGGCGCCAGCGAAACGGAAGAGCGCCCAAGGAAAACACCAGGCACGCCACAAAAATATACGCCACGGCATATACGTTGGCCGGAACATCCCACAGGAATAGTAATGGTACAAACGTATACAGGAACCAGAACAGCCCAAAGATGCAACCGGGGACAATCCACGTACCGGCGTAGAGGCGCAAGGCCATTGCCTGGCCCAGGATCATCAGGCTGAATGAGAGCGCCATGAGCTTTTCCATCATCATGACGCCACGTTAACGAGGCGCTCGCCCCGATAATATTTCCGGGCAATCGTCGCAAACAACACGCCCTCTGACAGCGTGAAGCTGATGGCCGCGCCGATGGCACCGTACACCCCCCCCAGCGTAGCGGTTGCGATCACGCTGACCACTGCCGCGAACAGAATGCCGCCCAGCAAGGCGCGTTTCTGCCCCAGGGTATTCAGGCCAGCACTGCCAAACATAAAGTTGCAGACGCCGAACAGGGTGCCCAGCGCCATCAGCGACATGAAGAGCATGACCTGGTCCAGCTCCTGAATCTGCCCGATTGCCGGAACGTGCTGCCTGAGAATCGGTACCGCCGCCATGAGCGCGAGCCAGATCGTCACAAGCGCTCCCAGTTGCGGCCAGGTCAGCCTCAACAATCGTACGAACACATCGCGGTTGGGACTGTTCGCTGCCTGCGTCACAAGTACGGCCTTCGGAAAGAACAACTGGTTGAGCGGTCGAATAACCGCCTGCACCGCCTTGGTAGTTTTCTCGGCAAGCGAATAGGCGGCGATCGGCGCGCCGTGCAAGCCCAGGAAACCCAGCAGCAGTACGTTCGAATCCCGGTACAACGCCACGCCGACATTGCCCAGGAAGATTTCCTTCCCGGCGCGGATCATCTGCATGAGCTCCCCCCAACGGACTCGCGTCGGACGAATACCCAGGCCGGCCATGGCGAACGCAAGCATGGCAACCGACCCCAGGGCATACATCACGCCCATGATCGCTGGCACCAGCAGAAAATCATCGGGGCGCTTCACCAACAGAAGAATCAGCACGACTGCCACTGCCCGGCTCAGCAACGTGCAGACGGCTGGTATGCCGTTGGCCTGCAGTCCTTGATAGAGCCAGGTAGGCTGCAGGGCGTAGCTGAGCGGGATCAGCATCCACCATGCCGCGATATGCGTCAGTTCCGGCCGAAATAGCGACAGGCCGGCCACGAGCATGGGCGCCGCCACCGTGAAGAGCGTCATCCGCAAGACGAGAATGCGAGAGAAGATCTTTGAGAGTTGTGCCCGGTCACGTTCGGGCCGGAGTCCGGTGACCGCTGCCACGCCGTCAATCTCGAAGCTATACAGGATTACCGTGATGAGGAGCACCGAAAACGCCTCGGTGACCACGATATCGGCATAGTGCTGTGCACCCACCACACCGAGCACATACGGGAACACCAGCAGCGGCAACGCTGCATTGGACCCCTGGATCATGACCAGAGAGAGAAGGTTCCGAGTGTGCTTGATCATAGATAGCCGCAAAAATGGCCGGACCCGAGTCGCCTTGCATGGCGGACCCTGCCCAGCCGTCCCGTCAGCAGGCATCCGCCTCGCGGAGCCTCTTGCCAGCCTTGTCTTTCGCCGACAGTATCGGCGTCACGTCGCCCGGCCATGCGATGGCCAGGTCAGGATCGTCCCAGGCGATGCACCGCTCGAATTGCGGTGCGTAATAGTCGGTGGTCTTGTAGAGGAAATCAGCACTCTCGCTTAGCACGAGGAACCCATGCGCAAAACCGGGCGGCACCCAGAACTGGCGTTGGTTTTCCTCGCTCAGTTCCGCGCCGACCCACTGGCCGAAATGAGGCGAAGCCGGACGAACATCCACGGCCACGTCAAACACCGCGCCACGCACCACGCGGACCAGCTTGCCCTGCGGCTGCTGGACCTGATAATGCAAGCCGCGCAGCACGCCCCTGGCACTACGGCTGTGGTTGTCCTGCACGAAGCCGACATTGAGGCCCGTTGCTGCGTCGAAAGCCTTCTGATTGAAGCTCTCGAAGAAGAATCCGCGCTCGTCGCCGAATACTTTCGGCTCCAGAATCAGGACTTCCGGAATAGATGTGGCGATGACATTCACGAGGGCACCCCATCCTTGAGCAGGCGCAACATATATTGCCCGTATGTGCTTTTTGCCAACGGCTGCGCCAGCCTTTCGAAAGCCTCCGCATCAATGAAACCCTGGCGCCACGCAATCTCCTCAATACAAGCGATTTTCAGTCCCTGTCGATGCTCCAGCGTGGCGATGAACTGTCCTGCGTCCAGCAGGCTTTCATGCGTGCCTGTATCGAGCCACGCGAATCCGCGCTGCATGATCTGCACGTTGAGCTGACCGCGGTCTAGATAGGCCTGGTTGACTGCAGTGATTTCCAACTCGCCGCGCGCGCTGGGTTTGACCGCCTTGGCAATATCGATCACGTCATTATCGTAGAAATACAGCCCGGTCACCGCGAAGTTGCTCTTCGGGGTCTTTGGCTTTTCTTCGACGGATACGGCTTTGCCGGACTTGTCGAATGCTACCACGCCATATCGCTCGGGATCTGTAACGTGATAGGCAAATACGGTGGCACCTTCACTCTGCTGGTCTGCGTCATGCAGCAAGCCCTGCAGATCGTGCCCGTAGAAGATGTTATCGCCCAGCACCAGAGCGCTCGGCGCGTTGCCGATAAAGTTCTCGCCTATGGTGAATGCCTGTGCAAGGCCATCGGGACTCGGCTGCACTGCGTATTGCAGGTTGATGCCAAGTGAGCTGCCGTCACCCAGCAGATCGGCGAAACGCGACGTATCTTCCGGCGTCGAGATAATCAGGATGTCACGAATGCCCGCCAACATCAGTGTAGAGAGCGGGTAATAGATCATCGGCTTGTCGTAAACGGGCAATAGCTGTTTCGACAAAGATTTGGTGATCGGATAGAGCCGTGTGCCGGAACCTCCGGCCAGGATGATGCCTTTGCGCATGTAGATGTCCGTTACTGAACGATTTGGTCGAGCAGGTGGTGAACGCCCTGCTCCCAGCCGGGAAGATATATGCCGAAGGTTTCCCGCAGGCGCGTGGTATCGAGCCGAGAATTCGCGGGCCGCTGCGCGGGCAACGGGTACGCCGTCGCGGGTATTGCCTCCACCTGCTCCGGAGCCACTTTCAAGTCAACGCCGAGTTGCCGCGCGTAGCGCAGCACTTCTACGGCATAGCCATGCCAACTGGTCTCACCTGCGGCAGCCAGATGGTAGAGACCGGAGGGGAAGGCGTCGGGAGAAGCCGCCAACCAGTGTCGGGCAACAATCTGGGCGGTCACATCGGCAATCAGGCCGGCGGTGGTAGGCGCACCAAACTGGTCGGCGATCACGCGCAGGCTGTCGCGCTCGCTGGCCAGCCGCAGCATCGTCTTAGCGAAATTCCCGCCATGTGCGCCCGCCACCCAGCAAGTCCGCAATACCAGCGCATGCGCCCCCGATTCGGCAATGGCACGCTCTCCTGCAAGCTTGCTTTTGCCGTAGACCGATTGCGGATTGACTGCATCAGTCTCGACATAGGCCCCAATGCCCGTGCCATCGAACACGTAATCCGTGGAATAGTGAACCAGCAGACTGCCCAGTGCGCGCGCTTCCTCGCCGAGGACACCAGTTGAAGTGCCATTGATCACGAACGCTCGCTCAGGTTCGCTTTCAGCCTTGTCCACTGCCGTGTAGGCCGCGGCATTGACGATGACGGCCGGGCGAAGATCTCGTACGATCTGCCGCACTCTCTCCGGCTGCGACAGATCACATGCCGCGCGATCGAGCGCAACCACGTTGCCGAGCGGTGCCAAGCTGCGGCGCAGCTCGAAACCGACCTGGCCGTTGCTTCCTGTTACAAGGATGGTGGGAGGCGAGGACAGCTTATTCGGCATATTGCTTCGCCACCCAGTTCCGGTAATCCCCGGAAACAACGTCCTGCACCCATGCCTGGTTGTCGAGATACCACTGCAAGGTCTTGCGCAGGCCGGTTTCGAACGTATCGGCGGGCTTCCAGCCAAGTTCGCGCTCCAGCTTGCTCGCGTCGATTGCATAGCGGCGATCGTGGCCCGGCCGATCCTTCACGAACGTGATCTGGTCGCGGTAGGAACCCGTGGCCTTCGGGCTCAGTTCGTCGAGCAGGTCGCACAGCGTGTGCACCACATCGAGGTTGGACATCTCGTTCCATCCGCCCACGTTGTAGGTCTCGCCCAGCCGTCCCTTCGCCAATACCTCGCGAATCGCGCTGCAGTGATCGCGCACGTAGAGCCAGTCACGCACGTTCAGACCATCGCCATACACAGGCAGCGGCTTGCCGGCGAGGGCATTGGTGATCATCAGCGGAATCAGCTTCTCGGGGAAGTGATACGGGCCGTAGTTGTTCGAGCAGTTCGTGGTGACGACGGGCAGCCCATACGTGTGGTGATAGGCGCGGACGAGATGGTCCGACGCGGCCTTCGAGGCCGAGTAGGGGCTGTTTGGCGCGTAGGCGGTGGTCTCCGAGAACTGAGGGTCTGCAGGACCCAGCGATCCGAAGACTTCGTCGGTAGAGACGTGCAGGAAGCGGAAATTGGCCTTCGCGTCGCCATCGAGCCGGTTCCAGTAGGCACGCACGGCTTCGAGCAGCGTGAACGTTCCAACGATGTTGGTCTGGATGAAATCACCCGGCCCATGGATCGATCGATCGACATGGCTTTCCGCCGCGAAATGCAGCACGGCGCGCGGAGTGTGTTCGTCCAGCAAACGGTCCAGGGCGGCACGGTCGCAAATATCGGTCTGCGAGAAGACATGCCGGGCATCGCCCTCGAGCGAAGCCAGTGTCTTGAGGTTGCCTGCGTAGGTCAGCTTATCGACGTTGACCACGCCGTCTGCGCCCGGCTGTGCCAGCCAATCGAGGACAAAATTTGCCCCGATGAACCCAGCCCCGCCAGTGACAAGAATGTGCGACAAAACTCTGCTCCCTACTTATCGATATGTTTCGAGTGCCCGACAATAGTCGGGTGTCCGCTTGTTCCAGTGGGGAATAGCGGCCCTTTTTTTCGTCCTATTGGAAGGTGGCGCTATTCTATCTGACCCCGCAGTCCATCCCGGCGGTGGAACTTAACTTTTTGTTGCGCCTTGTAACGAATGGCAGAATCAATTATAGGTTCGGGAAAATCGTCACTTTTCCTAGCAGGCCTTTCAATATACCCAGCACTTATAGATGTCCTTAAACCCTTCACCCCCCCCGGCCCCGTTTGCGATCGGTGACATTCAGGGGTGCGCCGCCTCCCTGAAACAGCTCATGACCAAGCTGCCGCCCAATGCGCCTCTGCGCTTCGTCGGCGACCTTGTCAACCGGGGCCCAGCCTCCCTGGAAACCCTCCGAATCGTTGCCGGCCTTGGGCAGAACAGCCGCACGGTCCTAGGAAACCACGACATTCATCTGCTCGCCGTGGCGGCCGGAGTACGGAAAAAGGGCAAGTCCGACACCCTTGACGATATTCTCGCCGCAGCAGATTGTGACGTTTTAACAACTTGGTTACGACATCAACCTTTAGCGATTCGAGAGCAAGACTTTCTGATTCTCCACGCCGGAGTGCTGCCCGAGTGGAGCGCCGACGAAGTCGTGGATCTGTCGCGCGAGGTCGAGGCCGAACTCCAAGGCAGCAACTGGCAGGGCTTTCTGGCGGACGTGTTTGGCAATGCTACTGACCGCTGGAAGAAAAGTCTGCGCGGTATCGAACGTCACCGAGCCATCGTCAACGCGCTGACGCGCTTGCGATTTTGCTCCGCCGACGGCGTCATGGACCTGAAAACCAAGGAAGGGCTCAACAACGCTCCGGCCGGTCTCATGCCATGGTTTGACGTACCAGATCGCAAGACCCGGGATGTCACGGTCGTATGTGGGCATTGGTCTACTCTTGGATTGTTGATGCGCTCCGACGTGATGGCCCTGGACACCGGCTGCGTCTGGGGCGGCAGGCTGTCTGCCGCGCGTCTGGTCGCCAACCCCGATGATCGCACCGTCGTCCAGGTGGATTGCCCGGAATACCGCGACCCGCTCAATTTATGATTCAGCGCTGCATCCGTGCCCGGAGCGGAGCTTCGATGCTACGGCCAAACACTCGCTCGAACGCCACCACGGCCAATCCGGCAAATAAGCTGCCGAACACCAATGCCAGCACCAGCAGCACGAGGGGCCTCGGACCCGAGCGATGCTGGGGCTTTGTCGGCCCGAACGTGAAGCTAGTGCCTGTCACGTGCTTTGCCTGCAGCGATTCCAGGACGATCCTGATATTGTTGACGACTTCGCGCACCGGATCGTCATCAAGATTCGCCGTTTCAAATACCTCGATCTTCAAAGCCTTGAAGGCAGCCAGCATCGTCAGGCCCGTCGGCGCTGCAGCATCGATCTGATTGGCGCGGGTATAGAAGTCGAGGCGCAATGCGTTCTGCGCGACATGGCGCTCGAGCGAGGCTACTGCAATACGGAGATCGGCGATATTAGACTCCGCTCCGATCAATTGGATGACAGGAGGCAGGTAGCGCGAGCTGTCAGTATCGGAAGAAAGCAACTGGCGAGGATCGTTGCGGGACGCTTCCGGATATTTCGCGGCGATGGATTTGAGCGCTTCAAATTTGCGGGTAGCGTCATCCAGCTCCAGCCGCTTGGCAATCAACTGATTGTCTAGCAATTGCTTCTGGGATCTAGCCGATGCCACGCCAGCCCGGATGCTCTGCAGGAGCTCAAGGCGCAGCATGCTGTCGCGCAAGTACTCCCCCATGAGTTGCACGCGCGCGGCGGCATCCTCTGCCGAACCAGCCGTGAACCTAATACCCAGACCGAGAACACTCGCAGCAAGCGGAGCCTTAGCCTCCGACAGATAGCGCAGATCTTCCTTCGAATAGGTCAGCGTGGTCCTGACCTGCTTCTGCATCATGCCGGACCCGATCTCTTGCAGTAGAAAGGAGGCATTGGGATCGTCCATCTGATTGTGGTACTGCAGGTATCGCAACAGGTTGGCCCTGTCTTCCAGTGCTGGACGCTGGATGTTGAACTCGCTCAGAAGCCGGTTCGCCTGCAGAAAGCCCTCGCTCTGATATCCGCGAAATGCGAGAAAAAGCACGGCTACCAGAAGTGCCGTAGACAGTCCAGCCGTGAAAGAAAAGACCCAAATATGGGACTTAGTCCACGTCAGAACAATTTCGGTAACCTTTGTGAAGTCGGTCGACTGGCCGCCGGCCACCTGCGATTCCTTCCCGCGCTCTGAATGCATTGCTCGTCAGAATTTGTGAGGTACATTGAAAACTACGTGCCCTCTTACAAACGACAAACAATACACTCGAAGTTTCGAAGCTGAAATATCGAGGAATACTGGAGTGGCGGAAGTTTGATACAACCCCAAGTCAGAGGATCGAGTTAGCGGTGGCCGCCTGGCGGAACACCCATACGTTGCCTACGAAGCAGCCGTCAGACTTGCACCGAGGCCGTGATCAGGCGAATCAGTCGGCTGGAACGCCTGGGCGCGATCCCGAGCGCTGCCCTGATCCCCCGCGCTAAGACACACCACCACCTCCCGCGCCGCCTCCGCCAGCTCCCTTCGGCTGGCCGAATGCGCCATCAACTGCGGACCAAACGTCAGCCGGGCCTTGATCGGCGGTGACCTCAGGATGGCGTCCAGGCATTGCCCCAGCGAGATATCGTCGATGTATGCCGGCGCCAGGGTCGGCTTGCCGGTGGCGGCATCCACGTAGCTCAGCCCTGCCGGCTGCACCGGCAATCCGCCGGCGACGGGTGCCTGCATCAGGTTGGCGTGGAAGGGCAGCACGTGGCTGCCGTCCGTGGTGGTGCCTTCGGGAAACACGCAGACGAGGTCGCCCTGCTGCATGACCTCGGTGATGTGATGCAGCACACGGTGGGCATCGCGCTTTCGGCCACGTTCGATGAAGATGGTGCCGGTCTTGTCGCAAAGCCACCCGACCACCGGCCAGCTACGGATTTCGGACTTGGCCACGAAGCGCACGGGTTGCCAGCTGTGGATCACGTAGATATCGAGCCAGGAAATGTGGTTCGACACCAGCATGGCCCCACGCGGGGCGCCTTGCCCGGGCGGCAGGCCCTGCACCTCGACCTCGATGTTGCAGAGCGCCAGCAGCTTGCGCGACCAGGCCCGGATCAGGCGTTCACGGGTGTGAGTGTTTGCCCACGGGAAGACCGTGAGACAAAGGAGCATTGCGTGCAACAGATGCAGCCCGAGTCGCAGCTTGCGTAACCAGATCATCGTCGAATCCCGATCCTTGTTCAGCGCCTGGCGACTCGCTTCAGCGCTGCTCGTAGACGACCTGGCCGCCGACCAGCGTCACTCGCACGCGCCCTTCCATCTCGTAGCCGAGCCATGGCGAGTTCTTGCCCTGGCTCTTCAACACATTGCGTTCCACCTTCCAGACCAGTTTCGGATCGAACACGCAGATATCTGCCGCGCCACCCGCTGCCAGGGCACCGGCCTGCAGGCCAGCCACGCGAGCAGGCTCACTGGTGATGCGAGCCAGCGCCTTGACCAGCGGCACCTTGTGCTCGGCAGCCCAGCGCAGCGTCAGCGGCAGCAGCAGTTCCAGCCCGGTTGCACCAGGCGTGGCCTCGGCGAACGGCAGGAGCTTCTCGTCGTCGTCCACCGGCGTATGGTCGGAGCACAGCGCGTCGATGGTGCCATCGGCCAGCGCGGCAACGATCGCGTCGCGGTCGCGGCCACTACGCAGCGGCGGCGTGAAACGCATCTGGCTGTTGAAGAAACCGATGTCCATGTCGGTCAGCGACACGTGGTGGATGTTCACGTCGCACGTCACCGGCAGACCTTCCTTGCGCGCCTGACGGACGAGCTCCAGACCCGCGGCGGACGAGAGGCGGCACAGATGCACGCGCGCGCCGGTGCTGCGCATCAGTTCGAAGATCGTATGCAGGCGCACCGTTTCGGAAATGACCGACACACCTGACAAACCCAGCCGCGACGCCACGGCGCCGCTCGCCGCCACGCCACCTCCCAGGAACGGGTCTTCCGGACGCAGCCAGAGTGTGAAGCCGAACGTCTGGGCATACTGCATCGCGCGCAGCAGCACCTTCGTGTCCTGGATCGGCTCCTCAGCCTGGCTGAAGCCCACGCAGCCGGCCTCGGTCAGTTGGCCCATCTCCGTCAGCGTCGTGCCCTTCAGCCCCACGGTCAGTGCACCCAGCGGATGCACGTGTGTCTGGTTCAGCTTGCGAGCGCGATACTTGAGCATCTCGACCAGACCGGGTTCATCGAGCACCGGATCGGTATCGGGCGGGCAGATCAGGCTGGTAACACCACCGGCCGACGCCGCGGCCACTTCGGATTCCAGCGTCGCCTTGTGCTCGAAGCCCGGCTCGCGCAGCCGCGCGGAGAGGTCGACCAGACCCGGACACACGATCATGCCCCGTGCGTCGATGGTCTTGTTCGCATGGAAATCGGCGGGCGCCTTGCCGACGCCCACCACCTTGCCGGCGGCAATGAACAGGTCCTGCTCGGCGTCGAGGTTTGCGGCCGGATCGATCAGGCGGCCACCCTGGATGTGAATCTTCATGTCTGGTTCGGTTTTCGTTGTTCGCTTTGGGAGGCGCTATCAAAAGGAAGCGAAGCGGTTATGGCTAGGCGCGCGACCGCAGACAGTACAAGTGGTACGGCAAGGTCGCGCAACGACGCCAGAATCATTTTGATAGTGCTTCCTAGTCGTTATTTCCAGCCACGATTCCCATGACTGCCATGCGCACGGCGATGCCGAACGTGACCTGGTTCAGGATCACCGACTGCGGGCCGTCGGCCACGGCGGAGTCAATCTCCACGCCGCGGTTCATCGGACCGGGATGCATCACGATAGCGTCGGGCTTCGCCAGCGCCAGCCGCTCCGGCGTCAGGCCATACGCCATGAAGTACTCCTGCGCGGACGGCAGCAGCGCGCCGCTCATCCGCTCGTTCTGCAGGCGCAGCATGATCACCACATCCACGCCCTTCAGTCCCTCTTCCATGTTGTGGAAGACGCGCACCCCCATTTGCTCCAGCCCCGAGGGCAGCAGCGTACGGGGACCGATGGCTCGCACTTCAGGTACACCCAGGGTGGTCAGCGCGTGGATGTCAGAACGGGCCACGCGCGAGTGCAGGATGTCACCGACGATGGCAACCGTCAGGTTCGTGAAATCCTTCTTGAAGTGCCGGATGGTGTACATATCCAGCAGACCCTGCGTCGGGTGCGCATGGCGGCCGTCGCCGGCGTTGATCACGTGGACGTGTGGCGCCACGTGCTCGGCAATCAGGTACGGGGCGCCGGAACTGGCGTGGCGCACCACGAACATGTCCGCCGACATCGCCGACAGGTTGTTGATGGTGTCGAGCAACGATTCGCCCTTGCTCGTCGACGATGCGTTGATGTTCAGGTTCAGCACGTCCGCCGACAGCCGCTTGGCGGCGATCTCGAACGTGGTACGGGTCCGCGTCGAATTCTCGAAGAACAGGTTGAACACGCTCTTGCCGCGCAGCAGCGGCACCTTCTTGACCTCGCGGTCGGAATCCGACAGCGATACGAACTGGCTGGCGGTGTCGAGGATGTGCGTGATCATGTCACGCGACAACCCTTCGATCGACAACAAGTGCTTGAGCTCTCCGTTCTTGGTGAGCTGCGGGTTGCGGAACGTCTTGGTCATGGCAGGTGGGTCGGGCGCTGGATTCGGTCTAGGTATGGCTGGGGTGCTTGACGCGCAAGGGGCGGTGCCGGTTGACACCGGCTCGGCGCTCAGGTGCGCGCTTCAGTGGCGAAGGCAAAACGCATGGCGGCGCCCTCACCCTGGTGTGACAGCACCAGTGTCTTGTCTTGCGGCAGGTCCACAGTGGTGGCGGCAAACTCGGCAGCGAACGGCAACTCGCGGCCACCACGGTCCGCAAGCACCATCAACGCCACGCGGGCCGGGCGCCCGTAGTCGAACAGTTCGTTGACCGCGGCGCGGATCGTGCGGCCGGTGGCCAGTACGTCGTCGATCAGCAGGACGTTGCGATCCTGCACGTCGAATGGCAGCGTGGTCGATTGCGCCTGACTATGAAGACCCTTTTTCGCATAGTCATCGCGATGGAAGGCCACGTTGATCACGCCGTGGCCGCCCAGGTTCAGATCCGCAGCCAGACGCTCGGCAATCCAGGCGCCGCCAGAGTGGATGCCAGCCACCGACCAGCGCGCACGGTCGCTGGACGGCATCAGGGCCTGGGCCTGGTCGCGCAGCGCGTGGTACAGCGCCTCGGCGTCGGGAGTGGAGGTCTGGTTCATAGCGGAAGTTCGTCGAAATACTGTTGCAGGATGATCCGGGCGGCCTCGGCGTCCAGCGCTCCGCGCTTGGCGCCCGCCATGGACGCCGCGCGCGAGGAATAGCGCTCGTCCACCCATTCCACCGGCAGGTCGAAGCGGCCATTCAACTGATTACCGAAGCGGCGTGCAAGTCGCATCGAGGCCTGTTCGGCGTCATCGGCACCAGCATCGGGGTTGATCGGCAGGCCGACCACGAGGCGCACAGGCGTCCACTCGCGAATCAGCGCGCCAACTGCCTCGAAGCGGCCATCGACCGTGATATTGGGAAGGATGGTGAGGGCGCGTGCTTGCCGGGTGATGAAATTACCGAGCGCCACGCCGATTTTTTTCTCGCCGTAGTCGAACGCGAGCACGGTGCCGTCCTGGGGCGTCTCGCGCCCCGGCAACTCAGGCATGCCCTGCCTCGCCCGACAGCATCGCCACATCGATGCCCAGCAGGCGAACGGCCGCCGCAAAGCGATCCTCGGGCGGCACGCTGAAAATGATCTCGGGATCGGCCTGGACAGTCAGCCAGCCATTGCGGCTCAGCTCTTCCTCCAGCTGCCCTGCGCCCCATCCAGCATAGCCGAGCGTCAGCAGGAAACGATGCGGGCCGCTGCCATTGGCCACGGCCTCGAGCACGTCCTTGGAGGTCGTCATTTCGAGCCCGCCGGGCACCGCCAGCGACGACACATAGCTGCCGACCGGGTCATGCAGCACAAAGCCGCGCTCGGTCTGCACCGGGCCGCCAAAGTAGACCGGCTGATGGGCGACAGGCTGGATTTCGAGCTTGAGATCGATCTTCTCGAACAGCGTGGCCATGTCGATATCGATCGGCCGGTTGATCACCAGCCCAAGCGCGCCGCGCTCGTTATGCTCGCAAAGGTAGACAACGGAACCCGAAAACGTCGGATCGGCCATGCCGGGCATGGCAATCAGGAACTGATTGGTGAGATTGATGTGAGCTTCGGGCGTCGCCATGGCTTGCATTCTACCAAATCAACGCCCGACTTCTGCGTAAATGTTCTGTGTCCGAACAACGCTTTCCGCACTTCGGCCAACTCGGAAACGGAAGCCCATCAACCCGCCGACGGCTTCAGCGCGGCCAGATCCTCGGCCGTCAGCCAGCGCCATTCGCCGGGCTTGAGCGCCGGGTCCAGGGCCAGATTGCCGATGTGACTCCGGTGTAGCGCCGTCACATGATTGCCTGCGGCGGCCACCATGCGCTTGACCTGGTGATACTTGCCTTGCATCAACGTCAGGCGCAGCGTGCGTTCGCCGATGGCCTCGCAGGCATCGGCGGCAATCGGGGCTGGCTCGTCGTCCAGCTTGACGCCGGTGCGTAGTGCCTCGACCTGCTCGGGAGTGACCGGGTCGAATGTGGTCACTTCGTAGACCTTGGGCACCTGCTTTTTGGGCGAAGTCTGGGCATGGATGAACTGGCCGTCGTCGGTCAGCAGCAGCAGGCCCGTGGTGTCGTGATCGAGCCGCCCCACGGCCTGCACCTCACGCTGGCGCAACGGCACCGGCAGCAGGTTGTAGACGCTCGGATGGTGGCGCGGCTTCTGCGAGCACTCGTAGTCCGTGGGCTTGTTGAGCATCAGGTAAGCCTTGGTGCAAGCCAGCCATTCCTCGCCATCGACGGTCAGGCGCAGGCCATCCACGTCGAAGCGCGCGCCCGGGTCCTCGCACAGCTCGCCATTGACCTCCACCAGCCCGGCCTCCACGAGATCGCCACAATAGCGACGTGTGCCAAAGCCCTGGGATTGAAGGATGCGGTCGAGTGTGATGGCCATGGGAAAACTCTTCAAATACGGAATGACTGGTGGCTATGTTAGGTTACGGCGATGCCGAGATCACCTCAATCTTCCACTGACGCAAGCGCAGCCACCGGGCGCCTGCCGTACCGGATCGACCGGGATTATGACCGCGGACTGGTCTGGTTCCGGCGCGACCTGCGCGCCGACGACCATGCGGCGCTGCATTATGCCCTCAAGCACTGCCGCCAGGTATGGTGCGCCTTCGTTTTCGACCGCGAGATCCTGGACCCTTTGCTTGAACGCGGACTCCAGCAGGATCGTCGCGTCGAGTTCATCCTGCGGTCACTGGAACCGCTGCGCCAGACGCTGACCGAGGCCGGCGGCGGCCTGATCGTGCTCCATGACACAGCGCGCGAGGCCATCCCCAGCCTTGCCGCCGAACTCGGCATCGAGGTCGTCTTCGCCAACCACGACTACGAACCTGCTGCCAACGATCGCGATGCAGCAGTGCGCGAAGCGCTGGCCCGGGACGCGCGCCATCTGCTGACGTTCAAGGACCAGTGCATCTTCGAGGCCGACGAGATCCTGACCGGGCAAGGCAAGCCGTTCAGCGTGTTCACGCCGTACAAGAACGCGTGGCTCAAGGCCGTGCAGCCGTTCGACTTGCGGGAGTATCCGGTCGAACCATATGCGAAAGCGCTCGCGCCGGTGCCATCGGCCCATCGCCATGCCCTGCCTGCGCTGGCCTCGCTGGGTTTCGCGCCGACCAATCTTGCCGATATCGCCTTGCCCACAGGCAGCGACGGCGCCCGGGCCTTGCTCGATGACTTCATGGGACGGATTGGCGACTACGGGCACCGGCGCGATTTCCCGGCGGTGCGTGGCCCAAGCTACCTGTCTGTTCACCTTCGCTTCGGCACGATCTCGATCCGCACGCTGGTGCGCGCCGCCCACGAAGCCGTGCGCGACGGTGGCGTGGCCAGCGCCGGCGCGGCCGTCTGGCTGTCCGAACTGATCTGGCGAGATTTCTATTTCATGGTCCTGCACCACCATCCGCGCGTGGCCGAAGGCAAGTGCTTCCATCCGGAATACGACGCGCTGCAGTGGGTGGATGCCGACACGACCCAGGAGTATCTCGACGCGTGGTGCCAGGGCCAGACTGGCTACCCGCTGGTGGATGCGGCCATGCTGCAGATCAACCAGAGCGGCTACATGCACAACCGCCTGCGCATGGTGGTGGCCAGTTTCCTCGTCAAGGACCTGGGCGTGGACTGGCGCGCGGGCGAGCAATACTTTGCCGACCAGCTCAACGATTTCGAGTTTTCATCGAACAACGGCGGCTGGCAATGGGCGGCCTCCACCGGCTGCGATGCCCAGCCCTATTTCCGTATCTTCAACCCGGTCACGCAATCGGAGAAGTTCGACCCGAAAGGCCAGTTCATTCGCAAGTATCTGCCGGTGCTGGCCGAGATGCCGGATCGATATGTGCATGCGCCGTGGACAGCGCCGGATGAGGTGCTGGCGGCTGCGGGGGTCCGGCTGGGCGAGAACTATCCGAGGCCCATCGTGCAGCACAGCGTGGCGCGGATGGAGACGCTGGAACGGTATGGGAAGGTGAAGGGGCCGAAGGTGCGGGAAGAGTGAAGAGTTTTCGCCGCCTCTCGGTTTTCTCCCCTCTCCCGCAAGCGGGAGAGGGGAGAAAACCAACAGCGGGAAAAGCGGCGATCAAGCCGCCAGCATCGCACTTTCCCGATAATGCTTCTGCGCTTCCTCGGGCCGTTCCGTTTCCTCGAACAACCGCGCCAACGCCAGATGCGCGCGCACGCAGATGCGGCGCTGGCTGTCGCGGTCGGCGTATTTCAGCGTACGTTCGAAGTTCGACTGTGCCTTGCCCCAGAGCTGTTCGCCCAGGCATAGCACCCCGAGCGTGTAGTAGAGATCGGCATCGTTGGGGTGATCGACGAGCCAGCGTTCGGCCTGCTGGATCTGCGGCAGCGCCTTGCCGGGCTCCGCGCAGTCGGCGTAGCGCTGCACAAGGCGGCTGTCCCAATTGACCTTGAGCGCTTCCTCGATGATGCGGCGCGCCTCGGTCTGACGGTTCAGCGCCGAGAAATAGCGTGCGGCCTGTTCGGCGATGCGCACCGCGTGGCGTTCATCGGCCGACAGTGAGCGCCAGAAGTGATAGAGCGACTCAGCGTCATGGCGACGCTCTTCCAGCATCGCCTCCACGGCCATCTGCTTGAGCCGCAGCGCCAGCACCGGATGCAGCGCGTTGCGTTTCTCGAGCGAGCGCGCCAGCCGCAGCACTTCGGTCCAGTTCTTCAGATGCTGGTGCGCTCTCAGCGCGATGCGCTGCACGTGGATCTGGCGACCGCCCTTCTCCTGCAATTGAGCGATAGTCTCAAGCGCACCCTCGGCATCGCGTGCATCGACGAGCAGTTCGGCCATCGACACCAGCCGGGCCTGCTCCCGATCAGGATCGGTCACTTGCGCCATCCAGGCATCGCGGCGCCCCGATTCCTGCATCCGGTGCGCGGCACGCGCGCCCACGAGCGCGGCGGTCTGCGCCTGCTCCGGCCAGACCTGAGCTTCCTTGGCAGCCCGTTCGGCTCGCGCGAAGCGCCCCGCGAACAGGTTTTCGATGGATTCGCGCAGCGCGGCCTGGGCCTTGCTCATGCGGCTGCGTTCGCGATAGGCCGCGGCACGGCGCGGCATCTCGGCGAGATGACGGAACGCCGACATGATCGTCCAGATCACGAAAAAGACCAGCAGCAGCAGCGCCAGTGTCAGGTTCAACGACATTTCCACCCGGTACGGCGGGTAGAACAGCACCACGTTGCTCTGATTGAACTGCGTGAACAGCGCCAGTCCCACCGCGCCGCCAAAGAGGACAGCTACCCAGAAAAGCAGTCGCATGCGGCTACTCCTTTTTCAGGGCGCGCAGCGCGCTGAGGCTTTCGGCCATCGTCGGCAGCGACACGGTGACGGCGCTGGCCTGCGACTGCTTGAGCAGCGTCAGCACGCCCTGCACACGGCGCGAGCGCGTATCGAAATAGCGCCCGATCATCGCCTGGGCAGCCGCCAGGTCATTGCGGAACACGGGCTCGTTACGCGAGAGCAGCGCCAGCCGCGCATTGAGCAGGCGCAGCTTGACGTTCTCGCGCAGGAACCAGCCCTGGTCGCCCGACAGCAGCAAGGCGTTGGTATCGTCCACCTTGCGCACGCGGATCACGTGACCCAGTTCGGACACGATGTAGTCCCACGTACGCGTCAGCACATTGCCGGCCGGGGCAGCCGTACTGGCGGCAGGCGCCGAGGCACCCTTCGCCGCGTGGCGGCCTTCGCCCGGCGTGCGGTCGAGCATCTGTTCGCCGGACAGCAGCGGCAATGCATCGATCTGGTTGATCGATTCGTCGAGCTTGATCGCGGCGCCAGTCAGGTCGGTATCGGGCACGGCCTTCATCCGCGCAATGTCGCGGGCGATGGCGCGGCGCAGTTGGTTGTACTGCGGCTTGTCGGAACGCGCCAGGCGGGCATCAGCGCTCTGCAGCGCCGCCAGTGCCACCTGGACATTGCCGGTGAGCTGGAGCTGCTGGCCGGCATTGGTCAGCAACTGCTGGATTTCCGCGATTTCCCAGTCGTCGCGATTGCGCATCAGGTCCTGGTAGACCTGCTCCAGCGCGGCCTGCTTGTCACGCGCTTCCACGACCTGTCCGTCGAGCGCGCCGACCTTCGCCTGCAACTCCTTGACGATGTCCTGCGCGTTCTTCGAGAGCACGCGCGTTTCCTGCACCATCGCGTCGTTGCTTTGCTGGCGCCGGGCGAGTTCCGTGGTCAGGTGTTCGACCCGCATCTGGAGCCACCAGAAGCCGGCGGCGATGGCAATCACAAGTAGCGCCGCCACCGGCCACCACGGCGATATCCGGCGGGAAGCCCCGGGCGCTGCGTGCGGCGGATTCATCGAATGGGCGGCTGCACCCGACGCACCCGTCGCACTGGTCGATTGCGAGGATGCAGACGATGCGGCATGGCTGGACGAGGAGGACGTAGTGTCTGGCGTCACGCGTTCGGCCTTCGTTGTCGTGGATCTGGGCGATCCGGTTGATTCGTGGGTTGCGGCAGATGCCGGCTCTGCCGTCGACACCGCGCTTGCCGCGGTCTGCACAGGCGGCGTCGCCACCGGCGTGGCCGGCCCTGCATGGGCATTGCTCCATTGCGTACAGGCGGCCAGCAGTCCGGCATCGCCGGGTCCGGCAGGCAGCACGTGCGCAAAGCCGAGTGTCAGGGCTTGCGTGGCAATTCTCGCATGGGGCGCAATGCACTGCACCTGCTTCAGGCGCTCGTATTCCTGAGGCGACAGGTGCAACCGCGCCAGCGCGTCGAGGTTGCGCACCGCTTCGGAACTGGTCAGCAACCAGGCGTAGGGGGGCGCGGCGGGCTTGAGGCTGTCGCGCACCGCCTGCCACTGCATGGTGGTGGGCTCGGGCAGCGTGCGGCTATAGGCTTCCACGGCATCCACCGTGGCGCCCGCTTCGCGCAGGCGGTCGCCAAGCCAATCGCGGCCGCCGTTGCCCCGGATGATCAGGACACGCCGGCCCGAGAAGGCACCTGGCGTGGTGTCGAGTTCGGACCACAGCGCCTCGGAATCGAAGCGCGGCACTTCGGGGGACTGCTCGGGACTGGCCTGAGCGCCGGCCGGCGCGATCACCCGATACGTTGGCGCCGTCACGCCGCGCTCGGCCAGCGCGGTCACGCTCGATGGCCCCACCACGGCCACGGGCACCGCCACCGGCCATTGCGCGGCGCCAGTGGTGCCTTGCACCTGTGCGAGCGCATCGAACGCGAACGACACCGCGTTCGGGCTCACGAACACCACCAGCGCGTACTCGGCCAGCCGGGCCAGCACATCGCGCATGGCAGTGTCATCCGCAACAGGGCCGATCGCCAACAGCGGAAAACCCAGTACATCCAGACCGGCGGCTTGCAGCGCTTCGGTCAATTGCCGGGACTGCCCGGCAGGTCGCGTCACGACGACGGTCGGGCGAGGCATCGGGGCGTCCTCAGGCAGGTCCGGCCGTGGCGAGCGAAGCCAGCACGGCGTCGGCACCCTGGGCGAGCAGGTCTCCGGCCACGGCGGTGCCGAGGGCCTCTGCGGCCTGCACCGAATTCACCGGACCCGTGGCATGGGCACGCACGCTGCGCGTGCCATCGGGCAAGGCCACGAATGCATCGAGTTGCAGGATGTCGTCGTGCCAGCGCGCATGGGCGGCCAGCGGCACCTGGCACGACCCACCCAGCCGACGCGACACGGCGCGCTCGGCGGAAACGGCCAGCAACGTCGAGGAGTGATTGAGGGGGGCAAGCCATTCGGCCAATTCGGGCCGGTTCGAGCAGATCTCGATGCCCAGCGCACCTTGTCCAGCCGCGGGCAACGAACTGTCTTGCCCGATCAGCGCGCGAATGCGGTCGCCCATGCCCAGCCGCTTCAGGCCAGCGGCGGCGAGAATGATCGCGCTGTATTCGCCACGGTCGAGCTTGCCCAGGCGGGTATCGAGGTTGCCGCGCAGCGGCTTGATGACCAGATGCGGGTAGCGGCTGCGCAACGCGGCTTCGCGGCGCAGGCTCGACGTGCCGACCACCGTGCCCGGAGGCATATCGTCGAGCGAAGCGTATTCGGCGGACACCAGTGCGTCGCGCGGATCCTCGCGCTCCATCACGGCTGTCAAGGCAAACCCTTCGGGCAACTCCATCGGCACATCCTTGAGGGAATGCACAGCCAGGTCGGCACGCCCTTCGGCCATCGCGACTTCCAGCTCCTTCACGAACAGGCCCTTGCCGCCAACTTTCGACAGTGTCCTATCGAGAATTTGATCACCCCGTGTCGTCATTCCCAGAATGGACACATCGCACGAGGGATAGTATTGTTGCAACGCAGCACGCACATGTTCCGCCTGCCACATCGCCAGTCTGCTTTCACGCGACGCGATCACGAGGCGGGACGGCGCGCTACGATCTGTGGCGGCAGCGGACGGAGAAGACGCGGAGGCCGCAGACGGCGATTGTGCGGACGGTTGGACGGTAGTTTGGGCGGGTGCTTGCATGCGCGCATGTTAGCACGCACCCTATCCTCTTCCGGCACCCAGGAAGAGGACGAAGCGTACCTGTCTTGTACCGAATACATATATCTATAACGTAGTGATACGAGGAGATAGTTTCATGACGCAGCCTGCTGCGCGCCCTACCGGCCGATCCCGTTCCACCGGCCGCAAGTCAGTTACGCCAGCCTCAGGCCAGCATGACGCGAAAGACACCACGCCGGGCGCCCCCGCGAAATCCACGAACACCCCCGCCCGCAAGGCATCCGCCCGGCCCAGGCTCACCGTGGTGACGCCCGAAGGGACCACCACGGCTTCCCCCGCCCGCCGCGCCGCCGACAAGGACCTGCCGCTGCGCGACGACATCCGCTTCCTCGGCCGACTGCTGGGCGATGCCGTGCGTGAACAGGAAGGCGATGCCGCGTTCGAACTCGTCGAGACGATCCGCCAGACCGCCGTGCGGTTTCGCCGCGAGAACGACCGTGCCGCCGGGGCCGAGCTGGACCGCCTGCTGAAACGCCTGTCGCGCGATCAGACCAATTCGGTCGTCCGCGCCTTCAGCTACTTCTCGCACCTCGCCAATATCGCCGAGGACCAGCACCACAACCGCCGCCGACGCGTGCATGCGCTGGCGGGCTCGCCGGCGCAGCCGGGCAGCCTGGCCCGTGCGCTGGAAGCCATTGACGCCGCCGGTGTGACCGGCAAGCAGTTGCGCGACTTCCTCGACAACTCGCTGATCATGCCGGTGCTGACCGCGCACCCGACCGAAGTGCAGCGCAAGTCGATCCTGGACGCCGAGCGCGAGATTGCCCGCCTGCTGGCCGAGCGCGACCTGCCGATGACCGCGCGCGAACGCGATCACAACACGGCGCAACTGCGCGCGCGCGTGACTACGCTCTGGCAGACCCGGATGCTGCGCAATACGCGACTGATGGTCGTGGACGAAATCGAGAACGCGCTGTCCTACTACCGCACCACGTTCCTCCATGGCATTCCGCGCCTGATGGCAGAACTGGAGGAAGACATCGCGACCGTGTTCCCGCGCAAGAGCAAGGCTGGCACTACGCCTGCGCCGCTGGCGCCGTTCCTGCAGATGGGTTCCTGGATCGGCGGCGACCGCGACGGCAATCCGAACGTGACCGCCGAAACGCTGGAGTACGCCTCGCGTCAGCAATCCACGCTGATCATGCAGTGGTATCTCGACGAGGTCCACGCACTGGGCGCGGAACTGCCGCTGTCCTCGCTGATGGTCGATGCCAGCCCCGAGCTGCTCGCACTGGCCGAGGCATCGCCCGACCATTCCGAGCATCGTGCCGACGAACCGTATCGCCGCGCACTGATCGGCATCTATGCGCGTCTGGCCGCGACCACGACAAACCTCACCGGCCACGAGGCGCAGCGCCACCCGGTGGCCGATGTGGCCCCGTACGACAACGCAGAGGCCTTCGCCGCCGATGTGCAGATCGTGGTCGATTCGCTGCGCTCGCACCACGGGGAATCGCTGGCTCGCGGTCGCATCGACGCGCTGGTGCGCGCCATCGCCATCTTCGGCTTCCATCTGGCATCGGTGGACATGCGCCAGGTGTCGGACGTGCATGAGGCCGTGATCGCCGAGCTGTTCCAGGCCGCCGGCATCGCGAAGGATTACGCTGCACTGTCCGAGGAAAAGAAGCTGGAACTGCTGCTGGCCGAGCTGCGCCAGCCGCGCCTGCTCACGTTGCCTTGGCACGATTATTCCGAGCAGACCCGCAGCGAACTGGCCATTTTCCGCATGGCCCGTGACCTGCGTGCCCGTTATGGCAACCGCGTGGCGCGCAACTACATCATCTCGCACACCGAAACGCTGTCCGATCTCGTCGAGGTCATGCTGCTGCAGAAGGAAGCCGGCATGCTGCGCGGCACGCTGGGCAGCAAGACCGATCCGGCGCGCATGGAGCTGATGGTCATCCCGCTGTTCGAAACCATCGAGGACTTGCGCAACGCCGCCGGCATCATGGAATCGCTGCTGGACCTGCCGGGCTTCGATTCGGTGATCAAGCATCATGGCGTCGAGCAGGAAGTGATGCTCGGCTATTCGGATTCGAACAAGGACGGTGGCTTCCTCACTTCGAACTGGGAACTCTACAAGGCCGAACTCGCGCTGGTGAAGTTGTTCGAGGAACGCCGCGTCAAGCTGCGCCTGTTCCACGGCCGCGGCGGCACGGTGGGTCGCGGCGGCGGCCCGACGTACGAAGCCATCCTGTCGCAGCCGCCGGGCACCGTGAACGGCCAGATCCGCCTGACCGAGCAAGGCGAAATCATCAACAGCAAGTTCGCCAATGCCGAGATCGGCCGGCGAAATCTGGAAACCGTGATCGCGGCCACGCTGGAAGCCTCGCTGCTGCCCACGCAGAACGCGCCAGCGGGACTGGAAGGCTTCGAGGCCATCATGCAGCAGTTGTCGGACCGCGCGTTCACGAGCTACCGGCACCTGGTCTACGACACCCCGGGCTTCAAGGATTACTTCTTCGCCACGACGCCGATCACGGAAATCGCCGACCTGAACCTCGGTTCACGACCGGCCTCGCGCAAGCTGATGGACAAGAAACACCGCAAGATCGAAGATCTGCGTGCGATTCCCTGGGGCTTTTCGTGGGGCCAGTGCCGTCTGCTGCTGCCGGGCTGGTTCGGCTTCGGCAGCGCGGTGCAATCCCTGCTGAACGATGCTCCGGACGAGAAGGCCCGCAAGGCCGTCATCGCCACGCTCAAGCGCATGGTCAAGACATGGCCGTTCTTCCGCACGCTGCTGTCGAACATGGACATGGTGCTGGCCAAGACCGACCTGGCCGTGGCCTCGCGCTACGCCGGGCTGTGCGAAGACGCCGCGTTGCGCAAGACGGTGTTCTCGCGCATCAGCGCCGAGTGGCACCTGACCTGCGACATGCTGGCCCTGATCACGGGCCGTGCGGAGCGTCTAGCGGAGAATCCGCTGCTGGCCCGGTCGATCAAGAACCGCTTCGCGTACCTCGATCCACTGAACCACTTGCAGGTGGAACTGCTCAAGCGCTACCGCGCCGGCAAGGACGCCGACGATGTGCGCGTGCGGCGCGGGATTCACTTGACGATCAACGGGGTGGCGGCTGGGTTGCGGAATAGCGGTTAAATGAGCCTGCTTCGACGCTGGGTGCTCCCCTCTCCCGCACGGCGGGAGAGGGGTCGGGGGAGAGGGCGCGGCGGTTCAAATTGGCATCTATCGCATCTTGAGCCACCTGCCCTCTCCCCCTGCCCCTCTCCCGCTCGCGGGAGAGGGGAGCAAACCACCGGGATTCGGGGCGTCTCAAGCGATATAATCGCCGTTTCCGATTTTCCGCCCTGCCCCTGTCATGACTTCCCAACTTGCCAAGAAAGGCGAAGCCTGGTCCGCCCGCTTCTCCGAACCGATGTCCGACCTGGTGAAGCGCTACACCGCTTCGGTCTTCTTCGACAAGCGCCTGGCGCTGTTCGACATCCAGGGCTCGCTGGCCCACGCGGCCATGCTGGCAAAGCAGGGCATCATCGCCGAGGCCGACCGCGCCGAGATCGAGCGGGGCATGACGCAGATCCGTGGCGAGATCGAGGGTGGCCAGTTTGAATGGAAGCTGGACCTCGAAGACGTCCACCTCAATATCGAAGCGCGCCTGACCGCGCTGGTCGGTGACGCCGGCAAGCGCCTGCACACGGGCCGCTCGCGTAACGACCAGGTGGCCACGGACATCCGCCTGTGGCTGCGCAGCGAAATCGACAACATCATCGGCCTGCTGGGCGACCTGCGCGGCGCGCTGATGGATCTGGCGGACAAGAACGCCGACACGATCCTGCCGGGCTTCACCCACCTGCAGGTGGCGCAGCCGGTCACGTTCGGTCACCACCTGATGGCCTACGTGGAAATGTTCACGCGCGATGCCGAGCGCATGGCCGATTGCCGCCGCCGCGTCAACCGCCTGCCGCTGGGCGCGGCTGCTCTGGCTGGCACGAGCTACCCGATCGATCGCGAGTTCGTGGCCCAGCAACTGGGCTTTGACGGCGTCTGCCGCAACTCGCTGGACGCCGTGTCCGACCGTGACTTCGCGATCGAATTCGTCGCCGCCGCCTCGCTCGTGATGACCCACATCTCGCGTTTCTCGGAAGAGCTGGTGATCTGGATGAGCCCGCGCGTCGGCTTCATCGACATTGCCGACCGCTTCTGCACGGGCAGCTCGATCATGCCGCAGAAGAAAAACCCCGACGTGCCCGAACTGGCGCGCGGCAAGACCGGCCGCGTGTTCGGCCACCTGAGCGGCCTGCTGGTGCTGATGAAGGGCCAGCCGCTGGCGTACAACAAGGACAATCAGGAAGACAAGGAACCGCTGTTCGATACGGTGGACACCATCGTCGACACGCTGCGGATCTTTGCCGACATGGTGCCGGGCATCAGCGTCAAGCCGGACGCCATGCGCGCCGCCGCGCTGCAAGGCTACGCCACCGCCACCGACCTGGCCGACTATCTGGTCAAGCGCGGCCTGCCGTTCCGTGACGCCCACGAAGCCGTGGCCCACGCCGTGCGCGCCTGCGACGACCGCCAATGCGATCTGGCCGACCTGACCGTGGCCGAACTGCGCGACGTTTCCGGCCTGGGCGACAAGGCCGCGCTGATCGGCGACGACGTGCATACCGTACTGACGCTGGAAGGCTCGGTCGCCTCGCGCAACCACATCGGCGGTACCGCGCCCGATCAGGTACGCGCCGCCATCGCTGCCGCACGCAAGACGCTGTAAGTTTCCCGTAAGACTGCGTCGTAAAAAAGCCGCTGCGCCGAAAGGCCAGCGGCTTTTTTGTATCTGGAATCCCCTACTGACTGTCTCCCCTTTCCCGCTTGCGGGAGGGGGGGTGGGGGTGGGGGCAGGCGGTGGATGCACGGTATAACGCAATTTGAACCGCCGGACCCTCACCCCCAGCCCCTCTCCCACGTTGTGAGAGAGGGGAGCAAACCCAGCATGCACCAACCCTTCTAGGACAATCCCCTAGCCCCCACATAATTTGTTACAGATAAACTGACCGCCGCATTAGAAAAGGGGGAGACACCCATGAATTACTTGCTTGGTCTGTCACGACAGATCGACAGGTTGAACCAGCACACGGGCAGGCTTGCAAACATCATGATCCTGCTGTCGTGCCTGGTCAGCGCAGGGAACGCCCTGCTGCGGTACGGCTTCAACCTGAGCGACAACTGGCCGCTCGAACTCCAGTGGTACATGTTCGCCATCGCCGTGATGTTTGGCGCGTCGTACACGTTCCAGCGCAATGAACACGTTCGCGTGGACCTGATCTACGGAAACGTGTCCGAGCGCGCGCAGCACTGGATCGACATCTTCGGCATCCTCGTTTTCCTGCTGCCGTCCACGATTCTGTTCACGTGGCTGTCGTGGGAATCGCTGTTCCTGCCTTCGTGGCGCATTCTCGAACAGTCGGGTAACTCGGGCGGCCTGCCCCGGTATCCGATCAAGCTCGTGGTGCCCCTCGGCTTTGCCCTGCTCACGCTGCAAGGTATCTCCGAACTGATCAAGCGCTTCGCCGCCCTGCAGGGCCTGGTGCGCATCGAATCAAAATACGAAAGGCCGGTGCAATAATGATTCCGTTGGAATATATGCCGCCGCTGATGTTCGGCGGCCTGGTGGTATTCATGCTGATCGGGTTTCCGGTCGCATTCTCGCTCTCCGCGGTAGGCCTGGCCTTTGGCTTCCTGGCCATCGAATGGGGCTACTTCCCGATGCAGTTCCTGCAGGCCGTGCCGAGCCGCGTGTTCGGCAGCGTGCTGGGCAACGAGTTGCTACTGGCGATCCCGTTCTTCACCTTCATGGGCGCCATCCTGGAGAAATGCGGGCTGGCCGAGGACATGCTCGACTCCATGGGCCAGTTGTTCGGCCCCGTGCGCGGCGGGCTGGGCTATTCGGTGATCATCGTCGGCTTCATCCTTGGCGCGATTACCGGCACGGTGGCCGCGCAGGTGATCGCCATGGCGATGATCTCGCTGCCCGTGATGATGCGCTACCGGTACAACATGAAGTACGCCACCGGCGTGCTGGCTGCATCGGGAACGATCACGCAGCTGGTGCCGCCGTCGCTGGTGCTGGTCGTGCTGGCCGACCAGCTCAAGACGCCGATGGGCAGCGCCGACGTGGGCAGCATGTACCTGGGCGCCTGGGGTCCGTCGGTCGTGCAGATCGCATTGTTCGCGCTCTACACCTTCGTCCTCACCCGCATCAAGCCCGACTGGCTGCCGCCCGTTCCCGCCGAAGCGCGCACGCTGCGTGGCTGGGCGCTGTGGGCCAAGTGCCTGCGTGGCATCATCCCGTGCGCGGTGCTGATCTTCCTGGTGCTCGGCACGATCATGCTCGGCATTGCCACGCCGACCGAATCCGGTGCGATGGGCGCCGTCGGCGCGCTGGTGCTGGCCGTGATCCGCGACAAGGGTTTCAACAAGATCGACCGCAACATCTACCGCATCGGGATTGCCGCCACCGTCGTGGCCGCAGCCGTGGGCGTGTTCGCGTTTGGCTCGCATGCCTTCCGCATTCCGCTGGCGGTGGCTTACCTGGTGGTGCTGTGGCTGCTGATCCGCGCCGGACAGTTGACCGAACTGCGCCTGCTGATCGTCGACGCTTACCAGTCCACGGCACGTATCACCGCCATGGTGGTGTTCATCCTGATCGGCTCCACCTGCTTCTCGGTGGTGTTCCAGGGCGTGGATGGTGGCGCGTGGGTCGAACACCTGTTCACTTCGTTGCCGGGCGGATGGATTGGCTTCCTCATCGTCGTCAATCTGTTCATTTTCTTCCTGGCATTCTTCCTCGACTTCTTCGAAATCGCGTTCATCGTGGTGCCGATGCTGGCCCCGGTGGCCGTCAAGGTGCTGACACCGGTCGTGCTCGATTCGATGGGCGGCAACCCCGAAGCTGCGGCGACTGCCGCGCTGGTCTGGTTCGGCGTGATGCTGTGCGTGAACATGCAGACCTCGTTCATGCACCCGCCGTTCGGCTTCGCGCTGTTCTACCTGCGCGGCATCGCACCCAAGGAAGTGAAGAGCTCGGACATCTACTGGGGCGCGCTCCCGTGGGTGGGCCTGCAGATGGTCATGGTGCTGCTAGTGATGTTCTGGCCGGGCATGGTCACCGGGCTGCTCGACAAGGGATCGCTGAAACACAGCAATTCGGCGGAGGTGAGTATCCCGCTTGGCGGGCAGGAAGCTGACAAGCCCGGAGGGGCAGCTTCCACGCCGGGGACGCTGGAGCTACCGGGGGCTGGCGAGTCCAGCGAGCCGGCGGCGCCACAGTTCCAGTTCGAGAAGAGCAAGTAGGTCAATGGTGCAGTTGGTCGGCTGTTGATGCTCCGGCCCTCTCCCCCGGCCCCTCTCCCGCAAGCGGGAGAGGGGAGCGAAACCAAAGGCATACAAAAACCCCCGCACCTTTCGGTAGCGGGGGTTTTTCTTTTTAACAGCGAAACGCTTACTGCTTCACGCAATCCACGAAATAAGCCTTCACGCCATCGACCTCATCCTCCACCAGCCCGTGGATGTCCGTCTCGAAGCCCGGGAACAGCTTGTTGAACTCGCGGGCGAATCGCAGGTACTGGACGATGATGCGGTTAAAGCGCTCGCCCGGGATCAGCAGCGGGATGCCCGGCGGGTACGGCGTCAGCAGGATGGCGGTGACGCGGCCTTCCAGTTCGTCCACGGGCACGCGCTCGATTTCGCGGTGCGCCATCATCGCCCATGCATCCGACGGCTTCATCGCCGGTTCCATGTCCGACAGGTACATCTCGGTGGTCACGCGCGCCACGTCGTTGGCCTTGTAAACGCTGTGAATCGCGTCGCACAGGTCGCGCAGGCCCATCCGCTCGTATTGCGGGTACTTGCCGACGAATTCCGGCAGCACGCGCCACAGCGGCTGGTTCTGGTCGTAGTCGTCCTTGAACTGCTGCAGCTCGGTCACCAGCGAGTTCCAGCGGCCCTTGGTAATGCCGATCGTGAACATGATGAAGAACGAGTAAAGACCCGTCTTCTCGATGATGATGCCGTGCTCGGCCAGATACTTGGTCACGATGGCGGCCGGGATGCCGCGCTCGCTGAACTCGCCGTCCACGTCCAGGCCCGGGGTGATGATCGTGGCCTTGATCGGGTCCAGCAGGTTGAACCCATCGGCCAGGTCGCCGAAACCGTGCCAGCGTTCGTTGGCCTTGAGCATCCATTCGTCGCGATCGGGGATGCCGTCTTCGTTCAGCGTGTCCGGGCCCCAGACCTTGAACCACCAGTCGCCGTTGTTATCGACGTCGTAGTCGGCTTCCACCTTGCGCACGGCGCGGCGGAAGTCCAGCGCTTCCTGAATGCTTTCCTCCACCAGTGCCGTGCCGCCCGGGGCTTCCATCATCGCCGCCGCCACGTCGCACGAGGCAATGATCGAATACTGCGGGCTCGTCGAGGTGTGCATCAGGTACGCCTCGTTGAAGCGATACCGGTCCAGCTTGCGTGTCTCGGAGTCCTGCACCAGGATCTGCGATGCCTGCGACAGCCCGGCCAGCAACTTGTGCGTGGACTGCGTGGCGAACACCAGCGCGTCCTTGCTGCGCGGACGATCGCGGCCAATCGCGTGCATGTCACGGTAGAACTCGTGGAACGCGGCGTGCGGCAGCCACGCTTCGTCAAAGTGCAGCGTGTCGATCTCGGACGCCAGCATTTCCTTGATCTGCTCGGCGTTGTACAGCACCCCATCGTACGTACCCTGCGTGATCGTCAGGATGCGCGGCTTCTGGTTCTTTGCCTTGCTGGCGAACGGGTGCGCGGCGATCTTGCGGCGGATCGTCTCGGGATCGAACTCGCTCTTGGGGATCGGGCCGATGATGCCGTAGTGGTTGCGCGTGGGCATCAGGAACACCGGAATCGCGCCGGTCATCATGATCGCGTGCAGGATCGACTTGTGGCAGTTGCGGTCCACCACGACGATGTCGCCCGGCGCCACGTTGGCGTGCCACACCATCTTGTTCGACGTCGACGTACCGTTCGTCACGAAGAACATATGGTCCGAATTGAAGATGCGCGCGGCATTGCGCTCAGATGCTGCCACCGGACCCGTGTGGTCGAGCAGCTGGCCCAGTTCTTCCACGGCGTTGCAGACGTCCGCGCGCAGCATGTTCTCGCCAAAGAACTGATGGAACACCTGGCCCACCGGGCTCTTCAGGAATGCCACGCCACCCGAGTGCCCCGGGCAATGCCACGAGTACGAGCTGTCCTGCGCATAGTCGATCAGTGCCTTGAAGAACGGCGGCGCCAGCGTGTCGAGATAGACCTTGGCTTCGCGGATGATGTGTCGCGCCACGAATTCGGGGGTGTCCTCGAACATGTGGATGAAGCCGTGCAGTTCGCGCAGGATGTCGTTCGGGATGTGACGGGACGTGCGCGTCTCGCCATACAGGAAGATCGGCAGGTCGGTATTGCGGCGGCGGACTTCGGACACGAACGCGCGCAGCTTCTCGATGGCTGCGGCTTCGGGCTGGTCGTCGGCCCGCACGAACTCGTCGTCGTCGATCGACACGATGAACGTGGAAGCCCGGCTGGACTGCTGTGCGAACGACGTCAGGTCGCCGTAACTCGTCAGGCCCATCACCTCCATGCCTTCGCGTTCGATGGCTTCGGCCAGTGCGCGAATACCCGAGCCCGAAATGTTCTCGGAACGGAAGTCTTCATCGATGATGATGACGGGGAAGCGGAATTTCATCGGAAATCCTTGGGTGTTGAGCGTACTTGGAAAGAACTGAGCCACATGGCCGGCGGAAGTTTCCCGCAGCGGCGACATGTGGCTCATTCGTCAGGTCTGGCGCCGTACCGGTTCATGGCCGGTGGCACCCCCGGCGTGGATGAGACGCCGGCATTCTAGTTCGGGAAGATGACAGGTGTGTCAGGTCTTCGGCAGGGTGACGCCGTGCTGGCCCTGGTACTTGCCGCCACGGTCCTTGTACGAGGTCTCGCAGACTTCGTCGGACTCGAAGAACAGCACCTGCGCGCAACCCTCGCCCGCGTAGATCTTGGCGGGCAGCGGCGTGGTGTTCGAGAACTCCAGCGTCACGTAGCCTTCCCACTCGGGTTCGAACGGCGTCACGTTGACGATGATGCCGCAGCGCGCGTACGTGCTCTTGCCCAGGCAGATCGTCAGCACGCTGCGCGGAATGCGGAAGTACTCCATCGTCCGGGCCAGCGCGAACGAGTTCGGCGGGATGATGCAGACGTCGCCCTTGAAGTCCACGAACGACTTCTCGTCGAAGTTCTTCGGATCGACGATCGTGCTGTTGATATTGGTGAAGATCTTGAATTCGTTGGCGCAGCGGATGTCGTAGCCGTAGCTTGACGTGCCGTAGGAAACGATCTTGCGTCCGTCCGATTCCCGTACCTGGCCGGGCTCGAACGGTTCGATCATGCCTTGCTGCTCCGCCATGCGGCGGATCCACTTGTCGGATTTGATACTCATAAGGGCGTGGCAGGATGGACGGACGGCAGGCCCGCCAATCGGGGCGCCGCATGCGATTTGGGGCGCATTGTACAACCATATTGCCGGCGGACTCCCCCTCTTGCCGCAAGCCGGCAAAAGGGGGCCATGCATCGATCAGCTACCTGTCAGCTTGCCGCGATCACACCGCAAGCGATCCGGCCGCCCGCGTTACCCGTAGGCTGCGTGCGATAGTCGTCCGGGTCCTTGTGGACGATCACGGCCTTGCCGACTACGCTGTTTGCACCAGGCGCCACGGTGACGGCAGGCATCAGGAACTGCACGCGGGCATTACCGCTGGCATCCGCCGTCAGGTTGTTCATGTCGCCAGCGTGGTGGTCGCCGCCGCCGGTCATCTGGCCGTGCGGCTTGCCGCCCGGGTTGAAGTGGCCGCCCGCGCTCATGCCATCCGGGGCCGAGCAGTCCCCCTTCTCATGGACGTGGAAGCCATGCACGCTACCCGGCGCCAGGCCGGTTACCAGCACGCCCACGAGCACGCCACCCGATTGCTGGTCGAAAGTCACGCGGCCCGCCGTGTTGGTGCCACTCTTGGCCGCCAGCGTAGCCGCCGCCTTGGTGGAGCCGCCACCGGACGCCGGCGCTGCCATGGCGGAAGGTGCAGCCGTGGCCGCCGTCGCGCTCTTGTCCGAGCCCGCGCAGCCCGCCATCGCGATGGCCGACGCGCCGATTGCCAGTCCAAACAGTACCCGTTTCATGCCGCTTCCTCCCTTGGTGTGTTCGCGTTGTATTTTCGCGTGGTATGCCGTGTGGATTGTAGGTCAGGTGATCGCGACGGCAATGTCGGACAATGCCCGATTCTCAGGTGTTCTGGACCACGATGCTGGGGAACTTGTTGGTCATGTCGCGCGCCTTGTCGGCCACCTTGATTGCCACCTTGCGCGCCACCTCGCGGTAGATCTCCGCGATCTGCCCGTCGGGTTCGGCCACCACGGTCGGCCGGCCCGAATCGGCCTGCTCGCGAATCGAAAGGTTCAGCGGCAGGCTGCCCAGCACGTCAACGTGGTAGTCGGTGCTCATCTTGGCCGCGCCGCCAGCGCCGAAGATATGCTCGGTATGGCCGCAGTTCGGGCAGCAGTAGACCGCCATGTTCTCGACGATGCCGAGGATGGGGATGCCGACTTTCTCGAACATTTTCAGACCCTTGCGCGCGTCCAGCAGCGCGATGTCCTGCGGCGTCGTCACGATCACGGCGCCCGTGACCGGCACCTTCTGCGACAGCGTCAGCTGGATGTCGCCGGTGCCCGGCGGCATGTCGACGATCAGGTAATCGAGGTCCGACCAGTTGGTCTGGCGCAGCAGTTGTTCCAGCGCCGAGGTCACCATCGGGCCGCGCCACACCATCGGATTGTCCTGGTCGATCAGGAACCCGATCGAGTTGGCCTGCAGGCCGTGGCCCTCCAGCGGCTGCATGGTCTGGCCATCCGATGACTCGGGGCGACCACTGATGCCCAGCATCATCGGCAGGCTCGGGCCGTAAATATCGGCGTCGAGCATGCCCACACGTGCGCCCTCGGACGCCAGGGCCAGCGCCAGGTTCACGGCCGTGGTGGACTTGCCCACCCCACCCTTGCCGGATGCCACTGCAATCACATTGCGTACGCCGGGCAGCAGCTTCACGCCACGCTGCACGGCATGCGCGACGATTTTCATCGAGACCGCCACGCTGACATTGGCCACGCCAGGCAAGGCGCGGACGGCATCGATGACCTTCTGGCGGATCAGTTCGAACTGGCTGCGGCCCGGATAGCCAAGTTCGACTTCCACGGAGACATTGCCGCCGTCGACCCGCACATTACGCGCCGAGCGCGTGGAGACGAGATCCTTGCCCGTATTGGGATCAATGACGGTGCGCAGGGTTTCGGTTACCTGTTCAGTGGTGAGGCTCAAGTCGGACTCCGCTCTGGATGGGGATTGGGAATATTCTGAGAATGTGGGGGTAATGTATCAGGCGGCGCCACACCTTGCCCGATGTGGGGGATTACAGACATTTACATCTCTCACACTCTGTGTCTTGTGCCCCTACCGCCATCTGCCTATTGTAGTGCGCCAACTTGCAGCGGCCGCCCGAAGGACAGCGATAGCGGCCGGCGTGAACGCCCGGTATCGGACGCCGTCCGATACCGCTACATGCGCGTTTTCAAACACAATGTTGAAACTTGTTTGCAGCGGGTCCGGCGCATGGCGCCAGGCAGTACCATGCGGCATGCTGTTGGCAGAACATTTACGGGAATTTCCAGAAGGAGAACGCATGAACTTCAAGCTCGTTACCGTTTCGATCGTGGCTGCTGCCGCACTGGCCGGCTGTGCTACCGAACAAGGCACCAATACCGCTGTCGGCACCGGCGTGGGCGCGGCAGTGGGCGCCGGCCTTGGCAACCTGATCGGCGGCAACACCACCGGCACGCTGGTCGGCGCGGCCGTAGGTGGGGCAGTGGGCGGTGCCACCGGTTACAACTGGAACGCGATCCGCGGCAAACTGAACAAGGATACGGCCGGAACCGGCACCACGATCACCGAGCAGCCCGATGGCTCGCTCAAGGTGAACATCCCGAGCCAGGTGACTTTCGATACCGATAGCTCGACGATCAAGCCGTCGTTCCGCGCGGTGCTCGACCAGGTGTCCCAGACGCTGGGCCAGCACCAGGACGTGGTGGCCAATGTCGTGGGCCATACCGACAGTACCGGCAACCCGAGCTACAACATGCAGTTGTCCCAGCGCCGCGCGCAGAGCGTGGCCGCCTATCTGGGCGATCGCGGCGTGGCGCGCAACCGCCTGACCGCCGAAGGCCGGGGCCAGACGCAGCCGGTTGCAGACAATTCCACGGAGCAGGGACGCGCCCAGAATCGCCGAGTCGAAATTTTCTTGAAACCAATTTCTGGGTAAGCAGTCATAGAGTTCAGGTACCGCTTGCCACCGTTGCTGGCTCGCGATGGGTGGCTGACCTCCCGGGCGGTGCCTGATTTCTCCTCCTTTTCCGTTGTGGAAAGCTGCGCCGGTGTCTAACCGGCGCTTTTTTTTGGCTTTTTCAAAGTGAATTCACGGTGATCGGCGCCGATTTCGCTCCCTAACGCCCCCATTTCGCGGTCATTTCGCCGACATTGCGGCCAGTTCCACCCCGGAACAGGCACGTCTCCCCCGCAGTTGCTAAAATAGCCGGTTCCTTCGTCCCGCTCTCCGCAGGACACGCATTCCCACCCCTCTGAACGGCTTTTTCATGACCGCACGCCGCATCCTCGTTACTTCTGCCCTGCCGTACGCCAACGGCCAGATTCACATCGGCCACCTGGTGGAGTACATCCAGACCGACATCTGGGTGCGTTTCCAGCGAATGATGGGCAACGAGGTCTATTACGTGGGCGCCGACGATACCCACGGCACGCCGGTCATGCTGCGCGCGGAAAAGGAAGGCATCACGCCGAAGCAGTTGATCGACCGCGTCTGGACCGAACACAAGCGCGATTTCGACAGCTTCCTGGTCTCCTTCGACAACTACTACAGCACGGACGCCGAAGAAAACCGTGAACTCTGCGAGAAGATTTACCTGTCGCTGAAAGACAAGGATCTGATCGCCGAGCGCGATGTCGAGCAGTTCTACGACCCGGTCAAGGAAATGTTCCTGCCGGACCGCTTCATCAAGGGCGAATGCCCAAAGTGCCACGCCAAGGACCAGTACGGCGATTCGTGTGAAGTTTGCGGCACGACGTATGTGCCCACTGACCTGAAGAACCCGTATTCCGTGGTGTCGGGCGCCACGCCGGTGCGCAAGTCGTCGACGCACTTCTTCTTCCGCCTGTCCGATCCGCGCTGCGAGACGTTCCTGCGCGAGTGGGTGGCCGACCTGGCCCAGCCCGAAGCCAGCAACAAGATGCAGGAGTGGCTGGGCGCCGAAGGCGAAGCCTCGACGCTGTCCGACTGGGACATCTCGCGCGATGCGCCGTACTTCGGCTTCGAGATCCCCGGCGCGCCGGGCAAGTACTTCTATGTCTGGCTCGATGCCCCGATCGGCTACTACGCGAGCTTCAAGAACCTGGCGGCCAAGCGCGGCATTGACTTCGACGCCTGGGTCGGCCCGCACTCCACCGCCGAGCAGTACCACTTCATCGGCAAGGACATCCTGTACTTCCACACGCTGTTCTGGCCGGCCATGCTCAAGTTCTCGGGCTACCGCACACCGACCAACGTGTTCGCGCACGGTTTCCTGACGGTCGATGGCGCCAAGATGAGCAAGTCGCGCGGTACGTTCATCACCGCGCAGAGCTATATCGACACCGGCATGAACCCGGAGTGGCTGCGCTACTACTTCGCCGCCAAGCTCAACGCGAGCATGGAAGACCTGGACCTGAACCTGGACGACTTCGTCGCCCGCGTGAACAGCGACCTGATCGGCAAGTACGTGAACATCGCCAGCCGCGCAGCGGGCTTCCTGGTCAAGCGTTTCGACGGCAAGGTCAACGAAGCCGCGCTGGCCAATCCGCTGCTGGAGCAACTGCGTCAGGCCGCCCCGCAGATTGCGGCGTTCTACGAAGGCCGTGAATACAGCAAGGCGCTGCGACTGGTGATGGAACTGACCGACGCGGTGAACGCGTTCGTCGATACCAACAAGCCGTGGGAACTGGCCAAGGACGACGCCAAGCGCGACGCCCTGCACGCGGCCTGCTCGGTTTCGCTCGAAGCCTTCCGCCTGCTGACCGTCTACCTGAAGCCCGTGGTGCCGGAGATGGCTGCTGGCGTGGAGCGCTTCCTGAACGTGGAATCGATGGACTGGCGCGCCATCGACACCGAACTGTCGGCGGACCGTCCGATCCAGCCTTACCAGCATCTGATGACGCGCGTCGATACCAAGCAGATCGACGCCCTGCTGGCCGCCAACCGCGATTCGCTGCAAGCTGCCGCCGTCCCCGCTGCTGCAGCGGCCGAAGCCGCCATCGAACCGATTGCCGACACGATCACGATCGACGATTTCGTGAAGATCGACCTGCGCGTGGCGAAGATCGTCGATTGCGTGAAGGTGGAAGGCTCGACCAAGCTGCTGCAACTGACGCTGGATGTTGGCGAAGGCAAGACCCGCAACGTGTTCTCGGGCATCCAGTCGGCCTACACGCCGGAACAGCTCAAGGGCAAGCTCACCGTGGTGGTTGCCAACCTGGCGCCGCGCAAGATGAAGTTCGGCATGTCCGAAGGAATGGTGCTGGCAGCGTCGGCGGCAGACGAGAAGGCGAATCCGGGGCTGTGGATTCTGGAACCGCACAGTGGCGCGGTGCCGGGGATGCGGATTCGGTAATTCACAGAATCGATCCCGCACGATGTCTTGCTCCCCTCTCCCACAACGTGGGAGAGGGATTGGGGGTGAGGGTATTGCGGTTCAAATTGCGACCTGTCGTTGCTTGAACTGCCTGCCCTCACCCCCGCCCCTCTCCCGCAAGCGGGAGAGGGGAGAAAACAATGGGTAGGGGAGTAAAACTCAGCCTCCCTGCCTCCGCGACGGATCATCACTCCGCGACGTCGTACTCACTGTGCCGTCCGGGTTGAAATGCACGTTGAAGAACGCGCGGTCGATGCTCGTTTCCATCCAGCGGTAGCCCCACACCTCTTCCTGCTTCAGGCGGAACGCCTCGACCTTGGTCGGCTTGCCCAGTAGCCGACGGATCTGGTCCTTGTTCATGCCGGGGCGCACTTTGGCGAAGTTCTCCGCCGTCAGTACCTGCTCGATCGAGCGCACCGTGCCATCGGCATTGGTGGTGACCATCCACGTCGTAGTGCCTTCGGGGCCGCGCGGATATTCCAGGCGGCGGCCGCCGTCCGGTTCCTCCCACACGATCTCGGGCTTGCCGGCCTGACGGCGGATATCGTCCTCGGTGGACTTGCCGATCTCGATGCCCTTGAACAACTGGCTGTCAGGCTTCACGCTGTTCCACGTGTTCCGGGCCACGTCACCGGCTTTCTTCATCGTCTCGTCCACCTTCTGCTGGTCGCAACCGAACAGGGCAAGCACGCTCGCAATCAGTCCCATGGCGGTAAGGCGTCGCGCGGACGCATGAGTCAATCGGGTCAATCGAGTCATCATCGGCCTATCGTTTGATCGCTTCGACGGGATCGCCAGCCGGAGCGCTGGCGCCCTGCGCGGCCGGATCGGCGTCGGCGGTACGCCGGCCCGAACCGCCGGAGAACAGCGTACTCCAGTTGTTGAACCGGCGGTTGAACAAGACGGACAGGCCATTGATCGAACCACCCTTGGCAATCAGCGACCAGCGCCGCGAGAACGCCCAGGTGAGCTTCACCACGTTCGATGCCGAGGTCAGACTTTGTTCGTAGCCCACAGAGATCTGGTCAGAGACCGCCTTGCCGATGCTGACCACCTGCTGGTCGTTCAGGCCGGCGGTACTCGGTCCGATGGAAAATTCGTCGATGCCGAAGTGCGAGACCACGCTTTTTCCCGCCTTCCCACCGATCATGCCCAGCGCCGCGCCACCGAGTGCGCCCCCGCTCAACTGCCGCTGCTGGCTTGTTCCCGCGCTTTCGGCGCCGTAGCCGAACATCAGCCATGACAACTTGTCCTCGTCGGGTACGTTTGGCTCGGACACCAGTCGCACACGCGGAATCCGCACTGTGCCGGTCACCTCCACGCCCGCTTCCACTTCCTGGTTGCGGCGCATCGCGCGGATGTTGATGTTCGGGTTGTCCACAGGACCATTGAAATTGATGATGCCGCGATCGATGTTGAGCTTGCGGCCAAACGCCTCGTAGGTGCCATCCACCACGCGCACCGTGCCCGTTGCGCGCATCGGCGCCAGCGGTTCGCTCTTGATACCCAGCGTGCCGGCCAGCAGGATATCGGCGCCCGCCCCACGGAAGCGGAAGTTGTCGCCGAGGTCGATCGCCACGTCGATCAACGGACTGAAGCGGCTGGCCGGTTTCGACTCGGGTACGACGGGTGTAGCGGCCGTCTTGACCTCACGCTGGTCGCTGCGGCGCACCACCACCACATCGTCGCCCAACACCGGCGCGCCAGCCTTCGGCAAGTCGAACAGCCCGCGATCCACGCGGAACTTGCCGCGTATCGCGATCTGCTTGTTTTCGTTGGCGATGCCTGCCTCGCCCGAGACGATCAGCGTGCGCTCGGGGCTGGCGAACAACTGCAGCTTGTCCGCGACGATCTTGCCCGTCAGGTTGGGATCGGTCTCGCCGAGCTTGATGGCGCCGGTAGCCGTCAGCGTGCCGTCGCCGCCGCGGAAATGCACCTGCTTCAGCTCCACCGTATTCTGGTCCAGCACCACCTGCACCACGCCATCGGTCAAGCGGATGCCGAGGTCGTACAGCGTAATGCCGATGCCGCTGCCATCGATCGAACCCGTCAGCAACGGATTGCCCACCGTACCGGCGAGTTGCAGCGCCGCCGCCAGCTTGCCATCGAGCGCGTACTGCGGCCCCGCCAGCGCCTCCAGGGATTTCAGGCGCGGCATGTCGGCCGTGACCGTACCACCAAGTGTCGAGGCCGGCCCCACTGTCAGCAGTCCCTGCTCGCTGACGAGTCCTGCCGAAGCATCGACGACCAGCTTGCCGAGCCGCTGCGCCGTGGTGCCGCCGCGGAGCGTCACGCGGTTGCCGGAGAACTCGGCGCGAAGGCCGGTCTCGCCCAACCCCAGCGCGGTCCATCCACGGCCCGCGTTGATCGAGGCATCGCCGCTACGGCGCCGGATGTCCGCAAACCCGGTGGCCGTCTCGGCAAGGCTCAGGTTCCAGCTGGCATCGAGCACAAGGTCCGAGCGAATGGGTGCCGACTCTCCCGTGAATGTCTCCAGCAGCTTGAGGATGTTGGCGACTTCCACGCCATCCATGCGTCCCTGCGAGCGGATGCGGCCATGGTCGAACTCGAAGCCCTCGATGTTCATCGTGGCCTTGGCAAACTGCAAACGCGTCTGGCCGAGCCGGATGTGCTGTTCCGCCACCAGCAATTGCGCGGGCGCGGTGAGGCGCACGTTGACGGTGCCCCGCTCGTCCAGCGTCTGGATCGTGCCGTTCCAGCCCTGGTCGCCACGCCACGCGCCCTGCCCGGCCAGCGAGAGTTGCAGTGGCTGCCCGTTCATCGTGCCAGCCGCCTTGGCATCGAAGGCGTGATTGGCCTGCGTGCCCTTGAGGTTGGCATCGAGCGTACGCACCGATGCCTGCGGACCCTGATAGTCGCGCACGGCGAGCTGGACATTGACGGTGCCATCCAGACCGCCGCGCAGTTCGGCGTGGCCGCTGGCATTCGCCACCTTGTGCGGACCTACGACCAGAGACTGCGCGCTGTAGTCGCCCACGATCTCGGGCTTCTTCAACGTGCCAGTGACCTCGGCATCGAGCTTGGCCTTGCCGGCCACGCCGAATTTGAGCCGATCCAGTTGCGGCGCGTCGACATTGACCTTGAGCCGATCCCCACGCGCCCCGAAGCTGCCGTTCAGGTTCACCTGGTTGCCCGCCATCAGCAGCGATGCCTCGCTCGGCAGCAACCGCTCGCCTTCCAGCCGGACCCGCCCCTTGCCAGTCATCGGCAGCCCTGCGTATTCACTCTCGCCCAGCGCGAAATCGAGCGCCACGCGCAGCACGTTTGCCAGCGAGCCCTTGGTCGAGAAATCGGCATTGATACGCCCCGGCGCCACCTTGGCGAGCCGCGACGGATCGAAATTGGCAAGCTTGCCCTTGAAGTCGAAAGCCTGCTCGCCCTTGAGACCGAGCTTGCCATCGGCGGTCAGCGTGCCGCTACCCAGTCCGGCGCGCAGCGCGGACAGCGTGACCGACTCCTCGTCGATCTTCGCATCGGCGAACAGCTTGATCTCGCCGCCCGCCACGTCAAGTGCCACACTCTGGCGCCCCGGCTCCAGCCGCAGGATCACCGGGCCGGACAGATTGGTCTTCACCAGCGTGGTGTACAGCGCGGCCACGTCGAGCCGCCGCACGTCGAGATCGAAGCCGCCGCGCCCGTCCTGCAGCGCGCCCTGCCCGACGATCTCCGCACGCCCTGGCAGTGCGATGCGCAGGTCGCGCAGCGTCTGCGTTTTCTCGCTGAGTTCCACGCGCGCCGTCACGCTGTGGACGGGCAAGCGCTCGCGGTCGATGGTGCCGGGATCGAGGTTGCGTATCGTGACCTCGCCCGCTACGGCGAGGGGATTCGACGTTGGCGCGGCAGGTGTCGGCACGGGCGCGGAAGCCAAAGCTGCCGAGGCCGCCTCCACCGCGCTGGCGGTCGATTCGCCGGGCTTCGGCGCGGCCACGCGCGGCGGCGGCGCCACGGCTTCCACGGGGCGCAATTCCGCATGCACGGTCAGATTGGCCTGCGGTGCCGTGGGGCTGAACAGGCGCGGATTGATGCGCTCGCCGTCGATCAGCAGGTGCGTGAACGGCACGCGGCCAAAGGGCGTGACATCGGCATTGGCGCGCGCGCGGATACGGTCTCCGGTGGCGTCGACATCGGCACGCAGTTGATCCAGCGAGCCATTGGCCCTGGCGGACACTGCGTACGCTTCTTCCTTCCACTTGCCTTCGAGCAGTGCCTCGGCGGACAGCGCAAACGGCTTCTGCCCCGCAATCTGCGCATTGGCCTGCAGCTTGCCGTAAGGCGTAGTCAGCCGGTCCACGGTCAGCCGGTGCCGCAGGCCATCGCTATGCAGCGTGGCGGCCAGATCCGACAGCACGAGTGGGCTCGACGTGGCCGCCGGCCCCTGCAGCAGCGACAACTCGCTCACGGTCAGCGTATCGATATCGACAGCAAGGGGGAGTTCCAGCGACTCGGGCATCTTCGCCGGCTCGGTGCTGGGCGCCGACGCCGGCAGCCGCGCATCGATCTTGCCGAGCTTGAGCCATTCCACATGCAGGCGACGGGGCGACCACGACATCTGCCATTTGGCGTCGATGCGGTCGATGGTCACGCGTGTGTCGCCGCTGGCAAACACCAGATCGTGCATGCGCAGCCCGCTGGCCACGGTGCCCCCATCAAGCTGCCCTGCCAGCATGCCCGCCGAGAAACGCGTGGCGAGATTCCACACCTGACGCGTACCCGCCTCCGTGCGCAGCGCCGCCACCACCGTGACCACAATCGCCACCAGCAGCAGCACAAGCAGGCCGACGAGCCACGCCAGGACCTTCCAGACGCGGTGGCGCTTTGGCTTGCGGGGCGCGCGCGGCGTGTTCTCGTCGTCACGCGGCACGGGGGGCATGTCCGGAATACTCATCAGAACGCCACCCCGAGCGAGATGTGCGGCCGGAACTGCTTCTCCTGGATGCCGTAGCCCACATCGAGCTGCACCGGACCCACCGGGCTGCGCCAGCGCGCGCCAACACCCACGCCGTGATAGATCTTCACGCCAGCCAGGTTGTTGGTGGCCGTGCCCATGTCCCAGAACACCGCCGCGCCCCACTCGGGCTTGAACCAGTACTGGTATTCGACGCTACCCGTGCCCAGGAAGCGCGCCGGCAGCACGCTGGCGCCGTTAGGCGTACCGATCGACTGGTAGCTGTAGCCCCGGATCGAGTCGGTGCCCCCCGCGCGAAAACGCAGCGACGCCGGAATCAGCGCCGGATCGCTCGACGTGATGTTCGCGCCCAGTTCCAGCCGCGCGATGAACAGGTCGCGATTGCCCACGGGCACGTACTGCCGGACCCGGCCGTACAGCCGCAGGAACGTGGCATCGCTGAGCACGTTCTTGGCCGCCACGCCGACCTGCGTGTTGATCACGTTGCCCCGGCGCGGGAAGACCGGGTTATCCACATCGCGGCGCGTCCATGCAAAGGCCGGCACCAGCGCCTTCGATATCTGCGAGGGCTGCCCGTATGGCGTGAGGTTGTCGTAGTAGAAATCGAGCGAGACCGTGGTGTCGTACTTCTCGCGCGAGCGGGACCGCTTGAGACCGCCGCGCCAGCTGGTGAGGTCGGTGCTCTCGATGTCGATGGTGCGCTCGTAGCTGCCGTAGATACTGTTGCGGTAAGTGTGGGTATCCGGCGGCATCGCCGTTTCCACGAACGCGTACTGGCGCTTCTGCTCGATCCGCGCCTGCGAATCGAACACCCATGCGCGGTTGAACAGGTTGTAGTAGGAATAGCGGCCTTCCACCTGCGCGCCGGTATCGGTCGTGTAGCCCACACCGGAACTGAGCCGGTGCGTCGGATATTCGCGCACCCTGACGCGCACGGGCGCGATCACGGTCTCCTGCTGCGCGGCGGCCTCGGCGGAGGTTGCCGCCGGCGGCTCCAGCAGATCAACCTGCACGTTCGAGAAATACGGCTGGTTCTGCACCGCGCGCTGAAACTCCAGCAGTCGCTCCACGCGGTACGGCTCCCCTTGCGACAGCGGATTCACGTTCTGAATGATGCGGGCGGGATAGCGGCGCGTGCCTTCGATTTCAAGCGGGCCAAGTACATAGGCCGGGCCGCTCTCGAACTTCGCCGACAAATCGGCGGCATGTTCCTCGGGCTCGACACGCGCCTGCGACGCGGTCATCCTCGCGCCGTAGTAGGTGTGGCTCTGCAACTGGACGAGAGCATCCTCCTTGGCCTTGTCCCAGTCCGCCTGACGGAAGGGGTCGCCCACCGGCAGACCCCATTTCTTGCGCATCTCTTCGATCTGCCTGGGCGACTGTGTGGCCGCCGGGCCGGTCACGCTCAGGTCCACGCGCCGGATTTCAGTGCGCGCGCCGGGCACCACCTTAATCTTGACCACGCGCTGGTCGCCCTCGCCTTCCACGGTAGCCGTGGTCTCCGGATCGAACCAGCCTTCGGTGGACGCGAACTGGCGCACCTGGTCGCCCACGGTTTCCACCATGTAATGGAACTGGTCGTCGGAAATATCGGTGCGGTCGCGGTAGCGCGAGAGGTCGAGGTGTTCCTTGAGGATGTCCTTCAGCGGATCGGGGGCGTCGATCTCGACCTTGTAGGCGTCCTTGGCCTGGGCGTCGGGTATCCAGACCGCGCAGGCCAGCAGCAAGGTGACAAGGCAGGAACACGCGCGCGTGAAGAGAGCGCCACCCGAGCCGGGGCGTCGCGTCCTGCCTGCGGCGATCAGTCCGGCCATGTGGCCAAAAACCAGGCTCATCCGTCCTTGGGGTCCAGAAACAAGTCGCTATTTGACCACACCGTCGGCGACGACACGCCATTCCCGTCCGCAAAAATAAAGATTCATTGGCCGCCACGGCGGGTGGCCGCGCCGATACGGTAAAATCTCGCCCCGTTACCCCCAACGCCGCCCGGAAAGGGCTCAGGTTTCGCCATGGCCATGTACGAATCGGATATCACCCAGTTCCTGAAGACGCTCAAGCAGGAACGCCCTGCCCTGGAGGCGGAGCAGCGCCAGGGCCGCAACCTGCTGTGGGACAAGGCGCCGATCGACCTCGAGGAACGCGCCCGCGCCGACGAATCGCGCGTGGCCCAGAAGCCTTACGTCTACTCGTCGGACAACTGATCGGCCCGCGCCGGTCAGTCCCTCGCCCTCTCCCCGCATGCCATCGAGCGATCCGCTGGAGCAGCACCCGCAGGACAAGCTGAGCCTGCCGGTGGAACTGCCCAGCGTGGCCCCCATGGGCAGCGCCGCCAATCCCGCCGACATGATCGACGGCATGGCGTTCGCGCGCCTGTATGGCGAGCCGCTGTTCAAGCTTCCGCAGGATCTCTATATCCCGCCGGACGCGCTGGAGATCTTCCTCGAAGCCTTCGAAGGTCCGCTCGACCTGCTGCTGTACCTGATCCGCAAGCAAAACTTCAACGTCCTGGACATTCCGATGGCCCAGGTGACGCGTCAGTACCTTTCGTACGTTGACCAGATTCGCAAGACCAATCTGGAACTGGCGGCCGAGTACCTGCTGATGGCGGCGATGCTTATCGAGATCAAGTCGCGCATGCTGCTGCCGGTCAAGAAGGCGGACAGCGACGACGAGGCCGAGGACCCGCGCGCCGAACTGGTGCGCCGCCTGCTGGAATACGAGCAGATGAAGCTGGCCGCACAGCGGCTGGACACCGTGCCGCAACTGGGCCGCGATTTCCTTCGCTCGCAGGTCTACATCGAGCAGAGCCTGGCACCGCGCTTTCCCGATGTGGAAACCGTGGACCTGAAGGCCGCCTGGGCCGATGTGCTCAAGCGTGCCAAGCTGAACCAGCATCACAAGATCTCGCGCGAGGAACTCTCCGTGCGCGAGCACATGAGCCAGATCCTGCGGCGGCTGCAACACGCAAGGTTCATGGAATTCACCGAGCTGTTCGAGGACGCCATCCGTTCCGGCAAGGGCGTGCCCGTGGTGGTGGTCAACTTCATCGCCATGCTCGAACTGTCGCGCGAGTCGCTTGTGGAAATCACCCAGGCCGAGCCGTTCGCACCGGTTTATGTGCGATTGGCGTACACGCCGGCCTGACTGTCCCGCCTGGCGGACGTACCGAGGCCCATCCCCAGGCCTGAACCGGCGCGGATGCTCTACAATCCGCCGACAGCCGGCCCACGCACCCACATGAGAGTCCGGCATACCCGGCCCCGCCCCGAAGCACGGCGGCCGGGACGCTCCTACCACGACCGCTCACCACATTCATGAAAGTCATTTCTTCGATCGAGGCGCTACGGGACCAGTTGCGCGGCCAGAACCGCGTGGCATTCGTTCCCACCATGGGCAACCTGCATGAGGGCCACCTGTCGTTGATGCGTCTGGCGCGCCAGCACGGCGACCCGGTGGTAGCGTCGATCTTCGTCAACCGGCTGCAGTTCGGCCCGAACGAGGATTTCGACAAGTACCCGCGCACGCTGCAGGACGATATCGAGAAGCTGCAGAGCGAAGGCGTCTACGTACTCTTTGCCCCGACCGAGCGCGACATGTACCCGGTGCCGCAGGAATACCGCGTCGATCCGCCGCATGATCTGGGCGATATCCTGGAAGGCGAGTTCCGCCCCGGCTTCTTCAAGGGCGTCTGCACCGTGGTCATGAAACTGTTCTGCTGCGTGCAGCCGCGCGTGGCCGTGTTCGGCAAGAAGGACTACCAGCAGTTGATGATCGTGCGCCGCATGGCCAAGCAGTTCGCCTTGCCCGTGGACATCATCCCGGCCGAGACCATTCGTGCGGAAGACGGCCTGGCGCTATCGTCACGCAACCGCTACCTGACCGAAGCCGAACGCGCCGAGGCCCCCATCCTCTACAAGACACTGCACGAAGTGCGCGACACCGTGCTCGGCAACGGCAATGTGGACCTGCTCAAGGTGGAAGCCGATGCGCTGGCGAAGCTTCAGGGCCGTGGCTGGCAGGCTGACTATGTGTCGATCCGCAAGCAGGACAACCTGCAACCTCCGACGCGCGAGGAATTCGCGGTAGGAGAACCGCTGGTGGTGCTGACGGCCGCGAAGCTGGGGAATACGCGGTTGATTGATAACCTCGAGATCTAACTCGCTCCAGCTTGTTTGCTCCCCTCTCCCGCGAAGTGGGAGAGGGGCGGGGGAGAGGGCCAGCCGTGCAAATTGCGAGCGGTCGGCAAGCAGACCCTCCGGCCCTCTCCCCTAACCCCTCTCCCGCCCGCGGGAGAGGGGAACAATTCTCCCCCGCTCCCTCTCCAGATGCCGCCGATGTCCGCTGCGGCGTTTCCACCAGATCAGCACTCCCGTCACGGCAAACGCCAGCGGCATCAAGCCGAACACGGTGATGAACGCACGGCCGTAGCTGCCGAACGCTTCGCCGGTGTGGAGCGGAAAGAGCCAGCTGATCAGCGTATCGCCGGACGCGCCATTGAGCGGGTCGCGCACGCCAAGCGGGCGGCCGGTATAGGCGTCGAGCCACAGGCGCGTAGCGCCGCTGCCGCCCTGGATCTCGGCGTTCTGCCGCAGGCGCACCTCATACGCATCGCCAGGTTTGCGCGGCAGGCCCACGCGCGTCACCAGTGCGTCGGGAAACTGCTGCTGCGCGGCGGTCATGGCCTGGGCCGGGGTGATTGCGCGGGTGCCGGGCGGCGGTGTCTCGGACTGGTGCTTCACCTGGGGACTCACCGTGGCCACGCTTGCGATGATCGGCGTGACCCATTTCGGCAGGTTCAGATACCAGCCCGAAAACGCGGTGATGGCCAGCACCGGCGCCACGAAAATCCCGGCGGCGCGGTGGAACGAATAGTTGAACCGCGACCACGAACCACCGTGGGTAATCCGCACCGCCTGCTTCCAAGCACGCTGGGTGGCCTTGGGCCACCACAGCGCAATGCCCAGCAGGACCGACAACAGCAGCATCATCCCGGTCACGCCGATGATCGTCTTGCCGGTATCGCCCGACAGCAGGTAACGGTGAAGATGGAACATCGTCGGCAGCAACTGCGGGCGCGAAAGCCCCGGCACGCCCCAGAGCCGCTCGCCCTTCACGGCCAGCGTGATGGGATCGATCATGACCTGCCGCGAGCGTCCCACCGCCGCCTGTTCGCCATGGATGGGGTAATAGGCGATGAACACGTCATGCTCGTCCACCGGCAGCATCAGCAGGTTCGGCTTGCCGTACTTGGGATCGGCCAGCAGTCTCGCGGTCACCGTTTCCACGGTGGCCGCGCCCACGGGAATGCGCGTGGCGGAAACAGCCTGCAGCAGATCGGGGTTGAGCCACCTGTCGAGTTCGTCACGCCAGGAAATCGCCGTACCGGTCAGGCCCAGCATGATGAACAGCAGTCCGAAGACCAGCCCGATGTAAAGGTGTAGCTTGCGGAGTACGGTGCGAAGTCGGCCGGAGACCATGGCGAGGGCAATTGTTGAAAGGCGTTTTTCTGGCCGCTGAGGCCGGTTGCCCCCTGCAGCGCCCTTTTTTGAGGGCATTCGGCGTCGCATCTGTGCGCCAGCGCGCAAATGCAAATGCGAAGAATTCGCGATTCTAACAGTGCATTGTTAAGATCGGCTTCGCCCCCTGATTCCTCTATCCGGCGCGTTGCGCGCCTCCGTCATGCCCCTGATTGAACTGGTTCCTGCCACGTCGGCCGATGCCGACCTGCTGGCCTCGATGCACGCGGATAGCTGGCGCCATGCCTACGCCGGCCTGATTCCCAACGAATACCTTGACGTCCACGCCGTGAACGAACGCCTGGCCACCTGGCGTGCCCGCATGCTGGACGGTGCCGAAGCGCCCATCGAAGTCACGATCCTGCGCGTGGACGGCCAGCCGGCTGGCTTCTCATGCCTGATGCCGCTTGCCGAACCCGGCTATGGCATCTACGTCGACAACCTTCATGTGATGCAGCAGTATCACGGACGTGGCTACGGCAAGACGCTGATGTCCCATTGCGCTTGCCGCGCGGCCAGCCAGTGGCCGGGCAAGGCGCTGTTTCTCTACGTGCTCGATGGCAATGTCCAGGCGCGCGAGTTTTATCGTCGGCTCGGCGGCGTGGAATCGGACATGTTCAACGACCCGTTCCCCGGCACGGACTTCATGGTGGCCGTGCGCCGCGTGACCTGGGAGGATGTGGACGCGCTGGTCAGCCGGCTCGCGCCGGGGCCCTGACGACCTATCGCCTACTTCTGTACGAGCGGCGCGAACATCGCCGCAAGATCAAGATTGACGGCCATGCTGTCGGCCAGCCGTTCGATCGATGCCTCGCGCAGCGCATCGAGATCCACGCCATTGGCGCCGGACAGCCCGGCCCAGCGCAGCAGCGCGCCGCATCCGTCGGGCTGGTCGAACAGGCCGTGGCAATAGGTAGCGAGCACCTGATTGTCGGCGGACACCGCGCCGTCGGGACGGCGCCCGCCCTCGGCATCGTCCAGCCACAGTGCCGGACGATCGAGCGCGGCGCCAGCGGTCACGCCGAGATGAATCTCGTAGCCTTCCACAGTCGCACCCACGCCCTCTTCGAGCGCCAGCTTGCCGCTGACCCGCCGCAACTGCTTGTCAGACGCCAGCGTCGTTTCGAAATCGAGCAGCCCCAAACCCTCACTCGATCCCGCCGGACCTTCGCGTCCATCGGGATCGTGAATCAGGCGACCCAGCATCTGCATGCCACCGCAGATCCCCGCCAGCTTGCCGCCATAGCGCAAGTGCCGCTGCAAGGCGCTCTCCCAGCCATTCGCACGCAGGAACGCCAAGTCGGCACGCACGCTCTTGCTGCCCGGCAGGATCACCAGGTCCGCAGGCGGAATCGGCATGCCGGGTCCGATGAAACGCAGGTCCACCTGCGGATGCGCGCGCAGCGCATCGAAATCCGTATGGTTCGAAATACGCGGCAGCACGGGCACGATCACGCGCAGCACCTCGGCATCGCCATCGCCACGCGCCACCTGCCCGCTGGCAATGGCGTCTTCCGCATCGAGGTGCAGGCCGTGCAGGTAGGGCAGCACGCCGAACACCGGCTTGCCCGTGCGCGCAGTCAGCCAGTCCAGCCCCGGTTGCAGCAGCGCGATATCGCCCCGGAAGCGGTTGATGATGAACCCCGTCACGCGCGCCCGTTCGGATTCGGACAGGCAATCGAGCGTGCCCACCAGATGGGCAAACACGCCGCCCCGGTCGATATCTGCCACGATCACGACCGGACAATCCACGCGCTCCGCGAAGCCCATATTGGCGATGTCGCGGTCGCGCAGGTTCACTTCGGCGGGGCTTCCCGCGCCCTCCACCATCACCACCTTGTAGGCCCCGGTCAGCCGCGCATGGCTCTCCAGCACCGCCGCCATCGCCTGCGGCTTGTAGGCGTGATAGGCGCGTGCGTCGAGGTCCATGCGGGCGCGGCCGTGGATAATGACCTGCGCGCCGATATCGCTGCTCGGCTTGAGCAGGACGGGATTCATGTCGGTATGCGGTGCCAGCCCGGCCGCCTGCGCCTGCAGCGCCTGCGCACGGCCGATCTCCCCGCCGTCGACGGTCACCGCGCTGTTGAGCGCCATGTTCTGCGGCTTGAACGGCGCCACCGGCACCCCGGCGCGCGCCAGTACGCGGCACAGTCCGGCCACGATGGTGCTTTTGCCGGCATCGGATGTGGTGCCCTGGACCATCAGCGTGCCGCGCAGGGCACGCGCAGCATCGGGAATCGGGAAGTTGGCGGCGGGATCGTTTCGCATCGCGAGATTATCGCAGCAGCCCCGGCTTCCGGCGCGGCGAAATGGATCGCCAGCCTGCAAGTTCCGTGCATGCGGCGGCGCGATGCGACGGCTACAATACGCCGGATGAACACCCAGGCCCCCCCTCAGGCGCTCAATATCACGGCTGCCGCCGAACCGGCTGCGGCAGGCGCCGCCACGGCCAGCAATCCGGTCACCGAGACCGCCGCGCAACCACAGTCGTCCAACCCGGGGCCGGCGCGCGAACTGACGCTGGTACTGGGCGGCGCGCGCTCGGGCAAAAGCCATTTCGCCGAGCAGCTTGCCACCGACCACGCCGCCCTGATGCGCGGGCCGGTCACGTACATCGCCACCGCGCGCCACGATGCCGAACCCGCCGACGAAGAGATGGAGCTGCGCATCGCACTGCATCGCGCGCGTCGTCCGGCTGACTGGACACTGGTCGAGGAACCGATGCATCTGGCGGATGCGCTCTACGCCCACGCGCGCCACGATGGCTGCATCCTCGTGGATTGCGTGACGCTGTGGCTCAACAACCTGATCTTCGGCGACAACCGCGAATATCCCGACCACGGCGTCATCACACCGCCGCCTGCGTTCACCGAGGAAATCGACGCGCTGATGACCGCGCTGCCGATGCTGCCCGGCCACGTGATCCTGGTCTCGAACGAGATCGGCTTCGGCGTGGTGCCGATGGGTGCCATCACGCGCTTCTATGTCGATGAGCTGGGACGCCTGAACCAGAAGCTGGCCGCCGCCGCCGATCGCGTGCGCCTGCTCGTAGCCGGCATCCCGGTGGCCGTCAAAGATCCTGCCTCCCCCACTTCCCCTGCCCGCGGCAATCACGCGCGATGATCATGTTGTCCTGGGCCGCCTGCGTGGCGGCCGCACTCGCCGGCGTGCTGCTGGACCGCTGGCTTGGCGAGCCACGCCGCTGGCATCCGCTCGTCGGATTTGGTCGCGTGGCCACCGCCGTCGCCAATGCCCTGAATCGTCCCGCACGCAGCGCGCCTCGACAACGACTCGCCGGATTGTTTGCGTGGACTTTGATCGTGCTGGGACCTGCCGCCCTGGCGTGGTGGATTGTCGCGCGGGCCAACGCCGTGCATCCCCTGCTCGCGTGGATATTGAACGCCGTGGCACTCTACTTCGCGCTGGGCGCGCAGAGTCTCGCGCAACATATCGCGCCGATTGCCGATGCACTGGATCGCGCTGATTTGCCCACGGCCCGCACGCTGACCGCGCGTATCGTCTCGCGCGATACCGTCGATGCCGACACCGAGGCGCTGGCGCGCGCGGCCTGCGAATCCGCCCTTGAGAACGGCAACGACGCGATCTTCGGCGCGCTGTTCTGGTTTCTCGTGGGTGGCGCGCCGGCCGTGATCGTGTTCCGCCTCGCCAACACGCTCGACGCGATGTGGGGCTATCGCACGCCGCGCTGGGAAATGTTCGGCTGGGCCGCCGCCCGCATAGACGATCTGCTTAACCTGATACCGGCCCGGCTCACCGCGCTGTCCTACGCACTGCTCGGCGCCACGGCGCAAGCACTGCGCTGCTGGCGTACGCAGGCACCCGGATGGTCAAGCCCGAACGCGGGCCCCGTGATGGCGTCGGGCGCCGGCGCCGTGGGCGTGGCGCTCGGTGGCGGCGCGCACTACCACGGCGAATGGGAAGAACGACCGCCGCTCGGCATCGGCGCGACACCGGCGGCCACGCATGTGCATGCGTGCCTGCGGCTCGTGCAACGCACGCTGTGGCTGTGGCTCGGTGTGGCGATGTTGAGCGTGCCACTGACCAGCCTGATAACGACATCATGACGAACACCATTCGACACGGCGGGGATCTCCAGCGTGCGATGAAGGAGTATGGAGGTCGCGCCCAATACTGGGTCGATCTCTCCACCGGCATCAATCCCGACGGCTATCCCGTGCCGCAGCTCCCCGCCTCTGCGTGGCAACGACTGCCCGAGGATGAAGACGGCCTCGCCGCATTCGCCGCGCATTACTACGATGCCAAACACGCATTACCCGTGGCGGGTTCGCAAGCGGCCATCCGCGCGCTGCCCACGCTGCTCAAGCGTGGACGCGTAGGCGTTGCCGCGCTCGGCTATAGCGAATACGCCCCGGCATTCGCCCGCGCAGGGCACGAGGTTGTGCTGCTCGACGAAGCCGATTTCCTGCGCGACGATCTTGGCGCATCGCTCGACCATCTGGTCGTCGTCAATCCGAACAACCCGACTGCACGGCAACTGCCGCCCGAGACACTGCTGCAGTGGCATGCGGACCTTGCGAAACGTGGCGGCACGCTGCTCGTGGACGAGGCGTTCATGGACTGCACGCCCGACCAGACCATTGCACCGCACAGTCATCAGAAGGGGCTCGTCGTGCTGCGCTCCATCGGCAAGTTCTTCGGGCTGGCCGGTGTGCGTTGCGGATTCGTGCTCGCTGCGCCTGCGCTGCTGACGGCGCTGTCCGAAGTGCTCGGTCACTGGACGGTGTCCGGCCCGGCCCGCGCCGTCGCACGAATCGTGCTGGACGATGTGTCGTGGGAATCGATCACGCGCGCACAGTTGATCCATCGCTCGGAAAAATTGCGCCAGTTCCTGGTCGAGTGCGGCTTCGAGCCCGTGCGCCATTCGCTGTTCTGCTGGGTGCCGCATCCCGATGCTGAATGGATACAGACTGTTCTCGCCGCAGATCAGGTCTGGACGCGCTACTTCCCGGCGGCAGGCGGCTCCCCGCCCGGCCTTCGCTTCGGACTGCCGCCCGGCTCCCCACGCGCCTGGGCGCAGATTTCCAAGGCATTCGATACCCTGTCCCAAGTCATGAACCCAGATGGCTACTAGATTTGCTTTCCTGATCGCCGCAGCGTGCCTTACGCTCGGCTCCGCCCACGCGGCCATCACCATCACCGACGACAGCGGCCAGCCCGTCACGCTCAACGCTCCGGCGCGCCGCATCGTCTCGCTGGCACCGCATGTGACCGAATTGATCTACGCGGCAGGCGGCGGTGACCGCATCGTCGGCACCGTGAGCTACAGCGACTATCCACCGCAAGCGCGGGACATCCCGCGCGTGGGTGACAACAAGTCGCTGGACCTTGAACGCATCGCCGCACTAAAGCCGGACCTGATCGTGGTCTGGCGCCATGGCAATGCGCAGAAGCAGACCGACCGCCTGCGCGCACTCGGCATGCCACTGTTCTTCAGCGAACCCCGCAAGCTCGAATCGATTCCCCAGAACATCGAGAAGCTCGGCGCGCTGATGGGCACCGAGACCGTAGCCAACCGTGCCGCCGCCGATTTCCGGCAGCAGGTGGAGACGCTGCGCAAGACCTACGCCGCGCGTCCACCCGTGACCGTGTTCTATCAGGTCTGGCAGCAGCCGCTGATGACGCTCAACGGCGAGCATCTGATCAGCGACCTGCTGACCCTGTGCGGTGGCCGCAATCTGTTTGCGAAGGAAACCCCGCTAGTGCCCACGGTATCGGTGGAATCGGTCGTGGCCGGCAATCCCGAAGTCATGCTGACAGCGGGCATGGGCGCCACCCGCCCGGACAAGCCACTCGCGGATTTCTCGATGTGGGAAAAATGGAAGCAGGTCACGGCGGTTGCGCGCAACAACCTGTTCATCATCGACGGCGACCTGGTGAATCGCGCCGGGCCACGGGTGGTGAAGGGGGCGGCGGAGATCTGCAAGGATCTGGAGGTGGCGAGGTCGCGGCGGAGTTAGGTGTTTCTCTCCCGCTGTTGTTTTAGCTCCCCTCTCCCACACAGTGGGAGAGGGGTTGGGGGTGAGGGCACAGCGGTGCAATCTTCGACTTGTCGGTGCAGAACCGCTTGCCCTCACCCCCGCCCCTCTCCCGCGAGCGGGAGAGGGGAGAAAACCAGCGGGAAGCCAGCTACGTCACCACCCGATTCCACCACCCCAACCTGACCCCACTCCCCTCCAGCACAAACTTGCACGTCGCGCCAAATCCCAGCGACCACTGCAGGGTTTGCGACAGCGGCACGCCCAGCCAGTGCGCGGCGAGCATGCGCATGGTGCCCGCGTGGCTGACCACCCAGAGGCGCGCGTCAGATTGCGTATCGAGCGAATCCGCCCAGCTTCCCACTCGCTCCAGCATCTCGGCGGGGGTTTCGCCACCGTGGGGTCGAGCGGTCATGAGATTGCCTGCCCAGAGGTCCAGTGCCTCGCGCGGGATGGCGTCCCAGCGTTGGCCTTCCCAACTTCCAAAATCCATCTCGCGCAGACGCGGTTCGATTTCGCACGGCGGTTGCGTCGGCAGACAGGCCCGCAGGGCCGAAGCCGTGTCGCGTGCTCGCGCTGCAGGACTGGTGATGATGCCAACCGGCGTGCCCATGCCTCCAACGATCAGCGATGCCGCCGGCTGCATCGGCTCCATCAGTGCCAGTTCCAGGCTGCCATAGCAGATGCCGGGATCAACTGCCGGCTGTGCATGGCGGATCAGTACCACTTCCATGCGGCCGCCACGAGGTAGATCGTCAGTTCCGCGAGTTGCTGGGCCATGCCCAGGCAATCGCCCGTATAACCGCCGATGCGTCGCACGAAGTACGCGCCTAGCACTGTGCGCAGCACAGCCAGCGCGATCAGTGCCACGACCGCGAACAGCGGCGACACCCACAGCAGCGGCAACACGCCACATGCCAGCGCAAACACCAACCCCTTGCCCGCCAGACGCTGCGCGACGGGCTTGGCCTTGCCTTCGGGCCGCACATATTCATGCGTGGCGAGGAACGTGATCGCCATCGTGCGGCTCGCGCCATGCGCAACGATCAACACGGCCAGCAGCGTCACGATACCGCCACCCTCGCCCACCGCTACCAGCAATTGCCACTTGAGCAGCAGTGCCACCACGATGGCGATGGCACCAAATGCGCCAACGCGCGAATCGTGCATGATCCGCAGCACGTCCTCGGTGCGATAGCCACCACCGAATGCATCGACGCAATCGGCCAGCCCGTCTTCGTGGAATGCGCCTGTCAGCAGCAGCGTCGCAGCCATGCCCAGCACGATAGCCACTGACGGCGTCCACAACTGCCACGCGCCCCACGTCACCAACGCAGCGATCAATCCCACCAGCAGTCCTACCAGCGGGAAGTAACGCGCTGCGGCATTGAGATAGTGCGGCGCGAACCCCACCCATCCGGCCAGCCGCTGCGGCAGCGGCACGCGCGTGAAGTAGCCGAGGGCGGTCAGGAAGAAGCGGAGTTCGTCGGCCATCTGTCTGTTATGCCGATTTGTTGGTCACGCCTGCGCCGCTGAACGTTGCCATCTCGCGCAGGAATGCGGCGGCCGATGCCACGAGCGGCCACGCCAGCGCGGCGCCGGTGCCCTCGCCCAGACGCAGGTCGAGTGCAAGCAGCGGTTCACCACCGAACTCGGCCAACAGCGCGCGGTGCCCTTGCTCGTGCGAACAATGCGAGTACACGCAGTAGTGCACCACGTTCGGATCAATGCGCGCGGCCACCAGCAGCGCCGCCGAAGCGATGAATCCATCAACCAGTATCACCATGCGGCTTGCGGCGGCAGCAAGGAACGCACCCACCATCGCCGCGATCTCGAAACCACCGAACGTCGCCAACACATCGAGCGGCGCCGTGACGTCGGGATGCTGTGCCAGCGCACGCGCCAGAATCTCGCGCTTGCGCGTGACGCCTGCGTCGTCGAGCCCGGTGCCACGCCCTGTGCACGCTTCCAGCGGCAACCCCGTCAGACGGCTCATCACGCAAGCCGCCGCAGACGTATTGGCGATACCCATCTCGCCGAATCCGATCACGTTGGTACCCAGCTGCGCATGACGCAGCACGCGGACGATACCGGCATTGATGGCCGCGCCGGTCTCGGCCGGCGTCATCGCGGCCTGCTCGACAAAGTTGCGCGTGCCATTGGCCACGCGGCAGTTGACCAGTCCCACCGACGCTGGCAGCGGCGCACGCACGCCAACATCCACCACTTCCAGCGCCAGCCCGTGCAGCCGCGTGAACACATTGATCGCCGCGCCACCGTTCAGGAAGTTCAGCACCATCTGCGCCGTCACCTCGGCCGGGTAGGCACTGACACCCGCGTCAGCCACACCGTGGTCGCCAGCAAACACGATCACTGCAGGCCGCGTCAGTTCAGGCGTCGTGCCGCCACGGATCATGCCGATCTGCAGCGCCAGCGCTTCCAGCCGTCCGAGCGAACCCAGCGGCTTGGTCTTGTCGTCGATAGCTGCCTGCAGCGTCGCGCGCAGCGCTTCGTCGGGCGCATCGATGGGCGGCAGTGTCAGGGCGTAGTCGGGGAAATGGGTCATATGTTTCAGATCTTTTGGAAAACGCCAGGAAGGCGAAGCGCAGCGGTTCTGGCCAGGCGCGCGGCCGCAGGCAGTACAACAGGTACGACAAGGCCGCGCAACGACGCCAGAATCGGCTTCATGGCGTTTTCCTACATTTCCACGCCGCGTTGGGCCTTGATCCCTTGCTGGAACGCATGCTTCACCGGGGTCATGTCCGTCACCGTATCCGCCGCCTCGATCAGCGCGGGCGGCGCGCCACGGCCTGTGATCACCACATGCTGCATCGGCGGACGCGCGCGCAGATCGGCGATCACGGTTTCCACATCGAGATAGTGCAGCTTCAGCGCGATATTCAGTTCATCGAACAGCACAAGGCCGATGGCCGGATCGCGCAGCATGCGGCGCGCCACTTCCCACGCGGCCTCGGCCTTGGCGACATCGCGGGCACGATCCTGCGTTTCCCAGGTGTAGCCCTCGCCCATCACGTGGAACTCGCATTGCTCAGGAAAGCGGCGCAGGAACATTTCCTCGCCACTCGGGATCGCGCCCTTGATGAACTGGACCACGCCGGTCTGCATGCCGTGGCCCATTGCGCGCACCACCATGCCGAAGCCCGAACTCGACTTGCCCTTGCCGTTGCCGGTGGTAATCACGATCACGCCGCGCTCGGCCTGTGCCGAAGCGATCTTCGCGTCGACCACTTCTTTCTTGCGCACCATGCGCGCCTTGTGACGCTCGTCGCGTCCATCGTCGGCATTGTTGTTTTCCATATCGCTCATTGCGGATTTCCATCTGGAATCAGCGCGGCGTGCGTGCCATCGCTGATTCGGATAATCGGGGTGCGCAGTGCACGGGAGCACTGCGCGGGAGTCAGGACGTCGGAGGCCGGGCCATGTAGCGCCTGTCCGTCCTCGGACATCAGCAGCGCATGACTCGCATAGCGCTGCGCCAAGGTGAGATCGTGCACGATGACCACGACGGCATGCCGACCCGCGCGCGTCAGACGCTGAAGCAGTTCCAGCACCTGGATCTGGTGGCGCAGGTCCAGATGCGCCACCGGCTCGTCGAGCATCAGCAGCGGCGCCTGCTGCGCCAGTGCAGCGGCCAACGACACGCGCTGCCGCTCGCCGCCCGACAGGGTCAGCACATCGCGACCACGCAATGCGTCGAGATCTAGCGCGGTCATGAGGTCGCGCACCACGCTGTCGTCGTCGCGGCGGCCCCAACCCCAGCCGCTCAAATGCGGATGACGACCGATGCGCACGGCATCCTCGACCCTCATCGGGAACGTGTCATGCACGGCCTGCGGCAGATACGCGCGCTGCCGCGCCAGCGTGGCAGGCGGCACATGCGTGGCCGCGACACCATCCACCTCGACCGCACCACCATCGGGCGCGCGCAGGCCCGCCAGCACACCCATCAGCGTGGATTTGCCAACGCCATTGGGACCGACGATGCACCACAGTTGCCCCGCGCCAATCGACATCGAGAGCCGTTGCATCAGTACGCGGCTTCCCGCGCGCAGGCTCACATCGCGCAATGCAAGTTGCGGACATGCGGCGAGTGGCTCATGCCATGGGTTCATCGCGGCCTCCGCAACAGCAAGTAGAGGAAGGTTGGCACACCGAGCAGCGCCGTGATGACGCCCACCGGCAACTGCGCAGGCGCGATGACCGTGCGCGCGATCAGGTCCGCTGCCATCAGCAGCATGCCGCCCAGCAGCACGGCAGCCGGCAACAGCATGCGCTGATCGTTGCCCCAGGCCAGACGCACCATGTGCGGCACCACGAGGCCGACAAAGCCGATCGATCCCGCCGTGGTGATCGCCGCCGCAATCGAGAACGATGCAATCAGGAAGGTGGCCAGCCGCACGCGTCCCACGCGCACACCGAGCGACTGCGCCACGGTCTCGCCAAGCAGCATCACGTTCAGCGCGCGCGCCATCGGCAAGGTCAGTGCCATTGCCACCACCAGCATGCCCAGTGCCCAGCCGTAGCTCGATGTACCACCCAGATCGCCGGTCAGCCAGAACAGCATCCCGCGCAATCGCGACTCGGGCGCGACGGCCAGGATCAGCGTGATCAGCGCACCCCAGCCAGCCGCCAGGATGACCCCGGTCAGCAGCAGACGCGCACCGGCTTCGTGATGGCCGCCCTGCACTTGCGGATGCAGCAGGTCACGGCGCGCCAGCGTGGCCACGAGCAGCATGGACAGCAGCGCACCGCCTGCAGCGCCGGCCTGCACCGTCCACAAGGGCAGCGTCAGCAGCATGGCCAGCAGCGCGCCAGTAGACGCGCCCCCCGAGACACCCAGCACGTAAGGCTCGGCCAGCGGGTTGCGCAGTAGCACCTGCATCAGCGCGCCGGAAAGCGCCAGCAGGCCGCCGCAGGCAAACGCGGCGGCGGCGCGCGGCAGACGCAACTCGCGCACGATGGCGCCAGCCGTGCCGGTATCGGCGCCGGTCAGCGCCTGCCATAGCTGCGTGCTATCGAGCGTCACGCTGCCCACGGCCAGCGACAGCGCAAACACGGCCGCCCCGGCCAAGGCCAGGACGCCCCAAACGGTCAGTGCGCGCCGCAACTCAGACATGGCTTACTTCTGCCGCCATCCCAGCGTGACAAACCCCGCCCGGCCCTGCGTGTTGTACGGGAAGGCGAGCATGTACTGCTTGTCGAACAGGTTTTCCACACGGGCGGCAACGAACCATTGCTTGTCGATGTTGTAGCGGGCATTGAGGTTGACGATACCGTATCCGCCCAGCGTGCGCGAGCCATTGTCGAGCCGCTCCGACGACACCAGCCACTCGCCACCAAAACGCCAGCTGCCAATATTGCGGCCCACATCGAACGATGCATGGCGTCGTGCACGACGAATCAACTGCGTGTTGTTGGTCTCGTCGACCGGATTCTGGAACGTCACGCTGGCGCCGAGATCTGTGCCGAAGACCGTGGCGCGCCACGACGCCTCGATCCCCTGCACCTTGGCCTTGGCCACGTTCTGCGCCAGATACAGGCCGCCCGGTTGCAGCGTGGAGACGATCAGGTCGTTGTAGCGCGTCTCGAAGGCGGTCACGCGCAGCAGGCCGGCGCTCACCGTATCCACCTGCACGCCCACCTCTGCCGACTTGGCGCGCTCGGGTTGCAGGTTCGGCTGGCCGTAGCCCGGGTAATACAGCTCGTTGAACGTCGGCGCGCGGAAAGCGTTGCTCAGGTTGGCAATCAGCTTGACCTGCTCGGTCACATTGAAGCCGTAGCCCGCGAAGAAGCTGCCCTGGTTGCCGAAATCGGAATAGTGGTCGTTGCGCGCGTTCAGTTGCAACTGGTGCCGGCCGATGCGGCCTTCGTAGCCACCGTAGACCGAGAACACGTTACGCGTGGGTGCGCTGTACGAACTCGATGCGAGTTCCTGCTGCAACCAGTCGGTGCCGAACAACAGCTTGTGATCTGCCGTCAGCGCGTACTCGTTCTGCCAGTTGAACTGGCGCGAGCGGGTGCTGAACAGGCTATCGAACAGGCTGTTCTTCGTGGTCTCCGCGCGGTCCTCGCTCTGCGCAATCTTGAAGTGCGTGGTCCAGTCGCGCGTCACCTTGCCATTGACGAATGCCGACAGCGTGTACAACTCGCTGTCCATCCGATAGTCGTCGGTGGGCTTTCCGCTGAGACTGTCGTACGAAAGCTGGCTGTTCGAGTAGTACGCCGCGAAGCCGGCATCCCAGTCCTGCGTGAACTTGTGGCGCACCTGCCCCGAGACGCTCTTGTTCTCGTACGGGTTGTCGCCCGGGTTCGGACCCGTGCCGCGACGCACGGCTGCAGGATTGGCGGCTGCCCATTGCTGGTAGTTGACCGACGAGAACCCGTCGGTCTTGAAGATCGAGCCGGTTACGTTGAACGATGTGTCGCCCACCTGGCCGCCGTAGCCCACCGTGCCCTGCCGCGTGTTGTTGCTGCCGTACTCCACCTGCGCATTGGCGGCCGGCGGCTGACCGACCCCGTTCTTGGTGAAGATCTGCACCACGCCGCCGATCGCGTCCGAGCCATACAGCGCCGACACATTGCCGCGCACCACCTCGATCCGCTCGATCTGGTCGGGCAGGATGTTCGCCAGTTGCGCGGTACCGCCGCTCACGCCTGCAATCCGCACGCCATCGATCAGGATCAGCACCTGATTCGAGTTTGCACCGCGCATGAACAGCGTGGTGTTGGCCCCCATGCCGCCATTGGCGGCAAATTCGATGCCTGCCTGCCCGCGCAGCAGCGAGCGCAAATCAGGTGCTTGGGAGTTGACGATATCGTCGTGGGTGACTACGGTGGTATGCGGCAACGCCTCGGTCACACTCTGCGCGGTGCGCGAGGCAGTAACGACGACGGGCGCGAAGGACTGCGGCGACGTCTGGGTCGCGGCTTCGGCAGCGGACTGCGCAAAGGCCGGCAGGGACGAAGTGGAAACAACGGCAACGGCTGCCAGGATGGCAGGCGCGCAAGGGCGAACCGACGGCTTTGCCGCAACGGTCGACCTGGATGGCGTGAAACGCATGAGTCAGGATGGAAGAGAACGGCCGGATCCGTTCCCCCGCGGACCCTATGGCGATGAGGCGTGCCGCGTTAGGGGCGGACGCCCGCGTTCTACAGGCCGGTATCCGGGCTGACGACATCAGGCTGGCCGCCTTCCCGACCGGAACCGGTCAGTGGCGCTAGGCCAACCCTGCGAAGGACGCTGGATTGAAACATGAGACAGCGCGTTCGCGGTCGCTTACCGTTGCGGGGGCAGCACAGGTTGGCCGGCGGCGACATGGCGTCCCCTCCCTGCTCCCTGTTTCCCGTTGAACTGCAGCCCCGACGTGTGCGGGTGCCGCGAGCACCTGGAACGTGCGCGAGTGTAGGGAGTTTCAAGTTTTGCGTCAATGCGATACGTCAAGCTGCCGTTAACCGTGGATGACATGCCGAAATGCGCCGAATTGCCGCGATCTGGCGCCCTTCGACGCAACTTCCGTGCGGCACCCCAGTCTCATCGGGCGCGTTGGCGGTAAACCTCGCGCGTGCATCGGCTAGAATCCCGAAACCTGACCACTACTCCTACCGGACACGACAGGCACTATGCTCAACGAACTCGAACAACTGGCCGCCAAGATCGGACGCGTGCTGCATCACGCCGACACCCTGGCGGCGGAAAACCAGCGGCTGCGTGCGGAAATCGACCGCCTGCAGTCCGAGGCGAACCAGTTGCGCGCGGACCGTGAAGCCATGGCGGCCGACCGCGAACTGCTCAACATCAAGATCGAGGAAGCGCAACTGCGCATCCAGTCGATCCTCGACAAGCTGCCCACGGCCAGCGATGCGCGCCAGCTCGACCTCCTCGGCGAAGGCGCTCCGCGCGCCGCATCGGAAGGCTCGCAGCAAGCCCCCGGAGAACACGCATGAGCAACAAGCAAGTGGAAGTGAACATCGCCGGCCAGCCTTATCGCTTCGCCATCGCGCCCGACAACGAGGCCGCGCTGCTCGAAGCCGTGGCACTGGTCGACGACAAGATGAACAAGCTGAAGGGCACCGTCTCCACCAAGGGCGTCGAACGCGTGGCCGTGATGGCCGCGATCAGCCTGGCCTCGGACCTGCTGGCAATGCGCCACAAGCAGGACGAGGAAGGCGCCATTCCCGTGGAGGCCGTGCGTGCGCGCATTCGCGAACTCAACGAGCGCGCCGACGAGGCACTACGCCAGTACGCACATGTAGGCACGCGCTAGAGCGATTCGCCAGCGTGCCAAAAAACCCTGCTGACCGCGCTTGAATTGCGCGGCAGTGGCCACAATATGTCGTGCATGTGAAGCGGATGCCGCGCCTCGCATGCAACCATGACAGTGTTGCCATGGTCGTGATGGAAAATGTAACGGTGCAACACGTCTGACTTGGTATGCGCAGATGCGCGGTGTATAGTGGAGCCACTGCGCGGCGCCCAAACGACCGACGCAGCCGAATGGCCGGGTTATCGTGCCTGGCCGCCGTTTCCACCCATCTCTATTGAAACGGCAAACGTCTGACATCCCCAGCACAAGGTTGTATGTGTCTGTGTGAAGGAACTAAAGTCAGACGTTTGACAGTTTCCCTGCCTGGTTCGTGAGGGTCATAAACTCCTTGAACCGATATGCATTGCATGGTGCGGGATTATGTCGTGTGGGCGAGCGCGTCGCGACATTCATAGTTTCAGGTTCTGCCTGACACTCCCTGAGTGGCCGATGTACCCGAAATACGACTTCCGCAGCCACTCTGAACCTCACTTGGGTTCAGGATGCCGATCCAGCGGCCGAGGCGGGGACCCCCTTCAAGTGATGAAGAGGCGGTGGTTTCAACGAACCACCGCCTTTTTCATTTGTGCCTTCGATCAGCTAATCTTCTGATCTTCCTCACATGTCCGATACGCGTGCGCGCCAGTACTGGCTCATGAAGTCCGAACCGGACGAAGCCAGCATCGACGATCTTGCCAGCAAGGGCACGCTGCCCTGGACCGGCGTACGCAACTATCAGGCGCGCAACTTCATGCGCGACCAGATGCGCATCGGCGACGGCGTGCTCTTCTATCATTCCTCATGCCCCGAGCCGGGCATCGCCGGACTGGCCGAAGTCTGCTCGCAGCCCTACCCCGACCCCACCCAGTTCGACGCGAAAAGCGACTATTTCGACAAGGCATCGAAGAAGGAAGACCCGCGCTGGTCGCTCGTCGATGTAAAGTTCGTCAGCAAGTCCGCGCTGATCCCGCTGCCCGCGTTACGCGAGCATGACGCGCTGGCCGACATGGTCGTGCTCCGCCGCGGCAACCGACTCTCGATCACGCCGGTCACGCCCGCCGAGTGGCGCTACATCACCAGCAAGCTGATGAAGTGAAGGTTGGCACGGGGGTGAGCCTGAACGTCCGCCGTTTTTTTTGACTCCGTTTAACCCCATCCCGTCGTCTCTCCCGTTTCATCCCCATGCGCGTCTTGCGCGATCTCGTGAACCTGGCGCACTGTGCCGCGTGAGGAACAATTCCGCCCGGCGCGCGTCAGATGGCCATCACTTCGATGTGGAGAACAATATGAAGAAACTCTTGCTTGCCTCGCTGCTGTCCACCACCGCCGCCATCGCCACGGCCCAGACCGTGCCGCCGCCCTCGGGCGTGTTGTCACTGTCCGCCGAAGCCGTAGCCGAGGTGCCGACTGACGTGGTGCAGCTGACGCTGGCAGTGGAGCAGGAAGGCCAGGAGCCGTCGGCCATTTCAAACGCACTGTCCACCCGTACGCAGGCCGTGCTGAACCAGGCCAAGCGCACGTCGGGCGTGGAAGCGCAATCGGGCGGCTTCACGATTCACCCCACCACCGATCGCAACGGCAAGATCAGCGCATGGCGTGGCCGCTCGGAGGTCATCCTCAAGTCGAAGGATTTTGCAGCCGTGTCGAAGCTCGCCGGTGAACTCGCCAGCCAGATGCAGGTGCAGAACGTGGCCTTCTCGCTGTCGCGCGAGGCCCGCCTGGCCACGCAACAGAAACTGACGGATCAGGCAGTGGCCGCATTCCGCGACAAGGCCCAGGCTACCGCGAAGCTGTTCGGCTATACCAGCTACACCATCCGCGAAGTCTCGGTCAACGAAAGCGGCGGCATGGTACCCCCGATGCCGCGCATGTACGCCGCCAAGGCCATGTCCGCCGACGCCGGCGCACCGATCCCTGTGGAAGGCGGCAAGACGCAGGTACAGGTGTCGGTGAATGGGGCCGTGCAGATGGTGAAGTGATGGGTGTTCTCCCCTCTCCCATTTCATGGGAGAGGGGAGCAAACAAGCTCAGAGGCTTGCGTACTGATCCCTCAACACATTCTTCTGCACCTTCCCCATCGTGTTGCGCGGCAGTTCATCCACTACGTGCACGCGCTTGGGCACCTTGAAGTTGGCGATGCGGCCCTTCAACGTGCCGATCATGCCGGCTTCGTCGATATCCGCGCCGGGCTTGCGTACCACCACAGCCACCACGGCCTCACCGAAGTCCGCATGGGGGACGCCGATCACGGCGGATTCCGCCACGCCGGGCATTTCATCGATAAAGCTCTCGATCTCTTTCGGGTAGACGTTGTAGCCGCCCGAAATGATCAGGTCCTTGCTGCGGCCAACGATCGTCAGATAGGTGTCCGGCACCTTGCGCTCGCCCACCTCGCCGCCGAAGCGCCCCACGTCGCCGGTCTTGAACCAGCCATCGGCGGTGAATTCCTGGGCGGTCTTTTCCGGCATGCGCCAGTAGCCCTTGAATACGTTCGGGCCCTTGACCTCGACGTTGCCAATCACGCTGGCCTCGCATGCCTGGCCTTCGCCATCCACCACGCGGACTTCCACGTTCGGCAGCGGCAGACCGACGGTGCCGCCAATGCGCTCGCCCAGCGTCTCGTCGTACGGATTCGAGACCAGCATCACGGTTTCGCTCATGCCGTAGCGCTCAAGAATCGTGTGGCCAGTGCGTTCGCGGAAGGCGTCGAAGGTCTCCAGCAGCAGCGGCGCGGAACCCGACACGAACAGGCGCATGTTGGCGCAGACTTCCTTGTCGAAACGCGGCTCCTGCACCATGCGCACGTAGTAAGTCGGCACGCCCATCATCACCGTGGCGCGCGGAATGAATTTGAGGATCTGCGCCATGTCGAGCTTCGGCGCCCAGATCATCTTGGCGCCGGCCAGCAGTGCGCCGTGCGATGCCACGAACAGTCCGTGCACATGGAAGATCGGCAGCATGTGCAGCAGCACATCGTCGCTGCGCCAGCCCCAGTATTCGTGGAGCGTCTGCGCGTTCGATGCGAGATTGCGGTGCGTCAGCATCGCGCCCTTGCTGCGGCCCGTGGTGCCCGACGTGTACAGGATGGCCGCGAGATCGTCGTCCTGGCGTTCGACCGTGGTGAACACGTCCGATTGCTGGGCGGCGCGTTGCAGCAGCGAACCGGTGCGGTTCTCGTCGAGCGTGAAGACGTGATGCGTGTTGTGCTTGAACGCCACCTTCGACACCCAGCCGAAGTTCGCGCTGCTGCAGACCACCACGGCTGGCTCGGCATCACCGACGAAATAGTCGACCTCGGCTTCCTGGTACGCCGTGTTCAGCGGCAGGTAAACCAGTCCGGCGCGCAGCGTGGCCAGGTACAGGCACAGCGCCTCGACCGACTTCTCGACCTGCACGGCCACGCGTGCGCCAGCAGGCAGTTCCAGCGCGGTCAGCAGGTTGGCGATCTTCGCCGTGGCGCGGTCGAGATCGTCCCACGTGTAGTAGAGCCCGTCGTGCGTCTCGATGCAGCAGGCAGTACGGTCAGCAGGAAAGCGGGATTCGAACAGGGCGAACAGATTGGCGTTCATGGATACGGAAACGATTGGATATGACGTGCAGCCCGCCATGATAGCGGGCCGGCCGCCATATTACTCCCCGGTGAAATCCGGAGGCCGATGCGCCAGAAACGCCGCCACGCCTTCCGCATGGTCGCGGCTCGTGGCGTAGGCGAAATGTGCGTCCAGCTCGGCGGCCGTCAGCGGTGCAGGTTCGGGCGAGAGCCTGCGGATGGTGGCCTTGTTGATGCGCGCAGCCAGTGGAGCACCCGCACACAGGCGCTGGACCGTGGCGGAAACTTCATCGTGCAGCGCCGCTTCGGGCACCACGCGCGTCAACAGACCCTTGCGGGCCGCTTCGTCGGCATCGAACACCCGCCCTTCGAGCAGGATTTCCAGCGCCACGGCGCGTCCGGCCAGAGCCAGCAGACCGCCCAACTCACCCGGCGCCATCGGAAAGCCCAGCCGGTTGATCGGCACACCAAAGCGGCTGCCCGATGCAGCGATGCGCAGGTCGCAATGGCACGCGATCTCCAGCCCACCGCCCACACATACGCCTTCGATGGCGGCGAGCGTGGGATGCGGACATTCGGCGATGGCCCGCAGCGCGGGGGCAATCGTCTGCGTGTGATAGTGGCGCACGGAAGCCGCGTCGCCACGTACCGTCGGAAACTCGGCGATATCGGCACCGGCGGCAAAGTTGCCGTCGGCGCCACGCACCACCACGCAGCGCAACGACGTATCCGCAGCCAGCTCTGCAAACCCGGCGGCCAGCGCCTGCCACATGCCGGCCGAGATCGCGTTGAGCTTGCCCGGATGCGACAGCGTGACCAGGGCCACGGCCCCGTCGCGCGCGAACGTGACAGTGCCGCCCATCAGTCGATCTTGGCGCCCGAGCGCTGCACCACTTCGGCCCAGCGCTTGATCTCGGCGCGCTGGAACTGCGCGAACTGCTCCGGCGTGAACTGCGGAATGTCGGAACCGTTCTGCAGCCAGATCTGCTTCATCTCGGGGCTGTTCAGCGCCTTGGCCGTTTCGGCGTACAGCTTGTCCACCACATCCTTCGGCGTACCCTTGGGCGCCCACAGGGCGTACCACGTGGACACTTCGTAGTTCGGCACACCGGCTTCCGCTGCGGTCGGCACGTTCGGGAACGCCGCCGAGCGCGTCTTGGAGGCCACGGCCAGCGCCTTGATGCGGCCCGCACGAATATGTTGCGAGGATGAGCCAAGGCCATCGAACATCAGGTCCACCTGGCCGGCGATCAGGTCCGACAGCGCCGGACCCGCACCCTTGTACGGCACGTGGGCCAGATCGGTCTTGGTCTCCAGCTTGAACAGTTCGCCCGCCAGATGGTGCGCCGAGCCATTGCCTGCCGATGCGTAGTTCAGTTGACCCGGATGCTGCTTGGCGTACGCGATCAGTTCCTTGAGCGTGTTGGCCTGCACCTTGGTCGGGTTCACCACGATCACCTGCGGCGGCTGCGCGATCACGGTGATGGGAATGAAGTCCTTCTCGATATCGTAGTCGAGCTTCTTGTAGAACGACGGGGCAATAGCGTGGTGTGCGCCGCCGATGAAGATCGTGTAGCCGTCCGGCGCGGCCTTGGCGGCCAGGCTCGCGCCAACGGTGCCGCCCGCGCCGCCGCGGTTGTCGATCACGAACTGCTTGCCGAGCTGCTTCGAGAGCTGCGCGGTCAGGGGACGCGCAAACGCGTCGGTGCCGCCACCGGCCGGGAACGGCACGATCACGGTGACAGGCTTGCTGGGCCAGGGATCCGCTGCCATGGCGGCAGGTGCGTGGAGGCTTGCGGCCCCGATGCCGGCCACGAAACCGGTGATTGCCAACACGCGAGCGAACGCGGTCAGGCTGCGCTGACGATACATGTACTGTCTCCTCTTTCTCTCTACTTACTACGGAAAGTCAATCGAAGTACTGCTACCCAATATCACTGCAAAAACACCCGACAAAAAAGTTGCCTGGCGCGTTCTTCATGCCCGACCCAAGGCTCAGAGCAGTTTGGCCACCGCGCGGCTCATGCGCGGGTTGCCGTCACCGAGGCGAGCCAGATTGTCATCCAGCGCCTCGGGCACGTAAAGATAATTCACCATCATGCCGCACGCCTGCGCGCGGCCTTTTCGCGACAGATCGGCGCCCCAGTTCACACGCTCGACACAGGCACCGTTGCCGAGGTGGAAGCGCGCCACGGGGTCCGCCGGCATGCCCTTCTCGCCTTCGCGTACGAGGTAGTGCGCGGCCAGCGTCAGCGCGATATCGCGAATCACCGGATCGGTGGCATCGGCCGGCAACGCAGCGAACCATGCCGCACCATCGGCTGGTACATCACCGTGCCGTTCGCTCCAGCGCGACAGCCGCTTGTCACCCAGAATGCGTGCCACCGCATCGCCATCCTGCTTGCGCAGCCAATCGGCAAAACCGGGGATGGGCGAGAGCGTGGCAAACTGCTTGAGCTTGGGGAACTCGCGCTGCAATTCCTCGATCACGCGCTTGAGCAGGAAGTTACCGAAGCTCACGCCGCGCAGGCCCGCCTGCGTATTCGAGATCGAGTAAAAAATGGCCCATTTCACGCGGCGCAGGTCTTCGAGCGGCGCCGCTTCATCGAGCAGCGCCTGCACATTGGCGGCCATCTCCGGCACGAAGGCCACCTCGACAAAGATCAGCGGCTCGCGCGGAATACGCGGGTGGAAGAACGCGTAGCAGCGGCGATCCGAATCGAGCCGGTTGCGCATGTCAGTCCACGACGAGATCTCGTGAACGGCTTCGTAGCGGATCAGTTTTTCCAGCAGGGACGCGGGGGAATCCCACGTGATCGGCTGCAGTTCGAGCAGGCCCACATCGAACCAGTTCGAGAACAGCGCTTCGAGGTCTTCATCGAGTTCGCGCAGGCCCGGAATACGCTTGTGCCAACGCAGCATGTCCGCGCGCAGTTGAATCAGGAAATGCAGGCCGCATGCGCTGTGGGTCCGCTGGCCATGCTGCGCGGCGAATCGTTTGAAGAAGCGGATGCGGGCGTTGGACAGCGCGTGCGACAGACCCGAAGCACTGGCCGGCTGTACCCCATCGGCATCGCGTCCCGCCGCCACCTCGGCCAGCACGCCAAGCATGGCCTGGCGCAGTGGCTCCGTCGCCGCCTCATATTCGTCCTGCCACGCCTGCGCAGCGGCGTTCGCGGCGCCGTCGGTCAGCCGCGCGTCGAAGCACTGGCGCAACTGTTCGCGCTGGCGCTTGATGGCACGCACGGAGAGTGTCGGTTGCGCCTCGGCAGCCTTCTTCTCGGGCTTCTGCGCCGGGGCCTCGTCGCCCTTGCGGCCCCACCAGCGGCCAAAGCGCGAGAGCAGCGTGTCGCCAACCGGTTCGCTCGCTTCCAGCGGCGCACTGACTTTCTGTTGGTCTGCGGGGTCGAAAGTAGTCATGGACGTTCCTGGCGATGGGATCGACTGGGATGCAAACCATCAACCGCCCTGCCCCGCCAGACGCAGATGCGCCGGAGGGACGGGAGCAGTTTCTGACAAGGATTCGGCATGATCCAGCGCGCGCAGCGCACCGCGCTGGCGCAGCACGTGGGTCTTCATCAGTGCCTCGGCACCTTCGGGATCATGGGCCTTCAATGCGGAAAACACCGACAGGTGCTCGGCGCACGATTCATCGATGCGACCCGGCAGCTTCAGGCTCTTGTGCCGCGATAGCCGCAGCACCTTGCGCAGATCGCTCACCACGCCAGACAGCCAGCGGTTGCCTGCCAGTCGCTGGATGGCCTCGTGAATCTGATAGTTGGTCTCGTAATAGGCGTCGATGTCGCCGTCCTGCGCATAGCGCGCCAGCTCGGCGTGCATCCCTTCCAGCGCATCGAGGTCCGTCGGCGTGACATTGCGTGCGGCCTCGTAGGCGCAGCGCCCTTCCAGCAATGCCATCAGCGGAAAAATCTCGTCGAGGTCCTGTTCGCTCAGCGCATTGACGAAGCTGCCGCGCCGGGGCTCCAGCCGCACCAATCCTTCGGCGGCCAACAGCTTTAGCGCCTCGCGCATCGGGGTGCGCGACGTGCCGAGCGACGCGGCCAGCGCTACCTCGTCGATCCACGCACCGGGCGTCAGCGTGCGGTCGTCGATCATCGCCCGCAGACGGTCGGCAACTTCGAGGTACATCGCCTGCCGAACGATACGCATCACACCCCCTGGTCCAGGAGCCACCGTGAGAGGCGCATACGCCTCAATAATTCATAATTATGGAGTGCGACGGGCGCGCCGCAAGCGGGGTTAACCCCGCGCACGGCGGCGTCAACAAAGATTCAGGATGCGGAAGTAGAAGTAGGTGCAGCGGACAATCCCCTGCCTCCCTGCAGAAGATTGCCCGCGCATGAAAGAAACGCTGTGGCGATTTGTCATCGACGCCCTGCGAGATTTGCGAGAGCGTGCGTAGGCTGGTGTCAATGCCGGCGCCAACCTGCGCCTGCCCCGTACAAGCACCCATCGCAGGGTGCAGACTTTCCCGTGCCTTTTCCCGTTCGGCCTTGTTTCGATCGTGCCGCGGTATCTGCGCGCCTCGTCGGACGCACTTTCCCTGAATTCCCGCCGCCGGGCCGGTCCTCCCCAGTCCCGACCATTCTTGTAACAGGCTTAATAGCGAGGACCATGCCAGTGCAGGTAAGCTGTTGATTTTATTGGGGCGGACAATCAAGAACTTGTTACATAGATCAATGCGTGTAACAGGATGTTTCCCTATCGTTACGCCTCAGAAATCGACTCGGACAGTGTCTGAGCCTCCACAACAGCGTTTTGTGGAATAAAGATCACCCGTGGATGCGACAATGTGCTGCCCCATACATAAAAGCACCGAGCAAAACGGTTGCAAAGGTGAAACTCGCGCGAGAGCCGAGTTAACTTTGTAAAGCGCGTCAAACAGGAAAAGGTCAAATCAATGAACTGGAAAGTCAACCAAACCGTCTTCGGCAGCGATGAATTCGCGCCGAAGAAGCCCGCCGAACCTCGCAGCCTGCCGTTCTCGTTCACGGGATCGGGTTCCGAATTCTTCCGCATCTGGATCGTCAATACGCTGCTGACCATTGTCACGCTCGGCATCTATTCCGCGTGGGCCAAGGTACGCACAATGCAGTACTTCTATCGGAGCACGCAGCTGGACGGTGCGACGTTCGACTACCACGGCAAGCCTCAGGCCATCCTGAAAGGTCGCGCCATCGTGTTCGGCGTGGCGATGGTGTACCAGGTGCTGATTGGCATCTCGCCGGTGGTGGGCGGACTGCTGGGTCTGGCGCTGACGCTCGTCTTCCCCTACCTGCTGGTACGCTCGCTGCGCTTCCGCATGGCGAATTCGAGCTATCGCGGCCTGCGCTTCGCCTTTACCGGCGACGACAAGGGCGGCTTCATGGTCTTCCTGGTCTGGCCGATGTTGACGGCCCTTTCGCTGCTGCTGCTCGGGCCGCTGGCGCACCAGCGGTTCAAGCAATACCAGCACAACAACACGCGCTTCGGGACCACCCCGTTTGCGTTTGACGCCACGGCGGGCGCGTTCTACCGCGTTTACCTGATGACAGCCGGCCTGACGCTGCTGTTCCTGATCGCCGGCGCCGTGATCGGCAGCGTGGGGTCGCTGGCCCACCCGGTTCTGGCCATCGTGCTGGGTGTGATCACCTTCTACATCGCCCTGCTGCTGATCCTGCCGATCTTCCAGGCCAAGATGCAGAACCTGATCTGGAACAGCACGACGCTGGCGCCGCACCGCTTCCAGAGCAATGTTTCGGCCCGCAAGCTGTTCGGGATCATGATCGGCAATATGGTTCTCACCGCATTGACCCTGGGCCTGTACTACCCGTTCGCGCGTGTGCGCACGGCCAGGTATCGTGTGGCGTCGATGACGATGCTGGCAGCCAGCCCGCTCGACGAATTCGTTGCCGGCGAGCAGCAGCAGGTGGGCGCACTGGGCGACGCGACCGCCGACTGGTACGACATCGACATCGCACTGTAATGACGGAAACGGCCATGCCGGGCGCCACACCGGAACGCGTTGCCGCGCGCTACTTCGATACCCGGTCGTCGCGCGCCCACCTTGTGACGATACAGGTGCAGCAAGGCCACGCCGAACTGCACGACGCCCAGGGCGACGTGCTGCGGCGTGCGCCGCTGGCCTCATTGCGCGTCTCCGAGCGCATCAGGCGCGGCCCGCGCCTGATGACGTTCGACGACGGGGCCTATTGCGAGGTCACCGATCACGCCGCTTTCGACGCAATGCTGGCCGCCACGGGGTATCGCGAGGGCATGGTGTCGCGTGCCCAGAACAGCTGGCGCATGGCGATACTATCGCTCGTGGGACTGGTGGCGTTTGTCGTCGTGTCGTATTTCTATCTGCTGCCGTGGACGGCCGCACTAGTTGCAAAGACGATACCGTCCACGCTGGAAGCGCAGCTAGGCAATGCCACGCTGCAAAGCCTCGACGAACTGGTGCGGCCCAGCGCCCTGCCTGCCGCCGACCAGCAGCGCATTCGCGACAGCTTCGCCGCGCTGCGCCGGCCCGAGGATGCGGGGCACAACTACCGCATTCTCTTTCGCAAGGGCGGCCGGATTGGCGCCAACGCACTGGCACTGCCAGGCGGCACGATTGTCGTGACCGACGAACTGGTCGATCTGATCGGTACAGGCGCGGGCATGACGGGCGTGCTGGCGCACGAGGCCGGACACGTGGCAGAGCGACACGGGTTGCAGCAGGTGTTCCAGGCGTCTGTCGTGGGCGCCATGTCGACCTATCTGTTCGGCGATGTCTCCGTGCTGCTCGCCACCGTGCCGGCCGCTGTGCTGTCAATGCGCTATTCCCGCGAACACGAGCGCGAAGCCGATGCGTTTGCCGTGCAGGTCATGCGCGACAACCGGCTACCGCCGGCGGCGCTGGCGGATGCGTTGCAGAAGCTGGAGGAATCGCATGGCGGCCGTCGTACAAAACAGGCGGCTAGCGATGAGCACGATGACGGGAAATCGGGATTCTTCTCGACGCACCCGTTGACAAGGGAGCGGATCGAGGCGATTCGGGGTGGGGGTGGTTGAGGGGTGTGGGCAGGCGTTTGTCGAGATTTGAACCGCTGGCCCTCTCCCCCGGCCCCTCTCCCGCGTGGCGGGAGAGGGGAGCACACCGGAGGGGAAGTCTCTTAACGGGCGCCGGCTGCGGCGCCGTTGGCTTGGCGGCGGTAGGCCCACAGCACCATCAACACGCCGACCAGGATCATCGGCAGGCTCAGCCACTGGCCCATCGACAGCTTGAGCGCCAGCAGGCCCAGGAAGGTGTCCGGCTCGCGCGCGAATTCGGCCAGGAAGCGGAACGCGCCATAGCCGATCAGGAACACCCCTGACACCGCGCCCATCGGCCGCGGCTTGCGCGAGAACAGCCACAGGATGATGAACAGCGCCACACCTTCACCCGCGAACTGATACAGCTGCGACGGGTGGCGCGGAATGTTGTCGCCGGCTTGCGGGAAGATCATGCCCCACGGCAGATCGGTCGGGCGGCCCCACAGCTCGCCGTTGATGAAGTTGCCGATCCGGCCTGCAGCCAGTCCGCACGGGATCATCGGCGCGATGAAGTCGGTCACTTCCATCCAGTGGCGGCGCCGTACCTTGCCGAACACCCACATCGCCACCAGGACGCCCAGGAAGCCGCCGTGGAAGGCCATGCCGCCTTCCCACACCTTGAAAATCTCCAGCGGATGCGTCAGGTAGTAGCTCGGCTTGTAGAACAGCACATAGCCGAGCCGCCCGCCCAGGATCACGCCGAGCACACCATAGAACAGCATGTCGTCGAGATCCCGCGTTACCCAGCCGCGCGCGGCGATGTGCGGCTGCTTGATGCGCAGGCGGCCGAACCACAGGAACATGATGAAGCCGGCCAGGTACATCAGGCCGTACCAGCGGATGGCCAGCGGCCCCAGATGGATGGCAATCGGATCGAATTGCGGATGAACGAGCATGTCGTGATGGAAAGATTGAAATCGTTGGCGTGCGCGGACAGGGGTCGCGCGCCGTCATTCTGACGTGCCGAATGGTGCGTAATGATGTCATAAAACGTTTTTGCACCTCGGGATCGAACTATTTGACACCCCGGAACGTGGAGCGCATCCTTTCCCGCACAACAATGCAACGACCATCATCCCCCGGAGACAGTCCCATGGCGTTCAACAAGCGTTCGCGGCACATCACGCAGGGCGTGGCGCGCTCCCCCAACCGCTCCATGTATTACGCGCTCGGCTATCAGAAGGAAGACTTCGACAAGCCGATGGTAGGCATCGCCAACGGCCACTCGACGATCACCCCCTGCAACGCCGGCCTCCAGCGCCTGGCAGATGCCGCCGTGGACGCCATCCGCGCTGCCGACGCCAATCCGCAGATCTTCGGCACGCCCACCATCTCGGATGGCATGTCGATGGGCACCGAGGGCATGAAGTACTCGCTGATTTCGCGCGAGGTGATCGCCGACTGTATCGAGACCGCCGCGCAAGGCCAGTGGATGGACGGCGTGGTCGTGATCGGCGGCTGCGACAAGAACATGCCGGGCGGCATGATCGCGCTGGCGCGTATCAACGTGCCGGGCATCTATGTCTACGGCGGCACGATCCGGCCCGGCAACTGGAAGGGCAAGGATCTGACCATCGTCTCGTCGTTCGAAGCCGTGGGCGAGTTCACTGCCGGCCGCATGAGCGAGGAAGACTTCGAAGGCGTGGAGCGCAACGCCTGCCCGAGCACGGGATCGTGCGGCGGCATGTACACGGCCAACACGATGAGTTCGTCGTTCGAGGCCCTGGGCATGTCGCTGCTGTACTCGTCAACGATGGCCAACCCCGATCAGGAAAAGGTGGACAGCGCCGCGGAATCGGCCCGCGTCCTGGTGGAAGCCATCAAGCGCGACATCAAGCCGCGCGACATCATCACGCGCAAGTCCATCGAGAACGCGGTGTCGCTGATCATGGCGACAGGCGGCTCCACCAACGCCGTACTGCATTTCCTGGCCATCGCCCACTCGGCCGAGGTGGAATGGACCATCGACGATTTCGAGCGCATTCGCCGCCGTGTGCCGGTGATCTGCAACCTGAAACCATCGGGCGAATACGTGGCCACCGACCTGCATCGCGCGGGCGGCATACCGCAGGTCATGAAGATCCTGCTCAATGCCGGCCTGCTGCACGGCGATTGCCTGACCATCACGGGCCGCACGCTGGCCGAGGAACTGGAACACGTACCCGATCAGCCGCGCGCCGATCAGGACGTGATCATGCCGCTGGACCGTGCGCTCTACAAACAGGGTCACCTGGCGATTCTCAAGGGCAATCTGGCGGAAGAAGGCGCGGTGGCCAAGATCACCGGCCTCAAGAATCCGGTCATCACCGGGCCGGCGCGCGTGTTCGAGGACGAAGCCAGCGCGATGGACGCCATCCTCGCCGACCGCATCCAGCCCGGCGATATTCTCGTGCTGCGCTATCTGGGGCCGAAAGGTGGTCCGGGGATGCCGGAGATGCTGGCGCCTACGTCGGCGATCATCGGCAAGGGGCTGGGCGAATCGGTCGGGTTCATCACCGATGGGCGATTCTCGGGCGGCACCTGGGGCATGGTGGTCGGCCACGTTGCCCCGGAGGCTTACGTAGGCGGCACGATCGCACTGGTGCAGGAAGGGGACTCGATCACGATCGATGCGCTGCAGCTACTGCTGCAACTGAACGTGCCCGACGAAGAACTGGCGAAACGCCGTGCCGCATGGAAACAACCGGCACCGCGCTATACCAGAGGCGTGCTGGCGAAGTTCTCGAAACTGGCGTCGACTGCGAGCAAGGGGGCGGTGACGGATTGAGGCCCCAGGCTCGCTGCTGGTTTTCTCCCCTCTCCCGCAAAGCGGGAGAGGGGAGAAAACCATAGGGGAAACGGAAAGATCAAACCCCGCCCGGATCCCTCTCAATCTCTTCCAGCGTCGCATCCAGCCACTCCACCAGCCTCGCCTCCAGCGCCTGCGTCAACTCACTCGCCAACTGGGCGGTCAAAGGCGCCAGGCGCGCTTGCAACGTGGCTTCGGTGTGGGCTTCCACCACCTGGGGCCATTCGGTGCGGAAACGCATCATCACACGCGTCAGCAGCTCCGTGCGCATCGCGCGCAGATCCTCCTCAGCGGGCACGAATGCTTCCACCTCCGACAGCACGGGTGGCTCGGTATCGTAGAAAGCAGAAATCGGTTCGGCATCGCCGGTATCGCCCACCGCCGTCACCAGGCCCGAATCCGGCATGTGCGCGGTATCGATCACGGGGGCTTCCTGACGGGTCGGTTCGGCGAACGGTTCTGCAAGCTGTTCGGTGAAGGCCTCGTCCGGCAGTTCCACCACTTCGGTCAACAGCGGCACGCTGTCGTGCGGAGCCAGCCGCGGAATCACCCGCGAAGTCGTGCGTTCGCTCATGCCGATTCTCCCTTGGCCTGCCCAATGTCATGGTGCGACAGCGGATACCCGCGCTCGCGATAGAAGCGATATCTCTCGCGCCCAGCGTCCCGCGCCTCGGGCGAACTGCCAATGACTTCGATCAGTCGCTCGAAGCTCGCGAACTGCGCCGGGGCCTCGGGGGCGAGGTTGACCAGCAACTGGTGATGCGGCACGCCGTCGAGCGAGGCGGCCAGGATGATGGGCGTCACCGCCGCATTGGGGTTGTCGAGCCCGCAATGCGGCAGGAAGTCCAGCGGCGAGAACGACCACAGCCGCGCATCGAGTTGCGACAACTGCTGCGGCGCGCCGTACACCACCACCTTCTGCCCTGCCCCATAGGCCTTGCGGACCAGGCGGCAGACATAGGCCAGTGTGTCAGGCACGTTGCTGTGAAAATCGATGCGCGTCATTCCGGCTGCCTTGTTGCGATGACGGTGCGCTTAACCTGCGCGATCCATCAGGAACTGCGTCAGCAGCGGCACCGGACGACCCGTGGCACCCTTGGCCGCGCCGCTCTTCCATGCCGTGCCCGCGATATCCAGGTGGGCCCAGTCGTACTTCTCGGTGTAGCGCGCCAGGAAGCAGGCCGCCGTCACGCTGCCAGCCGGACGGCCACCAATGTTTGCCATGTCGGCAAAGTTCGACTTGAGCTGGTCCTGGTAGTCCTCGTCCAGTGGCATGCGCCATGCGGTGTCCATGGCCTTGCGGCCGGCGTCGAGGAGTTGGTCCGCCAGCAGGTCGCTGCGTGCATAGAGGCCCGAGTTCACGTGGCCGAGCGCGATGATGCAGGCGCCGGTCAGCGTGGCCACGTCCACCACCGCGGCCGGCTTGAAGCGCTCGACATAGGTCAGCGCGTCGCACAGGATCAGTCGCCCTTCGGCATCGGTGTTCAGGATCTCGATGGTCTGGCCGGACATGCTGACCACCACGTCGCCCGGCTTGGTGGCGTTGCCGGCGGGCATGTTCTCGCAGGTGGGCACCACGGCGATCACGTTCAGCTTCAGGCCCATCTCGGCCACGGCCTGGATGGTGCCGAGCACCGAGGCGGCGCCGCACATGTCGTACTTCATCTCGTCCATGCCCTCGCCCGGCTTCAGCGAGATGCCACCCGTATCGAACGTGATGCCCTTGCCCACCAGCACTACCGGCGCGGCCTTGGCGGCGGCGCCGTTGTAGTGCAGCACGATGAACTGCGGCGGCTCCACGCTGCCCTTGGTCACGGCCAGGAAGGCGCCCATGTTCAGCGCCTCGATCTGCTTGCGGCCCAGGATCTCGGCCTTGAGCTTGTGGCGCTTGGCAATGCCGCGCGCGGCATTGGCCAGGTACGTCGGCGTGCAGATGTTCGACGGCAGGTTGCCCAGGTCGCGCGAGAGTTCCATGCCGTTGGCGATGGCGATGCCGCGCACCACGCCCTGCGTGGCGGCCTTGGCGTCGCCGGACTCCACGGCCAGCACGATCTTGCGCAGCGCCGGCTTCTCGGCCGCAGCGCCACGCGGGGCGCGCTTGAGTTCGGGATGGCGCTCCAGCAGGCGGTAGCCGGCGTCGCGCACGATGGTGATCGTGGTGATCACGGCCCATGCCACGTCGCGCTGCTGCGGCGGCTGGGTCAGGCACCACAGCGCCGATGCCGCGCGCGTGCCGCCCAGGGCACGCATGGCCGTGCGCACCGATTCGGCAAAGGCGCGGTCACCGAACTCGGCTTCCTTGCCCAGGCCCACCAGCAGGACGCGGGCGGCGCCGATACCGGCGACTTCATGCAGCATCAGGTGCGTGCCGCGCTTGCCGTCAAAGTCGCCCAGCTTGACCAGGCGTGCCACCAGCCCCTTGGTGGCGACGTCCAGTGCCTTGGCCACGCCGGCCAGGTTCTGCCCCTCGAACAGGCCAACCACGAGACAGTCGGACTTCGTGGCCAGGAAACCATTTTGGCCGGCTTTGCTCAGATCCAGGGCTTTTGTGCTAAATTCCATCGCGCTTCCTTCAAGGGGCTCGTCGAAAAGAAAGTCCCCATTATCCGCGATTTTCATCCGCGATCTGCCGCCGCCGATCCTGCAAGCTGACAGTACGCGGTCCTGCCAGTCCTTCGGCCCCCGGTACATCGCCCGTTCCGGCCGGAAGCCGGAAGCGATTCCGCATGATCTTCCAACAAGCCCTGCGACGCGAACTCGCCTACACTGCCGGCGCAGTGTTCCTGGTGATGCTGACGTTCATGCTCACGTCGCTCGTGATCCGCATTCTGGGTATGGCTGCCAATGGCAAGGCCAGCCCCAACGACGTGCTGATGCTGATTGGCCTGGCCACTATCGGCTACCTGTCGATCCTGCTGTCGGCCACGCTGTTCATCTCCACGCTGATCGTCCTGACCCGCTGGTACAAGGACTCGGAGATGGTAGTCTGGTTCTCGGCCGGCATCTCCCTTCGCGACCTCGTCAAGCCGGTGCTGCAGTTCGCCACGCCGTTCTTTGTCATGGCGCTGCTGCTCGGCATGTTCGCGTGGCCCTGGGCCAACCAGCAGAGCGCGGCATTCCGCGACCGCTTCCAGCAACGCGGCGTGCTGTCGATGATCGCCTCGGGCCGCTTCATCGAACCCGCCAATGGCAACTACGTGCTGTTCATCGAAGGCATCGACGCCGACATGAAGCACGCACGCAATGTCTTCGTAGCCAACGCCGAAGCCGGCAAGATCGGCGTGGCGCTGTCCCATCAGGGCCAGTTCGAAACCCAGCCCAACGGCGACCGCCTGGTGGTCATGGAAAACGGCCGCCGTTATGCGGGCGTGCCCGGGCAGTTGGACTATCGGATTCTCGAATTCGATAAATACGCGGTGAAAGTGGATAATTCTCCACCCGAAACCGAAGCCAGTCTGCCGGCCAAGAGCCGCGACACCATCGACCTGCTGCGCGACCCGACCCGCGACAACCTCGCCGAATTGCTGTGGCGGGTATCGCTGCCGATCCTGGCGTTCAACTTCGTGATGATTGCCATCCCGCTGGCGTACGTGAACCCGCGCCTGGGCCGCTACACGCCGCTGGTGTTCGCCGTGCTGATCTATCTCACCTACAGCAACACGATCAACCTGGCCCAGGCCTGGGTGCGCTCCGGCTCCCTGAGCTTCTGGACCGCGCTGATTCCGATTCACGTCTTTGTCTTCTGTTGCGCATTGATGCTGTTCCGCTATCGCCAGAACCGTAGCCTGGGAGGCTGGCGCGCCGTGTTCGGCCTGAAACGCAAGTCGAATGGCGGAGGCAAGGCATGAGGGTGCTGGCCGTCTACGAGCGCTATTTCGCTCGACTGATCTATGGCGTGTTCGCGTTCATCCTGTTCGCGGTGCTGGCGCTGTTCGTGTTCTTCGACATGCTGAACGAACTGGAGAGCGTGCAAGGCGGCTACACGTCGCTGATCGCGTTTATCCACGTGATGCTGCAGGCACCGACCCGGATCTACGAGGTCTTGCCAATCGCCCTGCTGATCAGTGCGATCTATGTGTTCTCCCAGCTGGCCAGCCAGTCGGAATACACGATTTTCCGGGTGGCCGGGCTGAATACGCGTCAGGCGCTGTTCTCGCTGTTCAAGCTGGCGATACCGCTGGTGATCGTCACCTTCCTGTTCGGCGAGTTCATCAGCCCGGCGGGCGAGCAGTACGCGCAGAAGATCAAGCTGGAGGCCGTGGGCGCCACGGTGTCTTCGGGCTTCCGCTCTGGCGTCTGGGTCAAGGACCGGGACCGCGACACCGCCGCGAATGGCGCTGGCGAAATCACGCGATTCATCAACGTGCAGGGCCTGAAGCCGGACCAGACGATCAATGGCATCACGATCTACGAGTTCGATAAGGATTACCGGCTGCGCGTGATTCGCGTGGCCAAGGAAGGCCGTTACCAGGGCAACCAGGCGTGGCAGCTCAATGACGTGAACGAGACGCGCTTCATCGAGCTACGCGACGGCATGGCGCCGAAGCAGCAGGACGCACTGGCCCCTGACTTCCGTGCCGAACAGCTCTTGTTCCCGAGCATGGTGATGCATTCGGAACTGACGCCGCAGATCCTGTCGGTGCTGCTGGTGACGCCGGAGCGGATGTCGACGCTTGACCTGTTCCGCTATATCCGCCACTTGCGTGACAACAAGCAGGACACGCAGCGCTACGAAATCGCTTTCTGGAAGAAGGTGGTCTATCCGCTGACGCTGTTCGTGATGGTGGCGCTGGCGCTGCCTTTCGCCTACCTGCATGCACGCGCCGGCGCGGTGGGCGTGAAGGTGTTCGGCGGCATCATGCTGGGGCTGTCGTTCCACTTGTCCAACACGCTGTTCTCGCACGTGGGCCTGCTGCATACGTGGCCGCCGATTGTCTCGGCGCTGGTGCCCGGCACGCTGTACCTGACGCTGGCACTGGTGGCGCTGCGCTGGGTGGATCGGCACTGAGATGGGCACCACGCAAGGCATCGTCCTCTTCGGCCACGGCGCACGCGATGTGCGCTGGCGCGAGCCGTTCGACCGGCTGCAGGGCCGGCTGGCGGCGCAACAGCCTGACGTTGCGGTGCGCGTCGCGTTTCTGGAATTGATGACGCCGTCGCTGAGTAATGCGATCGACGAACTGGCGGGTGCAGGTATCGCGCGGATTACCGTGGTGCCGGTGTTCTTCGGCCAGGGCGGCCATCTGCGTCGGGACTTTCCGGTGTTGGTGGAGGAATGCCGGGAGAAGCATCCGGGGGTGGAGATCGTGGCGACGTCAGCCGTGGGCGAAGTGGATAGCGTGCTGGATGCGATTGCGGGGTTTTGTGTGGATGCTATCCAGTTTCCGGGCCGGTCCCCTCTCCCGCCTGCGGGAGAGGGTTAGGGAGAGGGCCTGAGGTGCAATTTGCGACGTGTTAGCGATTCCACCGCCGGCCCTCTCCCCCAGCCCCTCTCCCGCGTTGCGGGAGAGGGGAGCAAACCAGCGGCGGGAATTTCGTCATCGCCAGAAAAAAAAGCCAGAGTCACCTCTGGCTTTTTTCATTCAACCTGTCCGCCTCAAGCCGCCCGTTCCGACTCCACGACTTCCGTCACCCGCGTTCCCAGCGCCTCACCGATCATCAGCAAACTCGGTTGCACCGGGTCCATCCATCGTGCGGCCTCGCCGGCTGCCATCTGGCTCAGCGTGAACTGATGGCTGCGCTGCTTCGGCGTCGTGGCGGCTTCTACCACCCATGCAGGCGTGGAAGCAGGCTTGCCGCGTGCAATCAGTTGTGCGGCGATAACGGCAGCCTGGTCGCGGCCCATGTAGTAGACGATGGTGTCGGCCTTGACGTCGGCTTCCACATCAATGGCGTCTGCGGCCTTGGCCTGCGTCGCAAACGCCACGCTGCGTGACACACCGCGCTTCGTCAGCGGGCGACCGATGGCGCTGGCAGCAGCAAGAGCCGCCGTGATGCCGGGCACCACTTCATACTCGATACCGGCAGCTTCCAGCGCCTGCAGTTCCTCGTCGGCGCGGCCGAACAGCATCGGGTCGCCGCCTTTCAGGCGTACTACCCGCTCGTGCTTGGTCGCCAGATCCACGATCTGGCGGTTGATGAACAGTTGGGCCGTGGAGCGCTGCCCACAGCGCTTGCCCACCTCGATCAGCTCGGCCTGGGGACACCAGGCCAGCATCTCGGGGGACACCAGCGCATCGTGCAGCACGACCTGGGCTTCGCCCAGCAGTCGTGCACCACGCACCGTAATGAGGTCCGCTGCACCGGGCCCTGCACCAATCAGGTACACCTTGCCCGCACGCTTGCCCTGCTGCCTGTTCATTTCCATTTCCGTCACGCTCGCTGTTCGTCCAGGACGATATCAGGCATACGCACGGATCATGCCCGCCGCCACCGTGTGGTTGGTGGCTTCGTCGATCAGCACGAATGCGCCCGTTGCCGGGTTATCGCCATAGGTGTCGCAAACGATCGGCTTTTGCAGCGAGATCTGCACCGAGCCGATATCGTTCAGGTTGATCTCGTGGCGGCCGGTCTCTTGCGAAAGCGTATGCACGTCGAGCACGCGATCCACCGCCGACACCTTCGCGAACACGCTCGCCGTAGTGTGCTTCAGCACGTACTTGCGTGCCGGGTTCAGCGATTCGTCGTCGAACCAGCACAGGTCGGCGGTCAGCTTCTTGGCCGAAGCTGCCGTGGCGTCCGCTGCCACAAACATATCACCGCGTGATACATCGACGTCTTCCGCCAGGCGCACCGTGATGGTGTCACCAGCGCTGGCCGAATCCGCCGCACCATTCGGCGTCAGCACTTCAGCCACCACGGCTTCGCGGTTGGCCGGCAACACGCGCAGCTTCTGGCCCACGCGGACCGTACCCGCTTCCACGCGGCCGGCATAGCCGCGGAAATCGTCGGCAGCGGAACCGTCCTGGCGCACGACCAATTGCACCGGAAAGCGCAGTGCGTCATCACCTTCCGGCGCCACGTCCTCGACGGGCAGCGACTCCAGCACCGGCAGCAGCGACTCGCCCTGATACCACGGCATGGCATCGCTGGCGTGCACGATGTTGTCGCCGCGCAGCGCGGAGACCGGTACGTACAGCACGTCCTTCAAGCCCAGTTGCGTGGCCAGTTCGGCGTAGGCAGTGCGGATCTCGTTGAAGCGCTCTTCGCTGTAGTCGACGAGGTCCATCTTGTTCACGGCAACGATCACGTGCTGGATTTCCAGCAGCTTGAGGATCGCCGAGTGGCGCTTGGTCTGGGCCAGCAGTTCGGCGCGGCCATTGGTGACCGTCACGCGCGTGGCATCCACCAGCACGATGGCGGCGTGGGCGGTCGACGCACCCGTGACCATGTTGCGCGTGTACTGCTCGTGGCCCGGCGTATCGGCGATGATGAACTTGCGGCTCGCCGTGGAGAAATAGCGATACGCCACGTCGATCGTGATGCCCTGCTCGCGCTCGGCTTCCAGACCATCGGTCAGCAGCGAGAAGTCGATCTGCTCGCCCGCCGTGCGCTTGTTCTTGGCGTTGGCCAGCGCGGTCAACTGGTCGGACAGCACGGCCTTGCTGTCGAACAGCAGACGGCCGATCAGCGTGCTCTTGCCATCATCGACGGAACCTGCGGTGATGAAACGCAGCAGGCCCTGGTGTGCGGATTGGTGTGACATATTCGGTTTCCTTGGCTGCGTCGGCTTAGAAGTAGCCTTCCTTTTTACGGCGTTCCATCGACGCTTCGCTCGTCTGGTCGTCCATGCGCGTGGCGCCGCGTTCGGTGATTTCCGTCACGGCCGTCTCGGCGATGATCTCCACCGGCGAGGCGGCGACGCTGGCCACCGGGCACGTGCAGCTGATATCGCCGACGGTACGGAAGCGGACCGACATCACTTCGCTGACGTCGCCATCCTGCTTCGGCGTGATCGGGGTCACCGGCACCAGCAGGCCGTTCTTGCGCACCACTTCGCGTTGATGCGCGTAGTAGATCGGCGGCAGGGCCAGGTTCTCGCGGGCGATGTATTGCCACACGTCGAGCTCGGTCCAGTTCGAGATCGGGAACACGCGCATCTGTTCGCCTTGCGCCATGCGTGCGTTGTACAGGCTCCAGAGCTCCGGACGCTGGGCCTTCGGGTCCCACTGGCCGAACTCGTCGCGGAAGGAGAAGATGCGCTCCTTGGCGCGGGCCTTCTCTTCGTCACGGCGGGCACCGCCCATCAGCGCGTCGTACTTGTGCGCCTCGATGGTCTCCAGCAGCGTCACGGCCTGTGCGGCGTTGCGCGAATCGGTTTCCTTGCGCAGGCGCACCGTGCCGCGCTTGATCGAATCTTCCACATGGCCCACCACCAGGCGCGCGCCGAGTTCGGCCACGCGCTGATCGCGGAAGGTGATGACTTCGGGATAGTTGTGGCCGGTATCGATATGGACCAGCGGGAACGGCAGCTCCACCTTGCGGTCGCCCAGGCGGAACGCCTTCAGCGCCAGGTGCAGCATGACGATCGAGTCCTTGCCGCCCGAGAACAGCAGCGCCGGGTTGCGGCACTCGGCCACCACCTCGCGGATGATGTAGATCGATTCGGCTTCGAGCCGGTCGAGGTGGTCGTTCTGGACCTGCAGCAGATGATCCACGTTGGCGGCCACGCCTGCTTCTGCGATGTCGTTCATGATGCCCATGTCGTTATCGGCCTCTTGTCATTCGTTCAATGCTTGATGTTCTGCTCGTGGAGCCCGCACTCTTTCGAGTCCTTGCTCTCCCACCACCACCGTCCGGCTCGCACGTCTTCACCGGCCTTGACGGCCCGCGTACACGGCTCGCAGCCGATGCTCGGGTAGCCCTTGGCGTGCAGCGCGTTGACGGGCACGTTATGGCGCGTCAGGTAGGCCCACACTTCGGCTTCGGTCCAGTCCGCAAGCGGATTGAACTTGGGAATGCCGCGTGCCTCGTCCATTTCCTCATACGGCAGCTCGGCGCGCGTCACAGCCTGCTCGCGGCGCTGGCCCGTCATCCAGGCATCGGCGTGCGAAAGCGCACGGTTCAGCGGCTCCACCTTGCGAATGCCGCAGCAGCTCTTGCGCAAGTCCACGCTGTCGTAGATCGCGTTCAGGCCATGGTCGCGCACGTACTTCTCCACGACTTCCGGGTCCGGCGTGAACTGTTCCACGGTGTAGCCGTAATGCTCTTGCACGTCATCCAGCACAGCCAGTGTCTCGGCGTGCAGGCGACCCGTGTTCAGCGTGAACACGCGAATGCCCGCGCGCACGGCGTCGCTGCCGCGCAGGATCGCGTCGGTCAGCACCATGTCCTCGGCAGCCAGGCTCGTGGCAAAGCGCGCACGGTAGAACCGCGCGGCGATGCCGGCCAGCCGTTCGGCCAGCGCAAGCTCCTTGGCGTCGAGGGCTTCGATCGAACCGGTGTACAGCGGCATCGTCCACAGCGCTGGGGGGCGCAGCGACGAGACCTGAGGCACAGCGTCGGCCTCGATCACGGGGATCTCGGAAATCGTGCTCATGCCGAACCTTGCGCGGTCACGTCTGCGCGGGCACGGCGGAACAACGGCAGCGGCTCGTCGACCGAAGCCTGGTACGCCACCGTGAATTCGGTGAAGCCCTTGATGGCGTCATCGATGTTGCGATCCGCACGCACGGCGAACGCGTCGAAGCCGCAGCGCTTCATGAAGTTCAGCTGGTCGCGCAGCACGTCGCCGATGGCGCGCAGCTGGCCCTTCCAGTGATAGCGCGTGCGCAGCAGGTAGGCCGACGAGAAGCCGCGGCCATCGCGGAACACCGGGAAGTCCACCGCTACCAGCGACACGCGGTCGAACAGCGCCTCGGCATCGCCGGGTTCGTCTTCCGGGGCCAGCCACACGCCGGTGATGGCGGTATCGCGGCCAGCCAGCAGTGCCTCGTTGGCCTTCCACACGGCCAGCGGGAACAGCACGGCGTCACCGCTCTGTGCGGCGGCGGCGATGCGGGCATCGTCGAGCGGCTGCTCTTCGGTGGCGCGCAGCACGGTCCAGTTGTCTTCCACGATGACCGGACGGAATTGGGCCGCGTCATCGCGTTGCAGTTGAATGATCTTTGCCATGTTCAGTCTCTCCGTTCGTCAGGCCGTGGCGCGCTCTTCGCGCTGCTTGTCGGCGTACACGCGTTCCTTGAACGGCGCGATGCCGATGCGTGCGAACGTGTCGATAAAGCGCTCGTCCTCGGCGCGATGGGCCACGAACGTGTCGATGATGCGCGACACCACTTCAGGCATTTCTTCCGCGCTGAACGACGGGCCGATGACCTTGCCGATGGCCGAGTCATTGCCCTGTGCACCGCCCAGCGTGACCTGATACCACTCCGAGCCATCCTTATCCACGCCCAGCACGCCGATATTGCCAACGTGGTGGTGACCGCAGGCGTTGATGCAACCGGAGATGTTCAGCGAGACTTCGCCGAGGTCGTACACGAAATCGAGATTGTCGAAACGCTCCTGGATGGCCAGCGCAATCGGGATCGACTTGGCATTCGCCAGCGAGCAGAAGTCACCACCCGGGCAGGCGATGATGTCCGTCAGCAGCCCGATGTTGGCCGTCGCCAGACCGGCCAGCTTGGCTTCTTCCCACAGCGCGAACAGGTCCTTCTTGCGCACGTCCGGCAGCACGAGGTTCTGCTCGTGCGCCACGCGCAGTTCGCCAAACCCGTAGCGGTCGGCCAGATCGGCCACGGCGTCCATCTGGGCATCCGTCGCATCGCCCGGAGGCGAGACCGGACCCGGCTTGGTCGACAGCGTCACCGACGCGTAACCCGGCACCTTGTGCGCGCGCACGTTACGGCTCACCCAGCGCGCAAACGCCTTGCTTTCCAGCAGGTGCTTCTCGTAGGAGGCATCGGTATCGGCCAGCTTTTCATAGGCGGGCGGCTGGAAGTACTGCGCCACGCGGTCGAACTCGACCTGCGTCAGCGTGCCGGGACCATCCTTGCTGAACTGCCACTCTTCCTCGACCTCGGCCGCAAACTTCTCGGCGCCGATAGCCTTCACGAGAATCTTGATACGTGCCTTGTACTTGTTATCGCGGCGACCATAGCGGTTGTACACGCGGATCGCGGATTCCACGTAGGTCAGCATGTGCTGCCACGGCAGGTCTTCCTTGATGATCGTGCCCAGGATCGGCGTGCGGCCCAGGCCGCCACCGGCCAGGATGCGCAGGCGCGTCTCGCCCTGTTCGTTCTTGTACGCGTAGATGCCGATGTCGTGCATCTGCACCACGGCGCGGTCATCCTTCGTGGCCGAGATCGCAATCTTGAACTTGCGCGGCAGGAAGGCGAATTCCGGCTGGAACGTGCTCCACTGGCGCAGCAGTTCGGCCAGCACGCGCGGGTCCACCGATTCGTCCGGCGTCACACCGGCAAACTGGTCGGTCGTGATGTTGCGCACGCAGTTGCCCGAGGTCTGGATGCCGTGCATTTCCACGCTGGCGAGATCGGCCAGTACATCGGGCACGCGCTCCAGTTCCATCCAGTTGTACTGGATGTTCTGGCGCGTGGAGAAGTGACCATAGCCGCGGTCGTACTCACGCGCGATATGGGCCAGCATGCGCATCTGCTTCGATGCCAGCAGGCCGTAGGGAATGGCCACGCGCAGCATGTAGGCATGGCGCTGCATGTACAGGCCGTTCTGCAGGCGCAGCGGCAGGAATTCCTCTTCAGGCAGTTCACCCGCCACGCGGCGGCGAACCTGGTCGCGGAACTGCGCGACGCGTTCCTGGACGATGCGTTGGTCGTATTGATCGTACTGATACATGGCGGGGTCCGTTCAGTATTCGTGAATGCTTAGGAAACGAGCTTGATGGCGACCAGCGTGAGCGTAGTCGCGAGTGCGGCGCGCACGAGCCGCTCGGGCAGCTTTCGTGACAATTGCGCGCCAAGCCAGATGCCGGGGATCGAGCCCACCAGCAGCGCCAGCAACAAATTCCAGTCGACGGTGCCAAGCCACACGTGGCCCAGCCCGGCCACGGCCGTAAGCGGCACGGCGTAGGCGATATCGGTGCCAGCCACTTCGGCGGGCTTCATGTGGGGATACAGCAGCAGGATCAGCGTCGCGCCCACGGCGCCCGCGCCGATCGACGACACCGTGACGAGCACGCCGATCACGGCGCCGACTGCCACGGTCGCCACCACCTGGCGGCGGCCATGCAACTGGAAGCGCGGATTGCGTTCGAGCCACGCCAGCATCTGCTTACGGAACAGCAGCGACACCACGGTCAGCAGCACCGAGACGCCAATCGTCAGGCGGATGGCATGCAGCCATTGCGCGTTCAGCTCACCCGCGCTCTTGAGCACGAGGATGGCGATCACGGCGGTAGGCAGGCTGCCGAGGCACAGGCGGCGCACCACGGCCCATTGCACATGGCCATGCGCGCGATGGGCGATGGTGCCGAAGCCCTTGGTGATGGCCGCGAAGGCCAGATCGGTGCCCACGGCGGTAGCCGGCGAGAAGCCGAACAGCAACGTGAGCAGCGGCGTCATGAGCGAGCCCCCGCCTACCCCGGTCAGGCCAACCAGGATACCTACCAGCAGACCGGAGACGGTGAAGGCTAGGGACATCGGGGACTTTTTCTCGACTTGGGCCCGCCTGGGGCGCCAACTTCACCTGGGGCAGGCAAGATGCGGACGCAATTCGGGCAGGCGGGCGTTTAACAAAGTTCGAGAATCGTAATAAACTCGCCTCATATCTCAAACTAATAAGAAGTTGTTTGTTTATACGAGCGAAGTTATATGAATCTCCACCAGTTTCGCTTCGTGCGCGAGGCCGTCCGCCAGAATTACAACCTGACCGAAGCCGCAAAAGCGCTCTACACATCACAACCCGGCGTCTCCAAAGCCATCATCGAGCTTGAGGAAGAGCTGGGTGTCGATATCTTCACGCGGCACGGCAAGCGCATCCGCAGCCTGACCGAGCCGGGCCGCCGCATCCTTGTCTCGGTCGAAAAGATCCTGCAGGAAGTGGAAAGCCTGAAACGCGTGGGCAAGGATTACGCCGCGCAGGACCAGGGCAACTTCACCATCGCCACTACGCACACGCAGGCGCGCTACGCCCTGCCGCGCGTGATCGCGGAGTTCACCAAGCGGTACCCCAAGGTGCGGTTGTCGATCCAGCAGGGCACGCCGGCTCAGATCGCAGACATGATCCTGCACGACCAGGCCGATATCGGTATCGCCACGGAAGGCATCACGCGCGACAAGGCGCTGGTCTCCCTGCCCGGCTACCAGTGGCAGCATGTGGCGATTACGCCAGCCGATCATCCGCTGCTAGAGAAGAAGCACCTGACGCTCGACGATCTGGCCGCCTATCCGCTGATCACGTATGACGTGAACTTCGCAGGGCGCCCCAAGATCGACAAGGCATTCGAATTGCGCCAGCTGGAGCCGGACATCATCCTCGAAGCCATCGACGCCGACGTGATCAAGACTTATGTCGAGATCGGCCTGGGCATCGGCATCGTGGCTGGACTGGCCTTCGATCCCGAGCGGGACCGCAATCTGCGCGCGATTCCTGTGGGCCACCTGTTCGGCACCAATGTCACCCATCTGGCCGTCAAGCAAGGCGCGTATCTGCGCAGCTTCGTCTACACCTTCATCGAACTGTTCTCGCCGACGCTGAACCGCAAGCTCGTGGAGCAAGCGATGTCCGGTGATCACGAGGCATATGAGCTGTAAGCTCACCACACGTACATATATATAAGCAATGTCTCCTGCCCAACCCCTCCCCACCATCCACTGGACCGAAGACGGTGCCGAGCACAGCGCGCTCTGGCGTTCCGAGTCCGGCCTGCCGCCGCCCAAGCGCGTGGTGATCGCCGATGACCAGACGCCGGCCGATACTGCCTACCGGCTGGCGAGTGAAGGCACCGCCCTGCTCTGGCGCGGCGATTTTCAGAACGCGCGCCAGTTGCTGCAAGCCATGGCGCGCCGTGTGGACAAGAAGCCGCAACGCAAATCGCGCAATGCGGACAAGACGCCCGTCAGCATCACCGAGTCCTTCCACAAGCACCGGCTGGCCCAATCGCAGCGCGCCCGCACGCTCGGCATGCTGCTGCTGCCGTTCGAGGCCGGCCATGTGGTGCCGCTGCGCCGTGCGCCCGATGTGCAGGAAGCCTGCGAACAGGTCTACGGCCCGGCCGATGCGGCTTACGTGGCGTCGATGCGCGAACTGCTCGGCCTGATCGGCGCGTATGAATGGCGAAAGAAGGGAGTCGAGATTCCGATGCTCGGCGAGCGCATTCATCCGTGGTACGGCGTGTTCTCGCCCGTGCGCGGCGAGTATCTCGAACTCGTGGCCAAGACGCCGCTGCCGTCCGATACACTGGCGTTTGACGTTGGCACTGGCACCGGCGTGCTGGCCGCGTTGCTGGCCCAGCGAGGCGTGCGGCGTGTGATCGGCACCGATCAGGACCCGCGCGCGCTGGCCTGCGCACGCGAGAACATCGAACGGCTGGGTCTCGATGACGATGTGGAAATCGTCGACGCCGACCTTTTCCCCGAAGGCCGCGCCCCGCTGATCGTCTGCAATCCGCCGTGGGTGCCGGCGCGTCCTAGCTCGGCCATCGAGCACGCGGTGTTCGATCCGGAAAGCCGCATGCTGCGCGGTTTCCTGACCGGGCTGGCAGCGCACCTGGAGCCGGGCGGTGAAGGCTGGCTGATCCTGTCGGACTTTGCCGAGCATCTCGGCCTGCGCTCCCGCGAGGAACTGCTGGGCTGGATCGATGCCGCTGGTCTCAAGGTACTGGGCCGCTCGGATGTGCGTCCGCGCCATCCGAAGGCCGCCGATGCCGACGATCCGCTGCACGCCGCACGCAAGGCCGAAGTCACGTCGCTGTGGCGGCTGGCCGCGAAGTAACCCTTTTCAATCGAGTCCGCAAACATGACGACCGTAGCTTTTATCGGCCTGGGCGCGATGGGCGCTCCGATGGTTGGCCACCTCATCCGCGCCGGCCACACGGTGCGCGCCTTTGTACGCCGCCCCGAGGCCGCCGACGCTGCCCGCGCGCTGGGCGCGGAACCGTTCTTCACACCCGCTGAGGCCGCTCGCGGCGCGGAGGTGGTGTTCACGAACGTGACCACATCGGAAGACGTGCGCGAAGTCCTGCTCGGCCAGAACGGCGTGATCGAAGGCGCCGCACCCGGCACCATCTGCGTCGACCACAGCACGATCTCACCGGTGGTCACGCGCGAGATCGCGCAGGCGCTGGCCGCCAAGGGTATCGAAGCGCTGGACTGCCCGGTATCGGGCGGCACGACCGCCGCTCAGGCGGGCACGCTGACCATCATGGTCGGCGGCAAGGCAGAGAACCTGGAGAAAGTGCGGCCGATGCTGGAGTGCCTTGGCAAGACCATCACGCATATTGGTGACAACGGCGCCGGACAAGTGGCCAAGCTGTGCAACCAGATCGCCCAGGTGGTGAACATCCAGGGCATTGCCGAGGCGATGCGCTTCGCAGGCGCGCAGGGCGTGGATACCGGCAAGGTCTTCCAGGCAATGTCCACCGGCATGGCCGGCAGCCGCATGCTCGACCTGATGGGCCCGAAGATGGTGGCACGCGATTTCGCCGCCGGCATCGAATCGCGGTTGCATGCGAAGGATTTCGGCCTGGCGGCTGATCTGGCGGGGGAGTTGGGTATCGACCTGCCTGCGATGCGGGCTACGTCGGGACAACTGGTCGAGCTGATGCGTCAGGACTGGGGCAAAGACGATACGTCGTCGTTGCTGAAGGTGCTGGAGTTGAAGGGGTAGTTGATCGCCCTGTGTTCACTCCCCTCTCCCGCCCTGATCTTTCTCCCCTCTCCCGCGTGCGGGAGAGGGGCGGGGGAGAGGGCCAGAGCTTCAAGCTCTAACCACGTCTATCGCAGACGAAGCGCCTGCCCTCTCCCCTAACCCCTCTCCCGCAAGCGGGAGAGGGGAATAAACCATCAGCGGGAATCGAAGCTCAAACCCCCGCAATCATCCCCAGCAACGCCCGCGTCAACACACTGTCATCGCGCATCAAATCATCCATCGCCGTGAAATGGTGCTTGCCCGGCAGCGCGATGTCTTCGCGTGCGTTGTCCGGCCATGCGGCGCGGATCAGCGCATTGTGTCGGTGATACTCGCTCGATTCCAGCTCACCTACCGCCGTGATCAATGGCGCGCCCGTAGCCGGCGTCATATAAGCCGGTGAGAGCCGTGCCACAGCGGCTTCGGTCAGTTGCAGATCCGACTGCAAAAAACCCGTGCGACGCAGCGGCTCCATGTCGTACAGGCCGCTGATCGACAAACCACCCTTGATCAGATCCACCGGCAGGTCGGCACCGACGTCCGGCCAGCGCGCCGCCATCAGCATCGCTACCAGATGTCCGCCCACCGAATGTCCGGCCACAAAGATGCGACGCCGATCATGACCGAGCCGCTCGGCCTCGCGATACAGCCATGCCACCGACTGCAACACCTGACTGACGATCGTCTCGACACTCACCGCCGGACATAGCGCGTAGTTGACCACGGCCACGGACACCCCACGGCGCGTGGGCACGTTCGCCACGAAACTATGGTCGCGCTTGTCCAGCGCGCGGAAGTAGCCGCCATGCACGAAGACGAGCAGCGGCGGCGGATGATCGTCGTCGAGGGAATTGGCGGGAAAGTAGTCGAGGGTCTCGCTGGCGGCATCGCCGTAAGCCAGATCCTCGAAATACGTGACGGCACCCGCGCGCACCAGCGCCGAATCCGCCGCCCATCGCGCCATATGCACGGCGTTGTCCGGCACGTTGGCGCGGTTGTCATACGCCTGGGCGTAGAACGCGGGGTCCTGCGAAGGCAAGGCGGCCAGCGCGGCAAGGCTGGCGGCTACGGTGAGGTCGAGGGTCGGCTCGGCGGACATGGCACTCGGCTCCGGTAAGAAACACGGCGTGGCCGCATGACGCGGCTGCGCGCTATCCTACCCCAACTGCCGTGACCGCCCGATTGCGCCCGTGTGGCCGACGCAGCGCCCAGCGGTTGTGAGGCGCCCGAAAATCCGGCATAATCCGCGTTTCATCGTCGCGTGACGCCCTTCCCGGCCGTTGCCAGACCCATGCCCGGGTGGTGAAACAGGTAGACGCAGGGGACTCAAAATCCCCCGCCGCAAGGCGTGTCGGTTCGAGTCCGACCCCGGGCACCAAAGCTTTCCGCGCATTTCATAAAAAACCCCGCAAGCACCAACGCTGCGGGGTTTTCTGTTTTCTGCACCCCTCACCCAAACGCCCGATACCTCGTCAACTCGATCCCCGCTTCGTTCAGCGCGCGACGGAATTCGTCCGGCTTGAGCAACGGGCTGGCTTCGTTGTAGCGCCACGCCTCGTTGCGGCCTGGGTGGACGGACACCTCGGTCAGTCCTTCGGGCAGCAGTTCGGGCAGGCGCTTGGCCCACATCTCGTCGCCGCTGTCCACGGCGCAGTAGTAGTCGGTGCGCATCAACCCCCAGAACGGGATGGCGAAGACGTTGTTGATCACGCGGCGTTTGCCGTTGGGGCGCAGGAATACGTTCTGCGGACGGCGGACCCAGGTCACGCCGGCGCGGCGCATTTCGGAGCGCAGCGAATAAATGATTGCGGGGAATTTGTGCAGGTGGCCGTGGCTGTCGATGTGCGTGACCTCCACGTAGTTGTCGCGCAGTTCTTCCAGTTGCAGACGGAATTCGCGCCGGATGTCGGCCACCGTCAGCCTGCCCCACATGGCCGCCAGGCGCTGGTCGTCGCTTTCGCGGAAGCTGCCGCTTTCGTCGCATAGCGAATTGGCCTGGTTGGCTGCCGGCGCGAAGCCATCCACGATATTGAAGTGCAGGCCGAACGAAAAGCGTTTGCGGTTTTCGCGCGCGTATTCGTAGGCGGCTTTGGAACCCTCGCAACCTACCATGATGGTGGCGCTGGTCAGCAGGCCCGCTTCGAAGCAATCCACCGTGGTGGCGCACGTCTCTTGGTCAAATCCGAAATCGTCGGCATTGATGATCAGGCTGCGCATGTCACAAGCTCCCGGTCTTCCCAATAGTCGGGTTTCGATGGGAATGGAGCTTGAAGCACATCACAGAAAGTTTCTGACCCTGCGCCCAACCAAGCCCCGTTCCAGTGTCGACAAATGCTTTTTTGTTTTTCTTGGCATACATTCAACTACTGCCATACCTGCATGTTGCGGCCTACACCCGTGCCGATATGTGCGGTGCCGCTCGTTGTTTCACGCCGGGTGGAATCCGGATGGACAGACCTTCTCACAGCCCCCGCCGCGCGGTATGTGGCCTGCGCCACGCTGCCGTCGCAGGGTGTCGCCGGGGCATCTGGCGGAGTCAAATCAAACCTTTGCCATGTCAGACATAAACCGCTGGCGAGTGCGGTTGCGCTTGCTTATCCTTCGAGGCTCCAACCAGAACACATCGATACAGGGAACCGACCATGAAGCGACTCCTCGCCAATGCCACCGCCACCGCTGCGGCCCTCGGCTGCGCCGCCCTGCTTGCCGGCTGTGCAGGTGCCAACATGGATAGCCTGACCCAGGCCGGCGGCAGCCTGTTCACGGCCGCCACGCTCAGCGATGCCAGCGTGAAGCAGCTCTCCGACCAGTCCTGCGCCGAGATGGACAAGAAGAACACGCTCGCCGCAGCCGACAGCACCTACGCAAAACGCCTGGTGAACATCATGAGCGGCCTGAAGAACACCGGCCTGCCCCTCGATGCCAAGGTCTATGTGACCAAGGACGTGAATGCGTGGGCCATGGCCAATGGTTGTGTTCGCGTCTACAGCGGACTGATGGACCTGATGACCGACGACGAAGTGCGCGGCGTGCTCGGCCACGAAATCGGACACGTGGCGCTGGGCCACACCAAGGCAGCCATGCAGGTGGCATACACCACGGCGGCGGCACGCGGGCTGCTCGGCTCCACGGGCAACACGGCGCTGACCGCGCTGTCGTCGTCGCAGATCGGGGAACTGGGCGAGACGTTTATCAATGCCCAGTTCTCGCAGCGCCAGGAGTCGGCGGCCGACGATTACTCGTTCGACCTGCTCACGAAGAACGGGGCCAACCGGCAAGCGCTGGTGACCGCGTTCCAGAAACTGGCCAAGCTCGATGGCGGCAAGTCGAGCATGCTGAGCTCACACCCTGGCTCCGATGCACGCGCCAAGCACATCCAGGATCGACTCAACAGCGGAAAGTGATGGGTAAGTAATGGGTGGCCGCATCGGCCGCTTTGAATCCGCGCCAACTGCAACACCCCAGCCCCGCCCATGCGGGGCTTTTTCTTGCGCGGAGCAGAATAATTGAAGGATTTACGATCCCGTTTAATACGCTGTCAAAAGCTTTCAGTACGCACGTCGCGACCCCACGCTGATAATGGCTCTCGCCTGCCGCACGGCCGCAGGCTTGCCATGAGCCATAGGGAGGCCCGCGTCGCGTCATGCCATCCGTATCCGCCCCGCAGTCCGGCCACGCCGTGAGCGGCCCAGCCTTCCTCGATTCCAATCCTCTCTCCCCGACGCCATTGCGTGGCCGTTTGGCTAATTCCGTAATGGTCAGCCGCGGCATGGTGCCGCAGTAGCTGTGTCCGGCATGCCCGGCGCCTCGCGCACCGGATCATGCGCCCCCTCATCCGCGTCACGCTTTAAGGAGGTTCCATGGATTGGTTACATGCCATCTTCCAGAAATCACCCGAGTCAGCGCTGTTCCTGTCGCTGGCCATCGGGTACGCCATCGGCAAGATCACCTTCGGGAAATTCCAGTTGGGCGGCGTCGCTGGCTCGCTGCTGGCCGCCGTGATCATCAGCCAGGTGGGCGTGGAGATCGACAACGGCGTAAAGGCCGTGATGTTCGCCGTGTTCATCTATGCGGTGGGCTATGAAAGCGGACCGCAGTTCTTCAACTCGCTGAACCGCAGTTCGCTGCGCGAGATTGCGATGGCCGTGTTCATGGCCGTGGCCGGTCTCGTCACCGTGGTAGTGCTGGCCAAGCTGTTCCATCTCGACAAGGGCCTGGCCGCAGGGCTCGCAGCGGGCGGCATGACGCAGTCCGCCATCATCGGTACGGCGGGCGACGCCATCACCAAGCTAGGGCTGCCGCCTGACGTGGTGAAGACCATGCAGGCCAACGTGGCCATCGGCTACGCGGTGACCTATGTGTTCGGCTCGCTCGGCGCCATCATCGTCTGCGTGAACATCCTGCCGCGCTTCATGGGTTCGGACCTGAAGACCGATGCCAAGAAGATGGAGGCCGCCATGCACGGCGGCCTGCCGCAGTTTGGTCCAGGCCAGGCTGGCGCGCTGCCCCGGCTCGTGGGCCGCTTGTTCCGCGTCACCGGCGCCGCCGGGAAGTCGGTCAAGGACATCGAAGTGGGCGGAGAGGACCTGGTCACGGTAGAGAAGGTCCAGCGCGGCGGCAAACCCCTCGCGTTCGATCAGAACACCGTTCTCGAAGCCGGAGACCTGGTGCTGCTGGTGGGCCGCCGCGACGCGATGGTGCCCACCGCGCTTGTGATCGGCGAAGAAGTGGCCGACGCCGAAGGCATGGGCATGGTCATGCAGACGCGACGCGCCGTGTTCACGCTCAAGGGCATGAACAACAAGTCGGTGACCGAAATCATTGCCCAGGTCGGCCGCGACATGCGCCATGGCGTCTACGTGGAGCGCATCGAACGCTATGACCATCCGCTGCCGATCCTGCCCGACCTGAAGCTGCAGCATGGCGACATCCTCACCTTCTACGGTACGCCCGAAGACACCAAGCGCGCCGTCAAGCACGCGGGCTATGAACTGGTGCCCAGCGAGAAGACCGATTTCGTGTACTTCGGCGCCGGCGTGCTGGTAGGCCTGCTGATCGGGTTGCTGGTGGTGCGCATCGGCTCCATCCCGCTCACGCTGGGTTCGGGTGGCGGCGCGCTGCTGTCGGGTCTCGTCTTCGGCTGGATGCGGTCCAAGCATCCGATGTACGGCGCGATGCCTACCGCCGCATGCCAGCTGCTCAAGGATTTCGGGCTGGCGGCGTTCGTCGCGATTGTCGGCCTGAACTCTGGCCTGCAGGCCGTGGACACGTTGCGCCAGAGCGGCCTGCAGATCTTCCTGCTTGGCGCCGTGGTCACGCTGCTGCCGCTGTTCCTGACGATGTTGTTCGGCCGCTACGTGCTTAAGTACGACAACGCCGCGATCCTGGCCGGTGCGCTGTCCGGCTCGCGCAGCGCCAACCCCGCGTTCGGCGGCATCCTCGACAAGGCCGAAAGCCCGGTACCGACCGTGCCCTTCGCCATTACCTATGCCCTGGCCAACGTGCTGCTGACACTGCTTGGCCCACTAGTGGTCGGCCTGGTCTGACCAGACTGCCGATCCCCCTCACTCGTCGATCAATCGAAATCCCAGGAGGCTACACACCATGAGCAAACCGGATCTCTCCAAGCTGGCGAGCCTGTCGCCGTTCGAACTGAAGGATGAACTGATCAAGCTGGCCAGCAGCGACTCCAACCGCCTGATGCTCAACGCCGGGCGTGGCAACCCGAACTTCCTTGCCACGGTGCCGCGCCATGGCTTCTGGCAGCTCGGCCTGTTCGCGATGCGCGAGTCCGAGCGCTCGTTCCAGTACATGCCCGAAGGCGTCGGCGGCTTTCCGCGCCGCGATGGCATCGAGGAACGCTTCGATTTGTTCGCACGCGATCACCAGGACGTGCCAGGCGTGAAGTTCCTGGCCGGTGCGGTGTCGTACGTCCGCGACCAGCTTGGCCTGAACGCCGGCGATTTCCTCTACGAGATGTGCGAGGGCATCCTGGCGTGCAACTATCCCGTGCCGGACCGCATGCTCAAGCTGAGCGAGGTGATCGTCGGCCAGTACATCCGCAAGGAGATGATCGGCAACCACCCGTTCATCGGCGACTTCGATCTCTTCGCGGTGGAAGGCGGCACAGCCGCCATGACGTACCTGTTCAATTCGATGCGCGAGAACCACCTGCTCAAGGCGGGCGACAAGATCGCGCTGGGCATGCCGATCTTCACGCCGTATATCGAAATTCCGGAACTGAACGATTACCAGCTTGTGGAACTGTCGATCGATGCGGACCCCGAATCGCGCTGGCAGTATTCGAACAAGGAACTCGACAAGCTGCGCGACCCCAGCGTCAAGGCGTTCTTCCTCGTCAATCCGAGCAACCCGCCGTCGGTGCGCATGAGCGATGAAAGCCTGGAGTACCTGGCGTCGATCATCGAGGAACGCCCGGACCTGATCATCCTGACCGACGATGTCTACGGCACCTTCGCCGACAACTTCGTCTCGCTGTTCGCACTGTGCCCGCGCAACACCATCCTGGTCTACTCGTTCTCGAAGTACTTCGGTGCCACGGGTTGGCGACTGGGTGTCATTGCCACGCATCGCGAGAATATCTTCGACGACAAGCTCGCCAAGTTGCCGAAGGACCAGCGCGATCAACTGCACAAGCGCTATCACTCGATCACCACCACGCCGGACCAGCTCAAGTTCATCGACCGCATCGTGGCCGACAGCCGCACCGTGGCGCTGAACCACACGGCGGGGCTCTCCACACCGCAGCAAGTGCAGATGGTGCTGTTCTCGCTGTTCTCGCTGATGGATACGCCCGACGCGTACAAGCAGGCGATGAAGCGGCTGATCCGTAGTCGGAAGGCCGCGCTGTACCGCGAGATCGGCATCGCGCCCGATGATGCGGTGGACCCCAACGTGGTGGACTACTACACGCTGCTCGATATCGAGCAACTCGGCGGCAAAGCCATCGGACCCGAATTTGTGAAATGGGTGCTGGCATCGGCCGAACCGGCGGAGCTGCTGTTCCGCCTGGCCGAGGAGGCGGGTGTGGTGCTGCTGCCCGGACGCGGCTTTGGCACACGCCATCCGTCTGGCCGTGTCTCGCTGGCCAACCTTAACGAATCGGATTACCAGAAGATCGGCAAGTCGATCCGCAAGCTGTTCGAGGAATATGTGGCGCAGTACAACAAGGCCACGGGCAGCAAGACCGATACGAAGGTCACCAAAAAGTAGTAGTCGCAAGTCTTTTGCCGCAAGCCCGGTGCGGGGCGCCTGCTCCGCACCTTTCCTTCACCTTTCCTTCACCTGCCTCTCGCTCGTCACACTTCTTCCCGGTTTCACCGGGGATGTCTCCCTCGCTGCACAGCTTTCCACTTCCCGCTCGTTCGCAAATCAGAAACATCTCAATTTCGTCATTCAGCGATTTCTGAGGGGGCAGCCGGTCCCTAGACTTCCGCTCGTGACGTCGCCCGGTCTCGCGTCGAAGTCATGCCAACGCCTTCGGACACCATGCCTCACGTTTTTGCGCCATGACCACGACCCTCATATCGTTGCGTCGTGCCCGGTCCATGTTCCCCGCGGCACTTGTCTTTCTCCTTGGGATCTGGGGATTCAGCCCGGGTGCACAGGCACAGCAATGCACCATGTCGACATCGCCTGCAACGATTTCCTTCGGCAGCATCAGTACTGCACGGGATGCACGGGTAGGCGCCGAACTGAGTGAGGTCAGGACGTCGACCACGACGGTAACTTGCCCGGCGAATCTCGGACGTATCCAATGCATAACCGTCGCCGGCCAACGAGAATCCTGCTATGTCCTCCACGGGGGCTTCAGTCTGCGGGCCTACGCGACCCTTCCCACATCGTCCACGGTCAACGACGTATGGGAAACGGGCTACCCCGGTGTCGGCATACGCGTGCGCAGCAGAACTTATGACAATCGCGTGCTTTCCAATGTGAGCAGCGGCAGCTTCCAGAGTTTTCTTCCGAACACCGGCTCAAGACCCGACACCTACATCGCCCAGTTCACCTACCAGTTGATCAAGACGGGGCCGGTCACCGGCACCGGAACAATGCAGGTCGGCAGGCTGTTCCGGCTGGTGAGTGCCAACGGCAACACGAATGTCACGTCGGGCACGCTGTCTTCGGTCGGGCTCGGCGATACCACTGTCACAGGGCGCTCCTGCCTTGTGACCACGCCCAGCGTGGATGTACCACTACCCACGATTTCGCGGTCGACACTAGGCAACGTGGGCGATACGGCAGGCAGGACCGCCTTCCGCATCGGCATCAATTGCCAGCAGGATACGAACGTACAGGTGCATATGACGTTGACCGATGCCACGACGCCGGGCAACCGGACAAACCTGCTATCGCTGACGAGCGGCTCCACAGCCCAGGGCGTACGGTTGCGGATCACGAACCTTTCGGGAGACGCGGTCCGTTTCGGACCGGACGCCGCAACGACGCTGAACACCCATCAATTTCTGATCGGGCCATCCAGCACGACCGACAATATTCCATTCAGCGTCGACTACGTGGCCACGGGGGAAGTGCAGCCCGGCACAGTCATCGGGATCGCCACGTTCACGATGAGTTACCAGTAGTCCCTGGCGGCACCCCTTCCCAACGAATCTCAGAAAATTCCTAAATTCGTCGATCAGCCATTTCTTGGTCGATCTCCCATCCATAGACTTGGCGATGCCACATCGGATTTCGGTGCGGTACCGCCTCCCCCCCGAGGACGTCCAACTAGATACACTCGATTGCTTTGCATCATGAAATACCTGCTCAATGCGGTTCGTCGCGGCCGCCACGCGATGTCGGCATCACTGTTCGTCGTCCTGGCATGCTGGGGCATCAGTCCAGGTGCGTACGCCCAGATTCAGCCACCGCCGCGGCCGCCGGTATTGCAATGCACGATGTCGACCTCGCCATCGACAATCTCTTTCGGCACGATCAGTGTCGCCCGGGACGCACCCGTCGGCACACCGCTGAGCGCTATCCGATCCAGCGTGACAACGATCAATTGCCCGCGAAACGTATGGCAAGGCAGTAGAAGTGTTGGCTTCTACCTGCAGTATTTTCCACGCGCCGCAGTCTCCACTACCGTTCCCGATGTCTGGCAAACCAACATTCCCGGCGTCGGCGTGCGGGTCATCAGTACGAGTTACGACAACAAGGTACTGTCGGAAATCCCGCTCGGCAGATGGGACGACTTCGCGCCGAATGTCGGTGCAGACAGGTACTCCGGAAGTGCCACATTCACGTACCAGTTGATCAAGACTGGCCGCGTGGACACTGGGGCCATTGGCGGATCGGTGTCGATGGGTGAACTGCTTCAGCTCGTCAGCCATAACATTCCGCGTAACCAGACGTCATCGCCGCCGCTATCGGCTATAGGGATTGGCAACACCACCATCATGTCGAGATCCTGCACCACCACCACGCCCGCCGTGAATGTCGAGATGCCAACGGTCAACCGCACCGCGCTCGACAGGGTCGGGGACACGGCGGGCACCACCTATTTTCGCGTGGGCGTGTCGTGCCAGAACGACGCCAGGCTGCAGGTGCACATGACACTGAGCGACGCCACGACGCCCGGCAACCGCACGGACATGCTGACGCTGACGCGTGCCTCCACCGCCCAGGGCGTGCAGTTGCAAATCACAGGTCCGACGGGTCAGGTCGTGCGCTTCGGCGCGGATAGCTCCGCGGCCGAAACCACCAATCAGTTCGAGATCGGACCTTCCCAGCCGGTCATCGATATGCCGTTCAGCGTGAAATACATCTCCACGGGCGCAGTGACACCCGGCACTGTCACCGGGCTGGCCACCTTCACGATGAGCTATCAGTAGCCCGGCTGCAGCAACCCCACACCAGAAAGAACTCGGAAGACTTCCGATTTCGTTGATTGACGATATCTGTAACAAGCGACGTTTCATAGACTTTGGCCTCATCGCGTCCTGCGGAGTTGGCCTTGTTCAATCCAGTTCGTAGCGGCTGGCTATCCATGCCGGCATCACTGATGATGGCTTTGGGCTGCCTGGGAATGTCCCCAGGTGCGCACGCCCAATATCCGCCGCCGTTGCAGTGCACATTGTCGACCACGCCGACGACGATCACCTTCAATGACATCAACATCGCGCGCGACGCACCCATAGGTGCGCCGCTAAGCGAGATTCGCTCGAGCGTAACCACCTTCAATTGCCCGCCGAATGCGCCCTGGTGGATGTGGGGCAGGTACCCGGGCTTCTTCCTGCAGATGTATACGCAACGCCCGGTCTCCCTCACCGTTCCCAGTTCCTGGGAAACCGGCATGCCCGGCATCGGGATACGGGTCGTCAGCGTGGAGTACGACACGGTCATGTCGTCATTGCGTTCATTTGGACCGAACAACTTCACGCGACGCGTCAACGCGGCCGGTGTCTCCGGCCATGCCACATTCACTTACCAGCTGATCAAGACCGGCTCGATAACCGTCAGCGGACCGCTGTCGATCGGGGAACTCTTCCGGCTGGTCAGCCACAACATCCCGTATGACGTGACATCCCCGACGCTGTCGTCGGTAGCCATCGTCAATTCGAACATCACTGCCAGATCCTGCAGCGTCACCACGCCCAGCGTCGGTGTTTCGATGCCAACCGTCTCCCGAGCGTCGCTAGTCCAAGGCGGCGCTGCGGCTGGCGCCACACCTTTCCGCATCAACATCGCATGCCCGAGCGATTCCCGAGTGCGGGTGTATATGACATTCAGCGATGTCACCACTCCCGGCAACCGGACAGATCGGCTGACGCTGACACCAGACTCCACCGCCCGAGGCGTGCGGTTGCAGATCACGGGACCATCGGGACGGGCCGTGCGCTACGGACCAGACTCCCCGAACCCCCGGAACTTCAATCAGTTCCTGGTGGGGCCATCCGAGACGACCTCGGATATTTTGTTTATCGCGGAATATGTCGCCACGGGCGCGGTGACCCCGGGCACGGTCGTCGGGCTTGCCACCTTCACAATGAGCTATCAGTGAGCAAGCCCTGGCTGGCTCAGCGCGCTTCCACGAACCCCAACACCGTCTCCAGCATCTGGCGTATGGCCGGGCGGATGTTCGCGGCCTTGCCCTGGTCGTAGGCAAACGGGTACATCTCTTCCATATAGGAAGACTGTGTCTGTTCCAGCTGGATGGCGTGGATGCCATCCGCTGGTTTGCCGTATTGGCGCGTGATGTAGCCGCCCTTGAAACGGCCGTTCAGCGCGGCGGTGTGATTCGGCACACCGTTCGCGATCTCGAACAGGCTGGCAGCAAGCCCTGCATCGCAACTCTTGCCATCGGCGGTGCCCAGGTTGAAGTCGGGCAGCTTGCCTTCGAAGAAACGTGGCAGCACCGAGCGGATCGAGTGTGCATCCCACAATGCGATGGTGCCGTGCGCATCGCGCAGGCGTTTCAGTTCTTCCTGCAGCGCGTTGTGGTACGGATGCCAGACGGCGTCGCGGCGCAGCGCGATCTCGGCATCGTCGGGACCATGCGTGCCATCGGCATAGACCGGCGTCTTGTCGAACGTATCGACCGGGCACAGGCCCGTAGTGTCCTGGCCCGGATAGAGATTCGCGTTATCGGGCGGGCGGTTCAAGTCCACCACGTAGCGCGAGTGCGTCGCCATCAGGATCGACGCGCCTAACTCACGCGCGAAATCGTAGAGGCGATCCATGTGCCAGTCGGTGTCGGGCACGGTGCGCGCCTCGGGCGTGAAGCGCGACGCCAGTTGCGCAGGAACATGCGTGCCGACGTGCGGCATCGAGATCAGCAGCGGACGCGTGCCGCGCTGCAGGGTGAAAGCGGGGATATCGGTGGTAAAGGCGGACATCGGATTTCAGGGGCGCTTGGAAATGCTTGGGTGCTGAAAAATTCGTGCGATTCAGTCGGCCAGCAGGCGTGTGCGCGCTTCGGCGAACAACCGTCCGGCCTCGGCCTGGAGCGGATGCGCGCCATGTTGCACGCGACGCACGCCGCCCGTGCGGACTTCCGCAAGTGTCTCATGCCCGTGGCTCGCGAACACATGCGTGGCTAGTGCACGCGGTCCGTCGAGTCCCGCCAGCGTGGGATGCGCGCCATCGAGCACGAGGAAGTCGGCGCGCTGCCCGACTGCCAGTCCCGCCACATTGCGCGCCGCTGCGCGCGTGCCGCCCGCCACCGCATCCAGCCACAGACGGTCCGCCACTTGTGGGTGACGCTCAGACGCCAGCACGTTGCGGCGTTGCAGACCCAGACGCTGGCCGTATTCGAAAGTCCGAAGTTCCTCTGCCGCACTCACGCTCGCATGGCTGTCCGAACCCACGCCCCAGGCGCCGCCCAGCGCAAGGTACGGCGCTGCGTCAAACACGCCATCTCCCAGGTTGGCCTCGGTGGTCGGGCAGATGCCAGCCACCGCGCCGCTCTGCGCCAGCCGCCGCCGTTCATCCCAATCCATATGCGTGGCGTGGACCAGACACCAGCGCTGATCCACCGGCATGTGGTCGAGCAGCCATTGCACGGGACGCACACCACACCATGCCAGGCAATCGTCCACTTCTTTTTGTTGCTCGGCGATGTGGATGTGTATGGGTGCCGTGGCATCCACTGCGTGCAGCGCCGTCACCGCATGCTTCAGGCTCTGCGGCGGCACCGCGCGCAGTGAATGCGGGGCGAGGCCAAGCCGCGCGCCATAGGCCGCGCAATGCGGCGCCAGACGTTCGAGCAGCGTGTGCATGGCATCGACATCGTTCAGGAAGCGGCGCTGATCGGCCTGCGCGGGCTTGTCGCCAAACCCGGCCGTCTGGTACAGCACCGGCAGCAGTGTCATGCCAATACCGGCAGCCTGCGCCGCGCGCAGCAAGCGCAGCGACATCTCCACGCGGTCGGCATAGGGCTTGCCATCGGCATCGTGATGCACGTAGTGGAATTCGCACACGCTGGTGTAGCCGGCGCGCAGCATCTCGATATACAGCTGCGTGGCAATGGCTTCCAGTGCATCGGGCGAGAGCCGCAGTGCGAAGCGGTACATCAACGTGCGCCAGCTCCAGAACGAGTCGCCGCCTGCAGGATCGTCGCCCGGTGCCACGCTACGATATTCGGTCAGTCCTGCAAAACCGCGCTGGAACGCGTGCGAGTGCAGGTTCGGCATGCCGGGCAATATCGGGCCGACGGCGCGTGGCACTGACGCATCGGGTGTCACTCCGGTGTCGACCGATGCAAGCGCACCCTGCGCATCCCATGTCAGCAGCACGTCCTGTGCCCAGCCTTCGGGCAGCAGCGCCCACGATGCAAAGAGCTTGCCGTCGTTCATCGATACACCTTGCCTTGCCGCACCACGCCCACGCACGGATTGCGACCGAACCAGTACGCCAGTTCGGCCGGTGAAGCGATTTGCCACAGCGCGAAATCAGCGCTACGTCCCACGGCCAGCGCGCCGTGACGATCCGAAGCACCAAGTGCGCGCGCCGCGTGAGTGGTCACACCGGCCAGCACCTCGGGCACGGTCATGCGGAACAACGTACAGGCCATGTTCATCATCAGCAGCAGCGACGTAGTGGGCGAGGTGCCCGGATTGTGATCAGTGGAAATCGCCACGGGCACGCCGTACTGACGCAGCAACGCCAGCGGCGGCAGATGCGTGTCCCGCAGGAAATAGTAGGCGCCCGGCAGCAACACCGCTACCGTGCCGGCCTCGGCCATCGCTGCCACACCAGCTTCGTCCAGATGTTCGAGGTGGTCCGCGGACAACGCCCCATGCCGTGCAGCGAGCGCAGCGCCGCCGAGGTTGCTCAGTTGCTCCGCATGCAGCTTGACCGGCAGGCCATATCGCGCGGCGGCGTCGAAAACTCGTGTGGTCTGCGCGGGCGAGAAGCCGATGCCTTCACAGAACGCATCGACGGCATCGACCAGCTTTTCTTCTGCCAGCGCGGGCAGCATCGCGTTGCAGACGAGATCGATATAGTCATCGGCTCGCCCCGCGTACTCGGGCGGCAGCGCATGGGCGCCGAGGAACGTCGTGTACACCGACACGCCATACGCCTCGCCAAGTTGCCGCGCCACGCGCAATTGCTTGCGTTCGGCATCGAGAGACAGGCCATAACCAGACTTGATCTCGATGGCCGTCACGCCTTCGGCCAGCAGGGCTTCGAGACGCGGCGCGGCCTGTGCGAACAGCGTGGCTTCATCGGCCTCGCGCGTGGCACGCACGGTGGAGACGATGCCGCCACCCGCACGCGCGATGTCTTCGTAGCTGGCACCCGCCAGCCGCATCGCAAACTCGTCGGCGCGCTGGCCGCCATAGACCAGGTGCGTATGACAATCGACCAGACCGGGCGTGATCCAGGCGCCGTTCGCATCATGACGCGGAAGGTGTGCAAGTCCATCGGGCAACGCTGCCAGCGGCCCCAGCCACACAATGCGACCCTCCTCAACGACAAGCGCCCCAACACGTATGGCGCGATCGATGTTGCCATCGGGCAGCAGGTGGCAGTGATGCCAGATGCCGTCGGCAGACGGCGCGTCGGTGCGAGTCATCGTTACGGCTCCATATGCAGGGTCACACGCAGGCATAGCGCGGCAATATCCGTATGCGTCATGGTGAGGGCCGGTGTGCCGAGCGGCAACCATACGCCCTCGCCCTCGGCGAGTTGCATGCCATCGCCATCGTTCCACGTGCCGCGCAATACCAGCAGCAGCGCCATGGCATCGGTGGGTACAACTGTGAACGGCTGGCGTTTCAGGTTGATCTCCGCACGGCAGACGCCACGGCGTGTCATCACGTTGAAGTCGCGCGTGGCACCATCCACCAGTGTGGCATGCACGTCGGTGTCGCCAGAGAACGCGAACGGTTCACCCACGCGCACGAGCTTGTGGCAGAACGAATCGTCATGCGCTTGCAGATGCACGCCATTGCCATCGAGCAACACGATCTGTCGATCGATGCCGGGGAACGCCGAAAACGGACCATCGGTCGCGATATCGGCCACGCTGATACGCCACGCAAAACTCTCCATGCCCGCACCTGGCGGCCACACCGCAATCTCGCGCGTGGTGCCGCCACCGTTCTTCCACGGCGTGGGAGCAATGTCGGCCAGCGCAAACGTCTTCAAAGCCATCAGCGATTCACCATTGGCAGGTCGAGTCCCTTCTCCTTCGCGCAATCGATGGCGATGTCGTAGCCCGCATCGGCATGACGCATCACGCCAGTGGCTGGATCGTTCCAGAGCACGCGCTCGATGCGCCTGGCTGCGGCGTCGGTCCCATCGCAGACGATGACCACGCCCGAATGCTGCGAGAAGCCCATGCCGACGCCACCGCCGTGATGCAGGCTCACCCACGTCGCGCCGCCCGCTGTGTTCAGCAGCGCGTTGAGCAGCGGCCAATCGGATACCGCATCGGAGCCATCGCGCATCGATTCCGTTTCGCGATTCGGTGACGCCACCGAGCCGCAATCGAGATGATCGCGACCGATCACGACCGGCGCCTTCAGCTCGCCCGACTTCACCATTTCATTGAACGCGAGACCGGCGCGATGGCGTTCGTCGAGACCCACCCAGCAGATGCGCGCAGGCAGGCCCTGGAACGCAATGCGCTCGCGCGCCATGTCGAGCCAGCGGTGCAGGTGCTTGTCCTCGGGGAACAGCTCCTTCATCTTGGCATCGGTCTTGTAGATATCCTCGGGATCGCCCGACAGCGCCACCCAGCGGAACGGCCCCTTGCCGCGACAGAACAGCGGACGGATATACGCCGGCACAAAGCCCGGAAAATCGAACGCGTTCTTCACGCCTTCGTCGAACGCTACCTGTCGGATGTTGTTGCCGTAATCAAGCGTGGGCACACCCATCTGCTGGAACGCGAGCATCGCATTCACATGCTTGACGATGGATGCGCGCGCTGCCGCTTCCACCGCCTTCGGATCGCGCTGGCGCAGGTCTTCCCATTGCGCGACGGTCCAGCCTTCGGGCAGATAGCCGTTGACGAGATCATGGGCCGAGGTCTGGTCCGTGACGATGTCCGGACGGATACCACCGGCCTGCGCACGACGCACGAGTTCCGGCACGATCTCCGCCGCGTTGCCGAGCAAACCCACGGAGATCGCTTCGCCATTCTTCGTCGCCGTGTCGATCATGGCCAGCGCTTCATCGAGCGTCGTGGCCTTCTTGTCGAGATAGCGGGTACGGATGCGGAAGTCGATGCGCGACTCCTGGCACTCGATCGTCAGCACGCACGCACCGGCCAGCACACCGGCCAGCGGCTGCGCGCCGCCCATGCCGCCGAGCCCCGCAGTCAGAATCCACTTGCCGGTCAGGTTGCCGCCGAAGTGCTGATTGCCCGCTTCGACGAACGTCTCAAACGTGCCCTGCACAATGCCTTGTGTGCCGATGTAGATCCACGAACCCGCCGTCATCTGGCCGTACATCATCAGGCCAGCACGATCGAGTTCGTTGAAGTGATCCCAGTTGGCCCAGTGCGGCACGAGGTTCGAATTGGCGATCAGCACGCGCGGCGCATCGGCATGCGTGCGGAACACGCCCACCGGTTTGCCGGATTGCACGAGCAGCGATTCTTCTTCGCCGAGGCGACGCAGGCTGTCGAGGATGGCGTCGAAACACTCCCAGTTGCGCGCGGCCTTGCCAATGCCGCCATAGACCACGAGGTCCTGCGGACGCTCCGCCACATCGGGATCGAGGTTGTTCTGCAGCATGCGATAGGCCGCTTCGATGAGCCAGTTCTTGCAGTGCAGTTGCGTGCCACGCGGGGCGCGGATTTCGCGCTGGCCGCGCGCGGTGCTGAATTGACGTTCGTTAGCGTTCATGGTTGTCTCTTTCAATATGCGTTCGGTTTTCTCCCCTCTCCCGCAAGCGGGAGAGGGGCGGGGGAGAGGGCAGGCGGTTCAAACACCCGTATTGGTCGGCAAGATCTCGCGTACCGCCTCAGGCCACCCCGCCCCCGCATCACCCTGCACTACCCACTGCTTCATCGCCTCGATATCGGGTGCGAGATAACGATCCGATTCCACGAAGGCCACGCGGCTGCGGATGCGCGCCAGTTCCTGTTCGATCAGCGGCGAGGACTTCAGCGGCCGGCTGAATTCGATGCCTTGCGCAGCGGCCATCGCTTCGATGCCGACGATCACCGCCGTGTTGGCGGCCATCTCGCCGAGACGACGCGCGCCGTACGTCGCCATCGATACGTGATCTTCCTGATTGGCCGAAGTTGGCAGGCTGTCCACGCTCGACGGATGCGAGAGCGACTTGTTCTCGGATGCGAGCGCCGCTGCCGTGACCTGCGCGATCATGAAGCCCGAGTTCAGGCCGCCATCGCGCACGAGGAACGGTGGCAAACCCGACAGTCCCGTGTCGAGCAGCAGTGCCAGGCGGCGCTCGGAGATCGCGCCGATCTCTGCGATGGCGAGTGCAAGGATGTCGGCCGCAAATGCCACTGGTTCCGCATGGAAGTTGCCACCCGACACCACATCGCCCTGCTCGGCAAACACCAGTGGGTTGTCCGATGCCGCGTTGGCTTCGATACGCAGGATGCGCGCGGCGTGAGTCAGGTTGTCGAGGCACGCGCCCATCACCTGCGGCTGGCAGCGAATCGAATACGGATCTTGCACGCGGCCACATGCCTTGTGCGAATCGACGATATCGCTACCTTCGAGCATCGCGCGCACCGCACCGGCCACGGCGATCTGTCCGACTTGACCCCGTGCTTCGTGAATGCGTTCATCGAACGGCTTGACCGACCCCTTGATCGCTTCCAGCGACAGCGCGCCCGCCACGAGTCCCGCCGCGAATGCATCTTCGGCGGCGAACAATCCGGCCAGCGCCAGCGCCGTGGAGACCTGCGTGCCGTTGAGCAGCGCCAGCCCCTCCTTCGGTCCCAGCGTGAACGGTTGCAGGCCCGCGTGCTCCAGTCCTTGCGCGGCACTGACGCGCTGACCGTCGATCATCACATCGCCCACGCCGATCAGCGTGCAAGACATGTGCGCGAGCGGTGCCAGATCGCCCGACGCACCGACCGATCCCTTGGCCGGGATGCATGGCGTCACACCGTGATTGGCGAGTGCCAGCAGCGCCTCGATCAATTCCGGACGCACGCCCGAGTGTCCACGCGCGAGGCTCACGGCCTTGATGGCCAGGATCATCCGCACGGTATCGGGCGCGAGGTCCGGGCCCGTGCCCACGCTATGCGACAACACCAGATTGCGCTGCAGCTCGGCCAACTTGTCGTGAGGGATGCGCGACTGGGCCAACTTGCCGAAGCCGGTATTGATACCGTAGACCACCGCGTCGGCATCAATGATGTCCTGCACCGTGGCCTGCGCGGCGCGCACCCCGGCCCACGCACTGTCGGCTATCGACAGACGCACTTCGCCACGATGGATGCGGCGCAGATCGTCCAGCGAGACGTGGCCAGGATGGAGGGTCAGGAGAGAGCGGGAATCTTGCGTCATGGTCTGTGTTGTCATGTCAGACGCCTTGTATGCGCCTGTCTATACAGGTTAGTCGAAAATAAAACCTGGGACCAACTTTTGGTTGGCCTCAGGCTACTGTCCTAGCCGAAGGCGGGATTGCCGTCGGCACGAAAACGGCTGCCCAGCCGATACCGGTTGCCCGGATGCAGGCAGCGCACGAAGGTCACGGGCACGCCATGCGTCCAGGTGCGGCGCGTCAGCAGCAGGCAGGGCTGGGTGGGCGGCATCTCAAGCTGCACGGCCTGCTCGGGCGTGGCAGCTATCGCATCCACCACATGCTCCACCTGATCGTAGGGCACGTTGCGCAGCAGGTACTCGCCGGGCTGCGTATCGGAAAAATCCTGCGCGATGAAGTCGGGCGCCGCGCGCGGATTCACGTAGCGGTCTTCCAGTTGCACCGGCACGCCATCCTCGCGATGAATGCAGATCGAGTGATACACCGACTCACCCGTACGCAACTCCAGCGCCGCGGCCACTTCGATCGATGCCGAGACACGCTCCACCAGAATCACATCGCACGCATAGTCATGGCCGCGCAGGCGGATCTCGTCCTGCAGATTCACCACCGACAGCAGCGTGGACTGCGGCTTGTGCTCCGCGACGAAAGTGCCAACGCCAGCCACGCGCACCACCCTGCCCTGCTCCGACAACTCGCGCAGCGCACGGTTGACCGTCATGCGCGATACCGAGAAGCGGTTCACAAGCTCCTGCTCCGACGGCACACGGTCGCCGGGCAGCCACGCGCCGCTCTGGATCTGGGTCGCGATATACGCCTTGACCTGCTGGTACAGCGCAGCGGGACCGTTCGGCGATGCGGGGGAAGGTGCCTGATTGGCGGATGCGTTCATGATGCGTTGAGGATGTCGCTCAGTGCTCCGCCGAAGCCATGGCCTCGGCGCGAATCTCTTCCGTCAGTCGTGCCTTGAGCACGGAAAATTCGGGCGACGTCTTGATCGTGTAATGGCGCGGATGGGGGAAATCCACCGCGATCTCGCTCTTGATCCGACCCGGCCGCGCGGAAAACACCGCCACGCGGTTCGCCATGAAAATGGCCTCGTCGATATCGTGCGTCACGAATAATACCGTCTTGCGATGCGACTCCCAGATGCCAAGCAGCAACTCCTGCATCAGCACGCGCGTCTGGTTGTCGAGCGCACCGAACGGCTCGTCGAGCAGCAGGATCTTGGGATCGTTGGCCAGCGCCCGCGCAATAGCCGTGCGCTGCTGCATGCCACCCGACAACTGCTTCGGGAAGTGCTGCTCGAAACCGCGCAGCCCCACGCGCGCGATGAAGAAATCGCTGCGCTCTTTCTGCTCGGCCTCGCTCATGCCGCGCTCGCGCAGGCCAAAGCGCACGTTCTGCGCAATGGTCAGCCACGGAAACAGCGTGTACGACTGGAATACCATGCCGCGGTCCGCGCCCGGTCCGGCCACCGCCTGCCCATCGAGCAATACGCGTCCGCCGCTTGGCGTATCGAGTCCCGCCACAATGCGCAGCAGCGTGGACTTGCCGCAGCCCGATGGCCCGAGGATCGTCACGAAATCGTTGTCGCGTACCTCGAAATCGACGGGCAGCAACGCCTGCGTGCTGCCACCGTTCGGGTTGGCAAAGGTCCGCGATACCTGCTGGATCGACAGCGCGCTCATTTGATGGCACTCCAGGGAAACAGGCGCTGGTTGGCCAGCTTGAAGACGAGGTCGGAGATCAGGCCGATGCAGCCGATGACGATGATGCCGAAGATGATCTGTCCGGTGTTGAGCAGCGCCTGGCTATCCGTGATCATGTGTCCGATGCCCGACGACGAACCGATCAACTCGGCCACGATCACGTAGGTCCACGCCCAACCCAGCACGAGTCGCAGGATTTCCGCGATGTCCGGCGCCGCACCCGGAATCAGCACGCGCCGCACGATGCCGCGCGGCGTGGCGCCCAACGTGTAAGCGGCCTCCACCAGATCCTTGCGCGCGCCGCCCACCGTCACGGCCACCATCAGCACGATCTGGAAGAACGATCCGATAAAGATCACCAGCAGCTTCTGCGTCTCGCCGATGCCGGCCCACAGGATCAGCAGCGGAATGAATGCGGACGCCGGCAGGTATCGGCAGAACGACACGAACGGCTCGAAGAATGCCTCGGCCGCCTTGTAGGCACCCATCAGGATGCCGAGCGGCACGGCCAGCACGGCAGCCAGCACGAAGCCGCCGAGCACGCGCCACACTGTCATGCCGATATCGCCGATGAAACCGTACTCGGTGAACAGCGCCCAGCCTTCGCGCGCCATCGTCAGCGGATCGGCCAGGAACGTGCGCGAGACAAAACCGCCGAGCGTCGCCATCGCCCAGATCGCAAAGAACAGGACGAAGAACGACAGGCCGAGTACCCAGCGCGCCCGCGACGACACCGGCACCAGCGGCGACAGCCACGGATGACGCGCGCGCGGTGCGCGGTCGTTGGACGTGGAGACAATGGGCGCGGGGGCGCGCGTGGTCATCGTCGGCGTAGGCGATTGCGACATGCCTGCCTCCCGCTTACTTGAGGAACCGGGCGTCATAGAGCGCCGTCACGTCGGGCACCTGGCGGATCACGCCGATGTCCTTGAGCACATCGGCCGCTTCCTTGCTGAAGCTGGCCAGTTCTCCCGCGAAGAAGGTCTTGTTGGCGTCCTTGTCCTGCCAGCGCAGGTAAGCGGAAGATTTCGCAAACTGCTCGCCGGTCTGCTTCACGGCCGCACCCATGATCTCGTTGGATTTCACCGGGTCCTTGCGGATCATCTCCAGCGCTTCGAAATAGCTGTCGACCAGTGCCTGCGCAGCCTTGGGATTGTCCTTGAGCCACTTCGGCGCGCAGCCCAGCGTATCGGTCACCATCGGATAGTCGAGCGTGGTGGCCAGGATCTTGCCCTTGTCCGGGTTGGCGCGAACCGTCGACAGATACGGCTCATAGGTCATCGCGCCATCGTTCTGACCCGCCACAAATGCCTGCGCGGCGGCCTGCGGCGACAGCGTGGTCAGCTTCACATCCTTGAGCGTCATGCCGTTCTTCTTGAGCATCCAGGCCAGTCCGAAGTACGGCGCGGTGCCCGGCGCATCCACGCCGATGGTCTTGCCCTTGAGATCCGCGAACCCCTTGACATCGCCGCGCACGGCCAGGCCATCGGCACCATACGACTTGTCGAGCTGCACGATCTGCGTGATCGGCACGCCATTGGCATTCCACGCCACATGCGTCTCCACCGTAGTGGCTGCGCACTGGATCGCGCCCGACGCCAGCGCCAGATGCCGGTCCTTCTGCGGGATCATCTTGATCTCCACATCGACACCGTTCTTCTTGAAGATGCCGGCCTTCTCGGCCAGCGTCAGCGGCGCAAAACCCGTCCATCCGCTCATGCCGATGGTCACCGGCGTGTTCTGGGCGTGGGCGGCTGTGGCAAATAGCGCGGAGGTAACGATCAATGCGGCGCGGCGGTGCAGCTTCATGCTGTCGGCTCCCTGTGGGCGTCGTTCTGGGTAGTGGGGGTCCCGTCTCCCTGGACCTGACGGGCAATGTACCAGCCTGTATATACAAGTCAAACCCGGGGTTTACCTGAGGATGTGCACCGGAAATGGACGATTGGGCGCAGGGATGCACCAATGTTGTATAGACAGGATGGCTAGACGGAGAGAAGAGCAAGAGCCATGCCTCACAAACCCGCTTGTGTTATTCCCCTCTCCCGCGAAGTGGGAGAGGGGTTAGGGGAGAGGGCGGGAGGGTCTGCTTGCCGACCACATCACAATTTGCACCGCTGGCCCTCTCCCCCGCCCCTCTCCCGCAACGCGGGAGAGAGGAGAAACCACCGGAGATTCAGACCTCAGCGATCAAAAAACGCCGCCACCGTCGGATACCTCAACCTCACCCGCAATTCCCGCTTCAGCCGACCGTTGTCCAGCCGGCGCGATTCGCTCATGAAGCTCAGGAGGTTGGCGTCGATGGTCTCGCGCGCCTGCTGGCGACTGATGCGAGGCGGGCGTGGCAAACCCTTGCGGTCGGCCACGAGGTCGAAGTAGTCGGCCATGCGCAGTTCCGTGTCGTCGCTGGCATGGACCACGCGCTGGGGACGTCCGCGCCAGAGCGATGCGATCATCGTGCGGGCCAGATCGTCGGCGTGGATATGGCTGGTGTAGACATCGTCCTGGGGCGCCAACGCCGGCGTGCCCTTGTTCAGGCGGGCCACCGGCAAGCGGTCTTCGGCGTAGATGCCGGGAATCCGGACGATGCTGGCGCGCCAGCCCGCATCGCGCCCAAAGCGCCGCACCGCCGACTCCGCCGCCACGCGTCGGCGCGCACGGGCAGTCTGCGGCCGGACCGCGTGGAATTCCTTGACGCGGGCCCCGCCGCGGTCGCCATAGACGCCGGTCGTGCTGGCGTAGATGTACGCCCCGTTGGCGCGGTGGCGCGTGGACGCCTCAAACGCGCGGTGCCAGCCCCGCTCGGGTAGAATGGCGGCCTCGCCGGGACTGGTGCCATAACGCATGGTCCGCGCCCGGCGCCAGGCCGCGCGCCGCAACGTCCCCAGCAACGCGCGCGACCGTGGATCGCCATCGCCCTGACCGGGCGGCGGCGCCAGGTTCATCACGCGACTCGCGAGATGCGCCAGGCGTGACAGCGTGGCGGGCTGATCCAGATCGGCTACCAGCGGCACTGCACCGGCCTGACGCAGCGCGTCCCGGCGCGAGGGCTGAGATGTGACGGCGAACACACGCATCCGCGTGGACAGCAGGCGCAGGACGCGCGTGCCGACGTCACCGCAGCCCACGATCAGCAGGCGCGGACGGCCCAGCCGGCGCCCCTGCCGCGCGTGCCGCACACCCGGGGAAGACAACGCCGCTTGCGGCGACAGAATTTGGTTCATAGACCCGATTATGGCTTATCAAGTTACCGTCATGCCGAGTGGCCACAAGTTCGAAGTGGCTGCCGACGAAACCATCCTGGGCGCCGCGCTGCGCCATAGTATCGGCCTGCCGTACGGCTGCAAGAACGGTGCATGCGGGTCCTGCAAGGGCCGCGTGACCGAAGGCACGATCCACCAGGGCGACCACGCCGCCTCGGCACTGACGGCGCAGGAAAAGACCGAGGGCCGCGCCCTCTTCTGCTGCGCCAACGCCACGTCGGACATCACCATCGAGTGCCGCGAAGTCCACGGCGCCGGTGACATTCCCATCAAGAAGGTGCCGTGCCGCGTCGCCTCGCTGGAGCGCCTGGCCGACGACGTCATCGCCATCAAGCTGCAACTGCCCGCCACCGAGCGCATGCAGTTCCTGGCCGGCCAGTACGTGGAATTCCTGTTGCGCGACGGCAAGCGCCGCAGCTACTCCATCGCCACGCCTCCGCATGAGGAAGGCCCGATCGAGTTGCACATCCGCCACATGCCGGGCGGCACGTTCACGGACTACGTGTTCGGCGCCAAGGAAGGCATGCCGGCCATGAAGGAGCGCGACATCCTGCGCTTCGAAGGTCCGCTGGGCAGCTTCTTCCTGCGTGAGGATTCGGACAAGCCCATCGTCCTGCTGGCGTCGGGCACCGGCTTCGCGCCGATCAAGGCCATCGTCGAGCACGCCGCCTATACCGGCATCACGCGCCCGATGACGCTGTACTGGGGCGGGCGCCGTCCGCAGGACCTGTACATGCACGCGCTGTGCGAGCAATGGGCCCGCGATCTGCCGAACTTCCAGTACGTGCCCGTGATCTCGAACGCCACGGCCGAGGACAACTGGTCCGGTCGCACGGGCTTCGTGCACCAGGCTGTGATGGCCGACCATCCGGATCTGTCGAACCACGAGGTCTACGCCTGCGGTGCGCCAGTCATGGTCAACGCCGCACGCACGGATTTCTCCGCGCAGTGCAAGCTTCACGAGGACGCGTTCTTCGCCGATTCGTTCACGTCCGAGGCCGATCTGCACCCGGCCGGCGCGGCCTAAGCCGGGCCGCGCGCGTTCCGCCGACACAACAATGCCACCCGGGTCTGCCATATTTCGCTTTGACACCCGGGCGCATGCGCCTTATATTGGCCGCCATGAACACCGCCATCATCCGACGCCGCGCACGTACGTTGCTCCCCACCGGGGTGCCGCGCGGCTGACCGCAGATAGCGTCTGTTCAGGTCGACAAGCCACGGGCAACCCCCGTGGCTTTTTGCTTTTCTCCGTCCATCGTTTCATGCCGACCCCAGGAGTCCGCCATGGCATTTGCTGAGTTCCCCGTCCAGTCCCTGATGTACATCACCAACCGTCCCGAGCTGGTCTTCACCGAAGGCAAGGGCTCGTGGCTGACGGACCATAACGGCAAGCGATACCTGGACTTCGTGCAGGGCTGGGCCGTCAACTCGCTGGGCCATTCGAACGAAGGCATGATCGAGGCGCTGGAAAAGCAGGCGCGCAAGCTGCTGAACCCGAGCCCCGCGTTCTACAACGAGCCGATGCTGAAGCTCGCCCAGCAACTGACCGACAACAGCTGCTTCGACAAGGTCTTCTTCGCCAACAGCGGCGCCGAAGCCAATGAAGGCGCGATCAAGCTGGCGCGCAAGTGGGGCCGCAAGCACAAGAACGGCGCGTTCGAGATCATCACGATGGACCACAGCTTCCATGGCCGCACGCTGGCGACCATGAGCGCTTCGGGCAAGGCTGGCTGGGACACGATCTTCGCACCCCAGGTGCCGGGCTTCCCCAAGGCCGAGCTGAACAACCTGGCTTCGGTCGAGGCACTGATCACCGACAAGACCGTCGGCATCATGCTGGAACCGGTGCAAGGCGAAGGCGGCGTGATCCCCGCCACGCGCGAGTTCATGCAGGGCCTGCGCGCGCTGGCCGACAAGCACAAGCTGCTGTTCATCGTCGATGAAGTGCAAACCGGCTGCGGCCGCTGCGGCACGCTGTTCGCCTACGAACTCTCGGGCGTGGAACCGGACATCATGACGCTGGGCAAGGGCATCGGCGGCGGCGTGCCGCTGTCGGCCCTGCTGTGCAAGAGCGATGTGGCCAGCTTCGAAGCCGGCGATCAGGGCGGCACCTACAACGGCAACCCGCTGATGACCGCCGTGGGCAGCTCGGTGATTTCGCAACTGACCGCGCCGGGCTTCCTCGACGACGTGAAGGCCAAGTCCGCCTACCTGAGCGAGCAACTGCTGGCGCTGTCGGCCGAGTTCGGCCTCGGCGGCGAGCGCGGTGAAGGTCTGCTGCGCGCACTGGTGCTGGGCAAGGACATCGGTCCGCAGATCGTGGAAGAAGCGCGCGAGATGAACCCGACCGGCCTGCTGCTGAATGCCCCGCGCCCCAACCTGCTGCGCTTCATGCCGGCCCTGAACGTGACCCGCGAGGAGATCGACCAGATGATCGGCATGCTGCGCGAGCTGCTGAAGAAGCTGGCGTAACAAAGAAAAAACCCGCTGCGAAGCGGGTTTTTTTATTGCCGAGAGGTCGACCGATTGTTTGCTCCCCTCTCCCGCAGGCGGGAGAGGGGAGAAACCCAGCGGCAGGGAGCTCACTCCCCCAGATACGCCGCCCTCACCTTCGGGTCATCCAGCATCTGCTTGGCGTCACCGCTCATCGTCACCAGGCCCGACTCCATCACGTAGCCGCGATGCGCAGCCTGCAGCGCCAGGCGCGCGTTCTGCTCCACCAGCAGCACGGTCACGCCCTGTGCGGAGACGGTGCGCACCACCTCGAAGATCTTCTCGACCATGATTGGCGAGAGACCCATCGACGGTTCATCCAGCAGCAGCAGCTTCGGCTGGCTCATCAGCGCACGCGCCATCGCCAGCATCTGCTGCTCGCCGCCGGACATCGTGCCGGCCAGCTGGTTCGCACGCTCCTTGAGTCGCGGGAAGGTCTCGAACATGCGGTCGATGTCAGCCTTGATGCCGGCCTCGTCGTCGCGCGTGTACGCGCCCATCTGCAGGTTCTCGGTGATGGTCATGCGCGCGAACACGCCGCGGCCTTCCGGCACCATCGCCAGCCCCTGCTTGAGCAGCTTGTAGCTGGGTACGCCCTTGATGGATTTGCCCATGTACTCCACGTCGCCGCCCGCCCAGCCCTGCAGACCGGTGATGGCCTTCATGGTCGTGGTCTTGCCGGCACCATTGGCACCGATCAGCGTGACGAGCTCGCCGTCGTGGATCTCCAGGTCCACGCCCTTGACGGCCTGGATGCCGCCGTAGGCCACCTTCAGGCCGGAAATCTTCAGGATCGTCTGTGTCATTTGCTTTGCTCCTGCCTTTCTGGCCTTAGTGCGCCGACGCGCCGAGGTAAGCCTCGATCACGGCAGGATTGTTCTGGACTTCGTGCGGCAGGCCCTGCGCAATGACCTTGCCGTAATCGAGCACGGTCAGGCGGTTGCACAGACCCATCACCAGCTTCACGTCGTGCTCGATCAGCAGGATGGTCTTGCCATCGTTCTTGATCTTCTCCAGCAGGCCGCGCAACTCCACCTTCTCGGTGGCGTTCATGCCGGCTGCCGGTTCGTCCAGCGCCAGAAGCTTCGGCTCGGTAGCCAGCGCGCGGGCGATCTCCAGACGGCGCTGGTGGCCGTACGACAGGTTGCGCGACGTGAAGTTGGCGTACTTGCCAATGCCCACGTAGTCCAGCAGGTCGTGCGCCATGTCCTCGATGCCTTCTTCTTCACGACGCACCGAAGGCGGACGGAAGACGGCGCCGAAGATGCCGGCCTTGGTCCGCACGTGGCGGCCCACCATGACGTTTTCCAGCGCGGTCATCTCGCCGAACAGGCGGATGTTCTGGAACGTACGTGCGATGCCGGTCCGCGCCACTTCATGCACGGCCGTGGGCTGGTACGGCTTGCCGCCCAGCACGAACTCGCCGGAATCCGGCGTGTACAGGCCCGTGATCACATTGAAGAACGTGGTCTTGCCCGCACCGTTCGGGCCGATCAGGCCATAGATTTCACCGGGCTTGATCTGCAGGCCCACATCGGACAACGCCTGCAGGCCGCCGAAACGCTTGTTGACCCCCTGAACGGACAGGAGGAAATCGGAATTGCTCATGTTATCCCCCTGTTCAGAAACGGCCCACGCTGCCCGCCCGGCGCACCACCGGACGATCTTCCTTGCGCGGCGACGGCCACAGGCCCGCCGGGCGATACAGCATCACACCCACCAGGGCCAGACCGAACAGCAGCTGACGCAGCACTTCCGCATCGACGATCACATGGCCGAACAGGCCCGTCTGCATCGGCTCCGCCACCACGCGCAGCAGTTCCTGGAAGCCCACCAGCAGGATGCCGCCCAGGATCACGCCCGGGATATGGCCCATGCCGCCCAGCACCACGATGGCCAGGATGTAGATCGATTCCCACAGCGTGAACGATTCCGGCGACACGAAGCCCTGGAACGCGCCGAACACGGCACCCGAGGCACCGCCGAACGATGCGCCCATGGCAAACGCCAGCAGCTTCATGTTGCGGGTGTTGATGCCCATGGCCTTGGCCGCGATCTCGTCTTCACGGATGGCCACCCAGGCGCGTCCGATCCGCGAGTTCTGCAGGCGCAGGCAGACGAACACGATCACGATGACCAGGAACACCAGCAGGTAGTAATACATGAACACCGGCGTGAACTTCATCCCGAAGATCTCGTGCGATTTCGAGAAGTCGAATCCGAAGATGTGGACCGGGTCCACCGCCGTGATGCCCTTGGGCCCGTTGGTGATGTTCACCGGACGGTCCAGGTTGTTCATGAAAATACGGATGATTTCACCGAAGCCCAGCGTCACGATGGCCAGGTAGTCGCCCCGCAACTTCAGCGTAGGCGCCCCCAGCAGCACGCCGAACGTGGCCGCCACGAGAATCGCTATTGGCAACACCAGCCACATCGTCAGGTGGATGCCGTTCGGAAACAGCTGCTGGATCCACTCGAACTGGTTGGCCAGGTGCGGCGAGCCGAGCAGCGCCATGCAGTAGGCGCCTACCGCGTAGAACGCGATGTAGCCCAGGTCGAGCAGGCCGGCAAAGCCCACCACGATATTCAGGCCTAGCGCCAGCATGATGTAGAGCAGCGCGAAGTCCAGCACGCGCACCCAGTAGTTGCCGCCGAACGTCTGGACGAAGAACGGTGCGCACAGCGCGATGACGAGAAATCCCAGCAGGGCTGCCAGGGTCTTGGCCGGGACGCGCGACGGCGCGGCCACGGCTGCGGATTGGATTGGAGCGTTCATGATTCGGTCTCCCCCCTCAGGCGCGGTCGGCCACGCGTTCGCCCATGATGCCGGACGGACGGAAGACGAGCACGATGATCAGCACGATGAACGCAAAGACGTCCTGGTAGTTCGAGCCGAACACACCATTCGTCAGATCACCGATGTAGCCGGCACCCAGTGCCTCGATCAGCCCCAGCAGCATGCCGCCCACCATGGCGCCTGCCAGGTTGCCGATGCCGCCCAGCACTGCGGCGGTGAACGCCTTCAGGCCGGGGATGAAACCCATGTAGAAGTGCGCATTACCGTAGTTCGTCGCCATCATCACGCCTGCCAGCGCTGCCAGCGCGGCACCGATCATGAACGTGGCCGAAATCACGAAGTTGGGGTTCACGCCCATCAGGCCCGCCACCTTCTGGTTCTCGGCGGTGGCGCGCATGGCGCGGCCGAGCTTGGTGCGGTTCACCAGGGCCAGCAGGCCGGACATGACCATCACGGCCAGGCCGATGATGACCATTTCCTTGCCGGTGATGGTGGCGCCGGTAGAGCCGATGTCGATCGGTTCCGAGGGCAGCAGTTGCGGGAACGTGAGCGGGTTGCGCGACCAGATCAGCATCCCCACGGTCTGGAGGATGATCGAGACGCCGATCGCGGTGATCAGCGGAGCCAGGCGCGGCGCATTGCGCAATGGCCGGTAGGCTACGCGTTCAATGGTGTACGAGAGGACTGCACAGACAGGCATGGCGATCAGCGTGGCGATCACCAGCGTCAGCCATTCGGGCAGGCCGGGTGCAAATTTCTGCAGCCCAAGAATTGCCGACAATGCGGTCAGCGCGCCAATCATCAGCACATCGCCGTGAGCGAAGTTGATGATGCCCAGAATGCCGTAGACCATGGTGTAGCCCAGTGCGATCAGCGCGTAGATGCTGCCGAGCACCAGACCGTTCACGATCTGCTGGATAAAGATATCCATGAAAACTCCTGCTTCGGCCCCGCTCCGGCCGGCATGGTGTGGATGCCGTGGATGGGACGGTAATGTGGATGGTAAGGGTAGGTTGTACTCAGTTGCTGGTGTGCTGCCCGCCCTGTTCCATCCATGGTAAGGATGCCGCTAACACGTTGGCGAGACTAAAAAGAACGGCACCGCAATGTCATCACGGTGCCGTTCAGGTGGGCCGGTAAGCCCGGATTACATCTTCACGACGTCGAGGACGGACTTCTTCTTGTCCTTGTACTCGTACAGCGTGATGGTGCCTTCCTTCATGTCGCCCTTTTCGTCAAAGGCGATGTTGCCGATCACGCCCTTGTAGTTCGTCTTGGGCATTTCGGCCAGGATGGCAGCCGGTTCAGCCGAGTTGGCACGCTTCATCGCGTCCACGATCACCATCACGGCGTCGTAGGTGAACGGTGCGTAGATCTGCACCGGTGCGTTGAAACGAGCCTGGTAGCGCTTCTGGAAGTCGGCGCCGTTTTCCATCTTCGACAGGGCCAGGCCTGCTTCCGAGCAGATCAGGTTCGTCACGGCATCGCCAGCCAGTTCGGCCACCTTGTCCGTGCAAACGCCGTCGCCACCCACGATCTTCGAGGTGATGCCCAGTTCCTTGGCCTGCTTGGTGAACGGACCACCGGTGGCATCCATGCCGCCGTACATGATCACGTCCGGCTTCTTGCCCTTGATCTTGGTCAGAATGGCCTTGAAGTCCGTGGCCTTGTCGTTGGTGGCTTCACGTGCCACCACATTCACGCCTGCAGCCTTGGCGGTCTTCTCGAACTCGTCGGCCAGGCCCTTGCCGTAGGCGGTGGCATCGTCGACGATGGCCACGCTCTTGGCGTTCAGGCTCTTGGCGGCGTAGTTGGCCAGTGCCGGACCCTGCTGGGCATCGGTGGCCACCACGCGGTACGTGGTCTTGAAGCCCTGCTTCGTGTAGTCGGGGTTGGTCGACGACGGCGAGATCTGGACGATGCCTGCATCGCTGTAGATCTTCGAGGCCGGAATCGACACGCCCGAGTTCAGGTGGCCCACAACGGCCACGACCTTGGCGTCCACGAGCTTCTGGGCCACGGCGGTACCGGTCTTCGGATCGGCGGCGTCATCTTCGCCCACCAGTTCCAGCTTGATCTTCTTGCCGCCGACTTCCAGGCCGGCCTTGTTCACTTCCTCGACGGCCAGGCGCGCGCCGTTTTCGTTGTCCTTGCCAAGGTGGGCAATGCCGCCAGTCAGCGGAGCGGCGTGGCCGATCTTGACGACGACATCGCCACCACCTGCTGCGGGGGCCGCAGCGGCCGGTGCGGAGGCTGCCGTGTCAACCGGCTTTTCTTCTTTCTTGCCACATGCAGCGACCAGCGCCACAGCGGCCGCGATCGGCAGAATCTTGGCAAACGTGAATTGCATGAGTGATCTCCTAGGATTCACAAAAACAGGGTTTTAGTTACGCCTCCCGGACGTAATCCCTGGACCGCCTTTGATTAGTTTCAATTTGAAACGCGCGCATTGTATCCCCTTTCTTTGAGGATGCAATACGCGACGCAACAACCTGAACCTTTTACCCACCAAATGAGCTAGGGAATTTCCCCAATGCACAGATTGGGGCAATCAAAGCCAACTTGGCGGACCCGTCTCCTTCCCTTTCAAGAATCGTGCCTACAGCGCCTGCAGAGGCGCATTCGGCACGGATGAAGCTTCTCCAGCGCCACCCATAATGCCCGCTTAATTAATTAGGCATTTCATTTCATATATCGAGCAACATCTCTAATGTGCAGAATGCAACGGCGCACCATAATAGGGAAAACCCCAGTCATCGGGATTACCCTGATATTGTTTGGTCAAGCATGGGGTTATTCCGCTATTAATCGGAGAATTCCGACGGTGGAATGCGGGTTTGCGGGGATTTGGACAAATAACCGCGTGCGAAAGCGGCTTTGAATGTCTGTTGTATAGCGCAATAGCGGCGCGCACCGCGTCGGTGCGCGGCATGGGCGACGGGCACGCGCCCGCATCAAACAGTCGTCACACGGCACAGCGCAAAAACAAAAACGCCGCTGGCGGAGGCGCAGCGGCGTTCGTAAGCAGATGGGCGCACGGAGCGCCCTGGCGTGGTCAGGCGCCCGGCGTCAGGTTCGCCAATCCACGCGGCAGCGGGAACGACATGTTCTCCTCGACGCCTTCCAGGGCACGCACGGACTTCACGCCAAACGTGCGCAGGCGCTCGACGATGGCTTGCGCCAGCACCTCGGGCGCCGATGCACCGGCGGTCAGGCCGATACGGCGCTTGCCCGCGACCCACTCCGGCTTGAGCTGGTCAGGATCGTCGACCATGTAGGCCGGCACACCCAGGCGGTCTGCCAGTTCACGCAGGCGATTGGAGTTCGAGCTGTTCGGGCTGCCCACCACGATCACGACTTCCACCTGGGGCACCATGAACTTCACGGCATCCTGGCGGTTCTGCGTGGCATAGCAGATGTCCTGCTTCTTGGGCTCGCGAATCTGCGGAAACCGCGCCTTGAGCGCCAGCACGATCTCCGCGGTCTCATCTACCGACAGCGTGGTCTGCGTGACATAGGCCAGTTGCGTCGGGTCTGCCACCGTCAGCGCCTGCACGTCCTCGACGGACTCCACCAGCAGCATGCCCGCCTCGGACTGCCCCATCGTGCCTTCCACTTCGGGGTGCCCCTTGTGGCCGATCATGATGATCTCGCAACCTTCCGCGCGCATCTTGCCCACCTCGACGTGGACCTTGGTCACCAGCGGGCAGGTGGCATCGAATATCGTCAGGCCGCGACGCGCCGCGTCGGCGCGCACTTCCTTGGACACGCCATGCGCACTGAAGATGACCGTCGAACCGGAGGGGACTTCCTCCAGTTCGTCGATGAAGATTGCGCCCTTCTTGCGCAGGTCGGCCACCACGTAGGCGTTGTGCACGATCTCGTGACGCACGTAGATCGGCGCGCCGAACAGCGCCAGCGCGCGCTCGACAATCTCGATGGCGCGGTCCACGCCAGCACAGAAGCCGCGCGGTTGCGCCATGAGGATCTCCGCATCGGCGGAGGTGGTGGTATCGGTCATGCTGCGTTCCATTGCCACGGCAGACATCAGAGTATTCCGATCAGCTGGACGTCGAACAGAATCGTCTGTCCGGCCAGCGGGTGATTGAAGTCGAAGAGTGCCGCAGTGTCGCCGTATTCCTTGAGCACGCCAGCGTACTTGCCGCCGCCGGGTGCATTGAATTCGACGAGATCGCCGGGACTGTATTCCTCTTCGAACGAGCTGTTCTCGCGCAGCGTGGCCAGCGAGACCCACTGCAGCAGTTCGGGATTGCGCGGGCCGAACGCCAGTTCCGGCGCCAGGCGGTACGTCATGCGCTCGCCCTCGGGCATGCCGAGCAATGCCTGTTCGAGCGTCGGGGCAAACTGCCCCTGGCCCAGCAACAGCGTGGCGGGCTTTTCCTCGAAGGTACTGACAACTTCGGTACCGTTCTCGAGGGAGATGCTGTAGTGAAGCGTCAGGAAGGAATCGACCTGTACGGTCTTGCGTGCGGCGGTGCCGCTGGGGGCCGCGGCCGGTGCAGCAGTTTGCAGAGTCATGTGAGTCAACCAGTCAACAGCCGCCATTGTATGCGACTCCGGCGCTCTGGCGCTGGACATTGCCCGGTTCCCCTATTACAGTGTGGCCCGCATCGCAGTACGCATCAGTCAGTGCGATGTCCAGAACCAGACCGGCTTTCCGACGCACCACTTGCAACGTGATGCTGGCGGCACAGCGCAACAGTCTTCTTCCGAACCCATCGGAAGGCATTGATTCGCCGCTTGTTTCCGGTCTATAATGTTCGTCTTGCTGAATTACCAATCCGCTGCAGTCCGGGCCCGCGCGCCTTTTGTTGATCTGTTGCGAACATTGTCCACGAATAAGATTTAGGAGTGCTTCATGGCACGCGTCTGTCAAGTGACCGGGAAAGCGCCGATGGTCGGCAACAACGTTTCCCACGCAAACAACAAGACCAAGCGCCGTTTTCTGCCCAATCTGCAGAACCGCCGCTTCTTCGTTGAATCGGAAAACCGCTGGGTGAGCCTGCGCGTCTCGAACGCCGGTCTGCGCCTGATCGACAAGAAAGGCATCGACTCCGTGCTCGCAGATCTGCGCGCACGTGGCGAAGTCTAATTAGGAGTACACCATGGCCAGCAAAGGCGGACGCGACAAGATCAAGCTGGAATCGACCGCAGGTACCGGTCATTTCTACACGACCACCAAGAACAAGCGCACCATGCCGGAAAAGATGGAGATCTCGAAGTTCGATCCCGTCGCCCGTAAGCACGTGCCTTACAAGGAAACCAAGATCAAGTAATTGATCCGTGGTATCCAGCCGAAAGCCTCGCATCCGCGAGGCTTTTTGCATTGTGGGGACGCGCTTTCCGAGCCTGCCGCACCCTGCAACCCTTGTCGTACAAGGGAAAGATGTCAGGATTGTGGCAGTCGGGTGTAGACTTCCCGGTCCCCACACGCCCATTCGCCCCAGGCGATCCCCCGCACCATGAACTTCGATGTCGCGATTGTCGGCAGCGGTCTGGCCGGCCTTACCGTCGCGCTGCAACTTGCCGATACCCACAAGGTAGTTATCCTGAGCAAGCGCAGCATGACAGCCGGGGCGAGCGACTGGGCGCAGGGTGGAATCGCTGCAGTACTGGACTCCGGCGACAGTCACGCCGAGCATACGCAGGACACGCTGGTCGCTGGCGCAGGACTCTGCGATGAGGAGGCCACGCGCTATATCGTCGAACATGGCCGCGATGCGATCCAGTGGCTGATCGACCGAGGCGTGCCGTTCACGCGCGACGCCCAGGCCGAACTTGGTTTCCACCTGACGCGCGAAGGCGGCCACAGCCATCGACGCATCATCCACGCCGCCGATGCCACCGGTCACGCCGTGGTCTCCACGCTCACCAAGCAGGCGCGCAAGCATCCGAACATCACGATCCTCGAAGACCAGTTCGCGATCGATCTCATCACGTCGGCAAAACTGGGCCTGCCCGGCAACCGCTGCTACGGTCTTTACGTACTCGACGCGGCGACCGACGAAGTCCACACGATCACCGCCACGCAAACCGTGCTGGCTGCTGGCGGCGCCGGCAAGGTCTATCTCTATACGACCAACCCCGATACCGCTACCGGTGATGGCATCGCCATGGCGTGGCGCGCGGGCTGCCGCGTGGCGAACATGGAGTTCATCCAGTTCCACCCGACTTGCCTCTACCATCCGTACGCAAAGTCTTTCCTGATTTCGGAGGCGGTGCGCGGCGAAGGCGGCCTGCTCAAGCTGCCTGACGGTACGCGGTTCATGCCTGCCCACGACGACCGCGCAGAGTTGGCGCCGCGCGACGTGGTGGCGCGCGCCATCGACTTCGAGATGAAAAAGCGCGGCCTCGATTGCGTCTACCTCGACATCACACATCAGCCCGAATCGTTCCTGAAGGAACACTTCCCGACGATTCACGCGCGCTGCCTTGAACTGGGCATCGACATCACGAAACAGCCCATTCCCGTCGTACCGGCTGCACACTACACCTGCGGCGGCGTGGTGACCGACACGGCGGGCCGCACCGACATCGGCAACCTGTATGCCGTGGGCGAAACCGGTTGCACCGGCCTGCACGGGGCCAACCGGCTCGCATCGAACTCCCTGCTGGAATGCATGGTAATCGGCCAGGCTGCGGCCGCCGACATCGCTGCGCATGGCAAGGCAGGCGCGCCGGACATCGCCTTGCCCGCCTGGGACGAGAGCCGCGTGTCCGATGCGGATGAGGAAGTAGTGGTGTCGCACAACTGGGATGAGCTGCGCCGGATGATGTGGAACTACGTCGGCATCGTGCGCACGGACAAGCGGCTGGAACGTGCGCAACATCGCATCGGGTTGTTGCGTGAGGAAATTGCCGAGTACTACGCGAACTTCCGCGTGACGCGCGACCTGCTGGAGCTACGCAATCTTGTGGAAGTGGCGTCGATGATCGTGGAAAGCGCGTATTCACGCCATGAAAGCCGCGGATTGCATTTCAGCCGCGACTATCCGGACACCTTGCCGAAGGCGCTGCCTTCGGTGTTGCAGCCGTTGAGTGGGCGAGCGGGACGGGCGAGCCGGCGTTAACCTTTCGCCCCACCAATTGTTTTCTCCCCTCTCCCGCACGGCGGGAGAGGGGAGCCAAAACTACGGAGGGGAAGAAACTACCTACCCCACCACCCGCAACGAGTAGTCCGTCGCCCTGACATCCTTCGTCAGCGCGCCCACCGAGATACGGTCCACGCCGGTTTCGGCGAACTGGCGGATCGATTCGTAGTTCACGCCACCCGACACTTCCAGCAATGCACGTTCGCGATTGACCGCGACAGCTTCGCGCATCATGTCCACGGTGAAGTTGTCGATCAGGATGGATCTCGCACCAGCCTCCAGCGCTTCCTGCAATTCGGCAATCGACTCGACCTCAACCTGGATCGAGGCATCGGCGCCCAGTGCTAGCGCCGCCTGCACCGCCGCCGTGATGCTGCCTGCAGCGGCAATGTGGTTTTCCTTGATCAGGATGCCGTCATAGAGCGCCAGCCGCTGGTTCTCGCCGCCGCCCACCTTCACCGCATATTTTTGTGCGAGCCGCAGGCCCGGCAGGGTCTTGCGGGTATCGAGCACGCGTGCGCGCGTGCCGGCAATCAGATCTGCATAACGACGCGTGGCCGTGGCGACACCGGAGAGCAGTTGCAGGAAGTTCAGCGACGGACGTTCGGCGGTCAGCAGCGCGCGCGCCGGACCCGCGATTTCGCACACCAGTTCGTCGGGCGACATCCGCGCGCCCTCTTCCTTGTGCCACGTCACGCGCAGCCGTTCGTCCACGGCCATCATGCTGGCCTCGAACCATGGCCGTCCGCATAGCACTGCCGATTCACGCACGATCACGCGCGCCTGCACCAGCTTGTCGGCCGGCACCAGCAGACCGGTCAAGTCACCGGAACCCACATCCTCGGCGATGGCCGCTTTCACATTGGCGTCGAGCGCCAACGCCAGCGCGGGACCGTAACTATCGAAAATCGGATTCACGCTCATGCCGGACCCACTCCCTGGAACAGCGCGCCTTCCGTGGCGAGGTCGGCAGCGGGACGTACATTGGCCTTCTGCGCGGCGGCGAAATCGAGCATGCGGTCGATGCAGACCACCGCCTTGCGGCCGATGACTGGATCGACGTGGATCTCGTTGCGCCCCGTCTCCAGCACTTCCGCCAGATTCGTGAGGGCATTCATCGCCATCCACGGGCAGTGCGCGCAGCTCTTGCACGTTGCGCTGTTGCCCGCTGTCGGGGCTTCGATGAAGACCTTGCCTGGCGCGGCCATCCGCATCTTGTGCAGGATGCCGTTGTCGGTGGCCACGATGAACTCATTGGCATCGAGATTCTGCGCGGCGGCGATCAACTGGCTCGTCGAGCCGATGACATCGGCCTGTTCCACCACGTTGGCCGGCGACTCCGGATGCACGAGGATCTTCGCCTTCGGATGCTCGCGGCGCAGCAGGTCCAGTTCGATGCCCTTGAACTCGTCATGCACCAGGCACGAGCCCTGCCACAGCAGCATGTCGGCGCCGGTTTCCTTCTGGATGTAGCTGCCCAGATGCTTGTCCGGCGCCCAGAGGATCTTCTTGCCCTGCGCATGCAGGTGCTCGACGATCTTCAGGCCGATGCTCGACGTCACCATCCAGTCCGCGCGAGCTTTCACCGCGGCACTGGTGTTCGCGTAGACCACCACGGTGCGATCGGGGTGAGCGTCACAAAACGCGGTGAACTCATCCGCCGGACAGCCGAGATCGAGCGAGCATGTCGCATCAAGGTCAGGCATCAGGATGGTCTTCTCGGGACTCAGGATCTTGGCGGTCTCGCCCATGAAGCGGACCCCGGCCACCACCAGCGTCTGCGCGGCGTGATCGCGGCCGAAGCGAGCCATCTCCAGCGAGTCCGACACACAGCCGCCCGTCTCTTCTGCCAGATCCTGCAAGTCGGCATCGACGTAATAATGCGCAACCAGCACCGCGTTGCGCTCCTTGAGCAGTCTGCGAATGCGGTCCTTCAGCGCGGCACGTTCGTCCGGGGTGATCGCGGGAGGCACTTTGGCCCAGGCATGGGCCACACAACTGCCGCTGGCAGCGCTTTCGGCATCCGTCAGGTTCGGCTTCTCGAACTCGACGGTCTTGATCGTTTGGGGGGTCATCTCTTCACATACTCCTCGGGGCACCCAGTTGCCGCCGCGCTTTGCATCACGCGGTCTATTGCCAGCAACATGGGGCGTGCAGCAAAAAGAAAAAGCCCCGCCGAGGGCGGGGCTTTCTAGCCATGACGGGCGTGCTGCCGATTGTATCAGGCGTATCGGCGCAGGCGCAGCGAAAACTCCTGCAGCGCCTGGATGCCACTGGCTTCGGCGCGATGGCACCAGGCCTGCAACTGCGCCAGCAACTGCTCGCGCGTCATGTTCGAGCGGCCCCAGATCACGGCCAGTTCGCGACGCATTTCCACGAACGTGTGCAGCATCTTGTTCTGCTCGGTGATGGTGGCCAACTGCTGACGCTGCGGCACACCCAGCTTCATCTCTTCACGATGGAACCACTTGCGCGCCGGCTTGTAGTGCGTGTATTCCGGCGAGCCGCCTTCCTTGTGCTTGCGCAGTTCGTCGCGGTACGCGGCCTTCAGCGCCTTGGCATAGCGCGCCATCACGTCGTAGCGGTTGGCGATGATGGCTTCCAGCGTGTTGTGGTCCACTTCGCGCGCTTCCACGAGGCGAGCCTTCGGCGGAGTCTTCTTGACCTTGGCCAGGCCAACCGACTGCATCGCGCGGATGTACCACCAGCCCACATCGATTTCGTACCACTTGATCGAGAACTTGGCCGACGTCGGGTACGTGTGGTGGTTGTTGTGCAGTTCCTCGCCACCGATGATGAAGCCCCACGGCGACACGTTGGTCGAAGCATCCTCGCAATCGTAGTTGCGATAGCCCCACCAGTGACCCAGGCCGTTGATGATGCCGGCGGCATGGATCGGGATCCAGAGCATCTGCACGGCCCACACGGTCATGCCGATCACGCCGAACAGCGCGAGGTCGATGATCAGCATCAGGCCAACGCCCTGCCAGCCAAAGCGCGAGTACACGTTGCGCTCGACCCAGTCATTGGGCGTGCCATGACCGAACTTGGCGATCGTTTCCTTGTTCTTGGACTCGGCGCGATACAGCTCGGCGCCTTCCAGCAGCACCTTGCGGATACCGCGCGTCTGCGGGCTGTGCGGATCGTCCTCGGTCTCGCACTTGGCGTGGTGCTTACGGTGAATGGCGGTCCATTCCTTCGTCACCATGCCCGTGGTCATCCACAGCCAGAATCGGAAGAAATGCTGGGCAATCGGGTGCAGATCCAGCGACCGGTGCGCCATGCAGCGGTGCAGGAAAATGGTCACGCCTGCGATCGTGATGTGGGTCATCACGAGCGTGTAGATCACGATCTCCCACCAGGACCAGTTGGCGAGGCCGTTGGCGGCCCAGTCAAGAATTGTGTCGAACAAACTATGTTCTCCGTCGTAAAACGAGTGTTTGCAGCGCGGCACCACTGTGCGGCGCACCTGTCGCGCAGAAAAAAGACTGCAAAATCATCGATTGCGATAGCTTTCTGGCGCGGGCGGAACCTTGAGGGGCGCCAGGCCGAGGCACGAACCGCTGCAATCTGGCGGTTGTCTGGTGTGGGGGTGGCGGATATCGAAGTTCGTATACCCACGACAACCCGGCATTCTACCGGATTGGCGCGGAGGGGACATCCGCTATTTCCCCGACTTCGATAACCCAATCTGCCAAATGTTCCCGAAGGTGGCCCAGAGGCTACCTAGCTGGATGCAATGACTGCCGCCGTGGGCAAAGAAGTGTCGTTAAGCACACGCAACTCACGTTGCGGATAGGGAATAGACACGCCATTTGCCTGGAAGGTCCGCCAAATTGCACGATTCATTGCGGATTGGACGCCCAGCTTGCCGTTCTGAGGATCAGCGATGTAGACCGCGAATTCGTACTCGATACCGCTATCGCCAAACATGACGAGGAACGCCGCCGGCTTCGGTTCCGCCAGAACGCGCGGGATATCGGCCGCGCAAGTCTCGAGCAGGCCGATCACAGTCTCCGGGTCGGTCGCATAGTCGGCCTGCACGCGCACCGCCACGCGGACATTGGTGCCCGAGAACGAATGGTTCTGCACCGCCTGGGCGACGAGTTGCTCGTTTGGCACCAGCGTCTCGCCATCGCCGTTGCGCACTACGGTATAGCGCGTGCGGATCTGCGAGACGATGCCTGTGTACTTGTCTACGGTGATCTGGTCACCCAGCGTCACCGAGCGGTCCAGCAGGATAATGAATCCCGAGATGTAATTGCTGGCGATCTTCTGCAAACCCAGGCCAAGACCGACACCCAGTGCGCCACCGAACACAGACAGCACCGTCAGGTCGATTCCCACCAGCGACAGGCTGAGCAGCAGCGAAACCAGCAGCAGCAGCGCCTTGGCCACGCGCGTCAGCACCACCTTGAGATTGGCATCGAGGCTGCGAGCGCGCATCAGACGCTCCTCCAGCCACGAGCCGAACCACATCGCCACCAGTACGGTCAGCAGAATCCAGACCACGCCCATCAGTGCGTCGGCCACGCTGATCGGGTGCTTACCGCCCACCGGGAAGCGCATCTCCTCCATCCAGCGGATCACGTCGGGCAGCACGCCGGTGACGTACAGCGCCATGCCCACCCACACCAGCGTCGTCAGCACTTTCTCGACCAGCACAAGCATGCCGTGCAACTGGCCGTTGGCGGATATCACGCGGCGCAGGACGTAGAAGGCGATATAGAGCGATGTGATGCCAAACAGCGGTACCAGGGCGAGGCGCAGCACGCTGACCGAAACGAACGGCGCCAGCGCAAAACGCGCCACCAGCACCAGCAGCCAGCCGAACAGCGGGAACATCGCCTTTTCGAGACTGACAGCGGCCAGCCGCAGGGCGAAGCTCGCGTCTTCGTGGCGCGATTCCAGACGCCGCACGACGAATCGCGCCAGCAGCCATGCCACGGCAAGGCTGCCGACCAGCACGCCGATCTGCCAGAAGAAGCCCGGCCCTCCGGCATCGTGGATCAGATCGTCGAGCAACTTGCCCAGAACGGAATGCGAGTTCGTCAGCTCGGCCAGCGTGGTAGGGTTCATCGGCACGGATCAGCGTTCAACGGGATATCAACGCGTGCGTTCCAGCACGGCAGCGAAGAAGCCGTCGGTCTGATGAACGTGCGGATAAAGCGCCAACATGCCGCTTTCTGCCGGCAAGTTGGGCACCTCGATCTTCTGTTCGGCAAAGATTTCGGCGGCCGGCACCAGTCGGAAATTCTCGTTCTTGGCGAGGAAATCGCGGACGATGGCTTCGTTTTCCGCTTCAAGCACGCTGCAAGTGGCGTACACGACCCGTCCGCCACCCTTTACGAGCTTGGCGGCTGCTTCGAGGATGGCTGCCTGCTTGGCGGTCAGCTCGATGATCGACTCTGGCGACTGGCGCCATTTCAGATCGGGGTTGCGACGCAGGGTGCCGAGGCCGCTGCAAGGTGCATCCACCAGCACGCGATCGATCTTGCCAGCCAGCCGCTTGACCTTGGCGTCGCGTTCCGAATCGATCAGCACGGGATGCACATTGGACAGGCCGCTACGTGCCAGACGCGGCTTCAGGTTGGTCAGTCGCTTTTCGGAAACGTCGAAGGCATAGAGCCGGCCGGTCGAACGCATTTGCATGCCCAGCGCCAGCGTCTTTCCGCCCGCGCCTGCGCAGAAGTCCACCACCATTTCGCCACGCTTCGGTGCCACCAGATGGCACAGCAACTGGCTGCCTTCGTCCTGCACTTCCACGCCACCGTTGATGAACAGCGGCAGCTGGTTCAGCGCGGGCTTGCCCTTGAGGCGGATACCGGCCGGCGCCATTGGTGCAGGTTCCGCGGCAATCCCGGCGGTTTCGAGTTCGGCCAGCGCTTCCTCGCGGGACAGCTTGGCCGTGTTCACACGCAGGTCCAGCGGCGCCGGACGCAGCCAGGCATCGCCGATGGCAGCCGTGAACGGCTCGCCATGATGCGCAACCAGATCGTCGTAAAGCCACTCCGGCAAGTTGGCACGCACGCGCTGCGCCAGGCTCGAGCGTTCGATCGTCGTCAGGCGATCCAGCCACTCGGCTTCATCGGGATACAGGAACGGCGTCAGCACGTCGCGGCCAAGCGTCGAGGCCAGTCCCAGCAGACCAAGGCGGCGGGTGGCGGAGCCTGTGCCGCTTTCCGCAAATTGACCAAATTCGACGCGTCTACGCAACACTGCAAAAATCGCTTCCGCAATGATTCCGCGGTCACGATGGCCAAGTTTGTTATTTTCTCGGAAGTAGTAGCTGACCACGGCATCCGAAGGACGCGCGAAAAGCAGCACCTTGCCGAGCAGTCGCTCGATGTGCTGCAAGTGGAAGGCCTGCAGGCCACCCGGATTGCGCGGGCCATCGGTGCCAGGCTGGCGCGCCATGCGAATCGGGCTGCCCTTGCCCTTGTTGGTGCGGGGGCGCTGGCGATTGTCCGGGGTGGAAGAGGGATTACGACTCATGGCTGTTTTCCTGCCGCTTCGGGCGAGATGGCCATGAACCATTGGGGTTCGGCCGGTTGAACTTGAACAACGCCGTTCTGCAATTGCAGGCGGTCTTCGACAAACCAGCGCACAGCGCGCGGGTAGATGACATGTTCGCTATCGAGCAAACGATCGGCCAGGGACTCGGGTGTGTCGCCTGGCAGTACATCGAGTGCAGCTTGTATCACGATCGGGCCATGATCGAGTTGCGGCGTGACGAAGTGCACGGTCGCGCCATGCAACTTGACCCCCGCGTCCAGCGCCTGGCGATGCGTATGCATGCCCGGAAAACTCGGCAACAGCGAGGGATGGATGTTGAGCATGCGGCCGGCAAAGTGCTCGACGAACTCCGTCGTCAGAATGCGCATGAACCCCGCCAGCACAACGATATCGGGCTGGTACGCCTCGATGGCGTCGCGCATCGCGGCATCGAATGCAGCACGGTCGGCAAACAGCTTATGGTCCACCACGCCTGTGGCGATACCGTGATCGGCAGCGAACGCGAGCCCCGACGCATCGGGCCGGTTCGACAATACAGCAGCCACGCGCGCCGGCCATCGCTCGGCTGCGCAGGCCCGGACGATCGCTTCCATATTGGAGCCACGCCCGGAAATCAATATGACAATATTTTTCATCGCCGCGATTCTACCAAGCTGTGGTGCAAACGCTTGTAAAGCATGCACATTAGGCACTTAATTACCGCGAAACGCGCACGGGACAACGCTTTTGGGGACGTATGCAACAAGAAACACCATGTTGCGACCGATTGTGACGCGCACCCCGCTCTGTTAGAGTGGGCTTTACGTCCACGCGCCGATTTCTAGGAAAACGGTGACAACAAGGGCGAAATGGGAAATTAGACGGGAATACGCATGTCGAACGCTGCACCGACTCTGTTGGTGGTCGATGATCATCCTATGGCTCTTTCCGGCACCACCGCGTTCCTCGCGGAGGTGATGCCCGACGTTGCAGTACATGCTGCCGGTAGCGCCAAGGAAGCTCTCCACTCGCTGAACCAGGGACTCCGTCCCGATATCGTGTTGCTGGATATCTGGCTGAATGACGGCACTGGCTTCGACGCCATGCAGGCATTCAAGACCGTGATTCCCGGCGCGCGCTTCATCTTCATGTCCGCCGAAGCCACGCCCGAGATCGTGGGCCGTGCACGCGCGCTGTCCGCTTGCGGCTTCGTTGGCAAACACCTCGATGCCAACGCCTTCACGGCCGCCGTGCGAAAGGTTCTGGCTGGCGATACGAGTTTTCCGACCGATGAAGCCTTGTCGGGACGCTCGCAGGCCTTCGGACCCGCCCACGGCATTCCGGTCACGCCCGCCGAACTGGGCCTGACGCCGCGTCAGGGCTCCGTGCTGGCACTGGTGCTGGAAGGACTGCCGAACAAGGTCATCGCGCGCAAGCTCGGCCTGACCGAGAACACGGTGAAGGAACACGTATCCGCCATCCTGCAACGTCTTGGCGTACGCACGCGCATGCAGGTGATGTCGCGAATGGAGCGGTTCCGCCTGCGCCAGTAAGCGCCGGCTCCTCGTCCAGCGCTTCTCAGACCGCAGTCAGCCAGCGGCGCAGCAGCATGCGCAGGTTGGCGGGGTCCACGGGCTTGGGCAGCACGAAGTAGCCCGCGTCCTCGGCCGCCAACAGCGCCGCGGATTTCAGGTCGCCCGTCAGCAGCGCGCTGCGCGCCTGCGGTTGCGTGGTCTGCCAGCGTTCCAGCAGATCCAGTCCGTTTTCGTTGCCGGGCAGGCGCAGGTCGCAGAAGATGATGTCCGGCTTCAGCCCCTTGGCGAACAACGCGTCGGCCTCCTGCCCGTGCGCGGCACACGCGACACGAATTCCCCACGCCTCCATCAGCGCAATCCACGCCTTGCGGATCTGACTGTCGTCATCGACGACCAGTACCGTGCCGCGCAGCCGATCCTGCCGCGCCTCCTCGGCCTGCGCATTCTTGCGCATCGCGCGCACGCTGGCCACGGTCTCGTCCGGCACGGGCGCCAATGCAAACCAGAATACCGAACCCTTGCCGGGCACCGAACGCACGCCGTAGGTTCCGCGCATCAGACGCACGCATTCCTTGAAGATCGCCAGGCCCAGGCCGAGCCCTTGCGACGGATCGCGCTGCGGATTGTGAACCTGGTAGTACGGCGAGAAGATTTCCGGCAGATGCTCGGGCGTGATGCCCGCGCCGGTATCCCACACCTCCACGCGCACGTGCTTGCGGCGCTGCCGTGCTGTCACCAGGATGCCGCCGCGCTTTGTGTACCGCAGCGCGTTCTGCACAAGGTTGAAGAGCGCCCGACGCAGCAGTACCGGCTCGGCCATCGCATAGAGTTCGTCAGGCACGCGCGGCGTCAGCGTCAGGCCGCTCTCGCGCGCATCGGCAGCAAACTGGCTCATCACGTCGTTCACCAGTGCGTTGAGTTCGCACGGCTCCATCGTGGGCAGCACCTTGCGCCCTTCGAGCTTCGACAGATCCAGCAGCGAGCGGAACAGCAGGTCGATGGTTTGCGTGCCGGCGGCCACCTGCTCCACCAAGGGGTGTAACGCAGTTGACTGGTTCCGGGCCCGTAGCGCCTCCACCAGCATCACCAGCGCATGCACGGGTTGGCGCAAGTCATGGCTTGCCGCAGCCAGGAAACGCGATTTCTCCTCGCTCGCATGAAGCGCCCGCTCCTTTTCCTCCTGGAACTGCTTGGCCAGCCGCCGGCTTTCCGATTCCAGCTGGATGGCGCGCACCAGCGTGTGCTGCAGATTCAACGAGTGGCGCGCCAGCATCAGCGCGTAGATCACGAGCAGGATCTGCACGTACCCGCCATGGCCGGGGAAGGCGAAATCGGCCAGCAGGATATTGGGCACCAGGATCGGCACCCCGGCGAAGACAAGGTTCGACGGAATCGGCGATTGGGACGTGGCGCCCCCCGCCAGCACGCCGAGCGTCAGCAGGTAGAGCACGGCGGAGAACACCATCGAACTGGTGTAGAGGTGCAGCAGCGCGGAGCTTCCCCAGGTCAGGCCTGTCAGGAAGGCGATGGCGCGCATGTTGTTCCACCACTTGCGCGTGTGCGCCGAGCGGCTCATCTTGCCGCTGTCGCGTTTGAAGCCTACGTAAAACCAGCTACCGGCGACGGTCAGCACCAGCATGATGGCGCACCAGAGCAGCAGCGCCACCTGGTTGGCTTCGTACCAGAACGTCCAGGCGGTCAGGCCGGGGAGCAGCACCGAGGACGCAATGGCCGTGGGCGAGACCCGATGGACGGTGACCAGCAGCTTGGCCCGAGTTTCGGTGTCCAGCTGCGGTCCGGGGGGCGGCAGTAGCTTGTTAAGCAGCGCGTTCAAGAGTGGAGTGCCCGGTATCGTGGCGACGACAGCCCACTGCAAAAAGCTTCCCGCGAACAGGGTTGGACGGGGGCTGACCGTTGCAGGAATCGTGCGGTTCATGTTCCGAATGGCGCATATCATGCCGCCTTTCTCCGCCTCACGCCATCGCCCGGCGGTGCAATTCGCCATAAATTCGCCATTTTTGGCAGCTTGCCCACACCCCCATCGGCGTCGAGTCGGCAATTCGGCCAGGCAGGGGGCAACGCGGGCCATTCGCCTTATAATGCTCGCTTTCCCTAAAACGCTCGTCCGCCGTCCTCGTGAAAGTCTTCCGCGGCCTGCCCAACGCCGAAAGCCGGGCGCCCTGCGCGCTCACCATCGGTAATTTCGACGGTGTGCATCGCGGCCACCAGTCGTTGCTCGCGCGCGCCCGTGCGGCCGCCGATGCGCGTGGCCTGCCGCTGTGCGTGATGACATTCGAGCCGCATCCGCGCGAATTTTTCGCGCCGGAGCACGCCCCTACCCGCATCGCCCTGCTGCGCGACAAGCTCGACGCTCTGCGTAGCAATGGCGTGGATCGGGTGGTCGTGGAGCACTTCAACGCCCATTTCGCCGCGCAGTCGCCGCAACAGTTCGTCGAGAACGTGCTGTGGAACGGCCTGCACGCGCGCTGGGTGCTGGTGGGCGACGATTTCCGCTTTGGCGCCCGTCGTGCCGGTGACTTCAGCTACCTGAAGGAAGCCGGTCGCGAATTCGGCTTCGATGTCGAGCAGATGGGTTCGGTGTCCGAAGGCGGCATCCGCATCTCCAGCTCCGCCGTACGCCAGGCGCTGGCCGACGGCGATCTCGAACACGCACGCCGGCTGCTGGGCCACGGCTACGCCATCAGCGGGCACGTGATTCACGGCCGCAAGCTGGGGCGCAACCTCGGCTTCCCCACGCTGAACCTCAAGATCTCGCACAAGCGGCCTGCCGTGAACGGCATCTTCGTGGTGCAGGTGCATGGCATTGCCGACCACCCGCTGCCCGGCGTGGCCAGCATCGGCGTGCGGCCGACCGTCGAGGATGCGGGCCGCGTGCTGCTGGAAGTGCATCTGTTCGACGTGAACCAGAACCTGTACGGCAAGCTCGTGCGCGTGGAGTTCATGAAGAAGCTACGCGACGAGGAGCGTTTCCATTCGCTGGACGCACTGACCGCCGCCATCGCCAAGGACGCCGAGGACGCGCGTGCGTTCTTCGGCCTGAGCGCGCCCGAGGCAGGGGGTGGCCGGCGCGACTTCGCCACGTCCGCCACCGACCGAATTAGCTAGCGGCCGGCAGCGCGTGTGCACCTGATGCATCGCCGCCGGACCCGCCCTGCCTCATCCGAAATGACACGCGCGCGGCGCGCTTCCCTGCGCCGCGCCTCACGAATTGCCCCGAGAATCGAACATGTCCGACGACAAACGCGCCAAGCCTGAAAAAAGCAAGTATCCGGTCAACCTGCTGGATACCCCGTTCCCGATGCGCGGCGATCTGCCCAAGCGCGAGCCGCTGTGGGTCAAGCAGTGGCAGGACAAGCAGCTCTACAAGAAGATCCGTGCCGCCCGTAAAGGCGCGAAGAAATTTGTGCTGCATGACGGCCCTCCGTATGCCAACGGCGACATCCACATCGGCCACGCCGTGAACAAGGTCCTCAAGGACATGATCATCAAGGCGCGCGGGCTGACCGGCCTCGACGCGGTCTACGTGCCGGGCTGGGACTGCCACGGCATGCCGATCGAAATCCAGATCGAGAAGCAGTTCGGCAAGGGCCTGCCCGTGCAGGAAGTCCAGGCCAAGGCGCGCGCCTACGCCACCGAGCAGATCGCCCGCCAGAAGAAGGATTTCGAGCGCCTGGGCGTGCTGGGCGACTGGGACAATCCGTACCTGACCATGAACTTCAGCAACGAAGCGGACGAGCTGCGTGCGCTGGGCAAGATCATGGAGAAAGGCTACGTGTTCCGCGGCCTCAAGCCCGTGAACTGGTGCTTCGACTGCGGCTCGGCGCTGGCCGAGGCTGAAGTGGAATACAAGGACAAGGTCGACCTGTCGATCGACGTGGGCTTCCCGTTTGCCGAAGCCGACAAGATCGCCCACGCATTCCACGTGCCGCTGGCCACGCTCGAAGGCAAGCCGGGCTGGGTGGTGATCTGGACCACCACGCCGTGGACCATCCCGTCCAACCAGGCGCTGAACATGCACCCGGAAGTGGAGTACGCGCTGGTGGATACGCCGCGCGGCTTCCTGATCCTGGCGAAGGATCGTGTCGAAGAACAACTGAAGACGTACGCGCTGGAAGGTTCGATCGTTGCCACCGCACGCGGCGATGCGCTGACCGAGGTGCGCTTCCACCATCCCCTGGCAAAGATGGATGCCGGCTACGCACGCACCTCGCCCGTGTACCTGGGCGACTACGTGACCACCGATACCGGCACCGGCATCGTCCACTCGGCACCGGCCTACGGCGTGGAAGACTTCCAGTCGTGCAAGGCGCATGGCATGGCCGACGCCGACATCATCAGCCCTGTGATGGGCGATGGCGTCTACGCCAGCACGCTGCCGCTGTTCGGCGGGCTGTCGATCTGGGCCGCGAACCCGAAGATCGTGGAAGTGCTGCGCGAATCGGGCAACCTGTTCAACTCGCACAAGTACGAGCACAGCTACATGCACTGCTGGCGTCACAAGACGCCGATCATCTACCGCGCCACGTCGCAGTGGTTCGCGGGCATGGACGTGACCCCGGTGGACAATTCGGCAACGCTGCGTGAGACCGCGCTGGCCGGCATCGACAACACCGAGTTCTTCCCGGCCTGGGGCAAGCAGCGCCTGCACAACATGATCGCCAACCGCCCGGACTGGACGCTCTCGCGCCAGCGCCAGTGGGGCGTGCCGATGGCATTCTTCATCCACAAGGAAACCGGCGCGCTGCACCCGAACACGCCCGCGCTGCTGGAAGAAGTGGCCAAGCGCGTGGAAAAGAGCGGCATCGAGGCGTGGCAATCGCTCGACCCGAAGGAACTGCTCGGCGAGGAAGCCGCCCTGTACGAGAAGAACCGCGACACGCTCGACGTGTGGTTCGACTCCGGCACCACGCACTGGACCGTGATCCGCGGCTCGCATCGTGACGAACTGTACGATCCGTCGGCCGACCAGCCCGATGGCCGCCTGGCTGACCTGTACCTCGAAGGTTCGGACCAGCACCGCGGCTGGTTCCACTCGTCCCTGCTGACCGCGTCGATGCTGTACGGCAAGCCGCCGTACAAGGCACTGCTGACGCACGGCTTCACGGTCGATGGCGAAGGCCGCAAGATGTCGAAGTCGGTGGGCAACACGGTGGCGCCGCAGGACATCTCGAACAAGATGGGCGCCGAGATCATCCGCCTGTGGGTGGCCTCGACCGACTATTCGGGCGAGCTGTCGATCTCCGACGAGATCCTGAAGCGCGTGGTGGAAGGCTATCGCCGCATCCGCAACACGCTGCGCTTCCTGCTGGCCAACCTGACCGACTACGACCACGGCAAGCATGCCCTGCCGGCGTCGGAATGGCTGGAGATCGACCGCTACGCCGTGGCGCTGACCGAGCGACTGCAGAAGGAAGTGTTGTCGCACTACCAGCAGTATGAGTTCCATCCGGTGGTGGCCAAGCTGCAGACGTTCTGCTCCGAGGACCTCGGCGGCTTCTACCTCGACGTGCTCAAGGATCGTCTGTACACCTCGGCGCCTGATTCGAAGGACCGTCGCGCGGCGCAGAACGCGATCTACCACATCACGCAAGCCATGCTGCACTGGATGGCCCCGTTCCTCTCGTTCACGGCGGAGGAAGCGTGGCAGATCTTTGCCCACGGCACCGAGCACACGGACACCATCTTCACGAGCACGTACTACGACGTGCCGAGTATGGACGATGCGGACAACCTGCTGCAGAAGTGGCACGACATCCGTACGGTCCGCGCCGAGGTCACGCGCCAGCTCGAAGCTGTGCGCGTGGAAGGCGAGATCGGTTCTTCGCTGCAGGCCGAAGTCACGATCGCGGCCGGTGGCCCTGTGCTGGCTGCGCTGCAGAGCCTGGACGACGACCTGCGCTTCGTGTTGCTGACGTCGGCCGCCAAGGTCACGCCGGCTCCCGAAGGCGGTGACCTGCTGGTGACGGTCACGCCGTCGCAGCACGCCAAGTGCGAGCGCTGCTGGCACTACCGCGCCGACGTGGGCCACAACCCCGCCCATCCCACCCTCTGCGGCCGCTGCGACAGCAACCTGTTCGGCGCCGGTGAACACAGGAGCCACGCCTGATGGCATCGTCCTCCACGCGTCCCACGCGCACCACTCCGGCCCGCAGCAAGAAGAAAGGCAGCACCAACGTCACCCCACTGCTGTGGATGGCCTTTGCCGCGCTGGTCGTGCTGCTCGACCAGTTCTTCAAGGTGGTGATCTCGCGGTCGTTCACCTACGGCGAGTCGCGCCCGGTTACCAGCTTTTTCAACCTTGTGCTGGTCTACAACAAGGGCGCCGCGTTCAGCTTCCTGGCTGACGCGGGCGGCTGGCAACGCTGGTTCTTCACGCTGCTGGCCGTCGTGGTGGGCGGCTTCATCATCTGGCTGCTGTATCGCCACACGGGACAGAAGATGTTTTGCCTGGCGGTGTCGCTGATCCTCGGCGGCGCCATCGGCAACGTGATCGACCGTATCCTCCACGGTCACGTGATCGACTTCCTGGACTTCCACCTGCGCAACATGCACTTCCCGGCGTTCAACGTGGCGGATTGCGCGATCACGGTGGGTGCGGTGCTGTTGATCGTGGATGAGTTGAGGCGGGTAAGGCGGCACTGAGCCTTTGCTCTCCTGCTTGTTTTCTCCCCTCTCCCGCCTTGCGGGAGAGGGGAGCAAAGACACACCTCCCCCGCCAGCGGTATCATGCGGAACCTCCGAATTCTGAAGAGTCCTTCCCCATGGATCTGCGCGGCAAGCACATCGTCCTTGGCCTGACCGGTGGCATTGCGTGCTACAAGTCGGCCGAGCTGGTTCGGCTGTTGACCAAGGCCGGCGCCACCGTGCAGGTGGCCATGACCGAGGCGGCGACGCACTTCATCACGCCGGTCACGATGCAGGCGCTGTCCGGACGCCCGGTGTTTCTCTCGCAGTGGGACGCGCGCGTCGGCAATAACATGGCGCACATCGACCTCTCCCGCGAAGCCGATGCCATCCTGATCGCGCCCGCCTCCACGGACTTTCTGGCCAAGCTGGTCCATGGCCTCTGCGACGACCTGCTGAGCACGCTCTGCATCGCGCGTGAATGTCCGCTGCTCGTGGCACCGGCAATGAATCGCCAGATGTGGGCCGCGGCGCCCACTCAACGCAACGCAGCGCAACTGCGTGCCGATGGCGTGGCGATTCTCGGCCCAGGCAGTGGCGATCAGGCTTGCGGCGAGATTGGCGATGGGCGGATGCTCGAACCCGAGGAACTGGTCGAGGATCTGATCGCGTTCTTCCAGCCCAAGCCGCTGGCCGGCAAGCGCGTACTGATTACAGCCGGGCCGACCTTCGAAGCGATTGACCCGGTGCGTGGCATCACCAATCTGTCGTCGGGCAAGATGGGCTTTTCGATTGCGCGTGCCGCGCGCGAAGCGGGTGCCGACGTGCTGCTCGTGGCCGGTCCGACTGCGCTTCCCACGCCGCGTGGCGTGGCACGTACCGACGTGCGCAGCGCGCTGCAGATGCACGACGCCGTGATGGCGCAGCTGCGCGATGTCGATGTCTTCGTGGCGGTAGCCGCCGTGGCCGACTGGCGACCTGCCGAGGTGTCGCAGCAGAAGCTCAAGAAAGCCAACGATTCCGATACGCCGGCCCTTCAGTTCGTGCAGAACCCCGACATCCTGGCTGCGGTGGCCTCTCGCGCCGATGCGCCTTACTGCGTGGGATTCGCCGCCGAAAGCGAGAATCTGGAGCAGTACGGCGAGCAGAAGCGCCAGCGCAAGGGCGTGCCGCTACTCGTTGGCAACATCGGCCATCACACGTTCGGCCTCGACGATAACGAGATCGTCCTGTTCGACGCCAACGGCATGACGCGCCTGCCGCGCGCCGACAAGCTGTCACTGGCCCGCGAACTGATCGGCGCCATCGGCCAACGCCTGCCGCGCAAGCCTGTCTGAGACTGCCCGAGACCGCCCATCATGAGCGATACCCGCCCCAAGCTGCGCCTGTCCGTGCTCGACCAGAGCCCGGTCATCCATGGTCACACTGCGCGCGACGCCATCGCCGCCACGGTCGAACTGGCCCAGATGGCCGACGATCTCGGCTACACGCGCTACTGGTGCGCCGAGCACCACGGGCTGCACGGCGTCTGCAATCCGGCGCCCGAAGTCATGCTGGCGCGGCTCGGCAGCGTCACCAAGCGGATTCGGCTGGGTTCGGGCGGCGTGATGCTGCCCTACTACAGCCCGTTCAAGGTGGCCGAGCAGTTCCGCATGCTCGAAGCGCTGTTTCCGAACCGGATCGACCTCGGCGTGGGCCGCGCGCCCGGTGGCGACATGCGCACGGCGCAGGCCGTCGCCATGGGCCAGTACAACCGTGGCGACCAGTTCCCGCAGCAGGTGCAGGACCTGTCCTTCCTGCTGCGTGGCGAGGTGCCGCCCGACCATCTGGCCGAAGGCGTCCTGCTGCAGCCTGACATCGACACAAGGCCTGAACTCTGGGTACTGGGATCGAGCGATTTCGGTGGTGCACTGGCGGCGCGCATGGGGCTGCGCTTTGCGTTTGCGCACTTCATCAGCGCCCATGGCGGCCACGCCGTGGCGCAGCAGTATCGGGACGATTTCGAGACCGGTTATCACGACCACGCGTACAGCGCCGCCGCGATCTTCGTGATCTGCGCCGATACGGAGGCGGAAGCCACTGCGCTGGAGCAGGCCGTGGATATCCGCCGCCTGCAGATGGCCTATGGCGTCAACGCGCCGATTCCCTCGCTGGCACAGGCGGAAACCTACACGCCCACCGAACGCGACCGGGTCATCATCGAGCGCGAGCGCCCACGCACGATCTGCGGCACGCCACACCAGGTGGCCGAGCGCATGCTGGCAATCCGCGACCGTTTCGCTGCCGATGAACTGGTGGTGCTCAGCGTGGCGGCGTCCTATGCCGCGCGCCGGCGCACTTACGAACTGCTGGCCGAAGCGTTCGACCTGCGCGGTTGATGTTCCCGGGTGGCGGATAAGCATGGGCGGCGCGGTATCATGCCGCCTTGCTCTGACCACTATCCGAATCCATGACCGTAGCCGCGAATCCCACCGTCGAAATCAAGGTCCTCGACGCCCGCCTCAACGACTGGGGCCTGCCCGCCTACCAGAGCGACATGGCCGCCGCCATCGACCTGCACGCCTGCGTCGACGGCCCCGTGACGATTGCACCCGGCTCGCCCGCGCAACTCGTCCCCGCCGGCATCGCCGTGCATATGGGCAACCCGTTCATGTGCGCGACCATCGTGCCGCGCTCGGGCCTGGGCCACAAGAAAGGTCTGGTGCTCGGCAATTCCATCGGCGTGATCGATGCCGACTACCAGGGCCAGATCATGGTCAGCGTCTGGAACCGCAATGCACCCGGCACCGAGCCGATCGTCATCCAGCCCGGCGAGCGCATCGCTCAAATGATGTTCGTGCCCGTGCTGCGCCCGGTGTTCACGACGGTTGAAGAGTTTTCTGAGGATTCGGAGCGTGGGGCCGGTGGGTTTGGGTCCACGGGGGTTGCGCACGTGAAGGCGGGTTGAGGCTTCCGGCTTGCTACTTGTTTTCTCCCCTCTCCCGCGCAGTGGGAGAGGGGCGGGGGAGAGGGCCAGCGGTTCCAATTGCGACAATCGGCAAGCAGAACCTCCTGCCCTCTCCCCTAACCCCTTGTATGTCGCATCATTGTCTCCGGACGCCACAGATCGACAACCCCATGCTCTGGACGTTAGTCCAAGTTCGAGGGAGAGCTAGGATCGTGGTGTCCATTTCTTGGTAGCGTTTAGCCTAAGCCCGAACGGTTGTAAGGCAGCACGCCGGATTGACACAAGGATGGGACAAGCCAAATGGATATCAAGCTAGCAATCGGCATCGACGTCAGCAAGAAGACCCTGGATATCGATGTTGTGCCGCAAGGCGGCCCGCGCCAGTTCAGCAACGACGAGAAGGGTATCGCCTTGCTCGTGGAGCACCTGACGGAGCTCAACGTCAATGGCGAGGTGGATCGGGTTGTCATGGAGGCCACAGGCGGTTATGAGACCCCTGTGAGCATGGCACTGGCTGCCGCTGGATTGCCGGTGGTGGTGATCAATGCCAGGCAGATCCGCGACTTTGCCAAAGCGTGTGGCATCCTGGCCAAGACGGACAGGCTGGATGCGCGGGTAATTGCGCGCTTTGCCCAGCAAATTCGGCCGCCGGTGCGACCGCTGCCCGACGAGATGCAGCGTGAATTCGCTGATTTGCTGGATCGTCGCAGTCAGTTGGTCGTCATGCGTGCGCAGGAAAAGACCCGCCTGGACAAGGCGCCGGCTGTCGCGCAGAAGAGCTTGAAGGAGCATATCGCGTGGCTGGATGCGCGGATCAAGTCCACCGACCTCGACATGACGCACCGGCTACGCACCAGCGAAGCCTGGAAGAACAAGGTGGATTTGCTCGATAGCATGCCGGGGGTGGGCAAGGTGACAATCTTCACGCTGCTCGGACGGCTGCCGGAACTTGGCACGCTAAACCGCCAGCAGATCGCCGCGCTGGTCGGACTTGCGCCCTTCAATGACGATAGCGGCAGGCGGCGTGGTCAGCGTTACATAAGGGGCGGGCGTGCCGATGTTCGCAAGGCGCTGTTCATGGCTGCAGTCACAGCGATGCAGCACAACCCGGCGATCACCGAGTTCTATGAACGCATGAGAGCGGCTGGCAAGCCGTTCAAAGTCGCCATCGTCGGGTGCATGAGGAAGCTTCTGACGATTCTCAATGTCATGGTCAAGACGGGTCGGCCTTGGCAGAACAACCGACCTGCTTGACACGGTTGCTCTCCCGCCGTGCGGGAGAGGGGAATAAACCGAGAGAGGTTGTGAAACTCAACCCTGCTCGAAAACCAGCGTCACCCCATTCGCCTCGGCCGCCGGAATCACCGACACAGTCGCCGACGTATCCTCCGCACGTACACCGTTCGCACGCCAGTGCGAACGCGCCTTTTCCAGATCGTCCGTCACCAGTCGAATTGCCGCATACCCGGACGTAGCGCGTAGCCCCGGCACGTCAGCCACATCGGCCAATTCCTGCGGCGCCGTCACAACAAACGACGCGCCAGCGATATCCAGCATCGCCATCTCGCCGGTCGCGCGAGTGATCGGCGCCCCAGTCAGCGTGGCATAGGCTTCAGCAGTCACAGCGACCTGCCCCGCATCCACTACCAGATACGTCGCCGCAATCGCAGTAGCCCTGTTGGCATGCGCGATCCACTCCGGACGCCACAGCAATTCTGGCGTGCGATGTTCGCAGACGAAGTAGCGAGCGCCGGGCGCGCTATCGAGCGCCGTCACGCGAAACGTGGCCGGGTGTTCGGAGCCATCGTCCAGACGCACCGGACGCGAGAATTCGATGGGATCGGAAGGCTGGAAGCCTGCGGCGCGCAGCCGGTCGGCCGTGGCAAACGCATCGCGGCTTTTGCACGACATCGCCGCACAGCCATCGCCGCGCTGCTGGGCATCCCAGTAGTACTGACGACTCGGGCTGGGCGCCGTCACATGCAGCAGCTCCAGGTAATCGCGCGCCAGCATGATGCAATGGTTCTGCGAACCCAGCGTGTGAAAACCGCGCGGCGTGAGCGTGAAGCCCAGCGCGCGCCAGCGCGTCACAGCGGCATCGAGATCGTTGCAGACGATGACCGCATGGTCGAACGGCTCAGGCAATGCGTGCATGGCGGCTTCGGTCATTCGAACTGGATGTTGGCCTTGCGGGCCACAGCCTGCCACTTGTCGTGCTCATGGCGCACTAGTTGGCCCAGTTCGGCCGGCGACCCCACGGCGATCTCGAACCCCTGCGCAGTCAGCGCATCCACCACCTTCTGCTGCTTGATCGAAGCGGCGAAGGCGTCGTGCAGACGCGTTACCGAATCAGACTGCATATGCGCCGGACCGAACACGCCGATCCACGAATACGCCTCGAAACCCTTGTAGCCCTGCTCGGCCACGGTCGGAACTTGCGGCAACTGCTTGATGCGGCTCGTCCCGGTCACGCCAAGTACCTTGATCGTCTTGGCCGCCACATGCGCCTGCACCGCCGCATAGCTGCTGAAAAACACATCGACTTCGCCCGACAGCACGGCCTGCACGGCCGGGCCACCACCCTTGTAGGGTACGTGGAGGAATTTCACGCCGGCCTCGGTGCCGAGTGCTTCCGCCGCGAGCTGGTTCAGGCTGCCGATTCCCGACGAGGCGTAGCGCACGCCATTCGGATTCGACTTCGCCAACTCAACCAGTTCGCGCACGTTCGACGCCGATAGCGCCGGATTCGCAGCAATCACCAGCGGGAAGCGTACCAATTGGGTAATCGGCGTGAAGTCCTTGAAGGTGTCGTACGGCAGATTCTTGTACGCGAACGGATTGATCGCGTGGGTATCGAAGGCCATCAGCAGCGTATTGCCATCTGGCTTGGCACGCGCCACGTTGCTGCTGGCGATCAGTCCGCCGGCACCCGGCTTGTTGTCGACGACCACCGTCTGACCGAGTGCCGTCTTGAGGCCAGGCTGCAATTGCCGCGCGACGATGTCCACGCTACCGCCCGGTGGGAATGGCAGCACCAGCGAGATCGGTCGGGAGTTCGCGCCTGAATCGGCGGCATGGGCGAGGCCAGACAGCGAGGCCACGGGCATGGCGCTCATCGGCAAGGTTTTCAGCAGCAGGCGGCGCAACCGCATGCGGTCGTGAGAAGACATCGGAAACTCGGGCTGTACGACCAGAAGGCCGCGGGACAAATGAAAAGGGGCGGCATGCCGCCACCCCGTATTTTGCCCGATGATCGCTCAACTTGTCCGATCACTATCGCTGATCGCCCAGTTATTGGAACAATGACCATACAACGATCGCGCAGGAGTCCCCCCATGACGGAAAAACGGCCGGGACATACCCGGCCGTTTGTGTGGTACCTACCCTGCGTCAGACTTCGGCGCGTTCCTCGCTCTCGCCAGTATCCGGCGGTTCCGGATCGCCTTCGGAGAAGGTCAGCTTGATGTGATCCTCGGCGTCGAGGTCCACGGCCACCCGGCCACCGGTCACCAGCTTGCCGAACAGCAGTTCGTCGGCCAGCGCCTTGCGGATCATGTCCTGGATCAGGCGTTGCATTGGCCGCGCGCCCATCAGCGGATCGAAGCCCTTCTTTGCCAGATACTTGCGCAGCTTGTCCGAGAAGCTGGCTTCCACCTTCTTCTCGTGCAACTGCTCTTCCAGTTGCATCAGGAACTTGTCGACCACGCGCAGGATGATTTCCTCGTCCAGCGCACGGAAGCTGATCGTCGCATCCAGGCGGTTGCGGAATTCCGGCGTAAACATCCGCTTGATGTCGGCCATCTCGTCGCCCTGCTCGCGCGCCGTGGTAAAGCCGATCGTCGCGCGGTTCATGGTCTCCGCGCCCGCATTCGTGGTCATGATGATGATCACGTTGCGGAAATCCGCGCGCCGGCCGTTGTTATCGGTCAGCGAACCATGGTCCATGACCTGCAGCAGGATGTTGAAAATGTCCGGATGCGCCTTTTCGATCTCGTCCAGCAGCAGCACGCAGTGCGGCTTCTTGGTAACAGCCTCGGTCAGCAGGCCGCCCTGGTCGAAACCGACATACCCCGGCGGCGCGCCAATCAGGCGGCTGACGGCATGCCGCTCCATGTATTCGGACATGTCGAAGCGCAGCAGCTCGATGCCCATGATGAAGGCGAGTTGCTTGGCCACTTCGGTCTTGCCAACGCCCGTGGGTCCCGAGAACAGGAACGAGCCGATCGGCTTGTCCGTCTTGCCCAGACCGGCACGCGACATCTTGATCGCCGACGACAGCGCCTCGATGGCAGGGTCCTGGCCGAATACCACCGACTTCAGATCGCGTTCCAGCGTCTGCAGCTTGCTGCGGTCGTCCTGGTTCACGCTCTGCGGCGGGATGCGTGCGATGCGCGAGACGATGTCCTCGATCTCGTTCTTGCCAATCGTCTTCTTCTGCTTGGACTTCGGCAGGATACGTTGCGCCGCGCCCGCTTCATCGATCACGTCGATCGCCTTGTCCGGCAGATGACGGTCGGTGATGAAGCGCGCAGACAATTCCGCCGCAGCAGTCAGGGCCGATGCCGCGTACTTCACGCCGTGGTGCTCTTCAAAGCGCGACTTCAACCCGCGCAGGATCTGCACGGTCTGGTCTACGGTCGGCTCCACGATATCGATCTTCTGGAACCGACGCGACAGTGCCGCGTCCTTCTCGAAGATGCCTCGATACTCGGTGAAGGTCGTCGCACCCACGCACTTGAGCTGGCCCGAAGACAGCGCCGGCTTCAGCAGGTTGCTGGCGTCCAGCGTTCCGCCCGACGCAGCACCCGCGCCGATCAGCGTGTGGATCTCGTCGATGAACAGGATCGCGTTCGGATTGTCCTTGAGGGACTTCAGCACGCCCTTCAGCCGCTGCTCGAAATCGCCGCGATACTTGGTGCCGGCCAGCAGCGCACCCATGTCCAGCGAGTAGACCACGGCCTTCTCGAGGATATCGGGCACTTCGTTCTTGGTGATGCGCCACGCCAGGCCCTCGGCGATGGCGGTCTTGCCCACGCCTGCTTCGCCCACCAGCAGCGGGTTGTTCTTGCGGCGGCGGCACAGTACCTGCACCACGCGCTCCACCTCGCTGTCACGGCCGATCAGGGGATCGATCTTGCCGGCCTTGGCCAGGGTGTTCAGGTTCTGGGTGTACTGCTCGAGCGGACTTTCCTTGCCGTCACCACCTTCGCCCTCGGGGTTGCCCTCGCCGTGCTTGGCCGGCTCGGACTGGTCCTTGCGGATGCCGTGGCTGATGAAATTGACGACGTCCAGCCGCGTGACGCCCTGCTGCTGCAGGTAGTACACAGCGTGAGAGTCCTTCTCGCCGAAGATGGCCACCAGCACGTTGGCGCCGGTGACTTCCTTCTTGCCGTTCGAGGTCGACTGCACGTGCATGATGGCGCGCTGGATCACACGCTGGAAACCCAGCGTGGGTTGCGTGTCCACCTCGTCCGTGCCGGGTACGACCGGTGTGTTGTCGGCAATGAAATTCTTCAGGCTTGTGCGCAAGTCCTCGATATTGGCCGCACAGGCGCGCAGCACTTCCGCCGCAGTGGGGTTGTCGAGCAACGCCAGCAGCAAGTGTTCCACGGTGATGAACTCGTGGCGCGCCTGACGTGCCTCGACAAAGGCCATGTGCAGACTGACTTCCAATTCTTGCGCAATCATGCTTCCTCCATCACGCACTGCAGCGGGTGGCCCGCCTGCCGCGCATGGGTTGATACAAGCTCGACTTTGGTCGCCGCGATATCCCTGGTGTAGATACCGCAAACGCCCTTGCCTTCCCGGTGGACGGTCAGCATGATCTGCGTAGCCGTTTCCCGGTCCCTGCTGAAATACTGCTGCAGGATCATCACGACAAACTCCATCGGAGTGTAGTCGTCATTGAGCAGGACCACTTTGTACATCGCTGGCGGCTTGAGCTGCTGCTCCTTCCGTTCGATGACAGTGCCTGCTTCGCGTTGGGGGGTGTTCGCCAGCCGTGTCGCCATGGCGTTTATTCTAACCCTTACTCACAAGTCTGCAATTTGGGGAACAGGACTCTTATTCAAGCCCCGCACCTACGAAAATTCCCGGCGTGCGCCAACGTACAGAGGCGCGGCGGGCACGTCGGGCATGCACTTCCGGGGTGCAGGTGGCGAATTGGCGTACCCCGCTCCGGGGCGCGCCGCCAACCTACGCAAAAACCATGCACCACGCTGGCAAAGCGTACCATCTGCAGCCGTTTCAATCTCGCCACACCCCACGCTCAGTGGGGAATCTGCCGGATTGACAGCCATTGCCTTTACCGAAAGAATCGATCGCACATCCGGTCCGGGCTCGCGAGCCAAGCATACAGACCCGGCGGGGTGCATCCGTGAGCAGGGAGGCCCACGACTGGCGCAGGTCCGACACTTTCGTCCATTTTCCGATGAACGAAAATGGATGACTCGCGAGAAACCGTATTTGCCGTGCATTTGCGCAACTATTCCACCAGAAGAGGCCGCGCAGTGCCCGTCGAACCGCTTTCGGCTGGCCATTGGTTTCCCCGCTTGTAATCAGCTTTTTCGTTGGGGGAGTTTATGGCTAGCGGTATCGTCAAATGGTTCAATGACGCCAAGGGTTTCGGCTTTATCAAGCCGGATGACGGCGAGGAAGAACTGTTTGCGCACTTTTCGGCAATTCAGATGTCCGGTTTCAAGACGCTGAAGGAAGGCCAACGGGTGGAGTTCGAGGTCGTGCAAGGCCCGAAGGGCAAGCAAGCCACGAACATTCAGGAAGCCCATTAAGTGCGCCGCGGCCGAATGCTGCCACAGAGCGGCGTCGGCCCATGCGGATGCGAAGGGGTTCACTCCCCTCGGGACGGGATCCAGCGCCACGCCGGGCAATGATAGGCGTGGTGCGCTGAAAAGCGGTACGCCAGGCATCCGGGAAAGCGCCCGGCACATGTTCACCATGTGCCGGGCGCTTTTTCATGGGGCGTCGCCATCACCGGCATCAGAATTAGAGATTCTGCGATTTTCCGGACAATTGGTAACTTCTACACTCCGCGCACTACCGCCCAGTTTGGAGTGTTCACGATGTTTCCTTTCAAGACCAACCCGCTTGCCGCCTTCGCCGGTACGTTGCTGCTGGCCACAGCGCTGTCCGCCACTGCCGCAGACCATGGTACCAAGTGGTCATACACCGGCGACCAGGGCGCCGAGCACTGGGGTGACCTGTCGCCGTCCTTCAAGGCGTGCAAGGATGGCAAGGCCCAGTCGCCCATCGATATCCAGAACGCCAGGCCCGGCAAGCTTCCACCGCTGGCCTTTCATTATCCGGCGTCCGCCGCCACCGTCATCAACAACGGCCATACGATCCAGGTGGGTCCGCATGCCGGCGGCAATGCCAAGCTGCCCTCCGGCGTCTACCAGTTACTGAATTTTCACTTCCATACCCCGAGCGAAATGACAGTGGATGGCCGCGCCTATCCACTGAGCGCACACCTGGTGCATCGCGATGCGGCCGGTCGCCTTGCCGTGGTTGGCGTGCTGTTCGAGGAAGGCGCAGAGAACAAGGCGCTTGAGTCAATCTTCCAGGTCATGCCTGAGAAAGGTGCCGCGCCGGTGCCACTGAACGAGACGTTCAGCCCGGCAGACCTGTTGCCAGAGGACCTTTCATACGTGGCGTTCGACGGCAGCCTGACCACGCCACCATGCAGCGAAGGCGTGCATTGGCACGTCCTGAAGACGCCGGTGCAGGTGTCGGCCGCGCAGATCCAGGCATTCAGGAAGCTGTATCCGATGAATGCCCGGCCGGTGCAACCGATGCACGATCGCGTGCTCACGTCCAACAACTGATATTTCGTCAGTGATAAAAAACCCCGGTGCGCCTGCGCGCAACCGGGGTTTTCCGTCCGGGCGATCCCGGGACGTCTCTGTCTTTACATATTGTCGATCATCACCTGACCGAAGCCGGAACACGACACCTGCGTGGCGCCTTCCAGCAACCGGGCGAAGTCATAGGTCACCTTCTTCGACTGGATCGATTTTTCCATCGACGCGATGATCAGGTCGGCCGCCTCGGTCCAGCCCATGTGGCGCAGCATCATTTCGGCAGACAAGATCTCCGAACCCGGATTCACATAGTCCTTGCCGGCGTACTTCGGCGCCGTGCCGTGAGTGGCTTCGAACATCGCCACGGAGTCCGACATATTGGCACCCGGCGCAATGCCGATGCCGCCCACCTGGGCCGCCAGCGCGTCGGAAATATAGTCGCCGTTCAGGTTCAGCGTGGCGATGACAGAGTATTCGGCCGGACGCAGTAGCACTTGCTGCAGGAACGCATCGGCGATGGCGTCCTTGACGACGATATCGCGCCCGGTCTTGGGGTTCCTGATCTTGCACCACGGGCCGCCATCCACCAGTTCGGCACCAAACTCGGTGAGCGCGAGGTCGTAGCCCCAGTCACGGAACCCGCCCTCGGTGTACTTCATGATGTTGCCCTTGTGGACCAGCGTGACCGACGGCTTGTCGTTGTCGATCGCGTACTGGATCGCCTTGCGCACCAGGCGCTGCGTACCCTGCTTCGATACCGGCTTGACCCCCACGCCCGAGGTCTCCGGGAAGCGGATCTTCTTCACGCCCATCTCGTTCTGCAGGAAGGCGATCAGCTTCTTTGCGCCTTCGCTGCCGGCTTCCCACTCGATGCCGGCATAGATGTCCTCCGAGTTCTCGCGGAAGATCACCATATTGGTCTTTTCAGGCTCGCGCACCGGCGATGGCACGCCCTTGAAATAGCGCACCGGACGCAGGCAGACGTAGAGATCGAGCTGCTGGCGCAGCGCCACATTCAGCGAGCGGATACCGCCGCCTACCGGGGTGGTCAGCGGCCCCTTGATCGACACCACGTATTCCTTCACCGCCTCCAGGGTCTCGTCGGGCAGCCAGACATCGGGGCCATACACGCGCGTGGATTTCTCGCCCGCGAAGATTTCCATCCAGGATATCCTGCGCTGTCCGCCATACGCCTTGGCCACGGCGGCATCCACCACCTTGAGCATGACGGGGGTGATGTCGACACCCGTACCATCGCCCTCGATGTAAGGGACAATCGGGTTATTGGGCACATTCAGCGAAAAATCGGCGTTCACCGTGATCTTCTCGCCTGCTGGCACCTTGATGTGCTGATACATGTTCGTCTCCAACTGCCGCTTGGGGAAGTGACTGGCGCCCGGCCAGCACGGCCCGGCGACGCGATTGTGTTGTGCGAGTCATTGTAACGGCCCTCTTCGACTGGTGGATAATGCGCGCCCATGACCCTGATCGCCCTCAACAAGCCCTTCCAGATGATGAGCCAGTTCTCGGCGCATCCATCGCGACCAACGCTGGCCGACTGCATCGACCTGGCCGGCGTGTATCCGGCCGGGCGTCTCGATGCCGATAGCGAGGGACTGCTGCTGTTGACCGACGATGGCCCGCTTCAGACACGCATTGCCGATCCGCGCCACAAACTCGAAAAAACCTATCTCGCGCAGGTGGAAGGCGTGCCCGATGCGGCAGCGCTTGCGCGTCTGCGCGGCGGCGTAGACCTGGGCGATTTCGTGACGCTCCCGGCCCAGGCCCGGATCGTCGACGAACCGGCGTGGCTATGGGAGCGCCATCCACCGATCCGCTATCGCGCAGCCATTCCCACGACATGGGTCGAAGTGAAGATCCGCGAAGGCAAGAACCGGCAGGTGCGACGCATGACGGCTGCCGTAGGCTTTCCCACCCTGCGTCTGGTGCGCGCGGCAATCGGCAATCTTTCGCTCGCCCAACTCGGTCTGGCGCCTGGCCAATGGTGCGAGGCAGATGTCCGTGCATTAGGACTTTTAGCGCCGCGCCTACCTGTCAGACCGCCCATACAGGCGAAAAAGCGGCGGTAATCGCTGGTTACACATGCCGGCACCCGGATCGTCAACGCGCGAAGATTCCGCGCCGTTGTTGCGAATGACACGTCGATAAACGCGTCAAACCCTCCAAAATCCGGACATAAATCCTAGAGGTACTCGCAATGAAAAAACTGATCGCCGCCCTGGTAGTTGGCCTGTTTGCCACTGGCGCCTTCGCGCAAGCCCCGGCGGCTCCTGCTGCTGGCACCGCACCGGCTGCAACCGATTCGGCGAAGCCCGCGAAGACCACGAAGAAGAAGCACACCAAGAAGCACACCTCCAAGAAGGCGGCAGCTTCGACCCCGGCAGCCTGATCTTCCAGACTGCCATCGAAAGGCAGGCACGCTCCGGCGGCCTGCCTTTTTTCATGGCGTGGCTACGGGCGCGGATCGGTTGGCTGCGCTATGCTTCCGCCTGCCGTCGAACTTCCTCCACATCGATTCCGCCATGCCTCAAGTGTTCAAGACCCTGCTGATCGTTGGTGCGATGGGTGCCGCCGCGCTGTCCGCCACGGCGCATGCACAGACCGCACTGCCCGTGATTCCGTTGACCGCAGGCATGTACGCCATCCAGGCCGAAGTGGCCGCGTCACCCGAAGCGCGCGAGCGCGGGCTGATGTACCGCAAGACGATGCCCGCCAACACCGGCATGCTGTTCGTCTTCGAGGACAAGGCCGGGCACTGCTTCTGGATGAAGAACACCAATCTGCCGCTGTCGATTGCGTTCCTGGCGGATGACGGCAGCATCGTCAATATCGAGGACATGGCGCCGCAAACCGAGGACAACCACTGTCCGCGTACAGCGGTGCGCTATGCGCTGGAGATGAACAAGGGATGGTTCGCGCAGAAGGGCATCAAACCCGGCGCGAAAATCGGCGGCCTGCCGCAGCCGCGGCAGGCGCAGTAGCACCGCAGCAGGACTGCAGCGCGCGCTGCCTAGTCCCGGAAATTGTTGAAGTCCAGCGGGGCTTCGCTGACATCCTTGCGCAGCAGTGCGATGACCGATTGCAGGTCGTCGCGCTTGGTGCCCGTCACGCGCACGGCATCGCCCTGGATGCTGGCCTGCACCTTGATCTTGCTGTCCTTGATCATGCGCACGACCTTCTTGGCCAGGTCGCCCGTCACGCCCTTCTTGATCGTGATGACCTGCTTGACCTTGTCGCCGCTGATCTTGTCGACCTTGCCGTAGTCCAGGAAGCGCACGTCCACATTGCGCTTGGCCATCTTGTTGATCAGCACGTCCTTGACCTGGTCCAGCTTGAAATTGTCATCGGCGAAGACAGTCAGTTCGCCCTCCTTCTGCTCCACGCGGGAATCGGAACCCTTGAAGTCGAAGCGGTTGGTGATTTCCTTGTTGGCTTGCTCCACGGCGTTCTTCACTTCCACCATGTTGGCTTCGCTCACTACGTCAAACGACGGCATCCTGTTTCTCCTGGTATTCCACGGCCCCACCCGGCACACGGCGGAGCTTTCGTAACGGTTACGTATAATCTTGGCCTGCCCCGGCCCGGGGTGCCTCCCCCGACCTTGCATGGCAGATTTCCACGAATTTTATCCCCTGCGCGCCCACAATACATTCGGCTTCGATGTCCGTGCGCGTCTGGCGGCACATATCCGCAGCGAATCGGACCTGATTTCGGCACTATCCGACCCGCGCGCTGCCAGCCTGCCGGTGGTGGTGCTGGGCGGCGGCAGCAACGTGGTGCTGACCGGCGACCTCGACGCCTGCGTGCTGCTGATGGAGATCCCGGGCTACGAGGTGGCACGGCGCGGCGATGACTGGCTGGTGACCGTGGGTGCCGGCGAGAACTGGCACGCGCTGGTGGGCCGCACGATCGCCGATGGCATGCCCGGCCTCGAAAACCTGTCCCTGATTCCCGGCACGGCCGGTGCTGCCCCGATCCAGAATATCGGCGCCTATGGCGTGGAGCTGCGCGAGCGCTTCGACAGCGTGCGCGCCTACGACCGCCAGGGCGGCGCTTTCGTGACGCTCGATCTTGATACATGCGCCTTCGGATATCGGGACAGCCTGTTCAAGCGTGAGGGCTGCGACCGCTACATCATCACCGCCGTGACGCTGCGGCTGCCGGTGGCCTGGCAGCCCGTGTTGAACTACGGCGAACTGGCGCGCGAACTCGAATCGGTGAGCACACCCGATGCCGCGCAGATCCGGGAGGCGGTGATCGCCATCCGCTCGCGCAAGCTGCCGGACCCGGCAAAGATTGGCAACGCAGGCTCGTTCTTCAAGAACCCGGTGGTAGAGGCCGTGCAACGCGATGCGCTGCTGGCGGAGAATTCGGCGCTGGTCAGCTATCCGCAGCCCGACGGGCGCTACAAGCTGGCCGCCGGCTGGCTGATCGACCAGTGCGGCTTCAAGGGCATCAATGACGGCCCGGTGGGCGTCTATGACAAGCAGGCGCTGGTACTGGTGAACCACGGCGGTGGCACCGGCGCGGCCCTTCTGGCCCTGGCGAACCGCATCGCCGATACCGTCGAGGGACGGTTTGGCGTGCGGATCGAGCCAGAGCCGGTCGTACTCTGAGGCTTCTTAGCCCTGAGACTTATTCGAAGTGGCAGACGTAGTCCAGCGTCTCGGTCACTTCGATGTCGAAGCTGCTGTTGCCAGGCACGTTGAACTGCTGGCCGGCGCCATAGGTCTTCCACTCTTCCGAGCCAGCCAGGCGCACGCGGCAGCTACCCGCGTTGACTTCCATGATTTCCGGCGCGCCCGTGTTGAACGTCAGCGCGGCCGGGAAGATCACGCCCAGCGTCTTGCGCGTGCCGTCGGCGAACAGCACCGTGTGGCTCACGCACTTGCCATCGAAATACAGGTTGGCTTTCTTGACGACGGACACGTTGTCGAACTGGCTCATCTCACTCTCCTCGAATCGAAAAACGAAACGGTAGACGTAAAAAAGGGAGCCGTCGTGGCCCCCTTTCGCTGGCTCCGGCGGTCGCTCAGTAGCGGCCGCAGAGCAGGTATTCCATCAATGCCTTCTGCACGTGCAGGCGGTTTTCAGCCTCTTCCCAGACCACGCTGCGCGGGCCGTCGATCACGGCGGCTTCCACTTCCTCGCCGCGATGGGCAGGCAGGCAGTGCATGAACAGCGCATCATCGGTGGCGCGGTCCATCATGGCCGTGGTCACCATCCAGTCCTTGAACGCGCGCTTGCGCGCCTCGTTCTCGGCCTCGAAACCCATGCTGGTCCACACGTCGGTGGTCACCAAGTGCGCGCCCTGGCAGGCGTCGAGCGGGTTGTCGAACACCTTGACGCGCGACGCAGCCGTCTGCGGCACCATGGCCGGGTCGAGCTGGTAGCCCGGAGGCGCGGAGAAATGGAACGTGAAATCCAGGCGCTCGGCAGCCTGGATCCAGGTGTAGGCCATGTTGTTGGCGTCGCCGATCCACGCCACCGTCTTGCCGGCAATGCTGCCGCGCTGCTCGATGTACGTGAAGACATCGGCCAGCACCTGGCACGGGTGGTATTCGTTGGTCAGGCCATTGATGACTGGCACGCGCGAGTGCGCGGCGAATCGTTCAAGGATGTCCTGGCCGTACGTACGGATCATGATGATGTCGACCATGCGCGAGATCACCTGCGCCGCATCCTCGATGGGCTCACCACGACCCAGTTGCGAGTCACGCGTGTTCAGGAACACCGCATGACCGCCAAGCTGGTGCACACCAGCTTCGAACGACAGGCGCGTACGCGTGGAATTCTTCTCGAAGATCATGGCCAGCGTGCGGTCGTGCAGCGGGTGCCACGTCTCGTAGTTCTTGAACTTCGCCTTCAGGATCCTCGCGCGGTCCAGCAGGTACTCGTACTCCTCGGCATTGAGGTCGCTGAACTGGAGGTAATGCTTGATCGGGGTTTGGCTCATAAAACAAAGAAGGCGGCTCGCATGGGCCGCCTTTCGCGTCGCTTACGCAATGTAGTGGCAACGATCATAAGGGATTATTCCAGCTTTGGCGAGTCCGCGCCGTTATAGCGGGAGTCCCCCGCAGAGGCGGGTGACGCGGCCCGCTGACAGGTTCCCGACAGGAATTCTACGTATGCGCAAGTCTTATATAAGATATAATACCCGCTGATTCACGCGGGGCCCGGCATACCTTGCCACGGCCCGCCGCACGGCATCAAAAGTGCCCCCGCCGACAATACGCCCCGCTTTCCTCATGCCGGCAGCATGCGAACCAATCGCCTGCCGGACGCGTCAAACGGGCGCCCGTCTTGAGCGGGTTTACCGTCGAGTCACAGAGCAGATCCCCGCAGTCCCATGACAACCCCCCAAGTTCGCGAATACTTCATCCAAGGCGTTACCAAGGAAGGCAGGACCTTTCGCCCAAGCGACTGGGCCGAGCGGTTGTGCGGCGTGATGGCGCAGTTCCGGCCGGAAGGCGATACCGGCGACCCCCGCCTGACCTACTCGCCGTACGTGCGACCTGTGATCGTGGCGGGCATCAAGAACGTGGTGGTGGATTCGCGGCTGCGGGACATCGAGCCGAAGGCACTCGACTTCGTGCTGAACTTCGCGCGCGACAATGATTTGCAGGTAGTGGAAGCCTGCTCGGTCGGCGACTGAGCACGCCCTGCTTCTCAAGAGAACCCGGCCAGGCGCCGGGTTTTTTGTTGGCCGAGCACTGGAAAGTGGTGGCGCAAAAAACAAAAGCCCGTCCGAAGACGGGCTTTGCGACTGCTCGGCCGCCATAGGGGCGACCGGGGCAGCTATCAGGCAGCCATCGACTTGATGGCGGCCGACAGGCGCGACTTGTGACGTGCAGCCTTGTTCTTGTGCACGATCTTCTTGTCAGCGATGCTGTCGATGATCGTTTGCGACTGCTTGAAGATCTCAGCAGCGGCTGCCTTGTCGCCGGCGTCGATTGCCTTGCGAACTGCCTTGACGGCGGTGCGCAGACGCGAGCGCAGGCTGGAGTTGTGACCGTTCGCGGCCACGGCTTGGCGCGCGCGCTTGCGAGCTTGTGCGGAATTTGCCATGTATCTCTTCCTGAATTCAGAGTGCGCGCCCGGGGCGACGCAATAATTTGGGACGCAACAATTAAGTCACATCTTGCGACCCGGGATGTTCGACAAACGAATCCTTGGACGCGACTGTCCTTGCGAATCGGCGATTATACACACAGCCCCGCGCCGCAGGCAAGCCTCCCGACAGGTTCCGAACAGAATCGGGCACCAGGGCCGCCGGGCAGCGGCCGTCCGTATAATATGCGCCACATCTGGCGAGCGGAATGCCCGCATAAGCGTGGCGCCGCCGCAACCAAATGACCGTGCAGGCGTCTGAAACGCGTCTGCCACCCGCTCGGCGCCGTCACACGGCCCTGCTCCCTGGTTTCCGATCTTGAACCTGCTCAAAGCACTTGCCACGATCAGCGGCCTGACGATGCTATCGCGCATCACCGGCCTGCTGCGCGAAATCCTGATTGCCCGCGCCTTCGGGGCCTCGGACATGACCGATGCCTTCAACGTGGCATTCCGCATCCCCAACCTGCTGCGCCGGATCTTTGGCGAAGGCGCGTTCTCGCAAGCCTTCGTCCCCATCCTGAACGAGTACCACGGCAAGCGCGGCGACGAGGAAACCCATCTCCTGATCGATGCCGTGGCCACGGTCATGGCCTGGGCGCTGGCCGCGGTATCGCTGCTGGGCGTGATCGGCGCGCCAATCGTCATGACGGTAGTGGCCACCGGCTTCCGGGGCAGTGCCGAGACCTACGACGCCGCCGTGTTCATGACACGGGTGATGTTCCCATATATCGGCCTGATCTCGATGGTAGCGCTGGCTTCGGGCGTACTGAACACGTGGCGCAACTTCGCGGTGCCCGCGTTCACGCCGGTACTGCTCAATCTCTGCCTGATCATCGCCGCGCTGTTTGTCGGTCCTCACATGGCCCAGCCGATCTATGCCCAGGCGTGGGGCGTGCTGGTGGGCGGCGTGCTCCAGTTGCTGATCCAGGTGCCGGCAATGCGCAAGCTCGGCGTGTTGCCGCGCGTCTCGCTGAACCTGCGCGCGGCGTGGGCCAACCCCGGAGTGCGGCGCGTGGTCAAGCAGATGGCGCCGGCGCTGCTGGCCGTTTCCGTGGCCCAGATCAGCCTGATCATCAATACCAATATCGCTTCGCGCCTGGGCGCGGGGGCCGTGTCGTACATCACCTATGCCGACCGCCTGATGGAATTCCCGACGGCGCTGCTGGGCGTGGCGCTGGGCACGATCCTGCTGCCGAGCCTCTCCAAGGCCAACGCCAACGACAACCGCGAGGAGTACTCCGGCCTGCTCGACTGGGGCCTGCGCCTGACCTTCCTGCTGGCCCTGCCTTGCGCGGCGGGGCTGATGCTGTTCGGCACGCCACTGACCTCGGTCCTGTTCAACTATGGCCGCTTCGACGCCCATGCCGTCGAGATGACGCGTCAGGCGCTGGCTACCTACGGCGTGGGCCTGCTCGCGCTTATCCTGATCAAAATCCTGACGCCGGGCTTCTATGCACGGCAGGACATCCGCACCCCGGTCAAGATCGCGATCCTTGTACTGATCATCACGCAGTTGTCGAACTTCGTGTTCGTGCCGCTGCTGGGCCATGCGGGCCTACCGCTGTCGATCAGCTTCGGCGCCATCGTCAACGCGCTGCTGCTGTTCTTTGGACTGCGCCGCCGGGGCTTCTATCATCCGTCGGCCGGCTGGGGCATGTTCCTGCTCAGGCTGGTGGCCGCCATGCTGATCCTGTCGGGCATGCTGCTGTGGTTCGCGCGCAATTTCGACTGGGTGGCGCTGGGCGCCACGCCATGGCTGCGGATCGCGCTGCTGGCGGCCTGCCTGGTACTTGCGGCGGCGGTCTACTTCGGTACACTGTGGCTCATGGGCCTGCGCTATGCGGCCTTCCGGCGCCGCGCCGGCTAGTCAGGAAACACCGTACATGACTTCCACGAAAGTCCTGGATTACTTTGCCAGCCTCGTGGCCGACGACGATGCGATCCCGCTGACGGAAACCGCCCTCGCCATCGCCCAGGATGCCTACCCGGACCTCGACCTGCAGGCGGAACTGGCGGCCATGGATGTGTTGGCCGTCCGGCTCAAGCGGCGCATTGCCGAAGGCACGCCCGCCATCCAGCGCCTGCGCCTGCTGAACCATTTCTTCTATCGCGACCTCGGCTTCGGCCCCAACGCGAACGACTACTACGACCCCGACAACTCGTACCTGAACATGGTGCTCAAGCAGCGCCGGGGTATTCCCATCTCGCTGGCCGTGCTCTACATGGAGCTAGGCCAGCAGATTGGCCTGCCGCTCAAGGGGGTGTCGTTCCCGAACCATTTCCTGGTGCGCATGACGATTCCGGCCGGCGAGGTCGTGCTCGATCCGCTGACCGGCGAAACGCTGTCGAAGGAACAACTGCAGGAAATGCTTGATCCCTACCTCGAACGGGAGGGGATTTCGGACTCGACCGAGGTGCCGCTGGGCCTGTTCCTGCATGTGGCCGGCCATCGGGAGATCATCGCGCGCATGTTGCGCAACCTTAAGGCAATCTATCTGCAGGAATCGCGCTGGCAGCGGTTGCTGGCGGTGCAGAACCGTCTGGTGATCCTGCTGCCAGATTCGATCGAGGAAGTGCGCGACCGGGGCCTGGCCTATGCCAACCTGGAGTGCTTCCGGCCGGCGCTGGAAGACCTGGAAGCTTATGTCCAGGCCCGTCCCGATGCCGCCGACACCACGCAGATCCGCGACCGCATGCCGGCCCTGCGCCTGATGAGCCGCAGCCTCAGCTGATTCACCGAGGCTGCGGGATACATCGGGATCAGGGCTTGCGGTCCGCCGGGCGGCGCGTGCCGCGCACGAGCTTCCACAGGCCACCGAGCACCAGCGGCACGACGGCCGCGCCGATACCGGCCAGCACGATCAGGTTGAGATACTGCTTGATGAACGGCAGGTTGCCGAAGAAGTAGCCGGCGAACACCAGGCCGAACACCCAGGCCGCCGCGCCGATCACGTTGAACAGCTGGAAGCGTGCGAAGGTCATTTGCGATACCCCGGCCACGAACGGCGCAAAGGTCCGCACGATCGGGAGGAAACGCGCCATCACCAGCGTCTTTCCGCCGTGACGTTCGTAGAAATCATGTGTCTTGCGCAGCGCACGCTGATCCAGGAAGCGCCAGTGCTGGTCGAACACCTTCGGCCCGATCCAGCTGCCCACAAAATAGTTGACCGTGTTGCCGATGACAGCTGCAGCGAAGAGCAGTCCGGAAAGTGCCCACTCGTTCATCGCGCCCGTCGCGCACATGGCTCCCGCGATGAACAGCAGCGAATCACCTGGCAGGAACGGCAGCACCACGAGGCCGGTTTCGGCGAAAACGATGGCAAACAGAATGCCGTACACCCATACGCCGTAGTCCAACACGAACTGGCCCAGAAACTTGTCGACATGAAGAATCATGTCCATCAGGTGCAATACAGTATCCAACGGTGTGTCCCCTTCAATGAATGGCTGACATCATACAAGAGCCAAATTTGGCTGCCGTTACGGAACCGTAATGAGTGTGCCGAAAACGTGTCCGGCCGCACGTATAATCGCCCGCATGCCTGCCGACGCCGCCCGCCCCGAGCTTTCCGCCGCCACCCCCACCTCCAGTAACGCCTTGCGCACCGCGCAACCCGGCCGGCCTATCCGTCCCCTGCCCGATCAGCTGATCAGCCAGATCGCCGCCGGCGAAGTGGTGGAACGTCCGGCTTCGGTGGTCAAGGAACTGCTTGAAAACGCACTCGACGCAGGCGCCACCCAGCTCGGCATCCGGCTGGAAGAAGGCGGCGTGCGGCGCATCGTCATCACCGACAACGGCTGCGGCATTCCTGCCGATGAACTGCCCGTTGCGCTGATGCGGCACGCCACCAGCAAGATCGCCTCGCTCGACGAACTCGAATCGGTGTTGACACTCGGTTTCCGTGGTGAGGCGTTGGCGTCGATCGCCTCGGTCTCGCACCTCGTCCTGACCAGCCGCACGGCCGATGCCGCACACGCCACGCAGATCAGCGCCGATACCGGCCATCTGCAACCGGCTTCTGGTGGTGTCGGGACGATGATCGATGTGCAGCACCTGTACTTCAATACGCCCGCGCGTAGGAAGTTTCTGAAAACGGAACAGACCGAGGTCGGGCATTGCCTGGAGATGATCCGACGCGTGGCGCTTGCCAGGCCCGATGTCACGATCTCCGTTCACCACAACGGCAAGCCGCTCGAACACTGGAATGCCGGCGATGTGGCAACGCGTACCGCGCAGGTGCTGGGCGCCGATTTTGCGCGTGCCCGTTTGCCGCTCGATGAATTGGCCGACGCGCTGCACATCTATGGTTTCGCCGGGCTGCCTACCGCTTCGCGCGGCAGGCCGGACCAGCAGTATTTCTTCGTCAACGGCCGGTTCGTGCGCGACAAGCTGCTGAACCACGCCGTGCGCAGCGCCTATCAGGACGTGCTCCACGGAGACCGCTTTCCCTCGTACGTGCTCTGCCTGGACCTGCCACCCGAACTGGTCGATGTGAACGTGCACCCGTCGAAGATCGAGGTCCGCTTCCGCGAATCGCGCGCCGTCCACCAGTTTGTCTACCACGCCGTGCAGCGCAGCCTGGCGCGCCAGGCTGGCGAAGTTGGCGACAGCCTGCATTCGGATACTGGCGATGGTGCTGGGCTGTCGCCAACGACCAAGCCAGCGGGTGGCGTGCCGGGCGCCGCGCCACAATGGATCAACTACTCCGCTGGCCGGCAGAGCGAACTTGGCATTGCCCAGCCACGCCAGGCCTACCTGGGCATGGTGCGTGACGCCACCTCGGGTGATGGATCACCAGTCGCCCGCTCATGGGAACCTTCCTCGCAACGGCCAGCGTGGCTGGCAGATGCCGAGGCAGCCCGTGCCGATGCGCCGCCCAGCCTGCTCGACCGTCTGCCCGAGCGTCCGTCGGGATTGCCCGTCGATGAAGATGGGGAAGAAGGCGACCACCCGCTCGGCTATGCCATCGCCCAGCTGCACGGCATCTACGTGCTGGCGCAGAATGCGCGCGGACTGGTACTGGTGGACATGCACGCCGCGCACGAACGCATCCTCTACGAACAGATCAAGGCCGGTCTCGATGCGCGCGAGCTCGCCGTGCAGCCACTGCTGATTCCGGTCACGCTGCCCGCCAACCCGGTGGAAATCGGCGCCGCCGAGGAACATCAGGAAACGCTGCAGTTGCTCGGCTTCGACATCGCACCGGTGTCACCCACGACATTGGCCGTGCGGGCCATTCCGGCGCTGCTCAAGCAGGCCGATGCCGAAGCGCTCGCGCGCGATGTGCTGCGTGACTTGCAGTCATTCGGTGGCTCGCGCGTGCTGGCCGAGCGCCAGAACGAACTGCTGGCCACGCTGGCCTGCCACAGCGCCGTGCGCGCCAATCGCAAGCTGACCGTCGAAGAAATGAACGCGCTGCTGCGCCAGATGGAACAGACCGAGCGCGCCGACCAGTGCAATCACGGACGTCCCACCTGGGTACAACTCACGGTCACCGAACTGGACCGCCTGTTCCTGCGCGGCCAGTAATCCTCCATGTCATCGCAGTCTTCTGAATTCCCGCCCGTCGTCTGCCTGCTCGGGCCGACGGCCTCCGGCAAGACGGCCGCCGCGCTGGCGCTGGCCGCGCGCACGCCGGTCGAAATCATCAGCCTGGATTCGGCGCTGGTCTATCGTGAGATGGATATCGGCACCGCCAAGCCCACACCTGCCGAACTCGCCAGCGCGCCGCACCACCTGATCGACATCATTGATCCGCTGGAGAGCTACTCGGCCGCGCAATTCGTGACCGATGCCGAGCGCCTGATTGTCGAGATTCGCGCGCGTGGCCGCACGCCGTTGATCGTCGGCGGGACGATGCTCTATTACAAGGCGCTGACGCAGGGCCTGAACGACCTGCCGCAAGCTGACCCCGCCGTGCGCGCCGAACTCGATGCGCTGGCTGCCGAGCGTGGCTGGCCAGCGCTGCATGCGATGCTGGCCGAGGTAGATCCGGTCACCGCCGCGCGGCTCGCACCCAACGATGCGCAGCGCATCCAGCGCGCGCTGGAGATCCATCGCCTGAGCGGGCAACCGATGTCGGCGCTGCTCGCGCGCCAGGCTGATGCGCGCACCTTCACGGGCGCCGCCGATTCACGCTTCCGCGTCATCGCCCTCGAACCCTCGGACCGCGCCGTGCTACACGCGCGGATTGCCGAACGTTTCGACGCAATGCTCTCCGGTGGCTTGATCGCCGAAGTGGAACGTCTGCGCGCACGGGGCGACCTGCACCTCGGGCTACCGTCGATGCGTTGCGTCGGCTACCGGCAGGTCTGGGAATATCTCGATGGGGATTGCGACTATGCGACGATGCGCGAACGCGGCATCGCGGCCACGCGGCAACTGTGCAAGCGTCAACTGACGTGGTTGCGGAGCACGCCGGAGCGCGTCAGCGTGGATTGTCTGCGGGGGGACTATGTTGCGGAGGTGGGGCGGGCGGCGGGGTGGTGAGTTAAATCGACCCCTGGGTGTGCTCCCCTCTCCCGCACGGCGGGAGAGGGGTTGGGGAAGAGGGCCAGCGCGTCGTGCTTGACGAGCTTTCTCGTAGCGTAACCGCCTGCCCTCTCCCCTGCCCCTCTCCCAGAGGGAGAGGGGAAAAGCACAATCAGACTACGACGGTCTGCGCCTGCCCTTCGGCGCGAGCCTCGATCGCACCGATCTGCCATACCGCTTCACCAGCGGCTTGCAGATGGCGAATCGCGCGTTCGGCGTCTTCCTTGGCCACGATCACGACCATGCCGATGCCGCAGTTGAACACGCGGTGCATTTCGGCGTCGGCCACGTTGCCTTGTTGCTGGAGCCACTGGAACAGCGGCGGCAGCGTCCAGGCGTCCTTCTTGATGACAGCGGTCAGGTTGTCGGCCAGCACGCGCGGCACGTTTTCGGTCAGGCCGCCGCCGGTGATGTGGGCCATGCCCTTGACCGGCAGGGTTTCGATCAGCGACAGCAGCGGCTTCACGTAGATGCGCGTCGGCGCCATGATGGCGTCCTGCAGGCGCTGACCGTGGAAGTCGGCGTTCAGGTCCGGCTTGGCCACGTCGAGGATCTTGCGCACCAGCGAGTAACCGTTCGAATGCGCACCCGACGAGGCCAGGCCCAGCACCACGTCGCCCGGCTGGATCGTCGAACCGTCGATGATCTTCTTCTTTTCCACGGCGCCGACCGCGAAACCGGCCAGGTCGTATTCGCCGTCCGGATACATGCTCGGCATTTCAGCGGTTTCGCCGCCGATCAGCGCGCAGCCGGCCAGTTCGCAACCATGGGCGATGCCCTGGATCACGGTGGCGGCGGTGTCCACGTCCAACTTGCCACAGGCAAAGTAGTCCAGGAAGAACAGCGGCTCGGCGCCCTGCACGAGGATGTCGTTGACGCTCATCGCCACGAGATCCTGGCCCACGGTGTCGTGGCGGTTCAGTTGGAACGCCAGCTTGAGCTTGGTGCCCACGCCGTCGGTGCCCGAGACCAGCACCGGCTCCTGGAACTTCTTCGACAGTTCGAACAGCGCGCCGAACCCGCCGATGCCGGCCATCACGCCTTCGCGCATGGTGCGCTTGGCAAACGGCTTGATACGGTCGACCAGGGCGTCGCCGGCTTCGATGTCAACACCGGCATCGCGGTAGGAAAGGCCTGCCTGGCCGGCGGTCGGGGATGCGCTCATGAGAACCTGCTTGTCTTTGAGGAGGGTGAAGTGCTGAAATCATCACCTATTAATCACACTCCGATGCCATTGAGGCGAATCGGGCGCGGATCGAGGGCGCGACTCCAGTAAAATCGCGATTTTAACGGATACAGGCTCCCGGCGACCAGTGCCACACTGCCAGCCCTGCCCCGCGTACGCCAAAGTCACGGCTGAAGCCACCTTTTCGCCCTATTTGAAGTTTTTGACTTAATTCGCCCCAGTCACGCGCGCCATGTCTTTGCGACCCTCCCACAAGCAGTTGTCACTCGAACTGGGCAGCCCTCCGCCGTCCACGTTCGAGAACTTCTTCGTGGCCGCCAACCGGGAACCCGTGCAGCGGCTGCGCGAGCTGCCCGGCCTCGTGGCGCGCGAGCAGGCCCATGACCGCCTCTTCTACCTGTGGGGCGAGGCGGGTTCGGGCCGCACCCACCTGCTGCATGCCGTGTGCGACGCCGCGCTGCATGGGGGCCTGAACTGCCGCTACCTGAGTCCGCACCACGCGCTGTCCGATTTCATCTTCGACCCGTCATGCCAGTTGTATACGGTGGACGATGTGGAATTGCTGGACGAAGCACGCCAGATCGCCGTGTTCTCGCTCTACAACGAAGTACGGGCGCATGTGCGCTGTGCGATCGTGGTGGCGGGGAACCTGGCGCCCCGCGCCATGCCCGTGCGTGAAGATCTGCGCACACGGCTGGGCTGGGGCTTGGTGTACCAACTCGAATCGTTGTCCGACGATGACAAGATGGCCGCCCTCGTCCAGGCGGCACGCGAGCGCGGGCTCCAGCTTGCGCCGGAAATTCCGCACTGGCTTGTCACGCGCCACTATCGCGACATGCCCAGCCTGATGGCCCTGCTGGACGCCCTCGACATGTACGCGCTGGAGCGCAAGCGCGCCGTGACACTGCCGCTGCTTCGGGAGATGTTTGCCGAATTTCGCGAGTAGATGTCCGCCAGCGCCGCCATCCCGGCGCGCTGGCACGAAACCCGCTCCCAACCTGCGCCGGGACAACCCGCCCGCCTGTTGCACCTTAATGTAAAATCGCGCCCCATGAATCTGGCACTGTTTGACCTCGACCACACCCTGATCCCGACCGATAGCGACCATGAATGGGGCCGCTTCCTGGTCCGCATGGGCGTCGTCGACGAGGAATCCTATCGTCGCAAGAACGACGAGTTCTATAGCCAATACAAGGCTGGCACGCTCAATATCCAGGAATTCCTGCGTTTTGCGCTGGCCCCGCTGGCCGCCAATCCGCGCGATCGCCTGGACCAGTGGCGTGTGCGCTTCATGCACGAGGTCATCGAGCCCGTCATCACGCCGCAGGCCAAGGCCCTGGTGTACAAGCACCTGGAAGCGGGCGACCTGTGCGCCGTGGTGACTGCCACCAACAGCTTCGTCACCGCCCCGATCGCCCAGGCGTTCGGTATCAAGCACCTGATCGCCACCGAACCCGCCACGCTCGACGGCAAGCCGGAGAGCCCCTTCACGGGCGAAGTGTTCGGCGTACCGAGCTTCCGCGAAGGCAAGATCACGCGCGTCAACAGCTGGCTGAAGAGTTTGGGCGCCAAGTGGGAAGACTTCGGCACCACTACGTTCTACAGCGATTCGGCCAACGACCTCCCGCTGCTGGAAATCGTCAGCGAGCCGGTGGCCGCCAACCCTGACGATCGCCTGCGCAACCGCGCAGCCGAGGCCGGCTGGCGCATCATGGACCTGTTCTGACGTGATCAAGAAGCTCATCAACCGGCTGCTCGGCAAGCCGGGCCCCAAGCAGCGCCGCATCGGCCGCGCCCATACGCCGCGCGTGGTCGGTGTGGACGAACATCGCATCGACCCGACGCTGATCTCGCGCAACGCGGTCAAGGTTACGTCCACGCTCCAGCAGGCCGGCTACCAGGCCTTCATCGTGGGCGGCGCCGTCCGCGATCTGCTGCTCGGCATCAAGCCCAAGGATTTCGACGTGGCGACCAACGCCACGCCCGATCAGGTACAGGCGCTGTTCCGCCGCTCGCGCATCATCGGCCGCCGCTTCCAGATCGTGCACGTGACGTTCTACGGCGGACGCGACCAGGAAATCATCGAAGTCTCGACGTTCCGCGCCCTTGTGGATGCCGTGGCCAGCGAGACGCTGCCCGAAGGCCGCCGCTTGAAGCGCGCCGAGCTCGACACCAAGACGCATGCGATCGACGCCAGCGGCCGTGTGCTGCGCGACAACGTCTGGGGCTCGCAGGCCGAGGACGCCGAACGCCGCGATTTCACGATCAACGCGATGTACTACGATCCGGCCGCGCAGACCGTGCATGACTACCATCACGGCATGGAAGACATCCGCGCGAAGACGCTGCGCATGATCGGCGATCCGGTCACGCGCTATCGCGAAGATCCCGTGCGCATGCTGCGCGTGGTGCGCTTTGCGGCCAAGACCGGTTTCGGCATCGATGAAGATACGCGCGTGCCCATCGCCGAACTGGCGCCGCTGATCCATAACGTGCCGAGCGCGCGCCTGTTCGACGAGATGCTGAAGCTGCTGATGTCCGGCCACGCCTGGGCATCGCTGCAGGAGCTGCGCAAGGCTGGCCTGCACAAGGGCCTGCTGCCGCTGCTGGATGTAGCGATCGAGCAACCGATGGGCCAGCGCTTCGTGCAGCTTGCCCTGGATAACACCGACCGTCGCGTACAGGCCGGCAAGCCGGTTTCGCCGGGCTTCCTGTTCGCGTCGCTGCTGTGGCACCACGTGCTGCAGCGCTGGACCAAGCTGCGCGAAGGCGGCGAGCATCCGATCGCCGCGCTGAATACGGCCATGGACATGGTGCTGGAAAAGCAGACCGGCCAACTGGCCATCCAGCGCCGCTTCGTGACCGACATGCGCGACATCTGGGGCATGCAGCCGCGCTTCGAGAAGCGCGTGGGCCGCATGCCGTTCCGCCTGCTCGAATCGCCGCGCTTCCGTGCCGGCTACGACTTCCTGCAGCTGCGCTGCGAGGCTGGCGAACAGCCGGCTGAACTGGGCCAGTGGTGGACCGATTTCCAGAACTCGCCGCCGGACGAGCGCGAGGCGCTGATCCAGTCGGTGAAGCCTGCACGTGGCAAGGGCAACAAGGCCGTGGACGCAGGGGGTCCGGAGGTGGCGGACGAGGTGGAAGGCGAAGCGCCGGCACGCAAACGGCGCCGTCGGCGGAGTCCCCGGAAATCAGATACAGTGTCTTCCCGCAGCGGGGCGGATTCTGCCGACGGCGACCAGGCCGCGGAGGGGTCACGCCGCGCCCAGCCGGAGGAATAACATGACGCTTGCCTTCATCGGCATTGGCGCCAATATGGGCGATACGCGCCAGGCGCTGAAAGACGCCATCGTGTGCCTGGCCCAGCAGGTCGGCATCACGGTGGCCGCCCGGTCCTCGTTCTATCGGACCGCGCCGGTCGATGCCACGGGCAACGACTACTGCAATGCCGTAGTGAAGGTCGAGACGACGTTCACGGCGGCGCAACTGCTGCGCATCTGTCACCACATCGAGGACCAGTTCGGCCGCGAGCGCCCGTTTCATAACGCGCCCCGCACGCTGGACCTCGACCTGTTGCTGTTCGGCGATGTCTCGATCGATACCGAGACACTGACTGTGCCGCACCCTCGCATCACCGAGCGCGCCTTCGTGCTCGTGCCGCTGCTGGAACTCGATGCCGCGCTCGAAATTCCAGGCCGTGGCCGCGCCGCCGATTTTGTCGCTAACGTCAGCAATCAGCGCATCGAGAAGCTTTCCTCATGCAAATGCACGCGGCTGCAGGAAGGCGGCACGGCGTCGTGAGACGCCTCACACGCGCTACGCCACGGAGCATCTGAACCATGCTCGACCATCTGCGCCGCATCGTCGTGGAAGGCCCGATCGGATCGGGCAAGACAGCGCTGGCCCAGCGCCTGGCGCAAACGCTGCGCGCCGGCGAACTGCCCGATGGTGCGCGCCATAATCCATTCCTGGAACGCTACTATCGCGAGCCGCAGCGCTATGCGCTGGCCATGCAACTGTCCTGCCTGAATCAGCGCGCCACCCAGCTTCAGCAGTGGCATGCGGCAATGCTTGCCGGCCATCGGATGATCGGCAATTTCCTGTATCCGCGAGACCGTCTTTATGCGTCGCTGACGCTCGAAGCCGACGAGTTGGCGCTCTACGACACGCTGGCGGCACGGCTGCAAGTGCCGACGCAGCGCGCGGACCTCGTGATCATGTTGCAGGCCACGCCATCGCTGCTGCGCGAGCGCATTGCGCGCCGCGGCCTGCCAGGCGAAACCGGCATCGAGGAACAGTATCTGCAACGGCTCACCGATGCCTACGGCGAGATGTTCCACACGTACGATGATGCGCCCGTCATGATCGTCGATACCGCGCACTTCAATCCGGTGGACAACGACGATGATTTCCGTACACTACTGACGCGCATCGAGAACATGCGGGGCCGCAGAGCCTTCCTGAATCTCGCTGCGTCCTGAGTCGCTGCAGCACCATACGATAACGACAACGGCCGCCGCCGGTGCGCACCTTCCGCACATTCCGGCGTACAACCTGGCCGCCACTCCTACGGGCACTGCCATGAGTTACCTCCTCGAACCCTCCCGCAAGACCATCACCGCCCCGAAACTGCAGGCCATGCGCGACGCCGGCGAAAAGATCGTCATGCTGACCGCGTACGACTCCAGCTTCGCCGCATTGCTCGACTACTGTGGCGTTGAAATGATCCTGGTCGGCGACTCGCTCGGCAACGTGATGCAGGGCCAGCAGACCACGCTGCCGGTCACGCTCGATCACATGGTCTATCACACCGAGTGCGTGGCGCGCGGCAACCAGACCGCGCTGCTGGTATCGGACCTGCCCTTCGGCACGTACCCCACGCCCGAGAAGGCGTTCGAGAGTGCCGCCGCACTGATGCGCGCGGGCGCGCAGATGGTGAAGATCGAAGGCGGGGAATGGGCTGCGCCCATCGTGAAGTTCCTCGTCGAGCGCAGCATTCCGGTGTGCGCACACATCGGCCTGACGCCGCAGTCGGTGCACGCGTTTGGCGGATTCAAGGTGCAGGGCAAGACCGAGGCCGGTGCCGCGCAACTCAAGCGCGATGCACTGGCGCTGCAACAGGCCGGTGCCCAGGTGGTGCTGATGGAAGCCGTGCCAGCCAAGGTGGCAGGCGAAGTGACCGAGTTGCTGACCGTGCCGACCATCGGCATCGGTGCCGGTGTGGACTGCACGGGCCAGGTGCTGGTGCTGCAGGACATGCTGAACATCTACCCTGGCCGCAAGGCCAAGTTCGTACGCAACTTCATGGACGGGCAGACGTCAATCGAAGCGGCAGTGCGCGCGTATGTGGCAGCGGTGAAGGACGGAAGTTTTCCGGCGGTGGAGCATACGTTTGCGGCGTGAGCGCGCCTCCATCCCACTGGTTGTCTCCCCTCTCCCGCACCGCGGGAGAGGGGAACAGGTTAGTGCGATACGGGGCGCAATACCGCCCGCATCACCCCTCGCAACGCATTCACCAGGACGATCTGTCCTGCCCGCAGCACCATCTCCCGCGTGATCGTCGCCTCAACCACCGGCCCATCGATCAGCGCATCGCCCTCTTCCAGCACCACCGCGCGCATGACGCCGGGCAGGATGTCCGCCGACAACGGTGGCGTCATCCACTGCCCATCCACCTGGACGAATACCGATGAGCGGCCGCCTTCGAGCAGTTCGTCGCGTGTGTTGAAGAACAGCGCGTCGAACGCGCCGTGTTGCTCGGCGGTCTGCCAGCCGGCGTCGTAGGTGGCGCGTGCGCTGAGTTTGTGTCGGCGCAGGACATCTGAGACCGGCAGTCGTTGCGTTGCGAGTTCCACCGCTACGACGCCATCGAGCAAGGCTACCAACGCGCCATGTGCGAAGGTGAGCGTGCCGCGTTTGTCGACGCTCATCCGCAGGCGCCAGTCGCCATTGCCGAGACGTGCCGCTTCGGCTTGCAATGCGGCGCGCGTGGCGGAGAGGTCGAGTGCAAACCCGAATGCGCGCGCCGATGTCGCGATCCGCTGCAGATGCCGCTCGGCATGTCGCACGTCGCCATCGCATGCATGCATCGTCTCGAACAGCGTGAAGCCGGGGTCGTGCAAGGTCAGGAAGCGTGCCTTCCAGCCGCACTCGGCAAACTCGTCATCGGCCACGCTGTCATGGACGATGCCGCCGCCGACGCCCATCTCGGCGCGACGCAAACCCTCGGGATTCGCTGCACCCAGCACCAGCGTGCGGATGGCAACGGACATGCCGAAGGCACCAAGCGGCATGCTGTCCGATGGCGCATCAAGCCAGCCAATCGAACCGGTATAGAGGCCACGCGGCGAGTCTTCCAACTCGGCGATGATCTGCATGGTGCGACGCTTCGGCGCACCCGTGATCGAGCCGCAGGGGAACAGTGCCTGCATCAGTTCGCCGAACGTCGTGGCCGGGCGCGCGGTGGCCGTCACCGTCGAGGTCATCTGCAACACGCGGCCGAATGGCTCTACGACGAACCGATCGGGCACGGCCACGCTCCCCGGGACAGCGACACGGCCCAGGTCGTTGCGCAGCAGATCGACGATCATCACGTTCTCGGCGCGATTCTTGGCGTCGGCGGCCAGCGCCTTCGCGGCCTGCCCATCCTGCTGCGCGTCGCCCGAACGTGGCGCGGTGCCTTTCATCGGACGCGCGACGAGATGTCCTTCGCCATCGTGCGCCACGAACAACTCGGGCGATAGCGACAGCACCCATTCGTCACCGGGCAACTGCGCCAGCACACCGAACGGGACCGGCTGCGCGGCACGCAGCGCCGCATAGAACGCCACCGGATCACCGAATGTGCCGAATCGAAGACGCTGCGTGAAATTGACCTGATAGGTATCGCCGGCCTCGATGTAGGCGTGGATGCGGGCGATGGCATCGGCGTATTGCTGCGAGGTCAAGTTGCCGGCGATGTCGATGGCGCCAGCGGGGCCGGACGCCGCACGTTCGTCGACCCACTGGGCCGCCTGGCTCGCGTCGAGCATCGACAGGTTGCGGAACCACAGCAGGCGCAGCGCGCCATCGTGGAACGGCAGGTCATCACCGACATGCACCGGCGCACCGACCAGCGCGCCGCCAAATTCATAAGGGGCGAACAGCGTGACGTGGAGGCCCGCACGCCAGCCTGCATCGAGCAGGATGTCGAGTGTGGCGGTGTCGGCACCGGGCTGGACGCGATCCTCGCGAACGAAGTCGGTGTAGAGGCGCGAGGCGGCTACGCCGGGGGCGTGGGCGTCGTCGAGGAGGACGAAGGGGGTCGTTTGCAAACGGGTTCAGGCGTGGTTGGTGATTCGAACGCTGGCCCTCCCCCCAGCCCCTCTCCCGCACAGCGGGAGAGGGGAGCGAACCCACGGCGATTCGAATGCCATCGGTTTTCTCCCCTCTCCCGCTAGCGGGAGAGGGGCGGGGGAGAGGGCCAGCCTTTCAAACACCCACAATACATAAAAAAACCGGCCACGTTTATCACGTAGCCGGTTTCATCGTTCGCAGCAGTGCGCGATCAGCTGAAGAACCCCTTCACCTTGTCCAGCCAGGATTGCTCTTGCGGGCTGTGGCGCGAGCCGCCATCGTGTACCGAGCGATCGAACTGGCGCAGCAGTTCCTTCTGCGCGTCGGTCAGCTTGATCGGCGTTTCCACGTTCACATGCACGTACAGGTCGCCCGGATAGCCCGAGCGTACGCCCTTGATGCCCTTGCCGCGCAGGCGGAACGTCTTGCCGGCCTGGGTGCCTTCCGGCACCGGGAAGCTGACCCGTCCGTTCAGCGTGGGCACCTCGATGTCGCCGCCCAGTGCCGCGGATGCGAAGGAGATCGGCATCTGGCAGTGCAGGTCGTCGCCATCGCGCTCGAAGACCTCGTGCTGCTTGATGTGGACTTCGACGTACAGATCGCCGGGAGGGCCGCCGTTGATACCCGGCTCGCCGTTGCCCGACGAGCGGATGCGCATGCCTTCATCGATACCAGCCGGGATCTTGACCTCAAGGGTCTTCTGCGACTTCAGCTTGCCCTGACCATGGCACTTGGTACACGGCTTGGGAATGAACTTGCCGCTGCCGTGGCACTTCGGGCAGGTCTGCTGCATCGTGAAGAAGCCCTGCGACACGCGTACCTGACCCACGCCATTACACGTCGGGCAGGTCTCCACCGACGAACCCGGCTCGGCGCCGTTGCCGTGGCAGTGTTCGCAGTCGTCCCAGTGCGGCACGCGGATCTGCGCCTCGTGGCCGTGTGCGGCCTGCTCCAGCGAGATTTCCATGCTGTAGCGCAGATCGGCGCCGCGATAGGCTTGCGGACCGTTGCCGCGACGTCCACCGCCAGCCTGCTGACCGAAGATGTCGCCGAAGATATCGCCGAATGCCTCGGCAAAGCCGCCGTTGCCGAAACCGCCCGCGCCGAAGCCGCCGGCCATGTTCGGGTCCACGCCGGCATGGCCGTACTGGTCGTAGGCCGCCTTCTTCTCGGGGTCCGAGAGCATCTCGTAGGCCTCTTTGACCTCCTTGAATTTCTCTTCGGCTTCCTTGTTGTCCGGATTACGGTCCGGGTGGTACTTCATCGCGAGCTTGCGATAAGCCTTCTTGAACTCGTCGTCGCTCGCGTCCTTGCCTACCCCGAGCACTTCGTAGTAGTCACGTTTTGCCATGGTGGCTCATACCTGATGGGCCCGGCGGGCCTTGAAACCCCGCCGCGCGATAAGCAAAAAAGCCGAGCGCGGTGTCCGACCGTGGTTTTCACCGCAAGTCAGACCACCGTCGCCCGGCGTCGGGACGGGCAGCGGCGCCGGCATCACCCGCGCCGCCGCCCCCTCCCGCTTACTTCTTGTCGTTCACTTCCTTGAACTCGGCGTCCACGACGTTATCGTCCTGCGGCTGCGCCTGTTGCTGGGCGCCGGCTGCACCGGCAGCGCCTGCGGCACCGGCTTCACCCGCCTGCGCCTGCATGTCGGCGTAGACCTTCTCGCCCAGCTTCTGGCTGACTTCCGACAGCGCAGCGACCTTGGCATCGATCTCGGCCTTGTCGCCGCCGCGTGCGGCGTCTTCCAGTTCCTTGATCGCAGCTTCGATCTTTTCCTTCTCGCCGGCTTCGAGCTTGTCGCCATGCTCGGTCAGCGCCTTGCGGGTCGAGTGGATCAGACCATCGGCCTGGTTGCGAGCGTCAGCCAGCTCGCGGGCCTTCTTGTCTTCCTCGGCGTTGGCTTCGGCGTCCTTGACCATGCGCTGGATCTCGTCTTCCGACAGACCCGAGTTCGCCTTGATCGTGATGCGGTTTTCCTTGCCGGTGGCCTTGTCCTTGGCGCCCACGTGCAAGATGCCGTTGGCGTCGATGTCGAACGCGACCTCGATCTGCGGCGTGCCGCGCGGCGACGGCGGAATGCCTTCCAGGTTGAACTCGCCCAGCAGCTTGTTGCCGCTGGCCATCTCGCGCTCGCCCTGGAACACCTTGATCGTCACGGCCGGCTGGTTGTCGTCGGCGGTGGAGAAGACCTGGGCGTGCTTGGTCGGGATGGTCGTGTTCTTGGTGATCATCTTGGTCATCACGCCACCAAGCGTCTCGATACCCAGCGACAGCGGCGTCACGTCCAGCAGCAGCACGTCGGTACGGTCACCCGACAGCACCGAACCCTGGATAGCAGCGCCCACGGCCACGGCTTCGTCCGGGTTCACGTCCTTGCGGGCTTCCTTGCCGAAGAAGTCGCGCACCTGCTCCTGCACCTTGGGCATACGCGTCATGCCGCCCACCAGGATCACGTCGTCGATGTCGCTGACCTTGACGCCGGCATCCTTGATCGCGGTGCGGCACGGTTCGATCGTGCGCGTGATCAGTTCTTCCACCAGCGATTCGAGCTTGGCGCGCGTCATCTTCAGGTTCAAGTGCTTGGGACCCGAGGCATCGGCCGTGATGTACGGCAGGTTGATCTCGGTCTGCTGCGCGCTCGACAGTTCGATCTTGGCCTTTTCAGCGGCTTCCTTCAGGCGCTGCAGGGCCAGCACGTCCTTCGACAGATCCACGCCCTGTTCCTTCTTGAACTCGGCAATGATGTAGTCGATGATGCGCTGGTCGAAGTCTTCGCCGCCCAGGAACGTATCGCCGTTGGTCGACAGCACTTCGAACTGCTTCTCGCCGTCCACGTCCGCGATCTCGATGATCGAGATGTCGAACGTACCGCCGCCGAGGTCATACACGGCGATCTTGCGGTCGCCCTTCTCGTTCTTGTCCAGGCCGAATGCCAGTGCGGCAGCCGTCGGCTCGTTGATGATCCGCTTGACTTCCAGACCGGCGATGCGGCCAGCATCCTTGGTGGCCTGGCGCTGCGAGTCGTTGAAGTAGGCCGGCACCGTGATCACGGCTTCGGTCACCGGCTCGCCCAGGTAGTCCTCGGCGGTCTTCTTCATCTTGCGCAGCACTTCGGCGGATACCTGCGGCGGTGCCAGCTTCTGGTCACGCGCGCCTACCCATGCGTCGCCGTTGTCGGCCTTGACGATGGCGTACGGCATCAGGCCGATGTCCTTCTGGACTTCCTTCTCTTCGAACTTGCGGCCAATCAGGCGCTTCACGGCGTACAGCGTGTTGCGCGGATTCGTGACGGCCTGGCGCTTGGCGGGTGCGCCAACCAGGATCTCGCCATCTTCCATGTAGGCGATGATCGAGGGGGTGGTGCGAGTGCCTTCGGCGTTCTCGATGACCTTCGGGGCGTTGCCTTCCAGAATCGCGACGCAGCTATTTGTGGTACCGAGGTCGATACCGATGATCTTACCCATAGTGTTCTCTCCTATTGAGCCCTGTCTCTCGTCAGGGACTGCAATTCAACCTGAGTGCGAAATGTGGCCGGTCGAGGCCATTTCAAGGGCGTAATCCGCAATTCCGAGTAATTTTCTCGGCTATGCCGCCCTCACCCCATTTCACCAAAAAGTGCCTCAAATATCACTAATCAGGACTTTCGTTCTCGCTGCCACAACACGTCGGTACCGCCGGCAGCGCGGTTCAACACCCGGGACAGCACGAAGAGCAGGTCGGACAGCCGGTTCAGGTACTGGCGCGGCGCGTCGTTGAGCGGTTCAGTGGCGCCCAGGTCCACCAGCGCGCGCTCGGCGCGGCGGCACACGGTGCGGCAGACATGGGCCTGCGCGGCAGTCCGGCTTCCGCCTGGCAGGATGAACTCCGCCAGCCGGGGCAGCGCGGCGTTGTAATGCTCCAGCCATTCGTCGAGCTGCGCCACCTGAGGCGCCTGCAGCAGCGTGTAGCCGGGAATCGACAGCTCGCCGCCCAAATCGAACAGGTCATGCTGGATGTGGAGCAGCGCGCTGCTCACGTCCGGCGGCAGGCCGTCCTCGGCCAGCAGCACGCCGATATGGCTGTTCAGCTCGTCCACGTCGCCAATGGCGGCGATGCGCAGGCTGTTCTTGCCCACGCGGCTCCCATCGCCCAAGCCCGTGGTGCCAGCGTCACCGGTGCGCGTGGCAATCTTCGACAGGCGGTTGCCCATGCCGGTCTCCTTGGTGTCGGTTGTGATGGTTTTCAGAAAGTGGCGCAATTATGGCGCGCTTCCCGCCCGGATTGACCGCTGATCGGCCGTCGGCTGCAAATTGCCGGGCCGGCAGGTGACGCGCACGGCGTAGCGGAGTCGTAGAATAGCGGGCATTCCCTTGCATACAGAGCCGAACGGCCCCGCCGGAGACCCGCATGAACCACCCCACCCCTGCCGCCGCGCTGGCGCGCCGTCCGTTTCCGTCCGAGCTGGCCGATGCCCTGACCACCCGCTTTGGCGACCGGTTCACAACCTCGAATGGGGTACGCGAGCACCACGGGCGCGACGAATCGCCCTTTGCCCCCGCCCTGCCCGATGCCGTGGTGTTTGCGCACTCCACCGAGGAAGTGGCCGAGGTCGCCCGGCTCTGCAACGCGCACAACGTACCGCTGATTCCCTACGGCGCGGGCTCCTCGCTCGAAGGCCATCTGCTGGCCGTGGCGGGCGGCGTGAGCCTCGATCTTTCGCAGATGAACCGCGTGCTGGCCGTGCAGCCCGAGGATCTGACCGTAACCGTGCAACCGGGCGTCACGCGCAAGCAGCTGAACCAGGAAATCAAGGACACCGGCCTGTTCTTCCCGATCGATCCTGGCGCCGATGCGTCGCTGGGCGGCATGTGTGCCACACGGGCCTCGGGGACCAACGCCGTGCGTTACGGCACGATGCGCGACAACGTGCTGGCACTGACCGTGGTTACCGCCGACGGCCGCGTTATTCGCACCGGCACCCATGCGCGCAAATCGTCGGCCGGCTACGACCTGACGCGCCTGTTCATCGGCAGCGAAGGCACGCTGGGCATCATCACCGAAGTCACCGTCAAGCTCTACCCGCAGCCAGAGGCCATCTCGGCGGCGGTCTGCGCGTTCCCGGGCATGGGCGATGCCGTGCGCGCCACCATCCAGACCATCCAGCTTGGCGTGCCCGTGGCGCGTGTGGAGTTTGTCGATGCGCTGGCCATCCGCGCGATCAACCGCCACGACAATCTGACGTTGCCGGAAACGCCGCACCTGTTCTTCGAGTTTCACGGCACCGAAGCCGGGGTGCGCGAGCAGGCCGAAACCGTGCAGGAAATCGCGGCCGAGCATGGTGGCAAGGGCTTCGAATGGGCCACGCGCCCCGAAGACCGCTCGCGGCTCTGGAATGCGCGCCACACCGCGTACTTCGCCATGCTGCAACTGAAGCCCGGCTGCAAGTCCGTGACGACCGATGTCTGCGTGCCGATCTCGCGCCTGGCGGACTGCGTGACCGAGACCGAGCGCGATCTCAATGCGTCGTCGCTGCCCTGCCCGATCGTCGGCCACGTCGGCGACGGCAACTTCCACGTGGCGATCCTGGTCGATCCGGACAAGCCAGAGGAAATGGCCGAGGCCGAGGACATCAACCGGCGCATTGTGCAGCGCGCGCTGGCGATGGGCGGCACCTGCACCGGCGAGCACGGCGTGGGCCTGCACAAGATGGGTTTCCTCGTGCAGGAGCACGGCGAGGATGCGCTGGATCTGATGCGCGCCATCAAGGACGCGCTCGATCCGAATCACATCCTGAACCCCGGCAAGATCTTCAACGCCGCGCGCTGAGACCGGCGCCATGGCATCGGTCTTCCAGCGTGTTCCGCCGCTGCACCTGCTGATTGCGTTCGAATCCGCCGCACGGCTTGGCAGCTTCGCGCGTGCGGCCGAGGAACTCTCGGTCACGCCGAGCGCGGTCTCGCACCGCATCAAGAACCTGGAGGAACTCTGGGGCGAGGACCTGTTCGTGCGCTCCAATGCCGCGCTGCGGCTCACCGCCGCCGGCATGCGCTACCACCGCAATGTCGAGGACGCGCTGAAGTCCCTCAACGAACTTGCGCGCCCCGAATACAACAAGCTGCGCACGCGGCTGCGCGTGGCCATCCCGCCCACGTTCGGCCGCCAGCACCTGGTGCCGCGGCTGCCGGAGTTCCAGGCGCTGCAGCCGCACATCGATCTCGAACTGCACCTGTCCGTGCCGTTCCTGGACGTGAAGGCAGAGGACACCGATGTCGAGATCCGCTACGGCACCGGGCGCTACCACGACCTCAAGACCACGAAGCTGCTGGTAGAGCCGGTGTTCCCGGCGTGCGGCCGCGAATACTACGAGCGCGTGAACGGCTTCGCGATCACCAAGCCCCAGGATCTGCACAATCTGACGCTGCTGCGCAGTCCGCTGGAGCCGTGGCGCCCATGGTTCGAGACAGCCGGCCTGGAGTGGCCCGAGCCGCAGACCGGTGCGCAGTTCAACGACATCGGCCTGATGCTGGAGGCTATCGTGTCCAACCAGGGCGTGGGACTGGTGCGGCAGCGCATGGCGCGGCAGTGGCTGGCATCGGGCCAGATGGTGAAGATGCTCGATGTGGAATCGGTCTCGCCGCACGGCTACTACATCGTCGAACGCGAACAGGCGCCGCTGATGCCCGAAGCGCGCGCGTTCATCGACTGGCTGCTCGGGCTGGACTGGTAGCGGCGCAGCCACTACGCTGGAAGAGGTCTCCGGGCGTGCTGCGTTCTCCACGCGGCATGAACCATTTTGATCGGCCTGCCGTGCCGAATTCATGTGCGTTGACGTGCGCTCGGCGCGTGGGCTGCGCTATAGTCGGCCGTCCCCCTCCCCGGCCGCAGGCACGCAGTACATGCGCCGCGCCCGGTTCGTCACAGGAGTCACCATGAACGCACCGCAAGACGCACAAACCGTGGCGGGCGAATCCGCCGAGGCCCGTCGCGCCTCCTTGCTGGCACAGCTCGCCAGAATCCTGCCCGATGCCGCCATCCTCTGGAAAGCCGAGGACACCGTGCCTTACGAGTGCGATGGCCTGGCCGCGTATCGCCAGGTGCCCGACGCCGTGGTACTCCCCGACACCGAAGCCCAGGTCTGCGCCGTGCTGCGCCTGTGCCACGAACTCGGCGTGCCGGTGGTGCCGCGCGGTTCGGGCACGAGCCTGTCCGGTGGCGCGATGCCAATCGCAGGTGGCCTTGTGCTCTCGCTGGCGCGGTTCAAGCGCATCGTGTCGGTGGATCCTTATTCGCGTACCGCCGTGGTCCAGCCCGGCGTGCGCAATCTCGCCATCTCGGAAGCCGCGGCCGCGCATGGCCTCTACTACGCACCCGATCCTTCCTCGCAGATTGCGTGCTCCATCGGCGGCAACGTGGCCGAGAACTCGGGCGGCGTTCACTGCCTCAAGTACGGCCTGACGGTGCATAACGTGCTGCGCGTGCGTGGCGTGACGATGGAAGGCGATGTGGTGGTCTTCGGCTCCGAGGCGCCCGATGCGCCGGGACTTGACCTGCTGGCCGCCGTCATCGGCTCCGAAGGCATGCTCGCCGTGGTCACCGAAGTCACGGTCAAGCTCGTGCCCAAGCCGCAACTCGCGCAGGTCATCATGGCCAGCTTCGACGACGTGGAAAAAGGCGGCAACGCCGTGGCCGACGTGATCGCCGCCGGCATCATCCCGGCCGGTCTGGAAATGATGGATCGCCCCGCCACGGCTGCCGTGGAAGAGTTCGTCAAGGCGGGCTACGACCTCGACGCCGCCGCAATCCTGCTGTGCGAATCGGACGGCACGCCCGAGGAAGTGGCCGAGGAAATCGGCCGCATGAGCGAGGTATTGCGCGCTTCCGGCGCAACCCGCATCACGGTGTCGCAGTCCGAGGCGGAGCGCCTGCGCTTCTGGAGCGGCCGCAAGAACGCCTTCCCGGCGGCGGGCCGTATCTCGCCCGACTACTACTGCATGGACGGCACCATCCCGCGCAAGCACATCGGTACGCTGCTCAAGCGGATCGAGGAGATGGAACGGAAGTACAGCTTGCGATGCATCAACGTGTTCCACGCGGGCGATGGCAACATGCACCCCCTGATCCTGTTCGATGGCGGCGACGTTGACCAGTGGCATCGCGCCGAGCTGTTCGGTTCCGACATTCTCGAGACCTGCGTGGAACTGGGTGGCACGGTCACCGGCGAGCACGGCGTGGGCGTGGAGAAACTCAACTCGATGTGCGTGCAGTTCTCGACGGCCGAGCGCGAGGCATTCTTCGGCGTGAAGGCCGCCTTTGACCCGGCCAGGCTGCTGAATCCGGACAAGGCCATCCCCACGCTGGCCCGCTGCGCCGAGTACGGCAAGATGCACGTCAGGCGCGGATTGCTGCCGCATCCGGACCTGCCACGGTTCTGAACCACCGGGCAAGGTTGCGGGAAAGCGGCGTGCCGCGTGTTTCCGTTACCCAACCGTCCGATATGCCACAACGCAACCTCAACGCCCTCAACCGCCAACGTCTGGGCCAACCCGAATCGGGCTGGCGCCAGCGCTGGTACACGATCATCTTCGAAGCCGACACGCGCCAGGGTCGACTGTTCGATGTGGTTCTGCTCGTGGCCATCATGGCCAGCGTGGCCGTGGTGATGCTCGACAGCATCCCGAGGATCAACGCGCGCTTCGGCACGCTGTTCACGGTCCTCGAATGGATGTTCACGCTGCTGTTCACGGCCGAGTACATCATGCGGCTGTCCGTGGTGCGACGCCCGCTGCGCTATGTGTTCAGCTTCTACGGCATCATCGATTTCATCTCGATCATGCCCACGTGGGCCTCGTTCTTCGTGCCCGAACTGGCGTTCCTGATCGACGTGCGCCTGCTGCGCCTGATGCGCGTGTTCCGGATCCTCAAGCTCACCGTCTACTTTGAGGAAGCCGAGGTCCTGGCCCGGGCGCTGTCCAACAGCCGCCGCAAGATCTTCGTGTTCCTCGGCACGGTGTGCATCATCACCGTGATCCTCGGGACCGTGATGTACGTGGTGGAAGGGCCCGAGCATGGCTTCACCAGCATCCCGCTCAGCATGTACTGGGCCGTGGTCACGCTGACCACGACGGGCTTCGGCGATATCGTGCCGCGCACGCCGATCGGCCAGTTCATCACGTCGCTGACCATCCTGCTGGGCTACGGGATCATTGCGTTCCCGACTGGCATCGTCGGCGCCGAGCTCGCCGCCAGCATCATCAAGCGACCGTTGACCACCCGCTGCTGCGAGCATTGCCTGACCGAGGGGCACGAGCCCGACGCCAACTATTGCAAGCATTGCGGCACCGCGCTGCCCGAGTATCAGTCCGATTCGAAACTCGAAGGCGCGCTCGACAACGCCCCGCCCCCGAAGCGGCCTCGACGCTGATCCCACACGCATTCCAATAACGATACCCACGCCCCTCATGCAAGCCACTCTCGACGCCACCCTCGGAGTCTTCCGCGATGCGATCCGCCAGGCCGGCGACAGCCGCACGCCGCTGCGCCTGCGCGGCAGCGGCAGCAAGGACTTCTATGGCCAGGCGCTGGCTGGCAACGTGCTCGACACCCGTGCGTATCGCGGCATCGTCGAATACGACCCAGCCGAACTGGTGATCACGGCGCGCTGCGGCACGCCGCTGCGGGAGATCGAGGACGTGCTGGCCGAGCGGCGCCAGATGCTGGCTTTCGAGCCGCCCCACTTCGCCGCACGCGGACAAGCCAGCGAAGCCACGCTGGGCGGCGCGGTGGCCGCCGGGTTGTCGGGACCGCGCAGGCAGTCAGTGGGGGCGCTCCGCGATTTCGTGCTCGGCGCGCAACTGATGGATGGCCAGGGCGAGATCCTGAACTTCGGCGGACAGGTCATGAAAAACGTGGCCGGCTACGATGTCTCGCGGCTGCTGGCCGGATCGCTCGGTACGCTTGGCCTCATCACCGAGGTCTCGCTGAAGGTGCTGCCCGTGCCGTTCGACGATGCCACGCTGCGTTTCGCGATGTCGCAGGCCGACGCCATCGACCAGCTCAACAAATGGGGCGGCAAGCCGCTGCCGATTGCCGCCTCTGCGTGGCATGACGGCGCGCTGCATGTGCGATTGAGCGGTGCCACGGCAGCGGTCTGCGCGGCGCGCGACAGCCTGGGCGGCGAGGTGGTCGACAACAGCCACACCCAACTGCTGTGGTCTGCCTTGCGCGAGCAGACGCACCCGTTCTTCGGCCCGGCGCACGATGCCAACGCCGCGCTGTGGCGCATTGCCGTGCCCACCGTCACGCCGCCGCTGGACCTGCCGGGCGCGCAACTCGTGGAATGGGGCGGCGGCCAGCGCTGGTGGCTGGCGCCCGACGATAGTGCCGCTTCCGCTGACCATGTCCGCGCAGTGGCCCAGGCGGCGGGTGGACACGCCACGCTGTTCCGCAATGGCGACAAGTCAGTGGGCGTATTCACGCCACTGGCCACGCCACTCGCCGCGATCCACAAGCGACTCAAGGCCACGTTCGATCCGGCCGGCATCTTCAATCCGCAACGCATGTACAACGGGCTCTGATCCGGCGCAACACGTCAGACGCACAGGCCCATATAACGATCCCCCACCATGCAAACCACCCTGGCCGAATTCCTGCGCAACACGCCCGAGGGCGAAGAAGCCAAATCGATCGTCGGCAAATGCGTGCACTGCGGTTTCTGCACGGCCACCTGCCCCACCTACCAGTTGCTGGGCGACGAGCTGGACGGCCCGCGCGGCCGCATCTACCTGATGAAGCAGGTGCTCGAAGGCAATCCGGTGACCGAAAGCACGCGGCTGCACCTGGACCGCTGCCTGACCTGCCGCAATTGCGAATCGACCTGCCCTTCTGGCGTGACGTATGGCCGGCTGGTCGATATCGGCCGGCAGATCGTCGACGAGCGGCTGGAAGCCCAGGGTGTACAGCGTCCGCTGGGGCAGCGCGTGATGCGCTGGGCGTTGCGTGAAGGGCTGACGCGTCCGGCGCTGTTCGGCCCGGCGCTGAAGCTAGGGCAGCTGGTTCGTCCGATGCTGCCGCAGACCCTGCGCAACAAGGTGCCGGCGCATCCCACGGCACCCGGCACGTGGCCGCGCAACACCCACGCACGCAAGATGTTGTTGCTCGACGGTTGCGTGCAACCCGCGATGTCGCCCAACATCAATGCCGCCACGGCACGCGTGTTCGACAAGCTCGGCGTGGAATTGATCGTCGCGCCCCAGGCCGGCTGCTGTGGCGCAATCCGCTTCCACACGGGCGACCATCCGGGCGGCCTCGACAATATGCGCGCCAACATCGACGCATGGTGGCCGCAGATCGAAGCCGGCGCCGAGGCCATCGTCATGACGGCATCGGGCTGCGGTGCGATGGTCAAGATTTACGGCCACCTGCTGCGCGACGATCCCCAATACGCCGAGCGCGCTGCACGTGTATCGGCGCTGACGCGTGACCTTTCCGAACTGCTGCCAGCCTTCACCGACGACCTGCACAAGCTCGCCGGCGCCGTCCCGCGCGATGGCCGACGCGTGGCCTGGCATCCGCCCTGCACGCTGCAGCACGGCCAGCAGATCCGCGGCAACGTGGAAGCCCTGCTCACACGCCTCGGCGTGGACGTGCGCCTTTGCGCCGACAGCCACCTGTGCTGCGGCTCGGCCGGTACGTACTCGGTGCTGCAACCGGAACTGTCGTACAAGCTGCGCGATGACAAGCTGGCCAAGCTGCAGGCCACGGCGCCGGAATCGATCGTCACGGCGAACATTGGTTGCATCACGCACTTGCAGAGCGGGACGGAAACGCCGGTGATGCACTGGGTGGAATTGGTGGATCGGATGGTGACTGTGTGATTTTCCCTCTGGTTTTGCTCCCCTCTCCCGCGCGCGGGAGAGGGGAGCAAAACCGTGGGAGACGGGACACCTCATCGGCACCTTGCACGCATCTTGTACGGGAGTACCATGTCGGCAATTTTGGAAATCCCAAGTTGCCCCCATGCTTCAGACGTTTGCCATTCTGCTGGTCTTTCAGACCGTGGGAGAGGTGATCAGCTACGCGCTGCGCCTGCCCGTTCCTGGCCCCGTGATCGGGATGTTGCTGCTGTTCGGCTGGCTGGTGTTCGACAACCGGCTGTTGCCCGTGATCCAGGGTTCGGCCAATGAACTGCTGAAGCACCTGTCCCTGCTGTTCGTGCCCGCCGGTGTCGGCATCATGGTGCACGCCAACCGTATCAGCAGCGAATGGATGCCGATCATCATCGCGCTCGTTGTCTCCACCTGGGTGGCGATCGCGGTTACCGCGCTGGTCACGCGCGCGCTGATGCGCAAGCCGCCTGCCACCCCGACTGTGCCAAACGAGGGAACGCAGCCATGATGTCTCCGCGCCTCAACGAAATCTGGGTCTATCTGGCAGCAAGCCCGCTGATCGGGCTGACCGCCACGCTGATCGCCTACGTCTTTGCGTTCCGCATCTATGAGCGCGCGCGATTCTCGCCACTGGCCAACCCCGTGATGATCTCGGTGGCACTGCTCGTCACCGTGCTGACCGTAACTGGCACGCCGTACAAGACGTATTTCGATGGCGCGCAGTTCGTCCACTTCCTGCTTGGACCCGCTACCGTTGCGCTGGCGGTGCCGCTCTATACCCAGTTGCCGAAGCTGCGCAGCAACGTGCTGCCGCTGTTGATCGGGCTGGTGGCGGGTTCGTTGGCGGCTGTCGTGTCGGCGGTGGGCGTGGCATATGCGCTGGGCGCGTCGCCAGAGGTCGTGCGATCGCTGGCGCCGAAGTCGGTGACGATTCCGATCGCGATGGGTGTGTCGGAGAAGATCGGCGGACTGCCTTCGCTGACCGCTGTGCTGGTGATGGCCACCGGCATCATCGGCGCGATCAGTGCCACGGGGTTGCTGAACCTGCTGCGCGTGCGCGACTACACAGTACGCGGCTTCGCCACGGGCGTGGCCGCGCATGGCATCGGCACGGCCCGCGCCTTCCAGGTCAGCCAGGAGGCCGGCGCGTTTGCCGCCCTCGGCATGGGACTCAACGGCGTGCTGACGGCCATCCTCGTTCCCGTGCTGGCCACGTTCATGCCGCGCTGAATCTCATCGTTCGATCAGGCGCCCGGGTCGGCAAGTAGCGATTCGATGTCGCCGCGAATCTCGTCGGGCTTCGTCGTTGGTGCGTAGCGCTTGAAGACCGTGCCGTCGCGGCGCAGCAGGAACTTGGTGAAGTTCCACTTGATGGCCTGCGTGCCGAGCAGGCCGGGCTTCTCGGCGGTCAGCCACTTGTAGAGCGGATGGGCGTCGCTTCCATTCACGTCGATCTTTCCGAACATCGGGAACGTGACGTGGAAACGCGACTCGCAGAACGCGCCGATCTGCTCCGCATCGCCCGGCTCCTGCTTGCCGAACTGGTTGCACGGAAAGCCCAGCACATCGAAACCCTTCGTCTGATACGTATCCTGCAACGTCTGCAGGCCCGCATACTGCGGCGTGAAACCGCACTCGCTGGCCGTGTTGACGATCAGCAGCACCTTGCCGCGAAAATCGTCGAGCGGCACTGGCTTGCCCGACAGCGAACTGGCTTCGAATTCGTAGACATTGGCCATCATGGGCTCCTCGGAATGTGAAACGGGTCAGGCCGAAGAATACTCCGCCTGACCCGTCCAGGGTGAAGGGTGAAGCTTGAACGCTGCCGTACTGGTCAGATAACGTTCAGATGCTCCGTACCTGCACCGAGATCGGTATCGCGATGGCGCGCACTGTGCAGCTTGATCATCAGTCGCAGGTCATTGAGCGAATCGGCGTTCTTGAGCGCATCCTCGTACGTGATCTTCTCAGCCTCGTAGAGCTCGAAGAGCGCCTGATCGAACGAGATCATGCCCTGCTCGCGGGATTTCTTGATCACCTCCTTGAGCTCGGCAATCTCGCCCTTGAAGATCAGGTCGGCCACCAGCGGCGTGCCGATCATGATTTCCACGGCCGGCACCCGGCCCTTGCGACCCGCGCGCGGCAGCAGGCGCTGCGAGATCATCGCCTTGAGGTTCAGCGACAGGTCGATCAGCAACTGATGGCGCTTCTCCTCGGGGAAGAAGTTGACGATGCGGTCAATGGCCTGGTTGGCATTGTTCGCGTGCAGCGTAGCCAGGCACAGGTGGCCCGTTTCGGCATACTGCATTGCGTACTCCATCGTCTCGCGGTCGCGGATTTCGCCGATCAGGATCACGTCGGGCGCCTGACGCAGCGTATTCTTGAGCGCGATGTGCCACGACTCCGTATCGATACCGACCTCTCGCTGCGTCACGATGCAGTTCTGATGCGCGTGGACGTATTCGATCGGGTCTTCGATTGTGATGATGTGCCCGTACGAGTGCGCATTGCGGTGGTCGAGCATCGCCGCCAGTGAAGTGGACTTGCCCGAACCCGTTGCCCCGGTCACGATCACAAGGCCGCGCTTGGACATCACGATGTCCTGCAGCGACTTCGGCAGGTCCAGATCGTCCACGGACGGGATCTGCGTGTTGATCGTCCGCACCACCATGCCGGCCCGGCCCTGCTGGATGAACGCCGACACACGGAAGCGGCCCGCATTGGGCGCCGTGATCGCGAAATTGCACTCGCGCGACTCTTCGAACTCCCTCACCTGCCGCTCGTTCATGATCGAGCGCACCAGGCCCAGCGCCTGCGTCGGATTCAGCGGCTGCTGCGAGACCGGCGTGATCTTGCCATCCACCTTGATGGCCGGCGGGAATTCGGAGGTGATGAACAGGTCCGAGCCGCGGTTGTTCACCATCAGCTCAAGCAAGTCGTTGATGTACTTCGATGCGGATTCGCGGTCGAGCATAGTCACTCCGTTTCACTCGGAAACTGGTTCAGGAGGGAGCGTAGCGGTTCTGACCCAGGCGCGCGGCCGCAGACAGTACAAACAGTACGGCAAGGCCGCGCAACGACGCCAGAATCCTCCTGAAGCAGTTTCCTCAGCCCATGAAGGCGTCGGGGTTTTTGGCAATCGCCCGCGCATCGTTGTAGTTGATCGACCCGCGCTTGATCAGGTCACTCAGGCCCTGGTCCAGCGTCTGCATGCCCATGCCGCTGGAGGTCTGCATCATCGAGTACATCTGCGCGATCTTGTTCTCGCGGATGAGGTGTCGGATGGCCGGCGTGGCGATCATGATCTCGTGCGCGGCAATCCGGCCGTTGCCATCGCGCGTCTTGAGCAGCGTCTGCGAAATCACCGCTTCGAGCGATTCCGACAGCATGGTGCGGACCATGTCCTTTTCTTCGGGCGGGAACACGTCCACCACCCGGTCGATCGTCTTGGCAGCGGAGCTGGTGTGCAGCGTGGCAAAGACCAGGTGGCCCGTTTCGGCCGCGGTCAGTGCCAGCCGGATGGTTTCCAGATCGCGCAATTCACCCACCAGGATCACGTCCGGGTCTTCACGCAGTGCCGAGCGCAGTGCGTTGGCAAACGAGTGCGTGTGCGGACCCAGTTCGCGCTGGTTGATCAGGCTCTTCTTGGACTCGTGCACGAATTCGATCGGGTCCTCGACCGTGAGGATGTGGCCCATGTCGCTATCGTTGCGGTGATCCACCATTGCGGCCAGCGTGGTGGACTTTCCTGAGCCCGTAGGTCCGGTCACCAGCACCAGCCCGCGCGGCTTCATGCAGAGATCCGCGAACACCGCCGGTGCCCGGAGATCGTCGAGCGTGAGTACCTTCGACGGAATCGTCCGGAACACGGCGGCGGCGCCGCGCTGCGTGGTGTAGGCATTGACCCGGAAGCGGGACAGGCCAGAGATCTCGAACGAGAAGTCGATTTCCAGCCGTTCCTCGTACATCTTGCGCTGCACGTCGCTCATGATGTCGTACACCATGGCGTGCACATCCTTGTGCGTCATGGCTGCGACATTGATGCGGCGCATATCGCCGTGAATCCGCACCATCGGCGGCATGTCAGCCGAGAGGTGAAGATCGGAAGCCTTGTTCTTGACCGCGAAGGCCAGAAGCTGTGCGATGTCCATCTATAATGACCCCACCCTAAAAACCCGCTTATTGTTTTACTTCTTGATATATATGTTCGCCGGATTATGTCTGTAATCGCCGCCAACTTGCAAGCCGTGGAAAGTGACATCGCGGCGGCTGCACAACAGGCGGGAAGACCCGCTTCGGAGGTCGCCTTGCTGGCCGTTTCCAAGACCGTTCCGGTGGCCAGGATCCGCGAGGCATATGAGGCCGGACAGCGCGCGTTCGGCGAAAACTATGTACAGGAAGGCGTGGAAAAGATCGGGGCGCTGGACGATCTGCGCGGCGGCATTGTCTGGCATTTCATCGGACCGTTGCAAAGCAACAAGACCCGCGTGGTGGCCGAGCAGTTCGACTGGGTACATGCCATCGACCGCCTGAAGATTGCCGAGCGGCTCTCCGCCCAGCGGCCGGCCGGCCTGGCACCGCTGCAGGTCTGCATCCAGGTGAATATCAGCGGTGAAGACACCAAGAGCGGCGTGGCGCCCGATGAAGTGCCTGCGCTGGCCCAGGCCATCGCAGCCTTGCCGAATCTCCAACTGCGTGGGCTGATGGCAATTCCGGCGCAGGCGAACGATCCGGTGGCACAGCGCCGGCCGTTTGCCGATTTGCGCAGGTTGCTTGATCAACTACGCCAATCCGGGCTAAACGTGGACACGCTCTCGATGGGCATGTCTGCAGACATGGACGCGGCCATTGCCGAAGGCGCCACGCTCGTGCGCATCGGTACCGCAATTTTCGGCGCGCGGGGCTGACTGCCCCAACGGGTCCGCGCCGGCCCCCGAACCCATGACAAGAACGCCAGCCGATCCAGCCAATGGCGGCGCGCTGGCAGACCAGGAACTTTGATGCTCGATTCCCTCACCTTTGGCTTCCTTGGCGGCGGCAACATGGCCTCCGCGCTGATTGGCGGCCTGGTGGCCCGTGGCGTACCCGCCGGTTCGATCCGCGTGGTCGACCCCTCCGAAGACGCCCGCAAACGTCTGGCACAGGCGCCGGGCGTCCATGCACTGGCCGCTCCGGACGCCGCATTCGGCGCCAGCGACGTCATCGTGCTGGCCGTCAAGCCGCAGCAGTTCCGCGACGCCCTGGCTCCGCTGGAAGCCCTGCTGGGCGACAGCCTGATCATCAGCGTGGCGGCTGGCATCCGCCTGCAGGACATGGCCCGCTGGCTCGGCCGTACCCGTCTGGTGCGTGCCATGCCGAATACCCCGGCGCTGGCCGGCATGGGCATGACCGGACTGGCGGCCGCCCCGGGGCTGTCCGAGGCCGACCGCGCCGTCGCAAGCGCCGTGGCCCAAGCCGTGGGCCAGTGTGTCTGGGTCGACAACGACGACCAGATCGACGCCGTCACCGCCATCTCCGGCAGCGGCCCGGCCTACGTGTTCTATTTCGTGGAAGCGATGGAACGCGCCGCCATGGAAATGGGACTCTCCGCCGAACAGGGCCGCCAGCTTGCGGTGGAAACTTTCCGCGGCGCAGCGGCGCTGGCCGCCGAGTCGCCCGAGCCCGTGTCGCTGCTGCGCGAGCGCGTGACGTCGAAGGGCGGCACGACCCACGCGGCGCTGACGGCGATGGACGCGAGCGGGATGAAGGAAGCGTTTGTGAAGGCGATGCACGCGGCTGCGGAGCGCGGCCGGGAGATGGGGGCGGAATTCGGGAAGGATTGAGCGCCCGATTCACTCTCTGTTTTCTCCCCTCTCCCGCACGCGGGAGAGGGGGGGCCAAACCGGCGGGATTGGGAAAGCCAAGCGGAACGGGCTACTTGATCCAATACGCCCCGAAAGTCCCCGCAAACACACAGGCTCCCAGCCAGTTGTTATGCCGGAACGCGGCGAAGCATTTCATGCGGTCGCGCTCGCGGATCAGGGTGTAGTGATAGCCGGCGAGGACCGCTGCAGCTGCTAGCCCCGCGAAGTACGGCCAGCCCAGTTCCAGCAGCAGTCCAGCCCAAGCCATCAGGCCCAGGAACACCGCGTAGCAGATCATGATCGCGGCCACGTCAAAGCGTCCGAACGTAATGGCCGAAGTCTTCATGCCGAGCAGCAGGTCGTCATCGCGATCGACCATCGCGTAAGCGGTGTCGTAGGCCACGGCCCAGAACACATTGGCTGCCAGCATCAGCCAGGCCACAAAAGGCACCTGGCCCTGGATAGCCGCGAACGCCATCGGGATACCGAAGCCGAACGCGATGCCCAGATAAGCCTGCGGGATGGCGAAGAAACGTTTGAAGAAGGGATAGGTGCCGGCCAGCACTGCCGCCACCACGGCCAGCCACTTGGTCAGCCCGTTCAGCGGCAGGATCAGCAGGAACGACACCACGGTGAGCACGCCCGCCACCATCAGGGCTTCCCAACTCGCGATCAGGCCGGCGGTCAGCGGTCGTTCCTTCGTGCGCTTCACATGGCGGTCGAAATCGCGGTCTGCCCAGTCGTTCATTGCGCAACCCGCCGAGCGCATCAGGAACGTACCGACGAAGAAAATCCAGAACATCTGCCACGAAGGCGGCCCCCCATCGGCCATCCACAGCGCCCACAGCGTGGGCCAGAGCAGCAGAAGCGTGCCGATGGGCTTATCGATGCGCACCAGCCGCGCGTAAAGCGCGAGGCGGCTCGGGTGTCGGGGGGCGGCAGAGGGTTGAGACATGGCGGACTTCGTAGCAATCTGTAAAGCAAAAACGCGCCCCGGCATGGTTTGCCGGGGCGCGTCGTACCGGATCAACCGGTCACTGGCCGATGAGGATCAGGCCAGCAGCGAGCGCAGCATCCACGCGGTCTTCTCGTGCGTCTGCATGCGCTGGGTCAGCAGGTCGGCCGACGGCTCGTCGCCAGCAGCATCGATAGCCGGGAACAGCGAGCGCGCGGTGCGCACCACGGCTTCCTGGCCCTCCACGAGCTTGCGGATCATGTCCGTGGCTTCGGGCACGCCCTCTTCCTCGGCGATCGACGACAGCTTGGCAAACTCGCGATACGTGCCCGGTGCCGGGTAGCCCAGCGCGCGGATACGTTCGGCGATGGAGTCGACGGCCAGCGCCAGCTCGGTGTACTGCGTCTCGAACATCGTATGCAGGGTGTTGAACATGGGACCCGTCACGTTCCAGTGGAAGTTGTGGGTCTTGAGATAGAGGGTGTAGGTGTCAGCCAGCAGCTTGCTGAGCCCTTCCGCGATCTTCTTGCGGTCCTTGTCCGAAATACCAATATTCACGCTCATCTCATTCTTCTTTGCCATGGTGTTTCAGCTCCATTTTTTGTTCAAGCACGAGGATCGGCGTCCGCCGCCGGTTGCGAACATGATGGCGGACAAGACGGCGATCATTATCGCACCAGGATCACGCCGCGAGGAAGGTCAGACCCCGTGCCGCGTCGAGGAACATCGCCATTGCCCCCAGCGCGACAATCGCCATGCCGATCTCCTTGCGCACCACCTTGCGGCGCAGCCGGGCGGCATCGCCGGTGCGCGCCAGGCGCTGTTCAGTGGCCTGCGCCTGCAATTGCCGGAATTCGGAAACAAAAAGATCAACCATTGCCATGTTGTGCTCCCCATGCGGTCACTGGAGGTCTTGCGCCGCTGCAAGCAGCACCGCAAGACCCGATGGAATGGAGTGTATGCATCAACTACTAATGTGACTATTCGATAATTTAAAACTATTGAATAGGCTGGGGCTATGTTGGCCGGACGGCGTTGGCGGGAAATAAAAACGGCAGGAGAACCCTGCCGTTGGCGATGGATTATCGAAAGGCTGTCAGGCCGCCACTGCCTCGACGGCGGACGCATCGGAGAGTCGGCGCACGCCGGACAGATCGCACGCGGCCACGGCGCGGGCCAGGGCCTCCATGGCCGGCAGACGCGTGAAACTCTTGCGCCATGCCAGAACCACGCGGCGGTCTGGCACCGGATCGGCAAACGGCACATAGGCCAGCAGGTCGTTACGCGGCTTCAGGTCCGGCACCGACGTGCGCGGCAGCACGGTGATACCCACGCCGCTGGCCACCATGTGGCGAATCGTCTCGAGCGACGATCCTTCGAACGTCTTCTGGATACCGTCGGCGGCCTGCGAGAAGCGCGACAGTTCCGGGCACACGCCCAGCACGTGATCGCGGAAGCAATGCCCGCTGCCAAGCAGCAGCATGGTCTGCTGCTTGAGCTCGTCAGGGTCCACCTTGGCCTGTTCGGCCAGGGCGTGCCCGCGCGGAACAGCCACCACGAACGGCTCGTCATAGAGCGGACGCACGGTCAAACCCGAATCCGGGAACGGCTCGGCCATGATCGCGCAATCGATCTCGCCCTGCTTGAGCAGTTCTATAAGCTTGTTCGTGTAATTCTCCTGCAGCATCAACGGCATTTGCGGCACGGTGTCGATCATCTGCTTGACCAGCGCCGGCAGCAGGTACGGCCCGATCGTGTAGATCACGCCCACGCGCAGCGGACCGGCCAGCGGATCCTTGCCCTGCTTGGCGATTTCGCGGATCGCCATGGTCTGCTCCAGCACACGCTGAGCCTGCGCCACAATCTGCTCGCCAATCGCCGTCACCGACACCTCGGAGGTGCCCCGCTCGAAGATCTGAACGGTCAGCTCGTCTTCCAGCTTCTTGATGGCGACTGACAACGTTGGCTGCGATACGAAGCACGCCTCGGCCGCACGGCCAAAATGGCGCTCGCGCGCAACGGCGACGATGTACTTCAGTTCGGTGAGCGTCATGATTAATCAATTCCGGTTAGGCGATAGATTTTAGCTTCGATTCCGCCGTCTGTCAGATCGACGAAGTAATGTCAGGCATACATCACTTCGCTGACGCATCAAACATTCCGCGAACAACGCTAGGCCTTCAGAAAGTGTTCCCGACCGCCAAGCCAGCGCGAGAGATGCGCCTCCACAGCCTCCGGGAACCGGGCGAGCATCAGCTCAGCAGCTTCCTGCGCGGGATCCACCAGCCAGGCATCGGTCTCCAAATCGGCAAACCGGAGCATGGCCTCCCCCGACTGGCGCGCGCCGAGGAACTCGCCGGGACCACGGATCTGCAGGTCGCGCCGCGCGATCTCGAAACCGTCGGTGGTCTCACGCATCGTGGCCAGCCGTTCCTTGGCCGTGGGCGACAGCGGGGCCTGGTACATCAACAGACAGACGGATTCCGCACTGCCCCGCCCCACCCGGCCGCGCAACTGGTGCAACTGCGCCAGCCCGAAACGCTCGGCATGCTCGATGACCATTAGCGAGGCATTGGGTACGTCCACGCCCACCTCGATCACAGTGGTGGCGACCAGCACCTGCATGCGGTTCGCGCTGAAATCTTCCATCACCGCCACCTTCTCGACGGGCGGCAGCCGGCCATGCACCAGCCCGACGCGCAGGTCGGGCAGCGCGGCCACCAGCGTTTCATACGTCTCCACGGCGGTCTGCAACTGCAACGCCTCGCTTTCCTCGATCAGCGGACAGACCCAGTAGACCTGCCGACCTTCGGCGGCGGCATGATGCACGCGCTCGATGACTTCATCGCGACGCGCATCGTTGACCAACCGCGTGACGATCGGCGTGCGGCCCGGCGGCAGTTCGTCGATCACGGACACGTCGAGGTCCGCGTAGTAGGTCATCGCCAACGTCCGGGGGATCGGCGTGGCCGACATCATGAGTTGATGGGGCACCTTGTCCGATGGAGCCGTAGCATCGGCTGCCCCCGCCTTGCCGCGCAGCGCCAGCCGCTGCGCCACGCCAAAGCGGTGCTGTTCATCGACCACGGCCAGCCCCAGATTGGCAAAGCGCACGCCGTCCTGAATCAGTGCATGGGTGCCGATCACCAGCTTGGCTTCGCCCGATTCGGCCAGCGCCACGGCTTCGCGCTTCGCCTTCGCCTTGAGGCTGCCCGCCAGCCACGCCACAGGCACGCCCAGTGGCTCCAGCCATGCCGAGAGTTTGCGGTAGTGCTGTTCGGCCAGGATTTCCGTGGGTGCCATCAATGCGGCCTGATAACCGGCATCGATGGCCTGGCACGCGGCCAGTGCCGCCACGATGGTTTTGCCGCTGCCCACATCGCCTTGCAGGAGCCGATGCATCGGGTGCGGCAAGGTCATGTCGGCGGCGATTTCCTCCACCACGCGCTGCTGCGCGCCGGTCAGCTTGAACGGCAACGCGGCCAGGAAGCGGGTCAGCAGGCCATCCGCGCGACGCGGCATTGATGGCGCATTCTTCTCGCGCCGGGCCGCCTGCGAGCGGCGCAGCGATATCTGCTGGGCAAGCAGTTCGTCGAACTTGATGCGGATCCACGCCGGATGCGAGCGATCGGCCAGCGCGGCTTCGCTCTCCTGCGGCGGCGGGTTGTGCAGCAGCCGCAGGCAATCCATCAGTGGCGCCAGCTTCAGCGACGCCAGCGGGCCGCGCAGCACCGGTTGCGGCAATGTCTCGGGCATCGGCGTCCGAGACAGCGCGCCACCAATAGCCTTGCGAAGGTAGGCTTGCGAAATGCCGGCCGTGGCGGGGTAGACCGGCGTCAGGCGATCCGGCAGGGCCTCTTCGGCCACCACGGGGCGCACCGTCGGATGAACCATCTCGGCACCGAAGAAACCGCCACGGATCTCCCCGCGCACGCGCAGCCGCACGCCCTCGGCCATCTGTTTGGTCTGGCTGCCGTAGAAGTTCAGGAAGCGCAGCGTGAGTTCGCCGGTGTCATCGGCGATCTTGACCACGAGTTGCCGACGCGGTCGAAATGTCACCTCGTTGGAGACCACTTCGCCCTCGACCTGCGCCGCCAGCCCAAGCCCTGCGCGCCGGGTGGCCTCGCCGATGGTTTCCAGCGTGGTCTCGTCCTCGTAGCGCAGCGGCAGATGCAGGACGAGGTCGACGGGCCGGCGCAAGCCGAGCTTGGCCAGCCGGGCGGCGGCCGTGGACGGCTTGGCCGCGTTCGGCCCCGACCCATCCTTGGCTGGGGTGGACTTGCCACGCCGGGCCGGTTTGCCGGGGGCCTCAGCGTGTGCGGGTTCGTCGATCGGATCGTTGGCGGTGCCTGGCATCAGCGCGGGAATATGGAGATCACAAGCGGGGCGTGGGCAGCGCGGGGCGCCCAAGCCTTACAATATCGGATTCGCCGATTGTACCCATGCCATGCCGATGCCTGCGGCAGCACTCCGTCACGAGTGCCGCCCGCGCATCGTTTTGCGTGGCCGCGCCGTTTGTCAAACCCATGCTGACTCTGTCCGATTTCGATTTCCCGCTGCCGCCCGAACTGATCGCGCAGTCCGCCCTGCCCGACCGTAGCGCCAGCCGCCTGCTGGTGGTGGATCGGACAGCCCCGGAAGACACTGCCGACGCCGTGCGGATGGTGGATCGCGCATTCAGCGACATCCTCGAATACCTGCGTCCCGACGACCTGCTCGTCTTCAACGACACGCGCGTGATCAAGGCGCGCTTCTTCGGCCAGAAGCCCAGCGGCGGCCGGATCGAGGTGCTGGTCGAGCGCGTGGTGGATACCCACACCGTGCTGGCCCAGGTACGCGCCTCGAAGACACCCGCCGAAGGTAGCGAACTGCTGCTGGCCGACGATGCCTTTTCGGTGACCGTGGGCCCGCGCGTGGACCAGTTCTTCACGCTGCGCTTCCCCGAGCCTGCGCTCGACCTGATCGAGCGCTACGGCCGCCTGCCGCTGCCGCCGTACATCACGCACGACCCCGACGCCTACGATGAAACGCGCTACCAGACCGTGTATGCGCGCAATCCAGGCGCGGTGGCCGCGCCCACCGCCGGGCTGCATTTCGACGATGCGCTGTTCGCGCGCCTCGACGCGGCCGGTGTGCGCCGTGGCTTCCTGACGCTGCACGTTGGCGCGGGCACGTTCCAGCCCGTGCGTACCGAGAACCTGGCCGAGCACAAGATGCACTCGGAGTGGTTTTCGATTCCGCCCGAACTGGCCGATGCCGTGCGCGAGACCCGCACGCGAGGCGGCCGCGTGATCGCCGTGGGCACCACGTCGCTACGCGCGCTGGAATCGGCGGGCGCCGAAGACGGCACGCTGGCCGTGGCCCATGGCGACACCGATATCTTCATCACCCCCGGTTACCGTTTCCGCGTGGTCGACGCGTTGATCACGAACTTCCACCTGCCCAAGTCCACGCTGCTGATGCTGGTGTCGGCGCTGGCCGGCGTGGAAGCCATCCGCGCCGCCTACCGCCACGCCGTGGACGCCCGCTACCGCTTCTTCAGCTATGGCGATGCCATGCTGCTGACTGTCCGTGACCGTTGCGAGACGCAGGACTGACCGAATCCCAGGACCAAGAACATGCTCGATTTCGAACTGCTGACCACCGATGGCAACGCCCGCCGCGGCCGCGTCACCCTGAACCACGGCGTGGTGGAAACGCCGATCTTCATGCCCGTGGGCACCTATGGATCGGTCAAGGCGATGTCGCCGCTGGAGCTCAACGAGATCGGCTCCCAGATCATCCTCGGCAACACGTTCCACCTCTGGCTGCGTCCCGGACTGGACGTGGTGGAAGCCCACGGCGGCCTGCACAAGTTCATGGGCTGGGACAAGCCGATCCTGACCGATTCGGGCGGCTTCCAGGTGTTTTCGCTCGGTGAACTGCGTAAGATCACCGAGGAAGGCGTCACGTTCGCGTCGCCGGTCAATGGCGACAAGCTGTTCCTGTCGCCCGAGATTTCGATGCAGATCCAGCGCACGCTCAATTCGGACATCGTCATGCAGTTCGACGAATGCACGCCCTACGAGATCGATGGCCGCCCCGCCACGCACGAGGAAGCGGCCAAATCCATGCGCATGAGCCTGCGCTGGGCCAAGCGCTCGCGCGACGAATTCGAGTCGCTCGCCAATCCGAACGCGCTGTTCGGCATCGTGCAGGGCGGCATGTACGAGGACCTGCGCGACGAGTCACTGGCCGGCCTGTCGGAACTGGACTTCCACGGCTACGCCATCGGCGGTCTGTCGGTGGGCGAGCCCAAGGCAGACATGATGCGGGTGCTGGAACATGTGGGTCCGCGCCTGCCGGCCAACAAGCCGCACTACCTGATGGGTGTCGGTACGCCGGAAGACCTCGTCGCCGGTGTGGCCCACGGCGTAGACATGTTCGATTGCGTGATGCCGACGCGCAACGCGCGCAACGGCTGGCTGTTCACGCGCTTCGGTGACGTGAAGATCCGCAATGCCGCCCATCGCAACGATCCGCGCCCGCTCGACGAGCAGTGCGGCTGCTACACCTGCCGCAACTTCTCGCGTGCCTACCTGCACCACCTGCACCGCGTGGGCGAGATCCTCGGCGCACGGCTCAACACGATCCACAACCTGTATTACTACCTGGAACTGATGAGCGAAATGCGCACCGCCATCGAGGAACACCGCTTCGAGGCGTTCCGTCGCATGTTCGCCGAGAACCGCGCGCGCGGCACCAAATAGCCTCCATGTATCCAAAACCAGACAGGTAGCGGAAAGCCCGGTAGAACTTTTCGCGGCCTGATGGTCGAATACCTGCCCGCCGAGCGGGTGGTCTCCGGGAACGAGGTATTTCTGTCACGTACTTAAAGTACTTTCGGAGCACCCCGAGCAAACCCGGAATTCGCCCTAGAATGCCCAAGGCGGGACGACAACGGGTGATAGAATGCCCGATTCACTGAATGACCTTTGTGACGGAGAAGTAACGTGCTGATTTCGAACGCTTTTGCTCAGACCGCTGGCGCTGGCGGCGCAGCGGGTGGCCTGATGAGCTTCCTGCCGATCATCCTGATGTTCGCGGTGCTGTGGTTCATCATGATCCGCCCGCAGATGAAGCGGCAAAAGGAAGCCAAGGCCATGATGGAAGCACTGGCAAAGAACGACGAAGTCGTGACCGCCGGCGGCATCCTGGGTCGTGTAACCAAGGTCAACGAGAACTACGTGACGGTAGAAGTGGCGGAAGGCACGGAAATCACCGTGCAGAAGAACGCCGTGACCACCGTCCTGCCGAAAGGCACGCTGAAGTCGCTCTGATCCGGACTGCCTCAATCGCCTGATCCCGGCACGGTCTCCCACGGCAACCGCCGCGCGTGACCGCCCCCTGCGCAGCCGCCTGAACCAGCCCGCGGGTCCACCCGGACCCGGCCCGGAGCTGCCAGGCGGCTGTTTGCCAACCGGTCCGGCCGATCCGGCGCGCACTGCGCGCGACAATCGGCCACGCCAACTGCAACGACTGGCCAAAGATGAATCGTTACCCGCTTTGGAAGTACATCGTGATTCTGGTGGCCCTGGCCATCGGGATCATCTACACCCTGCCGAACTTCTTCGGCGAGGCACCCGCTGTGCAGGTGTCCTCCGCAAAGGCCACGGTCAAGGTCGACCTGGCCATGCAGAAACAGGTCGAGGAAGTGCTGGCCCAGAACCAGCTGCAGCCCGACGGGGTCTTTTTCGATCTCGCCGGCCAGTCCGGCTCGGTCAAGGCACGTTTCCGCACGACCGACGAGCAGCTCAAGGCCAAGGACGTCCTGTCCCGCGCGCTCAATCCCAACGCCAACGATCCCACCTATGTGGTGGCGCTGAATCTGCTGTCCGGCTCGCCGCAGTGGCTCACCTCCCTGCACGCACTGCCGATGTACCTGGGCCTGGACCTGCGCGGTGGCGTCCACTTCCTGCTGCAAGTCGACATGAAGGGTGCCGTCGACAAGAAGCTCGACAGCCTCTCGGGCGATGCCCGTACGTTGCTGCGCGACAAGAACATCCGCCATTCCGGCATCGACCGTGACGGCGACCGCCTGACCGTGCGCTTTGGCAATGCTGGCGAGGCCGACCGCGCACGCGCTGTCCTGGCCGATAGCCTGCGCGAGCTGGCATTCACCGTGGACGGCAACAACGTCACCGGCGTGTTTACCGATGCTGCCCGCAAGGCCGTGCAGGACGCCGCCGTCAAGCAGAACATCACCACGCTGCACAACCGCGTGAACGAACTCGGCGTGGCCGAGCCCGTGATCCAGCAGCAGGGCGCCGACCGTATCGTCGTGCAACTGCCGGGCGTGCAGGACACGGCCAAGGCCAAGGACATCATCGGCCGTACCGCCACGTTGGAAGCCCGCCTGGCCGATCCGGACGCACCGCGCAACCCGCGTCCGGGCGACCCGGTGCCGTTTGGCGACGAACTGTTCACGCAAGGTAACGGCGCGCCGGTGATCCTGCGCAAGCAGGTGATCTTCACGGGCGACCGCATTGAAAGCGCGTCGGCCGGCTTCGACCAGAACCAGCGCCCCTCCGTCAACATCAAGCTCGATGCACAGGGTGGCCGCACGCTGCGTGACGTGTCGCGCGAGAACATCGGCAAGCCGATGGGCATCGTCCTGTTCGAAAAGGGCAAGGGCGAAGTGCTGACCGTGGCGACGATCCAGTCGGAACTGGGTTCGAGCTTCCAGATCACCGGCTCCTACTCGACCGAAGCCGCCAACGACCTGGCGCTGCTGCTGCGCGCCGGCTCGCTGGCCGCACCGATGGAAATCATCGAGGAACGCACGATCGGCCCGTCGCTGGGCGCGGACAATATCCAGAAGGGCTTTGACTCCGTCGCCTACGGCTTTGCGGCCATGGGCGTGTTCATGATCTTCTACTACATGCTGTTCGGCGTGTTCTCGGTGATCGCGCTGGGCGTGAACCTGCTGCTGCTGATCGCGCTGCTGTCGATGCTGCAGGCCACGCTGACGCTGCCCGGCATCGCCGCTATCGCGCTGGTGCTCGGCATGGCCATCGATGCGAACGTGCTGATCAACGAACGTATCCGGGAAGAGTTGCGCGCGGGCGCGTCGCCGCAGATGGCCATTGCCATCGGCTTCGACCGCGCCTGGGCCACCATCCTGGACTCGAACGTGACCACACTGATCGCAGGCCTGGCGCTGCTGGCGTTCGGCTCGGGTCCTGTGCGCGGCTTTGCCGTGGTGCACTGCCTGGGCATCCTGACCTCGATGTTCTCGGCGGTGTTCTTCAACCGCGGCATCGTCAACCTCTGGTACGGCCGCAAGAAGAAGCTGCAGAGCCTGGCCATTGGCCAGGTCTGGAAGCCGGGCCCCGATACCCCGGTCACCAAGTAAGCCAGGACAGGAATACACATCATGGAATTTTTCCGCATCAAGCGCGACTTTCCGTTCATGAAGCACGCGTTGATCTTCAACGTGGTCTCCTTCCTGACGTTTGCCGCTGCCGTCTTCTTCCTCTGGCACAAGGGCCTGCACCTGTCGATCGAGTTCACCGGCGGTACGGTGATGGAAGTCAACTACCAGCAGACCGCCGATCTCGAAAAGATCCGTGGCCAGGTAGGCAAGCTCGGCTATAGCGACGTGCAGGTGCAGAACTTTGGCACCTCGCGCGACGTGATGATCCGCCTGCCGCTGCAGAAGGGTCCGGACGGCAAGCCCGTGACCTCGGCGCAGCAGAGCGAACAGGTGATGGGCGCACTCACCGCCTCCACGCCTGACGCCAAGCTCCAGCGCGTGGAGTTCGTGGGACCACAGGTGGGCAAGGAACTGGCCACCGATGGGCTGCTGGCGCTGCTCTGCGTGGTGGCCGGTATCGTGATCTACCTGTCATTCCGGTTCGAATGGAAATTCGCCGTGGCGGGCATCATCGCCAACCTGCACGACGTGGTGATCATCCTGGGCTTCTTCGCGTACTTCCAGTGGGAGTTCTCGCTGTCGGTGCTCGCGGCAATCCTTGCGGTGCTGGGCTACTCGGTCAACGAATCGGTCGTGATCTTCGACCGGATTCGCGAAGCCTTCCGCAAGTACCGCAAGATGAGCACCCACGAAGTCATCGACCACGCCATCACCAGCACGATGTCGCGGACCATCATCACCCACGGCTCGACCGAAATGATGGTGCTGTCGATGTTCTTCTTCGGCGGACCGACGCTGCACTACTTCGCACTGGCCCTGACCGTGGGTATCCTGTTCGGTATCTACTCGTCGGTGTTCGTGGCTGCGGCACTGGCCATGTGGCTGGGCGTCAAGCGCGAAGACCTGGTCAAGGGCGACAAGAAGGGTGGCGACTCCACCGACCGCAACGACCCGAACTTCGGGGCGCAGGCCTGACGGTCATTGCTGTCACGCTGTCATCGACAAAGAAAGCGACAAAGAAGCGACAAAATAAAAAGGCACCTTCGTGAACTGACCCCACAAAGTTGGACGGGTAAGTAAGTTAGGCGGCCTGGGGCTGAGTCCTGTATTGCACGGGACTCAGCCCATTTAGCTTGAGCTTGATGCGGTCGTAATTGTAGTACCGGATGTATTCGGCAATGCCGCGTCGCAATTGGTCGATGTCCGCGAAACGCTCCAGCCGGAAGTACTCGGACTTCAGCGTGCCGAAGAAGCTCTCCATCGCCGCATTGTCCAGGCAATTGCCTTTTCGAGACATGCTCTGAGGCAAGCCTCGCTTGGCCAGTTTCCGACGATATGCCGCCATTTGATAGGCCCAGCCTTGATCCGAGTGCAACATTGGGGCGTCTTCAGGGCCTAGCTTTCGCAAAGCCTTATCAAGCATTCCCCGGACCAGTTCGAAGTCAGGTCGCTCGCTGGTTTGCCACGCTATGATCTCGCCGTTATACAGGTCCAGCACGGGCGAGAGATAGAGCTTCTTGCCACTAACGCTGAACTCGGTTACGTCTGTCACCCACTTCTCATTTGGTCTGGTTGCCGCGAATTGGCGCTGTAGCAGGTTGGGGGCCACGCGTCCCACTTGCCCTCGATACGAGCGGTATCGCTTGGGCCGCACAGGTGACTTCAGTTGCAACACCGCCATCAGCCGTTGCACGGTCTTGTGATTGACTCGAATACCGCTGTGACGCAAAGCGGCCGTGATCCGGCGATAGCCATATCGACCCTTGTGCTGGGCAAAGATGCGGGCAATATGCGCTTTCAGCTCGCCATGTCGATCCTGCGCCTTACCTGCGCTCACTTGGTAGTAGAACGTGCTGCGTGCCAGTCCGGCGATCTTGAGCAAGATCGACAGGGGATGATGTTGGCGCAATACGTTCACGACTTGCGCTTTCTCTTTTGCGCCGATTGTTCCTTGGCCTGGCGCAAGGCCCTCAATTTTTTTAAGTACGCGACCTCAGCGCGCAGGCACTCATTTTCTTTGAGCAGATCCTCACGCGAACGGTCTTGAACCGGCACGGACGGGGGGAGAGTTGGCGGCTTGGCTTGGGACATTGTGGGCGCCCGGCCTTTGCGGCGAGGCTGGAGAGCTTCAAAACCACCCTCATGATACTGGCGCTCCCACCGAGCGATTCCATTTGCTTCACGCAGATCGAACAGCGCGCTTACCCGCTGGAAGGACAACTCGTCGCGCCACATGCGTTGCAGCACCTTCAGCTTGAACTCGGCGCTATACGTTTCATGCTTCTTGCGCAGCCCGGCCTGCCCGTGATGCTGCCACCCAGCAATCCAGCGTCGGAGGGTCGAATGGCTGATCTGATGCCTTTCGCTAAGAGCCCGAGTCCCAACCTGGCCCGCCAGATACTCCTGAACCAACTGTCGTTTAAACGCCTCGTTGTACTTCGTCATGAAAAACACCCCAAAGGTTGGATTGATGTCCAACTTTTGGGGTGCAGTTCATCGGGTGCCTTTTTATTTTCCTCCGGGCCGCTACCGGCCGAGCCATCAGACTTCCGTCAGGTTCTCGATCCAGACCGCCAGGCGATCCGACGCAAACGACTCGGTACGGGTGCCGGTGCGCGCCGAAATGGCATCGCCCTCGCGCACCAGTTGCAGCGCCCCGCCTGCTTCCTCCAGCCACAGCAGCGTAGCCAGCCAGGCAGCGTGTTCGGCCGACACGGCTTCGCCCACTGGATTGGCGACGAACTCGCTCAACGCTGCGGGGGACGTCCAGGTGATGACGTCGCCATCACGGCGCACGGACGCGCCAAGCGCCTCGGCCAACACCGCCGCCACATCGCCAGCGCCACGGCCCGCTGCGCGCAACGCCGCGAGCCTCAAGCCGACCGCATGGCCAAACGATCCACTGCGCTGGCTTTCCGCGCCGATCACGTCCGCGTAGTCCATGCGCTGCCAGTCCGGCTCGGCATTCTTCGCACCGGCCAGCGAGGTACCCGACAGATACGTCTCCACCGGCTGGAATTTTCCAGGACCGATCAGGCTCGCACACAGCGCATGCACCATGCCCACGCGCGTCGCCACGGTCTGCTTCTGCAGCACCATCAGCTTCTCGCGTACAAGCTGGTCGCGCTCGCGGCGCAGCCCGGACAGTTCCAGCGCTTGCTTCAGTTCCATGCGCAGCGCCGTAATGTCCCAGGGCTTCTTGATGTAGCGATGGATCTGGCCCTGGTTGACTGCCTCGACGGTCTGGTCGAGCTCCGAGTAGGCCGTGGTCAGGATGCGCACGATGTGCGGGTAGCGCTCGCGCGCATACCGCAGCAGTTCGTTGCCATACTCGCCCGGCATACGTTGGTCGGACACCAGCACGGCAAGGCTCTCGGCGTGGGCATCGAGCAGCGCCTTGCCCTCCTCCACCGACTGGCCGGTCACCACCGGTGCAAGCTGCCCGATGGCGCGCTGGAAATACTTGACTGCGGTAGCTTCGTCGTCGACGAACAGAATCGCCGGGGGTGCCTGCGTCATATTCGGTTCGCTCATCGATCACTCCTGTGCATACGATTCTTGAAATTGGGGAAATCGAGGGTAACGGTGGTGCCTGCGCCCGATGCGGACGCTATCCGGATGCCGCCACCAAAAGATTGCATTACGCGATTACAGAAAATCATGCCCATGCCGCTGCCACCCGCCGAGGCGTGCGTGGTCACCGGGTCCACCAGCAGCCGGCCCATCACCTCGGGCGGGATGCCGGGGCCGTTGTCCGCGATGCGGATTTCCGGCCGGTCGCCGGACTCCACGACAAAGCGCAGCAACGGCGCCTCGACGTCGGCCAGTGCCCGCAATGCATTGCTCATAACCGACGACAGCACCAGCGCCACGCAATTGGGCAGCGTGAGCACCGGAAAATCACCGATCACATCGACCTGTACCCAACTACGCTGGTTATCGGCAAAAGGGTAGCTATCCAGTAGCGATGCCACCAGCGCGCCCGCACTGACCTCCTGCCCCGGTCCGGACCGGGGCTTGGTACCACCCGCGCTGCTCCGCACCGACTGAAGGAATGACGACAGCACCGCCAGGCAATACTGGGCGTTATCGTGCATCGCACCAGCGGCATGGCCGATCTCGGTCTGGCGCTGCTGGCTCAGTTCACCTCCGACGCGTGACTCGATGCCACGCGCGAAGTTGGCGATGGCCGCCAGCGGCGTATTCAGTTCGTGGGCAAGAAAGGCCAGCGTCTCGTCGATGGCCATCAGCCGCTGCTGGCGCACCGCGCGCTCGCGGAACCGTTCGCCGGCCAGCCGCAGGACATCCCGCGCACCCGCCACGCCAATCGGCTTCTCCAGGATGCGGAAGACCTCGCCGTTGTTCACGGTTTCGAGCAGCACATCCTTGTCCGCGAAGGCCGTGACCAGAATCCGCACGATCTGCGGATACTCCAGCGACACCTGGCGCAACAGGTCGCCACCATCGCGGCCCGGCATCCGGAAATCGGTCACCAGCACGGATATCCGCGCGTGCTCCGCACGCAGGATGGCGATGGCTTCGTCGGCACCCGTGGCCGACAGCACTTCGTACTCGCTGCCCACAGCGCGGGCAAAATACTTGCAGGCCATCTCCTCGTCATCGACGTAGAGAATGGTAGGACGCGCCTGCGTAACTTCGATCATGACAACATCACTCCGCGCGCGGCAGGTCAAAACTGAAGGCAGCCCACTGGCCGACCTCGCTCTCGGCATAGAGCACGCCGTCGTGGCGCTCGATCACCGCATAGCTGATCGACAGGCCCAGCCCCAACCCCTGCCCCACTTCGCGCGTCGTGAAGAACGGTTCGAACACCCGCGCGAGGTTTTCCGGCGCAATGCCGGGGCCGTTGTCGCGCACCGTCACGTGCAGGCGCTTGACGTCCCAGCGCACGGTCGTATGGATCGCCGGTTCCTTCGTGCCCGCCTTGCGCATGGCCAGCGCGGCATTCGAAAACAGGTTGATCAGCACGCCGATGATCGCAGCCTCGTCGCCGAGCACCAGCGTATCCATCGGCATCTCGCGCGTCATCTTGACGCCGCGCAATTCGTGCGCCGTCAGCCGCTGGGACGAGTCGAGCGCCTTTTCGAAAAGGAAAGGTGTGCCCTCCACCTCGGCGCCGGGCTTGCGGTACGCAAACGTCTTCAGGTCGGAGACGATATGCTGGATGCGTTGCATACCCTGCTTGGCATCCACCAGGCACTCCTGGATCCCCGGCTCGTTCTTGGCCGCCGGCTCCTCCATGGCCACCTCGATGGCCATCAGGCAGAAATTCACCGGATTGTTGACTTCGTGCAACAGCCCCGCCGCCAGCGTACCGATGGCGGCCATCTTTTCCTGCTGCAGCATCTGGCCCTTGATATCCACCAGCTTGCGATTGATGACTTCGAGCTCGGTGTTCTTGTCTGCCACCTCGGCCTTGAGCCGGAACAGCATGAAGCGCGCGCGTTCATTGAAGAACGTGTACACGCCGCTGGCAGCCGCCGCGAACAGCAGGAATAGCGAGTTCACGATGAACGTGCCCATCGGCTCGATGCCGCCGGAATGCAGCAGGCAAGCCAGCGCGTAGAGCACGTACGAGAGAATGCCGAACACCAGGTTCTGCCAGAGTCCGAATGGCAGGGCGATGCCCGAGGCGAAGATCGCGAGGTTCAGGCCCACGTAGTAAGGCGACTGCACCCCTTCGGTCTGCGAAATCATCCACGCGATCATGATCTGCGGCAGCAGCAGCCACGACATCGTCAGCCAGGGCGCGAAGCGGCGCCCCGCCTGGCTGTAGAGCGCCACCACCACGCCGGCGATCAGCAACGACACGACGACCCGCGCAATCGCAAAAGGCAGTTGCAGATGCGGGTACTGGCCGTAGTCGAGCCCGACACCAAGGAGCACGAGGGCGATGGCCGTGTAGGCGCCGCCCCGACTGAACGCGAGGCGGAAGTCGGCCAGCTCCGACTGATAGCCGGCATAGAGTTGGTTCGAGCTCATGACCCTGGCAGGCGCCGCCTCTATCTCAGCGGATGGTGGCTTCGGCGAAGACATTGACGCCGGTTTCATCGACATAGAGTCGGTGGGCATGCGAATTCTCCGGCAGCAGCGAGGACATCCCCGCCTCGTCGCGATAGATCAGGTACCACTCCAGCAAATGTTCCATGCCGAATTTCTCGGGATTGTCGGAGTGGACATTGGTGACCAGCATCTCCCCGCCCGGCTTCGATCGCGATGCGAAATAGGACAGCAGACGCGCGCAGACCTTGTCCGAGAGATAGTCGAACAGGCCGGCGCAGTAGACCGCGTCGAACTCCCGCACGCTCGGGTCGTCCATGGCAATCCGGCGCTTGAGCAGTTCATGCACCGACTGATGCAGCATCTCCACCGATACCTTGTGCCCGGCCGCCGCCGCCGATCGCTCGATCGAGCTACGTGTGTATTCGAGCGTTTCCTCGCTGAAATCGACCAGCTGGAACGACAGCAACTCTGGATTCGGGTACTCGCGCACGAAGCGCTGGATCTCGAATGCCGGCCCGCACCCCACGTTGAGGATGCGGAACGGACGCCCCGCGGCCCGCGCGCGCTCGGCCTGCCGTGTCAGGAAGTCCACCAGCAGGTCGATGCGGTTGCGGTGCGCCGTAGCCACCGCAGCCTTGAGGAACGCGGTGTTGACGATCTGGAAGTACGTGGTCGGACCCTGCTGCGGATCGCTGAGGATCTGGTTCACCATCTCGTAGTCGCCGGCGTAGCCCAGCGGCTTGGTGAAGGTGCGGTACACGAACGGTGCCCGCAGCAGCAGCGGATGCAGCGCGGCCTGCGCATAGGTGCGGTGCACCGGCGCCAGTTCGCTGTCCACGCTCTGTGCTTCACCCTCGAGCCAGTCAAGGTAGGTCTTCACCTTCCCCATCAGCGGCGAGGCCAGTTCGTAGAACACGTCCTCGCGCAGCCGGCCTTCCTTCTTCGGCAGCGACTCGGTCAGGTCCACCTGCTCGACCCAGCGCGAGACTTCCGAGAGGAATGCGCGCATCTCGTTGACCACGATCTGGTAATCGCGCCGGATATTGAAGCGCGTGTCCCAGTCCTGGACAAAGAGATTCGCCTCGTGGGCGACCGACTTGGGCGCGTCGCCCACGTCCGTCAGCTCGCGCCATTCGTCGATCAGCGTCAGCGAGACCACAGCGGTCAGGCCCGTGTTGACGAGACTCATGACGACGGCCTTGCCGAGGTAAGCGTTCTTGGCGCCCATGCGGACGTTCAGTTCGCTGAGTACCTCGCTGACCTGGACAATCGAATAGGGATTGTAGATTTCCATCACCAGCGACTTGCGCTGGAGATTGATAATCGTGCCCCGCACCTGCTCGCCCTGCGAGTTGCGGAAGCTGACTACCGGATCGATTTGCGTTTTGGAGTACACGGTATCGCGCCAGGGGAATTCCGAGAAACACTGCGGGCTCGGCGCCAAGGGGCAGCCGGCCGATTACGGCTCAGGCAAGGGACTTGAGGCGAACTACCAGTCAGGGAATGCAGCCTATGCTCATATCGATGCGCGTGACCTGTTGCGGGAAGGCGCGCACCGGCAGGCTGGCGGAACTGGCCATTGCACTGGCGGGCGCCGCCCCAGAGGGTGGGACTGCGGCGACCCATTGTACTGTGGCTGTTCGACAACGCACAACCGGCCAGTCCAGCCAAATAGTGGGGTATGCCAACACGCATAAAAAATGGGCCGGCATTCCCTGCCGGCCCATGTCTTGGGAAGATGACATCTCCCCGATAGCGCCGATGCACCGAAATATTGCATCGCGCCGTGATCCGTCCTTGTGTACGGATCACCGTCGAACCCAGTCCGAACCTTAGTCCGCCTTGACGGCCTCGACCTGGATCGCCAGCTTCACGTCCTGCTTGAAGCCGTACTTCACACCGTAGTCGATGCCGAAGTCGGCGCGGTTGAACTCGGCCACGGCATCGGCGCCGCAAGCTTCACGCTTGAGCATCGGGTGCTGGATGCACTTGAATTCCTTGATCTCGAGCTTGACCGGCTTCGATACGCCGCGCAGCGTCAGCACGCCTTCCACTTCGGTCGGCACGTCGCCCTTGAACTTCGAGAACTTGCCCTTGTACGTGGCATCCGGGAAAGCCTGTACGTCAAACATCTCCGGGCCCTTGGCGTGCTCGTTGAGCTTGCCGTTGCCGAAATCGATCGACGCCGCATCGATCTTGATATCCACCGTGCCGGACTTGGCAGCACGGTCCAGCGTCACCACGCCGCTGGACTTGTCGAACTTGCCACGCCACTTCGACAGGCCGCCCAGGTGGTCGGCTTCGAAGCTCGGGTACGTGTGGGTCGGGTCGATGTTGTACGTCGACGCGTTGGCCATGGCGGCGCCGGCGGCGAACGTGGCGGAGGCTGCCGCGGCAGCGGCGATCAGGGTGCGCATTTTCATCTTGAATCTCCCGTCAAAAAGTTGGAGAGGAAGGTCATAAATCGGCCAAGGAGCGGTCAGCGGGACTAAGCCTGCCTCAGCCCTTCTTTGCCGGGGTCACGATATGGAACTTGATCTGGACGTCGTCGGCCACCACGGAAGTGTCCTTCCACTCGCCGTCGCCGATGTTGAACACGGTACGCTTGATCGGCAGCACGCCGTCGAAGACCTGCGCACCGCCGTCCTGCTTGTACGTGGCCGGCACGGTCACGTCGATGGTCTTGCCCTTGATGGTCAGCTTGCCCACCACGTCGTACTTGCCTGCGGCGCCGGCCTTGATGCTGGTGGACTGGAACACGGCCTTCGGAAACTTGCCTGCATCGAACCAATCCTTGCCCTTGACCTCCTTCGTGGTCTCGGCATCGCCGATCTCGAAGCTCGACACATCGATCTCGACCTTGGCCGACGAGGTGGCGAGCTTGGCCGGATCGAAGTCGAGCGTGGCATCGAACTTCTTGAACTTGCCTTCCATCGGCACGCCAATCTGCTTGGCAACGGCCGTGACCGAGCTCTTTGCGGCATCGATCTGGGCCCATGCCAGGTTGGCGGCCATGCCCGCCGTGGCCAGCATGGTGGCCACGAGGATTGGACCGGAACGGGACATGCGTTTCATCTGAGACTCCAGTGGTAATGGGGTGATCGGGTGATGGATTCGCGCGGTTCAGCGCAGGAACGGGATCATGCGGCCCAGCGTGCCGTCACGGTCGATGATCTGGTGCTTGATGGCTGCAGCGGCATGCACCACGACAATCGCCGCCATCAGGTAGTTGAGCCAGATATGGGCATTCTGGAGGATCGGCTTCCATGTGTCGCTGGCCTCGATCAGGACCGGCAGCTTCCAGAGCCCCAGGTAGACCACCGGCACGCCAGCAGCCAGGCTGTACAGATAGCCGGTGATCGGGACGACGATGATCAGCAGGTAGAGCAGATGGTGCGCGGCGGCCGCGGCCCGTGCCTGCCAGGCCGGCGTGCCCGGCGCCACGGCCGGTGCGGCATGGGTGGCGCGCCAGATCACGCGCAGCACGGCCAGCACGAAGATCGTTACGCCAAGCCACTTGTGCCAGGAGAACAGCTTGAGCTTGGTGGGCGTGAAACCGGGGATACCGGTCATGTAGAGGCCGAGGCCGAACGCGGCAAAGATGCCGAACGCAATCAGCCAGTGCAGGCCGATCGCCGTAGGCGTATAGCGCGCCGGCGCCCCCGTCGAGGATCCAATGGAACCCATGTCAGTCAATCCCTTCGTTTGTTGCTTTTATTTGTTGCGCCGGCCTGTCTGGCGACCATCCATCATGCAAGACGATCCGCCACGACAATCACGTCAGGCCCCAAGGCCGCCTGCGCCGCGCCATGCGTGACCAGCAATCTTCGCATTATTGGGTGCGCGCCCGATGCTGGGAAGCCCCGAACTTCATGAAGTCGTTCAAATCATTTGATGTGCCGTAATGTCGCACCAGCCAACCGGGAACCGATCGTAGCGCACACCGGTGACAGACGGCACTGGCCGATGGTGTCACCCTGTCCGGCCAGTCGTTGCCCGTTTGAAACCGCGCCAAACAAAAAGGGCCGACCCGAAGGTCAGCCCCTGTTGTCCTGCCGCCACGCTCCTTGCGGAGCGCGAAGGTAATCAGATGCGGTTCGCCAGTTCCACGGCCTTGCCGATGTAGCTGGCCGGCGTCATGTCGAGCAGCACCTTCTTGGCGTCGTCGGGAATCGCCAGCCCCTGCACGAACGTCTGCAGCGCTTCGCGCGAGATGCCCTTGCCGCGCGTCAGCTCCTTGAGCTGTTCATACGGGTTGGGCACGCCAAAGCGGCGCATCACGGTCTGCACCGGCTCGGCCAGCACTTCCCAGCAGTTGTCGAGGTCTTCGTTCAGGCGCTCCGGATTGGTTTCCAGCTTGCCCAGGCCGCGCAGGCATGCCTCGTAGGCCAGCAGGCTGTAGCCGAAGGCCACGCCCATGTTGCGCAGTACGGTGGAATCGGTCAGGTCACGCTGCCAGCGCGACAAGGGCAGCTTTTCCGACAGGTGGCGCAGCACGGCATTGGCCAGGCCCACGTTGCCTTCCGAGTTTTCGAAGTCGATCGGATTGACCTTGTGCGGCATCGTCGACGAGCCAATCTCGCCAGCTTTCGTCTTCTGCTTGAAGTAGCCCAGCGCGATGTAGCCCCAGATGTCGCGGTTCAGGTCCAGCAGGATCGTGTTGGCGCGCGCCACGGCATCGAACAGTTCGGCCATGTAGTCGTGCGGCTCGATCTGGATGGTGTACGGGTTGAACGTCAGGCCCAGGCGCTGCTCGATCACCTGCTTCGAGAACGACTCCCAGTCGAACGACGGATAGGCCGACAGGTGGGCGTTGTAGTTGCCCACGGCGCCGTTCATCTTGCCGAGCAGTTCCACGCGCTCCACGCGTTCGATGGCGCGGGCCAGGCGGGCGGCCACATTGGCCATTTCCTTGCCCAGCGTGGTCGGGCTGGCCGGCTGGCCGTGCGTGCGCGACAGCATCGGCTGCGTGGCATTGAGCTTGGCCAGTTCCACCAGGCGGGCGTGCACGCGCTTGAGCGCCGGGACGATCACGCCATCGCGGGCGCCCTTGAGCATCATGCCGTGCGACGTGTTGTTGATGTCTTCCGAGGTGCAGGCGAAATGGATGAACTCGCTCGCGGCTTCCAGCTCGGCGTTGCCCTTGACCTGTTCCTTGAGCCAGTACTCCACCGCCTTCACGTCGTGGTTGGTGACGGCTTCGATTTCCTTGATCCGGCCGGCATCGGCTTCGGTGAAATCATCCACCAGCGCCTGCAGCTTCGCTTCGGATTCGGCCGAGAATCTCGGCACGTCAGGCAGGCCGGCCTGGGCCAGTGCGATCAGCCAGTTGACCTCGACCTTGACGCGGTTGCGCATGAATGCGGCTTCCGACAGCCACTCGCGCAGCGCGTCGGCCTTGGCGGCATAACGGCCATCGATGGGGGACAGGGCGGAGAGCGGCGAAAGGGAAGACGTGGACATGCTGGGCAACCGGAGAGAAGAGAAATCGGGGGTTCGTGCGGGGGCGCCGGAACCAGAGGATAGGCGTCGCGAAGGCGGCTCGTGCAAGCGGCGGATGCGCCGCTCAGTGGCCAGGGCCAAAACGCGTAACGCGCGATTTTACCATCGCACCATGGCGCTGTGCGGACCGTCCCATGCGATGGGCGGTGATCGGTGCGACAGGCCGCATTGGCGCGGCATCCGGGCAGACGCGCGGGTATACTCCCGCTCGCCCATCCGTTAGCCTGTTATGAAGTGCATTGGGCACGCGGCCGCGCCTGCTGCACCGTGTGCCATAGAGCGCCGATGCACTTCATAACATGCTCAAGGGGAGAACATGAAGCTGTATGCGTCCCACACCAGCCCGTATGCGCGCAAGGTGCGCGTGGTGCTGGCGGAAAAGAAGATCGACTACCAGATGATCGAGGAGAACGTCTGGTCACCCGACACCACCATTTCCCAGTTCAACCCGCTCGGCAAGGTGCCGTGCCTGGTCATGGAAGACGGCGGCGCGGTCTTCGATTCGCGCGTCATCGCCGAGTATGCCGACACGCTGTCGCCAGTCGGCCGACTGATTCCGCAAGGTAGCCGTGAACGCCTGGAAGTGCGTTGCTGGGAAGCACTGGCCGATGGCCTGCTCGACGCCGCCCTGCTCGTGCGCCTGGAAGCCACGCAACGCCAGCCGAACGAACGCAGCGAAAGCTGGGTAGCCCGCCAGCGCGGCAAGATCGACGCGGCACTGGCCGCGATGTCCGCCGGCCTAGCCGACAAGCCGTGGTGCACCGGCATCCACTTCACGCTGGCCGACGTGGCCGTGGGCTGTGCGCTGGCCTACCTGGACTTCCGCTTCCCGGATCTGGCATGGCGCGAGCAGTACGCCAACCTCGTCGCGTTCCAGGAGAAGATCGAGAAGCGCCAGTCGTTCATCGACACTGCAATTCCCGCCGCCTGACCGGCGCGCCCGGGTGGCCGGCTCCGGCCACCCTCTGCATCCCTGCACTACTGAATAATCCCCCCACCCAGGCACACCTCGCCGTCGTACAGCACCGCCGACTGGCCCGGCGTGACCGCCCACTGCGCCTCGGCGAACGACAGCTTCAGCGCCTCGCCATCCGCAGACACCACGGTGCACGGCGCATCGCTCTGCCGGTAACGCGTCTTGGCCGCCATCACGGCACCTGCAGCCGGGGGTTCACCAGCCACCCACGAGAGATCGGCCGCGTTCAGTTCCGGCGTCAACAGCCACGGATGATCGTGTCCCTGCACGACATACAGCGTATTCGCCGCCATGTCCTTGCGCGCCACGTACCATGCATCGCCATTGCCGTCCTTGCTGCCGCCCAGACCGATGCCTTTGCGCTGGCCCAGCGTGTAGAAGGCCAGGCCGATATGCTCGCCCACCACCTTGCCTTCGTCGGTCTTCATCGGACCGGGCTTGGTCGGCAGGTAGCGGTTCAGGAAATCCCGGAACGGACGCTCGCCGATAAAGCAGATGCCCGTCGAATCCTTCTTCTTCGCGTTGGGCAGGCCGATTTCCGCGGCGATCTCGCGCACGCGCGTCTTCGGCATTTCCCCGAGTGGAAACAGCGTGCGCGACAGTTGCGACTGATTCAGGCGATGCAGGAAGTAGCTCTGGTCTTTCGTGTGGTCGAACGCCTTGAGAAGTTCGAATCGACCATTCGTCGCCTGCCGCACGCGGGCGTAGTGGCCCGTGGCGATGGTGTCCGCGCCCAGCGACATTGCATGGTCGAGAAACGCCTTGAACTTGATCTCGGCATTGCAGAGGACATCGGGATTCGGCGTGCGCCCTGCCGAGTACTCGCGCAGGAAATCGGCGAACACGCGATCCTTGTACTCGGCCGCGAAGTTCACGGCTTCGACATCCACGCCAATGACGTCGGCAACCGACGCCACATCGAGCCAGTCCTGCCGCGTGGAGCAATACTCGCTGTCGTCATCGTCTTCCCAGTTCTTCATGAACAGGCCGATGACCTCGTAGCCCTGCTGCTTGAGCAGCCATGCCGTGACCGACGAATCCACGCCGCCGGACATGCCCACCACTACGCGCTTGCCGGTCATGATGCCGATCCGGTCGTTGCGGGAGTTGCAGGCGTTGCGACAAGCGCCGCCTCCGCCACCGCAGTGGGATGAGTATGCAGCACATCCAACGCAAAGCGCTTGCCGGCCAGGTAGTCTTCGACGCACGCCATCAGCAGCGGCGTGCGATGCCGGTCGGTACTCGCGCGCAGTTCCTCGGCGGTCATCCAGACGGTGCGTACGATGCCCGCGTCGAGTTGACGGCCGGCGTCGAGCGCGCCGAGGTCACCGGTGAAGGCAAAGCGGATATAGGTGGTGTCGCCCTGATCGCGCGACGAACGGCCGCGGCTCATGTAGCAGCCCACCAGTGCGCGCGGCTCGAAGGTGTGCGCGGTTTCCTCGAGCGTTTCACGGATCACCGCATGGATCAGGCTTTCGCCCGCTTCGAGATGGCCCGCCGGCTGGTTCAGGCGCAGGCCATCCGCCGTTTCCTCTTCCACCAGCAGGAAGCGGCCACCCCGTTCGATAACGGCGGCAACCGTGACACTGGCATTCCATTCACGTGACATGATGCACATTTTTTAAGCAATCCGGCATTTTACCGGTTGCCGTTCGAACGTGCATGGCTCGGGGTGTCACGCAGCCTTGGCGATGACCACAGGCGGCAGCAACGCCATGGCCGCATCGATCTGCGCCGTGAGCGCCTTCGATGCCGGCATCAGCGGACGGCGCACCTCTGCCGTCGCCTGACCGAGCAAGGCCAGCGCCGCCTTCACCGGCGCGGGATTCGGTTCGGCGAACATCAGGGCGATCAGCGGCGACAGTTGTTGGAACAACGCACGCGCGGCGTCGACGCGACCCGTGCGGGCATATTGCAGCAACCGCACGAACAGGTCAGGCCGCACATGCGCGGCGGCCGGCACCACCCCCTGCCCGCCATCCAGCAAATGGTCGAGCATCGATGCATCGTCGCCGCAATAGACGCCGATCAGATCCTGCATTGCCAGCGTGCGCATGTTCGCGGGATCGCATTCCTTGATGGCGACGATCTGCGGATGCGCCGCCAGTCGCCACGCCAGTTCCGGGGAGATCGTGCAGCCGGTGCGCTTGGGCACGTTGTAAAGCATCAACGGCTTGTTGGTGTGGCCAGCGATGCTGCGCATGTGCCAGGCGATCCCCTCATCGGAAACACGCAGATAGTAAGGCGGCGGCACGAGGTAGCCGGCCAGCGGCAGGCGGTCGAGCCTGCGCACCTGTTCGCACACCGCATGCGTGGCCACGCCTCCTACGCCAGCCATCACAGGTATGGCGCCATGCACGGCTTCGGTCACCGACGCCGTCAGCATGAAGCGTTCGGCGTCCGTCAGCAGCCCGCCCTCCCCCGTGGTGCCCAGCACGATCAGGCCATCGACGCCGGCTTCCGCATAGTGCAAGGCCAGCCGTTGTGCTGCGTCCAGATCCACCTGGTCGTTGCGCAGCGGCGTGACCATCGGTAGCCACAAGCCGTCGGTAACGGTGCCACGCTGCGTTTCAGTGCGCGGCATGGTCGGCTCCCAGCACGGTGGCCGCACCGAACTCGGCGGCGGGCAGCGCTTCCATGATGGCGTGCATGGCCGCGTCGCGGTCGGCGCGCTCCACTTCCACATGCAGCGTGGTCTCGCCATGGCGATGATCGACTTGCACCACGTAGATCCGCGCCATGTTGCCGATAGCCCGATGCAGGGTCTGGCGCAGGGCAAAGACCTGCGTCGACGATACGGCGAGGCGCAGGCGGATCCAGGCGTCGTCCGCAACGATCCGGCGTCGCGGTACGGATGCAAAGGCGATGGCGAGACTCGATGACTGTCGCATGAAGCGATGATCCGCGCGTGGCGGATCGTCTGTTGAACATGCCTCCCATGCTAGGGAGGCGGGCATCAATTTGATGCAGCGTTACGGGCGGGGCGCATCAAGAACGCGTAAAAGACCCCGCCATCGGCAACGATCAGAACGTCTTGGTCAGCGAGACGAAGGCCGTAGACTTGCCGAGGTATCGGCCGCGCGTATTCGTGTAGACCGATTGCTTCGCATTGGTGTCGATATATGCCACGGCCACGGAGAAGCCCTGACCAAGATCCTTCGTCAGGCCGATCTTCCAGTCCGCGTACGAGGCATCGCTGAAATGCTGCACGCCCTGGTAGCCCACATGCGCATTCAGCGTCAGGCCCCACACATCGAGCGGCACGTTGGCCGAGAGATCGACGTAGTAGCTGTTTTTGCTGTCGGCGAATCCGAACAGGTTCGTCACGGCATGCGAGTACTTCAGGAACACGGGACCCCAGCCGATGCCGGCGTACAGCTCGGTGGTGTATGGCCGCGTGGCCGTGTACGCGCCGGGGTAGTAGTACTCCAGCACGCCGAGGTCGTAGTTGAAGTCCTGGCCGCCTAGCTGGAACGTGTTCTTGAAGCCGCCGTAGAAATCCATCTCGATCGGCGCAGACACTGACGCGTCAGAATCTCCAAGCCAGCTGATGCTCGAATTCCAGTTGCCCAGATAGAAGCCGCTGGCATGCGCATAGTCGAAGCCGCCCTGAATGGCGGGGCGACGGTCGGTCTGACTGATACCGCGGTAGCGGTAGTCGGAGACCACCGAGACATTGGCGGTGAAGGTGTGCGGCGAGGTTTGCGAAGGCGCTTCGAGCGTGGCGGTGGCTTCTTGCGCAAATGCGGTAGAGAACGGGGCGGCGAGGAGGATGGCGGCGGCCAGCGAGGCAGGCACCGAAGTCATCAGGCGGGTGGCAATCATGAAATGGAATAGCGTTGCGTTGGGAATGCGCCCCTTGAGGAGGCGTGGGCGCCACGATACGCAGACGCATATCAAATCGGCATCAAGAAAAGGGACGGTGCCGACACCTTCCGATAAAGACGCTTTTCAACAGGAATCAGCCTTGCATGAAAGGAGTCGTTTCATGCGGAACAAAAATGAGTCGCCGCCGACGCACAAATCTCTGACCGGCCAGCCACCACCGAGCGTAAGTTTCGGGTAAGCTGCGCAAAAATTGGTGCGGGTTTTGCAATGCACCAACGGGCATGGACGTAGCCCCGACAACCAGATTCGAACGACGCCAGACAGGAGAAATTGACGATGCATATCGGTATCCCGCTCGAGACGCGGGCAGGTGAGACGCGTGTCGCCGCCACCCCGGAGACCGTCAAGAAGTACGTGGCTCAGGGCCATCAGGTGACGGTGCAGACCGGCGCTGGCGTACGTGCCAGCATTCCGGATGCAGCGTTCGAGGCGGCTGGTGCGCGCATCGGATCTGCATCCGATGCGCTGGGCGCCGAACTGGTACTCAAGGTACGTGCCCCCGACGATGCCGAGCGTGCGCAGTTCCGGGCCGGGTCCGTGCTCGTCGGCATGCTCAATCCCTTCGATATCGAAAACAACGCCCGCATGGCCAGCTCGGCGATCACCGCCTTCGCGCTGGAAGCCGCGCCGCGCACCACGCGCGCGCAAAGCATGGACGTGCTGTCGTCGCAGGCCAACATCGCCGGCTACAAGGCAGTGCTCGTGGCCGCGCACCACTACCAGCGCTTCATGCCGATGCTGATGACCGCCGCCGGTACCGTGAAGGCGGCGCGCGTGCTGATTCTCGGTGCTGGCGTGGCCGGCCTGCAGGCCATTGCCACGGCCAAGCGGCTGGGTGCTGTGATCGAAGCGTCCGATGTGCGTCCCGCAGTCAAAGAGCAGATCGAGTCTCTTGGCGCCAAGTTCCTCGACGTGCCCTTCGTCACGGACGAGGAACGCGAGATTGCCCAGGGTGTTGGCGGCTATGCCCGCCCGATGCCCGCTGACTGGATGCGCCGCCAGGCCGAACTGGTCCACCAGCGCGCCATCCAGGCCGATATCGTCATTACCACGGCACTGATCCCGGGTCGCAAGGCGCCGGTGTTGCTGCAGGAAGACACCGTCAAGCAGATGAAGCCCGGCTCGGTCGTAGTGGACCTGGCGGCCGCGCAGGGTGGCAACTGTCCGCTGACTGTGGCTGACGAGGTTGTGGAACGCCATGGCGTGACGCTGATCGGACACACCAACCTGGCAAGCATGGTGGCCGCCGATGCGTCGGCGCTCTATGCGCGCAACGTGCTGGACTTCCTCAAGCTGATCATCGACAAGGACGGCCGCTACACGTTGAACCTCGAAGACGACATCGTCGCCGCCTGCCTGATGTGCAAGGACGGCCAGGTCATCCGCGAAGCCGCCTGATTTAATCGCCCCTGATGTTGCCGTGGTGCGCCGAGCCTGCGCGCCACGGTACACCGCGCCCCCGCACGCGTGGGCGTGGCACCGTATTCAAAGCAACGGAGGAGAAGTCGATGGAGATGGTGAACCACACGGTGATCAACCTGATCATCTTCGTGCTGGCAATCTACGTGGGTTACCACGTGGTCTGGACAGTCACACCCGCGCTGCACACCCCGCTGATGGCCGTGACCAATGCGATCTCGGCCATCATCATCGTCGGCGCCATGCTGGCCGCTGGCCTCACCGAAGGCAACGTCGGCCGCATCATGGGCACGCTGGCTGTGGCACTGGCCGCGGTGAACGTGTTCGGCGGCTTCCTGGTGACGCAGCGAATGCTGGAGATGTTCAAGAAGAAGGAGCCAAAGGCCAAGGCCGGGGCTGAAGCCGCCAAGGGAGGTGCGTGATGGAAGCCGTCAGCATGAACCTTGTGACGCTGCTGTACCTGGTGGCGTCGGTCTGCTTCATCCAGGCGCTGAAGGGTCTCTCGCATCCGGCATCGGCCCGCAAGGGCAATGCGTTCGGCATGATCGGCATGGCGATTGCCGTGGTGACCACGCTGGTGCTGATCGTCAAGCTCAAGCACGAGTTCCTTGCGGCGGGCGCAGCGCAATCGTCGGTCACTACGGGCCTCGGGCTGATCTTCGGCGCGCTGGTCGTCGGTGGGGGCATCGGCGCCTACGTGGCGCGCAAGGTCGAAATGACCAAGATGCCGGAACTGGTGGCAGCAATGCACTCGCTGATCGGTCTCGCGGCAGTGTTCATCGCCGTAGCTGCCGTGGCCGAACCGGCCGCCTTCAGCATCACGCCGGCCGGCTCGCATGACATCCCGCTGGGCAACCGCATCGAACTGTTCATCGGCTGCTTCGTGGGTGCCATCACGTTCTCGGGATCGGTGATCGCGTTCGGCAAGCTGTCGGGCCGCTACAAGTTCCGGCTGTTCCAGGGCGCACCGGTGGTGTTCGCCGGACAGCACTGGCTGAACCTGCTGCTGGCCGTGGCGATGGTGGGCTTCGGCATCATCTTCTTCATGACGCAGGCATGGCTGCCGTTCCTGCTGATGCTGGCCATTGCGTTCGTGCTCGGCGTACTGATCATCATTCCGATCGGCGGCGCCGACATGCCCGTGGTGGTGTCGATGCTGAACTCGTACTCGGGCTGGGCGGCGGCAGGTATCGGCTTCTCGCTGAACAACCCGATGCTGATCATCGCCGGCTCGCTGGTGGGCTCCTCCGGTGCCATCCTGTCGTACATCATGTGCCGCGCGATGAACCGCTCGTTCTTCAACGTGCTGCTCGGTGGCTTCGGCGCCGATGCCACGGCTGGCGCCACTGCCGGTTCGCAGGCCGCGCGCAACGTGAAGTCGGGTTCTGCCGACGATGCAGCGTTCGTGATGAGCAATGCCGAGACCGTGATCATCGTACCGGGCTACGGCCTGGCCGTGGCGCGGGCGCAGCATGCACTTAAGGAATTGACCGAAAAGCTCACCGAGCACGGTGTGACGGTCAAGTATGCGATCCACCCCGTGGCGGGTCGCATGCCCGGCCACATGAACGTGCTGCTGGCCGAAGCCGAGGTGCCGTACGACCAGGTCTTCGAGATGGAGGACATCAACAGCGAGTTCGGGCAAGCCGACGTGGTGCTGGTGCTGGGCGCCAACGACGTGGTCAACCCGGCCGCCAAGACCGATCCGCAATCACCTATCGCCGGCATGCCGATCCTCGAAGCCTACAAGGCCAAGACCATCATCGTGAACAAGCGTTCGATGGCCGCCGGCTACGCGGGTCTCGACAACGAACTGTTCTACATGGACAAGACGATGATGGTCTTCGGCGACGCCAAGAAGGTGGTGGAAGACATGTTCAAGGCCGTGGAATAAGTTGCCGTTAACCCTGCGGACGGCGTCAGGTCCGCAGGGTGAATAAAGCAACGCGCAGACCTGAAATCAATAAAATCGAACTGGTGCGGCCGGCAACCAACGCCGGCCGTTTCCTTTTGTGCGACTGGCTTGCATGCGGGAATTCCGGCGCTATACTGGCTTGCCCCTTTTCCATTCCCCCTTTGCAGCAGGCGGCCAGATTCAATCGCACCATGACATTTACCGCGCATGACAGGAACCTGTCGGTCTTCCATCACCCCGTTCTGACGGTGCTGGTGGACGACAGCAAGTCGTTCATCGACAGCCTTGCATTCCAGATGGATGCATCGCGCGCGGTCGTCAATTTCACGGACCCGCGCGAAGCACTCGCGTGGATTCGCGAAGCCTATGCCACGCGGCATCCGGCCTTCCTCCCGGTGCGCGTCACCCACGACGACCTGACGTTCCTGTCGGAGCGCCGCACGGTGCAGCTCGATGTCGACCGCATCCATCGTCAGATTCACGATGTGCATCGCTTCCTGCAGCCCGGCGTCATCGTGGTCGATTACTCGATGCCACAGATGGATGGCCTCGAGTTCTGCCAGGCACTGGAAGACCTGCCGTGCAAGACAATTCTCCTGACCGGCACGGCCGACGAAAGCATCGCCGTGCAGGGTTTCAATCACGGGCTGATCGATCGCTACGTCAAGAAGCATGACCCGGACATGGTGGCCCGGCTGAACGAGGAAATCGACGCCCTGCAGCAACAGTATTTCGCGTCGATTTCGCGCACGCTGCGCGATTTGCTGACACGGCATTCGTACTCGTTCCTGTCGGACCCGGTCATGGCCGAGCGTGTACGCCAGACGGCGGCGCGCTATGGCTTCGTGGAGTATTACCTGTATCCGAATCCCGTGGGCATGCTGCTGCTGACCGCGCAGGGCCATGCCACGCTGATGGTGATCGAAACGCGCGCCGGCCTGCTGAACCAGGTGGAGTCGGCCGAAGCCTACGAGGCGCCCGCCGCGCTGATCGAGGGTCTGCGCGAAGGCCGTATCGTGCCGTTCTTCTGGCCCGGCAACGGCATGTACACCCCGGCCTGTGTAGACTGGGAACAGTACTGCCTGCCGGCCGAACGTTGCGAAGGCCGCGAGGAATACTTCTACGCCCTGTTCGACCTGCCGCGTCACTTGCTGCAGGAACCGATCGTCAGCCTGCAAAGCTTCCTGTCGGAGTTCTCACGCAATGGGCAGGCAATGACGGGTAGGAACAAGCTGGCTTAGAATCCGCCGCTTGTTTTTCTCCCCTCTCCCGCAAAACGGGAGAGGGGAGAAAACCACCTCACTCCTTCTTCCCCTCCCGATTCCCGCCACGCACCATATCGAACCGGAACAACCGGCATTCGATGTTGCCGTTGTATAGCGGGGTACGGCGCGACTCCTTCAAACGCAGACGTTTCGGCATCGACAGATCGCCTGTGAATACCCATGCCTGCCAGCCGGAAAAATGCTGCTTCAACGTCGTGGCAAAGGCCGCTGCGAATTGGTTGGCGGCCGCTTCCTCGGCTTCGTCCGGCGGTGCGTCATACGTGGGATCGCGACGTTCGCCGCGCACTGCGATACGCTCGCCATAAGGCGGGTTCATGATTGCCAGTCCCGCCTCGGCAAACGGCGGTTGCACGAACCGTGCATCGACCTGCTTCAACTGCACGTCACCGGGCAATCCGGCGCGGCGCCAGTTGGCTTCCGCCATGTAAAGCATGTCGGTGGAGATATCCGAGCCTGCGATATGCAGCGCATCGCCTCGGTTCGCGGCCCGCTCGCGGGCATGCTGGGCATCGCTGCGCAGCGCCTGCCATGCCTTCATGTCGGCGCCCTTGAGCCATTCGAACGCAAACGTGCGGGCCACGCCCGGTGCAATGCCCAGCGCCACCTGCGCGGCTTCTACCAGGAATGTGCCGCTGCCGCACATCGGATCGAAGAACGGACGGTTGGTATTACCCGGCGTCCAGCCCGCCAACCGAAGGATGCCGGCCGCAAGGTTTTCCTTGAGCGGCGCCTCGCCTTTCTCCATGCGCCAGCCGCGCTTGAACAGCGGCTCGCCCGTGGTATCGAGATAGAGCGTGCAGTCGGTCTCGGTCAGGTGCGCGTAGATGCGGACATCCGGGCTGACGGTATCCACACTCGGCCGCTCGCCCAGGCGTTCGCGCATGGCATCGCACACACCATCCTTGACCCGCAACGCCGTGAAATTAAGGCTGCGCAACGGCGACTTGTGCGACGTGATATCAACGCGCAGCGTCTCGTTGGGCGAGAACCATTGTTCCCAGCGCTGCTGGCGCGCCAGCGTGTAGATATCGTCCTCGTGCCGATAGCCGCGCTGCGCCACACGCAGCAGCACGCGGCTGGCAATCCGCGAATGCAGGTTGACCGCGTACGCCGCAGACATGTCGCCGGAGAATGTCACGCCGCCGGGCACATCGCGATGCACCGTGAACGGCGCCGAGGCCACCACAGCCGGGTACTGCGCGATCTCGCGCAACTCCTCGGCCAGTGCCTGTTCAAGGCCGCGTGGGCAGGGAGCGAAAAATGCTTGGGTCATGACGTGTCATCCTGAAACAAAAACGTCCGCAACAGCAGCGGACGGGAAAGCGTGGTGTTGACCGTCTCTCAGACCGCCGCAAGTGCGCGATCGAGGAAATCGAGACGGTCCTGGCCCCAGTACGGCTGGCCGTCGTGGACATACCACGGGGCGCCGAACACATTGGCCGAAATGGCATCCTGCGTATTTTGTGCATAAGCCGCCTGCACGGCCTGTGCTTCACTGGCCTTCAGCAGACTCGCACCGTCGAAATCCAGTTCGTCGGCAATCAAGGACAGCGTGGCAGCATCGGCGATGTTGCGTTGGTCGGCCCAGACACCACGGGTGATGGCGCCGGTCAACTCCAACGCGCGTGCCGTGCCGTGCGCCAGTTGCGCGGCAATGATGAGCCGTGCGGCGGCATCGCCGGATACTGGAAAAAATGTGGGATGCAGGTTGAACGGGATGTCGAGAAACTTGCGCCAGCGCTCGAGTTCGACCAGCCGGTACGCCTGCCGCTGCGGCGGACGCTGTGCCAGCGGTAGCCCGCCCGAAACGGAAAACAGCTTGCCCAGGTCCATCGGCTTGAGCAGCACCTGCGCATCATGGCGCCGGGCGATTTCAACGAAGCGCGCATGCCCCATATAGACATACGGGGAATGCGGCGCCAGAAAATACTCGACCTGCTTGCTCATCACGACCTCATCAGATATCAGGAAAGATCCGACAGCTTAGAACGGCTTTACGACAACCAGAATCACGATGGCCAACAGCACCAGCACCGGCACTTCGTTGAACCACCGATAGAACGTGTGCGAGCGCTTGTTGGCGCCCCGCTCGAACTTGCGCAGCAGCACGCCGCAGCCATGGTGATAGCCGATCAGCACCAGCACCAGTGCCAGCTTGGCATGCATCCAGCCCTGCCCCGTGCCGCGTCCGATGCCATAGCCGAGGTAGAGCCAGAGCCCGAGCACCACGGCAGGCACTGCCAGCATCGTCATGAACCGGAACAGCTTGCGCGCCATCAGCAGTAGCCGCTGTACGCTGGCCGCCTCGGTTTCCATCGCTAGGTTGACAAAAATACGCGGCAGGTAGAACAACCCGGCAAACCACGAAGTCACGAACAGGATGTGAAACGCCTTGACCCAGAGCATCTGTTTACTGCCTCCGCTTAAACGCGAATCTCGCCGTGCCCGAACACGACGTACTTGAGCGAAGTCAGCCCTTCCAGGCCCACCGGACCTCTCGCATGCAACTTGTCGTTGGAGATGCCGATCTCCGCGCCGAGCCCATACTCGAAGCCATCGGCAAAGCGCGTGGACGCGTTGATCATGACGCTGGCCGAATCCACCTCGCGGATGAATCGCATACCCGTGCTGTAGTTTTCGGTCACGATCGAATCAGTGTGTGCCGAGCCGTACGTGTTGATGTGGTCGATGGCCGCATCGAGTCCGTCGACAGTGCGGATCGCCAGCACCGGCGCCAGGTACTCGGTACGCCAGTCTTCCTCGGTGGCATCCACCAGCCCCGAGAAGCCTGCGGCTTCGAGCATGGCGCGCGTTTCGGCACAGACCCGCAGCTCGACACCCTTCTCCTGATAGATGCGGCACAGCGGCAACAGCGCCTGTCGGGCAACCGGACGCGACACCAGCAGCGTCTCCATGGTGTTGCACGGCGCATAACGCTGCGTCTTGGCGTTGTCGCAGATGCGCACCGCACGGTCGAGATCGGCGTCATCGTCGATATAGACGTGGCAGATGCCATCCAGATGCTTGATCATCGGCACGCGTCCCTCCTCGATCAGCCGTGCGATCAGGCTCTTGCCACCACGCGGCACGATCACGTCCACGTATTCGGTCATCGTGATCAGGCGGCCCACTGCGGCCCGATCCGTGGTCTCGATAACCTGCACGGCCTCGGCGGGCAGTCCCGCCGACGACAGCCCTTCTGCCACCAGCGCGGCCAGCGCCGTGTTCGATTCGATGGCTTCGGAGCCGCCGCGCAGGATCGTGGCGTTGCCTGATTTCAGGCACAGTGCCGCGGCGTCGATCGTCACGTTCGGGCGCGACTCGTAGATGATGCCGATCACGCCCAGCGGCACGCGCATCTGCCCCACCTGGATACCGGTCGGGCGGAACTTCATGTTGGAGATTTCGCCGATCGGGTCCGGCAACGCCACGATCTGTTCGAGGCCCGCAGCCATGGTGTCGATGGCCTTGTCCGACAACGTCAGGCGATCGATGAAGGCGGCGTCCTGCCCGTTGGCGCGCGCGCGCTCCACATCGCGTGCATTGACGGCCTTGAGCTTGTCGGCGTCGCGGCGGATCGCGGCGGCAATGGTCATCAGCGCGCGGTTCTTGTCAGCCGTGGAGGCACGCGCCATGGCGCGCGATGCCGCGCGGGCCTGCTGGCCGACGCGGTTCATGTATGCGTGGAGATCGGACTCGGTCATGATGTGTCCGGGCACGAGCCCGGTCTGCTGTGGGTGCGGCACTGCGTGGTGCCACGATTCATGGTGCCGCGATGCTTGGCGCCGGCGCGGCTGCCGGCGAAATTCCATTTGGGTGAGGATGTCAGGCTGGCCGGGCGATCAGCAACGCCAGTTGCAGCAGCCCATCCCAAGGCTCGGCGGGCAGCCCCCCTGCCGTGCCCCCTGCACCCGGTAGGTCTCCCAGTCCCTTGACCTGTCGGTCCAACCGGGCAGCCATGGCCAGCGCCGCTTCCAACTGCGGCATCGACAGCCGCTGGGCCGCCTGCGGCACGAGCCGCTCGCGCGGCCCCCAGACGCGCAGTTCGCGCATCAGCACACCGGCCGGCTTACCGCCCGCCAGCCCTTGCCGGACCTTGGATAATACGCGAATTTCCTCGGTCAGCGCCCACAGCACCAGCACCGTGGCCTCGCCCTCGCCCCGCAGCCCTTCGAGCATGCGTGTCAGGCGCGGCACATCGCCGCCAAGCATGGCTTCGGACAGCTTGAAAACATCGAAACGCGCCACGTTGAGCACGGCATCATGTACCTGATCGAACGTCAGCACACCGGGCGGATACAGCAGTCCGAGCTTCTGGATCTCCTGATGCGCGGCCAACAGGTTGCCTTCCACCTTGTCCGCGATGAACTGCAACGCGCGCCGGCCCGCTTCGCCGGGCTCCACGCGCTGCTGCTGCAGGCCAAGCCGCTCGCCCACCCAGGCGGGCAGCCGGGTGCGATCCACGGCATCCACCTTGATCGAGACGCCTGCAGATTCCAGCGCCTGGAACCACGCCGACTTCGCCGTGGCAAAGTCCAGCCGGGGCAGCGTCACCAACATCACCACATCCTGCGACGGCTGCGCCGCGACAGCGCGCAGCGCTTCTCCACCATCCTTGCCGGGCTTGCCCGTCGGAATGCGCAGTTCCACGATCTTGCGGTCGCCGAACAACGACATCGACTGCTGGGCCTCGACGAGCTGGCTCCAATGGAACCCGCGCTCCGCCACCAGCACCTCGCGCTCCGTAAAGCCGGCATCACGCGCCGCACGCCGCAGCCGATCGGCCGCTTCCAGCACGAGCAGGTGTTCGTCGCCATGCACCACGTAAAGCGGCGCCAGGCCCTTGGCCTGGGCCTGCTTCAGATGTCCGTCGAGTGCGTCGAGCTTGAGTTGCATCGCCAATGCGTGGCCAGAAGGGGGTCAGATCGTCTTGACGGCCGCCAGACGGCGCATCAACTGCTGCACCACATCCTTCTGCATGTCGCGATAAAGCTGCTCTTCCTCGTACGCCTTGGCTAGCGTACTGGCTTCGTTGTACGTCAGGTCCCGCGTCAGCAGCAGCGTCGACGGCGGAATCAGTTCCTTGCCCGCGGCGTCGCGCAGTTGGAACACGAACCGCTGGCTCAACCGGAACTCGCGCACCACGCCCTGGGCCGTGATCGAGAGGATCGACTTGCCCCGCGTATCGGCCAGCACGTCGAGGAAGGCATCGGCATCCGCCTTGTCCTCGACGACCTTGGTGTCCGACCCGTTGCGGATGTTGCGGCGCAGGTCGGCGCCCATGAGCGAACCGGCCGGCAGACCGATATAGAGCCGCTTGAATGCGAAGTCGGCATTGCCACGCATGTGGAAGCCGCAGCCAGCCAGCAGGCCGGCCGCTGCCATTGCAGCACCGATGGCGAGAAATCCGCGGCGTCCCATGTCCGGTCGATCCATTCTGTTTCCTGGCTGTTGCTGGCGATATCTGGCGACTTGCGTCAGAGCACCACGTTGACGAGGCGGCCGGGCACGACCACGATCTTCTTCGGTGCCGCGCCGTTGGCAAATTTCGCCACGGTCTCGCTGGCCGCGGCCATGGCTTCGATCGCACCCTTGTCCGCGCCGGCCGGCACGGTCAGGCTGCCACGGACCTTGCCGTTGACCTGCAGCACCAGTTCGATCTCGGTGCGCACCAGCGCGGACTCGTCCACCTGCGGCCAGGCGGCGTCGAGCACGTCGCCGGACTCAGCTGCATAGCCGAGTTCGGCCCACAGCCCGTGCGCGATATGCGGCACCACCGGGTACAGCACGCGCAGCAGGATGCTAAAGCCCTCGCGGCGCGCAGCCGGCGATGCGCCCTTGGCATCTTCCAGCGCATTCAGCATCTTCATCGTGGCGGACACCACGGTGTTGTACTGGATCCGCTCGTAATCGTAGTTGGCCTGCTTGAGCACCGTGTACAGTTCGCGGCGCAGGTCGGCATCTCCGGCGACGGGCTTCGTGCCGGCGCCATCGCGAATGGCCTGCGCATTGGCCACGCCGTAGTTCCACACGCGGCGCAGGAAGCGCGATGCGCCTTCCACACCAGAGCCACTCCATTCGAGCTGCTGCTCCGGCGGCGCGGCGAACATCACGAACAGGCGCGCGGTGTCGGCACCGTACTGGTCGATCAGGGCCTGCGGGTCGATGCCGTTGTTCTTGGACTTCGACATCTTTTCCACGCCGCCGATCACCACGGGCTGCCCGTCCGCCTTCAGCGTGGCGCCTTCGGGGCGGCCACGCTCGTCCGTCTTCACATCGACGTCGGCGGGGTTGTACCAGGTCTTCTTGCCCGACACATCTTCACGGTAGTACGTCTCGTTGAGCACCATGCCCTGCGTCAGCAGGTTGGTGAACGGCTCGTCGAACTTGACCAGGCCCATGTCGCGCATGACCTTGGTCCAGAATCGTGCGTACAGCAAGTGCAGGATCGCGTGCTCGATGCCGCCGATGTACTGGTCCATCGGCATCCAGTAGTCGTTGCGGCCATCCACCATCGTGGTGGCATCCGGGCACGTATAGCGCATGTAGTACCAGCACGAGTCGATGAACGTATCCATCGTGTCGGTCTCGCGACGCGCGGGCTTGCCGCATGACGGGCAGGTGCAGGCCAGGAAACGCTCGTCCTTGTTCAGCGGATTGCCCGTGCCGTCCGGCACGAGATCTTCCGGCAGCACCACGGGCAAATCCTGCTCGGGCACGGGCACCACGCCGCAGGCATCGCAATGGATCAGCGGAATCGGCGTGCCCCAGTAGCGCTGGCGCGAGATACCCCAATCGCGCAGGCGCCATGTCACCTTCTTCTCGCCCAGGCCCTTGGCGGCGAGGTCGGCGGCAATCGCGTCGACGGCAGCCTTGTAGGCCAGGCCATCGTACTTGCCGCTTTCGATGCAGACGCCCTGTTCCTTGTCGCCATACCATTCCTGCCACGCATCTGTGGAGTACGGCTGGCCCTTGACGTCGATCACCTGCTTGATCGGCAGGTTGTACTTGTTGGCGAAGGCGAAGTCACGCTCGTCGTGAGCCGGCACGCCCATCACGGCGCCGTCGCCGTAGCTCATCAACACGTAGTTGCCGACCCAGACGTCCACCTGCGCGCCGGTCAGCGGATGCGTGACCTGCAGGCCAGTGGGCATGCCCTTCTTTTCCATGGTCGCCATGTCGGCTTCCATGACGGAACCGTGCTTGCACTCCTCGATGAATGCAGCCAGTTCCGGATTGTTCGCGGCGGCGTGCGTAGCCAGCGGATGCTCTGCCGCCACGGCGCAGAACGTCACGCCCATCACCGTGTCGGCGCGCGTGGTGAACACGTACAGCTTGCCGTCCTGGATGGTGTTGCCTGCCGCATCGCGGATGTCATGCGGGAACGCAAAGCGCACGCCTTCGCTGCGGCCGATCCAGTTCTGCTGCATGATCTTGACACGCTCGGGCCAGCCCAGGCCGTCCAGATCGCCCAGCAGTTCCTGCGCGTACTCGGTGATGCGCAGGTAGTACATCGGAATCTCGCGCTTTTCCACCACCGCGCCCGAACGCCAGCCCTTGCCATCGATCACCTGCTCGTTGGCGAGCACGGTCTGGTCGACCGGGTCCCAGTTCACTGTGCCGGTCTTGCGGTAGGCAATGCCCTTTTCCAGCATCTTCAGGAACAGCCACTGGTTCCATCGGTAGTAGTCAGGGCTGCAGGTCGCCACTTCGCGCGACCAGTCGATCGCCAGGCCCATCGACTGCATCTGCTTCTTCATGTAAGCGATGTTGTCGTAGGTCCAGGCGGCCGGTGCCACCTTGTTGTTCAGCGCGGCGTTCTCGGCGGGCATGCCGAATGCATCCCAGCCCATCGGCATCAGCACGTTACGTCCGTTCATGCGCAGATAGCGCGCCATCACGTCGTTGATCGTGTAGTTGCGCACGTGCCCCATGTGGAGCTTGCCCGAGGGATACGGCAGCATCGAGCAGGCGTAGAACTTCTGCTTTTCCTTGCCATCCGGGCCGACGGCAGACTCGGACACCCGGTAGGCATCGATGGCTTGCCAGTGCTGCTGCGCAGCTTGTTCAACGGCGGACGGAAGATATTTGTCTTGCATGGTCGGGACGGCAGTCTGGACACCAGTCCGGCGGCAACAGGCGCGCCGGACGGCCGGGGGATCGGTTTGCGAAAGAAACGATTATAACCGTGGCGCCCGGCCAATCCGGGCTGCCACGGCAATGCGCCAGGGCGCTGGGGCGGCCCGCCGAAACGGGCCCGACATCACTTCAGGCCAAGCACGTCCTGCATGTCGAACAGGCCATTGGGCTTGTCGGCCAGGAAACGCGCCGCGCGCACGGCACCATCGGCGTACGACTGGCGGCTCGACGACTTGTGGCTGATCTCGATGCGCTCGCCGATGCCGGCGAACATCACCGTGTGGTCGCCCACGATATCGCCGCCGCGAATCGTGGCAAACCCGATCGATTTCGGATCGCGCGGGCCGGTGTGGCCTTCGCGGGCATACACCGCGCAGTCGTCCAGATTCCGGCCGACTGCCTTGGCAATCACCTCGCCCATCGTCAGCGCCGTGCCGGACGGTGCATCCACCTTGTGGCGATGGTGGGCCTCGATGACTTCGATGTCATAACCTGTCGAGAGCAGCTTGGCCGCCACTTCGAGCAGCTTGAACGTGGCATTCACACCCACGCTGAAGTTCGAGGCGAAGACCACGCCGATCGACTTCGCCGCATCTTCGAGTGCCTGCTTGCCAGCTGTATCGAATCCGGTCGTGCCGACCACGATCTTCTTGCCCAGGCGTTTCGCCACGGCCAGATGGGCCAGCGTGCCTTCCGGCCGCGTGAAATCGATCAGGCAGTCCGAAGCACCCAGTACCGCTTCGATATCGTCCGAAATCTTCACGCCGGTCTCGCGGCCCAGGAACATGGCCGCATCCTGCCCCAATGCGGCAGCACCCGGAATGTCCAGCGCGCCGGTCAGCGTCACGCCTTCGGTGTTCAGGACGGTTTCGATCAGCATGCGGCCCATGCGGCCTGATGCACCTGCGATGGCGATTTTCATGGTGTACGGGGGTAATTGGGGACAGCGCCCGGTCCACAGGCCGGGCAGTCTGGAAGGAACCGGCCAACGATGTCGTCTATGCGATAGCGTGGGCCCGGTCCGATCAGTTGGCGGGTTTTTCCTGCGCGGCGGGTACGGCCGACGCCGCTGGCGCTTCCGGTGCTGCCGGCGCCGCTTCCGGCGCGGGGGTCGTCGAGGTAGAAGCTGGTGCTGCGGCTGGCGTCGACACGGCCTTGCCCGACGTGTTGTTCCGCTGCGCTGCCTTCATGCCGTCGATCTCGGCAATCAATTCGTATTCTGAAGGCAGTTCATCGCCTTGCCACTTCACGAGCTTGTCGCCGTCGAAGAACACCGTGAACTGGCGCGATTGCACGACCGGGGTGGCGCCGCGACGGAACGAGAAATAATAGTCCCAGCGATTGCCATGGAACACGTCCTGCAGCAGCGGCGTGCCGAGCAGGAAGCGAACCTGATCGCGCGTCATGCCTTCACGCAACTGCGAGGTAGCTTCGCGGGACACGAAATTGCCCTGGACGATATTGATGCGGTAAGGCGTGATGGATTGCACCACCTTGCGCGACGTGCTGTCGTAAGCGGAGCAGGCACCGGCCAGCAGCGCCGCTGCCAGCAGGGAAAATACCAGCGCCGGGCGCGTGGCGGTCGAACGGAATGAACGCATGTATCTCGCTTCCAGACGGGAGTGACTCTGTGCCGGAGCCGGCGCGCTGCACAATACGTAGCGGCGTCGGGGCACGGCCAGGCGCTTCGGGACACGCCGCCGCAGGGGTGGCGTCCGGGCGTCATGGCACCGGGGCGACATTTGCCGCCAAAACCCTTATGATTCAACTATCCAGACATTGTACTCTAGGGAGTCACGCCCATGCCGAGTCCGGCGGACCTCAAAAATATTGGCCTCAAGGCGACTGTCCCCCGCCTGAAGATCCTCGAGATCTTCCAGACCAGCGAACAGCGGCACCTCAGCGCTGAAGACGTTTACCGTATCCTGCTCAACGAACATATGGATATCGGCCTCGCCACGGTCTATCGCGTCCTTACCCAGTTCGAACAAGCCGGCCTCCTGTCGCGCAACAACTTCGAATCGGGCAAGGCCATTTTCGAACTGAACGAAGGCAAGCATCACGATCACCTGGTGTGCCTGGACTGCGGCCGCGTCGAAGAATTCTTCGACCCGGACATCGAGCACCGCCAGCAGAGCATTGCGCGCGAGCGCGGCTTCGCATTGCAGGAACATGCATTGTCGCTGTACGGCAATTGCACAAAAGACAACTGTACCCACAGACCCAAACGATAAGCCGCGCCGGCGACGATTCCGGCAGCAGGCATGAAAAAACCGGCGCCCAGACGCCGGTTTTTCTTTATCGACTCACCTGACCTTCCCGTCGTTACTCCTGCGGCAAATCCTGCTCGGCCACCACACGTAGCAGGCGGGCTGCCGAGTTCTGTGGCACGCCTACGAACTCTCCGACAACCTGACGAAAAAGATTGCGGGCCCATACCAGCATCGGATGGGTATTGCGGCTGCGGTGCCAGAACATGTTCAGGCCCAGCGTCGTATCCAACTCAGCCGGCAACGGGAACGCCTTCAGACCATAGGTCTCGCAGGCCATGTCCTTGGTCAGCGCGTTGACCGTGAAAATCATGTCCGTCTGGGCGGCCAGTTCAGCCTGTGCGCGCCACGAATGCACCGTCAGCGTTGCATTTCGCTTGAGCCCACGCTGCTGCAGCGCGTAGTCGAGCGGAATGAGCGCGGGTGCCGGACGGCCTGCGCCACCGGAATGCGCCATGAAGATATGGCTGCAATCCAGATACTGTTCGAGCGTGCAATCGTTAATGAGCAGCGGGTGGTTCTTGCGCGCGCAAACCCAAAGATTCAGCGAGGTCACCATTTCCTCGACGATCTCCGGATGGCGAGTCGGGAACGGCGAGAAGCCCAGGTCCAGTTCATTGGCGCGCATCGCCGCAACGTCACTTTCCCAGGAATGCGATTCCACGAGGCGGATATGCAGGTCGGGAGCCAGTTGCTTGATGCGCAGCACATACCGGTTGAACACGGTATCGCCCAGCTCGGCTGCAAAGCCCACGCTCAGCGTGCCGGTAGCGATTGCCGGATCGAAATTGTCGGCATCACCTTCGTTGATCGACGACCAAAGATCCAACATGTCCCGAATCTTTGGACCCAGCTCCAACGCGCGGGGCGTCGGCGTCAGCCCGTGGGGGACACGGATAAAAAGAGGATCGTCAAAGATTTCGCGCAGTCGGCCGAGCGAATGCGAGACGGCAGGTGCCGTCATATGCATTTTCTCCGCCACATAAGTGGCGTTTCGCTTACTCAGCAGCTCTGTGAAAATCACAAGCAGCTTGGTATCCACGTTCACCATGATCAGGCCCGGTTATTGTGTTCCACATTCGATGGCCCCACCACTTTCACTGGCTGCACATCAGATATCAACAGATTCTTCCGAGTGTATGAGAAAAAAACGGCAGGGAAAAGCAAATTCGGCATTTCTCGCACTAAGCAAACGGGTTATCGGATGATTTCCAGCGGCTTCCGGGCACATTCGGAACAGATAATGTCAAAAAGCCCACGCATTCTTATGCGCGGAACTCGCTATATTCGTCGTAGTGGGATGTTTCCGCCTTGCGCTCGGACACATATCCCTGAGATTGCAGAGATATCATGAGTACTCATCGTCACAACGTTGATCTATCCAAAGCCTATCGGCTGCTCAACCACGGCCCCACCGTCCTGGTGAGCGCAGCCCATAGCGGGCAACGCAACATCATGGCTGCCGCATGGGCGATGCCGCTCGATTTCGCACCGCCCAAAGTGGCCGTCGTGCTCGACAAGGCCACATGGACGCGCCAGTTGCTCGAAGCCAGCGGCGAATTCGCGCTGCATGTGCCCACCGTGGCCCAGGTGGACATTACTCAGGCGCTCGGATCGAGTTCCGGCCTGAAGATCTCCGAGGAACATGGCATCGACAAGTTTGCCGCCTACGGACTACAAACGTTTGACGGCAACCTTGTCGGTGCGCCGTTGCTCGAAGGTTGCGCCGCCTGGCTGGAATGCCGCCTGCTGCCCGAGCCCGCTATCCAGAACAGCTATGACCTGTTCCTCGGCGAAGTCGTCGCCGCGCACGCCGACAGTCGCGTGTTCCGGGAAGGCCGTTGGGATTTCACGGGCCACGATTCCCTCCGCACGATCCATCACGTGGCGGGCGGACATTTCATCGTCGACGGCGATGTCATCGATGCGAAGCCGCTGAAACTCTGACCCACAAAAAAACGCGCCCGAAGGCGCGTTTTTCTTGGGACCGCCGCCAGATTACTTGGCGACGACGCGTGCCATTTCCAGGCACTTGTTCGAATAGCCCCACTCGTTGTCGTACCAGCTCACAACCTTGATGAACGTGCCGTCCAGCGCGATGCCAGCTTCGGCGTCAAAGATCGAGGTCCGTGCATCGCCGCGGAAGTCCGTGGCCACGACCTTGTCTTCGGTGTAGCCCAGCACGCCCTTCAGCGCGCCCTGGCTCTGGGCCTTCATCTCGGCGCAGATTTCGGCGTACGTGGCCGACTTTTCCAGCTCGACGGTCAGGTCAACCACCGAAACGTCCGAGGTCGGCACGCGGAACGACATGCCCGTCAGCTTCTTGTTCAGTTGCGGAATCACCACGCCCACGGCCTTGGCAGCACCGGTCGACGACGGGATGATGTTTTCCAGGATGCCGCGGCCACCGCGCCAGTCCTTGTTCGACGGACCGTCAACGGTCTTCTGCGTCGCCGTGGCAGCGTGCACGGTGGTCATCAGGCCGCGCTTGATGCCCCACTTGTCGTTCAGCACCTTGGCAACCGGGGCCAGGCAGTTCGTGGTGCAGCTGGCGTTCGAAACGATCGCTTCGCCCTTGTACGACTCGTGGTTCACGCCGTACACGAACATCGGGGTGTCGTCCTTGGACGGAGCCGACATGATCACCTTCTTGGCGCCCGCGTCGATGTGCTTCTGCGCGCCTTCCTTGGTCAGGAAAATGCCGGTCGATTCGATCACGACATCGGCGCCGACTTCGCCCCACTTCAGTTCCGACGGATCCTTGACAGCGGTCAAACGGATCTTCTTGCCATTCACGACCAGCGTGTTGCCATCCACCGACACTTCACCATCGAAGCGGCCATGCACCGAGTCGTACTTCAGCATGTACGCCAGGTAGTCCGGCTCCAGCAGGTCGTTGATGGCGACGACTTCAATGTCCTTGAAGTTCGCGGCGGCGGCGCGGAACACCATGCGTCCGATACGGCCAAAGCCGTTGATGCCGATCTTGATGGTCATGTCTATCTCCTAGAGTGCAATCGATGAAGCCTGGGCCGGTGCCGCCAGCCGGCGCGTCGCACCGGCGGGGCACACGGGCGGGAATTACTGGGCGAGCGTGGCGCGCACGGTGTCGGCCACGTTTTCTACCGTGAAGCCGAAGTGCTTGAACAGCACGCCTGCCGGAGCTGATTCGCCAAACGTGTCGATGCCGACGACCGCCTGGACCTGGTACTTCCACCAGAAATCGGTCACGCCGGCTTCCACGGCGATACGCGGCACGCCGGCCGGCAGCACGCTGGCCTTGTACGCGGCATCCTGCTTGTCGAACACGGTCGTCGCCGGCACCGATACCACGCGCACATGCACGCCTTCGGCAGCCAGTGCATTGGCGGCGCCGATGGCCAGGCCCACTTCCGAGCCCGTGGCGATGATGACGGCGTCCGGCGCCTTCTTGCGCGGGTTCTTCGCATCGCGCAACACGTAGCCGCCGCGAGCGATATTGGCGCGCGTCACGTCGTCGCGCTTCTGGAACGGCAGGTTCTGGCGGCTGAAAATCAGGCAGCTCGGACCATTCTCGCGGCGGATCGACTCGGCCCAGGCCACGGCAGTCTCGGTGGTGTCGGCAGTACGCCAGACATCCATGTTCGGGATCAGGCGCAGGCTGGCGACGTGCTCGATCGACTGGTGCGTCGGGCCGTCTTCTCCCAGGCCAATCGAATCGTGCGTGAACACGAAGAGCGTGCGGATCTTCATCAGCGCGGCCATGCGCAGCGCGTTGCGGCTGTAGTCCGAGAACGTCAGGAACGTGGCACCGTAGGGGATGTAGCCACCGTGCAGCGTGATGCCGTTCATCACGGCGCTCATGCCGAATTCGCGCACGCCGTAGTTGATGTGGTTGCCCCAGGCATCTACACGCACAGCCTTGCTGCCGGACCAGTTGGTCAGGTTCGAGCCGGTCAGGTCGGCCGAGCCGCCCAGGAATTCCGGCAGCACGGGCGCGAGCGCCTCGATCGTGTTCTGACTGGCCTTGCGCGTGGCGATGGTCTCTGCCTTTTCTTCGCACTTGGCGAGGAAGGCATCGACAGCCTCGTCGAACGCGCCCGGCAGCTCACCGCGCATGCGGCGCGTGTACTCGCCGGCTTCGTACGGATGGACTTCGGCGTAGGCGGCAAACAGCGCGTCCCAGGCCTTTTCCAGCGCGGCACCGGTATGCTTGGCATCCCACGCGCCATAGACTTCCGGCGGCAGTTCGAACGGTGCATGCACCCAGCCCAGCGCTTCGCGCGTGGCCAGCACTTCGGCGCCGCCCAGCGGGGCACCGTGCACGTCGTGACCGCCTTCCTTGTTCGGAGCACCCTTGCCGATCAGCGTGCGGCAGCAGATCAGCGTTGGCTTGTCGCTGGCCTTGGCCTGCGCGATGGCATTGTCCACCGCCACGGCGTCATGGCCGTCCACGCCGCGAATCACGTTCCAGCCGTAGGATTCGAAACGCTTCGGGGTATCGTCGGCGAACCAGTGCACCACGTCGCCGTCGATCGAAATGCCATTGTCATCCCACAGTGCAATCAGCTTGTTCAGCTTCAACGTGCCAGCCAGCGAGCAAGCCTCGTGGCTGATACCTTCCATCAGGCAACCATCGCCCATGAACACATAGGTGTGATGGTTGACGATGTCGAAGCCCGGACGATTGAATTCTTCGGCCAGCAAGCGCTCTGCCAGCGCCATGCCCACGGCGTTGGTAATGCCCTGACCCAGCGGACCGGTCGTGGTTTCCACGCCCGGCGTGATGCCGTATTCCGGATGGCCGGCCGTCTTGCTGTGCAACTGACGGAAGTTCTTCAGTTCTTCCACCGGGAGGTCGTAACCCGTGAGGTGAAGCAGCGCGTAGATCAGCATCGAGCCGTGACCGTTCGACAGCACGAAGCGATCGCGGTCGGCCCACTGCGGATTCACGGGGTTATGCTTCAGATGCCGGCCCCACAACGCCACGGCGATATCCGCCATCCCCATCGGCGCACCGGGGTGACCGGAGTTGGCTTGCTGGACGGCGTCCATGGCAAGCACGCGGATGGCGTCGGCCATCAGTTTGACGGGCTGGTTGGCGAAAGGACTTGTTGCGGGATGGGCGAGGGCAGACATGCGAGAACCTGACGGCGGGAAAACCGCAATTTTAGCAGAAGCAGGCGGCATTTCCGGGCGCGAAGGCGCGTCCCGAAGAGGCCATCAAACCTGGACGGAATGGCTGGCACCCGGTACGGGCACCACGCTGGGCGAGATCACCGTCCTGGCGGCCACGCGTTCGGCGTACCAGCAGGTGGAGATCGGCGAAAACCCAGGCCTGGGGCGGATCTTCCGGCTGGACGGCGTGGTGATGAGCACCGAGGCCGATGCCTTCATCCTGCACGAACTGATGTCCGTGCCGATGGCTGCTGTGCACGGTACGCCACGTAGCGCGCTGGTTGTGGGCGGCGGCGATGGGGGTTCCGCCTTCGAATTATTGCGAATTCCCACAATGCGGGATGTGGTGGTGGCCGAGCTGGATGCCGAGGTTGTGCGATTGGCGCGCGAATGGCTGCCCGGCATCCATCGCGGAGCGCTCGACGAACCGGGTGATCCACGCCTGCATCTCGCCATCGGTGACGGACTGGGCCTAATGGAAGCATTCGCCCGTACCGGCCGCCGTTTCGATCTCATCGTCTACGACCTGACCGAGGCCGACGACGGCAGCCCCGCGGCCGCGCTGTTCACCACGCACGGGTTGCAAACGGCGCGCAGGTGTCTGGCGCCGGGTGGCGCGCTCTCGCTGCATCTTGGCCCCCTGCTCCATCGTCCCGACGCGGCGCGGTTGCTGCTGTCGCGCCTGCGGCAAGTCTTTCCGAATGTGGCGCCGCTAGCCGCGTATGTGCCAGCGTACGGCGCGCTGTGGGGCATCGCGCTGGCAAGCGATACGCTGGACATTGCCGCCGCACCTGCCGCGTCCATCGCAGCTCGGCTGCGGCAATGGCGCCTGGACACGGCACTGCGCGCCTATCATGCAGATCTCCACCCAGCGCTCTTCGTGCATCCGCGCCATCTGCAGCCGATCTTCGACAGCGCCAGCCGACCCGCGTAACATGCACTTTCGTCCCGATCGCCGCCGAGCGGCCGGGACTTCCTCCGAGCCACCCTCCGGGAGACCAGCATGCCCAGACCGTCCAACACGCCCTGGCTGACGCCCTACCTGACGGTTGCCAGCGGCCGCGCCGCAATCGATTTCTACCAGCGCGCGTTCGGCTTCACCGCCGGCCATGTGGTCGACGAGAACGGCGTTCCGACCCACGCCGAATTGCACTACATGGGCGAGCTTGTCGTGATGTTCGCGCCCGAAGGCGCATGGGGCAGTACCGCGCGCACGCCCCGCTCCCTTGGCGTCGAGGCGTCTCAGACGTTCTATGTCTATTGCGACGATGTCGATGCCATGTATGCGCAGGCCATTGGTGCCGGCGCGGTCAGCGTGATGGCGCCCGCCGACCAGTTCTGGGGCGACCGTTACTGCATGGTCGAGGACCCTGACGGCTACCGTTGGGGCTTCGGCACGCCGCTGCCGAAGGCCGCGGACGTCGATCCCTCGTCCGAATCCTGATCTTTCTTTCCTGATGCCACCTAGATTTTTTGTCGATGCAGCGCTTGCTGCCGATACCGTCGTGGAGTTGCCCGACACCGTCGTACGTCACGTCCATGTGCTGCGCCTGTCGCCCGAAGACCCCATCACGCTTTTCAACGGTCAGGGCGGCAGCTACAGCGCCACGCTCGCGGAGATCGGCAAGCGCAGCGCATCGGCCCGTATCTCCGCCCATGACGCCACCGAGGCCGAACCGCCTTTTGCGGTGACGTTGGCGCAGGGTCTGGCAGGCGGCGACAAAATGGACTGGCTGATCGAGAAAGCCGTGGAGCTTGGCGTGGCGGCGATCCAGCCGCTGCAGGCCCAGCGCTCCGTGGTGCGGCTATCCGGCGAGCGGGCTGCCAAACGCCAAGCCCATTGGCAGGCCCTGATCGAGGCGGCGTGCGAGCAATGCGGACGTAACCGCTTGCCGGCGCTGGCGCCGGTGTCTACCTTTGATGCATGGCTTGCGGCGGCGCCTGCCACGGGCAACCGGCTGCTGCTGTCGCCGCGTGCCGTAGCGCCCCTGCCCGAGCTTGCACGAACTCACGCCGATGCCTGGCGTGCCAAGGGCGTGACGTTGCTGATCGGCCCCGAAGGCGGGCTGTCGCCCGAGGAAGAAGCAGCGGCGCGCCATGCCGGTTTCATCGGCGTGTCGCTGGGGCCGCGTATTCTGCGTACCGAGACGGCGGGCCTCGCGTGCCTCGCCACGCTGAACGCCATCCTTGGCGGATTCTGACCAGGACAGGTCAAAGGAGTCGAATATGGGACTACTCGATAGCGTGCTGGGCGGAATGCTCGGTCAGGGCGGCGGCCAGCAACAAGCCGGCGGCGGAGGGATGAATCCCAAGCTCATGATGGCGCTGGGCTTGCTGGCGATGCTGGCCATGCGTAACAAGAGCCAGGGTGCGGATGGCAGCGTTGCCCCCGCCGACGCCGGCGATGCGGCGGGCGGTGCCCTCGGCGGCCTGGGAGGACTCGGCGGTCTTGGCGGCATGCTCGGCGGCATGCTGGGTGGCGGCAGCGCCCCGGCCCCGGGCGGACTCGATCTCGGATCGCTGCTGGGCGGACTGCTCGGCGGTCAGGGCGATGCCACGAACTCGGCGCAGGCGATGGGAGCGGCCGCTGGCGGTATCGGCGCGTTGCGCGACATACTCGGCCAGGCCGGGCTGGGCCAGCAGGTCGATTCCTGGATCGGCACCGACGGAAACGAGGCCGTCAGTGCAGCCGACCTGCAGGGTGCGCTGGACAATACCGGTGCATTGCAGTCGCTGGCCGAAACCACCGGGATGTCTTCCGACGACGTGGCGGCGAGCCTCAGCGAAGGCCTGCCGGAACTGATCGACCGGTTGACGCCGGGCGGCCAGCTACCGCCTGCAGCCTGAGCCGGTGCAGCGCTGGCGCAGGACGCAAAAAAGCCCGCTGGTGACAGCGGGCTTTTTCATTGCGGCCGGGGAAGGCGTTCAGGCGAACGAGTAGAACACCCGGAACTGCACCTTGCGCTCCAGCCAGAATTCGGCGGCGTCACGGAACACGTCCAGCAGCACCTCACGCGCTTCCTTGTCGAACTTGAGCGCAATCGGCAAGCCTTCGAGCACGATTACAAAACCGGGTTGCGGACCGGCCTTGTAGATCATGTCGGTCAGGCAATCGGACAACGCATCGAAGTTCTTGCCGAAATGCTTCGGAAACGTGAACTCGGTGGCGATGCGCTCCAGGATCTCGGCCTTGCTGGCGCAATCGGCGCAGTTGGCGTAGAGGAAGTGCTGGTTCAGCGCCGTGGCCGCCTGGGCCAACTCCGGCACGCGGAACGCGCGGATCGACTGGACGATGTTCGGGCGCACCGTCTTGAACAGATTCATGGCTCCCTCGTTGGTACCGTCGTCAGCCCACGTGGCAATGGCCGGCGAGCAGGTAGGCGGCAGTGGGTGCGTCAGATCCTGGCGCGGCATCATCAGCACATTGTCGTAAAGGTTCTGGGCCTGATGGTGGGCCCTCTGCCAGCCATCTCCGGCGCCGCGCTCCTCGCGGGCGGCAAGGGCGTCGCCCAATCCGAAAATGTCAGTCATCATTTGGTTATCCGTTTGAAACTGTTGTAGTGGTCTTCCGTGTAATAGCAGTCGTTGGCGGCGCGTTGATCACCACCGCAAACAATCCGCTTGGCTCCCCGATTCCGGCTCTTGCTGTTCTTGACGGTGTATTCGCGGTAGTAGCCGCGAGATTGCGTCGGCAGGTGCCGTTCGTAGTTGCCGAACCGCGAACCATCCTTGTCATACGGAAACGGGCCGCCCGACTGGATCAGCTCCAGCGTCTGCCGCGCCTCGTTTGGCAACTGCGGGGCCGCGATGGTTCCCACCACCCCTTCCACATCCGCCACGGACGACCGCTTCGCGACGGCGCCCTGCGGCGACATCGCCAGCGCGACGGACAATGCCGCACCGGCCAACGCGCGGCCCAGGCTCCGCGTCAGGTTCAGGGACTGCCAAGTTGACTGCCGCTGCGACTGGCTCGCGAGATTCCGGGGACCCACGTTATCGAAAATGATTGGGGAAAGTGGCGGGGCGCGCGTGGACGAACGCCTGCATTCAAAGGCGTAAGGTTACGCGGATGTCGCGCATTAATCAATCCCTGCGCTCTGGGGCGCCGAAATTCCTCAATTGTTTCAATGTGTTATTGAAATGTGTGCGCATACTAACCTTGCGGACAAGACAGGCTGGCGCACATGAAAAAAGCCGGGCAAGCCCGGCTTTACGACGCGGCATCGGCAATGACTTAGCCGATGCGCGTGATGCGAAGAGAATATCGCGGCGTGTCAGACCTTGGCAGCGGCATCCACCACGACCAGAGCGGTCATGTTGACGATACGACGCACCGTGGCCGACGGGGTCAGGATGTGCACCGGCGCCTTCACGCCGAGCAGGATTGGACCGATCGCCACGTTGTTGCCAGCCGCCACCTTGAGCAGGTTGTACGAGATATTGGCCGCGTCGATGTTCGGGCAGACCAGCAGGTTGGCTTCGCCCTTGAGCGAACCGTCCGGCACCAGCGAATCTCGCAGCTTTTCGTCCAGCGCGCTGTCGCCATGCATTTCGCCGTCGACTTCCAGTTCCGGTGCACGCTCACGCAGGATGGCAAGGGTGTCGCGCATCTTGCGGGCCGACGGTGCTTCGGACGTACCGAAGTTCGAGTGCGACAGCAGGCCCACCTTCGGCTCGATGCCGAAGCGCTTCAGCTCCTCTGCAGCCATGATCGTGATCTCGGCCAGCTCGTCGGCGGTCGGGTCCACATTGACGTGCGTATCCACCAGGAAGATCTGGCGGCCCGGCAGGACCAGACCGTTCATGGCCGCGTACACCTTGTTGGTGCCGCCGAGTACCTGGTCGATATAGCGCAGATGGGCAGCCGTGGTACTGACCGTGCCGCAGATCATGCCGTCGGCCTCGCCCTTCTTCAGCAGCATCGCGCCGATCAGCGTGGTGCGGCGGCGCATTTCCAGCTTGGCGTACTGCTGCGTGACACCCTCGCGGGCCATCATGCCGTAGTACGTGTCCGAATAGTCGCGGAAGCGCTCGTCGTGCTCGGGGTTCACCACCGTGAAATCCGTACCCATGCGCAGGCGCAGGCCAAAGCGTTCGATGCGGTGCGCCAGCACAGCCGGACGACCGATCAGGATCGGGTTCGCCAGCTTTTCATCGACGATCACCTGCACCGCACGCAGCACGCGCTCTTCCTCGCCCTCGGCAAAGACGATGCGCTTCTTCTCCATCTCCACCTTGCGCGCAGCCGCGTAGATCGGCTTCATCAGCGTGCCCGAGTGGTACACGAACTGCTGCAGTTGCAGGCGGTACGCGTCCATGTCCTCGATCGGGCGCGCGGCCACGCCGGACTTGGCGGCGGCCTCGGCCACGGCCGGTGCGATCTTGACGATCAGGCGCGGATCGAACGGTTTCGGGATCAGGTATTCCGGGCCGAACGACAGGTCCTGGATACCGTAGGCCGAGGCCACGATATCGCTCTGTTCCTGACGAGCCAGTTCCGCCACGGCGTTCGCGGCGGCGATTTCCATCTCACGGGTAATCGTGGTGGCGCCGCAGTCCAGCGCGCCACGGAAGATGAACGGGAAGCACAGGACGTTGTTGACTTGGTTCGGATAGTCCGTGCGGCCCGTGGCCATCACGGCGTCCGGGCGGATTTCCTTGACCAGTTCCGGCATGATTTCCGGATTCGGATTGGCCAGCGCCAGCACCAGCGGCTTCTCGGCCATCTTCTGCACCATCTCCGGCTTCAGCACGCCAGCGGCGGACAGGCCCAGGAAGATGTCGGCGCCGTCGATGACTTCGGCGAGCTTGCGCTTGTCGGTCTTCTGCGAGAAGCGCGCCTTTTCCGGGTCCATCAGTTCGGTACGGCCTTCATAGACCACACCGGCCAGGTCCGTTACCCAGATGTTCTCGATGGGCAGGCCCATGTCGACGAGCAGGTCCAGGCAGGCCAGCGCTGCGGCGCCAGCGCCCGAGGCCACGAGCTTGACCTTGGAAATGTCCTTGCCAACCACCTTCAGGCCGTTGATCACGGCGGCGCCCACCACGATGGCGGTGCCATGCTGATCGTCGTGGAAGACGGGAATCTTCATCCGCTCGCGCAACTTGCGCTCCACGTAGAAGCACTCCGGCGCCTTGATGTCTTCAAGGTTGATACCGCCGAACGTGGGTTCCAGCGAGGCAATGATATCGACGATCTTTTCCGGGTCCTTCTCGTCGATTTCGATGTCGAAGACGTCGATGCCTGCAAACTTCTTGAACAGGCCGGCCTTGCCTTCCATGACCGGCTTCGACGCTGCGGCGCCGATGTCGCCCAGGCCCAGCACGGCCGTGCCGTTGGTGATCACGCCCACGAGGTTGCCGCGCGCGGTGTAGCGGAAGGAATTGGCCGGATCGGCAACGATTTCCTCGCAGGCAGCGGCCACGCCCGGCGAATACGCCAGGGCCAGGTCGCGCTGGTTCGACAGCGGCTTGGTGGGGGTGACTGAAATCTTTCCGGGGGTCGGAAACTCGTGGTATTCGAGTGCGGCCTTGCGCAGCGCCTCACGCTGCTGCTGTTTCAGATCGTCTTGGGACGGGGGCTGCTGAGGGCTTGTCATCTGCGCATCTTCCGATCGGTGGAGCCACACTGAATAACACGGGCGATGAGTACGGGCCGGCTCCACGAACCCGTTTGTCTCCGCCTGGGGCGCTATAAGAATTGCGCATTTTATATTGTGAAATACTCTTTCACAATAAGCGTTTTGCGCGGGGCACCTTTTCGATTCGGTACAATATGCCGCATGCCGGTGGGCTTGACCAGCCGGAGTGTCTCAGCATTTCCACTGGTCTTCGAACTCCATCCCCCACCATCCCCGCCCGCCAACGGGTCATCCCACGCTCCATGCCTGCCCCGAGTCCCGCCTCTCCGGCCGTCCAGCCTGCCCAGCTCTCCGAATTCGACCTGATTCGCCGTTTCTTCACGCGCCCGGTACGCAAGGCTGTGCTGGGTGTGGGCGATGACTGCGCGCTGATCGAGCCGCGCCCCGGCCACCAGATCGCCATCAGCTCCGACATGCTGGTCAGCGGCCGCCATTTCTTTCCCGACGTGCCGCCGCACTCGCTGGGACACAAGGCCCTGGCGGTCAATCTGTCGGATCTGGCGGCGATGGGCGCCGAGCCGCGCGCCTTCACGCTGGCGCTGGCGCTGCCCGAGGCGGACCCCGCCTGGCTGGAGCCGTTCGCGGCCGGCATGCTGGCGCTGGCCGATGCGCACGGCTGCGAGTTGATCGGCGGGGATACCACCAAGGGACCGCTGACCATTTCGATCACTGTGTTCGGGGATGTGCCGGCGCGCCAGGCGCTGCGCCGTGACGCTGCGCGCCCCGGCGACGATATCTGGATTTCCGGCACGCTTGGCGACGCACGACTGGCGCTCGGTGATTGCCGTGGTGAATGGCTACTGCCCGAGCCCGATTTCACCGTGATCCGTCCTCGCATGGACACCCCTACGCCGCGCGTGGCGCTGGGGCTGGCGTTGCGGGGCGTGGCTCACGCCGCGCTCGATATTTCCGATGGCCTGATCGGCGACCTGGGCCACATCCTCAATCGCTCCTCGGTGGGTGCGATCATCGATGTGGACGCGCTGCCACGGTCTCGCATCCTGTCTGGCCAGCCCCTGGCGTGCCAGCGCGAGTGCGTGCTGGCCGGTGGCGACGACTACGAACTCTGCTTTTCGGCACCGATTGGCGCCCGTGAAGCCATTGCCGGCATCAGCCGCCAGCTCGATCTTCCTCTTTCGCGTGTCGGATCAATCACCCCGGAGGCGGGCCTGCGCATCGTCAATGGTGACGGTAATCCGTTCGACTACACCGGCACATCGTTCGACCACTTCGCAGCGCCCTGATACCTGCCTGACACGGGCCGCAAGCCGTGTCATGATGCCGCCATGCGCGTAGCGGGAGCCACCGCGTGCGCGCAATAGATAACAAATACAGACGAGCTATTTCTTGATGTCCGCCTACCCCCCCGGTGCCGCGCCGAGCGACCCCGTAGAACCCGTCACGCTGGAAGCTGGCCAGACTGCCAGAATCACGCGCCCCACCGCGCGCTTCATGCTGGGCCATCCGGCTCGTCTGATCGCACTCGGGTTCGGCTCCGGCCTGTCGCCCGTCAGCCCCGGCACGGTGGGCACGCTCTACGGCTGGCTGTCGTTTGTCGTGATCTCGATGTGGATCGAGCCGACGACCTGGCTGTACATCATTGCCGCCGGTTTCGCCATCGGGATCTGGGCCTGCCTGCGCACGGCGCGCGACATGGGTGTCTACGACCATGGCAGCATGGTCTGGGACGAGATTGTCGCGTTCTGGCTGGTGCTGGTGTTCGTCACGCCAACCGGCTTCTGGGGCCAGTTTGCAGCCTTCGCATGGTTCCGTTTCTTCGATATCGTCAAACCGGCGCCAATCCGCTATTACGACCGCACCCTCAAGGGACCGGGCTTTAACGGCGCGTTCGGCGTGATGTTCGACGATATCTTCGCGGCGTTCTACACGCTGCTTGTGTTCGCACTGTGGCGTTCGATCTGAGCGCCGCCCGCTTCCGCACCGTTTATCCACTTAGAGCCGCGCCATGTCAGTCAGCCGCCTGCTAGACCAGCTTGCCATCCAGGCCGGAACCGTCCTCGCGGAACGTTCTCTCATGCTCGCCACGGCAGAGTCCTGCACGGGCGGACTGGTCGCCGCTGCCATTACCGATGTGTCGGGATCTTCGGGATGGTTCGAGCGCGGCTTCGTGACCTATTCGAACGAAGCCAAGTCGACGATGATCGGCGTGCCCGCCAAGCTGATCCGCGACCACGGGGCGGTCAGTGAAGAGGTGGCGCACGCCATGGCCGAAGGCGCGCTGCTGAACAGCCGTGCGCAAGTGTCACTATCGATCACCGGCGTGGCCGGACCCAACGGGGGCACACCCGAGAAGCCGGTAGGCATGGTCTGCTTCGGCTGGAGCAACCGCATCACCACCCGCACCGACACCCAACGCTTCAAGGGCGACCGCGCCCAGATCCGCAGGCAGGCGGCGGAGCATGCCATGCGCGGGTTAATCGAGATGATTCGGAACGAGGAGTAACTCTGACAGCTGCTCGGAGTGCTCCCCTCTCCCGCCATGCGGGAGAGGGGAGAAAACCATCAGCAGGAGAGGCCCCGCTGGTTCAACCGTGCCGGTACCGGTTAATCAACTCCCTGGTCTGCAGCGCCGCATTGCGCGCTGCCACGGCAAAGTCCTTGTCCCGGCTCGCATAAAGAATGGCGCGCGATGAGTTAATCATCATGCCGGTGCCGTCAGCCGTGCGGCCAGCCTTCACGGTGGCTTCGATGTCGCCACCCTGGGCGCCGATGCCGGGGATCAGCAGCGGCATGTCGCCGACGATCTGGCGCACCTTGGCGATCTCGTTCGGGAACGTCGCGCCGACCACCAGACCCATCTGTCCATTGGTATTCCAGCGCTCGCGGGCGGCTTCGGCCACCACCTGGTAGAGCGGCTTGCCGTCGACCTGCAGGAACTGCACGTCCGAGCCGCCCGGGTTCGACGTGCGGCACAGCACGATCACGCCACGGCCCGGATGCGCCAGATACGGCGACATCGAATCGAAACCCATGTACGGGCTGACCGTCACCGCGTCGGCCTTGTAGCGGTCGAATGCCTCGATGGCGTAGTGCTCGGCCGTGGAGCCGATATCGCCGCGCTTGGCATCGAGAATGACCGGAATCCCCGGGTGCGCGTCATGGATGTACTCGATCAGTTGCTCGAGCTGGTCCTCGGCGCGCTGGGAGTGGAAATAGGCGATCTGCGGCTTGAATGCGCAGACCAGGTCGGCGGTGGCATCGACGATTTCGCGGCAGAACGAGAAAATCGCCCCGCCAGTGCTGGTCAGGGACACCGGCAGCTTGGCCGGGTCCGGATCCAGACCGACACACAGCAGGGAATCGTTACGCTGCCATGCGGCGGACAGCTGCTCGGTAAAAGTCATGAGGGGCTCGGTAAATCTGTATCGGGGGTGACGCCAATTCTACCCGCTGGCCCAACCCCTGGCGTGCTATTGTCTGCAGCTTCCGCTTAAAAGAGCGACAGTCTGCGTCGCCACGTCCCATGCAACTCGACCGCCGCGGTCTTCTCCTCCTCGTATTCCTCACCCTCGCCTGGGGCCTGAACTGGCCGATCATGAAAATCGGCGTCGCCCACTTCCCCGCCATGGGCTTTCGCCTGCTCTGCATGGCCGGCGGGCTGGTGGCATTGGGCCTGGCGCTGAAACTACGCGGCGATTCGCTGAACATTCCGCGTGCCACATGGCCCACGGTGGTCAAGCTGGCCATCCCGAACATGGTCATCTGGCACTTGTTCGCGATCTGCGCAGTCAAGATGCTGTCTTCGGGCCGGGCAGCCATCCTGGGCTACACCATGCCGATCTGGGCCGTGGTCTGGGGGCTCCTGATCTTCCGCGAACGCATCGCGTTGTCAGCATGGATTGGCATCGGCTGCGCGCTGACCGGCACCGTCCTGCTACTGTCCGGCGAGATTGCCGCGCTGACCGGCAGCCCGGCCGGCACGCTGCTGATGCTCGTGGCCGCCGCAGGCTGGGGCTTCGGCACCCAACTGATGAAACGCACCCCGCTGGACGTGCCCATCGGGGCGCTCACGTTCTGGATGCTGGCTGTCACGCTGCCGTTCCTCGCCATCGGCTCGCTGCTGTTCGAGACCGGCTGGCGCATGCCCACCGCCATCGAATGGGGTGCCATCGTCTACAACGCCGTGGTGGTCTTTGCGTACTGCCACCTGGTGTGGTTCTCGCTGGCGCGCAGCCTGCCGCCAGTGGTGTCGAGCCTGTCGATCATGTTCATTCCCGTGGTCGGCGTGTTCTCCGGCATGTGGCTGCTGGGGGAGACGCCGCACTGGCAGGATTACGCGGCCATCGTGCTGATGTTCGCGGCATTGTCGTCTGTCATGCTGGCGCCGTTGCTGCGCCGGGGGCGCTGAGCGCCATCCGTACAACACCCTAGATTTCGCTTAACAAGCCCCCCCGCGTTGGATTACACTCGCGGCCATCAGAATCCCGGAGAAAGTACGTGGGCAGTAGCATCGGGTGTTCGGGTTGTCGCGACAATATCGCGCCATCGTCGGATGCCATGTCACTGCGGGCTGCGTAACGTCGAACCGGGCTGGGCCATCGCCCTGCCCTTCGCCGCGCTTGCCCGCAGACACCTGCGGGTGAGTGTCTTTCCGTTTCCCCCAGCGGCGGCCGCCACGGCTGCCGTGTCGCGCTTCGGATCTTCCCTCTCCCCGGCCAGCCAGCCATAACCAGGCAACAGGCAAACGCCATCGCCTTGCATCGCCACGCCCCTATGGCCGCGTGCATGCAGCGCGATCACGCTTGCCGGCCGCCCCATGGTTGTTGCCGATGCCGTGCCTGCGCCTGTCTCCGATGCCTCGACACAGCGCAATCAGTCACAAGGAAGTCTAGGGATGATCAATCTGTTCGTCCTGCAGAAAGGTCGGCTTGCCCAGGAGCAGGTCGACGAGCGCAATGAGCTGCTGCAGCACAAGCCCATCTGGATCGACGTGGTCAGCCCCGACGACGAAGAACTCGCGTGGATCAAGGAAGCCTACGGTGTCGTCCTGCCCGAACTGGAAGACCTGGGCGACCTGGAAGCGTCGGCGCGGTACTTCGAAGGTGAGGACGAGAATATCCACATCCGCACCGATTTCCTGCTCGACGAGGAGGAAGCGTCGCGTAACGTGCGCGTGGCCTTCGTGCTGACGCGCGATGTCCTGTTCTCCATCCACGACGAAGACCTGCCCGTGTTCCGGCTGGTACGGCTGCGCGCGCGGATGCGTCCCGGTTCGGTGCGCAACGCCAAGGACGTGCTGATGGATCTCTACGCGACCGACGCCGAATACTCGGCCGATTCGATCGAGGAGATCTACGAGCGCCTGGAAGAAGCCAGCCGCCGCGTGCTGGCCGAGAACGTGACCGATGCCGCCGCGGCCGATGTGCTGGAAACCATCGCCCGCGAGGAAGACCTGAACGGCCGCATCCGTCGCAATGTCATGGATACGCGCCGCGCGGTGTCCTTCCTCATGCGCAGTCAGTTGCTGTCAGCCGAGCAACAGGACGAGGCCCGCCAGATCCTGCGCGATATCGATTCCATCGAAAACCACACCGCGTTCCTGTTCGACAAGATCAACTTCCTGATGGACGCGACGGTCGGTTTCATCAACATCAACCAGAACAAGATCATCAAACTGTTCTCGGTGGTGTCGGTGGCACTGATGCCGCCCACGCTGATCGCCAGCATCTACGGCATGAACTTCAAGCTGATGCCGGAACTGGACTGGGCCATTGGCTATCCATGGGCGATCGCGCTGATGGCGGTGTCGGCCGCGATTCCGTTGGTGTATTTCAGGCGCAAAGGTTGGCTCAGCTAAGGGCGTGGCTCCCCTCTCCCGCCAGCGGGAGAGGGGAGCCAATAGCAGCGGATATCGGTACTAATCCGGCAGCGTCGCCGCGCCCATCCGTCTGGCGATGATCGACGCCTTCACGCGGAAGTTCACGCGTACGTTGGCGCAGTATTCCTTTTTGTCGAAGCATTTCGGCGCGGGCAGCGCTGCGGCGAGTCTTGCGGCCTGGCCTACGGTCAGCTTCGATGCCGAGGTGCGGAAGTAGTGCTGCGCGGCGGCCTCTACGCCGAACACGCCCTCGCCCCACTCCACTGAATTCAGGTAGATCTCGAAGATGCGCTGCTTGTCGAGCCAGAATTCGAGCATCCACGTAATCGCCAGTTCCTGGCCCTTGCGTACGTAGTACTGCTCCGATGCGAGGAACAAATTCTTGGCCAGTTGCTGCGTGATCGTGGAACCGCCACGCACGATATGCCCGCGCTTTTTGTTGCGCTCCCATGCGTCGAGCATGGCATCGAGTTCGTAGCCGGGATGGTTGACGAAGTCAGCATCCTCACTGGCGATGACCGCGCGCTTGATGTTGCGCGACATCTGGTCGTAGCTCACCCACTGGTGATCGACCTTGCAGCTCCAGAACTTGAAGCCGCATAGCCGCCATTGCTCCGCGCGCATGAACGACGTGGACGACGGATTCAGGTATTGCCACGCGCCAATCTGCAGGAAGAAGTACACCTGCATCGCCAGCACGCCGATGATCAGGCATTCGCCGAAATAGCCGATCCAGCGCAGCGGATTGGCGGCGCCGGACAATCTGGCCGAGGGCCGGGCGGTAGTGCTGCGCTGGCGGGCCAAGGCCGGCGTCTTTCAGCGATCGGCTTCGGCCTGCAGCGCAGCGCGCAGCTCGGCCAGTACCGGTGCCGTGGCGGGCCGGACGCCGCGCCAGTTGTAGAACGCCTCGGCGGCCTGCTCCACCAGCATCCCCAGGCCATCGGCGGTCTGCGCGCCGCACCGGGCCGCGTGCGCGAGGAACACGGTCGGCTTGGCGCCGTACATCATGTCGTAGGCCAGCACACCTTCGCCAAGCAGGAAATCCGGCATCGGCGGCACTTCGCCCTGCAGGCTGCTGGCCGATGCGTTGATCACCACGTCGCAGCGCTCGTCCTCGGATAGCGCGTCGAGTGCATCCAGGCCACCGGCCCAGAGTTCCACCCCGTACTGGTCCGCTGCCTCGACGAATTCCTCGACCATGTCGCTGGCCTTCTGCGCGGTGCGGTTGGCCACCACGATCCGCGACGGACGGCACTCGATCAGCGGCAGCATCGCCCCCATGGCCGCACCCCCGGCGCCCAGCACGAGGATGCGTTTGTCTTCCAGCAGCACGTCGAGGTTGTCCTGGATATCGCGCACCAGGCCAACGCCATCGGTGTTGTCGCCATGGATCAAGCCATCCTCGATCCACATCGTATTGACGGCGCCAGCGGCTTCCGCACGCGGCGTCAGGCGGTCTGCCAGATCATAGGCCTCCAGCTTGAACGGCGTGGTCACGTTGAAGCCGTGGCCGCCTTCGGCCAGGAACTTGCGCACGGTGTCGGCAAACGCATCGAGCGGCGCTTCCAGGCGATCGTATTGCACCGCCTCGCCAGTCTGGCGCGAAAAGGCGGCGTGGATCGCCGGCGAGCGGCTGTGCGAAACGGGATTGCCCACCACGACGTAGCGGTCGGCGGATTGCTGTTCTGCGGTCATCAGCGTCCTTGCAGCCGGACGTCCAGCCCGCTGCGCGTAAACTTGAAAGTGGAAATGACTTCGAGGATGTCCTGCTTCGACTGCATCTCGGGCGTGAACGCGCCGAATGGCGCCGCCGCACGGACAATGGCCACGGCCTGACGGTCAAGCGCGGGATCGCCCGAACTCTTCGCCACGTCGATGGCCTCGATGTTGTAGCCGTCCCGGTTATAGCCGAGCTTGCCCTGGCGGTTGACGTTGATCACCAGGATCAACTGGCCATAGATGGGCTTGCCGTTTTTCTGCGGGAAATCGCTGGTGCCGCGTATCTCGATCTTGCGACGCAGACGATCGTAATACTGCGCATAGTCCACGGCCTGGGCGCTCGTGGCCGTCAGCTGCATGCGCTTCGGCCGCTTGGCATAGTGCTCGAGATTGCGGCCGATTTCCGCTTCCAGCCGGGCCATCTCGGTCGTGCTCGTGCGGTCGTCCTGCCCTCGCACCGGCGCCTCGGTTGGCTTGTCGCCGGGCTTCAGGGGCTGGCTGCGTACCGACGGCGCGGCCTCGCGTGACTGCGTCATCAGGCGGCGCTGCTCTTCCTCGAGCTGTTCGAGCCGGCGCTGCGTGAGCTGCATCAAATCGCCGTCGCGGGACTCGGTCTGCGCCGGCAGCGGCGTGGTGGCACGCTGCGCATCGTGGTCGCCGCCGCCATCGAGATTGGCCTGGGCCAGCACCGTCGGATTACGCGGCTTCTCGGCAGATTTGGAGTTGACCAGCACCACGTCGAGCTGCGGGTCGGAACGCTTGATCTCGAAGACTTCCGGCGCGGCGAACCGCACCATCAGCAGCACCGCATGAATGACTAGCGAGACGACAATCGCCTTGGCCAGCGTGCCGCTGGATTGCCACCAATCGCGCGGGTGGCGGGGAGCAGAGAGAACGGCGTTCACTGTGGTCAGAGGCTTGATGGAAGGCGAAAGGCGATCGGGCAGCGATCGTCGGACAGAATCGATACGTGCCGGCCACCCCACGGCGGGGGGATGGCCGGCGCAGACTCAGATTGTACGGGAGCCGCCCTGTTTGTCGAAGCGCTCAGGCAGCCGGACCGGGATCGGTGTCGCGTGGCGCCGACGCCTCGTCATCCGTCCCTTCGGGCGCGTCTTCGGCAGCGGCTTCCGCAGCATCCTCCGCAGCGGCTTCAGCGGCGGCTTCGGCCGACACCTCCGCCAGCACTTCATCGCCCTCGTCGCCTTGATCGTTACCCGCCAGCTCTTCCTCGGGCAGTTCGCCTTCGCCGGCGAATACCTCAAGCACCCGACAGGAGACTTCGAGCGTGATCTCGTCGGTGGCGCCGATTTCGAGCAAAACCTGGGTGCCGCGCGCGGCCTGCGCCAATTCGGGCACGCGGGTCACCAGCGGAATCTCGGAGAAGCGCACCGCGCCTTCCTTGAGCGTGGTGGCCATCAGCTTGTCGCGGTTTTCCTGCTTGAGCCAGCGCAGGCACCAGTAACGTTCCATCGTGGACTGGTGATCGGCATAGGCCGCATACGTGCCTTCGAAATCCGCCACGGCGGCCAGCAGATCCGCATCCTTGGGCTTGAACGGAGCGACGAGCTTGGCGGTCACGCCATGCTGGGCCACGGCCAGGATTTGCCACTGGTTCACCAAGTCGACGTAGCGACGCAGCGGCGAGGTGCTCCACGCGTATTGCGCCACGCCCAGCCCCTCGTGCGGCGCGGGATAGGTCTGCATGCGCGTGCGATGCATGCCCCACGCTTTCTGCGTGCGGTAGATGCCCGGCACACCGTTGTCCGCCAGCAGCTTGCCCCACGTGCTGTTGGCCAGGATCATCAGCTCGGCCACGATCTTGTCCAGCGGCGATCCACGGCGGCGCTGCTCGATCCGCACGCGCTCGCTGCCATCGTCCTGCCGGTCGATGTAGAAATTGAAGTCCGCGCGGTTGTGCGATTCCGGACGCAGGCCGCTGGCGAGTCGCGCCTTCTGGCGCTCGTCGTGCAGGAAATTGGCCAGCCGGTACAGCTCGGTCAAAGCCTCGCGGAAGGGATAGTCGCCGGTGCCTGAGGCCAGCGCGGCCTCGGTGACCACGTCCTCCAGCAGGTTGTGGCGCAGGTTGGCGGCAATCGGCACCAGTTCGGCACGCGATTCGCTGCCGAGGATGGTCATGCCATCGATGCCGTTCGGGTCGATGGTCACGTACAGCGACAGGGCCGGGCACGTGCGACCTTCCTGCAGCGTGTAGCGATCCACCACGCTGTCGGGCAGCATCGTGATCTTGTCGCCAGGGAAGTACACCGTGGACAGACGATGACGCGCGATGGTGTCGAGCGCCTCGCCACGGCGGATGCCCAGGGCCGGTGCTGCGATGTGGATACCGATGCGCAGCTTGCCGTCGCCGAGAGGCGTCACCGACAGGGCATCGTCGATTTCGGTCGTGGTGACGTCGTCGATCGAGAATGCCTGCACGTCAGCGAGCGGCAGGTCATTCGGCGGCTCCGGCACGTCCACGTCGGGGAAGCCGGTGCCCTTCGGGAAGCAGTCTGCCAGGAACTTGGCTTCATGCAGCGCGCGCGGGCTTTCCACTCCGCCCACGGCCACCATCAGGCGCATCGGCGACATGCCCTGCGCCGTGCAGGCGGCATCCATCGCCTTGTATTCGAGGCTGTTCTTGTCGGGCTTGAACAGCAGTTGCAGCACCTTGCCGCGGAACACCTCGGGCAGCTTGCCGTCCTTCAGCTGCGCCTCGTACTCCGCCTGCAACAGCAGCTGCTGCTTCTTGCGCTCGACCGCCGCCAGCGCGGCCTTGAGTTGATCTTCCGGCGCGCGCGCATAGCGGCCACGGCCCTTGCGCCGGAAGTAGACGGGGTTGCCATGCAGCGCCATGGCCAGCGCGGCCTGCTGCACCGCGCCCGCATCGGCGCCGTAGTATTCGGCGGCGAGTTCGGCAAAGCCGAATTCCTCGGCCGGCGCGCATTCCCACAGGAAATCGAGATCGATCTCGGCGGTCAGGTCGCCGGTTTGCCGCACCATTTCGATTGCCGACGGCTGGGCGAACTGCAGCAGCACATCCTTTGCCTTGACCTTGGTGCGCTTGCCAGCGGGCAACTCCACCTGGTAGGCCTCGCCCTGTTGGGCAAGGACGGTGCCGGCGCGGATCTCGCCGCCTTCTTCGAACAGCAACTGCATGGATTGGACTTTCACAAGGGCCGGAACACGCTGCAACAGTGCGCGTTGGCGCACTTGAAGTCAGACGGCTCGGGCTGGATATTCGACCCGGGATGATACCGCACCGCGCCTTCGGCCAACGGGCCACAGGCGCGGCACTTCCAGGTCAGGGCCGCGCGTCCTGCTCCGGCAGGGCGCGGAAGGTATCGATACGGCGCGGCAGCCGTGTGCCGCCTGCGCCAGTACTGGGCGGTGCAGGCCGGCGCAGAAGATCCGGCAGAAAGACTTCCGTGACCAGCATGGCGCCGCCACCGCGCCGAAACACCGAGCGTCGCGCCGGCAACATCGGCACTGCGGCCAGGGCCGGCAGTACGCGCTGCAATGCCTGACGGAGCGGATGGTGCATCGACAGCCGGGCGAACTGGAATGGATCACGCCGCACGCGCGGGTCCACGAACAGCGCACCGCCCAACGGTCGGTTACCCAGCCCGCGCAGGAACGGCCAGTCGCGCCGCGCACGGTACGGATCGACGATGGTGTGTGCGAAGACCGCCGGTACATCGTCACAGATCAACAGCACTTCGCGGGTGATGGCGGGCACGGGCCGGATCAGCCCCAATGCCTGCCACTCGTCCGCGAACGGCAAGGCCGGCGTCTGGGCAAGGCGGGTCACGCGAAACTGCGTCGCGGCCGACATCAGGCGGGCCGTCAGCGAGCCCTCCCCAACGATCCAGCGGCGCTGGTTCACGGGAATCGCGGCGTCATACGGTAAATGAGCGTGCCAGGCGGCGCGCAGCCCTTGCAGGGCCGTCATGCCGACCGTCATGCGTGCAGGCGTCCGTCGGGTGTGTAGCCGCAGAACGCCAGCACGTCGTCGACGTACTCGTCGAATTCCGAGATACCGTGGTCGCTGCCTTCGATGATCTTGATACGCGCACCCGGGCAGGCTTCGACCATCTCGCGATAGTCGAGCACTTCGTCACCGGTCGCCGCCAGCAGGTAGTAGCGCTCGGGCTGGGTGATGATGTCCACCCGCAGGTCGAGCAATTCCTGCAGATGCTCGCGCTTGACCGTCACCGAGCCGCCGCCGTGGTAGAGCGGCTGCTCGCCCAGGTACTTTTCCAGGTCAGTCCACGGGTGGATGGCGGGATTCAGCAGCACAGCGCGGCAGCCATGCTGCTCGGCCAGCCAGCGCGCGTAGAAACCACCGAGCGACGAGCCGACGATGGCGATATCGGTCTCGCCGCCGGCCCGCGCGCCGCGAATCGCAGCTTCCGCCTGAGCAATCGCCTGCGATGGCGAAACGTTGAGCACGGGGCAGGCGAAGTATTTCTCCAAGCCCCACTTACGCATTCGCTCCTGGACGAGCCGGGACTTCATCGATTGCGGCGAGGAACGGAAGCCGTGCAGGTACAGCAGCATCGTTGCTCTCGCCTCTTATGCGTTGTCGGTGCCGGCGTTGGCCGCGCCGATCGCATCGAGCAGCTTCTGATGCACGCCGCCAAACCCGCCGTTGCTCATCACCAGCACCTGATCGCCCGGCCGCGCCGCGGCACGCACGGCCTCGACCAGCGTCGGCAGATCCTGGAAGGCGCGAGCCTTGTCGCCCAGCGGCGCGAGCGCATCGCCCAGGTTCCAGCCCAGCGCGTCCTTGCCCGATGGCGCGCCATATCCAAACACGAGATCGGCGGCTTCCAGGCTGGCGGGCAGTTGCGCGGCCATGACGCCGAGCTTCATCGTATTGGAGCGCGGTTCGAGCACGGCTAGGATGCGGGCGCTGCCCACGCGGCGGCGCAGGCCGTCGAGCGTGGTCTGGATCGCCGTGGGGTGATGTGCGAAATCGTCATAGACGGTCACGCCATGGGCGACACCCCGGACTTCCATGCGGCGCTTGACGTTGGCGAAGCGGCCCAGCGATTCGATGGCCTGCGCGGGCGGCACGCCGACATGGCGGGCGGCAGCAATTGCCGCGATGGCGTTCATGCGGTTGTGGGTGCCCTGGAGGTCCCAGACCACGGTGCCGACCAGTTCGTCGTGGAAGAACACATCGAACGCATCCTTGCCGGTCGGTGCAGGCGCCTTGGCATCGCCTTCGCGCCAGTCGCCCACGCCGAACTGCTCCACCTCGCTCCAGCAGCCGCGCTCCAGCACACGGGCCAGCGCGGGTTCCACGCCATTGACGATCACGCGGCCCTGGCCGGGCACAGTGCGCACGAGGTGGTGGAACTGCGTCTCGATGGCGGCCAGATCGGGAAAGATGTCGGCGTGATCGAATTCCAGGTTGTTCAGGATGGCCGTGCGGGGACGGTAGTGAACGAACTTGCTCCGTTTGTCGAAAAAGGCCGTGTCGTACTCGTCGGCCTCGATGACGAAGAAATCGGAGTCCGTCAGCCGGGCCGAGATACCGAAGTTCTGGGGCACCCCACCCACCAGGAAGCCCGGGTTATAGCCGGCATCCTCCAGCACCCAGGCCAGCATCGACGTGGTGGTGGTCTTGCCGTGCGTGCCCGCCACGGCCAGCGTCCACTTGCCGTTCAGCACGTGCTCGCCCAGCCACTGGGGGCCCGACACATACGGCAGGTTGCGATCGAGGATGGCTTCCATCAGCGGATTGCCGCGCGACACCACATTGCCGATCACGAACAGGTCCGGTTCCAGCGACAGCTGCTCCGGATCAAAGCCTTCGATCAGGTCGATGCCCTGGGCTTCGAGCTGGGTGCTCATGGGCGGATAGACGTTGGCGTCGCAGCCTGTCACGCGGTGTCCCGCCTGACGGGCCAGCACGGCCAGGCCGCCCATGAACGTACCGCAGATGCCAAGGATGTGAATATGCATGGAGATGCTTCGGAAGCTTCAGAAAATGCGTGGATCCGCAGCGGCGACTGCCGCCGGGAGCAAAGAAGGGTCTGATTGTACCTGCATGCCTCGGGTTCCCGGGCCTGCGGCGGCTGGCCGCAACCGGGGTTGCGCGCAGTCAGCGTGGCAGCCATGCGGGTATCATCGGGCCATGTCCCGACGTATGCCCTCCGACCCCGCCCGCCTGCGCGAGGAAATCGCCCAGGCCGCTGCCCGCATGATCGCCGAAGACGGCGCCGACTACGCCACGGCCAAGCGCAAGGCTGCCCGCCAATTGCTGGGCGACGTGCGCGTGGCCGGCGAATGGCTGCCTGACAACGTGATGATCGAGGAAGAAGTACGCGCTTACCAGGCGCTATTCCAGGGTGAAAACCAACCCCGCATTCTGGCGCTGCTGCGCCGGCTGGCCGTGCTCGCCATGGACGATCTGTCGCCATTCCGCCCCTATCTGGCGGGTGCTGTCCTCAACGGCACCGCCACCGAACACTCCGATGTCTATATCCAGTGTTTCTGCGACAGCCCCAAGGACGTTGCGCTGCACCTGCTCAATGCCTCGGTCGACTTCGACACCAGCGAATCGCGCCACTTCGCCGGCAAGGGCGATGTGGAGACGTTGAGCTTCCTGTGGCGCGGGCAATGGCCGGCGTCACGCGAGACCCGTTTGCTGGCCGGGGAGGTGCGCGAGGCACTGGGTGCGCCGGTGGGCATCCACATTGCGCTGTACGATGCGGACGATGAACGCGGCGCACTGCGCGCCGACGCCACCGGGCGCGTACCCCGTGCCGATGCCAACGCGGTGCGTGCCCTGATCGACAAGGCCGCGGCGGATAGCTGACCCGCATTGCCGATTACCGACTGCCCGGTAACTACTATCTATATAGACACTATGACTGCAACCTCCTCGCCCTCCTCCCGCCGAACGCCTGTCGCCGTCTGGATTGTCCTGGCGATCGTGGCCGCTGTTGCGGGTGCACTCGCCGCGCATTTCGTCATGTCGCCGAAGCCAGCATCCGATACGGCCGTGGAATCGCTTTTTCAAGCAAAGATGCCCGATCCATCGGGTACGGCACTCGATCTGTCGGCATTGCGTGGCAAGACGCTGGTCGTGAATTTCTGGGCCCCGTGGTGCGGCCCTTGCGTCGAGGAAATGCCGGAACTAACCGCGCTGCACGGCGAGTACGCGGCACGCAACGTGGAATTTGTCGGCATTGGTATCGATTCCGCCACCAATATTCAGGAATTCCTCAAAAAGGTGCCGGTCAAGTACCCGCTCGCGGTGGCCGGCTTCTCTGGCACCGAGCTTGCCAAGCAGTTTGGCAACGCCCAGGGTGGCTTGCCGTACACCGTGGTCATCACGCCTGACGGTGCCGTGAAGTACCGCAAGATGGGACGTGTTCATGCCGAGGAACTCCGCAAGGAATTACCAGGCGCTTGAGGCAGCGTGAGGCGAGGGAGTGACAGAGTCGGGCGTGGTGAGCAGGAGGCGGTTCCTTTTTGATACATCTGCATCCGAACTACACGCTAAAGTCGCCGATCTGCCACCAACTCACAGCCGATCAACGAGAAATTGCTGATTTGTGCCGAGAACGCCCCGTGATCGGCGGCATGTGCTTGGAAATCGACACGCCTCTTGTATCCCACGCTAGACAAATCCCTCTAAGCTACGGTAATCTCCGCGCAATTTCGTTGAACTGGTCGAGCCGCAGTGTCCACTTCCCTTACCGTCAACCGCTCCGCCCGCTACCGCAAGGTGCTGGTCCTGCATGGACCAAACCTTAACTTGCTGGGCACCCGTGAGCCACAGACGTACGGGCACACGACACTGGCAGATATCGACGCAGCGCTGCGCAATCGGGCTGCCGAGACGGGTATCGAACTGGATACGTTTCAGTCCAACCATGAAGGTGCGCTCGTGGATCGCGTGCAGGCTGCGCGTGGCGAAGGCGTGGACTTCATCGTCATCAATCCCGCTGCATACACGCATACCAGTGTGGCCCTGCGGGATGCGCTGGCTGGCGTGGCGATCCCGTTCGTCGAGGTCCACCTGTCCAACGTGCATCGCCGCGAGCCGTTCCGCCATCATTCGTATTTCTCCGACCAGGCTGTCGGCGTGATCTGCGGACTGGGCTGGCAAGGCTATCTGCTCGCGCTGGAATATGCGCTGGCGCAGGAACAGGCAACACCGGGCAGCTAGTTCGCTCCCTATATAGATACAGAGACAACCGGGGCCGCCACGCGCAGCGTGGCTGGCCTATCAATGACTCAACGCCGGCACTCCCTGCTGTTTGCAGGAGGATGGCCGGGCAACCCGATTCTGGAGGATAAGAAGATGGACCTGCGCAAGCTGAAGACGCTGATCGACCTGGTGGCCGAATCCGGTATTTCGGAACTCGAAGTGACCGAGGGCGAAGGCAAGGTACGCATCGTCAAGCAACCCCCGCAGGTCGTGGCCGCCCCGATGGCCATGCCGCAGATGCAGGCGCTGCCGGCTGCAGCCGCCGCACCGGCCGCTGCCGCGCCAGTTGCCGCCGAAGCCGCACCGCAGGCACCCGCCGGCCACATCGTGACGTCGCCGATGGTGGGCTCGTTCTACCGCGCACCGTCGCCGGGTGCCGCGCCGTTCGTGAACGTGGGCGATACCGTCAAGGAAGGCCAGACCGTCTGCATCATCGAAGCCATGAAGCTGCTCAACGAAATCGAGTGCGACAAGGCCGGCGTGATCAAGGAAATCCTCGTCGAGAACGGCCAGGCCGTGGAATACGGCCAGCCGCTGTTCGTGATCGGCTAAACCGGCCCGGACCGGTTGCAGTGGACGGCCGCGCGGATACGTTTCCCGGCCGTCAGCGTCGGCCCGAGGCGCCTTCAAGGTATGCCCGGGCCCGCCCCTGATCTCGCAGAGAGAGACCATGTTTGAAAAAATTCTGATCGCGAACCGTGGCGAAATCGCCCTTCGCATCCAGCGCGCCTGCCGCGAGCTGGGTATCAAGACCGTGGTGGTGTACTCGGAAGCCGACAAGGAAGCCAAGTACGTGAAGCTGGCCGACGAAGCCGTCTGTATCGGCCCGGCCCCTTCGCCGCTGTCGTACCTGAACATGCCGGCCATCATTTCGGCCGCCGAAGTCACCGACGCCCAGGCGATCCACCCGGGCTACGGCTTTCTCTCCGAGAACGCCGACTTCGCCGAGCGTGTGGAGAAATCCGGCTTCGTCTTCATCGGCCCGACCGCCGACAGCATCCGCCTGATGGGTGACAAGGTGTCGGCCAAGCAGGCCATGATCAAGTCCGGCGTGCCGTGCGTGCCGGGCTCCGAAGGCGCCCTGCCCGACGACCCCAAGGAAATCCTGGCCACCGCGCGCCGCGTGGGCTACCCCGTGATCATCAAGGCTGCCGGTGGCGGCGGTGGTCGCGGCATGCGCGTGGTCCATACGGAAGCTGCGCTGATCAACGCCGTCAACATGACGCGCGAAGAAGCCGGCCGTGCCTTCGGCAATCCCGAGGTCTACATGGAGAAGTTCCTCGAGAACCCGCGCCATGTGGAAATCCAGATCCTGGCCGACCAGCACAAGCAAGCCATCTGGCTGGGCGAACGCGACTGCTCGATGCAGCGCCGCCACCAGAAGGTGATCGAGGAAGCGCCGGCTCCGCACATTCCGCGCCGCCTGATCGAACGCATTGGCGATCGCTGCGCCGAAGCCTGCAAGAAGATCGGCTACCGTGGCGCCGGCACGTTCGAATTCCTGTACGAAAACAACGAGTTCTATTTCATCGAAATGAACACGCGCGTGCAGGTCGAGCACCCGGTCACCGAGATGATCACGGGCATCGACATCGTGCAGGAACAGATCCGCATCGCCTTTGGCGAGAAGCTGCGCTTCCGCCAGAAGGACGTGCAGCTGACCGGCCACGCCATCGAGTGCCGCATCAACGCCGAGGACCCGTTCAAGTTCACGCCGTCGCCGGGCCGCATCACTGCCTGGCACATGCCCGGCGGTCCTGGCGTCCGTGTGGACTCGCACGCGTATGATGGCTACTTCGTGCCGCCCAATTACGATTCGATGATCGGCAAGATCATCACGTACGGCGCCACGCGTGACCAGGCCATCGCCCGCATGCGCATTGCGCTGTCGGAGATGGTGGTGGACGGCATCCTGACCAACGTGCCGCTGCACCGCGAACTGATGCTCGACGCCAACTTCGTGGAAGGCGGCACCAGCATCCATTATCTTGAACACCGCCTGGCCCAGAAGGCCAACGCGTCGGGCGGCAAACCCTGACGCGTGGCCTGCGGGCCGGCCCTGCAGTAGAAAAGGAATCCCGTGGCTTTCCAGGAATGTGTGATCGAAATTGCGCAGGAACAGGCTGAAGTCTGGTCCGACGCATTGTTCGACCTCGGCGCGCTGTCGGTCTCGGTGGAAGACGCCGATGCCGATACGCCCGACGAGCAACCGCTCTTCGGAGAGCCCGGGATGGAGCCGACGCGGCTCGCCTGGAACCGTTCGCGCGTGGTGGCGCTCTTCGACGAAGAGACCGATCCCGCACTGGTGGTCACGGCGGCTGCGAATCAGCTCGGAGTTGACCCAGTGCCGGCGTTCACGCTGCGCGCCGTGGAAGACCAGGACTGGGTGCGTCTGACCCAGTCGCAATTCGAACCGATCCGCATTGGTGAGAAGATCTGGGTCGTGCCGTCCTGGCACGATGCGCCCGACCCCGACGCTGTCATCCTGGAACTCGATCCGGGCCTGGCGTTTGGCACGGGCAGCCACCCGACCACGCGCTTGTGCATGCAATGGCTGGAGCAGAACGTGCGGGCAGGCGAGACCGTGCTCGACTACGGCTGCGGCTCGGGCATCCTGGCCATCGTGGCGAAGAAGCTCGGTGCCGGCGATGCGGTGGGCATCGACATCGATCCGAATGCCGTGGAAGCGTCGCGCTATAACGCCGAACGCAACCGCGTGGAAGCCAGCTTTGCGCTGCCGGAAGCGGTGTCCGAAGCCACGCACGATCTGGTGGTGGCAAATATCCTGTCCAACCCGCTCAAGCTGATGGCCGCGATGCTCAGCGCACGCGTGCGTCCGGGCGGGCGGTTGATCCTGTCCGGCGTGCTGGAACGGCAAGCCGACGAAGTGGCCGCGTCCTACGCGCCGTGGATCGCCATGTCGGTATGGCGCAGCGAGGAAGGCTGGGTGTGCCTGCACGGCACGCGTCCGGCAAACATCCCCCAACAATCCTGATCCTTCACTATGGCTGCTGCCAAGCTCGTTACGCGCTGTCCGGCCTGCCGCACCGCGTTCCGGCTTGTCGCGGACCAGTTGCGGCTGCGCCAGGGCCTGGTGCGCTGCGGACAATGCGACACCGTCTTCGACGCGCGCGAACACCTGATCGAGGTGCCCGTGCGCACGCCCGGCGCAGCACCGGCGCCCCCGTCCCCAACTTCGCCTGCGAACCCTGCAGCACCTGACACCGCACCCGCCTCCGCAACAGCCTCAGCCGTGACGATGGCTGCCGCGCTGGCGCACGCGGAGCGGATGCAGGACAGCGCGCGGGCCCGCGAACAGGAAGCACCGTTCGACCCCGGCTTCGATCCCGGCTACGAAGTGCCCGCGCTCGACTCGCCGACGACGATGATGTCGGAACCCGAGGTCACGCCGCCCGCTGACGAACAACCGACGACGGAAGACCGGTTGGAGACGGAGTCGGAAGGTGAGCCGGAGGGCGAACCTGCACCTGTGCCTTCGCCGGAACCGGAACCGGAACCGGAACCGGAAGCAGAACCAGAACCTGAACCTGAGCGACCATCGGACCCCGACGAAACCGAGGCTTCGGTCCCCGACGCCGACGATCTCTACGCGCCCCGCAGCGCACCGCCGGTGCCGTGGCCGATTCTGGACCATGGGACGTTCGACGACGACGAGTCTCCCAGCGCCGCACCTGAAGCGACGAGCCCGCAAAGTTCGCCGGGTTCGCCAGGTTCGCATTCGTCACTGGACCCGGCAGCCGCATTCGCTCCGCAGAATCCATCGACCCAGCCACCATCGGGCGCCTATAGCGCCAAGGCAAGCTGGCCCGCGCTGTTTCCAGCGGAAGCGCCTCAGGCGCCCCATGCGGTGCAATCGGTGCCGGCGCCAGCATCCGTGCCGGACCTGACCATCGATGGGATATCCCCGCCAGATGCGCCCCCGCCGCCTGCTCCCGTGGACATCGTGCCCAGTGCCAGCGGTTTTCTTCGCGTGGCAGACCCGACCGATCCCGAAGCCGAGGCGTGGGCAGCACAGGCCAAGGATGTCATCGAGCACGATCTCGGCGTCACGCCGCGCGATGGCACACCCGATGCCGTAGCACGCGAAGCCACCACGCGCCACTGGCTGAGTCCGGACGCTTCTGCACCGTCATCAAACCCGTCGGGCCCGGGCTTCGCGCCCGACTTCCTTCGCCATACGCGCGGGCGCGAACAAGCTCGCACGCCGGCCAGGACCGTGTCGCGACCGAAGAACACGCGTGGCTGGAAGGTCGCTGCGGTCGTCGTGTTGGCGATCGGCGCAATTGCGCAGACTACCTATCTCACACGATCGTATCTTGCCGGTAGCGTACCGATGTTGCGGCCATTGCTCGAAGCCGCCTGCGCGCCGCTCGGTTGCGACGTGCCGCCGTGGCGTGACCTTGAATCGCTACGCATTGAAAGCTCCCAGTTGCAGAAGCAGGACGAAGGCACCGACGCCTACCAACTGGCCGTCACGCTGCGCAATCAGGGGCGTGCGACCACGGCCCTGCCCGCTATCGAACTTGTCATGACGGATCTGCAGGACCAGCTACTGCTGCGCCGTGTGCTGCTGCCTGCCGAGTACCTGGAGGCCGCACAGCGCGGTTTTGCTGCAACGGGTCTGCGCGCGGGCAGCGAGCTACCGGTTCGGGTACGATTCCGGACGCAGCAGGCGGCAGCAAACTACCGCGTGCTGATCTTCTACCCCTGAATTCCATCGCCCCCGCCACGCCGGCCGGCAATGTACTGGACCGGCGGGCCGTATTTCATCCATTCCATCAGGAGAACGCACCATGAGCAACGTGACCCTCGGCGGCAACGCCATTGAAGTTGGCGGCAAGTTTCCCCAGGCTGGCGACAAGGCCCCGGCCTTCTCGCTGGTTGGCAAGGATCTGAAGGATGTGACGCTTGCCGATTTCGCCGGCAAGCGCAAGGTGCTGAACATCGTCCCGAGCCTGGACACGCCCGTGTGCCAGGCATCGGCGCGCAAGTTCAACGAAGCCGCCAGCAACCTGACCAACACCGTAGTACTGACGGTATCGGCCGACCTGCCGTTTGCCATGGGCCGCTTCTGCACCGCCGAAGGCCTGGCCAATGTGGTCACGCTGTCGACGATGCGCGGCGCGGAGTTCAAGAACGCCTACGGCGTGGACATCAAGTCGGGCCCGCTGGCCGGCGTATGCGCACGTGCCGTCGTGGTGGTGGATGAGAACGATACGGTCAAGTTCAGCGAACTGGTTGCCGAAATCAAACAGGAACCCAACTACGATGCTGCCCTGGCCGCGCTCAAGTAAATCTGTGCGGTAGGACACAATCGATTGTTACCCATCCGCCCGTCATGCACGGGCGGAATTATTTAATTTACTTGTTACGGCCCTGAGTGCGCGGGCCACTTGGAGAAGAAATGTCCAGCCTGATCTGCGGCTCCGTTGCCTACGACACCATCATGACGTTCGACGGGCGCTTTCGCGAACACATTCTCCCGGATCAGATTCACATGCTGAACGTCTCCTTCCTGGTGCCGGGCATGCGTCGCGAGTACGGCGGCTGCGCCGGCAACATCGCGTTCACACTGAAGATGCTCGGCGGCGATCCGGTCGTGATGGCCACGGTAGGCCAGGATGCCGGCCCGTACCTGGATCACTTCCGCGACCTCGGCATCGGCACGGACCACATCCGTACGCTGCCCGATACCTTCACCGCGCAGGCCATGATCACCACCGATCTGGAGAACAACCAGATCACCGCTTTCCACCCGGGTGCGATGAACCAGTCGGCGCTCAACAGCGTGCGGGACACCGTGAAGTCGGGCCAGCGTCCGGCACTGGGCATCGTCGCCCCGGACAGCCGCGAGGGCATGCTGCACCACGCACGCCAGTTCGCCGAGGAAGGTATCCCATTCATCTTCGACCTGGGACAGGGCATGCCGCTGTTCAACGGCGAGGACCTCCGGCAGTTCATTGAACTCGCCAGCTACGTGACGGTCAATGACTACGAAGCGCAGGTCATGTTGTCTCGCACCGCATGGACCAGTGCCGACATCGCCGCCAAGGTCCGCGCGTTCATCGTGACGCACGGCGAACGTGGCGCCACCATCTATGCAGATGGCCAGCAGCACGCCATCCCGGCGGTGCAGGCCGAACGCGTGGTCGATCCCACGGGGTGCGGCGACGCCTTCCGCGGCGGTCTGCTCTACGGCATCGAGAATGGCCTCGACTGGCCAACCACAGGTCGCCTCGCCTCGCTGATGGGCGCCCTCAAGATCGCTCAGCAAGGGCCGCAGAATCACTGGATTTCGCGTGAAGAGATCGGCAGCCGGTTCGAATCGGCGTTCGGATATCGTTACGCGTAAGATGGAAACGATGCACCGCGCGCATCGGACCTGAAACACGAACGGCGCGGCATTCAGACGGGAGTTGCCATGAATCAGATCTTCCGAATTGGCGGCGTGGCGATACTGGCCACGGCAGCATTGGTCAGTGGCTGCGCCAACTACTCGAACTCCGGCAGCGTCTATTCGCCGGGCCAGGCACAGCGCGAGCAGGTGGTGCGCTACGGCGTCGTGCAAGGCGTGCGCGAGGTGATGATCCAGGGGGCATCCACCGGCGCCGGCACCATTGCCGGCGGTGCGATCGGCGGCGTGGCAGCAGGTAGCACCATCGGCAGCGGTGGCGGTTCCGTAGCGGCTGGCCTGCTGGGCGCCGTGCTTGGTGGACTGGCTGGCAGCGCCGCGGAGAATCGCATCACCCAGCGCCGTGGCCTGGAAATCACCGTACAGTTGGAAGACGGCGACGTGCGCGCCATCACGCAGGAAGCCGACGAGATGTTCCGTCCCGGCGATCGCGTCAGGTTGCTGTCATCGGGCGGCGTGACGCGCGTGACGCACTGATTCCCTTATCCGTTCTAAAACAGACGCCGCGTGCCCTCGGGCCGCGGCGTTTTGTCTTTCCGCTTCCGGTGCTTCGGCAAATAAAAAACCCGCCGGGCACGTGTGCCATCGGCGGGTCGGCAAGACTTGCTGTCTTGCGGACCGGATACGCCGTATCCGGTCAGTGCGGCACGCGATGCGTGCCCAGGCAATTCCCTGTGGTGACCGCTCGCACGAGGCGGAGCGATTACGGACGGTTGCCCGTCGGGAACGGCCAGGCCGCAGCCGGGTTCAGCGCGGTCTTTGCAGCAGCTGCAGGGGCAACGGCAGGCGCCGCAGCAGGCTTGGCAGCCTTCTTGGCAGCGGGCTTCTTGGCAGCAGCCTTCTTGGCCGGTGCAGCAGCCTTCTTGGCAGCCGGCTTCTTGGCAGCAACAGCCTTCTTGGCCGGTGCAGCCTTCTTGGCGGCAACCTTCTTCACTGCGGCCTTCTTGGCCGGTGCTGCCTTCTTGGCGGCGACCTTCTTGACCGCTGCCTTCTTGGCCGGTGCTGCCTTCTTGGCGGCAACCTTCTTCACTGCAGCCTTCTTGGCCGGTGCTGCCTTCTTGGCGGCGACCTTCTTGGTTGCAACCTTCTTGGCCGCAACCTTCTTCACTGCAGCCTTCTTGGCCGGTGCTGCCTTCTTGGCGGCAACCTTCTTCGTTGCTACCTTCTTGGCGGCGACCTTCTTGGTTGCTGCCTTCTTGGCGGCCGGAGCAGCCTTCTTGGCGGCGACCTTCTTCACGACGGCCTTCTTGGCGGCCGGCTTGGCGGCCTTCTTAGCCGCCGGCTTTTTCTTTGCAGCAGTTGCCATGGATAACTCCTTCACTAACGTGAAATATCGAATGACCTAAATGGACGACCCGACCGACCCGAGGCGCGTCTGACGCGATCCCCAATCGAGCGAGCGATTCATCGGCGCACGACACTTCTCTAACCGCACGCTAATGAATTCGGTGGCAGGGAAACCATCGCGCGTCGCACCGCGCGGCATGGTTCGTTCACGGCGGCACGAGATCCGCGCGCTGGTCACAAAGCCAGCGTACAGGCGGATCTCCGGGGCAGGCCGTGCCCTGGAATATTCGATTGGCCCGCGCCGTCCGTCGTGTCGGCGCGCAGCCAGAAAAGAGGAGATATCGGTCAGCAGGCCTGCAGCACGGGCTTGGCCTCGCGCACTGCAGACGGCATTCATCAGAGGGTAGCTCGCCCATCCCGTCATTGGGCTACAGCACACTGCACGCGTTGTAGAAAACCGGATCGGCTCGGTCTGCGTCAAAGTTCTGGTGCTCCTCGGCTACCCGCATTCACTCGGTCATCGAGCATCGTGTCATCGTTACTTGTGCTTGCTTGTTGTGACACGACACGCGATGCAATGAAGTGAGACTCTTGTCAAGGCGAATCATAATTCGTTTGCTCGATGATGTTAAGAAAAAAGTGCAAAAAAACTTGCGCGCAAGATCGAATCGATCTACTTCGTGCGCGCTCTGCGATGACAACACCATCGACACACACATCGATCTCGACTGCCACACCATCAACGAAGTTCCATCCGCGTGTGTCGGCATGATGGTCCGACGCGTCGTCACGCGTCTTCGTCGAGCATGCGCGCATTACATTCACGCACGGTGCAACACGTGCGCAGTCACCATCGCGATGCGCTTCGAAACTCCACGTCCCCGCACAAGCCAACGGCTGGAGAACCGCATGGACATTGGCTTTTCGGATCATGCGTATGTCTCTCGCGCTTGTCGCGCGCAACGTCGAGCAAGAGGCGCCGCGGCTTCTGGCTTAACCGAGACATCGTCGTTTCGACATCCTTGCGCAGAGAAAATAAATCGCTCGTTCGCACATCGCGCCGATGCAACGACGCGGTGCGCACGCATCGATCCGGCGGTTGCTTTAGTACGACGAAAGAGTGATGCGTCAGCGCAACGGTTTGTCTCTGCGACGCGTGTTTGCGTCCATGCATCGGCATCGATCGATACCAACTCGAATCGAATTCGACATGCGCGACAGGCGTCGACACACGCGCGCATCCGTCTCCGGCTTGCATCGCTTGCTTGCAGATTGGATCGATAGCGCATCAACCGCGCATCGGCATCGTCGATGCACGGCAGGCGAACGATCTCTTGATGTCTGACCTGACAGTCGTGGGTCGCTATCCACTCCGATGGCGAACGTGGTGCGAACACGCGTGTGCGCCTCCGGGTTCCTACCAATACCTGGCGCAGGAGCGCACCAAGAACGGAGGGCTAGAGGAATACCTCGGACGATCTTGCCCGCCCGATATGCTGCACGACAAAATCCCGTACAGCCGCCAACTGCCAGTCGCTCTGGCTATGTCACGGGGGTTGCTCTGGTGCGTACGCAAATGATGGGGGTCATTGCGGAGCGCACCGACCCCCAGTAGATTGGCGTCGCGTGTGGCAACGCCCTGACGCAACGTTCCTCGCCTTGCTGCAACCCTGCGACACTGCACGACTAAACGACCGAAACACTGACACTCTGAAAAGGAGACTTCAATGCGCCTGACCGACATCCGCGCCCTGCTTCGCGCCGCCATCCTGGCTTCCACTTTTGTCGGCACCATGGCAGCCAGCGCAATGGCCGCCGCCCAGGCCACGCCGGCCGGCACTTGGCACACGATCGACGACACCACCGGCAAGCCGCGCGGCGTCATCGAGATCACCGAGAAGGATGGCGTGTACAGCGGCAAGCTCGTGAAGAGCCTGGTGCCGACCGAAGGCAAGCCATCCACTTGCGAGAAGTGCACCGACTCGCGCAAGGATCAGCCGATCATCGGCATGACGATCCTCACCGGACTGAAGAAGACCGGCGACAACGAATGGACCGGCGGTGAAATTCTGGATCCCGAGGCCGGCAAACTTTACAAGTGCAAGATGTCGCTGGCCGACGACGGCAAGACCCTCAACGTGCGCGGCTTCATCGGCATCAGCCTGATTGGCCGCACGCAGAGCTGGATCCGCCAGCAGTGATGGCCAGCCCCCATCGCTGCGCATTATCGCGGGGCTGTGGGGGCGGCAGGCAGGCGACCCAGCCTGCCTCCACTCGCTACAGGTAACTGACAGCTTCCTTCGGTAGGATGGGTATCTCAAACCCACATAACATTCCGGAGACTGAAGCATGACCGATTCCCTCCAAGGACCCGTCCGGGTTCTGGCACTCGCCGCTGCTACCGCCGCCACCACGCTCCTCGCTCCGCTTGCGCATGCCGCCGACCCGTGGCCGAATCACGTCATCAAGTTCGTCGTGCCGTTCACGGCCGGCGGCGCCAACGACCTCGTGGCGCGTGCCGGTGCCGAAGCCGTCAGCAAGCGCATCGGCCAGCCCGTGGTGATCGAGAACCGTCCGGGAGCAGGTGGCGTGGTGGGCGCGGACTACGTGGCCAAGAGCAAGCCCGATGGTTATACGTTCCTGGTCGGCGCCGTGGGCACCGTCACCAACAGCCTGATTCGGCCGAAGATGCCCTACCAGGCTGACGACCTCGTGCCGGTTGGACTCATCGCGGTGAGTCCGTCGGTCATCGTGGCATCGCCGTCGCTGCCGGTGAACAATGTCTCGGAACTGGTCGCCTACTCGAAGAAGCAGGGTGGCGTACCGTTCGCCACGGCAGGCAGCGGCAGCACGCCGCATTTCGTGGAAGAGATGCTCAAGGAGAAAGGCGCCGACCTGACCGTGGTGCCTTACAAGAGCGGTTCGGAAAGCATCACTGCGGTGATCGGCGGCCAGGTGGCTGCCACTTCGGAAGCGTCGATCGTGGTGCTGCCGCAGATCAAGGCCGGCAAACTCAAGGCGCTGGGCGCGACGTGGGACAAGCACATGCCCGCCGCACCCAATATCCCGACCACGGCCGAGCAAGGCCTGCCCGAAGTTCGCATCGGCCACTGGGCGGGCATCTTCGCGCCCAAGGGGACCGACCCCGCCATCGTCAAGCGCCTGAATGCAGAGTTGACGGCAGGCATGCAGAACACCGAGATCCGCGAACGGCTGATCCAGAACGGTATCGAGCCGGCCGGTGGTTCGGTGGAGAGCTTCGTCGCGTTCATCAAGTCCGAGCGCGATCGTCTGGGACGTATCGCGAAGAACGCGCACATGAGCGCCGAGTAATTCTTCCCGCGCGCTGCCTGCCGCTCGCTGTCAACTGCAAACAAGGCCCGCTTCGAGCGGGCTTTGTTCCTTATATATAGTCATCGCGCGACGCATGCGAAGCATCGTGCATACCGGCCACTAGCCGAACTGTTCCGCCAGCGCCTGGCGCGCCTGACCAATGAACTCGCTCTCACCGCGCCGCGCACCTAGCAGATAGAACTCCGCCGATGGCAGGGCCGGCAGTTTCCATTTGGCCACGGCCGCCGCATCCAGCGGCTGCACACCGGGGCCGATGGCCGACGCGTTGAGGCACGACACACCCAGGCCCGCAGCCAGCGCCAGGTGCAAACCCGCCACGCCGGACGCCGAATGCGCAATGTCGAACGTGCGCTTGCGGCGGATCAGCAGCTGCACCACGAACTGATGCATCGAACAGGTATCGGGCAACAGCACCAGCGGCAGCGTTTCCGTTGCCGCCTCCGCCACCTCGGGCGCGGCCACCCACGCCAGTTCCTCGCGCCGCAACACCACCCCGCCTCGCGCGGCGGAGCGGGACTGGGCGCCGCTGCCAACGAGCCGCATGCCGAGACCGATATCGAATGCATCCATGTCCGCTGCGGCGTCGATGGCTGCGCTCTTCATCACCGTGACGTGCAGCTTCAGATACGGATAGCGATCGCGCAGGCGGCGCAGCATGCCGGCGATCTCGCCGGGGCGGAAATAATCGGTCACGGCGAGCCGCAGTTCGCCGTCCAGCGACTGGCCGTGCAACTCGGCCATCGCCAGTTCGTTGAGCGTCAGGATGCGCCGGGCGTAGTCGAGCAAACGCACGCCGGCGGGAGTCAGTACCGCCCCTTTCTTCCCGCGCTTGAGCAGCGAAACGCCAGCGCGTTCTTCCAGCTTGCGCAGTTGCTCGCTCACCGAGGATTGCGAAAGAAACAACCGTGGCGCGGCGGCAGAAAGGCTGCCGCTATCGGCCACGACGACAAAGGTCCTGAGCTGGTCGGTCTCGAAACTGCGCATGATATGTCGATCCGTATTCGATTCGGTTAATCCGATGGATGGTATCGTATATTCCCGCTTTTCCGATATCAAGGCAGGCACTACGATGACATCGACGCAGCGCTTCCATCAATGCACTGCACCCGAGGAAATCACCGTTCAAGGAGCCTGTCATGCCCCACATTTCCCTGCAGATCTCTGGCCATCCCGACACCGAACTGATGCAGAAAGCCGTGGCCGCCGTGGGCGAACTCACCCAGCGCGTGCTGCGCAAGGAAGCTCCCGTAATCGCCACCACGGTCACGTTCCTGCCGCGCGAACAATGGTTCATCGGCGGCAAGCCACTGTCCGAACACAGCACCGGCCGCAACGCGTTCCAACTCGATATCAGCGTGACCGACGAGACCAACACCAAGGCCGAGAAAGCCGAGTACCTGAAGCAGACCTTCGCCACGCTGTCGGAGATCATCGGCGACGTCAATCCGGTGTCCTATATCTACGTGATCGACGCCCGGGCCGCGGCCTATGGCTACGGCGGCAAGACACAGGAGTTCCGCCACCAGCACGGTTGATCGCGGACGAAACGGCCAGTGCTCTGATTGCTGCGCCCGGTGCACGACTGCCATGCAAGCGGCGGGCTTGTACCGGGAGGCGATGTTCACTAGTGTGGAGGGTCTATCTTCCTGCACCGGAGACACCGCATGAAGCACGTCACGCTACCCGGCGGCGAGCGCGTTCCCGCATTGGGCATGGGCACCTGGAATGTCGGCGATCATCGCGAGTCGCGCGCCGAGGAAATCGCCACGCTGCGCCTCGGTCTGGACATGGGTCTGCGCCTGATCGACACCGCCGAGATGTATGGCGAAGGGCTATCGGAATCGCTGGTCGGTGAAGCCTTGGCCGGCCGCCGCGATGACGCCTTCCTGGTCAGCAAGGTCTATCCCCACAATGCCAGCCGCATGGGCACGGTGGCCGCGTGCGAGCGCAGCCTGCGCCGGCTGGGTACCGACCATCTCGACCTGTATCTGCTGCACTGGCGCGGTGACATCCCCTTTGAGGAAACCATCGAGGCATTCCTCGCCTTGCAGCAGGCCGGAAAAATCCGGTACTTCGGCGTCAGCAATCTGGACCTCGCCGATATGGAGGAACTCTGGGATACGCCGGGCGGCGACGCCGTGGCTGCCAACCAGTTGCTCTACAACCTGAGCCGGCGCGGCATCGAGTTCGACCTCCTGCCATGGTTGCGCGATCGCAACGTGCCGGTGATGGCGTACTCCCCCATCGAACAGGCCCGGCTACTGCGCAACCCGGGCCTGAAAGACTTCGCGCAAACATATGGCATGACACCAGCGCAGGCGGCGCTGGCATGGCTGCTTGATCGGGATGACGTCATCGCCATTCCCAAGACGGGCAACCGCGAGCGTCTGCGTGAGAACGCGGGCGCGCTCTCCATCACGCTGACGGCGGCCCAGCGGGCAGAACTCGATCAACTGTTTCCGCCGCCCCGCCATGCACAGCCGCTCGCCATGCTTTAAAAAAAGAAAAATGCGACGCTTAGGGGCGTCGCATCGTCGTTAGCTATTTCTATCGGCGCGTGAGAAGAAATTCAGCGCTGCCCCGCCTTGTAGCGCTCCACTTCCACATAACGCGTCAGATATGTGCGCGCCTTCTCGCGCGTATCCGTCGTCACGCGATCCGCCGCCTGGCGGGCGCTGTTCTGGCCATGAGCCGAACTCATCTGCGCGGAAAGGTAGGACTGGAAGGCGTCGTGCATGACGGTAAGTTGACCCTTGCAGGCATCGAGGGCACCGGCGGCCACGTCGCGCGAGGTGCCCTTACCCTTCGCGCCCGTGTCCGCCTTTTCCTGGACGCACTCCATATATTTAGCGCGCTCGGCCTGCCAGCCAGAATTCAGCTGGGCAACTTCCTGCTTGGTTTCGGGTGTTTCTACCGAAGGCGCCGAGGAACACGCCGCCAGAAACAGCGCCGCCAGGGGCACCGCGGCGGCACCCAGACGGATGCTGGGCAGGCGCGGCGTGCATCGCTGCACTGCATCAATCGCAGCCGCGACAGGTTGGGAATCCACACGACCGGGTTGGCGTGCGGCGCTTGCGGAGGGGGCATATGTCTTGTGCATGACTCAAAGACTCCCATGGAACAATGCAGTTCCTGAATAAGTTCCGTCAATTTGCAAGAAAGTATGTAGAGGTCATGTCAGAGTCCCTCCGGCCCCGTGTCAGACAAAATCGCATTTGCGGAAGTGCCTTGCCCGCCTATGCTGTAGAGGCGGTTGCAACACACGAACCCCCTGGAGGAAATAATGAAACGTCGAACCTTCCTGTCCGCCGGCAGCGCCGGTGTTGTCGGACTTACCGGTCTTTCCCTCGGTGCGCTGTCGCTTACGGGTTGCAGTTTCACTGGCCCCAAGGACGGGGGTGATCCCGCGTCCAAGCGCCGCGAAATCGATACCAATGCCAGCGATACGCTGAATCGCCTCTACGCCACCGCCAGCGGCGCGCGTGACCTGGGCGCCAAGGCCAAGGGCATCCTGATTTTCCCCAAGCTGCTGTCCGCCGGCTTCATCGTGGGTGGCGAATACGGCGATGGCGTGTTGCGCTCCGGTGGCGCCAACCGTGGTTACTATCGCGCAATCTCCGGCTCGATCGGCTGGCAGATCGGCGCGCAGTCCAAAGCCTTCGTGCTGATGTTCATGACGCAGGACGCCTACGACAAGTTCGTACGCAGCAGCGGCTGGCAAGTTGGTGCAGATGCCACCGTGGCACTCGCCACGATTGGCGCCAACGGCCAGATCGATACCAACACGGCGCAGCAGCCGATCATCGGTTTCGCAATGACCAATGCCGGCGTGATGGCGGGCCTGAGCCTGGAAGGCACCAAGATCTCGAAGCTCGACATCTGAGCAAGCCGAGGGACTTTGAATGCGCCCATTGTGCGGAAGCCTCCGCGCAATGGGCGTTTTTCTTGGCGCGCCGCGCGGCCCCGACCCGTTAGAATTCGTCCCTTGCCAATTTCCAATCCGTACGCGAGGCCGAATTCCCTATGTGGTTCAAGAATCTCCAGATCCATCGTTTCTCCGCCCCGTGGACGCTGAGCGCCGAAGACGTGGAAGCCTGCCTGGCCAAGCACGCGTTCTATCCGGGCACCAGCCTCGAAATGCAAACCCAGGGCTGGGCATCGCCGCGCGATAACGACCAACTCGTGCATACCGTCAACCGCCAGATGCTGCTGGTGCTCCGAACCGAGAAGAAGCTGCTGCCCGCCACCGTGGTGAACCAAGTCACCAAGGCACGCGCCGCCGAACTCGAAGAGCAGCAAGGCTTCAAGCCCGGCCGCAAGCAACTCAAGGAACTCAAGGAGCAGATCACCGAGGAGCTGCTACCCCGGGCGTTCAGCATTCGACGCGATACGCGCGTCTGGATCGATCCCGTCAGCGGCTGGCTCGCCATCGACGCTGCCGGTACTGCCAAGGCGGACGAAGTGCGCGGCATGCTGTTCAAGGCCATCGACCCGCTGCCGGTAGTCGGCCTGCAGGTCAACCTCTCGCCCGTTGCCGCCATGACCGAATGGCTGGCGACCGAGACCGCCCCGGCCGGCTTCACAGTCGATCAGGAAATCGAGCTCCAATCGAGCAACGAGAGCAAGGCCACGGTCCGCTATGTGCGCCATCCGCTCGATCCCGAAGACCTGCGCCGCCACATCGCCGCCGGCAAGCGCTGCACGCGACTGGCCATGACGTGGAACGACCGTGTCTCCTTTGTGCTGACCGACGCGCTGGCCGTCAAGCGCGTGAACCCGCTCGACGTCATCAAGGAGCAGGCCGACGCCACGCTCCATGACGAAGCCGAACGCTTCGACGCCGATTTCGCGTTGATGGCCGGCGAACTGGCCGGCCTGCTGACCGACCTCACCGATGCCCTGGGCGGCGAACGCCGGCCCGAAGGCGCAGCCCCGGTGGAGCAGCGCAAGGCAGCCTGACAAGAGGCTGGATTGAGGGTCCTTTGTCCCGCTGTCCCTCAATCCAGCGTCAGCACGATCCTGCGCGCAGGGTCGCGGGCGGCCTGCCAGGCGGTCTCCACCGACACCATCGGCATCGCATCCACGACCATCTGCAGGTCGCCCTTGCGCATACAAGCGAGGATTTCCTCGACCAGCAGCCTCGTGTCCTCCACACCGGGATGATTCGCTGGCCCCGATCCCATCAACACGGCCCGTGAATCCCGCAGCGCGGTTGGCGCCATCATCAGGCTGCTCGCTCCACGCTCTGCCACGGACACGATGCGGACCTCCCGGTACTCGGATGCGTGTGCGGCGCCCACCGGCTCGATCAACGCGGCCAGCAGCAATTCCAAGGTCTCGCCCCATACAAAATCGAGCACGACATCTATTCCGTCCGCCACATGCGAAGCAAATGCATAGTGCAGCATGCTCGGCGATTGCCCGAGATCAATCAGCGCATCGGCCCCCGTGACCGATAGCAGGTCGATACGATGCCCCGCCACGATCACACGGCCAGCGCCGTGCAGGCGCGCGGCCTGCACCGCTAGCCGCCCCATGATCCCCGAGGCGCCCAACACCAGCACCGTTTCGCCGGGCTCCAGGTCGGCACGCATGGTCAGCGGCAGCCAGGCACGCATTGCCGGCCCGATCAGTGCGGCGGCCATTGCCATGTCCACGCCTTCCGGAATCGGCACGGTCCAATCCGCCGGCGCGTACTCTGCCATCGACCCGTACGGACTCCGGATGGTCCGGAAGTACACCGGCTGCCCGTTGGCAACGTACCCCGTGCCATCTCGCCCGCAGACATGGGGCAGTTCCATCGGCATGCGCGGATGATGTCCACGCGCGATCTTAAGATCGCCCGGACGGATCGCGGCCGCGCCCACGCGTACCAAGACCTCCTGATCGCGAACCACCGGATCGCGAAATGTGGCGAAGCGAGGCGCTTCCCCCAGGTTTTCCAGCACTACAGCTTGCATCGTGACGACCTCCTTGGTGATGTCGGAAGCCATCGTAAGGAGGAGGAATGCCGAACGATTTGAGCCGATTCTGAAAAGGGGGATGAGGTGGTATCGGATCAAGTGAAGTTGCCCGATATCGCCCCCAAAAAGAAAAACGGCCACCGGGTTCTCACCCGATGGCCGCCTCTCACCCGTCCTGGCTGCTGGACTTGTTTCTACATTTTTGACTTCTCGTACTGCTGCAGCCGACCCTTCAATCGTGGCGTCTCGTCGTCGCCGCGTCGATCAGTCCCAGGACAGCGCGCCGCCGGTCTGGTACTCGATCACGCGCGTTTCGAAGAAGTTGCGTTCCTTCTTCAGGTCGATCATCTCGCTCATCCACGGGAACGGGTTTTCCTCGTTCGGGAAGAGCTGATCCAGGCCGATCTGTTGGCAGCGGCGGTTGCAGATGAAGCGCAGGTAACCCTTGAACATCGGTGCGTTCAGGCCCAGCACGCCGCGCGGCATGGTGTCCTCGGCGTAGCGGTATTCCAGGTCCACGGCCTTCTTGAACAGTTCCGTGATCTCGGCCTTGAACTCGGGCGTCCACAGGTGCGGATTCTCGAGCTTGATCTGGTTGATCAGGTCGATGCCGAAGTTACAGTGCAACGACTCGTCGCGCAGGATGTACTGGTACTGCTCGGCGGCACCGGTCATCTTGTTCTGGCGGCCCATCGCCAGGATCTGCGTGAAGCCCACGTAGAAGAACAGGCCTTCCATGATGCAGGCGAACACGATCAGGCTCTTCAGCAGCTTCTGATCGTTTTCCGGCGTGCCGGTCTTGAACGACGGGTCCGTCAGCGTGTCGATGAACGGGATCAGGAACTCGTCCTTGTCGCGGATCGACTTCACCTCGTGGTACGCGTTGAAGATCTCGGCTTCGTCCAGGCCGAGCGACTCCACGATGTACTGGTAGGCGTGCGTGTGGATGGCTTCCTCGAAAGCCTGGCGCAGCAGGTACTGGCGGCATTCCGGCGCCGTGATCTGGCGGTAGGTGCCCAGCACGATGTTGTTGGCGGCCAGCGAATCGGCCGTCACGAAGAAACCGAGGTTGCGGCTGATGATGCGGCGCTCGTCCTCGGTCAGCCCGTTCGGGTCCTTCCACAGGGCGATGTCGCGCGACATGTTGATTTCCTGCGGCATCCAGTGATTGGCGCAGCCGGCCAGGTACTTTTCCCACGCCCACTTGTACTTGAACGGCACCAGCTGGTTCACGTCGGTGGCGCCGTTGATCACGCGCTTGTCGGCGGCACTCACGCGGCGCGAGCTCTGCGCGGCGGCAGCGTTGGGGTTGTTGCCCAGGATGCCAGTCGGCGCCGTGGCGGCCGGCGGCAGTGCGCCATGCTGGTCGACGGCGGCCGATGCGGCGGATGCAGGTTGCAGGGCAGGCTGCGGTGCGGCCTGCGGGGTGGCTTGAACGTCGTCGTCCCAGCTCAGCATGGTGTTTCTCCGGAAATTCGCAGTATTTAGGGGCGGCTCTGGCGCGACGCCGTGGCATCTGACGCGTCCGCCCTCTCCCCCGGCCCCTCTCCCACGCAGCGGGAGAGGGGAGCAGACCGAGGGTGAATCAGTTTGTTACTGGCAGGCTTCGCACTCGTCGAATCCGGCGTCGCCCGGGCGCATCGTGCAGACTGCGCCTTCGGCTTCGGGCATCGCCGGGGCTGCGGCAGCGGCGGCGTCCATGGCCGAGCCGTTGTCCGAACCCGACGACACCGCGTTCAGCGAGCCGCGCGACACAGTGGACTTCTCCACGTGCGTGGCAGCCATCGTACGCAGGTAGTACGTCGTCTTCAGGCCGCGCAGCCAGGCTTGCTTGTACGTATCGTCCAGCTTCTTGCCCGATGCGCCGGCCATGTAGATGTTCAGCGACTGGGCCTGGTCGATCCACTTCTGGCGGCGGCTGGCCGCTTCCACGAGCCAGCTCGGTTCCACTTCGAACGCCGTGGCGTAGATGTCGCGCAGATCTTGCGGAATGCGGTCGATACGGGCCAGCGAGCCGTCAAAGTACTTCAGGTCGGCAACCATCACCTCGTCCCACAGGCCGCGCGCCTTCAGGTCACGCACGAGGTAGTCGTTCACCACCGTGAATTCGCCCGACAGGTTCGACTTCACGTACAGGTTCTGGAACGTCGGCTCGATGCATGCGGACACGCCGATGATGTTCGAGATCGTGGCGGTCGGGGCGATGGCGATGCAGTTCGAGTTGCGCATGCCGTGCTGCTTGATGCGGGCACGCAGCGACGTCCAGTCCATCGACGACGACATGTCCACGTCCAGGTAGCCGCCGCGCTCTTCGGCCAGCAGCTTGAGCGAGTCTTGCGGCAGGATGCCACGATCCCACAGCGAGCCTTCGTACGTGGTGTAGCGGCCGCGTTCCTCGGCCAGTTCGGTCGAGGCGTGGTACGCGTAGTAGCAGACCGCTTCCATCGACGTATCGGCGAACTTCACCGCGGCGTCGCTGGAGTACGGGGTGCGCAGCACGTGCAGGCAATCCTGGAAGCCCATGATGCCCATGCCCACCGGACGGTGGCGCAGGTTCGAATTGCGCGCCTTCTCCACCGCGTAGTAGTTGATGTCGATCACGTTGTCGAGCATGCGCATCGCGGTGCGGATCGTCTTCTGCAGCTTGGCGTGATCCAGCACGTACGTGCCGTCGGCCTGCTGCTTCAGGTGGGCCACCAAGTTCACCGAACCCAGGTTGCACACGGCGATTTCGCTGTCGTTCGTGTTCAGCGTGATTTCCGTGCAGAGGTTCGAGCTATGCACCACGCCCACGTGCTGCTGCGGGCTGCGGATGTTGCACGGGTCCTTGAACGTGATCCACGGATGGCCGGTTTCGAACAGCATGCCCAGCATCTTGCGCCAGAGCTGCATGGCCGGCACCTTCTTGAACAGCTTCAGCTCGCCGCTGGCGGCCTTGGCCTCGTAGGCCACGTAGGCTTGCTCGAAGGCCTTGCCGACCTTGTCGTGCAGGTCCGGGCAGGTGGACGGCGAGAACAGCGTCCACTCGGCGTTCTCCATCACGCGCTTCATGAACAGGTCCGGAATCCAGTTGGCCGTGTTCATGTCGTGCGTGCGGCGGCGGTCGTCGCCGGTGTTCTTGCGCAGCTCCAGGAATTCCTCGATATCCAGGTGCCACGTCTCCAGGTATGCGCAGACCGCGCCCTTGCGCTTGCCGCCCTGGTTCACGGCCACGGCCGTGTCGTTGACCACCTTCAGGAACGGCACCACGCCCTGGCTCTTGCCGTTGGTGCCCTTGATGTGCGAGCCCAGCGCACGCACGTTGGTCCAGTCGTTGCCCAGGCCGCCGGCGAACTTCGACAGCAGCGCGTTTTCCTTCAGGGCTTCGTAGATGCCTTCGAGGTCGTCCGACACCGTGGTCAGGTAGCACGACGACAGCTGCGAGCGGCGCGTGCCCGAGTTGAACAGCGTCGGGGTCGACGACATGAAGTCGAACGACGACAGCAGTTGGTAGAACTCGATGGCGCGGGCTTCGCGATCCTTCTCTTCCAGCGCCAGGCCCATGGCCACGCGCATGAAGAACGCCTGCGGCATTTCGATGCGCTGCTCTTCCACGTGCAGGAAGTAGCGGTCGTACAGCGTCTGCAGGCCCAGGTAGTTGAACTGGAAGTCGCGCGAGGCGTCCAGCGCGGCGCCCAGGCGGGCCAGGTCATACGTGGCCAGCTTCTCGTCGAGCAGTTCGGCTTCGATGCCGCGTGCGATGAACTTCGGGAAGTACTCGGCGTACTTCGTCGACATTTCGCTCTGGGTCACTTCGGCGCCCAGGATTTCCTTGCGGATCGTGTGCAGCAGGATACGAGCCGTAACCTGGCTGTAGGCCGGGTCCTTCTCGATCAGCGTACGCGCAGCCAGGATGGCCGAGTCGTAGACCTGCGTCATCGGCACGCCGTCGTACAGGTTCTTGAGCGTTTCCTTCAGGATCGGCTCTGCGCTCACGGCATTGCCGAGACCGCTGCAGGCGTTGTCGATCAGCGCGTGCAGCGCCACCAGGTCCAGCGGATGCACCACGCCGTTGTCGTTCACGTTGACCGACACGCCGCCTTCCTGCACACGCGCCACCGCTTGGGCATTGGCCTGGGCGCGTTCCTGCGTACGCTTCTCGCGGTACAGCACATAGGCACGGGCCACCTCATGCTCGCCCGAGCGCATCAGCGCCAGTTCCACGTGATCCTGCACGTCCTCGATATGGAACGTGCCGCCGTTCGGACGGCTGCGCACCAGTGCGCGCACCACGCCCTGGGTCATTTGCTCGACGATCTCGCGCACGCGCGCAGAGGCTGCACCCTGGCCGCCATTCACAGCCAGGAACGCCTTGGTCATGGCCACGGCGATCTTGTTCGGCTCGAACGACACCACGGCGCCATTGCGACGGATCAGCTTGTAATCCTGATACGAAACGCCAGCAGCGGCGACGCCCTGCTGCGCGGTACCGGCTGCCGCGCCGGCAATGCCGGCCACGCCGGTGGTTTGCTGTTCGTTTTGGGCCGTTTGCATGAGGTAACTCCCCGTGTTTTTTGAGTACTGATAAGAAGACGACAAAGTCCCTAGCAAAATGCGCCTCAGAAGACACTCGGCACCGGCGTCGCCGGTTGAGAACCAAACTGCACTGCGAACACTTTGCTAGGGACTTTCTGGCACTACCCCGGCCCGTTGACCAATATGACGCGAACGCTGCGCACTCTCTGCGCCGCCGCGCCACATCAGGGCCGGCTCCCCGGAAGTACCACTATATCTAGTGGTGCCGTTTCAAAACTGGGCTAAGTATAGTGAAACGGGAGTGAATGAACAGACTTGACATGCGCCGTTCCAACACCGTGGTGCGGTATGCGGCGGCGCCACATTCCCGCAAAGCGCGCTGCCGCAAGGGTTGGCGGCAGCACGTTCGGTGCCGCACAAAAACTCGAAATTTTTTTAATGACCATGGATCATCCGATAGGTGATCCGGAGCAGGGCGCGGGGCCCTTCAAAAGGGCGGCGATTGTACCGTTATTTGCGCGCTTTGGAGGCATACGACCTCGCCGTCACATTGGCATTGCACCGATATGACGAATACGAAACCGAATTAGCCCTGTCGCAAATATGGCAATAACGCCACAGGCAACTTCGCCAGCGTGACGAACCGGGCCCAATCGAAACATGGTCCCGGATCGGTCTTGCGACCGGGTGCGATATCGCTATGTCCGGCAACGCCCTGGATCGGATAGGCGGTGCGCAGCGCAGCCACCAACGCGGCGGCCGTCGTGTATTGGGCCGGGGTGAACGGCACATCGTCCGTGCCCTCGATCTCGATGCCGATCGAGAAATCGTTGCAACGCTGCCGTCCGCAGTACTCGGACTGCCCGGCATGCCAGGCCCGTTGCGTGCAGGCCACGAACTGCACCAGTTCGCCTTCACGGGAGATCAGGAAATGCGCCGACACCCGGACATCGCGGATGGTTTGGAAGAAAGGATGGCGCGAGGCATCGAGCCGGTTCTGGAAGAACGCCTCGATATCGCCGGTGCCGAACTGTCCCGGCGGCAGGCTGATGTTGTGGATGACCACCACGTCCACCGGCATGCCATCCGGGCGTGCGTCGAAGTTCGGCGACGGCACGCGCCGCGCGGCGGGCACCCAGCCGTCGGCATCGGGCAGGTAGCCAGGCTGGTTGCCCAGCGCGCCGTGGTCAGCCATCGCGGCCCTCGTTTTCGGCGAGCGATTCACCGTCCTCGCTGGCGTCGCCACCGTCCCGGCCATCGCGCCCTTCCCGTTCGTCGCGGATACCGAGCTGCTGGATGCGATACCGCAACTGGCGGAAATTCAGGCCCAGCAACGGCGCCGCGGCCGTGCGGTTGAAGCCGGTCTGGTGTAGCGCGCGAAGAATCAGTTCCCGCTCCATGGCTTCGAGCCGGGCCGGCAGGTTGATCGGTAGTGCGAGTCCGGCCAATGCATCGGCCAACGGATCGCTTTCCCGCACGGCTGCCACCGGCGCGGGCTCGGCCGGCAACTCCGGTTCCTCGGGCTGACCTGTAAACGCCGTTACGCCAGCCGGTGCGTGAGGCGGCGCGGACCAGCCCGACGTCGAACCCCAAGCCTGATAGGCAGGCGGCGTCGTCATCTGGACCGGCGGCATCTGGCCCATGTGGGGCCCGCGCGGCTGCAGCAGGTTCGCGCGCTCCATGCCGGCTTCGAGCGGCCCGAGATCGGCCACTTCGATCTCTTCGGTCTCCGCAAACGCGTAGGCACGTTCGAGCAGGTTTTCCAGTTCGCGCACGTTACCCGGGAACGGGTAGGCACGCAGGCGCTCCAGTGCTTCGCGCGACAGCCGCTTGGGATGCGCATCGCCATAACGCACCGCCAGATGTTCGAGAATGGCCCGCGCCAGCACCGGCACGTCTTCACCGCGCTCGCGCAGCGTCGGCATGCGCAGTTCCAGCACGTTGAGCCGGTAATACAAGTCCTGGCGGAAGGTGCCGGCCGCTACCATCGCGGCCAGATCCTTGTGGCTCGCGCACATGACGCGCACATCGACGCTGTCTTCCTTGCTGGCGCCGATCTTGCGCACCCGCCGCTCCTGCAGTGCGCGCAGCAGCTTGACCTGCATGGCCAGCGGCAGGTCGGCCACCTCGTCGAGCATCAGCGTGCCGCCGTGCGCGGCCTGGAAAAAGCCACCGCGTTCAGCATCCGCGCCCGTGAAGGCACCCTTCACATGGCCAAAAAATTCGGACTCCATCAGCGTTTCCGGAATCGCGCCGCAGTTCACGGCCACGAATGGATGCACGGATCGCGCGCTGATGGCGTGGATGGCCCGCGCCGCGCGCTCCTTGCCGCTGCCGGACTCGCCACTGATCACCACCGGCGCCATGCTGCGGGCCAGCCGCGTCAGGGACCGGCGCACCTCCTGGATGGCCGCCGACTGCCCAGGCAGTAGCCCGGCAGCGCGATCGCCCAGATCGGCAATCTCCGCGCCCTCTGCAGCCACCGCACCATCCGCCGGCATGCGCTGGTGGCGGCCCAGCGCGTTGAGGATCAGCGTGCGCAACTGATCGAGCGACACCGGCTTGGCGATGTAGTCGAACGCGCCCGCCTTGAGCGCATCCACGGCATTGTCCGCGCTGCCATATGCGGTGATCACGGCCACCGGCGTGCGCTCGGGCGAGGCCGACAGTTGCCGCACGATCTCGATGCCGAGTCCGTCGCCCAGCCGCATATCGGTCAACACCAGACTGTAGCGGCGCTCGGCCAGCCGGATGCGCGCCTCGGCCAGGGAGCCGGCCATGACCACATCGTGGCCCATGCGGCGTAGCGAAATGTCGAGCAGTTCGCGCAGGTCTGCCTCGTCGTCGATGACGAGGATCGGATCAGGAGCGGACGGTCTGGCGGGCATGTTGGGAGGCGTCTTTATTGTGGTGTCAACTTGGCGAAGCAGCAGCGACGGTGTCGGGGGTCTCGATGCGCATCGTCAGCACGAAGGCTTTGGCCGGCAGTGTATCGCGAGCCCCGCCGGCCAGCATGCCCGTGCGTTCCAGCAACGCCTCCAGCGCCACGGTGCCGTAGCGCACCTGCGCATCGTTGGCGCCGCACAGCTCGCGCGCCATGAACAGGCCCAGCCCGGTGCCTTGCGGGTTGCTGGTGAAGAACGGCTCGAACAGACTGCGCTGCTGCTCGCGCGTCACCTCGGCGCCATCGTTCCAGACGATCAGTTCGGCATGGTGCTGGTCCAGCGCATGGGCCAGCAGCCGGATCGACCCCGGCAGCCGGCTGCAGTAGCGCCAGGCGTTGTCCAGGAGATTGCCCAGCACCTGCTGCAACTGCGCCGTATCGAAGATCACGGGCCGTCGCAGGTCCACTGTCACGCGGATGGCATTGGGATTCACGTCGGTGCGCGTGCCGGCCCGCGAGCGCATCTCCGCCCGCCAGCGATCCACGATGTCCGGCAACGCCTGTGAAAGATCCGCCGAACTGTGGCCGGTCTTCGGACGTCGCGAGAGTTGCAGTACGTCGGAAATCACCTGATCCAGCCGCCGCACGTTGTCGCTGATGATGCGCAGCAGGCGTGCATCGATATTGCCTTCACCGCCCTCCCCCGCGCCCGAATCGGCCAGCAGTTCATTGGCCTGGCTGATCGCCGCCAGCGGGTTGCGGATCTGGTGCGCCACGCTGGCCACCAGCCGGCCCATCGCCGCGAGTTTTTCCTGCTGCACCTGCTCGGCAATCCGCTCCCAGCTTTCGATGTGCACCAGCACCGTGTCACGCATCTCGCTGCGCAGCAGCGTCTCGTCGGCCGGACTCCATGCCATGGCCTCGTTCTGCGCGATGGCCAGCCGCAGCCGCGCCGCGCCCTCGGGAGACAGGTCATTCCAGCTTGCGGTGTCGAGCCCGGTCGGCGACGTCATCACACTGGATAGCGTCGAACGCAAGCCGGCCAGCCCGGGCAGCACAAAGCGCAGGCGCAGCCGGGTATGCAGCATCGGACTGCGCGCGGAGGTGGGACGCGACGGCAGCGGCAGCAACTGCAGGATGCGCGGCACATCGTCCTTGCGCGCGATCCAGTCGCGCAGCATTTCCATCAACGGCTGCAGCCGCGCAATCCGGCGCAGGTCGAACAACGCGTTCTCACGCTCGCCGGCGCGCACCTGCCCTTCGCGAATCCGCTCGTTGGGCTGCACCCCCAGCAGCACGAACGCTGCCGGATTGGCCGCCACCACCACGCCGTTGGCGCGCACCAACATCACGCCATCCTGCATGTCGTTGACCATCAGCCGGTTCACCAACTGCTGCAGCCGCAGCTCCTGTTCGCGCGCCAGCGCCAGTTGCTCCTGGGCGATCTGCCGATTGGCCAGCATGTACATCAGCCATGCCGCGATCATGAAGACCAGCCCAAACAGGCCCGAGCCCAGCAGGTTGGCGTCTGCCTGCCGCGCCAGCAGGGTCTGCAGGAACGGGTTGGCCATTACCAGCATGGCGGACACGGCGGCCGCCGACAGCGCAAACAGCAGGCTGGTCAGCGCGCCAGCCTCCAATGCGGGCAGCAGGAAGATCATCGCCAGCCCTTCGCCGTGGCTGCCACTGCGGCCCATCACCGTATAGACGGCCGCGAGCAACATCAGGTCGACGATGACCTGCACGCGTACGCGCAAGTGAAAATGGCGCCGCCAGAACGAGGCAACCAGCGAGAGGATGCCGATCAGCAGGTACGGCAACACGACCGGAATGGCCGCGGCAGTGCGGGCGCTGGTGGCGATGGCAATCGACATGTCCGCCGTACCGCGCTCCATGGGGAGCCAGGCATAGCCGAACAGCAGCAGAGCCATTGCCAACCGGGTCCAGCAGAAATAGCGGAGCAGGCGCCAGTGAAATTCAGGCGGCTCGGGCTGGCGCCAGAGATCGACCAGCATGCGCCAGCCGTTCAGCGACGACCACCCCGGCGCCCGCTTCATCACGCGCCGCCTTCAGCAGACGAATCGGGCAGATGGCTGCGGCGGCAATAATGCAGGCCGCGCCAGGCAATGGCATCGGTGCGCGGCAGGTGGACGCCGCATTGCGCGCATTGCACCATCGGCTCGATGGCGCCATCGCCGGTCGATGCCTCGGTCGCTGCCTGCTGGCGTTGCTGCGCGGAGTTGGTCCGGCTGGCCTCATCCCGTGCACTGGCGCGCGACCGGATCCACCAGACGATGCCCAGCACGACAGCCAGCAGTAGAAAGATTCTTGCCATGGGTCGGAGTCGCGGAAGAAAGCAGAAAAAGCGGGAGAAATGTAGAGAAGCAGACCGGCCGCAGGTCAGACCAGCCGGTGCAATACCACCTCGATCACGAAGCGGCTGCCCACATAGGCCAGCAGCAGGATGCCGAACGAGGCGATCACCCAGCGCAGCGCAGTGCGTCCACGCCAGCCGCGATAGACACGCCCGATCAGGATGCCGCCGAACATCAACCACGAGATGATCGCGAATACGGTCTTGTGATCCACACGGAAGGCCCGGGCGAACAATTGCTCGGAGAACAGGAATCCCGAGACGATCGTCAGCGTCAGCAGCACGAATCCTGCGGCGATCAGGCGAAAAAGCAGCTTCTCCAGCGTGAGCAGCGGCGGCAGCAGATCCAGCCAGCGGCCCAGCCACTGATCCGGCGCCCGTTCGCCCGTTGCGGGCCGGGTGAAACCGTGCAGGCGGCGCTCCGCCAGCAGCATCAGGAAAGCGTGGAAGGCGGCCAGGGTGAACAGGCCATACGCCACGTTGGCAATCACGAAATGCAACTTGAACAGCGGTCGTGCAGCGTAGCCAAGGATCTGCGTACCGGGGAATGCCAGCGGGATCAGGCTGGCCAGCATCGCCACGGGAAACACGATTAGCCCGAGTCCCGCCAGCGAGAAGAAAAAGCTTTCGATCCAGTAGATGCCCACGCCGAGCCACAACATCGCCGACAGCGCAAACGCGAAGCCGAAGATCATGCGGTCTGCGGGGAAGATCGTTTCGTGCAGCAGCATGCCGTGGCTGACCAGCGCCGCCATGACCAGTCCGTGCCACCAGGCCGGCTGGCCTTCCGTACGCGCGCCAGGGCCGGGCATCAGCACGGCTGCGGCCGCCGCGCCCGGTCTTCCGGGCTGGCCAAGTGTCGCCCCACCGGCCGTTGCGAGCCGCGGGTTGCGCGTTGCCCAGCCGTGAACGGCCAGGGCGCAGTAGAGAAGTGCCGTCAGGGCATACAGTACAATGGCCATTTACGCAGTTTACCCTAGTGCTTACACGGGCGGTTCGCGGGGAATCCGGACGATGGATCGCCGCCACATTACCCGCGAAAGCCCGCTGCGCCCCGCACACAAGCCGAACCTCCTCCCCCCTTTCCTGCCATGCTGGATAACCTCACTCAACGCCTGGCGCGGGTCGTCAAGACCATGCGCGGCGAGGCCCGACTGACCGAGGCCAATACCGCCGAGATGCTGCGCGAAGTGCGCCTTGCCATGCTCGAAGCCGACGTGGCGCTGCCAGTCGTGCGCGACTTCATTGCCCGCGTCAAGGAAAAGGCCCTTGGCGAGGACGTGGTCACCAGCCTCACCCCGGGCCAGGCGCTCGTGGGCGTGGTGCAGCGCGAACTTACGGCCATCATCGGCGGCGATGAAGCGCTGGCCGATGCCAAGGCCAACGAGCTGAACCTGAACGTCCAGCCTCCCGCCATCATCCTGATGGCCGGCCTGCAGGGCGCCGGCAAGACCACCACCACCGGCAAGCTGGCCAAGTGGCTCAAGGAAAACCGCAAGAAGAAGGTGCTGACGGTATCGTGCGACGTGTATCGTCCCGCCGCTATCGCCCAGCTCAAGACCGTATCCGAACAGGTGGGTGCGGACTTCTTCCCGTCGCAGCCTGACCAGAAGCCTATCGATATCGCTCGCGCCGCACTCGACTGGGCGCGCAAGCACTACCACGATGTGCTGATCGTCGACACTGCCGGCCGGCTCGGTATCGACGAGGCGATGATGCAGGAGATCGCCGCGCTCCATACGGAACTGAAGCCCGCCGAGACGCTGTTCGTGGTCGATGCCATGCTGGGCCAGGATGCCGTGAACACCGCCAAGGCGTTCAACGACGCCCTGCCGCTGACCGGTGTCGTGCTGACCAAGCTCGATGGCGATGCGCGCGGCGGTGCAGCGTTGTCCGTGCGTCACATCACGGGCCGCCCGATCAAGTTCGTGGGCGTGGGCGAAAAGCTCGACGGCCTGGAAGCCTTCCACGCCGACCGCATGGCCCAGCGAATCCTGGGCATGGGCGACATCCTTGCACTGGTCGAGGAAGCCCAGCGCGGCGTGGACATGGAAGCCGCCGAGAAGCTGGCCAAGAAGATCAAGAAGACGGGCGGCTTCGACCTGGAAGACTTCAAGGCGCAGATCGGCCAGATGAAGAAGATGGGCGGCATCGGCAGCCTGGTGGACAAGCTGCCCGCGCAGTTCGCACAGCAGGCCCAGGGTGCCAACATGGATCAGGCCGAGAAATCCGTGGGCCGCATGGAAGGCATCATCAACAGCATGACGCCGGCCGAACGTGCCAAGCCGGAACTGATCAAGGCCAGCCGCAAGCGCCGTATCGCGGCGGGCGCGGGCGTGCCGGTACAGGAAGTCAATCGCCTCCTGAACCAGTTCGACCAGATGCAAGGCATGATGAAGAAGCTCAAGGGCGGCGGCATGATGAAGATGATGCGCCAGATGGGTGGGATGAAGGGCGGCATGAAGGGCCTGTTCAACCGCTGACCGGCGGCTGCATCCGCAAGACACTACGAAACAGGACACACAATATGATGACCGCTGAACAGGCCCGCGAACTCTGGGCCAGCTCCGAAGAGATCGTCAGCGCCGCCGAGGTGCAGGAGTCGCTGGACCGCATGGCCGGCGATATCACGGAGAAGATGGGCGATGCCTTCCCGCTGGTGCTGTCCGTGATGGGCGGTGCCGTGGTCTTCACCGGCATGCTGCTGCCCAAGCTGCAGTTCCCGCTGGAGTTCGACTACATCCACCTCTCGCGCTACAACAACAAGACCGTGGGCGGCGAAATGCAGTGGCGCGTGGCACCGCGCGAATCGGTCAAGGACCGTGTGGTGCTGGTGCTCGACGACATCCTGGACGAAGGCGAGACCATGGCCGCCATCCGCCAGCGCATCATGGACATGGGCGCCAAGGAATTCCACGCCGCCGTGCTGTGCGAGAAGACGCTCACCAAGCTCAAGCCGATGCATCCGGACTTCTGCGGCTTCAAGGTGCCGGATCGCTACGTCTTCGGTTGCGGCATGGACGTCAAGGGCTACTGGCGCAACCTCGGCGCCATCCGCGCCCTGGTCTGAACCTCAGTCTGTCCACCCCTCCCGGCGCCCCGCTCAGTGCGGATGGGCGCCGAGGATGGGATACAGGGAAGCCAGCAGCAACAGCGCCATCGTCACATTGAACACGCGCAGCACGCGCGGATTCGCCAGCCACTGCCGCAGCGCGGCGCCAAACACTGCCCAAGTCGTGATGCTCGGCAGGTTCACGACGCCGCACAGCGCCGCCATCAGCGCGGCATTGACCCACAGATTGGGATGCAGTACATAGGCGCTGCATGCGCCCACCGCCATCACCCACGCCTTCGGATTCACCCACTGGAACGCCGCCGCGCGCAGAAAGCTCATCGGCCGCGCCACCTCGCGATCCTGCAATCCGCCCGCCGTGGCCAGCTTCCAGGCCAGCCAGACCAAGTAGGCCGTGGCCGCCACACGCAGTACGCTCCACGTCCACGGAAACGCCGTGAACACCGAACCCAACCCTAGCCCGACCACGATCATCATGATCACCATGCCGATGCAGATGCCAAACAAATGCGGCACCGTCCGGCGCAGGCCAAAGTTCACGCCCGAGGCAAGCAGCATCGTGTTGTTGGGACCGGGGGTGATCGACGAGACGAGCACGAAAGCCGCATAGGCCATCAGCGCGCCAGTGCTTGCTGCAAGTTCGGGAGGAAGGGTCAGAGCCATGACGGCGCTCCAGGAAAATCAGGACAGGCGCTCAGTCTATGGACGGCGAACGGTACAGTACCGATACAGTTAGATCAAAAAGTGCCGGTACGGGGCCGGGTGCTCTGGAAGGCTAGTGCCGCGAAGCATTGACGGCCACGGCGATCGCCATCCCCAACAGCACTACCCCGGTCATCCGTTCCACGGTTCGCACCGAGCGGACAAACCGCCGCATCACCGCCGGATGACGGACAGCTGCGGCCACCGCCACATCCCACAGCAACACCACGCCAAACATCCAGACGCCATAGGCCGCCTGCGCGGCGAGCGGTGTGCGCTGCCCGGCGAGGACGGCGAACAGGCTCGCGTAGAACAACCCGTTCTTGGGATTCAGCACAGCCGAGAGAAAGCCCGTGCCCACGTGCATGAGCCAAGCGCCGCGCGGCGCGGTATCGGTCTGGTCGGAGAGTATCTCTACACTCCCGTGCGCGCGCAGGAATCGCCAGCCCATCCACGCCAGATAGCCGCAGCCCGACCATTGCAAGGTGATGAAGACGCCGTTGACACCTGCCGATGCCGCGAGTCCCGCCATCGCCAGCGCGATATAGACACCGTTGCCCAGCGCGATGCCCAGGCACACGCCCGAGGCGCGCCGCACGCCCTCGACCATCGCCGCGCGCACAACCAGGAAGAAGTCCGGCCCGGGACTCAACAATGCCAGCGCGTGCGCGCCCGCGACCATCGCAAACTGCTGCCAGGGAAAATGTTCCATCGCCATACTCCATGCCGCAAAGGGACGGAGTCTGGAGAGATCGGCGCGGCGAGGATTGTAGAAAATTGCGCCCGGCCCGATTCGGTGGATTCAGCGGATTCAGCCGACGCGCTGATACGCGCCCGGCGTCATCGCTACCCGCTGCCGGAAGGCCCGGTGGAAATGGCTCTGATCGGCAAACCCGAGCTGCTGCGCCACGTCCGCTGGTGCGTCGCCCTGGCGCAGCAGGTGTCGCGCGCGGTTGATGCGAATGTCGAGCTGATAGGCATGGGGCGTCATGCCGAACTGCGCGCGGAACTGCCGGATCAACTGATAACGGCTCAGGCCCGCCACAGCAGCCAGTTCGGCCAGCGGCAGGCGATCGTCATGACGCGACTGCAGCATTGCGGTGACATCGTGCAGGTCCTGGGCATCGCTGCGTTGGGCATCCATGCCATCGCCGAGCATCTCCTGCAGGTCGCCGATACATGCCACCAGCGCCGATTCCTTTTCCACGGGATCGCTATCGGAAAACAGCACGGCATTCAGCGCGCAGACTGCCGCGTAAGCCTCCGCATCATGCGTGACGTGGATGCGCCGCAGCCCGGCCCGACCGGCCTCGTCGAGCACCGCATCGGCCCAGGCCGCTTCGATATGGATCATCTGGTAGCTCCACGCTGCATCGGGCTCGGGATTACACGCGTGGACGCAACCAGCCGGCACCCAGACCACTGCGCCCGGCGCGAGTCGCGTGACGTACGGGTCGTGGGTAAAGACGCTCCGGCCAGCGTCGACGGCGCCAACCGAGACCGTGGGATGGGTATGCGGAAGATAGGCGGCCCGACTGTCGCAGGCACTGCGACTCTCGACCATCGGCAAGGCAGGATCGAACCAGTATCGGGTGGCCTTGGCCGTCATGACGGGCTCAAGGCTTGCTGCGATACGGCAGTTCGCGCAGCCACTTGGTGGCGATCCACTTCTCGCCCGACTCCACCGGCAACCCCGCGTGCAGCGTGCGCTCGTCGAGTCCACCGTCGGGGAGCTTGTAGCTGAAGAACACCGCATTGCCCTTGACCGGTGCGACTTCGAGTCCAAGTCGTGGAAACGCCGTGGCACCGCCTGCTGGCGGGCTGTTCAGGTAGATCACCAGCGTGGCAACGCGCTGACCACCGACGCGCAGTTGGCGCGCTTCGCCAGGGCGTTGCGGATTGAAGAAATCGAAGTGCGGCTGATACTCGCCGCCGGGCTTGTAGTTCAGGATCTGCAGGCCCTCGCCATGGTCGGCGGGCAGGCCCGTTACTGCGGCGATGCGCGCCTCGATCCGCTCGATCAGCGCGTGCTCGCCCACCTGGAACATCGCGCCCATGCTGGTGCGGGCGTCGATCAGGTTCTCGGCACCGGTATCGGGATTGACCACCGGCGAGCGATGCAGCCGGTCTCTTGCGAGCGATATCAGCGCGTCGCACTCGGTGCCGTCGAGCAGGTTCTGCAGAAGCAGGATGCGCGGCGCTTCGAGTGCGAAGAGGATCGGAATCTCGCGTCCTTCGTGGCGGAAGACGTTGCTGCCGGCACCGGCCTCAGGCATCGCCTGCGCAGTTGCCCCGGCGGTAGGCTGAAGCATCGGCTGCCGGGCCTGCATCGGCATGGGCGCCTGCGCCGGCGTTGGCCGGATCGGCGCACGATGGCCCAGCGCAGCATTCACCGTATCGCGAGCAAACCCGGCGTCGTACCCCGAGCGCAGCATCGACAGCACCAGCGATTCGGCGTCGAAGCCCTGATCGATATGGCGACGCAACCACTGTTCAAGCTCGGGCGACGAAGCGCTATAGCCCGTGCGATGCTCGCGCGTCATGACGGATTGGCCAGCCGCTGCGGCGAGAACGGATTGCGCGCGGGCAGTTCCGGCGGCAGCGTTCGGCGCGACGGCGTATTGACAACCGGCGCCGCGCCATCGGGATCGCCAGCAATCGTCACGGTGGCTTCCGAGTACTGCCAGCGCTTCCATGCGGCAAGCACCGCGTTCGGATACTCGGGACGTCCCCGGCTGCCGTTGTAGCGGCCCAGCGCCAGGAACAGGTCGCCATTCTCGCGATCGAGGTAGTGGCGCAGGATCGTGCAACCGTAGCGCAGGTTGCTTTGCAGATGGAACAGCTTGCGCGTGTCACCGTCGCCGATGGTGCGCACCCAGAACGGCATCACCTGCATCAACCCGCGCGCATCCGCCGAGCTGATCGCATACTTCCGAAAACCGCTCTCGACCTGCACCAGGCCCAGCACCAGCGATGGCTCCAGTCCCGCGCGCTTGGCTTCGTAATAGACGGATTCGATCAGCTCGACGCGCGCCTGCGGGTTCGGCATCCGCGACTCCAGCCGCACCGACATCTCCCCGAGCCACTTCAGGTAGCCCATCTTCTCGCCGCCTGACGCAAACGTCGGGCGCACGGGACGGTTGTCGGCGATGGCTGCGGCCAGCGCGCCACGGACGGAATCGGCGAGTGCCTCCTCCTTCTGCGCGCCGGCATGGGCGGGCATCGCCACGGCACAGAGTAGCAAGGCCGCGGCGAGCGCCGCAGACCAGCGGCGCGGCATCGTGAGAGCAGATTGACGAAACACCAGGCGCATGACGATAGGCGACCGATCAGCCGGCCAGCAGGCCACGCACATGCGCAACCACGTTGGCCACGGCGACCGGCGTCGCCTGCACGTCGCGTCGGCCCTGGTACTCGACGTTGCCTTCCTTCAGGCCACGGTCGCCCACCACCACGCGGTGCGGCACGCCAATCAGCTCCCAGTCGGCAAACATCACGCCCGGGCGCTCGCCACGATCGTCCAGAATCACGTCGACGCCGGCGGCCAGCAGTTCGGCGTGAATACGGTCCGCCTCGGCCTTCACGGCCTCGTTGCGGTCATAACCGACCGGGCACACCACCACTGCGAACGGGGCGATGGCGGCCGGCCAGATGATGCCGCGCTCGTCGTAGTTCTGCTCGATTGCCGCGCCCAGGATACGGGTCACGCCAATGCCGTAGCAGCCCATCTGCATCGGCTGGGTCTTGCCGTTCTCGTCGAGATACGTGGCGCGCATCGATTCCGAGTAGCGCGTGCCGAGCATGAACACGTGGCCCACCTCGATCCCGCGGCAGATTTCCAGCGTGCCCTTGCCGTCCGGCGAAGCATCGCCAGCCACCACGTTGCGCAGATCCGCCACCACGGGCTCGGGCAGGTCGCGGCCCCAGTTCACACCCGTGTAGTGATAATCGCGCTCGTTGGCGCCGCAGCAGAAATCGGCCATGTTGGCCACCGTGCGGTCCGCCACCAGCTTGACTGGCTTTTTCGTGCCGATCGGGCCGAGGTAGCCCGGGGGCGAGCCGAACGTGTCGACGATCTCGCTTTCGGTGGCGAATCGGAACTCAGTCAGGCCCGGCACCTTCGATGCCTTCACTTCGTTCAGTTCGTGGTCGCCACGGATCAGCAATAGCCAGATCTGCACGCCCGCATCGCCCTCGGTGGCCAGCACAATCGACTTGACCGTGCTTGCCAGCGGGATGCCCAGGAACTCGGCCACGTGCTCGCACTTGGCCTTCTCGGGCGTCGAGGTCTTCTTCAGTTCCTCGGCCGGTGCAGCGCGCTCGGCCTGCAGCGGCAGGGCCTCGGCAGCTTCCATATTGGCCGCGTACTCCGACGTGGGGCAATAGACGATAGCGTCTTCGCCAGTCTCTGCAATCACGTGGAACTCGTGCGAACCGGAGCCGCCAATGGCGCCGTTGTCGGCCGCCACGGCGCGGAACTCCAGGCCGAAACGCTGGAAGATGCGCGTGTAGGCGTCGTACATGTTCCGGTACGAGACCTTCAGGCCCTCCACGTCACGGTCGAACGAGTACGCGTCCTTCATCGTGAATTCGCGGCCGCGCATGATCCCGAAGCGGGGACGGCGCTCGTCGCGGAACTTGGTCTGAATCTGATAGAAATTGACCGGCAGTTGCTTGTAGCTGCGGATATCGCTGCGGGCGATATCGGTCACCACTTCCTCGGACGTGGGCTGGACGGCGAAATCGCGCTCGTGGCGATCCTTCAGGCGCAGCAGTTCCGGGCCCATCTTGTCCCAGCGACCCGTTTCCTGCCAGAGCTCGGCCGGCTGGATGACCGGCATCGACAGTTCCACCGCACCAGCGCGGTTCATTTCCTCGCGCACGATGTTCTCCACCTTGCGGATCACGCGCAGCCCCACCGGCATGTAGCTGTAGATGCCGGCGCCAAGCTTCTTGATCATGCCGGCGCGCATCATCAGCTTGTGGGACACGATTTCCGCGTCCGCGGGTGCTTCCTTGAGGGTGGAAATGAAGAATTGCGAGGCTTTCATGCGTTGCTTTCTCGTAAGACCGGGCACGGCGGGTCGTTCCGACCGCGCCGCCCGCCCGGCTGCCATGGGCTGCCATTGGAGAGGACGCGCCTGAAACTGCCCATTTGCTCGGGAAAACCAGCATTCCCCGCGGCGGGCCTAGTTGCGCGCATCCTTTATAATCGTCGTAATTCTAAAGGATTCGAGGTGCAGTCATGCTCGATCGTGAAGGCTTTCGCCCGAACGTCGGCATCATCCTCATCAACGCACGTAACGAGGTCTTCTGGGGCAAGCGAATCGGCGAACACTCCTGGCAGTTTCCGCAAGGTGGCATCAAGTACGGCGAAACGCCTGAACAGGCCATGTACCGCGAGCTACAGGAAGAAGTCGGCCTGCTACCGGAGCACGTCAGGATCGTCGGTCGCACGCGCGACTGGCTGCGTTATGAGGTGCCGGACAAGTTCATCCGCCGCGAGATCCGCGGCCATTACAGGGGCCAGAAACAAATCTGGTTTTTGCTGCGCATGGTGTGTCGCGATTGCGACATCCACCTGCGTGCCTCAGACCATCCCGAATTCGACGCCTGGCGCTGGAGCCAGTACTGGGTACCGCTGGACGCAGTCATCGAATTCAAGCGCGACGTGTACCAGCTGGCGCTGACCGAGTTGTCACGCTTCCTGCATCGCGCCCGCGTGCCGTTGAGCCCGTACGGGCACCACCATGGTCACCAAGGTCGTCATGGCGATGACGCGCGTCCGGTGCATCAGGTGGCGGACGAATCCAATGTCGAACCGGCAGCGGACACCCCATCGGTTACCATCCACGCGACAGCGCAAGCTGCTGAAGTGCCGGCGACCGCATCTGTTGCGCCGGCCAGTCCGGCAACCACCTCACGGAGTTCAGATGAATAGTTTCAGCGGCCGGGGCCTTCGTGCCGGCCTGTTGTGCATGACCGCCTGCCTGGTGCTGGCGGGTTGCAAGACCACCGGCAAGGGCATGCCCGAGGAAGAGGAAAAGGCCAGCAGCAGCGGCTTCGTCAATCCGTTCGAGGACAAGCCGTTCAAGGAACAGCAGACCACGCTGCCCGCGTTGCCCCAGGATGCCGACCTGATTCCCTTCTCGGTCAACGACTCGTCGGACAATTTCCGATTCGCCGTGGATCAGAAGTCCATCTCCGTGGGCGATGACAACGTGGTGCGCTACACCGTGGTCATCACCAGCACGGGCGGCGGCCGCAACGTCAGCTACGAAGGCTTGCGTTGCGATGCCTTCGAGCGTCGCATCTACGCCACGCTGCCCAAGGACGCCCCCGCCTGGGTGCCGAACATGGGCGAGGAACGCGACTTGTGGATTCGCATGCAGACCCGTGCACGCAACGCCTATGCGGCAACGCTGGCGCGGGACTACTTCTGCGATGGGCGCACCGTGGCAGGCAAGCCAGATCGCCTGATCCGCGACCTGAAGGCATATGCACCGCGCCGGACCGGACCGTGAGCTGACGTCGATTTGCGCCAAAACAAAACGGCGAGCCCAGTTGGCTCGCCGTTTTGTTTTGTATCCCTTGGTTGCGTGCTGCTGATTCGCTACCGGGTCAATCTCAAACCAGAACGAGGTTGTCGCGATGAATCAGTTCGGGCTCGTTCAGGTGCCCCAGCACCGATTCAATTTCTGACGATGGCTTGCGTGCGATCAATCGCGCCTCGGCGCTGGAATAGTTCGTGATGCCGCGCGCGACCTCGCGACCTTCCGTATCCACGCACGCGATGACCTCGCCGCGCGCGAACTCGCCCTGCACCTCGGTCACCCCGATCGGCAGCAGCGACTTGCCGCCTCCGGTCAGCTTCTCCACCGCACCGGCGTCGATCAGCACACGACCGCGCAACTGCAGGTGATCGGCCATCCATTGCTTGCGAGCGGTCAGCCGACCCGTCGGTGCCAGCAACTGCGTACCGATCGCCTCGCCCGTCGCCAGACGTCCGAGAACATCCTGCTCGCGGCCCGAGGCAATCGTTGTGTGCGCGCCCGACTTGGCCGCACGCTTGGCAGCAAGGATCTTGGTCAGCATGCCACCCCGACCGATCGACGAACCCGCGCCGCCGGCCATCGCCTCCAGTTCCGGCGTGCCCGCCAGCGCCTCGTCGACGAACTGGGCGGCCGGGTCCTTGCGTGGATCGGCGGTGTAGAGGCCGCGCTGATCGGTGAGGATCACCAGCGCATCGCCTTCGATCAGGTTGGTGACCAGTGCGCCGAGCGTATCGTTGTCGCCGAACTTGATTTCGTCGGTAACCACGGTGTCGTTCTCGTTGATGATCGGCACCACGCCAAGCCCCAGCAGCGTCAGCAGCGTGGAGCGTGCATTCAGGTAGCGCTCGCGATCCGCCAGATCGGCATGGGTCAGCAATACCTGCGCGGTACGGATGCCATAGCGCCCAAACTGGCTTTCGTAGACCTGCGCCAGGCCCATCTGGCCCACGGCGGCGGCAGCCTGCAGTTCGTGAATTTCCTTGGGACGCCGCGACCAGCCCAGCCGTTGCATCCCTTCGGCGATGGCGCCCGAACTGACCAGCACCACTTCCTTGCCCGTGCCGCGCAACTTGGCAATCTGCGCCGCCCAGCGTGCGATGGCATCGTGATCCAGCCCTTTGCCGTCGTTGGTAACCAGGCTCGAACCTACTTTGACGACGATGCGTTTTGCCTGGGCGATGACCGATTGCATGGCGGGGTCCTGTCTCCGGTGGTGCTTATGATGATTGGCGGGTGCCGGTTCAGCCTTCGGATCCGTCCCGCTCGACGTTGTGCAAACGGTCGTCCAGTCGGATATCGGGCTCGGCCAGCGCTGCGGCCTCTTCGGCCTTCAACGCGACCAGGTGATCCTTGATCGCGTAGATCAGTTCGCGGCAGCCCTCGCCGGTCAGCGCCGAGATATGGAACACCGGACCCTTCCACTTGTAGCGCTTGATGAAGTCCTTGATGCGGGCTGCGCGTTCCTCTTCGGGCACCACGTCCAGCTTGTTCAGCACGAGCCAGCGCGGCTTCTCGTACAGCGATTCGTCGTACTTCTTCAGCTCGTTGACGATGGCCTTGGCCTCCGCCACCGGGTCCACCGCTTCGTCGAACGGGGCGAGGTCCACGATATGGAGCAGCAGGCCAGTGCGCTGCAGGTGGCGCAGGAACTGGTGACCCAGCCCGGCACCCTCGGCGGCGCCCTCGATCAGGCCAGGAATATCGGCCACGACAAATGACTGCTCATGATCCACGCGGACCACGCCCAGGTTCGGGTGGAGCGTGGTGAACGGGTAGTCGGCCACCTTCGGGCGGGCATTCGAGATATGCGAGATCAGGGTCGATTTGCCCGCGTTGGGCATGCCCAGCAGGCCCACGTCCGCCAGCACCTTCAGCTCGAGCTTCAGCATGCGGCGTTCGCCGGGCTTGCCGTCCACCTGCTGGCGCGGCGCGCGGTTGGTACTCGACTTGAAGTGCAGGTTGCCCCAGCCGCCGATGCCGCCTTCGGCCAGGCACACCAACTGACCATGCTCGGTCAGGTCGGCCAGGACCTGGTCGGTATCCATGTCGATGATTTGCGTGCCCACGGGCATGCGCAGCGTGATGTCTTCGCCAGCCGCGCCGTAGCAGTCTGCCCCACGGCCGTTCTCGCCGTTCTTCGCCACGTGCTTCTTGGCGTAGCGGAAATCGATCAGCGTATTGATATTGCGGTCGGCCTGCGCGAATACGCTGCCGCCCCGCCCACCGTCACCACCATCGGGGCCGCCGAACGGCACGAATTTTTCGCGACGCATCGAAGCACTTCCGTTGCCGCCATTGCCGGCGATCGCTTCGATACGAGCTTCGTCGATGAACTTCATATTAGTTTTCTTTCCGAGGAGGTTCCGGCAAGCAAGTTGCCGACCGAAAACGCTGCCAAAACGGAGCGAGGCGTTCTGGACCAGACGTGGCCGCAGACAGTAAATGTTACGGCAAGGCCGTGCCCCAACGCCAGAATCGTTTGGGTAGCGTTCTCAAAACAAAAAAAGCCCCGCATGCGATGCGGGGCCTTTCGTGCTGCAAAGGCTGTTATCAGGCCGCCGGGACGACGCTGACTTGCTGCTTCTTGGCAGCGCCCTTGACGGCGAACTGCACGTGGCCGTCCACCAGCGCGAACAGGGTGTGGTCCTTGCCCACGCCCACGTTATCGCCAGCGTGAACACGCGTGCCGCGTTGACGAACGATGATGCCGCCGGCGTTGATAGCCTGACCACCGAACACCTTCACGCCCAGACGCTTCGATTCCGAATCACGGCCGTTCCGCGTGGAACCGCCGCCTTTTTTCTGTGCCATGTCTTAACTCCAGTTGACCTATTGCGATGTTGCCTGTGTCCGAGCCGAGGCTCAGGCCACGATGGCTTCGATGCGCAGTTCGGTGTAATTCTGACGATGGCCCTGACGCTTCTGGTAGTGCTTGCGACGGCGCATCTTGAAGATCTTCACCTTGTCGTGACGACCTTGGGCGATAACGGTAGCCTTGACGGAAGCCCCGCTCACCAGCGGCGTACCAAATTTGATTTGGTCGCCAGCGCCCACTGCGAGCACCTGGTCCAGCGTGATTTCTGCGCCAATGTCAGCCGGTATCTGTTCTACTTTAAGTTTTTCGCCAGCAGCAACCTTGTATTGCTTGCCGCCGGTTTTTACGACCGCGTACATTGTCGAACCTCTCATGTATGAATGAAACGAGGAATGCTGCCCCGACGGCCGAAGCCGCCCGAGCCGGCGCCGTTTCGTGCGCCGCAAACGGTGCGCGCACGTAGACGCGACCGAAGGAACCGGGGATTATAGCGCTGTTTACAGAAAAGGCAAAGAAAACAACGAGATAGCCAGCCGGAGCACAGGCTGCGGCGGGAGGCGCACACCGAGGTTGCGCGGATCAGGTCAGGTCGGCCAGCAGAAACCCGGCCAGGGCAGCGAACGCCACCCACCAGGCGGTGCGACGGACCTGCGGTCGAGTCGATCGAGGCTTGTCCATGCGCGGCATTATAGATGCACGGTACCCCGCCCCACATCATGACTAACCCGCCCGAGGAACCACTCGGTCGCCGGAAGGGAACCGTCATACACCAACGCGCATCGCATATAATCCCCCGGTTTCGCGAATCGGTGATCTGATCTTGTCCCAGTCTTCCGCCACTGCCTTGCTTGCCCCGGTCGCTGCCGACATGCGCGCCGTTGACGCCGTTATCCGCCGACGCCTGTCGTCGGAGGTTCCGCTGGTCGAACAGATCGGCGAATACATCATCAGTGCGGGCGGCAAGCGCCTGCGTCCGGTGATCCTGCTGCTTTCCGCGCGGGCATTTGGCTATGAAGGTCATCGCCATCACGAACTGGCCGCCGTGGTGGAGTTCATCCACACCGCCACGCTACTCCACGACGATGTGGTGGACGAGTCCGAACTGCGTCGGGGCCGCCAGACAGCCAATGCCGTGTTCGGCAACGCCGCCAGCGTACTGGTTGGCGACTTCCTCTACTCCCGCGCCTTCCAGATGATGGTGGACGCCGGCAGCATGCGCATCATGGAGATTCTCTCCAACGCCACCAACGTGATTGCCGAGGGCGAGGTGCTGCAGCTGCTGAACATGCACGACCCGGACGTCACCGTGGAGCGCTACCTGCAGGTGATCCGCTACAAGACGGCCAAACTGTTCGAAGCCTCGGCCCAACTGGGTGCCGTGCTGGCCGGTGCCGACGCCGCAATGGAAGAGGCCGCCGCCGAGTACGGCCGCCGCATCGGCACGGCTTTCCAGTTGATCGACGACATGCTCGACTACACGGCAAGCGCCGAACAGATGGGCAAGAACGCCGGCGACGATCTGCGTGAAGGCAAGCCTACCCTGCCGCTGCTGCACCTGCTGGAGCACGGCACGGCAGAACAACGCGAACTGGCACGCGAGGCCATCGTCCAGGGCGGCACAGAGCATTTCGACGCCGTGTTCGCGGCCATCCATGCCAGCGGCGCGCTCGACATCACCTTTGCCGCCGCCCAGCGCGAGGCCGAGGCCGCCGCAGCCGCCGCGAAGCAGTTCCCCGACTCGCCGCTCAAGGACACCCTGATCGAACTCTGCGCCTTCTCGCTGCAACGCCAGAGCTGACAGAGACGGGCCGGACGACGCACGGCGCCCTGCCGAATTTCTTGAGAAAGGGCCTTCCCATCCTCCGGAAACGCTGCTAAACTTTTGTTCTTTGCTGCTGACGGCGCAAGGTTTTCGACAGCCAAAGGAAGCAATAAAAATCGGGGTGTAGCTTAGCCTGGTAGAGCGCTACGTTCGGGACGTAGAGGCCGGAGGTTCGAATCCTCTCACCCCGACCAGATTTCGATGATCGCGACGATTGGCAACGATATCCTCGCGCAGCATCAAACGCAGTATTCACAAAAAGCCGCACAGCAATGTGCGGCTTTTTGTTTTCCCTTCGCGCTCCTGCGCCCCTCGTTTCTCCCCCCTTTTCTTCCCCCCGCGCAAGTAGGGTTGCAGCCGTGTCGCGCAAACGCCAACGGGCGCGCGCGCCGGCTTTACAAAAAGTGACCCCGACGGCAAACTGCCTCGGTCCGGGACTTCGCCCCCGCTCCCACCGCCGTTAACAAGCGCGCGCCTGGCTCCTTCAGGCTGACCTGCGCATCACGCACAGTTTTCGCCATGACACTAGGCTTAGCACTAGCCCAGAGCCGGCGGATCGCACCAGCGCTGCTCGCGCAGCTGGAGCAATCGGCCCGGGAGAAGAAGTCGCAATTGATCGACGAGATCATCGGCAGCGGCACGATGTCCGCGCACGATATCGCGATCTTTGCCGCCGACAAGTACCGCTTGCCGCTGCTCGATCTCGCGCAATACAACCTCAGCCGCGTGCCGCCTGCACTGGCCGGCAACCGCGAATTCCACGCGCATCGGCTGCTGCCGCTGGCGCGGCGCGAGAACCGGCTGATCGTGGCGATGTCCGATCCGGCCAACCAGGCGGGTGTGGAAGCGATCCAGCAGAAGTTCAACCTCCCCGTGGAAACCGTGGTCGTCGAGCACGACAAACTGATGAAGCATGTGCGCGCGGCCGGGGAAGCGCTGGGCACGCTCAAGAATATCTCGCCGGTCACGCCCACCGCGACGAAGATGATCGAGTATGACCCCTCGGCGGCGGCTGCCGCGCGCAAGGGGCCCGGCAACGAGATCGACGATGCGCCGGTGGTCCGGTTCCTCCAGAAGCTGTTGACCGAAGCGTTCAACCGCGGCGCCTCCGACCTCCACTTCGAACCGTTCGAGTTCTTCTACCGCATCCGCTACCGTGTGGACGGCGTGCTGCAGGAGGTTGCGCGTCCGCCGCTCGATATCCGCGACAAGATCGCCACGCGCATCAAGGTGCTGTCGCGCCTGGATATCTCCGAGAAGCGCGTGCCGCAGGACGGCCGCATGAAGCTGCTGATCTCGGTGCCCAAGGACAAGGAAGGCAAGGAAACGACCGACAAGGCCATCGATTTCCGCGTCTCGACGCTGCCGACGCTGTTCGGCGAGAAGATCGTGATGCGGATTCTCGACTCCTCGACCGACAAGCTAGACATCGACCAGCTTGGCTACGAGCCGCAGCAGAAGGCGCTGCTGATGGAGGTCATCAAGCGCCCGTATGGCATGGTCCTTGTGACCGGCCCGACGGGTAGCGGCAAGACCGTGTCGCTCTATACGTTCCTGAACATGTTGAATCAGGGCGACATCAACATCTCCACGGCCGAAGACCCTGCAGAAATCCAGCTGCCCGGCATCAACCAGGTCAACGTCAACGACAAGGCGGGCCTGACCTTTGCGGCGGCGCTGAAGTCGTTCCTGCGGCAGGATCCGGACATCATCATGGTCGGCGAAATCCGGGACCTGGAAACGGCCGATATCTCGATCAAGGCCGCCCAGACGGGCCACCTTGTGCTGTCCACGTTGCACACGAACGACGCCCCCACGACGCTGACACGCCTGATGAACATGGGCGTGGCACCATTCAACATCGCGTCGTCGGTACTCATGATTACCGCGCAGCGTCTGGCGCGCCGGCTGTGTACGTGCAAGAAGGCAGGCGCCCTTGCGCCGCAGGTGCTGATCGACGCAGGATTTGCCGAGGCCGATATCGATGGTTCCTGGACGCCTTATCACCCGGTGGGATGCGAGCGCTGCAACGGCAGCGGCTACAAGGGTCGATGCGGTATCTACCAGGTCATGCCGATTTCGGAAGCCATGCAGCAGATCATCCTGTCGCACGGCACGGCACTGCAGATTGCGGAACAGGCCCGGCGCGAAGGCGTGCTGTCGCTGCGCGACTCGGGGCTGCTGAAGGTCAAGCAAGGGGTGACGTCGCTGGAAGAAGTGCTGGCGACGACGAACAGTTAGCAGCAGAAGCGCAGCAGAAAAGGAAGCCGCCGGGCGCGCAGCCGGGGCGGCTCCAGGAGGGGTAGGCTGCGCAAACGGCATCCGCGCGACGATGCGGATGCCCTAAAAACAAAAGCAGTTCCATAGCAATTCAGTCGGGGGTCAAACAACATGGCGACGCGCGCACCAGCGGCGAGCGCCCGGACGGCAGCACCGTCGCGGGCCAGAGGGCGGAAAGCGCCCACGCAGTACATCTTCGAATGGGAAGCCAAGGACCGGAAGGGCAAGTCCTTCAAGGGCGAGCAGCGGGCCGAGAATCAGGCCGAGGTTTCGGCCACCTTGCGCAAGCAGGGGCTGACCGTCGTCAAGATGAAGAAGCGCAAGGCGGCGCGCGGCAAGAAAATCACAGAGAAGGACATCGCGTACTTCACGCGCCAGCTTTCGACGATGCTCAAGGCGGGCATTCCGCTGCTGCAATCGATCGACATCATCGCGCGCGGCCACTCCAACCCGAACTTCACGCAACTGCTGAACGACATCCGCTTCGACATCGAGGCGGGTAGCAGCATGGCCACGGCGTTCCGGCGCCAGCCGAAGTACTTCGACACGCTCTACTGCAATCTCATCGACGCCGGCGAGCAAGGCGGTATCCTCGACGCGCTGCTCGAGCGGTTGTCGCTGTACATGGAGAAGAGCATCGCGCTGAAGAGCCAGATCAAGTCCGCGATGATCTATCCGATCGCCGTGCTGAGCGTGGCCTTCGCGGTGACGGTGGTGCTGATGATCTTCGTGATCCCGGCCTTCAAGGGCGTGTTCTCTAGCTTCGGCGCGGCACTGCCTGCGCCGACGCAGGTCGTGATCAACATGTCGGACTTCTTTGTCACCTACTGGTATGCGGTGATCGGCATCCCGATCGGATCGATCATCGGATACTTCCACGCTCGCAAGAAGTCGGAGAAGGTGCAGCGCTGGCATGACAAGGCACTGCTGAAAATGCCGATCTTCGGCAGCCTGTTCCGCAAGGCGGTGATCGCGCGCTGGACACGTACGCTCGCCACCATGTTTGCAGCCGGTACGCCGCTCGTGGAATCGATGGAGTCAGTAGCCGGTGCGGCCGGCAACTGGCTTTACTATGATGCGACGCGCGAGATCGAGCAGTCGGTGCGGATCGGTACAAGCCTGACGAATGCGATGCAGGCCACGCATGTATTCGACAACATGGTGCTGCAGATGACGCAGATCGGCGAGGAATCCGGCGCACTGGACAACATGCTGCTGAAAGTGGCGGAGTTCTACGAGCGCGAGGTGGACGACGCCGTTGCCGCTATTTCCAGCCTGATCGAACCGCTGATCATCGTGATCCTCGGCGTGCTGATCGGCGGCATGGTGGTGGCCATGTACCTGCCTATCTTCAAGCTCGGCCAAGTGGTCTAACGAAGGATGGTGTCACCGATGCAAGCCGTACCGGGCGCCAGCGGCGCCATTCCGTTGGTCCCGCTGGACATGCTGGCGGCACTCCCGCCAGCGTTCCTGATTGTCGTGGCCGGGCTGCTCGGCCTGCTGGTCGGCAGCTTCCTGAATGTCGTGATCCATCGCTTGCCGAAGATGATGGATCACGAAGAAGCCAACTACATTGCCGAACTCCGGGGCGAGCCGCTCCCGCACCCGGAGCGCTACAACCTCATGGTGCCGCGCTCGGCCTGCCCCCACTGCCATCACCCGATTGCGGCGTGGGAGAACATTCCCGTCGTCAGCTATCTGTTCCTGCGCGGGCGCTGCGCATCCTGCAAGACGCCGATCAGCATCCGATATCCGCTCGTCGAGGCCGTGACAGCCGCACTCAGCGCGCTGGCGATGTGGCATTTCGGGCCGACGGTGCAGGCGGTGGCTGCCATTGCCATGCTCTGGTCGCTGGTGGCGCTGTTCATGATCGATGCCGATACCCAGTTGCTGCCCGACCAGATCACACTGCCACTGCTGTGGCTCGGACTGTTGCTGAATCTGCAGGGCTGGTTCGCACCGCTGGCCGATGCCGTCATCGGCGCGGCCGCGGGCTATCTGGTGCTATGGACCGTCAACACGGTCTACCGGCTGGTACGCGGGCACGATGGCATGGGATATGGCGACTTCAAGCTGATGGGGGCGCTGGGCGCGTGGTTCGGCTGGCAGTCACTGCCGCCGCTGATTCTGCTGTCGTCAATCGTGGGAGCCGTGCTCGGCGGCGCGCTGCTGCTCCTGCAACGCAAGGGCAAGGACACACAGTTCCCGTACGGACCGTATATCGTCGGCGCGGGCGTGGTCTACCTGTTCTTCGGCGAGAGCATCCGGCCGCTGGTGCTGCCCGGGCTGTAGTTTCAAAGCTGGTATCGTTAGCGGCATCGCCACTGGAACGACTGTTGCCCCCATGCTGGAAATTGGCCTCACCGGCGGTATCGGCTCCGGCAAGACACGCGTCGCGGACATGTTCGCCGCACGCGGTGCCGCACTGATCGATACCGACCTGCTCGCCCACGAAATCACCGCCCCCGGCGGCCTGGCCATCGCCCCGCTCGTCGAAGCCTTTGGGCCGCGCTGCCTGCGAAGCGATGGCGCGATGGACCGCGATGCCATGCGCGCGCTGGTGTTTTCCGACCCTTCGGCCAAGGCCCGGCTTGAAGCCATCACCCATCCGCTGATCCGCCAACTGACAGAATCGCGCGCCGCCGCAATCCGCGCGGGCGGACAACACCCCTACCTGATTTACGTCGTGCCGCTGCTGGTGGAGTCAGGCACGTGGCGCGCCCGCGTGGGCCGTGTGCTGGTAGTGGATTGCCAGGAATCCACCCAGGAAGCCCGTGTCATGGCGCGCAACGGCTTCTCGCGCGAGCAGGTGCTGGCCATCATGAACCGGCAAGCCACGCGGACCGCTCGACTGGCGGTAGCCGACGACGTGATCGACAACGATGGTCCACCGGAAGCGCTGGCACCCCAGGTGGAAAGACTCGATGCGCTATATCGCTCGCTGTCGTCGTCTGCCCCCGCCTCCGCATAATTGGCTCGATTGCCGCACGATTGCACGCTCGCACGTCCCGCGTACGCCGCTTGAGCGAAATTCGAGGCCGATTCAGTTTGTCCTCGCGCCGTGACTCGCATAGAATGCGCTGAAACATGCTGGCAAATGTGTGCTGCGTGACGACTTTCGGCACAATTGCCGATCACGGGTCAGGCCACAGCCGGCAACGGGCAGCACGTAACGCCCCCCGACTGAAACGAACCGCCCGAATGGCCAATCGGCGCGTAGCACGGATACCGACTTGATCCTGTACGAATATCCTTTCAACGAACGCATCAGGACACTCCTGCGCCTGGAGGACCTGTTCGATCGGCTGGATTATTTCCTCGGGCAGGAACATCCGCTGCAGCATCACGTTGCCATCACCACGATCTTCGAGATCATCGATGTGGCGGGCCGAGCCGACCTCAAGACCGATCTGATCAAGGAGCTGGAGCGTCAGCGTCAGGCGCTTGCGCCGCTGCGTGCCAATCCACAGATCGATCAGGACGCGCTGGTTTCCGTCATTACCGAAATCGAACAGGGCATCGCCGCGCTGAACCAGACCGTCGGCAAGGCGGGCCAGCTACTGACCGACAACGAGTGGCTGACCAGTATCCGCAGTCGCGCGATCATTCCGGGCGGCACCTGCGAGTTTGACCTTCCGGCCTACTACGCGTGGCAGCACCGGCCTTCCGAAGACCGCCGTGCCGACATCCTGAAGTGGGCGCGCCCACTGGCCTCGCTGCGCATGGGCGCCACCATGGTGCTGCGCCTGCTGCGCGAATCGGGGCAAAGCGGCAAGGTGATCGCCACCGGCGGCAGCTATCAGCAAATGCTTTCGGGGCGCAGCTATCAATTGATGCAGGTGTACCTGGACGAGTCACTGCTGGCCTTCATCCCCGAGATGAGCGCCAACAAGTACATGCTCTGGGTCCGCTTCACGCAGCAGGACGGCGACATGCGCCCGCGCTCGGTGGACGCCGATATCCCCTTCCTGCTCAAACTCTGCAATTTCTGAAGTCCCATGCCTGCCGTCGTCAAATGCCCCACCTGTGCCAAGGACGTGGTCTGGGCACCCGAGAACAAGTTTCGCCCGTTCTGCTCCGAACGCTGCAAGCAAATCGACCTGGGCGCCTGGGCGTCCGAGAAGTACGTGATTGAAGGCAAGCCCGCCGATGCGTCGCCGGAATTGCCTGAGGATAAGGACGACTAGTTCTTGCTGATCCCCTGGTTTTCTCCCCTCTCCCGCTTGCGGGAGAGGGGAGAAAACCAAGCGGCGGTTTTAAGCTATCACCGCGCCGCCAGCACCCTCCTCCAGAACCCCACGCACACCAGCACGAACGCTGCCAGTCCCAGCCACTGCGCAGTACCGGCAAACCCCTCGCCGACCAGTGCCAGAGGCGCCTCCTTGCCTGACAGCCCGATCACCGCTGCCAGCGCCACACCGATCAGGCTCTCGCCCACGATCAGTCCCGATGCCAGCAGCGTGCCGCGCCGCTCGGCATGATCGAGCACCGTCTTGACATCGTCGCCACGTGCCTCGGCGCGGCGGCGCTCCACTCTCAGCAAGGCCCATGACAATATGGCGCCGACGACCAGTGCCGAACTGATGGTGGGGGGCAGGTAGATGCCGATGCCTACCGCCAACACGGGAAGCCGCGCCACGCCGCCACGACGGCGCAGCATTTCGTCGATGGCGATCAGCACGACGCCCAGCGCGATGCCAATCAGGATCATCGTCCAGTTCAACTGGTGCGTGAAAATGCCGGTGGCGATGGCCGTCATCAGCGTGGCCTGCGGGGCGGCCAGCGCATGGTTGGGGTCCATGTCTGCACGCGGCAACGCGCCCGCGAAACCATAGGCGTGGTAGAGCAGATCCAGCACCGGAGGAATGACCGCCGCGCCGACTGCACAGCCGATCAGCAGGGCCACCTGCTGCCGCCACGGCGTGGCGCCGACCAGCCATCCGGTCTTCAGATCCTGCAGGTTGTCGTTGGAGATCGACGCTACGGCTACCACGGCCGACGTGGTGAAGATGGCCAGCGCAATCGCAAACTTGCCGCCCTCCGGGGTATCCAGCAGCCCGTCGAGCGTGCCAAGGCCGAGGATCAGCAGCGACACCAGGATCACCGCGATGATGCCAATGCCTGAAATCGGACTCGCGGAGGATCCGACGAGGCCAGCCATATAGCCGCACGCCGCCGCTACCAGAAAGCCGAACACGAACGCGAACAACACCGCGCATCCCACCAGTTTCCATGTTGCCGCGCGGTCCAGCGGCGCCGGCGCCATGAAGTGTCCGAACGTGGCGGCCAGCACCGCGAGCAGCACGACCATTAGCAGGCCGATCCAGATCACCGGCATGTCGCGCTGCGTGCGAGGCAGCTCGCCGCCTTCCCCGGCACCACCTTGACCGCGGATGGCACCCATCGACGCGCGCACACCTTCGACCATCGGCTTGAACAGCGTAGCCAATGTCCAGATGGCGGCGATGCCAATAGTCCCGGCGCCTATGAAACGGGCCTGCGAACTCCAGACCGAGGTCCCAAAGCTCTGCAACGTGGCGCCCGCCGGCATCGGCGTGATGGCCGTCAGCCACGGCACCGCCACGCCCCAGGTCAGAACCAGACCCAGCAGCATCGCCAGGCCACCGACGATGCCAACCAGATAGCCCGCCCCGACCAACGCCAGCGAGAACCCCATCGACAGCCGCACCACCGACGCGCCCGCTGCAAACCAGGCGTTCGCACCTTCGGCCAGCACGCGCAATCCGCCCGCCGCGAAGCTGAACAGACCGGCCGCCACACCGCCCGCCAGCAGGTCGGCCAGGCCCGTAGCCTGCTTCGCGCCCGAGGCATCCTGTCCCGCGCTGCCAACGCGCAGGATTTCCGCCGCCGCCACACCTTCCGGATACGGCAGGTCGCTCTGCACAACCATTGCATGCCGTAGCGGAATGCTGAAGATAACCCCGAGCATGCCGCCCGCCGCGCAGATGGCGAGCGTCTGCCAGAACGGAAAGCCCTGCCAGTGCCCAAGCATCACCAGTCCGGGCAGGATAAAAATGATCGACGACAGCGTGCCCGCAGCAGATGCCTGCGTCTGCACCATGTTGTTTTCGAGGATGTTCGCGCCCGGGAACAGGCGCAGGACGGCCATCGAGATCACGGCGGCGGGAATGGCCGACGAGAACGTCAGCCCCACCTTGAGGCCCAGGTAGATATTCGACGCGGTGAAGACTACCGTGATCAAGGCACCAAGGATGATGCCGCGTAAAGTCAGTTCGGGCAGCGAGACAGCGTCATCGATACGATCGACACGTTGCATGGAGCCTCCTGAGGTTTGTTATTGGGTTGTTGGTTGATGGGTGTGAGACTTGTCGGCTGGCCCTCACCCCCGCCCCTCTCCCGCAAGCGGGAGAGGGGCGCAAACACACGCCAAAAAAAGAAAACCCGGCAATCAGCCGGGTCTCCATCACAACATTAGCCGCGCGACTCTTTCGCCAGCCATTCGACCACCGGGATCGTCGCTGGCAGTAGCGGCCCGACTTCCACGGGCACTGACTGCCAGGAGAACGCCTGACCCTCGCGTCCCACCGGCTCGCCGCGCCAGTCGGTGATCTTGCAGAAATACAGCCGCACATAGGCATGCGGGTAGTCATGTTCCAGCGTGTGCCAGTGTTCGCTGCGCAGGATATCGAGACCGAGTTCCTCGTGTAGTTCCCGCGCCAACGCCGCCTCGACGGTTTCCCCCGGTTCAAGCTTGCCACCCGGGAATTCCCAGTAGCCTTCGTACGGCTTGCCCGCAGGCCGTTGGGCCAGCAGGAAGCGGCCGTCCGGCTGGATCATCACACCGACGGCCACCTCGGTGACCTTGCGGGTCTGCCCGTCGGACGTCGTCACGGTTTCCTCCTGACCACTCATGCTCGGTTATTCCTTGTCCGCGACGAACGGCTTGCCGTGCTTGCCGCCCCAGTCGCGCGCGAACTGCCACGCCACCCGGCCCGAACGAGAACCGCGCTCGAGCGCCCAGACCAGCGCATCGCCGCGTGCCGCCTCGATATCGGCCGCACTGCAGCCGAAGTGCGACAACCAGTGCCCGACGATAGCCAGGTATTCGTCCTGCTTGGGTGGATAGAACGACAGCCACAGCCCGAAGCGCTCGGATAGCGAGATCTTTTCCTCCACCACCTCGCCCGGATGGATTTCTCCATCGGACGTGTGCTGGTAGGTCTCGTTGTCTTTCATGTACTCGGGCAGCAGGTGGCGACGGTTCGACGTGGCGTAGATCAGCACGTTGTCCGATTGCGCGGCCACCGATCCGTCAAGCGCCGACTTCAGCGACTTGTAGCCCGACTCGCCGTCCTCGAACGACAAGTCGTCGCAGAACACGACGAAGCATTCAGGCCGCGTGGCCAGCTTCTCCACGATATCGCCCAGGTCGCCCAGATCGTCCTTGTCCACTTCCACCAGCCGCAGGCCATCCTGCACGAATTCGTTCAGGCAGGCCTTGATCAGCGAAGACTTGCCAGTCCCGCGCGCGCCGGTCAGCAGCACGTTGTTGGCCGGCAAATGCTTCACGAACTGGCGCGTGTTGGCCACGATGGCATCCTTCTGACGATCGATGTTCTTTAGATCGGTCAGATGAATCGGCGGCAACTGGCGGATGGCCTGCAGATAGCCGATGTTGCCAAACAGGCTTTGCCGCTTGCGCCACCGGAACGCTACCGCCTCCTTCCAGTCCGCGTCGGTCAGTTCCGGCGGCAACCATTGTTCAAGACGGGCGAGAAAACTGTCGAGGCGTGTAGCGAGGTCGGACATGGGGGCGATGGCTCTGATGCTGAAACTTGAAGTTTTAGGATTTCAGGAACGGTAGTCGGCGTTGATCGACACGTAGTCGTGCGACAGATCGCACGTCCATACAGTCGCTTCCGCATTGCCACGACCCAGTGCGATGCGCACCGTGATCTCGGCCTGCTTCATCACGCGCTGGCCGTCTTCCTCGCGATACTCGGCATTGCGGCCGCCATCGCGGGCCACCCAGACGTCGTCCAGCCACAGGTTGACGCGATCCACGTCGAGGTCATCCACGCCGGCGTATCCCACTGCGGCAAGGATGCGGCCCAGGTTGGGGTCCGACGCGTAGAAGGCCGTCTTCACCAGCGGGGAATGGGCCACGGCATAGGCGATCTGGCGGCATTCCGCCACGTTCTTGCCGCCTTCCACGCGAATCGTCATCAGCTTCGTGGCGCCTTCGCCATCGCGCACGATCATCTGGGCGAGTTCCTGCGCCAGCGAGGTCACGGCATCGCGCAACGCTTCGAAAGCGACACCCTCGGCGCTGTTCACCGTGGCGCCGGATTTGCCCGATGCGATCAGCACGAAGGAATCATTGGTCGAGGTATCGCCGTCAATCGTGATGCTGTTGAACGAGTGATCGGCGGCGTGCGACACGAGCTTCTGGAGCACAGGCTGCGATACGGCGGCATCCATGGCGATAAAACCCAGCATCGTCGCCATGTTCGGGCGGATCATGCCCGCGCCCTTGCTGATGCCCGACATCGTCACGGTCTTGCCGTCGATCTCCACCGTCCGCGAAGCCGCCTTCGGCTGCGTGTCGGTGGTCATGATCGACTCGGCAGCAGCCAGCCAGTTGTCTGCGCGCGCGTTGGCGATGGCCGCCGGTAGCGCGGCGGTCAAGCGATCCACCGGCAGTTGTTCAAGGATCACGCCGGTCGAGAACGGCAGCACCTGACTGGCGGCGATGCCGAGTTGCCTTGCCAACGCCTCGCACGTGGCGCGTGCGGCGGCCAGTCCCGGCTCACCCGTGCCGGCGTTGGCATTGCCCGTGTTCACCACCAGGGCGCGGATTCCCGCGCCGCCCGTCAGGTGCTCCCGGCAGACCTGAACCGGCGCTGCGCAGAAACGGTTTTGGGTGAACACGCCGGCGACGGTGCTGCCCTCGGCAACTTTCACCACCAGCACGTCCTTGCGGTTGGCCTTGCGGATGCCACCTTCGGCCCAGCCGAGTTCGACACCAGCGACGGATTTCAGGTTTTCTGCCTGCGGCAGTGGCAAGTTCACGGGCATTTGCGTTCCTCTACGGACTTTTACGACTACTCGGTCTATCTGACGAACATGCCCGCTTGAACGCGAGTCCAAGCGGGCATGTTCTTGTTCTATCGCGAAGCGCGGCGCGAAGTCTCCTTCGCGTCGGCGCCTGCAGCGGCGGCTGGCTTCAGCTCAGCTTGCCGTGGCACTGCTTGAACTTCTTGCCCGAGCCGCACGGGCACGGGTCGTTACGGCCAACCTTGGGCATGCCCGCGAGCGCCACGTCGTCGCCCCCCATGGCCGCGGCAGCCGCCATGGCAGTCCCGCTGCGTGCCGAAGCCTGCTCGACCGGGTCGGCACTGCCGGCGAAGTCGTCATGCTTGTACTGCACGTTCTCGAGGTGCGACAAGCCCTCTTCGATCTGCTCCGATGCCTGCTCCAGCTGCTCAGGCGACTGGATCTGCACGTTGAACACCACGCGCGTGACTTCGCTCTTGATGACGTCCAGCAGGCGGGCGAACAGTTCGAACGACTCGCGCTTGTACTCCTGCTTCGGATCCTTCTGAGCGTAGCCGCGCAGGTGAATACCCTGGCGCAGGTGGTCCAGCGCGGCCAGATGCTCGCGCCAGTGCGTGTCGATGCTCTGCAGCATGACCGAACGCTCGAAGCCGGCGAACGACTCGCGTCCCACCTGGGCAATCTTGGCGTCATACGTTTCGCGGGCAATCTTCAGGACGATGTTCAGCAGTTCCTCGTCTTCGATGCTCTGCGCGGCTTCCACGGTCTTGGCCAGCGGGACGTCGAGGTTCCAGTCCTCGCGCAAACGCTGCTCCAGGCCCGCGATATCCCACTGTTCTTCCATGCTCTCGGCCGGCACGTAGTCGCGGAACAGTTCTACGAGCACGCTCTCGCGCAGGTTGGCCACCATGTCGCCAACGTCCTGCGACTCCAGCACGTCGTTACGCAGCTTGTAGATTTCCTTGCGCTGGTCGTTGGCAACGTCGTCGTACTGCAGCAGTTGCTTGCGGATGTCAAAGTTGCGGCCTTCCACCTTGCGCTGCGCCGATTCGATCGAGCGCGTGACGATACCGGCTTCGATCGGCTCGCCTTCAGGCATCTTCAGGCGCTCCATGATCGCGCGGACGCGGTCACCGGCGAAGATGCGCAGTAGCTGGTCGTCCAGCGACAGGTAGAAGCGCGAGGAACCCGGGTCGCCCTGGCGACCGGCTCGGCCACGCAGCTGGTTGTCGATCCGGCGCGACTCGTGGCGCTCGGTGCCCACGATATGCAGGCCGCCAGCAGCCTTGACCTGTTCATGCAGCGATTGCCATTCGTCCTTGAGCTGCGCGATCTTCTGCGCCTTCTCGGCGTCCGACAGGCTCGCATCGGCCTCGATGAACCCGGACTGCTTTTCGACGTTGCCGCCCAGCACGATGTCCGTACCCCGACCGGCCATGTTCGTGGCAATCGTAATCATCTTCGGACGACCCGCCTGCGCCACGATCTCGGCCTCACGTTCGTGCTGCTTGGCATTCAGCACCTGGTGAGGCAGTTTTTCCTTGTTCAGCAGGTCTGACAGATACTCGGACGTTTCGATCGACGTCGTGCCCACCAGCACCGGCTGGCCGCGCTCGAAGCAGTCGCGGATATCGCGCACCACCGCGTCGTAGCGTTCCTTCGATGTCTTGTAGATCTGGTCCTGCAAATCCTGGCGCTGCGCCGGGCGGTTGGTCGGGATCACGACCACTTCCAGGCCATAGATTTCCTGGAATTCGTAAGCTTCGGTGTCGGCCGTGCCGGTCATGCCGGCCAGCTTCTCGTACATCCGGAAATAGTTCTGGAACGTGATCGTCGCCAGCGTCTGGTTTTCCTGCTGGATCGACACGCCTTCCTTGGCTTCCACGGCCTGGTGCAGGCCATCGGACCAGCGGCGCCCCGTCATCAGGCGGCCCGTGAACTCGTCGACGATGATGACTTCATCGTTCTGCACCACGTAGTGCTGGTCACGATGGAACAGGCTCTGCGCGCGCAGGGCGGCGTACAGGTGGTGCATCAACGTGATGTTCTGTGGCGCGTAGAGCGATTCGCCCTCGCCGATCAGGCCCTGTGCAGCCAGGATCTGCTCCGCCTTTTCGTGGCCAGCCTCGGTCAGGTAGACCTGATGGCCCTTCTCGTCCACGTAGTAGTCGCCCGGTTTTTCCACGCCCGTGCCATCGGACTTTTCCTCGCCGATCTGGCGCTCCAGCAGCTTGGGAATGCCATTCATGCGCTGGTAGAGATCGGTCTGGTTCTCGGCCTGGCCCGAGATGATCAGCGGCGTGCGCGCTTCGTCGATCAGGATCGAGTCCACTTCGTCGACGATGGCGTAGTGCAGCGGCCGCTGTACCCGCTGCGACGGGTCATAGACCATGTTGTCGCGCAGGTAGTCGAAGCCGAATTCGTTGTTGGTGCCGTAAGTGATGTCGGCGTTGTACGCCACCTGCTTCTGATCGTGCGGCATCTGCGACAGGTTCACCCCTACCGACAGGCCCAGGAAGTTATACAGGCGTCCCATCCACTCGGCATCGCGCTGGGCCAGGTAGTCGTTCACGGTGACGACGTGCACGCCCTTGCCGGTCAACGCATTCAGGTACACGGCCAGGGTGGCGGTCAGCGTCTTGCCTTCGCCGGTGCGCATTTCCGCGATCTTGTTGTCGTTCAGGACCATGCCGCCGATCATCTGCATGTCGAAGTGGCGCATCTTCATGACGCGCTTGCTGGCTTCGCGGCAGACGGCAAAGGCCTCGGGCAACAGGGATTCCAGCGACTCGCCACCGGCATGGCGCTGCCGGAAGATCTCGGTCATGCCACGCAGTTCGTCGTCCGACAGCGACTCGAACTTCGGTTCGAGCGCATTGATCTGTGCCACCGTGCGGCGATATTGCTTGATCAGCCGCTCATTGCGGCTGCCGAAGACTTTCTTGAGAAGGCCCGTGATCATCGAGTGCTTTCACCTGCGCGAGCAACCGGCAGGAACCAGGTCGACCGAGCGCGAGGAATGAGTAGATTGGCGCGAAACGCCGAGTTTATCATGTGCCGATGTCCTGACCCGGCGTATTGCCAGCGCAGATTCTGCACAGTTACAACGGCTCTGGCGTAGTTCGGAACCCGGTCCCGGACTACGCCAGCAGGTTGGGACTGACGCGGTGACTTCAATGTTCCGTCCACGGGTCTGATAGGTGCTCCCCGGGTATTGCGCGCTAGAATGCGCGCATGCGCATGTTCACCCACCACGCCCTGCAGACCCCTGCCGCCAAGCCCCTGCAAGACTGGCTGGCCAAGTCCGGGCCGGTTTCCACGCTGATGCAGACCGCCCGGCAACTGGCCCTGCTGGAGGCGGAGGTTTTTGGGCTGCTCCCGCCCGGCATGCGGGCCGGTATCGCCGTGGCCGGTGTGAAGTTCGACAATCGGGGACCGCAAGCGGAGCACACGCTCCTGCTGCTGGCAGCCCATGGCGCGGCTGCGGCCCGCGTCCGCCAAGTGGTGCCGACGCTACTCTCGAGACTGCAGCAACGTGGCTCCCAGGTCACCGCAATTCGGGTACGCGTACAACCCGAAGTCGGACGTGGCGACTGGGACACTGGGCCGGTCGAGCGCAAGCCGCGCGGCGCCAATCTGCCGGAACTCGGTCTGCGCAGCATGGATGCACTGGCGCGCGATCTCGAGGATTCTCCACTCAAGGACGCCGTGCAGGCGTTGCTGGCACGCCACCGCTGAGTCTGCCGCCTGCGTTTGGAGCAGGCTGGAATTGACGCATCTCGCTATCCCGCAGAACGACCACCGCTGAAACGGCGACGGTTGACCACGAACAAGGAAGCGCCTCCCTGATCACCGCATTCTTTTCCCGGCCAACCCTTAACTTTTTGCCGGAATCAGGAGAGCGATCATGTATCAGGGCATTCTTCAAGCCATCACCGAAAGCGCGGATCGTTTCATCGAGATCCGGCGCCAGATCCATCAATTCCCGGAGGTCGGTTTTACCGAAACCAGAACGGGCGACCTGGTAGCGGAAATGCTGAAAGGCTGGGGCTACGAGGTCTCTCGCGGCATGGCCAAGACCGGCGTGGTCGGAACGTTGAAGGTGGGTAGCGGCAAAAAGCGGGTCGGCATTCGCGCAGATATGGACGCCCTGCCGATGGCCGAGACCAGCGGAAAAGCGTGGAGCAGCACGGTTCCAGGGAAATTCCACGGCTGCGGGCACGACGGGCATACGGCAATTCTTCTATGCGCCGCCGAGTATCTCGCCAGAACCAGAAATTTCGACGGCACCTTGCACCTGATTTTCCAGCCGGCCGAAGAACTGCTCTACGGCGGGAAGGTCATGGTCGACGATGGCTTGTTCAGGGAATTTCCCTGCGACGCCATTTTCGCCATGCACAACATGCCGGGATTCAAGGAGTGCGAGTTCTATTTCCGCGAAGGCGCATTCATGGCGTCGTCCGATACCTTGCACATCGAAATCCATGGCGTGGGCGGGCACGGTGCCATTCCTGAAAAGGCCATCGACGCCACGCTCGTCGCCTGCCACATTGGCACGGCGCTGCAAACCATCGTGTCGCGCAGTGTCTCGCCGTTCGAAGCTGCGGTGATCACCATCGGCAGTATCCAATCCGGCGAGGCCCCGAACATCATCAACAGCAAGGCGCTGATGAAGCTTAGTGTGCGCTCCCTGAATCCCGCCGTCCGCGCGGTGCTGCTGAAGCGTATCGGAGAAGTGGCGCAGATGCAGGCGCAGAGTTTCGGCGCTACCGCCGAAGTGATGCACGTCAACGGCAGTCCGGTGCTGATCAATGGCAGCGAGGCCACCGATTTTGCCGCCCGGGTAGCGCGCGACATGTTCGGGGCAGAGCGGGTGCACACCGACGCGCCGCAACTGCCGGGCAGCGAAGACTTTGCCTTCATGCTCGAGGCCAATCCCAATGGCAGCTACATGCTAATCGGCGCCGGTGACGAGCCGGGCTACTGCATGGTCCACAACCCGGGCTACGACTTCAACGACAAATGCCTGGTTCCCGCCGCCGCCTATTGGTGCGCCATCACCGAAGCCTACCTGAAGTAGTCCGGGCCTTCATATGACCACAGGGAGCCACTCATGAAAATGCAGGACCTGGCGCTGCTAGCCCTGCTTGGGCTGATCATGCTGCCCTTTGTCGCCTCATCGGCATTGCTCGACGCCTACAAAGGCTTCAATGCCGAACACGGCATGGTGATGGCATTCATCAAGTTCGGTGTCCTGGCAACACTGGGGGAAGTGATCGGGCAGCGCATCCGGACCGGCGGCTACCGGCTGGCACGCTTTGGTGTTCTGCCGAAGATGGTGGTGTGGGGGATTCTCGGCCTGTTCATCAGCATCGCGTTCAAGGTCTTTGCCATCGGCTCGCCGTATTGCGCCGAGTACTTGGGACTGGATGGCGTCGTCGCCGCCATGAACGGCGGATTCTCGATGCTGAAACTGGCGGGCGCGCTCACCATCAGCGCCCTGATGAACCTGATCTTCTCGCCGGTCATGATGACCGCGCACAAGGTTACGGACATGCATATCGCCCGTCATCAGGGATCGCTGCGCGCGCTGTGCCGGCCCATCGCCGTCGCAGAACATCTGAAGGCGATGGACTGGCAGACGCAGTGGGGATTCGTGTTCAAGAAGACGATTCCGCTCTTCTGGCTCCCGGCTCATGGACTGACCTTCCTGCTGCCGCCGGATTCGCAGATCCTGTTCGCGGCATTGCTCGGTGTCGCACTCGGCATCGTCCTGGCCATTGCAGGTCCCAAGCCGGCGACTGCGCAAGCCTGAGCAAAAGGAATGGCATGAAAAAAACCCCGCGCTCTTGCGAACGCGGGGTTTTTTTCGATTTAACCGGGCTGGCCGTCAGGCAAATGCCGGCTGGGCCTGCGGCAGGAAGGCCACTGGGGCTTCCTCGATCTTGTCGAACGTCACGAATTCGTAGGCTTCCTGATCGGCCAGCAATGCGCGCAGGAGCTGGTTGTTCAGGCCGTGGCCGGACTTGTGTGCCACGTACGAACCGATCAGCGGATGGCCCACCACGTACAGGTCACCGATCGCATCGAGGATCTTGTGGCGCACGAACTCGTCGCCGTAACGCAGTTCCTCGTTATTGAGCATGCGGTGCTCGTCCAGCACGATGGCGTTGTCCAGGCTGCCGCCACGGGCCAGGCCCATTTCGCGCAAAGCTTCCACCTCATGGGCGAATCCAAACGTGCGTGCACGGGCAATTTCACGGACGTAACTCGTATCGGCGAAATCGATCGTGAAAGTCTGGCCAGTCTTGTCGACGGCCGGATGGCGGAAGTCGATGGTGAAGGCCAGCTTGAAGCCGAAGAATGGTTCCAGACGTGCGAGCTTGTCGCCCTCACGCACTTCCACGGCTTTCTTGACACGGATGAAACGCTTGGCGGCGGGCTGCTCTTCAATACCCGCCGACTGCAGCAGGAATACGAAGGACGCGGCGCTGCCATCCATGATCGGGATTTCCTCGGCGTCGACATCCACATAGAGATTGTCGATACCCAGGCCGGCGCAGGCCGACATCAGATGCTCGACCGTCGAGACGCGCGCGCCGTCCTTCTGCAATACCGACGCCAGGCGAGTATCGCCAATAGCGGACGCCGCCACGGGAATCTCCACGGCTTCGGGAAGATCGACGCGAGTGAAAACGATGCCGGCATCGGCGGGAGCAGGCCTCAAGGTCAGCGTCACTTTGCGGCCCGAGTGCAAACCAATGCCAACCGTCTTCACCAGGGATTTGATAGTGCGCTGTTTGAGCATGACGGCCTCAACTATTATTAAAAGCTATTGGGCGGAAATTCTAATAAGGCGATGCTACCACCAACCGGTGTACTGCGCTGCACCAAACTGTTTCCGCCTGTTAGACATGTAAGTAAAGCGACCAATAAGGCACTTCATGACGGAGCTTTCGTATCAGTCGCGCAACGCTGCAAGCACCGCTTCAGCGCTGCTGACCTGGAATGCGCCAGGTTCCTCGACGAACAGGTGCGTCACCGCGCCGTCGTCGATGACCATGGCGTAGCGCTTCGCCCGGACACCCAGACCACGCTGGCTCAGGTCCTGGTCGAGGCCGAGTGCCTTCGCCCACTGGGCGGCGCCGTCGGCCATCATGCGCACCTTGTCGCCGGCGTGCTGCTCCCGGCCCCACGCGCCCATCACGAAAGCGTCGTTGACCGAATGGCACCAGACCTCATCCACGCCTGCGGCACGCAGATCGTCGATCAGTTGAACGTAGCCCGGCACATGCTTGGCCGAGCAGGTCGGCGTGAACGCGCCGGGCAGGCCGAACACCACGATCTTCTTGCCCTTGACGAGTTCGGTCACCTGGAAAGCGTTGGGACCGAGGGCGCAGCCACCCGATTCCGTTTCGAAGAATTCGTACAGCGTTGCGTCCGGGACGCGCTGGCCAACTGCGATCATGGAATTGTGCCTCTTGGTGAAAACCCTGCCTGCATCATAGAGACTGACATCACCGCGACCAAGCACGGTTTACGTCAGGTGCGGCAGGCATTACATGCGATAGAAACGCCGCGCGGCGCGTCTTCTGGACGCGCCGCGCGGACGAGTACATCCCGCCGCCGGAGGCGGGAGATGAGTCCGGGGAGGCGGCCGATGGCCCGCCTGTCCCGGCAACGGGATGCGATGGACGACATGGGGCGCGGGCGCGGCACAGCCGGGCGCCCTGACGGGTATCGCGTCAGTCCAGGCAATCGCCGAGCGGATAGGGAGCGCTCGCGCGACGCGTAAAGGACCAAGGACCACCTGCCAGGCGCACGGCTGTTACCGCTGCCCTGCCGGAGCCCAACTCAGTCTGCCTGCTTGCGCAGGAAGGCCGGGATGTCGTACGTATCCACACCCTTTTCCTGCAGTGCCGCCACGTGAGCCGATGCGGACTCACGCGAGCTGCGCCACACGGCGGGCGTATCCAGGTTGCTGTAGTCCGGCGCGGCGTGCGCGTGCGACGTGGCGGCGGTCATGCCCGACATCATCTGCACCGGCATGTTGTCCGTACCGGTCTTCAGCAGCGTCATCGGCTGCTGCTTCTTGGCCGAACGGCCCAGGCCCGTTGCCACCACGGTCACGCGCAGTGCGTCGCCCATCGCGTCGTCGTACACCGTACCGAAAATCACGGTCGCATCTTCCGCGGCATAGCTGCGGATCGTGTTCATGACTTCCTTGGTTTCCGACAGCTTCAGCGAGCGGCTGGCCGTGATGTTGACCAGCACGCCACGCGCGCCGGACAGATCCACGCCTTCCAGCAGCGGGCTGGCCACAGCCTGCTCGGCAGCCAGGCGGGCGCGGTCCACGCCAGACACGGTTGCCGTGCCCATCATGGCCTTGCCTTGTTCGCCCATCACCGTCTTCACGTCTTCAAAGTCGACGTTCACCAGACCATCGACATTGATGATTTCAGCGATGCCAGCCACAGCGTTGTGCAGCACGTCATCGGCGCACTGGAAGCACTTGTCCATCTCGGCGTCGTCGCCCATGACTTCGAAGAGCTTTTCGTTGAGCACGACGATCAGCGAATCCACCGACGATTCCAGCTCGCCCGAACCATGTTCGGCCACCTTGGCGCGGCGGGCGCCTTCGAAGTCGAACGGCTTGCTGACCACGCCCACGGTCAGGATGCCCATTTCCTTGGCCACCTGTGCCACGATCGGCGCGGCACCGGTACCGGTACCGCCGCCCATGCCGGCAGTGATGAAGACCATGTGTGCGCCACGCAGCGAATCGGCGATCTGCTCGCGCGCCTGCTCTGCGCAGTTGCGGCCCACCTCAGGCTTGGCGCCAGCGCCCAGCCCCGTATTGCCGAGTTGCAGCACGCGCGACGCGCTGGAGCGCTTCAGAGCCTGGGCATCCGTGTTCATGCAGATGAATTCCACGCCCTGCACACCACGGCTGATCATGTGCTGCACGGCGTTGCCGCCCGCACCGCCCACGCCCACCACCTTGATGATGGTGCCGTCCTGAATCTCCGTTTCGATCATGTCAAAGTCCATCACTGCCTCCGAGAAAAATCAGTCCCCAAACGCTGCAGCCTCCCCGCCGCAACCCTTGGCTCCTGAACAAGAAACCATCAAAAACTGCCTGGCCAATATGGCCGGTGAAACGTCTGACCTGCTCTTCGTGCCGCGACCCGGGATCACGGCACTGAATCTTTCCTGACACGCGACGGCTTCAGAAGTTGCCGACGAACCATTCTTTCATGCGTGTCCACACCTGCTTGACCTGTCCGCTCTGCACCGCCACCTTGCGCCCGCGCATGCGCTGCACGCAGCCTTCCTGCAGTAGCCCCATCACGGTCGAATAACGCGGGCTCTTCACCACCTCGTGCAGGTTGCCGCGATACTCGGGCACACCCACGCGCACGGGCTTCAGGAAGATGTCCTCGCCCAGTTCGACCATGCCCGGCATCATCGCCGTGCCGCCGGTGATCACCACGCCCGACGACAGCAGTTCCTCGTAGCCCGACTCGCGCACCACCTGATGCACCAGCGAATAGAGTTCCTCGATGCGCGGCTCGATCACCGCCGCCAGCGCCTGCCGGCTCAGCGTGCGGGTACCGCGATCGCCAACACCAGGCACTTCGATCATGTCTTCAGGATCGGCAATCGCCTGCTTGGCAATGCCGTACTGCATCTTGATATCCTCGGCATCGGGCGTCGGCGTACGCAGCGCCATCGCGATGTCGTTGGTAATCTGGTCACCGGCGATGGGAATCACCGCCGTATGGCGGATCGCGCCTTCGCTGAAGATGGCGATGTCGGTCGTGCCGCCGCCGATATCGACCAGCACCACGCCCAGTTCCTTCTCGTCCTCTGTCAGCACGGCCAGGCTCGACGCCAGCGGCTGCAGGATCAGGTCATGCACTTCCAGCCCGCAGCGGCGCACGCACTTGACGATGTTCTGCGCCGCGCTGACCGCGCCGGTCACGATATGCACCTTTACTTCCAGGCGGATGCCGCTCATCCCGATAGGCTCGCGCACATCTTCCTGGCCGTCGATGATGAATTCCTGCGTCAGGATGTGCAGGATCTGCTGGTCGGTCGGGATATTGACCGCCTTGGCGGTTTCGATCACGCGGGCCACGTCCGTCTGCGTGACCTCCTTGTCCTTGATCGCCACCATGCCGCTGGAGTTGAAGCTGCGGATATGGCTGCCGGCGATACCGGTGAACACCTCGGCAATCTTGCAGTCGGCCATCAGCTCGGCCTCCTCCAGCGCGCGCTGGATCGACTGCACGGTGGCTTCGATGTTGACCACGACCCCCTTCTTCAGACCCTTGGACTCGGACTGACCCATCCCGATGACCTCGTAGCTGCCGTCGGGGCGCAGTTCCGCCACCACGGCCGCCACCTTCGAGGTGCCGATGTCGAGACCGACCAGTAGGTCCTTGTATTCCTTGCTCATCGACTTTTCTCCGCGTTCTTGCTCTTGAGTCGCGTCGGATTGTTATTGGTATTACCGGCCGAAGCCGCCTGGGGCGCCGCCGCCGTGCCTGTGGCCGCCGCCTTCGCCGCTGCCTTGGCTGCCGCGGCGGCCTGGGCATCGGTCAGGAAGCGCACGCTGGCCGCGCGGATCGCAAAACCATTGGGGTAGCGCAGGTCGGCATACTCGATCTGCTTGCCCCACTGCTCCGTCAACTGCGGCCACGAGGCCACGAAGCGCTTCACCCGCGCCTCCATGGCAGCGCGGTCTTCATCGTTCTGCTCGCGGCCGAGTTCGACCACCATGCCGTTGGACAGCTTCGCGCGCCACGCGTAGCGGCCCGACAGCGCCACCGCCAGCGGCTCGGCCTTCATCGGCCGGAACCACTCGCGCATGATTTCCAGCTTTTCCACTACGTCTTCCTCGCTGTCCTGCGGGCCATCCAGCGCCAGCAGTTGCGCATCCTCTTCGGCCTCGGCCGTGTTGGCCACGAACACCTCGCCGTAGGTGTTGATCAGCCGGCCGCTGTCCGGGCTGCCCCACGTGCCCAGCGCCTCGTGCTCTTCCACCTGCACCGCCAACCCGTTCGGCCATTCGCGCCGTACGCTGGCGTGGCGCACCCAGGGCACCGACTCGAACGCCTGGCGGGCCGCGTTCAGGTCCAGCGTGAAGAAATTGCCCGTCAGCTTGCCCAGCGCGTTGGCGCGCACGCTCGGCGCGTTCACGTGTCGCAGCTGACCACCTTCCATCGAGGTCAGCTCCACATGCGTGATGCCGAACACGGGCCGCTGCGCCAACCACAGCAACCCCGCGCCAAGCGCCATGAGCGCCACCAGCGCGTAGAGCGCTGAGGCGATCAGGTTGAGCAGGCGCGCGTTATGCCACATGGTTGGTCGGGTCTTCGGGTCGTCGTTTCAGGGTTACTCGGGCTTCCAATGCTCGTTCGGATGCAGATCCAGCGTGGCCATCGCCAGCACCTGCATCACGAAATCCTCGTAGCTGATGCCCTGCGCGCGCGCCGCCATCGGCACGAGCGAATGGCCGGTCATGCCAGGCGAGGTATTCATTTCGAGCAGGTACGGCTTGCCGTCGCGCGTCAACATCACGTCCGCGCGGGCCCAGCCTCGGCAACCCAGTACGCGGAATGCTTCGACGGCCAGCGCGCGGACTTCGTTCTCCAGCGCTTCAGGCAAAGTCGAGGGGCACAGGTATTGGGTATCGTCAGTAAAGTACTTATTTTGATAGTCGTAGTTCGACTCAGGCGCAACAATCTTGATAACTGGCAGCGCCGCGGCGCTCGCGCCCTCGCCCACGACCGGGCAAGTCAGCTCCGCGCCGTCGATGAAGGACTCGGCGATGACGTCGTTATCCAGGTCGGCGGCCTTCTGGAACGCGGCCTGCATCTGGTCGGCGGCGGTCACCTTGGTCAGGCCGATCGACGAACCTTCGCGTGCCGGCTTGACGATCAGCGGCAGGCCCAGGTCACGCACCACGGCGTCGAAATCTGTGTTCGCGTCCAGCATCGCAAAGCGCGGCGTCGCCAGGCCGTGGGTCATCCACAGCCGCTTGGTCGCCTGCTTGTCCATCGCCAGCGCCGAGGCCAGCACGCCGCTACCGGTGTAGGGCACGCCCAGTTGTTCGAGCAGGCCCTGCATCGTGCCGTCCTCGCCGTAGCGGCCATGCAGGGCGATGAAGACGCGGTCGAACTTGGCTGCAGCGAGCTCCGCCACGGACTGCAAGGCGGGATCGAACGCGTGCGCGTCCACGCCACGGGACTTCAGCGCGGCCAGCACGCCGTTGCCGGACATCAGCGAGATCTCGCGCTCGGCGGACTTGCCGCCCAGCAGCACGCCAACCTTGCCCAGCGATTTCGGATCGATGTTGGGATGGGCCACGAAGCTCATTGCTGGCCTCCCGTCTGGTGCGACACCAGTTGTCCCGGTACGGCGCCGATCGAGCCGGCACCCATTGTCACGACCACATCGCCAGGTCGCACGGCATTCAGGATCGACTGGGACATATCCTCGATCTGTTCCACAAAAACGGGTTCCACCTTGTTTGCCACGCGCAACGCGCGGGTCATGGCGCGGCCATCGGCGGCCACGATTGGTGCCTCGCCAGCGGCATAGACTTCCGCCAGCAGCAGCGCATCCACGGTGCCGAGCACCTTCACGAAGTCCTCGAAGCAGTCGCGCGTCCGGGTAAAGCGGTGCGGCTGGAAGGCCAGCACCAGCCGGCGGCCCGGGAACGCGCCGCGTGCGGCGGCCAGCGTGGCGGCCATTTCCACCGGGTGGTGGCCGTAGTCGTCCACCAGCGTGAACGTGCCGACGCCGTCGGGCGTCGCCACTTCACCATATCGCTGGAAGCGGCGACCCACGCCATGGAACTCGCGCAGCGCCTTGACGATGGCGGCGTCGGGCACCTCCAGTTCGGTGGCGATGGCGATGGCGGCCAGTGCGTTCTGCACGTTGTGGTCGCCCGGCAGGTTCAGCACGATATCCAGCGGCGGCTCGGCGTGGCCGTTCAACTGGCGCAGCACCGTGAAATGCATCTGGCCATCCACGGCGCGCGCGTTGATGGCACGGATCTGGGCGTCCTCGGCAAAGCCGTAGCGGACCACGGGCTTGGACACGAAGGGCAAGATCTCGCGCACGTTCGGATCATCGACGCACACAACCGCGATGCCGTAGAACGGCAGTCGCTGCGTGAACTCCACGAACGCCTGCTTGAGCCGGGCAAAGTCATGCCCGTAGGTGTCCATGTGGTCGGCGTCGATGTTGGTGATGACTTCCATCACAGGGAACAGGTTCAGGAACGACGCGTCCGACTCATCGGCCTCGGCCACGATGAAATCACCGGTGCCCAGCCGCGCGTTGGCGCCGGCCGAATTCAGCCGGCCGCCAATCACGAACGTCGGGTCCAGCCCGCCTTCGGCCAGCACCGAGGCCACGAGGCTGGTCGTGGTCGTCTTGCCGTGCGTGCCGGCGATGGCTACGCCCTGCTTCAGGCGCATCAGTTCGGCCAGCATCACCGCGCGCGGCACCACCGGGATGCGCTTGGCGCGGGCGGCCAGGACTTCGGGATTTTCATTGGCCACCGCGGTGGATACCACCACGGCGTTGGCGCCTTCGACGTTCGCGGCATCATGGCCGTGGCAAACGCGTGCGCCGAGCGAGGCCAGGCGCCGCGTGGCAGCATTGCTGCCCACATCGGAGCCCGAGACCTTGTAGCCCAGGTTCAGCAGGACCTCCGCGATGCCGCTCATGCCGACGCCACCGATGCCTACGAAGTGGATGTTCTTGACGATATGCTTCATGGAATTCGTTTCACTTTTCGCCCGCCGCCTGCCGGCAGATCTCGGCTACGCGCCGGGTTGCCTCAGGTTTGGCCAGGCTGCGCGCCGCGCGCGCCATGTCCTTCAGTTGCTCGCGCGTCAGGCTGGCAATGGTTTTCGCCAGTCCTTCCGCGCCCAGTTCGTTCTGTTGCACCAGCAACGCCGCGCCCTGCTTCGACAGGAACATCGCGTTGGTGGTCTGATGGTCGTCCACCGCGTGCGGGAACGGTACGAACAGCGCGGCCACTCCGGCAGCCGCTACTTCCGAAACCGTCATCGCGCCAGCGCGGCAGATGACCAGGTCAGCATCGGCATACGCCGCCGCCATGTCGTCGATGAATGGCACGGTCTCGCCGGCCACGCCCGCTGCCGCGTAGTTCGCGCGCAACTGCTCGATCTGTTTCGCACCGGCCTGATGCTTGACCGTGGGCCGGGTGGCCTCGGGCAACAACGCCAGCGCCTTCGGTACGACGTCATTGAGCGCCGCCGCGCCCAAGCTGCCGCCCACCACGAGGATGCGCAGCGGCCCAGTACGATGGTCGTAGCGCGACTCCGGCGCCGGGATCGTCGCCAGTTCCGCGCGCACGGGGTTGCCGGTCCACTCGCTGTCCGGCAGTGCATCCGGGAACGCGCACAGCACGCGGTCGGCCACCTTCGCCAGTACCTTGTTGGTCAGCCCTGCAATCGAGTTCTGCTCATGCAGCACCAGCGGCCGGCCCAGCAGCGACGCCATCATCCCCGCCGGGAACGTGATGTAGCCACCCATGCCGAGCACCACATCCGGCTTCACCCGGCGCAGCGCGCCGATGCTCTGCCAGAACGCGCGCAGCAGGTTCAGCGGCAACATGAACTTGGTCACCAGGCCCTTGCCGCGCAGTCCGCCGAACTGGATAAACTCCATCGGGATGTCGTGCTTCGGCACCAGCGTGGCTTCCATGCCCGTGCGATTACCCAGCCAGACCACGCGCCAGCCCTCGTCACGCAATGCATGCGCGACCGCCAGCCCGGGGAACACGTGTCCTCCGGTGCCGCCAGCCATGACGAGAAGGGTGCGCGCTGTCATACCTTCCCTCCGCGCATCAACACTCGATTTTCATAATCGATCCGCAGTACGATCGCCAACGCCACGCAGTTCATCAAAATGCCCGAGCCGCCGTAGCTCACCAGCGGCAACGTCAGCCCCTTGGTCGGCAGCAGGCCCAGGTTCACGCCCATGTTGATGAACGTCTGCCAGCCGATCCACACGCCCATGCCCTTGGCTACCAACCCAGCGAAGGTGCGGTCGAGTTGCAGTGCGGTGCGGCCGATGTTGAAGCAGCGGCGCACCAGCCAGTAGAACAGCACAATCATCACCAGCACGCCGATGAAGCCGAACTCCTCACCGATCACAGCCAGGATGAAGTCGGTATGCGCTTCGGGCAGGTAGTGCAGCTTCTCGATGCTGCCACCCAGGCCCACGCCCGTCCATTCGCCGCGTCCGAAGGCGATCAGGGAGTGCGTGAGCTGGTATGCCTTGCCCAGTGCATTACTCTCTTCCCACGGATTCAGGTAGGCAAAAATCCGCTCGCGCCGCCATGGCGATGCCGTGATCAGCAGGCCGAACGCGCCCACCGCCACGCCCACTAGCCCGGCGAACAGCTTGCCGTTGATACCGCCCAGGAACAGGATGCCCATGGCCACGGCCGCGATCACAAGGAACGCGCCCATGTCTGGCTCCAGCAGCAGCAACATGCCCACCACCACCACGGCCACGCCCATCGGCAGGAAGCCCTTGGCGACGGTTTGCATCCACTCCTGCTTGCGCACCGTGTAGTTGGCGGCGTACAGCACCACGGCCAGCTTCATCAATTCGGACGGCTGGAAGTTCATCACGCCGAGCGGAATCCAGCGTCGCGCGCCATTCACGCCCTTGCCGACGAACGGCACCAGCACGATCACCAGCAGTGCCAGCGCGATCAGGAACAGCTTCGGGGCGTACTTGTCCCAGACCTTCACCGGAATCTGGAATGCCACGAGCCCCATCGACAGGCCGACAAACAACGCAAACGCGTGGCGCGTCAGGAAATGCACCTCGCGGTAGTTGGCGTAGCGCGGCGAATCCGGCAGCGCAATCGACGCCGAATAGACCATCACGAGGCCGAACGTCAGCAGCACGATCGCCACCCACAGCAAGGGCTGGTCGTACTCCATCATGCGCGAGCGGGTCGGCTTGACGCCCGAGACCGCGTCACGCAGCCCACCCCAGGCATTGCCGATGGTGGCGCCGATGAATCCGCTGCGCTTGACCTGCGACTCGCTCATGGCATGATCCCCCGGGACAAGGCCAGTTCCTCCACGGCGCCGCGGAACACCTGCGCGCGGTGGACGTAATTGCGGAACATGTCGAGGCTGGCGCATGCCGGTGACAGCAGCACGACATCGCCTGACTCCGCCAGCGCTGCCGACTTCTCCACGGCTTCTTCCAGCGAAGCGGCGTCGACGATCTCCGCTCCGGTGCCCAGTGCCTCGCGGATCGCACCGGCATCCTTGCCGATCAGCACCACCGCACGCGCGTACTGCGCCACCGGCGCGGCCAGCGGCGAGAAATCCTGCCCCTTGCCTTCACCGCCGGCGATCAGCACCACGCGCTTGTCGAGCCCGTTCAACGCGGCCACCGTGGCACCCACGTTCGTTCCCTTGCTGTCGTCGAAATATTCGACTTCGTCGATCGTCGCCACCCATTCCACGCGATGCGGCTCGCCGCGATACTCGCGCAGTCCATGCAGCAGGGCATTCAACGGCAGGTCGATTGCGCGGCACAGGGCCAGCGCGGCCATGGCATTGGTGGCGTTGTGCATGCCGCGGATGTGCAGTGCATCGGCCGGCATCAGGCGCTTGTGACGCACCGGCACGGCGACTTCCGCCACATCGTCCTTCTTGCGGCGGCGCGGCTTCTGCTCGCTCTCCGCCTCGGGATCAGGCTCGGCCACGGCCAGCCACGGCATGCCGCCATCGCGCAGCACGCCATAGCTGCCAGCCACTTCGGGCAGGTCGGTGCCGAACGTCACCAGTGACGCCCCGGCACGGGCCATGTCCATCGTCAGCTTGTCCTGGCGATTCAGCACCTGCACGCAACCCTTGTCGGCCGGGCCGAATATGCGCGCCTTGGATGCGACATAGGCTTCCATCGAGCCGTGCCAGTCCAGGTGATCCTGTGTGAGGTTCAGCACAGTCGCCGCATGAGGCGCCAGGGAATATGTGGTCTCAAGCTGGAAGCTCGACAGTTCCAGCACCCAGACATCAGGCAACGTGGCGCTGGCAATGCATGCCGAGAGCTTGTCCAGCGCCGACGGGCTGATGTTGCCGGCCACGCCGACGGTCTTGCCCGCCCGTTCGGCCAGCCGGCCAGTCAATGCAGTCGTAGTGGTCTTGCCGTTGGTGCCGGTGATCGCCAGCACTTTCGGAGCGTAACCCGACGTGGCTTCGAGGTAGCCGAGCGCCTGCGCGAACAGTTCGATCTCTCCCCAGACCGGAATGCCACGCGCCTGCGCGGCCTCGATCAGCGCTCGGGTGTCCGCCTCCAGCGGCGACAGCCCCGGGCTGATTGCCACGAGGCCGATGTTGTCGAGCAGCGCTTCGGCGAACGGACCACCGGCGAACTGTGCCGACGCGAGTTCCGTTTGCAGCAGGGCCAGGTTGGCGGGCGCCTCGCGCGTGTCGGCCACGCGCACGCGGCAGCCGTTCAGGCCGCACCAGCGTGCCATGGCCAGCCCCGATTCACCGAGGCCCAGTACCAGCACATGAGGTTTTTGCAACGCGCCAAACACTTCGATTTCCTGCCTTTATCTATATAGAGAGACGAATGCGCTCAGCGCAGCTTCAGCGACGACAGCCCGATCAGCACCAGCAACATCGTGATGATCCAGAACCGCACGGTCACCTGCGTTTCCTTCCAGCCGCCCAGTTCGAAATGGTGGTGCAGCGGCGCCATGCGGAACAGGCGCCGGCCTTCGCCATAGCGCTTCTTCGTGAACTTGAACCACGTGACCTGCAGCATCACCGACAGCGTTTCCACCACGAAGATCCCGCCCATCACGAACAACACGATTTCCTGGCGCACGATCACGGCGATGGTGCCCAGCGCGCCGCCCAGCGCCAGCGCGCCAACGTCACCCATGAACACCCGCGCCGGGTGCGCGTTGAACCAGAGGAACGCCAGCCCCGCGCCGGCCATGGCCGAGCAGAAGATCAGCAGCTCGCCAGCCCCAGGGATGTGCGGGAACAGCAGATACTTGCTGTAGACCGAGCTGCCCATCACGTACGCAAACACGCCCAGGCCACCGCCCACCAGCACCACCGGCATGATGACCAGGCCGTCGAGGCCATCGGTCAGGTTCACGGCATTGCTCGATCCCACGATGACCAGGTAGGTCAGGATGATGAAACCCGTGACGCCCAGCGGGTAGCTGATTTCCTTGAAGAACGGAACGATCAGGTTGGTCTTGTACGGCACGTCGGCAAACATGCCGCCTTCGATCCAGCCCAGGAACAAGCTCCAGACGCGCACGTTGCTGGCCTCGGACACCGAGAACGCCAGGTAGACGGCCGCCACAAGCCCGATCAGCGTCTGCCAGAAGAACTTCTCGCGGCTCGACATGCCACGCGGATCGCGATAGACCACCTTGCGATAGTCATCTACCCAACCCACGGCGCCATAACCGATCGTCACCAGCAGCACCACCCAGATGAAGCGGTTGCCCCAGTCGCACCAGAGCAACGTGGAGATGGCGATCGAGATCAGCACCAGCACGCCCCCCATCGTCGGCGTACCCGCCTTCACGAGGTGCGTCTGCGGGCCGAACGACCGCACGGCCTGGCCAATCTTCAGTTCTGTGAGACGACGAATCACCCACGGCCCGAAACCGAGGCCGATCACAAGCGCGGTGAGGTTGGCCATCACCGCGCGGAAAGTCAGGTAGTTGACGACCCGCAGGAAGCTGTAATCGTTTTGCAGCCACTGGGCCAGAGCCAATAACATCGTATGTCTTCTATTAGTGAGCGGAAGGTGTTGCGACCAGCGCATCGACCATCCGTTCCATGCGCATGAAGCGCGATCCCTTCACGAGCACGGCGGCCGCACCGGCCACCACACCCTCCCTGTCCTGCTGCAGCGCGTCCAGCAGCGCCTCTGCCTTGTCGAAATGGCGCGCACCGGCGCCGTACGACTGCACCGCGTGCGGCGCCAGTTCGCCCAACGTCCAAAGCGTTTCGATGCCACGCTCGCGCGCATAAGCGCCGATCTCCGCATGGAACGCCGGACCCTGGTCACCCACTTCGCCCATGTCGCCGAGCACCAGCACGCGGGGCGCGGCAAACCCGGCCAGCACGTCGATGGCGGCGCGCACCGAATCCGGGTTCGCGTTGTAGGTGTCGTCGATCACAACCACGCCGGCAGGCGTGTGCTTAACCTGCAGGCGCCCCTTCACGGCGGCAAATCCTGCAATGCCTCGCTGGATGGCTGCCAAGTCCACGCCCGCCGCCAGTGCGCAGGCCGTGGCGGCCAGCGCGTTGCGCACGTTGTGTGCACCCAGCAGTGGCAGGCGCAAGTCGAACGTTTTATCCTCCGCGTCCACATGCAATACCTGCACACCATCCTCGAGCGAAACCGTGGCCCGCACATCGGCGGACGCATCGGTGCCGAACGCCAGCACGCGACGCGTGCCGGCCGCCTGGCGCCAGATGGCCACGTGCGCGCCGCCGCTTTCGGCATCCACCGGGAAGACGGCCACGCCGTCAGCCGGCAGCGCCGCAATCGCGCTGGCATGCTCGTGCGCCACTGCCTCCACGCTGACCATGAACTCCTGGTGCTCGCGCTGGGCGTTGGTGATCACGGCCACGGTCGACTGGGCGATGCCCGCCAGGTAGACCGTCTCGCCCGGATGATTCATGCCCAGTTCGAGCACGGCCAGCCGGTGGTGCGCGCGCAGGCGCAGCACCGTCAGCGGCAGGCCGATATCGTTGTTCAGGTTGCCGCCCGTGGCCAGCCGGTCGGCCTCGCCCACGGCCGCCGCGAAGATCGCGGCGATCATTTCCTTGACCGTCGTCTTGCCGTTGCTACCCGTCACGGCCACCGTGGGTGGCGTGAACTGGCGGCGCCAACCGGCAGCCAGTTCACCCAGGCCGATGCGCGTGTCAGCCACGATCAGCGCCGGAACATCGAGTCCGGCCAAGGCCGCGTCATCGCTGACGAGCACCGCGGCGGCGCCGCGCGCCACCACATCGGCCAGGAAATCGTGTGCGTCGAACCGCTCGCCCTTGAGCGCCACGAACAGGTCGCCAGCGGCGACGGTACGGCTGTCGGTATGCACGCGCGTGAACGTACGCGCGGCATCGCCTGAAATACGCGCACCGGCCATCCAGCCGGCGGCTTGCTGCAAATTCGTCATCGGGGTTCCATTCATGCCGACACCCCCCGTGCGCCCAGGGTCAGGCGCACATGTTCGCGGTCCGAGAACGGCCGCTTACGTCCCTGGATCTCCTGCGTGGCTTCATGGCCCTTGCCGGCCACGAGCACCACGTCTGCCGGGGCGGCGTGCTTGATTGCATGGAGAATGGCAGCGGCACGGTCCTCGATCAGCCTCGCGCGGCTACGGTCCTGCATGCCATCGGCAATCTGTTCGAGGATGTCGCGCGGATCTTCGCTGCGCGGGTTGTCGCTGGTCAGTACCACGTCGTCGGCCAGCCGCTCGGCCACCCCGCCCATCAACGGGCGCTTGGTGGCATCGCGATCGCCGCCGCAGCCGAACACGCACCACAGCCGGCCCTGGCGGGCTTCGGCCACGGGACGCAGCGCGGTCAGCGTCTGCACCAGCGCGTCGGGCGTATGGGCGTAATCGACCACTGCCAGCGGTGCATCATGGCCGCCGAACAGTTCCATGCGGCCTTCCACCGGCGTCAGCGTGCGCAACGCGGCCAACGCGGCATCCCACGCGACTCCCTGCGCCAGCGCAGCACCAAGTACGGCCAGCAGGTTGCTGACGTTGAAGGCGCCGATCATCGGCGTGGTCATCTCGGCCGTGCCGAAGCTGCCGTCGACGCGGAATGCGGTGCCGGTGCCCGTGGCGCGCACGTCGGTGGCGCGCAGCCACTGGGCCCGCCCCGCCGTGGCGCCGGCCTTGCCGTCGATGCCATACTCGATCACCTGCGGCGCGCTGACGGCGGCAGCGTTGCCAGCCAGCAGGCGGCCACCCATTGCATCGTCACGATTGAGGACGGCCACCCGCAAGCCATCCCACTGGAACAGCATCGCCTTGGCCGCCTCGTACTCGGCCATCGTGCCGTGGTAGTCGAGGTGGTCCTGCGTCAGGTTGGTCAGCACGGCCACGGCAAACCCAGTGCCGGCCACGCGGCCTTGCTCCAGGCCGTGCGAAGAAACTTCCATCGCGATGGCGCGTGCGCCCTCGTCATGCAGACCAGCCAGGCTGGCCTGCAATTGCACGGCGTCGGGCGTGGTGAACCCCGTGTGCCGCAGGGCGTCGGGAAAGCCAGTGCCGAGCGTGCCGATCGTCGCGCACGGCGTGCCGATAGCCTGCAGCAGGCGGGCCAGCCACTGGGCACACGAAGTCTTGCCGTTGGTGCCGGTGATGCCGGTCACGGCCAGCCCGCGTGCCGCAATGCCGTACCAGCCGGCCGCAATCGGTCCCGCCAGTTCGTGCAGGCGCGACACGCCAAGGTGCGGCACGGCGTCGCCCAGGAACCAGTCGAAATCGTCGGATTCGTAGATCACGGCCGACGCGCCGGCAGCGATGGCCTTGTCGATATGCGGACGCCCATCGGTCGCCAGGCGTTCGTTGCCGAGCACATAGGCAAAGAACACATCACCGGGTTGCAGGCGGCGCGTGTCGCCGGTCAGCCTCGCGCCAGCGGGGGCGTGCGTACGCAGCCAGGCCAGCGCATTGCTGGCCTGGGCGGAAACTTCGAGCGGGAGCATCGACATGGTCGTCATGGCATCGCACCCAGGGGTTCGCTCTCGGCCACCTTGTCGGTGACCATCAACTGGCGAATCGGCGAATCGGGCTGCACGTTCAGCGCCCGCAATGCGCCGCCGGTGATCGCCGAGAACGCCGGACCGGCCACTGCGCCACCGTAGTGGCTGCCGGCCGTGGGTTCATCGACGCTCACTGCCACGATCACGCGCGGATTCGACATCGGACCCAGGCCGATGAACGACGCGCGGTACTTGCTGCGGTCGTAGCCGCGGCCTACGTGCTTGTATGCGGTACCGGTCTTGCCGCCGATGCGGTAGCCCATCACCTGCGCCTCGGGGGCGGTGCCGCCCGGTGCCGTCACGGTTTCGAGCATCGCGCGCACGTCGCGTGCAACCTTCGGCGTGAGAATGCGCTCGCCCGTGGCCGGACCATTGGTCTTGAACATCGACACCGGGATCAGTTCGCCGTCATGCGCGAAGATCGTATAGGCATGCGCCACCTGGAACAGCGACACCGACAGGCCGTAGCCATACGACATCGTTGCCTGCTCAATCGGGCGCCAGCTCTTCCACGGGCGCACGCGGCCAGCCACGGCGCCCGGGAAGCCGATCTTGGGCGCCTGACCCAGACCCACGCTCGTGAACATGTCCCACATTTCCTGGGACTTCATCATCATCGCGATCTTGGTCGTGCCAATATTGCTCGACTTCTGGATCACGCCGCCCACCGTCAGCGAGCCGTAGTTGTGGGTGTCCGAGATCGTGGCACCCTCGAAGTTGTACTTGCCCGTCGTGGCGATCACCGTGGACGGCGTCACGCGACCCAGCTGCAGCGCCAGGCCAATCGTGATCGGCTTCATCATCGAGCCCGGCTCGAAGGTATCGGTCAGCACGCGGTTGCGCAACTGCTCGCCCGACAGCCGGCTACGATCGTTCGGGTTGTAAGTGGGCCAGTTCGCCAGCGCCAGCACCTCGCCGGTCTGGGCATCGATGACCACCGCACTGGCCGCCTTGGCCTTGTGGCGCTCTACCACGGCCTTGACCTCGTTGTAGGCCAGGTACTGGATCTTGGCGTCGATCGACAGTTGCAGGTCCTCGCCGTCGCGCGGCGTCTTCAGGATGCCGACGTCCTCGACCACGCGGCCCAGCCGGTCCTTGATCACCTGCCGCGCGCCCGGGCGGCCGGCCAGCGCGGTCTCGCGCGCCAGTTCCATGCCTTCCTGGCCCTTGTCCTCGACATTCGTGAACCCGACGATGTGCGCCATCGCCTCGCCTTCCGGATAGAAGCGCTTGTATTCGCGGGTCTGGTGGATACCGTCGATCTTGAGCGCGGCGATTTTGTCGGCCGCGTCGGGCAGCACCTGACGCTTCAGGTAGACGAAGCTCTTGTCTTCGTTGAACTTGGCGCGCAACTCCTTCTCGGACATCTCCAGCAGTTTCGCCAGTTGGCGCATCTGCTGGGCGTCGATATTGTTCGGCACATCCTCGGGCACCGCCCAGATGGCCTTGACCGGCAGACTCGTAGCCAGCACCAGTCCGTTGCGGTCCAGGATCTTGCCGCGCGTGGCCGGTAACTCCAGCGTGCGTTGGAATCGCTTCTTGCCTTCGGCCTCATAGAACTGGTTGCCCGGCCCCTGGATCCACATCGCGCGGATGGCCAGCGCCCCGAACGCGGCAAACATCAGGAACACCACGAACTTGGACCGCCACATCGGCAGGCGCAGGCCCAGCACCGGACTGGCCGAGAACTGGCCGGTGCGCGGACGTGCGGCCTCGCCGCGCGGCTTGTTGCCGTTGCGGGGGCGGTTCAGGTTCGGGCGGGCGGTCATTTGTCAGCGCCTCCGCCCGGCTTTTCGGCATCGGGAGGTGTGGGGGGCAGTATCACCCCCTGGAGGTAGTGCGTGCGACCGGCCAGCGCCGGCGACATCTTGAGCTGGTCCCGGGCCGAATCGGCGATGCGGGCGCTCTTGCTGAGCGAACTCTGCTGGTACTGCAGGCGCGACCAGTCGATATCGAGTTGCTTGGCCTCGGACTGCCCGCGTTCAAGTGCCACGAACAGCGTGCGCGCCTGATGCTGCGCACTGACCAGGGACAGGGCGCAGAGCATCAGAGCAGCGAGCAGAAAGAAGGTCAGGCGGTTCATGCCGGCTGCGCTCCAAGCTTCTCGGCCACGCGCATCACGGCGGAGCGCGCGCGCGGGTTCTCGGCCACTTCCTCGGTACCCGGCTTGAAGCGGCCCAGCAGCTTCATGGTCGGCTGGGGCAGGTCCACCGCGCGCAGCGGCGCACGGCGCAGCGCGGGATCGACATCCTGCTCTGGACGCGCGTGCGCCTGCATGAACCGCTTGACGATGCGGTCCTCGAGCGAGTGGAAGCTGATCACCACCAGACGGCCCCCGACCTGCAGCAGATCGTATGCAGCCTTCAGACCGGTTTCGAGGTCCGCAAGCTCTTGATTGACGTGAATCCGTAGAGCTTGAAAGGTGCGGGTCGCAGGGTCCTGACCCTTCTCACGGGTCTTGACGGTTTTCGCCACGAGCGCGGCAAGGTCTGAAGTAGTGGCGAGTGGTCCGCCATCGCCGGGTTCGCGCCGGCGAGCAACAATCGCCTTTGCAATCTGTACAGCAAACCGTTCTTCCCCATAGTCTCGTATCACCCTGGCAATGTCCTGCTCGTCCGCCTGCGCCAGCCACTCGGCGGCGGTGACGCCGCGCGTGGTGTCCATGCGCATGTCCAGCGGGCCCTCGAAACGAAAGGAAAATCCCCTCGCCGCCTCGTCGATCTGGGGCGAGCTGATACCCAGGTCGAGCAGCACGCCGGCCACAGGCGCGCGGCCTGCCAGCCGGGCGCCCATTTCCGCAAAGCTCTCGTGCTCAATGGAGAAGCGGGCATCCTTGATGGTGCCCGCTTCTGCGATTGCTGCCGGATCCTTGTCGAACGCGACCAGGCTGCCGGCCGGCCCCAGCCGCGCCAGCACCGCGCGGCTGTGCCCACCCCTTCCGAAGGTGCCGTCCACATAGGCGCCGTCGGGCCGCCAGACGAGCGCGTCTACGGCCTCGTCCAGCAGCACGGTGCGATGGCGCAGGGCGGTGGTCCCCGGCGTTGCGTTAGGGGTCATGACCTCTTCAGAAAGAGAAATTCTTCAATGCGTCCGGCATGCCTTGCGCCATCGCCGCCTGTTCCTTGGCGGCGTAGGTGGCGGCATCCCAGACTTCGAAATGGCTGCCCATGCCGAGCAGCATCACTTCCTTGTCGAGCATGGCGGCACTGCGCAGTTCCGGTGCAATCAGCACGCGGCCTGCGCCGTCCATCTCCACGTCGGCGGCGTTGCCGAGGAAAATTCGCTTCCACCAATGGGCATCCATAGGCAGCGCCGCGATGCGGCCGCGAAAAATCTCCCACTCCGGGCGAGGAAAGAGCAGCAGGCAGCCGTCCGGGTGCTTGGTCAGCGTCACCCGGCCCTCGGCCTGCGTTTGCAGCGCTTCGCGATGCCTGGCCGGAATGGACATCCGGCCCTTGGCATCCAGCGACAGCGCCGATGCTCCCTGAAACAAGCTAAGCCCCCCGGTTGCCGTCGGCGTGACTGGCGAAACTCGCAGTATTCACGCCGCCGACTGGTCGATTCATCCTCGCCCGCGACCGTCCCAACTGATAAGAATCATCGCAGAGACAGCCCTGTTTATCACACAAAAATACACTTCCTCACACTATTTCCCACTTTAGAGGAAGCATTTTGGCCGGTCAAGGCTCGCCATGGGGCGGCAAACAGGATTTTTTTAATCAGAACAAAGACTTAGCGCGCAAACTTCACGCACCGATAATGGGAATCCTTAATGAAATGAAGCACTTGGGGAGCAAAGCAGAGAAACCACCTGAGAACTACGGGAGGGGGACTGCCAGACAGCGCGCGATGCATTCAGTTCCGCGCCGTGGGGAAGGATACAACGTTTTACCGCCAGCCCTGCCCAAGCAAGGGCTGGTGGCGGTTTTCCACAGGGGCCGTATTCAGACTCGGAGTCGACTTAGTTAAGACTCAGATCCGATACGCCGCCGTAGTCATGACCTTCGATGCGGCACGCATCAACGCGCGCACCGGCCCCGGCAGCGGCACGCCACCCGCATCGCGCGCAGCATCGCCGTGACGGATCTCGTCATCGCGCATCTGTTCGAGGATCGCGCGCGAGCGGCCATCGGCTGCTGGCAGGCGTTCCAGATGCCCGGTCAGATGGTGTTCCACCTGACGCTCGGTCTCGGCCACGAAGCCCAGGCTGATGCGATCTCCCGCGCGGCCGGCCAGGCAGCCAATGGCAAATGCGCCCGCATACCAGACGGGGTTGAGCAGGCTGGGGCGTGAACCCAGTTCGCGCAGGCGTTCCGCGCACCAGGCCAGGTGGTCTTCCTCCTCGGCGGCGGCGGCGTCCATCTGCGCGCGGACTTCCGGTGTGCGAGCGGTCAGCTTCTGCGCCTGGTAAAGGGCCTGCGCGCAGACCTCGCCCACGTGGTTGATGCGCATGAGGCCGGCCACATGGCGGCGGTCCGCAGCGCTCATCGGCGCCGTGTCGGGCGTCAGGCGATCGGCGGGATTGGCGCGGCCGGCGCGGGTGGCACCGGCAATTGCGCGCAGTGCGACATCGAATTCTCGGATGAACGTGTCCATGCGTGTCAATGGATAGGTCTGCCGACGCTTATGGAACATGCCCCACTGATGGGTAGAGGCTTGCCTCGAATGCGTCTCGGGAATTCCCGCATTGTACCTGCGGCATTTTGTGCAGGTCAGCCATGCCGACCATGCATGCGCGAGCACCCTGCGCCTGCGTACCCAATAACCCTTAGTTGTGAAAAGAAGACAAGACGTTTACCACAGGGTCGAAAAAAGAAGTGTTTTGCTAGAGTTGTCCGCAGCTTCTCAGGAAGTCAAGCGCGGAAGGATGTAGAGGGCTCACAGGAGGTCCTTCCGAAGCTTCAACTAATAATTCTTAAGTGGAGATCACCCAGCATGAAAAAATCGCTACTCGCGCTTGCCGCGATGAGCGCGTTTGCCTCTGCTGCAAACGCGCAAACCAGCGTGACGCTCTACGGCGTCGTCGACGTGCCGATCGAATACAACAACAACCTGGCACCGGGCTTCAATACCAATCCGGCAAGCTGGGGCCCGAACGGCCGGCCGCCTTCGCTGGCAGGCGGCGGTAGCCGTGTCGGCCTGCAGACCGGCGGTGGCCTGTCCGGCTCGCGCTGGGGCCTGCGTGGTACGGAAGATCTCGGCGGCGGCCTCTCGGCGCTGTTCGTGCTGGAAAGCGGTTTCGGTCTCGACGATGGCAGATCGCAGCAAGGCGGCCGCCTGTTCGGTCGTCAGGCATTTGTCGGCCTGTTGAGCAACACGTACGGTCGCGTGACCTTCGGTCGCCAGTACACGACGATGTTCGACATGTTCGCGAACTTCTCGCCGACCGGCTACGCGACGCTCTACGAGCCGGTGGTGGCACAGCTGGGCACCAACTTCCGTTCGGACAACACCGTGAAGTACACGGCCAAGGTGGGTCCGGTCACGGCCGAGGCGCACTGGAGCTTCGGTACGGGCGTGGCTGCCATCGGTCCGGTGCCGCTGGCTGGCGCGGGCGCTGGCGAATCGCCTGGCAACTTCAACAACAACGCCGGCGGTGGTGCGGGCGTGCTGTACATGAGCGGCCCCCTGGGCCTGACGGTGGCCTATGACGAATGGCGCCCGACTATCACGATCGGCCAGCCGGGCCGCTCGCGCAAGGTGGGTGCCGCGGCCAGCTACGCGTTCGGTCCGGCCAAGGTGATGGCGGGATACCGCTACGGCCGCACCACCGATGCCAACGACCAGGAACTGCTGCGCGACAACTATTACTGGTTTGGCGTGAACTACCAGGTCACCGCACCGCTGGGCCTGACGCTGGCGTACTTCTACGACGACGTGAAGACGATGCGTGCATCGTCGGCATTCGTGCGCGACAACCCCAAGAACCCGTGGCAGATCAGCTTCGTGGCCGACTACAACTTCTCGAAGCGCACGGACGTCTACCTGACGGCCGGGTACGTGAAGAACTCGGGCCTGAACTTCGACACCTCGGCAGTCAGCTTCGCCAACGGCTATCCGCTCGAACAGGGCAAGACCAGCCAGGTTGGTGTGGCCGTGGGTGTCCGCCACAAGTTCTGATCCGCAGTATCGCGTATCGACATTGTTCCTTTGCAGGGCGCCTTCGGGCGCCTTTTTTCATGGCGTGGCCCGGACGCCCGCACCCAAATGTCTCAACGGGTTTCACCTCATCCGCGCCGTAACCGCCGCCCTCTAGAATGGCCTCCAGACCGGAACACCGGCCGCCTTCCATGGAGACCCTGTCATGCAACAACCTCGCCGCCGCACCCTTGCGCTACTGATGTCCGTCGCGCTGGGCCCGCTGGCCATCGCCACCGCCCATGCCAGCGACGCGTATCCGAACAAGCCGATCCGGCTGGTCGTGCCGTTCCCGGCCGGCGGCACCACCGACATCATGGCGCGCGCAGTATCCGCCGAGCTGTCGAAGCTGCCGGGCTGGAACGTGGTGGTCGACAACAAACCCGGCGCAGGCGGAAACATCGGCTCGGACATCGTCGCCAAGGCGGCCCCGGACGGCTACACGCTGCTGATGGGGACCGTGGGCACCCATGGCATCAACCAGTCGCTCTACGGCAAACTGTCGTTTGATCCGATCAAGGACTTCGTACCGATCACGCTGGTGGCCGCCGTGCCGAACGTTCTGGTGGTCAACCCGGCCTTTGCCACCCAGAACAAGATCAATAGCGTCAACGACCTGATTGCCTATGCGCGAGCCAATCCCGGCAAGCTGAACATGGCGTCGAGCGGCAATGGCACGTCGATCCACCTGGCCGGCGAACTGTTCAAGACGCAGACGCGCACGTTCATGGTCCACTTCCCGTACCGCGGCAGTGGCCCGGCGCTGACCGACATGGCCGGCGGCACGATGCAGGTGATGTTCGACAACCTGCCCTCATCGATGCAGTTGATCAAGACCGGCAAGCTCAAGGCGCTGGCGGTAACCAGTGCCAAGCCGTCGCCCGCCCTGCCGGGTGTCCCGACCATCGCCCAGGCCGCCAACCTGCCCGGCTTCGAGGCGAGTTCGTGGTTCGGTCTGCTGGCGCCGGCCGGCACGCCGACCGAGATCGTCCATCGCATCCAGCAGGAAGTGGCCAAGAGCCTCAACTCGCCTGCCGTGCGCGAGCGGTTGCAGGCTCAGGGCGCCGAGCCCTCGGGCAATACCTCCGAGCAGTTCGCCGCATTGATCCGCAGCGAAACCACGAAGTGGGCGAAGGTGGTTAAGGATTCGGGCGCGAAGGTGGACTGACGCTATCGGATGGCGCGGGCATCGCGCATATACTTCAGGCATCAAATGTTCAGGTTGCCCCAATCCCGATGCCCAATCCTTCCGCCGGCAGCAGTCCGGCCGACGCTGCGCCAGTAGACCTGGAAACCAGCGCCGGCGAATCGGAGCACGAGGCGCTGCGGCTCTGGCTGCGCCTGCTCACCTGCACCACGCTGATCGAGAGCGATATCCGCTCGCGGCTACGGCAGGACTTTGCGGTCACGCTGCCGCGCTTCGACCTCATGTCGCAACTCGATCGCCATCCCGAGGGCCTCAAGATGGGCGAGCTGTCGCGTCGCATGATGGTCACGGGCGGCAATGTCACCGGCATCACCGACCAGCTCCAGCAGGAGGGCCTGGTCACGCGTGAAGCCCTGCCCACGGATCGCCGCGCCTTTCTGATCCGCCTGACACCCGCCGGACGCGACGCGTTCTCGCAGATGGCGCGTGCGCACGAAACCTGGGTGGAACAATTGTTCTCCGGACTTGCCGAAACGGACAGACGCGCGCTGTTCCGATTGCTGGGACGTTTGAAGACAAGCCTGACCACGCCATGACCCGACCTCACATCCGCCTGATGCCGATACTGGCCGTAGCCGCCGTATCGATGACCCTGGCCACGCTATCCGCCTGCAGCAGCACCCCGGCAGCCCCGCAGATCAGCCCTGTCAACGCGACGATCAAGCTCGGCCGCGTGACCGAGAAGACGTTCCTGTCCCGCGTGGACGTGGCAAACCCCGGTACGCCCTATGGGGCCACTGGGGTAGGCGTGGGAGGATTCGCAGGCGGAGGGGGTGGCGGTGGCGGCGTGGGGGTGTCGGTGGACCTCACGCGACTCTTCAGCCGTCCGGCGCCGCCGCAGCAAATCGATCTGTACCGCTACAAGGTGAAGGCCAACGATGGGACGCTGGCCCAGGTGGACGCGCCTGCGGCGCAGGGGCTGGAGCCGGGTGTATGTGTGCGGCTGATCTATCCGGATGGGCAGACGCAGCCGCAGATGGCGCCGTCGAATGAGTGTTGAGGGGTCTTGCTACTGATAGTGTCCTCCCCTCTCCCGCGCAGCGGGAGAGGGGAACAACCACCCGGAAGAGAGAAAGCTTAAGCCGCCTTCCGACTATCCCGCAGTTCCCTCCGCAAAATCTTCCCAACGTTAGTCTTCGGCAGCTCAGTGCGGAATTCCACGTACTTGGGTCGCTTGTAGCCCGTGAGCCGCTCCTTGCAGAAGGCGATCACGTCGGCTTCTGACAGGGCCGGATCTTTCTTGACCACGAACAGCTTGACCACCTCGCCCGAGTGCTGGTCCGGCACACCGACGGCTGCCACTTCCAGCACGCCCGGGCATTCCGCCACCACGCCTTCTACCTCGTTCGGATACACGTTGAAGCCCGAGACCAGGATCATGTCCTTCTTGCGGTCAACAATCTTCGTGTAGCCGCGTTCGTCCATCACGCCGATGTCGCCGGTCTTGAAGAAGCCGTCCGGAGTCATGACCTTGGCGGTCTCGTCCGGACGGTTCCAGTAGCCGGCCATCACCTGCGGGCCGCGCAGGCAGATCTCGCCGGGCTGGCCGAGTGGCAGTTCGTTGCCGTCGTCGTCGCGGATCGACACTTCGGTGGACGGCAGCGGCAAGCCGATGGTGCCAGAGAAGGCGTCGGTATCGGTCGGGTTGCAGGTGGCCGATGGCGATGTCTCGGACAGGCCGTATCCCTCGATGATCGGGCAGCCGGTCTTGGCCAGCCAGTTCTTTGCCACGGCTTCCTGCACGGCCATGCCACCACCGTTGGCCACGCGCAGGCCGGAGCAATCGACCTTGCTGAAATCGGGATGGTTCAGCAGCGCGTTGTAGAGCGTGTTCACAGCCGGGAACATGTTGAACTTGTACTTCTGCAGCTCCTTGATGAAACCCGGGATATCGCGCGGATTCGGAATCAGGATGCTCAGGCCGCCGCTCCGCATGCCCAGCAGGCAGCAGACCGTCAGCGCGAAGATGTGATACAGCGGCAGCGCCGTGATCGTGATGACCTGGTCGATGTGCGCACCCTTGGCCAGCGCCGGTTGCATCCATGCTTCGGACTGCAGCACGTTCGACACGATATTCCGGTGCAGCAGCACGGCGCCTTTCGATACCCCTGTCGTGCCGCCCGTGTACTGGAGAAAGGCGATGTCGTCCGGACCGGTGCTGACCGGCTTCAGTTCCATGCTGCGGCCTTCGGCCAGCACATCGTTGAAGCGCACGCAGGTGGGCAACTCCCACGCCGGCACCATCTTCTTGACGTTGCGCACCACGAAATTGACGATGGCACCCTTCAGCCCGCCCAGCATGTCGCCCATGCTGGCCACCACGATGTGCTTGACTGGCGTGGCAGGCAGCACAGCCTGCAGCGTGGAAGCAAAGTTCTCCAGGATGACGATGGCTTCTGCGCCGCTGTCCTTCAACTGGTGTTCCAGTTCACGCGGCGTGTAGAGCGGATTGACGTTGACCACCACGTACCCGGCGCGCAGCACAGCGGCCAGCACCACCGGATACTGCAGCACGTTCGGCATCATGATGGCCACGCGGGCACCGGCGCGCAGGCCACGTGCCTGGAGCCACGCCGCGAAGTGCCGCGAGAGCGCGTCCAGTTCGCCGTAGGTGATGGCCTTGTCCATGCAGATGAATGCACGGCGATCAGCGTAGGTACGGAACGATTCCTCGAGCAACTGGGCCAGCGAACGGAACTGGCTGGCGTCGATCTCTGCCGGTACGCCTGCCGGATAATGTTTCAGCCACAGCTTTTCCATACCGTCTCCTGAATTTTCTGAATGGTCGTTCGATTTTTTGGGAATGCTAAACGCCTGCCCCATGTAAAGACAACCCGTTAGACGAAGTCCTCCACGAATTCGATCGCGGAAATCGTGGATTATGCGTCACGCAGCCATACATTCGAGGGAATACCCTGACGATCTTTGCAACGATTGGCCGCGATCAATCAGGCCGGCAACACCAGCTTCATCATGTTCTGCGCCAGCTCGATCGCCAGCGTTTCAGGGTCCATGCGATCCGGTTCGTGCCAGGTGTACATGAAGCCGATCACGCCGCCCATGGAATGGGCTGTCACGCGCGCATCGCCGAAGGCGAACACGCCAGCCGCGCGCCCTTCTTCAAGCAGGCCATACAGGTCGCGGTAGAAATCGCGGGCCATGCTGTTGAGCCAGTCCACTGTCTCTGGCTGCAGGTACTGGTTGTCGCGGAAGCTCAACGCCGCTGCCACGTGGCATTTGACGCAGCGCCTCGCCATCTCCAGCAGGCAGGCATGCAGGCGCTCGCGCACCGGCAGGGACGGATCGGCCGTCTCGCGAATCACAGGCAGGCAGGTTTGCGCCGATTCGCGGCACAGGATGTCGAAGATCTCGTACTTGTCCGAGAAGTAGTAATAGACCGCGGGCTTGGTGACACCCAGCGCCCGGCATAGGTCGTTCATCGTCATGCCCGGGTAGCCTTTCGTGTAGAAAAGCTGCGCGGCGGTATCAAGGATCTGGCGTCGGCGCGCTTCCTGGCGTTCGGCAACGTGCGAGCGCGCCGGACCGTCCTCGCTCAGGGTGGCGGCAATGGTGGCGCGCGGCGTGTGGCCGGGTTTTCTCGGGGCATGAGACATAGGCGACATTCTCGCACGCACTGCGCTCGCCACCATCGGGAAACTCCCGCGATTCAGGGGATGGGCAGAGCGTTGTTCAGGGCCGCGCGGCAGGAGTGCCGGACTGTCCCGCTGTCAACGGCGTGACCTCCGTGGCCGGAGGCGCCAGCTTGCGCAGTGCGGCATCGCGCTCGGCAGGCGGAAGGTCGCCGATCTGGCGTGCTGCGGCGTAGAAGCGATCCCAGTCGCCGCCGGATTGCGCGAGCAGCGCCGTGAACGCGGGCACCCATTGCTGGTAAGTGGCCACGGCGGCCAGGTGGGCGTTGGTCAGCGGCTGGTCGAACCAGCGGTCGTAGCCGGTGTAGCCGGCCCACTCCGCTTTCAGCGTTCCGTACTCGTCACGCAGTTCTTCGAAGATGCGCGCCTTGCCCTGGCGCTTGGCGGCATCGTCCAGCGGGGATTTGTACAGCTTCACGAGCTTGTCGCGCGTATCGAGCAGCATCGCCCGGAACTGGCGGCGCCGGCCATCGTAGATCCGGTAGCTCGCACGTGCATCGGCCGAACCTTCCTGCGCCAGCCAGCGCTCTACGCCAGCGGCCTCCACCGCCGTGGCAAACGACTCGTTGAACGCGGTGTCGTTGCGCACGTAGACCACCTGGTGCGCCAGTTCGTGGAAGATCAGCCGCGCCAGTTCGCCCTCGGGCTGGTAGACAAAAGTGTTCAGCAGCGGATCGTCGAAATAGCCGAGCGTCGAGTAGGCCGGGATGCCTGCCACGTAGGCCTCGAAGCCTTCATCGCGCAAACCCTTCGCGTAATGCTCGGCATCGTTCTGGTCGTAGTAACCGCGATAGGTGATGCACCCGACCACCGGGAAGCACCACTTGCGCAGGTCCATCGACAGTTCGGGCGTGGCGAAGACGCTCCAGACCACATAGGGCCGGTGCAGATTGGCGTAGCGGCGATAGCTGCCGTTGTCGGGGAGCTTCAGTTCGCGTGAGGCGTAGTCGCGGATGCGGCGCGCCAGTTCGAGCCGTTGGGCGAGCCGGGCGTCGTTGGCGCCATTGGCCGTGGCGATGGCGTCGTCGATGGGCTTGGCCGAAGCCATCACGCCCAGGTGACCACCGATCGACTGATAGTAGTAGCCGATCGTGTCGCAGCCGGCCGCCAGTGCGCCCAGGGCGAGTATCGCGACGATACCCGCCAGGCGCCGGCGGGCCGGCCAACGGATCATGATGCCAATGCCTCCGAGGGGACCGCCTCCACTTCGACGAGGCAGTCGTAGAAGACCGGCGCGCGGCCCATGTCGGTGAGGCGCTGGCTGGTCAGTTCGTTGGCGTTCTTGCCATCCGGCGCCAGCTTCTTCCACCAGATCGACAGGCCCACGACCAGCCCGCGCTTGGCGCGATCCGTCACGCGGGCGCGCGCCTGCATGCTGCCGCGGTCGTTATACGCCCGCACCATCGCGCCGTGGACGATGCCGCGTGCGGCGGCGTCGTCCGGGTGGATGTCAAGATGCGGCTCGCCCTCGGTAGCACGCAGGCTATCCACATTGACGAACGAGCTGTTGAGGAAGTTGCGCGCCGGCGGCGAGATCATCGCCAGCGGATAGCGCGCGGCGAGTTCCGGGGCGGACGACGGCGCTTCGTACGGCGGCACATAGGCCGGCACGGGGTCCAGGCCGTCACGCGCCATCGCCTCCGAATAGAACTCGCACTTGCCGGATGGCGTCGGGAAATTACCGTCAGCGAACGGCGCGGCGCCGACACTCAGCTTCTGCCAGCCCTGCTCCTTGAGAGACTCCCAGCTGATGCCCGCCGCACGCTTGTCTTCGCGCAGGATGGCCTGGCTGGCGATGGTCTCGTCGCTATCGGCAAAACACGGCTCGGTGAAGCCCATGCGCGCCGCCAGCCGTCGGAAAATCTCCGTGTTCGGCAGCGCCTGGCCCAGCGGCTCCACGGCCTGGTTGTTGGCCAGGAAGTACGTGTGGCCGTAGGCCTTGTGCACATCGACGTGTTCGAGCTGCGTCGTGGCCGGCAGCACGAAATCGGCGTGGTCCGCCGTATCGGTGCGGAAGTGTTCCAGCACCACCGTGAACAGGTCTTCCCGTGCGAAGCCTTCGGCCACCTTCACCGACTCCGGTGCCACGGCCACGGGGTTGCTGTTGTAGACCACCACGGCCTCGATCTTCGGACCCTGGCCGGTGGTGCCATCATCGAGCAGGGCGTCGCCGATCGTGCTCATGTTCACGGTGCGCGGCTGGCTGGGCCAGTTCGGCAGCAGGTCCGGACGCTGCAGCGTCTCGTGATCGATCGGGAAGAAGCCGGACGTCGACAACTGCAGGCCGCCAGCTGCCTGGCGCCATGCGCCCACCAGGGACGGCAAGCTCGCGACCGCGCGCACCGCCTGGCCACCGCCGCGCACGCGCTGCATGCCGTAGTTCATACGGATCGCCACGGGCTGGCGCTCGCGCACGGCCAGATTGCCGTAGAGGCCGGCCAGCCACTCGATATCTTCCACCGGCACACCGCAGATCTCGGCGGCGCGGGCGGGCGGAAATTCCATCGCGCGCTCGCGCAGCGCGTCGAAGCCCACCGTATGCTGCGCGATGTAGTCGTGATCGAGCAGGTCGTCGCGAATCAGGATGTGGATCATCGCCAGCGCCAACGCGCCATCCGTGCCCGGCATCGGCGCAATGTGGCGATGGCACTTCTCGGCGGTCAGCGAGCGATACGGATCGATGGCTACCAGCGTGGCGCCGCGACGCTTGGCTTCCTGCACACGCGTCCACAGGTGCAGGTTCGATGCGATCGGATTGCCGCCCCAGATGATCACCAGCTTGGCGTCGACCACATGCTCCATGTCCATCCCGACGCTCGCGCCATAGGTGTACTTGAGCGCCGTGGCCCCTGCGCTGGCGCAGATCGTGCGATCCAGCAGCGACGCACCGAGCTTGTGGAAGAAGCGCGCCGCCATACTCTCGCCCTGCACCAGTCCCATCGTACCGGCGTAGCTGTACGGCACGATGGCTTCCGGATTGCGCGCCGCGATGGCTGACAGCCGCGCGGCGATTTCGTCGAGTGCCTCGTCCCACGACACCGATTCGAACTTGCCCTCGCCCTTGCGGCCCACGCGGCGCAGCGGCGTCAACACACGATTTGGATGATAGGTGCGTTCGGTATAGCGCGACACCTTCGTGCAAAGCACCCCTTGCGTGCCGGGATGGTCTGGATCACCGGCCACCTTGATCGCGCGCCCGTCCTCCACGGTGACGAGCAATGCACAGGTATCGGGGCAATCATGGGGACAGGCGGCACGAACGATGCGGGGGGCCATGGCGATCAGAGGTAATTCAGGCTGGGGCGCCCGGTACGGGCAGAAAAGACAGCAGGCCGGGCGCGTGTCAACGGCGTGACTGTGGCGCCACTGCGTCGGCGAAAACCTGCCGGACCGGGGAATTTGTTTGGCTCCGATTGTATTCGATTATGATGTGCCGGCGCAGTCCGGCCCTCGGTCGGAAGCCCGTATCGGCACAAGACCGGACAAGGGATGCGGGTCCGCCAGCAGCACAGAACATCAGAATCAATCAGAACGTTGTACGGATTTTTTTGACGGGGATTTACATGGGTTTCAAGACAGGGGTCAAGCGCCGGCAGCTGATGGTCGGCGTGATGGTGGCGTCCGCCATCGCGGCATGCGGCGTATCGGGTGCCGCGCTGGGCGTCAACACTGCCGCCGGGGAAACCGGGGTGACGGCCGACACCATCGTACTGGGCCAGTCGGCCGCGCTGACGGGCTCCACCGCAGTGCTCGGCAAGCAGATGAACGCGGGCGCGCGCCTGTACTTCGACCACATCAACAGCCAGGGCGGCGTGTTCGGACGCAAGATCGAGCTTAAGGCGCTCGACGACATGTACGAGCCCGACGAGGCCATCAAGAACACCAGGAAGCTGATCGAGGAAGAGCGCGTCTTCGCGCTGTTCGGCTACGTGGGCACGCCGACGAGCCAGGCCGTGCTGCCGCTGGTCAATCACATGCGCATCCCGTTCTTCGCGCCCTTCACGGGCGCGCAATCGCTGCGCGAGCCGCACAGCCGCTATGTGTTCCACGTGCGCGCCGGCTACGACGAGGAAACTGCTGCCATCGTGCGCCAGATCCGCACCACCGGGCTCAAGCGCATCGCCGTGGTCTACAACGACGACGCCTATGGCCGCGCTGGCATCTCGGGCATCGAGCACGCCATCAAGACGCTGCCGGCCGACAGCGGTGTGAAGCTGGTGGCGCAGGAAAGCGTGATCCGCAACACCGTCGAGATCGGCGACGCCATGCAGGGCGCGATGAAGGCCAAGCCCGATGCCGTAGTGCTGATCAGCGCCTACCGCACCGTGGGCGCTTTCGTGAAGGAAGCGCTGCGCCGGGGCTACAGTGGCCAGTTCTACAACGTGTCGTTCGTCGGCACGCAGGCACTGGCCCGCGAAGTGGGCCCGCAAGGCAGCGGTGTGATCATCTCGCAGGTGATGCCGCATCCGGGCAACGCCACGCTGCCGGTGGTGCGCGAATACCTGCGCCTGCTGCAGGCCGCCGGCAAATCGAACGAGTTCGACTACGCCAGTATCGAAGGCTTCATCGCCGCCAAGGCATTCGTGGAAGGATTGCGCCGCGCGGGCAAGGACTTGACCCGCGAACGCTTTGTCACCGCCATGGAAAGCATGCGCAATGTAGACCTCGGCGGCTACATCGTCCAGTTCGGACCAGACAACCACGTCGGGTCGAAGTTCGTGGAGATGACGATCATTAATTCGAAGGGTGCGGTGATTCGGTAGTGCTCTACCGCTTCGTCTGGCTTGCTCCCCTCTCCCGCAAAGCGGGAGAGGGGAGAACACCGACAGGGAGACTAGGCGGCATCATTCAAATGACAAGCCGACCACCGCATCGGCGCGATCTCCTTCAGCATCGGTTGCTCCTCCCTGCAACGCGGCATGGCGTGCGGGCAGCGTGGATGGAAGTGACAACCCATCGGCGGATTCAGAGGCGACGGGATTTCTCCGCGAATCGCCCCATACGTCTTCTTGCCAACCTCCAGCTTCGGCGCCTCGGCCAGCAGTGCCTGCGTGTACGGATGGTTGGGTGACGAAAACACCTGCTCAGTGGGCGCTGACTCCACCACGCGCCCCAGGTACATGATCATCACGCGGTCGCTAATGTGCTTGACCACGCCGAGGTCGTGACTGATGAAGAGGTAAGTCAGGTTCAGCTCTTCGCGCAGCCGCATGAACAGGTTCAGCACCTGGGCCTGGATCGATACATCGAGCGCCGCTACCGACTCATCGCAGACCAGGAATTCCGGCTTCACGGCCAGCGCCCGTGCGATGCCGATGCGTGCCCGCTGACCGCCCGAGAACTGGTGCGGGAAACGACGCAGCACCGTGGGGTCCATGCCCACGCGCACGAGCATGTCTTCCACATACGCCTGCTGCGCGCCCTTCTCGACCATGCCATGCACGACCGGCGCCTCGCCGACGATATCCAGCACACGCAGGCGCGGATTCAGCGACGCGTACGGGTCCTGGAAGATCATCTGGATCGCCAGTTGCCGCTCGCGCTTCTTCTCGGGCGGCAACCGGTCGAGATCGGTCCCGCGCCATAGCCGCTCGCCTTCGGTCAACGAATGCAGGCCCACCGCCATGCGTCCGAGCGTGGACTTGCCGCAGCCCGACTCGCCCACCAGCCCGACGACTTCGCCGGTACGGATCGCCAGGTCCACCTTGTCCACGGCGTGCACCACTTCCATCTTCTGCTTTGCGCCGAAGACGTTGGCGATCTTCGCGGCCACATCGAGCGACTTCACGAAACGCTTCGACACGCTGCGCAGTTCCAGCAGCGGCGCCGGCGGCATGCTGCTCTCCGCGTTCGGTACAGCCACTGCGGCATTGGGGGTATCGATCACCGGCGTGCTCATGCAGCCTCCTGCTGGGCATGGACCGGATGGAAGCAGCGTAGCTGACGACCATCGGGCGAGGTATCGAGCGGCGGATCGGTCTTGCAGATTTCCGTGGCGTAGGGACAACGATTGCGGAACGAGCAGCCGCCCGGCAGGTTCAGAAGCGACGGCGTCATGCCCGGGATCTGCCGCAGTGGCGTACCGCGTGGATTGCGCGATGGCGCCGAGCCGATCAGCCCATGCGTGTATGGATGCCCAGGACGCTCCAGCACCTGTCGCACATCGCCCGATTCCACGATCTTGCCGGCGTACATCACACACACCTTGTCCGCGAGACCGGCCACCACGGACAGGTCATGCGTGATCCAGATCAGCGCGGTGCCCGACTCGCGACACAGCGTCTGCATCTCGTAAAGGATCTGGCCCTGGATCGTCACGTCGAGTGCCGTGGTGGGTTCGTCGGCGATGATCAGGTCCGGCTTGTTCAGCAGCGCGATGGCGATGGCCACGCGTTGCCGCATGCCGCCAGAGAACTGATGCGGATAGGCCAGTAACCGCTCGTCGGGCGACGGAATGCCTACGCGTGCCAGCGCATTGCGAGCGCGCTCGCGGGCCGCGGCCTTGCTGACGTTGTCATGGGCACGCACGGCCTCGATCATCTGCGTGTCGATACGCAGGACCGGGTTCAGCGTCATCATCGGATCTTGAAAGATCATGGCGATGCGATTGCCGCGCACATCGCGTTGCTGCGCGGCAGTGAGCGTGCGCAGGTCGCGCGTGACACCGTCGCGGCTGGTCAGCGCGATGCGACCATCGACGACCTTGCCCGGTGGATCGATCAATCCCATGATCGAGTACCCGGTCATGGATTTGCCAGAACCCGATTCCCCGACCAGTCCCATGATTTCGCCGCGTTCCACCGTGAACGACACATCGTCCACGGCCTTGGCCACGCCGGCGCGTGTGAAGAACTGCGTCTTCAGGTTTTCAACGACGAGAGTCGGCTGCGTCATGTTGGCTCCCGTTCGATCATTGCGTTTGCAGGCGCGGGTTCAGCACATCGCGCAACTGGTCGGCCACGAGGTTCATCGCCACGATGGTGATCACCAGTGCGATGCCCGGGAAGAAACTGATCCAGTACTTGCCCGACAGCATGTACTGCTGGCCGTTGGCGATCAGCATGCCCAGCGACGGTTCCGTCACCGGCACGCCCAGCCCCAAGAACGACAGCGTGGCTTCGAGGGTGATGGCGGATGCCACCTGCAGCGCAGCAATCACGATCAGCGGCGGCAGGCAGTTCGGCAGCAAATGCCGGAACATGATGCGACGCGGGGGCAGCCCCAGGCACGTGGCCGCCTCGATATATTCCTTGCGCCGCTCCACCAGCGCCGCGCTGCGCGTAGTCCGCGCGTAGTAAGCCCACTGCACGGCCACCAGCGCGATCACGATATTGCCAATGCCGGGCCGCAGGAATGCCAGAAGGATCAGCGCCAGCAGGATTGGCGGAAACGAAAGCTGCAGGTCGGCCACGCGCATGATGAACACTTCCGTGCGGCCGCCGAGAAAACCGGCCAGCAGACCCAGTGTCGCGCCGATCAGCAGGGCGATCACCGTGCTCACCACACCCACGCCCACACTGATACGCAGGCCGTACATCACGGCCGACAACATATCGCGGCCCTGTTCGTCGGAACCCATCAGGAAGGTCATGCCCATGCCGGACTGTTCGCCCGGCGCCATGCGCGCATCGAGCACATCGAGCGTGGCGAGGTCGTACGGATTCTGCGGCGCCAGCCATGGCGCGAAGATCGCAATCAGCAGCAGCACGATCAGCGTGACAAGGCCCAGCACCGCCAGCTTGCTCTCCAGGAACTGCCGCGCGAAGCGGCGGAACGGGGTCTGCTCCTTCACGGCGGCCACTGGCGTGGCGGCGGCATCGGGTACGGTCGGAGTGCTCATGGCTCAGCCCTTGTTGTCAGCGATGCGCACGCGCGGATCGAGCATGCTGTAGACGATGTCCACCAGCAGGTTGATCAGGATGAACAGCGTCACGATGACCATCAGGTACGCGACGATCACTGGGCGGTCCAGCAACTGGATCGAGTCGATAATCAGCTTGCCCATGCCGGGCCATGCAAAGATCGATTCGGTAACGATGGCGAACGCGATGATCGAACCGAACTGCAGCGCGATCACCGTGACAATGGGAATCAGGATGTTCTTGAGCACGTGTACGCCAACGATGCGCGTGTTCGACAGCCCCTTGGCGCGCGCGAACTTCACGTAGTCCTGCAGCATCGCCTCCTGCGTGCCAGCCCGCGTGAGCCGGATCACCATCGCGATATTGAGCAGCGACAGCGTGATGGCGGGCAGGATCAGGTGCCGGATGCCATCCAGCGTCAGGAAACTCAGCGACATGCCGAGCACCCGTACCGTCTCGCCGCGTCCGTTCGACGGCAGCCAGCCGAGTTGCACGGCAAACACCATGATCAGCATCAGGCCCACCCAGAACGTGGGCAGCGAGAAGCCGAGAATTGACACGGTCATGATGGTCTTGCCCGCCACGCCATTCGGCCGCAGTCCGGCCCACAGTCCCAGCGGAATACCGAGCACGATAGCGAGAAGGATCGCGCAGATGGCCAGCTCCATCGTGGCCGGCATGCGTTCGAAAATCAGCTTGAGCGCTGGGGTGCCATGGGCGAATGATGTTCCCAGATTTCCGTGCAGCGCGTTCTGCAGGAAGATCCAGTACTGCTCCCATAGTGGCTTGTCGAGACCGAGCGCGGCAATGGTGCGCTTGATGTCTTCCTGGTCGGCCTGCGGGCTGATCAGGATGTCGACCGGATTGCCGATCGCAAACACGCCGAGAAAGACGAGCAACGACATGACCAGCAGCACGATCACGCTCTGCATCAGTCGCCGGATGATGAAAACCAGCATGTTTCAGACGCTATCCTTTCGCCGGTGTGCCATGGCACGGCCAGCGGGTTCGCGACCCACGGGGGATGTCGTGGGCAGTACGCCCGGCCATTCTGGCGGGCCGGGGCCGCGATGATACCGGAGCCGGCCGGCTGCTGCGCCGGCCCCGTGCTGCGACTATCGACTTATTGCTGCGGCTTGAAGAGGTGCGCGTAGGTGCGCTCATCGGTACGCGGCACGTACGTGATGCCCTTCTGTGTTGCCCAGGTGGTGACCTGATGGTGGATCGGAATGATGCCGCCGTCCAGCACGGCAATCGCCGTGGCTTCCTGCAGCAGCTTCGATCGCTCGGGGTCTTCCACCGTCGCCAGCGCCTTTTCCAGCACGACGTCCATCTTCGGATTGCAGTACTCACCCCAGTTGGTGGTGCCGAAGCCCTTCTTCGAATCCTCGCACGCCAGCAGCGCACGCAGCGGCGAGCTGACTTCGCCAGTCTGTGCACCCCATCCCAGCAGGCCGAACGACCATTCGTGCTTGATACCCTTCGACGAGTATGTGGCCATCGGCATGCCTTCCACCTTCGTATTGATGCCGATGCGGGTGAGGTTCTGCGCGATGGTCTGCGCAATCTTCTCGTCGTTCACATAGCGGTTGTTCGGCGTGTGCAGCGTGATGCCGAAGCCGTTCGGATAACCCGCGTCAGCCAGCATCTTCTTGGCGGCTTCCGGGTCGTACTTCAGCGTCTTCAGGGCCGGGTTGTAGCCGAATAGCGTGGGCGGCACCAGGTTGTTCGTCGGCTCGGACAAGCCTTCCATCAGCCGGTCCTTGATGCCCTGCCGGTTGATAGCCGTGCTGATGGCAATACGCACCCGCGCATCCTTCAGCGGGTTCTTGTCCATCGGCTGGCCTTCCTTCGTCGTGACAAACGGCGACTTGTCACGCTTGGCATCGAAGTACAGGTAGATCACGCGATGCGAGATCTTCGAGAAGAACTGCAGCTTGGGATCGTTGCGAACCTTCGGCAGGTCCGGGGTCGGCACGTTCTCGATGGCCTGCACATCGCCGGAAAGCAGCGCGGCGAGGCGCGTGGCCGGGTTCGGGATGAAGCGCAGCGTGACCTTGTCCCAGGCCGGCTTCGCACCCCAGTAGTCGGGGTTGCGAACCAGTTCCACCCGATCGTCGCGGGCATAGCTCACGAACTTGAACGGACCCGTGCCGATCATCCCCTTGCCCTGCGCAAAGTCATCAGAGGTCAGACCCTGCGTGGCCTTCTTCTGCACCATGAAGATCGACGTCAGGTCATTCAGCATTAACGGATACGGCTGATTGGTAGTCAGCTGGATCGTGTACTTGTCGATGATCTTCTTGTTGATGATCGCCTTGGTGTAGACGTCGAACTTGCCCGGGCTGTTGAGAATGGTGGCCGGACGATCGAGCGACCACACCACATCCTCGGTGGTGAGTTCCGTGCCATCGTGCCACTTCACACCCTTGCGGATCTTGAACTCCCATGTCAGGTTGTTCACCAGCTTCCACGACTCCGCCAGCCCCGGCACGATCTTGCTGTCGGGGTCGAGCTTGATCAGCGAATCGAACACGTGCTCGGACACATTGATGTTCGAGAACAGGTTGTAGAAATGCGGGTCCATCGAGGTCGGCGGCGAACTCAAGGCAATCTTGATATCGGCGGCGAGCGCAGGGGCTGACAGGCCGAGGGCAAGAGCGCCAGCCAATATGACCGTGCCGGCCTTCTTGCCAAGCGCCTTCTTGACGTTGCTGAGGGACATCGTGCGATTCTCCCTGGAGGGATGTCTTGAAATGACAATATGGATCAGCCACGCACCCACTGTGACCACGATGAAAAGGCCGCGTTTTGGTGCGGCGTTCCACCGTGCAGCGCGGGGCGCAACCGGCCGGGCACTTCAAGCATGAACTGTTCCAGCACGCGACGGTGGCCGCCATGCGGGGAAACCCACCCGCACTCAGCTTCCCGTCGATGCGGCGCTGCACCAGTTTCTACGGTCAACGTGACGCTCTGGCCTTGTTTTGGCGCTTCTACGATAGGCGTCGTATGATCGGGGTATCGCAAATGTCCGATCAGCCTCGACGGCATCATGAAGCTCATTCCCGAAATCCTTCAGGCGCAAGCCGAAATCCGCGCCATCCGACGCGATATACACGCTCACCCGGAACTCTGCTTCGAGGAGCAGCGCACCGCCGATGTCGTAGCAAAGAATCTTGAATCCTGGGGCATCGAAGTCCATCGCGGCCTGGGTACCACCGGCCTGGTGGGCGTGCTGCGCAACGGCACCGGCACCCGCTCGATCGGCCTACGCGCTGACATGGATGCCCTGCCGCTACAGGAAGCCAACACGTTCGGCCATCGTTCGCAGCACGAAGGCAAGATGCACGCATGTGGTCACGATGGTCACACGGCGATGCTGCTTGGCGCCGCGCGCTACCTGGCCGAACATCGCAACTTCGACGGCACGGTACATCTGATTTTCCAGCCTGCTGAAGAAGGCGGTGGCGGCGCGCGCGAGATGATCAAGGACGGCCTGTTCGAACGCTTCCCGTGCGATGCCGTGTTCGGCATGCACAACTGGCCCGGCATGCCGGTGGGTTCGTTCGGCACGACGGCCGGTCCGCTCATGGCATCGAGCAATGAATTCAAGATCGTGGTGCGGGGCAAGGGCGCCCATGCCGCAATGCCGCACAACGGTTGCGATCCGGTGTTCACCGGCGCGCAAATCGTCTCGGCACTGCAGGGCATCATCACGCGCAACAAGCGTCCGATCGATACGGCCGTGATCTCGGTGACGCAGTTCCATGGTGGGGACGCCACGAACATTGTGCCGAACGAAGTCTGGCTCGGCGGTACGGTGCGGACCTTCACCGTGGAGGTGCTCGACCTGATCGAGCGGCGCATGGAGGAAGTGTCGCGCGCAGTGGCGCAGGCATTCGATTGCACGATCGATTTCGAATTCCGCCGCAACTACCCGCCGACCATCAACAGCGCGGCGGAAGCCGAATTCGCCGTGGGGATCGCGAGCGAACTCGTGGGCGCATCGAACGTGGATGGCAACGTGGAGCCGACGATGGGCGCCGAAGACTTCTCGTTCATGCTGCAGGAGAAGCCGGGCTGTTACCTGTTCATTGGCAATGGCGAAGGCTCACACCGAGAGGCTGGCCACGGCATGGGCCCGTGCATGCTGCACAACCCGAGCTACGACTTTAACGACGAATTGCTGCCGGTTGGCTCGACGTTCTTCGTGAAGCTTGTGGAGAAGTGGCTACCTGCGGCCTGATCCGAGGAAGGACGCCGGCCTATACTGGCCGTCGTCCGCCTCGCAGGCACTAGTCGATTGCGATATCACCGTACCAGGATTCGGCACGACTCTTTGTATTATCGGTATCGGTCATCAAGCCGACAGCCAGGATCTTGCCGGGATCCGAACCGAACGCCTTCCGATAGTCGGCACGTAAATCCCGCTCATGGCATCGCCATTCATTCGTGTGGCGCGTGCCCGAATCGACGACGATCATGCGCACCCGATCGGTGTGTGGATTGTTCAGAATGCTGCCTTCCGGCCGACGGCCACCCCAGATGTACATCAGCGTGGCATAGGGCATCTCACGGCCCGTGGTGATGCGCGCCATTTCGTACATCAGCTGGTCACGTAGCGGCAAACTGCTGCGATCTCCGTCGAACGCCACGAAAATTCGCAGCGGCGCATCCTCGCGATGACTCACCGCGTTATCGGCAACACGGATCACATCACGCGTCTTCCAGCGCCAACGCAACGTTCGGGCTTCGCGTTCGGTCAGCGGGACGTAGAGACCGGACGCCGACGCATCGGCCTGTGCGTGCAAGACCGTATGCTGGTCCAGTTCGGTCAGGCTATAACGCGTGGGCGTCTTGTTCCGATTGACCCTCCAGGGCTGCCAGCCGGTCGACTGCATCTGGCCTGAGGACGCCAGCAGGGAAAATGGCGGTAGTTGCGCCAGGGGCTGCGCCAATTCGGCGTCAGCTTCGGCTTCGCCATCCGCGCCAGCTTCCGCATCGACGTCAGAAGGCGCACTCCGGTTGGCGAGCGCCAACGGATCGGGAGTCGCCGCGGCCGAAGCCGTGATCGGCACGGCTTTTACCGCGAACGTCTTGCAACTCCCATCTGAAATATCCGCCATCTTCGACGGATCCACTGGCGGCAATGCCGATGATGCACAGCCGGCGAGCAATACGATACCCGCAACACATGCCAGTGCTGGCCTAAACTCCTTGGCCATAAGACCCCCTGAACCCTGTTTCCCCACCCGCTAGCCAAATCTCAACAACATGCGTCAGGCCATGCGGCACCGCGACTTCCTGTTGCAGACTGCATCGCGCTAATTTCGGTACAGCGCTTGAGAGTGGACCTTATCAGAAGCGTATTGAGGCCGGAATGCTCCGGGACCCTGAAAACAGGAATACAACAACCCCGGTATCAACGTTAAACCCGAAGACCCAAAGACAAAACCCCTCGCAGCGTTGGCTGTCGAGGGGTTTTGGGGCATAAGAGCCTGGCGATGACCTACTTTCACACGGGTATCCGCACTATCATCGGCGCAAAGTCGTTTCACGGTCCTGTTCGGGATGGGAAGGGGTGGTTCCGACTCGCTATGGTCACCAGGCATAAGGGGTTGCCTGCGCTGACGAGTGTCAACGCGGGCGAATTGGGTGTAGTAAAGGTTGGGTTGTGTTGTGTCGACCTTGGGCACAAGGCGGATCACAGACACCAGGTAAAACACACTGGTTATAGGATCAAGCCTTACGGGCAATTAGTACTGGTTAGCTTAACGCATTACTGCGCTTCCACACCCAGCCTATCAACGTCCTGGTCTCGAACGACCCTTCAAGGAGGTCAAGCCTCCAGGGAATCCTCATCTTCAGGCGAGTTTCCCGCTTAGATGCTTTCAGCGGTTATCTCTTCCGTACATAGCTACCCTGCGATGCCTCTGGCGAGACAACAGGTACACCAGCGGTACGTCCACTCCGGTCCTCTCGTACTAGGAGCAGCCCCCGTCAAGATTCCAACGCCCACGGCAGATAGGGACCAAACTGTCTCACGACGTTTTAAACCCAGCTCACGTACCTCTTTAAATGGCGAACAGCCATACCCTTGGGACCGGCTACAGCCCCAGGATGAGATGAGCCGACATCGAGGTGCCAAACACCGCCGTCGATATGAACTCTTGGGCGGTATCAGCCTGTTATCCCAGAGTACCTTTTATCCGTTGAGCGATGGCCCTTCCATTCAGAACCACCGGATCACTATGTCCTGCTTTCGCACCTGCTCGACTTGTCGGTCTCGCAGTTAAGCACGCTTTTGCCATTGCACTTTAGGTACGATGTCCGACCGTACCAAGCGTACCTTCGAACTCCTCCGTTACACTTTGGGAGGAGACCGCCCCAGTCAAACTGCCTACCATGCACTGTCCCCGACCCGGATTCACGGGTCAAGGTTAGAACCTCAAACAAACCAGGGTGGTATTTCAAGGACGGCTCCACGTGAACTAGCGTCCACGCTTCAAAGCCTCCCACCTATCCTACACAGATCGGTTCAAAGTCCAATGCAAAGCTACAGTAAAGGTTCATGGGGTCTTTCCGTCTAGCCGCGGGGAGATTGCATCATCACAAACACTTCAACTTCGCTGAGTCTCGGGAGGAGACAGTGTGGCCATCGTTACGCCATTCGTGCAGGTCGGAACTTACCCGACAAGGAATTTCGCTACCTTAGGACCGTTATAGTTACGGCCGCCGTTTACCGGGACTTCAATCAAGAGCTTGCACCCCATCATTTAATCTTCCGGCACCGGGCAGGCGTCACACCCTATACGTCCACTTTCGTGTTTGCAGAGTGCTGTGTTTTTATTAAACAGTCGCAGCCACCATTTTATTGCAACCCCTTCACCCTTCTGGCGCAGGCCAGTCAAGCTACCAGGGCGTACCTTATCCCGAAGTTACGGTACCAATTTGCCGAGTTCCTTCTCCCGAGTTCTCTCAAGCGCCTTAGAATACTCATCTCGCCCACCTGTGTCGGTTTGCGGTACGGTCTCGTATGACTGAAGCTTAGAGGCTTTTCTTGGAACCACTTCCGATTGCTTCGCAGCATAAAGCCGCTCGCCCCACATCCTTGAATCCCGCGCCCGGATTTGCCAAAGCGCCTTCTCCAATGCAGGGACCGGGACTTCCAACACCCGGACAACCTTCCGCGATCCGTCCCCCCATCGCATCATACGACGGTGCAGGAATATTAACCTGCTTCCCATCAGCTACGCATCTCTGCCTCGCCTTAGGGGCCGACTCACCCTACGCCGATGAACGTTGCGTAGGAAACCTTGGGCTTACGGCGAGGGGGCCTTTCACCCCCTTTATCGCTACTCATGTCAGCATTCGCACTTCTGATACCTCCAGCATCCTTTACAAGACACCTTCACAGGCTTACAGAACGCTCTCCTACCACGCACATAAATGTGCGTCCGCAGCTTCGGTGACTGGCTTAGCCCCGTTACATCTTCCGCGCAGGACGACTCGATCAGTGAGCTATTACGCTTTCTTTAAAGGGTGGCTGCTTCTAAGCCAACCTCCTGACTGTTTTAGCCTTCCCACTTCGTTTCCCACTTAGCCAATCTTGGGGACCTTAGCTGGCGGTCTGGGTTGTTTCCCTCTTGACACCGGACGTTAGCACCCGATGTCTGTCTCCCGTGATTGCACTCTTCGGTATTCGGAGTTTGCTATGGCGGGGTAATCAGCAATAGACCCCCCAACCATGACAGTGCTCTACCCCCGAAGGTGACACACGAGGCACTACCTAAATAGTTTTCGGAGAGAACCAGCTATTTCCAGATTTGTTTAGCCTTTCACCCCTATCCACAGCTCATCCCCTAACTTTTCAACGTTAGTGGGTTCGGTCCTCCAGTACGTGTTACCGCACCTTCAACCTGGCCATGGATAGATCATCTGGTTTCGGGTCTACACCCAGCGACTCAACGCCCTATTCGGACTCGCTTTCGCTACGCCTTCCCTAACCGGTTAAGCTTGCCACTGAATGTAAGTCGCTGACCCATTATACAAAAGGTACGCCGTCACCCGTTTCCAGGCTCCGACTGTTTGTATGCATGCGGTTTCAGGATCTATTTCACTCCCCTCCCGGGGTTCTTTTCGCCTTTCCCTCACGGTACTGGTTCACTATCGGTCGATTACGAGTATTTAGCCTTGGAGGATGGTCCCCCATCTTCAGACAGGATTTCACGTGTCCCGCCCTACTTGTCGTACACCTAGTTCCACAATGCTGTTTTCGCATACAGGGCTATCACCTGCTATGGCCGGGCTTTCCATCCCGTTCTGCTAACAACGCTGCTAAAGAGTACAAGGCTCTTCCCATTTCGTTCGCCACTACTCTGGGAATCTCGGTTGATTTCTGTTCCTGCAGCTACTTAGATGTTTCAGTTCGCCGCGTTCGCTTCCCTGACCTATGTATTCAGTCAGGGATGACCCATAAGGGCCGGGTTTCCCCATTCGGACATCTCCGGATCAAAGCTTGTTTGCCAGCTCCCCGAAGCTTTTCGCAGGCTACCGCGTCCTTCATCGCCTGTAATCGCCAAGGCATCCACCACATGCACTTGTTCGCTTGACCCTATAACGAGTGTGTCTCATTCAAGACACCGCTATAGGTCTGAGTTCTCGCGTTTGTGCCGTATTCCAAGTCATCTTTCGATCACTTAAATACATTTTGGTTGATACAATCACAACCCGGTATCGTGTTTTGTACTGCAGCGTCTCATCAACGCTTCACGACACCTTTACTACATCCCATATTGTTAAAGAACAGCCAGCTCGCACTTCGTGCGAAACTGATAGCAATAGCCAAAGACTAAAATTCAGAACCTCTGAATCCTGGTCTTTGACAACTACCCCAAGGTAAGTGGTGGAGGATGACGGGATCGAACCGACGACCCCCTGCTTGCAAAGCAGGTGCTCTCCCAGCTGAGCTAATCCCCGGATAACTTGGTGGGTCTGGTAGGACTTGAACCTACGACCCCCGCCTTATCAAGACGGTGCTCTAACCACCTGAGCTACAGACCCTTGGCTGTAACACTCAAACAAACCGATAAGTGTGAACGCTTGACTTGTGAACACAAGCCTCTGGAAAGGAGGTGATCCAGCCGCACCTTCCGATACGGCTACCTTGTTACGACTTCACCCCAGTCATGAACCCTGCCGTGGTAATCGCCCTCCTTGCGGTTAGGCTAACTACTTCTGGCAAAACCCACTCCCATGGTGTGACGGGCGGTGTGTACAAGACCCGGGAACGTATTCACCGCGGCATGCTGATCCGCGATTACTAGCGATTCCAGCTTCACGTAGTCGAGTTGCAGACTACGATCCGGACTACGATGCGTTTTCTGGGATTAGCTCCCCCTCGCGGGTTGGCAACCCTCTGTACGCACCATTGTATGACGTGTGAAGCCCTACCCATAAGGGCCATGAGGACTTGACGTCATCCCCACCTTCCTCCGGTTTGTCACCGGCAGTCTCTCTAGAGTGCCCTTGCGTAGCAACTAAAGATAAGGGTTGCGCTCGTTGCGGGACTTAACCCAACATCTCACGACACGAGCTGACGACAGCCATGCAGCACCTGTGTCCACTTTCCCTTTCGGGCACCTGATGCATCTCTGCTTCGTTAGTGGCATGTCAAGGGTAGGTAAGGTTTTTCGCGTTGCATCGAATTAATCCACATCATCCACCGCTTGTGCGGGTCCCCGTCAATTCCTTTGAGTTTTAATCTTGCGACCGTACTCCCCAGGCGGTCAACTTCACGCGTTAGCTACGTTACTGAAGAAATGAATCCCCAACAACTAGTTGACATCGTTTAGGGCGTGGACTACCAGGGTATCTAATCCTGTTTGCTCCCCACGCTTTCGTGCATGAGCGTCAGTGACGTCCCAGGGGGCTGCCTTCGCCATCGGTATTCCTCCACATCTCTACGCATTTCACTGCTACACGTGGAATTCTACCCCCCTCTGACATACTCTAGCCTTGCAGTCACAAGCGCAATTCCCAAGTTGAGCTCGGGGATTTCACGCCTGTCTTACAAAACCGCCTGCGCACGCTTTACGCCCAGTAATTCCGATTAACGCTCGCACCCTACGTATTACCGCGGCTGCTGGCACGTAGTTAGCCGGTGCTTATTCTTCCGGTACCGTCATCCACCCCAGGTATTAACCGAAGCGATTTCTTTCCGGACAAAAGTGCTTTACAACCCGAAGGCCTTCTTCACACACGCGGCATTGCTGGATCAGGGTTGCCCCCCATTGTCCAAAATTCCCCACTGCTGCCTCCCGTAGGAGTCTGGGCCGTGTCTCAGTCCCAGTGTGGCTGATCGTCCTCTCAGACCAGCTACTGATCGTCGCCTTGGTGGGCCTTTACCCCACCAACTAGCTAATCAGACATCGGCCGCTCCTGCTGCGTGAGGCCTTACGGTCCCCCACTTTCACCCTCAGGTCGTATGCGGTATTAGCTAATCTTTCGACTAGTTATCCCCCACAACAGGGTACGTTCCGATGTATTACTCACCCGTTCGCCACTCGCCACCAGACCGAAGTCCGTGCTGCCGTTCGACTTGCATGTGTAAGGCATGCCGCCAGCGTTCAATCTGAGCCAGGATCAAACTCTTCAGTTCAATCTCTGTGTGACCCTTCGGTTTCCCTACAGGTCTCGCTCTTTCGAGCGGTCGCTCACTCTCAGAAAACTGACTCGACTGCTCCGAAGAACAATCGAACATGTTTTACTGTGCGAGCACTTGATACTTTTGAAGCAACACTAAGAACCCGAAGTCCTCAGCGGCGTTCGCCATCAAGCGCCCACACTTATCGGTTGTTTGGTTGTTAAAGAACATTGACGAACAGCTTTGCCGCCGCCGGGTACTGCATTTCTTACTGCGTCTGCCGCGTCGCTTTCGCTGCAGCAGAGAAACGAGATTATGCAGAACATTCATCGTTTCGTCAACAGTTTGCAGAAGATTTTTTTCTCTGCCGGCCAGCGCTGCAAAACCCCGCAACCCCCGCCACTGCTGCCCCGCAACCCTTGTCGCCGCTGCGTTTGCAGCGCGGTTTGTGTTGCGAGGGGGCGAATATTAAGACCGATTCGGAAGCTTTGCAACACGTATGTCACGGAGCCGTGGAGCGGAATTCGGATTATGCAGTTCAAGCCATTGATTTAAAAGGAAAGTAGGGCTGGAAATTAATTCTCCAGCCCTACAAATACCCTACTTATCACCTCGGGTATTCCCTATTTTGGCACCCCAACATCATTGATGGCGGAAATTTGGTGCTCTTTTCTCCACAAAGGCGGCCATGCCTTCCTTCTGGTCCTCCGTAGCGAAGGTGGAGTGGAAAAGTCGGCGCTCGAAGTGGACGCCTTCGTTGAGCGTTGTCTCATAGGCGGCGTTGACCGACTCCTTGATCATCATGACCACGGGGAGCGAGAAACCCGCGATGGTGTCGGCCGCAGCGAGCGTGTCTTCGAGCAGCTTGTCTGCTGGCACCACGCGCGAAACCAGTCCGGCCCGTTCCGCTTCGGCGGCATCCATCATGCGGGCGGTCAGGCACAGGTCCATTGCCTTGGCCTTGGATACCGCGCGGGGCAGTCGCTGCGTGCCGCCGGCGCCGGGCATCGTGCCGAGCTTGACCTCGGGCTGGCCGAACTTGGCGGTATCGGCGGCGATGACGATATCGCACATCATCGCCAGCTCGCACCCGCCGCCCAGCGCATAGCCGGCCACGGCGGCAATCACGGGCTTGCGTATGCGACGGATCGTTTCCCAGTTGCGGGTGATGTAGTCGCCCTTGTAGACATCCATATAGGAATACTTCGCCATCATGCCGATATCGGCACCGGCCGCAAACGCACGCTCGCTGCCGGTGATGACGATGCAGCCGATCGCCTCGTCGGCGTCGAAAGCGACCAGGGCCGCGCCCAGTTCGTCCATCAGGGCGTCGTTGAGGGCGTTCAACGCTTTCGGGCGGTTCAGCGTCACCAGCCCGACGCGGCCGCGGGTCTCCACCAGGATGTTCTCGTACGACATATCTTCTCCTATCGTTGGGGGCGTCTTTGATTGCGGATCGATACTCCACTGCTGCCGTGGCAGCGGTCAAGGCGGCGTGTGCCGCCAGGCGGGTCGACTTGGCAATATCGCGACGGATGATCCGGCACAGTTGCCAGACATATTGCGCCCCGCGCCCATCCCCTCTATTATTTGCCGACCGTCCGGTCGGTTTATTTAACAGGCGCGCATGCTATCTACAATGGCTCATGCGACGCTTCGTGGACAAAGACCCACATCATCGACCTGGAGAACAACATGGCGCAGGAGACAACCATGCCCCCCACCCCGGCGCAACGCGCGCGCGGCACCATTGAATCCGGACCGATCCTGCTGCGCTGGCAGGCTGACGTGGCCGTGGTCACGCTGAATCGCCCCGACAAGCTCAACAGCTTTACGCGCGAGATGCATCGTGTGCTGGTGCAGGCGATTGATCAGGTCGAAGCCGGTGGCGCCCGGGCGCTGCTGCTGACTGGCGCCGGCCGTGGTTTCTGCGCGGGGCAGGATCTTGCCGATCTGGACTTCACGTCCGAGAACGCCACCGACCTCGGCGAACTGATCGATACCTGGTTCAATCCGCTGATCCGCCGGCTGCAGGCACTGCCGTTGCCGGTGCTGGCCGCCGTGAACGGAACGGCCGCCGGGGCCGGGGCGAACCTGGCGCTGGCATGCGACATCGTGCTGGCCGCGCGGTCCGCCAGCTTTATCCAGGCATTCGTCAAGATTGGCCTCGTGCCGGACTCCGGCGGCACCTGGCTACTACCGAAGCGGCTGGGCATGGCGCGCGCGATGGGACTGGCCATGACTGGCGATCGGCTAACTGCCGACGACGCCGAGAAATGGGGCCTGATCTGGGAAGTCATGGACGATCCGCTGTTGCCTGAACAGGCCATGGCACTCGCCACGCACCTCGCCTCGCAGCCCACGCGCGCGCTGGCCGCCATCAAGCAGAGTTTCCGGGCCAGCGCCACGAACACGCTCGATGCGCAGCTCGATCTCGAACGTGACCTTCAGCGCGAGCTTGGCCGGTCGCACGACTACACGGAAGGCGTAAATGCCTTTCTCGAAAAGCGCGCGCCGCATTTCACTGGCGCCTGAACAGCAAACGGTTCAACTGATTCCTTCGGGAAGGAGTGTCGCTTGACTCAAGATCCCCAGGCTTTGGCCGAGGCCGCCGCCCGCGCCATGTACGAATCCGACGCATGCAGCCGCTGGCTTGGCATTTCCGTCGATGCAGTGCGGCCCGGCTATGCCCGGCTGTCGATGACTGTGCGGCCGGAATTCCTGAACGGCCATGCGATCTGCCACGGCGGGTTGATGTTCACGCTGGCCGATTCTGCCTTCGCCTTTGCCTGCAACAGCCACAACATCAACACCGTGGCGTCGGGCTGCTCGATCGAGTTCCTGCGGCCCGTGCAGGGCGGCGACGTGCTGACCGCCGAGGCCGAGGAGCAGATCCTGTCCGGCCGGCACGGCATCTACGATATCAAAGTGACCAATCGAGCCGGAGAGCCGGTGGCGATGTTCCGCGGCAAGTCGGCCCAGATCAAGGGCCATGTGGTGCCGCCGCCCGACGCATAAATCTCTCGCACTGGCACAGCTTCCCCCCGCGCCAACGTAGCGCACCGATCCCGGAATGTGGAGACATCGATGAGTACCCGCCCCACCGATCTGCCGCTCGAGCCGATCGAGCACGCCAGCCGAGCCGAACTGCAGGCGCTGCAGCTTGATCGCCTGAAATGGTCGCTGCGCCATGCCTATGACAACTCGCCCGTCTATCGGCGCAAGTTCGATGAGGCCGGCGTCCATCCGGATCAGGTGCAGTCGCTGGCCGATCTCGCGCGATTCCCGCTCACCACGAAGAAGGATCTGCGCGACCACTACCCGTTCGGCATGTTCGCCGTGCCACAGGACCGTATCGCGCGCATCCACGCATCGTCGGGCACCACGGGCAAGCCCACGGTGGTGGGTTATACGCTGAAGGACATCGATACCTGGGCTACGGTGATGGCGCGGTCGATCCGGGCGTCAGGTGCGCGGCGTGGCGACAAGGTGCATATCAGCTACGGCTACGGCCTGTTTACGGGCGGTCTCGGTGCGCACTACGGTGTGGAGAAAGCCGGGCTCACCGCGATTCCGTTTGGCGGCGGCCAGACCGAGCGGCAGGTGCAGTTGATCCAGGACTTCAAGCCCGAGATCATCATGGTGACGCCAAGCTACATGCTGGCGATTGCCGACGAGCTGGAGCGCCAGGGCATCGACCCGGCCTCCACGTCGCTGCGCATCGGCATCTTCGGGGCCGAGCCCTGGACGCCCGAGATGCGCACGGCCATCGAGAAGCGCATGAATATCTCCGCCGTCGATATCTATGGGCTGTCGGAAGTCATGGGACCTGGCGTGGCCAACGAATGTGCCGAGACCAAGGACGGCCCTACTATCTGGGAAGACCACTTCTATCCCGAGATCATCGATCCCGACACCGGCGAGGTGCTGCCCGATGGCGAGTTCGGCGAACTGGTTTTCACATCGCTGACCAAGGAAGCAATGCCCGTGGTGCGCTATCGCACGCGCGACCTGACGCGGCTGCTACCCGGCACCGCGCGCGCCGCGTTCCGGCGCATGGAGAAGATCACGGGCCGCACGGACGACATGATGATTGTGCGCGGCGTGAATGTCTTTCCGTCGCAGATCGAGGAACTGATCCTCAAGCACGGCGAACTGGCACCACATTACCAGTGCGTGCTGAACAAGGACGGCCCGCTCGATACGCTCACTGTCCGCGTGGAATGCGCCCATGGCGCCGATCCGTCGGTGGCCGGCCAGGCGCAAGCGATGCTGGCGCACGATATCAAGTCCTATATCGGCGTGTCGGCGGGTATCGAGATCCTGCCCGAAGGTGGCGTTGAGCGATCTGTGGGTAAGGCGCGACGGATCGTGGACAACCGGCCGCGCTGAACGGCATCGCGCTTGTAGCCCAGTCGGCTGGCCAGTTTGTGGAGGTTGCTGGCATCCACGCCCAGCAGCCGCGCCGCTTGCGCCCAGTTGCCGTCCTGCGCAGCCAATGCCTGTTCGATACAGGCGCGCTGGCAGGCATCCACGGCTTCGCGCAGCGTCATGCCAACGTCTGCGATGGGAACAGGGGGCGCCGGCGGCGCGGCGGACGGATCGGAAATCGAATCCGCGAACAGGTCGGCAAAAAGGTCCGCATCCAGCGTCACGATGTCGGTGCGGCTCGCGCCCCGGCTGACGCACTTCAGCGCGGCGCGGCTGATCACGTGCTCCAGTTCTCGCACATTGCCCGGCCAGGGATAGCGCCGCAGCGCCACCTGCGCCGTGGCGGACAACCGCAGGCTGCGCAGCCCCAGCCGCGCCCGATTCAGTTCGAGGAAGTGTCCGGCCAGCAGGAGCACGTCGTTGCCGCGCTCGCGCAGCGTCGGAATCGGGATTGGATAGACGGACAGCCGGTGATAGAGATCGGCGCGGAACGACCCGGCCCGCACCAACTCGCGCAGGTGCCGGTTCGTGGCCGCGATCACCCGCACATCCACGCGGCGCGGCCGGTCAGACCCCAGCCGCTGGATCTCGCCGTTCTGCAGCGTCCGCAACAGCTTGGCCTGGATCGATAGCGGTAACTCCCCCACCTCGTCGAGGAACAGCGTGCCACCGTCAGCGGCTTCGAAGCGGCCCGGCCGGTCGCCCGTTGCGCCGGAGAACGCGCCGCGCGCATGGCCGAACAGTTCGCTCTCGGCCAAGGATTCCGGCAACGCCGCGCAGTTCACGTGGATCAGCGCACGATTGCGGCGCCGCGACAGCCGATGCAGCCGGTGCGCGAACAATTCCTTGCCCACGCCCGTTTCGCCGAGCAGCAGCACCGGCAGCTCCGAGTCGGCCACCACCCGCAGTTCGTGCAGCAGATGGCTCACGGCTTCGCTCTGGCCGATGATCTCGCCGTCGTCGCGTATTGCCTCGCCTGCAGGCGCCTCCGTACGTCCTAGCCGCAGTGCGCGATTCTCGGCTTCGAGCCGCGACATACGGATGGCTGCCTCGATTGTCGGGATCAGCCGGCGCAGTGCCGCCTGCGCAGCCGCAGTGAACGTGCCCACTTGCAACGCATCGAGTGTCAGCACGCCCCACGGCTTGCCCTCGACGTGGAGGCTGACGCCCATGCAGTCGTGCACGGGCAGCGGCTCTCCCACGTGCTCGTCGATCAGGCCGTCGTAAGGATCGGGCAGCACGCTGTCGTGATCGAAACAGGTCACATCGCGCCGGGCCAGGATAACTGCGAGCCGGGGGTGCAGTCCGGTGGCAAAGCGACGACCCAGTGCGTCGCGGACCAGGCCGTCCACTGCCACGGGCCGCAGATGGTCTTCCTCCTGCTGGAGCAATGCCACGGCGCCGCAACGGAATTGCGCGCGCAGGCCCACCACCAGCCGCTGCATGCGCTCGGCCTGCGACAGATCCGCCGAGAGATCCTCCATAAGACGTTCGCCAATCATGGTTAAAAACACCCTTCCATGGTTCGTTTCACCGCGTCCCGGTATGGTTCGAATCACCATGGGGCGCGGCAAATCATTGAATTTCCGATGCATTTGCTCCGGCACGAGATTCGCACAGGATGCGCCGACATCTGTTGCGAAGGAACAAATCCATCATGGGTCCCTACAAGAAACTATGGTTCACGCTGATCGCCGTGCTGGCGATCACCTTTTCGCTACTCGGCTACTACGGCGTGGAGGTCTACCGCCAGCAGCCGCCGATCCCCGCCAAGGTCGTCACGGTCGATGGCGTCACGCTGTTCACATCCGAGGACATCCTCGACGGACAGACCGCGTGGCAATCGGTCGGCGGCATGCAGCTCGGTTCGGTCTGGGGCCACGGTGCCTACCAGGCGCCGGACTGGACCGCCGACTGGCTCCATCGCGAACTCACCACCTGGCTGGACCTGGCCGCACGCGAGCGCCACGCAAAGGACTACGCCTCGCTCGACGTGGGTGACCGCGCCGCCCTGCGGGCAGAACTCAAGGCCGAGTACCGTGGCAATCAGGCTGACGTCGCAACGAACGTGCTGACCGTATCGGAGCGTCGGGCCAAGGCCATCGCGCTCACTGCCAACTACTACTCGCGCTTGTTCTCCGATGCGCCAGAACTGCGCACCAGCCGCGAGAGCTTTGCGATGAAGGAGAACACGCTGCCGTCAGCAGAGCGTCGGACCAGCCTGACGCAGTTCTTCTTCTGGACGGCCTGGGTGGCAGCTACCGAACGACCTGGGCACACCGCCACCTACACCAACAACTGGCCGCACGAGCCGCTGATCGACAACCGGCCTACCGCCGAGAACGTGGTCTGGTCGATCACCAGCGTGGTGGTGCTGCTGGCCGGCGTGGGGCTGCTGATCTGGGCGTGGGCGTTCCTGCGCGGAAAGGAGGCCCCACTGCCTGCGCCTCCGGCACGCGATCCGCTGACGACCTTTGCCCTGACACCCTCGCAACGGGCGCTTGGCAAATACCTGTTCCTGGTGGTGGCGCTGTTCGCCTTCCAGGTGCTGATCGGCGGCTTCACCGCGCACTACACGGTCGAAGGACAGAAGTTCTACGGCGTGGATGTCTCGCAGTGGTTCCCGTATGCGCTGACACGGACATGGCACATCCAGAGCGCGCTGTTCTGGATCGCCACCGGATTCCTGGCCGCCGGCTTGTTCCTGGCGCCGCTGATCAACGGCGGCAAGGACCCGAAGTTCCAGCGGCTGGGCGTCGATGTCCTGTTCTGGGCACTGGTCATCGTGGTGGTGGGCTCGTTTGTGGGCAACTACCTGGCCATCGCGCAGAAGATGCCGGCGAACCTGAACTTCTGGCTCGGCCATCAGGGGTACGAGTACGTGGACCTGGGACGCCTGTGGCAAATCGGCAAGCTGGCCGGTATCGTCATCTGGCTGGTGCTGATGATGCGCTGCATCGCACCTGCCCTGCGTGCACGCGGCACGAGCGACAAGAACCTGCTGGCACTGCTCACTTCGTCGGTGGTCGCCATCGGTCTGTTCTACGGCGCGGGATTGTTCTACGGCGAGCGAACCAGCCTCACCGTCATGGAGTATTGGCGCTGGTGGGTGGTCCACCTGTGGGTGGAAGGCTTCTTCGAAGTATTCGCCACCACGGCGCTGGCCTTCATCTTCTCGACTCTTGGGCTGGTCTCGCGCCCGATGGCCACGGCCGCAAGCCTGGCGTCGGCATCGTTGTTCATGCTCGGCGGCATTCCGGGCACGTTCCACCATCTCTACTTCGCTGGCACCACCACACCCGTGATGGCAATTGGCGCCACGTTCTCCGCGCTGGAGGTCATGCCGCTGATCGTGCTCGGCCATGAAGCCTGGGAAAACTGGCGCCTGAAAGCCCGCGCGCGGTGGATGGACAACCTGCGCTGGCCGGTGATGTGCTTCACCGCCGTGGCGTTCTGGAACATGCTCGGCGCCGGCGTGTTCGGCTTCATGATCAATCCGCCGATCTCGCTGTACTACGTGCAGGGCCTGAACACCACCCCCGTCCATGCCCACGCGGCCCTGTTCGGCGTCTACGGCTTCCTGGCGCTCGGCTTCACGCTGCTGGTGCTGCGCTATGTGCGGCCTTCCTACGTGTTGAACTCGCGCTTGATGTCGATGGCCTTCTGGAGCCTCAACGGCGGGCTGGTGCTGATGATCGCCACGAGTCTGCTGCCGATCGGGATCATCCAGGCGCTGGCCAGCATCAACGAAGGGCTCTGGTATGCGAGGAGCGAAGCGTTCGTGCAGCAGCCACTGCTACAGACCTTGCGATGGGTGCGAACGTTTGGGGATGTGGTGTTTCTAGTGGGGGCGTTGATGTTTGTCTGGGTGGTGGTGAAGGGTGTGGTGGGGCGGTCTGTGAATGAGGCAACCGAGGGGCAACTCGCAAGGCAGTGAACCTGCGCTGCGCTTCTTGGCTTTCTCCCCTCTCCCGCTCGCGGGAGAGGGGCGGGGGAGAGGGCAAGCGGTTCAGATCATGACGGGTCGGCAAGCAGAGCCTCAGGCCCTCTCCCCCAACCCCTCTCCCACTCTGTGGGAGAGGGGAGCAAAACAGCCGGAAGCGGTGAGAACACCGGCGGCAAATCAGCCAGTGTCAGCACCTCCGGCGCGGACGCTTTCGTTACGGGCACCGTTCCCACGACGTCGCCGATCAGGATGATGGCCGGGCTTTCGAGTCCGGCTGCGATCGCGTCCGCCAGCGTGAGCAGCGTGCCCGTCCACTGCCGTTCATCACTGCAACTCGCCTGCATGACCACCGCTGCGGGCGTGTCAGGACGCATGCCTGCCCGTAGCAGCGCATCGCGAATGGAGGCGATCCGGAGCATGCCCATGTAGATCACGAGCGTGGTGCCGCTGGCGGCCAGCGCGCACCAGTCCGGATCGCCATCGCCGCGCGTGTGGGCGGTCACAAATGTCACGCCGTGGCAATGTTCGCGATGGGTCAGTGCGATGCCCAGTGACTGCGCGGCTGCCACGCCACTGCTAATGCCGTTGACCACCTCCACCTCGATACCATGCCCACGCAGGAACGCGGCTTCCTCGCCACCGCGGCCGAATGTCAGCGGATCGCCACCTTTCACGCGCGCCACGCAGCGTCCTGCCCGTGCGTGCTCCAGTGTCAGCGCCTGAATACTTGTCTGGCTGACCGAGCACCGCCCCCCGCGCTTGCCCACGGGCACCATCTGTGTGCCGGGGCTCGCGTAGTTCTGGATCGAGGCCGGCACGAGATCATCCACCAGCCACACCTGTGCCTCGGCCAGCGCACGAACGGCCTTCACCGTCACCAATTCCGGGTCACCCGGTCCCACGCCGACGAGCCAGACCTTTCCGGGCTGCTGGGCACCGCCCTCGTTCCGCTCCTTGATATCGCTCGCATTCATCATCGTTCATCCATGTCAGTGACTCGTCCCCGAAGAGCGCGTGGTCTTGTTGAAGACGTTGTACTTGCCGACCGGCCGGTCCATCGGCAGCCGCTTGACTTCGCGCAGCGTGGCCGCGTCGTAGACAACGATGGCGCCATCGGGCTCCATCAGGCTGACTAGCGCGTAGCGGCCATCGCGCGTGAATTCGACATGCGCGGCGGTACGACCCGGCGACGGTGTCACGGTGCCCACCACTTTCAGCATCTGCTTGTCGATGATCTGCAGGGTGTCGCGGCGCGGACTCATCATCGCGTCGGTCCACGCGTAGGGTGTGGCCTCGTGGCTGCGAATGAAGAAGCCCGGGCCGTTAGTGGGAATCGTCGCCACGGTCTGCCAGCTCTCCATGTCGATCACACTGAGCTGGCCCATTTTCAGGTTGGGCGAGGCCATCACCTCCCGGCCGCCGCGATACCAGGTGATGCCGCTGCCGAGGTGCGGCATACCGCTCAATGCGAGGTCCGCGACCTTGCGGCCTGCGTCGAGGTCGATCACCTGTCCGCTACCCGCCCGTGATGCGCCCAAGATGTGCCGGTAAGGCTGATCGAAAAAGAAATCGTCGAGCACGGTATCCAGGGCGATGACGCGCGGCTCCAGCGTGGCATAGGGGATCTCCCAGACCTCGGGGATATCGCGTAGCGCAGCGATGAATGACCCGCGCGGCGCGGCGTCGTACACGGCCGACACCCGCGACGATCTCCCGCCCTTCCCTACAACTGGATAGATCCGTGCGAGCGAAAGATCGTCGGCACGCAACAGCACCATCGTCTGCGGCAGCGTATTGCCGGCCATGACCCACTGGCCGTCGTCGCTGACGGCGACATTGCGCGTATTCAGCCCGACGCGGATTTCCGCCACGAGTGTCAGATTCCACAGGTCGTACTTGCTGATCCATCCATCGCGGCTGGCTACGAAGACGAAGCGACCGTCGCGGCTGAACTTCGGACCGCCGTGCAAGGCAAAGCGCGTGGCGAATCGATGGATGGGTTCCAGCTTGTCGCCATCAAGCACATTCAGGTGATGACTACCGGACTCCACCACGAGAAACAGGTTGAGCGGATCGGTGTCGAAGGCAGGCCGGCCCGGCAGGCTGCCTGACGCGTGGATCACCGTGCGCGACGCGCGGATATCGTCGGCTTCCCAGTGCGGCGTGGCTGCCGGCGCCGTGCGCAGCCAGGACACCAGTTGATCGAGCACTGGTTCGGACAACACACCGGCGAACCCCTGCATCTGCGTGGCGGGCCGGCCATGGCGCAGTACATCGCGCAAGGCATCGGGCTTCAGCCGCTCCAGGCTCTCGGGCAGCAGCGCCGGTCCCATCGCACCCAACCGGTCGACACCGTGACAAGCGGCGCAGTTGGCGCGATACACGACGGCGAGGTCGGTGGTCTCCGCCGCGTGTGCCCCGCCGAGCGCCATGGCCACCCAGGCAAGACCGACAAGAAGCGCTTTCATCCTGCCACCTCCGCGCCGGGGGCCTCGGCGGTCTCGGCATCCAGCAGGTAGCAGCCCGGGTCCTCCGCCCAAGGATTACCACTGACTGCGTAGGCACGCACCCGCGTATTGCCATTGCAGATGTCGCGATGCAGGCACACGGCGCAGCGTCCTTCCAATGGACGGGGTGTGGCATTCAGTCCATGCATCAACGGATGATCCCGATCGCTCCAGATGTCGGCAAACGCGCGCTCGCGCACATCGCCAATCGTCACATGCCACCACATCGTGTCCGGATGCACGCGGCCGAGATTGTCGATATTCGCCACGCCCACGCCGGTGGCGTTGCCGCCCCAGTTCACCAGCCGCTGCCGCATGTCGGCAAGCCGACCTGGCTGGCGCCGCGCGATCCAGTACAGCAGCGCCACACCGTCGGCATCGTTGTTACCGGTCACGAAATCGCCAGCGTCGCCGCGCAGCGTTCGCTCCCACACATGGTCGAACAGCCAGTCCACCGCCACTCGTGTGTGGGCGTGATGCGCATCGTCGGCGCGATGGCTGCTGCCCCGCCCCGCATAGTTGAAATGCGAGAGATAGAACTTGTCGATGCCCTCGCCTTCCGTCAGCGCCACCACGTCGGGTAGCTCATCGGCGTTGGCTTCGGTCAATGTCATCCGTACGCCAACGCGCAGGCCGGCTGCCCTGGCCGCGCGCAGTCCGTCCAATGCCTGATCGAACGCGCCCACGCTGCGCCGGAAGCGATCATGCGTATCGCGCAGCCCATCGAAGCTGATGCCCACATAGTCGAATCCGGAGGCCATCAGGCGTGTGGCGTGATGATCATCGAGCAGCGTCCCGTTCGTCGACAGCGACAGATGAAAGCCCAGCAGCTTGGCTTGTGCGGCGATGTCGTAGAGGTCAGGGCGCAGCAGCGGCTCGCCGCCGGACAGGATCAGTGCCGGCACCCCCGCCGCCTTGAGTTGGTGCAGCACGGCGCGCGCTTCCTCGGTCGACAGTTCGCCCTTGAAATCCGTATCCGCAGAGGTCGAGTAGCAGTGCTTGCAGTTGAGATTGCAGCGCCGCACCAGATTCCAGATCACCACCGGACCCGCCGCCCTGCGCCTCGGTGCCACAGGCCCGCCGTCGCGCAGTGCCTCCATGAAACGGGACAGCCTAAACATGGTTGCCCCTCCGGGAAGCCGGCAGTCGCAAGCCTGTCTTCTTGAGGATGCGGGTGGACCACAGCACGTCGTGCGCGCGGCAGGCATCGCCCAGCAACACGCGGATTTCCTCCACCTGCGGCATGGCCTGCTCGCGCGACCGCGCATGTACCATCGCGAACAGGTTGTAGGGCCAGCCGGGCTGACGCCTGGGCCGCAGATAGCAGTGGCTCACAAACGGCAGCGCGCCCACCTGCTCGCCTAGTTCCCCGGCCCGGGCGTCATCCACATTCCACACCGTCATCCCGTTGGCCCGCCATCCCAGCGCATAGTGGTTCGGTACGGCGGCAATCCGGCGCAGCACACCCGCATCGCGCAGCGCGACAAAGCGCGCGAGCACCTCCTCTCCCTGCAGGCCAAGCGGTTCGCCCAGCACGCGCCAGGGCTCCGCGACGAGGGGCAGGCCACCCTGCGTGGCCGCGATCAGGGCCCGGTCGATGGCGTCGAAGGTATGGGCGGCTGCGAGGCCGGATGAGTCGGTATGTTTCGGAACGTGGACGATGCGGGACGCTTGCGGCATTGCTGGATGGCTAAACGGGTAGATACAGGTTGACGAAGAACTCGCGCTTCTTGGGGAATGGCAGGATGTCGATGTCCGCGCGAGCGGCAATGCGCACGAGCGTGTCCGGAACATCGGACTTGTTTGCCACCGCGACCACGAACCAGAGATTCAGGTGATGGGTACGCTCGTAGTGGTGGGCAACTTCCGGAAAGGCATTGATTGCGGCGATAACTGCTTCGAGCCGATGTGCGGGCGCGTGGCACGCGCACAGCACGAACTGGCCGCCGGCCTGTTCGATCTGGAACAGCGGTCCGAAGCGCGTCAGCACGCCGCGCGCCAGCAGCGCGTGCAACCGCTTGAGCAATTCCGCCTCGACGATGCCCAGCGATCTGGCCGCATCGGCATACGGGTGCGGCGTCAGCGGCAGACCTTTTTGCAGCGCGTTGACGATCCGGCGATCAATGGGATCGAGCCAGGCAGGCGGCCGGCCCGGCGTGTGGACAGGATTCATCCCGGCGTCGCCTCCCAGCTATAACGGGTGCCGCGCTGCCGGTAGCAGGTGCCGCTGCGCAGCACCACGCCGGGCATCGGCGCCATGCCTGCCTCGCGATCAAACAGGTCCAGCGCTGCCTGCAACTCAGGCTCGCTCCGCGCGTGGACCATCGCAAACAGGTTGTAGCGCCAGACCGGCTCCCGTCGTGTCCGGCAGTAGCAGAGGCTGACCGGCGCCACACCGGCAAGGCGGATGCCAACCTTGTCCACGCAATCGTCGGGCACATCCCACGCGCACATTGCGTTGTGACGGAAGCCGAACGGCCGGTGATGGAGGATGGCGCCAAAGCGGCGGATCACGCCGCTCGCACGCCATTGCGCGATGCGCGTCAGCACCCTGTGCAGCGGCACCCCGCACTGCCGTGCCAATGCATGAAACGGCTCCGGCGTCAGGGGCAAGCCCGTTTCAAGCGCAGCCACAAGACGCCATTCGTCATCGTCGAGGAGCGTCGCCGCCGGTGGTTGCATGCGCCGGCGGCTCCTGCGGGAACGCGCGCCCGAGATCGGAAAGCCCAGGTCGATGTGGTACTCGCGCTCCATCGGCAGATCCAGCGGCATCTGGCCCACGTCGGAGGCGATGCGCAACAGCAGCGTGTCGAGCGCGGCCCGGTGGCGCGCGCCCGCGACGAACCAGAGGTTGTAGCGATGACCGCTGCGCGCGTAGTTGTGGCTCACCGCGCCGTAGGCATTGACGCGCGCCGCCACCTCTTCGAGTTCGGACGGCGGCACGGCCAACGCGGCCAACGTGCTGGTGCCGATCACGTTGGGGGCAAAGACCGCGCCGATCCGGCTGATACGCCCCGCGCCCACATCGCGCGCCAGCACGCTCAGCACGGCGTGCTCCGACAAATCCATCGTCGCCCCCGCGCTGCGGAAGGGCCTGGGCTCGATGGGCAGATCGCGTTGGAGGCGGTCGTAAAAGCGTTGCTCGTCGAACATGGTGGTCACATGCCCATGCGCTGGGCGCGTGCGGTGAAAAAGATGCCCGAAGGCTGGTCAGCCGGCAGGGTCGCCACGCGTTCGAAGGTGGCGGTGTCGTAAATCTCCACGCGGTTGTCGTCCCGGCACGAAAGCCACAGCGATTCGCCCTTCGGGGTGAACTCCATGTGCAGCACGCCCCGGCAAGGCGTGAGTGTCTTGACCACGCTGCGCGTGACGGTGTCGATCACCTGCACGGTGTCGTTCTTCGGAAATGCAAAGTTCACCCAGACCTGGCGTCCGTCCGGGCGCGCCATCGCGAAGACCGGCTGCCCCGCCACGGCCACGCGGCCCGCTTCGCGCCAGTCATGCGCCGGATCTGCCACCAGCAGTTCGTGGCGCCCCACTGCTGGCAGCCACGCCTGCCCTTGCGCCATCGCCCAACCGCGCAGATGCGGCATCTTGTAGACAGGCAGCCGCGTCTCGCCCCGGCCATACCCCGACAGCACCTTGCGTGCCATCGGCGGCGTCTGCCAGAGATCGACCAGCGACAGGCCGTCCTCGCCGAACAGGCCCGCCAGGTACCAGCGGCCCTCGGGCGTTACCAGTCCATCGTAGGGCTGCTTGCCGGCAGCGAGCTTCGTGACAGTGGGCTTGCGTGGATCGGCGGCGTCGATGATCCAGATCTCGCCCGCTTCGAAAAGACTCGCAGCGAGACGCTGCCCGGGCAGATCGGCCAGACCGACCACCTTCGAGGGCCGGCCATCGCGGCCAATCGCCGGGATATCGGCCAGCAACGCAAGCGTGGCGGCATCGAACAGCTTGACCCCACCCGGTGCGTAGTTCTGCGCGGCCACCACGCGACCGTTCTGCAGAATGGCGCCGCCGATGCTGTTGCCCGCCTGCATGACCCGATGTGTGATGCGCATGCCGAGCAGGTCGACGCGCGTCAGGCCACCGTCGCGGCCGAACACATAGCCGTGGCGGCCATCGCGTGCGAACACTACGCTCGCGTGCGACAGATCGCCAAACCCCTCCACCGTACCGAGCCGCGTCATGCCGGAGGTCTCCACGATCTGGATGCGTCCGGATGCGCGCTCGATTACCACGCCGAGGTCGCCCGTTCCGCGCACGTTGACGGACGGCGCGGTCGAGCAAGCCGAGGCCACGCAGGTTGCGCCAAGCCACAGCACCACACGGCGCATCAGTCGTGCGAGATAGTGGCGGGCGAGGGGGGCGGCGGCGTGCCGGCCTGGAGTCGATCGATCAGCCATTGGGCTTCTTCCTGCGTCATGAACGGTTGCCAGGGCGGCATGGGCGTGCCGGGGCGGCCCAGCATCACCGTGGCCACAAGGCTGTCGCGTGGCTTGCCGGCCAATGCCGCAGCCGTCAGCGGCGAACCGAGTCCGCCCTGTAGCGTCATGCCATGACACGCGCCACAGTCATTGCGCAGCCAGCCGGCGAGTTGCGCCTGCCGTGCCGCCGATGGCTCGGCGTGTACGGCGGTGGCGACGGACACCATGCCCATCGCCAGCACGAGCGATGCCTTGCCCCGTGCCATGGATCAAAGTCCGAGCACCCATTTGGCCAGCGCATTCGCGTCGGCCTCGCTCACGGCGTTCGGCGGCATCGGAATACCGCCCCAGCGTCCGCTACTGCCTTTGAGGATGCTCTGCGCGACCTGGGCCGCGGCGCCCTTGTCGCCCTTGTACTTGGCGGCCACGTCCTTGTACGACGGCCCTAGCACCTTCTTGTCGACGGCGTGGCAAGCCATGCAGTTCTTGCTCTTGGCGAGTTCCAGGCTGGCATGTGCAGATAGGGGGAGCGCCAGAGCCGTCAGTGCGGTCATCGCCGTGCCAAGGACTTTTGCGGGATGCATGGTGTTCTCCTGAAATTTCGGATGGAAGGTGGAAGGCAGAGGATGGATTGGGCGTTGGGAGGAAACAGGCGCGCGCGGCGCCAGCCGTCCTCCCGTCCGGGCCAGCAAGTCAGTAGACGTCGTGCCGGGTGTTGTACGTGTTGAACTTGCCCGTGGGCGTGATCAGGCGCGGGTCCCGGATCACGGTCTTGAGCTTGCGGGTCCTGTCATCGACCACTACGAGCGCCGACTCCTGATCCTTGGTGCCCCAGACCGAGAACCACACCTCGTCTCCGGCATGGTTGTATTCCGCCTGCACCACGCGCTTGGCACCGTCGCCCTTGAGGTTGGCCCACTGCGCGATCGGCAGCACTTCGAATCCGCCATCGAGCCGCTTCGTGTCGAACACGGCCACCGACTGGTTGAGCTTGTTGTCGGGGTGGAACGGTGTATCGACCCAGAGGTTGCGAGACTTGGGATGCGTCTTGATGAAGAGCGAGCCACCGCCCTGCCCCTTGAGCGTCTGCACCACCTTCCACGCCTGCGCCTTGTGGCCCTCCGGATCGGTGCCGATCAGGCTGATCGTCTCGTCGCCAAGATGGCTCGTGGCCCAGACCGGCCCAAAGGTCGGATGGATGAAGTTGGCGCCCCGTCCGGGGTGTGGCGTCTTGCCCACGTCGACCAGCGCGGCCAGGCGATCCTCCTTGGTATCGACCACGGCGATCTTGTCCGAGGCGTTGGCGGCCACCAGGAAGTACCGCCCCGTGGAATCGAAGCCGCCGTCGTGGAGGAACTTCGCCGCGTCGATGGTCGTGGTCTTGAGGTTCTCCAGGTCCGCGTAGTTCACCATCAGGATCTTGCCGGTCTCCTTGGCATTGATGACGAACTCGGGATGGAAATGGCTGGCGACGATGGACGCCACGCGCGGCTCGGGGTGATATTCGTTGTCCACGGTCATGCCGCGTGTGGACACCACCTTGAGCGGCTTGAGCGTCTCGCCTTCCATGATCACGTACTGCGGCGGCCAGTAGGCGCCCGCCACGGCGTACTTGTCTTCGTAACCCTTGTACTTGGAAGTCTCGACGGAACGCGCCTCCATCCCGATCTTCACCTCGGCCACGTTGTCGGGCCTGGGCAACCAGAGATCGATCAGGTTCAGGCGCGCATCGCGTCCGATCACGTACAGGTAGCGCCCTGACGCCGACATCCGCGAGATATGCACCGCGTAGCCGGTCTTGATGATGTTGATGATCTGCTTGCTGTCGCCGTCGATCAGCGCCACTTCCCCGGCATCGCGCAGCGTGACCGAGAACAGATTCTCCAGGTTGTAGCTGTTCATCTTGCGCGTGGGCCGCTTGCCCACCGGCATGATGTCCTTGCGCGATTTCTCGATATCCGCGAGGGAAAATTCCGGCGGGGTCGGTGGCTCCAACTGGACGTAGCGTGCCATCAGGTCCACCTCGGCATCGGACAGGTCACCCGAGGTGCCCCAGTTCGGCATGCCGGCCGGACTGCCGTACTTGATAAACGTCTTCAGGTATTCCGTGCCGCGCGCCACCGTGATGTCCGGCGTCAGCGCCTTGCCCGTGGCGCCGCGGCGCAGCACACCGTGGCAACCAGCACATCGCTCGAAGTAAATCTGTCGGGCCGTGTCGAACTCGCCGGCCGTCAACGTCGGCGGGGATGCCGCATGACCCTGGCCGATCCATAGGGCCAGCGGCAACGCCGCCAGCGCGGGGAACCTCCATCTCTTCGCCTTCATGATTCTTCTCTTGCGAGGGTGGGAAAAGCATTGGCGTGGTCAACACGTCCGATGCGCCCATCATCGGGATAAAGCGAGAAAGCGGGATTGATGGCAATCAACTGCCCGATAGGTCGGGTGGGAGTTCAGCGGAGAACGTTAGCGGCGGGGGTTTTTGGTCCGAAAGAGCTTCGGATACCGAGGGGTTTTTGGCTCCCCTCTCCCGCGGAGTGGGAGAGGGGTTGGGGGAGAGGGTCGGAGGGTCTGCTTGCCGACTTGTCGCAAATTGCACCGCTTGCCCTCTCCCCCGCCCCTCTCCCGCAAAGCGGGAGAAGGGAGAACACCTAGCGAAGGGTCAGCCTCGCGGCATCAGCACCCACATCTTGCCGCCCTGCTTCATGCGGCCGGCGGTTTCGCCGGCGGCGTCGCCGGCGCCCCAGAAGAAGTCGGCGCGGACGCCGCCCTTGATGGCGGAGCCGGTGTCCTGGGCGAACATCAGGCGCTGGATCGGCTCGGTGGAAAGCGGGCGCGTGGTGGACAGGAACACCGGCACGCCTAGCGGAATCGTGGCCGGGTCCACGGCGATCGAGCGTTCGGCGGTCAGCGGCACGCCTAGCGCGCCCACCGGGCCATCGTTATTGGGCGGCAGTTCGCGGAAGAACACGAAACGCGGGTTCACGTTCAGCATTTCCTCGACACGCGCCGGGTTGGCTTTCGCCCAAGCCTTGATGCCCTGCATCGTTGCCTGCGAAGGTGTGATCTCGCCCCGGTCGAGCAACCACTTGCCGAACGAGCGGAACGGCTGGTCGTTGGTGCCGCCGTACCCGACACGCATGATCTTGCCGTCGGCCAGCCGGATGCGGCCCGAGCCCTGGATCTGCAGGAAAGCGGCTTCCACCGCATCGTCCACGTAGACCAGTTCGCTACCGCGCATCGCCGGGTTCTGCAGCAGTTCGCCGCGCGCAGGCAGCGTGCCCTTGCCAAGCTGGACGGGACGCCGGTACAGCGGCACCTGGTAGGCGCCCTGGCGCGTGCGCGATCCGTGCAGGATGGGTTCGTAGTAGCCGGTGATCAGGCCACTATCGGTGCCATCGACATTGATCACGCGATAGGGCTGGAAGTGGTTCTCGAAGTAGCTGCGCATGGCCGGCAGGTCGCCGGCATCCACCATCATGCCCACCGCGCAGACGCGGGTCCATTCCGGCTTCTTCTTCAGCACCTGGCAACTGGCCTGCAGCGCCGGCCACGCGGCGCGCACATCGTCCTGGCTCCAGCCGCCGATCTCGGCCCAGCTTGCCGGTTGCAAACGTCCGGCCGTCGGTGACGTGGGAGGCGGCGTGGTCGTGCCGCCCGGCGGCAGGATGCGCGGCGGCGGACCACTCATGCAGCCAGCCAGCAGCGCGGCGCCGAGTACCGAGGCCAGCAGCGCCAGCCGGTCGTTTGCAGTCGCGCGGATGCCGCGCAGGGAAAGCTGATATGCCATCGTGTTTGTTTGTTCCGCGTGGCGGGCAATGGGCTGCGGCGCGCGGTCGTTCTCACGCTCGCGCCGGCGTTCCACCCCGCATGTCCTACAATCTCAAGCCGATCCGTCGACTGTCCCCGAGTACCTTCCGAAGCGCCCCCCGGAGTCTCCAACCAAGCGATGAGCCAGTTCTTCGAAAACCACCCCACCCTGCTGCTGGCCGCCGAGGCCGGCGTGGCGCTGTTCCTGCTGATCTTCATCGTGGTCTGGACGATGGGCACGGCGAAGAAGAATCCCCGCCCCACGCGCGCACCGGATGACCACCCTTCGCGTGCCAGCCAGACAGGACAGCCGGCACCGAAGGAGGCAGACCGCACACCGGACGCTTAGGTTCCGGCGCGTTTTCGTGTCAGGCCATATCGCTCAATGGAGCATGCGCGGCAGCACCAGGGCGAATTCGGGAATCGGCACCTCGAAGCGGTGGCCGTCCTCGGCCACGCAGAAGTAGTCGCCCTTCATCGATCCGACCGGCGTCGAGATCGTGGCCCAACTCGAATATTCGAAGTGCTCGCCCGGCTTCAGCAGCGGCTGGTGGCCCACCACGCCGAGTCCGGCCACTTCCTGCGTGCCGTTGTCGCTGTCGGTGATGATCCAGTGGCGCGAGATCAACTGAGCGGCCACTTCGCCGATGTTGTGGATGGTGATCGTGTAGGCAAACGCATAGCGCCCACGGTCGGGGTCGGACTGGTCAGACATGTAGTGCGTGCGCACCGCCACGGAAAACGCGTACTCGCTCATGGATCGACGGGTGAGGATGGTGGGCTGGCCGCATGCCGGGGGCGGCGGCTCGGGTGTCCGCATTGTGCGGCAAGCCCTTGGCAGCGGCAAGCGGGCATTCCGCGCCCCTTGCGAGACGCCGCCGGGCGAGATGGCCGCCGATCGGCGTAAAATACCGGCCATTCCGGCGGCATGGCTGCGCTGCCTGCCGCACACCGCCCGCTTTCAGAGCCTAGCCATGAGCCAACCCACGTACCGCATCGCCCCGTCCATCCTGTCCGCAGACTTTGCCCGCCTGGGCGAGGAAGTGCGCCGCGTCACCGAAGCCGGCGCCGACTGGATCCACTTCGACGTGATGGACAACCACTACGTGCCCAACCTGACCGTGGGTCCGCTGGTCTGCGAGGCCATCCGCCCGCATGTGACGGCCCCGATCGACGTGCACCTGATGGTGCGCCCCGTGGACCGCATCATCCCCGACTTTGCCCGCGCCGGCGCCAACATCATCACGTTCCACCCGGAAGCCAGCGACCACATCGACCGTTCGCTGGCGCTGATCCGCGACAACGGCTGCCAGGCCGGCCTGGTGTTCAACCCGGCCACGCCGCTGCATCACCTGGACCACGTCATGGATCGTCTGGACGTGATTCTGCTAATGAGCGTGAATCCGGGCTTCGGCGGCCAGTCGTTCATTCCCGAGACGCTGAACAAGCTGCGCGCCGTCCGCGCCCGCATCGACGCCTACACGGCGCGCACCGGCCGCCAGATCCTGCTGGAAGTGGACGGCGGCGTGAAGCCCGACAACATCGCCGAGATCGCTGCAGCCGGCGCCGACACCTTCGTGGCCGGCTCCGCCGTGTTCGGCAAGCCTGATGCCGATGGCGGCTACAAGGGCATCCTCAACACGTTCCGCGACGTCCTGGCGACGGTTGGCAAGTAAAGATGAGCGAAGACATCCTGCGCCGCACGGACTGGAGCGGTATCCAGGCGGTGATCGTCGATCTCGACGGCACCATGGTCGATACCGCTGGCGACTTCCACGCAGCGGTCAACGCGATGCTGCTGGCCCTCGTGCACCAGCATCCGAACCTGGGGCCGGTGGAGCCGATGTCCGCCGAGGAGATCGTCAGCTTTGTGGGCAAAGGGTCGGAGAACCTGATCCGCCGTGTGCTGGACGCCCGGTTCAGTCCGCTGCACGCCAACGGGCTGTTTGCCGATGCCTACGCGCTCTATGACCGCGAGTACGTGCGCATCAATGGCCAGTTTTCCGATGTCTACCCGAATGTGCGCGAGGGCTTGGCGGCGCTCAAGCGGCTGGGACTGCGCATGGCCTGCGTGACCAACAAGCCCTGGAACTTCACGGAGCCGCTGCTGGCCAAGACCGGCCTGGCGCAGTATTTCGAGCTGGTCTACGGCGGCGACGCCTTTGCACTGCGCAAGCCGGACCCCTATCCGTTGCTCAAGGTGGCCGAGGTGTTCCGGCTCGATCCGTCGGCCGTGCTGGCCATCGGCGACTCCGAAAACGACGCCCGGGCGGCCCGCGCGGCAGGCATGGGCGTGCTGCTGATGCCCTATGGTTACAACCATGGGAATCCTGTACAAGCCGTTGATGCCGATGGTATAGTCGCCGACATTGCCCGTGTGGCGGCCCTGCTGGGCGCGCATCGGCGAGTTTGACGACTACGAGTATTACGACTCCCAGACGAATCCGAACACCTTCAATGTTCCTCAACCGCAAACGCAACTTTCTTGGCAGTGATCGGCAGGCTTGGCCCTGGCGTCGCTGGCGCGCCTCTCAACAGGCGTAAAGTGCGTTCGCGAGTTTCCTGACGGGCTTGCCAGGGCATTGCCAATCCGCGCAGCGGACCTTGGCAGCCCCCCAAGCTCAGCCGGACCGGTTCCCATGTTTCCCATGCGGCAACCGGCCTCTCCGGCAGATCCTTCCGCCAGCGCCGTAGTCCCGGTTGCGCTCCTGCGCCTGTGCTACGGTTAGCCTCGAGAACGTGCCGCGCGCCATTCCTGGCCGTGTGCGCAGCTTTGCGAAAGTCATGTGCACGACCGGCCACCCCGGAGCGGGGTCTTGCGCGAAGCATCCGCCCTCCTCCGCAGACATTCATCACGGTGCCGCCTGACCCGACCAAACTCGGCGGCGCCGCAAGAAGAGGACCGACATGACCGAACTCGAATTCAAATCGCTGGCCGACCAGGGCTACAACCGCATTCCGATCATCGCGGAGGCGCTGGCCGACCTGGAAACGCCGCTGTCGCTGTACCTGAAGCTGGCCCAGTCGCAGACGCGCGGCGTGAATACCTTCCTGCTGGAGTCCGTGGTCGGTGGCGAGCGCTTTGGCCGCTATTCGTTCATCGGCCTGCATGCCCGTACGCTGATCCGCGCCTATGGCCATCGCGCCGAGGTGGTCACCGACGGCAAGGTCGTGGAAACCCACGAAGGCAATCCGCTGGACTTCATCGCCGCCTTCGAGAAGCGCTTCAAGGTGGCGCTGCGTCCGGGCCTGCCGCGTTTCTGCGGTGGCCTGGCCGGGTACTTCGGCTATGACGCTGTGCGCTACATCGAAAAGAAGCTGGCCGATACGCAGATGCCCGACGACCTGGGCCTGCCCGACATCCAGTTGCTGCTGTGCGAGGAACTGGCGGTCATCGACAACCTCTCCGGCAAGCTCTACCTGATCGTCTACGCCGATCCGACACTGCCCGAAGCCTATCCCCGCGCCCGCCAGCGCCTGCGCGAACTGCGCATGAAGCTGCGCCAGCCCGTGGACGTGCCCGTGACGAGCCCGTCGGTGCAGACCGAGGTCTATCGCGAATTCGCCAAGGCGGATTACCTGGCCGCCGTGCACAAGGCCAAGGAATACATCATGGCCGGCGACATGATGCAGGTGCAGGTCGGCCAGCGCCTGATGAAGCCGTATCGGGATTCGCCGCTGTCGCTGTACCGCGCGCTGCGTTCGCTGAACCCGTCGCCCTATATGTACTTCTACAACTTCGGCGATTTCCAGGTGGTGGGCGCCTCGCCCGAGATCCTGGTGCGGCAGGAGACGCGCAAGGTCGGCGGCACGAACGGCGATGCCGAGACTGCGCGCATCGTCACGATCCGTCCGCTGGCCGGCACCCGTCCGCGCGGCAGCACGCCCGAACGTGACACGCAACTGGCCACCGAACTGCTGAACGATCCGAAGGAGATCGCCGAGCACGTCATGCTGATCGACCTGGCGCGCAACGACATCGGCCGCATTGCCGAGACCGGCTCGGTCAAGGTCACCGACAAGATGGTGATCGAGAAGTACTCGCACGTGCAGCACATCGTCAGTTCCGTGGAAGGCACGCTGCGCGACGGCATCAGCAATCTCGACGTGCTGCGCGCCACGTTCCCGGCCGGCACGCTGTCCGGCGCGCCGAAGGTGCACGCGATGGAAATCATCGACGAACTGGAACCGCGCAAGCGTGGCATCTACGGCGGCGCCGTGGGCTACCTGTCGTTCGGCGGCGAGATGGACCTGGCCATCGCCATCCGTACCGGCGTGATCAAGGACGGCAACCTCTACGTGCAGGCCGCGGCCGGCATCGTGGCGGACTCCGATCCCGAATCGGAATGGAAGGAAACCGAAGCCAAGGCGCGTGCCGTGATCCGCGCCGCAGAACAGGTCCAGGACGGCCTGGACGCCGACCTCTGAGCCCCGGGAGAGATGACATGCTGCTGATGATCGACAACTACGACTCGTTCACCTACAACCTCGTGCAGTACTTCGGCGAACTCGGGGCCGATGTGCGCACCTATCGCAACGACGAGATCACCATCGCCGATATCGAGGCGCTGAACCCGGACCATATCTGCGTCTCGCCCGGCCCCTGCAGCCCGCGCGAAGCCGGCATCTCGGTGGACGTGCTCAAGCACTTCGCGGGCAAGAAGCCGCTGCTGGGCGTGTGCTTGGGCCATCAGGCCATCGGCGAGGCATTCGGCGGAAAAGTCATCCGCGCCAAGCAGGTGATGCACGGCAAGGTCAGCAAGATCGAAACCACGCAGGAAGGCGTGTTCGCTGGCCTGCCGAAGCACTTCGACGTGACGCGCTATCATTCGCTGGCCATCGAGCGCGAGACGTTGCCCGATTGCCTGGAAGTCACGGCCTGGACGCCCGACGGCGAGATCATGGGCGTGCGCCACAAGACGCTGAATGTCGAGGGCGTGCAGTTCCACCCGGAGTCGATCCTGTCCGAACACGGCCATGCGCTGCTGGCCAATTTCATCAAGGCGCCGCGATGAGGCGCGCCGAATTCAACACCTACGCCTCTGCCGCCCCCGCCCCAGCCGACCAAGAATCCGCCATGTCCATCACGCCACAAGAAGCGCTGACCCGCTGCATCGAGCACCGCGAGATTTTTCATGACGAGATGCTGCATCTGATGCGGCAGATCATGCAGGGGCAGATCAGCCCGGTGATGGCCGCCGCCATCCTGACCGGCCTGCGCGTGAAGAAGGAAACCATCGGCGAGATCTCGGCTGCCGCACAGGTAATGCGCGAGTTTGCCAACCACGTGACCGTCAGCGATCGCCAGAACTTCGTCGATATCGTGGGCACGGGCGGCGATGGCTCGCATACGTTCAATATCTCCACGGCGTCGATGTTCGTGGCCGCCGCCGCTGGCGCCAAGATCGCCAAGCACGGCAACCGTGGCGTGTCGTCGAAGTCCGGCAGCGCCGATGTGCTTGAAGCCCTCGGCGTGAACATCATGCTGACGCCGGATCAGGTGGGCCAGTGCATCGAACAGACCGGCATCGGCTTCATGTTCGCGCCCACGCACCACCCGGCCATGAAAAACGTGGCGCCGATCCGCAAGGAAATGGGCGTCCGCACCATCTTCAATATCCTGGGTCCGCTGACCAATCCGGCCGATGCGCCGAACATCCTGATGGGCGTGTTCCATCCCGATCTCGTCGGTATCCAGGTGCGCGTGATGCAGCGCCTGGGCGCGCAGCACGCCATCGTGGTCTACGGCAAGGACGGCATGGACGAGGTCTCGCTGGGCGCGGCTACGCTCGTGGGCGAACTCAAGGATGGCGAAGTGCGCGAGTACGAGATCCATCCGGAAGACTTCGGCCTGTCGATGATTTCCAACCGGGGTCTCAAGGTGGCCGACGCCGCCGAATCGAAGGAGATGCTGCTCGAAGCCCTCGGCAACGTGGCGGGCACGCCGCGCGAGATCGTCACGCTGAACGCGGGCACGGCGCTGTACGCCGCCAACGTGGCCAGCTCCATCGAGGACGGTATCGAACGCGCCCGTGAAGCCATCGCCAGCGGCGCCGCCCGCGAGAAGCTCGACCATTTCGTGCGCGCCACGCAGCAATTCAAGTAAATCGCCATGTCCGACATTCTCGACAAGATCCTGGCCGTCAAGGCCGACGAAGTATCCGCCGCGCGCAAGAAGCGCGACCTGCCGAGCCTGCGCGCCGAAGCCGAAGCGCTGCGCGCCGAACCGGGGCTGGCGCCGCGGGGTTTCGAACGCGCGCTGCGCGACAAGATCGCGGCTGGCCATGCTGGCGTGATCGCCGAGGTCAAGAAGGCGTCGCCGTCCAAGGGCGTGCTGCGCGAGAACTTCGTGCCCGAGGCCATCGCCGAAAGCTACGCCACGCACGGCGCGGCCTGCCTCTCGGTACTGACCGATGTGAACTTCTTCCAGGGCCACGCCGAATACCTGAAGCGTGCGCGTGGTGCCTGCCCGCTGCCGGCGCTGCGCAAGGACTTCATGGTCGATCTGTACCAAGTCTACGAAGCGCGCACCTGGGGCGCCGATGCCATCCTGCTGATCGTGGCCGCACTCGACCACGGCCTGATGGCGGAACTCGAAGCCTGTGCGCTCGAACTCGGCATGGACGTGCTGGTGGAAGTCCACGGCGCCGACGAACTCGACGCCGCGCTGCGCCTGAAGACGCCGCTGCTGGGCATCAACAATCGCAACCTGCGCACGTTCGAGGTCTCGCTCGACAACACGCTGGCCCTGCTGCCGCAGATTCCGGCGGAGAAGCTGGTGGTGACCGAGTCGGGCATCCTGGGACCAGCCGATGTGCAGCGCATGCGCGATGCCAATGTCCACGCGTTCCTGGTGGGCGAGGCGTTCATGCGTGCGCCGGAGCCGGGCGTCGAACTGGCTCGCCTGTTCGCCTGAGCGGTTGCGAACGATGGCCATCGAACTCGAATTGAAGCTGGCCGTGCCTGACGCCGCCTTGGCGGCCGTGGCAGCATGGCTCGACGCCAACGGGCAAGCTCGGGGCGAGACGACGCTGCTCAACATCTACCTCGACACAGCCGCCCGCGACCTGGCGCAGGCACGTGCCGCGCTGCGGCTGCGCAAGAAGGGCGCGCAGTGGCTGCAGACGCTGAAGACCGCCGGCAAGAGCAGCGGCGGCCTGGCATCGCGGCACGAATGGGAAACGGAAGTGGCCGGTGAAGCCATCGAACTTTCGCGCTTTCCTGACGAGGCCCGCGCCGTGCTGGCGCCGCTGGCGGAGCGACTCGGTCCGGTCTTTCGTACCGATTTCACGCGCCGCACCTGGATCGTGGAGCAGGATGGCGAGCGGATCGAGGCCGCGCTGGATACGGGCGCGATCACCGCGCCGGACGCCACTGTTTCCGAGCGCATCCAGGAACTCGAACTGGAATGGCTGCCGCGCGATGGGGCTGACGCGCACGCTGGCGAGGCCGCGCTGCGCGCTTTCGGCGCGCGGCTCGGCCACGTTGCCCCGCTGACGCCGTCCGATCTCAGCAAGGCTGCGCGCGGCTATCGACTCAGCGCCCCAACCTCACCCTCTTCCACTGCTTGATGCAATCCGATCTGTTCGCCACCGAGTCCTCGTCATCCCACACCACATCGGTTGCCTGCCTGCAGGATCAGGTCGATGCCTTGCCCAAAGGCTGGCGCGATGTGCTGGCCCCGTGCCTCGGCAATGCCAACTGGCAAGCGCTCTGTGCATTCGTCGATGGGGAACGTGCGGCGGGCAAACCCGTGTTTCCGCATACGGTCTTCCACGCGCTGCACCTGACGCCGCCCGAGGCGGTGCAGGTCGTGATTCTCGGCCAGGACCCGTACCACGGCACGGGCGTGGTCGGTGGCAAGGAAATTCCGCAGGCGCATGGGCTGGCTTTCTCGGTGCCTGATGGCGTGAAGGTGCCGCCGAGCCTGCGCAACATCTTCAAGGAAATCGGTGCCGAATATGGCGCCGAGCCGGTGCGCGCCTCGGGCAATCTCGAAGGCTGGGCACGCCAGGGAGTGTTGCTGCTCAACACCGTGCTGACCGTCGAACAGGCCAATGCGGCCAGCCATGCCAAGCGCGGCTGGGAAGCCGTGACCGATTGCCTGATCCACGGGCTGGCGGCCTCGCGGCCGAGCCTCGTCTTCATGCTCTGGGGCAGCCATGCGCAGGCCAAGCGCGCCTTGCTGGAAGGGCAGACGCATTGCGTGCTGGAAGCGCCGCATCCGTCGCCGTTGTCGGCGCATCGTGGTTTTCTGGGCTGCGGGCATTTCCGGCAGGCCAATGACTGGCTGGAAAGCCATGGGCGGCCGGGAATCGACTGGCTGACGGCTTAGTTAGCGCGTTTCGCGGAACGAGAAGCCGTGGAAGACTTCGGGCGGCAGGGTTTCCCGATCGACCTTGGAAACCCGGGCGGCCGGCGGGCCTTGCTCCATCCACTGCTGGAGTGCTTCGAGCTGATGTCGCGCGCCGGTTGCGACGACCTCTACCGTGCCATCGGCGCGGTTTCTTACCCATCCTCCCAGTTGCAATGATGTGGCCTGTGCCTCACAGGCGGCGCGATAGCCCACGCCCTGCACGCGGCCATGGGCGAATAGGCGCCAGGTTTCGGAGGGTGCGGTCATGAAAAACTCCATGCCTAGGTAAACTACCTAGTCGGGTTGAGCGTTAGGGTTGAGGTCAGGTGTCAGCAGCATACGACGCCTTGGCCCTCACCATGGTGTGTTCCCCTCTCCCGCGATGCGGGAGAGGGGCTAGGGGAGAGGGCAGGCCGTTCGTCCTTGGCCAAACTGGTTAGGACTGGAAGCGCTGGCCCTCTCCCCCGCCCCTCTCCCGCATCGCGGGAGAGGGGAGCAAACCCACAGCCACCTCGCGCACCGTTGGTGGTCGCCCCTCTCCCGCATCGCGGGAGAGGGGAGCAAAATCAGAAGGCGTGACCATGCCACCAACGCCCCGCAAACCCACCCCTGGCTACGTTGCCCCCCTGCTGACCGCGCCGCCAAACCGGTTCGACTTCGCGCTGCTGCCGATCATCCTGGCTGTGATCGTCACCGTAGCCTTCGCGGCGCAGCAGATGAACGTGCCCTATCAGCCCGGCCAGGCGCTGGCGGTGCACCTCGATCCCGCGTGGCTGCCCTATTACCTGATGCGCACCAGCATCCGCATGCTGGCTGCGCTCGGGGCGTCGCTGGTGTTCTCGTTCGCGTTCGCCGCGCTGGCCTCGCGCAACCGCACCGCCGAGAAGATCATGGTGCCGGCGCTGGACATCCTCCAGTCCATCCCCGTGCTTGGCTTCCTGTCGGTCACGGTCACCGGCTTTATCGCGCTGTTCCCCGGCAACCTCGCCGGCGTGGAGTGCGCGGCCATCTTCGCAATCTTCACATCGCAGGCGTGGAACATGGCGTTCAGCCTGTACCAGTCGTTCCGCACCATCCCCGGCGATCTGCTCGAAGCCGCCGCGATGTTCCGGCTGTCGCCGTGGCAGCGGTTCTGGCGGCTCGAAGTGCCGTATGCCATGCCGGGTCTCGTCTGGAACATGATGATGTCGATGTCGGGTGGCTGGTTCTTCGTGGTGGCCTCGGAGGCCATCTCGGTGTCCGGCCACGACATTCGCCTGCCCGGTATCGGCTCGTATATCGCCGTCGCCATTGCGCAGCAGAACCTGGCCGCCATCGGCTGGGCGATCCTGGCCATGCTGATCGGCATCATGATCTACGACCAGTTCCTGTTCCGTCCGCTGGTGGCGTGGGCGGACCGCTTCCGCTTCGAGACGCTGGCGCAGGACACCACGCCGCAATCGTGGCTGCTCAACCTGCTGCGCCGCTCGGCCTGGGTGCATGCGCTGCTCGATTTCACGGCGGCGCTGGCCGGCCGCACGCTGTCGTGGGGCGCGCGCCGCCGCAAGGTCGTGGTGCGGCCCACCGCTCCTGTGCGATGGAATCCGTGGCTCGACCGCCTGCGCGATGCGCTGATCGTCGCCGTGGCCCTGGCCGCGCTCTGGCGCGTCTTCCACTTCGTCCACAGTGAAGTGGGCTGGGCCGAAGCCGTGCACGTGCTCTGGCTCGGTACGCTGACGATGCTGCGCGTGGTGGTGCTCATTGCGCTGGCGGCGGTGGTCTGGGTGCCGATTGGCATCCGCATCGGCCTGAACCCGTCGGTGGCGCGCATCGCCCAGCCCATCGCGCAGTTCATGGCCGCGTTCCCCGCCAACCTGATGTTCCCGCTGGCCGTGATGGCAATCGTGCGATTCCACCTGGACCCGGAAATCTGGCTCAGCCCGCTGATGATCTTTGGCACGCAGTGGTACATCCTGTTCAACGTCGTAGCCGGTGCATCGGGCATTCCCAGCGAGCTGCGGCTGGCGGCACGCAATTTCGGGCTGCGGGGCTGGCTGCTGTGGCGGCGCTTCCTGATTCCCGCCGTGTTCCCGAGCCTGCTGACGGGACTGGTCACGGCCGCTGGCGGTTCGTGGAACGCGAGCATCGTGTCCGAGTACGTGACATGGGGCGACCGCACGCTGGTAGCCACGGGCCTTGGCAGTTATATCGCCGAGATGACCGCGCGCGGCGACTTCCCGCGCATCGCGCTCGGCATCTGCGTGATGGCGTTGTTCGTGGTGGGCTTTAACCGCCTGCTCTGGAACCGGCTCTACGACCTGGCGCAGTCGCGCACCCGGCTTTAAGAAAGGAATCGACGATGGCTCTGCATGACATGCCCCAAGGCCAGCCCGTAATCGAACTGCGCGACGTCGGCAAGATGTTCCGCACCGCCGACGGCACCGATCGCGCCGTACTCGAAGGCGTCAATCTGACGCTGTGCGAAGGCGAGATCGTCGCTATGCTCGGCAAGTCCGGTTCGGGCAAGTCCACGCTGCTGCGGATCATGGCGGGCCTGGTGGGGGCCGACCGGGGCGATGTGCTGTTCCACAACCAGCCGCTACGCGGCGCGGCGGAAGGCATCGCGATGGTGTTCCAGTCGTTCGCGCTGTTCCCGTGGCTGACCGTGCAGCAGAACGTGGAACTGGGCCTTGAAGCGCAGGGCGTGGCCAAGGCCGAGCGCGCGCGCCGTGCCGAGGCAGCCATCGACATGATCGGGCTGTCCGGCTTCAACAGCGCCCTGCCGCGCGAGTTGTCGGGCGGCATGCGCCAGCGCGTGGGCATCGCCCGGGCACTGGTGACCGAACCGGACCTGCTGCTGATGGACGAGGCGTTCTCCGCGCTCGACGTGCTCACGGGCGAGACATTGCGCGACGAAATGCTCGATCTCTGGCAGTCGGGCCGCGCCAATATCCGCAGCATCCTGATCGTCTCGCACAACATCGAGGAAGCCGTGATGATGGCGGATCGCATCGTGATTCTCTCCAGCGATCCGGGCCGCGTGCGCGCCGAGGTGCGTGTGCCGTTCACGCGTCCGCGCAATCGTGACGATGCCCTGGTGCGCGCCCTGATCGACGAGATCTATGCGCTGATGACGTCGCCGGCTGGACACGGCAAGGCCGTACCCGCCGCCGCGGCCGCGCAGCAGATTGGTTACCGCCTGCCCGATGCCGATATCAGCCAGATGGAAGCCGTGCTCGACCTGCTGCACGAATCTCCGTTCTTCGGCCGCGCCGACCTGCCGCACCTGGCAACGGAAGCCGGCCTGACCGACGACGACCTGCTGCCCGCGTGCGAGGCCATGCAACTGCTGGGGCTGGCCCACATCGAACGCGGCGACATCACGGCCACCAACCTGGGCCGCCTCTACTACGACACCGCCCCACCCGAACGCAAGGTGCTGTTCGGCAAGCAGTTGCTGTCTCACGTAGCGCTGGCTGCGCACATCCGGCGCGAACTCGAGCAGAGCGAGGATGGCGAAGTGGGCGAGGAAGCGGTGCTGCGCGAACTGGAAGCCTTCCTGAAACCGGAAGAAGCCGAGCGCGTGCTCCGCATCGCCATCGACTGGGGCCGCCATGGCGAGGTGTACGGATACTCGCTCAACAGCGGGATGCTGACGTTACCTGAGGTGGGTCCGGTCAACGCGCAGGCATAGCTGTCGTTGGGACCGTCGTGGCTGTTGTTGTGGTGGTGGAGGTGATCGCCGCCGCATCGCCCTGCAGCCCCGCGCCTCGCACATCGTCTGGCACCGCAGACCATCCGCCGCCGAGCGATTTGTAGAGCGCGGCGGCACTGGTCAGCACATCGACCTGCCCCTGGATGGAAGCCAGTTGCACCGCGAACAGCTTCTGCCGCGCGTCGGTGACTTCGAGATAGCTCGAATAGCCGCCCTCGTAGCGCGCATCGGCCTGATCGGCATAGACCGTCAGGCTCTGCTCCTGTTTGCGCAGGCTGACCAGCCGGTTGCGTGTTTCGGTGCCGTTGGCCAGCGACGTGTTCACATCGGCCAGCGCGTTGAGCACGGCGGATTGGTAGCCCAGCATGGACTGGTCGCGCACTGATTCGGCCGCGTTGACCTGCCCGCGAATCGCCCCGCCCTGGAACACCGGCTGCGCGAGGCTCGCGCCGAAGCCCCAGACCTTCGAGGCACTATCCCACAGTGCGGCGGGCGAGCTCGCCAGCGCACCGAAGAAGGCCGAGAGATTGACCGATGGCAGGTACAAGGCGAGCGCCGCACCCACCTGCGCATTGGCGGCCACGGCCTGCTGTTCCGCCTGCAGCACATCGGGCCGCCGTGCCAGCAACGCGGCAGGCAGGTCGGCATTGATCGGGGGCGGCTGTAGTTGCGCGAGTGTTGCGCCGCGTTCGATGGGACCCGGCTGGCGGCCCAGCAATAGCGACAGTGCGTTCTCGGTCTCCTGGATCGACGAGCGCAGCGGCGGAATCGTCGCCTCCGCCGAGTAGTAATCGTTTTCCGATTGCGACAACTCCACCTGCGAGATCACGCCGCCTTCGTAGCGCTGCCTGAAGATGTCCAGGGCCTGCCCGCGTGTCAACAGCGTGGCCTGTGCCACCTCCAGTTGTGCATCGAGCCCGCGCAGCGTGGCATAGCCCTGCACCACGGACGCCGCCAGCGACAGCACGATGCCGCGCCGCGTGTACTCGGCATTCCACAGGCTCGCCTCGGCTGACTCGGCCTGCCGGCGGATCTTGCCCCACAGGTCGATCTCCCAGCTTGCATTCAGCAAGGTCTCATAGCTGTTGCGCGGGCCGCCGAACGATGCGAACGGCGTGCCGTTGAACGAGCCGCTGCGCTGCCGCGCCGCCGACCCCGTGGCATTCAACTGCGGGAAGTAGCCCGAGCGCGCGATCATCAACTGCGCACGGAATTCTTCGATGCGGGCCGATGCAATGCGCGCATCGTAGTTGTTGCGCAGCGCCGTCTCCACCAGCGCCGTCAGCACCGGATCATTGAACGCGTTCCACCAGTCGCTGTCGGCGGCCAGCGTCAGCATGCCGGAATCGATCCGATACGCTGCCGGCTCCGCCACTTCCGGACGCTTGTAGTCGGGGCCGATGGCGCAGGCGGACAGCAGCGCTCCCATCGTCAACACTGTCGGCACGCCTAGCCGTTGGAGTGGAATCATGACGGTTCTCCCGTAGGCGGCACGGCGGGCGTGGAGGGCCCGGCCGGCACCTTCTTGCCACGGCGTGCCGCCCATTTGTCGGCAGCCGTCCCCACCAGCCACGAGAACAACGGCACGAACAGCAGCGCCAGCGTGGTCGCCGCGATCATGCCGCCAATAATGCCAGTGCCGATGGAATGACGCGAGTTCGACCCCGCGCCCGAGGCAATGAACAGCGGCACCGCGCCCAGGATGAACGCCAGCGACGTCATCACGATGGGGCGCAACCGCAGCTTGGCGGCCTCCACTGCCGCATCGGCATGCGACAGCCCTTCCTTGTGTTTCATCACCGCGAACTCGACGATGAGAATCGCGTTCTTCGCCGCCAGCCCGATCAGCGTCACCATGCCGATCTGGAAGTACACATCGTTCGACAAACCACGCAGCAGAATCGCCAGCAGCGCGCCGAAGATACCGAACGGCACGGCGGTCAGGATCGATAGCGGCAGCGACCACGACTCATATTGCGCCGCCAGGATCAGGAACACCATCACAATACCGAACACGAACACGATGGTCGTGGTGTTGCCCGATTTCTTCTGCTCGAACGCCTCGCCGCTCCACGCAAAGCTGTAGCTGGCCGGAAGTGTCTCGCGCGCCACCGCCTCCATGGCCGCGAGCGCCTGGCCAGAGCTGTAGCCCGGCGCCGCGTCACCGGTGATCTTGGCCGCCGGAAAGTTGTTGAAGCGCGAGAGCAGGTCAGGTCCGCTCGAATACTTCGTGCTCAACAACCCCGAGACGGGCGCCATCTTGCCGTCGTGGCCGCGCACGTAGAGGTATTCGAGATTGTTGGGCGAAGCGCGATACTGCGGTTCGGCCTGCAGGATGACCTGCCACACGCGGCTGTACTGCGAGAACTGGCTGATATAGAGCGAGCCGAACTGCGTCTGCAGCGTGCCGTAGACATCGGCAATCGGCACGCCCATGGTCTCCGCCTTCTCCTTGTCCACCTCCACCCGCATCTGGCGCGACGCCGACTGGATGGTGCTGGTCAGCCGCCCCAGTTCCTTGTGGTTGGCCGCAGCCTTGATGAAGTTGCGCGTCACGCCTTCCAGCTCGGCCGTACTGCCCGTGCCACGATTCTGCACCCAGAATTCGAAGCCGCCCTGTGACCCCAGCCCGGGGATCGACGGCGGGTTGACCGGAATGACGATGGCCTCGGAAATCCCGCGCAGCTTCGGCGTGATCTCGTGCAGCATCGCCGGCACGCCAAGGTCCGCCGACTCCCGCTTGCTGAAGCTCTTCATGCCGACGAACACCGTGCCGGCGTTGGTCTTGTACTGGCTGTCGATGAAGCTGTAGCCAGACAGCGCCGAAGCATCCTCCACGGCCGGATGCTGGCGGAACATGTCCGCTACCTGCTGCGTCACTTTCTCCGTGCGATCCAGGCTGGCCGAGTCCGGCATCATCACTGCCACCAGGATGTAGCCCTGATCCTCGGCCGGCACGAACGCCGTGGGGATATGCGAGAACAGTTGCCACACCGCCAGCAGCATCACGCCGAACAGCGCCATTGCCAACACCACGCGGCGCATGAACCCGCGCACCCAGTTGCCGTAGTGATGCACGATGCGGTCGAACCGCTCGTTGAACCAGACAAAGCCACGCCATGGCGTGTGGTGCCCCGGCTTCAGGATCATCGCGGCCAGCGCAGGTGACAGCGTCAGCGCGCAGAAACCCGAGATCACCACGGAGACGACGATGGTCAGCGCGAACTGCCGGTAGAGCTGCCCCGTGGTGCCGGACACGAACGCCACCGGGATAAACACCGCCGACAGCACCAGCACGATGGCGATCACCGGGCCGGTCACTTCCTCCATGGCGCGCAGCGTGGCCTCGCGCGGCGAGAGCTTGAACTCGGCCATGTTGCGCTCGACGTTCTCCACCACCACGATAGCGTCGTCCACCACGATGCCGATGGCCAGCACCAGCGCGAACAGCGTCAGCAGGTTGATCGAGAACCCGAGCGCCAGCAGCCCCGCGAACGTGCCGATGATCGACACGAACACGGCCAGCACCGGGATCACCGTGGCGCGGAAATTCTGCAGGAAGATGAACACCACCAGCACCACCAGGATCACGGCTTCGATCAGCGTATGCACCACCTCGTCGATCGATGCGCTCACGAACTCCGTGGTATCGAGCGAGATCTTGTAGCTCATGCCCGCCGGGAACGACTTCTGCATCTCGTCGAGCGTCTTCTTGACGTCCTTGGCCACCTGGATGGCATTGGAGCCGGGCTGCTGGTACACGGCAATGATCGTCGCCGGCTTGCCATTCAGCGCCGAGCGCAGCGTGTACTGCTGCTGGCCGATCTCCGCGCGGCCCACGTCGCTCAGCCGCACAATCGCCGCGCCCTGGTTGTCGGCGCGCAGGATGATGTTCTCGAACTGCTGCGGCGTGGTCAGCCGGCCCGGCGTCACCAGCGGGAACGTCAGTTCCACCGGCCGCGCATTGGGCGCCTGCCCGACGCTGCCCGCGCCGAATTGCTCGTTCTGGTTCTGCACGGCGCGCTGCACATCCTGCGCAGTGATGCCGAGCGCGGCCATGCGGTCCGGCCGCAGCCAGATGCGCATGGCCAGGTCTGCCGAACCCATGATCTGCGCCTGGTTGGCACCGTTCACGCGTTTGATGGCATCCAGCACATACAGGTTGGCGTAGTTGTTGATGTACTGCTGGTCGAAGCGGTTATCGGGCGAATACACCGCAATCAGCAGCAGGAAGCTCGACGACCGCTTTTGCACGTTGATGCCGGTCTTCTGCACCGTATCGGGCAACTGCGGCAGCGCCAGGTTCACGCGGTTCTGCACCTGCACCTGCGCGGTGTCAGGATCGGTGCCGATATCGAAATAGACGTTCAGCGTCATCGACCCGGTGGGCGACGACGTGGACTGCATGTAGATCATGTTGTCCGCGCCGTTGACCTGGGTCTCGATCGGCGCGGCCACGGTCTGCGCCACGGTGTCGGAGTCGGCACCTGCGTACGTGGCGCTGACGGTGACTTGCGGCGGGGTGATATCGGGATACTGGGCGATGGGCAGCGCGAACATCGCAACGCCGCCACCGATAACGATGATCAGCGAAATGACCATCGCGAAGATCGGGCGGTTGACGCAGAAGGCGGAAAGCATGGCGGGCCTCCGGTCAGGACTTGGCGGCAGGCGGAGCCGAAGCCGGCGGCGCGGATGGTGCGGAAGCCGGTGCCGATGGCGTGGAAGCCGGCGGCCGGCTGCCTTCGCCCACTGCCGCAATCGGCGCCTCTCCGGTCACCTTGACCGGTGCGCCTTCGGTCAGCTTGCCCGCACCGTCAACCACCACCACCTCTCCGGGTTGCAAACCCTTGGCAATCCGCCACATCGGCCCAGAGAGTTCACCCACCATGACTGGGCGCGGCATGGCCTTGTTGTCCTTGTCGACCACGAACACCACATCGCCCTTGGGCCCGTGCATCACGGCCCGCTGCGGCACCACGATGGCATTGGGCCGCGTGGCGCCATCCACCAGCACGCGCACGAACTGGCCGGGACGTAGCACGCCATCCGGATTCGGCATCAACGCGCGCACGAGGAACGTGCCGGTCTGCTGGTTGTAGGTGGCATCGGCAAACGTGATTCGGCCCTGCTGCGGATACTTGCTGCCATCGGCCATGACCACGGTCACCGTGTAGTGCTCGTCATTGGGCACCACAATTGACTTGTCTTCGCGCTGCGCGCGGAACTGCAAGGTCTGCGGCTCCGAGACACTGAAGTTGATCCGCATCGGCTGCAGCGTGGACACCGTGGTCAGCAGGCTGTTGGTCGTGCTGACATATGCGCCTTCGGGCAGCACCGCGAAACTGGAGATGCCATCCACGGGCGCGCGCACGTAGGTGTACGAGAGATTCAGTTGCTGCGTCTCGACCTCGGCCTGCGCCTGCTCCACACCGGCCCGCGCCGAATGATAGTTGCCGGTGGCATCATCGAGATCCTTCTGCGACAACGCATTGCGCTCGGCCAGCGGCTTCACGCGCGCCAGGTTGGCATTCGCCACTTCGAGCCGCGCCTTCTGCTGGTTCAACTGCGCGCGTGCTGCATCGAGCTGCGCCTGGAACGGCTTGTGGTCGATCTCGAACAGCAACTGGTTGGCCTTGACCAGGCTGCCCTCCGTGTAATTCCGCTTGATCAGGAAGCCGGCCACGCGGGCGCGGATATCGACGGCCTGGTCACTCTGTGTCTGCCCCACGAAATCGAACGTCACGGGCAGATCCTGCGCGCGGGTCGTGTAGACCTGCACCGGCACCGCTTGCTGCGCTGCAGCCGGCGGCTCCGACTTGCCACAGCCGGCCAACAGGATGGTCATTGCCGTGGCGGCCATCAGCCACCGTCCCTGCGTTGCCTGAACCGCCGAATCCATGCGCCGCTCCCATAGCAGACCAGGCACGTACCGCGCCCGTGTAGTCGGCAGGTTATGTCTGCGCAAAGTCTGCGGCCAATGAATCTTTTATTTGGGGCGTTAAGGGAAATCGACCGTCCTTGCTCCCCTCTCCCGAGCGCCATCCTTGCTCCCCTCTCCCGCATGGCGGGAGAGGGGTCGGGGGAGAGGGCCACGCGATTCAAACACCAATATCGCATCCTGAGCCGCTGGCCCTCTCCCCTAGCCCCTCTCCCGCAAGCGGGAGAGGGGAATCAACCGGACGGACGTGGAATCTCTACCGCCGAAACCCATGAAAATGCCCGCCTCCACCCCCGCCGCCAAACCTCCCACCTCCGAACCCCCTGCCTTGCCATTGCGACGCCGCATTCCCAAACCGCTGCTGCCCCACATCCCGCGCCTGCCGTTGCTGGTCCAGCCGGTTCTGCACATCGGCATTCGGTTGCACCGACTGCCAGCCGTTGCTGGTGTGCTGCTGCCAGCCGTTATCCGTGTGCTGGTAGACGTTTCCGTCGTGCCCCGCATAGACATTGCCGTTGTTCCAGACCACGGCGTTGTCCTTGTTCGGATTGGCGACAAAGCCTCGACTGCCCGCCGTCTGCTGGCCGGTCTGCGTGTTGCCGGCCACGCCGATCTCGCCAGCGCCCACGCGGCCGGTCTGCGCGTTGTAGCCTGCGGCCTGTCGGCCCGCCGCATAGTTGCCCGAATACTCGTTGCCGGCCACGCCGCCGCGCGCCGCACCTTCGCGGCCGGTCGACGGATTGGCGAACGATCCCTGGCGCCCCGCCGCGTAGTTGCCCGAGTAGGGATTGAAGGCCGCACCCCGGCTGCCCTGGTAGCGAGCGCCCGTGGCCGCGTTGTAGCCGGCACCTGCCGTGCCACGCCACTGGGTGCCGGTCCAGGCATTCCAGCCCTCGGCATGGGTGACCGTGCCTTGCCCCCACCGGCCATAGAAGTTCGCCTGGTTGATATTGACGAAGTTGCCACCGCCCCAGCCGCCGTACCAGTAAGGGCCCCAGTACGGCGCCGCGCCGCCCCAGATTGCGCCTGCCGCAAAACCGAACGCAAACCCCTCGGCCACGCCGATGCCGAAGCCTGCGCCATAGCCGTACGTGACCGGATAGCCGTAGTAATAGCTGCCGACATAGGGCGGATAGACATAGCCCGTGCCGTAGACGACGGTGCCGTCGGGGCTGACCACCACGCCCATATAGCCCGGCGTGTAGCCGACCACGACAGTCGTCGGTGTGACCGAGTAGATCCGCACATAGGTCACGTAATACAGCGGCGAACTGGGCGGGATCGTGTAGATGGCCGAGGGCACTTCGGTGGCCACGCGCCACGGGCCGCCCGGCACACCAGCGGTGAACCAGACGCCGTTGGCCACGGCGTAGTAGTGGGCGCTATCGACCTCGATCACGGGCGTGCCCGTGTTGACCGCGTAGCGCAGTGACGTGCCGGTGATGGCCTCGAACTTCGGTGGGCCATCGTAGTTGACGGCGACCGTGGCCTTGTCACGTGCCACCGAGGCGGTCTGCGGAATCGTCGCCGCGATCTCGGCTTCGCGGGCCTGCGGCGTGCCCGGCACCGAGACCAGTACATTCGCCTTGGGGTCCTTCGGCGAGATCTTCGCGAACTCCGCCGGCAACTGGTCACCGGGCACGTATTCCCACGGCCCGTTGAGCATCGCCGCGCGGAACCAGCGCCCCGAGATCAGCACATAGGTCTGGTTGCTCGACGGATCGACAAAGACCGCGTGGTCGGCATTGGACATCGTCAGCAGGCCCACCCCCGCGACCGGTGTCATCTGCGGCTCGCCCAGTGTCACGATCAGTTCCGCTGGCCGCGTCGCCAACTGCACGGCTGGCGGCCGCGCGGGCTTCTTGCCATCGGCAGGCATCATCGGATCCGCCTTCGGCTCGTTCTTGACCGCTGCGATCTTGCGGGCGGCGCCTAGCAGCGCGGCGGGCGGATTGGCGACGGCATCCCACTTCCCACCCTCCGATGCCGAGCGATACCAGTAACCCGCCGCCTGCAGCCATAGCTCGCCGCTGGTATCGCGCAGCAGCAACGCGCGGCTGTTGATCGCGCGCTCGTAGCCAGTGCCAGCCACCTCGCGCCAGACGGGCTCGCCATCCACATGCACAAGCAGCGTGGGCGTGGCGGCAAACAGGATCTGCGGAGCATCGTTCTTCACGGGCACGCGCTGCGCTTTCGCCAGTTCCTGCGACACGGCGTAGCTGGCCTGCAACTCATCCAGCGGCACGGTCAGGCCCTTGGGAGACAGCTGGCCGATCAGGGCCTGGCGGATCTTGTCGGCGGCTTCGGGGCGTGTGGGCACGTCCACGCTATCGATCTGGATCTTCGACAGTTGCACCAGCGCCGATGGCTTGTCGATATCGGCCTGCGCCGAAAAACGCGCCACGCCATAGGTCGGCGCACCGTCCTTGGCGCCGATGCCCACTGCGGCGCGGCCTGACATCCGGTCACCCTCCCATTTCTCGATCTCGGGCTGGTAAAGCTCCACGTGCTCACCCGCCACCTCGTAGCTGCGCGGCCAGGTGAGCGGCGCCACCTTGCGGGCGGCGCTGGCGGGCTGGGCCGTGGTGGCAGCCTGCGCATCCACCGGCAGCGGCGCCGCCGCCACACCGAGCAGCGCCACGGCGATCAACGTGGGGCTGATGGGCAAACGCCTGGGAAATCGCTTCAACATAGAAACTCCAGCAAGAATGGGCAGCATCAGACACCACTGCAGCGTCAGTGAATCTAAATGACCGCGCAGGCTGGAACAATGCGCCTCGAAAACATTCATCTTGCGCCCAAAATCGGACAGATCGATGCCGCCTTGCCACGGGCAGCGCAGGCATTTGTCGCGTATCTTGCACCTACACCCTTGAATCATGCGCGTGAGGGCCTCAACTACGTCGAATTACGATGCCATCGCCCCCGCCATGAGTTCCAAGCTGCTGCGCCGCTCCCTGTTGCTGCCCGCGATGATCGTCGCGGCGCTCCACGTCTATATCGGGGTGCGCCTGCTCCCGCCCCTGCCCGGTCCGCTGGTGGTCCACACGGTGGGCGTGCTCTGGCTCATGGCGTCGAGCCTGCTGATTCCGTCCGCGTTGATGGCCCGGCGCCTGTCCACGGGCTGGGCGGATCGACTGAGCTGGATCGGCATGCTGGCGATGGGCTTCTTCTCGTCGCTGCTGATCCTGACCGTCGCCCGCGACATCTTCCTGCTCGTAGCCACCCTGACCGGCTGGCAGCCTGCCCGCCTCGCTGCCAACAGCGCAGCGGCAGTGTGGGGACTGGCGCTGGCAGTCTCGGCCATCGGTTTCTTCAACGCGCGGGGGCTGGCGCGGGTGGTGAAGGTGGATGTGCCGATCGCTAACCTGCCCGAGGCATTCCAGGGTTTCACCATCGCGCAGATCAGCGATATCCACGTGGGGCCGACGATCAAGCGCCCCTATCTCGATCGCATCGTCGATCGCGTGAACGGCCTCAAACCCGACGCCATCGCCGTGACGGGCGATCTTGTGGACGGTTCGGTTCGCGAGCTATCGGCCCACACCGCACCCTTCGCGCGACTGGAAGCGCGGCATGGCGCCTATGTGGTCACAGGCAATCACGAGTACTACTCTGGCGCGGAGCCGTGGATCGCCGAACTGCGGCGCCTGGGCCTGACGGTGCTGATGAACGAGCATGTGGTGGTCACGCGCGGGCAGGCGTCGCTGGTGCTGGGTGGCGTGACCGATTTCACGGCGGGCGGCTTTATCGAAAGCCATCGCAGCGATCCTGTTCGTGCGCTGCAGGGTGCGCCAGCCGATGCGTCCGCACGCGTGTTGTTCGCCCATCAGCCGCGCTCGGCCCCCGCTGCTGCAGCGGCAGGTTTCGATCTGCAGCTATCGGGACACACGCATGGCGGCCAGTTCTGGCCATGGAACCTGTTCGTGCCAATGCAGCAGCCCTATGTGCATGGGCTGAACCGGCATGAAAGAATGTGGATCTATGTGAGCCGCGGAACGGGCTACTGGGGTCCGCCGAAGAGGTTCGGGGCACCGTCGGAGATTACGCTGGTGAGGTTGGTGCGCGGGTAATTCTTTGATTTACTGCCGGGGTGCTCCCCTCTGATGGTGTTCTCCCCTCTCCCGCGAGCGGGAGAGGGGAGCAAAACAAAAGCGCAAGAACCAATCAACGCATGATCGGCTTGTACCGGATCCGCTTCGGCTTCGCAGCTTCTTCACCCAGGCGCTTCTTCTTGTCCGCTTCGTATTCCTGGTAATTGCCCGGGAAGAACTCCACGTGCGAATCGCCTTCGAAGGCCAGGATGTGCGTAGCGATACGATCCAGGAACCAGCGATCGTGGGAGATCACCATGACGCAGCCGGCGAACTCCAGCAGTGCGTCTTCCAGCGCGCGCAGCGTTTCCACGTCGAGGTCGTTCGACGGTTCGTCCAGCAGCAGCACGTTGCCGCCTTCGATCAGCGTCTTGGCCATATGCAGGCGACCGCGTTCACCGCCTGACAGCGAGCCCACGGTTTTCTGCTGGTCGCCGCCCTTGAAGTTGAAGCGGCCGATGTAGGCGCGCGACGGCGTTTCGTAGCGGCCCACGGTCAGCACATCGGAGCCGCCCGAGATTTCCTCGAACACGGTCTTCGTGCCATCCAGCGCATCGCGGCTCTGGTCCACGAATGCCATCTTCACCGTAGGGCCGACCTTGATCTCGCCGCTATCCGGCTGTTCCTTGCCGGTGAGCATCTTGAAGAACGTCGATTTACCGGCGCCGTTCGGCCCGATGATGCCGACGATGGCGCCCGGCGGCACCTTGAAGCTGAGATTGTCGATCAGCAGTCGATCGCCAAAGCTCTTGCTGACGTTCTCGAATTCGATCACTTCATTGCCCAGACGCTCGCCCACAGGGATGAAGATTTCCTGGGTTTCGTTGCGCTTCTGGTATTCCTGGCTGTTCAGTTCGTCAAAGCGCGCGAGACGCGCCTTCGACTTGGCCTGACGGCCCTTCGGATTCTGGCGCACCCACTCCAGTTCCTTGTTCAACGCCTTCTGGCGGGCCGACTCGCTCGACTCTTCCTGCTTCAGCCGGTTTTCCTTCTGCTCCAGCCACGAGCTGTAGTTGCCCTTCCACGGAATGCCATGGCCGCGATCCAGTTCGAGAATCCACTCGGCGGCGTTATCGAGGAAGTAGCGATCGTGGGTCACGGCCACCACGGTGCCCGGGAAGCGCGTCAGGAACTGTTCGAGCCAGTCCACGGACTCGGCGTCCAGGTGGTTGGTCGGTTCGTCGAGCAGCAGCATGTCGGGGCGCGACAGAAGCAGGCGGCACAGTGCCACACGGCGCTTTTCACCACCGGACAGGTTGCCGATCTTGGCGTCCCACGGCGGCAGGCGCAGCGCATCGGCGGCGATGTCGAGCTGCAGCTCGGCGTTGTTGCCATCGCTGGCAGCCAGGATGGCTTCGTACTTGGCCTGCTCGGCGGCCAGCGCGTCGAAGTCGGCGTCCGGCTCGGCGTAGGCCGCATAAATTTCGTCGAGCTTCTTGCGCGCTTCGAACACGCCGCCCAGCCCGGCTTCCACCGATTCACGAACGGTCTGCTCGGGATCGAGCTGCGGCTCCTGCGACAGATAGCCGATGTTCAGGTTCGGCATCGGCGTAGCTTCGCCCTCGATTTCCTTGTCGAGGCCGGCCATGATCTTCAGCAGCGTGGACTTGCCCGAGCCGTTCAGGCCCAGCACGCCGATCTTGGCGCCGGGGAAGAAGGACAGCGAGATGTCCTTGAGAATGTGACGCTTGGGCGGAACGATCTTGCCCACGCGGTTCATGGTGAAAACGTACTGTGCCATGGGAGCGGGTTCGGTTGAGTGCTGTGGAATGCGGAGGAAGGCGGCTGCGCTGGGCGCACCGCGAGGGAATGGCGGGAGTGTAGCAAACGGATGGCAGGACTCAATGCCATCCCCGCATCACCCACGTGGCACCCACGCATTGATCCGGCACGGCCGGTACAATACCGGGTTCTTTGGAGCGCCTTCACGGTGCTTCCATCACCCCCGAATTTCTCCGATATCTTCCGAATTGCGATGAGCAAACCCGCCCTGACCCTGAAGTTCAAGTGCAAGAAGTGCACGAAACCCGTCACGCTGTATCTGCAAAAGACCTCGGCCTGCTCGCACATCATGCCGTACCAAGGCATCTGCAAGTGCGGCGAACTGATGCGCCACGCCACCGGCGACAAGGACGCCGTCGCGTCGTTCGTCAACTCGACGGACAACAGCTGGATGCACCAGCACCATCACCACCACTGATTGACGATTGGCGATGACCGAAGGCTGGCGGCCGGGCGTGAAAGACCCGATGCGATTCCTGGGCGGCTATCCGCCCAACGTGCTCGACCAGGTGCGCGCTGCCCTCGCAGCCGGCACGCTGGGCGACCACATCGCACGCCGCTATCCCGAGCGCCACATCATCCAGACGGATCGCGCGCTCTACGAATACACCGCCGAACTCAAGCAGGAATACCTGCGCAGCGCGCCGCCGCTGCACAAGGTGGGCTACGACGCGCGGCTCGACACCGCACAACACGCGCTCGGCCTGCACACAGCCATCTCGCGCGTACAGGGTGGCAAGCTCAAGGCAAAAAAGGAAATCCGCGTGGCGTCGCTATTCAAGGACGCACCCGCCGATTTCCTGCGCATGATCGTCGTGCACGAACTCGCCCATTTGAAAGAGAGCGACCACGACAAGGCGTTCTATCGGCTGTGCGAACACATGGAACCGCGTTATCACCAGTTGGAGTTTGATACGCGGGTGTATCTGGCGTGGCGGGAAGTGGAAAAGACGCGAGGGGCTCGCTGAACCCCTTGTTTGCTCCCCTCTCCCGCAAGGCGGGAGAGGGGCAGGGGGAGAGGGCTCAGCGGTTCAAATTGCGATCAGTCGCAATACAAGCCTTTGCCCTCTCCCCCACCCCTCTCCCACTATCGCGGGAGAGGGGAGCGCATAACGACTGATCGCGCTGCGAAAATCAATCGCAGCTATACCGATACTTGTCATTCAACGCCAACGGCAGCACCAACGTCCGCAGGTTCAACGCCTTGGCCTTCGCGCATAGCGTCTTGCGCGTGGTGGCGTCCTTCCACTTCGTCTGATACTCCACGTTGAACACAGGCTTGCCCTGTACGGTGAACGCCGAGTAACCCGCGCATTCGTTGTACCTGAAGCACGACTCGTTCACCGCGAAATCGAACGACGAAGCCAGATCACCCAACTGGTCCACACTGTTCTTCAATCCCACGGCCAGTCCGCGCGCATGCGCTTCGGTTGCCAGGAAGCGGTTGTAGTCGAGCTGCGTGGCTGCTGTCAGCGGCAAGCCCGGCTTATTGGTGTAGCCGTCGACATTGTCGGGATCGACCCCATCGCAGCCCTTCGCCCTGGCGAGGTCCATGCGCGCTTTCATGATCGTACGCACGTTGGCCGATCGCGTGTCGAGCCAACGTTCGCCCGCCCAGCCATCGAGTGCATTACCCATATCGGCGGCCTTGAACTTCGAGAAATCCGGGCGCCAGTTTTCGCTGCTGCCTGCCGAGAAGTAGCAGACCACGCGTTTGCCCTGCGCCTTCAGGTTATCGATGGTGGCCTGCGGCGTATCGAACAGGTCGATGTCGAACACTGCCGCGTTGTAGCTCGTATTGATCGTGCCCTGCAACTGCAGTTGCCACGTATCGGTCAGCGATGGAATCCACCGCGCCGGTGTCACCGCGCTCGACGTTGCGGTAGGTGACAACGTTGTTGCCTCCGACACGCGCACCACCGAATTGCCATCGTCGTCACCACCGCCACCGCATGCGGCCACTGTCCCGACGATCGCCGCCATTGCCACGCGCGCAAGCCCCCGGCCTGCTTTCCTGCGTTCCATAGATTGACCTCTCCAGTTGTACCCAACAGAAAAAAAATCGGCCGGATTGTTAGTCCCCCGCGTGGCCGGCCACCGGCGCGGGGATGCCCTTTTCAGGAAGGGTCAGTACGGTGTGGCACCGATTATGCGCGAGACAAGCGTCGATGACTGGACAACTCACCGCCCTGTCGTCACGCCACAGGACTGTCATCGAACTCCGCCACCCTTACGGGACTTGTCCGCTTAGAAGTTATCGGTTGAGGATTCTGGAGATTGAAGGGGGATGCCGAAGTCGGCCCAAGCCAGATCGAAGATCGCCGATTGTGCAGTCATTGTGTAACGAAAAAGACATATCGCTTCCCTAGTATCTGCGGCTGTCCCTGAACCGGCGCGCGTCACGCAACGCGCGCCTTCCCGCAAAAGACTGGAGGAACGATCATGTCGTACATCACCGACAAGCTGCGCGCGCCGCGCCGCGAAGCAGAAGGCAACAAGTCAGTGCCGGGCCAAACGCTCGAAGAACTGGTGGCCGCCAACCCGGCCCGTCGCCGCGTACTGCGCGGCAGTCTCGGCATGTCGCTGCTGTCCGCCTTCGGCGGCGGCACGCTCCTCGCCGCATGCGGTGGCGACGACGACAACACCGCCGCACCGGCGCCCGCCCCTGCACCGGCTCCGGCCCCTGCGCCAACGCCCGGCCAGCAACCGCTCGACTACAGCGTCAACTTCAAGGGCCTGGACTCGAAGATCACGGCCAACAAGGTGACCGTAGCCGAGAACTACGAGACCTACACGATATTCTCGGCAGGCGACCCGGTCGCTCCGGGCGCAGCCGGTTACAAGGGGGCGTTCCAGACGTCGATGGAAACGGAGCAGCAGGCCGGCGGCAATCACGACGGCATGCACTTCTATGAAATCCCCGGCGTCGATCCGCAAAAGGGCGGCCTGCTCGTGATGAACCACGAAGCACCGGATGCCGCCATCCTGATGTCCGGCTCATACGACCCCGCCACCGCCACGCCCGAGCAGAAACGCATCGTGCTGTCGTCGGTAGGCGTGTCCGTCATCGAGATCGAACTCGTGGCCGGCAAGTGGGAAGTCAAGCGCAACTCGCTCTACAACAAGCGCTACTCCGGCAACACGTCTTACCGCGTGTCCGGCCCGGCCGCAGCCGCCGTGGGCCCCGTGGTCATCGGCACGCTCAACAACTGCTCCAGCGGCCATACGCCGTGGGGCACGTACCTGACGTGCGAGGAAACCACCGACAACTACCTCGACCCGACGCACGCCGACGAAGGCTACGGCTGGGTGGTCGAGATCGACCCGCTCCAGCAGATCAGCGGCCTGCCCGTGAAGCGCACCGCCATGGGCCGCTTCGACCACGAGAACACCGCGTTCATGACCACCGCAGACAATCGCGTGGCGTTCTACATGGGCGACGACGGCACGCCTGGCTGCATCTACAAATTCATCCCGAGCGCCGCGTTCGACGCCACCAATCGCCTGAACAACGCCAGCCTGCTCGACAACGGCACGCTCTACGCGGCCAAGTTCAATGCCGACGGCACCGGCGACTGGATCGAACTGACCCAGGGCAAGAACGGCCTCACCGCCGGCGCCTCGGACCCGGGCAACTGGACCCAGGCCGCCCCGGGCGTGGTAGTGCCGGTCAACGTCGACTTCAACACCCAGTCAGACGTCCTGATCAACACCAAGGCCGCCGCCCGCGTGGCAGGCGCCACGCTGATGGATCGCCCCGAGTGGATCACGGTGGGCCTCGACAAGACCATCTACTGCACGCTGACCAACAACGGCAGCCGCGTGCAAATCGACGCAGCCAACCCGCGCAACAACAACTCGCACGGCCACATCATCCGCTGGCGCGAAGACGGCGACTCCCCGCTCGCCACCAAGTTCAAGTGGGAAATCCTGCTACTCGCCGGCGACCCCTCGCTTGCGACGTCCAATCTGCATGGCAACATGAAGGGCGCCACCTTCAGCAGCCCCGACGGCATCCGCGTCGACCCGAAGGGCCGCCTCTGGGTACAAACCGACGCCGGCACCGGCACGTCCATCACAAACACCTTCGGTGCGAACTCGATGCACTACGTCGATCAGGTAACGAAGGAAGTGCGACGCCTGCTGGTCGGACCTCAAGGGTGCGAAATCACCGGCCTGGCCTATACGCCGGACCTGACGACATTCTTCGTGAACATCCAGCATCCGACGGGGACTGGGGTGGCCGGTGGGAACTGGCCGGACGCGAACCTGCCGTCGAGGTCTTCGACGGTGGTGGTGCGGCACAAGGATGGGAAGCCGGTGGGAGGGTGATATCCACGAGGGAAGAAGTAAAAAAGCCACGCTTTCGCGTGGCTTTTTTACTGGAAACTGGTGCGGCTGCAGCACCCACAATGAAGCAAAAAACACAATAAAATCAATAGAGAATCACCAAAACACGCGCCTGCATACCAACAAATGTACCAACATCAATGACCTGACCGCATCCAGACCCAAGATAGTCATTCGTACTGGATCGTACGTAGGCATTTTGGAGCAGAACAACTCCATCTCGAGCCTCCTTCGCTTAGCGAGCTCTCCGGCTCGCCCAGCCCAGCACATCAAATTTGGCTTCCTGATCCACAACGACCGCTCGTTCACTCAACAGTCAGCTTGGAAATAGGTCTCGCACGCGAGCAAACGGAGAGCCCGTTTCAGCGGCTCTCCTTACTTTTCGGTCGAGGACGTGATTGAGCGGAATCTCCCGATGCATCGTATCGTGCAGATCGAGGCCATCCATGCAGATCACCCGCTTGCCTCGGCCGAAAGCAGCGAGCCCGTCCTCGGTGAAGCCGCTATTGCTGACGAAGAGACCGCGCGTCCAAGCCGCTTTCTGTTCGAGCTTGCCGTGGAACGTGTGCAGGTCGGCGACCCCAATTTGATCGCCCTGCCACTTGGCTTCGAGCAAGTAGGTCTCATTCGAGAGCTGAAAGCTACCATCTATCTGCTCGCCCCGCAGGCGAAACGGCTCGCGGGCTTCCAATTCATAGACGTTGAAAATCTCGCGGAGCAGTTTTTCAAAGGCATAGCCTCGCGCTTGAGGAGCGAGCTGGTGGAGCGCGAGTAGCTCAGCCTTGAGCTGAACGAGCCGTGGACGATCGAATGCCGGCGCAGGCGCCTGGCCGGCAGGCTTGACCGCCTCGGGCTTGCCTTCCAACCGATTGATCAACGCCAACAGCCGCCCTTCGGCGTTCTCCACGGTGTCCGGCTGTTGATCGCGAACGCGCACGGCCTCACGATATTCCCATAGCGCCTTGAGCGTACGGACGACGGTGGGAATATCGACCGTTTGCAGAAAGCAGCGAAGCCGCTTGCCTTTTGACCTGCCGTTCACCGCATACGCGGGATCGTCGATATCGCAGTTGAGTTCTTCGGCGAAAAACTGGGAAAAGGTCCTGTCGGAGAAATTGAGGACATACCCGCTGCCCATGCCAAGCAGGTCTTCCAAGAAAAGCATATCGATGGAACGAACGTTTGGCATCCCCTAACTCCCCCACCTTTCCTTGTATTCGCCACGCTTCCCTGCTAGACGACCTCGACCCATCCGACCAAATCGGCCTCGTAAGCTTGGCCAGGCTTGACCAGTCCCCTGTGAACCAAATCCCGATGCAACATAGGCTCTATAACTGTCGCGAGCCTATCCAAAGCCTGTTCGCGTCTCAAAGCTGGCGCGGATGGCTCGGCGTCGAACAATTGATCGGCAAATTTCTCCATGGACGGCGAACGCTTGCCCTCTGCATCCACCGCCAGCGGTATGATGAGCGAGCGCTGGCGGTGCTTCTCGTCGGTGGCGACTACATGCCAAAGCGACAGCACGCCAAGGCGTCCTCCCGAGCCTGTCACCGACAAGCCCAAGTCCTCAGCCGCCGTCGCCCTAAGGGCACCAAGATAGCCAGCGATCAGCGGATGATCGAGGCCCAGCAAGGATAGATGCTCGTCGGCCAAGGCCCGGTCGCGGTCAGACACGAAGCTGGCTTCGACCGTGGCTCCATCGGCGCCCACCACTTGCCACGCGCCGGGACCGGCTGGCACGAACTTCTTGCCATCTGATTCGACGGCCGATTGGATGAATCGCTCCAACGCTCCCATGCCTGCCGACGTGTCCGACAGCGGCTTGTATTCGTCGATGTTGAAGCCGCCGAGGTCTTGAAACAATTCAAAGACCACAGCTTGCGCCTGGCTCGCGTTGGTCATCGCGGCCTCCAACTCGACGCGCGTGCGTTTGAGCTCTGGATCGCCAAGCGCCTCTGCGTAGAGCTTCTCGTAGCTCAGGCGCTCGGAGAGCTGGCCCAAGATTTGGGAGCGCAGGTCCTCGGCGACCTCGCCGCGCTCATCGACCTTGCCCAGCGTCTTGGCGATCTCGGTGAGTTTTTCATCTAGCAGCAGGAAAATCTTGCCCTCGATCGTGTCAGACAACACCAGGTTATAGACCTGGGCGGTATGCTTTTGGCCGTAGCGGTGGATACGCCCGATGCGCTGCTCCATGTCCATCGGGTTCCACGGCAGATCGAAATTGAACAGCACGCGGGCGTGCTGCATGTTGAGCCCCTCGCGGCCTGCTGCGGTGCAGATCATCACGCGTGGCCCATCTGCCTGCTTGAAGCGCTTTTCGGCCGCCGATTTGCTACCATGGTCGCCGCCTTTTAGGACCACCACGCCTTGGCCCGGATACTCGCGCTCGATCATCTGGCCCAGCATCTCGACGCTGCCTAGATAGGTGGCAAAGATCACCACGCGCTCGCCCGCGTCTTGTCGCCAGAGCGCTCCCAATGCCAACAACAGCTTTTTGACCTTGGTCTCGGGCTCCTCGGGGAGTCTGCGCAGCAAGTCCTTGATGCGCAGTCGCTCCTCCGGCAAAGCGAGAGCGACCGAGGCCACTGCCGAATCCTCGGTCGCCGCCAACGCGACCTCGTCGGACACGCTGGAGGCCATGTCCATGGCCTCCTCGTCGAGCTTCTTCAAAATCCTGCGTTGGATGTCGCCAAGAGCCTGATCGACCTCGATATCGGCTAGGCGGTCATGCCCAAGACGCAGCTCCGAGCGGATCAAGTCCTTGGCCTCACGCAAGGATTCGTCGCGGCGATCGATGTCGCGGCTTTCGTCGTGCATCAACGCCTCGTGGACCGTCAATGCGATGAGCCGGCGGCGCAGCGTGCGCGCCACCGCCGCGAAGCTCGACGCGGCGATCTTCTGGAAGATCGTCATCACGAAGCCTAGGGCCATCCCCTTGTTGCCCTGCCTCTTGGCCAGCGCAAAGCCGTCCTGCAAATATTCATTGAGCCCGGCGTAGAAGAGACGTTCGCGGTCGTTCATCAAGAACGATTCGGTGTGGACCCAGCGCCTGGCGAACAACGCCGTGCCATCGGGCTTGCACGCGTCGGCCTTGGTCCGGCGCACCACGACCGAATTGAGGCGGTGGCGCTCACGCACCATCTCCTCGGGAGCGTTGAACAAGGTGGAATCCAAAAGCTGGATCAGCATCCAGAATCGGAAGTGGTCGCCCTGGTGAGGCGTTGCCGACAGCAAAAGCATGTCGCGGCTGTGGTCACGCAAGGACTCCGCGAGCCTGTAGTTCTCGGTCTTTTTGACCTTGCCGCCGGACTTGAACGCCGTCAGGTGATGGGCTTCGTCGAACACCACCAAGTCCCACTTTGGCGCCTCTTCGAGCTTCTTCACCCGAGCCTTGCGCTTCAAAGTGTCAATGCTGGCGATGAGGCGGTCATGCTTTGCAAACGCGTTGGACTTGCGGTCAGTCACGTCTCCCTCGGAGCCGAACACTTCGAAATTGAGGTTAAATACCTCGTTGAGCTCGCGGTGCCAGTTGTTGACCAGACCTGCGGGGACCACCATCAAGGCGCGTTTGAGCTCGCCACGGCTGGCCAACTCGCGCAGGATAAGAGCGGTCTCGATGGTCTTGCCCAGTCCCACTTCGTCGGCCACCAGAAAGCGACGCGGCGACGTGGTGGTCACGCGGTGGGTGAGGACGACTTGGTGGGGAAGCAGGTCGATCTTGGCCGAAGTGAGCGACGCGGCGCTCTCCATCAACGGCAAGACGTGGGCTTGCCACGCAAGCCAGGCCTCGCGCGCCCGGTCGCGGCCTTGGCCGACGCTAGCGACGACGCGCTGCGCCTTGCCAAACGCAGGCAGGAGCGAATCGACGGCGACTTGGCGCTCGCCGCCTTGGAAGAACACGCGCGCATAGCCATCGGAGGCCGCCGATACAACGACCCCCTCGCCAAATTGGACGTGTCTTACGCGCTGGCCAGGTTGGATAATTTGCGCCGAAACGCCCACCAATGTCGACATCAGGAAATCCGCTGGAGGTAGTAACCAGCGAAGCGGGCGGCGCCGTCGACTTTCGTCCGAATCTCTTGGCTGTTGGGCTCGGAGCCGTTCCAAAGGCAGCGACCGATCGGAATTTCGCGCTTGCCATGGGCCGCGCTGCATTTCCAGTAGGCCGCTTGCTCCGCCTGGCGATACTCAAAGCGCCGAGCATCGGCGAACCAGAAAATCAAAGCCGCCTGGCTGCCTCCAAAGGCCACCTCCCGCTGAAACGAGGAGATCATTGGATAGATATGGGCTTCAAGCCATGCGACGGCGGCGTCTGGGTCGAGCGGATCAAGGCTGCCTTCGAGGCCGGCGACCACCAGCGCGCGGTCCTTCACCAACAGCGCATCCACATCCTTCCAACCTGAAGCTCCAAGCATGCAGAATTGCCGCAGGCTGACGGCCTCCTCCGGTTTGCAAAACGACGCGAGCCTAGGCACATCCCACAGGATGCTGTGGCCTTGGCGCTTCCATGTGTCGATTTCCATCGGCGCGTTCTTCATGCCGCCTCCCCGAACATGTCAAATTGCTCTTGCGCCGCTCTGACCTTCGCCTTGTTCTCGCCAAGCCATCTGGCGTAGAGCTGTTTGGCTATGCGGGCGGCGGCTTGGATCTCGCTGGACCCGCCACGGTTCGCCATCCAATCGAGCAAGTCAGGCACGGCCGGATGTGGATCGAAATTGGGGTTGTTGAGCGTTTCATCGACCCGCAAGCCACTGTCCTTGAAGCAAGCACCGACCAGGAACAGCGTCTGGTCCAAATCGCGCGACATTCCCTTGCGATGCTTTCCGCGCCAGCCCTTGGCAAATTCAAGCGGGTCGCACAGGCGATAGACCTTCTTCTCCTCCGAGCACCAGCCGTACGCCTCAAAGAGCGATGGCGCAGTGCCAGTGCCGCGCAAATACTTGACCATGTCGTTGCGGTCCACCGCCACCGACTTGTCGTAGATGCGCAGAAACTGCCGAGTATGGACTTCGGCAAGCACGGGCGGAGCGACGCCAGCGTCATCGCGCTCGTCGTCCAGCAGTTGATGGATGCCGGCGAGCGCTTCGAGCAGCGTGAATTCGCGGCCCTTCTCGACATACACATGGCCGTAGTGGCGCGAGTAGTATTCCAGCGCCTTGCCGCGACGGATCACCTCCAAGTCGGCCCGAGGCAAACCACTGGCCTGGTGCTGCTCCAACAGGCCTTTGAGGTCGCGCACGTCGTCGACGATCTTGCGACGCAGCTTGGCCCAACTGATCGGTGTTGGGTCGTCCACGCGCTTGCGGCAGACATGAATGATGTCGTATTCGATGGTCTTTGACCCAAACTCGCCGTCGCCCTTGGTCTCGTCGCTGCGGATCGGATAGGTGGCTTCCAGATAGAATCCCGCATCGAAAAGACTCTTCAAGACACCCACCCACGGCTCATCCTCACTGTGATGGAAGGTGAACGACAATATGCCGCCTGGCTTCAAGATTCGATGGCACTCCGCCCAACATGCCGTCAACAACCGCTCATAAAACGCATCGGGATCGTCCGGGTGTCTTGCCCGGTTAGACACCGCCTCCAAAGTCTTCGGAGTGTATTCACCCGTAAAGATTTCGGGGTATTTATCCTTCAATGCAAGGCGAAGCCACACATAAAAGAAATCCGATAGCTCAGAGTAGTGCAACAAGCCACCAAACGGCGGATCGGTGATGACCAGGTCATGCGATCCACTCTGAATGAAATTCAGGTCGGTGGACGATCCGCAATGAATGCTGGCGTTCGGGAGTACCACATCGCCCGGAAAAACCTTCTCGCTTTTTCCGGACAGGGCCTTGGCCAGCGCCCTATCCTTGGTTTCGATTTCAGCGTTGGCTAACGTGTCCCAAGGGTCTTTGCACCAATCAGCGCCTTCAAGAACTCCTTCTACACAAGAAGCCCAGTTCCCCCGCCCAAGACGCGGAAAAACACAGTTCTCAATGACGGTCGATTTCGGGTGGTAGTTGTTATTTGAGAAGTGAGGTTCAGGTGTATCCCGCTGCGCATTCCAAAAGCAGAACATGTTCTGATTTCTCAGATACTGTTGGAAGCCACCCAGCATACTTTCTCTGACCTCCCAGGTTGCGGCACCCGACGTTAGCAAGGACTTCAACAACGACGCATGGACCAAAAGTTGACGCGAATTGAACATGGTCCACCAATGCGTGAATCCATGATTCGGAACCCCGCCTTGAAGATGGTGGGTCATAAATCCATACGGCAGCTCGCTAATGGGCCAATATCCAGACAAATCGGCGTCTTTGCGCGAATTCCACTCCTCGTTGGCCTTGTCGATCTCTTCGATCTTAGGAAGCTCGAAATATCGCCCACCGTAAGGACGTCCGGCAGTGTCGCATTCTGGACAATAGCACTGCTGCGCATACGCAGCCATCGGCCCGGTTTTCCCCGTCGCCTTGATGCTATCAAGAACATCATTCTCACGACCACATGTAGGCTCTTGGCAAGTGAACGTCGATTTCTTCGGAATGGTCCCAGCGGAAGGGTCAAATGACACTCCCGTTTCTGGGCAAGTCACCGTGTCAGGGAGAACTCCTCGCACCTCTAAAAACTTGAGTGTCGAGGCGCGAACTTCGTTCCATCTGCGCGTGGACTCCAGATCGTCCGTGACGCTCCCACCATACGGTCGCCCTTGATTGTCTTTTCCGGGCGCGCCCTTCAACCAATCCGGGTGGACTAAAAGCGTAAGCGCAATTTTTTCATTCTTGCCCTTGCCAAGATTGATCGAATTACCATCGATCTTGGCCTTGAGGTCTTGATGCTGCTTGCCGCAGTGCGGGCACGCAAAGCGGCCGTCCGCATCCATTACCGCGTAAGGCTGCTCGCTTGGCGCAACGAAGAGGGGAGCGCCAGGAGCCATGCGTGCCTCGTCACGCTCAATGCGGAATGTCTGCCCACATGAGCATTCGAAGCCGCTCCATGTCTTGATGGATATTTCCTTGACCGACACAACGGCGGAAGACATGATCGGCGTCCGATGGCCGCAATCATTAGCCTCGCATGGGCCATGCTTCGACCAAAAGGTGTAAATCACCTCTGGACCTTCATACCTGTATTTCTTCTTCTGCTCTATTGTCAGCGCCAGCGGATTGAACTCGTCGCCCATCACTTGGCCTGTCGCCTTCTCGATCCACTTTGACTTGTGCCCACGCGGACAGGTGGTCGCGTAGTAAGGCATGATTTGCGACTTCACCTCATCTTCGATGGCCGCCAACAAATCTTCGAGCTCTTTTCTTTTAACCTGGGCGAGCTCATTTTTGACCACTAGCCACGCTACTGGATTCAGATCGTTGCCAACCATTTGCATGCCAAGCCGAGCGCCTTCGACTATGGTCGTTCCGCCGCCCATGAAAATCTCCGCGACCTTCACGTCCTTGAACGAACCTCGCTTCTGATGGTTGGCATAGTAGGAATCCCACACCGTCTTGGCGGCATGCTGCTCGTCATCGGGGGCCTTAGTCGCGGCTGCGATCAACATCGACCGGAATACGCTCGAACGACGACGCGCCCACCACTTCGACATTTGATAGATCGGCTTGCCGGAATTGCCCTCCAAAGCCGCAACTTGGTTGATCGGCAAAATCGGAAAGTCGACCTCCAGACATGTCTTGGGCCGATTGGGGTCCGAGAAATCGACCGTTCCGAGCGCGACGGCTTTACCTGCGCCAACCAGAGCCGCGACCTGTTCGCTGAGCAGCTCCGCCTTATTTTTCTTCGTAATAGCCATGTATTCTCTCAGAGCGCCCGCGAGAGCTCGATGAATGGCACCGCGACTTCCAACAATGAGATGCCGCCGTGAGATAGATTTTTGCGTCCACCCTGGACGCTCCATGCCCTGCGACCCAAAGCAAAGCGATAGTCGCCGCGAGCCGTCGTCAATGGAAGATCAACAGGCGGAAGCCAATGAGACTGCGCTTTGTCAGCGCTCGACGCGAAACGCTCGGCCCCGAAGGTCTTTTGGAAATATTCCTTCTGCTCTTGGTCGAGGACATCGCTAAACTGGCCGGAGGCCGCGTATCCATGATCGGCAGTGATGATGAGACGGCGACCCGTGGCTAGTCGTTCGACGAAGGTCCAAAAGTCATCGCCAGTCAAAACAGTCTTCGCATCCTCCGCAAGCTGCCGCAACCCAGGCCCCGGGCCGGAAAGATCATGCATAAGGCTGTCGGGCCAGTCATGCCACACAAACAAATCAGGATGGTTAGGCAACGTGTTGGCGCATTCGAGCCACGGCTGGGTAAACAGAGCCGTGGCCGCGCCCGCCAGCTTCAACGAGCCGACTTGGCCTGACGTCAATAGAGAGCGCTGCGACATGCCGAGCTCTTTTGCAAAACTGGTGGTGTCACTGGGGAGCGCCGATCCGGTAGCCCGTCCACCATGGACTTTAAAGCCGCGCTTTGCAGCCTCCTGCAAAATCCAAGGCGCCTCGCGCAAGGACAACGCATCCAGAACTAGGACAGCCTTCGAGCCAGGGGACGCGGACCAAAAATCCTGCAAGGCCTTAGAGGTCTTCGGCGCGCAGGCCTCAAAGTGAGGCCACAGGTCCCAGGCGGCGCTCGAGAGCACCAAGTCGAGGCCTTCGATGTCCTTATCACGGCGCACCATTTCGGAGGCGACATCGCCGCTGACGGGCTGCGACATACGTTCCCACACATCGGAAAAGACGTCGGTCCATACGACGCTTGGCTCCTGGACAAGCAGCGATTGCAACGATTGGGCGGTCATAGCCATCAGAATTCCTCCTTGTCCGCATCGAGCCCATACGAGAGGCCATCGGGCAGATTGCGGATCAACTGCTGCAACTGTGCGCCGGTGAGCTTCTCGACTTTGATCGATACGTTGCGCACGGTCGTCGCCGGTCCCACATGCCAGGTGTCCACGACCCGGCTGAGCAGATTGAGTCCCGAAGTAGGAGCGCTTTCAAGTTTGGTGGTGATCGGCGCGTGAGTTCCGGCGCCACCGCCTGCTGACGGCGGATCGCCGAACGGATTTTGGGGTGGCGCGTCGCCCGGAATGCCTGGGACTGGCGCGATGCCAGGCAAACCGCCGATGCCTCCCGCAGGCGGAACGCTGGGCGTCTGGCCAGAACTCGAGGGGGCCGAGCCAGGCTTGGAAAGCGTGGTGTCTTCGAGCTGTTTGCCAGTGACGTTGAAGTCGCGCTTCATGCGCCGAAGAGCGACATCGCTAGGTTCACCGGGAACCACCTGCAGGCTCTTGAGCCCGCGGGCATGGATAGTGATCTGGCCAGCGGCGCAAACGGCCAACACCGAGTCTTTCGCCTCGGCCTCACCTAACCAAGGAATGCAGTCGAGACCACCGCCCCGCGGCTCGCGAAGCTCGGCCAACAGCTTGGCCATCGACATGTTCTTCTCGGCGAAGCCGACCACGAGCTCATCGAAATCCTCATCGACGAACAAGTTCTGCTTGATCTTTTCTTGGATGGCCGCCGGGATCTTGTCGCCCTTGGTTCCGTGAGGCTCGACGCTGAACACGCACTTGGACGAGTCCTCATGGTTCCAGACCGACAGGATGGCGAAACGATCGAACCGCTCGGCGATACGCATCTTCAACGCGCCAAGAAACTCGGTGGACAGCGCCTTGTAGGCAGGTTCGTCCTTGGCCCATCCCTTGGCGAGGCTCGCGGCCCTGGCCGCCAAGATCAGCTCTTTATCCTGGTAGATGGCTGACGCGCCGTCGCTGCCCTTCTTGGGCAACAGAAAACGCACCGTGTTGCGATTAGAGCCTAAGAATTTTTTGAGCCACGCGCCCAGCGCCGCATTGAGCTCGGCCGGATAAGCCGGCAGGACAATCAACGGGATCTTGTTGTCCCACACGTTCGGGCGCAGCGACTCTTCTACCTCATCCCACGGCGAGTTGTTCCATTCGCGCTTTAGCACAATAGTCCGATACATCCCGCTGATCTGCGCGTCGCCGCCGATAGCGTGGCGAATCTCGCTGGCGAGGAAATCGACGTCCTCGCCGTTTTGGAACAGCTTGTCGTTTCTGGCGTGAGCCATCAACCGAGTGCGGGCGTTCTCCTCGAGCTTGAACACAAGGCGCGAGCCGGTCTTGTGGATGTTGTAGCTGTTGCTCTCGATCGAGGCGAGCTCGGCTTGGAAAGCGTTGTCGTCGAGCCTCGCACCACGCGTGACATCGATTTGCAGCGTCTCGGGATCGGCGCCGACGCGCTGATTGTCCAGCGATAATGAGCGCAGCCACAGCGACGTGAGAATCTCGCGTAAGTGCGGAACACCGGTCAGATCGCCGCCCAAGGCCTCCTGGACTGCAGTAAGGTTACGCAGCGCGCGGTCGCGAAGCTGCTTGTGATGGTCGATGCCGACGTTGTCGATCAGAGCCGCCGCGCTGCCACGGTCATCGCCAGACAGCTCGAAGTCGGCCGGCGTGATCACCGGAATCGTGTCGCCCGCTGTCTTGAACAGTTCGACCAAGATCCGGACCAAATCACGCGTGCCTTGTGCCTTGATGGCGAAAATGACCTCGTCGTCCAGTAATTGAAGCAGCTCTGGCGAGAACGGCCAGGCCTCGACGAAGCGCGCCCGATGCTTATCGACTTCGCTCGCGGGGCGCTGACCCAGGCGGATGAACTCGGACAGATGAGGCTCGATCAGCGGGACAATCTGGGCCTCGGAGATGTTGATGCGGTTCTCAAAAATCCGATACAGCAACAAACGACGACGGTCGTGCTGGGCCTGCTCGCCCTTGAAATCGACGCGCACGGGATTGACGCGAAAGAGCTGCTGGGCAGCGTTGGAGCTGCCTTCGCGGACCGACACCACGAGCGTCAAGAGCTCGGGGTTGTTCTCCGCGATCTCCGACAAGAGCTGGATGAAATTGAAGGCCCACACTTGGCGGGGCTCCTGGGCGTCGCTGAGGCCGTCGAACCAGGTTTGGAACTCGTCGAGCAGCAACGCGCAGGGCTTGCTTTTGAACATCGCAACCAGGATGTCCTTGCCTGGAACCTCGGTCTTTTGACCTGCCCAGACGCCACGGGCATATTCGCCGTTGGGATGGCGCGCGAACAGCAAATCCCATAGGTAGGCGAAGCGCCGATCGTGCAGCGGCTCGGCGATGACATGGCGCGCGCTGTGAAGCCCAAGCTGTGCGAGCTCAGGACGGCCCAGCTTATCGGACCAGTCTTTGAGCCAAGCCTCGCCCGCCTCGGGGTCGCGCAGCAAATGACAGAGAGCTGCCATCAGGTGGGACTTGCCTTGGCCCTTGTCACCGATGAGGACCACCGCTCGATTCGAGCCAGGGGCCGCCGCCTTAATCGTCTTGATCAGATCGACGGACGGATATGTGATGCGCAAGAAATCTTGGGCGGCCATGTCCAACGCGCCGGTCTTGGCGTCGTTGGTGAAGTCGATGGTCGTCCCTCTGAGCCTGACTCCCTTAAACTCATCGCGCAGTTGCAATCCAAGCATGTTCTACCTTTATGGGTCTTCTATGTTCTGTGTTCTGCCGGTACTCAGATGTAGTAGCGGAACGGCAATGGCGGCAGCTCGTTTTTTCGAGGCGCCGCCGTGAGTATTTCCCCGACCGAGTCGGCAAAGCGAAGCGTCACGGGAACCCCGTCCCCGTAGATGCACCCGTTATAATTCAGCTTGGTCAGCGCCAAGACATCAGCCATAACTTGCTGGATGTCGGCCTCGCCCTTGCTGATCTCGATCGACAAAGGGTTGGGCACCTCGCGTCCCGCATAGGTTTGCAGGCGCGGCACGAACCCCTTGGTCCACAAGTAGGCCTTCCACGGCGACTTCACCCAACCGAGTCCTCTCGGAACGTTCATGGTGCCGTGCCGGTAGAGCTTCATGCCGGAGTCCTCGCGGATTCGCACGCACACGACATTGGTCTCCTCGGGCACCGTCTCCTTGAAGCCAGCCCACTCCTCGTCGGAGAAGCGAGTCTTGCCGTGGATGAAAAGCTCTTTGGGCGGCTCGCCGCTATGGCTTTTCCGATAGGCGTCCACTACCAGTGACATGAGGGCCTTGGCCTTCTCCTTGGGGAGGTGGAATTCATGGTCCGTCGCCGTGATCCAGGGACCGACTGCTCCGCGGAACACCACCCCGTCGCCCGAATCGAGGAACATCTGCGCGCCGCAGCACGCGTTGCCCGGCTCAGCCGACGACAAATCCTTCTTGAAGACAATGCCGACGTAACACACGCCTGGTCGTGACGCACCAAGCTGCCAAGGCTTACCACCCGCCTTGAAGTAGCAAGTGGTCGCGAGATTCCACGCCAGCGTCGCAGGGTCTTGCAGACCGCGCAGCGGCATCCCGTTTTCTTTACGGAACTCATCGGGAGTCAGTGTAGTTTCGCGGACCACTTGGACGGCCGCCTTGTGTTCCAACAGACGCGCCTTGAGTTGATTATGGAAGTCCAGTTCGTAGAGGTAGATCTCAGCCGATCTGTTGTCGTCGTCGAAGAGACCAGGTTCTCGAAGAAGTCGGGTGGCCGCTGTCTTGTTCATCAGAATGCCTGAGCTTTCACGCTGGGATTTTTCGACGATAGACTGCGGACGGCAGTATTTGTGGACATCTTCTGGCACTACTGCCATCCACAAATCGACCGGCGACTCACTGCTCTCGCGCAAGTGATCAGCGATCGCATCGGAATACAGCGACACGGCTTTGTGGATAGCTTGGTGGCGATCCGAGATGCGAATTGCCCTAGCAAGTTCATCCGGGTCGATTTCTAACCAGACCTCCGGCTTTGAGGGCCATTCGACGCCAAACAGAGCCTGGAAGCCCGGAAACAAGGTATGGTTTGGGTCGTCCGGTCGCGCGGGAGCGATCGGCTTGGACATCTTGTCCACGCACTTCGAATAGCGAGCCAGGCCGTCAGCGGTAGAAACGACGCCAATACGAAGCTTCCCGGCGCCCTTGCCTCCATCCATTGGGCCATACAAAAGCAGGCCGTCCTTAGGATGCGCCATGCGCTGCTCATAGCCGAACAAGAGCTCGGGCTCCGCGAGCTCGATTAGGGTAGGATCAAAACTCACTGGGCAGCCTCGTCTTCCTCGATTTCGTCAAGATCATCCAAATCCTCGTCGGGCTCCTCAACCGCATCAATGTCAATTGAGGGCGTCAGGTCAGATAGGCCCGCAGGGGCAGTGAAGACGATCGGCGTCGCACCTATTACGATATGGCGATTGGAGCCGACAGGAAGGCGGATTTCCGATTGACCATCGGCCACCAGCGCGAGGAATCCCCTGAGAAAGCCGCGCCAACGATCGTTCCACCAGCTTCGGCAAAAACTCATGCGCAGGCGATGGGCCTTCGCGGGGGCGTCCATGGGCTTGCCGTTGTCATCGGTAAAAACGATGGTTGAACGCAGCTCGATGCGCCAAGGATCATCGAGCACCGGAACCATACCCACGGCATAGGACCAATTTGCCTTGCGCTTCTCGCTTCGCCCATGCAGAGCCTTCTTTCGGGTGCGCCCGTCGACATCTACGAAAGCAACCCGTTCGCCCTTGGTCATTTCTGGTGTGACATAGAAGACCTTGCGTCCGCCGGACTGCTCATGCATGCCTAAACCCTTGGCTTCCATCGCCAGTTCCCATGCCTGACGGACCAGATTGGCGACACGCTTACGCGCTTCCCATTTGGAGACGGGCTTGTCGCCAAGTGCAGAACCTGCGTCAATGAAGGTTTTTGTTTCGATGGCTCCAGCCGCTTTGAGCATGGCGGACTTTGCCATCAACGTCACCAGGTCTGCCCCTTTGGCGAAGCCAACAATCCGGTCTTCGTGCTCAAACCATGGCAGTACGACATTCTCCTGCGTGAGCTTGATCTTGCGCTCACTTCCCAAGAAGCGGGCCGTCTCAAGCGATGGCGGAAGCGACAGCATGGGAAGCCAAGTAGAGTCGAGCTTTTCGGGATTCGCCGTTCGGAGGATCGCCCCCTCCTTCATTTCGGCCAACCAATGACGCGCCAAGGCAGGATCGGGCGTGGAGATTTTGGGGGCCTTTACCTCGTCCAACGTATCCAACAGCGACGCCAAGCCCTTGTGCCAGCCGTTAGCGAAGTCGATGGCATTCTTTCGGTGGATCGTGATCGGGAAGAGTTGGAAATCGTAGTGATCGATGCGCAGCGGGATGACAAACCCCGGTAGCGACTTTTCGATCGTGGCAGCCACGGCCCATTCGTCCTTGACGCCCGACTTACCCACCGCCACGGTCGACACGACCGCAAGGAACCTGAACGAGTCGTTCCGGATCGCGCTCTCAATCTTCTCCCAGAAGATGTCGCCGCCTTTCAGGCGCGCCAAGTCATGCCAGACCTTATAGCCGGCAAGTTCGAGCTTCGAGCCGAGCCAACGTGTGAAGGCATTATCTTCAGGAGTTGCGTGGCTGATGAAGATCGTATCTTTCATACGAGTGCACCTTTCGCTTCCGACACAACAGCGACGCCTGGCGCCAGAGCCGCACTCTCGACGCCATAGAGCGCTGGGGTATTTCGAAGCCACAAATGGTGAGAAGTCGGGTCCAGGCTATGATCCGGGCTCGAATCAATAGACCAGCGCCGCAGCACGTAGCCGGCCAGTGCCGCACGCGTCTTGATGCGTAACACACCTTCGCTCATGGCATAGTCGGCCTCAATCGCCTTGGGCCACCGGGCGCCGGGATGCGGTACCAATTCCATATCCACGATCCGTGCCCATTGCTCGTCGGCCGCCAAGAGCTCATGTTCATCCGCCGCGCCATCCAAATCCTGTACCTCGGTGATACGAGTAAGTACAAAATCGCCGAAGCGCTGACGCTCACGATCAAACGCGCGGACGTGCCAACGCAAGCCATTATCAGCCAATGCAACCGGCACAATATCGCGGCGCTTCGCGCCCGACGACAAGGAGAGGTAGTTAATTTGGACTGGACGTTTGGCGCATAGGGAGCGCGTGATGGTCGCAAGAACGCCCATGTCGGGTCTTATTAGCTGCCCTGGCCCTTCGCATGGTGCAGCTTGCCTTAGGCCCAATTCGAGTCCATCTCCGAAACCGCTCAGCAGCCAGGCCAGCACTCGCTCCGAGTGGATTTCATAGACTGGCTTGAATAGGTCAGTTGGCCGGTAACACCGGGTCACGGCATCGTAAGTCAGATTGTCAGGGGCGATCTCTCGGTAGCAGCTCAGGTCTCGCGAAGCAGCAGCGGGCTTGACACCGAATCGCGATTCGATATCGCTTCTTCGGAGCTCTCCGGTGAAATAGGTGCGCAGCTCTAGGAATGCCAATCGTTCACGCTGCGCTTGTGACCCACCGGACGTCTCGATCATGGCCTCTCTCGTTTTATGCCCCATAAGCCCCGCGTAACTCCGCCACTACAGTTGCAGACGGGAAGGATACCACACGTATCATTTTGATACGGTATCACTATCAAAATCGAATATCCCGCCGAAAATGTCGAGAGAGCCGGCCCCTTTCTTTCCCCGATTCAGCCCATTAACGACTCTGATCTTCCAATACCTCTCTCTCTGAGCGCGCGGCCAAATTCTCTTGCGCAAGCGTCTCTCGATCCAGAAATTTTCAAACACATATCACTTTATCGAGCATGCCCCTCCAGTGGGCCTGGGCAGCATCCGCTTGCCCTGAAACTTCATGAGACTGATATGAGCTACTCCCTTTCCTGTCCACGCTGTAACTCGACCCGCATTACCACTCGCGACTACGCGCGCAAAGCTGGCAGTGCCGTGGGTGCTGCCGCCGGAGCCGCTGGTAGTGCCGCTGCCGCGTTGGGCGGCGCCGAAGCCGGGGCTACCCTCGGCATGATCGCCGGCCCGGTCGGCTCGATTTTGGGTGGCCTAGCTGGTGCACTCATGGGTGCCCTAGTCGGTGGTGCCGCCGGTTGCGCTGCTGGCTCCGCAGTTGGCGAGCATATCGACACCCATGTGCTCGACAACTATGCATGTCAGGCGTGCGGCCATACATTTGGCGAGCCGCACGTAGCCTGACCGCCAGCACTATCACATTCGGTCTATTTGATGCCTACGGCCCTTGAGGCTGTAGGCATCTTTGTTATCTGCTCTCGCGATTCACCTTTCGAGGAAAACCATGCATCTCGTTCAATCAATGGCCTATGTCAACGAAACCCCGTGGCACGGCCTGGGCAACCAACTTACATCCAAACAACCTCTCGAAGTCTGGGCACGACAGGCTGGTATGGACTGGCGCATTGAGAATGCCGATGTTCGCTACGTCGCCGGCAGCGAAAACCTCGGCTCCATCCACGCATTCCCCGACCAGAAGGTGCTCTACCGCTCCGACACCAAGGCCCCACTTTCGGTTGTCTCCCGTCGTTTCCAAGTAGTGCAACCACAGGACGTCCTCGAGTTTTACCGAGACCTGGTCGAAGCAGGCGGGTACGAACTCGAAACCGCTGGTGTGCTCAAAGGCGGCAAAAAGCTGTGGGCGCTGGCCAAGACAGGCCAGAGCGCCATGCTCAAGGGCCGCGATCGCGTCCATGGTTATTTGTTGTTAGCGACAGCATGTGACGGAACGCTGGCAACCACCGCTCAGTTCACCTCGGTTCGTGTTGTCTGCAATAACACGCTCGCCATCGCGCTCGGCGACAGCACGGGGGCCGTCAAAGTGCCACACCGCAGCCAGTTTGACCCACAGGCAGTCAAGCGCCAATTGGGCATCGCGATTTCCTCGTGGGATGGCTTTATGGTCCGCATGAAGGCGCTGTCGCAGTGCAAGGTTCAGGACGCCGCGGTGGAGGCTTTCCTCAAACGCGTGCTGACGTATCCGGTGAATCAACAATCCGATGGCAACTCAACTGCCGTCAATGACCGAGCGCTGAAGGCCGTACAGGAACTCTACGCCGGTCGCGGCAAGGGCTCCGAAATGGCCTCGGCATCTGGGACAGCCTGGGGCCTGCTCAACAGTGTTACGGAGTTTGTGGACCACCACCGTCGCGCCCGCAGCAACGACCACCGCCTGGACGCCGCCTGGTTCGGTCAGGGTGCAGCACTCAAGCAAAAGGCCTGGGACGAAGCGCTGAAGCTCGTCGCATGAATCCTTTTTTACTACCGCATAGATGCCCGGTCGGGATGACTCCCACCGGGCATCTTCATTAATGGAGGTTGATATGTCGTTGCCTGAACCCAACAGGCGCCGCAGCTGCCGGCCAGCATTACGGCTGGTGGGTACGAAAAGCTTGCCCCGCGAAGACTGGCTTGAGGTGCGGAAACGCGGAATCGGTGGCTCGGATGCCGCCGCATCCGTGGGCCTGAATCCATATAAGTCGCAACTCGAACTCTGGCTGGAGAAGACTGGTCGGGATGCCGAGCTCCCGAAGCCCGATCCTGGCGACACCCGCGAACCGGTCTATTGGGGAACGCTGCTGGAGCCCATCGTCGCGGCGGCATACACACAGCAGACCGGCCACCGCGTTCGCAGGGTCAATGCTGTTCTCCAGCACGCTGCTTACCCATTCATGCTCGCCAACTTGGATCGGGAAGTCGTTGGTGTTCCCGGCGTGCAGATTCTGGAATGCAAGACCGCAGGAGAGTTCGGCGCCCGACACTGGCAAGACGGCGTACCCGAATACGTGCAGTTGCAAGTTCAACACCAATTGGCCGTCGCCGGAAAGCAGGCTGCCGACGTCGCTGTGCTGCTGTGTGGGCAGGCATTGGAAGTCCACCGAATCGAGCGGGACGATGCGCTGATTGCTCAGTTGATCGAGTTGGAAGGTCAGTTCTGGCGCCACGTCGAAACCGATACCCCACCACCTGGAGATGGCTCCGAATCAGCGGACCGCGCGGTGCGCTGCCTGTACCCCCGCGATACCGGTGCGACGGTGGATTTCTCGGAAGATCGGCAGTTGTCCGGGGCATTCGCGGACCTCATTGCTGTACGCGGACAGATCGAGTCATTGGAACAGGCTGCGGCAAAGCTGAAACAAGGCATCCAGCAAGCCATGGGCGATGCCACTCGGGCGCTATTCGAGACCGGGGAGGTCACTTTCAAGCGAAGCAAGGACAGTAGTGGCACCGACCTCGACCGGCTGCTGGCCGACCATCCGCACCTGGCACCGCAGTACTCCATTTCCAAAGCCGGCTCTCGCCGCTTCCGCATTTCCGTCTAAACCCTCTTAGGAGATACCTTCATGTTGAAAGGACTTGCCCTGACGCCCCCCGTGGTAGGCCGGATCTCTATCGGCAGAGTAGTAGAAAAGAATGGCAAACGACTGCCGGAAAAAGACGATCAGTTTACGTTGACCACTCAACTGCAGAACCGAGACGGGTGGATCTTGCACCCGCTCAATGAATCGCTACGCAAAGCCGCCGCTGGCAAACTGCGTTCGATTCCGGTACGGCTGTTGTTCAACGAGCCGGACTTGAACCTGCGCGCTGAGTACAGCCTATTCGATCGGGAAACCGGCCGGCCGGTCTGTGTCGGCAACGGCGAGCAGTGCCGGCGCGTGGAGCGGGATGGCGTCGTGTCGCTGCCCTGCCCGTCCCCAGACGGCTGCAGTTTTGGCAACTCCGGCTGCAAGCCGTACGGCCGGCTGAATGTCAAAATCGGTGACGACGATGACCTGGCGGCGTTCATCTTTAGAACGACGTCCTATAACAGCATCAGGACGCTAGCAGCTCGGCTGCATTATTTCAGCGCGGTGTCGGGCAATCTGCTGGCCTGCCTGTCGCTAGAATTGAAACTGCGCGGCAAGTCCACGACGCAAAGCTACCGCTCGGCGATCTACTACGTGGATCTCTGCATCCGGTCGGGCAGCACGCTGGAAGATGTCATCACCGAGGCGCGTGAGTTGGACGCGCGGCGCAAGGGGGCTGGCTTTGACCAAGCGGCATTGGATGTTGCCGCAAGGATGGGTTTCAGCAATGGGGCATTCGAGGACAGTCCGGAGGAAGTCGCTGCTGTCGTGGAGGAGTTCTATCCCGATGCCGGCACTGACGAATTGGAACCTGGCGACACCGGGAAAGCCGATCCGATCAACCCTCCCGCGCTACGCGACAAGTTGGAGCGCAAGGCTGCACTGTTGGGGGGCGCGGCAGCATGACCCGACCATTCCGTTGGGCGCTGCTGTTGGCGGTCATGGCGACGGGCACCGCCCTCTGCCTGTCGGTCTTGGCCGGCTGGCAGCGCGGTGGCCCGTTGGCGGAGCGGTTGATGTGGGTGGCGATCAGCATGGTTCTGGTGGTCGGCGCACACCTGCTGCCCGCGCTGGTGCGGAGCGCGCCGCTGGTCGTGCGCGGCGTGGCTGGTGTACTGTGGCTCGCCTGTATGGCCACAGCCTGTTACGGCCATCTGACGTTCTTTCTGCTGGCCCAGCGGCATGCGGGGGAATTGCGGGCGGGTTCGATCGCCTTGCCCTCCCCTCAGCCCGCCGGTCGCAGTTTGACAGCGGTCATGGCAGACCGGGCGACGGTGACGGCGCAACTGGCAACAGCAAATACCCGCCGTTGCCAGCGCGACTGTCCGACATTGGAAGCCCGCCGGTTGACGCTTGCCGCCAGGCTCGACGCGCTGGACGCCGAAACCGAAGACATCCGACGGTCACAGGCGGCAGGCGATCGAGTCATGGCGCAACGCGATGGGCTGACCGCTGACCCGGTCACGGTGCGGCTTGCTGCATTGTTCGGTACAACCGTCGCGCGCATCGATCTGCTGTCTGGCTTGGCATTCGCCGCGGTGCTGGAGAGCGTGGCCTGCCTGTTGTGGACGGTCACGCTGCGGTCACCACCGGCAGTCACGCCCGTCACACCGGTTGCAGCACCAGTCATGACGAGCTCCACGCCGAAACCAGCTCATCGCGAATCGAAATCCAAACGTCACGTCGCTGCCAGCGATCCCGTCACGCCGTCGCCGATAACGGAGTCAGCCGATGTCGCTGTGGCACAGCTTGCGCAGGCTATCGCTGCGGGTCACCTGCGTCCGACAGTGGCCGACATCCGTCGCCAGCTAGGCTGCTCGCAGGCGCGTGCTGCTGCAGTACGCCGCCAACTCGTCTCGCTCAATCTGAAGGCATAGGCCGGGCCTCGTCCGGTCGCCTTCTTTTCTCATTTCCCATTCGACGTGCCTGCATCCGGGTCCCTCCGGAGGCTTGCGCACGCCCTTAACCTGGAGATCGTCATGATGGATCGATCTGTACCCGCCCCAATCCAATCGCGCCTACCGCTTGGGCGTTTGTTGGCAACGCCGGCCGCCTGAGACGTTCTGCAAACAGCGGACATATCGATTTTTGCGCTGGTGAACCGCCATGCCCGAGGTGATTGGGGCAACCTCTGTGACGATGACCGTCTGCAGAACGACGTCGCCGCCACGACCGGTCAGCGGGTATTGTCCAGTTACCTGCTCCCCAACAAACGAACGGTCTGGATCATCACCGAGTGGGATCGGTCAGTCACGACGGTGCTATTACCGGGTGACTACTGATGGAGGCGCTGACCCCTTGTCAGCTGAAGGTTGTCGTGCGGGAGAGCTGCTAAGACCGAGCCTCGATAGAGGCGCAAGGCCGGGCGCAGCTTCTTACCGTAAGCGGCTGCGCTTGATTTCGGGCGGTGTGGCCGTGTTCGCCCGGCGCGCTCCGGTGGGCGCCAGCGGCACGCCATCCAGTGGAGCAAAGAGCTGGGCCAGCGTCACGCCGAGGCAGTAACAGATATTTGCCAGCGTCTCCACCGAGGGGTTGGCAATGCCACGTTCGATCGCCGAGATATAGGTGCGATCGACGTGCGCCTCGAACGCCAAGGTTTCCTGAGACTTGTCCACAGCATGCCGGCACTGCTTGATGCGTTTCCCCAGCGCGACCGAAATGGGGGCCGGACGGGCGGGAGAGGTCTCTGAGCGCTTGACAGTCATGGCGTGCAGGATGCCCACCTGATGACTGATTCACGACGTATTATACACATCAAATTTCGTCGTGTTTATTCTACAATCTCATCGTAAGTGGTCGATAAGGCTCAGTGGTACGCCTCCTGCGGCCAAAGCTATGGAGTAAACATCACAACGCGGAGTTGCCGGATTTATCGGCTTAAGTGACTCTAACGTCACTCATAAAGGAGAATTCAGATGAAGAGCATTCGGAACAGACATATGGCTCAATCGGCCCTTGGTGCCCTGATAGTCGGGGTCCTTACGGCATGCGGCGGTGGCGGGGGAGACGGTTCCAACACGGGCGGTAACCCCGCGCCCGTCCTCACGACCGCGACGGGCGTGGCCGCCATCGGCGCCCCAATTGTCGGTGGCAACGTGGAACTGAAATGCGCTTCCGGCGCAACAGCTTCCGCAGCCACCGACGCGAACGGCGTCTGGACGGCCTCGCTGAAGGCAACTGACTATCCGTGCGTTACCCGAATCGCTGGCGGCCAGGCCAACAGTCAGGCGCTGGCGTCGCCTCTCCATTCGGTCGTGTCGGCACCTGGTATCGCCAATATCACCCCGCTCACTGACCTGATCGTGGGTATCCTCAGCGGCCAGGATCCCAGCACGTGGTACGCCAGCGTGACGAACGGCACCCTGAGCGGCGCAATCACCTCGGGCGCGCTGTCCACTGCCCAAGGCAAGCTCAAGACCACGCTTGCCACCCTGCCGGGCAAACCGGCTCTGCCCGATGGCTTCGATCCCTTGACCGCTAAGTTCAGTGCGGAAAAGGGAGATATCGGCGATGACGTGCTTGAGAGCTACGGCGCCGCGCTGGCAGCTGCGGGCATTACGCAGGCCGACGCTGCCGCCCATGCGGCTGCTGGCGAAGCACTGACCCGAGAGGCCTACGCGGGAACGGCCTTCACTACGCCGAGCCTCACCACTTTCCGGGTCGGTGCTGCCAAGACCTTGAGGGGTGACTACGTACTCTCCATCCCTGATCCCAATCGGGGGAACCTGGTGACAAAGGGGACGATCGATGCGGATGGCAATCTCATTGCCCTCGCCGCTGATGGTCCGTTCACAGGCTTCGTGAGCAAGGCGGGAAACCGTATCGGCGAGCTATGCACGACGACCGCTGGCGAGCAGCTTAGCCAGTACGTTTTCGTGTCGGAGGAACTGGTGCCGGTAACTGATGTGACCGAACTGCAGGGTAAGACGTATGTCGAGTACGAGAATTGCGATGCAGGCGGTTCGGGTACAGCCGTCTTCAACCCAGACGGCTCTTTTGTCTTCACGGGCAACGACAACGGCGGTGTTCCGGATGCTCCGGACATGAACATCGCACAGGCATTTACCGATCAGGGCCGCGAAGAAGGCGAAAGCGTGGTTCGCGCCAAGGCCTTCAAATACACGGCTGGCGGCGTAACCACCTACGTCTATCTCATGGTCGCCACGAAGAAGGGTACGACTGTCCCCGCCATCAATGGCGAGACCGACTATGTCCTAATTGGTGTGTCGCAGTAATACGGCGGTTCAACTACCGCGCACGAGCCCCCACGGAGCTCTGTCGCGCACGCCCTTGGCGCAGTGGCTGGCTATCCCGGCCTCTGCGCCTTTTTCCGTTTGACGGCGGCTGCATCCTCTCAGCCTTGCCCGCTACACCCAATCCAACAATCCCAAGTCATGAACATGAAATCCTCAATCCTGGCCTCGATGGCAGTACTGAGCTTGGCCCTGACGGGCTGCGGTCAACCGGAAGCTACAGCGGTCAAGGCGGCGACGGTCCCCGAAGACTCAACCCATACGTACGAGACCGCGCTATCAAACCGCGACTCCTGCGCACAAGATGCGTGGCGCACTACCAACGATGACACTGGCCGGCTCGTGGTTGAGTACCGCTGCACCATGAGGAACGGCCCTGAGTTGCTCGCGGCACTGCGCCAACAGAAGATCCGTGAGACGCGCGACGAGTATCAGAGGTACTATCGCGGCCTCGATCAGAGTATCGAAAGCACCCGACAAGGCCCCGCCACCTGGGAAAAGCTACTGGCAGAAGCGAAGGACAAGCTCGCCCGGCTGGAGACCAACGGCGCCCAGAACCATACTCATAGGGCCGATGAGGATCCCGCAGAGGCGCTGCGCCGGGCAGCGGTCAACAGCGAGATGGGAGCCGGCGCTAGTGCAAAGTTCGCCGTCGAACAGGCTCAACAGCACCTGACCAACGCTAAGGCCAACCTCGAGAAAGAGCTCGCCAGCCTGCAGCGGGAGCGCACCCGCTTCGAGCGCGCCGAGAAAGACGCCCTCGCACAGATCGACAAGTCCTACGACGGCATCACGAAGGCCAGCGAGGTGTTTCGGTGGTTTGTTCGGGACAGTCATGTCGTCCCTGCCTGGTCGGGCGTTGAACTGCTGAAGCAAGACGGCAGCGTCGCGCACTGGAACAGGGATTGGAAGTTGACCGTTCGGGACCTACTTCACCACCGCAGCGAGGACCATGTCCGATACGTCCTCAATGTTCCTGCCAATGTCACACTTGGCCAAGCCACTACGTCATCTGAACCGGCGCCAGCGCCAACGGTCTCTGATTCTCGTCAGCAATCAGGCACGCAAGGCGAAGCGTGCTACGACGCCAAGCTGAAGGACTTTCGAAACGGTATGGGAGAGGAGGCCCCTGTAAGCAACGACATGATTAACGAATGGCGTGGCCAATGTAGCCTACCCGAGGCCTGAAGAACCTTTTGCATTGTGATGCCACCCCCGTGAGGGTGGTGGCATCTTTTTTTGGTTTCTTCACCGACCACGGCCTTGTGGAAGGTCGTAGAAGGGCCACGAGGACGGGTTAACACGATATCGACCAAAGCAGCTATTGCCAAGCACGGTATCAAGATCGAGATGAACCGGCGTTTGTGTCGCCATACCCTGAGTCATCAGACCGGGGCATGGCGGCACGGCTCTCTTCAACACCGCCGAAAGTTAGAGGGGTGCGCTGGTGCTGGCAAATTGCACTGCGGGGCGGTATTTGATCGAGTACGGCGACATCGCAAGAAATTGCTGAACCACAGGTTCAATCGCGCGCAGGAATGCCGACTGCACCTCCCGCGCCGTCATCATGTTGTCGATGCCCTTCTGACCACTCGGATAGACATCTGCCTCCCAGCGGCCGCCGTGCATCAGCCCAACATCGATGTCTGCAAAGTAATCCGCATTCATCGGAATGATGTGGTGCGCCAACGCCGGCAACGCAAACTTCGTACGGGGCAGCGCTGCATCGGGATGCACACGCAGGCGAACGCGCCAAACGCCAGCCTCATACGGACTCGGCTGGATTGGGCGGAACACATCGCAACGGACAATCGGCGTAAGGCTACGGTGGATCGCACGGGTGAGGCTGTGACGAACCCAGGCCAGACAATCTGCGTCGTTCTCCTGCAAGGGCCGGTCGTAGATGTAAAGGCCGCCGTGCCAGTGGCCTTTAACGAGCTTAGCCTCAAGCAATTGCCCCGACAGGCCAACCGGAGCGTCTTCGCCGCGATCCACGCGACGATCGTGGGCCGAATCCACGCGGAACGGTTCATGACCGTTCGCAAGGAGCTTCTGCGGCATCAGGAAGATCGGCTCCCGTTTGAATGCGCCCAGGCCATAAACTTGGACGTTCACGCGGTACGACACGTCGGAATAGCGTGTCGGCTGCACGCGATCTTTGACGATTTCCACGTTGACCGAGACGCCATCGGTCTGCAGCTCGACGACGTCGGATGTAGCCTGATCCGTGAGCTCGATCATTCGTTTGGCCATGCGCTCTTGATCAAACATATCCAAGTGCGCAACGCCATCGCCGTACTTCGCGGAAACGGATGCGAATTTTGTATCGACGTAGCCTGCGGTCAGGGCTTCGAGACGATGGTTCTGGGAGATGCTGGTGTGATGTGCGACTGCTTTCAGCGCCGCAGCGCGGGCGAGAATCGCCTTGCGGATATCGTGATTGTGCATCGAGTGCCTCTCATGGTTACAGCCTGCAATGTCTTACCCATCGATTTACTAGTTGCACAGGCCGGCCAAAGGGAGGTAGTGCACAACGAAACGTGCCGAGCGGCGCGTCGCAATTACGAGTCGATGGAAACTCTCGGGAGCGGGACCGAGGCCAGAAGCCGGGAGCGACTATAGGCGATCTACATTTGCGTGACAAGTGGAGAAAGTGTGCCTGAGCCACTTACGCGCGGCCGGCTAGTGCTGGCTTGCGCGAAGGATGTTGTTCTTGCGGGCAAACACGCGCTGTATCGGCACGGTCCAGACCGCGTTCCGCAAGAGCAAGCAGCACAACTTTCGTTGTTCCACGTTGTTCCAAATCCTTGACAACGGAAATGAGGTCACTTACATTCTGGTACATCACGGAACAACGCGAGGTCGCATGAGCTACACTGCATCGAAGTCCCCCACCAGAGACCGCCCCGGCTTCAGCATCAGCTTCCGGCATCCCTGCCGATCTGACTCCAAAGGCAAACCAGGCTTGAAGGTGCGCCGCGGCCTCGGAACGGCCAACCCGGATGAAGCTGATGTACTCGTCGCGCAGATGAACGAACTGTTGGCCGACGAGTCTTGGTGGAATGCCAGCCGATACAACGACGCTCTCCAGGCTTTTAGCCCAATCGTCGTCGATGCCTTCTTCGACGGCTTACAGGCCAGCGTGGCAAATCCCGTAGCATTGCGCGACAACATCATTCCCCTGCCCGGCCGGGACGAAGGTTATGCTCGCGTTCTTTTCGTGGGCACCACAGGAGCTGGCAAGACTTCGCTGCTGCGGCACTTGATCGGCTCTAACCCTGACAAGGACCGCTTCCCCTCAACCTCCACTGCCAAGACCACGGTGTCTGACATCGAGGTGATCCCTGACGACGGCCCTTATCGTGCGGCGGTGACGTTTTTCTCCGAACACGCGATTCGGGCCAACGTCGAGGACTGCATAATTGCGGCCTGCTCGGCGGTGTGGGATACCATGGGCGACGAAAAAGTCGCCGACAAGCTGCTGCACCATGCTGACCAACGTTTCCGTCTGAGCTACCTGCTCGGCGCTTGGAAGACCACCGGCGATTATCTGGCGGACGATGATTGGGACTTTGGTGGCAGCAGCGATTCGATCGCCCCTCCAGCGGACGATCGAGAGGCTATTTCAGCCGCAGATGCTGCTGCGCTGCAAGTGAAGCTTGCCGGCTATGTCGAGCGCGTTAAGGCAATTGCTGCTGCGAAAGCCGTGGCGATCAAAGCGGAACTGCTGCCTGATCCGTCCACGATCCAGCCTGAAGATCTGCAGGCTGCGCTAGAAATCTTCCAGAGCGAGCTGCTCGACGACGATGCCTTCCGCGATTTGGTGCTGGACATCATGGACGACATCCAACTGCGATTTGACCGCCTGGATGTTGGTACGCTCACCAAGCGCGGTAAGACCGCGCGCTGGCCTGAGTTGTGGACCTACGAAACAGAAGATCGGGATGACTTCCTGCGTCAGGTTCGCTGGTTCTCCAGCAACTATGCGCCGGCCTTCGGGAGGCTACTGACACCGCTGGTAGATGGCATCCGCGTGCGTGGCCCACTGTACCCGGTTTTTACTGATCGCCGCAGTAAGGTCGTGTATCTAGACGGCCAGGGCTTGGGACACACACCGGACTCGTCCAGCAGCGTCACCACGCACGTGACGCAGCGGTTCGCAGATGTCGACACCATCATGCTGGTGGACAACGCGGAGCAGCCCGTGCAGGCCGCCGCACAAGCGGTACTTCGCGCCGTTGCCGCCAGCGGCAACTACGGCAAGCTCGCCATCGCCTTCACGCATTTCGATCAAGTAAAGGGCCTCAATCTGCCCGGCTTTGCAGCCAAGCGCGCCCACGTGCTGGCCTCGGTCTACAACTATCTGGGGCGACTGCGGGACGTGTTGAACGGCCCCATCGTCACCGCGATGGAGCGGACGATCGACATGCAGTGCTTCATGCTCGGCGGCCTGGATGCCGCATCGGAGAAGTTGCCCGGCGGGGTGCGGGTGCAACTAGGGCAGTTGCTCGACCAGTTTGATCGGTCGATCATGCCACCACCCCAGCCCGATGCGAAGCCGTCCTACGACCCGTCGGGTCTTGGCTTCGCGGTGCAACGCGCCGCAGACAGCTTCCAGCGTGCCTGGAACTTCCGCCTTGGTTTTGCGCACAGCGCGGAAGTAAGTACCGAGCACTGGACGCGCGTCAAGGCCTTGAACCGCCGAATCGCGAATGAACTGGATATCGAATACGATTCGCTGCGCCCCGTGGCGGACTTCGTGGGCCGCATCACCGAGGAGATCTCGAATTTTCTGGATCACCCGGTGCATTGGACGCGAGCACCTAAGGATGACACCGAAGCGCAAGAGGCCATCGCACCGATTCGGCAAATTGTCTTCCGCGACTTGCACTCCCTGGCTGTAGCACGACTAGTAGACGAACATCTGACTGACTGGCGCCGTGGCAATGACCACAAGGGCAAGGGCTCTGCAACGCGCCGTGCAGTGGACATCCGGGGCATCTATGAGCTGGCTGCGCCCGTCCCGGGCACAGTAAACTCAGAGCCCGCATTAGCCTTCTTGAAGGCAGTGCACAACATCGTGCGCACGGCGATCGAGGAGCAGGGCGGGCAGATGAAGAGTCTCTAGACGCAGCCTTCCGAATAACATGAATGTATCGAGTTGCACAGAACAATGGGACCTACACTTTCATGGCTTGAGCGATGCCATTACCGCGACAGGCTACGCGGAGCACGCTACTCGGCATTAGCCGACGCCGAGGGCTTTGGCGAAGTGTGCTTCGCATTGGAAGCTATTGGAATGCGACTACTGCGGCAGGAGGGCCAACTGGGCTCCTACATCCGCGAACTTTATGAGCTCGCGAAGGATTCCGATGTTCTGCATCATGTTGCGACGGAATTCCCAGTCTTGTTTGCAAGCTTTTCCGCGTTGTACAGGACGGTCCAGAACGCCCGCAATGACGCAATGCATAGTGGCGTTTATGCTCGCCACGCGACAGAAGCAGCAATCGCGCTATGCATTGCCCTAGAGGAGGCCCTAATGAAGGAGCAAGATTTCAAGCGAGTAACGGTCGGCGATTTTATGGTCCGATCTCCAGTGGCTGTTCAGCCTTGGCAACCGGTCGCATATGCTCGGCAGCTTATGCTTACGCATTCGTTTTCGTTTCTTCCCGTCAAAATTGACCACGACTGGCTTCTGTTGCCTGAAGTCTCTGTCGCAAAATTTCTGCATCGGAAAGAGAAGAGAAAGGAACTGCTCGCGAAAGAAATACGGGAAGTCGGCGGACTCAAGGAGAGTGGCGCGGAGCTCGAACTTGTTCGTGCCTGTCTCGTGAGTGAAGCGTCAGAGGTCGACACTCTTTTGGCGGAAGCGGATGCAAGTGTTCAAACGCTTTGGCTGGTAGACGATGGCCACGGAGGCCTGGCCGGTGTGCTCTCTCCGTTTGAGCTAATGTAATGCGTAGCAGACCGCCCCAGTTTTGCCGCGATCGGTTGGGGCTAGCTCGTTTCGTGCTTACGGGAGCCAGCCCGATTCCGCGCGACATGCTGTCTTAGTGATGCCCGATTATGCCGCGCTACGCCGCATTGCTTCTCGCACTTGCGATACATCTTCTTCCGGTCGCTTACTACCATACTGTCACGCTCCTGCTGTATTTCTGCCAACCAACTTTTAAACGTAACTGGCGAGATGCTCAGGTCCATGCTCTTGAGCTTCCTGATTATCGCGGCATGTAGCCCCGCTGCAATGAGTTCCTGAATGGTGTCGTACATATTGCGAAAACGTTGCCTTCTTGGATCCATGCGTCGCTGCTGCGCCAAAAGCGTGCGAAGCTCATCGATATCGGCTTGCGTGCCGTGCGGTTGCTGCTGGCCTACGTGTGAACTATTCGTCGGGTTCGGGATGGACTGCATCACGGGTTCAATACCTCATGTATAGGGGTTGATGAAATGCCGCTGCGCGATATGCATGGGCATTGCCAATCATCCTTAGATGGCTTGGTCCTGTGCAGGGAGGTTTCTTAAACACCCAATGAACAGCACTTCGCTCGAAAACTTCCCCAGCCGCGAGCGATGTACAGAACTCTCCTCACGGGGCTGGAGGATCGTTCTGTACATGCCACCAAGCCCCCGTTTATTCACTACACAAAGATTCTTTCGAGCCTCGACCGGTATTCCTGGTCAGTGAGGCCAGTTTCGCGCGGACGCCCCAGCTTCACCCCTCGGCGCTCCCGGCGCTTACCATGCAACACCATCTGCTCTTTGCCCGTGTTTTTCACACGGACGACCTGCGATGCCTTGACGAAGTAGCTGACTGCCGTCCAAAGGTGACGTATCTTCTCGAAATCATCATGCTCAACAATACCGACACCGACGTTACGATACTTTCCTTCCGCAGCCTTGGCGTTGGCGCTGAAGTAATATCCACGCCCTTCTGTTATTTTTGCGAAGTACTTACCGATTTCGTGTGAATACCAGATGTGTCGCTGTGCTTCCGAACCCTTGTAGAAGAAGCACATATGGGCGTGGTAACCAACATCACGTGAGTATTCGATGCGACCGAAATAGTCGATGAACTTGTCCTTTCCGAAGAGTGATGGTTTATGACGAGCATTGTTGAAGAAGGTCTTCAGATCCTCCTTCAGTTCATAAAGGCTGATCACTCGATCGGACACCTCATCGGTCTCTGTGCCATCCAGATATGCCAAGTACTCACGCTCTGACCGTTCCCGCAGCTTGATGCCACGAGCGATAGCTTCGGTCTGGTTTTCACAAGCGCTTCGTCTATACAGGAAAACGACGTCAACTACCATGATGCGAGCGTGCTCCTCAAGAATCCCGATCATGAACGATCGCAAGTATCTCCGGTTCCGATGGCAACCACTCAGCCAGTCACGCATGCGCTTCGCCAGTTGTTTCTTCCTGGCCGCTTCACGTATCTTTAATACGAAGTTGATCGCCATCTCGGCATACCTAGGCTCTACATCGTGGATGATCTCCCCCATGCGATCTTCATCGTCGGAAGGGAGCCATTCAATGTGGCCATACTGACTGATTTCGTGTTGGGGATACACCTCAAAGAACAGATCGAAGTCTGGTGGGAATGCCAATGACGGACTGTAGATTCGTGCATACGCTGGCAACAGCTTGATGTCATAGGCCATCCTCAATGCGACATAGCATTCGATGCCATTTCTTCTTTTAACTCGATATGGCAAATCGTCAGTTTCGAACAGCCGCTTACTGAATGATTCAAGCGCACTGAGGTGTGCTACAGAAATGGGGATGTAGTAGCTCTCTCCGTTATGGCCATATATTCGATTTAATCCAATCGATATTTTTCTGAGGGTCGCTTTATCGATACCTTGCTCATCGTTTTCGTATTCAATGTCAATCACTTGACCCCAATCACCATCGACAACATTCTGTGATTGATCTTGATATATCACACTCACTCCTTCGCCATTACCAGCTACGCTAGCTTCTATGGTTTATTATTTGATAATTAAATTTATCTATAACCACGTTAGAACCAGAAATACGAAAAGCCGAAAAACAAAGCGATTCGCCAATCCGCGATCGAAAAAATCCTTGCTTCCCCTTAGTTTTTCTGCCTCGCATAGGATGTACGTAATCATGCCGGTTCACACCCATATAAGCAGAGGCAAATTAACGCTTGCCGTCTCTCCTGATGAGGTGGCCTACACGGTCAGGTCTGTCCCAATACACGTAGCCGTCCCTGACGGTCGCCACGTCCTCCTGGCAAAGCAGGCTCAGAGCGTCGATGAAGTGCGTGGAACGAGCCAGACCAACATTGAAGGCTTCTTCGGCCAGCCGGCGTTTCGTCATCTTGCAGTCGCGCACCCGCAGATCGAGCATCAGGTTCCAGAGGGCTTCCGCGTCTTTTTCGACATTGCGTCCACTGGTTTGCCCGCTTTCGCTCAGACGAACGTAGTTTTCCAGGCTCCACAAGACCCACTCCGCTGAATTGGCGATTTCCTCTGCCTGGATGGGGCCATCGATACCATTGAACTCGTGATGGCGGCCGGCGTGCCGAAGGATGTTTCCCACAGCCTTGTCGATGAGTGACAACTCGTCCGGACTGGCAGCGCTGCCACGGATGCTGTTCAGGTATTTTTCGGTATCGCGAGCCTCCCGTTTCGCGGGCTGCGACAGTTCCAGGACCTTTCGGTCCATCCAGCCACGCTGGTTCAATTGATCCTGGATACCGAGAAAGTGTGCTGCCCGATCGAGGAGCCGCGGCAGGGCGATGCGGTCTGGTTCATCGGAGACATCTGCGGATTGCTTGGCGAAATCCGATTGGTGCACGACGTAATATATCGGACGGCTGCCCATCCCGATCTCCATGAAGAGCCGGCCCTTGGCTTTCGACTGGAAGTTCAGCCAGACATCGTTTTGCACGGATAGAACGACAGTAGGCATGACTCGCACGACCTGCACGCCCGTATGGCTTCGTGCACGACTGGGAGGCACTTCGGACCAGCCCCCGCATAGGGCGCCGATCAGATCCTTGTTCATGGACTCCAGTATCGGACCACTTTCATCCGCGCAGAAGAAGGTAGCTGGATGTTTCACGGCGGACACCATCCAGGGGGCGATGGTCGTATCCTCGAAGCGCTCGGATGGTGACGGCGGCGGTTGTGGCGGATTTTTCTCCAGTTCGATCAAGCGTTGCTGAAAATGCGCATCGGTCTCCAGACCAGCCGCGGCATGCTTCTTAATCGTCTTTAGAATGCCCGCTTTTTCAGCCTTCCAAACTTCCAGTTTGCCCTGGTACTCCTGCCATGCCCCGGCAGTCTGGGAGACATAGTTGTCGTGCCATGTATCGAAATGCTGCCGGAAGTGCGCCCCCATTGGTGACTTGCCGGCGCCCCGCGGAGCAATGATGAGAACATATACAGTCGCCGGGATCGTTTCCCCGTACAGTCCGCGTACTTGTACACACGGTCCTGCGGTCTGGGAGACGTAACCATCCACGAAACCGGCGAGCGAAATCTTAGTCGCCGGCGTCTTTGCCTGTTCTTCGATGACTTCCCGTATCCCGGGTGCCAAAGCATGAAGTGGCGGAGGATTGCCTTGCATCATGCCCCATCCTTCTCGCCGTGAAGATCGCGAGCGCGCAGACGCGACTTCAGCCACGCTTCGATTTCCTCAGTGATGTAAACGGTCTTACGAGCGCCAAGCCTGATAGGCAGCGGCCACGTCGGATCGTGGTATGGGGATTTGGGGTTTTGCCACTCGTGGCGCGTGCTTTTGCCGATACCAATCCACGCATCGACTTCGGCACCGCGCATGTGGGGCGGTCTAATCGTGCTCATCCGTCACTCCTGAAGCTCCGCCGAACCATTTCGGCGGGAGTCGGAGCAGTGTCGGTTTTTGCAGATCTTCTTCGAAGGTCAGTTTTTTAAACGCAGCAACCGACCTCGATAGATGCGCAAGCTAGCCGCCGAGGAAGTGCAGCCCCAACTCGAACGTCGCCAGGTTCAGTCGCTCCATGGCGTCGCGCATTCCGCCGCGGTTGTTCGTTTTGACGATAGCCTTGGCCCGGCGCATCGCGGCGCTGCGAAATCGGAAACGCTGGACGGCCAGCTCGGTATGGCCTTGCAAAGCATCCCGAAACCATTCAAAACGACTGGTCCAGATCAGCCGATGTTCTTCGGGGATGCGATCGTAGAACGCGAACGGCTGGTCTCCGAGGGTGGGGAGATCAAGCGAAGTCAGGATGCTGCCGCCTTGTGCTTGCTGGCCTTTCCAGAACGGCTTGTGCTTGGTACGCTCGCTGGCCGGCTTACTCTGTTCATGGCAGACGCAAGAGAGTGCAGCAACAACATCCAGTGCACTGAAAATGAAGCATTCCTCGTCGTCAAAAAGCTTCGCTGTTCGAAAAATGACATGGGTCCGGGCCAGGCGTCGCGCTGGTTCGGTGGCCTTTTCCAGCGCGGCAGGAGTAATTGCTTCGCGCAGTGCCGCGCTGACGATTAGACCCAGTTCGTTTTTCTCATTGTGAATGAACTCAACCCATTCATCCTCTGGAACGAACGGGTCATACATCCCAAGCGTGCCATTCGTGATGTCCTTCGCAAGCACATCGATTACCGGCGCGACAGGCACGAGCATGCAGCCGGGATCGGCTTTGTCCAGTAGTTTGGGATAGCCTTCCGCGAAATGCGCGAATTCCAAGGTGTGCAGGTACAGAAAGAGCGTTTCGTCGAGCGGAATGTCGATATTCTCGACAGAGAACGCCAACAGTTCCAATCGGCCGGCGAGATAGTCGTAGGTCTTGACTGCATCCTCGTATCCTGTGCGACCCGTATCGACCAGCAGCTTTTCGATGTTGTGCTCGATGCTGTTGAGGTGCCAGTGCAGTTCCTCCGGGACGCTGACGATGGCCGCGTAGGTTTCCTCGGTCAGCTCAGCACTTAGGTAGCCTTTCAGGTCGGCTAGAAGCGCGGACCGTTCATCGCTAGTTTTGTACGACGTCTTGGATGTCGGGCTTTGATAAGGGTATGCGGACCGAAACGACAACGAGAATCGATGGCGGCCATCGCCTTCGGGCCATTTCAGCCAATCGAATATCTGGAATTTTCCGGCCCCGGCGTTTTCGTGTGTGGAATCGTCCCTGCCTAACCAGTACAGCAGTTTCACGACTTTGAGCGCCGTTGATTTGTTGCAGGCGTAATGCTGCTCCATGCTGCGGCCTGTCAGCGTGGCGAGGTCCTGCTTGATTTTCTTGAGGTGACTGGCATCGATGCTCTTTTCCTCGCCCCAGTCGCGTTTCCAGTCGGCTTCCAATTCGGCCACGAGACTGCGCACGTTTTCGTTTTCGCTGCGCGTTTGTTCCGTGACGCAAAATTCCGCTGACAAGAATCGCCGGTTGCCAAGATCGTAGTCTCCGAACAATTTTTGGCGGAGGTCATCATCATCGGGCATGACTTCTCGGAGCAGGAACGAAAGGCGGCTCATCGCGCCAGCGGGGCCGGCGATCGTCAGCAATTGGCTGCGGTCGACCGCATGCCGACGATCGAACAGGAACTCTCGCGAAAAAAGATCGATCCCGGGCAGTTCCTGTTCCAGCGTGCGCAGCGCCAGATCACGAAGTGTCGGGTCCATCGTCATGCGACGTCCTCTTGCAGCGAATCGATCGATGCACCCGCCACACACCGATCCAGATAGTCCGCCCAGCACTGCATCAACTCGCGCCTTTCCGGAAGATATTGCGCCCGGTTATAAGCAGCACGAACCTTGTTTCGCTCTGCATGAGCGAGTTGGCGCTCAATGACATCGGCACGCTTCCCCAATTCATTGAGGATCGTCGATGCTGTAGCGCGGAAACCGTGACCAGTCGCTCGCCCGTGATAACCCATTCGATATAAGCCATAGAGCAAGGTGTTCTCGCTCATGACCTTCTGTGGGTTACGGGAATTTGGAAACACAAACGTCGAATGACCGGACAACTGCTTCAACCGCTCCAGAACGGCGATAGACTGGGTTGCCAGGGGGACGATGTGAGGATCACGCATTTTCATGCGTTCGGCGGGGATGCGCCATTCTGCGGCGGTGAGGTCTATCTCCGCCCACTTCGCACCACGCAACTCGGTAGTCCGCACAAAGGTCAGCATCAGCAAGCGCAATCCCAACTTGGTGAGCTCTTCGCCGTCATATACGTCCAGCAACCGCAAAAACTCGGGCAGCTCCTTCGCAGTGAGCGCGGTGTGGTGCTGTACGACAGGCGGCTTTAGCGCCCCCTTCAGATCTGCCGCCGGATCTCTCTCGCATCGACCAGTGACAACCGCATAGCGAAATACGGCGCTGCTGCGCTGTAATACCCTAGCAGCGGTCTCCAAGGCGCCGCGCTGCTCAATCTTCCGAAGTGTTGCGAGAAGCTCCTGTGCCGTGATTTCGGCAATGGGCCGCTCCCCCAGGGTAGGGAAGATGTTTGCTCGGAGGGACTCGAGAATTTTGACGGCGTGCTTTGGCGTCCAGCCGCCACGCTTGGTTTCGTGCCACTCCTTGGCGACGGCTTCAAACGTGGTCGCAGCAGCAGTTACGGCGGCTTGCTTCGCGAGCCGCTTTTGAGCGGAAGGATCCTCACCGGCCGCCAACAGCTTCTTGGCTGCATCCCTCGCTTCACGTGCCTCGCTGAGCGACGTTACTGGGTAGACGCCGATGGCGAGCAGCTTCTGCTTGCCGAGATGGCGATATGCGAGCCGCCAGTACCGGGAGCCGTTCGGACGAACTTCGAGGAAAAGCCCGCCGCCGTCGGCTTTGCGATATGGCTTGTCTTGAGGCTTCGCTGTGCGAATCTGGAGATCGGTGAGCGGCATGTTGGTATCTGATGTGCTCTATCGAGCCGATACCAACCATCATACCAACATTTTTGTTGGCTTTCTTTGGCCCTAACCGGATCACTTCGGATGCCAAATCGCGTCCAAGTGATTGATTTTATTTTGTTTTTGGATCGACCCGGATCGCTTGGGACAGAAAGGTGGTGCCGGCTGCAGGACTCGAACCCGCCACCTGATGATTACAAATCAACTGCTCTACCTGATGAGCTAAGCCGGCATGTTTGGTGCAGACCGCGATTCTACTGCATGCGGTCGGCTTTGTGGATGTCTATTTGACAACCTTCAGCGATGGCTTCTTGCCGCCGATGCGGGGCACAGGCGGTGGGGTCGGTTCGTCGTCCGAGTCCGCGCTGCTCGCGTCGGCGGTAACCGGCGCGGGCGTGTCGATGTCTACCGGGGCCAGCTTCGGAGGCGGGTTGTTTTCGCGTTCCGTGGCGGCCTGGGTTTCGGGGACGCTACGCTCGACGGGGAACGCCATGCCCTGCCCGTTTTCGCGTGCGTAGATGGCCAGCACGTTTTCGATGGGCACGTCGATCTTGCGCGATACGCCACCGAAGCGAGCGCTGAAAGCAATCCATTCGTTGCCCATGTCCAGGCCGCTGGTTGCGTCGAAGCTCACGTTCAGCACGATTTCGTTGTTCTTCACGAACTCGCGCGGCACGTTGGTCTGGCTGTCGACGAACACGGCGATGTACGGCGTGAAGCCGTTATCCGTGCACCACTCGTAGATGGCGCGGATCAGGTAGGGCTTGGTGGAAGTTTCAGACATTAGCTTTGCGGTGGCGTCGCGGCCGTCTTAGCGACGCATGACCTTTTCGGACGGAGTCAGTGCTTCGATGTAGGCCGGGCGGCTGAAAATACGTTCTGCGTACTTCAGCAGCGGTGCGGCGTTCTTCGACAGTTCGATGCCGTAGTGGTCCAGGCGCCAGAGCAGCGGCGCGATGGCGACGTCGAGCATCGAGAACTCTTCGCCCAGCATGTACTTGTTCTTGACGAAGATCGGGGCGAGCTGGGTCAGGCGGTCGCGAATCGCGGCGCGGGCACGCTCGTGGTTCTTCTCGGCGGCCTTGCCCTTCTCGTTCTCCAGCACGTACACGTGGGTGAACAGTTCCTTTTCGAAGTTGAACAGGAACAGGCGGGCGCGGGCGCGTTGCACCGGGTCTGCCGGCATCAGCTGCGGATGCGGGAAGCGCTCGTCGATGTACTCGTTGATGATGTTCGATTCGTACAGGATCAGGTCGCGTTCGACGAGAATCGGCACCTGGCCGTACGGATTCATCACCGAAATATCTTCCGGCTTGTTGAACAGGTCAACGTCGCGAATTTCGAAATCCATGCCCTTTTCGAAGAGGACAAGGCGGCAACGTTGGGAAAACGGGCAAGTGGTACCCGAATACAACACCATCATGGTTGAATTCCTTGGGTGGGAAGTGCGCCAAATTCGTAGCAATTTGACGAACTTAGCAGTGCTAGCTCAGACAGGGCAAACATTCTGCCGGAACGGCCCATCGAAAAGCAAATTAGTTACAAATGATCCATGGATCACTGAAACCACCAGGCCGGCATCGGTAACCCGAAACGCCCCAAGCAAAAGGGTCGGCGCGGCGGTGCATTGCTGCAACTTCCGCGCCGACCCCTGGGGATGGCATCCTGCGTTGTTACAAACACCGTTACAAAGCTAACGGAGCAAACCTCCCCTGCTTACTTCACATCCTTCCAGTACGCCGCATTCAGGCGCCAGGCGAAGATGGCAAAAACGCCGAGGAAGAGCAGCACCCAGACGCCGAGCCGCTTGCGGTGGCTCTGCGCCGGCTCAGCCATCCAGTTGAGGTAGTTCACCAGGTCGGCTGCAGCCTGGTCATACTCCTGCGTGCTCATCTTGCCAGCAGTAACCTGCTCCCAGCCAGCCAGTTTCTGCACCTTGTGGCCGTGCTCCTCCACTTCGGCGAACTTCGGCACGCGAACACCTTGCAATTCCCACAGCACGTGCGGCATGCCGACGGCCGGGAAAACCAGGTTGTTCCAGCCCGTCGCGCGGGTGTCGTCACGGTAGAAGGTACGCAGATAGGTGTAGAGCCAGTCATTGCCCCGTGCGCGGGCGATGACCGACAGGTCCGGCGGAGCTGCGCCGAAGAACGCCTTGGCATCCTTCGGCGGCATCGCCACAGTCATCGTATCGCCCACCTTGTCCCCGGTGAACAACAGGTTCTGACGGATCTGGTCGTCAGTCAGACCCAGGTCCTTGAGCCGGTTGTAGCGCATCATCGATGCACCGTGGCAGTTCAGGCAGTAGTTGACGAACAGCTTGGCGCCACGCTGCAGCGACGATACATCGCTGGTATCCAGCGGCGCCGGCTCCAGCGGATAGCCTCCTTCTGCGGCCATCGCGGGCAGCGCGGCAAGGCACGCGCCGACCAGTGCGAAGATCGAAAGCAACTTTTTCATCTTGTGTCCTTGTCCTCTTGTAGGGTCGCGCGGCGTCTTAGTGCGGATGGAACGTGACACGCTCCGGCACCGGCTTGAACGTGCCGGCACGGCTCCACAACGGCATGGTCAGGAAGAAGGCGAAGTACAGCAGCGTACCGAGCTGCGACACCTTCTCGCCGACCGGCGACGGCGGTTGGACACCCAGGTAACCCAGGACCAGGAACACCACCACGAAGACCGTGAGAATTGTCTTGTGGAAACCCGGACGGTAACGGATGGACTTGACCGGCGAGCAGTCGAGCCACGGCATGAAGAACAGCACGATTACCGAGCCGCCCATCACCAGCACCCCCCAGAACTTGGCGTCGATGAAATAGAAGCCAACGGCCAGGATCACAAGCACCGCAACCGAACCAATGCGGATGCGCGCATCCTTCGTGCGAAGGAACACCATGCCCAGCACGAACGCGAAGAACAGCCACAGAATCGGCAGGAAGTTCGTGGTCGTGGCGCGCAGCATCGAATAGAACGGCGTGAAGTACCACACCGGTGCGATGTGCGGCGGTGTCTTGAGCGGATCCGCCGGGAAGAAATTGTTGGCTTCCAGGAAGTAGCCACCCACGTCCGGGAAGAAGAAGATCACCGCCGAGAAACAGATCAGGAAGCCTGCCACGCCCACCAGGTCATGCACCGAGTAGTACGGGTGGAACGGGATGCCGTCGAGCGGAACACCGTTCTCGTCCTTCTTCGCCTTGATCTCCACGCCGTCCGGGTTGTTCGAGCCCACTTCGTGCAGCGCGATGATGTGCGCCACCACCAGGCCCAGCAGCACCAGCGGCACTGCAATGACGTGGAACGAGAAGAAGCGGTTCAGCGTGGCATCGCTCACCACGTAGTCGCCGCGGATGAACAGCGACAGGTCCTGGCCGATCACGGGAATCGCCGAGAACAGGTTCACGATCACCTGCGCGCCCCAGTACGACATCTGGCCCCATGGCAGCAGGTAGCCCATGAACGCCTCGGCCATCAGGCACAGGAAGATCAGGCAGCCGAAGATCCAGACCAGTTCGCGCGGCTTGCGATACGAGCCGTACAGCAGCCCGCGGAACATGTGGAGGTACACGACCACGAAGAACGCCGAGGCGCCAGTGGAGTGCATGTAGCGGACCAGCCAGCCCCATGGCACCTCGCGCATGATGAACTCGACGCTGGCAAACGCCACGGGAATGCCGGCGGCATTCAGGGTGCCATCCGGCTTGTAGTTCATCACGAGGAAGATGCCCGTGACGATCTGGATCACGAGCACCAGCAGCGCGAGCGATCCGAAGAAATACCAGAAGTTGAAATTCTTCGGCGCGTAGTACTTGGAGAGATGATCTTCCCAGAGTTGGGTCGCGGGGAAACGGGCGTCGATCCAGCCCAGCAGCCCGGTAGTCTTGACTTCTTTTTCGGCCGCCATGATCACGCTTCTCCTTTCTCGTCCTTGCCGATCACGATCTTGGTGTCGGAGAGGAACTGGTACGGGGGGACGTCAAGGTTCTGCGGGGCAGGCTTGTTTTTGAACACGCGGCCAGCCAGATCGAACGTTGACCCGTGGCACGGGCAGAGGAAACCAGGATCGGCGCCGAGCTGCGGGTTGGCACCCGAGGCAAAGGGACCGGAGGGGGAACATCCAAGGTGGGAGCAGATGCCCACGACAACGAGGAGATCCTTGTGCTCGGCACGCGAGCGGGTCTCGTTCTTGCAATAGTCGGGCGTCGCCATCGTAAAGGGAACGTCTGACTTGGGATCCGCTACTTCAGCGTCGGTCTTCTGAAGCGAAGCCAGCATTTCCGGGGTACGGCGGAGAATCCAGACCGGCTTGCCACGCCATTCCACCGTCATCATTTCGCCAGGCTTCAAGGCACCAATGTCGGCCTCGACGGGCGCGCCGGCGGCCTTGGCCTTCTCCGACGGTGCAAAGGTACTGACGAAAGGTACTGCTACTGCTACGCCTCCTACGCCGCCCGCGACTGAAGTCGCGATCAACCAATTGCGGCGACCTTTGTCCACGTTCTTCACGTTTTGCTGGTCACTCATTCCAAACCCCAGGGGATGTCATCAATTGAATCCTGCGTCAACAAAAAATTATACCTGAGGCACATCTGGCGACGATAGGCGAACTACTGATAGCCGCGGCGCCGATAATCCGTCATGGGATCGCGGGTGTGACCGCTTGGGGGCGGTTCTGGCGCTGATTCCTGACTTGCACTCGAGGTTGCGATGATGCAGTCTTTGTCAAACTCAAACGTTAATCTGGAACAACAAAATGGAGAATAACCAATGGGAATGATGAGCGAGTTCCGAACTTTTGCAATGCGCGGCAATGTCGTGGACCTGGCGGTCGGGGTCATCATCGGTGCGGCCTTCGGCAAGATCGTGGATTCCATCGTCAACGATCTGATCATGCCGCTGGTGGGCCGGATCATCGGGAAGCTGGACTTCTCGAACCTCTTCATCGTGCTGGCGGACCCTCCGCCCAATGTGCCGCACACGCTGGCGGACCTGAAGAAGGCGGGCGTGCCAGTCTTTGCCTACGGTAACTTCCTGACCATCGTGGTCAATTTCGTGATCCTGGCCTTCATCATCTTCATGATGGTGCGCGCGGTGAACAAGATGCGCGCGAAGAGTGAGGAAGCGCCGAAGCCCGCCGAGACGCCCGAGGACATCAAGCTGCTGCGTGAAATCCGCGACAGCCTGCAAGCCCCGCGCGCCTGAGTCTCCTCCGGTTTGCGACGATATTCCGAATTCGGATCAGACCGGGTTCGGAATATCGATGAACGTGTGGCGCAGCTCGAAACGTTGTGCCAGATGTTCTCCGACGGCGCGGATGCCATACCGTTCCGTGGCGTGATGCCCCGCCGCGATGTAGGCCACCCCGCTCTCGCGCGCCAGATGAGTGGTCGGCTCGGAGACCTCGCCGCTGATATAGACATCCACGCCGGCATCCACGGCCGCCGCGAAATAGCCCTGCGCACCGCCCGTACACCAGCCAACAGAACGGATCATCTGGTCCGGATCGCCAATCGTCAGCGGTTCCCGATCCAGCACGCCTCCCACGTGGGCGGCAAATGCTTTCAGCGGCATCGGCTGCAGCAATGTGCCCGTCCAGCCGAGTTGATCGTCGCTGAAACGTCCGATGGGAGACAGCCCCAGTTGCAACGCGAGTTGCGCGTTGTTGCCGAGTTCGGGATGGTTGTCGAGCGGCAGATGGTAGGCCATCAGGTTGAGATCGGCGGCCAGCAGTTTTTTCAAGCGCGCGTGCTTTTGACCGATGACCCGTGCATCCTCGTTCTTCCAAAAGTAGCCGTGATGGACGAGGATCGCGTCGGCACCGGCCTCGATCGCGGCGTCGATCAGTGCCAGGCTCGCCGTGACACCGGTGACGATATGCGTGACTTCGGGTCGACCTTGCACTTGTAGCCCGTTCGGGCAATAGTCCTTGAAACGCGGAACTTCCAGAAGGTCGTTCAAGTACAATTCAAGCTCTTTTGTTTTCATTTTCTGGTCAAAACTCCAATATGTTGCGCCGCTTCTGGCTGTTTTTCGCCCAGGCCGTCACGGTCGTGCTGGCCGTGTGGTTCGTGATAGCCACGCTCAAACCCGAGTGGCTGCAGCGCGGGCGGGTGGCCGTGCAATCCGGGTCTCCCATCGTCGCATTGAAGGAAGTAGTGCCCAGCGTGGCCGGTTCCGCAGCGCAGGGGTCGTACAGCGACGCTGCTCGCGAAGCGATGCCCGCGGTGGTCAATATCTTCACCAGCAAAAACGGCTCAAAGCGGACGCCCAACCCGCAGGCGGAGGATCCGTGGTTCCGGTTCTTTTTTGGCGATCGGCTGCCTGAGCGGCAGGAGCCCGTATCCAGCCTGGGTTCCGGAGTGATTGTCAGCGCCGAGGGTTACATTCTAACCAACCACCATGTGGTGGACGGCGCCGATGAGATAGAGGTAGCGCTGACCGACGGTCGCAAGGCCAACGCCAAGGTCGTGGGGTCCGATCCCGAAACAGACCTGGCAGTCCTGAAGATCACGCTGAAGGATTTGCCTGCAATCACGCTCGGTCGAATCGAGAACGTCAAGGTGGGCGATGTGGTGCTGGCCATCGGCAACCCGTTCGGTGTCGGCCAGACCGTGACGATGGGTATCGTCTCGGCGCTCGGCCGTAGCCATCTGGGCATCAATACCTTCGAGAACTTCATTCAGACCGACGCTGCAATCAATCCCGGTAACTCCGGCGGCGCGTTGGTCGATGCGCAAGGCAATCTGCTCGGCATCAACACGGCGATCTATTCGCGCTCGGGCGGCTCGCTGGGTATCGGCTTCGCCATCCCTGTCTCGACGGCCAAGCAAGTGATGGAATCGATCATCTCGACTGGCAGCGTCACACGAGGCTGGATCGGTGTGGAGCCACAGGATCTGACGCCTGAAATTGCCGAATCCTTTGGTCTCGACGCCCGGGAAGGTGCGCTGATCGCCGCCATCGTGCAGGACGGACCTGCGGACAAGGCAGGCATGAAGCCTGGCGATGTGCTGGTCTCGGTCGATAACCAGGTCATTTCGGATACGACCGCACTACTTAACGCCATCGCCCAACTTAAACCCGGTGCCGAGGTAAAAATGAAGATGATCCGACGCGGCAAGGCGTCTGAACTGACTGTCACCATTGGCAAGCGACCTCCGCCGCCGCGGCGCGCGATGCCGTTGGACGAAGAGTGATCGCTGAGCAGCAATCGATAGTGCAGTAGAAGGTCTCAACGCAGAAAGCAAAACCCCCGCCTCTTCAGACGGGGGTTTTTTTTTGAGGGTCACCGATGCTGCACCGATGCAGTCAACACAGGAATGGGGCGACGACAGGCACTTTCCCCTCGATGCTGCTGGATACTCCCTCACCACCCCGGAGTCAGAGGCGGTACATGGCGCCACGCTCGAATCCAGCCTCTCGCATCGTCTGCGCCGCCGGATTCAATGTGCCACCCATGTCTCCGAACAGACCACCGATTCGCCCCGGCGAGCGAAAGGGATACGACGGAGTCCAAGGCGCGCAACTTGAAACCCACAACCCAGGCCACAAAACAAAACGCCGGCATCCTTGCGGATGCCGGCGTTTTGAACAAGCCGAATCTGAAGCGGGCTTACACCCGCGTCAAATTAGAACTTGTGGCGAACACCAACCACAGCGCCGAACTGGTTGGCCGAGCCGTTGGTCGTGCCGAAGCCCGAACCACCGAAACCAGCCGAAGTGCCAGCAGCGTTCGTGCCCGACGACGACACGCCCAGCGTCGAACCATCCTTGTTCTTGGCGTAAGCGACGTTCAGGTACACGTCGGTGCGCTTCGAGAAGGCGTAGTCAGCCGAAGCGACGAAGCTCCACGGATCAGCACCGCTGTTGCGGAAGTCTTGGTAGTAAGCAGCGCCCGTCAGCGAGAATGCCGGGGTCAGCTGATAACCCAGACCCAGCCAGTACAGGTTGGAGGTCGACGAGTTGTTCGCTTGACCGATTGCCACGGCACCCGGCAGCACTGCGCCGTCCAGAGCCTTGGCCCAACGGTAGCCAGCGAACACCTTGGCAGGGCCAAAGGCGTACGTACCAGCAGCCGAAGCGCGGCGGATCTTGGCGTCGGTCAGACCAGCAACGTTGATACCTTGGTTCGTTTCGTCATAAATCGCACCGAACGAGAACGGGCCTGCTGCGTAGATCAGGCTGGCGGTGTAAGCACGGCCCAGCTTGTAGTTGCCCGGAACTTCACCAGCATTGCCGCCGTACGGCAGGTTGGCTGCCGACGGAGCACCTGCGCCGGTGTTGGTACCTTGGCTATACAGCAGCGAGCCGGTCAGGCCGCCGAACTTGCCGATGTACTTCAGCGAGTTGTCAGCACGAGCCTGGAATTCCGGGGCTTGGGCCGTGATCGAGTAGTTCGAAGCGATGGCCATCGGGTCGAAGGCCAGACCGAAGTCATAGAACGGCGTTTGGTGGCGACCCAGGGTCAGCGTGCCGTAGTTGCTTTGCACACCAACAAAGGCTTGACGACCGAACAGGCGGTTGCCCTGGCCCATCGTGCCCGTGTCAACGCTGAAACCGCTTTCCAGGACGAACACGCCCTTCAGGCCGCCGCCCAGATCTTCCACACCGCGCAGGCCCCAACGGCTGCCCGACATGTTGCCCGAGTTCAGGCGCACGACGTCGTGGCTGCCCGAAGCGTTGGCTTGGTGGTTTTGGTATTCGATACCGGCGTCGACGACACCGTACAGGGTCACGCTCGATTGGGCATAGGCGCCACCGGCGGCCAGAGCGGCAACGGCAGCAGCAAACAGTTTCATCTTCATATCGACACTTTCCTTGTCAACTGATTGGGAAATCTTGGTTGCCCAAGTGCTTGGGCGACGCATTTAGCTTCACGTCTGCGTCGTATTATGTGTCACCCCCCCTGCCCGTCAGAAGTCTTTTTCGCCGTAAACCGAGTTTACCGACGCTTCTTGTTGTGATGAAGCAACAGCAAACCCGAATATTTTCACCATTTTGGTGCAAAAAAGGCATAAAGACCCGGGATATACAGGTCGTTAACAACTCGCGGGGAACTCAGTCAGGCTGGGTTTTGCCTTCTGCGGGCCTACCAAGAGGCTGACGCGTCACAAAACGCGCCATAAGCAGGCCGAGTTCGTACAACAGCACGAGCGGCACGGCCAACAGGAGTTGCGACATCACATCGGGAGGTGTGACCACTGCCGCAATAATGAAAGCGCCCACAATCACATATGGGCGGATCTGCTTTAATTTTTCCAGTTCCACCACGCCGAACTTGACGAGCACGATGACTACCACCGGCACTTCGAACGTGATGCCGAAGGCAAGGAACGTGGTCATGGCAAAACTCAGGTATTTATCGATGTCCGTGGACATCTCGGCCCCGAGTGGCGCGTTGTAATGCGCCATGAAATGGAAAACGGTTGGAAATACCAGGAAATAGGCAAACGCCACGCCGCACAGGAACAGCACATAGGTACTGGTAACCAGCGGTACGATCAGCTTCTTTTCATGCTGGTAAAGGCCCGGCGCCACGAACTTCCATATTTGGTAGAGCACCCAGGGCAACGCGATCAGGAACGCCACCAGCATCGTGACCTTCATGGGCACGAAGAACGAGCCGGTGACATCGGTCACGATCATCCGGCCATTCTTGGGCAGCGAGGCGGTCAGCGGCGCGGAAAACAGGTTGAAGATTTCAGCCGCCCAGTAAACCAGGCAGACAAAGACGAGGATCACGCCACCCACGGCCTTGACCAGTCGTTCGCGCAGCTCGACCAGGTGGGAAATGAACGTCTCTTGCTGGGACTCGGCGTTGGGGTCGAGAGGATCTGGGGTGCCCGCCATGCTTACTCGAAAAAGGAACGATTACGACCGGTGGCCGGGCGATGGCGCTTGACGCGCGCGGCGCCGGACTGCACCCACACGCGGGTATTCTGCTGACGCTTGAACCAGATAGGCCGCGCGCCCTGCTTCACACGCCAGCTCTTCCGGCCGTTGTGCGATTTGTGAGCACTGTCCCAACTGGGCACGTAGCCAGCGGAAACGCCGGAGTCCATCCCAGCCGAATTGTCGGCCGACTCCGCACCGTTCAGCGCTTCATTCAGCGACTGCGTGTGCTCGTTGACTTCCTTGTGGATGGTCTGCTCGACATCGCGCGCGGCAGTCTCGAATTCCGTGCGCATCTTGCGCAGTTCCTCGAGTTCCACCTCACGGCTGACTTCAGCCTTGACGTCATTGATATAGCGCTGCGCACGGCCGACCAGTGCGCCAACCGTGCGCGCCACTTTCGGCAAACGCTCGGGGCCGATCACGATCAGCGCAACAGCGCCAATGAGTGCCAGCTTGGAAATGCCGAGATCGATCATGCGGACATCGGGACAGTAACACGTGACAGGCGGCCGCGATTCACGCAGCCGCCATGTGGAGGGAGGAAAACAGCCGCCCGGACTTTATTGCTGGCGCGACTTTTCCTTGGCTTCCACGTCGATCGTGGTGGTGTCGCGCAGTTCCTTGGCCGGTGCCGGCTGGCCATCTGCCGCCGCTTCACCATTGCCGTCCTTCATGCCGTCCTTGAAACCCTTCACGGCACCGCCCAGGTCGTTGCCAATATTGCGCAGCTTCTTGGTACCGAAGACGAGCATGACGATCACCAGCACAATCAGCCAGTGCCAAATGCTAAACGAACCCATTTCTTGCTCCTGATGTAGCTGCGGCGTCGGATGGAATAGCCGCCCCGCCAGTAGTTCCGTCCCTCAAAGGCCGCGCCGGTCGACGGTGGCCGGCGCAACATCCAATCGGTGCATCGCTGCACCGATCACTCTTCATACCCAGGCAATCTGACGAAAGTCCTCAGAACGCCGGCGTCTTCCACTGGTCGCGCGGGCCGCCGAGCACATGCAGATGGAGGTGGAAAACCTCCTGTCCACCGTCCGTGCCGGTGTTGATCACCGTGCGGAACCCGTTAGTGCAGCCGGCAAGGCGCGCCAGTTCAGGCACCTTGAGCATTATTCTAGCAAGCACCTCGGCATCGCCGGGCCCGCAATCGGCCAGCGAATCGACATGCGATTTCGGAATAACCAGAAAGTGTACCGGCGCTTTGGGATGAATATCGTGAAATGCCAGCAGGTCGTCGTCCTCGTAAACCTTGTTCGACGGGATCTGGCCGGCCACGATCTTGCAGAAAAGGCAATTGTCCTGGGATTTCATGAAATTTTCGTTGCAACGTGTCCAACGCGCCCTGGCTGTCTCAGAACTGCTCGCCCGGGTACATCGGCTTGCGGTCATTCAGATAGAGCCAGCCCTTGATAATACGGTATAGCATCCACAGGGAAAGCACGCTCCAGAGCCCGATGGCCACCGGAAACAGCAACACCGTCACAAACATGGCGCCGCCCACCACGAACCAGAGGATCGACCACCAAAAAGTGCGGATCTGCCACGCGAAGTGCGAAGCGTAGAGCGTACCCCGTGTGTCGTCACGCTTCACGTAGTTGACGACAATAGCAATCAGCGCAGTGATTCCGCCAGTCAGCCAATGTATCGCATAGAGCGCATAGAGGATATGCGTGAGTTTGCGTAGTCCATCGAGTTTGTCCGAATCGACCGTTGTCGTGACCTGCGTGGTGTAGTCCGTCGCCATTCGTGACCTCCAACGTAGCGCATCCGCCGCTCCGGACCATTTCCGGGTGGCATGGCGTCATCCTACTCCTTGCGGCTTGCCTTCTCCGCCAGCCCCGACAATCCTTCGCGGCGCGCCAGTTCGTCGATGACGTCGGCGGGAGACCTGCCCACGTGCGCCAGCAATACCATCGAATGGAACCACAGGTCGGCCACTTCGTAGACCATCTTGTCGACAGTTGCGGCGTCCAGATTGGCTGCACGTGCATCCTTGGCGGCCATCACGGTCTCGGTGGCTTCTTCGCCGATCTTCTTCAGGATGGCGTCGTCGCCCTTCCTGAACAGCTTGGCCACATAGGACGATTCCGGATCGCCACCGTTCTCCGGCTTGCGAGATTCCAGCGTGGCGGCCACGCGCGCCAGCACATCGGCGGAGGACAGTTCCTGACTCATGATTTCGAAGTGTAGATCTTGGAGGGATCCTTTAGCACCGGCTCCACGGTCTTCCAGTCGCCCGTTTCGGCATCCCCTTCGAACTTCTGGAAGAAGCACGAGTGGCGGCCGGTGTGGCACGCAATACTGTCGATCTGCGTGACCTTGAGCAGTACCACGTCTTCGTCGCAGTCCAGGCGCATCTCATGCACCTTTTGCACGTGCCCCGATTCCTCGCCCTTGTGCCACAGGCGCTTGCGCGAACGTGACCAGAACACCGCTTCGCCCAGTTCCGCGGTGCGCAGCAGCGCTTCGCGGTTCATGAATGCGAACATCAGCACATCGTTGGAGCCCGTCTCCTGGACGATCACCGGCACGAGCCCGTTATCGTCCCACTTCACCTTGTTCAACCACTTGTTCGCCATGATCAGATCCGGACCGGAATGCCCTCGCGGGCCATGAAAGCCTTGGCTTCGCCAACGGTATGCTGGCCGTAATGGAAAATGCTGGCCGCGAGCACCGCGTCCGCACGGCCCAGCTTGATACCGTCGGCCAGGTCCTGCAATCCACCCACGCCACCCGAGGCGATCACCGGCACGGGCACGGCGTCGCTCACGGCGCGCGTCAACTCCAGGTCGAAGCCGCTCTTGGTGCCGTCGCGGTCCATGCTGGTCAGCAGGATCTCGCCGGCGCCGCGCCTTGCCATCTCGCTGGCCCACTCCACGGCGTCAAGGCCCGTGGCCTTGCGGCCGCCATGTGTGAAGACTTCCCAGCGGGCCGGCTCACCGGGCGCCGATGTGCGCTTGGCGTCTATGGCCACGACGATGCACTGCGAGCCATATTTCCCGGTAGCGTCAGAAACCAGTTGGGGATTGGCAATGGCCGAGGAATTGACGCTGATCTTGTCAGCGCCGGCATTCAGCAGGCGCCGCACATCTTCCACGGTCCGCACGCCGCCACCCACCGTCAGCGGGATGAACACCTGCGAGGCAACCGCTTCGATGATGTGAAGGATCAGGTCGCGGCCATCGCTGGTAGCGGTGATATCGAGGAATGTAATTTCGTCGGCGCCCTGATCGTCGTAGCGGCGCGCGATTTCCACAGGGTCGCCCGCGTCGCGCAACTCGACGAAGTTGACTCCCTTGACCACCCGCCCGTTCGTGACGTCGAGGCAGGGGATGATACGTTTGGCTAGCATGAGATTCCTTGCCTGCCGCCGCCCGCCTGGGGCAGCGGCTGGTTGGGGTGCCATTGGGGCACCCTGCCGGCGACGTTACTCCGCGCCCAGCTTGTCGGCGTGCGCCTGGGCTTCCGAGAAGTTGAGGTCGCCGGAGTAGATTGCGCGACCGCAGATCACACCTTCCACGCCCTCATGCTCCACCGCGCAGAGCTGGTCGATATCGGCCATGTTGGACAGGCCGCCGCTGGCGATCACCGGGATCGACATCGACTGGGCCAGCTTGACCGTGGCATCGATATTGATGCCCTGCAGCATGCCGTCGCGGCCGATGTCGGTGTAGATGATGGCTTCCACGCCGTAGTCCTCGTACTTGCGCGCCAGATCCGCCACTTCGTGGCCGGTCAGCTTGCTCCAGCCATCGGTGGCGACCTTGCCATCGCGGGCGTCGAGTCCCACGATGATGTGGCCGCCGAAGGCCGAGCACGCATCCTTGAGGAAGCCGGGGTTCTTGACGGCAGCCGTGCCGATGATCACGTACGAGAGGCCATCGTCGAGCCAGCGCTCGATCGTGTTCAGGTCGCGGATGCCGCCGCCAAGCTGCACGGGGATCTCGTCGCCCACCTCGGCGATGATCGACTTGATGGCCGCCTCGTTGCGCGGCTTGCCGACAAACGCGCCGTTCAGATCAACCAGATGCAGGCGCCGCGCGCCCTGATTGACCCAATGACGTGCCATGGCGGCGGGATCTTCGGAAAAGACGGTGGCCTGGTCCATGTCGCCTTGTTTGAGGCGTACACACTGACCGTCCTTCAGGTCGATGGCCGGAATGAGCAACATAGCGTAACGAGCGTGGTGGTTGTGTAAAAAGGGAAAGGTAGCGATGCCGGCGCGGACGCTGGCGTTCAGGTCATGTCAGTTTTGCAAGGAATGCAGTCTGGGTCGTCGGCTCTGAACGATCGGTATCGATATCGCTTGGGACAATTCTTGGTGTGTCTGGCAAAAAGGTGCTGCTAACGTGCTTCTGCTCGTGAGGCCGCTTTCGAGGCTTCACGGATTCCAGTGCACGAAGTTCCGGTACAGCTGCAAACCCATCGCGGCACTCTTCTCCGGGTGGAACTGCGTGGCGAAAATATTATCGCGTGCCACTGCGCTGGTAAACACAACGCCGTAATCCGTCTCGCCAGCCACATGGGCCGCGTCTTGCGCCCGCACATAATAGCTGTGGACGAAATAGAACCAGCTCTCGTCCGGAATACCGTTCCACAGCGGGTGGGCCCGCGTCTGGCGAACACGGTTCCAGCCCATCTGCGGCACCTTGAAGCGCGAGCCGTCTGCCTGCGTCATGCCATCCAGCTCGAAGCGGATCACCTCGCCTGGCATCAGTCCCAGCGCAGGCGTATCGTCCTGGCCGATGCGAGCTTCGTGGCTACGGTCGAACAGCATCTGTTCGCCAACACACACACCGAGCATCGGCTTCGAGGCGGCGGCTTCGATCACTGCTTCCTGCAGGCCCGATTCGCCGAGTGCACCCATGCAGTCCGGCATCGCGCCCTGCCCCGGCAATACCACGCGGTCCGCCGCGCGAATCGCTTCCGGGCGATCCACGACCTGGACATCCGCTTCCGGCGCTGCGGCGCGAAGCGCCTGCGCCACCGAGCGCAGGTTGCCCATGCCGTAATCCACAATTGCTATGGTAGTCATGATTTCAAAACAGGCAACAATGTCTTGAGCCCGTCCACAATGAATTCAACGGCCAGCGCCGACAGGATCAGACCCATCAGGCGCGTACCGATATTGATCCCGGTCCGCCCGATCACCCGTGCGATCGGGTCAGCGGCCCGGAACGTTCCATACACCACGCACCCCAACACCACGCCAATCGCCACCAGGATCAGCAGTTCGTACCAGTGATCCGTCTTGCCGGCATACACGATCACGGTACTGATCGATCCCGGCCCCGTCAGCAGCGGCAACGCCAGCGGCACCACCGCGATACTCGTCTTGGCTTCGGCCTCGTCCTCTTCCTCGGGTGTGGCCTTGGTCCGACCGGCCTGCGCGTTCAGCATGTTCATCGCCATCATGATCATGATGAGTCCGCCGCCAACCTGCAGCGATGCCACCGAGATATTGAAGAACGCGATGATCTGCTGGCCCAGCAACGCCGACAACCCCACCACGATCGCCACGGCAATCGACGCCGTCTTGATCGTCTTCAGCTTTTCCGCCTCGGTCTGCTGACTGGTCAGACTGATGAAGAACGGGATGGCACCGATCGGGTTGATCAGCGCTAGCAGCGAGATGAAAGACTTCAGCGTATCCATCGGATGCGGGTGAGTAGCGGTGGTGGCGTGTCAGCGTCGCCGCAACCAGCCGGCTCGCCTGCAAGGGGCGCAGGTCAGTACCCAGTATCGTTCAGAGCGTTCCCTTGGTCGATGGAATCTGGCCAACCGCGCGCGGGTCAAGCTCCACCGCCATGCGCAGTGCCCGGCCAAAAGCCTTGAACACGGTCTCGCACTGATGGTGGGCATTGATGCCGCGCAGGTTGTCGATATGGAGCGTCACGCCGGCATGGTTCACGAAGCCGCGGAAAAATTCGATGAGCAGGTCCACGTCGAACGTACCCACGCGGGCGCGCGTGAACGGCACGTGAAACTCCAGGCCCGGACGGCCCGAGAAGTCGATCACCACGCGCGACAGGCACTCGTCCAGCGGCACGTAGCTGTGGCCGTAGCGGGTGATGCCCTTCTTGTCGCCAATGGCGCGCGCCACGGCCTGGCCCAGCGTGATGCCCACGTCTTCCACCGTATGGTGATCGTCGATATGGGTATCGCCCTTGGCTTCGACCTCGAGATCGAACATGCCATGGCGGGCGATCTGGTCCAGCATGTGGTCGAGGAACGGCACACCGGACGCCAGCTTCTGGCGGCCCGTGCCATCAAGGTTCAGCGAAACGCGAATCTGCGTTTCCGAGGTATCGCGAGTGACCTCTACAACACGCATGGTGGGGTTAATCCTGCAATGAAGCCTGGAATGCTTCAAGAAACTGCGCGTTTTCTTCGGGGGTGCTGACCGTCACGCGCAGACAGTTGGCCAGCAATGCGTGCATTTTACTCACGTTCTTGATCAATACCCTCCGTGCGAGCACCCGGTCGAATACCTGTGTAGCGTTCGGCACACGGACCAGCAGAAAGTTGGCTGCGCTCGGGAACACCGTCACACCCGGCAGCGCCGCCATCGCATCGGCCAGCTTCGCGCGTTCTGCGCGCAGTTGCGCGGCCTGATCATCGAGCACATCCACATGTTCGAGCGCGAATAGCGCGGTGGCCTCGGTCAGCACGTTGACGTTGTACGGCGGGCGCACCTTGTCGAGTTGCGCCAGCCAATCGGGCGAACCAGCCATGTAGCCCAGGCGGATACCAGCCAGCCCGAGCTTGGATACCGTGCGCATGACCAGCAGGTTGCCGAAATCCTTCAGTCTCGGCATCCAGCTTTCCTGCGCGAACGGCTGGTAGGCCTCGTCGACGACCACCAGGCTCTGGCACACCTCGCCTTGTGCGGCGCGGACGATGGCTTCCATGTCGGCGGCATCGAACAGGTTGCCCGTCGGATTGTTCGGATAAGCCAGATAGATGATGGCGGGCTTGTGCTCGGCCATCGCTGCCAGCATCGCGCTACGGTCCAGCGAGAAATCGGCACGCAGCGGCACGCCGACAAACTCCAGTCCTGCAAACTGCGCCGACATCGCATACATGACGAAACCCGGCAACGGCGCCAGCACCTTCGCACCAGGCTTTGCAGCCGCCAGCGACAGGATGCTGATCAGTTCGTCCGAACCATTGCCGAGGATGACGTCCATGCCAGCCGGCACGTTCATCACTGTCTTCAGCTTGGCACGCAGTGCCTCGCTGCTGGGCACCGGGTAGCGGTTCAGGGCCACCTCGGCCAGCCGCGCGGCCAGCTGGTCGCGCAGCGCGGGCGGCAGCCGGTAGGGATTCTCCATCGCGTCGAGCTTCACCAGTCCGTGCGAATCGGCGACATGATAGGCGCCCATGGCGCGTACGTCGTCACGGATGATGCGTTCGATCAGGGATGGGTCTACGGCTGACATATCGATCCTTATGGAGGCGGCTCTGAAATTGACTTAACGTTTGAAGCGATACTCGGCGCTGCGCGCGTGGGCCTGCAGCCCTTCGCCATAGGCGAGTTCGGCGGCGATCTGGCCCAGCATCTGCGCCCCGCCCTCGCTGACCTCGATCAGGCTTGAACGCTTCTGGAAGTCATACACGCCCAGCGGCGACGAGAAGCGCGCCGTGCGCGAGGTCGGCAGCACGTGGTTGGGACCGGCGCAGTAGTCGCCCAGCGACTCGCTCGTGTAGCGGCCCAGGAAGATCGCGCCAGCATGGCGGATCTTCTCGCTCCACTGGCGCGGGTTCTCCGCCGAAATCTCCAGGTGCTCCGGTGCAATGGCGTTTGCGATGTCGCACGCCTCTTCCATGTCGCGCACCTTGATCAGTGCGCCACGGCCGGAGATCGACGCGGCGATCACCTCGCGGCGCGGCATCGTCGGCAACTGGCGACGGATGCTGTCTTCCACGCGACGCAGATAGTCGGCGTCCGGGCACAACAGGATCGATTGCGCCAGTTCATCGTGCTCGGCCTGCGAGAACAAATCCATCGCCACCCAGTCCGGATCAGTCGTGCCGTCGCAGATCACCAGGATCTCGGACGGCCCGGCGATCATGTCGATACCGACCGTGCCGAACACGCGGCGCTTGGCCGCCGCCACATAGGCATTGCCCGGGCCGACGATCTTGTCCACCTGCGGCAGCGTGGCCGTACCGTAGGCCAGCGCGCCCACAGCCTGTGCGCCACCGATCGTGAAAACACGATCCACACCGGCGATCTGCGCGGCTGCGAGCACCAGCTCGTTGCGCACGCCGCCGGGCGTGGGCACGACCATGATCACTTCCTTGACGCCAGCCACGCGTGCCGGAATCGCGTTCATCAGCACAGACGACGGATACGCGGCCTTGCCGCCAGGCACGTACAGGCCCACGCGGTCCAGCGGGGTCACCTTCTGACCCAGCATCGTGCCGTCCGATTCGGTGTACTCCCAGCTATGGCTGCCGCACTCGATCTTCTGCTTCTCGTGATAGGCACGCACGCGGGCAGCGGCCGCTTCCAGCGCGGCGCGGCGCTTGGGTTCCAGTTCTTCAAGCGCGGCTTCGAGCGCCGACTGCGGGATTTCCAGCGCGCCCATCGACGCGGCTTCCACGCGGTCGAAACGGCGCGTGTATTCCAGCACGGCCTCATCGCCACGACGGCGCACATCGGCCAGGATGTCGGCTGCGGCGCGGTCGATGGCCTCGTCTTCCGAGGCTTCGAAGGCCAGTACCTGCCGCAACGCTTCAGCGAAGCCGGGCTCGGTCGAATCGAGCCTGCGGATCGACAGGTTGTCCATTTCGGATTCGTTCATGACTTCGTTCCTTGCGGGTCCCCGATCAACTTCACCTCAGGCGATTGCCGCCGAGGCCCGTTCAAATGCGTCCAGAATCGGCGTCAGCCGTTCCCGCTTGAGCTTCAATGCCGCCTGGTTGACCACCAGCCGCGACGAGATCTGCACGATCTCCTCCACCTCGACGAGGTTGTTCGCGCGCAGCGTGCCACCTGTGCTGACCAGATCGACGATGGCGTCGGACAGTCCTACCAGCGGACCCAGTTCCATCGACCCATAGAGCTTGATCAGATCCACGTGGACGCCCTTCTTGGCGAAGTGCTCACGCGCGGTCTGCACATACTTGGTGGCCACTGCCAGCCGCGCACCCTGACGCACGGCATTGGCGTAGTCGAAACCGGCCGGCACCGCCACCGACATGCGGCAGCGAGCGATGTTCAGATCGATCGGTGCATACAGGCCGGTCATGCCATGTTCCATCAGCACGTCCTTGCCCGCCACGCCAAAGTCCGCGGCGCCGTACTGCACGTACGTGGGCACGTCCGAAGCGCGCACGATGATCACGCGCACGGCGGGATCGGTCGTGGGCAGGATCAGCTTGCGCGAGGTTTCCGGGTCCTCGGTGACCTCGATGCCGGCAGCGGCCAGGAGCGGCAGCGTTTCCTTGAAGATGCGGCCCTTGGAGAGCGCCAGCGTCAGCTGGTTGGGCGAGGCATTGAAAGCGGGGCTCATCGTAGATTCTTCAAACGCGTTCAGGGGGCGACTCGATACGATCTTCGTCGATGTTCGATAGTCGATGGTGTACGTGGCTCAGGCGATGCGGCGGATCTTCGCGCCCACGGCCGACAGCTTGTCTTCCATGCGGTCGTAGCCACGATCCAGGTGATAGATCCGCTCGATCGTCGTTTCGCCATCGGCCACCAGGCCGGCGATCACGAGACTGGCCGACGCGCGCAGGTCGGTGGCCATCACGGTGGCGCCGGACAGGCGCGGCACGCCCGTCACGACCGCCGTGTTGCCTTCCGCCGTAATGCTCGCGCCCAGGCGATTCAGTTCCTGAACGTGCATGAAGCGGTTCTCGAAGATCGTTTCGGTGATGCGCGCGGTGCCTTCGGCCACGGCATTCAATGCCATGAACTGCGCCTGCATATCGGTCGGAAACGCCGGGTACTCGGACGTACGGAAACTCACGGCCTGCGCGCGCTTTGGCATCGCCAGACGAATCCAGCTGTCGCCCGTCTCGATCTGGGCGCCGGCTTCGCGCAGCTTGATCAGCACGGCGTCGAAGATCTGCGGCGGGATATCGCGCAGCGTCAGGTCACCCAGCGTGGCAGCGGCCGCGCACAGGAACGTGCCGGCCTCGATGCGATCGGCCACTACGCTGTGACGCGCGCCGTGCAGGCGGTCCACACCGTGGATCACCAGCCGATCGGTGCCGATGCCCTCGATCTTCGCGCCCATCTTCACCAGCAGTTCGGCGAGGTCGGTCACCTCGGGCTCGCGTGCGGCGTTCTCCAGCACGGTCTCGCCATCAGCCAGCGTGGCGGCCATCAGCAGGTTCTCGGTGCCGGTCACTGTGATCATATCCGTCACCACGCGCGCGCCCTTCAGGCGGCTGGCGCGGGCATGGATGAAGCCATGCTCGATGGTGATCTCTGCGCCCATCGCCTGCAGGCCCTTGATGTGCTGGTCCACGGGGCGTGCGCCGATGCCGCAACCACCCGGCAGCGAGACACGTGCCTCGCCGAAGCGCGCCACCAGCGGTCCCAGCACGAGGATCGACGCGCGCATGGTCTTCACCAGTTCGTACGAAGCTTCCGGCGCGTTGATGTCCGCGCCGGTCAGCGTGGCCACGCCATCTACCATCTCCGCCTGCATGCCCATCTGGCGCAGCAGCTTGAGCATGGTGCGCGTGTCCTGCAGGTCAGGCACGTTGTCGATAGTCACCGTGTCGGCGGTCAGCAGGCTCGCGCAGAGGATCGGCAGTGCGGCGTTCTTGGCACCCGATACGCGGATCTCGCCCTTGAGCGGGCCATTGCCCTGGATCTGGAATTTGTCCATGTTCTGTCTGGTTCACCGCCCCGACACACGTCCAGGCGGCAGTTGATCTGTTGTGTGGCGCCGCTTACTTGTCGGCCCCGGCCTGCCACTCGGCAGGCGTCAGCGTCTTCATCGACAGCGCATGGATCTCCGCGCGCATACGGTCACCCAGGGCCGCGTAGACCCGCTGGTGACGCTGGATCAGGCGCTTGCCATCGAACTCCGCGCTCACGATGGTGGCGAAGAAGTGCTGGCCATCGCCTTCCACTTGCAGATGTTCGCAGGGCAACCCTTGGGCAATGTAATCCCTGACTTGTTCCGGTGTAGGCAGCATGTCTGTCTCAAATGTAATCAGTGAATGGCGGCGGATCGACGTCGATCAATGCCGCAGCTTGTAACCCTTGCGCAGCAGGTGCAGCGCCAGCGCGGCCAGCACGACGAATGCCACGGCCACCACGGCCAGGCTGTACAGCGGCGGCACGTCGGACACGCCGAAGAAGCCGTAGCGGAATCCGTCGATCATGTAGAAGAACGGATTGGCGTGCGACACCGCCTGCCAGAACGGCGGCAGGGAATGAATCGAATAGAACACGCCGGACAGGAACGTTGCTGGCATGATCAGGAAGTTCTGGAACGCGGCCAGTTGATCGAATTTCTCCGCCCAGATGCCGGCGATCAGCCCCAGCGTGCCCAGGATGCCCGCACCGCCCAGACCGAACAGCAGGATCCAGAACGGATGGGCGAAGTGCAGGTTGGCAAACCATGCCGTCACCAGCAGCACGCCCAGGCCAACGCTGAGTCCGCGGATGATCGACGCCACCACATAGGCGCCGAACATCTCCCAGTGCGACAGCGGCGGCAGCATGATAAATACGAGATTGCCTGTGATCTTGGACTGGATCAGCGACGAAGAACTGTTCGCGAACGCATTCTGCAGCACGCTCATCATCACCAGGCCAGGCACCAGGAATGCGGTGTAGCTGATCTGGTCATAGACGCGCACGCGGCCTTCGAGCACATGGCCAAAGATCAGCAGGTACAGCACGGCGGTCAGCACCGGCGCGGCCACGGTCTGGAAGGCGACCTTCCAGAAACGCAGCACTTCCTTGTAGAGCAGCGTGCGGAAGCCCACCAGCCCGCCCACGGCCATCGCATCCAGCCGTTGCTGCTGGGTCACATCCACGTCGACGGGGTTCTTCATGCCGCGGCCTCCATGGCGGAATTCGGCAGGCTGCCGGGCATCTCGCCCTCACGGCGCATGATCTGCACGAATACATCCTCCAGGTCGGCCTTGCTGATTTCCATGTCTTCGATTTCGCATCCGGCGGCGCGCAGCGCGCCCAGGATCGGCTCCACGGCCTCATAGCCCGACAGGCGCAGGCGATGCGCCCGCTCGCCCGGGTTGCCCTGCGTGCGCAGTGCTTCGAGTTCCGCCGGCAGCGTACCCTTCGAAAGTGTCAGGACGAGTTGCAACCCGGCGAACTGGTTCAGCAGGCTGCTGGTACGGTCCAGCGCCACCACCTCGCCGAACTTGAGCATCGCGATGCGATCGCACAGCGCCTCGGCTTCTTCCAGATAGTGCGTGGTCAGGATGATCGTGTGGCCTTCGCGGTTCAGGCGCGAGATGAACTTCCACAGGGTCTGGCGCAGTTCCACGTCCACGCCGGCCGTCGGCTCGTCGAGCACGATCACGGGCGGGCGATGCACCAACGCCTGCGCCACCAGCACACGGCGCTTCATGCCGCCCGAGAGCTGGCGCATGTTGCTGTCGGCCTTGTTGGTGAGATCCAGGTTGGCCATGATCTCGTCGATCCAGTCGTCGTTACGCGACAACCCGAAATAGCCCGACTGCAGCCGCAGCGTCTCGCGCACGGTGAAGAACGGATCGAACACCAGTTCCTGCGGCACCACGCCCAGCATGCGCCGCGCCATGCGGTAATCGTCCACCACATCGTGACCCAGCACGCTGACCGACCCCGAATCGGCGCGATTCAGGCCTGCGAGGATCGAGATCAGCGTGGTCTTGCCGGCGCCGTTGGGACCGAGCAGGCCGAAAAACTCGCCACGCTCGACGCTGAAACTGACGCCCTTGAGCGCCTGCAGGTTGCGGTAGCGCTTGCGGACATCGGTAATTTCGATGGCTTTCATGGCCAGATGTTGGGACGGGGCCGCTTGCACGGCCGGGCCTCTCTTGGAGTTGGGAAGCGACCCTGAGGTTAGCCGCGAAGCACCTGAGGGAATGGTCTCAGGGCAGTTGGGGGCGACTTGGGGACGAACAACCCGGAATTATAGGGGATGCGGGGGTTCTCCCGCTCTGACCTGCGCGACGGCGGGCCAGGCCCGACGCCGTGGCATCGCATGACCGCGCGCTTGAGTCCGCGCACGGCAACGGATGCCGGTTCAATGTCGGTGGTGGTGGTGCTGCGGAAGAGTTGCGCCGGCGGACAGACCCAGCAGGGTGTCGACGCCGTAGAGGCTGGCCAGCGACTGCAACTGCGGTGGCACACTCTGGAGCGCCAGGGTCTGGCCACGTTGCTCGGCGGCACGCTGCCACGCCAGCAGCACGGCCACGGCCGACGAATCGACGTGGGTCAGCGCACTGCAATCCACCGTCACGTCGCCCTGCCGCACATGCGACAGCCCGTCACGCAGCACGTCGGCGGCGTTGCGGTTGGTCAGCGAGGAGCCAAAGGCTGGCATGGGATCAGGGAGGCTTCGGGAGAGGAATCGAAACTCCCGCCTGCAAACAAAAAAGTGCAACAGGCGGGAGCGAGCGGCCATTGTAGACCAGATCCGCGCGCCATGTTGCGGCGCAACGGTTTCCAGCGTCACATGGACAGTCAGCCCTTGGCGTTGGCCAACTGGCGGTTGCGGTCCTGCAGCGTCTTGATGATGCCGTCGATACCCTGCTGGGTAGCAATCGTGTTGAAGCTGCCCTTATAGGCTTCGGTCAGCCACGCGCCCAGCACGTTGATGTCATAGACTTTCCAGCCTGCAGCGGTCTTCTCAAGGCGGTAATCCATCTGGATCGGCTCGCCCTTGTTGATGACCTGCGTACGGATCGTCGCGTCGGTGTCCTCCGCGGTGCCACGGTACGGACGGAACTGCACCTTCTGGTCGCGGATCTGCGCGATGGCGCCTGCGTAGGTACGGATCAGCAACGTCTTGAACTCGTCGGCGATCACTTTCTGCTGCTCGGGCGACGCTTTCGACCAGTTACGGCCCATGGCGATCTGCGTGGTGCGCGTGAAATCGGCATGCGGCAGGATCTTCTGTTCCACAAGTTGCGTGATCTTGCCGATGTTGCCAGCCTGCATGTCCTTGTCGGCCTGCACGGTCGCCATCACGTCGTTCACGACGGTCTTGACCAGACCGTCCGGCGTGGCAGTGTCGATGGCCTGGGCCTGTGCGGCGCCCGAGAATGCCAGGACAGTCAGGAATGGAAGCAGAACTCGCTTGAGCATGTGAATTTTCCTCTTTTCATTGTGGTGACACTGCAATATCGGCAGGGTCACGCCCTCCCGGTACACCAGACACGGCGCCGGGACGGGCTCATTGAAACATAGGCGCCGTCGCGACGCTGCCCGAATCATGCTTGAGACACCACTTTCAAACACTTTGTTTCAGGGCTGACACCGCGCTCACAGCGCCGTACGTCCTTGACTGGACTGGGCTGGCGCCGGATCAGCCAGCGCTCGTCGTGGTGGGTGCCGCGCCATCGTCCTTCGGTGCCGGCTTGTCGTCTCCGTCATCCTCGTCGTCCTTGGACTTCGGCGGATTGCCGTCATAGATCAGGTACTGGCGGCGCTGCAGGTACGAATCGCGCAGGAACGAGTACTTGTCCAGCGCCGCGGCCTCGATCAGGTTGGACGCACCCAGCAACTGTGCCCGGCCGTCGACCACGCGAACCCCCGATACTGCAAGGCTGGCGGTCCACGGCGAGATATAGAAGGTGGGATCCATGAAACGGTCCACCACCATGCCCGACGCGTCGCGCACGCTGCTCGGCCCGAACAGCGGCAGCACCAGGTATGGGCCCGTCGGCACACCCCAGACCCCCAGTGTTTGGCCAAAATCTTCCTTGTACTTGGGCAGGCCAGCCGGCGTGGCGATGTCGATCAGGCCACCGATACCCAGCACGCTGTTGATGGCCACGCGCATCGTGTCTTCCATCGCACGCGTCGGCTTGCCCTGCAGCAGGTTGTTGCCGGCCGAGTAGACATCGCTGATGTTGGAGAAGAAATTGCCTACTGCCGTGCGCACCGGCGAAGGCACGACGTTCTGGTAACCCTCGGCCACCGGCTTCAGCGCGTAGCGGTCGAGGTTGTCGTTGAACGTGCTGACGCCGCGATTGAAGGGTTCCAGCGGATCGGCCGGGTTGGCTTGGGGACCCGTGGCGCAACCCGCCAGGGCAAAGGCGGCAACGGAGGCCGCGATCAGGCGTTGATAGGAACTCATTTGCTGCCGCCAAGCCCCGGCGCCGCAGGCAAGGCTGCCGCGCCCGAGCCGGACGTATCCGTCGAAGAAGAAGGGGTGGCCGGCGTCGAGGCGGGGGCCGGCGAGCTGCCGCCGCCCGCATCCGCGGCCTTGTTATAGAGGAACTGACCGATCAGGTTCTCGAGCACCACGGCGGACTGGGTCATCGTGATCTTGCTGCCCTGCGCCAGCATCTTGTCGTCGCCGCCCGCTTCGAGCCCGATGTACTGCTCGCCCAGCAGGCCCGAGGTCAGAATCTTGGCCGAGGTATCTCTCGGGAATTCGAAGCGCTTGTCCAGGTGCATCGTCACCTTGGCCAGGTATTCCTTGTCGTCGAACGTGATCGACGACACACGGCCCACCACCACACCCGCGCTCTTGACCGGTGCGCGCGGCTTCAGGCCGCCGATATTGTCGAAGTTGGCGGTTACCGTATAGGTGTCCTGGAACGAAAAGCTGCTCAGGTTGCCGGCCTTGAGCGCCAGGAACAGCAGTGCAGCAAAGCCCACCACCACAAACAGCCCCACCCAGTAATCGAGCGAATTTTTCTTCATGCGAGTCTCTTTTGGAAAGCTTTAGCTGAACATCAGCGCGGTCAGCAGGAAATCCAGCCCCAGCACGGCCAGCGACGCCATCACCACGGTGCGCGTCGTGGCGCGCGATACCCCTTCAGGCGTCGGGTTGGCCTCAAACCCCTGGTACAACGCAATGAACGTCACCGCGACACCAAAGATGAAGCTCTTGATCACGCCATTGAGCACGTCGGCGCGCACATCGACACCGCCCTGCATCTGCGACCAGAACGCGCCGGCATCCACGCCGATCAACTGCACACCCACGACATAGCCGCCCAGGATGCCCACGGCGCTGAAAATGGCCGCTAGCACCGGCATGGCAATCACGCCACCCCAGAAGCGCGGCGCTATCACGCGTTGCAGCGGATTCACGGCCATCATTTCCATGGCCGTAAGTTGCTCGCCCGCTTTCATCAGGCCGATCTCGGCCGTCAGCGACGTACCGGCGCGGCCCGCAAACAGCAGCGCCGACACCACCGGACCCAGCTCGCGCACCAGCGAGAGCGCCACGAGCAGCCCCAGCGCCTGTTCCGAGCCGTACCGGTTCAGCGTGTAGTAGCCCTGCAAGCCCAGCACGAATCCGACGAACAGCCCCGACACCGCGATGATCAGCAGGGACAGGTTGCCCACGAAGAACACCTGATCGGTCACCAGCCGGAAACGGCGGAAGAGCGCAGGCGATAGCGCCAGCAATGCCACGAACATGCGCGTCGCTCGGCCCAGGCCACCCACGAACTGGCGCAGCGCGGCGCCGATGGAGATGAAGAAGCCGGTCAACGCGAGCCTCCGGCGAGAAAATCTTCGGCCAACGAGGGGCCGGCATAGTGGAATGGCACCGGGCCGTCCGCCTCGGCACGGACAAACTGGCGCACGAACGGATCTTCCGACCGGCGCAGCTCCTCTGGCACGCCTTCGGCCGCGATACCGCCGTTGGCAATGAAATACACGTAGTCCGCGATCTGGAACGTCTCCTGCACATCGTGCGAGACGATGATCGTGGTGGCGCCCAGCGCGTCATTCAGGTTGCGGATCAGGTTGGCCGTCAGGCCCAGCGAGATCGGGTCGAGTCCGGCGAACGGCTCGTCGTACATCAGCAGCGCCGGATCCAGGGCAATCGCCCGGGCCAGCGCCACCCGCCGTGCCATACCGCCCGAGATCTGTGCCGGCATCAGGTCCCGCGCACCGCGCAGCCCTACGGCATTCAGCTTCATCAGCACCAGATCACGAATCATCGACGCGGGCAGATCAGTGTGCTCGCGTAGTGGAAACGCCACATTATCGAAGACGGAGAGGTCAGTGAACAGGGCCCCGAACTGAAAGAGCATGCCCATCTGACGCCGCACGGCATAGAGACCGGGCTGATCCATGGTGTCGATATCGGCGCCATTGAACGTCACACGGCCTCGTTGGGGGCGCACCATGCCGCCGATCAGCCGCATCACGGTGGTCTTGCCGCAGCCCGATCCGCCCATGACCGCTACGACCTTTCCACGCGGAAAACGCATCGAAAGCCCGGAAAGTATGGGCGTGGCGCCATCGGCATACGCGAAATCGACGTCCGTGAGTTCGACGATGTTCGGGCCGGTAGCAAGCTGGCCAGCAGGGTTCGGCACGGTAGCGCTCACAATGTCACCGGTTTTAGGCAGGTCGCCATTATAAGGGCTACTACCTACCGGTCACTGTCCCGTGTGGTGATCTCACCATTGCCAGCACGACAACAATCGGCATCCGGTGGGAAACGAGGTGGCATCTGCAGATGCGGACTACGCGCCACCTGCCCTCGGGAGGCGTACCAGCCGGGCCGCATTCAGGGTTCAGCGCGTGTCCCGCCTTGCCTCATGATGACCTGCCACTGTACCGATTCCGACCGGATGGCCGTGGCGAAAGCCTCGGGCGAATCCCGCACCGGCGTGAGCCCGGCAGCCAGCAACTGGGTCTGCACGTCCCGCTCGTTTGTCACGTTGTCCAACTCGCCGGCCAGGCGGGCGACAATGGCTCGTGGCGTCTTGGCAGGGGCCATGACGCCGTACCACGCCAGGGCGCCATAGCCATCGAGGCCCGACTCTTGCAGCGTGGGCACTTGCGGCGCCAGCGGCGACCGCAGCGGCCCAGCCACGCCAAGTATCTTGAGTGCGCCTGATCGCACATGACTCTGCACGGCCGTCCACGAACAGAAACAGGCGCTGATGCGGCCCGCCAGCATTTCCTGGACGACGGCATTCTCGCCCTTGGCGGTGACCAGCGGCACACCGTTCGAGACGCTGCGCACCGCGTACTCGGCATAGAGATGGGATGGACTCCCGGGCTGACCATAGCCGTAGCTGTACGACGCCGGATTCGAGCGCACAGCGGTAACCCACTGCTGCGACGTCGTCATCGGCAGCCGTCCGTCGATGACGAGAAACAGCGGCGTGGCAGCCACCCGGGCCACGGGCGTGAAGTCGCGCATCACGTCGTAAGGCACGGGCTCCAGCCCTGGCTGGATCAGCATGTTGGCCTGATGGAACAATAGCGTGTGCCCATCGGAACTGGCCTTGGCCACGAGGTCGCCGGCCATGGTGCCCGATGCACCCGGACGGTTATCCACTTCGACAGGCACCGCCAGCCGTACCTCCAGCCGCTCGGCGAGCAGGCGCGCGACGGCATCGGCCACACTGCCGGCCGGGAATGGCACGATCATGCGCAGCGACCGCGCCGGGAAAGATATCTGGCGATTCTGCAATTCCGCGCGGGAGCTGTGCGGAATGCTCGCAAGCTGGGCGAAAGCAGGAGGCTGAGCGAGGACCGTCGTCATGCCGCTCAGGCAGACAACTGCACACCCCAACCACTTGGCAGCGAGTATTGGCAACTTCGCTTGACCTCGCCAAAGCCGCATACAAACGCGTACTTCGGTCATCAATTTCCTCCGGGCCGCAGCCCACCGCAGCGGCACCAGTTCGGCTGAAAGGGATTCTCGAGGCAGTTTCTTTTGTTATGTTCTGTGGAAATTCTAAGAAGAAGAGCGGGCGCGGCACAGACACGTAAACGCTCTCAGGGCGGACCCCAATGTGAGCGCTCGTATAATCCGCCGATGCATCCGAAGTCAGAATTCACGCTGCGGCAGATGCGCGCCGCCGACTTGCCCGCCGTGCTCGATATCCAGGCGCAATGCTATGGCGCCGCGCTCGTGGAAACTGCCGAGGCGCTGGCGAGCCGACTGGACCTCTCGCCCTCCACTTGCTGGATCTCCGGATTGCCCGATGGGACATTGGCCGCCTATCTGTTCACGCACGCCTGGCCCGAGACATCGTTGCCGCCATGGAATGGCGCACTCGCGCGGGACTGGCGCGATAGCGAATCGCTGACGTGGTTCGTGCATGACATGGCCGTAGCGCCGATCGGGCGTGGGGCGGGTCTGGCGGTGCAGCTCTACGAGGCGGCGCGCGAGGTGGCGTGGAATGCGGGCCTGCGGTCTTCACGGCTGGTCGCCGTACAGGATGCCGATGGATTCTGGCGCAGGCTTGGGTACGCGCCGGTGGCGAGGCATTCGCTTGGCGCGAAGCTGGCGACGTATGGGGAGGGGGCGGTGTTGATGGAGTGTGGGCTGTAAATTCATCACCCGCCGTCTGGCTCCCCTCTCCCACACGGTGGGAGAGGGGCGAAAACCGGAGGCACCGGTTGATGCTTACCGCGGCAGTTCCGAATATCCCATCAGGAACGCATCCACCGAACGCGCGGCCTGACGGCCTTCGCGGATGGCCCAGACCACGAGCGACTGGCCGCGACGGACGTCGCCGGCGGCGAAGACCTTCGGCACGTTGGTGTGATACGCGCGCTCGCCTTCGGTCGATGCCTTGGCGTTCTTGCGAGCGTCGGTATCCACGCCAAACGCTTCGAGCACCGAACCTACCGGGTTCGTGAAGCCCATTGCCAGCAGCACCAGATCGGCCTTGAGCACGAACTCGCTGCCCGGCACTTCCTGCATGCGTCCGTCCTTCCATTCCACGCGGCACGCCTTCAGCGCCGTGACCTTGCCGTTCTCGCCGATAAATTCCTTGGTGGCCACCGACCAGTCGCGCGAGCAGCCTTCGTCGTGCGACGACGACGTACGCATCTTGATCGGCCAGTACGGCCACACCAGCGGCTTGTTCTCTTCTTCCGGCGGTTGCGGCAGCAGTTCGAACTGGGTCACCGATACCGCGCCATGGCGGTTCGACGTACCCACGCAGTCGGAACCCGTATCGCCACCACCAATCACGATCACGTGCTTGCCTTCGGCACGGATCTCGTTGGCGCCGTCGCCGGCCACTTCCTTGTTCTGCGGAATCAGGAATTCCAGCGCGTAATGCACGCCATCCAGATCACGGTTCGGCACCGGCAGGTCGCGCGGCACTTCGGAGCCGCCCGCCAGCACCACGGCGTCGAACTGGTCCATCAGCGCCTGCGCAGTCACCGTTTCGCGAGCGTAGTTCTTGATGCCGGCCGGCAGCTTGTCACCATCGGTCACCATCACGCCCGTGCGGAACGTCACGCCTTCCGACTGCATCTGCTCGATGCGGCGGTCGATCAGCGTTTTTTCCATCTTGAAGTCGGGGATGCCATACCGCAGCAGGCCACCCACGCGGTCGTTCTTCTCGAACACGGTCACGTCGTGACCGGCGCGCGCCAGTTGCTGCGCAGCGGCCATGCCCGCCGGGCCCGAACCCACCACGGCCACGGTCTTGCCGGTCTTGTGCTTGGCTACCTGCGGTGCGACCCAGCCTTCTTCCCAGGCCTTGTCGATGATCGCGTGCTCGATCGACTTGATGCCCACCGGCAATTCGTTGATGCCGAGCGTGCAGGCTGCCTCGCACGGTGCCGGGCAGATGCGGCCCGTGAACTCGGGGAAGTTGTTGGTCTGGTGCAGCACCTCGATCGCCGACTTCCAGTCCTGGCGATACACCAGGTCATTGAAGTCGGGAATGATGTTGTTGACGGGGCAGCCGTTGTTGCAGAACGGAATTCCGCAGTCCATGCAGCGCGCACCCTGGAGCTTCGCTTCGTTGTCCGACAGCGCGAACACGAACTCCTTGTAGTGCTTCACCCGCTTGACTACCGGTTCGTAGCCTTCGTTCTGGCGCGGAAATTCGAGAAAGCCAGTCGCCTTACCCATGTTGCATCCTTGGTCTTGCTTGGCGCGAGGCGGCCGGGCCAGCCTCGCGTGGGGTCAGTATCTTGTCGGCGCCGCGGCCCGTGGCCGCAGGCGCCCTCTCGTGGGGCTGCCCGATCAGGCGGCTACCGCTTCGCGATCGTTGTCGCGTGCGGCCTGCTCCTTGGCGTACATCTCGCCCAGCGCGCGCTTGTACTCGGTCGGGAAGACCTTGACGAACTTGCGGCGTGCCGTTGCCCAGTCGGCCAGCAGCGCCTTGGCGCGCTCCGAACCGGTGTAGCGGAAATGCTGCTCGATCAGGTTGCGCAGGATCACTTCGTCCAGCTGGCGCTTGCCATCGAACTTGTGCCACTGCGATTCCGGCTGCTCCTTCTGCTGGTCCGCCGAGGCGAGCACCGGATCGAGTGCCACCATCGCCGTGTTGCAGCGCTTGTCGAACAGGCCGTCCTCGTCATAGACGTAGGCCAGGCCACCCGACATACCAGCCGCGAAGTTACGGCCCGTACCGCCCAGCACCACCACCGTGCCGCCGGTCATGTACTCGCAACCGTGGTCGCCCGTGCCTTCCACAACTGCCGTGGCGCCCGAGTTACGCACCGCGAAACGCTCGCCGCCCACGCCGTTGAAGAAGGCTTCTCCAGCCAGCGCGCCGTACAGCACCGTGTTGCCGACGATGATGTTGCGCGTCGGGTCACCACGGAACTCGTGCGGGGCACGCACGATCACGCGGCCGCCGGACAGGCCCTTGCCCACGTAGTCATTGGCATCGCCGACGAGGTCGATCGTCACACCGTGCGCCAGGAACGCGCCGAACGACTGGCCGGCCGTGCCCTGGAACTGGATGTGGACGGTATCGTCGGGCAGGCCCTCGTGACCGTACTGCTTGGCAATCACGCCGGACAGCATCGCGCCCACCGTGCGGTTCACGTTCTTGACCGGCTGAATGAACGAGACGCGCTCACCCTTGTCGATGGCAGGACGCGCCTTGGCGATCAGCGTGTGGTCCAGCGCCTTGCCGGCTTCCACCGACAGGCCGTGGTCCTGCACATCGGTGTGGTAGCGCGGCACATCCGCCGGGAACGGTGCCTGGTAGAAGATGCGGCTGAAGTCCAGGCCGCGTGCCTTCCAGTGTTCGATGCCACCGCGCGTGTCGAGCAGGTCAGCGCGGCCGATCAGTTCGTCGAACGTGCGGATACCCAGTTGCGCCATGATCTCGCGGGCTTCCTCTGCAACGAAGAAGAAGAAGTTCACCACGTGCTCGGGCTTGCCCTGGAATTTCTTGCGCAGCGCCGGGTCTTGCGTGGCCACACCCACCGGGCAGGTGTTCAGGTGGCACTTGCGCATCATGATGCAGCCCTCGGCCACCAGCGGTGCCGTGGCAAAGCCGAACTCGTCGGCGCCCAGCAGCGCGCCGATCACCACGTCGCGGCCCGTCTTCATCTGGCCGTCAGCCTGCACGCGAATGCGGTTGCGCAGGCCGTTCAGCATCAGCGTCTGTTGCGTTTCGGCCAGACCCAGTTCCCACGGCGATCCGGCGTACTTGATCGACGACCACGGCGATGCGCCCGTGCCACCGTCATGGCCGGCGATCACCACGTGGTCAGCCTTGGCCTTCGCCACGCCTGCCGCCACGGTGCCCACGCCCACTTCGGACACGAGCTTGACCGAGATGTCCGACATCGGGTTCACGTTCTTCAGGTCGTGGATCAGCTGTGCCAGATCCTCGATCGAGTAGATGTCGTGGTGCGGCGGCGGCGAGATCAGGCCAACGCCCGGCACCGAGTAACGCAGCTTGCCGATGTAGTCGGACACCTTGTGGCCCGGCAACTGGCCGCCTTCGCCCGGCTTGGCGCCCTGCGCCATCTTGATCTGGATCTGGTCGGCGGAAGCCAGGTACTCGGCCGTGACGCCGAAGCGGCCCGACGCCACCTGCTTGATCTTCGAGCGCAGCGAGTCGCCAGCCTTCAGTTCCAGGTCCTTCTCGATGACGTGATCGCCCAGCAGGCTCTTGAACGTGTCGCCCTGCTTGATGGGAATGCCGCGCAGTTCGTTGCGATAGCGCTTCTCGTCCTCGCCGCCTTCGCCCGTGTTGGACTTGCCGCCGATGCGGTTCATCGCCACGGCCAGCGTTGCGTGCGCTTCGGTCGAGATCGAACCGAGCGACATCGCACCCGTGGCGAAGCGCTTCACGATTTCCTTGGCGGACTCCACTTCTTCCAGCGGAATCGCGCGGGCCGGGTCAACCTTGAACTCGAACAGGCCGCGCAGCGTCATGTGGCGACGGCTCTGGTCGTTGATGATGTTCGCGTATTCCTTGTACGTCTGGTACTGGCCCTTGCCATCGTCCGCACGCACCGAGTGCTGCAGCTTGGCGATAGAGTCCGGCGTCCACATGTGTTCTTCGCCGCGCACGCGGTAGGCGTATTCGCCGCCCGTGTCGAGCATGCTCTCCAGCACCGGGTTGTTGCCGAATGCATCGCGATGCAGGCGCAGCGCTTCCTCGGCCACCTCGAAGATGCCGATACCTTCGACATTCGACGGCGTGCCGTGGAAATACTTCTGCACCAGTTCGCGCGACAGGCCGATGGCTTCGAAGATCTGGGCGCCCGTGTACGACATGTACGTGGAGATGCCCATCTTCGACATCACCTTGAACAGGCCCTTGCCGATCGCCTTGACGAAGTTCTTGACTGCCTTTTCCGGCGACAGGTCGCCCGACAGGCCCGCGGCCATATCGGCCAGCGTTTCCATCGCCAGGTACGGGTGCACGGCTTCCGCGCCGTAGCCGGCCAGCAGTGCGAAGTGGTGGACTTCACGTGCCGAGCCGGTTTCCACGACCAGGCCGGCGGACGTGCGCAGGCCCTTCTCCACCAGGTGATGATGGATGGCCGACGTGGCCAGCAGCGCGGGAATCGCCACCTCGCCACCGTCCACGCGACGGTCCGTCACGATCAGGATGTTGAAGCCCGAACGCACGGCGTCCACGGCTTCCGCGCACAGCGATGCCAGGCGGGCTTCGATGCCTTCCTTGCCCCACGCCACCGGGTAGCAGATGTTCAGTTCGTAAGAACGGAACTTGCCGCCGGTGTAGTGCTCGATGTTGCGGATCTTGGCGATGTCCTTGAAGTCCAGCACAGGCTGCGACACTTCAAGACGCATCGGCGGGTTGATGTTGTTCAGTTCCAGCAGGTTCGGCTTCGGACCGATGAACGACACCAGCGACATCACCATGTTCTCGCGGATCGGGTCGATCGGCGGGTTGGTCACCTGTGCGAACAGCTGGCGGAAGTAGTGGTACAGCGTCTTGTTCTTCGACGACAGCACGGCCAGCGGCGAGTCATTGCCCATCGAGCCCGTGGCTTCCTCGCCGGCCAGCGCCATCGGCGCCATCAGGAACTTGACGTCTTCCTGCGTGTAGCCAAATGCCTGCTGGCGATCCAGCAGCGGCGACACCGGCTTCTTCTCGGCCGCCACGTCTTCCGGCTTGGCGTCGATCTCGTCCAGCTTGATGCGGACGGCGTCGATCCAGCTCTTGTACGGCTTGGCGTTGGCCAGGTTGTCCTTGAGTTCCTTGTCGTCGATGATGCGGCCCTGCTCCATGTCGATCAGGAACATCTTGCCCGGCTGCAGGCGCCACTTCTGGACGATGCGCGATTCCGGGAACGGCAGCACGCCAGCTTCCGAAGCCAGCACGACGAAATCGTCCTCGGTCACATAGAAGCGGGCCGGACGCAGGCCGTTACGGTCCAGCGTGGCGCCGATCTGGCGGCCATCGGTAAAGCAGATGGCGGCGGGGCCGTCCCACGGCTCCATCATCGCGGCGTGGTATTCGTAGAAGGCACGACGGTTGTCGTCCATCATGGTGTGCTGTTCCCAGGCTTCCGGGATCATCATCATCATGGCGTGGACGAGCGGGTAGCCGGCCATCGTCAGCAGTTCGAGGCAGTTGTCGAACGATGCGGTATCCGACTGGCCCGGATAGATCAGCGGCCAGAGCTTGGGCAGGTCATCGCCGAGCACGGGCGACGAGATCGCGCCAGTCCGCGCGTTCACCCAGTTCACGTTGCCCTTGACCGTGTTGATTTCGCCGTTGTGGGCGACCATGCGGTACGGGTGGGCAAGCTCCCAGGCCGGGAAGGTGTTCGTCGAGAAGCGCTGGTGAACCAGTGCCAGCGCCGACACCGCGCGCGAATCCTGCAGGTCCAGGTAGTACTCGCCCACCTGGTTGGCCAGCAACAGACCCTTGTACACGACGGTACGGGCCGACATCGACGGCACGAAGTATTCCTTGCCGTGCTTGAGCTTCAGCGCCTGGATGGCGTGGCTGGCCGTCTTGCGGATGACGTAGAGCTTACGTTCCAGCGCGTCGGTGGTCATGATGTCGCGGCCGCGACCGATGAAGATCTGGCGGATGACCGGCTCGGTCTCGCGCACCGTCGGCGACATCGGCATGTTGGCGTCCACCGGCACATCGCGCCAGCCCAGCACGACCTGGCCTTCCAGGCGCACCGTGCGTTCGAGTTCCTGCTCGCAGGCCAGACGCGACGCGTGTTCCTTCGGCAGGAAGATCATGCCCACGCCGTACTCGCCGTTCGGCGGCAGGGTCACGCCCTGCTTGGCCATTTCCTCGCGGTAGAACTGGTCCGGAATCTGGATCAGGATACCGGCACCGTCGCCCATCAGCGGGTCGGCGCCCACGGCGCCCCGGTGATCCAGGTTCTCCAGGATCTTCAGGCCCTGCGAAACGATTTCGTGGGACTTCTTGCCCTTGATGTGCGCGACCATGCCGACGCCGCAGGCGTCGTGTTCGTTGGTCGGGTCGTACAGGCCCTGGGCCTGTGGGCGGGCGGCGAGTGCGTCAGAAGCGGTGGGGTGTTGCGTATGGTCCACGGGCTGAATTCCGGTGAAGGCTGCGCAATCAGCGCGCGGGCAGACCGTAGGGGTGGCTGCTGCAGGGCCTCTTTATCGGGCGTGGCATGCAGGCACCGCAGCGGCGTACACGAGCGTGACGCGCCGCACAATGACTGTGTGGGTGGGGCAACTATAAGAGAATCGACTTAACCGCGCAGATTTTTTAAATGGGGTCAGAACACATTAAAAATCGCACCATTTTTATAGGGCCAATTAATGGGGACACATTATATTTCGCGCACAAATGCCTCAAGTTGGTGCGTGATCTGACGGCGATGGCAACGCGTCCTCGCCCCCCACCTTGCGCGGCCGGCCTTTGGGAAGGGGTTGCACCCGCCGGGTGGACTGCCGCTCCAACTGCGCCAAGAACGCATCGCTACCCAGCGGCCAGCCGCTATGGGCATGTTTTTGCAGCGTGGCGAGCGTCTTGCCGGACAGGCCGTCAGCCATCAGCGCCCGGTAGTTGGATTGGCGCTCGAATGGCGTGTTACCGAGATCCCAATACACGGAGTGATCGCTTACAAGCGGACTGGCTTCGATGCCGGCATGATGGCGATAGCTGCTCCAGCGGTCGGCGTCAGGCGTCAAGACATCGGCAGAACGAACCGCATTCCCCTCGACATAGAGCATGGCGGGCATCATCCAGAGGCCGGGTTCGATGACCGCCGAGCGAAACCGTCCTTCCCAGAGGGTGCCAGTACGCTCTGCCACCCGATTGAAATGCCGAGCGTAGCGCCGGCCCACCGCTTGCATCGTCAAGCTCAGCGAATCGGCCCCCTTGGGCGTGGCGACCAGGTGGATATGGTTGGGCCGCAATGCATAGGCGTGGATCGACAACTCGTGTTCGCGGGCTGCCATGCGCAGGCAATCGAGGTAATGCAGGTAGTCGTCTGTGCCGAGGAACACCGGCTGGCGGTTGTTCCCGCGCTGCAACACCAGCACAGGCATGTCAGGGGGAGAGAATCGGGGAAGGCGAGCCATGGGGCAATCCGGCTATCTGATCTTGGGTGACCCCAATGATAGCCTGATCTGTCCCCGTTTATTTCAATGCATCCCCGGCGAGTCAGTTGCTTTCGCTGACTGCGAAGATGCGGCGATGCTCGCGGATGGCATAGCGGTCCGTCATGCCGGCGATATAGTGCGCGATCAACCGTGGCTGATCTGTGCCGTGGCCCGCCGCCTGGTATTGCGGCGGCAGGAGGCGCGGATCCTGAATGAATGCGCCGAACAGGTCGGTAATAATGCGCTGGGCTTTGGCCGACATCCGCATCACCAGGTAGTGGCGATACAAATGGCGGAACAGGAAACGCTTGAGTGCCTGGGCCTCTTCATGCACCTTCGGACTGAACGACACCAGCGGGCCGGCGGCGCGTACGTCATCGATCGTCTTCGGGTTGGCCGCCACGATATTGCGCCCCGTGGTCTCGATCAGATCGACGATCAGCGTGTTGATCATACGGCGCACCGTCTCATTGATCACACGCCTGCCGTTGATACCCGGGAACGCCGCCATCACCTCCGCGCGATGGCGTCCCCACATCGGGATCTCGTCGAGTTGCTCCAGGGTCAGCAAACCCGACCGCAGGCCATCGTCGATATCGTGGTTGTTGTAGGCGATCTCGTCGGCCAGGTTGGCCAGTTGCGCCTCCAGCGAGGGCTGCGCCCCCTCCAGAAAGCGGCGCCCCAGCTCACCCAGCGCAGCGGCGTTCACGCGCGAACAATGCTTCAGGATGCCCTCGCGCGTTTCGAACGTCAGGTTCAGCCCGTTGAAGCCCCCGTAGCGCTCCTCCAGCTCGTCCACCACCAACAGGCTCTGCAGATTGTGCTCGAAGCCTCCGTGGTTCTTCATGCAACCATTGAGCGCATCCTGTCCGGCGTGCCCAAATGGCGTGTGCCCAAGATCGTGCGCCAGCGAAATGGCCTCGACCAGATCCTCGTTCAGCCGCAGGTTGCGGGCGATGGATCGCGCGATCTGTGCCACCTCCAGGCTGTGCGTGAGCCGCGTGCGGAACAGGTCGCCCTCGTGATTCACGAAAACCTGCGTCTTGTATTCGAGCCGGCGAAAGGCCGTGCTGTGGATGACGCGATCGCGGTCGCGCTGGAATTCGCTGCGCGACGACGAGGCCGGCTCCGCATGCACGCGCCCGCGCGACCGCGCAGAGAGCGCGGCATACGGGGCGAGGTGGGCGTCGAGGTCGGCGGGTGTGACTTTCAGGGGAGCGGTGGTCATGCGGGCAATCCGTTAATCCGTGGCTGGTTCGGGGTTGCAAGGCATAACCTGTCGCTCACGCGACCGGTGCCTCGGTAGGCGGTTTGAGGACGGCGTGGCGCAACGTATCGCGCAGATCGGGGTCCGGCACCGTGGTAATGAATGCTTCGCCCAGCTTGCGCAACAGGATGAACTTGATGCTGCCGGCTTCGGCTTTCTTGTCCACCTTCATCAGTTCGACATAGCGATCCACGCCCAGGTCCGGCGCCACCACGGGCAGCATGGCCGCTTGCGTCAGCGTGCGGATGCGCGCGCGGGTCTGCACGTCGATGAAGCCCAGCCGATGCGACAGGTCCGCTGCCATCACCATGCCGCAGCCCACGGCCTCCCCGTGCAGCCATTCGCCGTAGCCCATGCCGGCTTCGATGGCATGGCCGAACGTGTGCCCAAAATTGAGGATGGCGCGCAGGCCGCCTTCGCGCTCGTCCTGCGCCACCACACTTGCCTTGATCTCGCACGAGCGGCGCACGGCTTCGGCCATCAGCACGACGTCGCAGTCATTGAGTCCGGCGATATTCGATTCGATCCAGCCGAAGTAGTCCGCATCGGCGATGGCACCATGCTTGATGACCTCGGCCAGCCCCGCTGCGAGTTCCCGCGGCGGCAGCGTTCGCAGCGTGTCGATATCGGCGATCACAGCATTCGGCTGGTGGAACGCGCCGATCATGTTCTTGCCGAGCGGGTGGTTGATACCAGTCTTGCCGCCCACGGACGAGTCCACCTGCGACAGCAGCGTCGTCGGCATCTGCACGAACGGCACGCCGCGCATATAGCAGGCGGCTGCAAACCCCGTCATGTCGCCCACCACGCCGCCGCCCAGTGCGATCAGTGTCGTCTTGCGATCGGCGCCAGCCTGCAATAGCGCATCGAAGATAAGGTTCAGCGTTTCCCACTGCTTGAAGCGCTCGCCGTCGGGCAGTACCACCGTCCGTACGGTCTTGCCGAGCTTCGCCAGCACGGCCTCGACGCGCGCCGCGTACAGTGGCCCCACGGTTTCGTTGGTGACGATGACAGCGTGCTGCCCCCGCACATGCGGTTGCAGCAGTTCGGCGCGGTCCAGCAGGCCGCCGCCGATATGGATCGGGTAGCTACGCGTCCCGAGATCGACTTCCAGCGTGATCATGAATGGGTGTCCTGGGCCGGGCGCCCGTCTGGCTCGTCCGTTTCCGAAATCGAATCGGCGGCAGTATCGACGGGCGGAAGCGTGAAGCCGGCCATTTCAAGTTGCATGAGAACCATATTAGCAAGCTGTGCCACGGTCGGCTTGCCGGTTTCGATAATGAAGTCCGCCACTTCCCGATAGAGCGGATCGCGCTCGGCGTAGAGCGCTTCCAGGCGCCCCTTGGGATCGGCGGTTTGCAGCAGTGGACGGTTGCGGTCATGCCGGGTGCGCAGCCACAGGTCATGCGGGCTGGCGCGCAGGTAGACGACCGTGCCATTGGCCTTCAGGGCCGCCCGGTTGGCCTCGCGCAGTACGGCGCCGCCGCCGGTTGCCAGCACAATGCCGCTGCGCGACGTCAGTTCTGCAATGGCGTGTTCCTCGCGGTCCCGGAATCCGGCTTCACCTTCGTGATCGAAAATTACCGGGATGCGCACGCCACACCGCGCTTCGAGTTCATGGTCCGAATCGAAGAACGGATAGTTCAGGCGTCGGGCTACGGCGCGGCCCACGGTGGTCTTGCCGGCGCCCATCAGGCCAACAAAGAATAGGTTCGGGCGATTGGCTGTCACAGGAGACTGTCTTGCACGATAAGGCTCGGGGCACGCGCGGTCGCCTGGGAGGGGACGCGACGTGATGCAAACGCCATTGTGCATCATTGCATGGCTCCCGTCCCGGCCAGCCATCGATACCGCCCACGACGCCGCCAAAAGGAAAAAGGCCGCGTCGGGTTGCGACGCGGCCTGCCAGTTTACTGCATCCGGGCTTGGTGCTGCACCCGGACCGGGCTATTTCAGCGAGACGTTATCGTTCAGGATGCGCGGCGTCAGGAACACCAGGAGCTCGGTCCGGTTGTTGACCTTGGCGTTGTTCTTGAACAGGTTGCCGATCACCGGGATATCGCCCAGGAAGGGCACCTTGTTGACGTTGTTGCTTTCGTCCTGGCTGTAGATACCGCCAATCACCACCGTGCCGCCGTTGTCGACCAGCACCTGGGTCTGCACGTGCTTGGTGTCGATGGCAAAGCCGTTGACGGTCTGGATACCGACACTGTCCTTGTTCACATCGACGTCCAGCAGCACATTGCCTTCGGGCGTGATCTGCGGCGTGACTTCCAGCTTCAGGTTGGCCTTGCGGAACTGGATCGACGTGGCGCCGCTCGACGTAGCCGACTGGTACGGCAGTTCGGTACCCTGCTCGATCAGCGCCTTGATGTTGTTTGCCGTCACGACACGCGGGCTGGAGATGATCTTGCCCTTGCCGTCAGCTTCCAGCGCCGAGATTTCCAGATCCAGGAAGCGGCCTGCGCCGGCGTTGAAGATGCTGAATGCCACCGATGCCGGGTCCACGCCATTGATCGCCGCTGCCGGCAAACTCAGCGCCGGCGCGTTGGTCCACTTGCTGTCGGCCGTGAATGGCGAGGCCACGTTCTGATAGGAATTGCCGATTGCGCTGCCCGAGCGCGGCAGGGCAAAACCCAGCTTCACACCGAGATTGCGGCTGAACGTATCGCTCGCCTCGACGATGCGCGCCTCGATGATGACCTGGCGTACAGGAATGTCGATCTTCTGCAGGAAGCCTTGCACTTCTTCCAGCTTGCTGCCGATGTCCGACACGAACAGCTGGTTCGTACGCGGATCCGCCGTCAGCGAGCCGCGCTTCGACAGCATGCGCGTCACGCTCGCGGCACCCGCTGCACCACCCGCCGGTGCAGCACCGCCGCCACTGCCCGCCACCGGCAACCCCAGCAGCATGCGGCGCACATCGTCGGCACGCTGGTAGTTGAGCTGGAACACCTGGCTGCGGATCGGCTCGAGTTCGTTGATCTGCTGCATCGACTCAAGCTCGAGCTTTTCCTTCGTGGCCAGCTCGGCCTTCGGCGCCACCCACAGCACGTTGCCGTTGCGGCGCGACGCCAGCCCCTTCGAGTCCATCACGATCTGGAGCGCCTGGTCCCACGGCACATCCTTGAGGCGCAGCGTCAGGTTGCCCTGAACCGTGTCGCTCGTGATGATGTTCAGGTTCGTGAAGTCCGCAAAGACCTGCAGCAGCGACCGGATATCGATGTTCTGGAAGTTCAGCGACAACCTCTCGCCGCGATATCCCTGACCGGCGATCAGCTTGTTCGGATCGTTCTTGACCGGCCGCACCTCCACCACGAACTGGGTGTCGGTCTGGTAAGAGCTGTATTCCCAGTTGCCGCGCGGCTCGATGATGAGGCGAGCGCTGCCGTTGGCATCGTTGGCACGCAGACCTTGCACCGGCGTGCCGAAATCCGTCACATCGAAGCGGCGGCGCAGATCGGCCGGCAGCGAGGTGCCCATGAAATCCACGACCAGGTTCTGGCCCTGCTGCTGGATGTTGATGCCGGTATCGCGCGAGGACAAGTCCACCACCACGCGGCCTGCACTCTCGCCAGCGCGACGGAAATCGATATTGCGTACCGACGGACGGTTCGCCGCCACGGCGGCGGTCACGGTCGGCGATGGCGCGAACGTCGGTGCGGCGGCGGTAGCCGACTGCGTGACGTTGTCCATCAACACCACGTACTGCGTGCCCCGAATTTCCGTGCGATACGTCGCGTTGCGACTCAGGTTCAGCACCACGCGGGTGCGGTCCCCGATCTGCATCACGTTGGCGCTCTTGAGCAGCTTGCCGGCGTACTCATACTGTGCCCGGCCCCCTACAAACCCGGTATCGAAGAAATCGATCGCGATCTTCGACGGATTCTGCGTCGTGAAATCCACCGGCTTCTGCGCCAGCGGGCTCTTGAGGTCGACCGTGAACACGGTCTGCTCGCCAACCACGTTGGCGTCCACCTGTTTGAGCTGGTTGTTCTGTGCAAATGCGGCCGGAGCGGCCAGCATCAGCGCCATAGCGGACGCGCCCGCAAGCGTCCTGACCCAACGTGCGGTGATCATGCGGATGCCTCCAGCTTCAGGCTGGTCATTTTCTCTTTCCAATCTGAGACCCCTTCCCGAACCAATTCGCGCAACACGATCTCCTGATCGTTGATGCGGACGACCCGGCCATAGCTTTGGCCGAGATATTGACCCACCTTGACGTGGTGGATCTTGTTATCTACGCGTACGACACCGTAGGTCTCGCCGTTTTTCTTCAGCATGCCGAGCATCTTGAAGTTCTCCAGCGGATAGTCTTCAAGCGGCTCGCGTCGCCGTCCGGCCTCCGGCGACTCGGTCATCGACTTGTTCAGCTCGCCGATCTTGGTCTGCGCAAATGGCTCCGGCGAACTACGGCCGGCATACTCGCGCGGCGTGTAAGGCTTGACGTCGGGCAGCGGCTCGGGCGCGGGCGCCTTAGCGGCACGCGTCTGGTCCATCCACAGTCTCAGGCCGTCGTCCTCGCTAGGGCCGCATCCGGCCAGCGCGAGCACCGCCAGTGCCGCAGCAGCCAACGTATGCAGCGCAACCGGGGGGCATCGTTCGAGAAGGCGACTCACTTGGCACCTCCCTTCTTCTTCGCCGCGGCATCGGCAGCCGCCTTGCGTTGTGCTGCCTGCTCGTCCGGGTCCAGCGCACGATAGGCCATCGCCACACCTTCCATCGAAAGCGTGCCGTCCTTGGCCACCGACATGTTCAGGTTACGCATCGACACGATCCGCGACAGGGCCGCCACGTCCGCATTGAACAACGCAACGTCGTGGTAGCGGCCGGTGACCTTGAGGTTGACCGGAATCTCGGCAAAGTACGGCTTGATGATGGCCGCCTGTGGCTTGAACAGTTCGAACTGCAGGCCGCGCGCCACACCAGCGTGGTTCACGTCCGCGAGCAGCGCGTCCATCTCGGTACTGTTGGGCAACTGGCGTTCGGCAAGCGCTACGCGCTTTTCCACTTCCACCTTCTGCTTGCGCAATGCTTCAAGGTTGGCCACCTGCGCCACCTTGCTTCGGAACTGTGTCTTGAGAGTCTCGTGCTCGGCATGACGGCGATCAAGATCGGCGGTCTTGTCGCTCCAATAGAACTGCCAGCCGAGTACCAGCACGATCACCGCGGCCAGAACCGAGAACAGCAGGCGCGGGGCGGTAGGCCACGTTTCGGGCTCGTTCAGGTTCAGGCCGCGGAACTGCGCGGTCAGATCCTGCAGGGAGATATCGGAATTCAGCGCCATGGTCAGACCTTGCCTTTCGCGGGCTTGGCCGCGGCCGCCGATGCGCCGCCGGCGCCCTTCTTGACGGCGGGTTCTTCCACGCGATACGAGAAGCGCATCGAGAAGTCGAACAGCCTGCGTTGCTCCTTCAGGTTGTTCGTCATCACGGTGGCCTTCGACTCGACCAACTCGGCTCGATCGAGCCATTGCACCTGGTCGATGTTGCGAAGCAGTTCGGAGACACGCTCGTTGGATTGCGCGATGCCGGCCATGACAAAGTTGTCGCCCGTCTGCTTGAGGCTTGTCAGGTACACGCCTTCGGGTACCTGGCGAACCAGTTCCTCGAGCAACTGCACCGGCAGGTTGCGCTGGGCCTGCAAGCTTTCGATGGCGCGCTGCCGGTCGAGCAGTGCCTCGATATCCTTCTTGAGCGAGTTGACTTCCTTGATCTGCCCGTCCATGCGGGCGTTCTCGGTCGAAAGCGTCTGATTCAGACGGCTGACATCCTCGATCTGCGCGTCAATGTAGAAGCCGCCAGCCAGCACCACGAGCGCACCTGCGCCCGCCGCACCGCCCAGCATCGTGTAGACCTTCTTGCGTCGGGCTGCCTTGCGCGCCTCGTGATAAGGCAGCAGGTTGACCGACGGAATGGTATTCGTCGTCGTGGACATGCGTGTCCCCCAAGGTGGGTTATTGCAGTCCGCGCAGCGCCAGTCCCGCACTGACGATGTACGCAGGCAGGTCACGCTGGAGATAGCGTTCGTTGACCTTGCCTGCGGTCATCATGTTGGCGAAGGGATTGGCCAGCGTGGTCGTGATCTGCGTCTGCTGCTGGATCGCCGCCTGGACACCCAGCAGCGAAGCGTGGCCGCCGGACAGCAGGATCTCGTCGACACGTCTCAGGCTGGAACTGGCGATGAAGTTGCCGATGGCACCCTGCACTTCCATGGCGAGTGCATCGAGCGACGGCTTGAGCAGTTGCGCACGCCACGCTTCGGGAAGCGTGTTCTTGCGCTTCTTGATCTCGGCCTTGAGCGCGTCCAGTGTGAACATGCGAGCGGCGCTCTGCGTGAGCTGGTCGCCGTAGCTGTTCAGAGGCTGCTCGTACAGTTCCTTCCAGCCCTGGTAGAAGATGGCCTTGGAACGGCTGCCGCCAAGATGCACGACCGCCACGACCGGCAGATCCTTGGCGTCGGTTTCCGTCACACCCACCGGAACGCCAAGCATCTGCACGACCGAACGCTGTACGGCGTACTCCTCCACGTCCATGACCTGCGGCTTGAGGCCGGCCATTTCGGCAGCCGTCACGCGCTCCTGCACACGATCGCTGTTGGCGGCCGTGACGCGTACGCCAATACCACCTTCGGTTTCGCTGGGACCAATCACCGCGAAGTCGAAATTCACCGCTTGGGAAGGCGGATAGAGGCGGTGCGCCTCCGATTCGACCTGCGAATAGAGTTCGTCCTCGGACAGGTTGTCCGGAAGACTGACCGTCTGGGATTCCGTCAGCATGGACGGCACACCCAGGACTACGTCCTTGGTGCGGATGCCGGCCTTGCCAAGGGCACGCTTCAGCGCGATCCCCACGGCCTCGATGTTGACCACGTTGCCATCGGCAACGGCATTGCGATCCAGCAGTTCGCTGGCGCATTTCTCCAGCCTGAAGTCGTTCTTCCCTGCCCCGACGGACAGTTCGACGACCTTGACGCTAGACGACCCAATATCTACGCCGACCGTAGTACGGCGTAGAAGACCCGACAAGATGCCCCGTCGCAAGGTTGACCCCCTGACATTTGAACTCGCCCACGGCTTGTTTGCTCTAATGGTGCGAGCCAGTTTCTTGGATGAAACGTTTGCTCTTTTATGTTCGTGGATTCTCACTCAAACCATGGGCGCTGGCAATGTGCCGGTTTGACCACGCATCCATTTTCAGAAGGTCGTCGCGAATCCGTTGCCAAAATCCGACGCTCCGAAACATCGCCGTCGCAGGGCGTCGTTTCCCGGCAACGCGCCCCTTCCGACGTCACGTCAGACGGGTCGTTTTCACCAACGCTGCGAGACCTCCCGCTGACCCGCGCTGCGTCAGCGATCTGCACCGCGTGACCGGCAGACCTCAACGTCATTACATCTTGTAACAGCGCGATAGCGCCTTCCGCGCCACCGGGCGCGCTGTGTGGCCAGGCGCCGACGATATAATCCGGGCACTCTTGTCAGGTAAACCCCTTATGGCCACAGCACAACAGAAGCCGTCCCTCCCCGTCCGCCGTCCGCTCTGGACGCGCATCATGTTCTGGGTGCTCGGACTGCTTGTTGCCGGCATGGTTGCGGTGGCGCTGCTGGTAGGCTATGCGCTGGTTGTGGCAGCCCCGAACCTGCCGTCGCTGGACACCATCACCGACTACCGTCCCAAGATCCCGTTGCGGATCTACACGGCCGACAACATCCTCATTGGCGAGTTCGGCGAGGAGCGCCGCAACTTCGTGCCGATCGGCGAAATTCCCGACGTGATGAAGAAGGCCGTGCTCGCGATCGAGGACGACCGCTTCTACGAACACGGCGGCGTGGACTTCGTGGGCGTGCTGCGGGCTGGCCTGGCCAACCTGCGCGGCGGCCTGTCGCAAGGCGCATCGACGATCACGATGCAGGTAGCACGCAACTTCTTCCTGTCCAGCGAGAAGACCTACACGCGCAAGATCTACGAGATGCTCCTCGCGTACAAGATCGAGGCCAATCTGACCAAGGATCAGATCCTCGAGGTGTACATGAACCAGATCTACCTGGGCCAGCGCGCCTACGGGTTCTCCAGCGCCGCACGCGTGTATTTCGGCAAGTCGATCAAGGACGTGACGCCGGCCGAAGCCGCGATGCTGGCCGGGCTGCCCAAAGCACCGTCGGCTTACAACCCGGTGGTCAATCCGCGCCGCGCCAAGGTGCGCCAGGAATACATTCTCCAGCGCATGCGCGACCTCGGCTACATCACGCCCGAACAGTACGATCAGGCGGTACGCGAGGAGTTGAAGGTGCGCAGCGAGGGCAACGAGTTCTCGACCCACGCCGAGTACGTGGCGGAAATCGTGCGGCAACTGATGTACGCGCAGTATCGTGAGGAAACCTACACGCGCGGCCTGACGGTCCACACCACGTTGAACAAGACCGACCAGGACGCCGCATACGAGGCTGTACGCAGCGGCATCATGACGTACGAGCGCAAGCACGGCTACCGCGGTCCGGAGGCATTCATCGACCTGCCATCCGACTCCGCGGAACGCGAGCAGGCCATCGACGATGCACTCGTCGAGCATCCGGGCAGTGACGACCTGCGCTCCGCCGTGGTGACCAGCGTGACGTCCAAGCAGGTCAAGGCCACGCTGCTGTCCGGCGAGGTGGCAACGATCGAAGGTAACGCGCTGCGCTTTATCGCGCCTTCGTTGTCGGCCAATGCCCAGCCCAAGGTCAAGATCCGCCCGGGCGCAATCATCCGCGTGACGCAGGACGAGAAGTCGAACTCGTGGTCCGTGACGCAGCTGCCCGAGGTAGCCGCGGCATTCGTCTCGCTGAATCCGGAGGACGGTGCGATTCGCTCCATGGTGGGCGGCTTCGACTACAACCGGAACAAGTTCAACCACGTCACGCAAGCGTGGCGCCAACCCGGTTCGAGCTTCAAGCCGTTCATCTACACGGCCGCATTGGAAAAGGGTTTCTCGCCGGCGACAGTGATCAATGACGCGCCGCTGACGATTGGCCCGGACACTGGCGGCCAAGTATGGGAACCGAAGAACTACGACGGCAAGTTTGAAGGTCCGATGACGATGCGCCGCGCGCTGGCCAAATCGAAGAACCTCGTTTCCGTCCGTATCCTGCGCGCCATTGGCACCCAGTACGCCCAGGACTACATCACACGCTTCGGCTTCGAAGCCGACAAACATCCGGCCTACCTGCCGATGGCACTGGGCGCGGGAAGCGTGACGCCGTTGCAGATGGCCGGCGCCTACTCGGTCTTCGCCAATGGCGGTTACCGCGTGAATCCGTACCTGATCCAGCGTGTGGAAGATTCGCGCGGCAAGGTCATCTCGGAAACCCATCCGCAGACGGCCGGTGCCGATGCGGTGCGTGTGCTGGATGCGCGGACCGCCTTTATCGCCGACAGTATGCTGCGGGAGGTGGTGCGCAGTGGCACGGCCAATCCGGCCAAGCAGCGGCTGGGCCGCAACGATCTGGCCGGCAAGACCGGTACCACCAACGACGCGGTCGATGCCTGGTTCGCAGGCTATACACCGAAGCTCGTGGCCATCGCCTGGATGGGCTATGACCAGCCCAAGAGCCTGGGCGTGCGCGAAACCGGCGGCGGGCTGGCCCTGCCGATCTGGGTGGGGTACATGAGCAAGGCGCTGAAGGGCGTACCGGAAAGCCCGGATCGCCAGGCGCCGGAAGGCGTGGTCAACGTGGCTGGCGACTGGACGCTTGAGGAGAACGCGGGCGGCGCTGGCGTGGCCTCCGTGGGCCTGGGCGATCCGTGGCCGGGCAAGCCCGAGGAAAGCTCGCGTCCGATCCAGGACACCGAGCAGGAAAAGAAGAAGATCCTGGAGATGTTCGGCGGCGCATGATGTGCGGCCTCCGGCTTCAAAACGAAAAAAACCGGCCCTGGCGGCCGGTTTTTTTATCAAGGCGCCGAAGCGCCCCAGCGCTTACTTCAGCGTCAGCGTCGCACCGGCCTGCTGGCTCATGTAACCCGACAGCGCCGCGTACAGCTCCGCCCCGCTGCGCGAATCGATCCATTTGGCGCCGTCATGGCGAAAGTGGAAGCCTCCTGCCTTGGCCGCCACCCACAATTCCTGCATCGGCGCCTGGCTGTTGACGATGATCTTGGAGCCATCCTCGAATTCGAGCTCCATGACATTGCCGGTGCGGTTGATTTCGACATCGGCGTCGACCGCGTCCGCGGCGGACTCGATGTCGGCTTCCAGCTTGTCCAGCGCGGCCCCGGCCAGCGCCAGGAACTCCGTTTCATTGAGGGGGGGCATGCTACACTCCAAGACCGCCGGCGGCCCGTTTCCGACAGGCTTTGGGCCGGCATCAATTGATGGAAATCAGGGAAGCAGCACGCCTCCCCCAGCCATCCGAAAGCCCATCCAGACAAATGAAGGACTCCCCGATGCTGCGTCGTGGTGCGATTGTATCGGCGTTTGCCGCCGTTCTCGCGATGACCCTCGCCGGCTGCGGCATCCGCGGCCCGTTGTACATGCCCCGGGTGCCGGGCGAACCCACCCCGCCGACCGTGCCCGATCCGGGCCTGGGCAAGCCGGGTGCCGTGACGCCGGCCCAACCCATGGGCGAACCGGCCACCTCGCCAGTACCCGTCCAGCCGGCCACCGGCGCTTCCGCCCCCTCCGCACGCTGAGTGCTGCACGCCACGAACATGACTGAATTCTTCTCCCGCCGTCCGGACGGCACCCTCGCCGCCGAACAGGTGCCGCTGGCCCGTATCGCCGCCGAGTTCGGTACGCCGACCTACATCTATTCGCGCGCCGCGCTGACCACCGCCTACAATGCCTACGCCGCTGCCTGCAAGGGCCGCAATGCGCACGTGCAGTACGCGGTCAAGGCCAACTCGAATCTGGCCGTGCTGCAGGTCTTCGCAAAGCTGGGCGCGGGCTTCGACATCGTCTCGGGCGGTGAACTACTGCGCGTGATCGCCGCTGGCGGCGACCCACGCAAGGTGGTCTTCTCCGGCGTCGCCAAGAGCGAGGCCGACATGGCGCTGGCACTCCAACATGACGTGCGTGGCTTCAATGTCGAATCGATTCCCGAACTCGACCGGCTCAACGCCGTGGCGGGACGCCTGGGCAAGCGCGCGCGCGTGTCGCTGCGCATCAACCCCGACGTCGATGCCAAGACCCACCCCTACATCTCCACGGGGCTGAAAGGCAACAAGTTCGGTGTCGCATTTGAAGACGTGCTGCCGACTTACCGCAGCGCCGCCGCACTTCCGCACATCGACGTGGCAGGTATCGATTGCCACATCGGATCGCAGATCACGGAAGTCGCCCCGTACCTTGAAGCACTGGACAAGGTGCTGGACGTAGTGGAAGCGCTCGAAGCCGAAGGGATCAAGCTCGAACACATCGACGTAGGCGGTGGTCTCGGCATCACGTACGACGACGAGACGCCGCCGGACATCACCGGCTTCGCCACGACGCTGATCGACCGCGTGGCGGCGCGAGGTCACGGTCACCGCGAAGTGCTGTTCGAACCGGGCCGTTCGCTAGTTGGCAATGCTGGCGTGCTGCTCACCCAAGTGGAGTTCCTGAAGCCGGGCGCGGCAAAGAATTTCTGCATTGTCGATGCCGCCATGAACGATCTGGCCCGCCCTGCAATGTACGAGGCGTTCCATCGCATCGAACCCGTGGCGCCGCGCGACGACGCCGCCAGCACCTACGATGTGGTCGGCCCCGTGTGCGAATCAGGTGACTGGCTGGGCCGTGATCGCGCGCTGGCTGTGCAGCCGGGCGATCTGCTGGCGGTGATGTCGGCTGGCGCGTATGGCTTCGTCATGAGCTCGAACTACAACACGCGTGGCCGCGCCGCCGAAGTCATGGTCGATGGCAACACCGTGCACCTCGTGCGCGAGCGCGAACTGCCGGCGGACCTGTTCGCCAATGAGCGCCTCCTGAAAGACTGAAGACGCCTCAGACATCCCGATGCGCCCTGCATCGGCACGCCAAAAACGGCGATGCTGCGACTACCGCACGTCGCCGTTTTTTCATGGCACTCCGCGACGACGTGCAGAAGCCGCTATGCCCGCTTGCCCCGCCACCACACCCGTGTTGCCAGCAGCACAAACACCACGGCAGCATAGATCGACACTTCACCAAAATCGTTCTTGCCGGCCTTGTGCCACCAGAAGTGCAGGATCGCCAGCACGGCGATGGCATAGATTGCCCGATGCAGGCTCTGCCACCGCTTGCCGCCGAGCCATCGCACCATAACATTGGCCGAGGTGGCAGCCAGCGGCACCATCAGCACGAACGCCGCAAACCCGACCGTGATAAACGGGCGTTTGCCGATGTCCTTGAGAATGGCCGCCAGTTCGAATCCTCGATCCACGGCCAGCCACAGCAGGAAGTGCTGCAGCGCGTAGAAGAACGTGAACAGGCCCAGCATGCGACGCAGCCGAAGCAACCAGTTCCAACCGGTCAGCCTGCGTAGCGGAGTGACAGCCAGCGTCACGCAGAGCATCACCAGCGTCCACGTCCCAGTGGACCGCGTCACGAATTCCAATGGATTGGCGCCGAACTGCGAGGTCGCGCCCAGGTACATCAATCGCGCGAACGGTAACAATGCCAGCAACCACACCACGACCTTCACGGCACGCAGTTGCGCTGGGGTGGGCATCGCCAGCCCGCGCGCCTCGCCCGCACGCGTCGGGGTAGCCGACGGACCGCGCCCATCCATCAGAAGTTCTTCCTCAGATCCATGCCCTGATAGAGCGATGCCACTTGCGCGCCATAGCCGTTGAACGGCAGCGTCTTGCGCTTGGGCGCGAACAGCGCGGAGAAACCACCACCGCCTTTGTCCTCACCAATGCGACGCTCCGTGGCCTGGCTCCAGCGCGGATGATCGACATCCGGGTTCACGTTGGAATAAAAGCCATACTCATTGGCGGCGGCAAGGTTCCAACTCGTCGGCGGCTGCTTGTCGACGAAACGAATCTTCACGATCGACTTTGCGCTCTTGAATCCGTATTTCCACGGCAGCACCATCCGCACGGGTGCGCCGTTCTGATTGGGCAGCACCTCGCCATACAGCCCGAAGGTCAGCAGCGCCAGCGGATGCATCGCCTCGTCCATGCGCAGTCCTTCGCTGTACGGCCAATCGAGGACACTGCTACCCAAGCCCGGCATCTGCTTCTTGTCGGCCAGCGTGATGAACTGCACGAATTTCGCGCCGGGCTGCGGCTCCACGCGCTTGATCAGTTCCGCCAGCGGATATCCGATCCACGGGATCACCATCGACCAACCTTCCACGCAACGCAGCCGGTAGACACGTTCCTCCATCGGCGCGAGTTTCAGTAGCTCGTCGATGTCGTAGGTCTTGGGATGCTTGACCAAGCCTTCCACTGCCACCTGCCACGGACGCGGGCGCAGCGTGCCGGCATTGCGGGCGGGATCGGACTTGTCCGTGCCGAACTCGTAGAAGTTGTTGTAGGTGGTGACGTCCTCGTAGGGCGTGCGCTTCTCGGTCACGACATAGGCGTTGTTCGGCGTGGCGGGCAGCCGCGCCAGTTTGCCGGGCGCGCCTTGCGCAAACGCTGAACGCGAGAGCCACGTACCCGCCATCCCAGCGCCGCCGAGCGCCAGCAACTGCCGACGCGAAAGATATGTCTCCCGAGGCGTGATCTCGGATGCGGCAATGTCATCACCGCGCAGCCATTTGGGGGAAGGAATCAGCATGATGGGCAGCATTTATTCTGGACGATGCTGCATTGGACACGAAAACGGTCTCAAACGTGCGATGCCGCCCCCGACATTGCGACAAAAGGCCGCGCCCGCCCCTTCTACCCGGGAGCCGGCGCGGCCTTCTGGCGGGTCGCCGTGCCCGCTCAGGGCTTTGCGACGTGCCAGACGTTGTTCAGGTTGTCGCCTGCACGATCGCCAGCCTTGGCGTCCTTGGCAAAGCGATAGAGCGGCTTGCCCTTGTACGCATACTGGCGTGCGCCGTCGTCGCGCGTGATGATCGAATAATCGCCCGATGCCGTACGGCCGGGCTCTGCCAACAGCGGCGGCCAGTTGGTGGCACACGCGCCGTTGCAGACGCTCTTGCCACTGCTCGCCGTGTCGCGGTCAAACGTGTAAAGCGTCAGGCCCTGCGGATCGGTCAGTACGCCGTTGGCGACCTTGACGGTCGGCGGCATGTTTCCACCTCCCATTCCCATGCTCGCGCAACCGCCCAGCAGCAGCGCTGCCGTACCCAGTGCCAAGGCAGCCGGTCGCAATGCAGACATGGCGTTGTGACGAATAGTCATCTTCAAGTCTCCCTTCTCGGTCGGCGCCGACAACCGGTGCCGTTCACCCTCAGTAAACACCGAATGTGATGCGTTTGTCGCCGTCGAGTTCAAATAAATGTCACCTGTGATGCGGGCGCTACTCGACAAGACAAACGAAAAAGAGCCCGTCGTATTGGACGGGCTCTTCGATCGACAAGCTCGGGTCCAGCGTCGGCGCGTCTCAGAGTTCGCCGTAGCTATGCAACCCCGAAAGGAACATGTTGACGCCCAGGAACGCAAAGGTCGTGACCAACAGGCCCACCAACGCCCACCACGCCGCCATGGTGCCGCGCAGCCCCTTCATCAGGCGCATGTGCAGCCATGCCGCATAGTTCAGCCACACGATCAGCGCCCAGGTTTCCTTGGGGTCCCAACTCCAGTAGCCACCCCACGCTTCGGCCGCCCACAGTGCGCCCAGGATCGTCGCAATCGTGAAGAACGCGAAGCCCAGGGCGATCGCCTTGTACATCACGTCGTCGAGCAGTTCGAGCGATGGCAGGCGCTCCGCCATGATGCCGCGCTGCTTGAGCAGGTAGGCCACCGCCACCATTGCAGCCAGTGCAAACGTGCCGTAGCCAATGAAGTTCGCCGGCACGTGGATCTTCATCCACCAGCTTTGCAGCGCAGGTACCAGCGGCTGGATCTCCTGCGCATTGCGCGACACCGTGTACCAAAGCAGGAACGCCACCGCTGCCGACACTACCAGCATGACGAAGGCGCCCAGCGCGCGCGTGGCGTAGCGACGCTCGTAGTAAAGGTAGAACAGCGACGTGATCAGCGTGAAGAGGACGAAGACCTCGTAGAGGTTCGAGATGGGAATGTGACCGATGTCTGCGCCGATCAGATACGACTCGTACCAGCGCACCATCAAACCGGTAAAACCGAGGACCACGGCGGCCCAGCAGAGCTTGCTGCCGATGCTCGCGCCCGTTTCGGATCGCGTGATCAACGACACCCAGTAGAACGCCGTCGAGAGAAACACCAGCGCGCTCATCCACAGGATGGCCGACTGGCTCGACAGCAGATACTTCAGGAAAAATGCCTCTTCGGCACGCGCCAGGTTGCCCTGGTACATCTGGATCGCCAGCAGCGACAGTACGGCGATGCCTACCATCAACGGCCGCACCGCCTTCCAGTGCCAGCCAAGCAGCGCGAACGTCGGCACCGACGCAATCAGCACGGCCTTGTCGTAGACGTTCATCCAGTGTCCGTACTGCGCCAGCGCGAAGCCGGCACCCGCGACCAGCAGCAGCGCAAAGGCCCAGTCAACCCAAGTCAGCCGGCGAAGGAACGACGGCTCCAGATATTCGGCATCGAACGATGCATCGGCCGGAGGGATATCGTGGGCTGCGACGTTCTGTCGCGCGGGCAGCCCGGGATTGGCGTGGTTCAGATTGGAGGACATGGCATTCCTGCTATGCGACGCTTGCGCGCCTGTTATATCTGCTGACTCTGCTGACTTTCTACTATAGCGACGCGCCGCGTTGATCATCGTGCGCTGATGCTTCGGATCGATGTGCTGCGGACGGCATCGCTACCGTGGCGCCGGCACCTACCGCGCGTCCGATATCGTCGCGCAGTGCCGTGAACTCCTTCTCGAAGTCGAGCGTGCGTCGCTGCGTGGACATCGCCATCATGACGTGACTGCCTGTCGCGTCGCTCTCGTCTTCGCGCCTGTCGCGCACCCAGACCCAGACCCGGCGCTCGCGAATGTAGAACATCGCGAACACGCCCAGCGTCAACAGCAGGCAGCCAAGATACACGATGTTTTTGCCCGGCGCACGGGTCATCTGGAACACGCTTGCCTTGACCTCCTTGAAGTCATCAAGCTGCAAAAATACCGGTGCCAGATAGAAAAAGCTGTCTGACAACGCGTTAATGGACTGCTGCAGGAATGCCGCACTTTGCGCATCATTCGGGATCGTCGGCTGCTTGGCCTGCTCACGCGACAGTTGCCACAATTCCCACATCGAACCATTCAGAATCTTCAGCAATACATCGGCGGCCTTCTGCTGCTCGCCCTGCGGCACGGACTTCTCCAGGAACGCCGCAATGGCCGTGAAGCCGCCCGGCGGAGAGTCCGGCGAAGGACGCGTGGCACCGGCAAACAGATCCATCGCACGCAAGGCGCTTTCGGCAAGCTGGCCACGCAGCGCTTCCTTGCCGGCCCCGGGCATCGAGGCTTCCGCAAACCGGCGTGCGGCCTGTTCACGCATCGCCTTGTCCTGCAGTGCCGCACGCAACCGCATCCAGTCATTCAGGCTGCGCTGGTCATCCGCGGGAATCCGCAGGTAACGGAACGACTCGCTAGGGGATTCGCGCATGCCAGCCAGGAATACCGTCTGTCCTTCGAGTTGCACCGGCAGCATGTAATTGTTGAACTCGCGCGCCTGACCGTTGCGATCACGCAGCTTGTACTGGACCGAGGGGCCGACGTTGCGCAGGTTCTTGTCCTTGTCGAGGTTCACCGCCGAACCCAGGTGCTGATCCAGCGTGCCGAGCGGCTTGCGCGCAACACCGCGCACATCGGCCTTGCCCGAGCCATCGGTAACCGTCTCGACATTGATCTGGCGGAAATCGCTGAACTCGACGGTCAGGCCGTCGACGTCGGGACCCGTACCGGCAAGCTGCACCTTACCGCCCACCGTGCCACCAAGCGCGAAGGTGGCATGGCTGCTACCGGCCATCGGATAGCCCACGAAATTCAATTGCGAGCCGCCATCCTCGAAGCTCGACTGGTAAATCGCAATGCCATCGATCGTCAGCGGCTCGTTAACCTTGATCGTCGCCTCGGTCTGCTTGCCCGTTGCACGGTCGGTCACAATGACATCGGACGCAAACAGCTTGGGCATGCCGGTCGAGTAGTAGTCGACCGTAAACTTCTTGAGCATGATCGTGAACGGCAGGTCCTGCACCAGCGCGCCGTCCGCGACATTGAGAATGGCCGTCGACACGGTAGCGCCCTCGGGCACGAACGCACTGCCACGGAATCCCGGGTTGCTCGTCGACAAACGATGCTGAGCCCCGATCTCGCTGATGAGGGCGTTGCCACTGATCGGCGACTTGCCGCCAAACAACATCTGCGCGCGAATCAGCATATCCCCATCGAGCAAACCGCCGATACAGATCACGACGATGGCTGTATGGGCAAGAATGTAGCCAAGCTTGTTCGCAGCCCCGGCCTTCGCCGCCAGCAGCGTGGCACCCTCATGCTCCACCGGCTTGATGCGATAACCCCGATTGCGTAGCAGTGCGGCCACGCGGCCGACCGCTTCCGCACGACCGCGCGGCGCATCATATTCCCCGCGATGATGGAACGCACGGAGACTGCGCTCGCGCACATGGTCTTTCCACGAACGCATCTCGACCAGCATCTTCGGGGCGTTGCGGGAGATGCACAGCGATGTGGAAATCACCAGGAAGGCCAGGATCAACAGGAACCACCACGAGCCGTACACCTTCTGCAACGACAGCGTGTGAAAGAGATCAGCCCAGAACGGTCCGAACTGGTTGACGTAATTCGGATACGGCTCGTTCTGCTTGAGCACCGTGCCGATCACGCTGGCGATGGCAATCACCGTCAGCAGCGTGATGGCGAACCGCATCGAGGACAGCAACTCGACGGTATCGCGCAGGACGCGGTGGGAGGTCTTCAGGTGCAGCCCTGAAGTGGAAGGGTTCGACATGTGCGGAAACGCCTGAAATCCATGTGGCGCGAGTCTCTCGCGCCGGTGTGACGCCACGGTGCGGCGCAAAAAATGAAAAAGGGTGGACATGCTTCGGCAAGCAGGCCACCCTCTTCGATTGTTGCCCGCGTCTCCGGTTCATCCCACTACGGGATATACCGGATCGCGCGCGATACGACTTAACGGACGCCGGCGACGTAATCCGCCACCGCCTTGATCTCGGCATCCGACATCCTGGCGGCAATCGTGGTCATGACCGAATTGTTCTTGCGGGTGCCCTGGCGGAATGCCACCAGTTGTGCTTCGGTGTACTCGGAATACTGGCCTCCGATACGGGGATACTGCGCCGGAATCCCGGCGCCGGTCGGTCCGTGGCAGCCGGCACAAGCCGGGATACCCTTCGCGGCAATACCCGCACGGTAGATTTTCTGGCCCTGTTCGATCGTATCCTTGTTCTTGGCCGTGGCAGGCTTCAGTGGCTGCTTGGCCAGGTAGGCGCCAATATCACGCATGTCCTGATCCGACAGCGCGCCAGCGTAGAGCGACATGATCGGGTTGTCCCGCGATTTGGCCTTGAAATCGACAAGCTGCTTGTGTGTATAGTCGGCCTGCTGGCCAGCCAGCTTGGGATTGACTGCGGCGCTGCTGTTGCCAGCGGCGCCGTGGCAGGAGAAGCAGGCGGGAACATTGCGATCAGGGACGCCCTGTGTGTAAAGCGTTTCGCCCTTGGCGGGATCAGCTTTCGTGGTGGCGGCCTGCTCTGCGGCAGTTGCCAGCCCAGTCATTGCGCCAAGCGGAACAGCCAGCGCCATGACACCCAAAAGTTTCGCAATGCGGTTCATTAGTACACCTTGTCAGATTTGTTATGAACACCGTAATGCATGCCGCCGGTCGTCCCTTTCCTGACCCCTGCCTTTGTCCTGCCTGGCGGTGAGGAAGCGCCTATGTGAGCAGAAAAAACAGAGAGCCTGGTACCGCGTATGCGCAAGCCTTTGAATTGATCGCGAACAACTTCAAGCTCAAGCGATCGATTTAAAGCATTGCCGATGACATCCGGCAAGAATGCCACACGCCACCTGCTCAGGAGACCGTAAACCGGGTTATTGTACAATAAATCGCTTTCCGGATTGACTTAGGTCATTCTCTGTGGCGACGTCTGCACTGGCAGCTTGCCAAGTCCGGCTTTTCGCCCTCCTTACCGCATTCGCGCATGTCCCTTCTTCATCAGGCCCGCTTCTTCGATACCGTCAACCATCTGCGCGACCTGCCCGCCACGGCAGTGCCCGAGGTGGCGTTTGCCGGCCGCTCCAATGCCGGCAAATCGACGGCCATCAACACGCTGTGCAACCAGAAGCGCCTGGCTTTCTCGTCGCGCACGCCTGGCCGCACACAGCACATCAACTATTTCACGGTGGCACCGGTCAAGGCCACCGATCCGCTTGCCTTCCTCGTGGACCTGCCCGGCTATGGCTATGCGCAGGTGTCGGGGAGTGCCAAGTTCCACTGGCAGGGACTGCTGTCGGACTATGTCCAGACGCGACAGCAACTGATGGGCCTGATCCTGATGATGGACGCGCGACGCCCTTTCACGGACCTCGATTGCCAGATGGTCGAGTGGTTCCTGCCCACGGGCAAGCCGATCCACGTGCTGTTGACCAAGGCCGACAAGTTGACGCAAAACGACAACACCAATGCGCTTCGGGAAACGCGGCGCATCCTGGCGAACTATTCCCAGCAGATGGACAACCCGCCGCCTCTGACTGCGCAGTTGTTCTCCAGCCTTAAAAGGCGCGGTATCGAGGAAGCCCAGCGCGTAGTAGCCGGATGGCTGGCGCTACCGGAAGCCCAGCCGCCCGAGCAGGGCACGGTCACGCCGCAACCCTGATTCCCTCGCGCATATTCCCGCAGCCATCCCCGCATTGGCCGGACAAAAAAAAGCCCCGTTGCAAGCAACGGGGACAAACTTTCCCACCGGTTCAGGGCGGGTACCCGCTCAGGGAGGAGTAGCGGGGGACACCGCGCTGCGCGAAGCAACACAAGGTGTCCGCGAGTATGATAGCGGGCAGGCACAAAAGTTCTTTTTTCTTTCGACGCTGTTTCCGGGTCACCGGCCGCGAGAGGTTCTGGTGACTTGCGTCGCGCATTTGTCCCCCGACTCACTCCCCTAGATTCAGCCATGTCCACTTTCCCCGAGTACCGCCCGCGCCGCATGCGCCGCGACGATTTTTCGCGCCGGATGATGCGAGAAAACCGCCTGTCGCCTGACAATCTGATCTATCCGGTGTTCATCCTGGAAGGCCAGAACAAGCGCGAAGCGGTGGCGTCGATGCCCGGTGTCGAGCGCGTCTCGGTGGACCTGCTGCTGCCCGTGGCCGAAGATTGCGTCAAGCTCGGCATCCCCGTGATCGCCTTGTTCCCCGTCATCGATCCGTCCGTGAAGACGCCGGACGGCATCGAGGCCACCAACGCCGACGGCCTGGTGCCCCGCGCCGTGCGCGCGCTAAAGGATCGTTTCCCCGAACTGGGCGTGCTGACCGATGTGGCGCTCGACCCGTACACGAGCCACGGCCAGGACGGCGTGCTCGACGAGAACGGCTACGTGATCAACGACATCACCGTCGAGCTTCTCGTGAAACAGGCACTGGTCCAGGCCGAAGCCGGCGTGGACATCGTGGCACCGTCCGACATGATGGACGGCCGCATCGGCGCAGTCCGTACCGCGCTCGAGGAGGCGGGCCACATCCATACGCGCATCATGGCGTATTCGGCCAAGTATGCCTCCGCGTTCTACGGCCCGTTCCGCGATGCGGTAGGCTCGGCCGCCAATCTGGGCAAGGGCAACAAGATGACTTACCAGATGGACCCGGCCAACACCGATGAAGCCCTGCGCGAAGTGGCCCAGGACATCATGGAAGGTGCGGACATGGTGATGGTGAAGCCGGGCATGCCGTATCTCGATATCGTCCGCCGTGTGAAGGACGAGTTCAGCTATCCGACCTATGTCTATCAGGTCAGCGGCGAATACGCGATGCTGAAAGCCGCTGCGCAGAACGGCTGGCTCGATCACGACAAGGTCATGATGGAGTCGCTGCTCGCATTCCGCCGAGCCGGTGCCGATGGCATCCTCACCTATTTCGCCCGCGATGCGGCGCGTCTGTTGACGGCCTGAGGCTCCGGCCCCGATATCGCCTGCATGCAACTACTTGGGTTCTCGGCCAGCCAGGTGCATCCGCTGGCCACGCTGGACGCGGCGCGTGACTTCCTGGCTGACAATGCGGCCGCGCGCTTTGTCTGGGCGGATTTCGCCACGGAAGAAGTCACTGCTGCGCCTGCGGCGTGGCGTGACAACCTTGTGGCGCTGACAGGTGCACCGATCCTCGACCTGCACCTCTCCGACGCCACCAATCCGGCGCATCCGTCATTCTTCGATACGACCAATGCGTACGACATGGTCATCTTCCGCAAGCTGACGTTTGAAACCAGTCGGCAGTTTGCGGAAGAGGAAGCGGAGCATGCAGGCGATGCCGCCGCGCAGGCATCTTCGGGCGCCACGCCCACCGCGGTCGAGCCGTCAGGAACACCGGTAACGCCAATGCCGGCGCCTCAGAAGGCAGCTCGCAAGTACGCACCCGGCTTCCTGCCCGCGCTGGCGAGGATCGACACCCAGCCAATCACTTTCTTCGTATTCGACACCGTGCTGGTGACCGTACGGCCGTCGCCGTCGCGTACGGTCGATCAGGTCCGGCAACGGCTGCTCGATACCTGCGGTGCGCCACGCATCGCCGCACCGCGTGCCAACGGTATCAGTGCGCTGGTGCATGGCGTGCGCCCGCCTACGCGGCCTGAAGACTTGATGCTGCGGCTGCTCAATGCCATGGTCGATCGTTACCTGGATCTGCGGGCGCCACTGACCCGCCAACTCGATCGCTGGCAGCGCGCGCTGCTCAGCACGCGCCGGAGCTTCTCCAGTTGGGAAGGGTTGCTCGACGCCCGCATCCAGCTACGCCGGCTTGAGCACCTGAGCGAGGAGCAACGCGATGCGCTACAGGAGTTTCGCGACAGCCTGCTGGACAATCGCTACAGCACCGAGGATGGTGAGAACGCCACAACGGCCAGTCGCGATGAAGTGCTGCTCGTCCGTCTGACCGATCTGATGGAGCACATTCTGCGTGTACTCGCCCACGCACGTCGGCTTGAAGACTCCATCGAATCGGCCGTGCAGATTCACTTCTCCGCCGTGGCGCACCGCACCAACCGGACGATGCGCGCACTCACCGTCATCACGGCCCTGTTCATGCCACTGACGCTGATTACCGGCATTTTCGGAATGAACTTCGCGCGAATGCCATGGCTGCAGGAAACCAATGGCTTCTGGTGGACCATCGGACTGATGGGCGGCGTGGTTGCCACAATTGGCGGGATCTGGGCACTCAACCGCTGGCTGGAGCGATAGCCCGAGCTCAGGCTCAGGTCTGCGGCGCTTTGCCGAGGGCGCGCTCAAGACTATCGAGGAAGCGATTCGCCGACTGGTAGCCAATCACCCGAACGGGTCGCTCCCGGCCATCCGCACCGAACAGGATGATGCCCGGTGGCCCAAACAGACCAAAGCGCTTCAGCAGCGCCTTGTCATCGGCGTTGTTTGCAGTCACATCGGCCTGCAACAACACGACGTTCGCCAGTCGGGCTCGCACCTTGGGATCGGGGAACGTCAGTTTCTCCATTTCCTTGCAACTGACACACCAGTCCGCATAGAAATCCAGCAACACTGGTCGACCCGCAATTGCAGCCTGTGCCACGCGGGCATCGAGCTCCGCTACGCTACGCACGCGCTCGAAGCGCACTTCATCTTTGGACGGTCGACTACCCACCGCTCCCGTCACTGCGCCGATATGCGAGAGCGGCTGCAGCGGATCGCGCCCACCTGACGCTACACCCACAACCTGGATCGCACCGGCCAGTGCAGCAACGAGACCAAGCCCTTTGCCCAGCCGCAGTACGCCGCGCGCGTCCGGCGCCAGCGCATCGAACGCACCGAGATATACAGACGCCACGATCAACAACGCGGCCCACGCGAGCATTACGATCCACGACGGAAGTACCGGCGTCACCATCCAGATCGCCAGACCCAGCAGCATGAATCCGAAGAAGCGCTTGGTCGCCTCCATCCACCTCCCTGCGCGTGGCAGCAGATTGCCCGCACCCACGCCTACGAGGATCAACGGCACACCCATACCAAGGGCCATGGCCAGCAGTGCGGCACCGCCAGTCAACGCGTCCCCCGTTTGTGCGATGTAGGCCAGCGCACCGGCCAGCGGCGCGGTGACGCAAGGTCCGACTATCAACGCGGAGATAGCGCCCATTGCCGCTGCGCCGGCGATCTGTCCGCTCTGGCGCCGGTTCGAACTGGCTGTAAGCCCACTCTGCCAGCGTTGCGGCAACTGCAATTCGTAGAGGCCAAACATCGACAGCGACAGCGCGACCATCAGCAAGGCAAATGCGCCCAGTATCCAGGGTGTCTGCAGCGCGGCTGACAGTCCTTCACCCGCCAGCCCTGCCGCCACGCCCACCGCCGTATAGACGACGGCCATGCCGAGCACATACGCCAGCGAAACGACGAAGGCCCGGCCACGCGTCACATGTTCCCCGACGACGATCGACGACAGGATTGGCACCATCGGCAACACACAGGGCGTAAAGGTCAGCAATAGGCCAAGGCCGAAGAACAGGCCGGCGATCAAGGCAAGGTTGCGTGTAGCCAGTGCTCCGGCAATACGGTCACCGTCGTCAGCCGTCAGGTTGCGCCTCACCGGTGCCGCCGCTGATCCGGGTACATCCGGCGGGACGGCAGAGCCAACTGCGGCGTCTGCGCTGGACTCGCCGGGGTTGGACTGAGGCGCCGCACTGCGATCACCAAACAGCTTGCCAAGTACCGAGCCGCCAACCTTGTAGACGCTTTCCATCGGCGGATAGCACAAGCCCTTGTCGGCACAGCCTTGCGACGTCACGACCAGGCTCCATTGCCCGTCGGCGGGAATCTGCTGCACAGGCACCTTGATCACCACGGTGCCGCGGTAGGTTTCCATGTCCTTGCCGAACGTCTCGTCGAAATGGACCTTTCCCTGCGGCAATTCCGGTATGCCGAGCCTGACATCCTGTGGCTTTGCGGCAAACGCGAAGCGCTCCCGATACAGGTAGTAGCCATCGGCGACGTCGAAACGGATCTCGACGGTATTCGTATCGAGCGGCTTCGCTGAAAAACGGAATGCCTGATCGGGTGGCAGGAAATCATCCTCGCTCGCTGCGTGTGCCGGGCTCCATGCGAACAGGCAGACCAGCATCGCCAATATCGCGATCAGCAACGCAGCCGATGGTGCGACGATATGACGCAGGCTTCGCCATGCGAAGAATGACGTCGCAGCCTTCGGCATGTCTGCATCGACCCAGTTACCCGACATTCCCATGAATCATTCCGTTCAGTTTGTAGGAGGCACTGCCGCATTGCCGGCGGCCTCGCCCCGGACCCAGCCCAGATAGGCTGGCAAGCCAGCCGCCAGCGGCCACGCGACGACCTCTGGCACGTCGTATGGATGCACGGCGCTGATGACGGCTTCAAGCGCCTCGTATTGGCCTGCCGTCGTCTTGATCAGCAGCGGATACTCCTGCGCCTGTTCCAGCTTGCCCTGCCACCAGTATTGGGACTGGCAGGGCGCCAGCCGGTTCACGCACGCCGCCACGCGAGCCTCGAGCACGGCGCGCGCTACCCGCGCCGCAGAGGCTTCATCGGGCAGGTTGGTCATCGCCATCCAGACCGATTCTGAAAGGGCCGCAGCCGATGCAACATGAGCAGATTCTGAATCTTTCATGACGAGTGGGTCGTGTGGTGCGCACAAAACAATCGAGCCAGGCAATTGCCTGGCTCGATTGTAGTGCGGTGTCCGATAACCCGTCAGCGACGGGCTGCGGCGTTCACTTACTCTGCGGCTTCGTCAGCCGGAGCTTCCGTGATTTCCGGACGATCCACCAGCTCGACCAGTGCCATCGGCGCATTGTCGCCCTGACGGAAGCCGAACTTCAGGATACGGGTGTAGCCGCCCGGGCGAGCGTTGTAACGCGGGCCCAGTTCGTTGAACAGCTTCGTGACCATGTCGCGGTCGCGCAGACGGGCAAATGCCAGACGGCGGTTTGCAACGGTATCCTTCTTGGCCAGCGTGATGAGCGGCTCGACAACCTTGCGCAGTTCCTTGGCCTTCGGCAGCGTGGTCTTGATCAGCTCGTGCTGGAACAGCGAGTTGGACATGTTGCGCAGCATCGCGAGACGGTGCGACGAGGTGCGGTTCAGTTTCCGCAAACCATGACGGTGACGCATGATGATTCCTTTCGATTACAGTGTTTGACCAGCTCTTCTATCGCCGCCGCATGCACAACGCAGCTACGGCGCGGGCCGGTAGTGCTTCCAAGCCCCGTACGACATTGCACGGGACGCGAATGACATGCGGAACCGCCTCGCGGCCGTTCCGCACCGTCAATTACTTCTCCAGACCTGCGGGCGGCCAGTTCTCGAGCTTCATGCCGAGCGTCAGACCACGCGAAGCCAGGACTTCCTTGATCTCGTTGAGCGACTTGCGACCCAGGTTCGGGGTCTTGAGCAGTTCGTTCTCGGTACGTTGGATCAGGTCGCCGATGTAGTAGATGTTTTCGGCCTTCAGGCAGTTGGCCGAGCGCACCGTCAGCTCGAGATCGTCCACCGGGCGCAGCAGGATCGGATCGATCTGCGGTGCGCGGCTCGAAGCAGCCTCGGCAGCCGATTCCGTGCCTTCCAGCGCGGCAAACACCGACAGTTGGTCGACCAGGATACGTGCCGATTGACGAATCGCTTCCTCCGGCGAGATGACGCCGTCGGTTTCGATGTTCATCACGAGCTTGTCCAGGTCGGTACGCTGTTCCACACGCGCCGATTCCACGGCGTACGACACACGGCGAACCGGCGAAAACGATGCGTCCAGGACGATGCGGCCAATAACCTTGCCGGATTCGTCACCGAACTTGCGCACGTTGCCCGGCACATAGCCGCGGCCTTGCTCGACCTTGATCTGCATGTCCAGCTTCCCGCCTGCGGACAGGTGGGCAATGACATGACCCGGGTTGATGATTTCGACGTCGTGCGGCAGCTCGATGTCGGCTGCCGTAACAATGCCTTCACCGTCCTTGCGCAGCGAGACCGTGACTTCGTCGCGGTTGTGGAGCTTGAATACCACGCCCTTCAGATTGAGGAGCAGATTGACAACGTCTTCCTGCACGCCATCAATAGTGGAGTACTCGTGGACCACCCCAGCGATCGTGACCTCAGTCGGGGCATAGCCGACCATCGACGACAGCAGGACGCGACGCAGGGCGTTACCAAGCGTATGCCCATAACCGCGCTCAAACGGCTCCATCACGACTTTGGCGTGGTGGTCGCCCAGCGGTTCGACGGCGATGATTTTAGGTTTGAGGAGTGCTGTTTGCATTAGGTTGTCCTTTTCAATACCCTCGGCTCGTTACACCGATAAGGCTGACGTTTGGAACCTGAAAAAGCCCATCGCATGATGGGCAATAAGCCCGACGCGCCACAGAGCGCGTCGGGCTGAAAGCGAAGCCTTGTACGAAAGGCAAGCGCTAAACCGTGCGAGTACCGGTCCGCGATTAACGCGAATACAGTTCGACGATCAGGCTTTCGTTGATATCGCCAGAGATATCGGCGCGATCCGGGACTTGCTTGAACGTGCCTTCGAACTTCTTCGAATCGACATTCACCCAGGTCGGGAAGCCCGATTGCTCGGCCAGCGACAGCGACTCGGCGATGCGGACTTGCTTCTTCGATTGTTCGCGGATCGTCACGACATCGCCCGACTTGATCTGGGCCGACGGGACATTCAGGGTCTGACCGTTCACCAGAATCGCCTTGTGCGACACCAGCTGACGCGCTTCAGCGCGGGTCGAGCCGAAGCCCATGCGATACACGACGTTGTCCAGACGCGATTCCAGCAGTTGCAGCAGGTTCTCACCCGTATTGCCCTTGCGGCGATCCGCTTCGGCAAAGTAGCGGCGGAACTGGCGCTCGAGCACACCATAGATGCGCTTGACCTTCTGCTTTTCGCGCAGTTGGTTGCCATAGTCCGACGTACGGGCGCCCGACGTGCGGCCATGCTGGCCCGGCTTGCTGTCCAGCTTGCACTTGTCAGCCAGCGAGCGGCGTGCGCTCTTCAGGAACAGGTCAGTGCCTTCGCGGCGGGAAAGTTTGGCCTTCGGGCCGGTATAACGTGCCACTTTATCTTCCTTTGATCGATCGCGACGCCATCAGGACGCGCCGCGAGTCCGTCACCTGTGTGACAGACGGTGGGCTTATGGTTCTTCATCCGCCAGCACCAAGGCAAGCGGAGGCAACGCAAAAGCATGACAATATCGCCCGCATGAAAGCTACGCTTTCGGTGTGCGAGCGCAAAACGAAAACCTGCCGCAATGAACTTGCAGCAGGTCAACGCGGGATACTACCACAGTACCGGAGTTTGGGGGAAAGCCCCCAACCTCACCTCCGGTTAGCCTCGACGCTTAGATACGGCGGCGCTTCGGCGGACGGCAGCCATTGTGCGGCACTGGCGTCACGTCTTCGATGATAGCGATCTTGATGCCGAGCGCGTTCAGCGCGCGGACAGCCGATTCGCGACCCGGACCCGGGCCCTTGATGCGCACTTCCAGGTTCTTGATACCCTGGTCTTGCGCCACGCGACCGGCATTTTCTGCTGCGACCTGGGCTGCGAACGGGGTCGATTTACGCGAACCCTTGAAGCCTTGGCCACCGGCAGTTGCCCACGACAGGGCGTTACCCTGGCGATCGGTGATCGTGATGATGGTGTTGTTGAACGAAGCGTGGACGTGTGCGATGCCGTCGGCAACGTTCTTCTTGACCTTCTTACGCGCGCGCTGAGCGGCGTTATTCGGACCTTTTGCCATTCGATTCTTCCTATGCCTTCGGCTTTACTTCTTCAGTGCCACGCCGGCCTTGCGCGGACCCTTGCGAGTGCGTGCATTGGTGCGGGTACGCTGACCGCGCATCGGCAGACCCTTGCGGTGACGCATGCCACGATAGCAACCAAGGTCCATCAGACGCTTGATGTTCATCGTGGTTTCACGACGCAGGTCACCCTCGACCGTGACCTTGCCCACTTCGTCACGAAGCTTTTCCAGGTCGGCGTCGGTCAGATCCTTGACCTTCTTGTCAAACGGTACACCGGTAGCCTCGCAAATCTTGCGGGCGCGCGAGCGGCCGACACCATAAATGGCCGTCAGACCGATTTCGGTGTGCTTGTGGTTCGGGATGTTAACCCCTGCGATACGTGCCATTCGTCAATCCTCTTTCCGATTAGCCTTGGCGTTGCTTGTGGCGGGGATCCGACGAGCAGATCACGCGCACGACACCGTTGCGCTTGATGATTTTGCAGTTGCGGCAAATGCGCTTCACAGAAGCCAGCACTTTCATGATTTTCCTCTTCCTTCAATTCCTGTTCGCTTCACTTCGTCCGGAAGACGATCCGTGCGCGTGACAGATCATATGGAGTCAGCTCAACCGTCACCTTGTCACCCGGAAGAATCCGGATGTAGTTCATTCGCATCTTGCCGGAGATATGTCCGAGTACTACGTGGCCATTCTCAAGCTTGACGCGGAACGTCGCGTTGGGGAGATTTTCCAGGACCTCCCCTTGCATCTGGATGACGTCGTCTTTTGCCATACCTGGTGCAATCCACCAACCTCGGCTTTGTCAGCGCAAGGTCAGGTTACCCTTGAAATTCGCCTTCTTCAGCAGCGACTCGTACTGCTGCGACATGACATAGGACTGCACCTGCGTCATGAAGTCCATCGTGACGACCACGATGATCAGCAGCGAGGTTCCGCCAAAGTAGAACGGAACGTTCCAGCGCAGCACCAGGAATTCCGGCAACAGGCAGACCAGTGTGATGTAAATCGCACCAGCCAGCGTCAGGCGCACCAAGATCTTGTCGATATAGCGCGTCGTTTGCTCGCCCGGACGGATGCCCGGAATGAAGGCTCCACTTTTCTTCAGGTTATCTGCCACTTCCCGGCTGTTGTACACAAGAGCCGTGTAGAAGAAGCAGAAGAAAACAATCGCAGTCGCATACAGCAGGATATACACCGGCTGGCCGGGAGACAGCGTTGCGGCGAGGTCTTTGATGACCCGCCCCACCGACCCCGTCGAGTCCGACGTGAACCAGCCTGCAATCGTCGCCGGGAACAGAATGATCGACGATGCAAAGATCGGCGGAATCACCCCTGCCATGTTCAGCTTCAGCGGCAGGTGCGACGACTGACCGCCGTACACCTTGTTGCCGACCTGACGCTTGGCATAGTTCACCAGAATCTTTCGCTGGCCGCGCTCCACGAAGACCACAGCGAACGTCACACCGATCACGATCGCGACGATGAAGATTGCCGCGATGATGCTCATCGACCCCGTACGAACCAGTTCGAACAGCCCGCCGATCGCATTGGGAAGCCCCGCCGCGATACCGCCGAAGATGATGATCGAGATACCGTTGCCCAGACCTCGCTCGGTGATCTGCTCACCCAGCCACATCAGGAACATCGTACCGGTCACCAACGTGATCACGGCCGTCGCCCGGAACATCAGCCCCGAATCGATGACCAGACCCGGCTGAGACTCCAGCGCTACCGCGATGGACAGCGCCTGGAACGTAGCGAGGATCACCGTACCGTAACGCGTGTACTGCGTGATCTTGCGTTGCCCCGCCTGCCCTTCCTTCTTCAGCGCTTCCAGCTGCGGCAACACGATCGTCAGCAATTGCATGATGATCGACGCCGAGATGTACGGCATGATGCCGAGCGCGAAGACGGTAAAGCGCGACAGCGCACCGCCCGAAAACAGGTTGAACATCCCGAGGATGCCACCCGACTGACTCTGGAAAAGCTTCGCAAGCTGGTCCGGATCAATCCCCGGCACCGGAATATGTGCACCGATGCGGTAGACGATCAGAGCCAGCACCAGGAACATCAGCCGACGCTTGAGATCGCCGTACTTAGCTGTGTTCCTGGCCTGCGAGCTTGCATTGGGTTTCGCCGTGGCCAAACGATGCTCCGACTGTGACTTCGCCTATGCTGCGAATGCTATGCGTAAATTACGCTTCGACTTGGCCGCCCGCGGCTTCGATCGCAGCCTTGGCACCAGCGGTGGCACCCAGACCCTTGATCGTTACCTTGCGCGTCAGCTCGCCGGCCTTGATGACCTTTGCGTTCTTGACCAGTTCGCCCACCAGGCCAGCTTGCTTCAGGACCAGCAGGTCCACTTCAGCAGCTTCCAGGCGTTCGATGTCACGCAGGGTCACTTCGGCGTTGAAGGCCTTGGTCAGCGAGGTAAAACCACGCTTCGGCAGACGACGATACAGCGGCATTTGACCGCCTTCGAAGCCAACCTTATGGAAGCCGCCCGAACGCGACTTCTGACCTTTGTGACCGCGACCAGCCGTCTTGCCCAGGCCGGAGCCGATACCGCGGCCGACGCGACGCTTGGCGTGCTTCGAACCGTCAGCCGGTTTCAGGTTGTTAAGTTGCATGTTGCTCTCCGAGTCCTGATCAGGCCAGAACCTTCACCAGGTACGAGACCTTGTTGATCATGCCGCGCACGGCGGGCGTGTCCTGCAGCTCCGAAACGGAGTTCAGGCGACGCAGGCCCAGGCCACGTACGGTGGCGCGATGATCCTCGCGCGTGCCGATGAGGCTGCGCACGAGTTGCACTTTTACGGTTTTCTGCGACATTTCGTTCACCTTAGCCGAGGATGTCTTCAACCGACTTGCCACGCTTGGCGGCGATTTCGCCCGGCGTGCTCATCTTTTGCAGACCATCGAGGGTGGCGCGAACCATGTTGTAAGGGTTCGTCGAACCGTGCGACTTGGTCACAACGTTCGTCACACCCATTACTTCGAAGATCGCGCGCATCGGACCACCAGCGATAACACCGGTACCTTCCTTGGCGGGCATCATCAGCACCTTTGCGGCGCCGTGCTTGCCAACGACTTCGTGCTGCAGCGTGCCGTTCTTCAGCGAGACCTTGACCATCTTGCGACGGGCTTCGTCCATTGCCTTCTGCACGGCTACCGGAACTTCCTTGGCCTTGCCCTTGCCCATGCCGATGCGGCCATCGCCGTCACCAACCACGGTCAGCGCAGCGAAACCGAGGATACGACCACCCTTCACCACCTTGGTGACACGGTTGACCGAAATCATCTTCTCGCGGAGGCCGTCGTCGCGTTCGTCCTGTTGGACTTTTGCTTGCATCTTTGCCATGACGTATCTCTCTCTGAGCGCTTAGAACTTGAGGCCGGCTTCACGCGCGGCATCAGCCAGGGCCTTCACGCGACCGTGGAAGCGGAAGCCGCCGCGATCGAACGCAACGGTTTCCACGCCAGCAGCCTTTGCCTTCTCGGCAACGCGCTTGCCCACCAGGGTGGCGGCGGCAACGGTAGCACCGCTGCCAGTCAGTTCCTTGCGCACTTCTGCCTCGGCGGTCGAAGCCGAAGCCAGCACTTGCGTGCCGCACGGCGAGTACACCTGAGCGTAAATATGCGAATTCGTACGGAACACGGTCAGACGATTGATCTTCAGTTCCGCGATCTTGGCGCGGGTCTGACGTGCACGGCGCAAACGAGCGTCTTTCTTGTTCATCATTGGACCCCTTACTTCTTCTTGGTTTCCTTCAGGATGACGCGCTCGTTGGCATAACGAACACCCTTGCCCTTGTAGGGCTCAGGCGGACGGTATGCGCGAACTTCCGCGGCAACCTGACCGACTTTCTGCTTGTCAGCACCCTTGATCACGATCTCGGTCTGCGTCGGCGTTTCAGCCTTTACGCCTTCCGGCATTTCGTGAATCACATCGTGCGAGAAACCAAGCTGGAGCTTCAGCGCGGAGCCTTGCAGTTGAGCGCGGTAACCCACGCCAACCAGGTTCAGCTTGCGCTCGAAACCGGTGGTCACACCCTTGACCATGTTTGCCGCCAGGGCGCGCATGGTGCCTTGCAGGGCGTTAGCTTCACGCGATTCGTCGGCCGGTTCGAACGTCAGGTTGCCTTCGGCAACGTTGACCTTCACCAGGCTGTGAATCGGCTGGGACAGCGTACCCAGCGGGCCCTTCACGGAGAGCACGCCAGCCGCCACGTTCACTTCAGCGCCTTTCGGCAGCGCGATGGGAGCCTTACCTACACGGGACATGTTTGCTCCTTACGCGACGTAGCAGAGAACTTCACCGCCCACGCCAGTGGCACGTGCCTTGCGGTCGGTCATCAGACCCTGCGGGGTCGAAATGATCGCCACACCCAGGCCGTTCATCACTTGGGGGATGTCGCTGCGGCCCTTGTACACGCGCAGGCCGGGCTTCGAGACGCGTTCAATGCGTTCGATAACCGGACGACCGGCGTAGTACTTCAGACCAATGGTCAATTGCGCCTTGCCGCCATCTTCCGCCACCGAGTAGTCGTCGATATAGCCTTCGTCCTTGAGGACCTTGGCGATCGCAACCTTCAGCTTCGACGAGGGCATGGCCACCGACGCTTTCTGCACGCCTTGAGCGTTGCGGATGCGCGTCAGCATATCGGCGATAGGATCGCTCATGCTCATACTGTTTCTCCTGTAGCCTGTGCGTAATTACCAGCTGGCTTTCGTCAGACCCGGAATTTCGCCCTTGAAGGCGATCTCGCGGATCTTGTTACGCGCCAGGCCAAACTTGCGGAAGGTACCGCGGGGACGACCGGTGATCGCGCAGCGGTTACGCTGGCGAGTCGGGTTAGCGTTGCGCGGGAGCTTTTGCAGCTCGAGACGCGCCAGATAACGCTCTTCTTCCGACTTCTCTTGGTCGTCGATAATGGCCTTGAGGTTTGCGCGCTTGTCGGCGTACTTCGCCACGAGCTTTGCGCGCTTCTTCTCACGTTCAATCAGAGCCAATTTAGCCACGGTTACCCCTTAATTACGGAACGGGAACTTGAACGCATTCAGGAGAGCCTTGGCTTCCTCGTCGTTCTTAGCCGTCGTCGTGATGCTGATATTCAGACCACGCAGTGCGTCAATCTTGTCGTACTCGATTTCGGGGAAAATGATCTGCTCTTTCACACCGATGTTGTAGTTGCCACGACCGTCGAACGAACGGCCCGACACACCACGGAAGTCACGCACGCGCGGCAGGGCCACGGTCACGAAACGATCGAGGAATTCGAACATGCGCTCACCGCGCAGGGTCACCATCGCACCGATGGGGTAGCCCTGACGGATCTTGAAGCCGGCGATGGCCTTCTTGGCCTTCGTCACCACGGGCTTCTGACCCGCGATCTTGGTCAGGTCGCCAACGGCCAGTTCAATGACCTTCTTGTCATTGATGGCCTCACCCAGACCCATGTTCAGGGTGATCTTGGTGAAACGCGGCACTTCCATGACCGACTTGTAGCCGAACTGCTTCATCAGCGCCGGCACAACTTGTTCTTTGTAAAACTCTTGCAGACGTGCTGTCATGCTCAACTCCTATCTGTGCCCAGAATCAAGCGGCCAGGACGGCACCGGTCGTCTTCAGCACGCGCACACGCTTGCCGTCTTCGACCTTGATACCGACACGCGACGGCTTGCCATTGGCATCCACGAGCGCAACGTTGGAAATATGCAGCGGCATCAGCTTGTCGACCACGCCACCGGTGGTACCCAGCATCGGGTTCGGGCGAGCGTGCTTCTTCGCAACGTTCACACCGTCAACCACGAGCTTGTCGCCTTGCACTGCCTGGACGACACCGCGCTTGCCCTTATCCTTACCGGTCAGCACGATGACTTCGTCGCCTTTGCGAATCTTGTTCATGGCGGCTCCTTACAGCACTTCCGGAGCGAGCGACACGATCTTCATGAAGCGCTCGGTACGGAGTTCACGAGTTACCGGCCCGAAGATACGGGTGCCGATCGGCTCGAGCTTGTTGTTCAGCAGGACAGCAGCATTGCCGTCGAACTTGACGAGCGAACCGTCCGCGCGGCGCACGCCCTTGGCGGTACGCACGACAACGGCGTTGTAGATGTCGCCCTTCTTCACGCGGCCACGGGGAGCTGCGTCTTTCACGGTAACCTTGATGATGTCGCCCACGCTCGCGTAGCGGCGCTTGGACCCACCCAGTACCTTGATGCACAGCACTTCGCGCGCACCAGTGTTATCGGCCACTTCGAGCCGGCTTTCTGTCTGAATCATGGTGTTATCTTCCCAACTTAATCCGCCAGTCCCTCAAATGAAGGCCGCCGGTCAGTCTTGGTCCCGTCGGAGCCAGGCATTGCGCCAGCGCCGTTTGGGTTGATCAACTTGGAAGTCGGTAGTGCCGACACCCCAGACTTCAGGATGCCAGGCTCTGGCTCGCTATACAGACCCACCCGGGTGATGCTGCTTGGGCGGATGCAATAAAGCGGAAGTCCAGGATTATAGCAACACAATCCTGGACTTGCAAGTCAACTCAGTACTGTTGTACTTAGATGACGCGTGCAGCTTCTACCAGCCGGGAAACAACCCAGGACTTGGTCCGCGACAGCGGACGGGTTTCCTGGATCTCGACCTTGTCGCCTTCCTTGTACTGGTTGGCTTCGTCGTGTGCGTGGTACTTCTTCGAACGCAGCACGTACTTGCCGTACAGAGGGTGCTTGACGCGGTTTTCGATCAGGACCGTCACGGTCTTGTCCATCTTGTCGCTCACGACACGGCCCACGAGGGTCCGGCGAAGCGACGTTTCAGTCTTCGCAGCTTCAGTCATTTCGCGTCTGCCTTCTCGTTCAGCACGGTTTGCACGCGCGCGATGTCCTTGCGCACCTTCTTCAGCTGGCTGGTGTTCTGCAGCTGTTGGGTGGCCTTTTGCATGCGCAGGCTAAATTGAGCCTTCAGCAGCTCGGAGAGCTCCTGGTTCAGGCCTGCGGCGTCCTTGCCGCGCAGTTCGGATGCTTTCATCCCAATCTCCTTACGTACCGACCTGACGCACCACGAAATTCGTGGCGATCGGCAGCTTGGCGGCCGCGAGGCGGAACGCCTCACGTGCCAGCTCTTCCGTCACGCCGTCCATTTCGTACAGCATCTTGCCCGGCTGAATTTCAGCCACGTAGTATTCCGGATTGCCCTTACCGTTACCCATACGGACTTCGGCAGGCTTCTTCGAAATCGGCTTGTCCGGGAAGATCCGGATCCAGATGCGGCCGCCACGCTTGATGTGACGGGTCATCGCACGACGTGCCGACTCGATCTGACGAGCGGTCAGACGGCCACGGCCCATTGCCTTCAGGCCGAACTCGCCAAAAGACACGGCGTTGCCACGGGTAGCTTTACCCGTGTTGCGGCCCTTCTGCTCCTTGCGATACTTCCTACGCTTCGGTTGCAGCATTGTTATTCTCCACTCTTCGCGTCTGCGCCTGGCGCAGCACGACGACCAGCACCGGCACCACCGCGGCGGTTGCCCGACGGACGACCTTCGCCTTCACGGCGGCGGCCTTCCGGGCGACCCGGACGACGACGACGGTCTTCTTGCGGCTCTTCCACCACAGGCGCGTCATTGCGGCCCAGGTGATCACCCTTGTAGACCCACACCTTGACACCGATGATGCCGTAGGTGGTTTCGGCTTCCGAGAAACCGTAGTCGATGTCGGCGCGCAGGGTGTGCAGGGGCACACGGCCTTCGCGGTACCACTCGGTACGTGCGATTTCGATACCGTTCAGACGGCCCGAGCTCATGATCTTGATGCCTTGTGCACCCAGACGCATGGCGTTCTGCATCGCGCGCTTCATGGCGCGACGGAACATGATGCGGCGCTCGAGCTGCTGCGTGATCGAATCGGCAATCAGCTGCGCATCGGTTTCCGGCTTGCGGATTTCTTCGATGTTCACGTGCACGGGCACACCCATGCGACGTTGCAGCTCGGCCTTGAGCAGTTCGATGTCCTCACCCTTCTTGCCGATCACCACGCCCGGACGCGAGCTGTAAATGGTGATGCGTGCATTACGGGCCGGACGCTCGATGACCACGCGGCCAACCGATGCGTTCTTCAGCTTTTTCTTCAGGAAGTCTCGAACTTCGATGTCTTCCTTCAGCATGCCGGCGAACTTCGTGTTGTTGGCGTACCAACGCGAAGCCCAATTACGGCTGACGGCCAGACGGAAGCCAGTCGGATGAATCTTCTGTCCCATCGTGACTCCTTAGTTGCCGAGCGTCACAGTGATGTGACAGGTTTGTTTCTCGATGCGGTTGCCGCGGCCCTTTGCACGCGCAGTGAAGCGCTTGAGCGAAGTGGCCTTGTCGACGAAGATCGAAGTGACCTTCAGTTCGTCGATGTCGGCGCCTTCGTTATGCTCGGCGTTGGCGATGGCCGATTCGACGACCTTCTTCACGATCCCGGCAGCCTTCTTCGGGCTGAAGGCCAGGATGTTCAGAGCGCGCTCAATCGGCAGACCGCGGATCTGGTCAGCAACCAGACGCGTTTTCTGGGCGGAGATGCGGGCACCGCGATGAATCGCTTTCACTTCCATGATGGCACCTTACCTCTTCGCTTTCTTGTCAGCCGCGTGGCCCTTGAACGTGCGAGTAATCGCAAATTCACCGAGCTTGTGGCCAACCATGTTTTCCGTCACGTACACCGGCACGTGTTGACGGCCGTTGTGCACAGCGATCGTCAGGCCGATGAAGTCCGGCAGAATGGTCGAACGACGCGACCAAGTCTTGATGGGCTTCTTGTCCTTGCCGCTCACCGCCGTTTCCACCTTCTTCAGCAGGTGGTCGTCGCAGAACGGACCCTTTTTTGCGGAACGAGTCATATCTTTAGCTCCTACCTACCGATTAGCGCTTGTGGCGGCGCTGGACGATCATGCTGTCCGTGCGCTTGTTGCTGCGAGTGCGGTAACCCTTGGCCGGGGTACCCCACGGCGAAACCGGATCACGACCAGCAGCAGTCTTGCCTTCACCACCACCGTGGGGGTGGTCCACCGGGTTCATCACCACACCGCGAACGGTCGGGCGAATACCGCGCCAGCGCGTTGCACCGGCCTTGCCGATCACGCGCAGGCTGTGCTCTTCGTTGCCCACTTCACCGATGGTGGCGCGGCATTCGATATGCACGCGACGCACTTCACCGGAGCGCAGACGCACTTGAGCGTACAGGCCTTCACGAGCCATCAGCACTGCGGACCCACCAGCAGCGCGCGCGATCTGCGCACCCTTGCCAGGCAGCATTTCCACGTTGTTGATCGTGGTACCGACCGGGATGTTGCGGATCGGCAGGTTGTTACCCGACTTGATCGGCGCTTCCGAGCCGTTCATCAGAGCCTGGCCAGCAACCATGCCCTTCGTGGCGATGATGTAGCGACGCTCACCGTCGACGAACAGCACCAGGGCGATGTTCGCGCTACGGTTTGGATCGTATTCCAGACGCTCGACCTTGGCGGCGATGCCGTCCTTGTCGTTGCGCTTGAAGTCGACCACGCGGTAGTGGTGCTTATGACCACCGCCCTTGTGGCGGGTGGTGATATGACCGTTGTTGTTGCGACCCGACTTCTGGAATTGCTTTTCCAGCAGCGGTGCGTGCGGGGCACCCTTGTGGAGGTCGCGATTAACGACCTTCACCATCGAGCGACGGCCCGGGGATGTCGGCTTGGTCTTGACGAGTGCCATGATTACTTGGCCTCCGCTTCAAAATTGATTTCCTGACCCGGCTTCAGCGACACGTATGCCTTCTTGACGTGATTGCGACGGCCCATGAAGCGGCCAAAGCGCTTTTGCTTGCCCTTCTGGTTCAGGATCTGAACGGACTGCACCTCGACCTTGAACAGCAGTTCGACGGCGGCCTTCACTTCTGCCTTGTTGGCATCGCGAGCCACTTCGAACACAACCTGTTCGTTCTTGTCGGCTACCAGGGTTGCCTTTTCGGAAACCACCGGCGCGAGCAGCACCTGCATCAAACGATGATCGTTCTTGGCTACTTGCGTCATTTCAGCAACTCCTCGATCTGCGCGACAGCTGCCTTCGTCACCAGCACTTTCTTGTAGTGCACGAGCGACAGCGGATCAGCATGACGCGGCTCCACGACTGCCACGTTCGGCAGGTTGCGCGAAGCCAGGTAGAGGTTTTCGTCGAGGCTGTCGGTAATGATCAGCACCGAGTCCAGGCCCATGGCCTTGAACTTGTCGGCCAGCAGCTTGGTCTTGGGCGCGTCGACAGCGAAACCGTCCACTACGTTGATACGACCTTCACGTGCGAGCTGCGAATAAATCGAGCGCATACCGGCACGGAACATCTTCTTGTTGACCTTCTGGCTGAAGTTTTCTTCCGGCGAATTCGGGAAGATACGGCCACCGCCACGCCACAGAGGCGAGGACGACATACCGGCACGAGCACGGCCCGTACCCTTCTGGCGCCACGGCTTCTTCGTCGTGTGCTTGACCTCTTCGCGGTCCTTCTGCTTGCGGTTACCGCTGCGAGCATTGGCCTGATAGGCAACGACGATCTGGTGAACCAGGGCTTCGTTGTAGTCGCGGCCGAACACTTCGGGCGAGGCGGTAACGCCAGCACCGATCTGACCGTTGTCCTGGAGGAGCTTGAGTTCCATTACATGCGCTCCTTAAGCTTTGGCCTTGACGGCCGGGGTCACAATGACCTTGCCGCCCTTGGAACCGGGGATGGCGCCCTTGACCAGCAGCAGCTTGCGCTCTGCGTCGATCTTGGCGATCTCGAGGTTTTGCACGGTACGGGTAGCGTCACCGAGGTGGCCCGTCATGCGCTTGCCCGGGAACACGCGGCCCGGATCCTGCGCCATACCGATGGAACCCGGCACGTTGTGCGAACGCGAGTTACCGTGGGTGGCACGACCGGATGCGAAGTGGTGGCGCTTGATGGTACCGGCATAGCCCTTACCAATCGTCACACCCTGCACGTCGATCTTCTGACCAACCTGGAACAGGTCGACAGAAATCGAGCCGCCAGCTTGCAGCTCGGCAGCCTTGGCTGCATCGATGCGGAATTCTTTGATGATTTCGCCAGCTTCCACGCCGGCTTTGGCGAGGTGACCCGCCAGCGGCTTGGTGACACGGCTTGCGCGTCGGCTGCCAAAAGTGACTTGAACCGCGGTATAACCGTCGGTCTCGTCCGTCTTGATTTGCGTCACGCGGTTGTCGCCGACCTCGACCACGGTAACGGGAATCGAATCACCGTCGTCCGTGAAAATACGGGTCATGCCAACCTTGCGACCTACAAGGCCAAGGCTCATGGTTTGCTCCATTCCCAGCTGCGATTGGCCGGGGCTGATTGATACACGAAAACTGTGTGAGTGCGGGTTGCGCGAAAAGGATTGCGCGTGACCAAAATGGCCCCCACTACCCGGATTAATGGGTAGCCTTGCAACATACCACAGCAATTTGGAAAGGGCAAGCGGTGGCGCGCTTTTCCTCGACGGTCTTACGCCTGCGGGTCGGAAACGGCGCCGAATCCGGCACTTTGCGTGCCGATGCTGTAGCTTTCCGTACTATTCGCACACCATGCGACGATTTGGAAAACAAAAACGGCGAACTTGCGTTCGCCGTCTTGCTGAATCAGGCCAGAAGCCTGGCCCGACACATACTTATACCTTGATCTCGACGTCCACGCCTGCCGGCAGATCGAGCTTCATCAGCGCGTCGACGGTCTTGTCCGTCGGATCGACGATGTCCATCAGGCGCTGGTGGGTGCGGATCTCGAACTGATCGCGGCTGGTCTTGTTGACGTGCGGCGAACGCAGGATGTCGAAGCGCTGGATACGAGTCGGCAGGGGCACCGGGCCCTTGACGATCGCGCCGGTACGCTTGGCGGTATCCACGATTTCGGCGGCCGACTGGTCGATCAGGCGATAGTCGAAAGCCTTCAGGCGGATACGGATCTTCTGGTTCTGCATGATTGTTCCTTAAAAGAGCGATGGGCGAAGCGCCCAGATTATAAGGGACATGCCCGCAGGCATGCCCCAAAAAGGTTGTGCTTAGTCGAGGATCTTTGCCACAACGCCGGCGCCGACGGTACGACCGCCTTCGCGGATAGCGAAGCGCAGGCCTTCTTCCATGGCGATCGGGGCGATCAGCTTGACGGTGATCGACACGTTGTCACCCGGCATGACCATTTCCTTGTCCTGCGGCAGCTCGATCGAGCCGGTCACGTCGGTCGTACGGAAATAGAACTGCGGGCGGTAGTTGTTGAAGAACGGCGTATGACGACCACCTTCGTCCTTCGACAGAATGTACACCTCGCCCGTGAAGTGCGTGTGCGGCTTGATCGAGCCCGGCTTGCACAGGACTTGGCCACGTTCCACGTCTTCACGCTTCGTGCCGCGCAGCAGTAGGCCAACGTTGTCACCAGCCTGGCCTTGGTCCAGCAGCTTGCGGAACATTTCCACGCCCGTGCAGGTCGTCTTCACCGTCGGGCGGATACCCACGATTTCGATTTCCTCACCGACCTTCACGATGCCGCGTTCGATACGACCCGTCACCACGGTACCGCGGCCCGAGATCGAGAACACGTCTTCCACCGGCATCAGGAACGTACCGTCCACAGCGCGCTCCGGCGTCGGGATGTACGTGTCCAGCGCGTCGGCCAGAGCCATGATCGCGCCTTCGCCCAGGTCGCCCTTGTCGCCTTCCAGCGCCAGCTTGGCCGAACCCTTCACGATCGGCGTGTCATCGCCCGGGAAGTCGTACTTCGAGAGCAGCTCGCGCACTTCCATTTCGACCAGCTCGAGCAGCTCGGCGTCGTCGACCATGTCGCACTTGTTCAGGAACACGATGATGTAAGGCACGCCAACCTGGCGGGCCAGCAGGATGTGTTCGCGCGTTTGCGGCATCGGGCCGTCTGCAGCCGAGCACACCAGGATCGCGCCGTCCATCTGCGCGGCGCCCGTGATCATGTTCTTCACATAGTCAGCGTGGCCCGGGCAGTCAACGTGGGCGTAGTGGCGGTTCGCCGTTTCGTATTCCACGTGTGCGGTGTTGATCGTGATGCCGCGTGCCTTTTCTTCCGGCGCTGCATCGATCTCGTCGTACTTCTTGGCCGAGCCGCCGAACTTCGCAGCCAGCACCGTGGCAATTGCTGCCGTCAGCGTCGTCTTGCCATGGTCAACGTGACCAATCGTACCTACGTTCACGTGCGGCTTGGTCCGCTCGAACTTTTCCTTTGCCATGTTTCAGCTCCTAATGGAATTCAGTGTGATTCGATTCATTGGCCGCCATGCGGGTCACGCATGGCGGCAAAGCTTTATTACTTGCCCTTGGCCGTCATCACGGCTTCGGCGATGTTCTTCGGTGCTTCGGAGTAGTGCTTGAACTCCATCGTGTACGTGGCGCGACCTTGCGTGGCCGAGCGCAGCGACGTGGAATAACCAAACATTTCCGACAGCGGGACTTCGGCCTTGATGATCTTGCCGCCGCCAACCATGTCGTCCATGCCCTGCACGATGCCGCGGCGGGACGACAGGTCGCCCATCACGGTACCCGTGTAGTCTTCCGGCGTTTCCACTTCCACGGCCATCATCGGCTCCAGCAGAACCGGGCTGGCCTTGCGCATGGCTTCCTTGAAAGCCATCGAGCCGGCCATGCGGAACGCGTTTTCGTTCGAGTCCACATCGTGGTACGAACCAAACGTCAGCGTGACCTTCACGTCCACAACCGGGAAGCCTGCCAGGATACCGGCCGGCAGCGTGTCGACAATACCCTTCTCGACCGCCGGGATGTATTCGCGAGGAATCACACCGCCCTTGATGGCGTCGACGAATTCGAAGCCCTTGCCCGGCGTTTGCGGTTCCAGCGTGATCACGGCGTGACCGTACTGGCCGCGGCCGCCCGACTGCTTGACGAACTTGCCTTCGACGTCTTCGGCCTTCTTGCGGATGGTTTCGCGGTAGGCAACCTGCGGGGCGCCGATGTTGGCTTCCACGCCGAATTCGCGCTTCATGCGGTCGACCAGAATTTCCAGGTGGAGCTCGCCCATGCCCGAAATAATGGTCTGGCCCGATTCTTCATCGGTACGCACGCGGAACGAAGGATCTTCGGCAGCCAGGCGATTCAGGGCGATACCCATCTTTTCCTGGTCAGCCTTGGTCTTCGGCTCGACAGCCTGCGAAATCACCGGCTCCGGGAACACCATGCGCTCCAGCACGATCGGCGCAGCCGGATCGCACAGCGTATCGCCCGTGGTGGCGTCCTTCAGACCCACCGCAGCAGCGATGTCGCCAGCCAGCACTTCCTTGATTTCTTCGCGCTGGTTCGCGTGCATCTGCAGAATACGGCCCAGACGCTCCTTCTTCTGCTTCACCGGGTTGTACACAGTGTCGCCCGAGTTGATCTTGCCCGAGTACACACGGAAGAAGATCAGCTGGCCGACGAACGGGTCGGTCATGATCTTGAACGCCAGCGCCGAGAACTTCTCGCTGTCGTCAGCCTTGCGCTCCAGCTTCTTCTCGTCGTCGCGCTCATCCGTACCCGTAACCGGCGGAATGTCGACCGGCGACGGCAGGAAGTCGATCACGGCGTCCAGCATACGCTGCACGCCTTTGTTCTTGAACGCGGTGCCGCACAGCATCGGCTGGATTTCGCAGGCAATGGTACGGTCACGCAGCGCCTTGACGATCTCGGCACGGGTCAGCTCTTCGCCACCCAGATACTTTTCCATCAGCTCTTCGCTGGCTTCGGCGGCCGACTCGACCATCTTCTCGCGCCATTCTTCGGCGCTGGCCTGCAGCTCGGCGGGGATGTCCTGGTACTCGAACTTCACGCCCTGGCTGGATTCGTCCCAGATGATGGCCTTCATTTCGAGCAGGTCAACCACGCCCTGGAAGCCGTCTTCGGCGCCAATAGGCACCACGACGGGAACCGGATTGGCCTTCAGGCGGGTCTTCAGCTGGTCGTAGACCTTGAAGAAATTCGCGCCGGTACGGTCCATCTTGTTCACGAATGCCAGACGCGGCACGCGGTACTTGTTGGCCTGACGCCAGACGGTTTCCGACTGCGGCTGCACGCCACCCACTGCGCAGTAGACCATGCAGGCACCATCCAGCACGCGCATGGAACGCTCCACCTCGATGGTGAAGTCCACGTGGCCCGGGGTGTCGATGATGTTGAAGCGGTGTTCCGGGTAGTTGCCGCCCATGCCCTTCCAGAAGGCCGTGGTGGCAGCGGAGGTGATCGTGATGCCACGCTCCTGCTCCTGCTCCATCCAGTCCATGGTGGCCGCGCCATCATGCACTTCACCGATCTTGTGGTTCACACCGGTGTAGAACAGGATACGCTCGGTCGTGGTGGTTTTACCCGCGTCAATGTGAGCCGAAATACCGATATTGCGGTAGCGCTCAATGGGAGTCTTACGAGCCACTTTAATCCTCTATTTGTCCGAGAGGCGCTGGAATCTCATCCGCTGCGCCCTTAACACAAACGGGCGAATTGTGTGAAAACACAACCCGCCCGGCAACCAACAGTGTTTTTCGCGCGCTTTAGAAGCGGAAATGCGAGAACGCCTTGTTGGCTTCGGCCATGCGGTGCACTTCGTCGCGCTTCTTCATTGCGCCACCGCGGCCTTCTGCAGCTTCCATCAGCTCACCTGCCAGGCGCAGCGCCATCGACTTCTCGCTGCGTTTTTTCGCGGCCTCGCGCAGCCAACGCATCGCCAATGCCAAACGACGCGACGGACGGACTTCGACCGGAACCTGATAGTTGGCGCCGCCCACGCGACGGCTCTTCACTTCCACCACCGGCTTCACGTTGTTGATCGCAACGGAGAACACTTCGATGGGGGCCTTGCCTGCCTTCTTTTCGATCTGGTCGAACGCGCCGTACACGATACGTTCGGCAACCGACTTCTTGCCGTCCAGCATCAGCACGTTCATGAACTTGGCAACTTCAACGTTACCGAACTTCGGATCAGGCAGAACATCCCGCTTGGGGACTTCACGACGACGTGGCATCTTCTTTCCTTAAGATTCAGTTGAGAGGCGGGTCAAAATTTCCGCTCTCCGGCCACCAACTAGCTTGTCAATCGCTTGGACAAATTCGCCGGGTGACCACTTACTCGACGGCACGGCGCGAAAAACGCTCCGTTGTACCGCCGCCTGGTGACAGCACCATGACTCGCGCCAGGGCTATCGGATATTGCTTGCAGCGAAGAAAGCTTAGGCAGCCTTCGGACGCTTCGCACCGTACTTCGAACGGGCCTGCTTGCGGTCCTTCACGCCTTGCAGATCCAGCGAGCCACGGACGATGTGGTAACGCACACCCGGCAAGTCCTTCACACGGCCGCCGCGAATCAGCACGACCGAGTGTTCCTGCAGGTTGTGGCCTTCACCGCCGATATACGAAATGACTTCGAAACCGTTGGTCAGGCGCACCTTGGCGACCTTACGCAGTGCCGAGTTCGGCTTCTTCGGCGTCGTGGTGTACACGCGGGTGCACACGCCGCGACGCTGCGGGCAGTTCTCAAGCGCCGGGCTCTTGCTCTTGATGACCTCAGAGACACGCGGCTTGCGAACCAGTTGGTTGATAGTTGGCATTGTTCAATCCAGCTTGGTTTTACACAAAAACACCCCTGCGCCAGCAACTGGCCAAGGGGCAACAACGGGTTTTGGGCGGGAGAGGTGAGCGGACGCTCGGAGGAAGGGCTGTGGAATGACAGACTTACCAAAGAGCGCGAGCTCGCCGGGATCCCGCTGCCGTCCTGCCTGGCCGGGCGCCTGGGGCACCACTCAGCCGACGGACGAGCGAAATCCGAAGCCAAAAACTCGAATCTGGCACTCTATCAGCGGGATACGCAACGGTCAAGGGGTATACGCGGCGTATACGTCTACAACCCTGTACTCAAACCCCGCGCAGGGTTTCGAGGATCTCGTCGCCGTAGCGCTCTAGCTTTGACGCCCCGATACCGGGCACTTCGGCCAGTTCGTCGAGAGATTCCGGACCACTGCGCGCAAGTTCGGCAAGCGTTGCATCGTGAAAGATCACGTAGGCCGGCACCCCATGTTCCTTGGCCGTGGCGGTACGCCAGCGGCGCAGCGCCTCCCAGTTGGCGAGCGTATCCGGGTCCATCGTTGCGGTGTGATCGGTGCGCGTGCCCTTCGATGCGCGCTCGCCCGACTTTGGGGGCTTGCTCATCTGACGCCGCAGCGTGATCGACCGACCACCCTTGAGCACCTCTCGCGCGGACTCACCCAGCAACAGTGCGCCGTGTCCGCCGTGATCGATCACAAGCAACCCATGTGCGATCAACTGGCGGAATACCGCGTGCCACTCGCTCACCGCCATGTCCTTGCCGATGCCGAATGTCGACACCTTGTCGTGCCCCCATTGGCGAATTTTCTCGCTGGCATTACCGCGCAGCACATCGATCAGATGCGTGGCGCCAAAGTGAATGCGGCTGGCCTGCGCCGTGCGGTAGACGCAAGACAGCGCCATCTGCGCCTCGCGCGTGCCATCCCAGGTGGCGGGCGGCTCCAGGCAGGTATCGCAGTTTCCGCAGGGCTCGGATGCTTCCTCGAAGTAAGCCAGAATCCGCACCCGCCGGCAGCCGGCTGTCTCGCACAAACCCAGCAGCGCGTCGAGCTTGGACGATGACACGCGCTTGTGGGCATCGTCTGCTTCCGACTCGTCGATCATCCGCTTCTGCTGCACCACATCGCCCAGGCCGTAGGCCATCCAGGCGTTCGCCGGCAAACCGTCGCGGCCGGCACGGCCGGTTTCCTGGTAATAGCCTTCCATGCTCTTGGGCAGGTCCAGGTGCGACACGAAACGGACGTCGGGCTTGTCAATGCCCATGCCGAACGCGATCGTTGCCACCATCACGATGCCCTCTTCCTCGCGGAAGCGCGCCTGATGGCGTTGCCGCACATCGGCATCCATGCCGGCGTGGTAACCCAACGCCTTGATGCCATGGCTGGACAGCCACGCCGCCGTGTCCTCGACCTTCTTCCGGGACAGGCAATAGACAATGCCGCTGTCATGCCCACCCTCGCCGTTCACGTGCTCGGCCTTGATAAAGGCCAACAGTTGCTGGCGGGCGTTGTCCTTTTCGACAATCCGATAGCGGATGTTGGGGCGGTCGAAGCTCGAAATGAAGACCCGCGCATCGTCCAGTGCCAGCCGCTCGACGATCTCGTTACGCGTCAGCGCATCGGCCGTGGCGGTCAGCGCGATCCGTGGAACGTTTGGAAAGCGTTCATGCAGCACGGACAGCTGTATGTATTCAGGCCGGAAGTCATGACCCCATTGCGAGACGCAGTGCGCTTCGTCGATCGCGAACAAACCCACGCGCGCCCGATCGAGCAGATCGAGAAAGCGCGGCGTCATGAGCCGCTCGGGCGCCACGTAGAGCACATCGAGCCGCCCGGCCAGCAGATCGCGCTCGACCGCCGATGCCTCGCTGCCGCTCAACGTGGAATTGAGCACGGCGGCGCGTACGCCGGCCTCGGTCAATGCCGCCACCTGATCCTGCATCAGCGCGATCAGCGGCGAAACGACGATACCGATGCCGTGTCCGGCCTGCTGGCGCAGCAACGCCGGAATCTGATAACAGAGCGATTTGCCGCCGCCGGTGGGCATCAACACCAGGCAATCGCCGCCCTCGGCCACGTGGTCGATGATTTCCGCCTGACGGCCACGGAAGGCATGGTAGCCAAAGACTTCTTTGAGGATCGCCAGGGCTTGCGACATGGACAGCGGGAGGACGGGGAGCCAGGAAAGGCGTAACCATACCACTCCAGCGCATGCTCGGCGGCAGTGACAACGTCACCTGATTCACAAAGCCCAAAAACGTGTCACGGCAATCGCCACACCCTTGCCTCAGCACAACTGAATGCGTGCAGCCTGCAGCTAGCATGAGGGAAAACGGCTAACGCACATGACGGACGTCGGCCGGGACAAGCTCTCCCCATGCAACGCCACTCATTTGAACTGCCTCTTGTGCTCGATCGGGAAAGCGGCGAGCCGTACAAGCGCCAGATCGGCAAGCAGATCGAATGGCTGATTCTGTCTGGCCGGCTGCAGCCTGCTGACCGGCTGCCTTCGATTGCCTGCCTGACATCGATGCTCCACGTCGCGCGCAACACTGTGCTCGGCGCCTATGAATGCTTGATCGATGCCGAACTGGTGCGCGGCGAGGCAAATAGGGGCTTCTTCGTGGCAGACAATGTGCCGCGTGCGGCAATGCCCACGCCACAGCTACCCACAACACCCAGGGACGCGCTCGCCACACCTTCGTTCGGCAAGCACTTTCCAATACTCGGCTCGACAGGCGTGCATACCTTGCCGCCCGCCGCGCCGGTGCGTTTCGATTTCAGGATCGGGCGCCCTGCGACCGACGCCTTTCCTGCGCGGCGATGGGCGGCACTATCCAGTACGTTGCTGCGGCAGATGAGCCATGCCGTCAGCGACTACACGCCGCCCGAAGGATTGTGGGGATTACGTACCGGCATCGCCGATCATCTCGCAGCGACGCGGGCGCTCGCTGTCGACCCCGAACAGATCATCATCGTAGCCGGTGCGCAGGAGGCGCTGCATCTGGCGGCGGCACAGATGGTCCGACCGGGGAGTCGCGTGGTTGTGGAAGCACCAGGTTACGCAGGCTTCTGCAATCTCCCCCAACTGGCGGACGCATCCCCTATTGCACTTCCCGTCGATACCGATGGACTCTGCACCGATGCCTTGCCACCCGGTCCGGCATCGCTGGCCTACGTCACCCCATCGCACCAGTATCCGCTGGGCGTGACGATGTCGATGTGCCGGCGGCGCGCCCTGCTCGCCTGGGCAGCACGCTCCGGCGCGTGCATCGTGGAGGATGACTACGATGCAGACTTTCGCTACGAGAGTTCGCCACTGCCGCCATTGATGGCGATTGATCCATCACGCGTCATCTATGTCGGGACGTTTTCCAAGGTATTGGGACCCGGCACGCGGCTGGGCTTCATGGCGTGCCCGCCTCACCTCGTGGAAGTCATGGCGCGGCGCAAGGCGTTACTGAATCAGGGATGTCCGTGGCTGGAGCAGGCCGTGCTGGCCAGATTGCTCGAACGCGGCGACTACAACTGGCACGTCTATCGGCTGCGGCAACGTTATCGCGCGCAACGTGATGTGCTTGTCGAAGGTATCCGCAACATCTGGGGCAATACCTGCGAGATCGTCGGACCAGGTGCGGGATTGCATCTCGCGCTGCGTCTGCCGCTGCATGGCCCCGATGCCAGGACGATTGCGCATGGCGCGCTACGATGCGGCCTCCGCGTCTACACACTCGAAGAGGCGGCGTGCCGGCATGGCGAAGTATGGCAAGGTCACACGCTGCTGCTCGGTTATGCATCGATGAATGCCGGGCAGATTGCCGAAGCCATGACGATGATGCGGGCAGTTGTCGATCGCGCGTAGTGCTCGATCGACAACTGCGCCTGGATGGCTACCGCCTGCCGCCCATCGCGCCAAAATGACGCGCCAGCGCATCGATTGCGGCGTCGCTCAACGGTTCGGCCATCGGGCGCATGACCGCGTCCTGACGATCCCCGCTGCGGAAGTCCCGCAACTGCTTGGCAAGGTACTCGGCGTTCTGCCCTGCCAGATGCGGATACATGCCGACGCTGCTGATACCGTCGATGCCATGGCAAGCGGCGCACAGCGGCACGATGCTGGAGAGATTGTCGTCGAGCTTCGTGCCGTCTTTTCCGTCAGCGGCGTACGCGGCGATCGTCCATATGGACGCAGCCATAAAACCAAGGCCAAGCACCCCTTTTTTGAACTCGTTGTTCATGATGGTCGGCTCCCTGTCTCAATGCTTGCGAGTGGGTGGCAAACCCACCGAAATCCACTGCGTGCGCGCACGCGAGAAGATGCCTGCCGGGCTTTCCATCTTGTGTTCTGCCACCAGTTGCAATGTCTTGCTGTCGTAGACGCGAATCCGATCACCGTAGTACCCAGCGCTCACGTAGAGATACTTCCCGTCGCGGGTGTACTCGGGAAAGAACGCGTGGCCGCCTGCATCGAGCGTCTTCACCACTTCCAGTGATTGCTTGTCGATCAGCTGGATCTGCGAAGCCTTCTTGTCCTTGCTGACGATATCGACCGCCACATACGGTGCATCCGGATGCGCCGCTGGCGATTCGGTCGGTCCTGCGACCTGAATGTTCTTCACCACCGAGAAATCTTTGGTGTCCCAAACCGTCACGACATCCCCCTTGTCGCACTGGCCGATATTGGTGCCGAACGCGAGCATCCGCCCGCCGATCGGCGTCACGGCACCGGAACCCACATGAGGCTGGCACCCCGCCGGGATATCCCGCGCGACCTTGTCTTCCTTGAGATCGATCGCCACGATCTTGTTATCGCCATAGGAGGCCACCATCGAGTACCGTCCGTCCGGCGTCAGGAACGTGTCGTGAAGCATGCGTCCCACTTTCTCCAGCTTGGTCACGGGCATACCTTCACGGTCGGGGTCCACGATCCAGATCTGTCCCGCTTGCCTCAACGTCAAGGCGAACTTGTTATTGATGCGGCTGCCAATCACCGGGCCACCCGCCGATGGGATGAACTTGCCGTCCAGATCCGTCCCCTCCAGCTTCAGATGCTTCACTGGCTCCAGCGTATCCGCCTTCATGATGACCACCTGGTTGGGCACGAAGGAACTGGCTGCCAGCCATTTGCCATCATTGGACAGCGCGATGCCCGGACCGGTGAGTCCGGTCTTGATCTTGCGCGTGATCTTGAGCGAGTACAGATCGATCTTGTAGACGTATCCGTCATCGCTCTTCAGCCATCCCCAACGCGGGTCCACCGGACTGAAATCGAGAATGTGAGGCGCCATCGGCGTGGCGATCTCGCCCACCACCTCATTCGTCTTGCCATTCAGGAACACCGTCTTGGCATTGTCCTTGCCAGTCCCCTTGCCATAACGCCCACGTGCCATGACGGCCATGAGGTCGTAGACGGAATCGATCTTGTATGTCGGGCGGGACGGCAGCTTCGATTCGTCGACGAGTACTTCCAGGCTATCGCGCACCTGTTGCATCGACCATTGCGGATCGCCAACAGCCTGCGTCTTGATGAATGCCGATACGAGCCGGATGTCCCCGTCGGACATGCGTGAGTGGAACGGCGGCATCAGCGTATCGGGGATGCCGGTCATGATCGTGCCGCGCAGCGCGGCTTCGCTCTGCACCAATCGATCCTTGTTCAACGCCGGACCGACATAGCCACCGCGGCTGGCTGAGTGACAGACCGCGCAGTTGGCCTGGTACAGCCCTTCTGCGCGCTGCAGATCGTCGGCGCTCATGGCAAACAGCGCCGACGACATGCCGGTCAACAGGACCGTCGCTGATACGAATTTCAACATCACTTACCTTCCATGAGGAGTCCCACGTGATTTCGTGGTGTACGTGCAAGTCTGGACTCTCCTGTGACAGCGCACAGGGGATGGAAGCGGTGCTCGGATGGGTACGGATGCTACGCAGTTCGTTGCTACAGATCAGGACCAAATAGAGAAAAATGCACGCGCCCCCAGGTGAACGGATTGCCCAAGGATCGTCCACATGCTTCGTCACAGTCCGGTGCTAGCGTCCACCAGGGAGGGAGATGCCGCGCGCCGGCCATGCCTCGCGGTAATTGGGGGGAGGCGCCGGGGGCGGCATGCCTGCCGGCGTCGTACTTTGACGTAACGCATCGATCTGGCGCTGGCGCGCACGATCCTCAAGATGTGCGCAAACCCCGGCCACTCCATTTCCCGCCACACAGTCGTAGTGCTGCTCGAAGTGGCGACGCCGTTCGTCTTCTATCGTCGCGGGCGGCCCAGGTGAAAGATCAAGTGAAGAGCGATCAGTTGTGGACGTCGCACCCACACCACTCCAGCCGACAACTGCAACGAACGTCGCAACGGTGACGACTATTGCCGACACACGCCAACGTGTATTCATCCGGGGACAGTGAAGCATGGCGAGACAGGGAAGATTGCGGAAGATACTGACACCCTAGCGTCATCGACTTGCATCCGTCTTGACCCACTGCAGCATGCTGCGCGCTCAGGAGAGAACGGACGAAAAAAAACCCGGTTCATCGAACCGGGTTTTTTACTGCTTCAATACTGCTGGATCAGGACATCGCGATCAGACTGCGTCGCCATCGCCCTCGGTCGCCTGCACCACCGGCGGCTCGATGAAGAGCGATTGCTCCTCGTCGGAGATCGCCTGGGCGCGTTCGCGTTCCGATGCCTCGCGTGCCTTGCGGGCACGGTGGTAGGCCAGGCCAGTACCGGCCGGGATCAGACGGCCAACGATCACGTTTTCCTTCAGACCACGCAGGTCGTCGGTCTTGCCCATGATCGCGGCTTCGGTCAGCACGCGCGTCGTTTCCTGGAACGATGCCGCCGAGATGAAGCTGTCGGTAGACAGCGACGCCTTGGTAATACCAAGCAACAGGTTGTCGTGGATGGCCGGACGCTTGCCTTCGGCGATCACGCGATCGTTCTCGTCGAGCAGTTCCGAACGCTCCACCTGTTCACCCGGGATGAACTTGGAGTCGCCCACATCGGCAATCTGCACGCGGCGCAGCATCTGACGAACAATCACTTCGATGTGCTTGTCGTTGATCTTCACGCCCTGCAGACGGTACACGTCCTGCACTTCGTCCACGATGTAGTGTGCCAGCTCCTCGATGCCCTTCAGGCGCAGGATGTCGTGCGGGTCCGCCGGACCTTCCACGATCATTTCGCCCTTGTTCACCACCTGGCCATCGTGCACCAGCACCTGCTTTTCCTTCGCGATCAGGAACTCGTGGGCGTTGCCGTCCAGGTCCGTAATCACCAGACGCTGCTTGCCCTTCGTATCCTTACCGAACGACACCGTACCGGTGACTTCCGCCAGCACGGCGGCGTCCTTCGGCGAACGGGCTTCGAACAGTTCGGCCACACGCGGCAGACCACCGGTAATGTCGCGGGTCTTCTGCGATTCGGTCGGGATACGTGCCAGCACTTCACCCACGTGTACTTGCTGACCGTCCTTCACGGTAATCAGCGCGCCCACCTGGAAGCCGATGGTCACGGAGTGATCCGTACCCGGCAGCTTCACTTCCTGGTTGTTCGCGTCGAGCAGGCGCACCTGCGGGCGCAGGCCCTTGGTAGCAGCCGTACGGCGCTTCGCATCGATCACCACGAGGGTCGACAGGCCCGTCACTTCGTCCATCTGCTTGGCGACGGTCACGCCTTCTTCCACGTTCTCGAACTTGATCGTGCCCGAGTACTCGGAAACGATCGGACGAGTCAGTGCATCCCACGTAGCCAGCTGCGTACCAGCCTTGATGGCCTGGCCGTCCTGCACCAGCAGCGTGGCACCGTACGGGATCTTGTGGCGCTCGCGCTCGCGGCCGTGGTCGTCCGTGATCAGTGCCTCGCCCGAACGCGAGATCACGATCAGTTCGCCCTTGGCGTTCGTCACGTAACGCATGGTCGCCGTGAACCGCACCGTACCGGTAGCCTTGGCTTCCACGCTCGATGCCACTGCCGCACGCGATGCCGCACCACCGATGTGGAACGTACGCATGGTCAGCTGGGTACCCGGCTCACCAATCGACTGTGCAGCGATCACACCCACTGCTTCACCCGAGTTCACCAGCACGCCACGGCCCAGATCGCGGCCATAGCACTTGGCGCACAGGCCGTAGCGCGTGTCGCATGCCAGCGGCGTGCGCACCTTCACTTCGTCCACGCCGATGCTGTCGATCAATTCGACCAGATCTTCGTCCAGCAGCGTGCCGGTTTCGATTGCCGTTTCCTGGGTCTCAGGATTCACGACGTCCGCCACCGTCACACGGCCGAGGATACGATCGCGCAGGGCTTCGATCACTTCACCGCCTTCGACCAGGGCCTTCATGGCCACGCCGTTGGAGGTGCCGCAATCGTCTTCCACCACCACCAGATCCTGCGTCACGTCAACCAGACGACGCGTCAGGTAGCCCGAGTTCGCGGTCTTCAGTGCCGTATCCGCCAGACCCTTACGTGCACCGTGGGTCGAGATGAAGTACTGCAGAACGTTCAGGCCTTCACGGAAGTTCGCCGTAATCGGCGTTTCAATGATCGAGCCGTCCGGCTTGGCCATCAGGCCGCGCATACCCGCCAGCTGACGAATCTGTGCCGCGCTACCGCGAGCACCCGAGTCCGCCATCATGTAAATCGAGTTGAACGATTCCTGCTTGACCGTCGCACCGGTGCGATCGACCACGTCTTCGTGCTGGAGCTGTTCCATCATCGCCTTGCCCACCTGGTCGCCGGCGGCGCCCCAGATGTCCACGACGTTGTTGTAACGTTCCTGGTCCGTCACCAGACCCGACATGTACTGCTTGTCGTATTCCTTCACCTTGGCAGCTGCGTCGGAGATGATCTTCTCCTTCTGCGGAGGCACCAGCATGTCGTCGATCGCGATCGAGATACCGGCGCGCGTAGCCAGGCGGAAGCCCGACTGCAGCAGCTTGTCAGCAAAGATCACCGTTTCGCGCAGACCGCACTTGCGAAACGCAGTGTTGATCAGACGCGAGATTTCCTTCTTCTTCAGCGGCTTGTTCAGCACCGAGAAAGGCAGGCCCTTCGGCAGGATTTCGGACATGATCGCGCGGCCGACCGTGGTGGCCTGCAGCGTGATCTTCGGTGCGAAGCGGGCATCGCCCACTGCGTCCTTGTCCACCAGCACGTACTCGGTGATCCGCACGTTCACACGCGAGGCGAGTTCGACTTCCTTGTTCTCGTAGGCGCGGATGACTTCGCTGATGTCAGCGAACGTCATGCCTTCACCCTTGCCGTTGATCTTGTCGCGGGTCGTGTAGTACAGACCCAGCACCACGTCTTGCGACGGGACGATCGACGGATCGCCGTTGGCCGGGAACAGCACGTTGTTGGAGGCCAGCATCAGCGTGCGGGCTTCCATCTGGGCTTCCAGCGACAGCGGTACGTGAACAGCCATCTGGTCACCGTCGAAGTCGGCGTTGAATGCCGCGCAGACCAGCGGATGCAGCTGGATGGCCTTGCCTTCGATCAGCACCGGCTCGAACGCCTGGATACCCAGGCGGTGCAGCGTCGGCGCACGGTTTAGCATCACCGGGTGCTCGCGGATCACCTCTTCGAGGATGTCCCACACCACAGGCGTCTGGCTTTCCACTTCCTTCTTCGCCGCCTTGATCGTGGTGGCGATGCCCATCGTTTCCAGCTTGTGGAAGATGAACGGCTTGAACAGTTCGAGCGCCATCAGCTTGGGCAGGCCGCATTGGTGCAGCTTCAGCGTCGGGCCCACCACGATGACCGAACGGCCCGAGTAGTCCACGCGCTTGCCCAGCAGGTTCTGACGGAAACGGCCGCCCTTGCCCTTGATCATTTCAGCCAGGGACTTCAGCGGACGCTTGTTCGCACCCGTCATGGCCTTGCCGCGACGACCGTTGTCCAGCAGCGAGTCGACGGCTTCCTGCAGCATGCGCTTTTCGTTGCGCACGATGATTTCAGGGGCCTTCAGCTCCAGCAGGCGCTTCAGACGGTTGTTACGGTTGATGACGCGACGATACAGGTCGTTCAGATCCGACGTGGCGAAACGGCCGCCATCGAGCGGAACCAGCGGACGCAGTTCGGGCGGCAGCACCGGCAGCACTTCCAGGATCATCCACTCGGGCTTGATGCCCGAACGCTGGAACGCCTCGAGCACTTTCAGGCGCTTGGCGAACTTCTTGATCTTGGCTTCGGAACCCGTGGCCTGCAGCTCGGCGCGGATCTGTTCGATCTGCTTCTCGATGTCGATGCCGCGCAGCAGTTCACGGATGCCCTCGGCACCCATCATTGCCACGAACTCGCCTTCGCCGTACTCATCGCACTTCGCGATGTAGTCGTCTTCCGACATGATCTGGCTCTTCTTGAGCGGGGTCATGCCGGGTTCGAGCACCACGAATGCCTCGAAGTACAGCACGCGCTCGATGTCGCGCAGCGTCATGTCCAGGACCATGCCCAGACGCGATGGCAGCGACTTCAGGAACCAGATGTGCGCGGTCGGCGCGGCCAGTTCGATGTGGCCCATGCGCTCACGGCGCACCTTGGCCAGCGTCACTTCAACGCCGCACTTCTCGCAAATCACACCACGGTGCTTCAGGCGCTTGTACTTGCCGCACAGGCACTCGTAGTCCTTGATCGGGCCAAAGATCTTGGCGCAGAACAGACCATCCCGTTCCGGCTTGAACGTACGGTAGTTGATCGTTTCCGGCTTCTTCACTTCGCCATACGACCACGAACGGATCTTCTCGGGCGAGGCCAGGCCGATCTTGATCGCGTCGAACTGCTCTTCCTGCTGAACCTGCTTAAAGAGATCGAGCAATGCTTTCATTGCAACTCCTTGTTTCGCCACCGGCCCGGAGTCTGTCCGGTACGGCGGCATTCAATCCTGTGGGAAACCTGCACTGGTGGGAGGCAACCGCGGCTGCCTCCCGATCGAACCGGATCAGAAGCGATCCAGATCGATGTCGATACCCAGCGAGCGGATTTCCTTCACCAGCACGTTGAACGATTCCGGCATGCCGGCGTCGATCGAGTGCTCGCCCTTGACGATGTTTTCGTACACCTTGGTACGGCCGTTCACGTCATCGGACTTGACCGTCAGCATTTCCTGCAGCACGTACGACGCGCCGTAGGCTTCCAGTGCCCACACTTCCATCTCACCGAAACGCTGGCCACCGAACTGGGCCTTACCGCCCAGCGGCTGCTGCGTCACCAGCGAGTACGGACCGGTCGAACGCGCGTGCATCTTGTCGTCGACCAAGTGGTGCAGCTTCAGCATGTGCATCACACCCAGCGTGACCGGACGCTCGAAGGCTTCGCCCGTGCGGCCGTCGTGCAGCGTGACCTGCTGCTTCGAGGCCGTCAGACCCTTCTCGCGAGCGATCTCTTCCGGATAGGCCAGGTCCAGCATGCGACGGATTTCGTCTTCATGCGCACCGTCGAACACCGGCGTGGCGAACGGCACACCCTTCTTCAGGTTGGTGGCCAGTTCCAGCACTTCGGCGTCGCTGAGGCTGTCGAGGTCTTCCGGCTTGCCGCTCTCGTTGTAGATCTGCGCGAGCAGCGGACGGAGTTCCGTTGCACGAACGTTAGCCTTGAGCATGTTGCCGATGCGCTCGCCCAGACCGCGCGCGGCCCAGCCGAGGTGGGTTTCGAGAATCTGACCCACGTTCATCCGCGAAGGCACGCCCAGCGGGTTCAGCACGATGTCCGCCGGCGTACCGTCGGCCATGTACGGCATGTCTTCGATCGGAACGATCTTCGACACCACACCCTTGTTACCGTGACGACCTGCCATCTTGTCGCCCGGCTGCAGGCGGCGCTTGACGGCCAGGTACACCTTGACCATCTTGATCACGCCCGGCGGCAGTTCGTCGCCCTGCGTCAGCTTCTTGCGCTTCTCTTCGAAGGCCAGGTCGAACTCGTGGCGCTTCTGCTCGATGGCTTCCTTGACGGCTTCCAGCTGGGCAGCCAGTTCCTCGTCGGCCGGACGAATGTCGAACCAGTGGTACTTGTCCAGGTCCGCCAGGTATTCCTTCGTCAGCTTCGCACCCTTGACCAGCTTCTTCGGACCGCCATTGACGGTCTTGTCGATCAGCAGGCGCTCCAGACGCTGGAAGGCATCGCCTTCCACGATACGCAGCTGGTCGTTCAGGTCCAGGCGGTAGCGCTTCAGTTCGTCGTCGATGATCGACTGCGCACGCTTGTCGCGCGTCACGCCTTCACGCGTGAACACCTGCACGTCGATCACGATACCGCTCATGCCCGACGGCACGCGCAGCGACGTGTCCTTCACGTCCGAAGCCTTCTCGCCGAAAATCGCGCGCAGCAGCTTCTCTTCCGGCGTCAGCTGGGTTTCGCCCTTCGGCGTGACCTTGCCCACCAGCACGTCACCAGCTTCCACTTCGGCGCCGATGTACGTGATGCCCGACTCGTCCAGGCGCGCCAGTTGCGCTTCGGCCAGGTTCGAGATGTCGCGCGTGATTTCTTCCGGTCCCAGCTTGGTGTCACGGGCGACGACCGACAGTTCCTCGATGTGGATCGAGGTATAACGGTCTTCGGCAACCACACGCTCCGAGATCAGGATCGAATCCTCGAAGTTGTAGCCGTTCCACGGCATGAACGCCACCAGCATGTTCTGGCCCAGTGCCAGTTCACCCAGGTCGGTCGAGGCGCCGTCGGCGATCACATCGTTGCGCGCAACGATATCGCCAACCTTCACCATCGGACGCTGGTTGATGTTGGTGTTCTGGTTCGAACGCGTGTACTTGATCAGGTTATAGATGTCCACGCCAACTTCGCCGGCCACGGCTTCGTCGTCGTTCACACGAATCACCACACGCATCGCATCGACGTAATCCACCACGCCGCCACGCATCGCCTGCACGGCCGTACCCGAGTCAACGGCCACGGTGCGCTCCACGCCAGTACCCACCAGCGGCTTGTCCGGACGCAGGCAAGGTACGGCCTGACGCTGCATGTTCGCGCCCATCAGTGCACGGTTCGCGTCATCGTGCTCAAGGAACGGCACCAGCGAGGCAGCAGCCGACACGATCTGCGACGGCGCCACGTCGATGTACTGCACGCGGTCTGGGGTCACCATGCGGGTTTCCCGCTCGGAACCCTCACGCGACGACACCAGTTCGTCGATCAGTGTGCCGTCTGCATCGACTGTCGCATTGGCCTGCGCCACCACGTACTTGCCTTCCTCGATGGCCGACAGGTAATCCACCTGGTCGGTCAGCTTGCTGTTCTCCACCTTGCGGTACGGCGTTTCCAGGAAGCCGTATTCGTTCAGGCGAGCATACAGTGCCAGCGAGTTGATCAGACCAATGTTCGGGCCTTCCGGCGTTTCGATCGGGCACACGCGGCCATAGTGGGTCGGGTGCACGTCACGGACTTCAAAGCCGGCGCGCTCGCGCGTCAGACCGCCCGGGCCAAGTGCCGAAACACGGCGCTTGTGGGTAATTTCCGACAGCGGGTTGGTCTGGTCCATGAACTGCGACAGCTGCGACGAACCGAAGAACTCGCGAATCGCCGACGAAATCGGCTTCGAGTTGATCAGATCGTGCGGCATCAGGTTCTCGGTCTCGGCTTGGCCCAGACGTTCCTTGACCGCACGCTCCACACGCGACAGGCCGGCGCGGAACTGGTTTTCGGCCAGTTCGCCAACGCAACGCACGCGACGATTGCCCAGGTGGTCGATGTCATCGACTTCGCCCTTGCCGTTACGCAGGTTCACCAGGATCTTGATCGTCTCGAGGATGTCCTCGTCCTGCAGCACCATGCTGCCTTCGCCGCTCGGACGCGACAGACGGCTGTTGACCTTCATGCGGCCAACGCGCGACAGATCGTACGATTCCTCGCTGTAGAACAGGCGCTGGAACAGCGCTTCCACTGCGTCTTCGGTGGGCGGTTCGCCCGGACGCATCATGCGGTAGATGGCGATACGCGCTGCCGTCTGATCGGCGGTATCGTCGGCACGCAGCGTCTGCGAGATGTACGGACCTTGGTCGAGGTCGTTCGTGTACAACGTCTGGATGTTCTTGACGCCCGCTTCGCGCAGGTTTTCCAACAGCGTCTCGGTCAGCTCGTCGTTGGCGTTGGCGATCACTTCACCGGTGTCCGGATCGATGATGTTCTTGGCCAGCACGCGGCCGAGCAGATAGTCCTCGGGCACGCTGATCAGCTTGGTGCCGGCGGAATCCAGGTCACGGATGTGCTTGGCGTTGATCCGCTTGTCCTTCTCCACCACGACACGGCCATTCTTGTCGACGATGTCAAAGCGCGCAACTTCACCGCGCAGACGCTCGGGCACGAACTCGAGTTGCGCGCCTTCGCCTTGCAGCGTGAAATTGTCGAACACGAAGAAGTGAGCCAGGATCTGTTCCGGCGTCAGGCCGATCGACTTCAGCAGGATCGTCACCGGCATCTTGCGGCGGCGGTCCACACGGAAGTACAGGATGTCCTTCGGATCGAATTCGAAGTCGAGCCACGAACCGCGGTACGGAATGATACGTGCCGAGAACAGCAGCTTGCCGGAGCTGTGCGTCTTGCCCTTGTCGTGTTCGAAGAACACGCCCGGGGAACGGTGCAACTGGCTAACGATGACACGTTCGGTGCCGTTAATCACGAAAGAACCGGTCGACGTCATGAGCGGAATTTCGCCCATGTAGACTTCCTGTTCTTTCACTTCCTTCACCTTGCCCGGGTTCTCGCGATCGTTGATGATCAGTCGAACCTTGGCACGCAGCGCCGAGTGGAAAGTCAGGCCGCGCTGCTGACATTCCTTGACGTCGAACGGCGGGTTGGAAAGGTGATACGAGACAAACTCCATACGGGCAAGCCCGTTATGGGAGGAGATTGGGAAGATTGCGTTAAACGCAGCTTGCAGACCCTCGCTCTTGCGACGCGCGGTCGGCGTTTCCGCTTGCAAAAACTGGGTGTAGGATTCAATCTGTGTTGCAAGCAGGAATGGAACCTGATGAACCGTAGCACGCTTCGCAAAGGATTTGCGAATGCGCTTCTTTTCGGTGAAGCTGTACGCCATGGGATCTCCGAATCATCGCAGGGCAGGCTGGACCTGGCCGGCACCTGAGGTGTTCAGCGACTGGGAGGGGATTTGGCGGTTGGCCGCTACCAACCTCTGGCTGACGGTACCCGCACGCTGCGGACGGTGTGGTCATTGCACGGCGCAATGCCTGTACGCGTCCGGGGGATACCCGACCAAACTTGTCTTCTGCAGTCGGTTCAGAAGACAAACATCAGCAACCACCTAGTGTGCCACTGATGTTTGGCTTCTGCTAAGGCAGCGAAGGATTTCGCACTGCCAAGCATACGCTACTTCACATCTTTCGCTTCCTCTCCTCGTCAAGGAAAGGACATTACGCCCCAAGGTGCACCTCTAAACACACCCACACAAGCGCAAAAAGGCTGGCGCCGGGATTCTCCCTTTGCCAGCCCCATCCGCGTGCCCGAAGGCACGCGCGGTACCACTTACTTGACGTCGACCTTCGCGCCAGCGTCTTCCAGCTTCTTCTTGGCTTCGGCAGCAGCGGCCTTGTCCACGCCTTCCTTGACGGGCTTCGGTGCGCCATCGACCAGGTCCTTGGCTTCCTTCAGGCCCAGACCGGTGATTTCGCGAACAGCCTTAATCACGCCGACCTTGTTGGCGCCAACTTCGGCCAGGATCACGTTGAATTCGGTCTGTTCTTCAGCGGCAGCGGCACCGCCAGCGCCCGGGGCAGCAGCAACAGCCATGGCTGCAGCCGACACGCCAAACTTCTCTTCGAACGCCTTGACCAGGTCGTTCAGTTCCATCACGGACATCGCGCCAACGGCTTCCAGGATGTCGTCTTTAGTGATTGCCATTTGGAATACTCCTACTAGATTTGATTCGGGATCGGTAATGCGATCTGTTTAAGCGAGGGCTCAGGCAGCCGGGGCTTCCGCTTCCGCGGGAGCACCTTCGGCCTTCTTGGCAGCCACAGCAGCCAGCAGGCGGGCGAAGCCCGACACCGGCGCTTGCATCACGCCAAGCAGCTGAGCAATCAGTTCGTCACGGCTCGGGATCGAAGCCAAGGCCTTGACGGCGCCAGCATCGAGAACGTTGCCGTTGTACGACCCTGCACGCAGGACCAACTTGTCGTTGGTCTTGGCAAAGTCGTTCAGAACCTTGGCCGACGACACTGCATCTTCGGAAATACCGTAGATCAGCGGGCCGGTCATCTGCTCTGCGAGGCCTGCAAACGGCGTACCTTCGACGGCACGGCGGGCCAGCGTGTTCTTCAGAACACGCAGGTACACGCCTTGCTGACGAGCGGTGGAACGCAGCTTGGTCAGATCGCCAACCGTAATGCCGCGATATTCGGCCACGACGATGGTCTGGGCCTTGGCGACTTGCGCCGAAACCTCAGCAACGACGGCCTTCTTATCTTCAATATTGAGTGGCACGGTTAAGCTCCAAAACGATGCGAATGCACCGGAAAACCGGCTCAATCACATCAGTCCAAACGAACGGCGTCCGATTGGCCCGAATCCCCCGGGTCCTACCCGGCGTCATCAATCCCTTCGGGTGCGCCATCTGCGCTGGCAGACCGGCGATCATCGGAGCGAGCTCCGCATGGCGCCGACCGATTAAGTCCACGCTGCCGAAGCGGCATGAACACCAGCGGTCTTTGATAACCAGCGGCACCTCCCTCACGTCAAGCGCGAGGCTGATGCCACTGCCCAAAGCCTTCCTCCGTCGCCTTCCGGCGCTGGAGTCGACTGCGGCAACACCGCAGTCTTCAATTCCTGCCCTGGCGGGCGTTATCGGGTTCCTGCCAGGTGGCTGCCGTCAGCTTAGGCCGACAGCGAGGTCTGTTCGACGCGAACGCCAACGCCCATCGTGGACGACACGGCGATCTTGCGCAGGTACACGCCCTTGCTCGTAGCCGGCTTCGACTTGACCAGGGCGTCCAGCAGGGCGGCCAGGTTGCTCTTCAGCGCGGCGTCGTCGAACGAGCGACGACCGATGGTGGCGTGGATGATACCGGCCTTGTCGACGCGGTATTGCACCTGACCAGCCTTGGCGTTCTTCACAGCCTGGGCGACGTCCGGCGTCACAGTGCCAACCTTCGGGTTCGGCATCAGTCCGCGCGGGCCCAGGATCTGGCCCAGCGTACCCACGATACGCATCGTGTCCGGCGAGGCGATCACGACGTCGAAGTTCAGGTTACCGGCCTTTACTTGCTCTGCCAGGTCTTCCATGCCAACCACGTCAGCGCCAGCAGCCTTGGCGGCTTCGGCCTTTTCGCCCTGGGCGAACACAGCCACGCGCACCGACTTGCCGGTACCAGCCGGCAGCACTACGGAACCACGCACAACCTGGTCCGACTTCTTGGCATCGATGCCCAGTTGCACGGCCACGTCGATCGATTCGTCGAACTTGGTCGAGCCGCAGCTCTTGACCAGGCTCAGAGCCTCGTCGATCGGGTAAAACTTGGTACGCTCGACCTTCGCCTTGTTAGCGGCGACGCGCTTCGAAACCTTAGCCATTTACAGACCCTCCACGGTGATGCCCATCGAACGCGCCGAACCAGCGATCGTACGCACGGCGGCGTCGAGGTCAGCGGCGGTGAGGTCAGCATTCTTTGCCTTGGCGATTTCTTCAGCCTGGGCCCGGGTGATCTTGCCAACCTTGTCGGTATGGGGCTTCGGCGAACCCTTGGTGATGCCTGCTGCCTTCTTGATCAGCACGGTCGCCGGCGGCGACTTCATCACGAACGTGAAGCTCTTGTCGGCGAAGGCAGTAATCACCACCGGCACCGGCAGACCGGGTTCCATACCCTGGGTCTGGGCGTTGAACGCCTTGCAGAACTCCATGATGTTCAGACCGCGCTGACCCAGTGCGGGACCAACGGGCGGGGAGGGATTTGCCTTACCAGCTGGAATCTGCAGCTTGATAAAGCCAATGATCTTCTTGGCCATATTTACTCCAATCCGGACCCGTTCCTGTTTCGGAATCAGATCCTGTTGAGTGGTAACGCGCTATCGCCATGCCAGGCATGACCTCACGCTCCTCTTCGGGCCAGCCGTAACTGACCCTTTTTCCACCCTCCCCCTTACGGGCGACGGCAGTGAAAAATCCTTAAACCTTCTCGACCTGGCCGAACTCCAGTTCGACCGGCGTCGCACGTCCGAAGATCGTGACGGTCACGCGCAGGCGCGACTTTTCGTAATTCACTTCTTCGACGTTACCGTTGAAATCGGTGAATGGGCCATCCTTGACACGCACCATTTCGCCCACTTCGAACAACGTCTTGGGACGCGGCTTCTCGACCCCTTCCTGCATCTGGGTCATGATCTTGTCGACTTCCCGTTGGGAGATCGGACTCGGGCGATTGCGCGCGCCGCCAACGAAACCAGTGACCTTGCTGGTGTTCTTCACCAGATGCCACGTCTCGTCGGTCATTTCCATCTCGACCAGCACGTAACCCGGGAAGAAGCGGCGTTCGGTGACGGACTTTTGCCCGCCCTTGATTTCCACGACTTCCTCCGACGGCACGAGGATGCGACCAAACTTGTCCTGCATCTCGGCGCGTTCGATGCGCTCTTGCAACGCGCGCTGCACGCTCTTTTCCATGCCGGAGTAAGCGTGTACCACGTACCAGCGCTTCTTCGATGAAGGCGATTCCGATGCCGTGGCTTCCTGCTGAGCGTTATCCGTCATGTCTACCTCTTATTTCCAGCCCAGCACGAGCGAGAAGATTACCCACTCGATGAGCTTGTCCGCCGACCACAGGAAGAGCGCCATAACGACGACGAAGACAAAGACGAGTCCCGTCATTTGTCCGGCTTCCTTGCGCGTCGGCCAGACGACCTTGCGAACTTCCCGATACGATTCACGGGCAAATCCCACGAAGTCCTTGCCAGGCGCGGAGATAAGTGCCACCACTACGCCCAGCGCGATACCGGCGAACAGTGCGGCGCCGCGGACGTAAGAGGGCTGCTGGGCCAGCGCGTAGAAACCGATGACTCCGGCTACCACCAGGAGCACCGCCACGACGAGCATTACTTTGCCGCTCGAGGCGCCTACGGTTTCGACATTGGGATTAGCCATGTTTCGCAAACGAGACTAAGCCGCGTCACGAGTCTTCATCGCGACGCGGCTGATTGATTTGGCAGGGGCAGAGGGAATCGAACCCCCAACCTTCGGTTTTGGAGACCGACGCTCTGCCAGTTGAGCTATACCCCTAAAACAACTTGGGGTTAGCCTAAGCCAACCCCCTGGCAAACGAACGCGACCGGTTGGTGTCGCGCTCGCCAGTTCGACAAAAACTTAGTCGAGGATCTTTGCCACAACGCCGGCGCCGACGGTACGACCGCCTTCGCGGATAGCGAAGCGCAGGCCTTCTTCCATGGCGATCGGGGCGATCAGCTTGACGGTGATCGACACGTTGTCACCCGGCATGACCATTTCCTTGTCCTGCGGCAGCTCGATCGAGCCGGTCACGTCGGTCGTACGGAAATAGAACTGCGGGCGGTAGTTGTTGAAGAACGGCGTATGACGACCACCTTCGTCCTTCGACAGAATGTACACCTCGCCCGTGAAGTGCGTGTGCGGCTTGATCGAGCCCGGCTTGCACAGGACTTGGCCACGTTCCACGTCTTCACGCTTCGTGCCGCGCAGCAGTAGGCCAACGTTGTCACCAGCCTGGCCTTGGTCCAGCAGCTTGCGGAACATTTCCACGCCCGTGCAGGTCGTCTTCACCGTCGGGCGGATACCCACGATTTCGATTTCCTCACCGACCTTCACGATGCCGCGTTCGATACGACCCGTCACCACGGTACCGCGGCCCGAGATCGAGAACACGTCTTCCACCGGCATCAGGAACGTACCGTCCACAGCGCGCTCCGGCGTCGGGATGTACGTGTCCAGCGCGTCGGCCAGAGCCATGATCGCGCCTTCGCCCAGGTCGCCCTTGTCGCCTTCCAGCGCCAGCTTGGCCGAACCCTTCACGATCGGCGTGTCATCGCCCGGGAAGTCGTACTTCGAGAGCAGCTCGCGCACTTCCATTTCGACCAGCTCGAGCAGCTCGGCGTCGTCGACCATGTCGCACTTGTTCAGGAACACGATGATGTAAGGCACGCCAACCTGGCGGGCCAGCAGGATGTGTTCGCGCGTTTGCGGCATCGGGCCGTCTGCAGCCGAGCACACCAGGATCGCGCCGTCCATCTGCGCGGCGCCCGTGATCATGTTCTTCACATAGTCAGCGTGGCCCGGGCAGTCAACGTGGGCGTAGTGGCGGTTCGCCGTTTCGTATTCCACGTGTGCGGTGTTGATCGTGATGCCGCGTGCCTTTTCTTCCGGCGCTGCATCGATCTCGTCGTACTTCTTGGCCGAGCCGCCGAACTTCGCAGCCAGCACCGTGGCAATTGCTGCCGTCAGCGTCGTCTTGCCATGGTCAACGTGACCAATCGTACCTACGTTCACGTGCGGCTTGGTCCGCTCGAACTTTTCCTTTGCCATGTCGCGACTCCTGTCTCGGTAGCAATTGCCAGTGCGGGTATTGGTGGTGCCCATGGGCAGGATCGAACTGCCGACCTCTCCCTTACCAAGGGAGTGCTCTACCACTGAGCCACATGGGCGAATCTAGACTTACTTCTTGCGACTACGACCAAGCCTGGAGCGGGTGAAGGGAATCGAACCCTCGTCGTAAGCTTGGAAGGCTTCTGCTCTACCATTGAGCTACACCCGCCCGGTTACTTCTTCCTGCTTCACCGGCTTGCGCCTGGTCGCTGTCTTGCATTCTGGTGGAGAGGGCTGGATTCGAACCAGCGTAGGCGTAAGCCAACAGATTTACAGTCTGCCCCCTTTAGCCACTCGGGCACCTCTCCGCAGAGAACTTGTGATTATGGTGTAACTTACCGGAGCTGTCAAGCACTTTCCATTGCGGTGGGTGCTGCGCGGATCGCTTCAGAAGTCCCGCCTGATCGCTCGAAAATCGATTCAGCCGGACCAGAATCATCGATATGAAATCGACGCTCTCACCCTATAGGGTGTCTATAGGGGTGAAGCTGGATTCGATTACAAAAATCCAAAGACAAAACCCCTCGCAGCGTTGGCTGTCGAGGGGTTTTGGGGCATAAGAGCCTGGCGATGACCTACTTTCACACGGGTATCCGCACTATCATCGGCGCAAAGTCGTTTCACGGTCCTGTTCGGGATGGGAAGGGGTGGTTCCGACTCGCTATGGTCACCAGGCATAAGGGGTTGCCTGCGCTGACATGGGTCAACGCGGGCGAATTGGGTGTAGTAAAGGTTGGGTTGTGTTGTGTCGACCTTGGGCACAAGGCGGATCACAGACACCAGGTAAAACACACTGGTTATAGGATCAAGCCTTACGGGCAATTAGTACTGGTTAGCTTAACGCATTACTGCGCTTCCACACCCAGCCTATCAACGTCCTGGTCTCGAACGACCCTTCAAGGAGGTCAAGCCTCCAGGGAATCCTCATCTTCAGGCGAGTTTCCCGCTTAGATGCTTTCAGCGGTTATCTCTTCCGTACATAGCTACCCTGCGATGCCTCTGGCGAGACAACAGGTACACCAGCGGTACGTCCACTCCGGTCCTCTCGTACTAGGAGCAGCCCCCGTCAAGATTCCAACGCCCACGGCAGATAGGGACCAAACTGTCTCACGACGTTTTAAACCCAGCTCACGTACCTCTTTAAATGGCGAACAGCCATACCCTTGGGACCGGCTACAGCCCCAGGATGAGATGAGCCGACATCGAGGTGCCAAACACCGCCGTCGATATGAACTCTTGGGCGGTATCAGCCTGTTATCCCCAGAGTACCTTTTATCCGTTGAGCGATGGCCCTTCCATTCAGAACCACCGGATCACTATGTCCTGCTTTCGCACCTGCTCGACTTGTCGGTCTCGCAGTTAAGCACGCTTTTGCCATTGCACTTTAGGTACGATGTCCGACCGTACCAAGCGTACCTTCGAACTCCTCCGTTACACTTTGGGAGGAGACCGCCCCAGTCAAACTGCCTACCATGCACTGTCCCCGACCCGGATTCACGGGTCAAGGTTAGAACCTCAAACAAACCAGGGTGGTATTTCAAGGACGGCTCCACGTGAACTAGCGTCCACGCTTCAAAGCCTCCCACCTATCCTACACAGATCGGTTCAAAGTCCAATGCAAAGCTACAGTAAAGGTTCATGGGGTCTTTCCGTCTAGCCGCGGGGAGATTGCATCATCACAAACACTTCAACTTCGCTGAGTCTCGGGAGGAGACAGTGTGGCCATCGTTACGCCATTCGTGCAGGTCGGAACTTACCCGACAAGGAATTTCGCTACCTTAGGACCGTTATAGTTACGGCCGCCGTTTACCGGGACTTCAATCAAGAGCTTGCACCCCATCATTTAATCTTCCGGCACCGGGCAGGCGTCACACCCTATACGTCCACTTTCGTGTTTGCAGAGTGCTGTGTTTTTATTAAACAGTCGCAGCCACCATTTTATTGCAACCCCTTCACCCTTCTGGCGCAGGCCAGTCAAGCTACCAGGGCGTACCTTATCCCGAAGTTACGGTACCAATTTGCCGAGTTCCTTCTCCCGAGTTCTCTCAAGCGCCTTAGAATACTCATCTCGCCCACCTGTGTCGGTTTGCGGTACGGTCTCGTATGACTGAAGCTTAGAGGCTTTTCTTGGAACCACTTCCGATTGCTTCGCAGCATAAAGCCGCTCGCCCCACATCCTTGAATCCCGCGCCCGGATTTGCCAAAGCGCCTTCTCCAATGCAGGGACCGGGACTTCCAACACCCGGACAACCTTCCGCGATCCGTCCCCCCATCGCATCATACGACGGTGCAGGAATATTAACCTGCTTCCCATCAGCTACGCATCTCTGCCTCGCCTTAGGGGCCGACTCACCCTACGCCGATGAACGTTGCGTAGGAAACCTTGGGCTTACGGCGAGGGGGCCTTTCACCCCCCTTTATCGCTACTCATGTCAGCATTCGCACTTCTGATACCTCCAGCATCCTTTACAAGACACCTTCACAGGCTTACAGAACGCTCTCCTACCACGCACATAAATGTGCGTCCGCAGCTTCGGTGACTGGCTTAGCCCCGTTACATCTTCCGCGCAGGACGACTCGATCAGTGAGCTATTACGCTTTCTTTAAAGGGTGGCTGCTTCTAAGCCAACCTCCTGACTGTTTTAGCCTTCCCACTTCGTTTCCCACTTAGCCAATCTTGGGGACCTTAGCTGGCGGTCTGGGTTGTTTCCCTCTTGACACCGGACGTTAGCACCCGATGTCTGTCTCCCGTGATTGCACTCTTCGGTATTCGGAGTTTGCTATGGCGGGGTAATCAGCAATAGACCCCCCAACCATGACAGTGCTCTACCCCCGAAGGTGACACACGAGGCACTACCTAAATAGTTTTCGGAGAGAACCAGCTATTTCCAGATTTGTTTAGCCTTTCACCCCTATCCACAGCTCATCCCCTAACTTTTCAACGTTAGTGGGTTCGGTCCTCCAGTACGTGTTACCGCACCTTCAACCTGGCCATGGATAGATCATCTGGTTTCGGGTCTACACCCAGCGACTCAACGCCCTATTCGGACTCGCTTTCGCTACGCCTTCCCTAACCGGTTAAGCTTGCCACTGAATGTAAGTCGCTGACCCATTATACAAAAGGTACGCCGTCACCCGTTTCCAGGCTCCGACTGTTTGTATGCATGCGGTTTCAGGATCTATTTCACTCCCCTCCCGGGGTTCTTTTCGCCTTTCCCTCACGGTACTGGTTCACTATCGGTCGATTACGAGTATTTAGCCTTGGAGGATGGTCCCCCCATCTTCAGACAGGATTTCACGTGTCCCGCCCTACTTGTCGTACACCTAGTTCCACAATGCTGTTTTCGCATACAGGGCTATCACCTGCTATGGCCGGGCTTTCCATCCCGTTCTGCTAACAACGCTGCTAAAGAGTACAAGGCTCTTCCCATTTCGTTCGCCACTACTCTGGGAATCTCGGTTGATTTCTGTTCCTGCAGCTACTTAGATGTTTCAGTTCGCCGCGTTCGCTTCCCTGACCTATGTATTCAGTCAGGGATGACCCATAAGGGCCGGGTTTCCCCATTCGGACATCTCCGGATCAAAGCTTGTTTGCCAGCTCCCCGAAGCTTTTCGCAGGCTACCGCGTCCTTCATCGCCTGTAATCGCCAAGGCATCCACCACATGCACTTGTTCGCTTGACCCTATAACGAGTGTGTCTCATTCAAGACACCGCTATAGGTCTGAGTTCTCGCGTTTGTGCCGTATTCCAAGTCATCTTTCGATCACTTAAATACATTTTGGTTGATACAATCACAACCCGGTATCGTGTTTTGTACTGCAGCGTCTCATCAACGCTTCACGACACCTTTACTACATCCCATATTGTTAAAGAACAGCCAGCTCGCACTTCGTGCGAAACTGATAGCAATAGCCAAAGACTAAAATTCAGAACCTCTGAATCCTGGTCTTTGACAACTACCCCAAGGTAAGTGGTGGAGGATGACGGGATCGAACCGACGACCCCCTGCTTGCAAAGCAGGTGCTCTCCCAGCTGAGCTAATCCCCCGGATAACTTGGTGGGTCTGGTAGGACTTGAACCTACGACCCCCGCCTTATCAAGACGGTGCTCTAACCACCTGAGCTACAGACCCTTGGCTGTAACACTCAAACAAACCGATAAGTGTGAACGCTTGACTTGTGAACACAAGCCTCTGGAAAGGAGGTGATCCAGCCGCACCTTCCGATACGGCTACCTTGTTACGACTTCACCCCAGTCATGAACCCTGCCGTGGTAATCGCCCTCCTTGCGGTTAGGCTAACTACTTCTGGCAAAACCCACTCCCATGGTGTGACGGGCGGTGTGTACAAGACCCGGGAACGTATTCACCGCGGCATGCTGATCCGCGATTACTAGCGATTCCAGCTTCACGTAGTCGAGTTGCAGACTACGATCCGGACTACGATGCGTTTTCTGGGATTAGCTCCCCCTCGCGGGTTGGCAACCCTCTGTACGCACCATTGTATGACGTGTGAAGCCCTACCCATAAGGGCCATGAGGACTTGACGTCATCCCCACCTTCCTCCGGTTTGTCACCGGCAGTCTCTCTAGAGTGCCCTTGCGTAGCAACTAAAGATAAGGGTTGCGCTCGTTGCGGGACTTAACCCAACATCTCACGACACGAGCTGACGACAGCCATGCAGCACCTGTGTCCACTTTCCCTTTCGGGCACCTGATGCATCTCTGCTTCGTTAGTGGCATGTCAAGGGTAGGTAAGGTTTTTCGCGTTGCATCGAATTAATCCACATCATCCACCGCTTGTGCGGGTCCCCGTCAATTCCTTTGAGTTTTAATCTTGCGACCGTACTCCCCAGGCGGTCAACTTCACGCGTTAGCTACGTTACTGAAGAAATGAATCCCCAACAACTAGTTGACATCGTTTAGGGCGTGGACTACCAGGGTATCTAATCCTGTTTGCTCCCCACGCTTTCGTGCATGAGCGTCAGTGACGTCCCAGGGGGCTGCCTTCGCCATCGGTATTCCTCCACATCTCTACGCATTTCACTGCTACACGTGGAATTCTACCCCCCTCTGACATACTCTAGCCTTGCAGTCACAAGCGCAATTCCCAAGTTGAGCTCGGGGATTTCACGCCTGTCTTACAAAACCGCCTGCGCACGCTTTACGCCCAGTAATTCCGATTAACGCTCGCACCCTACGTATTACCGCGGCTGCTGGCACGTAGTTAGCCGGTGCTTATTCTTCCGGTACCGTCATCCACCCCAGGTATTAACCGAAGCGATTTCTTTCCGGACAAAAGTGCTTTACAACCCGAAGGCCTTCTTCACACACGCGGCATTGCTGGATCAGGGTTGCCCCCATTGTCCAAAATTCCCCACTGCTGCCTCCCGTAGGAGTCTGGGCCGTGTCTCAGTCCCAGTGTGGCTGATCGTCCTCTCAGACCAGCTACTGATCGTCGCCTTGGTGGGCCTTTACCCCACCAACTAGCTAATCAGACATCGGCCGCTCCTGCTGCGTGAGGCCTTACGGTCCCCCACTTTCACCCTCAGGTCGTATGCGGTATTAGCTAATCTTTCGACTAGTTATCCCCCACAACAGGGTACGTTCCGATGTATTACTCACCCGTTCGCCACTCGCCACCAGACCGAAGTCCGTGCTGCCGTTCGACTTGCATGTGTAAGGCATGCCGCCAGCGTTCAATCTGAGCCAGGATCAAACTCTTCAGTTCAATCTCTGTGTGACCCTTCGGTTTCCCTACAGGTCTCGCTCTTTCGAGCGGTCGCTCACTCTCAGAAAACTGACTCGACTGCTCCGAAGAACAATCGAACATGTTTTACTGTGCGAGCACTTGATACTTTTGAAGCAACACTAAGAACCCGAAGTCCTCAGCGGCGTTCGCCATCAAGCGCCCACACTTATCGGTTGTTTGGTTGTTAAAGAACATTGACGAACAGCTTTGCCGCCGCCGGGTACTGCATTTTCTTACTGCGTCTGCCGCGTCGCTTTCGCTGCAGCAGAGAAACGAGATTATGCAGAACATTCATCGTTTCGTCAACAGTTTGCAGAAGATTTTTTTCTCTGCCGGCCAGCGCTGCTAAACCCCGCAACCCCCGCCACTGCTGCCCCGCAACCCTTGCCTGCCCTGCGTTTGCAGCGCGGTTTGTGTTGCGAGGGGGCGAATATTAGATGCGATTTGCGGACTGCGCAAGATCTTTTTGAAAATAATCTCAAGTTGCCGATATCTGCTGTGAGGGAGATGCGAAGACCAAGCACCCATGACACGATGTCCCGCAACAAGAACAAGGGAGGAAGACATGGCAATACGTATCGTGCGGCTCGGTGACGCGCGCGCCCACGGCGAGGGATTGCGGATAGGCACCGTGCGCCGGCCGCCGCGAGGAGTACCGAAAACCGAGTTCGCCAGTCGAAACTATTACGATGTCTGGTATCCGGCGCTTTCCCCATCTGCCGAACTGGTTGCCAAGGCGCAAGATGCAAAAGAAGCCGCCGATATCAAAGCGTGGCGCAGTTTCGAGAAAAGCTTTCGGGCCGAGATGGCTCAGCCGGAGGCCAGTCGGACTCTCGACTTGCTGGCAGCGCTCTCCCATCAGACCAACTTCTCGCTCGGATGCTATTGCGAGGATGAAAGCCACTGTCATCGGTCCATTTTGCGTGCATTGCTAAAAGAGCGCAGCGCAGAGATGGCATGACGCTGGCGTCGCACCCATGCGGCTATGATGCAGGGCGCCTCCGCATCTGGGCGGAAGGCATCCCAATGATGGATTGGCGTCGATGGCACTGAACTTCGTCTGGCTCGGATTCTTCCTGCTCTCTTTCCTGGCGGCCGCCGTTCGGCTCATAGGCGGGGATCTTGGTGTATTTCCAGCCCTACTTGTCAGCCTGTTCGACAGTGCGCGCACGGCTTTTGAGATTTCTCTGGGCCTTGTAGGCGTCATGAGTCTGTGGATCGGAATCATGCGGGTTGGCGAGCGCGCTGGCGTGATCGACGTGTTCGCCCGAATGGTAAATCCGCTGCTGCGTCACTTTTTCCCCGGCGTTCCGCAGGGGCATCCAGCGCAGGGAGCCATGATGATGAATGTCTCCGCCAATATGCTCGGGCTGGACAACGCCGCCACGCCACTCGGGCTGACCGCGATGCGCGAACTGCAATCGTTGAATCGCCAGCCCGATACAGCGACGAATGCCCAGATCATGTTTATCGTACTCAACACTGCCGGGCTGACACTGATCCCGACCTCGGTCATAGCCATCCGGCAGGCAATGGCCGTAAAGCAAGGATTGGTCAACTTCAACGCGGCCGACATATTCCTGCCGACATTACTGGCCACCGGCGCCTCTTGCTTGGCAGGGCTGCTGGCTGTGGCTTGGGTTCAGCGTCTCAATCTGTTCAAACCCGCAGTACTGATTGCCGCCGCCATTGCGGGGTTGGCTACTGCAGCGCTGTTTCTCTGGCTGCGCCATGCGCCGCCTGCTCAGGTCAGCCAGATGGCGGCGCTCGCAGGCAGCGGGTTCATCCTGTCCCTGATCGTCCTGTTTCTAGTTTGTGGGGCATTCCAACGCGTGAATGTCTACGACGCGTTCGTCGATGGCGCTAAGGAGGGGTTCGGAGTGGCCGTCCAGATCATTCCTTATCTAGTGGCCATTCTTGTTGCTATCGGACTCTTCCGAGCCAGTGGCTGCATGGACGTGGTGATGTTCGCACTGACCGCGATGTTCGAAAAACTGGGAATGAATACGGACTTCGTGCCGGCCCTGCCGGTAGGCTTGATGAAAATCCTGTCGGGTGCCGGCGCGCGCGGGCTGATGGTGGATGTGATGACCACCTACGGCGTGGACTCTTTTCAGGCACGCGTGGCAGCCATCATCCAGGGATCGACTGAAACCACGTTCTACGTACTAGCGGTCTATTTCGGCAGTGTGAATGTGCGCAATACCAGGCACGCGCTTGGCTGTGCGTTGTTTGCGGATGTGGTTGGGATGACCGCAGCTGTGTGGATTGCGTATCTTTTCCGGTAGTAGATGTCATCCCGTTGTACGACAACAACGACGATTGTGTTGTCTTGCGGTCAATTTTGAGGCTGGCGCTTGGTGCGTCGCAACAAGTCGTGTATAGTGAAGTCTGTCTCCTCCACCACCTCGGTGGATTCCAACCCGCGCACAACCTGCGCGGGTTTTTTTTGTCTGAAAACGGCGGAATGCGGTGGCAGCATCAGCGAATTCCGTTGGTCTTTATGACAAAATCGTCATGCACCCCGTTCCACTGACTTTTTCACCATGTCGGTGCGTCGCTGCACGACTTCCGCACCAACCTGTCGTATTTCTACGAAATGTTGCGTTGCAACAATGTTGCCCGTAGAGTGGTATCGGTACTCACCCTAAGACGTCCCGGTACTTCATTTCCGATCATGCGACGCGCCCTGCGCCTTCTCCGATACTGCCCTGAAACTGCGCTCCTCCAGCGCGGGATCGTCTATGCGCTGTCGTTCTTTGCACTGGCGGGAACTGCCTGGCTGACGGGTGACGCTGGCTACCTCTGGTCGGCAACCGCATCGATCTGGACCTGTCTGGCCGATCGGCAAGGTACGGCGGCTACGCGCATGCGGAGCCTGGGGGCCGTGGGAATCGGTGGCGCCGTCGCGAGTGTCTTGGGCGCCAGCCTCTCCACATCCCCGTTGACGGCTTTGGCGGTGGTGCTGAGCGCAGGCATGGTGGCTGGACTGGCGGAAATCCGGGGACCAGCCGCCGCCCTTAGCTTCAAGCTGCTATATGTCGTACTCATTGCGGCATGCCTGCAGCCAGTTGCCGACACGTCAGTTGCTTCGCATGCGTGGATGGCGGCCACAGACTATTTGCGCGGCGGGGTATTTGCCTGCCTCGCCTGCCTGCTGCTAGTCCCGTCGCAACGCGATGCGCGCCCTCGCCTCGAAATCATTGCTGTCTACGACGCATTGCATCGCTTTGCCCAAACCCTGGCGGGCGCGCTGGCCGGGGACATTTCGGCCTGCAAGCTTGAGTTGCGGCAGCGGATTGAAGCAGCACGCGCTGCAGTGAACGGGCGGCGCGGGATTCTGGATCCTGTCGGGCTGTTGCACTACGCGTACACCGTGGCAGTGGCCGATGCCATCTTTGCCCTGTTGATCGTAGCGGGCGAGCTCCGAGAACGCGCCGGCAAACGGGACGGGCTTCCGCTCGACCATACTGCGCGGTGTCTGGCAGACACGCTGGAACAGGTACGCCAGTCCCTGACCCGGCATGCGCCGGACTTGCCCGCTCTCACCGCGATGTTGTCCCAGGATCTGCGGCGGCTGGTCGGACAGCGAGTCAACGCGAGTGCGCCGCCGGCATATCAATCGGCGCTGGCTGCCCTGTCACAGCATCCATCGTTCACACGCTGGCGCGGGACTTTCGCCTGGCCCAATACCGGGTTGACGGGCATGCTTGATCGTTTCGGCGACGCGTTGGCTGACATTGCTGCACGGGATGCACGCATCACGCGGCATGCCGTGCGGATGGCGTTTGCCGGAGGCCTGAGCCTACTGCCATCGCAGCTGTTCCAAGTCGATCACGGCTATTGGGTCGCCGTCACTGTGATCATGGTGCTCAGTCCGCGGCTGCAAACCACGCGGCAAATCTCCCTTCACCGCTTCGCCGGATCCCTAGCCGGTGCGGTGCTGGCCTGCCTGATCAGTCTCACGCATCCCGCTCCAATGTTGGCACTGGGTGCCAGCGCCATCTTCCTGGCCGCAGCCTACGCCCTGCGCCTGGCTGGCAACGCTGCTGGCTTCGCGTTTTTCCTGACACCAGCCGTAATCCTGTTCTCGTGGATTGGCGAGCCAGCATCGAATAGTAGTCACGTGGCCGCGTTGCGCGGACTTGATACGGCGATCGGCTGCGTAATTGCGTTGGCCAGCTATTACATCCTGGCGCCGCGCGCCGAGCTGTCGCGGGTCTTCCGGCACAGTCTCGACGCATTGGCGGTCAATGCCGTGTATCTCCGGGCTGCAACTGGCGCGGCACGAACCCTGACGCCCGCGCAAGCGCGTCTCGAGGCGCTGCGCGTGGCGGCGGGCCGGGCTTCCTCGCGCGCGGAAAGCACGCTCCAGCAATGCCTTGACGAATTCGATCCTCAGCTTGCGGCGGCGCATACTGCGTTGCATGCCACGTCCAGGCGCATGGCGTCGCTCGCCGGACTGATCAGGGCAGGTGCCGAATCGGGTGAAGTACCTCTGCCGCCGGGACCTGCCGCCCAGGCAATGCTTGCAGATCTGGAAGCACGCCTCGCCGAAGTCGCCGTTCGGCCTGGCCGAACCGGTGTGACCGCGGCTATCGCCCCACCTCAACTGCCGCCGCTGACACGAGACGATGGGCCGTTCGATCACTTCCTGGCCGAGCAAACCGCTTACGCCGATGGTCATATCGACGACGCACACCGCGTGGTAGTCGGACTCAGGTCTCTTGCTGCCGAACAGGCGCGGAGCCAACGGCGACGGCTGCCTGGTATGCGGGCAGGCTGACTGCTATCAAAGGCGTTCGCAGGGCCATGCTTGCCCGAATGGGTGGATTGCCTATATTGAATGGATATCCGCCGTTTCCCCGTTCCCGGCAAGACGAGGTGCGCCATGGTCGACATCACTTTCCCCACCAGCAGTCCCACTTATTGCGGCGCAAGCCTGACACTGTCGTGTCCGGCCACGGTCAACGGCAACTGGTCCCAGTATTCCGTCACCGCGGAGGCGCTCGAAGCCTATTGCGGCGCCCGTTCGGCGAGAGAGGAAGACTTGGTCAGCGCGTTCACCACCAATCGCACGCGCATCGAGCAACTTGCGGAAGCGATGTTCGAACTGACCGAGGCACGCGAGATCGTACTTCGCGGCGGCCATTTCCGCTTCGCGGGATAGCCGCCAACTGAAGTCGAAGGATGGGGCGTCAGGCGTTTGCCTCCTTGCCGCGCACCAGTAACACTGGCATCGTCGACTGGCGAATCACAGCTTCGGCCACGCTGCCGAGAACGAGCCGGCGCACGCCGCGACGGCCATGTGTACCGATGACCAGTAAGTCGGCACCCCATTCGCTCGCGGCCGCATTGATCGAGCCGGCCACATCGCCGATGACGGCGGGATCATCCACGAGCTTCGTCTCGTGCGCCACACCCTCATTGCCCAGCAGCCTGCCGGCCGCCTCCAGTGCCTTGGTCCCACTGTCGACAAATGCGCGCTGGACCTGCGTGGGATCGTAAAAACCGGCATCGAAAAGCATCACACCGTTGTCCACCACGTAGAGCGCCAGCACGGATGCGCCGCTGCCCGACGCCACGCGAATCGCTTCGTACAAGGCTAGGTCCGACGTTCCGCTGCCGTCCACCGCCACCGCGATCTTGCTGTATGCCTTGCCTGCCATTGCACTGCCCTCCCACGTCGAACGAAAGATGAAGTTCGATACTACACGTGGCTCTGGATAGACGTTCGTGAGCCAATTCTGAAAACCCTTCATCTTGTCAGTGCAATAAATTGACCGACCGGACGGTTTATATATATAGTGGCCGCACGCCCGACCCCCACAAATTGATGTCTACAGGATCAGCAAGCATCCGGCAGGTCGGCGCCCGTCGTCATAGACGCATGCCAAGGAGACGTGATGTACACACAGAGCCTCGACCTCCCAGGACAGCCGGCGGAGCGTCCGCTCGCAGACGCCAGCGTGGCCGATCGCCAGTCCGCGTTCGATGCCCGCATGGCCGAAGACGCCAAGATCGAGCCGATGGACTGGATGCCCGACGCCTATCGCAAGACGCTGGTGCGCCAGATTTCGCAGCACGCGCACTCCGAGATCATCGGCATGCAGCCGGAAGGCAACTGGATCAGCCGCGCGCCGTCTCTCAAGCGCAAGGCCATCCTGCTGGCCAAGGTGCAGGACGAAGGCGGGCACGGACTCTATCTATATAGCGCTGCGGAAACGCTTGATGTGTCGCGCGACGATCTCGTCGATGCGCTGCACACCGGTCGCGCCAAGTATTCGTCGATCTTCAACTACCCGACGCTGACCTGGGCCGATGTGGGCGTGATCGGCTGGCTGGTGGATGGCGCGGCCATCATGAACCAGATCCCCCTGTGCCGCTGCTCCTACGGCCCCTACGCGCGCGCGATGATCCGCATCTGCAAGGAGGAGTCGTTCCACCAGCGCCAGGGCTATGACGCGCTGCTGGCCATGATGCGCGGCACCGAGGCCCAGCGCGCCATGGTGCAGGAGGCGGTGGATCGTTGGTGGTTCCCGGTGCTGATGATGTTCGGGCCGCCCGATGCGGCCTCCACCAATAGCACCCAGACGATGGCCTGGGGCATCAAGCGTATTTCGAACGACGACCTGCGCCAGAAGTTCGTCGATGCCACGGTGGAACAGGCCAGGATCCTTGGCGTCACGCTGCCCGATCCGGGCCTGCAGTGGAATGCCGAGCGCGGCCACTACGACTACAGCCCCCTCGATTGGGAAGAGTTCTGGCGCGTGATCAACGGCGACGGCCCCTGCAATCGCGAGCGGCTGGCCACCCGCGTCAAGGCGCACGAAGACGGCGCGTGGGTACGCGAAGCTGCGCTGGCCCATGCCGAAAAGCGCGCCCGCCGGACCCAGGCCAAGGCGGCTTGAGCCACGACAGAACAAGCAAGGTAACCAACATGACCCAAACCATCACCCCATCGAAGCAACAGAAGGAATGGCCGCTGTGGGAGGTGTTTGTCCGCAGCAAGCAGGGGCTGGAGCACAAGCACTGCGGCAGCCTGCATGCTGCGGACGCCCAGCAGGCGCTGCACATGGCCCGCGATGTCTACACGCGGCGGCAGGAAGGCGTGTCGATCTGGGTAGTGCCCTCATCGGCCATCACGGCCAGCGCGCCAGCCGAGAAGGCCGAACTGTTCGATCCGGCGGCCGACAAGATCTATCGCCATCCCACGTTTTACCAGTTGCCCGACGAAGTCAACCATATGTAAGGGCCGCGCCATGAACATGACGACCCAGCCTCCGATCCCTGCGACGCTCCAGTACATACTGCGGCTGGCGGATAACGCCCTGATCCTCGGCCAGCGCAACGCCGAGTGGTGCGGCCACGGCCCCGTGCTCGAGGAAGACATCGCGCTTGCCAATATCAGCCTGGACCTGATCGGCCAGGCTCGCCTGCTTTATGCCCATGCCGGCGTGCTTGAAGGCCGGTTGACGGGCCGCGCGCGCCACGAGGATGACTACGCCTACTGGCGACCCGAATCCGATTTCCGCAACTGGACGCTGCAGGAACTGCCCCACCACGGTCCGCTGGCCGGCACGGCACGCGCCGATCGCGACTACGCCGTAACCATCATGCGCAACTTCCTGTACAGCGCGCTGATGGCTGAACTGTGGCCCGCGCTGGAAGCGAGCAGCGACCCGGAACTCGCCGCCATCGCCGCGAAGTCCGCCAAGGAGGTTCGCTATCACCTGCATCACGCCGCGGACTGGGTGGTGCGGCTGGGCGATGGCACTGGCGAATCGCACCGCCGCATGCAGCGTGCGCTCGATCACCTGCTGCCATATATGAACGAGTGCTTCGCGGTCGATCCCGTGGAAGAGGAGTCGGCGCGGCAGGGCGTGAGCGTACTGACCGCCGATCTGCGCGACGCCTGGGAGGCGACGGTCACCGCCACGCTCGACGATGCCACGCTGCAGCGCCCGGCAACCACCGGCTTCGTGTCGACCGGCAAGCAAGGCGTGCATTCCGAGCATATGAGCTACCTGCTGGCGGAGTTGCAGGGCCTGGCTCGCGCCCACCCGGGCGCGCAGTGGTAACGGAAGGGCCGACCATGCCTCATTTCGCCGCTTCGCTCACCAACCCCGCCTCGCCGTTCGCGCCGGCCTTTGCGCCGTCGGCGGCGGCCACGGATTCTTCCGAGGCACGTCTGGCGCACGCGTGGGCAGCGCTGGAAGCCGTGCCCGACCCCGAGATCCCGGTGGTATCGATCCGGGACCTCGGCATCCTGCGCGATGTGGTACTGGCCGATGATGGCGTCACCATCGAGGCGACCATCACCCCCACGTATTCCGGATGCCCGGCCATGGGACAGATCGAGGAGGACGTTGGCCACGCGCTGGACGCCGCCGGACTGGCCCCGTGGCGCGTGCGCACCGTGCTGGCCCCTGCCTGGACTACCGACTGGATTACCGAGACCGGTCGCGCCAACCTGCGCGCATTCGGCATCGCCCCGCCGGGCCATTGCGCTTCGGCTCCTGCACACGATGCGAACGTCAAGCCATTGCGCTTCATGCCCCGTGTGCATGCCACGGCCACGGTCGCGTGCCCACGCTGCGGCAGCATCCACACACAGGAGTTGTCCCGGTTCGCCTCCACGGCATGCAAGGCGCTCTACCGCTGCCTGGATTGCCGCGAACCGTTCGATTACTTCAAACCCTACTGACCCGCGGACCCCGCCCCGGCCATGACTCCACACTTCCACCCGCTGCGCGTGGCGCAGGTTCGCCCCGAAACTTCCGATACGGTCTCGATTGCCTTCGCGGTGCCCACCGAACTGCGTGATGCCTACCGTTTCACGCAGGGGCAGTTCCTGACGCTGAAAGCGCAGGTTGAAGGCAAGGACGTCCGCCGCTCGTACTCGATCTGCTCTGGCGTGCAGGATTACGACAGTCACGGCGAGCTACGCGTGGCCGTGAAGCTCGTCGAAGATGGCGTGTTCTCCACGTGGCTGCACGACACCGCGGCCCCCGGACAGACGCTCGACGTCATGACGCCTGATGGCCGTTTCTACGTGCCGCTCGATGCGACCATCGCGCGGCATTACGTGGCGTTCGCCGCGGGCAGCGGCATTACGCCAGTGCTGTCCCTGATCCGCACCACGCTGGCCACGGAACCTGGCAGCCGCTTCACGTTGATCTATGGCAACCGGAACGTTGACTCGATCATCTTCTCCGAGGCGCTGGAGGATCTTAAGAATCAGTACCTGTCTCGCTTCACGCTCTATCACGTGTTGTCGCGCCAGCCCCAGGAGGTGGATCTGCTGCATGGCCGTCTGGACGGGCAGCGCGTGACCGCCTTCCTGCAGACCCTGCTTCCCGTGGACGATATCGACGCCGCCTTCGTTTGCGGCCCGGCGTCGATGATCGACGAGGTCGAGGATGCCCTCAAGACGGCGGGTCTCGATCCCCACAAGATCCATGCGGAGCGCTTCGGCGTGCCGCTGGCCCAGCCCCGTCGCGCTGTCGCTGCCCAGCACGACGCCACAGGAGATGCCGGCACCGCCGAACTGGTCATCGTGCTGGACGGCAAGCAGCACAAGATGCGCCTGCCAATGGCCGATGCGAACGTGCTCGACACCGCGCTCTCGGCTGGGCTCGACCTGCCCTACGCCTGCAAGGGCGGGGTCTGCTGCACATGCCGGGCCAAGGTGCTCGAAGGCAAGGTGGAAATGGAGAAGAACTACACGCTCGAACCGTGGGAAATGGAAAAGGGCTTCGTGCTGACCTGCCAGGCCCGGGCGCTCACGCCGCGCGTGGTGGTCAGCTACGACGAGCGGTAACTGCCGCCCGTCTTCCGCCGCGTGTCCGCGGCTGCCGAATGGTGGAAAACCCACATGTCGGACAGCCGCCGATGCCCGGCGTACCGCATGCCGTGATTACAATGGCGGAACACGCTTCATGCGTCGCATCGGCCGCTGGCGCAGGGCCTGGACCCGTCGCATCCCTATACAATCACGGTCATGCAATATATCCATGTCGTCAACGGCGATGTCGCGGGCAATACACTGCGCCAGGCTCTGGCCCAGGCCGCCCGCCCCGACCCGGTGGTCGTCCTGCGCGACGACCTCGCCGTGGGCCCGATCGCCGATATCGACAGTACCGGCCTGATCCGCTCCGGCTTCTGGCAGCGCGTGGCACCCCACTCCGACATCGACTTTGCCGCCGAGATGCGCCAGGCGCTCGACCAGCTCCAGCAATTGCGGCGCGACGCGATGGAAGTGGCGATCTGGCACGGCCAGAGTGCATCGGACCAGCTCATGCTGCGCCGGGTGGTCTTCCACCTCTATCAGGCGCCCCAGCGGATCAACGAAGTGGCGATGGACCTGCGCGAGCTGGAAACCCCCGCGCACGGCAGCCTGACCGCCATCGGCATGTATCCCGCCTCCCGCCTGGCGCGCCGGTTTTCGACCATCGCCCCGGTGTCAGTCCTGCGCCTGGGCCGGCTAGGCTACGAGTGGCAGCAAAACGTGAAGGAAAACGCCGACGTCCGGCTGTGGAAAGGCAACACGCTGGTGCCGGCGGCCTATCACAACGTCGACGACGTCATCCTTGAGCGTGCGCCAGTCGAATGGACGCCCGCCGCGCAGACCGTGGCCAGCGTCATGGGAGCGATCGAAGGGCTGCTGGCCAGCGACTGGTTCGTCTTCTGGCGGTGCCGCGAACTGGTCAGCAACGGGCAACTGCAATTGCGCGGCAATCCGGAAAGCCTGGACACCTGCGAAGTCCGCCGCAATTCCCTGATGGCCAGCGCCGAGTAACCCGATAAAAACAGGGATCGATCCGACCCATATGGCCAGAACCAAAGCGCCCGACTTCGAGGCGCAACGCGAACAGATCCTGGACCTGGCGGCAGCTGCGTTTGCCGCCACGAGCTATCCCAGCACCTCAATGGCCGACCTGGCTGCCGCGTGCGGCACCTCCAAGGCCCGCCTCTACCACTATTACGAGAGCAAGGAAGCGATCCTGTTCGACCTGCTGGATCGCTACACGCGCCAGCTCATGCAGATCGTGACCGAGGTCGAGCGCGACGGCGAGCGCCAGGGCCGCAGCCATCGGGAAACATTCGGTCACTTGCTGCGCGCCTTCCTGGCCGAATACGAAACGTCGCAGACCCGCCATATTGCGCTGATCAACGATGTGAAGTTCCTGGCCGAGGAACAGCGCGACCAGATCCTGAAGCGCGAACGCGACGTGGTGGCGGCATTCTCGCGCCTGCTGCGGCTGGCATTCCCGGAGCGCGTCACGGGCGAGAACCAGACCGCGCTGACCATGACCGTCTTCGGCATGATCAACTGGACGTTCACGTGGCTCAAGCCGGGCGGCAAGCTGTCATATGCGCAGTTCGCCGAAATGGTGGTGGGCCTGCTGGAAAACGGCCTGGTGCCGGCCGTTCCCCGCTAGACGGTCGGGCCGGTCAGGACCACTCCGCTTCTTCGCGTTTCTTCCGCTGCTCCCGGTCCTGGCGGAACATTTCCTCCAGTTCGTCCCGCGCCTGCCGGGCCATCGACACCAGCTTCTTCTGATCCTTGTAGTACGGATAGAAGCGGTCGATCGCCTCGACGTTATGGCGGCGGAACCGCAGCGCCACGCTGCGCGCCTCCACCGGGTCAAAGCCCAGTCCTTCCAGCACGCGCCGGCCGAGCATCAGCGACCCTTCGAACATCTCGCGCTCGTACGTTTCAACGCCCCGGTCCTTCAACTGGTAGACGTGAGATACGTGCTTGGCGCGAGTGTAGATTGCCAGTTCGGGCCAGCGATGGCGCACCTTGTCGATCAGTGCCAGGTTGTCGTCGATATCCTCGATACAGACGATCATGATGCGCGCCTCGCTGGCGCCAGCCGCCTCCAGCAGGTCAATGCGCGTGGCATCGCCATAGAAAATCTTGAATCCGTACTGGCGCAGGAACTCGATCTGGTCAGGATCGTGGTCAAGCACGGTCACACCCACACCCTGGGCATAGAGCAGCCGGCCAATGATCTGCCCGAAGCGGCCGAAGCCCGCAATGATCACGGGATTGTGGTGATTCGTGATCTCGTCATCGGGACGCTGCGACATCGCGTTCAGGCGCGGAGCAAGCAGGCGGTCGAACGCCAGCAGCAGCAGCGGGGTGACGACCATCGACAACGCAATGATCAGCACCAGCAGCGCCTCGGTCTCGCGCGGCATCAGTCCCACCATGCGTGCCTCGGCGAACACCACGAACCCGAACTCGCCGCCCTGCGAAATCAGCAACCCGAACAGCAGCCACTGACCACGCCCGACGCCGAACCGGCGAGCCAGCAGCGTCAGGACCAGCGTCTTGACCACGACGAAGGCGATCACGAAGCCGATCACCTTGCCCGGCGAACTGGCGAGGATGCCGAAATCGATCGACATGCCCACGGCCATGAAGAACAGCCCGAGCAGCAGCCCCTTGAACGGCTCGATGTCCGCCTCCAGGGCATGGCGATACTCCGAATCGGCAAGCAGCACGCCCGCAACAAAAGTACCCAGCGCCATCGACAGGCCCACCGCGTCCATCATCAACGCGATGCCGACGACGAGCAGCAGCGAGAATGCCGTGAACATCTCGCGCATGCCAGTCCGGGCGATGATGCGAAGCGCCGGCCGTACCAGATAGCGTCCGCCCACCACCACGGCGCCGATCACCGCCACCGCCTTGGCGGCCGTCTGCCAGTTTTCCGGACCGTGCGCGGTCGCCCCGGCTCCCTCGGCGGCCAGCAGCGGCAGCAAAGCAATCATCGGAATGGCCGCGATATCCTGGAACAGCAAAATGCCGAAACTGGCCGCACCGGCTCCCGTCTGCATCAGGTTGCGCTCGGCCAGCGTGGCAAATGCGATGGCGGTGGACGATAGCGCCAGGCCCAGCCCGGCCACGAGTGCGATCTGCCAGGACGCACCAAACAAAACGGCCACGATGCCGATCGCCAGCGCACACATCACCATCTGCACCGACCCATAGCCGAAAATCGACTTGCGCAGCGTCTTGAGCTTGCGGGGCTCCAGTTCCAGGCCAATAACAAACATCATCAGCACGACCCCGAACTCCGAGAAATGCAGGATCGACTCGACATTGGTCACGAGCTTCAGCGCAAACGGGCCAATCGCGGCGCCAGCGATCAGGTAGCCCAGCACAGAACCCAGCTGGAAGCGCCGCGCCAGCGGCACGGCCACCACCGCCGCCACGAGGAAAACAAGCAGTGCAATCAGGAAATCGTGCTGGTTCATGCTGCGTCCTCGTCAGGCTCGCCGGCTTCGGGCCATTCCTGCGTTTCAGGTGGCAATGGCGGCGGGGCCAGGTGGCGGGCCACGTGTTCGATGTGAAGCGCCACCGCATCGGTGTCGGCCCGATCAGCGTCATGAAGCACGACAGGCGACAGCCAGGTCATGCCGCACAGCAGTGCCGTTTGTTCGAGCGGCAGCAGGAAATCGCTGATCGGATGGCCATGGACGCCGTCGGGCCCGTATGCATCGGCATGCCCGCCGGTGCTGACCACGACGAGCATCGACTTGCCACGCAGCGCCGTGCCGCCAGGGCCGAATGCCCAGCCCACTTCCAGCACTTCGTCGAGCCACAGTTTCATCAGGGCCGGCACGCTGTACCAGCGCACGGGAAATTGCAGGACCACAGTCTCTGCGGTAGAGAGCAGGCGCTGTTCAGCTACCACGTCGATGTCGTAATCGACATAGCGCTTGTAGAGTTCGCGGACCTCAACGTGCGGCAACTGGGCCAACGCTTCGGCGAGTGGATGATTGACGCGGGATTGCCTTGGCGCAGGATGCGCATAAATCACAACGATGGGTGGCTCGTCCATATAAGGCTTGTTCTTCCAGGCCTTCCGGCGCGCGCGGCACGGACCGAGGCGACGGGCAGCTCTGTGCGGCGTTGCAGCAGATCAACAACAGGTGTCGATGGCGACTACACATTCGCCAAGCCAAGCCGTTGATTCTGCAACGATTTATGAATTCTCGCGATGCGGCCCCCTTGGGGGCTTGCGCACGAAGGCTTACGCGGACCTGACAATTCCACTACAATACTTTTCGCATTGCAGCAACCTAGTGTTTGCCCGAACCCGTATTTTGCATCACAAAACATCCTCACGACGGTGTGGTTTGGTGTGTTGATGGAAACAGAGTGGGCAGAAATCGCTGCAATGCTATGTTTATATCGATCCCAAGAAGGAAATCCAAGTGAACCCGCTCGAACTGAGCAAGGCCGTCGGAGCCGTAACCGACGAAGATCTTCGCCGTGCAGCCGAGGCTAGCCAGGCCACCCAGCGCCATACCACCCTGGTACGCGAGCTGGCTGCCCATCATCGCTCCCGCCTGCACAAGCATTTTCTCGCCTTGGGCGAGGAAGATCGCCTGCTCCGTTTCGGCCAGTCGGTTGGAGACCACGTCATTGAAGCCTATGTCGAGAGCATCGACTTCGATCACGACAGTGTGTTCGGCGTCTATGACGAGCATCTGGAACTGATTGGCGTGGGGCACTTCGCCAACCTGCGCGATAACGCCCAGGGCCGCGTGGCCGAGTTCGGCGTGTCCGTGTCGAAGAGCGCGCGGGGCCGCGGGATCGGCAGTGCACTGTTCCAGCGCGCCGCGATGCATGGCCGCAACACCAATGTCCGTACCCTGTACATGCATTGCCTGTCGCGCAACGCCGCGATGATGCACATCGCCAAGAAGGCCGGCATGAAGGTGCAGTACGCCTATGGCGAGGCCGATGCCTATCTGGAACTGACGCCCGCCGATACGGTGAGCCGCCTGACCGAGGTCATCGACGAACAGGTTGCGGATCTGGACTACATGATGCGTCGGAACCTGCGCGATGCACGCCGCTTCGGTCTGCGCTTCTGGCGTTCGCTGGTACCGCAGAAAGGGACGGCCTGACGAACCAGGCAGCTCGCCAATGCAGACGGCGCACCGCGATGGTGCGCCGTTGTTGTTTCTGCGGCCTGAAAATCAGGCGCCGCCTGCCACCGGCAATGCCGTGGTGTCCTTGATCGATTCCAGCGCAAAGCTCGAACGCACATCGATGACCGACGGATGCGCCAGAAGTTGCTCCTGCATGAAGCGCGCGAAATGCTCCATGTCCTCCACATAGACCTTGAGCAACAGATCCATCTCGCCGGTCATGGCGTGGCAGGCGGCCACTTCCGGCCAAGTCTGGAGCGCCGCGCGGAACAGGTCCAGCGGGGCCTTGCCCTTGGGCGTGCCACCCTGCTTTTCCAGGCGCACGTTGATATACGCGAGCAGCCCGAGTCCGATCTTGTTCGGTTCCAGCAGCGCGGCGTACTGACGAATCACGCCGATCTCCTCAAGACGACGGATGCGGCGCAGACAGGGACTCGGCGACAGATTTACGCGCTCGGCCACTTCCAGGTTGGTCAGCCTGCCGTTGGTCTGCAGAACCTCCAGAATCTTCCTGTCGATCTTGTCCAGTTCCACCTTGCTCACGTTTTGTTGCTCCGCAATATGTTTGTCGGCAATTTTTTTGCGCAAATTTAGCAAGTTGGGCACAAGTCCGCAATTTTATTTTCACCTCGCCGCCTGTCACGCGTCCGTTGCCCGGGACGTATGCATCACGTTGCACAGGCAAGGTTGGTGCCAGCCCCATAAAAAACGCGGCCCGGAGGCCGCGTCGGTCAAGCTACGGTAGCAGTCGTTCAGCCGCCGCTGGAAGACGGCACGGCCGGTGCCGAGCCGGCGCCCGGTCCGCGCTGCATGGGGCGATTGTGATGCTCTTTTCGCATCTTCTCCATATCCGACTGGATCTCGGCCATGGTCACCTTGCCATCCCGGTTGGCATCAAGCTTGTCGAAGCGGTTGGCCATGCGCGGGAATGCGGTCTTGAACTCGTCGCGGGTCAGTGCCCCATCGTTGTTCTTGTCCGCCGCCTTGAACTTCGCCTCGAACGCCGCCTTCCTCTCGGCGCGGTGCTGCTCGAACATTGCCTTGCGATAGGCGCCCATTTCCTGCTTGTCGAGCTTGCCATCGTGATTGGTATCGATCTTGTTGAATAGCGCGTCGGCTTCGGCCTTGGAGATCGTGCCATCGCCGTCCGTGTCGATCGACTTCATCATCATCATGCCGCCGCCGTGCGGGCCGTGGCCGTCCATGCGGTGATGATGGCCGGGACCGCCTTGCGGAGCCGCCTGTGGCGCGGAGGCCGGGGACTGGGCTGCGGTTTGCGCCATCGCTGCGCCTGCGGTCAGGAAGACGGCCGAGGCCGCGATGAAGTTCTTGAAAATCTGCGTCTTGTGAGTGCGTTGCATGTCTGTGCTCCTTTTCATCACGTTGGGCGTGTATGGATTAGAACGCAGACATCCAACGCAAGTTAGCGCTTTTAATACGATGTTACGGGCCTCACAGAATCGACTCGTGCCGTAAACAGGCGCAAGACAGTCAAATATTGCGCAACACTTTGAAATCGCTTTTCCAGCGCTTTCACCCCGTCGTCATTCCTTGTCGACTGGGGGAGCCTCCCCCGTCAGACTCTGCGGCGGTACCTGTTGCATGGGTTGCTGCATGCCCGGAGGCATGTTCTGGGGCGGTTGCGGAATACTTGCTGCCGGCGGTGGCATCGCCTGCACGGTGGCCGGCATCGGCGTGGAGAGCGGTGCGGCGGCGCCGGATGGCGGCACGGCCGGCAGGTTGCCCGGGCGACCCACGCTCACGGAATTCTGCAGCGGCAAGATGATTTCCTGACGCACACCGTTGCGTTCGATCACGATGTTGCGGCCGTGAATTTCCTTCAGCCTAATCTGCGGGGACAGCGAAGCACCCACACGCACGGCCTTGGGCGGACCGCCATCGATCGACAGGATCGCAGCTGCAGGCCCCACGCCGTCGAGATCGGCCACAACACCGATCAGCTGGATATCGCGCACGCCAGCCTGGGCACTACCGCCGAACAACGTCGCCACCGCACCCGTTTCCACGGCTTCGGTCTGTGCGATGCGAGCAGACTTGGGAACGGGGATGGTACGCATCGCGCTGAAGGCCAGCACCCAGTGGGTGACGAGCGCGCATAGCGCGGCAAACAGCGCGAGACCGGCCAGGCGCGGCAGCCAGGCGGCGGAGATATCGATCGGGAATGCGGGCCGGGACAGAGTGGGCACGAGCAGGTATGCCAAGCGGCTATCTATAGGAACCGCCTAGCCTACCAGACCCATGCGACGGTTGTCTGTCACAACGTGACAACCGTCGGTGCCGCGCATCTTGGCCGGATCAGAGCAGATCGTCCAGCAGGTCCGGGCCGAACACTTCGCGATGGATATGACCCACGGGAACGCCGGCGGTGATCAGCGCATGGCGCTGCGCCTGCATGAAACCCAGCGGTCCGCACAGGTAGAAGCGGGCATCCTGGAAACCGGATGTGTCTTCCGCCTTCAGGAGCGCGTCGATCGGCATCGTCCCTGCGTGGTCGTAATCGCGCCCCGACTGATCGGCCTGGGACGGCTGCTCGTAGCTGACATGAGTACGCAGGTTAGGCATGCGCTCACGGGCCCAGACCATGTCGTTGCGGTGTGCATGGTGGCCACCATGGCGCGCGGCGTGGGCAAACAGCACGTGGCGGTGCGGGTTCTCGCGGGCCAGTGTGCGCAGCACCGACACCATCGGCGTCACACCGATACCAGCCGACATCAGCACGATCGGACGACGGTCATCGAGCGTGGGCGCAAAATCGCCCCAAGGGGTGCTGACATGGAGCGTCGTATCGACAAACGCGTTGTCATGGAGCCAGTTCGATACCGCGCCAGCCGGCGTTTCCGCATTGCCTTCCTCGCGCTTGATCGAAATACGCCACGTGGGCAGGCCCCGTTCGCCGGACAGCGAGTATTGGCGCAACTGGCGCTGCCCATTGCCCAGCACGGCCTCCACGCTGATGTACTGGCCCGGCGCGAAATCACGCAGCGCCGTACCGTCGGCGGCCGCCAGCGTCAGCGCCACCACTTGCTCGCTTTCCTGCTCGCGGCTCACCACGCGCACACGCAGCAGCTGGCCAGCGGCGACGCCGGCGCGATCGTACAGGCGAGCCTCGGCGGCAATCAGCTCGCCGGCCAGCAGCCAGTACGCCTCGTCCCAGGCGGCCAGCAGCGGCGGCGTGGCGGCGTCGCCGAGCACGGCGGCAATGGCTTCCAGCAGGTACTTGCCGACGATGGGGTAGTGGGCGGGCGTCAAGCCAACAGCGACATGCTTGTGGACGATGCGCTCGACCACGGGAGCCAGGACATCGGCGCGGTCGATATTGGCCGCGTAGGCGAAAACCGCCATTGCGAGCGACTGCTGCTGCGAGCCGTTGGCCTGGTTGCCCATGTTGAACAGGCTGGTCAACTCGGGACGCGCGGCGAACATCTCGCGGTAAAAATGCGTGGTGATGGCGACGCCGTGCTCACGCAGCACGGGAACGCTGGCATCGATATAGGGGCGGGAAGCAGCGGACAACATCAGCAATACTCCTGTTATTTCATGCATCTGACATGCATGTTTTTTCTCACAACAAAGCCGGCGGCGAACCGTGTCCGAGGGCTTTCCCCGGACCTCAGGCCGCGCGCCGGCTCAGGAAATCTCGATGCAAGGTAATGATCGATTCGGCCGTACTACCGTTCACTTCGCCCAGTGTCACGCCATCGAGTGCGCTGTAGAATGCCTCTTGCGCAGCATCGAGCGCGTGCTTCAGGCGGCAGTTGCCGCGGAGCACGCACGGCGGATTGCCACAGTCGACAATCGCCTTCTGGCCTTCGAGCTCGCGCAGGATCGTGCCGATCGTCAGCCGCTCGGCGTCGGGGCCAAGCTGCAGGCCACCGTGCCGGCCCCGCGTGGCCGTGATCCAGCCCAGCTTCGAGAGCCGCGCCGCCACCTTGACGAGGTGATTGTGCGAAATGTCGAACTGCTGGCCGACTTCGGCGATCGTGATGGGGCGGCTACCGTCGGCGCGCGATACATACATCAGCATGCGCAGGGCGTAGTCGGAGAATCGGGTCAATTGCATCGTGACTCGAATCATAGATATCCTGCATCTGAAATGCAAGTTTTCTGTTGCAGTTGTCGCAGTTGCAGATTGGTACACAAATTCCAGCCACTGCCTTCTTCCGGCACACCAAACCGTCATGCCGCGAGAGTTATACTCTTCGGCCATATCTGACTCACTTACCCAGACACGATGCGCAGAAACAACCACCGGACCGAAACCCGTCGCCGCGCCCGCGGCTTCACGCTGATCGAAATCATGGTGGTGATCGTGATCCTTGGGGTGCTGGCCGCGCTGGTTGTGCCCAAGATCATGAGCCGTCCCGATGAGGCCCGCATCGTCGCGGCGCGCCAGGACATCTCGTCGATCATGCAGGCGCTGAAGCTGTACCGCCTCGACAACGGCCGTTATCCCACCACCGAGCAGGGCGTGGCCGCGCTGGTCAGCAAGCCCACTACCGAGCCCATTCCGAACAACTGGAAGGGCGGCGGCTATCTGGAACGCCTGCCCAAGGATCCGTGGGGCAACCCCTACCAGTACCTGAACCCGGGCGTGCGCGGCGAGATCGACGTGTTCAGCTTCGGCGCCGACGGCCAGGCAGGCGGCAGCGCCAACGACGCCGATATCGGTAACTGGGAATAACGCCCCCTTCCCTCATGTATCTGGCGACGCCGCGCGGCATGGCCGCTCTTTCCACGCGTCGCCGGCGTTTTTCCGGCTTCACGCTGCTCGAACTGCTGGTGGTCATGGTGATCGCCGGCATCGTCATTTCCCTGGTGGCTGTCAACGCCACGCCCAACGACCGTGGCCGCGTACTCGACGATGGCCAGCGGATCGCCCGCCTGTTCGAACTTGCCCAGGAGGACGCGCAACTTGGCGCACGTCCCCTCGCTTGGGAAGGCGATGCCTCCGGATGGCGTTTCCTGGAATCCACCCCGCAGGGCTGGGTGCCGATGCGTGCCGACGTGTTCGCGCCGGGCCGCTGGCGTCTGGCGCTGGACAGCGCGGTGGTTGTCCAGGGCGGCCGGCAGTTCGGCAATGGCCCGATCCGGCTGGTCTTCGGCCGCGAACTGATTGATGAACCCCAGCGGCTGGTACTGACACGCGGCGATATCCGCATCGAAGTCGCAGGCGATGGCAGCGGCCGCTACGTGGCAACGATGACCCCATGATCCGCCGAGCCCACCGCCCCCACCCGCCCGGCTTTACGCTGATCGAGGTACTCGTTGCCCTGACCATCCTGGCCGTGGCGCTGACTGCCGCCATGCGCGCAATGGGTTCGATGACTGAATCCAGCGCCTCGCTACAGCAGCGCATGCTGGCCGAATTCAGCGCCGAGAATCATCTGGCCACGCTGCGGCTGTCCAGGACGTGGCCAGAGCCCGGTTCGCGCGGCTACGAATGCCCGCAGGGCGGCGTGCCGCTGTATTGCCAGGAAACCGTGTCGGGCACGCCAAACCCATCGTTCCGCCGCGTGGAAATCGCGGTTTTCCCATCGGCGACGGACAAGTCCGTACGGCTGGCCTGGCTGGTCACGCTGGTCCCCAATGAAACGCGCAATGTTCTCTGATCGATCGCACAGGCGGCGCGGCGCATCCCCCACGCGCGGTTTCACGCTGCTGGAGATGCTGGTAGCCATCACGCTACTGGCGGTCATGGCGGTGATCGGATGGCGCGCACTCGATTCGCTCACGCGCAGCCGCGAGCGGCTGACCGAGCACGACGCACGCCTCGACGCGCTGAAAGTGCTCTACGGCCAGTTCCAGTCCGACTGCGAACACCTCGCCAAACCCGCCCAGCTCGATACGAGTCCCGTCGAACTGGCGCCCAACCAGTTGCTGATGGTGCGCGACCGCCGCGACGCTGGCCAGGCGCCGGCCTGGCAGGTGGTGACCTATCGGCTCGACGGCAATACGATCGTGCGCGCCGCCAGTCGGCCCGCCAGCACCCGCAGCGAAGTGCAATCGGCAATCCTGTCACTGCGGCGGGCCAACAGCCAGGGTCTGCAGCTGCGCCCACTGCTGAGTGACGCCGACCAGCTTTCGGCCCGCGCCTGGGTGGAGCCAGCCGGCTGGCTGGTGGACTCGGGACGCGTGCGCACGGCGTTGCGGCAGGCCAGTGTGATGGTCGATGCGGCGAGTGCCGCCGCCGCGCAATCCGCCAGCGATGCGCAGGCCAGTGCACAGTCCGAGGGCGGCGCCTACTCCGACAGCGTGAGTATTCGCGCCATCGAACTCAATGTCTTCGCCCGCATGAGCGAGGGCAGCGCCACGCGCCAGTTCCAGAAAGTCTGCATGACGGGGACGTCATGACCCGGCGCATCGCGATTCCCGAGCATCGCCAACGCCAGTCGGGCGCCGCCGTGGTGACCGCGCTGCTCATGGTCACGCTGGCCGTAGTTATCGTCTCCGGCCTGCTCTGGCGCCAGCAAGTACAGATCCGTTCGATCGAGAACCAGCGCCTGATGGCCCAGGCGGAATGGATCGAGCGCGCCGCCGTGGACTGGTCCCGGCTGATCCTGCGTGACGATCAGCGCCGCTCACAGGTGGACTACATCGGTGAGCCATGGTCTGTGCCGGTGGCGGAGACGCGTCTTTCAGATTTCCTCGGCACGGGCGTGAGCACGGACCAGGCTGGCGAAACCTCGTTCGTGTCGGGCCGCATCCTGGATGCGCAGGCGCGGTTCAACCTGACCAACCTCTATCTGTGGACGGCCGAAGGCGGGGTCCGCGTCGCCAATATCGACCAGACTTCCCTGGCGGCCTTCCGACGACTGCTTCAAACGCTGGGCATGAACGCCGCGCTGGCGGAGCCGACTGCACAGTATTTTCTGCGTGCCGCCAAGGGCGTCTCCGCCAACGGACAACCCGCGCCCCGGACGCCGGACAGTGTCGAAGACCTGCTGGCCATCCCCGGTTACTCGCCGCAGATGGTGGCGGTGCTGGAACCCTTTGTGACGGTTCTGCCCGAGCGCACCAAGGTCAACGCTAATACCGCGGACGCCGAAGTGCTCTCGGCCGTGATCGACAAGCTGTCCATCGACCGTGCGCGCGAACTGGTGCGCCAGCGTGACCGCGCCTATTTCAACAACACCGGCGACGTGACCACGCAGCTCCAGTCCATTGCGCCGCAGGCCGGGTCGGCCACCGATGCGCTGGACGTGCGCACCCACTATTTCCTGATCTACGGTTTGGTCCGGCACGACCGTGCGCGGCGCCTCAAGGTGTCGCTGGTACGCCGCAGCGATGTGCTCGGTAGCGGCAATACCACCCGAGTCATCTGGGTGCGCGATGCCGATGCCATGCCGGAGCAACGCTAAAACGGGGCCGTACGGCAAGCCAATTTTTGTGGGGCGCGACGTAGGAATCAACCTCCTCCAAAATCGGACGAGTCACTATTGACGCACGTTGGTCACACAGGCAAGGTATGCTGCTGCGCCAGCCCGGACAGCTGCAGCAACCTGCGGCCAGGCCCCTTGCTTCGCCAGCCCTGCCGTACCCCGGATGCTGGCGGCCGTCGGGCCCACTCCTGCCGCCAGCGCAATATCGTCCACTGCATACAGGGAAATCTTGAGTACCACGCTCTACGTCCGCCTGCCGCACCGGCCGCATGACCAGCCGCAACCGTGGCAATTCGGGACGATGCCGTTTGCGCTGGTACGCGCCACGGCAGGAGACAAAAGCCGGCGAACCGGCCTGCCGCCAGCCCCCGAGCTGTTGCGCGAAGGCCACGCCGTACCCGCCGAAATGCCCGCCGCAGACCGCCTGGTGCTGATCGTCGCCGCCAGCGATGTGCTGCTGACGGCCGCCATGGTGCCCCCGCTGCCCCCCGCCCGATTGCGTCTGGCACTGCCCAATCTGGTCGAGGACATGCTCGCCACCGATGCGGCGCCGTGCCATATCGCCCTGGGGCCGGCGCTGGACCCAGCCGCCTCGGCACGCGGTGCGCGTCGCCGTCTGCTGATGGTGACGGACCGCGCGTGGCTGCGCGCCGCACTCGACCAGTTTGCCGAACACAAGCATCGCCGCCGCAGCGTGCTGCCCGCGCAGCTCTGCCTGCCGCTGGCCGAACCACTGGAATTGGCGCCCGAGGCCGCCGCAGCCGAGTCTTCCGCCGCCGAGCCGGTGCTGGCCGGTGGCGCCGACACCGCGCCTGCGCCCCGCCCCGCCGCTCCCGCCGCACCTGTCATTCCCGCCACCACAGACGAATCCCTGCAGCCCGCCACGCTGGTGGTGGAAGCTGCGGTCTCGGCGCTGGCCCAGTCGGCATCGTTGCTGGACACCTCGGCACCTGCCCTGGCAGCGGCCGAATCGGCCCGCCTCTGGCAGTTGACCGTCCGCACGGGCCCGTACGATGGCTACGGACTGCTACTCAACGATCAGGCGCTGGCCGCCTGGCAGGTGCTGGCCCCGGCCGGACACTGGCATGGCGACAAGACGGCCCAGGCACACGCGCCGGTGCCGGCCTTGCGCGAGACGCGCGCCGCGCCGCGTGCCTCAAGGATTTCCGATGCATGGCGCATCTGGCTCGTCGGCGCCGAAGCGTGCCTGCGCGAGCCGCAACTCGACCTGGCGCAGTTCGAGTTCGCCCAGGGCCGTATGGACCGCTGGAACCTGCGCGCATGGCGTGCGCCGGTGGCGCTGGCCGTGGCGCTGCTGATTGTGCAGATCATCGGCATGAATGTGCAGTGGTTCATGCTGCGGCAGGAGTCGAAGCGGATCGATGCCGCGCAGATCGACCTCCTGCACACCGCATTCCCCAATGTGCCGCCCGTGGCCGAGCCGCCGCTGCTGATGCGTCGCCAGATCGAACAGTTGCGTACCGCCAGCGGCCGAAGCACGCCGAGCGATTTCCTGCCGCTGGCGGATGGCTTCGCACGCGCAGCCCGGGATCTCCCGCCCGATGCGCTGCTGCAACTCGATTACCGCGCCGGCACGCTGTACGTCACGCTCAAGCCGGGCACCAACACCAGCGCGCTGCGTACCGCCGCGCGCCAAGTGGGTCTGCAGATGGACGAAGACAAGAACCCGCCCGACGCAACGGTGCGCGTCGGTGGCGCTCCGACGCCGCCGGGATCGCGCTGGACCGTGAAACGGGAAGCCGCCACAGGCAGCGTCGGCGGCAAGCCTGAAGGCAGGGCCGGCGCATGAAGTTCGGTAATCGTTCGACCTCCTCCCCCGCCTTTGCCCGTCTGGGCCGGCTGCGCCCGCGCGTGCCCGATGCCTGGCGCGAGCGCTTCGACACATTCTGGAACGCCCGCAATCCGCGCGAACAGGCCATCCTGGGTGGCGGCGCACTGGTCCTGGTGCTGGTGTTCGGCTACCTCGTGCTGTGGGAACCGGCTGCCACGGGCCGTGATCGTCTGATGCGCCACCTGCCCGTCCAGCGCGCGGACCTGGCCGAAATGGAAACCCTGGCGCAGGAAGCACGCGGTTTGCAGGCCAGCCCGGCGCCGTCGCTGCGCGGCGATGCGCTGACGCAGGCGCTGCAAGACAGCCTCGCCCAGCACGGATTGAAGGCCACGCGACTCGCGCCCACAGGCGAAAGCGCCGTGCAGATTCAGCTCGACAAGGCCGCCTTTGGCGCCGTGACCAGTTGGCTGCAGGATGTCAGGGCGCAGCAGCGGCTCAAGGTCACGGACGCGAAAATCAGCTATGTCGGCGCCACGGCGCTGGTGAATGTCACGGCCACCCTGCAGGGTCCGGGCGCCGGCGGCCGTAACTGATGGCACGGCTGGAAGCATTGCGACTGGCTCGCCGACAGGCGCGCGCGCCGCGTGGCTGGCAACGGCTGCGTTGGGCCATGCTCGGCCTGGCGGCGGTTGTCGTGACGATCGTCGCGTCCCTGCCGGCTACATGGATGGCCGACCGCATCGCCACGGACACGCAGCGGCGGGTCCTGCTGGCCGATGCGGCAGGCACGCTCTGGCACGGTAGCGCCACGCTCGCGCTGACGGCCGGTGCCGGCAGCCAGACCGCCACGGTGCTGCCCGGCCGCCTGAACTGGGATGTGGCGTTCTGGCCGTTGCTGACGGGTACCTTGCGGGTGGTGGTGTTCCAGGACGCCACCATGGCCGCGCCGGTCAAGCTGGCCGTCACGCCTGCGGGCTGGACGGTGGAATCGGGCAGTATCCGGCTGCCGGCCTCGATGCTGGAAGGCATTGGCGCCCCCTTCAACACCCTGCGCCCGGACGGCGCGATGCGTGTGGACTGGTCGGCACTGCAGGGCAGATTTACCGGCAACCAGAAGTCCGGGCATCTGAGCGTGCAGCTCGATCAGATGTCCGCCGCCGTCAGCCGTCTGCGTCCGCTGGGCAGTTACCGCGCGGATATCGACCTGGCCGGCGCCGATGGCAAATTGCAACTGAAAACCCTGAGTGGGCCGCTGTACCTGGAGGGCAGCGGCACGCTGGGCCGGCAGGCACGCTTCGAAGGTACGGCACGCGCCGACCCCGATGCGGCAACCCAGTTGGCGGGCCTGCTGGGCCTGCTGGGCCGAACCGAGAACAACGTGACCAGGCTGCGCTTCTGAGCCTCACGGCAACAGAGCGAGCTTTGAACCGACGATGAAAACGCAAGCACACCCTTCTTTCTTCCGTACCGCCTGCGCACGCGCCACTGTGCTGCTGTGCGGCCTCTCCCTGCTGGCGCCCGCGCCGCTCTGGGCGCAGCAGCCCCAGCAGGTGCCGCAGCCGAACGACATTACACCGCGCAACAACCGCGACCAGGTGGTGCTGAACTTCGTCAACGCCGATCTCGAATCGGTGGTCAAGGCGGTGGGCCAGGCCACGGGCAAGAACTTTGTGATCGATCCGCGCGTGAAGGGCACCGTCAACCTGGTGACCGAACAGCCGGTCTCGCGCGCCCAGGCACTGGAAACGCTGGGGTCGGTGCTGCGGATGCAGGGCTACGCGATGGTGGACTCGAACGGCTTCACCAAGGTGGTGCCGGAAGCCGACGCCAAGCTCCAGGGCTCGCCCACGGTCATCGGCGCGGGTAGCTCCCGGGGCGATCAGGTGGTGACGCAGGTGTTCCGGCTGAACTACGAGTCGGCCAACAACCTCGTACCGGTGCTGCGGCCGATGATCGCGCCGAACAACACCATCACCGCCTACCCGGCCAACAACACGCTGGTCATCACCGACTACGCCGACAACCTGCGCCGCCTGGCCCGCATCATTGCGGCGGTGGATGCGCCGGCATCGGGCGAAGTGGAACTGATCCCGTTGAAGAACGCCGTGGCCAGCGATGCCGCCGTGGTCCTGCAGAAGCTGCTTGACCCGTCGGCAGCCGGCGGCGCCGGTGCTGCGCCGGGCGGCGATGCATCGCTGCGCACCACCGTGGTGGCCGAGCCGCGCAGCAACTCGCTGATGATCCGCGCGTCGAGCCGTGCCCGTGTGCAGCAGGCACGCGCCCTGATCGAGAAAATCGACCAGCCCTATGCACGCGGCGGCAATATCTGGGTGGTGCCGCTCAAGAACGCCGACGCCACCAAGCTCGCGGCCACGCTGCGCGCGATCGTGGCGGCTGACAGCAGCTTCTCCACCTCGACCCAGGGCGGGCAGGCCGGTGGCATTGCCGGCGCCGCGGGCGCCACCTCGCAGAATACGTCGATGCAGCAGTCCGGCCAGTACACGGGCGGCTCGACCAGCGGCTATGGCCGCAGCGGCAGCAGCGGTTCGTCGAGCTTTGGCGGTGGCGGTTCGAACGCGTTCTCGTCGTCGTTCGCCGTGAACCAGCAGCCCACCACGGGTGGCATCATCCAGGCCGACCCGTCGACCAATTCGCTGATCATCACCGCAAGCGAGCCCGTCTACCGCAACCTGCGCGGCGTGATCGACGACCTGGATGCGCGTCGCGCCCAGATATACATCGAATCGATGATCGTCGAGGTCACGGCCTCGCAGGCCAGTGAACTGGGCATCCAGTGGCAGGGCCTGGTCAACGCCACCGGCAATACCATCGGCTTCGCGGGCACCAACTTCGCCTCGGGCGGCGCCAACATCCTGAACCTGAGCCTGGCGGGCCTGCTCTACAACAACAACGCCACGGCCGGCATTGCGGCGGCGCAGCAGATCGTGCCGGACATCGGCGGCCTGAACGTGGGTGTGCTGAACCGTTCGACGGGCCTGGGTGCGCTGGTGCGCGCGCTGGGCAGCAACGACAGCGTGAACCTGCTCTCCACGCCGAACCTGATCACGCTGGAGAACGAGGAAGCCAAGATCCTGATCGGCCAGAACATTCCGATCACGACCGGCTCCTACGCGCAGACGGGCAGCTCATCGAGCGTGTCGCCGTTCCAGACCTTCGACCGCAAGGACGTCGGCATCACGCTGCGCGTGCGGCCGCAGATTTCCGAAGGCGGGCTGGTCAAGATGCAGATCTACCAGGAATCCTCGTCGGTGGTGGCCAACACGATCAACCTCACGTCGGGTCCCACCACCAACGTGCGCTCGATCGAGACCAATGTGCTGGTCGATGACGGCCAGATCATCGTGCTCGGCGGCCTGATCGAAGACAGCTACGGCGACGGCGTGCAGAAGGTGCCATTGCTGGGCGACATTCCGCTGATCGGCTCGCTGTTCCGCTACGAGAACAAGAACCGCAAGAAAACCAACCTGCTGGTGTTCCTGCGCCCGTACGTGATGCGCACGGCAGCCGCCACGGATCGCCTGACGCAGGACCGCTACGAGTACATGCGCGGTCAGCAGCAGGGCTACGTCTCGCCTAACATGCTGGTACGGGACAAGGACACGCCGGTACTGCCGCCTGCCGATTCCCCGGGTGCGCCGTTCGTCGATCCGCGCTACAACGGTCCCGTGCAGAGTCCGCTGCCACTCAGCCCCACGCCGCCGGCCGCGCCGGAGCAACCATCGGTGCCGCCGTCGCAACAACCATCGCAGCAGCCGCCGCGTCCGCTGTCGCTGAACGACCAGTCGTTCGCCAAGCCGGCACGTCCGCAAAGCTGAGTCACGCATGACGACCGAAACACTCGCCGCGCAACCGCCGCAGGAAGCGCCTCTCGAAGCCCCGTCGCCGATGGCGGCGCGGCTTGTGTCGTACGCGTTCTCGCGCGATGCCGGACTGCTGGTGGCGCACCAGCGTCCGGACGGACTCGAAGTCTGGGTGAGCCGCAAGACCTCGCCGGCGGCACTGGCCGAGGTGGCGCGCGTGCATGGCGCGCTGCATCTGCGCGTGCTGGAGCAACCCGCGCTGGAAGCGGCGATGTCCGATGCGTACAACCGCCAGGACGGATCGGCCGCACAGATCGTGGGCGAAGTCGAAGGCGAGGTAGACCTGTCGCGGCTGATGCAGGACATTCCCGCCGTGGAAGACCTGCTGGAGTCCGAGGACGACGCGCCGATCATCCGCATGATCAACGCGCTGCTCACGCAGGCGGCGCGCGAGCAGGCGTCCGATATCCATATCGAACCGTTCGAATCGGCATCGGTGGTGCGCTTCCGCGTGGACGGCACGCTGCGCGATGTTGTGCGGCCGAAGAAGGCGCTGCACGGCGCGCTTATCTCGCGGATCAAGATCATGGCGCAGCTCGACATCGCCGAGAAGCGTCTGCCACAGGATGGCCGGATCACGCTGCGCGTGGGCGGGCGTCCGGTGGATGTGCGGGTCTCGACGCTGCCGACTGGCCACGGTGAACGCGCCGTGCTGCGTCTGCTCGACAAGGAAGCGGGCCGGCTCGATCTGGCCAAGCTGGGCATGGCGCCCGGCACACTGGGCGGCTTCGATCATCTCGTGCGCCAGCCGCACGGCATCGTGCTGGTGACCGGCCCGACCGGCTCGGGCAAGACGACCACGCTGTATGCGGCGCTGTCGCGGCTCGACTCGCACACGACCAACATCATGACCGTGGAAGATCCAATCGAGTACGACCTCGACGGGATCGGCCAGACGCAGGTCAATCCGCGTATCGACATGACGTTCGGCAAGGCCCTGCGCGCGATCCTGCGGCAAGACCCGGACGTGGTGATGATCGGCGAAATCCGCGACTTGGAGACCGCGCAGATCGCTGTGCAGGCCTCGCTGACGGGTCACCTGGTGCTGGCCACGCTGCACACGAACGATTCGGCTTCGGCCGTGACGCGTCTGGTGGATATGGGGATCGAACCGTTCCTGCTGTCGTCGTCGCTGCTCGGCGTGCTGGCGCAGCGGCTGGTTCGGCGCCTGTGCCCGCACTGCAAGCGCGAGGAAGTGATCGAAGTCACGCCGGGCGAGGCCGATGTGTTGCAGGCCCAAGGCAAGCCGCTGCAACGCGTGTGGCATGCCGTGGGCTGCGACAAGTGTGGCCACTCGGGCTATCAGGGCCGGATGGGCGTCTATGAACTGTTGACCGTGGACAGCGAGATCCAGACGATGATCCATCGCCAGCAGCCCGAATCGGAAATCAAGCAGGTGGCGCTCGGCAAGGGCATGCACACCATGCGTGGCGATGCGCAGCGCTGGATCGAGAGCGGCGCCACGTCGCTGGAAGAAGTGCTGCGCGTGACGCGCGACTAGGAACCTGACGCCGCATGCCCGCCTTTCGCTACGAAGCCGCTGACGCTACCGGCCGCACCGACCGCGGCGTCATCGAGGCCGACAGTCCCAAGCAAGCGCGCACCCAGTTGCGGGCACGCGGCCTGACGCCGATTTCTGTCGATCCGCTGGCCGGTGCGGGCCTCGCCAAGCGCGGCAGCCAGGGCATGTTCGTGCGCCGGCTGTCCACGCAGGAGCAGGCGCTGTTCACGCGGCAGCTCGCCAGCCTGATCGTGTCGGGCCTGCCGCTCGACGAGGCGCTGGGTGCACTGGCCGACCAGGCCGAACGTCAGTACGTACATGAGTTGCTCGCCGGTATCCGCGCCGAAGTCATGGGCGGCAGTTCGCTGTCCGTGGCGCTGTCGCAGCATCCGAAGGATTTTCCGGACATCTATCGCGCGCTGGTTTCTGCTGGCGAGCACTCGGGCCACCTTGGCGTGGTGCTGGAGCGGCTGGCGACCTATATCGAGACGCGCAATACGCTGACGTCGAAGATCCGCCTTGCCTTCACCTACCCGGCCATCGTCACCGTGGTGGCATTCGCCATCGTGATCTTCCTGCTGTCTTATGTGGTGCCGCAGGTGGTCAGCGTCTTCGCCAACACCAAGCAGAAGCTGCCCACGCTGACGATCGTCATGTTGTGGCTGTCCGATTTCGTGCGTAACTGGTGGTGGGCGGGCATCGCCGCGATTGCGGTGGTCACGGCGATCATACGCAGCGTGCTCAAGCAGCCGGACGTGAAGCTGTCGTGGCACCGCTGGCTGCTGACCGCGCCGCTGATCGGCAAGCTGATCCGCGGCTACAACACCGCGCGCTTTGCCAGCACGCTCGCGATTCTGGTATCGGCCGGTGTGCCGATCCTGCGCAGCCTGCAAGCCGCTGGAGAAACGCTGACGAACGTCGCGCTCAAGAACAACGTCGACGATGCGACGACGCGGGTGCGCGAAGGCGCCTCACTGGCGCGCGCACTGGCCGCGCAGAACCAGTTTCCGCCGGTGCTGGTGCATCTGATTCGTTCGGGGGAAGCGACCGGCAACCTGCCGATCATGCTGGAGCGGGCGGCTACGGGCGAAGGCCAGGAACTGGAGCGTCGAACGCTGTTCCTGACCAGCCTGCTGGAGCCGCTGCTGATTCTGACGATGGGTGTGGTGGTGCTGCTGATCGTGCTCGCGGTACTGATGCCGATTATCGAGATCAATCAGTTGGTGCGATAGGCGGGGATAGGCGCCAGCGGCAGACGATGCGCTGGCCCTCACCCCCAGCCCCTCTCCCGCCGTGCGGGAGAGGGGCGCGAACCGACAGGGGCCGAGTCGCTCCGAGCTTATTCCTGCGCCACTTCCTTCTTCTTTGCAGGCGCCCGCTTGCGCGGTGCAGCCTTCTTCTTCGCTGCCGGCTTCTTTTCTTCAGCCGGTGCTGCTTCCTCCACCGGCACTTCTTTCACAACAGCTTCCACGACTTCCGGCTCTGCCTTGGCCGACAGCACCGTCGTGCCCGGAGCCGAGAACACCGACTGGTCGATTGGCCACGGCGTGTCGCTAAGCGTCACGTCGGGACGGCGGGTGCGCTTGCCGCGTGCCTTGGGTTCTTCTTCCACCGGCTCCACGGTTTCCGCAATCAGCGTCGAAGCCGAGCCTGCACGTTCTTCCTCGATATCGGCTGACAGCGCAGGCGCGGGTTCGGGGATGGCGTCGATTTTCACCACCGGGGCCGGCGTCTCGATCGGCGGCACAGGCTGGGCGACGGTTTGCGCCGGCGGCTGCGGGGCGGGCTTCGGCTGGTGGGCGCGGGGTTGCTGCTGAGGTTGCTGCGGTTGCTGTGCCACAGGCTGCGGCGCCTGCTGCGCCACCGGCTGGCCCTCACCCTTGTTCCGCTTGCGCAGCCGTACCCAGATCGTCTTGTTGTTGCCGCCGTTGCGGGTTTCCACCTCGAACAGGTTGGTAGCCGTCACCAGCTCGGACAGCTTGCCGTAGCCGTAGTTGCGCGAATCGAACTCCGGCACCTGCTTGGCGATGTAGTTGCCGATGCCGCCGAGCGTGGACCAGCCGTCCTCGTCGGACACGGCCTGCGAGGCGCTCTGCAGCAGGCGCACCAGCCGCGAATCCTGACGCAGTTCCTGGGTGCTGCGGCGACGGGCCGGGGCGGTGGCCGCATCGGCGTCTCCGTCTGCATCGTTATCGGTATCGGCCGCGCGCAGCACGTCCGAATAGATGAACTTGTCGCAGGCGGTGACGAAGGGCTTGGGCGTCTTGCGTTCGCCAAAGCCGTAGACGGTCAGGCCCTGCTCGCGGATGCGCGAGGCCAGGCGCGTAAAGTCGCTGTCGCTCGACACGATGCAGAAACCATCGAAGCGGCCCGTGTAGAGCAGGTCCATCGCATCGATGATCATCGCGCTATCCGTGGCGTTCTTGCCTACCGTGTAGCGGAACTGCTGGATCGGCTGGATCGAGTGCGCCAGCAGGCGGTCTTTCCAGCCCGACAGGTTCGGGCGCGTCCAGTCGCCGTAGATCCGCTTCACGGCGGCCACGCCGTATTTGGCCACTTCGGCCAGCAGTCCTTCGACGATGGCGGGCGCTGCATTGTCGGCGTCGATCAGGACGGCCAGGGTCGCACCCTGGCGGGGAGAATTGTTCATGGTCGGTTCTTCTTGAGGGCCGGGTTGCACCATGGAGGGGGCCCGGCGGTGTGACGCACAGACGCCACAAAGCAGTCGGCGTGCGCCATTTGGATGCACCGCAGTGTACACGGGCAGCCCAACGGTATACGGGAAATCACGGGGGCATATGGCCCGTTTTATGCTGCATCGCACGGTACCGTGGTCTGCACGCCGGTGCTACCATCGCTCGCAGAGACACGGCTGTTCGACGCTTCCACAAGAAGCGGCCAACAGTTGCCTATAACTGATGTATCGGTGATCCCGACAGCACGCCCCCCAGAGGAGCACATATGAATGCCCCACTGACCGCCCCGGTCAGCGACGCTATCCGTCGCGCGCTCGAAAACGTTTCCCTCGAAGACAAATACACGCTTGAGCGTGGCCGCATCTACATCAGCGGCACGCAGGCCCTTGTGCGCCTGCCGATGCTGCAGCAGGAACGCGACCGCGCCGCCGGCCTCAATACCGCCGGTTTCATCTCCGGCTATCGCGGCTCGCCGCTCGGCGCGCTCGACCAATCGCTCTGGAAGGCCAAGAAGCACCTGGCCGCCCACAACGTGGTGTTCCAGGCCGGGCTGAACGAAGACCTCGCCGCCACGTCGGTATGGGGTTCGCAGCAGGTGAACATGTATCCGGACGCCAAGTTCGATGGCGTATTCGGCATGTGGTACGGCAAAGGCCCTGGCGTGGATCGCACGGGCGATGTGTTCAAGCATGCGAACTCGGCCGGTTCGAGCCGCCACGGCGGTGTGCTGGTGCTGGCCGGTGACGACCACTCCGCAAAATCCTCCACGCTGGCACACCAGTCCGAGCACATCTTCAAGGCGTGCGGGCTGCCGGTGCTCTATCCGTCCAATGTGCAGGAGTATCTCGATTACGGCCTGCACGCCTGGGCGATGAGCCGCTACTCGGGCCTATGGGTGTCGATGAAGTGCGTGACCGATGTGGTGGAGTCGTCAGCCTCTGTCGAACTCGATCCGCATCGCGTGCAGATCGTGCTGCCCGACGACTTCATCCTGCCGCAGGGCGGGTTGAACATCCGCTGGCCTGATCCGCCGCTCGAACAGGAAGCGCGGCTGCTCGACTTCAAGTGGTACGCGGGGCTGGCTTATGTCCGCGCGAACAAGATCGACCGCATCGAGATCGATTCGCCGCACGCGCGTTTCGGCATCATGACTGCCGGCAAGGCATATCTCGATACGCGCCAGGCACTGTCCGACCTGGGACTCGACGACGCGACCTGCGCGCAGCTCGGCATCCGCCTGTACAAGGTGGGCTGCGTCTGGCCCCTGGAGGCACACGGCGCGCGTGCGTTTGCGGAGGGGCTGCAGGAAATCCTCGTCGTCGAGGAAAAGCGCCAGATCATGGAGTACGCGCTCAAGGAAGAGCTGTACAACTGGCGCGACGATGTGCGCCCCAAGGTCTACGGCAAGTTCGACGAGCGCGACAACGCGGGCGGCGAATGGTCGATCCCGCAGAACAACTGGCTATTGCCGGCGCACTACGAACTATCCCCGGCGATCATCGCCAAGGCTATCGCCACGCGACTCGACAAGTTCGACCTGCCCAGCGACGTGCGCGCGCGCATTGCCGCACGGCTGGCCGTGATCGAAGCCAAGGAAAAAGCGCTGGCCACACCGCGCGTGACCGCCGAGCGCAAGCCGTGGTTCTGCTCGGGCTGCCCGCACAACACCTCCACCAACGTGCCCGAAGGTTCGCGTGCGCTGGCCGGTATTGGCTGCCACTACATGACGGTGTGGATGGACCGCAGCACCAGCACCTTCAGCCAGATGGGCGGCGAAGGCGTGGCGTGGATCGGCCAGGCGCCGTTTGCCGGTGACAAGCACGTCTTTGCCAACCTTGGCGATGGCACGTATTTCCACTCGGGGCTGCTGGCGATTCGCGCGTCGATCTCGGCGGGCGTGAACATCACGTACAAGATCCTCTACAACGATGCGGTGGCGATGACGGGCGGCCAGCCCGTGGACGGCCAGCTTTCGGTGCAGGACATCGCCTATCAGGTGGCGGCGGAAGGCGCGAAGAAGATCGTCATCGTCACGGATCAGCCCGAGAAGTACAACAGTGCGATCAAGCTGCCGGAAGGGCTGACCGTTCATCATCGCGACCAACTCGATACCATCCAGCGCGAATTGCGCGAGGTGCCAGGCTGCACGATCCTGATCTACGACCAGACCTGCGCCACCGAGAAGCGCCGCCGCAGGAAGCGCGGTACGTTCCCCGATCCGGCGCGCCGCGCGTTCATCAACGATGCAGTGTGCGAAGGTTGCGGAGACTGCTCGGTCAAGTCGAACTGCCTGTCCGTGGAGCCGCTCGAAACCGAACTCGGCACCAAGCGGCAGATCAACCAGTCTTCGTGCAACAAGGACTTCTCGTGCCTGAACGGCTTCTGCCCGAGCTTTGTCACGGCGGAAGGTGCGCAGGTGCGCAAGCCTCAGGCCACGGGCATCGCGATGACTGGCCTGCCTGAACTGCCGCTGCCACAGTTGCCGACGATGCGCCGCTCGTACGGCATCCTTGTCACGGGTGTGGGCGGCACCGGCGTAGTGACGATCGGCGGCCTGCTAGGCATGGCCGCGCACCTGGAAAGCAAGGGCGTGACGGTGCTCGACATGGCGGGTCTGGCGCAGAAGGGTGGCGCAGTGCTCTCGCACGTGCAGATCGCCGACAAGCCTTCGGACCTGCACGCTACGCGGATCGCGATGGGCGAGGCCGATCTCGTCATCGGCTGCGACGCCATTGTCTCGGCCACCGACGATGTCATCTCGAAGACGCAGCATGGCCGCACGCGCGCCATCGTCAACACGGCGCAGACGCCGACCGCCGCGTTCATCAAGGATCCGAAGTGGCAGTTCCCGGGTCTCTCGGCAGAGCAGGACATCCGCAACGCCGTGGGCGATCAGTGTGATTTCATCAACGCCAGCGCACTGGCCGTGGCGCTGCTGGGCGACACGCTCTACACGAATCCGCTGGTGCTGGGCTACGCGTGGCAGAAGGGCTGGATTCCGCTGTCGCTCGAAGCGCTGGAGCGCGCCATCGAACTGAACGGTGTGTCGGTAGAGAAGAACAAGGCCGCGTTCGACTGGGGCCGCCATATGGCGCATGACCCGGATCATGTGCTGTCACTGACGGGCAAGCTCAAGACGCAGACCGAAGGGGCCGATGTGGTGAAGCTGCCGACATCGTCCGGCGCGCTGCTGGAGAAGCTGATCGCCAATCGCGTGGAGCTGCTGACCAAGTATCAGGATGCGGCTTATGCGTCCAGATATCGCGATGCCATCCAGCGCGTCCGCACTGCCGAGAGCGCGCTGGTCGGCGCTGGCAAACCCCTGCCGCTGACAGAAGCTGCGGCGCGCAATCTCGCCAAGCTGATGGCCTACAAGGACGAGTACGAAGTGGCGCGCCTGTACACCGACCCGCTCTTCCTCGACAAGCTGCGCGCGCAGTTCGAAGGCGAACCGGGCCGTGACTACCAGATCAACTTCTGGCTGGCGCCGCCGATCACGGCCAAGCGCGATGACAAGGGACATCTGGTCAAGCGCCGCTTCGGTCCGTCCACGATGACGCTGTTCCGCATCCTGGCCAAGCTCAAGGGCCTGCGCGGTGGGCCGCTGGACGTGTTCGGTCGTACCGAGGAACGCCGTATGGAACGCGCGCTGATCGGTGAGTACCGGGCGCTGCTCGATGAACTTTCTGGCGGCCTGACGGCGGCGAACCACAGCACGGCTGTTGAGTTGGCCAACGTGCCGGACGACATTCGCGGCTTTGGGCATGTGAAGGAGAACAACCTGGCAGCGGCGCGTGGCAAGTGGGCGCGGTTGTTGGGGGTGTTTCGGGATCCGCAGGCTGGGGCGCGGGCGGCTTGATTCTCTGTAGCATTTGATGCGCTGGCCCTCTCCCCCGCCCCTCTCCCGCTTGCGGGAGAGGGGAGAACACCACGGGCGGTTCGATCGCTCCCGGTTGGCTCCCCTCTCCCGCAAAGCGGGAGAGGGGCCGGGGGAGAGGGCCAGCGGTTCACTCTTCATCTGACGTCGCTACACTGTGATGCCCAACCCTCCCCAGCATCACCATGCAACTCCGCCCCTTTCACCCCGCCGATGAATCCGCAGTTGTCGAACTCTGGAAAGCCTGCGGCCTGACGCGTCCCTGGAACGATCCGCACAATGACATCGCGCGCAAGCTGACGACGCAGCCGGAGCTGTTCCAGATCGGCGAAATCGACGGACGCGTGGTCGCCACGGCGATGATCGGTTACGACGGCCATCGCGGCTGGGTCTACTACCTGGCGGTCGATCCGGCATTGCAGGGTCGTGGCTACGGGCGCATGCTGATGGCCCGCGCCGAAGCCCTGCTGATCGAACGCGGCTGCCCCAAGATCAACCTGCTGGTGCGCGAGACCAACGACGCGGTGCTCGCGTTCTACGACCGGCTCGGCTATGGCCGCGACGCCGCAGTGAGCCTGGGCAAGCGTCTGATTCCTGACCACTGATCGTAATTATTTTATCGATGAATAGTAAGTGCGTATTTTTGGAACTGAGAATTCATTATGCCGATATAACGAGCGAAATTCCTGGTGGAGCCCCCCTTAAGCACCCACTGAATTGGTTTCCCGCTGAAGAGGCGGCGCCGATACAATTTCTGCTTCCTTGACCGCCCCGCACACCGGCGCCCCCGAAAGCGCCGGGCGCGCCATGACCGCCACCGCCCCGCACCTCTCCCCTCGCCAGATCATCTGGACGCTCGGCATTACCGAGATCATCAGCTGGGGCACGCTTTACTTCACGTTCACGGTCTTTCTGGAACCCATGCATCAGGCACTGGGTTTCGGCAAACCGTTCCTCGCGGGTGGCTTCTCACTGGGATTGCTGGTCTGGGCGATGTGTTCGTTCGCCGTGGGTCGCCTGCTGGACCGCGTGCCCGCGCGCAAGGTGATGGGCTGGGGTTCGGTGCTCGCAGCTGCGGGTCTGCTGCTGTGGGCGTGGTGTCCGTCGCCAACCGTGTTCCTGCTGATGTGGATTCCGCTGGGGCTGGCGATGGCTTCCACGCTCTATGAACCCGCATTCGTGGTGCTGAGGCAGGCGTTTGGCGACAGCTACCAGAAGCCCATCGTCAAGGTGACGCTGTTCGCCGGCTTCGCCAGCACGATCTTCATTCCGATCGGACAATGGCTAGTGCTGCATCTGGGCTGGCGCGAGACGCTGATCATCTTCGCCGCGCTGAACCTGTTCGTCTGCGCCCCGCTCCATGCCCGCCTGCGCTACGCCGTGCATGCCACCTATTCCGGCACGCCGCTTCCCGGCGGCGCTTCGCCCGCCTCGCAGGGCATTGCGCGCGCCACGCTGCGCGAGCCGGTGTTCTGGGCCGTGGTCGCCGCCTTTACAGCCACCGCCGTGATTGCCTCGCTGCTCGGCGCACACCTGATTCCGATGCTGACCGAGAAAGGCATGCCAGTGGGGCAGCAACTGATCGTGGCCGCGCTGATCGGCCCCGCGCAGGTGGCTGGGCGTCTGGCCATGGCACGGCTGCCAATCAACCAGCCGGTGCGCCTCTCGATGCCCGTCTACGTGGTCATGAGCGTGGGCCTGCTCTGCCTGACGCTCGGCCATGGCTACTGGCTCATGGTCGCGGCCATCTGCTACGGCATTGCCAACGGTGTGAACACCATGCTGCGCGCGATGGCGATGCCCGAACTGATCTCGCGTCATCACTACGCCACGCTGAATGGGTTAATGATGACCCCGGTGCTGCTGATGCAGGCCGCAGCGCCATGGTTCGGCGCGCTGCTCTGGCGTGCCGCTGGCGGCTACTGGCTCATGCTGTGGGTCATGGTGGCGCTGGCGCTCGGCGCGCTGGGCGCGTTTGCCTACGCGCTGCACCAGCGCGGCCTGCTGCGGCAGGACGCCGCCGTCGCATAAAGCGCTCACTTCCAATCTTTTTTTGTTGTTCCTGGCCGTACCTGATGTCCGAATATTCGTTCGAAACCGCCTCGCCCCCGATTGCAGTTCCCGCCCCGACCCCGCAAGCCGTGTCGCGCGCCACGCGCGGCACCATGGCGCTGTTCTTTGCCAACGGCGCCACCTTTGCCACTTGGGGCGTACACATTCCCACCATCAAGGCGCGCTTCGAACTCTCCGATGCCATGCTGTCGTTCGCCATGCTGGCTGTCGCTGCGGGGGCCATCTTGGCGATGGGGCCGGTGGGACGTTGGGTGGGCCGTCTAGGTAGCGGCAAAGCGTCGATGATTGGCGGCGTGGCCTTCTCGCTGGTCACGCTGAGCGTGCTGGCTGTGCCGAGCTTCGCCTTGCTGCTGCCGACGCTGCTCGTGTTTGGCATGACCAATGCCCTGTTCGATGTCGGCATGAACGCGCAGGCCGCTACGGTGGAAGCCAGCCGCACGCGGCCCGTGATGTCGGCGCTGCACGGCATGTTCAGCCTGGGCGGGATGGTTGGCGCGGCTTTCGGCGGTCTGATGATCTCGTTGGATGTACCCCCGCTCGCGCACGCGGCGATGATCGCGGCCATGACCGCTGCGGTGGCGATCGGCGTCACGCCGGGCCTGCTTGCGGATCACCCCGCGCTGCCATCGGCCGAGCACCATCGCGAGCACGCCTCGCGCGCGCTGTGGCTGCTGGGCCTGATGGCGTTCCTGGGGCTGGTGGGCGAAGGGGCAATGTACGACTGGACCACGGTCTACATGCGCGAAGTCACGCAGGCACCGCTCGACTGGGTCAGTTTCGGCTATGCGGCATTCTCGGGCGGCATGGCCTGCGGCCGGTTCGGGGGGGATCTCCTGCGTGCCCGTTTCGGCGATGCGCGCACGCTGACCGGCAGTGCCTGGGTGGGATTCGCGGGCATCGCGCTGGCGCTCTTCGTGCCGTTCCCGCTGACCGCGCTGATCGGCTTCGCGCTGATGGGACTGGGCGCCGCCAACATGGTGCCGATCTTCTTTGCGGCGGCGTCCTTCCTGCCCGGCGTGACCCCGGCCGAGGCCATCGCACGCGTGGCGCGCTTTGCTTACGTAGGAATGCTGATCGGCCCGGTACTGATCGGTGGCGTGGCGCATCTGGCCAACCTCCGCGTCGGCCTCGCCGTGGTGGCGCTGACGATGGGCTACATCGCCTTGTTCGGCGCGCGGGCTGCGCGCCGCTATCTCAGGACCTGAGCCGCCTGAACCTCAGGCAGCCTTGGGCAGTGGCGCATGGCCGGTGCCCATGCCCTGGAAGACGAAGGTATCCATCGCCAGCACGCCGTAGGTGACCTCATCGGCAATCCGGGCCACCTCGGCCTGGCTGGCTCCCGCCTCGGCGGAACCCATTGCTGCGCCGAGCACCACGTAGAACGGCAGCAGATGCTCGTCCGTGGGATGCGCGCGGCGCGCGTACGGCGCCTGCGTCCGATAGTCCGCAATACGCGACACATCGCCCGTGGCCAGCGCCTCGTTCAAGGCATCGGTCATCCAGCCGCGGAACGCATCGACATAGGGCTCGGTCTGCGGGCCGTGCTGCGCCTTGCGCTCGCCGCTGCCGAACACCTCCTGCAGGTTGTGCGTAAAACTGCCCGAACCCACCACCAGCACGCCTTCCGCACGCAGCGGCGCCAGCGCACGGCCAATCTCGATCTGCGCCGCCGGGCTCAGGTACGGGTTGAAGGCGAGCTGCACCACGGGCACATCGGCATCCGGGAAGAAGTGGCGCATGGGCATCCAGGCGCCGTGGTCCAGTGGCCGATCCGGATCCTCGCCCACGTAGCTCGCGCCGGGAATGGCGGCCGCCTCGATCAGCGATTTCACGCGGGCGGCCAGTTCCGGCGAACCCGGGGCGTCGTAGCGCAGCGCGTAGAGTTCACGCGGAAAGCCGCCGAAATCGTGCCACGCTTCCTGCCGGGTGCGCGTGCCCACGGCCAGCGTGCTGTAGATCCAGTGTGCCGAGATCACGAGCACGGCCTTCGGCTTCAGCGTGCGCAGGCGCTCGCCAAGCGCATCGAACGCGGCGCCCGTAGGGCCGGGATCGATGGCGAGCATGGGGGATCCGTGGGAGACGTAGATGGCGGGAAGCAAGGTAGTCATGGCGCAAGCCGTTCAGCGGTTTTCTGCAATGCATGAAGTCTGGCAAAGATCCGGGGCGGCAACGCGCGCCGTTTGCGGACACTTCGTGCAAAAAACTTGAAGCTACGGGTGCCCCTGCGTGAAGCGGCATCGGAGGGCGTTGGATACCGCACACAAACGATGCAGATGCGCAACAGCACCGGGGCAGCCGTAGTCGGAATCGGCCTATGATGTGCCCAGAGATGCCATGAGGCATCCGCCGGAGAAAGCCCAGTGGCCAAGCGTTTCGATCCCCTGCACGCCCTGCCCCACGCCCTGTGGTGGCAGCCCGGCGTCTATGGCAGCGGCCCAGCCGTACTGCTGTGGATCATCGCGCGGCTACCCGCCGATATGCTCGCCGAAGCCTTCGGCATTCCCTTTGCCGCCGCGCTGTTCAATCATGCTGGCGACACGGTCTTCGTGATCGGCTGGACGGCCAGTGCCGCGTGGCTATGGTTCACGCGCAAGCGGCCTGCCCCCACGCCTGACGTCCAGGCCCCCACCCGAGCAGCGGCCGACGCCGATGCCATCGCCAGCCATACGGGGCACGGCGCTCTCTGAACCCTCGTTGATTCGCCACTTTTTGTGCTGCGTACCAACGTGGTGGGCAGGGCTGCTGGCTGGGTTGATGTAAGGAATCGCTTAAGATGACGCCTTGCGTCACCGCCGGACCATAACCGGCGGGGGCAATCCACCGGTTCCTTCCTCTGTATCAAGCCCCATGTCCGTTACCGCAGCCACTGCAAACGACCTCTCCAAATCCACCCGACGACGCGCGATCATCGCCGCCACCATCGGCAATGGCCTGGAATGGTTCGATTTCACCGTCTATAGCTTTTTCGCCGTCATCATTGCCAAGCTGTTTTTCCCCACCGGCAATGATCTGACCTCGTTCCTGCTCACCGTCGCCACCTTCGGCGTGGGCTTCTTCATGCGTCCCGTGGGCGCCATCGTGCTAGGCGTCTACGCCGACCGCGTGGGCCGCAAGGCTGCGCTGACGCTGACCATCCTGCTGATGGCCCTGGGTACGGCCATTATCGGCCTGGCCCCGACTTATGACTCCATCGGCCTCTGGGCGCCCGCGCTGATCGTGCTGGCTCGCCTGATTCAAGGCTTCTCGGCTGGCGGCGAAGTCGGTGGCGCCACGGCATTCCTGATCGAACACGCTCCGGATGAAGAACGTGGCATGTACGCCAGCTGGCAGCAGGCCAGCCAGGGCATTTCGTTCATGCTGGGTGCCGCCATGGGCGCGCTGGTCATCAACGGTCTGGATCAGGCCCAGATCGATTCCTGGGGCTGGCGTATTCCGTTCCTGTTCGGCCTGCTGATCGGCCCGGTGGGTATGTACATTCGCTCGCATCTGGAAGAGCCGCCCGAGTTCGAGGCACGCCAGGCCGAGCGCCGCGCCAACAACGTGAAGTTTTCGCCACTCTCGCAAGTGCTGCGCGACCATCCGCGCGAAGTGCTGGCCGGCCTTGGCGTGACCATCCTCTGGACGGTCTGCACCTATGTACTGGTGTTCTACATGCCGTCGTACGCCAAGCAGCAACTGGGTCTGCCGCTGGGCGCCACGTTCCAGTCCACGGCCATTTGCGGCGCCATCATCCTGGTGCTGTGCCCGCTGATGGGGATGCTGTCCGACCGCGTGGGCCGCAAGCGCATGCTGACCGTGGTGGCGCTGGCGATTCTGGTACTCGCCTATCCGCTTTTCCACTGGCTCAACGTGGCACCAACCACCGCCACGCTGCTGAAGGTGCAGATCGTGCTGGGCATCCTGCTGGCCGCGTTCACGGGCCCGGCGCCCGCCGTGCTGGCCGAGCAGTTCCCGACCGAAGTGCGTTCCACGGGCCTGTCGCTCGCGTACAACTTCGCCGTGACGATCTTCGGCGGCTTTGCCCCGCTGATCGTGACGTGGCTGATCGAGTCCACGCACAACAAGCTGGCCCCGGCCTACTACGTGATTGCGGCTGCCGCGATCAGCGTCGTCGCACTGTTCTTCATGCACGACCGCACGGGCAAGAAGCTGGCCTGACCGGCGCCTCGCCTTCGCTCCGAAAAAGCCAACCTGCGGGTTGGCTTTTTTACATTCGAATGTCCGATTCCAGCGCGCCGCATCCGGTACGCTATCGCTTTGCTCCGCACGGATCGACTCATGACCACCACGTCCGCAAAGTCCACGAAATCGGCATCACAGGCCCAGGTACGCTGCGGCTGGTGCGGTGAACTCGAAGACTACTGCCACTATCACGACAACGAATGGGGATTCCCGGTGGCCGACGACCGCCGGCTGTTCGAGAAACTCTGCCTCGAAGGCTTCCAGTCCGGACTGAGCTGGCTCACGATCCTGCGCAAACGCGAAGCCTTCCGCCGCGCCTTCGCCAATTTCGAGATCGACAAGGTCGCACGCTTCACCGAGAAAGACGTGGAACGACTGCTGGGCGATGCCGGCATCGTGCGCCATCGCGGCAAGATCGAAGCGGCCATCAACAACGCGAAGTGCGCCCAGGAACTGCTCAAGACCGAGCCTTCGCTGGCGGCCTACTTCTGGAAATTCGAACCCGATCCGAAAAGCCGTCCCAGGAAGCTGACGCCGGAGGTACTGCGCACCATGGCGATCAGCCCGGAGTCCACGGCGCTATCGAAAGACCTGAAAAAGCGCGGCTGGAAGTTTGTCGGTCCCACCACGATGTACGCGCTCATGCAGGCGATGGGCCTCGTCAACGACCATATGGACGGCTGCACCACCCGCACCCAGGCGTTGGACGCCCGCAAGCGGTTCAAGGTGCCGCGCTAGTTTTTTTCTGCCGACGCAACAGTACGTATACGGTTTACGTCTTTGTTTACGTATACATAAATAGTAGTAGTAATGGTTAACACGGATGCCGCGCAGTGGATAACCGTCTTTTCTCCTTGCCGATCAATATGTTGCAGAAAAGATAACTGTAGGGGCAGGTACGCGGCGTATACGTGGACGGAGGTGGATAATCCGCGCCGGCAATGGAGGTCGGTACGTATACGTCAAAAGTTGTGCGTCTGTTGTACGTATACGTCCCACATGACGCCCCCAGGCATATCACAGGCTTGTTCACGGGGTTGTCCACAGGCACGGCTTGGGTTCACACTGGCGGCTTGCCGCATCGGAGCCGTCCATGGACACCACTACCCTGTTCCTCTATCTGATCGCCGTTGCCACCGTGATGGTGACGCCGGGCCCGACGATGCTCCTTGCACTCAGCAACGGCGCCACGCGGCCCGGGCGGGTCACCGCCTGCGGAATCGGCGGCGCAGCATTGGCCGACCTGATCCTGATCGGCGCGGTCGGCTGCGGCCTGGGCGCCGTGCTGCAGGCGTCGGAACTGCTGTTCTCCGCGATCAAGTGGATCGGCGCGGCCTACCTGCTCTACCTCGCCGTTGCGATGTGGCGCGCACCCGCCCAGGCGCTGGTGGCCACGGCCGACGCCTCGTCAGCCAGCGGCCGCGCCGCCTTCCTGCGCGCGCTGTTCGTGGCGCTCTCGAATCCCAAGGCCATCCTGTTTACCTCGGCCTTCGTGCCGCAGTTCGTCCACGCAGACAAGCCCGTTGCCATCCAGTACGTGATCCTGGCGGTGGTGGCGGCGCTGATGGATATCCTGATGATGGCGATCTACGCGTTCGGCGGCCGGCACGCGGTGCGCACACTGTCCGGCCGCGCGGTGCAATGGATCAACCGGGGTTGCGCAGGGATGCTGGCTTTCCTGGCGGTGGGGTTGAGCCTGTATCGGCGGAGTGATTTGCGGTGAGGTTGGGCCTGTCAGGAATTTTGTGTGTAGGGCATAACATGTCGTTAAGGAGCATGTATGCCACGCAAACCGAAAGCCCCATTGCGGGAATTGCCCGCCATCCCGAAGGAATTAATTGATCAATTCGTCAAAGGCCCGATGACCGCCGAGGCGGTGCAGGATGCGGCCATGGCGTTCAAGAAGGCGCTGATCGAGCGTGCGCTGGGTGCCGAACTGGGCCATCACCTGGGCTATCCAGCCGGTACCGAGCGCCTGGCAGAGACAACCAATCAGCGCAACGGCAAGAGTGCTAAGACGGTGCTGACCGAGGACGGGCCGCTGCGCCTGGACATCCCGCGCGATCGGGATGGCAGCTTCGCTCCGATCTTGATCCCCAAACACGAGCGGCGCTTCACGGGGTTCGATGACAAGATCATCGCCATGTACGCCCGCGGCATGACGGTTCGCGAGATTCAGGCGTTTTTGGTCGAGCAGTACGGCACCGAGGTTTCGCCCGAGTTCATCAGCTCGGTGACCGACTCGGTGATGGAGGAGATCACGGCATGGCAGGGCCGTCCGCTCGAGATCATGTACCCGGTGGTGTTCTTCGATGCCCTGCGGGTCAAGATGCGCGAGGACGGCGTGGTGCGCAACAAGGCCGTCTATCTGGCGCTCGGCGTCTTGCCCGATGGGACGCGCGACATCCTTGGCCTATGGATCGAAACCACCGAGGGCGCCAAGTTCTGGATGAAGGTCTTCAACGATCTTAAAACGCGCGGCACGCAGGACATCCTGATTGCGGTGACCGACGGCCTCAAGGGCATGGAGCCAGCGTTAAACGCCGTATTCCCGAACACCACGCTGCAGACCTGCATCGTGCATCTGATCCGGGGCAGCCTGGACTACGCAGGGTGGAAGGACCGTCGGGCGGTGGCCGCAGCGCTCAAACCGATCTACACGGCGCCCAGCGCGGAAGCGGCCATGGCCGAGTTGGCAGCCTTTGAGCAAGGGCAATGGGGACAGCGGTACACACCGATCCCGGCTGCCTGGCGCCGGGCTTGGGATCAGGTCATTCCATTCTTTGCATTCCCGCCGGCGATCCGCAAGATCATCTACACGACGAATGCCATCGAAAGCATCAACGCGCAGCTACGCAAGATCATCAAGACCCGAGGCCACTTCCCCAGCGACGAAGCTGCCACCAAGCTGTTGTGGCTGGCCCTGCGCAACATCACTGGAAAATGGGGGATGGCAACGCATGACTGGAAGGCGGCCATGAATCAGTTCGCAGTGTTGTACGAAGACCGATTTACCCACCCGCACCTCTGAGAGAATGCAGGCTTGCCAATCCATTCGACCGGCAAGCCTCTAGCTGTCCTGCACACAAAAAAACTGACAGGCCCGTGAGGTTGTGTGCTCACCGCACCGGATCGACATGCGTCATGACATTGAGCACATCGTCCCGCTCCATCGCCCGACGCCGCGCTTCCGTGGCAATCGCATGACCCTGCTCGACGGTCAGGTCCGCAGGGATTTCCAGATGCACGTCGACCAGAATCATGTCGCCCATCTTGCGCGTCTTGAGATCGTGCAGCCCCAGCAGTCCCGGTGTTTCCAGCATCGTGATACGCAATTCGGCGACGATGTCTTCATCGACGGCACGATCCATCAGATCGCTCATTGCATCCCAGCCGAATCGCACGCCCATCCGCGACACCATCAATCCCACGACGATGGCCGCCACCGGATCGAGCACGTGATAGCCGAGCAGGTTGCCACCGATGCCCAGCGCCACCACCAGCGATGACGCCGCATCCGACCGCGCGTGCCAGGCATTGGCCACGAGCATGCTCGACCTGACCCGCTCCGCCACCCGCAGCAAGTATCGGAACAACAGCTCCTTGGAAGCCAGCGCCCCCAGCGCCACCCACAACGCCACGGCCTGCACCGGCTGCACGCCGTCGGGATGTTCGATCTTGCCCACTGCCGCCCACAACATCCCCACCCCCACCGACAGCAGCAACACACCCAACGCAAACGACGCCGCCGTCTCGAACCGATGATGCCCATACGGATGATCGTGATCCGCCCCCTTGCGGCTGTGATGCCCGGCAAACAACACCACGAAATCCGAAACCAGATCGGATAGCGAATGCAGCGCATCGGCCACCAGCGCCTGCGAACCCGCGACGATGCCGATGAAACCCTGCGCGGCGGTCAGGGCGATGTTGACGAAGACGCTGACGAGGGTCGAACGACGGGCGGCGAGGTGGCGGACTTCGGGATCGGAGGATTCGCTACGTACGGAAGACGGGGCTGTGGGCGTGGACATGGTGCGCCGGGAAGCTGAACGAGAGTCACACGGTATCACTTCCCGGCATCCATCCTACAAACAGAAACGCCTCCACAAAGGAGGCGTCGGGCCGGAGATGCGATCTCCGGCGAGTTTGATGCGGGACTGGAATCTGGTGGACCGAAGGAGGATCGAACTCCCGACCTCTGCATTGCGAACGCAGCGCTCTCCCAGCTGAGCTATCGGCCCGTGCGGTCGATTCTAGCCGAACTTCGAGCGGCCTTTCAATCGCATGGAACCAACACCTGAGGTGGGGTCAAGGCAGGATCAAACGGGTGCCATGCCGGGGTTGCCGTCCATGCCTTTTACGGTCGGCAGGTTCAGCGGTCGGGCGCTGACTTCCTTGTTCGATCGCAGCCATTGGGCCATGACGTCCCAGATCGGCGGGCCGCCAGCCTGGCGGGCGTCTTCGGCGACGGGGGCCCAGCCGGCTACCTTGTAGGTCTTGTCGGCGTCGATCGGCTGGCCGGCCAGGCGCATGTCGGTGATGCGCTGGCCCATCGCCCGGGTGGGGTCGATGGTGTATTGCAGGCCGCCCACGCGCACCATGTCGCCGCCTTGCTGATAGTACGGATCCGGGTTGAACAGGTTGTCGGCCACGTCTTCGAGTACGGTCTTGATCGTGGTGCCGGACATCTGCGTGACCGTGGTGTACGGGTAGGTGATGGCCGTCTGGTCCATCAACGCTTCCATGGTGATCGGCTGGCCGGGCAGCAGTGTGGTGCCCCAGCGGAAACCGGGCGAGAAAGCGATCTCGGCGTCCTGCACGGCCATCAGGCCGTCGAGGATCAATTGGTCGAAAGTGCCGTTGAAGTTGCCGCGCCGATACAGCAGGCCACGGTTCACGGCGAGCACTTCGCCGAGCTTCGACTCGTACGGTGCGCGCACCTTGCGGATCAGCGCTTCCATCTGCGGATCGGCGGGCAAGTAGTTGGCGAAGACCGGCAGCAGCTTGTATCGGAAATCGGCCACCTTGCCGTTGCGGACGTCGAAGTCGAGCACGCCGAGGAACTTGCCGTTGGAGCCGGCGTTGGTCACCAGCGTGACGCCGCCCGCGTTCTTCACGGATACCGGCTTCGGCACACCGTCATGCGTGTGGCCGCCCAGAATGGCATCGAGACCCCGCACGCGCGAGGCGAGTTTCAGGTCCACGTCCATGCCGTTGTGCGATAGCAGGACCACCACCTTCGCACCCTTGCCGCGTACCTCGTCGATCACCTGCTGCAGATTCTCTTCCTGGATGCCGAAGGTCCAGTCGGGCACGAAGTAGCGCGGATTGGCGATGGGCGTGTACGGAAACGCCTGCCCGATGATGGCCACGGGCACGCCGTTCATCTCGCGGATCACGTACGGATCGAAGACCGGATCGCCGAAGTCGTTGGTCTTCACGTTCTGCGCCAGGAACGACACGCGCCCCTTGAAATCGTTATCGACGATCTGCTTCACACGCTCCGCGCCGAGCGTCATTTCCCAGTGCGGTGTCATCACATCGACGCCAAGCCGCAGCGCGGCATCGACCATGTCCTGGCCCTTCGTCCACAGCGCGGTGGCCGAACCCTGCCACGTATCGCCGCCATCGAGCAGTAGCGCGCCGGGCCGGCTCGCCTTCATGCGTTGCACGAGCGTGGAGAGGTGCGCGAATCCGCCAACCTTGCCGAAGCGTCGCGCGGCTTCCGTGAAATCGAGATAGGTGAATGCGTGGGCCGTCGCGCTGCCCGGCGCGATACCGTACGCGCGCAGGAACGCCTGTCCGACGAGGTGCGGCGGCTTGCCCGCCCACTCCGCCACGCCGAGGTTCACGCTCGGCTCGCGGAAATGCACGGGATTCAGTTGTGCGTGGCAATCGGTGAAGTGCAGCAGGTGGACGTTGCCGAAGCGCGGCACGTCGTAGAGCCGCTCGGCTGCTTGCGCGGCTTGAGCGTCACCACCGGAAAATGTCATGCCTCCGGCACCGGCCACCGCCAGTACCTGCAGGAACTCGCGTCGGTTCATGCTGTTATCCGTTCGAATGCGTCAGGGCTTGCCGTAACGGGCCAGCGCCGCCACGTCGTCGTCGATCATCTCGCCCACTTCCTTCTGCACCACGCGACCGTTGCCGTCGAGCACGTACAGTTCCGGCAAACCCCGGCGCGCGCCGAAGGCTCGGCGCAGTGCGTCGGAATCCATCGTCGCGGGGAACGTGTAGCCGCGCTGTTTCAGGTACGCCTGCGCCTCGCGCGGATCGCGGTCGATGCTGATGGTCAGCACCTGCAGCTTCGTGCCGCGCGTCTTGTCGTACAGCGCCTGCAGCCTCGGATTCTGCAACGCGCAGAACGGGCACCACGTCGCCCAGAATTCGATCACCACCGGCTTGCCGGTCCAGTGCGAAGCAGGCACCGTGCTGCCATCGAGCAGCTTCAGTTCGGGCAGACGGATGGTCTCGCCAACATCGGCAGCCAGTGCCGGTGCAGCGGCCAACACCGTCGCAGCGGCAACCAGCCAGCCGCGCATCCGGCGCGCCGCCGTTGCCATTACTGGTTGACCGGCGAGGCCGGGTCCAGCAGCAGTGCCATCACGTCGCGAATCTGCTGCTCGGTCAGGATGCCCTTGTGCCCGAAACGCGGCATGTTGGAGCACGCGCTGTACGCGTTCGAATCCCAGATCTTGCCCCACGTGTACTTGACCACGTCCTGCGAGTTGCCGCGCAGTTTTCCGTAGTGGTAGAGCGAGGGGCCGATATTGCCGAACGAGATTTCTGCCTTGGTCAACTGGTGGCACGCGTAGCAGTTGGCGCCGTTGACGCCGCCCACCTGGTCGCTGAACTGCATGCCCCGGCCGTTCTGCGCGATCTTCTCGCCTTCCTTCCAGTCGCCGATGAAGTTGCTGTCAGCCGGGTACTTCACCTGCTTCAGTTCGGCGGCTTCCACCTTCTTGGCCAGCGGCGCCGGCACCTTGGTGCGGTCGGGATACTGGCTGCATGCCTTCTGCGTGGCGTCCTGGTTGATCACGCCCTCGACCGTGGCCGGTCCCTTCGACGTGAACGACGATTCGATCAACTGGCGGATGTCGGCGTCGGTGACCTTGACGGTCTTCTCGGCTTTCTCGGCCTTCGTGCCCTTGGCGGAATTCTGCGCGGTCTGCGCGTGGGCGCCGCCCATCAGGGCCAGCGCTGCGATCGACATCAGCGATACCCGCGCCATCGTGTGGAGTGTCTTCATGTTCTTGTCTCCCGGCTCAGCGCTTCATGTTCGGACCATCGTACGTGCCGCCGTTGGCGTTCTTCGCCAAAAACATCGTCAGGGCGGTGATCACGTCCGAGCCATAGGCCGGTTCAGGAAAGCGCTGCTGGCGCAGGCAGTCGTACAGCCGGTGCTGCATCGTGCGAACCTCGCCCTGCGACACCCGGTACGCCGGCCAGGTCGTGTACGCAGCCTGTGCGCCTTTCTCGGTCATCAGGTTCGGCAGGTCCTGCAGGCGGATGCGCTGGCCGTCCACCGCGTGGCACGTGGCGCAGGCAAAGTCGTACGCGCCGCCACGGTAGTAGAACATCTTCTGGCCGAGCGCATAGACGCGCTTCTCTTCGGCATGCTTGAGCTGGACGTTCATCTTCATGCCGCGCGATTCGCCCGTCACGAAGGCCGCCAGCCGCTCGATATCGGAAGGCTTGCCCGCCGACGAGAACGGGTTCTTCAGCGCCTCTTCCTGCGTCAGGCCCTGTAGCGTCACGCGGCAATAGGCCAGGCGCTGCTCCAGATCCATGACCTTGTTGGCATCCTTGAAGTAGCGCGGCAGTTCGGCGTATGCCCCCTTGGTCACGCCCGGCCCCTTGCCCAGGTCGCACTGTTCGAGCGAGGCATTCTTCGGACCGGCGGGCTTCTTCCACAGCTCTTCGCCCGCGGCTTCCCACAGTTCGGCGGGATTGCCTTCGGCCAGCATCTGCCGATACTTGGCGATTTCCTCGGCGGTCTTGTCCTGTGCCAGCGCAGGGCCGGACAGTGACGCGGCCACGACGGCAGCGGCTGCGGCCAGCGTGGCCAGCACCGCCGTCACGGCGCGGCGGGTGTTGCGCTCGGTAACCATTGGGGCGTTTCTCCTCGTCGTCTCGCCCTGGCGCCAACTGGCGCGCGGGCGGACCACTGTCTTGTTGGATCCGGCGGCTCGTTGCCGGATGTCATGCACAGCCGGTCAGGGCTTGATGTAGGCGTAGCCTTCCTCGAACTGCAACCGGGCCACTTCCACCACGCCGGCCTGCACGACCTTGGCGTCCATCAGCAGGTTCTGCTCGGAAATGCGGCGCGCGGTCAGCGTGTTGCGGCAGACGCGGAACTCCACGCCCGACGAACTCAGCGCCGCCACGGGCGCCTCGAACGTGTTGCCGCGCGCATCCTTCGCGCCCTCCACCAGGAAATCCACGCCAAAACCGAACGCCACCACCACGATCTTGGTGTCGGGCGCGCCGTTCAGGTGATTGCGCAGGTTGGCCATGGCGCGCACAGCCTGATCGTTGCCTTCGGACAACTGGTAGACCACCTTGACGCGGCCCTTGCTGCCGGAGGATGCCGGCGCGGGGGCCTGCTGTGCCGATGCCTTGGCCGTGAGGCCGATGGCGGCCAATGCCGCCGTGGCGCGAAAGAATGCTCGCCGCATAATGCTTCCTTGCTTCGCCGGATCAGGCGATGGTGGCCTCGTCGGTACGCTTGTCGCCGCGGTTGTCGACCCAGGTCACGGTGACCTTGTCGCCCTTGGCGCCGCCCTTGAACTTGAAATTCAGGAACGGGTCCTTCGACACGGCCGGGCCGAACTGGGCCTGGAACACGTCTTTACCTTTGTAGCTGGCCGTCACGGTCTGGATATGCCAGGCCGGCACGGTCTTGCCGGAGGCGTCCTTGCGCTGGCCCGTCTCCATGTCGTGCTTCATCAGAATCTTGACGTCTACGACGCCGCCGTTTTCGGTGGCGCGAACGCGCATCGGGTCTGCCATGTGCTTCTCCTGTCAGCAGGGTTCTGGAAAATCAGTGCTCGAACTGTCTGGTGCCGGGCCTCAGCCGCCGCAACCACCCAGCGTGACCTTGATTTCCTTCGATGCCACGTACCACTTGCCACCGGCCTTCACGGCCGCATGCACCACGGACGTCTGGCCCATCTTCACGCGCGTGGACACGAACGGTTCGGTGCCGGCCGGGATGATGAAGTCGGCGGCCAGCGTGTTCGGATTCTTTTCCACGAGGATGGCGATCTGCTCGGTGTCCGGAATGTTGCTCGTCACGGCCACGGGCACCACGGCGCCGTTCTCGGCGATGTCGGGGGCGTTGAAATGGATCGCGCTGCTTTTCTCGGTGCCGCTGCCGCCGAGCGACTTGATCACGTCGGCCACGCTCTTGCCGTCGAAGGCAGCCTTGTTCCATTCGGCGGCTTGCGCCTCGCTGATCAGCCCGGTGGCTGCCATCAGCGACAGTACGGCGGTCATCCGCAGCACTTCACGTCGTTTTGTATTCATTTGCTTCCCGTACTATTCGTACCCGGTTTTCTGTCGACCCCTGCGGTCCCCGGTGCGTCGCCGGGTCCTGCGCTTCATAAAACTGGCTGGTGCGCGGCGGACCGGCCAGGGCCGGCCCGTCCGCTGGCAGCGTGCTTACTTGGCCGGTGCGCCGGCCAGTACCCACTCCACTACCGTCTTCAGGTCTGCATCGCTGATGGCTGGGTTGGCCGGCATCGGCACCGGACCCCAGACGCCCGAACCGCCGCCCTTCACCTTGGCCGACAGCTTGGCCAGCGCGCCCTTGTCGCCCTTGTACTTGGCGGCCACGTCCTTGTAAGACGGGCCCACCAGCTTCTTGTCCACCTGGTGGCAGCCCATGCAGGCGTTCTTGTTGGCGATTTCCTGCGCCTTGGCGGCATCGACTGCGGCATGTGCGGACGCGCCGGCCACCAGCAACGCGGCGGCGATGACAAACTGCTTCATGTGTTGTGCTCCAAACTGAATGAGCCGTGGGGACGGCAAATGGCCGCGCTCGGACATCTCCGCGGCGCGGCGCGCGCTGGCCACCGTTGGGGCGGGCTTCTGAGGAGTGCCTCGTCGGTGAACGGTGAGGGCTCCACGGCATATGCGGCCAGCCCGCTATTTTGCCTCAAGAATTTGCGAGGCTACGGACAACGCCGTGATATCGATATGTACAAAAAAGGAGGGAATCGCCGCGATTTACCGAGTATTTGCGGGTTAACCCTCAATTTTCTGCAAAATTGGCCCGAAGTCAGCGCCGTGCCACGGCCCTGCCCGTCCCCAGTCGATTGCCGAACACATTCAGCAGCAACCCAACCATGACCACGGCAGCGCCTGCCCACTGGGCCAGGCCCAGGTCCTCCCCCAGCAGCACGTGCGCCGACACCAGGCCCACCACTGGCACCAGTAGCGTCAGCGGCGCCACCTTGCTGGCGGGATAGCGGGTCAGCAGGCGGCCCCACATCGTGTAACCGAACAGCGTGGCGGCAAAGGCCAGGTAGCAGACAGCGAAGATCGCCTTGCCCGGCACATGACCCATGGCATCGACAATGCGCCCCGGCCCTTCGAACCAGAGCGACAGCAGCGCAAACGGAACGATCGGAATCAACGCGCCCCAGACGACAAGCCCCAGCAGGTCCACCGGGCCAATCTTCTTGCTGACGATGTTGCCCGTTGCCCAGCACAGCGCCGCGCACAGGGTCAGGATGAAGCCTGCGGCCGTCATGCCGCCCGGCCCGTGTGCGGCCCCACTGCCAATCAGCGCCAATCCGCCTGCGGCCACCGCCATGCCGGCAAGGTTGTGCCAGCGCAACGGTTCGCCAAGCCAGAACGCCGCGATGGCGACGGTGAAGAACACCTGCGACTGCAAGACCAGCGACGCCAGCCCGGCCGGCATGCCCACGGCCATCGCATAGAACAGGAACGCAAACTGGCCCAGGCTGATCGTCGCGCCATAAGCCACGAGCATGCGCAGCGGAATGCGGGGGCGCGGAATGAAGAAGATGGCGGGGAAGGCGACAAGGCAGAAGCGCAGCGTGCCGAGCAGCATCGGCGGTACGCCAACCAGACCTACCTTGATAACGACGAAATTGACACCCCAGACCACGATGATGGCCAAGGCAAGGAGACGATCTTTGGGTTGCATGATGTGGAGGGGGCGGCATCCCTGGGGGCGGGATGCTGGAGGGGGAAGGGTAACAGCTATGGGGGATGCGTGTGGCGGGTGTTGCTCCCCTCTCCCGCCTTGCGGGAGAGGGGAGCAAACCAGCGGGAGAGGGGCGTAGCCCGTGCCTCACCCCAACATATCCCCCCAGATACTCCTCGCCCAAGCCACCCCATACTGCCCTTCCAGCGCCGACGGCGCCGTCGACAACCCGCCTGATCCCGGTACGGTCAGCATCGTCTTCTCCGTGGCGTCGTAGCGATGGACGCTGGCGATGTGGATGGCCTCGGTGGCCGACGTGAAGCTGTAGCAGGTATTGGTATAAAGCGGCGCCGGGTCTGGCTGGCGCCCGGCGAGCAACTGGAGGATGGCGGCGGCCGCCACCTTGCCGTGCTGGCTCGCCATCGTGCCGGACTTGGGCATGAGCGGCGCGATCTGGATCGCGTCGCCGAGTACGTGGATATCCGGTGCCACACGCGAAGCCATGGTCAGGAAGTCCACCTCGCACCAGCGCCCGTTGGCCGTGGCGAGCCCAGCGGAGACGGCGATCGCGCCCGCACGCTGGGGCGGCAGGATATTGATGACGTCCGCCCGCACATCGTCCTGGACATCGAACTTGATCGTGCGCGTGACGGGATCGAGGTCCACGGTCTCATGCTGGGGCCGGTACTCGATCATGCCAGCGTAGCGCGTTTTCCAGACCTCGCGGAACAGCGCGCCCTTCGACGTGATATCGGCATTGGCGTCGAGCACCAGCACCTTGCCGCGCGGCTTGTGCTGCTTCAAATAGTCCGCCACCACGCAGGCGCGCTCGTACGGTCCCGGCGGGCAGCGGTATGGCGCGAGCGGGATCGTGATGGCAAAGGTGCCGCCGTCAGGCATCGCCGCGAGTTGTCGGCGCAGTGTCTCGGTCTCCGGACCCGCCTTCCACGCATGGACGAACTGGCTGCCTGCCGGCGTGGCCAGCCCCGGAATCGCACTGCGTTGCATCTCCACGCCGGGCGACAGCACGAGCCGGTCGTAGGGCAGTGTTGTGCCACCGGCCAGCCGGACCTGCCGCCGCGATGTGTCGATGGCGGTGGCGTGGTCGCGCACCACCTTCACGCCGTGCCGGCTGGTGAGCTTGTCATAGGCGATGGTGAGGTCGCCCAGTTGTCGGAAGCCCCCAACCACAAGGTTCGACAGCGGGCAGGAAACGAACGCGGCGTCCGGCTCAACAAGCGTGACATCCACCGCACCCTGGCTCCATGTGCGCAGATAGCGCGCCGCCGTGGCGCCGCCATATCCGCCGCCGATCACCACAACGCGTGCGGGTGCGGCGGCGCGGGCCATGGCGGGCGTGAGCATCCCGAAGGCCGAGGCGGCCAGCGCCGCCTTCAATACCGAGCGTCTGTGCATGGGCTATTTCTGATCCGCGAACCACGCGGCGATGGCGAGGATATCGGCGTCGCTGTAGCCCTTGGCGATCTGTGGCATCACGGTGCCCGGGCGCTTGCCATTCTTGTACTCGAGCATGATCTCGGTCAGCTCCGCACGAGGCCGGCCGGCCAGGGGAGGCACGGGACTGTCGGCGGGCGGGCGGCCATCGGTGCCGTGGCAGACGGCGCATGAGGCGGCCTGGTTGCGTGCCTGCTCCACGCGGGCACGCTGGGCTTCGATGGTCAGCTTGCCAGCATCGGCTGGCCCCGCAGTCATCGGCGCCGAAGCGGGTTGTGGGGATTGCGCCCACGCCATCGATGACAGGGACGCCAGCGCCATCGCGACGACACCGGCCATCCAGCGGGAGGACAACAGGTAACGCGGCGAAGGCTGCATGGCGATGCTCCGGTGGGGGCGACTTTTTCTGTCTTGTCCGATTCAGCTTAGGGCAGGTTGCGGCCCGGCGGCAACGCCACTGGCGACGTGACCGGCGCAGCCACAGGGCTTGTGGTGGCGCCCGACGAACCCATCGAGGCCGGGGCGTCCGACGTGACCGGCGCGTTGGGCTGGCTGCCCGGCACGGTCTGCACCGGGGCCGGCGTACCCACGGCATCGCTGCCCGTGTTGCCGTTCTGCGAACTGGAGGCCTGGTCCAGGCGGGCGCGCTCCGCTTCGCTCACGTAGTCGAACACCTTGACCACTTTCTGCACGCCGCTGGCATTGCGGGCCACGTCGGTAGCCTTGTCGCCCTCGCTTGTGGTGAGCACACCCATCAGGTACACCACGCCGTTCTCGGTGGTGACCTTGATCGAGTTGGCCGGCACGCCGTCCGCCGTCACCAGCAGCGTCTTGACCTTGCTGGTCAGGTACGTGTCGTTGCTGCGCGTCATGAAGTCAGGCGAAGTCGAGACTTCAAGCTCGTTCACCACCTCGCGCGCGTTGGGCAGGCCGCGTACATACTGCTCGATCTGCTGCTTGATCTGCGCGTTGGCCGCCTGGCCCGTCAGCAGTACCTTGCGGTTGAACACCGACGTGTTCACACGCGCCTGACTGCTGCTGTAGCGCGTGCTGAGCGTGCTCTCGATCTCCAGCTGCAGGCCGCGGTCGATGGTCTGCGTGCCCGTGGGCCGGCGATCGGTGGCCATGACCACGCCGGTGCCCACCGCACCAGCCAGTACCGGAAAGCAGCCGGCCAGTTGCGTGGCCGATACCACCAGGGCCGCCACGGTCACGGCCGTGCGCGCGGCGCGGGCCAGGGATGTCGTCTTCTGCGGAATCACGTTCGTCATGCGGTATATGGGTTCTGGGTAACGGGTGGAATGCCCGATGGGGTGGATCAGGGAATGCCTGTGTTTCATGCGGCGGGCGCAACGGCCGGCAGCCCCGCCTGTGGATATGGCTGTGGACTACCACTCAATATCTGTGCATAGCCTGTGGGCAGTCATGTGGATAACCCGGGATAACCTCGGCCATCTGCGTCATGCCTCTCCCAGGAGCGCTTCGTCGATCCCGTCGCACAGGCAGTGCAGTGTCAGGAGGTGTACTTCCTGAATGCGCGCCGTGCGGTCGCTGGGCGCGCACAGATGGATATCGAATTCTTCGAGCAGCGTGGCGATGCGTCCGCCGCCCTTTCCCGTCAATGCCACCACCGACATATCGCGCTGGTGCGCGGCCTGAATTGCCGCCACCACGTTGGCCGAATCGCCCGATGTCGACAGTGCCAGCAGGATATCGCCAGGCTGGCCCAGCGCCTCCACCTGCTTCGAGAACACCACGGAAAAATCGTAGTCGTTGCCGATGGCGGTCAGGATCGAGCTGTCGGTCGTCAGCGCAATCGCCGCCAGCCCCGGCCGCTCGCGTTCGAAGCGGCCAATCAGTTCTGCGGCGAAATGCTGCGCATCGGCCGCCGAGCCGCCGTTGCCGCAAGCCAGGATCTTGTTGCCGCTGGTCAGCGCCATCACCATGCGTTCCACGGCGGCGTCGATGTGCGGCGCCAGCAACGCGGCGGCATGCCGCTTGGTGTCGGCACTGTCCAGAAAATGCTGCTCGATGCTTTCAATGCTCATGGTCTAGTGTGACATCTGCACAATCCCGCGCATTATGACGCACGCATCGCGCAGGTGTTCCCGTCGAGTGAGGTCAGGTCGAACGCGCCGGGCAGCCACTCCAGCCGCCCAGGCTCCATCGCCACCACATCTATCCGGCAAGGTGGCACCCGATCGAGCGTGGCCAGGTAATGCGTGGCGGCCAGCAGTACGCGACGCTGCTTGGCTGGCGTGATGCTTTGCGCCGCCCCGCCGAAGCCGCGCCCGCCGCGCTGCCGTACCTCGACGAACACCAGCGTATCGTCCGGTGCGCGCATGATCAGGTCGATCTCGCCGCCTTTGCAGCGATAATTGCGCTCGATGGGCGCCAGGCCCTGCCGCTTCAGGTAGGCCAGCGCCCGGTCTTCCGCCCGCGCGCCGCGTGCCGTGGCCGTTTGTTGGCCTGTCTGTGTCGCCGTGCGGGTGGTCGATTGGAATGAGCGATTCAAAGGAAGTTCTCAAGCATGAGTGAATGGAACCAGTTGGCAGCCGGCCAGACCTACCCGCCCGGTACGCTCTACGTGGTGGCCACCCCGATCGGAAACGTCGCGGACCTGTCGCTGCGCGCGCTGCACGTGCTCGGCCTGGTGGATGCCATCGCCTGCGAAGACACGCGCAACACCGGGCAACTGCTGTCGCGCGTGGGGCTGCAACGTCCGCTGGTGGCTGTTCACGAGCACAACGAACGCGAAGCGGCTGGCAAGATCGTCGAACGGCTGCAGGCCGGCGAACGCATCGCCTATGTCTCCGATGCCGGCACGCCCGGCATTTCCGATCCTGGCGCGCGGCTGGTGGAAGTGGTGCGCGGCGCGGGTCTGAAGGTAGTGCCGCTGCCGGGTCCGAGCGCGGCGGTGACCGCGCTGTCCGTGGCGGGCGACATGCTTGAAGCCGGCGAAGGCCGCTTCAGCTTCATCGGATTCCTGCCCGGCAAGCCCAAGGCCCGCAACGACGCCATCACCGGGCTGGCTGCGCTCGATCATGCCTGGATCGTCTACGAGGCGCCGCACCGCATTGCCGATACGCTCGCTGCGCTGGCCGAGATCCTGCCGGCCACGCGCCGCATCCTGATCGGACGCGAGCTGACCAAGCTCTTCGAGGAAACGCCGGTCATGACCGTGGCCGAGGCGCCAGCGTGGCTGGCCGCCGAAGCTTCGCGCGGCAAAGGCGAGTTCGTACTGGTGATAGAGGGTGCGGGCCGTGCCGAACGAGCCGACGATGGCGCGCCCGATGCCGAGGCGCAGCGCGTGCTGAAGCTGTTGCTGGCCGAATTGCCAGCCAAGCGCGCCTCCAAGCTGGCCGCGTCGGTCACCGGCGCCAAGACCGATGCGCTGTACAAGATGGCGCTGGCGATGCGCGGCGAGGACGATGGCGGTAACAAGGACTGAAGCGAGGGTCGAAACGACAAACGGCACGCGCCGGAGCGTCGTGCCGTTTGAGACAAATCTGAAAATGCGAAGCTGAGGAAGGATGGCCGGGACATCGATGAGGGAGGGTTGACCGTTCCGCATCGCCCGTGGACGTCCTACTTGCGCTTCCTGGCCGTGGATTTCGCCTTGGCCTTGGCTTTGGACTTGGCCGGAACCAGCGTGCTGGCCGTTTCCGGCAAGTCGTCCGCGCCGCTGCCGTCGCCCGCCTCGGAGCCGCCAGCCTCGATGTTCGGACCCAGCGCCGCCACTTCGGTACGCGACAACCGGCGAATTTCTACCTGCGTCGCACCGTGATCCACGAAGTTCAGGCGCTTGGCCGCTGCATACGACAGGTCCAGGACCCGGTTGCCGTGATACGGGCCGCGATCGTTGATTCGCACCACCGCCACCTTGTTGTTGCGCAGGTTGCGCACCAGCACCCAGCTATCCAGCGGCAGCGACGGGTGGGCGGCGGTCATCGCACGCATGTCGAAGCGCTCGCCATTGGCAGTCTTGCGGCCATGGAAACCCTTGCCGTACCAGGACGCCATGCCGCGCTGCTCGAACGTACCCATGTCAGCGCGCAGGCCGTCGATCGACGATTGCGAAGGTGCATTGTCATCCGGCAGACCGAAGAGGTTCCAGCTGCCGCGATCATCGGACTTGGTCGCCGTGCCCGCGGACTTGTCGGTCTTGGGCTTCGACTTTGCCGTGCGCGTGGAGAGCGCAGTCGAAGTATCCGACGCGGTATCGCCCTCCCCCCCCGGTGGCGTCGCGCACGCAGCCATCACCAGCGCCGACACGATGATGGCGCATTGACGAAGGAAGCGATTGGACCCGGGCGCATCGGTGCGCACGGACCCCGGACGGAAGAGGGGCAGACTGATCATGCGCGCAGTCTAACATCGGTCGTTTGAAGCTATCACCTTGATTTTGTTACGAAATCTAATGCAACCGCATTCAAACGCCCGTCAATTCCCCGCAATCCACCGCCTGGCAAGGGATTGCGCCGATTGCCGCAACGCCCGATCCAAGTGATCGTCATGTAACTTTGAGAATCGTCTCAACTCCGATTCAAACGTTTCAGCCTTCAGTCAGTGACCGCCGCCGGCATATCCGACGGCTACAATGGCCCACCCCCGAAACCCTGCCGAACGTTCCGGATCGGGTGCAAAATGCCCCCGTTTCGCATGCCCTATCGCGCACAAAAATGAAAGTCCTCCTCATTCCCGTCACGCCATTCCAGCAGAATTGTTCGCTGCTGATCGACGACGCCACGCAGCGCGCTGCAGTGTGCGATCCGGGCGGCGACCTCAACCGAATCGCCGAAGCCATCGTCGAGCACGGCGTCACCCTGGAGAAGATCTTTCTGACGCACGGCCACGTGGATCACTGCGCGGGCGCCGCGGCACTGGCGCGGCAGTTTGGCGTGCCAATCGAAGGGCCGCACGAGGACGAGCGGTTCTGGATCGAGCAGTTGCCGGAGCAGACGCGGCGCTTCGGCTTTGGGCATGCCGAGGTGTTCGAGCCGGATCGCTGGCTGGTGAACGGCGATACGGTGACGTTCGGCAGCGAGACGCTGGAGGTCTATCACTGCCCCGGCCATACGCCAGGCCACGTGGTGTTTTTCTCGCGCCCGAACAAGGTGGCGATCGTGGGAGACGTGTTGTTCGCCGGGTCGATCGGCCGCACGGATTTTCCGCGCGGCAACCACGCCGACCTGATTCGCTCGATCCGTACGCATCTGTGGCCGCTGGGCGAGGACGTGACGTTCGTGCCGGGCCACGGGCCGGTATCCACGTTTGGCGAGGAACGCCGCAACAATCCGTTTGTGGCGGACCATCTGATCGACGCGGCCTGACGCATGGCGAAAAAACAGGCACCCGATACGCGCCCCGAGATCTACGTCAGCACCGATGTCGAGGCGGACGGGCCGATTCCCGGCCCACACTCGATGCTGTCGTTTGCCTCCGTGGCGATGCTGGCGGACAAGACCGTGCTCGGCACCTTCTCTGCCAACCTCGAAACGCTGCCCGGCGCCACCGGCCATCCCGTGCAGGTGGCGTGGTGGAAGACGCAGCCCGACGCCTGGGCCGCCTGCCGGCGTGACCTGGAGCGCCCCGAGGACGTGATGCCGCGCTACGTGGAGTGGGTGGAGAGCCTGCCCGGCAAGCCGGTCTTCATCGCGTTCCCGGCCGGGTTCGATTTCACGTGGATGTTCTGGTACATGATGCGCTTCGCTGGCCGGTCGCCGTTCGGCTGGGCGGCGCTCGACATCAAGACGATGGGCTTCGCGCTGACCGGCCGGCCCTTCCGGAAATCGGTCAAGGCCGCCTTCCCGGCGCATTGGCACGACCCGCTGCCGCACACCCATATCGCCCTCGACGATGCCCGCGAGCAAGGTGCGCTGTTCTGCAACATGCTCGCCGAATTGCGTACGCGGGAAACCCGGCTGGCGCAGTTGGACGCCACCAGCATCGAAACCAGCGAAAGCGATTCCTCACCTCCGGCCTCGCAGCCAGACTGAGTGGTCGGGCGTACGCGACATCGGGACCACATTTCCGCCGCGTCTCCTATATTGGAAGTGTGCAAACGACGGCGCTGGGGAAATGTCCCACGGCGATCCCACCGGGTGAGCAACAGTGCGCCGAGGAGGTGTGACCATGCGATTCCATCCCGATCTCCACTTCAAGGACGCTGCCGGCAAGTTGCACTGGCCACACTGGTCACATGGCGCGCACGCGCGCCCCGATGTCGTCGTTCATCATCATTCGGTCACGGAAGATGCCGAGGTTGCCCAGGCGCTGGTCTATGTCAGCGTCATCACGGCACTCGTGCTGCTGGCCGTGCTGGCCGGCATCAGTTTCGGTCAGGAGGCCATGCACTGGCTGGGTGTTGCATAAACGACGACTCGCCTGAAGCGATTCGCCTGACTGACCGGCCGGCCTCCGTTGCGGAGGCCGGTTTTATTTTGTGCGCCGCAACGAAGGGATTTACTTCAGCAGCGGCTCGACGTTTTCCGGCGGTCGACCAATGACCGCGCGGCGGTTGCGTACGACCACGGGACGTTGCAGCAGAATGGGGTTGTCGGCCACGGCAGCCAGCAGTTCGGCGTCGGTCAGGCCCTCGTCGGCCAGATCCAGCTCCTTGTAGGCGTCCTCGCCGTTGCGGATCATCTCGCGCACCGGCACGCCCAGCATCGTATGCAGCTGACGCAGCGTGGCCAGCGATGGCGGCGCTTTCAGGTATTCGACGATCTCCACCGGCTCGCCCAGACGCTCGGCGGCGCTCTCCACCAGGGTCAGGGTCTCGCGCGATTTGGAGCAACGCGGGTTGTGATAGATCGTGATCATGGCTTCCTCCAGCCTGCTTGCAGATTCGGGGGCACGCCGTTGGTTTGCCCCCGTCGGATTGCACCATTTCTGCGCTTTTGAATATCCCCGCATCATATACAACCCGGCACGCCCCAGTCGCGGTAAGGTTTCGGTGTGGCGCGCGCACCTCGCTCTGCGTTGCCGCGCATCGCTGATCCATTGCCATGGCATCCCGCCGTGGTGTTTTCCTGCCAAGAACCATCGTGTCCTCCGCTGCCGCCGCCCCCCTCCGCCACCCCTTCCAGTTGCGCGACGCCACCGCCGCCGACGTGCCCGCCATCCACGCCATCTACGCGCACCACGTGCAGCATGGCCGCGCGTCCTTCGAGGAAGTTGTTCCTGGCGTGGACGACATGCAGTCGCGGATGGCCGAGGTGCATCGCAAGGGGCTGCCGTATATCGTGGCCGAGCGCGATGGCGAGATCGTGGGCTACGCCTACGCGTCGAGCTACCGCGCCCGCAGCGCCTATCGCTTTGCCATCGAAGACTCGATCTATATCGACCATCGCCATACCGGAGCGGGCCTGGGCCGCGCGCTGTTGTCCGAACTGATTGCCCGGTGCGAGACCGGTCCGTGGCGTCAGATGGTGGCCGTGGTGGCGCTGACCCGGAGCGGCGAAGGGGCGGGCTCGGTGGCCGTGCATGAACGGCTCGGGTTCCGTACCGTGGGCCGGCTCGAATCGGTGGGCCTCAAGCATGGCCAGTGGATCGACACCGTGCTGATGCAGCGCCCGCTCGGCCAGGGGAACGAAACGGTGCCGCATCCCGAGGAAGTGCGCGCGTAAGCGCTACGCCGCTTCAAGGAATCCCGGCAGCGCGGTGTCGCACCACGCTTCCAGTTGCTCGAAGGCGCGCGTGACGGCTTCCGGACGCACCATGCCTTCAAGCCGCATGACTTCCACGCGTTTCAGGCCGATGATTTCCAGTACGTACTTCAGGTAAGGCGTGAAGAAATCCTGCTGGCTGCCCTCGCCTTCATGGAAACGGCCGCCGCATGACACGATGGCCAGCACGGGACGATCACGCAGCAGCGGCAGCTTGCCCTGCGGCGAGCCGGCAAAGGTGCGCTCCGGCCGCACCACAAGGTCGATCCATGTCTTGAGCGTGGCCGGCACCGTGAAGTTGTGAACCGGCGTGGTGATCAACACGATGTCCGCCGCCTGCAGTTCGGCGATCAGCGTTTCGGACAGCGCCAGCGCGGCGGGATCTGCGTCGGTGCGCTTGGCCGCCACGACCATATTGGCGTGCGTGAAATCGGCGCCGATGGGCGGCAGCGGATCGGCGGCCAGGTCCCGCTCGACCACGGTCAGGTTGCCGCACTGCGCGGCCAGTTGCTCGCGCACGCGCTGGCCGGCGCGCCGGCTGGTCGATTGGTCGCCGCGCGGGCTGACATTGAGGTGCAAAAGGGTTGTCATGGTTCAGGCCTTCGATTCGATGGGGAAGTAGAAGCGCAGCGCACGCGTCAGCAGCCCGTTGCGGTAATAGAAGCGGTGGCCCAGCACATTGGTCAGCGGCGTATCGAGCACGAGTTGCGTGCAGCCCGCCGCCTCGGTCTGCGTCTTGAGCCAATCCATCAGCCGTTGCCCGTACCCACCGCTGCGCGCGTTGGCGTCGGTCACCAGATCGTCCACGTAGAGATGCCGGCCCACGATCAGGTTGTCGGCGATGCGGTAGCCGGCCAGCGCCATGAGGCGATCCCCCTCCCAGATACCAGCGAGGCGATAGCCATCGGCAGTCTGGCGCTTCCAGCGCGTCACCAGTTCGGCCGCGTCCGCCAGGTGCGGACGCAGTTGGTGCATCAGCGGGAAAGCGGCAATAACCTGCTCATCGGATTCGAGTACAACGATACGGGCGCTCATCATCGGGCTCCCTGCTCCGCCGGCGGCGGCGGAAAGTGCAAGCCCACGGCGATACGGTTCCACGCGTTGATCGACGCCACGGTGGCGGCCAGGAACACCATTTCGCGCTCGTCGAAGACGCTGCGCGCCTCGGCCAGCGCAGCATCGCTCGCGAATGGATCGGTCATGCGCGTCATGGCTTCGGCCCAGCCCAGCGCGGCAGTTTCGCGGTCGGTGTAGATGCCGGCGTCGCGCCAGCCGGCCAGGAGGTCGAACTTGCGCGGATCGATATCGAGCTTGCGTGCGATGTTCAGGTGGAACTGCAGGCAGAACGCGCAGCCGTTGATCTGCGAGACGCGCAGCTTGACGAGTTCGGTCAACGCCTTGTCGAGACCGGACGCGGCCACGGCTTTGCTGACGCCGCCGAGCGACGCATAGACGTCGGGGGCAGTCTGCGTGAAAGTCTGGAAATCCATGCGTGGCTCCTTCGGGTAAGATGTCAGAGTTCGAACAACAATGTCAGAACTCTAACATCATGAGCAAGACCCTGCCGAAAGAAGGGAAAAAGGAAAAGAAGAAGAAGGCTGCGCAGCCTGCCGAGGCGGTCACCATTCCCGCACCCGGTGAAGGCAAGCGTGGCGAAAGCGGCTATCTGGCGTACCTGTTACGCCAGGCCAGCGCAAGCAACCGCCTGCGGCTGGAGCGCGCACTGGCCGATCTCGGCGTGACGGTGCCGCAGTTTTTTGTGTTGACGATGCTTGGTGCGTATCCGGGTATCTCGGGCGCCGATGTGGCGCGGCTCGCACTGCTGACGCCGCAGACGGTGAGCGTGATCATCAGCAATCTGGAGAAGCTCGGCGCCATCGAACGGCAGCCGCATCCGGTGCATGGTCGGATTCAGACGATTGGGTTGACCGATGCGGGGCGGGAGTTGCTCGGTGGGTGCAAGACGCGCGCGAGCGAGGTAGACCGTGAATTGCGGGCGAATCTGACAGCCGAAGAGGAGCAGATTGTGCGGCGGTGGCTGGTGAGCCAGGCAGTGGTGGGGGGTGTGGCAGAGTAGTTATTTGCCCCCTCGGTGTTCTCCCCTCTCCCACAAAGTGGGAGAGGGGTTGGGGGTGAGGGCAAGCGCTTGCGAAACGAGATGCTTGATCGGAGCTTGAAGCGCTGGCCCTCACCCCCGCCCCTCTCCCGCATGTACAGACCGGAGACATGGGTAACAGGTGTTCGGAGACATGGGTAACACGTGATCTGCGCGTATCACAGTACGCGCAGGTCGAGTTCCCCTATCTCAAACCGGCTGAACCAGATGCCGAAGCAGCCGTCCTCCTTCTTTGGGCGTAGCGCGATGCGCTGTCCGATGAAAGCCTTGCCAATCTTCACGCGTCGTCTCCGCACTTCTATCCGCGCGTTGCTGCCCACTTTATAGACCAGGTCCGTCGACAGGTACTCCACTTCCGGCAGCGATTTGGGATAGGCGATGGTGCTGGCACGGTAGTGCTCGAGCGGCACCTCCATCTTCAGCGCCTCGTGCGGGCGCTGGCCGTTGTAGCGTTCGCGATAGTGATCAAATGCACGCTGGGCTTGCGCGTTATCGACAAAGCAGCGGTCCTGCAATAGCTCGACCTTGAGCGTGCGATGAAAGCGCTCGTCCTTGCCCTGTGTCTGAGGATGATATGGGCGCGAATGACTGACGGCGATGCCCAAGCGCATCAGCCACACCGTCAGCGCCGTATAGCCCAAGCCGTCCGCACCTCCGCCCCAGGGCGGTCCGTTGTCCATGGTCATGCGCTGTGGCAACCCATAGCGCTGGAATGTCGCGATCAGTCTTGGCTGGACCGTTTCGCCGCGCTCATCGCCACACGCAGCCAGGCACAGGCTAAAGCGCGAATGGTCATCGAGTACCGTCAGCGGATGGCAGTGCCCGTGGCGGTTGGGCACATGGCCTTTGAAGTCCATCTGCCACAGGTCGTTGGGCTGCGCATGCTCGAAGCGCCGGAGCGGCGCCTGCGCAGCGGCCATGCCTTCGCCCAGTCGGCCGTGGCGACGCAAAATCTCGTGAACGGTACTGGGCGCCGGCACCCAGGCCGTGCCCTCGTTGTGCAGCAATCGCGCCAGCTTGCGAGCGCCCCAATAGGGGTTCTCGTCGCGCAGCACAACGATCCGCTGCTCGATGTCCTCGTCGGTCCTGGCGGGACTCAGTTCCGGCCGACGGCTCTGGTCGGCGAGCCCATCCGGGCCTTGCCCGTCATACCGCTGCAGCCACTTGTACAGCGTCTTGGGCGAGATGCCGTAGCGCCTGGCCAACTCGCGACGATTCGCTCCCGGCTGGCTGGCCAGCACCATTAATTCCCTGCGTTGATCCATGAGTGACACTTCCTTCCACGGCATGGCAGGTCTCCCAAAAGACACTGCCAGCCAGTCTAGATGTGTTACCCATGTCTCCGAACAGGTGTTACCTATGTGTCCGGGCTATACACCGCAAGCGGGAGAGGGGAGCAAACCAGCAGGGGAGCGATAGGAGTAACGTCAATCAGCCCAGCAAATCCGACAACGCCAGCGCCACCACCTTCGTTGCACGATTCAGATCGTTCAGACGCAGGTTTTCATCGGAGTTGTGACCGCGGGCTTCCATCAGCGTGCGGGGGCCCGCGCCGTACAGCACGGTGGGGATGCCGTGCTTCGTGTAGTGGCGGGCGTCGGTATAGAGCGGCACGCCCTGCACCGGGATCTCCACGCCGAACACGGATTCGGCGCGCGTCTTCAATGCACCGATCAGCTTTTCCACGCCCGGCAGTTCCGACAGCGGTTCGGCCAGGATGATGCGCTCGACCTTCACCTCGATGCCCGGACGCTCCTTTGCAGCCTTCTCCACCACGGCGCGCAGTTCGCCTTCGGCATCAAAGCCGATCTCTTCCGGAATCATGCGGCGGTCCACGCGGAACGTGACCAGATCAGGCACCACGTTGGTGTTGATGCCGCCCTTGATCAGGCCCACGTTCAGCGTAGCGGTGTCGATGCCCGGCGTCTTGCTCTTGCGCGTCGCCAGTTCGGCGCGCAGGCCGTAGATGGCTTGCAGGATGTGCGTGGCGGCTTCGATGGCGTCCACACCGGTGTGCGGCATGGCGGCATGGCCCTGCTTGCCCTTGACCGTCACCTCGACGTGCAGGCAGCCATTGTGCGCCGACGTGATGCCGTACGAGAAACCGGCCGAGATCGCGTAGTCGGGCTTGCTCAGGCCTTCGTCGAGCAGGAACTTCGGGCCGATATCGCCGCCGGTTTCCTCGTCGTACGTGAATTGCAGTTCCACCGTGCCGTTGAGCTTTGCGCCCTGCTTCTCGGCTTCGATCAGTGCCAGCACGGCATACGCGTACGTGGCGAAGTCCGACTTCGACACTGCAACGCCTCGGCCATACATCACCGGACCGTGTTCGCTGTCGGCGATCTCGCCGCCGTACGGGTCCTTGGTCCAGCCCAGACCCGGCGGCACCACGTCGCCGTGCGCGTTCATCGCGATGGTCGGGCCGCCGTTGCCGAACGTCTTGCGCACCAGCAGGTTGGTGGCGCTGATCATGCCTGCGGCCTTCACCTGCGCTTCGGGCACCTTGTGCGCATCCACCTTGAAGCCGAGTCCTTCGAGCAATTCCTTGGCGCGCAGGCCATGGGCCTCGCAATCGCCCGCCGGGTTGTCCGACGGCACCTTGACCAGCTCGGCCAGGAACGCCTCCTGCTGCGGGCGCTGCGTGTCGATGTACTGGGTGAGCGTGGTCTCGATCGGGTTCATGTTGTCTCGTGCGGTCATCTTCGTATCTTTCGGAGTTGTCTGGTGGTCTTATTGGGTGCGCTGGAAATGCTCGACGAAATCGGCGAACACACGTGCGGCAATCTGTGCGTCCTCGGCGGTCATCGTTTCCGTGGGGTGATGGCTGATGCCGCCGTTGCCGCAGCGCACGAACAGCATCGCCACGTCAGCAATGGCGGCGATGGCCATGGCGTCATGGCCCGCGCCCGATGGTAGGTGGCGCACCGGCACGCCCTGGCGCTCCACAGCGGCGGCCCATTGCGATTGCAGCCACGGTGCGCACGGCACGCTGTTGGCCTCGTGGGTCTTGCGCATCTGCACACGTACGTTGCGGCGTGCGCAGACCCGTTCGATCTCGGCCAGCACGTCATTCACGGCAGCCTCGCGCTCGGCATCCACGCCGGCGCGGATATCGATGGAGAACACGGCGCGGCCCGGCACCACGTTGGTCGCACCATTCGGCACGTTGAACTGGCCCACCGTCCCCACCAGCCCCGGCTTGCCGCCGCAGCGCTTCTCGATATACAGGCCGATCTCAGCGCCAGCCATGGCGGCATCGCGGCGCATGTCCATCGGCACCGTGCCAGCATGGCCGGCGAGTCCTTCGAGTTCAACGATGTAGCGCGTGGCGCCCGAGATCGCCGTCACCACGCCAACCGGCAGCCCTTCGTTGAGCAGCACCGGACCTTGTTCGATATGCACCTCGATGAAGCCGAGCACCTTGTTGCGATCGTGCTTGGCACCGGGCAGTTGCGCAGCATCGAAACCAGCGGCGCGCATCACGTCGCGCATGGTCTGGCCCGAGTCATCGACGTTGTCGAGCACGTTGGTGTCGAACGTACCGGCGATAGCGCGGCTGCCCAGTAGCGTGGCCTTGAAGCGCACGCCCTCTTCCTCGGCAAACCCGACCACTTCGAGCGCAAACGGGAAGCGGCGACCCTGGCGGTTCCACTCGGCCACGCAGGCAATCGGCAGGATCACGCCGAGGTTGCCGTCGTAGCGGCCCGCGTCGCGCACGGTATCGAAGTGCGACCCCGTCAGCAGCGCCGGCGCATTGGGCTCAGTGCCTTCGTAGCGGCCGATCACGTTGCCGGCCACGTCGCGGCGCACGGTCATGCCGGCGGCCTGCATCCATTCGGTCAACTGGGCGGCGGCGCCGTGGTGGGCGTCCGTCAGGTAGGTGCGGGTGAGCATACCGGGCTGATCGGTATGCACGGCCAGGGTGTCGGCCCAGGCCATGATGCGCGAGCCAGTGTCGGCGGCCAGCGTCGTCGGAATTGCTGCCATGTGCGTGTCTCTCCTGCTGTTGTTGCCTGAGCCCGGATTGAAGGAATGCCGGCCATGTTGCAAGTGCTGGGCCAGCCGGGCGGGCGCCCGTACCGTAGCTCTATTCTGTGCGATTCATGGTAGCACAGTGAATTCAAAAATTGCATACAAAAATGATATGCACTATATTGGCCTCCACGCACCGACAATCCGCCCCGGACAATCCAGTCCCGACAAGTGGATTGCGTGGATTCCGCCTCAACAGGGGGGCTTTCCATGTGGCATCAGGCTTAGCGGTTCGCCTGATCCCGGCGCAGCCATACCGGCCGTCACGCACGCATCGCCTGACATGTGACGGTTGGCAATCCTGAACCAGATCAGGGCAGGCCGATGGCGCCATCGATGGCGACACGGACCCGCCCGGCACGGAGACAACGATGCAGCATGCCGTACCCCCGCAGCGCGCCGCCGGCGCTCGCCTGCACACGCGCTTTACCCGCTCCCTGTTTGGCCAGGTGCTGATCGCCCTGGTGCTCGGCACCCTCCTCGGCCTGGCCTTTCCCGAATTTGCCGCCAAGCTCAAACCCCTTGGCGATGGCTTCATCAAGCTCATCAAGATGCTGATCGGTCCTGTGGTGTTCTGCGTGGTCGTGGCCGGTATCTGTGGCGCAGGCGAACTCAAGAAGGTGGGCCGCGTCGGCCTCAAGGCCGTGGTCTACTTCGAGATCGTCACCACCATCGCGCTGGCACTGGGCATTGCACTGGCCTACCTGTTCCAGCCCGGCGTGGGCATGAACGTGGACCCGCGATCGCTCGATCCCTCGGCGATGGCCGCGTACATGGATTCGGCCGACAAGGTGAAGAGCGCCGGCACGGTGGACTTCCTGATGAAGCTGATTCCCAACACGATCCTCGGCGCGTTCACCAGTGGTGACGTGCTGCAGGTGTTGCTGGTCTCGGTGCTCTTCGGCTGCGCACTGTCGGTGGTGGGTGAGCCGGCACGGCCGCTGGTGAAACTGATCGACAACTTCTCCGCCACGCTGTTCAAGATGATGGGCTTCATCATCAAGCTGGCGCCGCTGGGTGTGCTGGGTGCGGTGGCGTTCACGGTGGGCAAGTACGGCATCGGCTCGCTCAAGCAGCTCGGCTTCCTCGTGATCCTGTTCTACGGCGCGGTGATCGTGTTCGTGGTCGTGGTGCTCGGCACAGTGATGCGCTTGTGCGGATTCTCGGTGCTGAAGCTGATTCGCTATCTGCGCGCCGAACTGCTCGTGGTGCTGGGCACCGCGTCGTCAGACAGCGTGCTGCCGCAGGTGATGAAAAAGCTCGAGTACATGGGCATCCGCAAGTCCGTGGTGGGGCTGGTGATTCCCACGGGCTACTCGTTCAACCTCGATGCGTTCTCGATCTACCTGACGCTGGCCGCCGTCTTCATCGCGCAGGCCACGAACACGCCGCTGGCGATGGGCGACCTGCTCGGCATCCTGGCCGTGGCGCTGATTACGTCGAAGGGCGCGCATGGCATTCCCGGCTCGGCCATCGTGATCCTGGCAGCCACGCTGTCCGCGCATCCGGCGATTCCCGCCATCGGCCTGGTGCTGGTGCTGTCGGTGGACTGGTTCATCGGCATTGCCCGTGCGGTGGGCAACCTGATCGGCAACTGCGTGGCCACGGTGGTGGTGGCGTCCTGGGAGCGCGATATCGACCGCGAACGGGCGCACGGCGTGCTCAACGGCACCATCCCGATGGGCGAACTCGACGAGGGGTTGTCGGCCTCGGTGGAAGCCTCCACGGACGCTGTCGTTCCTGCATCGCTGCCGGGGACGGTGCCGGGGCGCTAGAATCACGCCATTCCAGCCAACGCGCAGGTCCGGCAAGAGACGCGCGCACACCATGCCCGAGCACATCGATCCAGATATGACCGCCGAGGCGATCGCCGACGATATCGTCGGTGCCATCGTCTCGCACCGGCTCCCGCCCGGCACCAAGCTGCGCGAAGAGGCGCTGGCCAGCGTCTACCGCGTCAGCCGCACCAAGGTGCGGGCGGCGTTGCTGATGCTGTCCAAGGACAAGGTCATCCAGATTGTTCCGGACAAGGGTGCCTTCGTGGCCAAGCCCAGCGCCGAAGAGGCGCGCGAGGTCTTTGCCGTGCGCCGCATCCTGGAGGCGGCGCTGGCGCGCGAGTTCGTGGCGCGCGCCACGGCGGCGGACTACAAACGGATCGAGAAACATCTGGCGGCGGAGCGCAAGTCACTCGGCGGCAACGATGCGCAGACCCGCACGCGCCTGCTCGGGGATTTCCACATCGTGCTGGCGGAGGTGGCCGGCAATAACGTGCTGACGGAAATCATGCGCGAGTTGTCGATGCGCAGCGCGGTGATCACGATGCTGTACCAGAGCCGCCGCGATGCCACGTGTTCGTCGGACGAGCATCGCGCGTTCATCGAAGCGGCCCGGGCCGGCGATGCGGATCGCGCCGTGCAGTTGATGGTGGAGCATTTGAACCACGTGGAAAGCGCGCTGCACTTCGAGGAAGTCCCGGCTGCGGCGCGCAGCAAGGATCTGGTGGCAGCGCTGCTGGCCTGATCCTTCCGAGGTTGCATTCGGGTTGATCGCCATCAACGACGAAGGGCGGGTGTGAGGCGCATCATTCCTCTCGCCATGGAGTTGCGGGGGCGCACTTCATGAGCTCTCCCCGTCCTTCGCAAGAAGGACTGCCCGCAGACCGCAATGGCTGCGGGCTTTTTCATTTGGCGGGCTGGATTGTTCCAGCCTGCCACCCCTCCTCTTCCTTTTCCCCTCAGCTTCTTCCCGTCCAATACCCCGGCTTGGCAAACGCCTGCTTCAGGTGCTCGATGAAGAAGCGGATCTTGGCGGGCACCGGACGCTGCTGCGGGTACACGGCCAGGATGTCGTAGTCGGGCAGCGCGTACTCGTCGAGTACCGTGATCAGCTCGCCGCTGTCGAGTTGCGGCAGGATTTCCCAGGTGGAGCGCCAGCCCAGGCCGATGCTCTCGCCGGTCCAGCGGTGCAGCAACTCGCCATCGTTGCAGTCGAGGTTGCCGTTCACGCGCACCGTCACCGTCTTGCCGTTCTGCTGGAAGTACCAGCCGCGCTGCTGGCCACCCTGCAGGTTGAACGCCAGGCAGTTGTGCTTCTCCAGATCTTCCAGTGTGTGCGGCACGCCGTACTTCGCAAAGTAGGCGGGTGTGCCGCAGACCACACGCTTGTTGGTCGCCAGCTTGATCGCCACGAAGTTGGGGTCGATGGCGCCACCAATGCGGATACCCACGTCATAGCCCTCGCGCACGAGGTCCACCACGCGGTCGGTCAGGTTGAACGAGACTTGCACGTCGGGATTGGCGGCAAGGAAGGCCGGGGCGTGCGGTGCCACATGCTTGCGCCCGAACGCCGCCGGCGCCGACACGATCAGGTGCCCCGTGGCCTTGTGCTTGCCTTCGGCAATCAGCATCTCGGCGCGGTCCAGGTCCGATAGTGCCTTCTTGCACTGCTCCATGAATGCCGCGCCCTGTTCGGTCACGACGATACGCCGCGTGGAGCGGTGCAGCAGCTTGACGCCGATGCGGGATTCCAGTGCGTTGATGCGACGGCCAATCATTACGGGCGTGACGTTCTGCGTCAGCGCCGCCGCCGCCATGCTGCCGTGCTCGACCACGGCGATGAATGCTTCGATTTGTTTGAGTTTGTCCATTGCGCCCGGCTTAGCCAGTTGTCTCCTGCCGGGATTGTGAGGCATGACGGGCTTGCTGCGCATCCCCGCCCCGCGATGCTGCGCATGCGCAACGTTCGATGAGACAGGCCGATCACGGCTGGCGCGAGCGGCCCAGGGCCTCGTTGATCTCGGCGGCTTCACCCAGCACATGGGCCAGCCGGCGCAGTGGCGCGCTGCATTGCAACTGGGCGAACAGCGCGAACGCCGCACCCACTACCAGCACCACGCCATAGATGGCCGTCAGCGTCGGCCCGTGACCCGGCGCCATCACGGCGACGCCATCGGCCAGCACCACGGCGGCGGGACCAAGGGCAAGGACCAGCGCCACGGTCCGTGCGCCGCCTTCCCAGATCCGCGCATGCAGGCCGATGCGACGCTGCCGCGCCCGCAGTTGCAGCGCCGGAATCCGGCCCAGCCGCAGCAGCAGCGCGTTTTCCACCTCGCTCTGGGTATCGACTCGGCGCGACATCCAGCGCAGCGGATGCTGCAATGCATCACGACCGCCCAGCAGCCGCGCGGCCCAGGCCGCCACGTAGAAAACGGCGCTGATCGCCAGCAGCACGTGGAACGCCTGCGGTAGCCATGCCGGCGGCACCTGCACGAGGATCTGGTGCCACCAGACCAGTGCGCCGCCCGATACCAGCGAAGGCACGAGCGCGAGCACGAAACCCGCCCACAGCACCGTGCCCAGGCGGCCATCGGGCCGCTTCGGGCCGGGGGCCGTCTGCAGGGCTTCCAACAATTCGTAGGTGGGCGGCAGCCGCGTGTACATGGCGAAGCAGTGGCAATTCAAAACCCGCTATTCTGGCCCGCCCCGCTTAAGGGCGATACCCCGAAAAGGTACGAGATCGCCCCAGTTCCGCATCGTATCTGCCTTTCCGTCCCGTTCGACGACCTCATGGAACGCGGCTTTCGAAGTATCGATTGCGCCGCATTTCATCCAGCTTTGCTGCGCGATTCCATACCGCTGATATCGAATCAAGTGATCGTCGTTCCGTTTATCGATGACCCGCTGCGGGCATAGCATCAACCCCAGAACGACATTCACCCATGTTTTTGAGCGTATTGGAGACAGACATGCCGAAGATGAGAGCAGTCGACGCGGCCATTGCCGTGCTGGAAAAGGAAGGCATCACCACCGCGTTTGGCGTGCCTGGCGCCGCCATCAACCCGTTCTATTCGGCCATGCGCAAAGCCGGCACGATCAAGCATCTGCTGGCGCGCCACGTGGAAGGCGCCTCGCACATGGCCGAGGGCTACACCCGTGCCGAACCGGGCAACATCGGCCTGTGCGTGGGCACCTCGGGCCCCGCCGGCACTGACATGATCACGGGCCTGTACTCGGCCTGGGCGGATTCGATCCCCATCCTCTGCATTACCGGCCAGGCCCCGCGTGCCCGCCTCTACAAGGAAGACTTCCAGGCCGTCGATATCGAATCGATCGCCAAGCCCGTGACCAAGTGGGCCGTGACCGTGCGCGAGCCGGCGCTGGTGCCGCAGGTGTTCCAGCAGGCGTTCCACCTGATGCGCTCGGGCCGTCCCGGTCCCGTGCTGATCGATCTGCCGTTCGACGTGCAAGTGGCAGAGATCGAATTCGATATCGAGACGTACGAGCCGATGAAGCCGTACAAGCCGGCCGCAACGCGCGCGCAGATCGAGAAAGCCATCTCGATGCTGAACCAGGCCGAGCGTCCGCTGATCGTCTGCGGCGGCGGCGTCATCAACGCCAATGCCAACGAACTGCTCGTCGAGTTTGCCGAACTGGTCAACGTGCCGGTGGTGCCGACGCTGATGGGCTGGGGCGTGCTGGCCGACGACCATCCGCTGCAGGCTGGCATGGTGGGTCTGCAGACCTCGCACCGCTATGGCAACGCCACGCTGCTGGCCTCCGATTTCGTGATGGGCATCGGCAACCGCTGGGCCAATCGCCATACGGGCAGCATCGATGTCTACACGAAGGGCCGCAAGTTCGTGCACGTCGATATCGAGCCTACGCAGATCGGTCGCGTATTCGGTCCGGATCTTGGCATCGTGTCCGACGCCAAGGCTGCGCTGGAACTGTTCGTGGAAGTGGCGCGCGAAATGAAGATGGCTGGCCGCCTGCCATGCCGCAAGAGCTGGGTGGCCGATGTGCAGAAGCGTCGCCGCACCATGCAGCGCAAGAGCGATTTCGACAACGTGCCGGTCAAGCCGCAGCGCGTGTATCGCGAGATGAACCAGTACTTCCCGCGCGACGTGCGCTATGTGACGACGATCGGTCTCTCGCAGATCGCCGCCGCGCAGTTCCTGTCCGTGAACCAGCCGCGCCACTGGATCAACTGCGGCCAGGCCGGCCCGCTGGGCTGGACCATTCCCGCCGCCATCGGCGTGAAGACTGCCTCGCCGGATTCCGATGTCGTGGCCATCTCGGGCGACTACGACTTCCAGTTCATGATCGAGGAACTGGCCGTGGCCGCGCAGTTCAAGGTGCCGTACGTCCACGTGGTGGTGAACAACTCCTATCTCGGCCTGATCCGTCAGGCGCAGCGCAACTTCGAGATGGACTACTGCGTGCAACTGGCCTTCGACAACATCAATGCGCCAGAACTGGAAGGCTATGGCGTTGACCACGTGAAGGTGGTGGAAGGTCTGGGCTGCAAGGCGATCCGCGTGTTCAAGCCCGAAGACATCGCGCCGGCCTTTGCCGAGGCGCGCGACCTGATGGCCGAGTTCTCGGTGCCGGTGGTCGTCGAGGTGATCCTGGAACGCGTGACCAACATCGCGATGGGCACCGAGATCGACAACATCAACGAGTTCGAACCGATCGAGGACATCGAGGACGCCGACGAGGCCATCCTCAAGGAAGAGACGGTCACGGCCTGACCATCCCTCGCTCATCGTTTCAAAAGTTTCTGCTTTCCCGTAGCAAGCCGCCCTGCCCTGGCCCTGGGGCAGGTGCGGCGTTTTTTCCCCGACACCGAGAGAGACATCACAATGCCAAAGCTCGCAGCCAACCTGACGATGCTGTTCAATGAAGTGGGCTTCCTCGACCGCTTCGAGGCCGCCGCCCGCGCGGGCTTCCGCGGCGTGGAGTTCCTGTTTCCCTATACCTTCCATGCCGATCAGATTGCCGATCAGCTGAACCGCTTCCAGCTCGACCTCGTGCTGCACAACCTGCCGGCCGGCAAGTGGGAAGCTGGCGAGCGCGGCATCGCGTGCCACCCCGACCGCGTGAGCGAATTCCAGGACGGCGTGGGCGAAGCCATCAAGTACGCCAAGGTGCTGGGCGTGCGGCAACTGAACTGTCTGGTGGGCATCCTGCCGCAGAACGTGAAGCGCGAGCAGGCCAACGAGACCCTCGTCGAAAACCTGCGCTTTGCCGCCAGCGCGCTGCAGAAGGAACAGATCGACCTGCTGATCGAGCCGATCAACACCTTCGACATCCCCGGCTTCTTCCTGTCGCGCACGCAGCAGGCCGTTGACCTGATCGGCCAGGTGAACGCGCCCAACCTCTACGTGCAGTACGACATCTATCACATGCAACGCATGGAGGGCGAGATCGCCAATACGATCCGCGCCAACCTGCCGAAGATCCGCCACGTGCAACTGGCCGACAACCCCGGCCGCAACGAGCCCGGCACTGGCGAATTGAATTACCCCTACCTGTTCCGCTTCCTCGACGAGATCGGCTACGCCGGCTGGATCGGCTGCGAGTACAAGCCGAAGACGACCACCGAGGAAGGCCTGGGATGGAGGAAGGGGATGGGGGTTTAAGTCACCTCACCGCTTAGTTATTTGCTCCCCTCTCCCGCAACGCGCGGGAGAGGGGTTGGGGGAGAGGGCCAGAGGTTCTGCTTGCCGACGCACTCGCAATCTGACCCGCCTGCCCTCTCCCCCACCCCTCTCCCAAAGGGAGAGGGGAGAACACCGAATCGAACTCATCTCATCTTGAAAACCCTGGAGACAACAATGGCAAACCAGAAAAACATCGGCTTTATCGGACTCGGCATCATGGGTGCCCCGATGGCGGGCCACCTGCGCGCAGCAGGCCACACGCTGTTCGTGCATGACGTGAACCCCGCACCGCAAGGGCTGGTCGATGCCGGCGTCACGGTTTGCACGAGCGCGGAAGAAGTGGCCAAGCGCGCGGACATCGTCATCATCATGGTGCCCGATACCCCGCACGTGGAAGCCGTGCTGTTTGCCGAAAAAGGCGTGGCGGCTGCATTCAAGGCAGCGGGCAAGGAAGCCACCTACGGCAAGATCGTGGTGGACATGAGCTCGATCTCGCCGATCGCCACCAAGGACTTTGCGGCGCGCATCAACAAGCTGGGTGCCTCGTACCTGGACGCACCGGTGTCGGGTGGCGAAGTGGGTGCCAAGGCTGCGTCGCTGACGATCATGGTCGGCGGCCCGTCCGAAGCCTTCGATCAGGTGAAGCCGCTGTTCGACCTGATGGGCAAGAACATCACGCTGGTGGGCGGCAATGGCGACGGCCAGACCACCAAGGTGGCCAACCAGATCATCGTGGCGCTGAACATCCAGGCCGTGTCCGAAGCACTGCTGTTTGCATCGAAGGCTGGCGCCGATCCGGCCAAGGTGCGCCAGGCACTGATGGGCGGCTTCGCGGCCTCGCGCATTCTGGAAGTGCACGGCGAGCGCATGGTCAAGCGCACCTTCGATCCGGGCTTCCGCATCGAACTGCACCAGAAGGATCTGAACCTCGCACTGCAGGGCGCGAAGGCACTGGGCGTGGCGCTGCCGAACACGGCCACCGCGCAGGAACTGTTCAACACGTGCGCAGCCAATGGCTTCGGCAAGCAGGATCATTCGGCGCTGTGCCGTGCGATCGAAATCATGTCGAACCACGAGATCGCCAAGGGCGCGAAGTAAGTACGGAAGCAAGCTTTACCGCGTTGCTGCAGCCGTCTTCGTGCGAAGGCGGCTGCTTCGAATGACCGAAGATTTTTCAGGACCCGCATGTTCGCCACCGACGCCTCAGACGCCACGGCTGCGTTGCTTTCCGCCAAACGCCCATCCGACTATCGCCATCCCACCGAGGCGCGCGCGCTGCTGCGCGACCTGTTCGATACGGCAGTGGCCGCCGTCAGCGCCAGCCACTGCCTGCCGCCGCATCTCCCGCAGCCGCCCAAGGGCCGCACGGTAGTGATCGGCGCCGGCAAGGCTGCTGCTGCGATGGCGCAGGCTGTGGAGTCGCACTGGCAGGGCGAACTGTCGGGTCTGGTGGTCACACGCTATGGCCACGGCGCACCATGCCGCCGCATCGAGGTGGTGGAAGCCGCGCATCCCGTACCCGATGCAGCGGGCCAGCAGGCCGCGCAACGGATGGTGGAACTGGTGCAGGACCTGACCGCCGATGACCTCGTGCTGTGCCTGATTTCCGGCGGTGGTTCGGCATTGCTCGCCGCACCGGCGCCGGGCCTGACCCTGGCCGACAAGCAGGCCGTGAACAAGGCCCTGCTGCGTAGCGGCGCCAGCATCGGCGAGATGAACTGCGTGCGCAAGCATCTCTCCGCGCTCAAGGGCGGACGGCTTGCACTGGCATGCGCTCCTGCACGCGTCGAAACCTTGCTGATTTCCGATATCCCCGGCGACGACCCCACCTTGATCGCCAGCGGCCCCACGTTGCCAGACGCCACGACATGCGCCGATGCACTGGCCGTGATCGCCAAGTACGGCATCGAAGTTCCGGACGCCGTGCGCGCGCATCTGGAGAGCGGTGCCGGCGAAACGCCGAAGCCGGGCGATGCACGCTTTGCCGGCCATCGCAGCGTCACGCTCGCCAGTGCGCAGCAATCGCTCGAAGCCGCCGCTGCGCGCGCTCGTGAACTCGGCCTGACGCCGCACATTCTTTCGGACAGCATCGAAGGCGAAGCGCGCGACGTGGCCGAAGTGCATGCCGCCATCGCGCGTCAGATCGTCGCGCACGGGCAGCCGTTCCAGAAGCCGTGCGTGATTCTCTCCGGTGGCGAGACCACCGTGACGGTACGCGGCAATGGCCGGGGTGGCCGCAACGCGGAGTTCCTGCTGGCGCTGGCCGTGGCACTTGATGGATTGCCGGGCGTGCACGCACTCGCTGGCGATACCGACGGCATCGATGGCTCCGAAGACAATGCCGGCGCACTGCTCTCGCCGGACACGCTGACGCGCGCCGCGGCGCAGGGCGCATCGGCACGCGCGCATCTCGACAACAACGACGGATACGGATTCTTCGCCGCGCTCGACGACCTGATCGTCACCGGCCCGACCCGCACCAACGTCAACGATTTCCGCGCGATCCTGATCGTCTGATCGGCGCGCGCGAACCCCACAAGCTACAGCAGCAACACAAGAGGATGGAGAAGGAGCCCCTATGAGACGTCAGCGCAAAGCCAAGATCGTTGCAACCCTCGGCCCGGCCAGCTCGGACATCGCGGTCATCCGCCAACTGTTCGATGCCGGGGCCGATGTGTTCCGGCTCAACTTCAGCCACGGCAATCACGAGGATCATCGTGCCCGCTACGACGCCGTGCGTCAGGTGGAAGCCGAGACCGGCCGCCCCATCGCGATCCTGGCGGACCTGCAGGGTCCGAAGCTGCGCATCGGCACGTTCGCCGCAGGCAAGGTGGCCGTGCGCGCGGGCGATGTGTTCGTGCTCGACAGCGATCCCACGCCCGGCGATGGCACGCGCGTGTATCTGCCCCACCCCGAGCTGTTCAAGGCGGCCAGCGCCGGGCAGTCGCTGCTGATCGACGATGGCAAGGTGCGGCTCAATATCGAGAACGTGTCGAGCGGCAGCATCACCACGCGCGTGGCCAACAACGGCACGCTGTCCGACCGCAAGGGCGTGAACGTGCCCGATGCCGTGATCCCGATTCCCGCACTGACCGAGAAGGACCGCCGCGACCTGGAATTCGCTCTGGAACTTGGCGCTGACTGGATCGCGCTGTCGTTCGTGCAGCGTCCGTCGGACATCGTTGAAGCGCGCGAGATCATTGGCACGCGTGCGGGTGTGCTGTCGAAGATCGAGAAGCCAGCGGCGCTGCAGCAACTCGAAGAAATCGTGCGCGTGTCGGACTCCGTGATGGTGGCGCGTGGCGACCTCGGCGTGGAACTGCCGCCCGAGCGTGTGCCCGGCGTACAGAAGCGCATCCTGCGCATCTGCCGCCAACTGGGCAGGCCCGTCGTCATCGCCACGCAGATGCTGGAGTCGATGATCGACTCGCCGGTACCGACGCGCGCCGAAGCCTCGGATGTGGCGAGCGCGATCTACGATGGCGCCGATGCCGTGATGCTCTCGGCCGAATCCGCCAATGGTCGCCATCCGGTGCCGGCCGTGGCCATGATGGACCGGATCATCACCGAGGTGGAACGCGATCCGCTCTACCGCAACATGCTCGATGCGCAGCACGAAGCACCGTTGAACACGCGCCAGGATGCCATCTGCGCCGCGCTGCGTGAAGTGACCAACATCATCGGCGCCAAGGCCACGGTCACGTACACGTCGTCGGGCGCTACGGCATTGCGCGCCGCGCGCGAGCGTCCCGCTGCACCCATCGTCAGCATCACGCCGAACCTCGACATCGCGCGACGCCTGGCGATGACGTGGGGCGTGCATTCGACGGTCAGCCCCGACGTGCAGAGCGTGGACGAAATGGTGCAGGCCGCGGCACGCGCCGCACTCGTGGAAGGCTACGCCGCACCGGGCGATCAGATCACGATTGCTGCGGGGATGCCCTTCGGGCAGGGCGGCACGACGAACCTGCTGCGCGTGGCGGAAGTGGGGACGGAGGTGGAAGGGCTGGATATTGGGCGGGTGCCGGCGGCTGAGACGGTGTAATTCCCTGATGGTTTGCTCCCCTCTCCCGCCTTGCGGGAGAGGGGCGGGGGAGAGGGCCGGCCTTTCAAGCTCCGATCAGCCATCTCGGTACGCAAGCGCTTGCCCTCTCCCCGCCCCCTCTCCCAGAGGGAGAGGGGAGAAAACCCAGAGGGGAGCAAACACCGCAGCGCTCAACACCGTCAGACACCATTGCTATACTCCAGCGGCATCACACACCAGCCGATGGAGCCCCCGATATGCGTCTCGACGACGAAGCCGAAAGCCAGAATGTGGAAGACCGCCGGGGCGGTGGCGGCGGAGGATTTCCGCTGGGTGGCAAGTCGATTGGCATTGGCACGGTAGTCATCGCGCTGGCGGCGTCCTATTTCTTCGGCATCGATCCGATGCTGATCCTGCAGGGCGCGTCCAATCTCCAGCCGCAGCAGGCGCCGCAGTCGCAGGCACAGCGCGCGCCGGCCGCCGATCAGTTGAGCGTGTTCACGCGCAAGGTCCTTGGCAACACCGAGCGTACGTGGGACCACATCTTCCAGACCGATCTGAACCGCCGTTACGCTGCGCCCACGCTTGTGATGTTTTCGGGTGCCACGCCCACGGCGTGCGGTACGGGGCAATCCGCAATGGGACCGTTCTACTGCCCGGCCGACCAGAAGGTTTATATCGATCTCGCGTTCTATAACGAACTGCGCCAGCGCTTTGGTGCGGGTGGCGATTTCGCGCAGGCGTATGTGATCGCGCATGAGGTTGGGCATCACATCCAGAACCTGCTCGGCGTATCGGGCAAGGTCGATTCGGCGCGGCGACGCATGGGCGAGGCGCAGGCCAACCAGTTGTCGGTGCGCATGGAATTGCAGGCCGACTGCCTGGCAGGTGTCTGGGCCGCCACGGCGCAAAAGCTCAACCAGCAACTGCTGGAGCCCGGCGATATCGAGGAAGGATTGAAGGCCGCGGCAGCCATCGGCGACGACCGGCTGCAGAAACAGTCGCAAGGCTATGTGGTGCCCGAGGCGTTCACGCACGGCACCAGCGAGCAGCGTGTGAAATGGCTGCGCCAGGGGCTCAACACGGGCGATATCCGCAAATGCGATACGTTCGCCGCGAAGCAACTCTAGGCGAAGTCTGAAGGGATAGCGGGAAAGACAAGGCGGGGAAAAATCACCTGCGCAGCGGAGAGAGAAGGAGGAGGTCGGCTGCGCAGGTGGGAGAGAAACTGGAAATCAGGATCGGCGGCCCGCCATCAAGCGGGTCGCCGATTTGCTTTCTGCTGGGCTATCAAACCTTGTAGCCGTACAGATCGCCATTGCGCGAGTTGTCGAGCGCCGATCCGGAGATCTCGCCGCTGAATGCGCGCGAGCCTTCGCTGTAGCTGTCGAACTTGCCTTGCCGGGCGCCTTCGCTGAAGGTGTCGAACTTGCCCTGACGGGCACCGTCCGTGAAGGTATCGTACTTGCCGATCTTCGATCCTTCGCTGAACGTGTCGAACTTGCCGGTGCGCGCGGCGTCGGCATACACGTCGAACTTGCCCACCTTCTTGGTGGCGGCGGGTGCGGCAAATGCGGTCGACGCGGCAAACACGGCGAGCAGCAGGGCACCGCCAAGGGTACGTCTGGCGTTCATCTGGGACTCCTTCAACTGATTCACTACTTTTTTATGGTCACTGCCGACAACTTGCCCGATGCGCTATCTATGTAGCGATGCGAGCACGGACTGAAGGTTAGTGGGTAGTAGATCAGCGAGAAATACCGCTGCGACGAATGGTGCGTTGCAAGCCGTGAAACGACGGGGTCGGGAGACGAGCGGGTGCTACCGGAGGGTAGGTTTGGAAGGGCTATCTGTGTTTTGCTCCCCTCTCCCGCACGGCGGGAGAGGGGCGGGGGTGAGGGCTGGACTTTCAAGCTGCGATCAGGCATCTCGGTGTGCGAGCGCTTGCCCTCACCCCCAGCCCCTCTCCCACGTTGTGGGAGAGGGGAGAAACCAGCAGCGGGGAGATGCGATGTCTACAACGTGAACTGCCCACTAGCCTCCGGCTGAAACGCAATATCCACAATCGTCACGCGCTGCGCCATACCATTCGGCAACCGGTAATCCACCGTCTTCCCGGCGCGCGCACCCAGCAACGCCTGGCCAATCGGCGACAGCACGGACAAACGTCCCGCCGCCAGATCCGCATCGTCGGGGTAAGCCAGTGTCCACTCACGTGGCTGGGCATCACCCTCCAGCGTGCAGACCACGCGCGAGTTCATCGTCACAACGTCGCGAGGGATGGCATCGGGCGTGACGATGGCGGCGCGCTCCAGCAGTGCGTCGAGCATTTCATCGAGCTCGGCGGTGCCGGCGCGGCTGGCAATGGCTTCCAGGCGCGTGACGTCGAGTTCGGTCAGGTACAGCGTAGGTGCTTTGGTCTTTGCCATGGCAATGCCTCTCGCAAAAGCGGCGCCGGCGCAGCAAGTCTGCCCGGCAGGCCGTGGATGAATCGATAGGGAGAACGCGGTGCTGCGGCCCGGTTCGGCACCGGACCCTAAGCGGCGGGGTCAGTCAGGCCGGGAACCGGGCGGGATCAAGCGGGGCGTTGATCCGGCGGGTCTGGGTGATGGGCTGCATCATCAGACGTGCGCGCACCGGTCGCGCGGAGCGGACCATGGCAAGTGCGGCGAACGAAAGACGACGAGACATCGTGAGAATTTTCTGAATTAGTTGAAGCAGGAAAAGCCGCTGCGCGTGGTGTCAGCGCAACGCGAACGGCCATGCTAGCACAGGCCCGTGCCGAGGGGCTCCCGGAAATAGCGGGGAAAACCTCAGCCGCTCAGTGGCGCGGGTGGCATTCGCATGCGGCGCCTTCGGCCGCCTGCTGCAGGTTCTGCAGGATGCCGCACTCACTGGCCGGATGAGGATTCGGGTTCTCGCACGTATGGCGCAGTGCGCGCAACTGGGTTTCCAGTGCCTCCAGTGCCACGCGCTGGGCGTGGATCTGATCGATCTGACGGTCGAGCAACGTGTCGATATCGTCGCAGGCCAGCGACGGATTACGCTGGAAATCCCGCAGCCGCCGCACATCGGCCAGGCTCATTCCCAGCGAACGGCAGTGGCGCACGAAATTGAGTTGCACGAGGTGCGGATCGCCATAGCGGCGATACCCGTTGTCTTCGCGGGCAGGTGCGTCCAGCAGCCCTTCCCGCTCGTAGTACCGGATGGTTTCCACGTCACAGCCGCTGTGGCGCGACAGTTCGCCGATGCGCATATCCAGACCTCCATCCCTGTAGTTGTTACAGGGTTAGCCGCCAGTCTAGACCGGTTGCGCAGGCCGTGCAAAACCCGGACCGCGCGCATGGTCTCGCACCTGCCAATGCACGGGCCGCAGCATGTCAACAATGACATCGACACCGAGGGCGGGCTGCGCCGTGCCGCACATGAAGATATCCACCGCCGCGTAACCGTACTCCGGCCACGTATGGATGCTGATATGGGACTCCTTCAGCAGCAGTACCCCCGTCACGCCGAGACCGGGACCGAAGTGATGGAGCCGCGCATCCACCACCGTGGCGCCGGCCGCATGCGCCGCATCGCGCAGGACACGCTCGATGTGTACCGCATCGGTCAGCGCAGCCGCAAGTACGCCCTGCATGTCGAGCAGCAGGTGCTGGCCGAGCATGGGCGGGCAGATCAGTGTGGGCGCATTCATCGCGTATCGATCGCAGATTACTTGTGACCACCGCCGCCGGACGACCAGCCGCCGCCGGAACTGCCCCAGCTTCGGCTGCCCGATGACGATCCGCTCGTGGACCCTATCGTGTAGAACGTGACGCCGAACAGGATGATGATTCCGTAGACCAGAAACAGGAAACGCAAGTCAGCCCCTCTTTTTAATCGTCATCGTCATCCGCATCGGCATTGCCTCCGGACATGGAGGCAGCCACCCAGATCGGCGCCCACAGTAACAGCGTGCCGACAATCAGCGCGGCGAAGCTGGCCCGACCAAACAGCGCCAGCGGTCCATTCAGCAGCCACATGATGATGGCAACGCCCCAGGCCACCTTGCGGAAGTAAGCCAGGTCACCGGTCTGCGCGGCGGCGCGCGGTGTGTCCTTGCGTGATTTCGCGGCGGCCAGCGCCTTGTTGCCCTTGAACCATTCCGCCACCTGCGTGCGGCTGACCGTGGTGGAGCGCGTCCACACGATCTCGGTTTCCGAGGCTTCGCGCGTCAGTCGGCGCACCGGCGGACCGAACTCGGTCAGCATCGTGGCGTCGCCGGCCTGCACACGCCAGTTGAACGTGCCCGCTGCGTACAGCACCGTGCTGCGGTAGTGGAAGCCGCGCTCGTACTTCTGTCCGCCGAGCTTCACCGATGCCGGCAACGATGTGTCCGGCCATTCGTCGAGCACCTGCACGCGGTCCCAGCCCGCATCCTGCTCGACGAGCCAGATAAAGCCAGACTGTTCGTTGAACAGCAGGTACTCGATCCACGTGGACGATTCGTCTTCGTCATCGTCCACGCACTGCAGCAGGCCCAGCACCGTGTACGGTTTGCCGTCGATGGTGCCGACCTCGCCGGGCGTCAGGCTCGTCTGTAATGCCTCGATCTCGGCGTGTTTCTCCAGCACGATGGCGGTCGACGTGGTGCAGTCCACCTCGCTATGGCAACTCGGACACACCACGAAGTTCGCCACGCCCATGCGCCAGCTGATCGGGCTCCCGCAGTTGGGGCAGGACAGTGGTACGGCCTTGCCGCGATAGCGGTCGGCGGTACGGCCGATGGCATCGGCCTCACGCAGGAACTGGGCCTTCAATTGCGGCAACATCACCGCCTGGCCCGTGTACACGGCAGGCGGATAGCCATCCGCGTAGTCGAGCGTCAGGAATTTGTCGGCGACCCGGAAGTCCGCCACCTGGGCCGTCCATCCGGATGCCACCTGGAACGGCAGTTCGCCCTCGCCACCCGTGCAGCGTGCGGTGCGCACGTCGCTGGCCTCGAAACGATGGTTGCCATAGAACAGATGCGTGCCGGGACGCAGCGCATCGAAACGCGGCATTTTGCTGACCGATGCACGCTTCGCCTCGTCGTCCGGTACGCGTCGCGTGAGCATGTATTGGCCCGACGCATCGGCCAGCCAGCCGTCCGTACCATCGTCGAACAGCACGTACCACTCGTTCCACAGCCCCGCGTCATAGCGCAACTGGATGCGGCCCACCAGCGTGAAGCCCTGCCCCTGCCACGTACCGCTGGTGTGGATCTGCAGCGGCGTGTAGTCCTCCAGCACGGCGGACATCTTGCCGATGTCGCGCACCTGGTCGGCCTCGCGCAGCAAGGTGCTCTTGCAGTACTCGCAGACCGCCATGACGGCGGCGGACGAACGAAAGCTGACCTCCGCGCCGCAGCCCGGACAGTTGACCGTTTGCATGCAGGCTTAGCCGATCAGCTTCTTCAGGATCTCAGCCTTGGCCGTATCGAACTCCGCCTGCGAGATCAGGCTCTTGTCGAGCAACTCCTTGAGCTTCTGCAGGCGCGCGGCGGGATCATCGGCAGCGGGCGCAGCAGCCGATGCAGCAGCCACAGGCGGAACCGCAGGCGCGGGTACGCCGGGTGCGCCGGCCACACCGCCCACCAGGCCACCCGCCATCGCCTGGCCCATCACCGCACCGGCCGCGAGTCCAGCGCCAATGCCGGCGATACCACCTTCGTTCTGCGCCGCGAGCGGGATCGAGCTGGCCACCTGGTACTGCGTGTACTTGGCCATATCGCCCATCATGCCCATCGATATCCGCGTGTCGATGGCCTTCTGCAATTCCTCCGGCAGCGACACGTTGGTCACGGCGAAGTTGTCGAGCGCCACGCCGTAGCGCGCGAACTCTGGCACCAGTTTCTCGCGGATGGTCTGCGCCATCAGCGGCTGGTTGGCGGCCATGTCGAGGAACGGGATCGACGACGCGCCCAGCGTGCCGGTCATCGTCGCAATCAGCAGGTTGCGCAGTTGCTCCTCGACCTCGTCACGCGTGTACTCGGCGCGCGTGCCGCTGATCTCGGTGTAGAACAGCTTCGGATCGACGATCTTGTACGAGTACAGGCCGAACGCGCGCAGCCGCACCATACCGAAGTCCGCATCGCGGATCGTGATCGGCTGGGCCGTGCCCCACTTGCGACCGATCTGGAGCCGCGTGCTGAAGAAGTAGACGTCGGACTTGAAGGGCGACTCGAACAGCTTGTCCCAGTTCTTCAGGTACGTGAGCACCGGCAGCGTCTGGGTGGTCAGCTTGTACATGCCCGGCCCGAACACGTCCGCGATCTTGCCTTCGTTGACGAAGACCGCCATCTGGCTCTCGCGCACGGTCAGGCTGCCGCCGTACTGGATTTCCATGTCCTCCATCGGATGGCGCCACGCCAGCACGCCGTCTGTATCCTCCGTCCACTGGAGGATGTCGATGAACTGCTTCTTGATGAATGACCCGATGCTCATGGCTGCGCCTCGCTAAAGGGAAGGTTGCGGCGGTTCAGGACAGGCAGGCGGCGTTCAGCACGCCCACCGATACCGACATCGTGCCCATGAGCCCGCCCATGGCGATGTTGTTCGATTCGATGGCCGCGTCCATGTCGGGCAGCGCGCGGGCCAGCGCGGCATAGACCACGGCCTGCGCGAGCATCGCACCAAACGACCAGACCAGGAACATCAGGAACGTGTCGTTGTGCTGGATGCTCGATGACAGCGTGAAGCAGAATCCAAGCACGCTCCCACCCAGTGACAACGCCGCCGCGATGTTGCCCTGGCGGATCAGCGTGAACTCGTGGAACGGGGTGATCCTGGTGTAGACTCCGACGAACACTACCAGCAGCACAAGGCTTGCCAGCAGGTGCTCCGCGTAGGCGTAGATGGGTTGCATGTCCGGGTTGTCCGTATCGTGCTGCTGCCGCAGGAAGTTGCGGCAAAGTATATCCGCAGTCCCATTTCTTCCACTACCAATTCCGTGACAATCTGGGCGTGTGTTGCGCGCCCGCCGACCCCTTGCGACCGCCTTCCATGCGCGACCGTACCCTTGTCCTGTCGGTGTTGATCGTAGCCTCCTGCGGGCTGGGCTACGAACTGATCGCCGGCGCATTGTCCAGCTACTTGCTGGGCGATTCCATCCTCCAGTTCTCTTCCATCATAGGCTGCTACCTGTTCGCCATGGGCGTGGGGTCGTGGCTGTCGCGCTATGTGAAAGACGAGGATGTCCTCACGCGATTCATCGATATCGAGATCCTGGTCGGGCTACTTGGCGGCATCTCGGCGGCGCTGCTGTTCGTGGTGTTCGCGTGGCTGTCGGCACCGTTCCGCACCGCGCTCTATGCGCTGGTGTTCGTGATCGGCGTGCTGGTGGGCATGGAGATTCCGCTTGTCATGCGCATCCTCAACGCGCGCAAGGCACAGTTCAGCGATCTGGTCAGCCGCGTGCTCACGTTCGACTATCTCGGCGCGCTGGCGGTATCGCTCGTGTTCCCGCTGGTGCTGGCGCCCCGGCTCGGGCTGTCGCGCACGGGATTCCTGTTCGGCATGCTCAACGTGGGCGTGGCGCTGTTCACGCTGCATATCTTCCGCAACGAGATCTCGCGCGTGGTCATGCGGGCGATGCGCGCCGGCATCGTGCTGGCGGTGCTGACTGCCGGGTTCATTGGCTCCACACAACTGACGCAATGGGCCGAGCGCGGTCAGTTCGGCGATGAGATCATCCATAGCGAAAGCACGCCGTACCAGCGGCTGGTGATCACGCGCTGGAAGGACGACCTGCGCCTGTACATCAATGGCAATCTGCAGTTCTCCTCGCGCGATGAACACCGCTATCACGAAGCGCTGGTGCATCCGGTGCTACAGGCGCTGCCCTGGGCACGGCGCGTGCTGGTGATCGGTGGCGGCGACGGGCTGGCGATGCGCGAAATCCTCAAGTATCCGCATATCGAACATGCCACGCTGGTCGACCTCGATCCGGCGATGACCACGCTATTCTCGCGGAGCGAACCGCTGCGCGCGCTGAACCAGGACTCGCTCACCGACAAGCGCGTGACCATCGTCAACGCCGATGCCGCGCAGTGGCTGGAGACCAACCGCGAGAGTTTCGACGCGATCATCGTCGACCTGCCCGACCCGTCGAACTTCGGCCTCGGCAAGCTCTACTCCGTGCCGATGTATCGCCTGCTATCGCGCCATCTGGCCGAGAAGGGTTACGCGGTGGTGCAATCCACCTCGCCCTACTACGCCCCGCGCTCGTTCTGGGATATCGACGCCACGCTGCGCGAAGCCGGCCTGCATACCTGGCCGTATCACACCTATGTGCCGTCGTTCGGCGAGTGGGGCTTCATCCTGGCCGGCAAGCGCGACGACTACACGCCGCCCACGCGCTATGACGTGCCGATGAAGTTTCTCGATGCCGCCAGCACCGCGCTGATGTTCAGCTTCCCCGCCGATATGGCGCCGCGCCAGGGTAATGCCAACCGGCTCAACGAGCAGACGCTGGTCCACGATTTCGAGAAGGACTGGCGCAATGTCATTCGATAGCGTGACGCGCATCGCAGCATGGATCGACGACGTTTCCTGATCGCAGCATCCACGGCTGCATTGGCAGGTTGCGAGCGGCTCGGCGATGAAGCCTCGCGCTTCCTTGCGGGCGTGGGGCTGCGCGAACCCGAGCCGCTCGTGCTGCGTCCCGGCATGGCGGAAGGTCACGCGCTGCGCGACATGCGCAACATACGCGAATGGCCCGCGCCCGATGGCGAGCAACGCGTGGACGTGGCGATTCTCGGCAGTGGCATCGGTGGGGTGTCGGCAGCGTGGCAGTTGTCGCGCGCCGGCCATCGCAACTTCATCATGCTCGAAGGTCCCGAGTTCGGCGGCAATGCCGCAGGCGGGAGCTTTGGCGAGATCGGCTTTCCGCGCGGCGCGCACTACCTGCCGCTGCCGTCCGCTGAATCGACCCATGTGCGCGAGATGCTGGCCGACCTGGGCGTCATCGAGCGCGATCCCTTCGATGCGCGTCCGCGCTTTGACGAACGCTTTGTCGTCCATGCTCCCGAGGAACGTCTCTTCTTCGAAGGCGCATGGCACGATGGCCTGCTGCCCGATAGCGATACCTTCCACGATCAGCACACGCGTTTTCTCGCTCGCATCGATGCGTTGCGCACGACGACGGGCACAGATGGCCGCAAGGTGTTCGCGATCCCGCTAGCCGAGTCGTCGCGTGATCCTGCGTGGCGCGCACTCGATCGGCAGACCTTCCGGACATGGCTGGACGCCGAAGGTTTCACGGCACCTACGCTGCACTGGTATGCGGACTACTGCTGCCGCGATGACTACGGCGCGGGTTCGGACGTCGTGTCGGCCTGGGCGGGCCTGCACTACTTTGCGAGCCGGGGCGGCCATGCGAGCAATGCCACCGATGGCGCCGTGCTGACCTGGCCCGATGGGCTGCACGGACTTGTCACGCGGCTTGTGACGAAGATCGACCGCCGCGTGGGCCAGCAACGGCCCTGGCGACAACCGGGCATGGCCGTTCGCATCGAGCCGGATGGCAAAGGCGTGCGCGTGCTGACCGTGCAATGGCCGGATGGCATCACCCAGCCGCCGAGACTGCGCCACATCCGTGCGCGCCGCGTGATCTGCGCGATGCCGCTTCACGTGGCCGCACGCATCATGCCGCTGGGCCCGCTCGGCTTCGATCCCGCCGTGCATCTGCAGCATCACGCGCCGTGGCTGGTGTCATCGTTCCGCTTGCGCGGCTTTCCGCAGGAAGCGGCCGGCGTGCCTTTGGCGTGGGACAACGTCGTGCATGGATCGCGCGGGCTGGGCTATGTGGTGGCCACCCATCAATGGATCAGGCAGGCGCGCCCGGCGCAAACGGCTTTCACGGCGTATTGTCCGCTCGATGCTGCGGCAGGCGTACCGGCTGGTGCCGATCCCGATACCGTGCGCCGCTGGCTGGCCGACGCCTCGCCCGCAGCGCTGATGGAGATCGCCAGCGCCGATCTGCGCCAAGTCTATGGCCGCGAGTTCTGGCGTCATGCCGATGCCGCGGAGATCACCGCACGCGGTCACGCGATGGCCACGCCGGTGCCCGGTTTCCTTGCCAACCCCGGCCTTGCCGCGTTGCGTGCGGCGGATGGTCCGGTGCTGTTCGCGCATGCCGATCTGTCCGGGCTGTCGGTCTTCGAGGAAGCCGCGTGGTGGGGCACGCGGGCGGCACTTCATGTCGTCGGGTGATCGGTCGGATAGATAAGCCGCGTAGCTCGGGGCGCACCCTGCGCACCGGTTCGCCATCCTGTAGAATCGACAGCAACATTTTCTGTCTCCTGCGTCACCCGCCCCCGTGCAACCGCTTCGCTTCCTGTTGATGATCGTGCTGCTTGCCTTCCTGCCCCTGCAGGCATGGGCCGGCATTGGCATGTCGGCATCGGCCAGCGGCATCGACATGGTGCAACCCGCGCCGCTCGCGCAAGCGAACTTCGCGGTGGCGGCTGATCAGGCCGACCTCGCCGCGCCTCTTGCGCCCGATTCTTCCTATCCCTCGGATACCGCCGAACCGACGCCACTCGGCGCCGATTTTGCCGAGCAGTTGCTGCCCGCGCCCGTGCCGCGCGTGATGGCCTCTGCTGCACGCGGCACCGTGCCCCGCTACGCGGTGGCGCGATTGCCCGATCCCGACCTGCCTCTGCTGCCGCGCCCACCGCGCGGCTGACCCCGTTTCGCGCGGAGTCTCTTCCGCGCCCTTACGTTGCATGGCACGCTACCCGTGCCGTGCGCGCTTGCGGCCCCGCCGCGTCTTGTTATCCCCACACACATGAAACGAATATTCCTGTTCCTGGCGACCAACCTCGCCGTCATGCTCGTCCTCAGCTTCACGGCCAGCCTGCTGGGCGTGAACCGCTTCCTGACTTCCAACGGACTGAATCTCGGCACCCTGCTGGCGTTTGCCGCGCTGATGGGCTTCGGCGGCTCGTTCATCTCGCTGCTGATGTCCAAGACCATCGCCAAGTGGTCTACGGGTGCGCAGGTCATCACGCATCCGAGCACCAGCACCGAGCTGTGGCTTGTGCAGACCGTGCAGAAGCTCGCCACGCGCGCCAACCTGCCAATGCCTGAAGTGGCAATCTACGATGGCGAGCCCAACGCGTTTGCGACCGGCGCCTCGAAGAAGAACTCGCTCGTGGCGGTGTCCACCGGCCTGCTGCAATCGATGTCGCATGACGAGGTGGAAGCCGTGCTCGCGCACGAAGTGGCGCACATCGCCAATGGCGACATGGTCACGCTGACGCTGATCCAGGGCGTGGTGAACACGTTCGTGATCTTCATGGCACGCGTGGTCGGCTACTTCGTCGACTCGTGGCTGCGGCGCAACGACGAGGAATCGAGCGGCCCCGGCATCGGCTACATGATCACCGTCGTGGTCTGCGAGATCGTGTTCGGTATCCTCGCCAGCATCATCGTTGCCGCGTTCTCACGTCATCGTGAGTACCGCGCCGATGCAGGCGCTGCGCAACTGATGGGCTCGCCGTCGCCGATGGTGTCCGCACTGCGTCGCCTCGGTGGTCTCGATGCCGATGGCCTGCCGCAGAACATGCAGGCGATGGGCATCTCGGGCGGCAAGTCGTGGCTGGCGCTGTTCTCGAGCCACCCGCCGATTGAAGCGCGGATCGCGGCGTTGCAGTCCGCCCGCTGATTTCGCGTTGGTGTTCTCCCTTCTCCCGCTCTGCGGGAGAGGGGAGCAAACCGACAGGGAAGCAATTACCTCAATTAAAAACATCCTGCCGATATCTCCCCCGCTCCACCATCCCCGCCAACCACGCCGACGCTTCATCGGCCGCCATCCCGCCCTGCTCCCCCGCTATCTCGATCAGCACCTTGCGTACCGCAGGCGCCATGCGTCGGCCATCGCCGCAGACATAGATCGTTGCACCGGCCTGAGCGCGTTGCCACACATCGGCACGCCGTTCCCACAGCAGATCCTGCACATAGCGCGCAGCGCCATGCACTATCGAGTACGCCGTGTGAATTTCCACTACACCCGCTTCGGCCCATCGTGCGAAATCATCGCGATACAGCCAGTCATGCTCCGGGTGACGGCATCCGAAATACAACTGCACCGGCGCAACCGTTGCACCAGCCATCTGCTGCGCAGCGCGTTCTTCGATAAAGCCACGGAACGGCGCGATGCCAGTACCGGGTCCGATCAGCAGCATCGGCACTGACGGATCTGGCTGGGGTGCGAACGATGGATTCGGTGTGCGGATCGATGCGGCAATGCACGTACCGTTCGTCAGCCCTTGCAGCCATGTCGAGGCCACACCACGAAACTGTCCACGTCCCGACAGTGCCGGCGCCCACACCGTGCCCACGAGCAGCGTGGCGATATCGGGCGAAGCCAGCGGCGATGAGGCGATCGAATAGAAGCGCGGGCGCATCGGCACCGTGCAGGCCAGCAGTTGCGGCAATGTCAGCGAGATAGCCGGATGCGCGTCGAGTACATCGAGAATGCCGAGTCGGCGCGCAGCCACCTTTTCCGCATAGCCTTCGTCCGATGCGAGTTGTTCCAGCGACTGTCGCGTATGCGGACAGCGCGTGGCCTGCGCCAGTGCGCGCAGCGTCTGGCGCGACACCACATCCTGCAGTTCGATGAAATGCGTCAGCAACTGACGTAGCGGCAGCGCCTGCCCGACTGGCAATCCACGTCCACTCCCTTGCGGCGCAGACAGCGTGACGATGGCTTCGGGATCGAGGTCGAGCCGTTCGCATAGCGCGGTGACGAGTGCCGATTCGTTCTGCGGCCAGACAGCGAGGTGATCGCCCGTCTGATACGACACACCCGGCGGCAGTCGCAGCGTGATGCTGCGCGTGGAAGTACGTGGCGCTTCGATGGAGAAATCCCACAGTCCATCCGGTGCATCGATCAACTCGATGTTGTCGATCACCGTGAACGCCTGCGTCCCGGCAGGCAAAGTCTCCGCGCGAATCGCTGCGACGCTGCGCATCTGCACATCCACTGCGATGCCGCCAGCCTGTACACCATCGGCCTGCAATGCCTGCCACAGTTGCGCGAGCCACCGCTCGGCCGCCTGATCGAAATCGGCGTTGCCGTCGGCTTCTCCACGGCGCAACAGTGGCACTGCGCCAGCATCCGTGAAGAACTCGAACACGCGACGCGGAAACGCCTGATACGTGGCCCATTGCGAGTTACCGCAACCGAGCATCGCCAGCCGAATATCCTGCGCGCGATAGCCCGTCACGCCACCGGCATCGAGCATCGATTCGAACTTGCGCCCAGAGTCTGGCGCGCGGCCGTTGTACGTGGCGGCCACGACGACGACGAGTCCCGATGTCGGCAACGCATCCACCACATCGTCGAGATCGGCGAGCGTGCTGGCGAACCCTGCGGCGATCGCACCACCGTGAATCTGTTCGGCCAGTTCGCGCGCCGTGCCCAGGCTCGATGCACACAGCACGGTCATCGCCTGACCATTGCCACGCACCTCGGCCTGCGCCGTATCCGCGACGACAGACACGGCATGGCTCGTCACCATCCGTTCATGCGGACGACGACGGCGCACACGCAACACCAGGTTGTCGGGCTTGATCGTCAGCGTTTCCTTGATACGAAACTGGTAGTCGTAGGGATCGTGGAAGACGAAGTTGTGCAGCATCAGCGCCAGCGCCAACTTGGCTTCCGTCAGTGCAAACTGCCGGCCGATGCACGCGCGTTCGCCGCTGCCGAAAGGCATATAGGCGTGCGGCGGCAGCTTGGCTTCGTTCTCGGGCAGGAAGCGGTCGATATCGAATCGCTCGGGATGCGCCCACACTTTCGGATCGCGGTGCAGCGCCGTGAGCACCACCGAGATGCGTCGATCCTTGCGCAGCCGATAGCGCCCGCCGATGACCTCATCGGCAAACGGCGCCACCGCGAATGCCGGCGCAGTAGGCCACAGCCGCAGCGTCTCCTTGAGGATGCGATCGAGCACTGGCATGCGCGCGAGATCGGCATACACGGGCGGTGCATCACCGGGCAGCACCGCATCCACTTCGGCATAGGCTTGCGCGAGCACGCTGGGGTTGCGCATCAGTTCGTACAGCGTGAACGTCAGCAGACCGCTCGTCGTCTCATGCCCGGCGATCAGGAACGTGATGACCTGGTTGCGGATGTTGGCGTCGTCGAGCCGCTGGTCGGTCTCGGGATCGCGCGCTTCCAGCATCAGGTTCAGCAGGTCCATGCCCGGCATCGGTGCCGCGCGACGCTGGCGAATCACATCGTCCACGAGGTTGCGCATGTACGCGGTATCGGCAGCAAACTGGCGATGCGCGCGGCCCATGAATCGATCCTGGATCGGCAGCCTGGTCAGCTTCTGCATCGCCTCTTCCAGCGCGCCGACCATGGCCACGATAAACGGATCGAGTTGCTCGCTCGCGAACGACTCGAAGTCATAGCCGAAGCCGGACAACGCGATGGTATCGAGCGTGAGCCGCGTCATGTCATCGGCCACGGCGATATCGGCGTCAGTGCCCTTGCGATCCCATTTCTCCACGAGCCGATTCGCCACACGCAACATCACGTCGAAGTACCCCTTCATCGCGCGCTGGCTGAAGGCCGGCATCAGGATGCGATGCGCGCACCCCCAGTTCGGCTCGTCGCTGTGTGCGGTGAACAGGCCATCACCGGCCATGTCGCGCAGATAGGACAGCGGCGGGCCGATGATCTTGCGGAAGCGCGCCGGATCGCACACATCCGCCGCGAGTTCCACGGACGACACGAACGGTACACGCCGCCCCGCAAAGTCCAGTTCGAAGATGCCGTCGTGGTGCCGGCTGCGCGCCAGCAGATGCTGCCCGATCTCGCCGGGCGTGATCTGGAAGAGATTGCCGACGATGGGCCAGCCGGGATCGCGCGGAATGGGTGCCAGCGTGACGTCCGGTGCGGCAGTGGTGACAGATGACATGGGGCGGCAGATGAGAGTCAGGGTCGGTCATGAAACCGGAAACCCGAGCATGCCTGCCTATGGGCGCGTTGTCCCAGCCCTCTGTCGTCCGTTTGAAATATTTGTTCGATTCAAACTGTCGATATATGGGAGGTGGTAGGGCGGTGGTCGGGCGGTGGTCTCTAATCGATCACCTTCCCACGCAATGCCTTGACCTGTCCGCGCTGGACCTTGGCATCGACCCGGCGTACCCTCGAAGCACGCGTCGGCCGAGTGGCCCGACGAACGCGCGGTGGTGTGGCCACGCTCTGCACGAGTTCATGCAGCCGGCGCACCGCTTCCTCTCGGTTCATCTCAAGGCTCCGATGCTGCTGCGCCTTGATCACGATCACCCCATCGCGCGTGATGCGGTGGTCGTGCAGCGCCAGCAGACGCTCCTTGTGGTCCTCCGCCAGCGACGACGCGCGCACGTCGTAGCGCAGATGCACCGCATTGGACACCTTGTTGATGTTCTGCCCGCCCGCGCCTTGGGCGCGGATCGCGGTGATCTCGTACTCGTGATGGGAAATGAACAGGTCTTCGGCCATGCGACGCATCATAGCAATGCCGATGGCCGAAGTGGCGTGTCCCTCATCCGCCGGGCCTATGCGGGCCGTCCGTTGCCAAGCAGATGGAACTGGTCCACCACCGCATTGAGTTTTGATGCCTGGTCCTTCAGGCTCTCCGCCGCTGCGGCGCTTTCTTCCACGAGCGCCGCGTTCTGGCGCGTCATGCTGTCGATCTGCGCCACCGCCTCGCCCACTTGCCCCATGCCGGCGGCCTGCTGATCGGTGGCGCTGGAGATGCTGCGGATCAGGTCATTGACGCGTCGTGCCTTGGCCACGATATCGCCCATGCCGCCATGCGCCGTGGCTACCTGCTGCCGGCCCTGCGCCACGCGCGCGCTGCTTTCGCCAATCAACTCGCGGATCTGGCGCGCAGCCGTCGAAGTCCGATGCGCCAATTGCTGCACCTCGGTGGCTACCACGGCAAACCCGCGCCCGCTCTCGCCGGACCGCGCCGCTTCCACCGAAGCGTTGAGCGACAGGATGTGGGTCTGCAGCGCAATGCTGTCGATCAGCCCCGTGATTTCTGCGATGCGATCGGCGGATGCGGAAATGCCATCCATGGTCTCCACCACGCGCCCCACCGCCTCGCCGCCATCCACTACGGCATCCGAAGTCTCGCCTGCCAGTGAACTGGCCTCGCCCGCCGTCTGCGCGGCACTCTGCACCGCCGTGTGGATTTCCTGCATCGACGCCGAGGTCTGCTGCACATCCCACGCCTGCCGTTCGGTCCGCGTGCTCAGATCCATGCTGCCGCTGGCGATCTCCGATGCGGCGTCTTCCACGGACATCGCCGCGGTGCGGACCTCGATCATCGCGGCTCCCATCCGCGTGATGGCCGCCTTCAGCGCCAGCGCTGTCGTCACACTGACCGCCACGCTTTCCACATCCAGGGAGATCCGATCGCCGCCATCGACTTGCGCCACCAGCGCCGACAACTCGGCACCTTCCACCGCCGCGCGTCGCAACTGCAGCGCCAGCACGATCTCGATCGCGGTCTGCACCACCACATAGATGGCATGCATCGACACCCGCGCAAAATCAGCCTCGCCCGTGCAATAGAACGGATAGCTCAACGCCTGCAGCCGATCGAACACCACGTGGTGCACCGCAAACAGCGCCGCCGCAAACACCAGCGGACGCCAGTCGCGATAGACCAGCAGCAGCCCCAGCAGCACGAACACGCCAAAGTGAAACTCGGTCAGCCCATGCGACAACTGGATATGCAGCACGACCATGGCCACATTGGCCGCCACGAGCGCATACCCACTGAACCGCGTGCCGCGCGCCATGAGGTAAGTCAGAGACCCCAGCACCACCAGAGCCCCGCCAGCACCAATCGCCAGCGTCAATGCGTAGTAATGCACCCCAATCGCCAATGCCGCCGCACCCGAGCACAGCAGTGTCGACAACATGACAAGATCCGCCCAGCGAGCAATCCCGCCCAACGCGGCCTGCCGGGAGGTGAGCGATGGTTGCGATGCGAAAGATCCACCCCGCTCGGCACGCCCGGCAGGATATGCGACAGCAAACGTCATGATTTCCCCGTTCCTTCAGAGTTCTGATGGCGCTCGCTCCAGCCAGTCCATCCATCGCTGCGCTTGCGCTCGGGACGGTTAACGGGCGGAAATGAGGGAAGCTTGAGGGGTCAACGGCGCTGGCGTCGATCGAACTGGAGGACGACGCTGGGTCAGAACGACCTGGAGAAAACCTGGGGAATCAATCAGAAAAACCGTGGTGCGCCCGGCTGGGATCGAACCAGCAACCCCTGCCTTCGGAGGGCAGTACTCTATCCATTGAGCTACGGGCGCGATGTGTCTGGCTTGGCGTCGGACGGATGCCGGCGCCGGAAAGTCGCATAGGATACCCGACTTGGCAGTGGCCGTCCATGAGGGATGCGCCGATGGGTGTCGGGGGAGGGGTTATCACGGGTCTCTGAATCGCCGCTTTTGACACCTGCGCCAAGGTCTTGGGTCTATAATCGGCAGCTATTTGCGTCGTAACAGAGACGTAGCGGGGCAGGAGATGGCCCCGGGCGCGATAGCCGACAGATTCACCCCCGAAACAGGGTCCAGACAAGCAAGCCGCCCCCAACGAGCTGTGCAAACGGTTTCCCGCAAAATCGAGAGTTCTGTATGAGTGACGTCCATCAAGAAAACGACCACCACGAGTCGCCAATCAAGACACCCAAGCAACTAGTCGCTGTTGTGATCGCCGCCTTCCTGGTGCCGATCATCGTCATCATCCTGTTAGTGAATTTTGTGGGCCATGGCACCCTTGAGGGCGCTGGCTCGACCCAGACTGCGGAAGCGGTCAACACCCGCATTGCCCCGGTCGCGTCGCTGGAGATCAAGGACCCCAGCGCGCCGCGCGTCTTCAAGACGGGCGAACAGGTCTACAAGGAAGTCTGCGCAGCCTGCCACGCCACCGGCGCTGCTGGCGCACCGAAGTTCGGCGTGGCCGGCGACTGGACCGCGCGCATCGGGCAAGGCTTCGACGGCCTGATGAAGGCCGTGGTCAACGGCAAGGGCGCCATGCCTCCGCGTGCCGGTACGTCGCCGGACGATTTCAGCGACTACGAACTGGCTCGCGCGGTGGTCTACATGGCCGACGCTGGCGGCGCCAAGTTCCCGGAACCCGCCGCACCGGCTCAGGGCGCGCCCGCGCAAGCCGCCGCATCGGCTCCCGAAGCCCCTGCCGCCGCCGCACCTGCTCCCGCCGCACCTGCAGCAGCAGCCCCGGCCCCCGCTCCTGCCGCCGCTGCCGCTCCGGCTGCCCCGGCCGCAGCTTCGGCCGAAGTCGGCAAGAAGGTCTACGAGCAAGTCTGCGCGGCCTGCCATGCCGCCGGCGTCGCGGGTGCTCCCAAGTTCGGCGACAAGGCCGCCTGGGCGCCGCGACTCAAGGAAGGCATGGATGTCGTGCACAACTACGCGCTCAAAGGCAAGGGCATCATGCCGCCGAAGGGTGGTTATGCCGGCCCCGACGCAGACGTGATCGCCGCATCGGACTACATGGCGAACGCCGCCAAGTAACCCGGCGCAACGGCCAGGCAAAAAGCCCGCGAAGCAGTTCGCGGGCTTTTTTGTTTTCTGGTTTTTGCTGACGAGGACTCAGACCACGCGCGAATAGCGCTGGATCGGAACGGCCTTGGCATCGTTCGCAGCCAGCGCGGGTTGGGGTCGCCAGGCGTCCTGCCGCAGATACTGGTCGAACACCATGGCCACGCGGCGCACCAGCAGGCGGCCCAGTGTGGTGATGTCGATACGGTTCGGTGTGCGGCGCACCAGGTTGTCCACGGCCAGCCGGTCGAGTTCGGCCAACTCGTCCGCGAACTTCGTGGCGAAGTCGATATCGTGCTCGGCCTCGATTGCGGCAATGTCGAGCGTGCCGTTGCACATCAGCGCGCCGATGATCTTGCGGCGCAGATGGTCCTCGGCCGACGTCTCGAAGCCGCGCACGATCGGCAGGCGGCCCGCGTCCAGCGCGGCGTAGTAGTCGTCGGTGGTCCGGGCATTCTGCACGTAGTGCCCCGCCACCGCACCGATGGCCGACACACCGAGCCCAAGCTGGTCATAGCCCGCGTGCGTGGCGTAGCCCTGGAAATTGCGCTGCAGCCGCCCTTCCCGCTGGGCGACGGCGAGGTCATCTCCGGGCAACGCGAAATGGTCCATGCCGATATAGACATAGCCGGCAGCGGTCAGCCGTTCGATGGTCGACACGAGGATATCGAGCTTTTCGCCGGCTGGCGGCAGTGCATTTTGGTCAATGCGGCGTTGCGGTTTGAAGACATGTGGCAGATGCGCGTAGCTGTAAACGGACAGCCGGTCGGGGCGCAGCTCGAGGGTACGGTCGACCGTGGCGTTGAAGCGCGCGGTGGTCTGGTGTGGCAGCCCATAGATCAGGTCCATGCTGACAGACTGGAATCCCAACCGCCGCGCCGCCAGCACCACATCGCGCGTTTCCTCGAAAGACTGCACCCGATGGATGGCCTGCTGCACTTCGGGATCGAAATCTTGCACCCCAAGACTGATGCGGTTGAACCCCAGTTCCGCGAGCAGCGCCATGCGGTCGTCTGTCACACGGCGCGGATCGATTTCGATCGAGTGCTCGCCTTCGGGCAGCAGTTCGAAGTGTCGATGCAAGGCAGCCATCACGGCGCGCATTTCGGCAGGATCGAGGAAGGTCGGCGTACCGCCGCCCCAGTGCGATTGCATGACGCCGCGCCGTTCGCCGAGACGCGCGGCCACCATCGCCATCTCGCGCGCCAGGTAGTCCACGTAGCGCGCGCTGCGGCTGTGATCCTTCGTAATGATCTTGTTGCAACCGCAGTAGTAGCAGATGTTCTCGCAGAACGGGATGTGCAGATATAGCGACAACGGCGCCGGGGCATCGGCGCGGCAGGCGTCGAGCGCGCGCAGATAGCCGGCGTCACCCACTTCAGCATGGAAGCGGTCGGCAGTGGGATATGAGGTATAGCGGGGACCGTTACCGTCGATGCGACCGGCCAGGCTGCGGAAGTCGGCGAGCGCGCGACGATCGAAGGCAGTGCTGTTGGAATGACTGGTGGAGTTTGAGGCAGAGGTGGGGGCGGACATTTTCGAGTTCTCGGTAAAGGCACGGCTAACCGACCGATGCTATGCCCGCCAATCCCTATCAACTTTGACGCCAATCAAAACAACGGACCGGCTGCGCCGGCCACCCCCGAATAGGTGGGGACTTCTGTCGGGAAAAAGTCACGCAAGCGTCATCAACGGCCGATAGTCTCGGCCCCGGCCTCGATGTCTCGTGGCCCATCCCCCACTCTCATTTGCTCCCGCTGCCATGCGCCCAGCCTTGCCGCAGTCGATGTCGTCGCGCCCGCCCGAACCCGAACCAGCGATCACGGCCCGGCGTCGCACCTTACTCGCACTTGGCGCGTTGTCCACCGCAGCCCTGCTGCCCAATGCAATGGCGCAACCCGCCACACCCGTGGCAAGGCGCCAACTGGTGGTCGGGCATCTGGTCGATCGCATCGGACCGCAGGCCGATCTCGCGCGTGACTACCTGGCCGGGGCCAAGGTCCTGTTCGATGCGTTCAATGCCGCGGCGACGCCGGGCGCGCCACGCATCGTGCATGTCATCCGGGATGCCGATCCGAATCCGCGCCATGCCATCGCGCAAGCCGTGGCATTGGCCGATAACGAACGTGCGGACGTGCTGTTCGGCACAGGAGACGCCCTGTTGCCATCGCTGGCGAATGCCTCGGAACTGACGCGGCGCGGCGTGCAACTCGTTGCGCCGTTGTCCGGACTGGCCATGACCGCCGAGAACATCTGGTTCACACGTGCCGACTATCAGGCCGAGGTCGATGCCGCCGTGCGCCAGTTGCACAGTTACGGATTGCGCAACATCGCACTGGCCGTGTCGCCGGACTTCGCGGCCGGTGCCTTGGGCACCGGTACGCCGTGGCTGGCACGCCTGGAGAAGGACATCGCCACGCGCGCGGTGCCGCTGGGTAGCAACATCGAGGACAGCGCGCGCCGCATCGCCGCCGCACGTCCCGGCGCGGTGATCGTGGCGGGCGATACCCTCGCGTACGGCAGCCTTGGCCGCGCGCTCGCCGCGCAGAACTGGTTTGGCTTTCTGGTGGGATTGTCTGCGGTCAGCCCGTCATCCGCGCGCGAGATTCTGGGCGCTAGCTACGCCGGCGGCATGGTGGTAACGCAGATCGCGCCGGGGCCGCAGGAATCCACGCTGCGTGTGGTCAAGGAGCACGTCGCGCGCATGAAGCAGTATCTCGACGAGCCGCCCTCGCCTGCCACGCTCGCGGGATACATCGGCGCCGCGTGGCTGACGCGCGCCGCCACGGGTATGAAAGCACCGGGCCCGGCCGAGTTGCGACGCGCCTTGCAGGCACGTATCGACGTGGGCGACTTCACGCTCGATTTCACGCGCGGGCTGCGTGGCTCGCAATACGTGCAACTCGCGGCCATCGGCAAGAGCGGCCTGCCGCAGCGGGCCTGATTATTTCCCGCTGCGGCGTTATACGCGCGGCAGCGTGATGCTGACACGCAGGCCGCCTTCGGTCCGGTTCGACAACTTCAACTCGCCGCCGTGGCGGGTCACGATGTCGTGCGCGATCGACAGCCCCATGCCCACGCCGCCCGTGGCGCGGCTGCGTGACGATTCCACGCGATAGAACGGTTCGAGCACGCGCGACAACTCGGCGGGTGGAATGCCGGGACCGTTATCGCATACGTCGATCGTGACCCGTTCCGGACTATCGGCCAGCACGATATGCGCGGCGCCGCCATAGCGATGCGCATTCTCCACGAGGTTCACCACCGCGCGGCGCAGTTCTGCGGGATAGGCGAGCATCGGCGCGGCCTCGCCCGAGAGTCGCACGTCCTGCCCGATCTCCTGCGCATCGTCGACCACCGCCTGCACCAGCGCCTGCACATCCACGCGCTGACGTGGGCCCGTTGCACCATCGCGCTCGCGCAGGTAGTACAACGTGGCATCGATCAGCCCGTTCATCTCGGTCAGATCCTGACGCAAGCGATATCGCACGTCATTGCTTTCGATGCGTTCGATGCGCAGGCTCATGCGCGTCAGCGGCGTGCGCAAATCGTGCGACACCGCAGCCAGAAAGCGCGATTGCTGGGCCAGTTGCGTGCGGATGCGTTGCTGCATCAGGTTCAGCGCGCGCGTGGCATCGCGTGCTTCGGCGGGTCCGCGTTCTTCATCGAGCGGTGGCGCGTGGACATCCTGCGCCAGCCGATTCGCACCACTCGCCAGTTGCTGCACCGGTCGTGCCAGCAGCCGCGCCCCGACCCACGAAGCGATCAAAATCGCGGCGAGCTGGAACAGCAGGCCAAGATGCGGTGGCCAGATACCGCGGATGTGGAAACCCTGCGGCGGACCGGGCATGCGCTCGCCCGGCTTGGGTGTGCGGAATGCGTCCAGATGCAATGGCGGCCCATCGAAATCGAACGGCTCGTTGCCGCGTGGACCGCCGAAGCGGCCCCCGAAACCACCTTGCGGACCGGGCCCGAAATGGGGATCGAACGGCGGACCGAAACCCGGACCGTAATCGAGGAAGCCCGGACCACCCGGCGGCGCGAAGATGCCTTCGAGCGGATGCTTCGGCACGCCATCCGTCGTCAGCGTGCCATTGGCTTCCGCCTCGGCCACTGCGCGACGCATGCGCTCCATGTAGCGTTCGGAGCCGGGACGCGGGAACAGGCTCTCGATCACGGTGACGCCCAGCACATGCACGCCGAGCATGATCGCGGTCATCACGAAGAAGACCCGCAGGAACATCGAATCGAAACGACGACGACGCGCACGCGGCGGCGTGGCATCGCCGGCATTTGGCGGCGAGGTCGGGTCCACGGCCATGCTGTTCAATGCTCCACGTTGACGGTGAAGACATACCCCTCGCCGCGCACGGTGCGGATCAGCGCCGAGTCGCGCGGATCGTCGCGCAGCTTCTGGCGCAGGCGCGATACCAGCAGGTCGATGCTGCGATCGAACACGTCGAGGTCGCGGCCGCGCGCGTTGTTGATCAGCATCTCGCGGTCGAGCACACGGTTCGGATTCTCGATGAACGTCAGCAGCAGCCGGAACTCCGCATTCGACAGCGGCACAACCGTTTCCTCTGCATCCACCAACTGGCGCAGCGTAGTGTTCAGGCGCCACACGCCGAAGCGCATTTCGTGTCCCGTGGACGCCGGTGCGGGCCGCCGCGATTCGCTGCGGCTGCGCCGGAGCACGGTGTGAATACGCGCCACCAGTTCGCGCATTTCGAACGGCTTGGTCACATAATCGTCGGCCCCGACTTCGAGCCCGACCACGCGATCCGCGAGTTCGGCGCGCGCCGTCAGCATAATCACCGGCACATTGCTCGTATCGCGAATCTCGCGGCACAACGTCAGGCCGTTCTCGCCCGGCAGCGACAGGTCCAGGATGACGAGGTCGAACTGCTGGTTCGCCAGCGCGGTGCGCATGGCGGCGCCACCCTCCGCGCCCTGGGCTTCCATGCCGAACGTGGCCAGGTACTCGGCAAGCATGGTGCGGATCTGGGGATCGTCGTCAACGATCAGCAGGCGGGTGGTCAGGGCGGGAGAAAAATCCATGGCGAACGTGCAGGTGGGAGGGGGCTTGCGGACCCGCGAAGACGCCGGCCCGGATGAGAGTTGCCAATGTACCAGCCAGGCTATTACATCCGATGCCGGTTTTGTATCAGGATTGATACGTGCGCCGCGCGCCACCCCGAAGAAAAAAACGCCCCCGGTGCTGCCGCAGCCGGGAGCGTTCAACAGGGAAGAAGCCGGGCTCGCATGTGCCCAGCCACACCGCTACCGAAGGGCGGGCGCGGTGTCGCGCATGGAACGCCGAGATGTTGCATGCGCGACGGCTATCGTAGGCAGGGTCCGGAGTGGCGTCTTGTCGAGCTTGTATCAACGCACGGACATGTCGATGGCCTTGGCGATGCCGATCAGCCCGCTCAGCCAGTGACAGCCGGCTTGCCAAGCAGCGCCTTCAACCCTGCCAGCCGATCCTTCGGACTCATGGCCGGCGTCTCGTCCACGATTGCTGGGGCCTCTTCCAGTTTCATCTCGCCGATAAAGCGCGACGGCTCCACGGAATACGTTTCGCGCGCACGCTTGCGCTTCTTGCACCAGCTGATCTGCAGGCTGCGCTGCGCACGCGTGATGCCCACATACATCAGCCGTCGCTCTTCCTCGATCTTCTCGTCACCCATGTCCTCATCCTCGCGCGAATGGGGCAGGATGCCCTCTTCCACGCCCACCAGGAACACGTGCGGATACTCGAGTCCCTTCGATGCATGCAGCGTCGAGAGCCGCACGGCGTCGGGATCTTCGTCGCGGCCTTCGAGCATGCTCATCAGCGCCACGGTCTGCGTCAGTTCGAGCAGGTTCTTGCCTTCGTCTGCAAAGCCGTCGGCGGTATCGAAACCGGTTGCTTCCCCATCGCCCTCCGCTTCGGGACGCGTGCCCTTGCGCTTGAGCCAGTCGAGGAATTCGAGCGTATTGGTCCAGCGCGATTGCGCCTGACGTTCGTCGAAGGTGTCGTACAGATACGCCTCGTAGTGGATGCCTTCCATCAGGTCATCGAGCACCACCGTGGCCGGATCGTTTGCAGCACGATCTGCCAGCCGCACCATCGATTCGCAGAACAGCCGCAGCGGTTCCAGCTGGCGCGGCTGCAGCTTGCCCTCGATGCCACCCATCATCGCCGCTTCGAACAGCGACACCTTGGCCTGCCCCGCAAACGTGCCGAGCACTTCGAGCGTGGTGTTGCCCACGCCACGGCGCGGCGTGGTGATCGCACGGATGAATGCGGGATCGTCATCGGGATTGGCGATCAATCGCAAATACGCGCAGATGTCCTTGATCTCGGCCTTGTCGAAGAAGCTCTGTCCACCTGACAGCACATACGGAATGCGCTCGCGCCGCAGGATCTGCTCGAACAGCCGCGCCTGATGGTTGCCGCGATACAGGATGGCGTAATCGCGGAACTGCGCGCGCCGCTCGAACTTGTGCGCCGACAGCCGGAACACCACGGACTCGGCCTCGTGCTCCTCATCGTTCATCGGATGCACGGCGATGGGATCGCCCATGCCATGCTCCGACCACAGCTTCTTGTCGAACAGTTTCGGATTGTTGGCGATGACCGCGTTGGCCGCCTCCAGGATGCGCACCGTCGAGCGGTAGTTCTGTTCGAGCTTCACGACCTTGAGGTCGGGGAAATCGGTTTGCAGCAGCTTCAGGTTGTCGAGCGTGGCACCGCGCCAGCCATAGATCGCCTGATCGTCATCGCCCACTGCAGTGAACGCCGGCGCGCGCAGATGCGACCCACCGGCCAGCAGCTTCAGCAACTGGTACTGGCACGCGTTGGTGTCCTGGTATTCGTCCACGAGGAAGTAGCGCAGCCGGTTCTGCCATTTCAGACGCACGGCTTCATCGCGCGCGAACAGTTCGGCCGGGAGCCGGATCAGATCGTCGAAGTCCACCGCCTGGTACGCATGCAGCGTCGCCACGTACGCGCGATAGACCATGGCGGCCTGGTGCTCGTCGGCCGTGGCGGCCTGCGCGAGCGCGGTCTCGGGATCGACCATGCCGTTCTTCCACAGCGAAATCGTGCTCTGCACGCTGCGGATCAGTTTCTTGTCGGTGGTACTCAACTGCTCCTGCACGAGTCCGAAGCAGTCGTCCGAATCCATGATCGAGAATTGCGGCTTCAGGCCCACATGCTCGGCTTCCATGCGCAGAATTTGCACGCCGAGCGAGTGAAACGTACAAACGGTCAGCTGCTTGAGTGGAATACGCTTCCCTTCGCGCGTGGTCTTTCCCTCCATGAGCTTGCTGATGCGCTCCTGCATCTCCTTGGCCGCCTTGTTCGTGAACGTGACGGCAGCAATGTGACGCGGCTCGAACCCCTTGTCCTCGATCAGATGCGCAATTTTCTGCGTGATCACGCGCGTCTTGCCGGAACCCGCCCCGGCCAGCACAAGGCAAGGGCCGTCCAGATAGCGAACGGCTTCGGATTGCGCGGCGTTGAGTCCGTGGGTCATGGGGCGGGAAGAGGAAAGCGGGGACGAGAACCGGGAAGGGCGGAAATGCCGAACTCGGCACGCGGTCAGCCACGCGCCGAAGGCGACGATGCTACCACGCGGCAAGGTGGCTGACAGGGCCTGTCGGAGGGTGTCCGACGGCACCCGTTTCACGCTGGTAACAATCGTAAATCGGGCGGGCCCTGCCTGGTGACGGGGCATGGAGTTTGCCTCTCTCCCGTACGGCCGAGCAGGTTGGCAGTCACAACGGTGCACGGCAAACCTTCCGGATATCGGAACGTATCGGAATCCATTCGAATCAAGGAGCCAATCATGAACACCCTTCGCACGCTCTCGAAAGTCGCGCTGATCGGCGCTACGCTGGTCGGCTTTGCCGGTTGCGCGGACATGACGCCGAAGCAACGGAATACCGCCATCGGCGCCGGTGCGGGCGCGCTCGGCGGCGCGGTGCTGACCAACGGCAGCGCCTTGGGTACGATCGGCGGCGCGGCTGCCGGTGGCGTCATCGGCAATGTCGTAACCAAGGACAACCGCTGACCGAACGGGGGGACCGCAGCGCGCGACGGGACGGTTTGACAAAGCCAGACCGCTCCCGTACATTCACGCGCATCTGACCGGGAGAGCGCGCATCACGCATTGCGCCGCCGAAGGGGAATCACCCGAAAACTCTCAGGCACCATGGACCGGTCGGATCGGCATGCAACATGCACACGATGCATGCCGCACTCTGGAGAGCGACATCCGCCGCAGCTGGAAGGCCGGCGAGCATGTCCACCGAAGGGGCGCACGGAGCCACGGCTTCGTAATCTCTCAGGTATCGAGGACAGAGGGGTCATCCGCCGCAGCGGACTGGTTGCACATTGGTGCGGCCGGCATGCGGCGGGTGACCCTTTTTTCGTTTTCGAATTGCCCGAGGATATCCATGACGCTCCAGGCCACGCCCCTCAACGCCATTCATCGCGCCCTCGGCGCCCGCATGGTCGATTTTGGCGGTTGGGACATGCCGGTCAACTACGGCTCCCAGATCGAGGAACACAACGCAGTCCGCTCGGACGCCGGCATGTTCGACGTCTCGCACATGTGCGTGGTCGATCTCCATGGCGCGAACACCCGCACCTTCCTGCGCGGCCTGCTGGCCAACAACGTCGACAAGCTCCAGACACCGGGCAAGGCCCTGTATTCCTGCATGCTCGACGAGAAAGGCGGTGTCATCGACGACCTGATCGTCTACTTCTTTGCCGAGGATTATTTCCGGCTCGTGGTCAATGCGAGCACGGCCGTCGGCGATATCGAATGGATCCGTTCGCGCAACAGCGAGACCGGCAGCGGCGTGACTATCAACCCGCGCCGTGGTGACGTGGCACCAGCAGGGTTCAGCGCACTGGCCATCGTCGCCGTGCAGGGTCCGAACGCACGCGCCAAAGTCTATGCAGCCTTCCCCTCCACCCAGCCCGCCGATGCCCTCAAGCCATTCAACGCGCTGGTCGTGCAGGACCCGGCCATGGGCGAACTGATGGTGGCGCGCACGGGCTATACCGGCGAAGACGGCTTCGAACTGGTGGTGCCGGCCGAGAACGTCGCCGGTATCTGGGAAAAACTCGTGGCAGCCGGTGTGAAGCCTGCCGGCCTGGGCGCACGCGACACCCTGCGCCTGGAAGCCGGCATGAACCTGTACGGCCAGGACATGGACATCCATACGTCGCCGCTCGACGCCGGGCTGTCGTGGACGGTCGATCTGCAAAGCGAACGCGACTTCACCGGCAAGGCTGCGCTGACCGCTGGCGGCCAGAAACGCGCGTTCCTGGGCCTGATCCTGCGCGACAAGGGCGGCGTGCTGCGCGCGCACCAGAAAGTCGTCACCGCATCCGGCGACGGCGAAATCACCAGCGGCACATTCAGCCCGTCGCTGTCCCAGTCCATTGCCTTTGCCAGTCTGCCGAAGGACATCGTGCCGGGTGCGGAAGTCCAGGTAGAGATCCGCGACCGCAAACTGACCGCGACTGTGGTTAAACTGCCGTTTGTGCGCAATGGCAAGGCACTCGTGAGCTGAGGCATCGGCCCCCGCTTCACACCAACGGTCGCCCTTCCACCCGTTCCGCTCGAGCCCACATGCCGCGGGCGGGTGAATGAAACAAGAAACACACTGTATCCCGGAGAACCCTCATGAATTTCCCCGCTGACCTGAAGTACACCGAGTCGCACGAATGGGTGCGCGTCGAAGCCGACGGCACGCTGACCATCGGCATCACCGACCACGCACAAGACGCGCTGGGCGACATCGTTTTCCTGGAACTGCCCGAAGTGGGCAAGTCGGTTGGCGCAGGCGACGCGCTGGCCGTGGTGGAGTCCGTGAAGGCGGCTTCCGACATCTACGCCCCGGTGGCCGGCGAAGTCATCGCCATTAACGACGCGGCTTCGGCATCGCCGGAATCGGTCAATGCCAACGCCTTCGACGCGTGGCTGTTCAAGATCAAGCCGGCCAACGGCGACGATGTGAACGGCCTGATGAACGTCGACGCCTACAAGGCCAGCGTCGGCGCCTGATCGCGCTGATTGTCCGATGCCGCGCGTGGCGGCAGGCTGACCACCTGCCCCGCGCGCTCCACGAGATTTCCTTGCCATGAACGCCCCGTTTCCCATGAACGCTGCCGCCCAAGCTGCACGGCCCACGCTGGCCGAACTGGAGGCGCGCGACGCCTTCGCCGCCCGCCATATCGGGCCCGATACCGCCGAACAGCAGCACATGCTCAAGCTGCTCGGTTTCCACAGCACCGCCGCGCTGATCGATGCCGTGGTGCCTGCCGCCATCCGTCGCCGCGATGGCATGTCGCTGGGCGAATTCACCGCCCCGCTGACCGAGGAAGCCGCGCTGGCCAAGCTGCGCGGCCTGGCCAGCAAGAACCGCGTGCTCAAGAGCTTCATCGGGCAGGGGTACTACAACACGCTCACGCCCGGGGTCATCCTGCGCAACGTGTTTGAAAACCCGGCGTGGTACACCGCCTACACCCCGTACCAGCCTGAGATCTCGCAGGGCCGTCTCGAAGCCCTGCTGAACTTCCAGCAGATGCTGACGGACCTGACCGGCATGGACATCGCCAATGCGTCGATGCTGGACGAAGGCACCGCCGCCGCCGAAGCCATGACGCTGCTGCAGCGCGTCAACAAGCATGCATCGAACACGTTCTTCGTGGCCGACGACGTGCTGCCGCAGACGCTGGAAGTGGTACGCACCCGCGCCGAGCCGATGGGCATCGAAATCAAGGTTGGCCCCGCAGCCGAAGCCGCGAAGGCGGAGGCGTTCGGCGTGCTGCTGCAGTACCCTGGCGTGAACGGCGACGTGGCCGACTACCGCGCGATTGCCGAAGCCGTGCATGCCTCCGGCGCGCGCGTGGTAGCCGCCGCCGACCTGCTGGCGCTGACGCTGCTCGCCGCACCGGGCGAATGGGGCGCGGACGTGGCCGTGGGCAACACGCAGCGCTTTGGCGTGCCGCTCGGTTTCGGCGGCCCGCACGCCGGCTATATGGCCGTGCGCGACGAATTCAAGCGTTCGATGCCGGGCCGCCTCGTCGGCGTGACCATCGACGCGCAAGGCAACAAGGCATACCGCCTGGCGCTGCAGACGCGCGAGCAGCACATCCGCCGCGAGAAGGCCACGTCGAATATCTGCACGGCGCAGGCACTGCTGGCCATCATGGCGTCGATGTACGCGGTCTACCATGGTCCACAGGGTCTCAAGCGCATCGCGCAACGCGTGCATCGCCTGACCGCCACGCTGGCTGCCGGCCTCAAGGCACTCGGCCACACGCCGCTGAACACGACGTTCTTCGACACGATCACGCTCGACACCGGCTTCAACACCGACGCATTCCACGCGTCCGCCACGCAGCGCGGCATCAACCTGCGTCATGCAGGCGGCACGCGCATCGGCATCTCGTTCGACGAAACCGCGTCGCGCGATGACGTGGTGGCGCTGTGGGAAATCTTCGCGCATGGCAAGGCCGTGCCGAAGTTCGATGACGTAGAAGCAACGGTGGCCGACGGCTTCCCGGCCGCACTCTCGCGCCAGAGCGCTTACCTGACGCACCCGGTGTTCAACACGCACCACGCCGAGCACGAAATGCTGCGTTACCTGCGCTCGCTGGCCGACAAGGACCTGGCGCTGGACCGCACGATGATTCCGCTGGGCTCCTGCACGATGAAGCTCAACGCCACCAGCGAAATGCTGCCGGTGACGTGGCCCGAGTTCAGCAACATCCATCCGTTCGCGCCGCTCGACCAGACCGTGGGCTATCGCGAGATGATCGACCAGCTCGAAGCCATGCTCTGCGCCGCCACGGGCTACGCCGCCGTGAGCCTGCAGCCGAACGCGGGCTCGCAAGGCGAGTACGCTGGCCTGCTGATCATCCACGCCTACCACGCAAGCCGTGGCGAGAGCCATCGCGACATCTGCCTGATCCCCTCCTCCGCGCACGGCACGAACCCGGCATCGGCACAGATGGCCGGCATGAAGGTGGTGGTTGTGGCCTGTGACGAGAACGGCAACGTCGACCTCGTGGATCTGGCGAAGAAGGCCGAACAGCACAGCAAGAACCTCGCTGCGATCATGATCACGTACCCGTCCACGCACGGCGTGTTCGAACAGGGCGTGCAGCAGATCTGCGACATCGTGCACAAGCACGGCGGCCAGGTCTACGTGGATGGCGCGAACATGAACGCAATGGTCGGCGTGGCCGCACCGGGACAGTTCGGCGGTGACGTCTCCCACCTGAACCTGCACAAGACGTTCTGCATTCCGCACGGCGGTGGCGGACCGGGCGTGGGTCCGGTGGCAGTGGGCGCGCACCTTGCCGACTTCCTGCCGAACCAGGACAGCGTTGGCTATCGCCGCGACGACAACGGCATCGGCGGAGTCTCCGCCGCGCCGTTCGGCTCGGCCAGCATCCTGCCGATTTCGTGGATGTACGTGGCGATGATGGGCTCGACCGGCCTGACCGCCGCCACCGAGAACGCGATCCTGACGGCCAACTACGTGGCCAAGCGTCTGTCGCCGCACTATCCGGTGTTGTACGCGGGTCAGGGTGGTCTGGTGGCGCACGAGTGCATTCTCGACCTGCGTCCGCTGCAGAAGAGCACGGGCATCTCGAACGAAGACGTCGCCAAACGGCTGATGGACTACGGCTTCCATGCCCCGACCATGAGCTTCCCGGTGCCGGGCACGCTGATGATCGAGCCGACCGAAAGCGAGGCGCTGTCCGAGCTTGACCGCTTCATCGACGCCATGATTGCCATCCGTGGCGAAATTGCGCGCGTCGAGGACGGCAGCTTCGACCGTGAAGACAATCCGCTCAAGCACGCGCCGCACACGGCCAACGTGATCACGGCCAACGAGTGGACGCGCAAGTACACGCGCGAGGAAGCCGCCTATCCGGTGGCGTCGCTGCGCACGCAGAAGTACTGGCCGCCGGTTGGCCGTGCGGACAACGTGTATGGCGACCGCAATCTGTTCTGCTCGTGCGTGCCGATGAGCGAGTACGCTGAAGAGGCGTAAGCACTCCGGCTCGATAAGAAAAGTTGAAAAGTCCCCTGCCGCCCTGATTTCCGAATCGTGGGCGGCCCCTGACGGCGTGCCGGCGGCGCGCCGTCTTCGCATCTGGAGTCAGCCGTGGCAGTCAGTGTTTTCGATCTGTTCAAGGTAGGCATCGGCCCGTCGAGTTCCCACACCGTGGGACCGATGCGCGCCGCGCTGATGTTCGCGCATGGTCTGGAGCGCGATGGGTTGTTGCCGCAAGTAGCGAGCGTGCGTGCCGAACTGTATGGCTCGCTGGGCGCCACCGGCAAGGGACACGGCACCGACAAGGGCGTGATTCTCGGGCTCATGGGCGAGGCGCCCGATACCGTCGATCCCGAAGGCATCGACGAGAAGCTCTCCGCGATGCGCCGCAGCAAGCTGCTGACGCTGCTGGGCAAGCACACGGTACCGTTCGTGGAACGCGAGCACATCGTGTTCTATCGACGCGAAGCGATGGCCGAGCATCCGAACGGCATGAAGTTCCACGCCTACGATGCCGAGGGCAACCCGCTACGTGAAGCGCGCTACCTGTCAGTGGGCGGTGGCTTTGTCGTCACGGCCGGCGCACCCAATACGCAGTTGCAGACTGCGGAGAATCAGTTGCCGCATCCGTTCCGCAGCGGCAAGGCGATGCTCGAGATGGCGCATGCGAGCGGCAAGTCCATCGCACAACTCATGCTGGAGAACGAACTGACGTGGCGCTCGCACACCGAGGTCACCGATGGCCTGCTGCATATCTGGGACGTCATGCAGCAATGCGTGGCGCGCGGTTGCCGCACCGAGGGCGAACTGCCCGGTCCGTTCAAGGTGAAGCGGCGTGCGCCCGAGTTGTATCGCAACCTGACGTTGCGCGCGGAGCGTACGTTGTCCGATCCGCTCACCGTCATGGATTGGGTCAACCTCTACGCGATGGCCGTCAACGAGGAAAACGCGGCGGGTGGTCGCGTAGTCACAGCGCCCACCAACGGTGCGGCTGGCATCATCCCTGCCGTGCTGCACTACTACGATCGCTTCGTACCCGGCGCGAGTCCTCAGGGCGCGGTGGATTTCCTGCTGACCGCTGGCGCCATCGGCCTGCTCTACAAGCTCAATGCGTCGATCTCCGGTGCGGAAGTAGGCTGCCAGGGCGAGGTTGGCGTAGCGTGCTCGATGGCGGCCGGTGCGCTGGCTGCGGTACTTGGCGGCACACCGGAACAGGTGGAGAACGCCGCCGAGATCGGCATGGAGCACAACCTCGGATTGACGTGCGATCCCGTGGGCGGACTGGTGCAGATCCCGTGCATCGAACGCAACGCGATGGCGTCGGTCAAGGCCGTGAACGCCGCGCGCATGGCGCTGCGGGGCGATGGCACACACTATGTGTCGCTCGACTCGGTCATCAAGACGATGCGCGAGACCGGCGCAGACATGAAAACGAAGTACAAGGAAACGGCGCGCGGCGGGCTGGCGGTGAATATCGTCGAATGCTGACGATCATAGTGAATGGCAGGCCGCCGTATATGATGGAAGCACTTTCGGGTTGCCGACAAGATTTGCCAATAACATCAGTCTCCAAAAGAAAGCGGCCATGCAGACCTTTCACCAGTTGTTCGACGACGTCTCCTGCACCTTCACCTATCTGCTGATCGATGCCGCCACGCATGAGGCGGTCCTGATCGATCCGGTAGATTGTCAGTCCGGGCGCGACCTTGCCGTGCTGAAAGACACCGGCGCCAAGGTAGTCTGGATCATCGAGACCCACGCGCATGCCGATCACATCACGTCCGCCGGGCAACTGGCCGCGCTGACCGGCGCCAGCACCGCAGCGCCGTCCGGTTGCGACATCAAGCCCGCCAGCAAGCAATTGATCGATGGCGACTCCATTTCGTTCGGCAGTCAGGTGTTGCGCGCGATCCATACGCCGGGACACACGGCTGGCAGCATGAGTTACCTGTGGGAAGAAACGACGGCCGATGGCGTGGTGCGCCGGATCTTTACCGGCGATGCCTTGTTGATCGACGGCTGCGGGCGCACGGATTTCCAGTCGGGCGATGCAGGCACCTTGTTCGACAGCCTGACACAGAAACTCTTCCGCCTGCCCGACGATACGCAGGTCTATCCCGCGCATGACTACAAGGGCCGCACGGCATCCACGATCGGTCAGGAACGCGCGAGCAACAGCCGCATCGCGGGCCGATCGCGCGAGGAGTTCATCGCCATGATGCGTGAACTGAATCTACCGCGACCGAAGCTGATCGATATCGCGGTGCCTGCCAACCAGCAACTCGGACTCGTGGCCGGCCGCGACGGCACAAGCGTGCCGCACGGCGCCTGACGCATCAGACTGCGCGACTTACGATTCCCACCGCTCGCACGTATGCCGTACGGTATCGCGCAGGCTGTGGGCTTCGTCGTTGATCACGCGTACCGAATGCGCATCGTTGTCGCGTGAAGCGGCCAGTGCGCGGATGTTCGATAGCGCCTGCAACGAACCGAGTGCCTCCGCATGCGGCTCCAGCGCATCGCAGATCGACAGGATGTGGTCTGCAATCGGCATCCGCGTCAGTTCGTTCGGATGCACGTATTCGCCTTCCATCCCGAAGCGGCACGCCTGAAAACGGTTGAAGGTGTAGACGAGGTAATCGTCTTCCTGCGGCATGAACGGACGCGACAGCAGCAGATATCGCGCAAGCGCCTGGATGTACGCGGCGATATCGCACGCGCGCTGCACGGTGAGGGGCGTATCCATGACGCGCACTTCGATCGTGCCGAACTCCGGCTTGGGACGGATATCCCAATAGAAGTCCTTCATGCTCTCGATCACGCCCGTCGCGCGCATCTTGTTGAAGTAGGCTTCGAAGCCATCCCACGTCAACACGTGCGGCGCCCGACCGCTCATCGGAAACGCGGCAACAGAATTCAATCGAGCGGATGCAAATCCAGTATCGACCCCCTGCACATAAGGCGACGACGCCGCCAGCGCAATGAAGTGCGGCACATACCGCCCGATGGCATGGAGCAGGAACAGCGATTCGTCCGCACTCGGGCAGCCGATGTGCACGTGCTGCCCGAACACCGTGAACTGCTTGGCCAGATAGCCATATAGCTCCGAGATGTACTGATAGCGCGGGGAGTCCGAGATGGTGCGCTCGGACCACACCTGGAACGGATGCGTGCCGCCGCCGCAGATGCCGAGGTTAAGGCCGCGCGACGCATTGATCATCAGGTCGCGCATGACCGTCAGCTCTTCCAGCGCCTGCGCGTAGCTGTGGCAAATGCCCGTGCTCATCTCGATCATTGACGGACTGATCTCGGGCTTGATGTCCCCCGCATGCTGCGCGCCCTTGAGTGCCCGAAGCAGGTCCGGTGCGAATGGCGCCAGATCATAGTCATGGCGATTGACGAGCTGGAGCTCCAGCTCCACGCCAAAGGTCAGCGGCTCGGAATGCTTGAACGGTTCGAGCGACATCAGCGCCCTCCTCCATTGTCCCTTGCCTCGCCCGCGTAACGCAGCGCCCACGCCGCGATGATCGGGCCCAGCACCTGCTCGATGGCGAGCGCGCAAAGGATGATCGATGCGAGCGGCACGCCGGTGCCCGGATACAGGCGGGCAATGTCGCTCATCAGAAGATAGGCCAGCCCCGACATCGGCGCCAGCGCAAGGCCCAGCGCCATGGCCTGCCGCAGGCTCAGCCCCGAAAACGAACCCAGTGATACCACGCCAACCAGCTTCGCCACGTGACGCAGCACAACCAGCGCCACGGCCATCGTCCCGCCGATGATCCAGTCCTGCGCCGTCAGCGGCAGGCCCAGCGATACCACCATCACGATGATCAGGAGGCTGCCCGCGCTACCGAAGTGCGTGGGCCAGACGTGCGGCTGGCGGTCCTGGTGCTTGAAGACCACGCCGGCAAGCATCAGCGTGAGCGGCATCGAAAGCTTGAGCACGCGCGTCAGCGCCAGCGTGAACAGCACCAGCCCTACCAACACCAGGAAACTGTAGTGATCGTCGGAAGACATCCGCGCGTAGATGGCATGCCCCACCTTGCCAACTACCCATGCCAGCAGGCACGAGCCCACCAGCAGGTACAGCGGATGCAGCAGCGCAGCGCCCAGGTTGCCGTACTCCGAATGCAGCCAGCCCGTCGCCACCTGCACAATGGCCGCCGCGTAGATCGAGTTCAGCGCGGCCATGGCCATCAGCCGCTCGGTCACCTGCCCTTCGGCGCGCAGTTCGTTCTTGAGTTGCAGCACGATGGTCGGCGAGGTGCTGACCGCGATACCACCGGCCAGGATCGCAACGCCGGGCGACGCGCCCAGCCATTGCAGCACGGTGGCGACGAGGCCCCACGTCAGCAGGCTTTCGGCGGCGCTCGTGAACAGCAACCAGCGGTTGGCGCGCAGCCATGACAGCGACAGCCGGTGGCCGAGTTCGAACAGCGCCAGTGCCAGCGCCATATCGATCAGTACCCGGGTCTGGGCGATCATGTTGTCGTCCACGATGCTGCGGCCAAGCATGCCGGCAAACAGCCCGACCATGGCGTATCCGACGATGCGCGGAATGCCCAGCCAGCGGCGGCAGACCTCTCCGGCCAGCCCCGCACCAACGAGTGCGAGACCTACCCAGAACAGGCCGCCCGGCGCCAGCGGCAGCGAGGGGAAAAGTTGGCTCAGTCGATTCATGCGCGTCATGGTAATGGAAGGACACGTTTCAAAGTGTCAGTGCTTGTCCGACACTTTTCCCATCTTGCCGATAAAACCCATCTTCCACAAACAAAAAGCGCGATCTTCATCGATCGCGCTTTTGTAGGTCTTTCAAATTGAGAATTGTCTTGTGCGGTGGGTCACCTAGTGGGATGCCACGCGACCCTCCCGCCCCGCGTTACAGCCCCCATACCTTCCACTTCGGCCGGGTGGATTTCAGCGCCGCCTCGGTCTTGCCGAAGAGCCCACGCGTGGTGCCCACGCCAGCCCCCGCCGCCTTGGCCTTTTCGAACCACTCCAGTGCCGTCTCGCGGTGGCCCTGCGCCACGGCCGCCTGCACGGCCAGCAGCCACGCGTCGGCATCCCAGTCGTCACGCGCAGCAAACGCCATCTGGAAATCCGTCAGGGCCTCCGCCTTCCGGTCCAGTTCCACGAGGAGTCTGGCACGCTGTACCCGCGCCTGCGCTTCTGCCTGGGCATTGCCAGCCCCAAGTGCTACGGCCTGTTCGATCAATGGCAAGGCGCGCTCGTTGTCGCCGAGGTCGCGCCAGATCTGGCCAAAGCGGCCATAGAGCCAGCCGTCTTCCACCAGTAGCGAGCGGCGCTGGAGCGCTTCGAGTTCGGCCAGTGCATCGGCACGGTCGTGTTCGTCCATCCCCGCCATACCCTTGGCCAGCAACGCGCCGTAGTGCGCGCGGGCATGGGCCATGGCGTGCGCCCCTTCGCTGCGTGCCTCGACGGGCAGCGCATCGAGACGGGCATCCATATGGGTCAGCGCGGCATTGGCCGATTCCGTGGCTTCACGCCCGCCCAGTGCCGCCCACGCGGCCACGAGCCGGCTGAACGCCCAACTCACGTCCGCAGGGTTGCGCTCCACCGGATGACGATTCATCACTTCACCGGCCAGATCCACCACCTTCTGGTGCTCGCCCGCCGCCGCGTAGGCGTCGAGCATGTCGATCCAGTGGTCGATGAAGTCGCTGGCCGCCATGCCCTTCTGGTGCAGCGACACCTTTTCTTCCAGATGCGTCGCATCGGCCGGCAGCGTGCGCGCCAGCAGGCGGCACAGCAGGGAATACAGGTGAGGATCGGCGTTGCCGCCATGGCCCTGCGCATCGCCCTCGCCCGTCTCGAAATATGCCTCGAAACAGCCCAGTCCCTTGCGGCACGCGGCCTCCAGCATCGGCTTCAGCACGGCCTGTGACGCAGGCACCTCGTCGATGAACGCGCCGAGCGCCGCAGCCGCGTGGAAGTACATGGCACCATCGTCGGCATCGGCCGTCATGGCAAAGCCAGTCCAGGCGGGCTGCGCCGGGGTGCTGGCACTTGCCTTGGCTTGCGACTGGTGCCGCCACGTCAGCGCGCGCACCTGCGCGAGCGGGTCCGGACGCTGACGCAGGTACGTATCCAGGTCATCGAGTGCCGCCGCCGGGTCCACGCCCAGCCGCAACGGCGCGCGCAACCGGCGTGCTTCGGGATGATCGGGCTCGGCGGCCAGCACCGTTTCGGCCTGGGCCGCGGCCAGGGCATCGCCCTGCGCTGGCGTCAGATCGAGCAGCTCCGGGGAATCCAGTGCGATCCGGCCCAGGCAGATCCGCAGCAGCGGCTCCCCAAGTTGCTGCGCGGCATCGCTGCGCGCGACATAGTCCTGCACCAGCGGCAGGATATCGCCAGCCCCGAGATCGGGCGAGCGATACAGCAGGTCGTGCCAGTAGCGGCCCGCCAGCGCGAAATCGTTGAGGCGAAACGCGACAAAGCCCGCATAGAAATGCGCAGCCCACTCGCCCGTGGCCAGCCCGTTGCGGCGCGCGGCCTCGTGCAGCCACGGCTGCGCCTCGGTGTCGCGCCCTTCACGCATCAGCAACGTGCCATACATATGCGCCAGCGCCCCGCGCGAGGCCCAGCGATGCATCGGCGCCAGCGAGAGCTCGGGCAGCCGCGTCATGGCCTCGTCGAGCGCGGCCAACGCCGCCGCCACATCGCCACGATCCGACTGGATCTGCGCGCGCAGCGCGGCATAGTCCACAACTTCGGGATGCGCCGCCCAGAGCTGGTCGGCTACCTGTACAGCTTCGTCATGGCGCCCGGCATTTGCCAGCGCGATGGCGTGGTCGTAACGGACATCCTGCAAGGTCCGCTCCTTCATCAGAAATCAGCAAAGCGGAATTATGCGCTATTGGCGTGACCTGCTTCGGGGAGGAGAGGGGGAGATTGGGGGTTGATCGGGGTTGACCGAAAGAAAAAGCCGCTCCCCAACAAAAAACGCCACCGCGGGCATCTGCCCGGGTGGCGTCAGTTCTGCCACGCGCCAGCCGTAGGAAAGCCGTCCGGCGCGCGTAATGCTAAAAGCTACTCGGCGAGCGGCGATTACTTGCCGCCCACGGTTTCCAGCACGGTCCACTTGCCGCCTTGCACCTTGTAGACGGTGATGCCGCCGTCCTTCAGGTCGCCGCGTGCATCGTAGGCCAGCGTCTTGGTGGTCACGCCCTGCATGCTGGTAGCGGCCAGCACGGGCAGGTAGCGCGTCGGGTCGGCGGAGCCGGCCTTGATCATGGCGGTCATCAGCGCGGTGGCGCCGTCATAGGCGTACGGCGAGTACGTCTGGACCTTCGAGCCGAAGCGCTTCTCGTACTTCTTCTCGTACGCAGCGCCGCCCGGCATCTGTTCCAGCGGCAGGCCGGCCAGCGACACCACGGTGCCATCGGCGGCGTTGCCGGCCAGCTTCAGGAAGTTGTCGGTCTTGGACATTTCGCCCGAGACCAGCGGGGCCTTCATGCCCAGTTCCTTGACCTGCTTGGCCATCGGGGCCGATTGGGTTTCGGCACCGCCGTAGAAGATGATGTCCGGGTTGCTGCGCTTGATGTTGGTCAGCACAGCCTTGAAGTCCACGGCCTTGTCGTTCGTGAACTCGCGGCGCACGATCTTGCCGCCGGCGGCCTTGGCGGCCTTCTCGAACTCGTCAGCCAGACCCTGGCCGTAGGCCGTGCGGTCGTCGACGATGGCGATGTTCTTGGCGCCCAGCTTCTTCACCACGTATGCGCCGATCACCGAACCCTGCTGGGTGTCGGACGTCATCATGCGGAACGTGGTCTTGAAGCCCTGGCGGGTGTATTCGGGTGCCGTGGCCATGGCGATCTGCGGAATGCCTGCACGGTTGTAGACCATCGACGCCGGGATGCTGGTGCCCGAATTGAAGTGGCCGAGCATGCCCTGGATGCCGGCGTCCACCAGCTTCTGCGCCACCACCGAACCGGTCTTCGGATCGGCCTGGTCGTCCTCGGAGATCAGCACGAACTTGACTTCCTTGCCGCCGATCTTGGGCTTGGTGGCATTCATGTCATCGATCGCCAGGACGATGCCGTTCTGCATGTCCTTGCCGTATTGGGCCTGGCCGCCGGTCAGCGGACCGGCGTAGCCCAGTTTGATTTCCTGGGCCTGGGCAAAAGCAGCCGAAGCGGCAGTCAGGCCGGCAACGGCCATGGCGACGGTCATGGCCGTCTTGCGGAATGTCGAGCTCATCAGTTCTCCTTGGGTCCCAAACGGGTGCCATATGGTGCCGTTGTCGGCATATGTCGGAACGGCGTTGGCAGCACCGTTCCATTCTAAGTGGCGCAGCAAGGTCGGGATCACCGGCCCTCGCCGCACGCCTCTGATGTGAAACCGGAAGAGGACGTGCCTCAGCCGATCGTCATCAAGCTTGCATTGCCGCCCGCAGCCGCCGTATTGACGGACAGCGAACGTTCGATCAACAAACGCTCGAGCGCGATATTCGGTTCACCCTGGGCCAGGCCCTGGACGCCGACAATCGGACCCGGACGCGTAGCGACCTGTTCACAGACGGTGCGCAACTGGTCGGAATCGCCGTGATGCAGCACCGCGTCGAAGTCGGTGTCCGACGATTTCCAGTCGGAAACCATACGGACGCGCGATTGTACTGCGGCCGGCAGCCGTGCCAACAGCGACTTTGCAACCGGTGTGTCAACCCACAACGCCTGGGCGCCAACCGCCAGCACAGCGCCGAGTTGCAGCGCCAGGTCCGACTCCGTCTGCGCCAGGCACAGCACGCGCTCGCGCGGCAGCAGCGAGTACGTATTGCGCTCGCCCGTGGGGCCCGGCAGCGTGGCCGAGATACCCGATGCCGAAGCGGCAGCGAACTGGTCGCAGGCGGCGGCGACTTCGGGCAGGCTGCCTTGCGCCCAGCCCTTCAGTGCGGCCAGCTCGGTCGATACCGGCGCAGCCTGCGCGGCCTCGGCTACGTCCGATGCGCGAACCACGCGCACCACGGCATCCTGCGGGCAGACCGACAGCAGGCGATGCAGGTACAGCGGGCCGCCAGCCTTCGGACCCGTGCCGGACAAGCCTTCGCCGCCAAACGGCTGCACACCCACCACGGCGCCGACGATATTGCGGTTCACATAGAGATTACCGACATGCGCACGGTCCACGATATGCGCGATGGTCTCGTCGATCCGGGTGTGGATGCCGAGCGTCAGGCCATAGCCGGTGTTGTTGATCTGGTCGATCATCGTATTCAGCGCGGCGCGCGGGTAGCGCACCACGTGCAGCACCGGGCCGAAGACCTCGCGCTTCAGTTCCTCGATCGAGTCGAGTTCGATCAGCGTCGGCGGCACGAACGTACCGTTACGGCAGGCGGCGGACTGCACGGCGTTCGGATCTGCCTGATGCACGCGGCGGCCCTTGGCGCGCATGGCTTCTACGTGACGCACGATGTTGCCGCGCGCCTCCTCGTCGATCACCGGACCCACGTCGGTGGACAGACGATCCGGGTTGGCCAGCGTCAGTTCGCCCATGGCGCCCTTGAGCATTTCCAGGATGCGGTCGGCCACGTCTTCCTGCAGGCACAGCACGCGCAGCGCCGAGCAGCGCTGGCCTGCCGAGTCGAAGGCCGAGTTCACGACGTCGCCCACCACCTGTTCGGCCAGGGCCGAGGAGTCCACGATCATCGCGTTCTGGCCGCCCGTTTCGGCGATTAGCGGAATCGGACGGCCCGCCGCATCGAGGCGACCCGCAACATTACGTTGCAGCAGGCGTGCCACTTCGGTGGAGCCGGTGAACATCACGCCCTTCACGCGCGCATCACCCACGAGCGCAGCGCCCACGGTCTCGCCACGGCCCGGCAGCAGTTGCACGGCACCAGCCGGCACACCGGCTTCGCGCAGCAGACGCACAGCAGCGGCGGCGATCAGCGGGGTCTGTTCGGCCGGCTTGGCCAGCACCGGGTTGCCGGCAGCCAGTGCGGCAGCAACCTGACCCGTGAAGATCGCCAGCGGGAAGTTCCACGGGCTGATACAGACCACGGGGCCGAGCGGGCGGTGCGTGTCGTTCGAGAACGTCTCGCGCACCTGCACCGCGTAGTAGCGCAGGAAGTCGACCGCTTCGCGGACTTCGGCGATGGCGTTCGAGAACGTCTTGCCGGCCTCGCGCATGATGACGCCCATCAACTGCTGCATCTGGGCTTCCATCAGGTCGGCGGCGCGCTCCAGCGCAGCGGCGCGCACCTCCGGCGGCGTGGCCTGCCAGATCGGTGCCACATTCACGGCGGCAGCCAGCGCGGCCTCCACTTCGAACGGCGTGGCTTCGCTGGTGTGGCCCACCACGTCGCGGTGGTCGGCCGGGTTCAGCACGGGGTCGAGCTTGGCGTCGCCGCGCGGGATGTCGGCACCGAGCAGCGGTTCGGCACGATGGACTTCACTGGCACCGGCCAGCAGCGCCGACGACAGCGAGGCCAGGCGATGCTCGTTCGACAGATCGATGCCCGCCGAATTGGCGCGCGCGTCGCCATACAGTTCACGCGGATGCGGGATGCGCGGGTGCGAGAGGCCCAGCGTACCTTCCGTCTTGTGCATCGATTCGACCACGGTCACCGGATCGGCCACCAGTTCGTCCAGCGGGATGGATTCATCGGCGATGCGGTTCACGAACGACGTGTTCGCGCCGTTCTCCAGCAGGCGGCGCACCAGGTACGCCAGCAGCGTTTCATGGGTGCCAACCGGTGCGTAGATGCGGCACGGACGGTTGAACTTGCCGTCCGACTTCGGGCCGACGATCTGGTCGTACAGCGGCTCGCCCATGCCATGCAGGCACTGGAATTCATACTGGCCGGGGTAGTAGCTCTGACCGGCGATCTGGTAGATGGCCGACAACGTATGCGCGTTGTGCGTGGCGAACTGCGGATAGATTGCGTCCGGCACCGACAGCAGCTTGCGGGCGCATGCCACGTAGGCCACGTCCGTGTACACCTTGCGCGTGTAGACCGGGTAGCCTTCCAGCCCATCCACCTGGGCGCGCTTGATCTCGCTGTCCCAGTACGCGCCCTTCACCAGACGGATCATCAGGCGGTGGCGGCTGCGGCGTGCCAGGTCGATCAGGAAATCGATCACGAACGGGCAGCGTTTCTGGTAACCCTGCACCACGAAGCCGATACCGTTCCAACCGGCCAGTTCCGGTTCGAAGCACAGGCGCTCCAGCAAATCGAGCGAGATTTCCAGGCGGTCAGCTTCTTCGGCGTCGATATTGATGCCGATGTCGTACTGGCGGGCCAGCAGCGTCAGGCTTTTCAGGCGGCCATACAGTTCGGAAATCACGCGCTCGTGCTGCGCGCGGCTGTAGCGCGGATGCAGCGCCGACAGCTTGATCGAGATGCCCGGGCCTTCATAGATGCCCCGGCCGCGCGACGCCTGGCCGATTGCGTGGATGGCCTGCTCGTACGATGCCAGGTAGCGCTGCGCGTCGGCCTCGGTCATCGCAGCCTCGCCAAGCATGTCGTACGAATAACGGAAGCCTTCGGCCTCATACTTGCGCGCGTTGGCCAGCGCCTCGGAAATCGTCTCGCCAGTCACGAACTGCTCGCCCATCAGGCGCATGGCCATGTCCACGCCCTTGCGGATCAGCGGCTCGCCGCCCTTGCCGATGATGCGCGTCAGCGCCTTCGACAATCCGGCTTCGGTGTGCGTGGCCACCAGCCGGCCAGTCAGCAGCAGGCCCCAGGTGGCGGCGTTCACGAACAGCGACGGGCTTTGGCCCAGGTGCGACTGCCAGTTCGCGCCGCTGATCTTGTCGCGAATCAGAGCGTCGCGCGTGGCCTTGTCGGGGATGCGCAGCAGTGCCTCGGCCAGGCACATCAACGCTACGCCTTCCTGCGACGACAACGAGAACTCCTGGATCAGGCCCTGCACCAGACCCTCACGGCCCGTACCCACCTTTTGCTCGCGCAGCTTCTGCGCCAGCGTACGCGCCATCTTGATGGCGGCGTCGGCCTCGGCCTTCGGCAGGCGGGCCTGCTCCAGCAGCACCGGCACGCATTCGGTTTCCGGACGGCGATACGCAGACGTAATCGCCGCGCGCAACACCGACTGCGGCTGGATGCTCTGCGCAAATTCCAGGAACGGCTGGGCCATGGCCTCGCCCTGCGCCACATCGCCAGCATCACCATCCGTGTCATGCGACGTGCCGTTGGCGCCTTCGTGCGGCAGATGGCCGCGCTCGATCTGCTCCAGATACGTGAAGATGGCCTGCTTGATCAGCCAGTGGGGGGTACGGTCGATCGATTGGGCAACGCGTTTCAGGCGTTCACGCGAAGCATCGTCGAGCTTCACGCCGAGGGTGGTGGTGGCCATGCGGGCAGTTCTCCAGCGGATCTTAAGAAGGCGGTGGCGGCCGTGGCGATACGCATGGGCGTAACGCGCCAGCCTGCCGATTGGCGCGATCTTACTCTCGTAGAATTACGAGGTGCAACCTAGTGCAACCACCTAGTTCGTCCCGCCTGGAAAAGGTTGCACCCACGCAACATGACAGACCTCGCAAGGCCGGCCTCAGATCCTCAACGGATCGATTTCCAACTGCCAGCGCACGCCCTTCACTTGCGCACCCACCTCCTGAAAAGTGGGCAGCCACTCACTCAAAAACCGTTGCAGCACGGGGCGCGATCCGGCTTCGACCAGCATCTGGGCACGCTCCTTGTTGAAGATGCGCACCATCGACATCGGCACCGGGTCATGGAGTTGCACCTCGGGCGCCATCGGGCATGCATCGGCATGGTCCCGCGCGGCTTTCAGGAAGGTCAACGCACGTTCCAGCTCGCCGTGTTCCGCCGTGATGAGCGCCTGGTAGGCGAACGGGGGCAACCCGGCCTGCCGGCGCTCGCGCAACTGGCTGGCTGCGAATCCATCATAGTCATGGCGCGCCAGGGCCTGCAATGCGGGGGCGTCCGGATAACGCGTCTGGATCATCACTTCGCCGCCCAGCCCCGCCCTGCCCGCCCGTCCGGCCACCTGCATCAAGGACGCAAACAGATGCTCGGCCGCGCGGAAGTCGTGACTGAACATGGCGGCGTCGGGGTGGACCACGCCGACCAGCGTCACGCGCTGGAAGTCGTGGCCCTTGGCCACCATCTGGGTGCCGACGAGGATATCGACTTCGCCCGCATGAACCTCATCGAACATGGCCTGCGCGCTGCCCTTCTTGCGCGTGGAATCGGCATCGATGCGCGCGATGCGAGCCTGTGGAAAACGTGTGGATAACGCTTCCTCGATTCGCTGCGTACCACGCCCGAGCGGCGCCACATCGACATTGCCGCAGTCCGGGCAATGGTGTGGCACCGGCGACTCCAACCCGCAGTGGTGGCAGCGCAGCCGCCGTTCCGGTCGATGCAGCACCAGGTACGCCGAGCAGCGCGGGCAACCCGACAGCCAGCCGCAGCTATCGCAGGCCAGCACCGGTGCATAACCTCGCCGGTTGAGGAACAGCAGGCTCTGCTGGCCGCGATCGAGCCGATGCTGGATCGCATCGAGCAACGGCACCGACAGCCCCTCGAACAGTTCGCGCTGACGCTGACGCTCGTGATTCAGATCGATCAGCCGAACGGTCGGCAACGCGGCATCGGTCTGGGCGCGTTCGCGCAACACCAGCTTGCGATACGCGCCCTGCTCGGCACGCTGCCAGGATTCCATCGAAGGCGTAGCCGACCCCAGCACGATCGGCACCTTGAGCTGGTTCGCCCGCCAGACCGCGAGGTCGCGCGCCGAGTAGCGCAACCCTTCCTGCTGCTTGTAGGACGTATCGTGCTCTTCGTCGACAACGATCAGCTTGAGGTTCGGCATCGACGCCATCACCGCCATCCGGGTGCCCAGCACGATGCGCGCCTCACCCCGGTGCGCCGCCAGCCATTGGAGGCTGCGCTCCTGATCGGCGAGGCCGCTGTGAAGCACGGCCAGCGGCAAGTCCGGAAAGCGCTCGGCGATCCGGGATTGCAGCTGTGGCGTGAGGTTGATTTCGGGGACCAGCATTAGCACCTGCGCCGAGGGGTCCGCTGCGAGCCGATCCGCCATCGCGTGCAGATACACCTCGGTCTTGCCGCTGCCGGTCACACCGTGCAGCAGGAAGGCCGCGAAGCCCGCGGCAGCCGCGATGGCATCCACCGCCCGGCGCTGCTCGTCATGGAGTGCCGGCGCAGGCGATGGCGCAAGGTCTGCACGCGTCTCCAGCAGGATCTGCGGCGCGTGCGCGCACTCGACCCAGCCTGCGGCCTCCCATTCAGCCAAGCGCGCCGGTGCCGCCGTGCAGATTTCCCTCGCATCGGGCAGGCGTACCCATTCCTGCGCGGCGATCAGCAGTTCAGCCAGGGCACGCACGGTGCGGGCGCGAGTGGGAGCGGCCTCACGCAACGCGTCGGCACAGCCGGGCCGCAGCCGGTACTGCACGGTCTGGGCGCGCACGCCAAGCCGCTCCCACGTCTCCGCGTCGCGCAGCGACGGCGGCAGCGATGGCAGCATCACCTCGCCCAGACAACGGTGGTAGTAGCGCGCGGCGAACCGGGCCAGGGCGAGCCACTCGTCGTTGAGCGGGGGCAGCCAGCCGATTCGCTGCGTAATGGGCCGGAGCTTGTCCGAAGGCACATCCGAATCGTCTGCGAGTGCAACGGCGACGCCCACCACCATGCGCTTGCCAAACGGCACGACCACCAGCTCCCCGGGTGCGGCCGCGCCATCGGAGAGATAGTCGAAGCAGTCATCGGCCGGCGTATCGAGTGCCACGCGGACGATTCGGGGATACGACAACGTGGGAGCAGTTGTCTGTAAGGTATCCGCCACAGTTACCGTGCCTGGCGAGTTGGGGCTGATCACACGCACCCTCCCGACTGGTGCATGGCGATGGCGCGAATCCGGTGCATGCCAGTCGAGAGCTTTACGTTGGAGGAAGTCTGTGTGCGGCGCAACATCAACTTAAAGTAAAACTTGAAATGTGACCCTAAGTCGATGATCCATGGAAGGTTTTGCCGCTGCCAGAAAATGCCTGTGGATAACTTTGTTGAAAAGTCGCGCCGACCACCCGCTAAGGCGCGTACGGCAAGGGTTCCATCGCTCCGGCCAGCCCGTTTGGAGAAGATTCAAAGCCTTATAAATCAAGGGCTTGCAAACCTCCCCCAAGTGAGTTAAGGACTTACCCGCTCGTGCAGCGCCGCAAACCTATCGGTGTGCATAAGTCAAGCCTTGACAACAAGCCCCTGGCACCTTTTTGGCGATAAAAATCAAAATAGTTTACTTGACAGCCCGCCTTTAGCGCCGCCTGCGCCACAAATGGGATTTTACCCATCACATCGTTGCGACGCGGGGAAACTGACTGCACAGAGAATCAGGCTGACCGCGTAGCGCGCAGTTTGCGGCTGTGAGCGTGGACCTCATCGACGAGGATCGAAACGTTCTCAGGCGGCGTGAACTGCGAAATACCGTGTCCCAGGTTGAAGACGTGGCCATCGCTACCACCACCTGCCGCGAAGCTGTCGAGTACGTTGCGCACCTGTTCGCGAATCGCCGCTTCCGGGGCAAAGAGGACGGTCGGATCGATGTTGCCCTGGAGCGCCACACGGTTACCGGTGCGCTGGCGAGCCTGCGTCAGGTTGACGGTCCAGTCCAGGCCGATGGCGTCCGGGCCGATATCAGCGATCTGCCCCAGCCAGATACCGCCGCCCTTGGTAAAGACGATCACGGGAATCTGCTCGCCGTTGTGCTCGCGCTTCAGGCCCTGCAGCACCCGACGCATATAGGCCAGCGAGAACGTCTGGTACATGCCGTCGGCCAGCGCACCGCCCCAGGTATCGAACACCATCACGGCCTGCGCGCCGGCTTCGATCTGCGCGTTCAGGTAGGCGGAAACAGCCTGGGCATTGATTTCCAGGATGCGATGCATCAAGTCTGGCCGGCCATACATCATGGCCTTCACAGTGCGGAAATCGTCGGAGCCTCCGCCTTCCACCATGTAGCAGGCCAGGGTCCATGGGCTGCCCGAGAAACCGATCAGCGGCACGCGCTGGCGACCGTCCTGCACAAGCGCGCGGCGGATCTCGCTGACTGCATCGAACACGTATTGCAGTGACGACATATCCGGCACGGCCAGCTTCGCCACATCGGCTTCGGTACGCAGCGGATGTGCAAAACGCGGGCCTTCGCCCTGAGCGAAGGACAGGCCGAGGCCCATCGCGTCCGGGACGGTCAGGATGTCGGAGAACAGAATGGCCGCGTCCAGCGGATACCGGTCCAACGGCTGCAGCGTCACCTCGGTCGCATATGCCGGATTCTTGGCGAGTCCCAGGAAACTGCCTGCGCGCGCGCGCGTGGCATTATATTCAGGCAGGTAGCGGCCCGCCTGGCGCATCAGCCACAGCGGTGTGTGTTCGGTGGGCTGCCGGCGCAATGCGCGCAGGAAGGTATCGTTCTGCAATGCGGTCATGGTCATCCTCGTAAGACCGCCATTCTACGGGAACGCAGCGGTCTTCCCACGGCTGGGGCCGTGATGCCCGTCATGTCCGACGGGCTCGGTGCAGCAGACTCAGAGTTCGTCGAAGGTGCCGACGAATGCCTGCGCCGCGCGCCGCATCCACTCGCGAGCACGCGGCGCCTCCGGCTGCAGACGCGCAAAGCCATGCGTCATGCCGCTCGCCTCGATCGTGGTCACCGGTGCGTCATGACGCACCAGGAAATCCGCGTAGGCCAGGCCATCGTCGCGCAGCACGTCGTTGGCGGCGACCATCACCACAGTGGCTGGCGGCAACTGGGCAGGTGGCGAAGCCATCAAATGAATGCGCGGATCGGACTGTTCCGGTCCCCGCGCCAACGCGGCGTCACCGATGTACTGGGTCCAGAACCATGACATCTCGTCGCGCGTCAGGCCCGGCCCTTCGGCAAAGGCGCGGTAGCTTTCCGTCGTCAGCACAGGCGCGGCCACCGGATAGATCAGCAACTGGGCGTTCACCACTGGCGCACCGGCCTCCTCGTTGACGACACGCGCCGCCGCGGCGGCCAGATGACCACCGGCGCTATCGCCGGCGACGGCCAGAAAGTCTGGCGTCGCGCCGAGTGCTTCGCGTTGTGCCGCGAGCCATCGCACGGCGGCCACGGCGTCGTCGCATGGTGTCGGAAACGCATACTCGGGCGCCAGGCGGTAATCGACACTCGCCACGATGCACCCCGTATCGGTGGCCAGCAAGGCGGCAACCGTGTGATGGGTCACCGGCGAGCCAACCACCCAGCCTCCCCCATGGAAATAGACAATCAGGCGTGCCGGGGCGCTGGCCGCGGGTCGAAATATGCGGACAGGCAGCGCCGCGCCGTCGACCGGGATCTCCAGGTTGCTGACTTGCATGTCTTCCGGATCTGGCAGGATGGACAGCGCCGCCACCTCCTCGAAGCGCGCACGACGCGCCACGGCATCCGCCGCAAGAGGTTGTCCCGCATACCGTTCAGCCATGCGAAGGTAGTACGCCTGCAATTGGGGATCGATGGCCATGGGAAAATCGGGAATAACGAAGGATCGTCAGTGTAGCGGCAGTTGCGGCGGCTCCACCGCTTCGGAAAACGGCAATACGAACCGTTTCGAATCGTAACGCTGAATGCGGCATCGCACAGAGCGTTGGCGGTGAAATGGCAGCCACCCTACCAAGGAGGGATGCCAATTAAGCACGGGCCTAAAAAACGTAATGCATTCAGTACACTAGCCCCAAAATGTATTTACATTCCCCCTAGAAGGAAGGCGCCGCTCAGGTGATGAAAACGGTTTCAAATTTGCGCAAAAGTGTTTAAAACGCCGGGAAATATCGCAGCCAGCTTTCAACTTCTTGCAAACCGATACATTTTGTTACTGCCATGCCCAGAAGTTTCCCCCACAATGCATTGACAGACCAGCGCTTGGTGTGAGGCACCCCCGCCGCTAAGCTCTTGAATAATAAGGGGTGTAGAAGAAAGCCTAGCAGTAACCCGAATTATCCAGACCAGCCTCTTCTCAGAAGTGGCTGATCCGGACAACCAGGAAAGCTGGCAGCGCGAGGCTTGAGATTCCAGAGTGGGAAACTCGCCGATCATGCGGAGACGAAAGTTCCGCTGCGCTTGTAAGTAAAACTCCTGGACCGAACCCGTTCCTTCGAATTGACCCCTCGAAGGGATTTTCCCGTCCGCGCGGTGCCTCCCCGGCCCGCGCGCTTTTTTTTGCCGTCCTGGCTCGAAAATATAGCGCGCGCACTTAAAAAAAGGCAGCCAACTGGCTGCCTTTTTTACTGACCACGCTCAAAAAACAACGACGCGGCGTCAGTCAGGTAATGCTTACTTCTTACGACGCAGGCGGGCGATTGCAGCCAGCTGTGCGGCGGCCACGGCCAGTTCGCTTTGCGCACGAGCCAGGTCGAGATCGCTGCTCTGGTTCTGCATCAGCTCCTCGGCAGCGCGCTTCGCTTCCTGGGCCTTGGCTTCGTCCAGATCGCCACCGCGGATGGCGGTGTCGGCCAGCACGGTCACGTGCTGAGGCTGGACTTCCAGAATGCCGCCGGCAACGAACACGAATTCCTCGCTGCCGTCTTCCTTCTCGATGCGAACCGCACCGGGTTGGATACGCGTGATCAGCGGCGTGTGGCCCGGCAGAATACCGAGTTCACCCGACTCGCCCGGCAGCGCAACGAACTTCGCCTGACCGGAAAAGATCGACGACTCCGCGCTGACGACGTCTACAAGAATGGTTGCCATATATGATCCTTTCTCCAGAAGGCGTTTGCTTCCCGCAAACAGGAAGCGGTGATTCGCCTTCAGCCCGGGTGGCTGCCTTTCGGCGATGCCACCCCGGCCGGTGAAGGCGAAAGACCTCGCTTACTGAAGCTTCTTGGCCTTTTCGAAGGCTTCGTCGATCGAGCCAACCATGTAGAACGCCTGCTCGGGCAGGTGATCGCACTCGCCATCCACCAGCATCTTGAAACCACGGATGGTTTCCTTCAGCGGCACGTACTTGCCCGGCGAACCCGTGAACACTTCGGCCACGTGGAACGGCTGCGACAGGAAACGCTGGATCTTACGCGCACGCGACACGGCGAGCTTGTCTTCCGGCGACAGTTCGTCCATGCCCAGAATCGCGATAATGTCGCGCAGTTCCTTGTAGCGCTGCAGGGTCTGCTGGACGCGGCGGGCCACTTCGTAGTGTTCCGTACCCACGACTTGCGGATCCAGCTGGCGCGAGGTCGAATCGAGCGGATCGACGGCGGGGTAGATACCCAGCGCGGCGATGTCACGCGACAGCACGACGGTCGAGTCCAGGTGCAGGAAGGTGGTAGCCGGCGACGGATCGGTCAAGTCATCCGCAGGCACGTACACGGCCTGAATCGACGTGATCGAACCCGTCTTGGTCGACGTGATCCGTTCCTGCAGCTTGCCCATTTCTTCAGCCAACGTAGGCTGGTAGCCCACGGCCGAAGGCATACGGCCCAGCAGTGCCGACACTTCCGTACCGGCCAGCGTGTAGCGGTAGATGTTGTCGACGAAGAACAGGATGTCGCGGCCTTCGTCGCGGAAGCGCTCGGCCATGGTCAGGCCGGTCAGCGCCACGCGCAGACGGTTGCCCGGCGGCTCGTTCATCTGGCCGAACACCATGGCCACCTTGTCGAGCACGTTCGAGTCCTTCATTTCGTGGTAGAAGTCGTTCCCTTCACGGGTACGCTCGCCCACGCCGGCAAACACCGACAAACCGCTGTGCTGCTTGGCGATGTTGTTGATGAGCTCCATCATGTTCACGGTCTTGCCGACGCCGGCGCCACCGAACAGGCCCACCTTGCCGCCCTTTGCAAACGGGCACACCAGGTCGATCACCTTGATGCCCGTTTCCAGCAGGTCAACCGAAGGCGACAGTTCGTCGAACTTCGGTGCCTTCTGGTGAATCGCGCGCTTTTCGTCAGCGGCGATCGGACCGGCTTCGTCGATCGGGCGACCCAGCACGTCCATGATGCGGCCCAGCGTACCGTGGCCAACCGGCACGGAGATGGGGGCGCCGGTGCTCTTCACCGACATGCCACGGCGCAGGCCGTCCGAGGAACCCAGGGCAATGGTACGCACCACGCCGTCGCCCAGTTGCTGCTGCACTTCGAAGGTCAGACCCTTCTCGGCGAACGACTTGTCGTTGCCCTCTTCGAGCACGAGTGCGTCGTACACCTTCGGCATTGCGTCACGCGGGAACTCGATGTCCACCACGGCGCCAATGCACTGCACAATATTTCCGATACTCATTTCGTATCTCCGATAGCTTGAATACTTGACGCCTTAGACCGCTGCCGCGCCGCTGACGATTTCCGACAGTTCCTTCGTGATCGCTGCCTGACGGGTCTTGTTGTAGACCAGTTGCAGTTCGCCAATCACGTTCTTGGCATTGTCGGATGCCGCCTTCATGGCCACCATGCGCGCGGATTGTTCCGACGCCATGTTCTCGGCCACGGCCTGGTACACCAGCGCTTCGACGTAGCGGACGAGCAACTCTTCCACAACCGTCTGGGCGTCGGGCTCGTAGATGTAATCCCACGAGTAGGCGCGCTTCTCATCTTCGGTCTGGCTCAGCTTGTCTGCCGCCAGGGGCAGCAGTTGCTCGACCATCGGCTCCTGCTTCATCGTGTTGATGAACCTGGTATAGGCCAGGTACACCGCATCGACTTCGCCGTTGGTGAAGGCATCCAGCTGGACCTTGATCGCGCCGATCAGCTTTTCCAGGTGCGGGGTGTCACCGAGCTGCGTCACGTTCGAGACCACCTTGGCGCCGATGCGACCCAGGAACTGCATGCCCTTGGTACCGATGGCGGTCGCTTGCACGTCCACGCCCCGGCCCTGCAGGTCCTTCAGTTCGTTGGTCACAGCTCGCAGCACGTTCGTGTTCATGCCGCCGCACAGACCCTTGTCGGTCGTCACCACGATCATGCCGACGCGCTTCACATCGCGCGCCACCATGAACGGGTGCTTGAACTCGGGGTTGGCAGCGGAAAGGTGCGCTGCGATATTGCGCACTTTTTCAGCGTAAGGGCGGGCGTTACGCATCCGTTCCTGCGCCTTGCGCATTTTGGATGCGGCGACCATCTCCATCGCCTTGGTGATCTTTCGCGTGTTCTGCACGCTCTTGATCTTGGTTCGAATCTCTTTCGTTCCGGCCATATCTTTCCTCTCCATTCATGCCGCGCCCGCTGCCTTGCGGCAGCGGCGGCGCAGCGCATGGAATCACGCGGTTAGAACGCGGCGGACTTCCTGAAATCCTCGATCGCGGCACGCAGGGCGGCTTCGTCGTCCTTCGACAGATCCTTGGTATCTTCGATGCGGTTGACGAGGTCGGCGAACTTGGTCTTCAGGTGGTCGTGCAGGCCCTTCTCGAACGGCAGGATGTCCTTCACGTCGACGTTGTCGAGGAAGCCATTGTTCGCGGCGTACAGCGACGCGGCCAGTTGCCACACTTGCAGCGGCTGGTATTGCGGCTGCTTCAGCAGTTCCGTCACGCGGCGGCCGCGCTCCAGCTGCTTGCGGGTGGCATCGTCCAGGTCCGAGGCAAACTGCGCGAACGCAGCCAGTTCACGGTACTGGGCCAGGTCGGTACGGATACCGCCGGACAGCTTCTTGACGACCTTGGTCTGCGCTGCACCACCCACGCGCGACACCGAAATACCGGCGTTGATAGCGGGGCGGACACCGGCGTTGAACAGGTCGGTTTCCAGGAAGATCTGACCGTCGGTAATCGAGATCACGTTGGTCGGCACGAAGGCGGACACGTCGCCAGCCTGCGTTTCGATCACGGGCAGCGCGGTCAGCGAACCGGTCTTGCCGGTGACGGCGCCGTTCGTGAACTTGGCCACGTAGTCTTCGTTCACGCGGGCAGCACGCTCGAGCAGACGCGAGTGCAGGTAGAACACGTCGCCAGGGTAGGCTTCGCGGCCCGGCGGGCGGCGCAGCAGCAGCGACACCTGACGGTAGGCCCATGCCTGCTTGGTCAGATCGTCATAGACGATCAGTGCGTCTTCACCGCGGTCGCGGAAGTATTCGCCCATCGTGCAGCCGGCGTAGGCAGCCAGGTACTGCATGGCGGCCGAGTCCGAAGCCGATGCGGCCACGACGATCGTGTATTCCATGGCGCCCAGCTCTTCGAGCTTGCGCACCACGTTCGAGATCGTCGAAGCCTTCTGGCCGATTGCCACGTACACGCAGAAGACGCCCTTGCCCTTCTGGTTGATGATGGCGTCGACGGCCACGGCGGTCTTGCCGGTCTGGCGGTCGCCAATGATCAGCTCGCGCTGGCCACGGCCGATGGGCACCATCGCGTCGATCGACTTCAGGCCGGTCTGGACCGGTTGGCTCACCGACTGACGTGCGATCACGCCCGGTGCCACCTTCTCGATCACGTCCGTTTCCTTGGCGTTGATCGGGCCCTTGCCGTCGATCGGCTGGCCCAGCGTGTTGACCACGCGGCCCAGCAGTTCCTTGCCAACCGGCACTTCCAGAATGCGGCCGGTGCACTTGACCGTATCGCCTTCCGAAATGTGTTCGTAATCACCCAGCACCACGGCACCCACCGAGTCACGCTCGAGGTTCAGTGCCAGGCCAAAGGTGTTACCCGGGAATTCCAGCATCTCGCCCTGCATCACGCCAGACAGGCCGTGCACGCGGCAGATACCATCGGTCACGGAAATTACCGTACCGGTGTTGCGCACTTCAGCGTCGGCGCCAAGACCCGAGATGCGGGACTTGATCAGCTCGCTGATTTCTGAGGGGTTCAGTTGCATCACAATGCTCCTAATTCTTCAATCCGTCGGCCGTTGCGGTCAGGCGGTCAGCGTGGCTTGCATGGCAGCCAGGCGCGTACGCACGGAGGTGTCGAGCACTTCGTCGCCGACCTTGACGCTCACGCCGCCGATCAGCGATGGGTCGACCACCACGCTCGCGTACAGCTTGCGGCCGAATTTGCGTTCGAGTGCGGCGACCAGGTCGTTCTTCTGCGAGTCATCCAGCGGGAAAGCGCTGGTGATTTCCACATCGGACGACCCCTCGCGGGCGTTCTTGAGCACATGGAACTGTTCGGCGATCTCCGGCAGCACCGTCAGGCGGCTGTTTTCTACCAGCAGCTTGACGAAGCGCTTTGCCTCGTCGTTCACCGGGCTCTTCAGCACCGACAGGAACACTTCCTCGAGCTTGGCGCCCGGGACGTTCGGATCGGTGGCGAGGGCCTGCATGTCGGGATTGGCGGCAACCTGCCCCATTTCCGACACCAGTTCGGACCATGCACCCAGGTTGCCTGCACCGGCTTCGCTCGCGACGCGGAACAGCGCCTCGGCGTAGGGACGGGCAATGGTTGCGGTTTCAGCCATGATTAGAGCTCAGCCTTGAGTTGATTGAGCAGGTCTGCGTGGACCTGCGCGTTCACTTCACGCTTGAGGATCTGCTCGGCACCCTTCACGGCCAGCACGGCAACCTGGTCGCGCAGCGTCTCGCGAGCGCGGGTAACCTGCTGTTCCGCCTCGGCCTTGGCCTGGGCGATGATACGTGCGGCTTCCGCCTGGGCGTTTTGCTTGATCTCGTCGGCGGCTGCCTGGGCGCGCTTTTCAGCGTCGGCCACGCGTTGCGCGCCTTCGGTGCGGGCTTCGGCCATGGCCTGGTCCACACGCTTGTTGGCGATTTCAAGCTCCGCCTTGCCCTTTTCGGCAGCGGCGAGGCCATCGGCGATCTTCTTTGCGCGTTCGTCGAGCGCCTTCACCAGCGGCGGCCAAATGAATTTGGCAACAACCCACCACAGGATGAAGAACACGACCATCTGCGCAAGAAACGTTGCGTTCAGATTCATGGTGTGTTCCTTTCGGTAATCAAACTACAGATAAATGCACAAGGGCGGCCAGGCCATCGGACTGAGGCCTGCGCCGCCCGTCAGCATCATGCAGACCGAAAAGACTTACTGAATGACAGCCAGCAGCGGGTTCGCGAACGCGAACAGCATTGCAACACCCACGCCGATCAGGAATGCAGCGTCGATCAGGCCGGCCAGCAGGAACATCTTGGTTTGCAGCGGGTTCATCAGTTCAGGCTGACGTGCGCATGCTTCGATGTACTTGCCGCCCATCAGGGCGATACCCAGGCAGGCACCGATAGCGCCCAGACCGATGATGATGCCGATACCGATTGCGGTCAGACCCTGGATGTTGGCGAGATATGCTTGCATGATGACTCCTTTAATTGAGAGAGACTTAGAACCAAAAAACTAAAAAACGAAGAACCTGAAATCAGTGGTGATCGTGAGCCTGGCCGATGTACACCAGCGTCAGCATCATGAAAATAAAGGCCTGGAGCAGCACGATCAGGATGTGGAAGATGGCCCATACGGTGCCGGCAACCACGTGCCCGATGAAGCCCAGCGCGGACAGGTCCGCACCGAACGTCCAGATGGAACCCAGCAGTGCGATCAGCAGGAACACCAGTTCGCCGGCGTACATGTTGCCGAACAACCGCATGCCCAGCGACACGGCCTTGGCCAGGAATTCGATGATGTTCAGGATCAGGTTGAACGGGGCCAGGTACCACTTGGCGCCGAACGGGGCCGAGAACAGTTCGTGCATGAAGCCGCCTGCGCCCTTGATCTTGAAGCTGTAGTAGATCATCAGCACCAGCACCGAACACGACATGCCCAGCGTACCGTTCAGGTCGGCCGTGGCCACTGCGCGGTGGTGCGGGAGATGGATGTGGAAGATGCCCAGCAGGTTGTTCAGGCCGGTGACCCAGTCGACGGGGATCAGGTCGATGGCGTTCATCAGGGTGATCCAGCAGAACACCATCAGCGCCAGCGGGGCGATCCACGAACGGTCGCCGTGGATGATGCCCTTGGCCTGGTCGTCGACCATCTCGACGATCATTTCCACGAAAGCCTGGAAGCGGCCCGGCACGGCCGGCGTGACGCGGCGTGCGGCAACGTAGAGGAACAGCACGGCGATAGCGCCGCACAGCACGGACCAGAACACGGTGTCATAGTTGATGACACTGAAATCGACGACGGCGTGCTGCTTTCCGCCGATCGAATTCAAGTTTTGCAAGTGTTCGGCGATATAGCCTGAGGGTGTGAGCGTGTGCCCAGCGGTAGCTTCAGCTGACATGTCGAAACGAAAGGTATATTGCGAAATTGGTCTGTCCGGCGCCAACTCATCGGCCCACCGGTATGCGTCTTGCATGGCCTTCGGTCACATGACCGGTCACCGCCCGTGCAAGCTCGCCGCTTTGTTCTGGCAAAACTTCTGGCAAAACCTTACTCACGCTGCGCTTCACCTTCGTGACGCGCGGCGCATGAAACCTCTTGATAATCCGGATGGGTGCCTCATCTGAGACGCAAGCCCCACGCCGCGGCGCTGCCTGTGCAGTGCCAAGGGCGACGGGATTCGCGTTCATCCGCTTAGCGGATCGCGAGCGCCACCCAATAAGTCTTGAGTGCCAACAGGAACGTGACCAGCAAAGGTACCCAGTGCAAATCACGGTACAGCACGATCACCAGCACCAGGAGTGCCACGGTGCCGAAGATCTTGATTGCCTCGCCGGCCACCAGGCCGCCAACCGATGGCTGCTTGCGCGAAACGTACAAGCGCAGCGCGAAGAAGCCGCTGGGTACGAAACACGCCATGCCACCGAAGAAAGCGGACCAGCCTGAGGCCATGCCACCCTGCGCAAACATCGACCAGGCAAGTGCCGAAAGCAGCGTCACGATTACCTGAGCCACTACCACCTTGCCTGGCGTCATGCGGGACGGACGCAACGCGCGCTCGCCCAGCAGCTTCACCGCCTCGGCACGCGACAGCGGATCGACAGCTTCGTCCTCATCCCGGGCGTTATCATCCCACTCGTCACGAAGGTCTCGCACCACCACCTGCCCAGTCTCGGCCCAACCCGGAATTTTTCCGGCCCGGCCAGATTTCAAACCGCACGATTCTATTAGGAATCGCCAACTTGAGTCAATCTGCTTTCAGTTAGCTTGCATTGAATTTCGCACAACGGTTGCTATCACGTCTTCATGATGGCGGGTGCGAAATTGCGCGGCAATGATGCGAAACGTAATTGGATTGCGCTCGTCCTTGCGCGAATCATGGTGTTTTGGCCCCCGTTGACGCCGTGCGGCTGCGCACCGCAATGAATCATCGCTGCGGGGGCGTTCGGTTATCGCGCAGATTGTCTGCCGCAGGCTGGTGCACGCGATGTGCAGGTGTCGCGCCGGGCCGACAGCGCGAAATATCCACCAGTAAAACATTGCCGAATGACGGGTAAACCGGTTATGCGCTGGCTTCAGGTTCGCGCAGCCGTGTCAGTACCCCATCGAGCGCGTCGTTGCTCGGGAAGTGGATCGTCAACTGACCCTTGCCGCGCGCACCGAGCCTGATCTGGACGGCCAGCCCCAGCGTGTCGGACAACTCCTCTTCCAGCCGTGCCACGTCGCGCGTGCCGTTGCCCTGCTTCTGCTTGAGTGATTTGAGATCAAACGGCTTCAGCGTCGAGGCCACCAGCTTCTCGGTTTCACGTACCGACAGCCGTTTGTTCACGATCTGATTGGCCAGCGTGATCTGGTTGGCACCATCCACGGCCAGCAGTGCGCGGGCGTGCCCCATGTCGAGATCACCGGCCATCAGCATGGTCTGCACCGGCGAGGCCAGGTTCAGCAGGCGCAGCAGGTTGGACACCGCGCTGCGCGAGCGTCCCACCGATTCCGCGGCCTGCTCGTGCGTGAAACTGAATTCGCGGATCAGGCGCATGATGCCTTGCGCTTCTTCCAACGGGTTCAGGTCTTCGCGCTGAATGTTCTCGATCAGCGCCATCGCGGCGGCGGCTTCGTCGGCCACGTCCTTGACGAGCACCGGCACCTTGTCGAGGCCGGCCAGCTTCGATGCGCGGTAACGTCGCTCGCCCGCGATGATCTCGTAGCGGTCGGGTTCGGCCACGCGGCGCACCAGGATCGGTTGCATCAGACCCTGCGCGCGGATGCTGGCGGCCAGTTCCTGCAGCGCGCCTTCGTCCATGCGCGTACGCGGCTGGTATTTGCCGGGCTGCAACTGATCCACGCGCAGCACCGACGGCGCGCCGGTTTCCTTCGCGGCTTCGACAATCTCGGCCGGGCCGCCGAGCAATGCTTCCAGTCCCCTGCCCAGGCCCTTCTTCTTTGCGGTCACCATGCTCGCCACCTTCCTGTCCAATGCTTGTTGCCGCTCAACCGAGCTGACGCACGCGCGCGATCATCTCCGCGCCGAAATCGAGATAGGCCTTGGCGCCCTTCGAGGTCGCATCGAAGGCCACGCCGGGCATGCCATATGACGGCGCTTCGGCCAATCGCACGTTGCGCGGAATCATGGTCTTGAACACCTTGTCGCCGAAATGGGCTTCGAGCTGCGCCGAGACCTGCTGCTGCAGCGTGACGCGCGGATCGAACATAACGCGCAGCAGGCCAATTACCTTGAGATCGCGATTGAGATTGGCGTGCACCTGCTTGATCGTGTTGACGAGATCCGACAACCCTTCGAGCGCGAAGTATTCGCACTGCATCGGCACGATGACCCCGTGCGCCGCGCACAGTCCGTTCAGTGTCAGCAGTGACAGGGACGGCGGGCAATCGATCAGGACAAAGTCATACTGGTCATCGACTTCCGCAAGGGCCTGCTTGAGCCGGCGTTCGCGCTGGTCGAGCTCGACGAGTTCGACTTCCGCTCCAGCCAGTTCGCGGTTGGCCGGCAGTACATCGTAGCCACCCGACTCGGAGCGTTGACGCGCCTGCGACACCGAGGCCAATCCCACCAGTACCTGATACACGCTATGTTCGAGCGCCTGCTTGTCGATACCCGAACCCATCGAGGCATTACCCTGCGGGTCCAGATCCACCAGCAGCACACGCTGATCCTGCGCAACCAGTCCGGCAGCAAGATTCACCGTGGTGGTGGTCTTGCCGACGCCGCCCTTCTGGTTTGCGATCACGAATACCTTGGCCATATGCGCAGAAGCTCCTCGTTGCACCACTCTTATTCGTTGAAAGAATAGTACGTTTTAAAACTAGATCAGGCTAATTCAACGCCTTGATAACACTACCAAATGCCGCTCGGCATCGAGTTCGGGCACGTGCAAACGCGGCACAGCGTCGATTTGCCACGCTTCCATCAGTCCTGCCGCGTCCATCCGATCGAACTCGGCCTGCGGATACACCCCCTTCATGGCGAGCAGCTTGCCGCCTGGTCCCAGCAAATGTCCGGACAGATTCACGAAGTCAGTCAGCTCGGCGAATGCGCGCGACGTGATCACCGCATATCCGTTTGTGTCCTCGATCTTTTCGACCGGCCCCCAATGCGCGGCGGCATTGGTCAGTTGCAACTGGGCGCGGCACTGCGTCAGGAAGGCCGTCTTTTTCTGGACGATATCGACCATCAACACCGACACGTCCGCGCAAGCGATGGCAAGCGGCAATCCCGGCATGCCACCGCCAGAGCCCACGTCGAGCACCCTGCCCCGCGCAGCGTCAGGTACGGTGATGCTGCGCGCAGCTTCGGCCAAGGCGGGCACCGCCGCCAGGGAATCGAACAGATGGTGCGTCAGCATCTCGTCGGGGTGACGGATGGCGGTAAGGTTGTAGACGCTGTTCCACTTGCGTAGCAGCGTCAGATACGACAGCAGCGTTTCAATCTGCGCCGCAGACAGCTTCAGACCAATGGTCGTCAGCGCCGCTTCGAGTCGCGTGCGCTGCGCGGCCTCGTCGATCACAGGAGTCCGATAACCCGCCACTCAGGCTGCCTCCTGCCCGCTAGCCGTCGACGGACTCGTCGGCGGCGTGCGTCCCATGCCCTTCTTCTTCAGATGCACGAGCAGCAGCGAGATCGCGGCCGGCGTGACGCCGGAAATCCGCGACGCCTGGCCCAACGTTTCCGGACGATGCTGGTTCAGCTTCTGACTTACTTCAAAGCCCAGTCCGCGCACTTCGGTGTAGTCGAAGTTCGGCGGGAGCTTGGTGGATTCGTTGGCTTCGAGCTTGTCGACTTCGGCGGCCTGCCGCGCGATGTAGCCGTGATACTTGATCCCGATCTCGATCTGTTCGCGAATCTGCTCGGCCAGCATCGCATCGTCGGCCAGTGGCGTAGACGGTGCATAGCGTCCGTCCTGCAACGTCACCAGTGCTTCGTAGCGGACTTCTGGGCGACGCAGCAAATCGGCCAGCGAATACTCGTGCTCGATGGCCTTGCCGAGCAGCGGCACGGCGTCGGCGGCGGGCAGCAGCGTGGGGTTCACCCACGTACTCTTCAATCGCTCTGTTTCACGTGAAACAGCGTCGCGCTTCCGGTTAAAGGCATCCCAGCGCGCGTCATCGACCACACCCAGTTCACGTCCAACTTCGGTCAGGCGCATGTCGGCGTTGTCTTCGCGCAGACTCAGGCGGAACTCGGCACGGCTCGTGAACATGCGATACGGCTCAGTCACGCCACGCGTGATCAGATCATCCACCAGCACACCCAGATATGCTTGGTCACGGCGCGGCGTCCAGGCATCGCGCTCGCGCACAAAGCATCCGGCGTTGATACCGGCCAGCAGCCCTTGCGCCGCGGCCTCTTCGTAACCGGTCGTGCCATTGATCTGGCCCGCGAAGAACAGGCCGTCGATGGCCTTGCTTTCCAGCGACGCCTTCAGGCCACGCGGATCGAAGTAGTCATATTCGATGGCATAGCCGGGACGCAGGATGTGCGCATTCTCCATGCCGCGAATCGAATGCACGAGATCGAGCTGCACATCGAACGGGAGGCTGGTCGAGATGCCATTCGGGTAGAACTCGTTCGTGGTCAGCCCTTCCGGCTCCAGGAAGATCTGATGGCTTTCCTTGGACGAAAAGCGATGGATCTTGTCCTCGATACTCGGGCAATAACGCGGCCCTACCCCTTCGATGACGCCGGTGTACATTGGCGAGCGATCGAGGCCACCGCGGATGATGTCGTGCGTACGGCTGTTGGTATGTGTAATCCAGCAAGGCAACTGCTGCGGATGCTGTTCTGCGCGACCGAGGAACGAGAATACCGGCACCGGATCGAGATCGCCCGGCTGCTCTTCCATAAGCGAAAAATCGATCGTGCGGCCATCGATACGCGGCGGCGTGCCGGTCTTGAGGCGGCCTTGGGGCAGCTTCAATTCCTTGAGACGCGCCGACAACGACACGGCCGCGGGATCGCCCGCACGCCCGCCCGTGTAGTTGTCCAGTCCGACGTGAATCTTGCCATCGAGAAACGTACCGGCTGTCAGCACCACGGCGCGCGCGCGGAAGTCGATACCGGCCTGGGTGCGAGCGCCGACGACGCGGTCGCCCTCCACCATCAGATCATCCACAGCCTGCTGGAACAGCATCAAGTTCGGCTGATTCTCCAGCCGGGTACGGATCGCGGCACGGTACAGCACGCGATCAGCCTGCGCACGCGTGGCGCGAACGGCCGGGCCCTTGCTGGAGTTGAGAATCCGGAACTGGATGCCGGATTCGTCCGTCGCGGCAGCCATCGCGCCGCCCATGGCGTCCACTTCCTTGACCAGATGGCCTTTGCCAATGCCGCCAATGGACGGATTGCAGCTCATCTGACCAAGGGTCTCGATGTTGTGGGTCAGAAGCAGCGTCTGGCAGCCCATTCGCGCGGCGGCGAGAGCGGCTTCGGTGCCGGCGTGACCACCACCGACAACAATGACATCGAATTCTTTTGGGTAAAGCATGGGACACCTCCTCCGGGAGGCTGGGCGGGAAAAATGCGGGATGCCGAATTATAGCGGCAATCAACTGGCCGTCCCGTGCCCTGCCCCGATGTTTCACGTGAAACATGAGGCCATGGGAGCTAGCCGTCGCAAATGTGTTGTTTCACGTGGAACATCGAATGTAAAAAGCCCCGCACACGGCGGGGCTTCAAAGTATGTTTCACGTGAAACGTACTACGTCTGATGGCTTCGGATATAGGCCGCCACGGTCTGACAGAGACGGGAAAGATCGCGCTGCAGCGACCCGAAACTCGCATTGGGTTGCTTGGTTGCTTCGTCCATGTAGAGCGGGCGGCGGATCTCGATCTGCAAACTGTTGCGCCGCTCCGCCGGTCGGCCGATCTGGGCAATCAACTGGACACCCTTGTAGGGATCGTTGCGCGCCACCGTGTAGCCCATCCCGCGCAGTTCCCGCTCGATCAGCTCAACAATCCCCGGCTCGCACGTCGTGCCATCCCGATCCCCAAGGACAAAGTCCGCCAGCGGATGCGGGCTTTTGATCTTCAGACGCTCGTAGGCATTATTTGGCATCGAGTGCAGGTTCAGATGCCAGAGTGCGCCAAATTGCTCGTACGCGGACTCCACTGCCCGATCCAATGCGGCATGGTATGGCTGGTAGTACCGGGAAATTCGATTCTGCACCTCGGCAACGGAAAGCTGGCGATCATAGATCGGCGTGTCCGCATCGATCCTCCGCCAAACCAGGCCGTACCCCAGCTTCGTTTTCGGTCCCGGTGCAAGCGGCGTGGGCCATGCCGATGCCAGCAGCTCCGGGTCCAGGTCGTCCAGGGTGCGGTTGGGATCGATATAGACCCGGGGAAACGTAGCCGCAATCAATGTGCCGCCAACCTTAGGTACGCCCTGCCAGAGCGCGTCGATATGGGTATCCTCGCCACCACGCAGGCGCTGCAGAGGCACCGCAGCGCCGAAGTCGCCCGGGTAGTGGACGCCACTATGCGGAGAGTCGCAGACCAGCGGCAGTGCCTCGCCCTGCGGCAAAGCCAGCGTGAAAGGACCGTCCGATGCGTCGCCGTGAATGGCTTCAAAAGGCTGCATGGCTTAGTCCAGCTTGATATTGGCGGCCTTGGCCACTCGCGCATAGCGAGTCAGCGCCTGCTGGATCTGCGCCTTGAACTGGTCCGGCGTGGTCGGCATCAGCGTGCCGCCCGACTCGTCCACCCGGCGCTTGAACTCAGGCTGCTGCATGGCCTTGTGGATGGCGGCATTAAGCTTGTCGATGATCGGCTGCGGCGTCCCGGCCGGCGCCACGATACCGAACCAGCCACCCTCGCCCATGTCCTTGTAGCCAAGTTCGGCATAGGTCGGCACGTTAGGCAGCTGCGGCGAGCGCTGCGCGCCGAGCAGTGCCAGGGCACGCAGGCGGCCCGCTTTCACGTGAGGCAGCGTGGTCGAGAGGTTGTCGGTAATGGCGTTGACCTGCCCTGCCACCGCATCGTTGAGCGCCAAACCGGCGCCCTTGTACGGCACGTGCAGCAGATCGATCTTGGCCAGCGTCATGAAGTTCTCGATGTTGACATGACCGAGCGATCCGGCGCCCGGCGAGGCGAACGTATACTTGCCGGGATTGGCCTTGGCCAGTGCCACGAACTCTTGCATCGTCTTGGCCGGTACGCTGGGATGTACCGCAAAAATGCTCGGAATCGCCACGACATTGGTCACGGGCGCGAAGTCCTTGATCGGGTCGTAGCCCAGCTTCGGATAAACGGCTGGGTTCGAGCCATGGGTGCTGACCGTGGCCATGCCGATGGTGTACCCATCCGGCGCCGAACGCGCGACCTGCTCCATCCCGATCGAGCCCCCTGCCCCGCCCTTGTTGTCGACCACGATAGTCTGACCCAACTCGCGTCCAGCGAACTCGGCTACGAGGCGAGCCGACAGGTCGGTGGTGCCGCCCGCCGCGAACGGCACGACGAGCCGGATCGGCTTGTTCGGGTAGCCGGACTGTGCGGCGGCCGGCAGTGCAAGCGTGCCCAAGGCACCTGCGACGGCTGTGGACAACACTGTGGACAACACTAGACGGCGACGCGCGCCGTGGGCTTTGTGGGCTCGGTTCATCTGTGCAAACTCCTCTTTTCTGGCTCTCGATTCGGGGTCCCGAGCGGCCAGTGTCGTTGAGTTTACCGAGCTCGCACAAACGACTATATTGCACGCTTCCATTACCAAAGATCATCTTCGGAGCGCCATGCGTATACGCTCGCCTTCGATGTCCGAGTTGCATGCCTTCGTCACGGCCGCCCGGCTCGGTAGCTTCACGCGCGCTGCGGATACGCTCTGCGTCACGCAAGGCGCTATCAGCCGCGCCATCGCCCGTCTGGAGGCCCACTTCGGCCAGCCGCTCGTGTATCGGAATGCGCACCGCCTGACGTTGACCGAGGCGGGTCGCAGCTACCTGGAGGGGATTGCGGAGCCTCTGGCAGCACTGGAAACCGCCAGCGCGGCGATGTTTGGCGAGGACCGCCGCCATCATCTGACGCTCTCGGCCGTGCCCACGCTGGCCAGCGTCTGGCTGGTGCCGCGCCTGCCGGACTTCCACCGCAAGCATCCGGACATCCGACTGGACTTCGTGCCCTATCGCCGCGACGAGGATTTCTCGGGCGCGAAACCCGATGCCGCATTGCTGACGGGCGAGGCCAGTACGTGGCCGAACTGGCAGGCGGACTATGTGATCGGTCGGGAAATGGTGCCGATCTGCCACCCTGCGCGCGCTCACGCCAGACAGTCTGCCAATCTGTGGAAAACTCCTGCCGACCTGATGGGCGAACCGCTACTTTTCCACACAACTGCCCCCAGGAACTGGCAACACTGGTTGCAGGCCGCAGGCGTACCTGATGCTGCGCCAACACTGGCGCGCGGATTCGATCAGGTGTCGATTCTTCTGGAGGCGGTGAAGGCCGACATGGGCATCGCCGTTCTCCAGCGATGCCTTGTCAGGGATGCGTTGCAGGCCGGTCAGGTGGTCGCACCGTTCGACCTGCCGGTGACCTTGAACCGGGGTTACTTCCTCTGCGCGCCACGCGAAAAGCGCGACCATCCAGCGCTCAGGATCTTCCGCGAATGGCTGCTGGAACTGGCCAAAAGCGATATCGCTGCCTTGGTCCGAACGTAGATATCCACACTGTGGATATCTTTGTGAACAACATCGTTCTGACGAATGAAAAATGGCGCCACAAGGGCGCCATTATTTTCCATACGTATACGCAGCCGCCGAAATCGAGGTTAGGCGGCCTTCTTCGCCAGCCCCAGATAGGTCTCGATGACCTTCGGGTTGCTGGCGAGATCCGAGGCTTCTCCTTCCATCGCCATGTCGCCGGTCTCGATCACATACCCGTAGTCGGCCACCTGCAGCGCCGCGCGCGCATTCTGCTCGATCAGCAGCGTGGCAACGCCTGTCTGACGCAGATTACTGATGATGTGGAAGATCTCCTTCACGATCAGCGGCGCCAGACCCAGGCTCGGCTCGTCGAGCATCAGCAGCTTCGGTTTTGCCATGAGCGCGCGCCCTACCGCCAGCATCTGGCGCTCGCCACCGGACAGCGTGCCGGCTTCCTGCTTCGCGCGCTCCTTGAGGCGCGGGAACAGGCCGTACACGACTTCCATCTGGTCGAGGTAGTTGCGCTCCCCTGCGCGCTTGCGTCGGAAGGCGCCAAGCTGGAGGTTGTCTTCCACGCTCATCGTGGCGAACAGCTCGCGCTTCTCCGGCACCAGGCACATGCCGCGCGCCACGCGCCCTTCCACCGGGATGCCGGTCATGTCGTGATCCAGGTAGCGCACCGAGCCGCTGGAGGAACCCGTCACCGGCAACGCACCCATGACCGCATTGAGCATCGTCGACTTGCCCGCGCCATTGGGACCGATCACCGTGACGATCTTGCCGGCCTCCACCTTCAGGTTCACGCCATGCACGGCCTCCACCTTGCCGTAGCGCACGTGCAGGTCTTTCACTTCAAGAATCAGACTCATCTCAATTCCTCACGCTACGCTTCACTCGACGCCGCCGAGATAGGCTTCCAATACCGCCGGATTCTTCTGGACCTCTTCAGGTACGCCTTCCGCGATGCGCGTGCCGAATTCCATCACCACGAGGCGATCGGTCAGGTTCATCACGAAGTCCATGTCGTGCTCGACGAGCAGCACGCTCATGCCCTCGCCCTTGAGCTTGCGCAGCAGATCGGCCAGCGCCTGCTTCTCCTTGTAGCGCAGACCCGCGGCGGGTTCATCGAGCAGCAGCAGCGCAGGGTCGCAGCACAGCGCCCGTGCGATTTCGAGAATGCGTTGCTGCCCCAGTGCGAGACTGCCTGCTTCCATGTACATGCAGTCGGCGAGACCCACGCGTTCGAGTTGCCGTTTCGCTTCGGCGAGGAGTTTCTGTTCCTCCGTGCGATTCAGCCGCAGGATCGCCGCCATCACGCCCCCTTGCGGACGGAAGTCACCGCGCAGGTGTGCGCCGATGGCCACGTTCTCCAGCACCGTCATGGTCGGTAGCAGATGAACGTGCTGGAACGTGCGGCCCACGCCGCGCTTCACAATCTCGCGCGACGGCAGACCCGAAATCACCTCGCCGCGATAACGCACTTCGCCCGCAGTCAGCGGCAGCACACCGGTGACGAGATTGAACGTGGTGGACTTGCCTGCGCCGTTCGGTCCGATCAGTCCGACGATCTCGCCAGCACGCACCTGGAAGCTCACATCGTTCACGGCAACGAGTCCGCCGAACTGCTTGCGTGCGCGCGTGACATCGAGCACCAGCTCGCCGGCTTCGGGCTTCTGACGCACGGGCAATGGTGCAGCGTGATCGGGTGCCGCAACGGGCGGACCCGATGGCACAAGCCTGCGCAGGAACGGCCAGATGCCATCGCGCGCGTACTGCAGCAGCAGCACCATCAGCACACCGAAGACGATGATCTCGAAGTTGCCCGTGCTACCAAGCAGGCGCGGCAACAATCCCTGCAACACGTCCTTGAGGATGGTGAGAATGCCCGCGCCAAGCACCGCACCCCATACGTGGCCCACGCCACCCACCACGGCCATGAACAGGTATTCGATGCCGTAGTTGAGACCGAACGGCGTGGGGTTCACCGCGCGTTGCAGATGCGCGTAGAGGAAGCCCGAGATGCACGCGAGAATCGCCGCCACGACAAAGATCACCACCTTCATCCAGGCGGTGTTCACGCCCATCGCCTCGGCCATCGTGCCGCCGCCCTTGAGCGCGCGAATGGCGCGGCCGGGGCGCGAGTTCAGCAGGTTCTGCATCGCGAAGACGGACAGCAGCACCACCACCCAGATCAGGTAGAACATCGAGCGGCCCGACTGCAGGTCGATGCCGAAGAATGACAGAACCGGAATACCGTTCAGGCCATCGTACTTGCCGAGGAATTCGAGATTGCCGAACAGGAAGAACAGCGATAGTCCCCACGCAATCGTCGCGAGCGGCAGGTAGTGGCCTGACATCCGCATCGTGATGAGTCCGATCACGTAGGCCGAGGCCATCGTGATGACCAGCCCCACGAGCAGGCCGAACCACGGCGAGAGTCCGAACTGCGTGGTCAGGTACGCCGTGCTGTACGCGCCCAGCCCCACGAATGCGGCCTGCCCGAACGATGTCATGCCCCCCACGCCCGTGAGCAGCACCAGCCCGATCGCCACGATGCTGTAGAGGCCGATGTAGTTGCCGAGCGTGATCCAGAACTCAGGTGTCGGCAGCACGGGCAACAGCGCGAGCACAAGCACGAAGGCGACGACGAAGATGCGATTGCGCAGCGCGCCGCGCGTCACCGCTGCATGGCCCGATGCCGGTGCGTCACGCATGGTTTTCTCCAGCGGTTTGTCAGTGAGCATCGTCATCGCTTACTCCTCTTCCTCGACGTGCTTGCTCGTCAACGAACGCCACAGCAGCACGGGAATGATCAGCGTGAATACGATGACCTCCTTGAACGCACTCGCCCAGAACGACGAGTAGGATTCGAGCAGCCCCACAAGCAGCGCGCCCAGCGCCGCCACGGGATAACTCGCCAGCCCGCCGACGATGGCGCCGACGAAGCCTTTCAGGCCCACCAGAAAGCCCGATTCGTAATACACAGTAGTGAGCGGCGCGATCAGCACGCCGCACAGCGCACCCATCGCTGCGGCCAGCGTGAATGACAGCCGCCCCGCCTGCGTGGTGCCGATACCGACGAGACGCGCGCCGAGACGGTTCACGGCGGTAGCACGCAGTGCCTTGCCCTGCAGCGTGCGCTCGAAATAGAAATACAGCGCGGCGATCAATGCGCCTGACACGGCCACTACCCAGAGACTCTGTCCAGAGACCGTGAGCGTGCCCACTTCAAAGCGTGCATCCGAGAACGGCGTCGTGCGCGAGCCTTCGGCACCGAACATCACGAGACCCAATCCCACCAGCGCAAAGTGCACACCCACCGAGACAATCAGCAGCACCAGTGTGCTGGCTTCCGCCAACGGTTGATAGGCCAGCCGATACAGCATGGGTCCGAGCGGAATCACGATCAGCAGCGTGAGCGCAACCTGCGCGGCCATCGGCAATGACTGGCTGCTGTACTGCTGCACGAGCAGATGCACGGCTGCGGGGAAAAGCACGTACTTGCCTGCGAGGATCGCGATACGACGCACGGCGGTAGCGCGCAGGTCGGGGCTACGCATCACGGTCACGCACTCGTAGATGAACGTGAGCACGCCCATCGCCAGCAACAGCCATGTGGTCTGCGGTGCGTGGCCGGCCTGTATCGCAGCAAGCGTCAGGGCACCGTAGGCGACGAACTCGCCCTGGGGAATGAAGATGACGCGCGTCACCGAGAACACCAGCACCAGTGCCAGTGCCAGCAGCGCGTAGATCGCGCCCGAGGTGATGCCGTCCTGCGCCAGAATGGCCGCAATCGAAAGGTCCATTGTCTCCCCGTTTTTCGTGGGTGTTTATATGCCGTGAATCTACGTGGATCCGCGCCGTCAGCATAGCGGCCGTCACGCATGAATACTGTGAATTCAGCGAGGCAAGAGAAAAAAAGGGCGCATGGTTGTCCATGCGCCCCCGTTGCTGCGCCTACCCCGCGCGTGCTCCTGCCAGACGTCTGGTTCGCCGGCTTACTTCTGCAGCTTCCACTTGCCGTCGACGATCTGCACCATCACGCGTGCGCGCTGGTCCATGCCGAGGTGGTCGGTGGAGCTCATGTTGATGATGCCGTGCGAGACGGGCAGATTCCTGGTTTGCTCCAGTGCATCGCGCAGTGCCTTGCGGAATTCCTTCGTGCCGGGCTGGCCCTTCTTGAGCGCTTCGGGAATCGCGTTCTGCAGCAGCAGGCCCGCATCCCATGCATGGCCGCCGAACGTGGACACCTGTCCGCCGAATGCCTTCTCGTAGGCGGTCTTGTAGGTCATGGCCGGCTTCTTCACCGGATTGCTGTCGGGCAGTTGCTCGGCCACGAGCAGCGGACCAGCGGGCAGCAGCGTGCCTTCGCAATCCTTGCCGCAGACGCGCAGGAAGTCGGGGTTGGCTACACCGTGGGTCTGGTAGATACGGCCCTTGAACCCACGCTCCTTGAGCGCCTTGGCGGGCAGCGCTGCGGGTGTGCCCGAACCCGCGATCAGCACGGCATCGGCATTGGCGCCCATCAGCTTGAGTACCTGGCCCGTCACCGAGTTGTCAGTGCGCGCAAAGCGTTCGTTGGCCACCACCTTGATCTTGCGCATCTCCGCCACCTTGGCGAATTCTTGCGCCCAGCTTTCGCCGTAGGCATCCGCAAAGCCGATGAACGCCACCGTCTTCACGTTGTTGTTCGTCATGTCCTCGGCGATAGCCGTTGCCATGTGGGAGTCATTCTGCGGCGTCTTGAAGACCCACGCGCGCTTGGCATCCATCGGCTCGATGATGCGGGCCGAGGCGGCCATCGAGATCATCGGCGTTTCGCTCTCGGCCGCAATGTCCACCATCGCCAGCGAGTTCGGCGTGACGGTGGAACCCACCACCACGTCCACCTTGTCCTCGCTGATCAGCTTGCGCGTGTTCTTGACCGCCGTGGTCGTGTCCGTGGCATCGTCGAGCACGATGTACTCGATCTTCTTGCCCGCGATTTCCTTCGGCAGCAGCGTGAACGTGTTCTTCTCCGGGATGCCGAGCGATGCGGCCGGCCCCGTGGCCGATACCGTGACCCCGACCTTCACCTGGGCGCTGGCCGTGCCTGCAAAGAGGCTGGCGGCGGCAAGAGCCAGCAAGCTGGCGCGCTTGAACGTCATTGCATGTCTCCTTCTGTTCCAAAACGGAAAAAGGCATCCGTCGGCTTCCGGCCGGCGGATGCCCTCAGTTTTTGTAGCGGCCCTGCTTGCTTGCGCACGGGCTCTTTTGTCGGATGCAGCGCTGGCATCCGTATGCCGGAACATAGTCTCGTCCCGTGTTTTCCCGTCCTGCGCGTGTTACCCCGGATGGCGCAGTGTCATTCCCCGACCGCGCGGTCGGGAATGCGAATCGAGTCTAACACAGCGATTTGCGTCGAAAAGCGGGATTAACCCGCAGCAGCACGGGCGCAACACCAAGGGTTCGGAGACAGGTCTTCTTAACGCAGGAACGCGTCGTAGGCCGTCTTGAAGATCAGTGCGCTGACCACCACGATGAAGACCTTGCGCACGAAGCGGCTGCCGTGGCGCAGCGCCAGCTTGCTGCCCACCTGACTGCCCGCCACGTTGGCAATCGCCATGATAATGCCGAGCTGCCACCACACGTGGCCCTTTGACGCCAGCAGCAGCAATGCTGCCAGATTCGTGGCGAGGTTGACCACCTTCGACGATGCCGAGGCATGCAGGAAGTCGTACCCGAACACGCGTACGAAGATGATCATCAGGAAGCTGCCGGTGCCGGGGCCGAACACGCCATCGTAGAAGCCGATTGCAGCGCCCGTGAGCAATGCCGCCAGACGCTCGCGTCCACCTGTCAGTGACGGCGCATGCTCCGTGCCGAGATCCTTCTTCGCCACCGTATAGGCCAGCAAGACGAGCAGCACGAATGGCAATGCGCGGCGCAACGGCTCGGCGGGAATCATCGTGAGCGTCCATGCACCGGCCATCGCAAAGATGAACGCGGCGATCAACGCAGGGCCTGTGGCACCCCAGTAGATCTTCACCCGGCGCGCGTAACGCATCGTGGCGTTGAACGTACCGGCCATCGAGGCCACCTTGGTGGTACCGATCAGCGTGGCCGGCGGCATGTTCGGATACATGGAAAACAGCGCCGGCACCTGCACGAGACCACCGCCGCCCGCCACGGCATCGATCAGGCCGGCCAGGAAGGCAGCCACGGCCAGAAAAGCAAACTCCATCGTGAAACCGTCAGAGAGTAGTTGGGTAAAGAAGAACGCGCTCTAGCCGAGCCGTTTTGCCGTCGGCACGAGGTTGCGTACCCACATCCCCGAGGCATCCGGTCCGAAGCCTTCAGCGGGCCGCGTGGCATCGCTGGTGAGTCCCGGTGCTACGGCGATGGCTCGGATGCCATGCGCACGGCACCAATCAGCGAGTTCGGCCAGGCAGGCCGCCAGCCAGGCGTCCGCCGCCATGGCGGGAGCCCACCACTCGGCGACCATGGCCACGCGTCCACCCACTCCGCCCACCGACAGGCTGTGGACCAGCGAGACCGGCAGCAGGCAATCGAAAGTGTCTTGCACCACATCAGTGCCGCCAAGCAGACATATTCCCTGCCCACCCTGCGCGAGCAATGCGTCGAGCGAGAGCCGCCGCGCGCGGGCTTCGGGAACCGTCAGCGGCGCACGGGTCGCCAGCCACATGTCGATAGCCGATGCGTCAGCGCCCACGCCGGGGCGTACCCAGTGCTGCGCGGGGAGCTTATCGGGAAAATCAGGGGATGCGGAGGGATCGGACATGGCAGGCCAGGAAGCAGGCCGGCATTGTCGCATGGGGGCTGGCGGGCGGTCATGCCGGAGATGCATGGGCTGCGCCTGGCACACCTGCACGCGGCGGACACATGATCTCGGACAGACGATTTCGATCGACTTCCGACGGGTTTTTGAACGCCAAAAATGAAAAAGGCGTTGCCGGGGATCACCCAACAACGCCTTTTTATCTATTTGGCTGCTGCTACCCGACACCGGGTGCGCGCCTGTCGTCTCCTCGCTTCCGCCTCCAAGTAACCTGCGAAAACCGTATATGCAATGTAACGAACCGGTGCGTATGAAACAAGTCAGCAATAACCCTAGCCCCAAAATCGGGCATGTCGCCCGATCTCCACTCCGGAGCCTTGCTACTTCTTGCGGCTCGTGAGCGCAATCAGTTCGCCCATGATGCCTCGGCGGAACGTCAGCACGCAGATCACAAAGATGACGCCCGTCACCATCGTCACCGATTCGCCCAGTCCGTTGAACCAGCCGATGCCGGTCACGTTTGCCAGGAAGGTACCGATATCGCCAAGCTTGTTCTCCAGCGCCACGATCACGAACGCGCCGACCAGCGGACCCGACAGCGTACCCAGGCCGCCCACCAGCGTCATCAGGATCACCGAGCCCGACATCGACCAGTGCACATCGGTCAGCGTGCCGAAGCCCAGCACCAGCGCCTTGATCGAACCGGCCAGCCCCGACAGCGCGGCCGAGATCACGAAGGCCAGCAGCTTGAAGCGGTCCACGTCGTAGCCGAGCGAGATCGCACGCGGCTCGTTCTCGCGGATGGCCTTGAGGATCTGCCCGAACGGCGAATGCACCGTGCGCACGATCAGCGCAAAGGCGAGCACCACGATGACCAGCGCCACGTAGTACAGCGTCATGTCATCGGCCAGCGACAGCACGCCAAACAGCTTGCCGCGCGGAATGCCCTGCAGCCCGTCTTCGCCTCCCGTGAATTTCGCCTGGAGGAAGAAGAAGAACAGCATCTGCGCCAGCGCCAGCGTGATCATCGAGAAGTAGATGCCCTGCCGACGAATGGCCAGCGACCCCACCACGTATCCGATGGCCGCGCCCGACAGCGTGCCAAACAGCAATCCCAGCTCCGGCGTCACGCCCCAGACCTTCATCGCGTGTCCTGCCGCGTAGCCCGCGCCGCCGAAGAAGGCAGCGTGGCCGAACGAGAGCAGACCCGTGAAGCCGATCAGCAGGTTGAAGGCGCACGCGAACAGCGCGAAGCACAGCACCTTGAGCACGAACACCGGATAGGCACCGGCCAGCGGTGCCACGATCAGCCCGAGCAGCAGCAGGCCGTACAGCACCTTCTTCTGCATGCCCGTGCCTTCCTTGAATCCCTTTGCTTCCACTGCCACGGCAGTTTGTCCCGTCGGTCCGCTCATCACTTTTCCCTCCCGAACAGCCCGGCCGGGCGCAGCATCAGCACGATCACCATGATGACGAACACCACCGTTGCCGATGCTTCAGGATAAAACACCTTGGTCAGCCCTTCGACCACCCCGAGCCCCAGGCCCGTGAGGATCGATCCCATGATCGAACCCATGCCGCCGATCACCACCACCGCGAACACCACGATGATCAGGTTCTGGCCCATCAGCGGGGAGACCTGGATCACGGGTGCGGCCAGCACGCCGGCAAACGCGGCCAGCGCCACCCCGAAGCCGTAGGTCAGCGTCACCATCAACGGCACGTTCACACCGAACGCCTCCACCATCTTGGGGTTCTCGGTGCCGGCGCGCAGGTAGGCGCCGAGCTTGGTCTTCTCGATGACGAACCACGTGGCCAGGCACACCACGATCGACGCCACCACGACCCACGCGCGATAGTTCGGCAGGATCATGAAGCCCAGGTCCGTGGCACCCTGCAGCGCGTCGGGCGGCGAGTACGGCAGGCCCGAGACACCGTAGATCGAGCGGAACACACCTTCGATCACCAGCGTGATACCCAGCGTGAGCAGCAGGCCGTAGATGTGATCGAGCTTGTAGATCCAGCGCAGCATCGTCTTCTCGATGACGATACCCACCACGCCCACAACCAGCGGCGAGAGCAGCAGCATCACCCAGTAATTGAGTCCGGCGTATTCCATCCCCGCCCAGGCGAGCACCGCCCCGAGCATGAACAGTGCACCGTGCGCGAAGTTGATCACGTTGAGCAGGCCAAAAATGACGGCCAGCCCCAGGCTCAGCATCGCGTAGAAAGCGCCATTGACCAGCCCCAGCAGCAGCTGGGACAACATGGCGGGTAGTGGGATTCCAAAGATATCCATGGACGTCGATTGCCTGTTGGTGTCTCCCCTCTTCCACTGAGTGGGGAGGGGTTGGGGAAGCGGGCCGGCGGTTCAAATTGCCGCCATCGGCGTTTGTGACGCTGGCCCTCTCCCCCTGCCCCTCTCCCGTCGCGCGGGAGAGGGGAGCAAACCATCGCGGTTCGCTTGCTGCCTTACTTCTTCAACATCGCGCACTTCGATTCGGCCACCGTCGTGAAGGCCTGGTCACCCGGGATCGTTGCGGCAACCTTCAGGTAGTCCCACGGCTTCTTCGAATCGGCCGGTGCCTTCACCTGCATCAGGTACATGTCGTGCACGTAGCGGCCATCGCCACGGATCTGACCCTTGCTGTAGAAGTCGGAGAGCTTCATCGACTTGAGTTGGGCCATGACCTTGTCTGCGTCGTCGGTCTTGGCGGCTTCCACGGCCTTCAGGTAGTTGCTGACGGCGGAGTAGTCGGCGGCCTGCAAGCTGCTCGGCATCTTCTTCATCTTGCCGAAGAAGCGATTCGCGAACTTGCGCGTGTCGTCGTTCATGTCCCAGTACCAGCTGTCGGTCATCAGCAGGCCCTCGGTGTTCTTCAGGCCCAGGCTGTGCACGTCGTTGATGAACATGAGCAGACCGGCGATCTTCATCGTCTTGGTGATGCCGAATTCCTTGGCCGCCTTGATCGAGTTGATCGTGTCGCCGCCGGCATTCGCCAGGCCCAGGATGTCGGCCTTCGAGGCTTGCGCCTGCAACAGGAACGACGAGAAGTCAGATGCCGACAGCGGGTGGCGCACCTGGCCCACCACCGTGCCGCCATTGGCCTTGACCACGGCGGCGGTGTCGGTTTCGAGCGAGTGGCCGAACGCGTAGTCAGCGGTCAGGAAGAACCACTTCTTGCCGCCCTGCTTCACCACCGCGCTGCCGGTGCCCTTGGCCAGCGCCACCGTGTCGTACGCGTAGTGCACCGTGTACGGCGAGCACTCTTCGTTGGTCAGGCGAGCCGTGCCCGCGCCGATGTTGATGTAGACGCGCTTCTTCTCCTGCGCCACCTTGTTCATGGCCAGTGCGGTGGCCGAGTTGGTGCCGCCCAGCAGCATGTCCAGGCCCTGCTGGTCCATCCACTCGCGCGCCTTGGACGCAGCGATGTCGGCCTTGTTCTGGTGATCGGCGGAGACCAGTTCGATCGGCTTGCCGAGCACCTTGCCACCGTGATCCTCGATGGCCATCTTGACCGCTTCGAGACCACCGGGGCCGTCGATGTCGGCGTACAGGCCCGACAGGTCGGTGATGTAGCCAATCTTCACCGTGTCATTCGTTACCTGCGCCGAAGCGCCCCCTGCAAACGCACCAAAGACAGTTGCCGTCACTGCGACAGCCAGCTGGGTCATCTTCATGTTTTGTCTCCTGAGTTGTGGCGGCGCGCTCACGCCATCCATTGCTGCATGTCGTCGACAGTGCGACTAAAAGTGCGATCGCTTCACCGGGCGGTGTTGCGAATCAGACCCCAAGCAGTTCATTGAGCACCGGCATCTTGGCCTGCAGTTCGTTGGCCGCAAAGCGCTCGACAATGGTGCCGTGCTCCATCACGTAGAAGCGGTCTGCCAGCGGCGCGGCAAAACGGAAGTTCTGCTCCACCATCACCACCGTGTAGCCCTTCTTCTTGAGCATCAGGATCATGCGCGCCAGTGCCTGCACGATGACCGGTGCCAGCCCTTCCGAGATTTCATCGAGCAGCAGCAGGTTTGCGCCGGTGCGCAGGATGCGGCCGACGGCCAGCATCTGTTGCTCGCCGCCAGAAAGACGCGTGCCCTGGCTCTGCTTGCGTTCCTTCAGGTTCGGGAACATCTCGTAGATCTCGGCCTCGCTCATGCCCTGGCTGGAACCTTTCAGCACCGGCGGCAGCAGCAGGTTCTCTTCGCACGAGAGCGACGAGAAGATCGCGCGCTCTTCGGGGCAGTAGCCAATGCCGTAGTGCGCAATCTTGTGCGTGGGCAAGTTGATGGTTTCCTTGCCATCGACCTTGATCGATCCCTTGCGTGCGCCGGTCAGGCCCATGATCGCGCGCATGGTGGTGGTACGGCCTGCGCCATTGCGGCCCAGCAGCGTTACCACTTCGCCACGATTCACAGTGAGGTCCACACCATGCAGGATGTGCGATTCGCCGTACCAGGCGTGCAGGTCCTTGATCTCAAGCGCGGGAACGTTGGATGCGTTCGTGGACATATCAGTGCGCTCCCTGCAGTTCGGCGTCGGCGGTGCCCATGTAGGCTTCCATCACGCGCGGGTCCTTCGACACTTCGGCGTACGGACCTTCGGCCAGAATCGCGCCACGCTGTAGCACCGTGATCTTGTCGGCAATCGACGAGACCACGTTCATGTTGTGCTCCACCATCAGGATGGTGCGGCCAGCCGATACCTTCTTGATCAGCTGCGTCACGCGATCCACGTCCTCGTGGCCCATGCCCTGCGTCGGCTCGTCGAGCAGCATCAGCTCGGGTTCCATCGCCAGCGTGGTAGCGATCTCCAGCGCGCGCTTGCGGCCGTAAGGCAGGTTGACGGTGACGGTCTCCGCGAATTCGGTGAGACCGACCTGATCGAGCAAGTCCATCGCACGTGCATCGAGCACATCGAGCGAACGCTCGCTGCGCCAGAACTGGAACGCGGTGCCGAGTTGACGCTGCAACCCGATGCGCACGTTCTCGCGCACGGTCAGGTGCGGGAACACGGCGGAAATCTGGAACGAGCGAATCACGCCGCGCCGCGCAATCTGTGCGGGCTTCTCGCGCGTGATGTCGATGCCGTTGAAAAGGATGGTGCCCGTGGTGGGCTCCAGGAACTTGGTGAGCAGGTTGAAGCAGGTGGTCTTGCCTGCGCCGTTCGGCCCGATCAATGCATGGATCGAGCCGCGACGTACGCGCAGATTGACGTCGCTCACTGCGGTGAACCCCTTGAATTCCTTCGTGAGGTTCTTTGTTTCCAGGATGATTTCCTGAGTCATAGTCTCCTGCCCGCCCTCTTGCTGCGATGCCGGGTTGTGCCCGGCAACTGACAATGGTTCGAACTCCGGCGCTGTCGCCATATTTGCCGCGTTGTAGTGGTTGTGATGAACGGCGCGGCTGCCGTAGATAACGATGCGCCAAGTGAAGACTCAGGCACCGTATACCGGCAACTATTGTGTGCGCCTGCTGCGTCGCAAAACATCGGGGTTTGCACTAGGCGTAATACATTCGCCACGTGGCGCATAGGCGACGTGCGGCCCTGTACCGACGCCGCATGCGGGGCTGCCGCCCATACGACGCCGTGTATCGTGGAAGACCCTTATAGGGCGGCTACGCCGAAACCGGGGTGACGATTTCCGGCGAAATTGCTGCGCCGCTCGCACGCGCCTTGCGATCCGCGCGAATCATCTCGCTGGCACGCTCCGCGATCATGATCGTCGGGGAGTTGGTGTTGCCCGATGTGATGAGCGGCATGACGGAGGCATCGACCACGCGCAGCCCCGCAATACCGCGCACGCGGAGCCGGTTATCCACCACGGCGTCCGCATCATCGGCGGCGCCCATGCGGCACGTACCCACTGGATGGAAGATCGTCGTGCCGATGGCGCCAGCGGCTTCGGCCAATTGCTCGTCGGTCTGGAACGCGGGACCGGGCAGCCACTCCTGCGGCTTGTAAGGCGCCAGCGCGGGCGATGCCACGATGCGGCGCGTGAGCCGGATCGAATCGGCCGCCACCTTGCGATCCTCGTCGGTGGAGAGATAGTTGGGTGCGATGCGCGGTGCGCGCCGGAAATCGGCGTCCTCGATATGCACGCTACCGCGCGACGTGGGACGCAGGTTACACACGCTCGCGGTGAAGGCGTTGAAGGCATGCAGCGGATCACCGAACTTGTCGAGCGACAGCGGCTGCACGTGGTACTCCACATTGGCGCGCGCCTGGCTGTCGTCGCTGCGCGCGAACGCGCCCAATTGCGACGGCGCCATGCTCATCGGCCCGCTCTGGTTGAAGGCATATTGCAGGCCGATGCCGAGCTTGCCCCACCACTTCGACGCCTGCGTGTTGAGCGTGCGCACGCCATCCACCTTGATGACCGTGCGCAGTTGCAGGTGATCCTGCAGGTTCTCGCCCACGCCCGGCAAGGCATGGCGCACGCGGATGCCCAGCGCCTGCAGGCGCTCCGGCTGGCCGATGCCGGACAACTCCAGCAGTTGCGGCGAATTCACGGCCCCAGCGGCCAGGATCACTTCCTCGGTCGCTTGCGCCTCCGCTGGCTTGCCACCGCCCAGGTATTGAACGCCTGTGCAGCGACGGCCATCGGGTGTATCGAACGTCAGCGCACTGACCTGCGCGCCGGTCACGATGGTCAGGTTGGGCCGCTCGGATGCCTTGCGCAGGAATGCCTTGGCCGTGTTCCAGCGGATGCCGCGACGCTGGTTCACCTCGAAATAGCCCACGCCGAAGTTGTCACCGCGATTGAAATCGTCGGTGCGCGGAATGCCCGCCTGCTCGGCGGCATCGATGAATCGTTCGAGGATGTCCCAGTGCAGCCGTTGCCCCTCCACGCGCCATTCACCACCCGCGCCATGGAATTCGTTGGCCCCCCGATGATGATCCTCGCTGCGCTTGAACAGCGGGAGCACGTTCTCCCAGCGCCAGCCGTCATCGCCGGTGAGGCTGGCCCATGCGTCGTAGTCCTCGCGCTGGCCGCGCATGTAGATCATGCCGTTGATCGACGAGGAGCCGCCCAGCACACGCCCGCGCGGATAGCCCAGCGACCGGCCGTTCAGGCCCGCCTCTTCCGCCGTGCGATACAGCCAGTCTGTACGTGGATTGCCGATGCAGTAGAGATAGCCGACCGGAATATGGATCCAGTGATAGTCATCCTTGCCGCCTGCTTCGAGCAGCAGCACCTTCACGCCGGGGTCCTGCGTCAGGCGGTTGGCCAGCACGCAGCCGGCGGAACCGGCCCCCACGATGATGTAGTCGTACGTCTCCATGTCCCCTTGCATCCTTGCAGGCCCTGAGGGCCGTGGCTGTCATTGTCGGAATGCCGGAGATCATCGCACGACTTTCACCGCGCGGGCGTCAGGGCTTTACCGGAACCTCCAGGTGGCGGCCCAGCCATTCGTCCAATGCGGCGAATACCTCGCCACGCAACGGCTGCGTCTCGTTGAAGATCTCGTGGTAGCCGGTATCGAACCAGTGCATCTCCGCAACCCCTTCCGGAATGCCGTCGAAGAACGTGCGGCTGCCCTGCGGATCGACAATGGTGTCCGCGCCGCCGACGAGCATCAGCGTGGGGACTTCGAGCCGCCCTGCATCGCCCTGCGCCTGCGCCATGCCGCGCAGGAACGATTCGAGCACACTGGCGCTGATGGTGCCCTGCACAAGCGGATCGTTACGGTAGTCGCGGACGACTTCGGCGTCATGCGACAGCATGCGTGCATCGATGGGATTCGGCACGCGCATACGCGGCGCCAGTGCCAGCAGCACACGCTGCAGCGTCAGCATGGTGTTTGACAGCTTCAGTGCGAGCGCGGGTGACGAGAGGATCAGCGCACGAATCGGGCGCACACGCGCCGTGGCGAACTGCGCCGCGACGAGTCCACCCATGCTGTGGCCGAGCACCATCGGCAGCTCATGCCACTGGCGCTCGGCGGCATCGTAGATTTCTGCCAGGTCATCGACGTAGGCCGTGGGGCCGGGGACCACCATGCGCGGACCGCCACTGGCACCGTGCCCACGGTGGTCGTAGGCACGTACGCGCAAGCCTCTTGCGCATAGCGCAGCGGCGACGTGTTCGTAGCGCCCGCTGTGTTCGGCCAGGCCGTGGACAAGCAGGACGGTGCCAAGAGGTTCTGCGGTAGCGGGAAGCCAGGTGCGGATGAGCAACTCGGTGCCGTCGCGCATGCGCTGATGGGATTGGGTGGCGGTCATGCGTGGGTCTCCCGAATTGTTTTTTGATCTTTTGTTTTGCGCCCCTCTCCCGCGCAGTGGGAGAGGGGTTGGGGGAGAGGGCTGGAGGTTCTGCTTGCCTACCACCTCGAAATTTGAACCGCTTGCCCTCTCCCCCGCCCCTCTCCCGCAAGGCGGGAGAGGGGAGAAAACCAATAGCGAGAGATACTCAACCTTCCCTACCCATGACACCCCGCCCTTTCCATATCCGACAAAATCGGACAATCCGGCCTGTCATCACCGGAACACGCTTCCGCCAAAGACTTCAACGTATCCCGCATCGCAGCCAGCTCGGAGATCCTGACTTCGAGATCCGCCACGTGCTTCAACGTCAGCGCTTTCACATCGGCGCTGGCCCGTCCGCGATCGTGCCAGAGCGATAGCAGTCCGCGGATCTCGTCGAGCGAGAAGCCGAGATTACGGGCGCGGCGCACGAAGCGCAAGGTGTGCACGGCGCGTTCGTCGTAGCGGCGATACCCGCCATCGCTACGCGGCGGCGCATCGACCAGGCCGATAGACTCATAGTGCCGGATCATCTTCGCCGACACGCCGGATGCCTGCGCGGCTTCGCCAATATTCATCGCGATGTCTCCTTGTCGATCTCCGGATGCCAGCGGCGCAGCAGCAGCGCGTTGCCCACCACACTGACGCTTGAGAACGCCATCGCCGCGCCTGCCACCACGGGATTCAGCAGCCCCGCCGCAGCCAGCGGAATGCCCACCACGTTATAGACGAAAGCCCAGAACAGGTTCTGACGGATCTTGCGTACGGTGCGATGCGAAAGCGACAGTGCATCGGCCACCAGCGACGGGTCGCCACGCATCACCGTGATACCGGCTGCATGCATCGCGACATCGGTGCCCGTGGACATTGCCACACCGACATCGGCAGCGGCCAGCGCGGGGGCATCGTTGATGCCGTCACCGACCATCGCCACCACGGCGCCGCCTTGCTTGAGTGCCGCCACACGCGCGGCCTTGTCCTGCGGCAGCACTTCGGCCTGTACTTCATCGAGTCCGAGCAACTCGCCCACACGCGCCGCAGCGCCGGCGTTGTCGCCCGTGAGCATGACGGTGCGAATGCCTGCATCGCGCAATCGTGCGATGGCCGCTGCAGCACCGGGCTTTACAGCATCGCCGAATGCCACGAGTCCGAGCACGCGCGATGCCGCCACGTCGATCAGCCACGACACCGTGCGACCTTGATCGCGCAATCGATCCGCTTGCGCACCGAGCGCACCCGCGTCTGCGTGTAGCGACACACGCAGCCCTTCGCTGCCGAGCTGAAGTGCTTGTCCATCGACCACGCCTGCGATGCCACGTCCCGGCAACGCGTGCACATCGGTGGCAACAGGCACCGCAATGCCGCGCGTACTGGCCATCGCCATCACCGCACGCGCCAGCGGATGTTCGCTACCGCTCTGCAGCGCGGCGAGCTTCGCGAGTACGACCGCGTCATCGCCATCCACAGCATGCAGCGCCACAACCTCGGGCTTGCCGACGGTCAGCGTGCCCGTCTTGTCGAAGGCCACCACGGACACGCGATGCGCGAGTTCCAGCGCCTCCGCATCCTTGATCAGAATGCCTGCGCGCGCACCCGCGCCGGTGCCCGCCATGATCGCGGTTGGCGTGGCCAGACCCAGCGCGCAAGGGCACGCGATGACGAGCACGGCCACCGCGTTGAGCAGCGCGGTGCTCCAGTCATGCGCCACCAGTCCCCACCCGAGCAACGTGGCCAGGGCGATGCCAAGCACCACGGGCACGAAGACCGCGCTGACGCGATCGACGAGTCGCTGGATCGGCGCCTTGGCGGCCTGCGCATGCTCCACCATGCGGATGATCTTCGCGAGTACGGTCTCCGCGCCCACGGCCACGGTACGCGCTACCAGCAGCCCGTCCTGGTTGATGGCGCCGCCTGTGAGCCGATCTCCGGTCTGCCGGACGACGGGCACCGGCTCGCCGGTCAGCATCGATTCATCGACGTGGCTGCTGCCTTCGATCACTTCCGCATCGACGGGAATCCGTTCACCGGGCCGCACCACGATATCGTCGCCCACGCGTACCTGCGCCAGCGGCACGGTCTGCTCCACGCCGTTGCGGCGGACCTGCGCTGTGTCGGGACGCAGCGCAGCCAGCGCGCGGATTGCCTCGGCGGTCTGGCGCTTGGCGCGCGTCTCCAGCCACTTGCCGAGCCGCACCAGCGTGATGACCACTGCCGCGCTCTCAAAATAGAGATGCGGCATGGTGTCGCCCGCCGTGAACATCTGCCAGAGGGAGAGTCCATAGGCAGCCGATGTACCCAGCGCCACGAGCAGATCCATGTTGCCGGCCCCGGCGCGCACCGCCTTGTAGCCGGCCTTGTAGAAGCGCCAGCCGAACACGAACTGCACCGGCGTGGCCAGCAGCCACTGGAACCAACCGGGCAGCATCGCGTGGATGCCGAACCATTCGAGCACCATCGGTGCCACCAGCGGCAACGACAATGCGGCAGAGATCGCCACCGGCCATGGGCCCGACCAGAAGTCGGCTCGCGCCGTAGCCGTACCCGGTGCTGCGATGGTTTCCACCACGGGCTGGGCGCCATAACCTGCGAGCGTCACGGCCTCGGCCAGCGTCGCGGCATCGGCAGCACCGCGCAGCACGGTCACCGTGGCGCGTTCCGTCGCCAGGTTCACCTGGGCATCGACCACCCCCGGCACGGCGCGCAGCGCGCGTTCTACGCGGCCTACGCACGATGCGCAGGTCATGTCGGCGATATCGAGTGCGATCTCGTCATGCGGCACTTCGTAGCCGGCCGCGCTCACGGCTTGCGCCGCCGCAGCCAGCGCCGCACCGTTGTCGGCCTGGAGGGTGGCCTGCTCCGTGGCGAGGTTCACGGCCACGTCGCGCACACCCGGCACCTTGGCCAAAGCGTTTTCCACGCGCCGCACGCATGACGCGCAAGTCATGCCTTCCACGGGAAGGCGCCATTCGGAGGGGTTCAGGGAGGAAGCTGGCGTGGTCATGGAAGCGGACTCAGGGCATCGGCAATACAGGCACTGTGGACCTTACCACCATTGGAAGGTCAAGGTTTTCACGCAATGCACGCCCGCGTTGCGCTGTCCCTTATCTTCCCCTTGCGCTTCCCACGATGGGAAGGTTCATACTCCAGTCCGAGATCGTTTCTTTCCTCCCCATTTCAAGGAGTTTCCATGATCCAGTTCCAGGTAGAAGGCATGTCCTGCGGCCATTGCGTGAGCGCCATCACCAAGGCCGTGCACGCGGTGGACCCGGCTGCACAGGTCAGCGCCGATGTGCCCACGCAGGCGGTCAAGGTAGAGTCCGCCGCAGACCGATCGGCACTGCAGCAGGCGATCGAAGGTGCGGGCTATCCGGTTAAGAGCGCCGCATAACGTACAAAGGGCACCCCGAGGGGTGCCCTTCTTCACTGCTGGTCCCCGCAGGGGATCAGAAGCGGTAGCCGACGTTCAGGAAGGTCACGATCGGGTCGATCTTGATCTTCGTGTGCGACTCGACCTTGGCGCCGTTGGCCAGCGTGGTCGTGAAGTTAGCCGTCGTGGAGATCGGCACATACGACACCGACAGACCCACGAACCAGTTATCCGTGACAGCGTAGCTGGCACCGATGTTGAACACCGGATTCCAGGACGACTTGGCCGTGGCGGCCATTGTCGAACCCGGGCCGAATTCGCCCTGAACAAAACTCTGGTTCGTCACGGTCTCGCCCGTGAACCACGTGTAGTTCACACCGATACCGACGTACGGGCGGAATTTCGTCTTGGCATCGAAGAAGTGCCACTTCGCCACGATGGCCGGGCTCCACTGGCGCACCGTGCCGAGCTTGCCGTACTTCTCGTAGCCACGGTCACCGCTCACGTCATGCTTCGGCGGCACACCCAGCACAAACTCGGCCGAGATGTTGTCGGTGAAGAAATGCGACATCGTCAGGCCCAGCGTATCGGCCGAATCGATCGTGGCACCGGTGTTCTGGCGCTGCAGACCACCCGTCGGGCGACCGGCGACGGAATCGATGGTCAGAAATTCGGAATGCCCCTGGGGCATCACCCGCATCCAGCCGAAGCTGACGATGTTACTGCCCGCGGACTGGGCCTGTGCGACGCCAGCCAGTGCCATGGCGGCGCCTGCCACCAGCATCTTCTTATAGATCTTTTTCATTGTTCCTCTTGCTCCATCCTCTTTGAATACAACCACTGCTGGGTCGCATTATCCTGCGCGGCCCGCGCAGCCTGTTTCAAACACGGAACGGGATCATAGAAGAAATGCCCTAAAGGCAGGGTTAACCCAAAACAGCGGGTGACCAATTAGGAGTTTTCCGAAAGAAAGCGACGCGTCAGCGCAACGGTTCTGTTTCAAAACTGAGAAACATTACCCACAACATGGCTATTTTGACGAGTCAACGGCGCTGGCCAGCACGCACGCGGCGAGGTCCCACAGCGCATAGCCCACGCTCTTGAACACCAGCGGGCTGCCGGCCTTCGTCCGCAGCGCCTCGCCCTGCAGAATCGCAGTCTGGAAGGGCTGCACGTCGTTCCAGTCGATACCGGCCTGCAACAGATCCCCGGCTTCGTCCTCGATCCCGAACAGGGTGTCGGCCAGCAGACGGCCACTGGCTGCGGCGGCATGGCAGAGCTGCGGGGGCAGTTCGCACATGTCGGGGCGGAAAGCGCCGACGCCCGCCACGAAGTGCCGGTCCGTCCAGAGTCCGCTATCGAGATCGGGCAGCACGGCGGTACGGCTCGATGTCACCGTGACCACCATCGATACGCGCGGCAGCACTGCAGCCACCTCGTCGATCACCTCCGCCTCCACGCCTAGCTCGCGCGCATGGTCGGCCAGTGCCTCTGCTTTGGCCCGTGTCCGAGACTGGAACCACACCTTGCGCACCTGCAGTCCGGAGACGAAGGCTTCGAGGTGCGTCTCGGCCTGCACCCCAGCGCCGACGATCAACAGTTCGCCGTCCGGCACCGGAGCGAATTGTTGCGCGGCCAGCAATGACACCGCAGCGGTGCGGCGACCCGTGACCGTGGGTCCGTCGAGCATGGCGATGCGCTCGCCGGTATGGGCATTGGCGACGAGCACTTCGCCGAGGATCGTTGCGAGTCCGCGCTTTGGATTGTCAGGATGCACGGTGATATTCTTGGTCATCACCAGGTCGCGGTTGCGCGCCGGCATCACCAGCAGCGTGCCAGCACCGTGCTGTGCATCGCCAATGGGCAGCGCGATGCGTGGTGGCGCCATGGCCGTGCCATCGCGCAACTCGCCAAGCATGGCGGCGATGGCCTGCGCCAGTTCGGGATACGGCAGACGGGCGGCCGTGGCGGCGGCATCGAGCGGCTGGAACGAATGGGTCATCGGAAAGCCTTGCAGGTCACGTCAGGAGGCGAGCATTGTCGCCGACACCAGCGACAGGCAGGTTCAACGCCGCGCAGAGACCTTCTGCGGCCCAGCGTCCTTCACGCTGGCGCCGCGCACCTCGATGCCGATGTCATGAACGACCTTGCCTGCGGCATCCACCAGTTGTACACGATGCCGTCCCGGCCACGGCAGCCATGCCACCTGCCCGCCGCGGCCCAGGGGCTTGCCATCCATTCGCCAGCTCACCGCATTCGCAGTCTGACCGGTCAGACCATCGGCATGGAACCAGACGCGTTGCGCAGCAGGCGGAATATCCGGATCGAGCGCGAAGATCGTGCCGTCGGCGGGGCTTGCGATGGCTGGCGCGCTCTGCGTCTTGCCCGTGGAGCCCACGCGGATCTGGCTGACTGCCGTCCCCGTCACGAAGACTTCCTCGCGCGCCGGTTCGAGATTGCCGTCGAACGTCAGCGCCACACGCTCCACGCCCGCAGGCATCGTGGGTGCCTGGCTCGGCGTGCTGCCATGCAGGGCCTCCATGACCTCGTGCCAGACCGGCGCCGCACCCGACACACCGGACACGTCATGCATGCTCGCGCCGCTGGCATTGCCCACCCACACGCCCACGGTGTAGCGCTGCGACCAGCCTACCGCCCAGTTGTCGCGCATGTCCTTGCTCGTGCCGGTCTTCACCGCCGTCCAGAAGCGCGTGGTCAGCGGACTGTCGAGTCCGAACGTGCGCGCTCGCGCATGGCGATCCGACAGCACATCGCCAATCACGTACGCCGAGGCTGGCGACATCACAGTGCGCGGCGCAGCGACCGTAGTGGACGTCATCCGCGCAGGCGAATACGCCCCCGCATTCGCGAAGCTCCGATAGGCATTGGTCAGCGACAGCAGCGATACATCGGCACTACCTAGCGCGAGGCTATAGCCGTAGTAATCGCCCGACTGCGTCAGCGGCAGACCGAGCGCAACAAGCCGGCGATGAAAGCGATGCGGCGTGACCATGACGAGCGTGCGCACGGCCGGCACGTTCAATGACGCACCAAGCGCCGCGCGCAGGCTCACCCAGCCCGCATAGCGATGATCGTAGTTCTGCGGAATGTAGAGGCCGCCGCCTGTGGGCAGATTGACGGGCCGGTCATCGAGCAACGATGCCGCCGTCAGCCTGCGCTCCTCGATGGCCTGCGCATAGAGGAACGGCTTCAACGTGGAACCCGCCTGCCGCAGCGCCGCCGCGTGATCGACCTGCGCCGCCGCCGACAGCGCGCCCGACGATCCCACGTAAGCGAGCACGTCGCCACTGGCGTTGTCGATGACGACTACCGCACCGTCCTCGACATTGCGGCCCGACAGTTCACGCAGATGTCGGTCGAGACTGTTCACGGCCACGCGCTGCAAGTTGGCATCGAGCGTGGTGGCGATGCGCGGTGGCAGTGGGTTGCCTGCCGGTGTCATCGCACGGGATTGGGCGATCACGGCACGCGCCAGGTGCGGCGCAAGATTGCCACGCCGCGTCGCCATGCCGTCGCCAGGCAGGCTAACCGCTTTCGCGAGCATCAGCGCCGTGAAGCCTTCGAGTCCGTCGCACTCGCGCGGCTGCTTCATCTCGCGCAGGATGCCGCACGCGCGCTTCGATACCTGTTGTGCGGAAGCATTGGGGCTGCGCACGAGCGCCACGGCCACCGCCGACTCCCGCGCATCGAGTCCGCTCGGCGCCTTGCCGAACAGCGTCTGCGACATCGCCGACAAGCCAACTAGTTCGCCGCGAAACGGCACGAGATTCAGATAGGCTTCAAGAATCTGATCCTTGCGCCAGCCGCGTTCCAGCGACGAGGCACTGACAACCTGCCCCACCTTCTGCCCGACGCTGCGGCCCCGCCCCGTGCGCAGATCCTCGTCGAGCAGGCCCGCCAGTTGCATCGTCAGCGTGGACGCACCACGCGTGCGCGTGTTCCACAGATTGGCCCACACCGCAGCGGCCACGCCCTGCCAGTCCACGCCGCTGTGCGCATAGAAGCGCCGGTCCTCGGACATCACGATGGCCGTACGCAGCGCTGGCGAGGTATCGGCAAGCGCCACCCAGTCACCGCGCCGTGCCTTGAAATCATCGCGCACACGCGCCACGGTTTCTCCATGCCGATCGGTCACGACGATATCGGCGCTGCGCCAGTTGTCGCGTACCTCGCGGAAACCAGGTACGGCGTGGGCCGTAACCGCCGACATCAGCAGGCAGGCCGCAGCCACAAGGCGGATACGAGAGCAGAGGCGCAACTTCAGCATGTCATCTTTGCTCGCCACACTCGCTGCAGACGCTGCGTTCGCGCGGTCCCGATACCAGGCCCGCCACCAGCAACACCTGCGCAATCGCATAGGTCCACCAGATGCCGAGCTGGTAGGTATCGAATGGCGACAGGAACTTCGCCATGCCGATCATCGCGTCGGACGCCACAAAGAACAGCGCACCGATCGCAGCCAGCGGCGTGGGCAATCTCGCCATCAGTGCCGAACACGCCATGATCGCGACGATCACGATATAGGCGCTCACGGCCACTTTCAGTTCGCCAAGGTTCGGCCAGAACCGGCCCAGCATCGCACCCGCAGCACCGAGCACGATGCCGCAACCGACCAGCCGATGCGGACGCAGATCCTCGATCAGCGGAATGAAAATCCGGAGGTAAGCCATATGCGCCAGCAGGAACGCGCCGAGTCCGCCCAGGAACGAAATCCGCAGCCCCGGTAGCGCCAGCAGCAGATCGCCAAGTGCGGAGAACAGCAGCGCCGTGACGAGCCAGCGCCGCTCCTGCTTCGGCTGATGGAACCACGCCGCGCGCGCCAGCAGCAACGCCATCGCTGCCTTCCATAGCGGCTGATAGGCAATCCTGCCCGTCAACGGCGCGCCAGCCGGCAGATCCAGCGAGACCTGGAACAACAGCAGTCCATAGGTGATGCCGGCCAGCGTGCCGACCAACCACCATTCACGCACGCGCGGGGGCATCCGCATGGTGATGAAGGTCACTTGCCAGCTCCTACAACGACCTTCTGGTTAGGCGTTTCGCCAAAGACATCGGGCGCGTACATGGCTTCCACACGCGATGGCGGCAATGCAAACTCGCCCACATTGTTCAGCCGCACCGTGTACTCCACCTGCAGCGCGCCCTTCGGCACATAGCTGAAGTATTCGCGATACGCCTCGGTCGTGCGCTCGGTGAAGTCGGACCATGCCTTCTTCTCGTCGCGCGTGGCGATCACGGAATCGCGGCCCAGGCCGCTGCCGAGGATCGTGGCGCCAGTGGGCACCGGATCGCTGACCACCACCCACGTCATGTCGGACTGTGCATCGATATCGAGCTTCACGCGGTACGTATCGCCGCGCGACCACTTGCCCGCCACCGCCTGCTCCACCGGTGTCACGGTGCGGCGCACACGATAGCCCGCCGAGACCGGTTCGGTCAGCGGCACCGCCGCCAGTGCGCGCACCGTGGCCCACGGACGGCCCGTGCCCTGCTGCTCCACCTGCAGCGCGCCGAGTGCGGGGTTGCCTGCGGACGTTGCCGGCCACGGCAGATCCACCGCGCCGCTGGCCACGCCTTCGGTCTGCTTCGCCTTGCTCCAGTCGAACGTACGCGTGGCATCGCCGAGCGTGGCGCGCGCCGTGCCCGCCACCGGTGTTTTCTCGTAGACCTGCGCGTAACGCTTGATCGCCAGCACGCCCCACGCATTGGCCGTGGTGGTCATCCATGCACCGCGCGTCTGGCGGCCCAGCAGGCCCGTCACCAGTTGCGGTACATCGTCCTTCCACGTGGGCAGCTCGGAAGCCAGCGCCAGCAGCTTGGCCGCGTTGACATCGCCGCCCTGCATCAGCCACCACCAGTTGTCGCTGCGTTCAGTAGAGAACACCAGCCGCGTGCCCTGCACTGTCAGGCGACTACGCAGCAGTTGCGTGGCATCGGCCATGCGCTTGTCGCGCTCGGGAACGTCCTGCATGCGGGAGAGAATCGAGAGCCAGTCGATCAGCGCCGCAGTCGGCCACTGGTCAGGCAGGATCTGGATCGAGCCGAGCATGCGCGCCTGTGCGCGGCCGCTACGCGACAACGCTTCGATGGCGGCGAGCTTGCGCACGTCGAGATCCATCGATGCCGAAGCCGGCGCCCAGCGCGGCGGGGTGATGCGTCCTTCCACGAACGCGATCAGTCCACGCTCCATCTGCTCGCGCTGCGCATCGGGAATGCGCATTGGCAGGCCAGCACGCGACGCCTCGTTGGCAATCGTCAGCAGATACGCGGTCAGCACCTCGCTGCCCGATTGCCCATCGCTGCGCAGCGGGAAGTAGGAAGCCAGCCCGTTGGTATCGAGATACGACGGCAGTTGCGCCATCAGTGCATCCCATGCCGATGCATCGGCCAGACCCAGGGACTTTGACGTACGTTGCTCCAGGCAACTGAACGGATAGTTGCGGAACCACTCGCGCACGCCCGGCATGCCACCTGCCAGCGACGATTGCAGCGAGACCTGCATGCCACCACGCAACCGGCCCGATGGATCGGCCAACGCGCCAGCAGGCGCCTGCACCGGCACGGACAGGTTCGGCGTGAGCTGCGCGAGCATCGCCTGCTGCACCGTCACCGGCACGGCGGGCACAATCTGCTGCGATACCTTGAGCTTGTCAGTGGCACCGCCGCCACCCTTCTCGGTAGCGGCAACTTCCCAGAGGATCGTGCCGCTGCGAGAGTACGCGAGCAGCGCAGGCGCGGTGATATCCCAGTTGACTTCGCGCGCTTCGCCCGCAGGAATCTGCACCGTTTGCGTAGGCAGCGTCTGCGCATCGACCAGCGTCGCGCGGGCCGTGGCCTCGACCGTCATCGCGCGCTGCGTGGTATTGCGCAGCGTGAACATCGCACGGTACTTGTCGTCCTCGCGCACCAGCAGCGGCAGGCCCGAAATCATCTGCAGGTCCTGCGTCGCGGCAATCGATGCACTACCCGTGCCGAAGCGGTTCACGCCGAGGTCCGCCACGGCCACGATGCGGAAGCTCGTCAGCGAATCATTGAGCGGCACCTCCAGCGTGGCCTTGCCTTCCGCGTCGAGCTGCACGCGCGGATTCCAGAGCAGCAGCGTGTCGAACAGTTCACGCGTCGGACTCTTGCCGCCGCCACCACCGGCCGGCACCGCCTTGCGGCCATAGTGGCGTCGTCCGATGATTTCCATCTGCGCCGTGGACGTTTCCACGCCATAGCTACGCCGCTGCACCATCGCATCGAGCAGGTTCCAGCTACCGTTCGGCATCAGTTCGAGCAGCGCCTGATCCACGGCGGCCAGCGCCACTTCGCCATTCGCTGCGGGCTTGCCATCGGGCAGCTTGACCTGCACCACCACGCGCGCCTTGCCGCGTACGGGATACGTCGCCTTGTCAGGGGTCACCGAAACATCGAGGCGATACGCTTCACTGCCCACGCGGATCTCCGCGAGGCCCAGGCGGAAAGCCGGCTTCGACAGATCCACCAACGGCGACGGCGCCACATACTCCTTGCCCTCGCTGCGGAACGCACGCCACCAGTCCAGCGGCTGACGCCAGCCCCACGAGAAGAACGAGTACCACGGCACTTCGCGCAGGCGTCCACGGATGCTCAGGACCGATACGTACACGTTGGGCCCCCACTCCGGCTTCACCTTGAGCTTGATGGTCGGATCGCTGCCATTGAGTTCGACAACTTGCGTGTCGAGAATGCCTTCGCGCTCGATGGCCACCAGTGCCGTCGCGCGGCGGAACGGCATGCGCACCTGGAACACGGCGGTGTCGCCGGGCGCATAGCTCTTCTTCTCGGGCAGTACATCCATGCGGTCGTGGTTCTCACCGCCGAACCAGAGTTCACCCTGGCGCGTCACCCACACCGTGGTGGCCGCCTGCGCCATGCGGCCATCGGCATCGCGCGCATTGGCAATCAGTTCGACTTCGCCGGCCTGCGAGAGCGCCACTTCACAGCGCGCCCTGCCCTGCGCATCGGTGCGCGCCTCACAGACCACGCCGAGATCCTTCGTCTCGCTGCGGTTGTCGTAGCGGTAGAAGCCGCCCACCACGCGCTTGCGCGCGGACGTGGTGATGCGGGCACGCGCCTTGATCTGCACGGGCGAGTCCGCAATCGGCTTGCCTTGCGTATCGACCACCACCGTCTGCACCGCCAGCTTCTGGCTGACCGATACCCAGCTTGCCGCGCGAATGCCCACCACCACGGCCGAGGGCCACAGCGAGACGTTCTGGCGCAGCGTCTGGATCTCGCCGTTCGGATCGGCAAAGCCGGCTTCGAGCACGAGGTCACCCGGCGTGGTCACCTTCGGCAGATCCTTGATCGTGACCTTGCCGTTGCCGTCCTTGTCGAGCGTCATCGGCAGCTTGTCCGCCACGAGCTTCTCGCTCTCGCGTGCACTCTCGCTGTCCTGGTCTTCTTCCTCGTCGCCGCCGCTGCTGTTCGACTGCTGCTGCGCACGCGGCGGGTTGAACGAGAACTCGTCGTAGTCCGCAAAGTTCACGGACTTGCCGCGCAGCAGTGCGGAGACACGCACCGGCAGGCCCGCCGCACCACCACCGTTCAGGTAGTGGATCTCCACGCCCACCGGCACCTCGGTGGGCGCCACCAGTGCGTTGCCCTTGATCTTCGGGTCCTTGGTGATCGACAGCGAACCCGACATCACCGGCAGGCGGAACGCTTCCACACGGAAACTGCCGCTCTCCAGCGTGCGATTGTTCGTGTAGACCAGCGCCACGTCATAGACGCCGAGCTTGGCCGATGGCGGCACCTGGAACGTGTTCTCTGCACTACGCCCGCCCGTCGCGGTATTGCGCCACGCCAACGGCATCTCGTACTTCTGGCCGCTGCCCTGATGCGTGATCACCAGCGTCTCGGGCATGTCCTTCGGCAACGCAAAGCCCTGTGCGGTCTCGTTGCGGATCAGGTGCTTCATCGACACCGTCTCGCCAGCACGCACCAGCGTGCGATCGAAGATGGTGTGCGCGCGAACCGTCTGCTTGGTGCTCAGGTCCGTGGGCACGTTGAAGCGCCAGTTCTCGATGCCGCGCGTCCAGTCGGACATCACAAACGCCATGTCGGCCTTGCCACGCGCCTGCGGATGATCGGCGGCGATGCGTGCGGACACGAAGTAGCCATCCATGCCGTTGGCGCAGTCCTTGTGACGGCGATCCGGCAGCTTGGCAAAGCGCGCCACGCCCGTGGCATCGCTGACACCTTCGCCCAGCAGTTCGCCATCGCAGTTGCGCACTGCGAGCCTGGCATTGGCCACGGGCTTGCCATCGTCAAGCGTGGTGACCCACGCCATGCCGCTCATGTCACCTTCACCCTCACCGCGTGCGAGCTTGAAATGCACGCCGAGGTTGGTCACGAGCACGGCGGTCCGCACGTACATCGGCGCCTTCCTGCCGAGCAGCGCTTCACCCAGCATCGGCGACGCGATTTCCACCACGTGGAAGCCGGGCTCCGGCAACGGAATGCCCACCACTTCGAAGGGGCGCGGGTTGGTGTCGGTCGACTTGGGAATGGCGAGTGTCCTGGCGCCGTTCACGCCGTTGAGCAGCGACACCGCACGGGTTTCCACAGCCGGTGCATCGCGCGGGCTGCGCACGCTGTACGGCGCCTGGCCGGTGCGGATCGCTGCGATCTGCTCCTTGGTCCAGGTGTTCTCGTGCATGCGCTTGACCATGCCGAACCAGCGCAGGATGGCGCCGTCGTCATCGACCTTGAGCCGCGCCACGGTGCCAGCCTCGGCACGCACGGACAACGTGGGCAGGTCTGCCTCGACGTTGCGCAGCGTCACGGGCAGCAGCGGCGGAAAATCATTGGGCGACTTGCCGCGCGGCACATCGGCAAAGCGCTCCACCACGCCGAACGGTGCGGCGGCGAACTTGGCCAGCGGCGGCAACGTGGCCGTGGTCAGCTTGATCGGGAACAGGTCGGCATTGGCGAGCGCGCGGCCGCTTTCGTCCTTGAGATCCTTTGGCGCTTCAATCGTCAGACTGGCCTTCTCCGCGAACGGCCCCTTGAACTGCACCGACGAGACGGGTGCATCGGCAGCCTCGTCCGGATCGAAAGCGGGCTTCTGCGGACCCGATGGGCCTTTGAGCACGATGCCTTCGGCCAGCTTGCGTGGCACCGGCGACGAGAACGTGACCGTCATGGGCCGCAGCGGTGTGCAAGGTGCCTCGGCACGTTCGCGCTCGCAGGTGAAGCCCGCGGTAAAGGGTTCGCGCACGGTGAAGTCGAAGCGACGCGCCGCAGTGGTGGCCAGCCCCGATGGCGTGGCAATGCCGGCGTCGAGCACCAGTTGCATCCGCGCGCCGCCGGGCAGCCGCTGCTGGCAGGCCAGCAGGTGGATAGCGTCACCCTCGCGCTTGGCCACTTCCTTCCAGTGCAGCGCCTCGATGACGGTATCGCGATCCTTGCCGGTCAGCAGCCGCACGGGGATGCGCTCGCCAAGACCTTCGGCCTGGCACCACGCATGCTGGCGAATCGAGCCCGCAGTGGCCGCACCGTTGAAGCGCAGCGCAAAGACCTGGTCTTCCTCGACCTCACCGCCCGAGGGGCGGGCCGACACGACAATCGGGCCGCCCGTCTCGAACTTGTATTCGGTCTTGCCGGCGAAGTCCTTGCCGGCCACGCTCTTGAGTCCGCTGCTCATCCGTACCGTGCAGCGCACACCGGGCGGCAGGTCGCGTTCGAAGTCGTAGACCCAGTTCGTGGCGTTGACCCAGCGGCCGGAGCCGCCCACGCTGCCGCCTGTGCAGGAGACCGCGGCAGGCGGAGCGGCCTTGAGGTCGCCCATCGGCACCATTGGCTCGTCAAAGCGGATCGCCACCTGGCGGACCTGCGGGTTCACCCCTTCGGGCGAAAAGCGCGTGACCTGCGCCGCCGTGGCGGCCGGCGACCACGCCAGCGCACTCAATACCAGACCTGCGGCGGTGGCGCGTGCCACCGTGGCGATCTTCCCGATCATGCTGACTTCTCCGGATTTTTGGCTCCGGGCGAGGGTGACACGCGCCGATGCCAAGCGCAAGCCTCGGCACATTTCGGCAGAACTACATTCCGGGTCAGCGCAGATGCGACAGCGGCAACGCCCCCTCACGCTTGAGGGCCGTCAGGACGATATTCGAACGCACGCTTTCCACACCGGGCACGCGCATGAGCCGTTTCATCGTGAATTCGGCCAGCGTGGGCAGGTCCGGCACCACCACGCGTACCAGGTAGTCAGCCTCGCCGGCCACGGTGTAGCACTCCTGCACTTCTTCAAGCAGCAGGATTTCCTCCTTGAACCGCTCGATGATCGTGTCGCCATGGTGGGCCAGCTTCACACTGATGAAGACCAGCACCCCCAGCCCCAGCGCCTGTGGCGACAGGTTGACCCGATAGCCGGTGATCACGCCATCGGCTTCCAGCTTCGCGAGCCGCCGCCCGACCTGGCTGGGCGAAAGGTGGACGCGCTCGGCCAGTTGCTGGTGGGTGGAGCGTCCGTCGCTCTGCAGCGCCGTGAGAAGCGCCAGGTCGTAGGGGTCGAGGTCGGTGGGGCTCATTGCGCGCAGGAATTCCGCATGACGAATCGAAGATGTGCGGATTATATGCATCGACATCGCAATAATCACTGCTTTTGCGGCCAGTCCGCGCGCTTGCATGGCTAGACTATGCGTAAAACCCGCATCGGAGACACCCCATGAACCTTTCGGCCGTCACGACCGAAGCCGCAACGGAAGCCAGCTTTGCCGGCACGATGACCGCGAAGCTCCAGGAACAGTTCGACGCCGGCCTGCTGTCCGGCCAGGAACTGCGCGCCGACTTCACCATCGCCCAGCCGGTCCACCGCTATACCGAGACCGACCATGCGATCTGGCGCAAGCTGTACGACCGCCAGGCGTCGATGCTGCAAGGCCGTGTCTGCGACGAGTTCCTGCAGGGTCTGGCCACACTCGGCATGGAACGCGACCGTGTGCCCGAGTTCGATCAGTTGAACGAGATGCTGATGCGCGCCACGGGCTGGCAGGTCGTGGCAGTGCCGGGACTGGTGCCGGATGAAGTGTTCTTCGATCACCTGGCCAATCGCCGCTTTCCGGCAAGCTGGTGGATGCGCAAGCCGGAGCAGCTCGACTACCTGCAGGAGCCGGATTGCTTTCACGACGTGTTCGGCCATGTGCCGCTGCTGATCAACCCGGTGTTCGCGGACTACATGGAAGCCTACGGCAAGGGCGGCCTCAAGGCCGCGCGGCTGGGTGCGCTCGACATGTTGTCGCGCCTGTACTGGTACACCGTGGAATTCGGCCTGATCCAGACGCGGGACGGTCTGCGCATTTTCGGCGCGGGCATTCTGTCGAGCCAGGGCGAATCGATCTACAGCCTCGACTCCGCCAGCCCGAACCGCATCGGTTTCGACCTGCACCGCATCATGCGCACGCGCTATCGCATCGACACGTTCCAGAAGACGTACTTCGTGATCGACGATTTCGAACAACTGTTCGATGCCACGCGTCCGGATTTCACATCGCTGTACGCCGAACTGCGCGCGCTGCCGACGCTGGGCGCCGGTGACATCGCAGAAGGCGATCAAGTGATCCAGGTGGGCAACCGCGAAGGCTGGGCCGATAGCGACGATATCTGAACCGCCGTACCATCGTCTTTTACCCTTTTGATCGAGCCTGCCATGACACCCCTTTCCCAAGAGGCACGCAAGCCTCTGCTCGCTACCCTGCCCGGCTGGACCCCGGTCAAGGACCGCGACGCCATCCAGAAATCGTTCAGCTTCGCGGACTTCAACGCCGCGTTCGGCTTCATGACCCGCGTGGCCCTGCGCGCCGACAAGGTGGATCACCACCCCGAGTGGTTCAACGTGTACAACCGCGTGGACATCACGCTGTCCACCCACGACGCCAACGGCCTGACGCAGCGTGACATCGACCTTGCGCAGTTCATCGAGAAGGCTGCTGCGGGGCTGGTGCGGTAGACGATCTGCAACAATCGCGACTTTCGTAAAGCTGCGATTTTCACCGTTCCCTTGTCTCGATATCGTCGCGCTCCTGATCCGGCGTGTGACGATTCCGTGGATGCAACGTCCACGGTCTGAACTGATTCCTGTATGTCGCGCCGATCCTCTTTCGGAGCGAGTCGGTGCGGGACAACGGGAACGGTCGGAAACATCTTCTACAAAATGCAGGGCGTTTGGCGATAGGTACTCTGCTCGCCCTGCCCCTGCTTGCCATGGCGCAGACTGCGCCTACCCTTCCCCAACGCGACACCCAGGAACAACTGCGGCAGCAGGAGCGCGAACGCGCCCTGCGTGAGCGCGAGGAAGTCTCACCCGACGTCAGACTGGAAGCACCTGCGGTTGCCGCTTCCGAACAAATTCCGGAAAACGAATCGCCCTGCTTCCGGATCGACCGCATCACACTGACAGGTGATGCGGCAGAGCGATTCCACTGGGCTGCGAATGCGGCCAACGCATCGGATGTTTCCGACGATCCCGCCATCGGCCGATGCCTGGGGTCGCAAGGCATCAACGTCGTCATGGCCCGTGTGCAGGACGCCATCGTCCGCAAGGGCTACGTCACCACGCGCGTACTGGCTGCGCCACAGGATCTGAAGACGGGCACGCTGACGCTGACCGTTATCCCCGGCCGCATCCGCGACATCCGCTTCAGCGAGGATTCCAGCATGCGCGCGACGTTGTGGAATGCGATGCCCGCGCATCCGGGTGACATCCTGAACCTGCGCGATATCGAACAGGCGCTGGAGAACTTCAAGCGTGTACCCACGGCCGAGGCCGATATCCAGATCACGCCCGCCGAAGGCCCCGACGCGCAGCCCGGGGAGAGCGATCTCGTCATCCGCTGGCATCAAGGCATGCCGTTCCGCATCAGCGCCACAGTGGACGACTCGGGCAGCAAGCAGACCGGCAAGTACCAGGGCAACGTCACGGTGTCGTTCGATCACTGGTGGACACTGAACGATCTCTTCTACGCGAGCCTGAATCACGACCTGGGCGGCGGCGGTGCAGGCAGCAACGGCACGCGTGGCTACACGGTCCATTATTCGGTTCCCTATGACCGCTGGCTGCTCGGCATCACTGCCAGCGGCAACCAGTATCACCAGACCGTATTCGGCTACAGCCAGAACTATCGCTACAGCGGCGAAAGCCGTAACGCCGATCTCCGCCTGTCTCGGCTGCTGTATCGCGATGCCTCGCGCAAGACCACCGCCTACGCGCGCGGCTGGGCGCGTGGCTCCGGCAACTACATCGACGACACCGAGGTGCGGAACCAGCGCCGCCGCACGGCGGGCTGGGAACTCGGCCTCGCACATCGCGAGTTCCTCGGGCATGCATCGCTCGACACCAACCTCGCCTATCGACGCGGCACCGGCGCGATGGCCTCGCTGCGCGCCCCCGAGGAACGGTTCGATGAAGGCACGTCACGTCCGGAAATCCTGCTTGCCGACGCACAACTGACCGTGCCCTTCGTGCTGGCCGCACAGCGCCTGCGTTACACGGGCGCCGTACGTGGCCAGTGGAACTTCACGCCGCTGGTGCCGCAGGACCGCTTCTCCATCGGCAATCGCTACACGGTGCGCGGCTTCGATGGGGAATCCACGCTGATCGGCGACCGGGGATGGTTCGTGCGCAACGAACTGGCCCTCTCGCTGGCCGGGAGGGGATTCGAACTGTATGCCGGTGCGGACTACGGGCAGGTCAATGGACGCAGCGCGGCGTACCTCGTGGGCACGCAACTGGCCGGTGCCGTGATGGGCATGCGTGGTGGGTATCGCGGCCTCCATGCCGATCTCTTCATCGGCAAGCCCCTCTACAAGCCAACCGGCTTTGTCACCGCCAGCACGACGGCGGGCTTCAACGTGAGCTGGTCGTACTGAACCGCCACGCGCATTCCTTTCTCGGAAATGGGTCAATGAACAAGCGTCTGTACCGCATCGTCTTCGTGCTCGGCCAGGTCTCACTGGTCACCACTGCCACCGCACAGATCGTCGCGGACCCAAACGCACCGGGCCAGCAGCGGCCCACGGTCCTGACCGCGCCCAATCGCACGCCGCTGGTCAACATCCAGACCCCGAGCGCGGCCGGCGTGTCGCGCAACGCGTACAGCCAGTTCGATGTGCAGGAACGGGGCGCCATCCTGAACAACGCCCGCCAGAACGCGCAGACGCAACTGGGCGGATGGGTGCAAGGCAATCCGTGGCTCTCGGGCGGCACGGCGCGCGTGATTCTCAACCAGGTCAACAGCAGCAACCCCAGCCAGTTGCGCGGCTACACGGAAGTGGCCGGTGACCGCGCGCAAATCGTGATCGCCAACCCGGCGGGCATCACGTGCGATGGCTGCGGCTTCCTGAACGCCAATCGTGTGACGATGACCACTGGCACGCCCATCGTCAACGGCGGGAGCCTGGAAGGCTATCGCGTACGTGGAGGCGGCATCGACATCACGGGCCACGGCATGGACGTGAGCCGCGTGAGCTACACCGAACTGCTTGCGCGTGCGGTGCGCGTCAATGCCGGCATCTGGGCAGAGGACTTGAAGGTTGCGACAGGTGCACACGATGCCGATGCCACGTTGGCCTCGATCACACCGGCGAGCGGTTCTGGTTCGGCACCGGCCTACGCACTCGATGTCAGCGCGCTCGGTGGCATGTACGCGGGAAAGATCGCACTGATCGGCACGGAACACGGCGTTGGCATGCGCAATGTCGGGCATATCGGCGCACAGGCGGGCGAACTGTCGGTGACCAGCGATGGCCGGTTGGAGAACACCGGTGTCCTGCAAGCGATGAGCGATGCGCGCATTGCCGCGGTGGCCGTGCGCAATGCCGGCACGATGATGGCCGGCGCCACGCTGGCAGTCACCGTCGGTGAAGCCATCGACAACCGGGGCGGCGCCCTGTACGCGGCCGACAACGTCGAGCTACGTGGCAGCACCGTTGCAAACGGTGACGATGGTTTCGTCGCGTCGTCTCGCGGCAGCATCGACATCGCCACGCAACATGCCGTCGACAACGCAGGCGGCACGCTACAGGCCGCAAAGGGACGACTCGGCATCCCGGCATCGACGCTGCACAACGTGGAAGGTTCGGTGCTCGGCGCGGATATCGATATCGATACGCGCAGTGGAGAACTCGGCAATACCGCTGGCAGGATCGCCGCGCTCGATGGAGTGCTCGATATCCGCAGTGGCGCACTCGACAACAACGCTGGGTTGCTGCAGGCATCCGTGGCACTGCATGTCGATACTTCGGGACAGGGGCTGACCAATGACCTCGACGGCCATATCGGCAGCGCCGGAAGCCTTTCAATCGCGGCTGGCTGTCTCGAGAACGCAGGCACGATCATCGCCGATGGGCGCGCGGACATCGACACCGACTGGATAGGGAACAAGGGCACGGTACAGGCGCATGGACTGGCGTTGCGTACGACTTACATCGACAACCTGCTGGCCGGGGTGATCCAGGGTGGCACGACCACCATCGTGGCGCGCAACACACTCTTCAATGAAGGCCTGATCGATGGCGGCTTCACGCGTGTGGAGTCCGGCTATTTATACAACTCCGGCTCAGCCCGGCTCTACAGTGACCGACTGGCCATCCAGGCGAGACAGCTGTTCAATAACAAGCATGTCGACGACGACAAGGCCAGCACCCCCACCATCGCCGCGCGCGAGCAACTCGATATCGGCGCAGGCGAGATCATCAATCGCGACCAGGGGCTGATCTTCAGCGGGGGCACGCTCAACATCGGCGGCGCGCTCGACGAGGATAGCTACGCCACAGGCCGCGCCGACTACCTCAGCAATACCAGCGCCACGATCGAATCGCTCGGTGACATGTCGCTCGCCACGGAGTCGCTGCGCAACACCGACCACAGTTTCCGTACCGAGCGGGTACAGGTGGGCGATTCCGTCCGCAGACAAACTGTCCAGCCGCAGAACGATCCGAACCAGTACGACCTCGACACGCTGCAATGGGAATCATGGAGCCGTGCAGGCCGCTATCGCGGCAAGGCCGACGCCGACTCCGCCATCGCCGGGCAGCCCATCCAGAACTACACGGACTACGACTTCACCGAAACGCGCTCTGTCGACCGCGTGACACAGAGCACACCGGCCATCATTCGCGCGGGCGGGTCGATCGATATCGATGGCGAGGACCTGCTCAACGCCTACAGTCAGATCATGGCCGGCGGCGCGCTGACTGGGGCGGCGGACAGGATCGAGAACCGCGATGCCGTGGGTTACGAGGTGATTCAGCGCGTTGGCACCAGCCAGTACACATATGGGCGATGGCGCGGCGGCGTGCGGCGCTACACCACTCGCGAGCGAGATCCCAGGATTGCTTACACGCCCGCCGACGAGTATCGCGCGTTCGACCTGGGCCTGGCGGTCATACGTGCAAACCACCAGGGAGAGGACAGCGGCAACGGCATCGAGGGCCGCCGTGCGAATGGCGACACCCGTGTACGCCTTATCGACATCGCCACGACCGGCAGCGACGATCCATCAACAGTCCGCACCATCGACTTCCGCCCCGAGATTCCGTCGGGCAGCCTGTTCCGCCCAGGCAGCGGCACCCACCTGATCGAAACCGATGCGCGATTCACCGACTATCGGCAATGGCTATCATCGGACTCCATGCTCGATCAACTCGGCATCGATCCCGAGATGATCGAGAAACGTCTGGGCGACGGCTTCTACGAACAGCAGCTCGTGCGCGAACAGATCGGGCAGTTGACCGGCCGACGCTTCCTCGACGGATACCGCAGCGACGAAGCGCAATACCGCGCGCTGCTCGCCAATGGCGTCACGGTGGCGCGCGACATGCAATTGCGTCCCGGCGTCGCGCTCACCGCTGCGCAGATTGCACAACTCACGAGCGACATCGTGTGGCTCGTCGAGCAACGCGTCACGCTACCCGATGGCACCACTGCCACCGCACTCGTGCCGCAGGTCTACGTCCGCACGAAACCGGGCGATCTCAGGGGCGACGGCACGCTCATCGCCGCCAACGTGGTCGACCTGTCGCTGCGTGGCGATCTGTCCAATACGGGCACCATCGCCGGGCGCCGCGCCATCCGGCTCGATGCCGCGAACGTGCGCAACCTCGGCGGTCGCATCACGGGCGATGCGGTCAGCGTGCGGGCGCGTGAGGATATCGAGAACACGGGCGGGACGATCGATGCAGGCTCTGCGCTGCGGGTTGTGGCTGCGCGTGACCTGCGGCTGGCCTCCACCACTCGCAGCAGCGAGACACAGTCGGGCCAGAGCACGTTCAGCCGTACCAACGTGGATCGTGTGGCGGGTCTCTACGTCAGCAAGCCAGGTGCCACGCTCACGGCGCTGGCGGGCCGAGACATGGTGCTCGACGGTGCACAGATCTCGAACACGGGCAAGGCAGGCAAGACCGTCATCGCAGCAGGCCGCGACCTGACGCTTGGCACCGTTCGCGTTGGCGTGCAGGAAGACAACGTGCGCAACGCGGGCAACGCCCTGCGTCAAGGCAGCACGCAGGAGATCGGCACATCGATCCGCACGAACGGCGACGTCACCCTCTCGGCGGAACGCGACCTCCGCGCGCGCGCCGCGCAGGTGACGAGCGATGCGGGCGCGCTGCTGGCGGTGGCGGGTCGCAACACCACGCTCACGGCTGGCGAGAACACCAGCAACTGGAGCGAAGACCGCGATCAACAGCGCAGCGGTCTGCTCGGATCGTCTCGCACCACCACGCGCGACAGCCTGCGCGAGACAACGTCGCTGGCCACCACGTTCAGCGGCAGCACCGTCGAGCTTCATGCGGGTCAGAACATCGACATCACAGGCAGCAATGTCGTCTCCGATCTCGGCACCAGGGTCGTGGCCAGGGGCACGCTCTCGATCGAGGCAGCGCAGAACACCACCACCGAGAGCCACTTCAAGGAAACGAAGAAGAGCGGCTTCCTCTACAGCGGCGGCACGGCGTTCACCATCGGCACACAGCAGCAGAGCAACGACGCACGCAACACCCGGACTTCGGCAGCGGCGTCCACCATTGGCGCGACCCAAGGCGATGTCACGCTGATTGCCGGCGACGCCTATCGGCAGACAGGCAGCCATGTGGTGGCGCCCAAGGGCGACATCGGCATCTTCGCCAGGAAAGGCGAGATCGTGGAGGCGCGCGAGGCGAGCCAGAGCACCGAGGAAAGCCGCTTCCGGCAATCGGGGCTGACCGTGGCGGTGACTGCCCCTGCCATCGCGCTCATCGAAACCGCGCAGCAGATGAAGCGCGCGGCCGGCAATACCTCGGACACCCGCATGCAGGCACTGGCCGGCGCCACGACCGCACTGGCAGCGAAGAATGCGGCCGATGCCGTGATGGCCGATCCGAGCAGCGGTGGCGGTGTTGGGCTCTCGATCACGGTGGGCAGCAGCCAGAACCAGAGCCGCACCACCAATCGGGCGGATGTGGCAGCGCGCTCGACCGTCGCGGCAGGCGGCAACGTGCGCATCATGGCGACGGGCAACGGCCAGGATTCGGAACTGACGATTCGCGGCGCAGAGGTACGCGCGGGAGAGGACCTCCATTTGAAGGCCGAGGGCAAGGTGCACTTGCTGGGCGCAGAAAACGTATCGGACATGCGCCGGCAGAGCAAGAGTTCCAACGTCGGCATGGGGGTCGGGCTTCAGGCAGGCCAGGGCGGCACATCGTTCGGCGTGACGGCCAGCGCGAGTGGCTCGCGCGGCAAGGGCGAAGGCACTGATCGCACGTGGACCCATTCGCGGGTCGATGCCGGCCAGACACTCAAGATCGAATCGGGCGGCGATACGGAGCTGAATGGTGCCGTGGCCCGCGGCCGGATGATCGATGCGGACATCGGCGGCCATCTCCAGATCGGCAGCCTGCAGGACATCCACGACTACAAGAGCAAGGACCAGAGCGCGGGTGGCAGCGTCACGGTGGGTGGCGGCCTCTCCGGCAGCGCGAACATCGGGCAGCAGAAGATCGACAGCCGCTATGCCAGCGTGACCGAGCAATCGGGCCTGAAGGCGGGCGACGGCGGCTTCGACATCCGCGTGAAGGGCAACACATCGCTCGACGGCGGCGTGATCACCTCGACGCGCAAGGCAGCGGAAGAAAAATTAAACCGCCTCGACACCCGCACGCTGACCACCAGCGACATCGACAACAAGGCGAGCTACACGGCCAGCAGCGTCAGCATCGGCGGCGGGTTCGCGTCGAAGGGGAGCAGCAAGCAAACGGGCGGCGACGATGGGAGCACTGCGGGGAGCACTGCAGGCGGCGTCGACACAGTCGGCACGAACCAGCAGGGGCAAGCCGCCACGGGCGGCGACAAGGTGCCGGGCAGCAACCTGCCATCGATGGGCGGATTCAGCGCCGCACCACCCGTGGCCATCGGCGCCAAAGGCAAGTCGAGCAGTACCACGCGCAGCGGCATCAGCGACGCCGCCATCACCATTCGCGATACCGAGGCGCAGCAGGCGCTGACAGGCAAATCGGCTGACGACACGCTGGCCGAACTGAACCGCGATGTCTCCAGCGAAGTCGACGGCAGCAACGCGCTCAAGCCAATCTTCAACGAGAAGGAGATCAAAGCCGGCTTCGAGATCGTCGGCGCTTTGCAGCGGGAGACGGGGGCGTTTTTGAATAATCGGGCGAAAGAAGCCGACGCCATCAAGCGCGCCCGCGACAACGAGACCGACCCCGCGCGCCGCGCCGATCTGGACGAGCAATACCAGGACGCCGCCAAGTGGGGCCCCGGTGGCACATATCGACGCATCACCACGGCACTCACCGCTGCCGCAGGCGGCAACGTCACCGGATCAACCACACAGTTCGTGCAGGGCGCAGCGGTCGGCTATCTGCAAGGACTCGGCGCCACCGGCGTAAAGCAGATCGCTGCCGGCATTGGCGATGGCACCCCAGGTGCGGAAACTGCCCGCACCGCCCTGCACGCCATCGTCGGCTGCGCAGGCGCCGCAGCCGCCACCCAGTCTTGCGGCACAGGCGCGATGGGCGCAGCCACCAGTTCAGTCGTTGGCACCCTGATGGGCCCCGCTGATGGTCTGACGAACGAACAGAAGCAAGCCCGGCTCGACGCAGTGCGCAACCTCGTGGCCGGTATCGCCAGCGTCGGCGGCACGGACGCCGGCACAGCCACCAATGCGGCAACGATTGAAGGCGAGAACAACCAGTTCGCGCCACGACCGAACCCAGGCGGCGGCGGTCGCGGGGTCGGAGGTGGAAAACCTGGACAACCGCTCGATCCGTTCAAAACCCCCGCCCTGCCGGCTGATCCAGGCGAAGCCACGGTGATGGAGTCACCCGACGAATCGGGCGACAACGGCGCCAGGGTGCTCGTTCAGCCGGTTTTGGATCTGGTGGGCGACGCGCTGGAGGGGGTCAAGAACCCGATCTATATTCCGCTACAGGTGGTGGAGGGGTTGGGGGCGATATTTAGTGAAGGTTCGGAGAAAAAAGCCCGCAACAAGCCACCAGGCAAGCTGCCAGAAGCCGAAGGGCTGCCTCACTCCATTATTGAAAAGCCCGGCTCAGAGGGTCAATATACAACTCACTATGGCGACGGACGCTGGAAACAATATCGGGGTTCCGGTAAGAGCCACGGCGAAATAGACAGGCCGAACGTGAAGGAAGCAGGTTTCAATACGGCACCAGGAGGCGAAAAATTTGTTGATAAGGGTCGCGTCAGAGAGGCATTGTTGGACGAAATCCCAAAAGGAGGGGATCGTGCAGAACCATAGATGGACGTACGAAGATTATGTTAAAGCAAATCCCGATAAAAAATTCTCGCGATTTGATTATCTGCACGCAATAAGCACACAACTTGATTTTCAGCATGAACTGTATCTAACATTCGCCGAGCTTTTTCACCCAAAATTCTTAGTGATTGACAACGAGATCTTTGTAGAGGAATTATTCTCTCAAGAAGAGTACGATAAATATCGCGAGCAAGGGCGAACGACGGCATCAATACAGCCGTGGATGAATCTTATTGAAATTACTGCCCTATTTAATTTTATTGAGCCAGATGCCGCCAGAAAAATTGCTGATCTGATATGCGAATCATGGAATTGCAAGATCAAAACGGAATTCGGATTCGATGCCGCCTCTGCACAAATCAAGATAGAAGATGATTTTGACGAAATTTACGTGACGATTGGAAAATTCAAAAATGATCTAACGTATGAGTAATAGTCAGAACTTGGATAGATACCTTACTGAACTGACCGCGCCATCGAGCATAAGGCTAAATATTTCGGAAGTTCAGAGATTACTCTCCTTCTTAAAAAAAAATGGAAGCCCAAACCTCAGTACAATTAGGCATAGGGGATGGACGGTAGCCACGCTGGATGACAAAGCACTTTTTGACGACGATGCGAAGAACATCGGCAGAGCATTCGCGGCAGGTGGGGCGACCGAGTTTCTTGTGACGCGGGTAGATGAATTGATCGCGGCCACAGACGTCGTGGCAGCTTACGCCTTCCCTTCAACGCTGGAAGGTGTGGAGCAATTCCAGAGCGGTCCATGGCTCGAACTGAATCTGGAAGATTGCATCCTTTTTTCAACCCATATTGCTGGCTTTGTTTTTCGCCCGGGAGAGGTGGATACAACTTATGCTGTTGGGCCGGAGCTCTTTGTGCTCCGCGTCAGTGCTGCGCCCGGATGGAAACATCATGACTACTTATAAAGCACACATTCATCGTGACCTGCCGGCCCGCCGATGCGAGTTTTATGATCTCACCGAACGGATCGAAATCTGGAAATCCGAATCTCATTCAGAATGAAATGGTGTTCTTTGCCGTATCAAAAGCAGCGGTATCCAAATTATTGCACATCAGCCTGGCCCACACCCACCACCCATGGGTGAGCGGCGGCGTGCTGGAGCAGCATGAAACTGATGAACTTCGGGCAAGCGGGATATCTGTCTCGGTTTTCAACCACAAGGTGGACCCCGACAACGTCGACACAATGACTCACGCACTCGATGTCATCCGCGAACATCATCCTTCCGAGGTGATTTGGTCCGAGATCCGGTAACGTTTTCTGCCACCGGTCCATACGCCCAATTCATCACTCACCTCCCCCCGTCAGCCAACTGAAAGGCAACGCCCAAAACTGTCGGTACAATTCGTGACATTGTTACAACCGCTCAAAGTCACGGTCTGCCATGCGTATCCTGCTGATCGAAGATGATCGTCAAATCGCCAGCGGCGTGGAGGCTGGCCTGTCGCGGGCTGGGCACCAGGTTCGCGTGGTGCATGACGGCGTCTATGCCACTGATCATCTGCTCAAGGAGCAGCATGACCTCGTTATCCTGGATCTGGGCCTGCCCGGTATCGATGGGATGACGCTTCTTGCGCGCTATCGGGCGCGCAACCGCACCACGCCGGTGATCATTCTCACCGCGCGGGACGAGCTCGAAGACAAGCTCTCCGGCCTCAATGCCGGTGCGGACGACTATCTGGTGAAGCCTTTCGCGCTGCCCGAGCTGGAAGCGCGCGTGCGCGTGCTGCTGCGTCGCAGCCAGCATGGCGAGGCGGCGCCGGAGCGCGATGTGCGTCTGGGTCGACTGCGGCTGTCGGGTAATGATCGACGGATGTTCGTCGATGGCCGCCCGCTGGAGTTGTCGCCGCGCGAGTTCGCGGTGCTGGAGTTGCTGCTGCAGCGCCAGGGTCGTGTGGTGAGCAAGGCGCAGTTGCAGGATCACCTCGCCACGTTCGCGCACCCTGCCGGTGAAGGCGGCGATACGGTTGGCGATACGGCGATCGAGGTCTACGTGCACCGGGTTCGCAAGAAGCTGGAAGATGCGGACGTGGAAATCGTCACCGTGCGCGGCTTTGGTTATCTGCTGCAGATCCGTGCCGGACACTGAGCCCTGCCCTGCAGAGCGCTCGCCCGCGCACCCTTCGACGTCCTGAATCGCCATGTGGCCGCGTTCGCAATCCTCCTCCGCTCAGCCAGGCGAACCCACCGCGCGGGTGAAGAACCGGCGCGGCAGCACGATGCTCCGCACGTCGAACCAGAGTCTGCGGATTCACCTGCTGCGCGCGCTGGCCACGCCGCTGTTCGCACTGGTGCTGACCAGCGGATCGCTGTCGTACTGGCTGGCCGCTCACTACACCACGCAGGTTTTTGACCGCGCCTTGTATGGCGTGGCCAACAACATCGCGCAGCAGATCCGCATTGCCGGCCCGCGGCTGGAACAGGACATTCCAACGATTGCGCAGACACTGGTCGAAGCCGAAGGCTCGGATCGCATCTACTGGCGCATCCATGGCCCGGACGGCCTGATCGGTGGCATGGACACCTGGCTCGGCTATGGCACGGGCCAGACGTCGCTGCACGACGCGCGACTGTTCTATGCGTGGTTCAGCGGCAAACAGGTGCGTGCGGTGCGGCTGCCAGTGAGCCTGCCGAGCGCGGCCAACGATGAACTGGGTACGACGGCGGAGCCGCAACTGCCGCGCGGGCCCATCGTCGTGGAAGTGGCGGAGTTGCTGGATCGGCGGGAAACGGCGGCCAACGAGATCCTGCTGTCGGTGTCGGTGCCGCTGATCCTGTTGTTGCTGGTGGGTAGCCTGATCCTGTCGCACGTGCTCAAGGAAGAGCTGGTGCCGCTGCAGATCCTGACCGACAAGCTGAATCGCCAGACGGCCAGGTCGATGGCCCCGCTCGACGAGACCCAGGTGCCGGCCGAGGTGGAGCCGCTGATCCGGGGCCTCAATGCGCTGCTGTCGCGACTGCGCGATGCGCTCGATGCGCAGCGCAAGTTCATCGCCGATGCCGCGCACCAGTTGCGCACGCCGCTGACCGCCGTGAAGCTTCATGCCGACCGGGCGATGGAAGCCGATACGCTGGAGGTGGCCCGCCAGGCGTTGCGTGAAGTACAGACCGCATCGGACCGGGCCGTGCGCTTGTCGAATCAGTTGCTGTCGCTGGCACGTGCCGAACCGGGCCTGTCTCTGGAGCGGCTCGGGCCCGTCGAACATTTCGACCTGGCGGAGCTGGCGTTCGAAGTGGGGGCGGAATGGGTGCCGCAGGCACTGGCGCGGCGCGTGGATCTCGGCTTCGAAGTCCTGCCCGGCCCAACGTTCACGGGCAGCGCGCCAGCCGTGGTGCGCGGCAATCGGCTGCTGATGCGCGAAGCGCTATCGAATCTCGTGGATAACGCCGTGAAGTACGTGCCGGCTGGCGGCCGCATCACCGTGCGCGCCGGTGGCGAGACGATGGGGCATCGCGGCATGGCCGTGGTGATGGTGGAGGACAACGGTCCCGGCATCGCACCCGCGCGCCGCGAGGAAGTGTTCAAGCGCTTCTTCCGCGGCGATCACACGCCGGGTACGCAACCGGCGCAAGCGGCACCGAGTGGCGCCGGCCTGGGCCTGGCCATCGTCAACGAGATCGTGTTGCTGCATCAGGGCACGATCCGTATCGAGGACGCTCCCGCGCCTCAGCCCACCGCATCGGCAAGTTTTGCCCCCGCTATCGCAGGCGCCGAGGATGGTGCGGCGCCCGAGATCCAGGAGCGCCGTGCGTCGATGCGCTTCGTGATCCGGATTCCGTGCGAAGCGCCGGGCACGGCGCAGGGCTGATTCCCGCTTACTTCTTGTCCTTCGGGGCCAGCATGGTGTGGCGGCACTTCGGGCTGCCGCAACGGCACTCGTATTCCTTCTTCAGCTTCTTGGTATAGCGCGCGTCAATCACCAGACCGTAGTCATAGAACAGCTCTTCACCTGCGGCGATATCGCGCAGCGCGTGGATAAAGACCTGTCCCTTCTTCTCGCGCGCCTCGCAGTTCGGTTCGCAGGCGTGGTTGATCCAGCGCGCCCGGTTGCCGCCGTACTTGGCGTCGATCACGTTGCCGTCTTCCAGACTGAAATAGAACGTGTGATTGGGATCGGTCGGATCGTGCGGATGGCGGTTGAGCGCCTCCTTCCACGAGATGTGCTCGCCCTTGTACTCGATCACCCGCTCGCCCTCGCCAATGGCGCCAATCGCGTATACGCCCTTGCCATGCACGCCAGACTGTCGCACTTCGATGCGATCGCTGGCGGTTTTCTTCTTGCCTGCCTTCTTCTCTTTGGCGTCCTTGGGCTTGTCCGACATGTGCTGAGGTTCCTGGGGGTGGGGAAATGGGCCGCCGGTCCAGTCCGGCGCGAACCGGATGATACCTGCGCGCCATGCGCAGGTATACGCTCGCCCGACGTATACCGATGTGGATAACCGCGCCATTTTCTGTGGATAAGCGCGCGTGTTTCGTGTGGGCTGCCTGGGGTTGGCCTGGGGAAGGTATACGAACAAGTCAGCACGTATACGTGACCCCCTTCCATCGAACGGATGAGTCATCCACGGCGGCCAACATTTCCTCCCTACGGTTTCGGTATACGTAAACGCTTGATCCGATTCACGTATACGTACTTATCCACAGAAACGGGCGGTGCTTATCTATCACTACTATTTGTATACATGAAAGAAAGATGTAAACCGTACGGTTGAGATACGAAGGAGGGGCGTATACGGCGGCCCTCTGGAATTTCCCTCTTTTTTTGCTGCGATGAAAAAATGAGCAGTCAGAACGCTGCCAGCAGGGGGGCGATGAATCTGCAGGTCCGGTATACCGCGTATACCGGCGTGACTTGACCACTGTAAGTCCCGATGTGCCTTCCGCGGTCCTCAGAAGCTCTTGGAGGCGTTTTGCCGACGTATACGTCCCCGAGCCGCTCTTGGCGCCCAAAACGCCGTATACGCCTTCTGAGCGCCTCTGACGCATTAGATGACGTATACGCAGGGGTATACGTCGCGGCGGCGAGCTGCGAAACGGCTGCTCGAAAGACCCCCGGCCAGTACTCCAAATCCCCGCGAACCGTGTCCTGAGGCGGGTTGGCGGCGACTCTCCGTAACAAACCTTTCCCGGTGCGGCGTGTCCGACACGGTATGATGTGGCCCGCGGCGTCTTTGCCAGGGCGGCTTTCCCGAGGAAAGTCCCAGGGCCGGACGTCAGTTTTTCCAACTCGATACGGAGTGAAGCATGACGAAAACCGAACTGATCGACGCAATCGCAGCTGGCGTGGACGGTCTGACCAAGGCCAAGGCCGAGCAAGCCCTGAACGTGACGCTGGGCGCCATCATGGACGCCGTTGCCAAGGGTGACACCCTGAGCCTGATCGGCTTTGGCACGTTCAGCAAGGGCGAGCGCGGCGAGCGCATGGCCCGCAACCCGCGCACCGGCGAAGAAATCAAGGTCGAAGCTGCGAAGACCGTGAAGTTCAAGGCAGGCCAGAAGTTCAAGGACGCCGTGAATCAGTAGTGCCGACGGGCACGTTGCTGGCCCGGTCCGCATGACCCCGCCGTGCCGCCGCCGGAGCCCTTCAGCGGCACAGGCGCGCAGCGCGCGGGGACGTTATCCACAAAGCATTCCCCTCGGATTCACGTGCAGAATTGCACAGTTGGCAGCACCGTTACGGACGCTGTCTGCATGAGTCAGAAATCCCCGTTCGCGCTTGTCTGAACAAGGCTTTGCGCGAAATCAGGAATCCCGGGTCGGCATGACCGCCCTGCTTGTCGATGCGCAATTCTCCACAGCGTTATGCACAACGCTTTCCACACAAGGTTCCACAGCGTTCTCCACAGGCCGTGAAGCGCGCCTGGCGAACTGTTGCGAGCGTTCTGGCCGTCGCCCTGGTCTGCGGTTGCACCACGGCGCCACCGCGCACCGCGCGTCCGCAGGCGGTGCCATTGCCTGACTATGAGCGGGTGAGTACGCCATCCGGCGCGACGCCGCGCGAACGCATCGTCGATATCGCGCTGCAGGAGTGGCGCAAATGGGGCAGCCAGGTCGTACACATCGCACGTGACGATACGGCTTGCGTGACGCATAGCCCGCTGCCCGCCCCGAACCTCACAGCCGCCGCAGAGACGGGTGCGCCGAATTCCCGGAATGGTGCCGCTTCCGGTGCGTCGGCGGATGTCGATGCCGAAGAGCATGGCGATAACGCCAGTTGCCTGCGCTTTCCCGATGGCACGGGCATGGAAGCCACGCCGCAAGGGTGCCGCATGGCGCAACGCTATTGGGGCATCGTGGGCGAGGCGCCCGACTGCCGGCAGGTCACGCAAGGTGCGTGGGCGTGGTCGGCGGTGTTCATTTCCTGGGTCATGCGTCGCGCGGGACTCGACAATGATCAGTTCCTGACCGGCCAGTCGCATTCGATGTACGTGGTGGACGCGCGCGACGGCATCCTGCCGCGTCCGGCCTTCCACGTCGAACCGCTGCCGGCGCTACCCCGCCCCGGCGACATGATCTGCGCCGGCCGGGGACGCGACAAATACATCGACGATCCCGCCGATATCGGTTTTGGCACGACACCCATGCATTGCGATATCGTGGTCGAGGTCGATCGCGCGGCGAAGGTGGTCAAGGCGATCGGCGGCAATGTCCAGCAGTCGGTATCGATGGACGTGATCGACCTGAACGACGCTGGCCAGCTCGACGGCTTCACGAACTCGCACCTGCCGTGGCTGCTGATCCTGCGTAACGACCTGCAGTAAGGCGCGAGCAACGGGCAGCGACCTGATTCGATACCGGTAGTCGCTTCACACCATCGCCCCGCTGCATTGACGCAAATGTGGGTGGCGCGGAACACTGCGCGTTCGGTTTTTCGCCTTTCGCCTGCATGTCCACGCCTTCGCTTTCCAATCCGCTGGTCTCCCCCACCCTCGCCCGCCGACTCCTTGCCGAAGCACTGGGGACGGCCCTGCTTGTTGCCATCGTCGTTGGGTCGGGCATCCGCGCCGAACAACTGGCGGCCGGCAACACGGCCCTCGCCCTGCTGTGCAATGCCTTGGCCACCGGCGCAGGACTCGTCGCGTTGCTGATATCGCTCGGGCCGGTCTCGGGTGGGCACTTCAACCCGGCCGTCACGTTGGCACATCTATTGTCCAGACGGATTTCAATGACCACCGCATCGGGGTATATATTCGTCCAATTGATAGGTGCGATGGCGGGAGTGGTTGCTGCGCATGCAATGTTCGGCCTGCCCTGGATATCGATGTCGATGCAGGTGCGTACCGGTGCGCCGATGTGGTGGAGCGAATCCCTGGCCACGTTTGGCCTGATCGGGCTTGGGATTGCCACCGGTCGTCATCGACCTGCCATGCTGCCATTTGTCGTGGGCGGCTACATCATGGCGGGATACTGGTTCACCTCATCCACCTCGTTCGCCAACCCCGCCCTGACTATCGCCTGTGCCTTCACCGATATTTTTACTGGTATTCGTTTTATGGATGTGATGGCTTTTATTTTTGCTCAGATATTTGGTGCGACGAATGCAGCGGCGTTATTTGATTGGTTGAGTGGATATCAGTCACCTAGGAATCCCATCCAATCATCCATCATGGAGCGGGGATCACAAGCCCCGCTTACCAGCGTCGATTGAGCTGGACGCCAAAGATCGAGCCGCTGGCCTGAGTGGCCCAGGCGTCAGCCGGCGCGGCGAAGGTGATGCCGTCCACATCGTTGGCGCGGCTATACGTGTAGAAGGCCCGCAGATTTGCGTTGCCGGTGGCCTTGCCGAGCGTCAGCGTCGGTGCCACGGTGAACGCCGTACGCTGGCCGCCCACCCCAAACCCGGACGAAATCTGGTCGTGCGCCACCTCGAAGGTCAGCTTGAACTGGTCACTGGCCACAAAGGCCGGACGCACCCGCGTGGCAGCCCATTGCAGGGTGCCCATATGGGAGCGGTCCAGTTGCAGGCTCGATTCCACCGATCCGGCCAGGCCGGATTTGCCCTTCCACTCCATGGATTCCGCTACGCGTACCCGCGAGAGGTCCGTCCCCATGCCGGTGTATCCGGTCATGGCGGTGCGGGAACCCTGCCCGTACTGCACGCCCAGCCGATTGGTGCCGAACAGCACGCCTTTTTGCTCGTGCATGGCGGAAGCCCACCAGGCGCTGCCGGTATCGGCGATTTCCTGCAGGGGTTCTACACGCGTGAAGCCAAGTTGGACAGAACCCTGGTCATTGGTGCCGATCGGGGACGTCCGCACGGTGTGATAGCTGGGCAGCTTGGCGCCATTTAGATCGTTACGCGCGGTGTATTGATAACTCAGCCCGTAATTGCCCACTTTGGCGTTGTCGATGCCGAACCGCATGGACGATGAGTTCGGCGGCAACAGGCCCGACGACATCAGGAAGGCGTTGCTGTCCCGGCGCCCGGCCCAGACGCTGGCCTCGTTAAGAACCGAGATGCCGGACAAGCCGCTGACCGAGGTGTAGAAGTTAGGCAGCAGCGCGTAGGGATCCACGGCAGCGGCCGTGCCGTTGACCGAGGTGGTGTTGGTCCCCTTGGCCTGCGCCACGAGCTGCACCTGCGTGCCGCCGCCCATGTCCACGAGCGATTCGCGGATCTTCACTTCCCCCGAACTGGTACAGGCCAGGCCCTGGCCGAAGCCAGCCGAGGGTGTACCACCGCCGGGGCAGGCTCGTTGGGTACCAGCGCGGTCTTCCACCGCCGCGCGTCCGCTATAGCCGAGTCGCCACACGGAGTCGCCCGCCGGGTCATCGGCAGGTAACTGGGAGCGGAGAACTGGCGGAGCATCGGATGGCGTTTCTGAAGTGGAAGATTCGCCACCCTCCTGCGCAGCCACGGGTGCCTGGCGCGGTGCGGCGGCCAAGGCGGGAAACTCGCCCAACCGGTTCGGAAACAGCACCAAAGGTGGCGGCGGCGGCGGCGGCGCCAGCGCATCGGGCGGCCCGACGAAGTCGGGATTGACATCTGCAACGGTGGTCTCGGCAGGCGGCGCGGCTTCCGTGGCGGTGGATTCCGTATTTGACGCAGCCTGAATCAGCGCCGCCAGCGGATCGGCCGCCGCCGGTGCAGCAGGCGCTGCGGATGTCGTCGCAGCCACGGGTACGGCACCCGCAGCCACTGCGGAGTTGGGCTGCGCCGTACCGCGTTCCGCGATCATCGGCGGCGGAGCCAGACTGGTGCTGGCCGATGTGTTTCCCGTCAGGCTCCCCGATTGCGCACATGCCGTCATCCCCCACGCGGCCAGCACGGCAAATGCCAGGCGACGGCGGGCGAAATATCGGAACGGAGGCGAAACGGATGGCGGCATGGATACAACGGAACCGAACAGAACCGGCAGAGCCAGCACCGATGGAAGCTTGGGGAGTGAGGGCTCTGGTTTTAACAGTCGGACTTTTTGACCGCAAGCCGGGTTACAAAATCCATCAATCGTGCCGAAAAGCGTGCGAAATCCCACATCGCGAAACCTTTTTGAAACCTTTTCAGCCGTCGACCGGCTGCCTTCCAGGCACCGTTTTCGAGCATGCGGGAAAACCGTTGCAGAACTGCTACCGACTAGCGAAAACCCCCATCCTGCCGGCACTCCGTGCCCAAAACGCCACAGCTATAATCGTCCGACCTGTCTTCCAGGCCACGCCTTGGGGTCAAGGCAGTCTGCATACATATCAATATAAAAGAGGAGATATTCATGGAACGCCGTTCCTTCCTGTTGAAAGCATCGGCTGTCGCCGCCACTGGCGCGCTCGCCGCCTGCGGCAAGGAAGACAAGCCCGCCGCCCCCGCCGCCTCGGCCAGCGCGCCGGCGGCCCCGGCCGTGGTGGGTAGCAACCCGGCGGTGGAATGGCGCCTGGCGTCGAGCTTCCCGAAGTCGCTGGACACCATCTATGGCGGCGCCGAACTGCTGAGCCAACGGGTGAAGGAACTGACCGACGGCAAGTTCAACATCAAGGTGTTTGCCGCCGGTGAAATCGTGCCGGGCTTGCAGGTGCTGGATGCGGTGCAGAACCAGACCGTGCAGATTGGCCACACGGCCGGCTACTACTATTTCGGCAAGAACCCGACGCTGTGCTTCGACACGACGATCCCGTTTGGCCTGACCGCGCGCCAGCAGAACGCATGGATGATGCAAGGCAACGGCATGAAGCTGATGCGCGAGTTCTTCAAGGAATACAACGTCGTCAACTTCATGGGCGGCAACACCTGCGCCCAGATGGGCGGCTGGTTCCGCAAGGAAATCAAGACCGTGGCGGACCTGCAGGGCCTGAAGTACCGCGTGGCCGGGTTTGCCGGCGTGGTGCTGGCGCGCCTGGGCGTGGTGCCGCAGCAGATTGCCGGTGGCGACATCTACCCGGCGCTGGAAAAAGGCACCATCGACGCGGCCGAATGGGTGGGTCCGTACGATGACGAGAAGCTCGGCTTCTACAAGGTGGCACCGTACTACTACTACCCGGGCTGGTGGGAAGGCAGCGCGCAGCTGTCGTTCTACGCTTCGCAACCGGAGTTCGACAAGCTGCCGCCGCTGTACAAGCGCGCACTGGAAACGGCCACGATCGAGGCGCACACGAACATGATGGCGAAGTACGACACCGTGAACCCGCAGGCGCTGGCCCGTCTGCTGGAAAATGGTGTGAAGCTGCGTCCGTTCTCGAAGGAGATCATGGAGGCATGCTTCAAGGCCACGCAGGAAGCGTACGCCGACGAAAGCGCCAAGAACCCGTCGTTCAAGAAGATCTTCGAAGACTGGCGCGTGTTCCGCAACAACGAAGCCGCCTGGTTCAACGTGGCCGAGCAGTCGTTCTCGCAGTTCAGCTTCACGCGCAAGCTGTAACCCGTTTCGGACGATGCAGCGAAACCCGGCTCCGGCCGGGTTTTTTTCATGGCGCACAGCATGGGGGCAGGTTCATACGCAACCGGGCCACCGCGGGTAGAATCCGCCGCACCACAGGATATCTCCCATGCAACTCGGCATTCTCTACGCCTTGCTGGCGTACATCATCTGGGGCCTGCTGCCCCTCTATATCAAATCGCTGCACGGCGTGGCGCCCCTCGAAATCCTGCTGCACCGGATGGTCTGGTCGCTGGTGTTCCTCGGCGCGATCCTGTTGTGGCGCCGTCACTTCGGCTGGCTGCGCGAGGTGGCGGCCAACCCAAAGCTGATCCTCAACTTCGCGGCCAGTGCGGGACTGCTCTGTTGCAACTGGTTCCTCTATATCTGGGCGGTGTCCGCGGATCGTGTGGTGGATGCCAGCCTCGGCTACTTCATCAATCCGCTGGTCAGCGTGCTGCTGGGTGTGTTGCTGCTGCACGAACGCCTGCGCTGGGGTCAGTGGCTGGCTATTGCCGTCGCCGGGGCCGGAGTGCTGTGGCTCACGTGGTCGGCGGGACATTTGCCGTGGATCGCGCTCGGCCTGGCGGCATCGTTCGGCGGCTACGGCCTGCTGCGCAAGACGGGTGCGCTGGGTGCGCTCGAAGGCTTGTCGCTGGAGACGCTGCTGTTATTTCCGGTGGCCGCCGTCGCGCTGGGTTCTCTTTTCATCACCGGGCACGACACCACGCGTGCAGCCACGCCGCTCACGCAGATGCTGTTGCTGCTGGCCGGGCCGGTGACGGCGGTGCCCTTGCTATTCTTCGCTGCGGGCGCCCGCCGGATTCCGCTCTCGATGCTCGGCATCCTGCAATACGCGGGACCGACGATCCAGCTCGCGCTGGGTATCTGGCTGTGGCACGAGCCCTTCCCGCAGATGAAGCAGATCGGCTATGCCCTGATCTGGATCTCGCTGGCGATCTACGCTGTGGAAGGATTGGTCGTCAGTCGCTGGAAATCGCGAGAGGCGATTGATACGAAAAATAAAGCTCATAAAATTTAGCCATTAAAATTCGTGCGATAGATATAAAGATGGGCGTGTGATCGCCGTTTCCTTAAATTGGCGACCACACTATACTGTACATCCATACAGTAATCCAACGTCTCCTCTGACTCATGGCCTCCGTACCCCGGCGAATTGCTCATCTCGACATGGATGCGTTCTACGCATCGGTCGAACTGCTGCGGTACCCGGATCTGCGCGGCCAGGCCGTGGTGATCGGTGGGGGTCGCAACGCGATACCGGAGACGTTGCCGGATGGCAGCCGCCGCTACGCGCGGCTGCGCGACTACGTGGGGCGCGGCGTCGTCACCACATCCACCTACGAGGCGCGGGCGCTGGGCGTGTTTTCGGCGATGGGCATGATGAAGGCGGCCAAGCTCGCGCCCGACGCCATCCTGCTGCCGACCGACTTCGACGCTTACCGCCGCTACTCGGGACTGTTCAAGGCCGCTGTACGAACATTCACGGAACAAATAGAGGATCGCGGGATCGATGAGATATATATCGATCTTACGAATATTGAGGGTGAGGCCAGGCAGGTGGCTGCGGATATCAAGGCTGCGGTGAACGATGCCACCGGCCTGACCTGCTCGATCTGCGTGGCGCCGAACAAGCTGCTGGCCAAGATCGGTTCGGAACTCGACAAGCCCAACGGCCTGACCATTCTGACGCCTGCCGATATTCCGCTGCGGATCTGGCCGCTGCCGGCCCGCAAGGTCAATGGGATTGGTCCGAAGGCGGCGGAGAAGCTGGCGGCCATTGGCATCGAGACCGTGGCGCAGCTGGCCGAGGCGGATCTGGCGCTGCTGCAGACCCATTTCGGACGCAACTATGCGGCGTGGCTCGTGGAAGTGGCCCATGGCCGCGACGAGCGCCAGGTGGTGGTCAGTTCCGAGCCCAAATCCATGAGCCGCGAGACCACCTTCGAGCGTGACCTTCATCCGCGCGGGGACCGTCCCGTGCTATCCGAGCAGTTCACGAAGCTGTGCATGCGGGTGGGCGAAGATCTGCGGCGCAAGGGCTACGTGGGGCGCACCGTCGGCATCAAGCTGCGCTTCGACGATTTCCATACGGTCACACGCGATCTGACGATGACCGCGCACACCGCCGATGGTGGCGACATCCGGCGCGGCGCCACGGAATGCCTGAAGCGCATTCCGCTGGAACGCCGCATCCGGCTGCTTGGCGTGCGCGTGAGTGCCTTGATGCCAGCCGCCGAGCAGGGCGACAACCCCGCGCCGGTACAGGAGGCATTCCGGTTCGACGAGGACGGTTCCGAAGACTCACAAGTCGACGCACACGACGAAAGACAGGAGGAGGACGACCGCGCCGAGCCACCGGCCTAAGCCCTCCGCCCTGCACGCCTATCTATCTCCCGGTAGAATCGGCGGCTTCCCCCGGTACGCCGAAACAGGTGCGGGGAGTTCTCCACAAGCCGCCCCATGACCTCCACCACCGCACAACGCGCGGCCGCGCCCGCTGCATGGATCACGCCGCTGCTGGCCGTGGCCTGCGGCATGATCGTCGCGAATCTCTACTATGCCCAGCCGCTGGTGGGGCCGATTGCGCAGGCGCTTCACCTCTCGCCGGAGGTGGCGGGCCTGATCGTGACGCTGATCCAGATTGGCTACTGCGTAGGCCTGCTGCTGCTGGTGCCACTCGGCGATATCGTCGAGAACCGCAAGCTCGTGCTGACGCTGGTAGCCGGGTGCGCGGTGGCGCTACTGGCTGCATCGCTGTCCACCCATGCTGGCGTGTTCCTGGTGGCGGGATGCGCGATCGGACTGTGCTCCGTGGCCGTGCAGGTGCTGGTGCCATTTGCCGCACACCTCGCGCCCGAACACATGCGCGGCCGGGCCGTCGGCAATGTCACCAGCGGCCTGCTGATGGGGATCATGCTGGCGCGCCCGGTGGCGGGCCTGGTCTCGGACGCATTCGGCTGGCACGCCATCTTCGCGGCATCGGCCGTTGCCATGGTGCTGCTCGCCGTGGTGCTGGCGCGCAAGCTGCCGCAGCGCCGCCCCGCGCCAGGCGTTCACTACATCGCGCTGCTCGGTTCGATGATTCACCTGCTGCGCACCGAGCCGGTGCTGCGTCGCCGTGCGGCGTACCAGGCCAGCATGTTCGGCGTGTTCAGCCTGTTCTGGACCACCACGCCGCTGTACCTGGCCGGGCCGGCCTTCCGGATGTCGCAGACCGGTATTGCGATCTTTGCGCTGGTGGGCGTGGCGGGTGCCGTCGCCGCACCGATGGCAGGCCGCTATGCGGATCGCGGTCACAGCCGCCAGATGACCGCGCTCGCCCTGGCGCTGGGGGCGGGATCGTTCCTGCTGAGCCGACTCGGCGTGGAAGGATCGACGCTCTCGTTGTTGTCGCTCACGGCTGCGGCCATCCTGCTGGACTTCGCCGTCTCCACGAATCTGGTGATCGGCCAACGCGCCATCTTTGCATTGTCCGAGGCGCACCGCAGCCGCCTCAATGGTCTCTACATGGCGATCTTCTTCGTGGGCGGCGCCATCGGGTCATCGGTAGGCGCGTGGGCATTTGCGCGGGCCGGCTGGCCGCTGGCAAGCTGGATCGGGTTTGCGCTGCCCGCGCTCGCCCTGCTCTACTTCCGCACAGAACGTCGTTGATCCCGTAGACCGGTCTGCCGCGCGACGCCGGGCGTCGCGCGGCACCTGCCGTCCTTCCTCCCCTTCCCCCCTTCTCCTTCTCCTTCTCCTTCTCCTTCTCCTTCTCCTTGCGCCACCGCAATTCCCTGCGATAGCCGCCGCCAGGCGCCTGCACTACACTGTGCCGGTTGCGCCGCAGGACACGCCTGCGCGCCAGCATTGCCGCACGCTGCATTTCTCATTGCCACCGCCTGCCGAATGCCGACGTTGTCGACGGCGCGAAACGCGGGCCTTGCCGGGAGAGACGTTCCGATGAGTTGGCGCAAATTGCTACCGAGCCCGCGATGGCTGCCTCGCGAGGTGCTGATGCATCCGCATCGCGTGGTGGTAGTGGGTTTCGGTATTGCCATGGTGTTGATGATCAGCGTGGGTGCGCGCGATCTCTACCTGTTGCGTGAACGCGTACTGGGCGCGCGCCAGCATGACCTGACCCTGCGCGCGCTCGGCATCGATGCGGTGATCTCTGCCGAACGTTTCAAGCTCGAATTCGTACGCGACTACGCGCAGCAGCTGATCTCTATCCAGCAAGGTCCCGACGCATTGCCGACCGATACGGTGATCGAGGAAGCCTACGCCGCTCGCAACCACGCCGAATGGACCATGGCGGTCCCCGAGGGCGATGCTTCCGTGGTGGGCGTCTCTGCGGACAGGCTGCATGGCCTGGAGGGATTCGAGCGTCGCGACGCGGATCTGCGTTCGGATCTCTACGCCGCGCGCCAACTCAGCCATGTGCTAGGCATCAGCCAGCGCAGCAACGACGATACCGAGAGCGTCGTCACGTTTATCTCGAGCAACGGCTTCTATGTCACCTATCCGCCGCTGTCCGAGGCCAAGGCCGGCGAGCTGATGCAACGTTTCAGCCAGATGCCCTACTACCGCAATCTGCTGCCCGACCGGAATCCCGAGCGCATCATGCGGCTCGCGCCGATCTACACGCAGTTCGAGAGCACCCGGCAACGCACCACGACGCTGAGCATCCCGGTCTACGTGGGCAATCGTTTTCGTGGCGTGGCGGCGCTCGATGTGGACCTGCCGAAGTTGCGCACGCTGATCGGCGAACCCGAACAGCATGGCGCCGTGCGCTATCTCATGGATCGCAACGGCGCGATCTTCGCAACGAGCGACAGCCGGGAGCGGATCGACCTGCGCTGGCCCGCCGATGTGGGCGCGCGGTGGCGCCACACGTCGCTGGCCGACTTGTTTGCCAAGGGCAACGGCATGCTGCATGTCGATGGGCAATATCTGCTGTTCCAGCAGGCCGGCGGACGCGGCAACTGGCTGATCTTCGAGACCTTCGATGACGCCGATGTCTATCGCGCGGTGTTCCAGCGGACCAGCCTGCCGCTGCTGGCGATCTGGCTGGCGTTGCCGCTGCTGATGCTGGTCACGCTGCGCGTGGTCAACCACCTGTTCAGCCACTACCTTGCCGTCGGTGAAAAGCTGCAGGCGATGGCGGAGACCGACCCGCTCACGGAACTGGCGAATCGTCGATCGTTCAGCAACCGGTTCGCCGTCGAATCCGCGCGGCGGCACCGCGACGGCGAGCCACTGGCCATGCTGATGCTCGATATCGACTTCTTCAAACGCGTGAACGACAGATGGGGCCACGCCAGCGGCGACCAAGTGCTGCAGGCGTTGTCGCACGCGCTGCGCGACAACCTGCGTGAAATGGATGTGCCCGCACGAATCGGTGGCGAGGAGTTCGCAGTGCTGCTGCCGGGCGACACGCTGGCGGAAGCCACCGCTACCGCCGAGCGCCTGCGCGCAATCGTGGAGACGCTCGGCGTTGTACCGGCGCCCGATGCGCCGCCAGCCGGGATGGCCGACGGACGCATCCGCTTCACCGTATCGATTGGCGTCGCAGAAGCCGGGATCGACGGGTGCCAGACACTCGATGCCATGCTGGCGACGGTCGACCGCCGTCTTTATGCCGCCAAGGCAGCGGGACGCAATCAGGTGTGCGCGGCGGATGGGCAGGACGGCAATGCAGCGGCGCCGCCAATCCAGGCATGAGGCAGTTCATGGTCGTCTCCCCAGAAACCAGTGACAGGTCACGCGTACGGTCAGCGCAGCAGGAATGCGATGTCGTCGGCCGTGATGACCGAGACAGGAATACCTTTGCGACGCTGGAACAGGATGTGCTGCTGCACGCGGCTGCGCTGGTCCGCGAACGTGGCCGGATCGATCGGCGTACCAGCGCGCACGTAGTGCTGTACCAGCAGCTTGTAGGCGCGATGGCGGATCTGCAGCGTCTCGTTGTCCGCGCGTAGCCTCTGCCATTCGGAGGGACTCAGATCCAGCGTGTGATTCAGTTCATCGACCGTGCGCGTATGCAGGTCGCGATACAGATCGCGCTCGGCCTCGGCGCGATGCAGCTCGTCGCGCAGCGCCATGATCTTGTGCTGCAGCTTCAGCGTCTGCCCGACCGCTGCCTGCATGCCCTTGGCGGCTTCCAGCGCCTGGTTGGCGGCGGCAACCGTGCTTTTCCACAGGCCGCGATCGGCCCCCACGTCGAGCTCCGGCGGCCAGCCGTCCGACGTCTTGATCGATGTATCCATGCGTGTTGACCCCTTAGACACTCTGCTTCTTTTTTAAAACACCCGACCTACCCGAAACCTGCATTTCCGGATACCCGAGATCCGGAGTGGCCGTCGCCTCGTCGTGCGGCGGTCCTTGTCTGCATGCGGAGGTGTTCCGCATCGTCGTCTGCGCCCGTGTCGGTGCGGCAGATGACCGAAGTCAATCGTAGAGAGATGTCGGACGTCCGCCAAGTCAAAGATGTGCAGATCAGATATGGGACACCCGACGATGCCAAAAAACGACAAGGGCCATGCAGACGGACACCGGCACGGGCCCGCGACACCCACGTAAACCCCGAGCATAAAGCTGTCGTTTTGACAGGAATTTGACAGTTCGGCGCTCCTAGAATCCGGCCCAGGATGCCAATAAAACCCAGGAGACTCACCATGCCCCGCTCGCTTGCCCGATTTACCCACGCCTTCGTTGCCACGGCCACGCTTGCGGCCGCCGTGGTGGCAGCGCCCGCCTACGCGGTGGACAACCTCAAGGTGATGATCGGCGCCAATCCCGGCGGTGGCTACGACCAGACCGGCCGCACCATCGGCGCGGCCATGATTGCGGCGGGCACGGCCAAGAGCGCGTCCTATGACAACAAGGGCGGCGCGGGCGGCACCATCGGCCTGACCCAGTTCGTGAACACGGACAAGGGCAACCCCAATGCGCTGATCGTGACCGGCGCGGTGATGGTGGGTGCGATCGAGACCAACAAGCCGCCCGTGACGCTGAAGAACGCCACGCCAATCGCGCGACTGTTCGCCGACACGATGGTGCTGACGGTGGCGGCCAATTCGCCGATCAAGTCGCTCAAGGACCTGACCACGCAACTGAAGGCCAACCCCGGCAGCGTGAGCTGGGGCGGCGGCTCGAAGGGTTCGATCGACCACATCCTGGCCGGCCTGATTGCCAAGGAAGTGGGCGTGGATCCGAAGAAGGTCAACTACGTGCCGTTTGCCGGCGGTGGCGAGGCATCGGCATCGATCCTGGGCGGCCACGTGACCGTGGGCATCGCTGGCGTTTCCGAATTCCTGCCGTTCATCAAGACGGGCAAGATGCGCGCGCTGGCCGTGACGTCGAAGGACCGCACCGCCGAGATCCCCACGCTCAAGGAGCAAGGCGTGAACGTGGAAATCTACAACTGGCGCGGCGTCTACGGCGCGCCCGGCACCACGCCCGAACAGCGCAAGGCCATGATCGATGCCGTGGTCAAGGGCACCGAGAACAAGGTCTGGAAGGACGCGCTGCAGAAGAACGACTGGACGCCGTTCCTGCTGACCGGCGACGAGTTCGGCAAGTTCGTGGATGCGGAATCCGCGCGCCTGGGTAGCACGCTGCGCGAACTGGGCGTGGCGAAGTAATTCGCGCAAGCACGTCCCGCGCGATTCGCATCACAAGAACGATCCAAGAGATCGGCATGACCGGACGCACCGCGTGGTGCGTCCCCTCGCCTTACCCCACCACATCCCCCGCACAGCGCGGATGGCTCGTTCATCCGGGAGCGCCATCATGAAACCGTCCCACGTCTGCATCGGTGTCGCCGTCCTGGCGCTGTCCGTATTTTTCTTTGCCGGCCTGCCGGGCATTTCGGGCGAGGAAGGCTACGCCGGCCTGTCGCCGCGATTCGTGCCCACACTCGTCGCCATCGGCCTCGCCGTATGCGGTGCGTTGCTGACATGGCAAGGCGTGCGCGGCGGCTTCCGCAACATGCCGGAGGAAGATGCCGAGCTGCCCGCGGCGCCGCACAACTTCAAGGGCTTCCTGTGGGTGGCAGCCGGCCTCGTGGCCAACATGGCACTGATCGGCATGCTGGGTTTCGTGTTCTCGTCGACGCTGATGATGGTGTGCGTGGCACGCGGTTACGGCAGCCGGCGCATCGTGCGCGATGCGCTGATTGGCTTGCTGCTCACGGTGCCGATGTGGGCGCTGTTCGATTTCCTGCTCGGCATCAACCTGCCGCTGCTGCCGGTGGCGGGCTTCTGAGTCCGCACCTGACTGCCAACAACGGGAGGCTTCTGACATGGATACCCTGAACCAACTCATGCACGGCTTTGCCGTGGCCATCACGCCCATCAATCTGCTGTGGGCACTGGTGGGCTGCTTCCTCGGCACCGCCATCGGCGTGCTGCCCGGCATCGGCCCGGCACTGACCGTGGCCATGCTGCTGCCGCTGACCACCAAGGTGGAACCGACTGCCGCGCTGATCATGTTCGCGGGCATCTACTACGGCGCGATGTACGGCGGATCGACGACATCGATCCTGATGAACACGCCAGGCGAATCGTCGACCATGGTCACGGCGATGGAAGGCAACCTGATGGCCAAGAACGGCCGTGCGGGTCCGGCACTCGCCACCGCGGCGATTGGCTCGTTCGTGGCCGGCACGATCGCCACCGTGCTGCTGTCGATGTTCGCGCCGGTGGCGGCGGACGTGGCGCTGCAGTTCGGCCCGGGCGAATACTTCATGATCATGCTGCTGGCCTTCACGACGGTCTCTGCCGTGCTGGGCTCGTCGCTGCTGCGCGGTATGACTGCATTGTTCCTGGGTCTGGGCATCGGCCTGATCGGTATGGACTCGTTGTCGGGCCAGACGCGCTATTCGATGAACGTGCAGGAGTTGTACGACGGTGTGGATATCGTCGTGGTGGCCGTGGGCCTGTTCGCCGTGGGCGAGGCATTGTTCAACGCGTTTTTCCCGCAGCCCGATGGCAGCTTCAACAAGCTCAGTTCGGTGCATATGAATCGCTCGGACTGGAAGCGCTCGGTGCCTGCGTGGATTCGCGGCACGCTGATCGGCTTTCCGTTCGGCCTGATCCCGGCAGGCGGCGCAGAGATTCCCACGTTCCTGTCGTACGCCACCGAGAAGAAGCTGTCCAATCACAAGGAAGAGTTCGGCAAGGTGGGCGCCATCGAAGGCGTGGCGGGTCCCGAGGCAGCCAACAATGCCGCAGTGACGGCCACGCTGGCCCCGCTGCTGACGCTGGGCATTCCTACCTCGAACACGACGGCCATCCTGCTGGCCGCATTCCAGAACTACAACCTGCAGCCGGGTCCGATGCTGTTCCAGACATCGGGCGATCTGGTCTGGGGCCTGCTCGCATCGCTCTACATCGGCAACGTGATGCTGCTGGTGCTGAACCTGCCGGCCATCGGCCTGTGGGTGCGCATGCTGCGCGTGCCCACGCCGCTGCTCTATGGTGGCATTCTGATTTTCGCGGGACTCGGTGCCTATGGCATCCGCCAGTCGTGGTTCGACCTGCTGCTGCTGTTCGTGATCGGACTGCTCGGCATGGCAATGCGCCGTTTCGATTTTCCGACCGCACCAGTCATCGTCGGCCTGATCCTCGGCCCGATGGCCGAGAAGCAGCTGCGCAATGCACTGTCGATTGGCCAGGGCGACTGGAGCCTGTTCGTGAAGCAGCCGATCTCCGCCACGATCCTGGCCATGACGGTGGCCGTGGTGGTGGTGCCGCGCGTGCTGCGCTGGCATGCCACCCGCTCGACGTCGCGTGCGGAGGCCGACAACGCCGCATAAGCGCCGCATGAGCGGTAAGTCCGGCCGGCTGCAGCGCGGCGGGCGCGATTCTGTATCATTGGCGCAAACAACACCTCTGCGCGCCGAGGAGACCGGAACGTGCCTGCCGCCACTTTCACACTTGCCGATATCGAGGCCACGCTTGAGCGCGTGCTTGCGCCCTGGGTGCGCGAGTTGGGCTTGCGCGCCGAAGCCGTGGATGCCAGCGGCGTAACGCTGCGCCTGCCATTTCGCGAGCATTTCCGCCATGCAGGCGGCGTGGTGTGCGGCCAGGTGCTGATGTCGGCCGCCGACACCGCGATGATCGTCGCCATCTCCGCTGCGCTCGGCGAGTTCCGTCCAATGACGACGGTGACCCTCACCACCAACTTCATGCGTCCCGTGATCGATGGCGATGTGCTGGTCCGCGCCAACGTGCTGCGGCTCGGCAAGACGGTCGTGTTCGGCGAGATCGAACTGACCGGCCAGGATGGCAAGCTCGCGGTGCAGGCCACGACGACCTACGCGCTGCTCTGACCGACATGGCATCTTCTTCCTCTTCCCAGATATTCGACCAGGTCGTCTTTGCCGGCGGCGGCAACCGCTGCTGGTGGCAGGCCGGATGGTGGGACACGGTAGCGCCTGAACTGCAACTGCGTCCGCGCGTGATCGCCGGGATCTCGGCTGGGGCCGCCACGGCGTGCATGATTTACGCGCACGATTCGCACCAGACCATGGCGTACTACCGCGATGTGCTGGCCGACAATTCGCGTAATGCCTATTGGGGCAACCTGCTGCGCCGCGAGCGCGTGTTTCCACACTACGGCATCTATCGCAATGCGCTGCTCTCGCTGTTTTCCGACAATCGGCTGGAACGGCTGAAGGGTGCGCCCGAGATTCGCATCGGTGTGGCGCATATCCCGCGCTGGAGCGGTCCGCGCCTTGCAGTGGCGGCCGGGCTGCTCGCGTACAACATCGACAAGCACCTGCTGAAAACGCTGCATCCGCGGCTGGGCCGCTCGCTTGGGTTTCGCCCCGAGTTCGTGCGCGCGCAGGATTGCCGTTCGCCCGAGGACCTTGCCGATCTATTGCTGCAATCGGCATCGACGCCGCCCTTCACGCCCGTGCTGCGACGCAATGGCCGCGCGGTGCTCGATGGTGGCCTGGTGGACAACGTACCCGTGGATGCGCTCGACGATGCACCGGGCAATGTGCTGGTGCTGGTGACGCGTCTCTATCCGCGTCCGCGCCGCTTCATCGTCGAGACGGGCGGCCAGCGCCGCCTTTATCTGCAACCTTCGCAACGCGTGCCGATTTCAAGCTGGGACTATACGAAGCCCCAGGCGATGACACACGCATACGACCTGGGCCGGCGTGACGCCGAGACATTCCTGCGCGAATGGCCCGATATCAGGAAGGATTTACTGCCGGCGCAATAAGCCCGTTGTCTTCGGGGAACGCGCTGCCATGGCGCCGGTCGATCGTTTGGTAGGCGGCAACTGCCGCGAGAGCCAAGGAGGCATGAATGACAAAGCGTCAGGCATCACCCGAGATCGTCTTGCAGACAACTACGCAGACAACTACCCAGGCATCCACCCGTCCCCGCAGGCGGGCCAGCGAGGTCAGCGCCGAACCCGTCGTGGAGCGCGTACCGCGCAAACGCGATGCCCGCTCGAAGATGCGCGAGGCCGACCTTGTCGTGATCGGCGCGGGTTCGGGCGGCGTGGCTGCCGCGCGGCGTGCTGCGTCGCATGGCGCGCGCGTGATCCTTGTGGAGCGTGACGCCATCGGCGGCACCTGTGTCAACCGGGGATGCGTGCCGAAGAAGATGCTGTCGTACGGTGCAGGCTGGGCGTCGATTCTCTCCACGTGCCTGTCGCACACAGGCGGCAAGGAAGACTGGCGCGATGCCATCGTGCGCGTGAATGCCGAGGTGGCGCGCCTCAATGCGTCGTACAAGCAGCGCCTCAATGAAGCAGGCGTCGAGATCTGGCACGGTGAAGCGCAATTCAACGATCGCGGCGATATCGTCGTCGGCAACGAAGTCATCCGCGCAAAGAAGACGCTGATCGCCACGGGCGCGCGTCCCGTGCCGCTGCCGGTGCCGGGCGGCGAACTCGTGACCTCCTCCGACGATGTGTTCACGTGGCAGACCGTACCCGCTTCCATCGTCGTGATCGGCGGTGGTTACATCGCTGTGGAGATGGCTTCGATTCTCTCGCGCTACGGCGTGAAAGTAGACCTGCTCGTGCGAGAGGACAGGCTGCTGAAACGCTTCGATCACGACATTGCAGCAGCGCTTGCCGATGCGTTGGTGGCCAAGGGCGTGCGCATCCACTTCCGCGCGGAAGTCACGATGGTCTCGCAATCGAACGGCGCGATGGACGTCTGCTACAAGCAGGAGAACAATCCGGGCCGCATGCAAACGGTTCGCGCACAAGCGGCGCTGGCCGCGATAGGACGCAAGGCGAATGTGGACGGACTCGGTCTGGAAGCGCTGGGCGTCAAGCTCGACGAGCACGGCGGTGTGCGCGTGGATCGGCAGTTCCGCAGCTCGGTGCGCGCAATTCACGCCATCGGTGATTGCATGGCCGGCAACATCCACCTGACACCGGTTGCCGTGGCACAGGGCCGCTGGCTGGCGGATCGACTCTTCGACAAGCGCGGCGATATTGCTGATTTCGATGCCGTGCCCACCGCGGTGTTTTGCGAACCAGCCATCGGTGCGGTGGGCCTGACAGAGGCCGAAGCCATTGAGGCCGCCGGCGGCAAGGCCGATCGCGTGCGGACCGAAATCAAGCGATTTGTCTCGCTCGAAAGCCGCTTCGGCGGCGTGCCGCAACAATCGGTCTTCAAGCTCGTGTTCAATGCACGCAGTGGCCGCGTCCTTGGCGCGCATTTGATGGATGGCGCGGCGCCGGAGATCATCCAGGTCTTTGCCGTGGCGCTGCGGCTCGGCGTGAAAGCCTCGCATCTGAAGACGACGATGCCGCTGCATCCCACGGTGGCGGAAGAACTGTTCGGCTAGGCAGGCAGGCCCATGCAAAAAGGCCACGCGATATGCCGCGTGGCCTTTTTGCCTAACACCAATCCTTCAGCGTGCCGACACACGCTCGACGTCAGGCAGTTTCCACTCCTTGTCGAAGAACGGCTTCTCCGGACCATAGAGACGGAACAGCAATTCGAAGCTGCCCTTCGGATCGGTTGAGACCCAGTTGGCTTCCTTGCCCTTGGGCGCCTTCGGGCCGAAGTAGACTTCGACCACGCCATCGTTTTCCTTCTGCACACCCGTCGTCGTCGATGCCACGCTCGCGCGCGGCACATTGCGAATCAGCGCGTGCGTATTGCGGTCATAGGCCGTGACCGACCAATACTGCTTGACCGGCGGATTCGCGGGCACGCGCAGGCGATACGTCTGCTTGCCATCCAGCGCCTTGCCGTCCTTGTCCTTGTTCACCATGAGATAGAACTGCGCGGTGCCGATGCGCTTGATGCCCGTGAAGCCCAGCGTGTAGGTCACGCCGCGCGCATCGACCGGATACTCGTCGACGTTGCCGTAACCGGTGGACACGGCACGAATCACCTCCGGCATCGCCGCAGGGAACCAGCGGTACTCGGGCACCATGCGATAGAAGCCCAGGTCATAGCGTGCGGATAGCTCCTTGTTAGCTTGTCGCGCAGCGGCATCGAGCGCCTTCTGCATATTGGCGTCGGGCTGATACGGCTTGCCCTTTTCGATGCCAAGCGTCTTGAGCTGATCGATCATCACGCGGTCGCGCTGGATCCACGGCTCCTTCTGCACCACGTCGTTGAGCGTCTTGAAGAACGATGCGTCATAACGAATCGTCGAATCGAATGGTACGTCGTAGGCATCGGTGAAGCGCGTCGGCGTCGGCGCACTGGCCTGCGACAGCGGATAGATCTTGACGCGCTTTCCGTACGCCACCGCTTTCGCCACATCGGCTTCACTGTGGCTAGCCAGGTTCGAGCGCATCAGCGCGAAGCCACCATAGGTGTCCGAACGCAGCACGACATAACCTTCAGGCGGCGTGTCACGATAATCCGGCGGCAGAATCAGATACTTGCCACCCTTCCCCTTGTCCGCGCCATCGGGACCGGCATCTTCGAGCGGCATCTGCCACGTCGTCACGATATTGGCTGCCAGTGAGCCACCCTCGGCCGGCGGAATGTCGATCACGAGCGGCCCCGAGACCTTCGTGTTCACGAATGACATGAAGTAGATCGAATCCGGATTCGGCGTCAGCGTCTGGTTCTTCCAGTTCACAGGCTCCGACCAGTAAACGATTTCGTTCTCTTTGGCCGACGTACTACGCAACATTGCCTGCACCATCAACTCGGTGTTGACCGCCGGCATCCCCCAGATCACTGCCTCCACGGCACGGCGCTGTACCGGGTCATTCGAGGTGCCCGGCGAAGCAGCCCCCGCATGGGTTGCCGCCACACCGGCAAGTATCAGGATGGAAGTAAGCGCTTTCCGCATGGTGATCTCGCATCGTATGAATGCGGATGAGCGTAACGCAGCCAAGTGCCTGCGCAGCAGCGTGGCGATGTGAATGTTTTCGGGGGCGGTGTTAAGTGGAATCCCCAAACGGAATCCCCAAACGCAAAAACGGACGCCGAAGCGTCCGTTTTCATGTTCTGGTGGCCTGGGACGGAATCGAACCGCCGACACAAGGATTTTCAATCCTCTGCTCTACCGACTGAGCTACCGGGCCAAAGAAGCGAAACTATAACTGCCAGTATCGCCCTCGTCAAGCGTTTTGTGGCCGGGTCACTGTTCCGGCGGTTCAGGCTTGTTGCGGCCCAGTTCCACGCCGAGCTGCTTGAGCTTGCGGTAGAGGTGGGTGCGTTCGAGGCCGGTCTTTTCGGCGACGCGCGTCATGCTGCCGTGTTCGCGCACCAGGTGGTATTCGAAGTACGCGCGTTCGAACAGGTCGCGTGCTTCGCGCAGCGGCATGTCGAACGAGAAGTGCATTTCGCCTTCCGGGACGCCGCGTGACGGATTGCCATTGACCGTGGCTTCGGCCGGGAGCGTCTCCACGGGGAGGGTATCCGCACTGGCCGCGTCGGGCACGCTTTCGGGGGCTGCGGTCGTGGCGGGCGCGGACGGTGCGCTGCGCGGACGCTCCACGCCCTTCGCCAGGCCCGCTTCCACGGCCGACAGCAGCTTCTGCAGCGCAATCGGCTTTTCCAGGAAATTCAGTGCGCCGATCTTGGTGGCCTCGACAGCCGTATCGATCGTGGCATGCCCGGACATCATGATGACCGGCATCGACAGGTAGCCCTGTGCGGACCATTCCTTGAGCAGCGTGACGCCATCGGTATCCGGCATCCAGATATCGAGCAGCACCAGGTCAGGCGTAGCGGACGCGCGGAACTCGCGGGCCTGCTGGGCGTTTTCGGCCAGCTCCACCACATGTCCTTCGTCACTGAGGATTTCCGAGAGCAACTCCCGGATACCCATTTCATCATCGACTACGAGGATCGTTGCCATACTTCCCCTCTTAACCCCACCGCAGCGCGACCGGAGGCACCGGCGCGCAAGATTGACTAAGGCAGCTTAACGAACAGGATCGAGATCTGCGCTCCCGCGATCTCGGTGCCGTTCATGCGGTTGCGCAGTTCGATCCGCGCACCATGTTCGTCAATGATCTTTTTCACCATCGCAAGCCCCAGACCCGTACCCTTGGCTTTCGTGGTCACGTACGGCTCGAACGCACGGCTCAGGATGCGTGGTGCGAATCCGGGACCATTGTCCGTAATGGACAACTTGACGGCTCTCCGGTCTTCGCCGGCAGAATCTTTGTATTCTACAGTCTCGGTGTGCAGAGTGATATGGGGCGCCGCCCTACCGGCCGCCACGTTGTCTGCCGCCGCATCCTGCGCATTCTGCAACAGGTTGTGGATCACCTGCCGCAGTTGCGTCGGATCGCCCTTTATTTCAGGCAAATCACGGGCCAGCGTCGGATGAATCACCGGATGCTCATGCACGTTCGGATCGTCGATGCCATACAGATGCAAGACTTCTGCCACCAGGCTGTTCAGCGCCAGTGACTGCATCACCGCCGGCGGCGTCCGCGCGTAATCGCGGAAGTCGTCCACCATGCGTTTCATCGCCGCCACCTGGTTAACGATCGTTGCAGCCCCGCGCTTTAGCACTTCGGCGTCGGAGACCTCCAGTTTCGGCGACAGCTTCATCTGCAACCGCTCGGCGGAAAGCTGGATCGGGGTCAGCGGATTCTTGATTTCATGGGCCAGGCGCCGCGCTACCTCGCCCCATGCCACGGAGCGCTGGGCCGAGATCACGTCGGAAATATCGTCGAACACCACCACGTAGCCCGGCTCGTCGCGGCTGGCGCCCGGCAGGTGGGCGCCGCGCACCAGTAGCGTGAGCGGTTGTTCCTCACCCTGGGGCAGTTCGATCTGTTTCTGCCAATGCTGCGCGCCGCCGAGCACCTCGCTGGTGGTCTGCTCGGAAAACGCCTGGCGCACGATGTCGGCAAAATCGCCCATGCCCGGAATCTGCTCCACGGGCTGGCCCAGCACACCGGCAAACGGCTGCCGGAAGATTCGCTCGGCGCCGGGGTTGGCCGTGATCAGCGTGAAGCGCCGATCGAACACGAGCACGCCGGCTGTCAGATTCTGCAGCACGCTTTCGAGATAGGCTTTCGATTGCTCCAGCGCCACGCGGTTATCTTCTACCGCGATGCGCGCTTCGGACAACTGCCGTGTCATCTGGTTGAACTGCTGTGTGAGTTGTCCGAGTTCGTCGCGGCTTTTCAGTTCACGCTTGGGAGAGAGATCGCCCTCGGCGACCTCCTTCGTTCCCTGCAGCAGCATCAGCAACGGACGCGCAAGCTGCCCGCCCAGCAGCAGCGCCAGCATCACGGCAATGAACACGGCCAGGAACAGCGTCAGCGTCAGCGTGCCGATGTACATCTTGCGCAGGCCAGTGCGGCCAAGCGCCTTCTCCTGGTATTCCTGGTAGGCACGCTGGACTTCGTCCGCATTGCGCGCCAGCACTGCCGGCACGGGGTGCAGTACCTGCAGGTAACGTTCCTCGCGTACCGTGTCGCCGATCAGTCCGAAGCCTGTAGCCGGCGCATCCTCGGGACGCCGTTCGACGGAGAGTCCAGAGCCTGCCCAGCGGCTGCCTATCGACGACTGGGGCCGTGGCCTTGCAGCCGTTGCCGCACTGGCCTGCGGCGGTTCGTCCGACGCGGCTGGCGCCGGCCCAAGCGGAATGATGACGCGGATGCGGTACAGGTGGCTGCTGTCGATATTGACGGGCTTCTCGCCAGCGGACGGGTCGGTGCCGCCTTCCACAGCCGCGTAGCCGCCGGCCATGCGCGCCTGCTCGGCGAGTACACCCGACGGAATATCGGGTACGAGCGAAGCATAGCTGCTCGATGCCGTGGCCAACACGCGCCCGCTGCCCGTGAAGATCGCGGCTTCCTGCACGCCATACTGCTCGCGCAGTCGATTCAGTTGCAGTGAGGTGGCCATGCCCGAGGCGCCGGTGAGCTGGTCCGCCATGAGCCGTGCCTTGCCCTGCAGATCGGCCAGTTGGCTGTCGATTGTCGAGCGGCCCAGGTTCAGGCCCGCTTCCAGGGCTGTCTCCACGCGCACGTCGAACCACGATTCGATACTGCGCGAGACGAACTGCAGCGACACCAGGTAAATCAGCACGCCTGGCAGCACGCCCACCACGCCGAAGAACACGGCGAGCTTGCTCATCAGCCGCGTGCCGAACTTGCCGCGCCGGTAGCGGATATAGAGCGTCAGCGCGAGCGCGCCCACCGTCAGGACCAGCAAGACCCCGACGACGAGGTTGATCTTGAAAAGCAGCGTGAAATAGCGGTCGAAGAACTCGGTATTGGCGGAAGCCCCGGCGAGCAGGCCCACAAGCACCAGGGCGAGGAAGACGATGATCCCCACCACCACGCGATACAGCATGCGGCGGAACCTGCTGTCCCACGGATTTCCGTTCATGGCTGGCTGGCCGGCTGCACCAGCTGATTCGGGGACAGTGCGTTCGACAAGGTCTGCGCGAACGGTGTACGTGCGTCAGCCGATGGGGCAGGTGCAGGAGCGGTGGAAGACGCGCCCGGCATCGCGGGCGGTGCGGGTGGCGCCACGGGCGGCGGCGCTGGCGCGGGCACCGGCTGCGGGGTGTCGAAGTTCGTCGGCACGGTGTAGTTGAAGCGCTTCCATTCGGAAGACAGGTTCCAGTCGCGTGTATTCACCGCGTTGACCTGGAACGGCTTGGGGAGCTGGCTCAGGTCGAGCCGCATGCGTGTCTCCACGTGATACGTCTCGCCCGGCTTGACGTCGCGGCGCTCGAAGACTCGCCATCCGCGCACTTGCTGGATGAACTGCAGCGCGCCCTTGAGCCGATTGAACGGCAGTTGCAGGCCGCCCGTGGAAACGCGGTACTGGCGCGTCAGCGGCTGGTACGAAAGCCGCACCGAGCGCGTGATGTTGACCGGCTTCTCGTCGAACCAGTACCAGCGGGGCCGCGACAGCTGGAAATCGACCACGAAATAGAGCGAGATACCTTTATGCAGCGCGTCTTCCAAAGCCGGGGGCAGATCGAAGTCGAACGACGTGGCGAGCTCGAACGCGCCGTCCGTGTACTCGATGCGTGCGTCATTGGTTTCGATCAATTGCGCGCGGGCCGGAAGCATCTGCACGCCGAGTATCAGCACCAGCAGCACGGCCAGTGCCCATGCGCGTACCGCGCGGCCTGGGGCACATAGGTCGGACAGGCGCTGCAGGCTGGGCATCGGTGGAAGTATCAGGCGCGTTTCTGGAAGCGGGCGTAGTAGAAGCCATCGTGATCCGACGGCAGGCTTGCCTTGCCGGCGATGTCGCTGCCAGCCGTTTCAGGCGCCTCGATACCGGGCAGGAGCTGGCCCGGCGCCTGCAATCGTATCGCATCTGGCAGCTGCGCACCAAACCAGCGCGCCTGCTCTTCGCCTTCCGTTGGGAAAATAGAACAGGTGACATATACGAGGATGCCGCCCGGTTTCAGCAGCGGCCAGAGCTGCGAGACGATGCGACGCTGCTCGGTCATCAGCTTGGCGATATCGGTCTCGCGGCGCAGCCAGCGGATGTCCGGATGGCGGCGCACGATGCCCGATGCGGAGCATGGTACATCGGCCAGGATGCGGTCGAACTGCTGCCCGTCCCACCAGTCCTTTGGGCGGCTGGCATCGCCGACGATGACCTCGGCACGCTGCTCCAGGCGAGCGAGGTTGTCGTGGATGCGCGCGGCGCGCTGTGCATCGCTTTCCACGGCGGTCACGTGGATATCGGCCAGTTCGAGCAGATGGCCCGTCTTGCCGCCCGGTGCCGCGCAGGCGTCGAGCACGCGCATGCCGTCGGCGACTTCGCACAGCGGAGCCGCCAGTTGCGCGCCGGCATCCTGCACCGAAACGTCGCCCTCGGCAAAGCCGGGAATCTGCGATACCGGAAACGCACGCACCAGGCGCACGGCCTGGTCGCCCACGGCGGTGCCGGCCATGCCCGCGTTGGCCAGTGCTTGCAGATAGTCCTTCACCGAAATACGGCGCGTGTTGACGCGCAACGTCATCGGGGGCCGCGCGTTGACGGTGTCGGCCAATGTGCTCCATTGATCGGGGTAAGCCTGGCGCAGCATCTTCAGCCACCAGTGCGGCAGGTTCCAGCGCGCTTCATCGTCCTTGAGGGCGGCGGCCAGCAGCAGTTTCTGCTCGCGCAGGAATCGGCGCAGCACGGCGTTGACCAGGCCGCGCGCATGCGCAGTCTTGGGTTCGGATGCCGCAGCGCTCACGGCCTGGTCCACCACCGTGAACGACGAATAACCGCCCCGGCCCACCTTGGTGCCGTCACCGTCCTCACCTTCAAGCAGCAGCGCCAGCGCCACGGCCAACAGGGAGTCGACCAGCGCGCCGGGCGGCCGCGTCACCAGTTGCGTGACGAGTGCGCGCGTGGTGCCGAACTGGCGCACCGACCGATAGGCCAGGTCCTGGATGGCGCCGCGTGTGGCGGCGTCGCGCACGCGGTCCAGCCGCAAGTGCGTGGCAACATCCTCGATGGCCTGCGGCAAGGCCGTGCCTTCGTTTACGCCGCGAACAGCCGCGGCGGCACCGAGCATCTGGAAGGCAAGGGAATCGTGTTGCAGGCGCATGGGGAAATACCGAAAAGACCGAAAAGCGGTGAAAAAACGACGTGAGAAGATCGGCGGATACAAAAATGCCCGCCGGTCCCTGAGGGAACCCAGCGGGCAGTTTACCCGTTGTCGCCGGATAGACCGGCAAACCCGTCGATCAGGCGGGGTACGTGCCCGTCTGCGCCATGTGCATCAGGCGCGCAATGCGCTCTTCCGTGGCCGGGTGGGTCGAGAAGAGATTGGCGATGCCGCCACCGGACAGCGGGTTCATGATCATCATCTGCGCGGTGGCGGGGTGTTCCTCCGCTGCCTGGAACGGAATGCCCTGTGCATAGCGATGGATCTCGTCCAGCGCGCTGGCCAGCGCCTGCGGATCGCCACTGATCTCGGCACCGCCCCGGTCTGCCTCGAACTCGCGGGCGCGCGAAATCGCCATCTGGATCAGCGATGCGGCCAGCGGCGCCAGCAGGGCCACCGCGATGCCCGCGATGGGGTTGGTACGGTTGCCGTTCTGGTCGCGCCCGCCGAAGAACATCGCCATGTTGGCCAGCGCCGAAATGGCACCGGCCATCGTCGCGGCGATCGTCGAAGTCAGGATGTCACGGTGGCGTACATGCGCCAGTTCGTGCGCCATCACGCCGCGCAATTCGCGGTCGGACAGTACGCGCAGGATGCCGGTGGTGGCCGCCACGGCAGCGTGCTCGGGATTGCGGCCCGTGGCAAACGCGTTCGGCGCGTCCTCGTTGATCAAATACACGCGCGGCATGGGCAGGCCGGCGCGCTGGGCCAGGTCCTGCACCATGTTGTAGAACTGCGGCGCGGTGCTGGCGTCCACTTCCTGCGCGTTGTACATGCGCAGCACCATCTTGTCCGAGAACCAGTAGGAAAAGAAATTCATCCCGAGTGCTATCAGCAGCGCGAACATCATGCCGCTACGGCCAGCGATCATGCCGCCGATGACGATGAACAGCGCGGTGATCGCTGCCATCAGCATGAAGGTCTTGACCCAGTTGAACATGGCTTTGGTCTCCAGATCCAAATCGTCCAGTACGCGTACCCGCCCCTGCGGACGCGATGACGGTTAGATAGGGCCAGGACTCCAGAAATTCAATGTCGTTCGCAGGGTTTCAGGCGCGGCATGTGGCATGTCAGGCGCTCAGGCCGCACCCGGCACCAGGCAGCGCGTGCCGGCGGGCAGCGGCATGCCTTGCAGGAACTGCTGCGCGGGCTGGCGCCGACCGCCCGGCTTCTGCAACTCGGTCACCTGCAACGCACTTCCGTCGCCGCACGCGATGATCACGCCGGCGGCGTCGGCAGCCAGCACGGTGCCCGGCGGCTGGGACTGCCCTGCCGGCGCGGCCAGCGGCAGGGCCTGCCAGCACTTGATGACGGTGTCGCCCACCTGGATCGTGGCGCCCGGGAACGGATTGAATGCGCGCACCTGGTTCGCCAACTGCGCCGCCGGGCGTGTGAGATCGAGCGGTGCCTCTTCCTTGGCGATCTTCTCGGCATACGTCACGCCGGCTTCGGGCTGCGGCGTGGCGGTCAGCGGCTGGCCGGCAGCGAGCTGGCGCAACGCATCGACGATCATCCGGCCCCCCATTTCGGCCAGCGTGTCATGCAGGCTGCCCGTGGTGTCCTGCTGACCGATGGCCACGGCTTCGCGCGTGAGCATGTCACCGGTATCCAGGCCCTCGTCCATCTGCATCAGCGTGATGCCCGTCTCGGCGTCCCCGGCCTCGATCGCGCGATGGATGGGTGCCGCGCCGCGCCAGCGTGGCAGCAGCGAGCCGTGGATATTCAGGCAGCCCAGGCGCGGCAGTTCCAGGACTTCCTTCGGCAGGATCAGGCCATACGCGGCCACCACCATCACATCGGGCGCAATCTGCGCGAGCGTGTCCACGGCGGCCCCGGCCTCTTCGGGGTACTTGCCGTGGCGGCGTAGCGAGCGGGGTTGCAGCACGGGGCCGAATCCCGTTTCCACGGCAAACTGCTTGACCGGGCTGGCCTGCAGTTGCATGCCGCGGCCGGCGGGACGGTCGGGCTGGGTCAGCACGGCCACCACCGGAAACCCGGCAGCGTGGATGGCTTCCAGGGCGACACGCGCGAATTCGGGCGTGCCGGCAAACGCGACGCGCAGTGGCTGGACTTGGGTCATGGCAACAATACGGAGTCAAAACGACACCGGCCGCATAGCGGCCGGTACGTGATCGGGATTCGGATCGTGTAACGATAGCAGAGGCCGCACACGTGCGGCCCCACTGTTACATCCGCGAGCGCACGCGTTTCTGGAGCTTGCTCTTGATCCGGTTGACCTTTAGCGGCGACAGATATTCGACGAATACCTTGCCATCGAGGTGGTCGATCTCGTGCTGTATACATACGGCCAGCAGATCGTCGGCGTCGATTTCCCAGGTCTCGCCGCGCTCGTTGAGCGCGCGCACCTTGACGCGGTCCGGGCGCTCCACGCGGTCGTAGACCTCGGGCACGGAGAGGCAGCCCTCTTCCCACACCTTGCGGTTGTCGCTGGCCCAGACGATCTCGGGGTTGATGAACACCATCAGCCCATCGCGCGACTCGGATACGTCGATCACGATCACGCGCTCGTGGACGTCCACCTGGGTGGCTGCCAGGCCGATGCCGGGGGCTTCGTACATGGTTTCGGCCATGTCGGCGACGAGCTGGCGGATGCGGTCGTCCACCACCGCCACGGGCGTTGCCACCTTGTGCAGGCGAGGATCGGGATAGGTGAGGATATCGAGTTTGGCCATGATGCTGGAGCGCAACGCCGGGTGCTGTCCACTGCCCGGCCAGCGTTGCGGCGTGCGGTGTTTACATGCAGAATCGGGGCGCTAGTACAAAAATTCAAGGCGCGCCGCAGCAGGCACGCTCTACCTAGGGTCAATCCGGTTGGTCTCCCGACCGGTTCAGGAAAATGCGCGATATTACCAAACAACAGGCGGCGTCGGGCCGCAGGCTGCACGCGTTCACCCTCGCCATGCTGAGTGCTGCATGCGTCACAGCAGGGGCGGCAGCGGCTGTCCAGGCTGCTGACCTTGCCATCTCCCCAGCGCAGCGCGCCGAGGCGGACATCACTGCCCAGCAGGGTATCCCAATTTCGGAACTCGCTACCGATGCCCCCGGGCAGTACACGGTGCGCTCGGGTGACACCCTGTGGGGGATCTCGGGCAAGTACCTGCGCCAGCCATGGCGCTGGCCGGCGCTGTGGGGCATGAACCGGCAGCAGATCGGCAATCCGCATCTGATCTATCCGGGTCAGATCCTGTATCTGGTCCAGCGCGATGGCCGCGCCTATCTGTCCACCACCGCACCGGGCGGCGCGAGCGGTGGCGATATCCGCCTGTCGCCGCGCGTGCGGGGCGAGGGCGATAGCAACAACGCCATCCCCAGCATTCCCTCTTCGGATATCGAACCTTTCCTGAAGCGTCCCCTCGTGGTGGACCAGCAGACGGTGGCCACGTCGGCCCGCATCGTGGCCCTGACGGATGCCCGCGTGTACATGGGCCGTGGCGACACCGGCTACGTGCGCGGCATCGCGCCGACGGACTCCGTAGGCAGCGACTGGCAGGCATTCAAGCCGGCCCAGCCCGTCTACGATCCGATCACGCAGGCCGTGCTCGGCTACGAGGCCCAGTACCAGGGCAATGTGCGCCTGACGCGCGGCCCGGAGGGCCCCGATGCCGTGGCGACGGTGCAGGTCACCCAGTCGCCGCAGGAAATGGGAGCGGGCTCGCTGCTGTTGCCGCAACCCGCGCGTGAGCTGGTGAGATACGTGCCGCACGCGCCGGACACCAATATCGAAGCCCGCATCGCGGCGGTCTATGGCGGCGTCGAGTACGGCGGCGCCAAGCAGGTGGTCGTGCTTAACCTGGGCACCAACGCCGGGCTGGAGCCGGGCCATGTGCTGGCGCTGTCCCGCACGGGCGGCCAGGTCAAGGATGCCACCGACGGTAATCGCACGATCACGCTGCCCGACGACCGGTACGGACTGGCCTATGTCTACCGTGTGTTCCCGGGCATCGCCTACGCGCTGGTGACAGACGCCACCAACGTGATGAAGGTCGGCGACCTCGCCAAGACGCCGCAGTGACCAGTGGGGGCGGCGCCGAGGCGCCGTCCCGCTGCGCTTCCCGATGACCGTATCGACTCGCGACCCCACTGAAGTTGCCGCCTGGGTCCGCCTGACCACCACCCCCGGCGTTTCGGCCCGCACCGCCCGCAACCTGCTGGCCGCATTCGGCTTGCCGGAAGCCGTGCTGTCCCAGGAGGCTGCACGACTGGGCGAAGTGGCCGAACCCGCAGCCGTTCGGGCGCTGGTGGCGCGGCCCGACGAGGCCATGGCCGAACGCATCGACCGGACATGCCGGTGGCTTGACGTGCCGGACCACGCCGTCGTAACCATGGCCGATGCGGCCTATCCCGCGCGCCTGCTTGATCTGGCCGATCCGCCGCTGGTGCTCTATATCAATGGCAATGCAGCGCGGCTGCAGGCGCCGTCGCTGGGTATTGTCGGCGCGCGGCACGCCACGGCGCAGGGCGAGCGCAATGCGCAGTTGTTCGCGCAGGCGTTTTCCGAGAAGGGTCTGACCGTGGTGTCAGGGCTGGCGCTGGGGATCGACGCCGCAGCGCACGCGGCAGCGATCGAGGGGCCGGGCAACACCGTGGCTGTGGTCGGCACCGGTGTCGATATCGTCTATCCGGCGCGACACCATGGGCTGGCGCACCGCATCGTGGACGCAGGCGGGGCGATTGTCAGCGAGTTTCCGCTGGGTACGCCAGGCCGGGCGAATCACTTTCCGCGGCGCAACCGAATCATCGCCGCGCTGGCGCGGGGCGTGCTGGTGGTGGAGGCTGCCGAGCGGTCGGGGTCGCTGATCACGGCGCGGCTGGCATCCGAAATTGGCCGGGAGGTCTTTGCCATTCCCGGCTCGATCCACGCGGAACTCTCGCGCGGCTGCCACAAGCTGATTCGGCAGGGGGCGAAGCTGGTGGAATCCCCGGCAGACGTTTTTGAGGAATTTGCTGATCTGGGTACGCCGCAGCGGGTGGCGGGGCAGGCGGCTGTCGCCGTTTCTCGCGAGGCTGGCACCATGCCGGGGGACGTGTTTGGCGGTGCCCTGTCCTATGATCCTGTCAGCTTCGACGCCTTGTGCGAACGGGCGGGGATGATAGCGGAAGCGGCGTCTGCGGCCCTTTTGCAGCTTGAGTTGGCCGGGGCGGCGGAACGGCTGCCGGGCAATCGCTTCCGGCGTCTGGCATGATCCGCGGTATCGCGTTCGCCTCATACTTCGCTTGCAATGGCCGTTTACTACCCCGAGCAGGACCCTGGCGCCGTCAGCCGGGCCTTGGCCAACCGTCCCGCCGGACGGCTCGTGGCCTGCCTGTGTGCCGACTGGTGCGGCACCTGCAAGCAGTATGTGGCCGGGTTTGCCGCGCTGGCCGAGCGGTATCCGAACGATTGTTTTGTGTGGATCGACGTCGAAACCCATTCCGACTACCTCGGTGAGGACATCGACATCGAAAACTTTCCTACTGTATTGATTCAGCCCATCGCAGGCGGCGCGCCACATTTCTACGGAACGGTGCTGCCACACCTCGACGTGCTGGAGCGGATGCTGATAAAAGGCGCCGCCATGCCTGCGGCAGCATCGGAGATTCCTCAAGTGCTGCCGTGGCTACTTGGCCTGGATGCCCGGGATAGCTGAGGCGCGCTGGGTGTGGTGACGGCAGTGGCTTGCAAGCCCGTCGAAACCGCGCTTATTATTGGCGCCTCAAAGCCCAGGCGTGCTGTTTACATAGTTTGCCGTGAATTTCAAGAGGCGCAGGCTGCTCATTTTGGGGCGCCGCGTCACAAGGACCCGTTGAATGTCTAAAGCCCTCATCATCGCGGAAAAGCCATCGGTTGCCGCCGATATCGCGCGCGCCCTCGGGGGCTTTACCAAGCACGACGAATACTTCGAGAGCGACAACTACGTGTTGTCCTCGGCCGTGGGCCATCTCGTGGAGATCGCGGCACCCGACGATTACGAAGTCAAACGGGGCAAGTGGAGCTTCGCCAACCTGCCCGTGATTCCACCGCATTTCGATTTGCGGCCCATCGCCAAGACCGAGTCGCGCCTCAAGGTGCTGAACCGCCTGATCAAGCGCAAGGATGTGACCGCGCTGGTCAACGCATGCGACGCGGGGCGCGAAGGGGAACTGATCTTCCGCCTGATCGCGCAGCAGGCCAAGGCCAAGCAGCCGGTGAGCCGGCTGTGGCTGCAGTCGATGACCCCGCAGGCAATCCGCGACGGCTTTGCCGCGCTGCGTGCCGACGAGGAAATGCTGCCGCTGGCCGATGCCGCGCGCTGCCGCTCCGAAGCCGACTGGCTCGTGGGCATCAACGGCACGCGTGCGATGACCGCGTTCAACAGCAAGGGCGGCGGCTTCTTCCTGACCACCGTGGGCCGGGTGCAGACGCCGACGCTGTCGATCGTCGTGGAGCGCGAAGAGAAGATCAAACACTTCGTGCCGCGCGATTACTGGGAAGTGCGCGCCGAGTTCATCGCGGCGGCTGGCCTCTATGAAGGCCGCTGGTTCGATCCCAAGTTCAAGAAGAACGAATTCGATCCCGAGGCGCGCGAGTCGCGCCTGTGGAGCGAGGCCGAAGCCAAGAGCATCGTGGCCGCGTGCCGCGACAAGCCGGGCACGGTCAGCGAGGAGTCGAAGCCGTCCACGCAGCAGTCGCCGGCACTGTTCGACCTGACCACCCTGCAGCGCGAGGCCAACTCCCGCTTCGGGTTCTCGGCCAAGAACACGCTGGGTCTGGCCCAGGCGCTGTACGAGAAGCACAAGGTGCTGACCTACCCGCGTACCGATGCGCGCGCGCTGCCGGAGGACTACCTGGACACGGTCAAGCAGACCATGGACATGCTGGCCGACAGCTCGCCGAACTACCTGCCGCACGCCAAGAAGATCCTGTCGAGCGGCTGGGTGAAGCCGAACAAGAAGATCTTCGACAACAGCAAGATCAGCGATCACTTCGCTATCATCCCGACGCTGCAGGCACCCAAGAACCTGTCCGAGCCCGAGCAGAAGCTGTACGACCTGGTCGTGCGCCGCTTCCTGGCCGTGTTCTTCCCGGTGGCCGAGTTCCAGGTGACCACGCGCATTACCGAGGTTGCCGGACACCACTTCAAGACCGAAGGCAAGGTGCTGGTCAATCCGGGCTGGCTCGTGATCTACGGCCGCGAGGCGCAGGGCAAGGACGACAAGGACGCCAACCTGGTGCCCGTGCAGAAAGGCGAGAAGGTCAAGACCGACAAGGTCGATGCGGTGGGCCTGACCACGCGGCCGCCGGCTCGCTACAACGAAGCCACGCTGCTCTCGGCCATGGAAGGTGCTGGCAAGCTCGTCGACGACGACGCGCTGCGCGAGGCGATGGCCGGCAAGGGCCTGGGTACGCCAGCTACGCGCGCGGCCATCATCGAAGGGCTGCTGACCGAGAAGTACCTGGTGCGCGAGGGGCGTGAACTGATCCCTACGGCCAAGGCGTTCCAGCTGATGACGTTGCTGCGCGGGTTGGGCGTGCAGGAACTGACGCAGGCCGAGCTGACAGGCGAGTGGGAGCACAAGCTGTCGCAGATCGAGCGCGGCCGGCTCAAGCGGGATGAGTTCATGCGCGAGATCGCGCAGATGACGCAGCAGATCGTGAAGCGCGCCAAGGAATACGACAGCGACACGATTCCCGGAGACTACGCCACGCTGGACACGCCATGTCCGCAATGCGCGGGGCAGGTCAAGGAGAACTATCGCCGGTTTGCCTGCACGGCCTGCGATTTCTCGATCAGCAAGATCCCGGGTGGTCGCCAGTTCGAGATCAACGAGGTTGAGGAACTGCTGCTGAAGAAGGAAATCGGTCCGCTGCAGGGCTTCCGCAGCAAGATGGGACGTCCGTTTGCCGCCATCCTGAAGCTCGCCCACGACGACGAAGGCCATTGGAAGATGGAGTTCGACTTCGGCCAGAACGACGATGATGGCGACGGCGAGCCGGTGGATTTCAGTGAGCAGACGGCGCTGGGCCACTGCCCGAAGTGCAATGGCTCGGTGTATGAGCACGGCATGAAGTACGTGTGCGAGAACGCCGTGGGTCCGGAAAAGTCCTGCGATTTCACGACCGGCAAGATCATCCTGCAGCAGGAAGTGTCGCCAGAGCAGATCGGCAAGCTGCTGTCGGCCGGCAAGACGGATCTGCTGACCGGCTTCAAGTCGTCTCGGACAGGACGCAATTTCAAGGCGTTCCTGGTCAAGCAGCCTGACGGCAAGATCGGCTTCGAGTTCGAGGCGCGCGAGCCGAAGGCCGGCAAGGCCGGCGCGAAGCCTGCAGCCAAGACGGCCGCCAAGGATGATGGTGCGGAAGCGGTGCCAGCCAAGACCGCTGCGGCAAAGAAGGCACCGGCCAAGAAGGTAGCTGCGAAGAAGGCGCCGGCCAGGAAGGCGGCGACGAAGACTGCAGCCGCCAAGACACCGGCAGCCAAGAAGCCGCGTGCTACGGCCAAGCAGACGGCTGACGCGGAAGAGTAACCGCTCACCATTCCCGGTGACGGCAAACAAAACGGCGAGGTGAAAACCTCGCCGTTTTGCTTGGTGCTCTTGCTGCCGCAGGTTTCAGCTTTGGCTGTGCGCCTTGGCAACCGTCTCGCCGCCCCGCTGTTTGCCTTCCTCGAGCAGGAAGTCGATGAAGGCGCGTACCTTGGTGGGCAGGAATTTCCGGCTCGGGTACACCACGCTGACGTCGCGGCGCGGCAGCTGGTATTGCGGCAGGACGTGCATCAGGCGTCCCGCCTCGATATTCGGACGTGCGAGGTAGGACGACAGCATGGCGATGCCCATGTCGGCCAGCGCAGCCTGATGCGCGAGTTCCGCATTGCTGCACAGCAATCCCGGACGGATGGGCACCGTGACTTCGCCCTCGGGGCCGGACAGCGTCCATTCGTGCTCGGCAGTTGGCAACCGCATCGCGATGGCGCGGTGGCTGGTCAGATCGTGGGCGGTACGCAGCGGCGGATGGTCGCGCAGGTATCCCGGCGATGCGCAGAGCACGATCTCCGCCGAGATCAGCGGGCGCGCCACGAGGTGCGATCCCAGGCCCAGGTCCGACAGCATGACCCCCACGTCACGTCCTTCCTCGACGATATCGACCATCCGGTCGGACAGTTGCACATCGAAGACGATATCGGGATAGATGCGATGAAACCGTTCCAGGGTTTGCGGTAATAGGTGCAAACCGAACATGACGGGCGTGATCAGCCGCAGCGTGCCCGATAAAGACTGGCTGCGCGCCGTGACAATCGATTCCGCTTCCTCGACGTCTTCAAGGATCTGCGCGCAACGCTGCAGATAAGTCTCGCCGGCATCGGTCAGCGAGAGGCTGCGCGTGGTGCGATTCAGCAGCCGCGTGCCGAGATGGCTTTCCAGATCGGCGACGTAGCGGGTGACCACGGCGTTCGACATTTCGAGTTGCTGCGCCGCACGGGCAAAGCTGCCCAGTTCGACCACCTTGGCGAACACGCGCATCGATTGCAGTCGATCCATGACATATTCCCCTGGCTGCTGCCTGAATTTTTCCCTGTGGAGGGTAATTTATTGTTGAAACCACAATCAATCATTGTGGATCGAGCTATTTATGCATATCAGGGAAATGCCTAATATCGAGTCATTCGATGCCGCAACGCAGCAAACTCCCGACTCAGCCGGCATCCGCATGAAAGTGAAGAGATCGTCATGAAGCGCCAAATTGCCCTGATTGTTGCCCTGACCGCAGCCCTGTCCGCCGCTCCCGCCTTCGCCAAGGCCGGCAAGTTCGATCCCTACACCGATGGCGCCAAGGCCACGAAGTTCGATCCGTACACGGACGGTGCCAAGATGGGCAAGTTCGACCCGTACACCGACGGCGCCAAGGCCCCGTTCGACGTGTTCACGGATGGCGCCAAGCTGTAAGCTGCCCCGCACATTGTAAAAAGCCCGTACCTGGTTGGTACGGGCTTTTTTGTTTTTGGCGTCTTAGACATGGGGCTTATTGCGCGTCCCAGTCATCATTCTCATCTGACTGGCCCAGGAATAACTCTGCGATCTCTTCATTGCAAGCGTCGAACTCCTCCAATGTCAGTTCGCCGAGGAATCCGAAGAGCGCTGCAACGCCCCCTATCCTCTTCTGCACGTCACCTTCGTCTTCGATTGTCGGTGCTGTCCTGGTCATAGCTGTCCACTCCGTTGGGAAACAAACAGTCTGGACTTCGTGATTGCCGATGCCTATGAGACGAATCTGAAAAAACAAAACGGGCCCCAAAGGGCCCGTTCTCCATTCCACCTCGCTAACTATCAGTCGTGATAGTGGCGATGATGCTTCTTGTGCTTGCTGCGCTTGTAGTAGCGGCGGTCATCGTCGTACGAGTTGCTGCGCGAGACATTGCCACCCAGTGCGGCACCTGCTGCACCACCCAGGCCGGCGCCGACCAGGCCGCCGGTGCGGCCGCCCATGGCGTTGCCGGCTGCGGTGCCTGCGCCGCCGCCCAGGGCGCCGCCGATGATGGCGCCCGTGCGTTCGCGGCGGTTCGAGGTCAGTGCACCACCTGCGCCGCCGCCTACGGCACCGCCGAGCACGGCGCCGGTGCTGCCACCGAGCGCGCCGCCGACTGCGGCACCTGCCACGCCACCCAGGCCACCGCCGAGGGCATTGTTCAAATCACCGCCTGCAAACGCCGGCAGGGCTGCTGCCGAGAGAGCAAGGGCCAGAGTCAGGGTGCGGAGATGGCGAGACATTCGAATTTCCTTTAATTGTTGTATCTGGGAACGGAGTGTAGAGAAGGAGCCCTGCCCTTGCTGTAACTAGATGTGAAGCCCTGTAACCCGCCGGAGAAACGGTATCGGCGCGTTAAAAACTGATGTTCTGGCGCCACATCGTGCAATTTGCCGTCACAAATGGGCAAGCGGCCTTCCCATGAAAAACGGCTCCATGAAGGAGCCGTTTTCCGTACTGCCGGGCTGCGATGGTTCAGCAGCACTTGCCCTGGCCGCCGCCGTACCGTGCTTCCTGGCGTTCGCGAAAGAACTCCTCGTACGTCATGGGTGCGCGGTCGGGGTGGGTGGCTTCCATATGGGCCACATAGGTCTGGTAGTCGGGCAGGCCAACCATCAGCCGCAACGACTGTCCCAGGTAACGTCCCATGGTTCCGATCTGTTCGAGCATGATGGCGGCCTCCTCAATTCAGATAGCCAGTGATCAGGACTGCACCGATGCCTGGGCCGGCAGCGGTTCGAACGGCGTCTCGCTGTCCGTGCGCTTCGTGATACCGCGTGCCTGCATCGCGGTCTTGAAACCGTAGAACACGATCGACAGCACCACGAACATGAACAGCGCGCACAGGCCGGCGTCCAGATAGTCGTTGAAGACGATGCGGTGCATCTGCTCCATCGACTTGGCCGGGGCCAGCACCTTGCCTTCGGCAATGGCGGCGCTGAACTTCTCGGCGTGGGTCAGGAAGCTGACCTTGGGGTCCGAGTGGAACAGCTTCTGCCAGCCAGCGGTCAGCGTGCAGATCAGCAGCCAGCAGGTGGGCACCAGCGTGACCCAGGCGTACTGGCCGCGCTTCATCTTGACCAGCACGCACGTACCCAGCACCAGCGCCACGGCAGCCAGCATCTGGTTGGAGATGCCGAACAGCGGCCACAGCGTGTTGATGCCGCCCAGCGGATCGACCACGCCCTGGTACAGGAAGTAGCCCCAGGCCGCCACGGTCAGTCCGGTGGCGATCAGGTTGGCGGTCAGCGACTCGGTCTTCTTGAGCGCCGGCACGAAGCTGCCCAGCAGGTCCTGCAGCATGAAGCGGCCGGCACGGGTGCCTGCGTCGACAGCGGTCAGGATGAACAGGGCTTCGAACAGGATGGCGAAGTGGTACCAGAAGGCCATCATGGCCTGGCCGCCCACCACCTGGTGCAGGATGTGCGCGATACCCACGGCCAGCGTCGGAGCGCCACCGGCGCGCGAAATGATCGTGTTCTCGCCAACGTCCTTGGCAGTCTGGATCAGCACGTCAGGCGTGATGACGAAGCCCCACGTGGATACCGTGGCAGCCACGGCTTCCGGCGAGGTGCCGATCACGGCCGCCGGGCTGTTCATCGCGAAGTACACGCCGGGCTCGATCACCGAGGCGGCAACCAGGGCCATGATGGCGACGAACGACTCGGCCAGCATCGCGCCGTAGCCGATGAAGCGCGCGTGCGATTCGTTCTCCAGCAGCTTGGGCGTGGTGCCCGACGAGATCAGCGCATGGAAGCCCGACACGGCGCCGCACGCGATGGTGATGAAGAGGAACGGGAACAGGTTGCCCGACCACACCGGACCGCCGCCTGCCGCAAACTGCGTCAGCGCCGGCATCTTCAGTTCGGGCGCGACGATCAGGATACCGATGGCCAGCGCGATGATCGTGCCGATCTTCAGGAACGTGGAGAGATAATCGCGCGGCGCCAGCAGCAGCCACACGGGCAGCACGGCGGCCACGAAGCCGTAGCCGATCAGCATCCACGTCAGGGCCTTGCCGTCGTACGTGAACAGCGGCGCGAGCGTGGCGCTTTCATGCACGTACTGGCCACCGATGATGGCAAGCATCAGCAGCACGAAGCCAATCACCGACACCTCGCCGATACGGCCCGGGCGGATATAGCGCGTGTAGATACCCATGAAGATGGCGATGGGAATCGTCACCGCCACGGTGAACGTGCCCCACGGGGAATCGGCCAGTGCCTTCACCACGATCAGCGCCAGCACCGCCAGGATGATGATCATGATCATGAAGCAGCCGAACAGCGCGATCATGCCAGGGATGGTGCCCATCTCCGACTTGACCAGGTCGCCCAGGCTGCGGCCATCGCGGCGCGTGGAGATGAACAGGACCATGAAGTCCTGTACCGCACCGGCAAACACCACGCCGGCCAGCAGCCACAGCATGCCGGGCAGGTAGCCCATTTGCGCGGCCAGCACGGGACCGACGAGCGGTCCGGCACCGGCAATCGCGGCGAAGTGGTGGCCGAACAGCACCGCCTTGTTGGTCGGCACGTAGTCCAGGCCGTCGTTGTGCCGCCACGCGGGCGTCATGCGTTTGGGGTCGAGCTGCATCACCTTTTCGGCGATGAACTTGCTGTAGTAGCGATAGGCGATCAGGTAGATGCAGAGCGCGGCAACCACGATCCACAGTGCGCTGACGGCTTCACCGCGCGACAGCGCGACGGTGGCGAAGGCAAATGCGCCGAGTACGGCGACGGCCAGCCACAACAGGTGTTGTCCGATGCGATTCATGTTGAAGGGTCTCCTCAGACCGGCTGAAAGTACCTGCGTCGACAGAAAAATCGGGTAGAGGGGGCGGTGCCGGATAGCGGACGCTGACAATCGCGCGGAAAGCGGGTCTCCTCGATGTCTGCGGCGCCCGGTCTGTACTCGTCTGGTCCCGGATCTGATCGTGCAGGCAGGCAGTGCATCCCGGACCAGCGATAAAAGCCAGGGCCGCGGTGCACCTACTGCGTCGATTTGTGCCGGGGCCATGCCCGGGCGCGAACCGGCGTGTAGTATTGACACCCGCCCATGTCGGCACAAGCGCGAAACTACGCAACAAGCATGCGTAGTAGTACGTATGCCGACGAAGTCAAGCGGCCTCCCCGTCATCGGTGTTTACCCCCGGTACAGATGAAACTCCGTCAAAAGATACTTTTGCTCGCCGTGGCGCCGCTCGCCGTCGCGATGATGGGCATTGCGCTGGCCGTCAAATTCCAGGCCACTGCCCTTGCCCGCCACGAGCGCGCGCTGGTGGAATCCGCCTATCTGCAGAGCAAGGAAACCGAGCTGCGCCACTACGTTGACCTGGCGCAGAGCGCCATCGCGCCGATGGTGGAATCGGGGCGCACCGACATGGCCACGCGGCAGGCGGCCATGGCGGCGCTGGCGCGGCTCGACTACGGTCCCGATGGCTATTTCTTCCTCTACGACCTGCAGGGCCGCAACCTGATGCATCCGCGCCAGCCTGAACTGGTTGGCCAGGATTTGTGGCTGATGCGCGACCCCGAAGGGGCGCTGACGATCCAGAAGCTGATCGCGGCGGCCAAGGAAGGGGGTGGCTCGGTGCGCTACATGTGGCAGAAGCCATCGTCGAAGCAGCTCGCGCCCAAGCTGGGCTACGTGGTGGCTGTGCCGGGCTGGAACTGGATGCTTGGCACCGGCATCTACCTTGACGATGTGGAGCAGACGCTGCGCAGGCTCGATGCGCGCGCGGAGACCGATATCCGCGAGACCATGGCGTGGATCGGCGTGATCGCGGGTATCAGCATCCTGCTGGTGGCGGCCAGCGGCCTGGCACTCAATATCAGCGAGCATCGCGAGGCCGATGCCAAGCTGCGTCAACTGGCGCAGCGCGTGGTGCAGTCGCAGGAAGACGAGCGCGCGCGGCTGTCGCGCGAACTGCACGATGGCATCAGCCAGTTGCTGGTCTCCGTGAAGCTGGTACTCGAAGCCGCTACCAACCGCATCCGGACCGCGCCTACGGAAGGCGCTTCAGTGGCGCCGATTCTCGGCATGGCGCTGAACCGTCTGGACTCCGCTTTCAATGAAGTGCGACGCGTGGCGCGCAACCTGCGCCCTGCCTTGCTCGATGACCTGGGCCTGTTCGCTGCGCTGGAGCATCTGGCGCGCGAGATGCAGGCGGGCAGCACGCTGACCGTGGCGGTCTCGCAGGCGGGGCCACCGCGCACGCTGACCGACGAGCAGGCGACTGCGCTGTTCCGCATCGCCCAGGAAGCGCTGACCAATGTCGAGCGCCATGCGCATGCCACGCATGTCGATGTGCAGCTCGACTTCGGGCCATCGGCCACGCGGCTCACCGTGCGCGACAACGGCACGGGTTTCGATGTGGCCCGCATGCAGCGTGATCCGCAGCGTGGCATTGGCCTGCGCAACCTGCGCGAACGCATGGCGGCGCTGGGCGGCCAGTTCGACGTGGTATCGACACCCACCGGCACGCGGCTCGTGGCCGCGCTGCCTGTGAACTTCCGCATTCCCGAAATATCGCTGTCATGACCGTTCTGCACGAAGACGACCTCCATCCTCCTTCCGGCGCGCCGGCCCGCGTGTTGCTGATCGACGATCACGCGCTGGTGCGCGATGGCATGCGCATGCACCTGTCCCTGCAGCCCGGCCTGGAGGTAGTGGGCGAGGCCGACGATGGCGAAGGCGCACTGGCATGGCTGGCCAATGCCGCGCCGGGCAACCTGCCAGAACTCGTGATTACCGATATCGGGATGCGCGGCATGGGCGGTATCGCACTGGCCGGCGCGTTGCACGACCGGTATCCCGAACTCGCGGTGCTGATCGTGTCGATGCACGACAACCTCGAATATGTGCGACAGGCGATCCGGGCCGGTGCGCGCGGCTACGTACTCAAGGATGCGCCCGCCGACGAACTGATGGCGGCCATCCAGGCCGTGCTGGCGGGCCGCGTGTTCTACAGCGCGCGCATCGCCCGTGGCATGGCCGAGCATGCGGTCAGCCCACTCGATGCGCTGACACCGCGCGAACGCGACATCCTGCAGGGCATCGGCAAGGGAATGGCCAACAAGGAAATCGCCGCGCAGCTCGGCGTATCGGTGCGTACGGTGGAGACGCACCGGCTCAATCTCAAGCGCAAGCTGGCCATCGAAGGGCGCGCCGGGCTGGTCAAGTATGCGGTGCAGCAAGTGGGTGACGGCGGCGATACCAAGCCGTCTGCGTAGCGAATACGGGTTCGCGTCAGGGTTTGAATCGGGTATTCCCTACATTGTTCGCGTGATCCGCACTGCCTAAGATCAATTCAACCCAAGGCCCGATGCTTGTCTGCATTGCCAGACTTGTTTGCGTAGTCCGTACCGTTTCCAGAAAAAAATACGACGCGTCCTGGCCTCGCACTGAATCTTCCAGTTCCTTTTCGTCCCGCTTTTCCGCGTTGGCCACTGCCTGCGCGGAGGGAGGGACAGCCGTGCAGTGGTTGTTCGTTCAACACACAAGGGGAGACGGTCATGGCAGCAAGGCGCAAGGACGGCACGGACGGTGCCGCGGAGACGGTTTCACGGCGGGGATTCATTGGCGGCGCCACAGTGGCGGCCGCAGGCGCGGCAACCATGGGCTTTCCAGCCATCGTCAAGGCGCAGGGGCCGGTGACGATGCGGTGGCAGAGCACATGGCCAACCAAGGACATCTTCCACGAGTTCGCCGGTGACTTCGTCAAGAAGGTCAACGACATGTCCGGCGGCGATCTCAAGATCGAGTTGCTGCCGGCGGGCGCAGTGGTCAAGGCATTCGACCTGATCGATGCGGTCAGCAAGGGCACGCTCGACGGTGGCCATGGCGTGATTGCCTACTGGTACGGCAAGAATTCGGCGCTGGCGCTGTGGGGATCGGGCCCCGGCTATGGCATGGACCCGAACATGCTGCTGGCCTGGCACAAGTACGGCGGCGGCAAGGAGCTGCAGGAAGAGATCTACCGCAGCCTGAATCTCGACGTGGTGTCGTTCCTCTACGGCCCGATGCCCACGCAGCCGCTCGGCTGGTTCAAGAAGCCGATCACGAAACCCGAGGATTTCAAGGGACTCAAGTTCCGCACCGTGGGCTTGTCGATCGATATCTTCACGGGACTCGGCGCCGCAGTGAATGCGCTGCCGGGCGCGGAGATCGTACCGGCGCTGGACCGCGGCCTGCTGGATGCCGCCGAGTTCAACAATGCGAGTTCGGATCGCGCGCTGGGTTTCCCGGATGTGTCGAAGGTCTGCATGCTGCGCAGCTTCCACCAGTGCTCCGAGCAGTTCGAGATCGTGTTCAACAAGAAGCGGTACGACGCGCTGTCGCCCAAGCTGCGCGCGCTGATCGCCAATGCCGTGGACGCAAGTTCCGCGGAGATGTCGATCAAGGCGATCGATCGCTATTCAAAGGATTACCTGGCGCTGCAGCAGCAGGGCGTGAAGTTCTACGCCACGCCGAACAGCGTGCTCCAGGCGCAGCTCAAGATCTGGGATGAGATTGTGGCGCGCAAGGAGAAAGAGAATCCGATGTTCAAGAAGGTCAACGATTCGATGCGGGCGTTTGCACAGCGCACCACGCGCTGGCAGAACGACACCAATGTCGAGTACCGCATGGCCTCCCAGCATTATTTCGGCGCAAAGAAGGCGTAGCGCGCAAGCCGTACTCCGACGGAGCCACCTGTGCAAAAACTGCTGCTCGGCATCGACCGCATCAGCACGTTCGTGGGACAGGCCGGTGCGTGGCTGATCATCGCGTTGACGCTGATGATCAGCTACGAGGTCTTCTCGCGCTACGCGCTCGACGCGCCGCACGCCTGGGTGTTCGACGCCAGCAACATGCTCTATGGCGCCCTGTTCATGCTGGGTGGGGCATACACGCTGGCCAAGCGTGGACACGTGCGCGGCGACATCCTCTACGGCTTTCTCGCGCCCCGTGCGCAGGCCACCATCGACCTGGTGCTGTACCTGGTGTTCTTCTTTCCGGGCGTGATCGCGCTGGCCTGGGCGGGCGTGGATTTCTTCGAGGTGTCGCTCGCGCAGAACGAGCATTCGTCGATTGCCGCCGACGGGCCGCCTATCTATCCGTTCAAGGCCGTGATTCCGGTGGCGGGCGCGTTGCTGTTGCTGCAGGGCGTGGCGGAGACCGCGCGCTGCGTGCTGTGCCTGATGCAGGGACACTGGCCCACGCGCGAGGATGACGTGGAAGAAGTGGACGTCGACAAACTCAAGCAGATGGTGGGACAGGACAGCGTGCTGACAAGCGCAGACGCCACCGCTGATGCCGCGCGCACGAACAGGACCGAGGGGACGGTGCGATGAGAAAGGAACTGTGGTTCGGCGTGTCGCTGATGATCCTGATCGTCGGCGCGGTGGCGTTTTTCATGCCCTCGCCTGCCGACTGGACCAACGGTCATCTCGGCTTGCTGATGCTCGCGCTGATCGTGGTGGCGATCATGCTCGGCTTTCCCACGGCATTCACGCTGATGGGCATGGGCGTGTTGTTCGCGTGGCTCGCATATCGGCATGCGAACCCCGAGATCGCGGTGGCGCAGACGCTGGACCTGATGGTGCAGCGGACCTATGCCGTGATGACCAACGACGTGCTGATCTCGATCCCGTTGTTCGTGTTCATGGGCTATCTCGTGGAGCGCGCCAACCTGATCGAGAAGCTGTTCCGCAGCCTGCATCTGGCACTGGCGTGGCTGCCCGGTTCGCTGGCGGTGGCAACGCTGATTACTTGCGCGGTGTTTGCCACGGCCACGGGTATCGTGGGCGCAGTGGTGACGCTGATGGGACTGCTCGCGTTTCCGGCGATGCTGCGCGCGGGTTACAGCACGCAGCTATCGGCGGGTGCGGTGACCGCAGGCGGATGCCTGGGCATTCTGATTCCACCATCGGTGCTGCTGATCGTCTATGGCGCCACGGCTGGCGTATCGGTCGTGCAGCTTTATGCAGGCGCGTTTTTTCCGGGGCTGATGCTCGCGGGACTCTACATTCTCTACGCCGTCATCATCGCCAAACTGAAGCCATCGATGGCGCCCCCGCTCTCGGCAGAGGAACGACGGATTCCGCTGTCGGGTTTCGCTACGACGTTGCGCGATCACTTCAGCGAACGTGCGCTGCCTGCACTGCTCATGGCCGTGAAGGGGCGTCGCAATGCCAGCGTGCCGGCTGGCTACATCGTCCGCCAACTTGGCGTGGTGCTGATGCCGGCGATCTTCGTCGCGCTGATGATGAGCCTGATGTATGCGGTGGTAACGGCGCCGCGTGCCGCGCAGGGACCGGCCATTTCCGAAATGGGCGCCATGGTGGAGAGCACCGAATCGACGGGCTTCGATGATCTGCAGGCGCCGCCCGCCGATGCCACGACCAGCACCGACAGCCTGCAGCCACCACCGACGACGGAGAGCGTCACGCCCAAGCCCGCTGCGCCATTGGATGCGGCACCTGCTGCGCAGACCAGCGCACCTGTTGCGCAGGAGATTGCCGAAGCCGGATCACGGCCCGCGCCGATGTGGTTCTGGATCACGCTGGCAGTGCTCGTTGCCGTGCTCGCGGTCTTCTACTGGTTCTTCAACTTCGCGCGGCTCGAAGTGTTCAAGATGCTGCTGGCATCGTTCTTTCCGCTGGCCGTGATGATTCTCGCAGTGCTTGGGTCGATCGTGTTCGGCCTCGCCACACCTACCGAGGCCGCAGCGGTGGGTTCGCTCGGCGGCGCGCTGCTGGCCGCCGCGTATGGGCAGCTCAACTACACCGTGGTGCGTGACTCGGTGTTCCTGACGGTGAAGACCAGTGCGATGGTCTGCTGGCTGTTCGTCGGCTCGTCGATTTTCTCGGCGGCGTTCGCGTTGCTGGGGGGGCAGGCACTGGTCGAACAATGGGTGCTGTCGATGGACCTGTCGCCCGTGCAGTTCATGATCCTCGCGCAGATCATCATCTTCCTGCTCGGCTGGCCGCTGGAATGGACGGAGATCATCATCATCTTCATGCCGATCTTCATTCCACTGCTCGACAACTTCGGCATCGACCCGCTGTTCTTCGGTTTGTTGGTGGCACTGAACCTGCAGACCGCGTTCCTCTCTCCGCCCGTGGCGATGGCCGCGTTCTACCTCAAGGGCGTGGCGCCACCCCACGTCACGCTGAACCAGATCTTCGCCGGCATGCTGCCCTTCATGGCCATCCAGATCGTGGCGCTGGCGCTGCTGTATATCTTTCCGGGGATTGGGTTGTGGTTGCCGCAGGTTTTGTATCGGTGAGTTGCTTGATCGGCAGTTGACCCGCTCGCCCTCACCCCCAGCCCCTCTCCCGCAACGCGGGAGAGGGGAGCAAACCCACAGCACTTGCGAGCGCCAACCAACAAAAAAGCCGACCAGCTTTCACCAGTCGGCTTTTCCTCAAAGCAAGAAACGAAACTCAGCCCAGGCGTTTAGCCAGTGCGTCCTTCGTTTCCACCAGTGCTTGCGGCAGGTTGTGCTTGAGTTGCGTGAACAGTTCGTCGTGCAGTGCCAGTTCCTGTTGCCAGGCGGCGTGGTCGATCGACGTGACTTGTTCGAACTGCTCGGCCGTGAACGGCAGGCCGTTCCAGTTCAGGTCGGTGTAGCGCGGCGACGTGCCGAAGACATGGTCCACGCCTTCGCCGCGGCCTTCCACGCGGTCGATCATCCACGACAGGACGCGCATGTTCTCGCCGAAGCCCGGCCAGACGAAGTTGCCGTCGGCGTCCTTGCGGAACCAGTTCACGCAGTAGAACTTCGGCAGCTTGGCGCCAGAGGCTTCCAGCTTCTTGCCGAGTGCGAGCCAGTGGCCGAAGTAGTCGCTCATGTTGTAGCCGCAGAACGGCAGCATCGCGAACGGGTCGCGGCGTACCACGCCTTGCTGGCCAGCAGCGGCGGCGGTGGTTTCCGAGCCCATCGTGGCGGCCATGTAGACGCCTTCGGTCCAGTTGCGCGCTTCGGTCACCAGCGGCACCGTGGTGCTGCGGCGGCCACCGAAGATGAAGGCGTCGATGGGCACGCCAGCCGGGTTGTCCCAGTTGTCGTCGATCGACGGGCACTGCGAGGCCGGGGCGGTGAAGCGGGCGTTCGGGTGCGCGGCCTTGGCGCCGGTCTCCTTGGCGATAGCAGGCGTCCAATCCTTGCCCTGCCAGTCCACCAGGTGCGCCGGGGCTTCGCGGGTCATGCCTTCCCACCACACGTCGCCGTCATCGGTCAGCGCCACGTTGGTGAAGATGACGTTTTCCTTGAGGGTCGCCATCGCGTTGAAGTTGGTCTTCTCGCTCGTGCCCGGGGCCACGCCGAAGTAGCCGGCTTCCGGGTTGATGGCGTAGAGACGACCGTCCTGGCCCGGCTTGATCCACGCGATGTCGTCGCCGATCGTCGTGATCTTCCAGCCTTCGTAGCCCTTGGGCGGGATCAGCATCGCGAAGTTGGTCTTGCCGCAGGCCGACGGGAATGCAGCGGCCACGTGGTACTTCTTGCCCTCGGGCGAGGTTACGCCCAGGATCAGCATGTGCTCGGCCAGCCAGCCTTCGTCGCGGCCCATGGTCGAGGCGATCCGCAGTGCGAAGCACTTCTTGCCCAGCAGCGCGTTGCCGCCGTAGCCCGAACCGAACGACCAGATCTCGCGCGATTCCGGGAAGTGGACGATGTACTTGGTCTTGTTGCACGGCCATGCCACGTCCTGCTCGCCAGCAGCCAGCGGCTTGCCCACGGTGTGCACGCACGGCACGAACTCGCCGTCGGTGCCCAGCACATCGTACACGGCGCGACCCATGCGCGTCATGATGCGCATGTTCACGGCCACGTACGGCGAATCGGACAGTTCCACGCCGATGTGCGCGATCGGCGAACCCAGCGGGCCCATCGAGAACGGCACCACGTACATGGTGCGGCCGCGCATGCAGCCGTCGAACAGGCCAGACAGCGTCTGGCGCATTTCTGCCGGTGCAGTCCAGTTGTTGGTGGGGCCGGCGTCTTCCTTCTTCTCGGAGCAGATGAAGGTGCGGTCTTCCACACGTGCCACGTCGGAAGGGTCCGACAGCGCCAGGAACGAATTCTTGCGCTTGGCCGGGTTCAGGCGGCGCATGGTGCCCGCAGCGACCATCAGTTCGCACAGGCGGTCATATTCTTCCTGCGAGCCATCGCACCAGTAGATCTGGTCCGGCTTGGTCAGGGAAGCGATCTCGGCAACCCAGGCGACCAGTTTCTGGTTCTTTACCCAGGCCGGCACGTTCAGGGCCGGTGTGCCTTGCATTGTGGGGTGGTTCATATCTACTGCTCCAAAGCGAAAAAGAAACCTTGCAATGTCCAACCGGCGCGAGGGGCCGGGTGCGGAGTGAGCGGGGAAGACCGGCTACCGGGCCGGGCGCCTGCCGGGAAAGAAGGCAAAACGCTCGCATACGGTGTGGTCACATCCCGTTACAACTCGGCGGCGACCAATTGAGGGCAAAGGGTCGCGGGGGTCCCTGCGGCTGCGATACAGTTGCGCTTCGTCCGTTTCTGACGGACGGCAGGGGCCGGTCGGGCATTGTCCGGCGGCGAACAGGGAGTGGGAGCTTGGCTCGACCAACCTGTCGCGTCGCGGAAGCGGGCAAGAATACCACTCTACGGGCCCCCTGTTTTTTGCTGCGCAGCATTGTCGCCCCTGTCAAAATGGCTGTTCGAATTCCTGCGCTTGTCTGTCGTGGATGTTGCGTCAGGGAAGCCAACAATACTGTCCGGCGCGCGCTGATTCTGTGGCCGCGCGCACCAAGCCCCCGTTCAAAGAGTCACCAATGAAGATTGCCGTTCTCGACGATTACCAGGACGCCGTGCGCAAGCTGCCCTGCTTTTCCCTGCTGGAAGGGCATGACGTGAAGGTTTTCAACAATACCGTCAAAGGTGTGGGCCAGTTGGCCGCGCGCCTCTCCGATGTGGAGGCGCTGGTGTTGATCCGCGAACGGACGCGAGTGACGCGTCAGTTGCTCGAGAAGCTGCCCAAGCTGCGCATCATCAGCCAGACGGGCCGGGCCGGTAGTCATGTGGATATCGAAGCCTGCACCGACCGTGGCATCGTGGTGCTGGAAGGCGTGGGATCGCCCGTGGCACCCGCCGAACTCACGTGGGCGTTGATCATGGCGGCCCAGCGCCGCATTCCGCAGTACGTGGCCAGCCTCAAGCATGGCGCCTGGCAGCAGTCGGGCCTGAAGTCGACCACGATGCCGCCGAATTTCGGGCTGGGCCAGGTGTTGCGTGGCCAGACGCTGGGGATCTGGGGCTACGGCAAGATCGGCAAGCTGCTGGCTGGCTTCGGGCGTGCGTTCGGCATGAACGTGCTGGTCTGGGGCCGCGAGGCGTCGCAACAGGCGGCGCGCGACGACGGCCTGAACGTGGCGGAATCCGTCGAGCAACTGTTCGCCGACAGCGACGTGCTGTCGCTGCACCTGCGCCTGAACGACGAGACGCGCGGCATCGTCAAGCTGTCTGACCTGCAACGCATGAAGCCCACGGCGCTTTTCGTGAATACCAGCCGTGCCGAGCTGATCGAGGAAAACGCGCTCGTGGCCGCGCTGAACCGGGGCCGCCCCGGCATGGCGGCCATCGACGTCTTCGAATCCGAGCCGATCCTGCAGGGCCACGCGCTGCTGCGCATGGAGAACTGCATCTGCACGCCGCACCTGGGCTATGTGGAGCGTGACAGCTACGAGCTGTACTTCCGCACCGCGTTCCAGAACATCCTCGACGTGCTGGGCGGCAAGCACGACAGCATCGCCAATCCCAAGGCGCTGACGCCTGCGCTTTCGCGCTGAGTTTCGTCCCTGCCTCACCCCTGCCCCGGCGCGCGCTTGGCGCGTGTGCCGGGAGCGTCTGTTTCCCCACATTACCCATCCTCAAACGCGTGGACGAGCCGGTACACTCGGTTCACAAAGTCAGCGCGTGGCACCAGCGAAAAGCTGGGCACCCGCGCGGGCCCCGCACACGCAAGGAGGGCGTACCGTGGCCGAATCCGATCCGCGTCCCAATCCAATGGGCACCGGCGGCCCTGCCGTCCGGCGCGTACTGGCTGTCAATGTGGGGACGGCGCTGCCGCTGGTCGTGGCGGGTGCCGGAACCGAGGCCGTGGTTATGTCGGCCATTCGCAAGCATCCCCTCAGCACCCAGCATCACCCTATCGCGGTGGGCGTGCATCGGCTCGGCATGGCGGGCGATGAACAGGTGGACCGCACTGTCCACGGTGGCCCGGATCGCGCCGTCTATGCCTATCCGATCGAGCATTACACCTGGTGGAACACCCGGCGGCGCGAAGCCGGCGTGGAAGAAGCCGAACGTCCGCTGGCGTTTGGTGCGATGGGCGAGAACCTGACCACGCAAGGATTGCTCGAAACCGCACTGTGGGTGGGAGACCACCTCTACATCGGCGATGTCGAGTTTGTGGTGAAATCGACACGTCGCCCCTGCTTCAAACTGAATGCCGCCCTGGGCTATGCGCATGCCGTGCGCGACATGACCCGCAGTGGCTTTTCGGGCGTGTACCTGGGCGTGGCGCGCCCAGGTGTCATACGGGCTGGCGATGGCGTGGTGCTGGTTCCAGGGCCACGTGAAGTGTCGCTCGAAAGCCTCAATCGGCGGGAAAACGCCTGAGTTTTCCGCCGAAACCTCCCCTTTCCCGCGTTATTCCCCAGTGGCCCGAACCGGCTTTTCTGCTAATGTTTTAGGTCTGATACAAGCATTTTGGCCACCGCCGGGGGCCTGCCATCCTCGCCGGCCCTCCATCCGTCCCCATCGATGCTGTAATGGCTTGTAATACAACGCGCTTTGCCTGGATGGGCGAGGCGCGGTACTAGTAGCGGTTCGCGCGGGCAAAATCCGGTGCCAAGACGCCGGGTGCCACGTTTTGGGGAGCGCGCCATGCGGCAATTGAGGGTCCTCACATGAAATCAGATGGGATCGACCAGCCGAAAGGCTTTGTCGATGGGAACTGGAGCGCGGCCGCCAGCACGGGCCGTGGCCGTACATCGCCATGGGTAGTGGTGATCGCGGTACTGGTCGTGGCAATTGCCGGGTGGTTCGGCTGGAAGACGTGGCTCGCCCCGAAGCCTGTAGCCAAGGGCCCCAGCGCTGCGGCTGTGGCTACTGCCCTCGTGCAGCAGGGCGACGTGCCCGTGGAAGTCAACGCCAACGGCACCGTGACGGCCATGCAGAGCGTGGACGTGCGCCCACAGGTATCGAGCACCGTGCGCACCGTGCATATCAAGGAAGGCCAGACCGTGAAGCCGGGCGATCTGCTGTTCTCGCTCGATTCGCGCATGGACGAAGCCAATCTGGCAAAGGCCCGCGCCCAGCTCATGCGCGATCAGGCAGATCTCTCCGATGCCCGCCGCACGCTGGCGCGCAGCCAGGAACTGCTGCAGCGCAATTTCATTTCGCGCAGCGCCGTGGATACGGCCCAGGCGAAGGTGGATGGCTTCGAAGCCACGATCCGCGCTGACCAGGCTGCCATCGAGGCCAGCCAGGTAGCCATCAGCTACGGCACCATCCGCGCGACGATTGGCGGACGCACCGGCATCATCAATGTCTTCCCCGGTTCGCTGGTGACGCCGACCAATGCGTTGCCGATGGTGACGGTGGCACAGATTGCGCCGATCACGGTCACGTTCACGCTGCCGGAGCGGCAACTGGCTTCGCTGCGCGATGCGCTGCGTGCCGGCCCGGTGGCCGTGACGGCCCAGCCCAACGACGGCAATAAGAGCCCCGTCACGGGCAAGATCACGTTCGTCGACAACACGGTGGACCCGCAGTACGGCAGCATCCGCGTCAAGGCGATGTTCGACAACGCGGAAAGCCGGCTCTGGCCGGGCACCTATGCCAACGTCAGCGCCACGGTGCAGACGTTGAAGGATGCGCTGAGCGTGCCGCCGCAAGCCGTGGTGACAGGTCCCGAGGGCCGCTTCGTCTACGTGGTGCAGCCGGACAGCAAGGTGGCGCGCGTGCCGGTGAAGGTCATCGTCACCACCGCCGCAGCCGCCGTGGTCGAAGGCGTGCAGCCCAAGGCCCGCGTGGTGATCGAGGGCGCGCAGAACCTGCGTCCGGGCACGCTGGTGCGCGAAGTGCCGGCGCGTGGTGCCGCAGCATCGGCTCCAGCGGCAGCACCCAACGGCAACGGACACTGACATCATGAGTTTGTCCGAGCTTTGTATCCGCCGGCCCGTGATGACGGTGCTGCTGTGCCTGGCCGTCATCGTCACCGGCATCGTGTTGTATCCGACGATTCCAATTGCCGCGCTGCCCAGCTTCAATTCGCCGGTGATCCAGGTCACCGCCACGCTGCCCGGGGCGAGTCCCGAGACCATGGCGGCTTCGGTGGCCACGCAACTGGAAAAGCAGTTCGCGACGATTCCGGGCGTGACCGTGATCAGTTCGTCGAACACGCTCGGCAACTCCAGCATCACCATCGAATTCAACAGCGACCGCAGTATCGACGATGCGGCCGTTGACGTGCAGGCCGCGCTGTTCCGCGCGCAACGTTCGTTGCCGATCGAGATGACGGTGCCGCCGTCGTACCGCAAGGTGAACCCGGCGGACGCACCGGTGATCTTGCTGGCCATCAATTCGCCATCAATGAGCCTGGGCGAACTGAATGCATTCGGCGACAACCTGATCTCGCCCACGCTGGCCACATTGCCCGGCGTGGCGCAGGTGCAGGTCTACGGTCAGAAACGTTTCTCGGTGCGCGTGCGTGCGCACCCTGATGCACTCGCCGCGCGCGGTCTCACGCTCGACGAGCTCGCCACGGCATTGAATCGCGCCAATGCCAACACGCCGGTCGGTACGCTCGATGGCGCGCGACAGACGCTGACCATCCAGGCCAATCGCCAGATGACGAGTGCGGAAGCGTTCCGCAACATCATCGTGGCGAGCCAGCCTAGCGGCGCCGTGGTGCGACTCTCTGACGTGGCCGATGTGGAAGACAGCGTCGAGACCATCAAGACCGGTAGCTGGCTCAACAACGAACGCTCCATCGTATTGGCCGTGCAGCGCCAGCCCGATGCCAACACGGTGGCCGTGGTCGATGCCGTCAGGAATGCGCTGCCGCGCCTGAAGCAGCAGATGCCGGAATCGGTCAACGTGGCCGTGGTGAACGACCGCTCGGTATCGATCCGCGAATCGATCCATGACGTGCAGTTCACGCTGGCGCTGACCGTGGCGCTGGTGGTGCTGGTCATCTTTCTGTTCCTGCGCCGCGCGGCGGCCACGCTGATTCCCACGGTCTCGCTGCCCATCTCGCTGATCGGCACCGTGGCGCTGATGAAGGCGTTCGGCTACAGCCTCGACAACGTATCGCTGCTGGCCATCACGCTGGCCGTGGGCCTGGTGGTGGACGACGCCATCGTGATGCTCGAGAACATCGTGCGCCATATCGAGGAAGGCGTGCCGCCGCTCAAGGCCGCGTTGGTGGGTTCGCGCGAGATGGGCTTCACCATCCTGTCGATCTCGATTTCGCTGGTGGCCGTGTTCATCCCGATCTTCTTCATGCCGGGTGTGATCGGGCTGCTGTTCCACGAATTCGCGGCGGTGGTGTCGCTATCGATCCTGGTCTCGGCACTGGTCTCGCTGACGCTGATCCCGATGTTGTGCGCGCGCTTTCTCTCGGCGGAAAACGTCCCCATCGATGAATCGCAGCATGCCTATGGCGATCACGCAGCGGGCGCGCCCGTGCATCGCGTGGCGCAGAAGCAGACCATCGGCATGCGTTCGACGCAGTGGTTCGAAGACCTGTTCGAGTGGACGCTGCACAACTATGCGCGCGGGCTGGACTGGTGCCTGGCGCATCGCCGCTTCGTGCTCGGTATCGCGGGTCTCACGTTCGTGATTACCGCCGTGATGTTCGTGAAGATTCCGAAGGGCTTCTTCCCCGAAGAAGACATCGGCCAGATCCAGGTAAATGCAGAAGGGCCGCAGGACATTTCGTTCGAAGCGATGTCCGAGCGCCTGCGCGATGCTGCCGAGCGCATCCGCGCGAATCCGTCGGTGAAGAGCGTGGTGGCATCGATTGGCGGCGGACCGTCGCCGGCCATCAACACGGGCCGCATGTTCGTGGAACTGAAGCCGCTTGGCGAGCGCGTGAAGATGCCGCAGGTGGTGGAGTCACTGCGAAAGGATGTCTCGGGCGTGCCGGGGCTGCAGGTGTATTTCTCGCCCGTGCAGAACCTGCGCCTGGGCGGCCGCCAGAGCAAGAGCCGCTACCAGTACACGCTGCAGAGCGTGAAGGCCGGGCAGTTGCAGGAGTTCAGCGACAAGCTCATGGCCAAGATGCGCGCCGAGCCGATCTTCCGCGACGTGACGAGCGATTCGCAGCAGTCGGGCCTTGAGGCGCACCTGACCATCGACCGCGACAAGGCCAATGCGCTGGGCGTGCAGATCCAGGACGTTCGCACGGCGCTGTACACCGCGTTCGGCGAGCGGCAGGTCTCGACGATCTATACGCCCATCGATAACTACTACGTGATCCTGACCGCCGCCGATGTGGATCGCGTGGATGAGACCGCGTTCTCCAAGCTCTACGTGCGCAGCAAGACGGGCCAGATGGTGCCGGTGTCGGCCTTTGCCACCACCGAGCGCCGCGTGGGACCGATTGCGGTGAATCACCAGGGGCAGTTGCCCTCGGTGACCGTGTCGTTCAACCTCGCGCCGGGTGCGCCGCTGGGCGACGCGTCGAAGCTGATGGATCGCTACAAGCAGGAACTGGAAGTGCCCGCGTCGATCTTCACGAGCTGGGGCGGCGATGCGGCCGTGTTCCAGTCCTCGCAGGCCACGCAGGTGGTGCTGCTTGTGGCGGCGCTGGCGGTGATCTACACGCTGCTGGGCGTGCTGTATGAGAGCTACATTCACCCGCTGACGATTCTCGCCGGCCTGCCCTCGGCGGCAATTGGCGCTTTGGCTACGTTGTACCTGTTCAACGTGGAGCTATCGCTGATTGCGACGATTGGCGTGCTGATGCTGATCGGCATCGTGAAGAAGAACGCGATCATGATGATCGACTTCGCGCTGGCTGCGCAGCGCGAACAGGGCATGCATCCGGCGAAGGCGATCCGGCAGGCGTGCCTGCTGCGCTTCCGTCCGATCATGATGACCACGTTCGCCGCCGTGATGGGCGCCCTGCCGCTCGCCCTGGGTCTGGGTGCGGGCGCCGAACTGCGTCAGCCGCTGGGCCTGGCGGTGGTGGGCGGCCTGCTGTTCTCGCAAGTCATCACGCTGTTCATCACGCCGGTGATCTACCTGGCGCTGGACAAGTACTCCGGCACCGGCCCGCTGCAGATCGACGCCGAGGGCAACCCGCTCGACGTGAAGCAGCCCGAGGCCGTCACGCACTGATGTTCCCTGCTCCCCTCCCGCGCAGGCGGGAGCGGGAGTCAGTCTTTTCCGATCGTTCCCCGTCGCGCCTCGTCGTTCTCCAACAACAACAGGGCACCTTGCACAACGGCTCTTGTCGACTCGGAAATAAACGAGAATAATTCTCGTTTCCGGCGCGACGCCCACACACCAACCACAGGGCCCGCCGTGCACGCATGCCAGCCATCCGCCCCCTGACGCGAGGACCTCATCGGCCACGCGGCATTTCAGCCAGCCAGCGTTATCGCTTTCCATCAGGGGGAAAAACCGATGACATGCCGTTGGCTGGCGCGCTCATGCGCCAATTTCAGGACGACACCTGTCGCCACACTTTGCGCCATGCTGAGCGCACCGCTATGTGCCGAGGAGGTGCGGCAACTCGGGGAGGTGGTGGTCACCGCCACGCGCACCGAGGAACGCGCCGATGCGGTGGCGTCCACCATCACGGTGGAAGACGCGCGCAGGATCGGGCAGGCCATGCCCGTTGACGAGACCGGCCTCTTTGCCGACGAACCCGACATCGACGTGCCGCGCGACCGTCGCCGCTTTGGCGCGGGCAGCGTGAACATCCGGGGCATCGAAGACAACCGCGTGCTGCAGATGGTCGATGGCGTGCGCCTGCCCGACTACTACAGCGGCGGGGGGCCGTCGAATATCTCGACATCCACGCGCGAGGCGCCGGAGTTCTCGTTCCTGAAACGCGTCGAAGTACTACGTGGTCCCGCATCGAGCCTCTATGGTTCCGATGCCATCGGCGGCGTGGTGTCGTATGCGACGAAAGATCCCGTGGATCTGATGCGCGGCAAGACTGTGGGTGCGGAAGCGGGGCTCGAATGGAATGGCATCGATGACGGCTTCCGCCAGACCGTGGGCGTGGCCGGCGGCAACGACACGGTGCAGGGCCTGTTCATGTACGCGCACCGCACGTCGCATGAAATGCAGAACATGGGTGCGAACGATTCGACCTCGATCTACCGCACCACACCGAATCCGCAGCGCGGCGAGACCAATGCCTATCTTGGCAAGGTGGTGCTGAATGCCACGCCCCGGCAACGTTTCCGCCTGACCTATGAGCGGCGCGATGCGCACAGCAGCACGAACATGCTGCGCCTCACGCCCGCGCTGCCTCGCGTGACGCAGGCCGATGGCACGGAGGAGATGAAACGCGACCGTATCTCGCTCGATTACGAATGGCGTCCTGCCAATGCGGTGCTCGATCGGCTCACGGCATCGGTGTACTACCAGCAGAGCGATTCGGGCACGCATACCGATCAGGTGCGCAGCGGCAGCAGCGCGGGATGTTCGGGCACGCGGCCTGGCAGAAACCTCTGCAATGTGGGACTCGATTTCGGATTCGAGCAGGCGCAGACTGGTTTCAACGTGCAGGCCGACAAGGGTTTTCGCACGGGTAGTGTCGAGCATCGGCTGATCGGCGGCGTGGACTTTCTCCAGACCACTTCGGAGGAAATGCGCGACGCGACCGTGGTCAACACCACGACCGGTACCACTGTGAAATCGCTGGCCGGCGAGAACTTCCCGCTGCACGATTTCCCCAAGGGAGAGACGCGTCAGATCGGTGTGTTCGTGCAGGACGAACTGCGTTTCTTCGATGGCCGTTTCACGCTGACGCCGGGCCTGCGCTTTGACCAGTACTCGCTCGGTCCCGATGACGATTCGCTGTATCACAGCGCAAACGGCAAGGCGCCTATCGACAAGAGCGATTCGAACCTGTCGCCGAAGCTGTCCGCACTGTGGCAGGCGACGGATCGCATCAACGTGTGGGCGCAATACGTGTTTGGCTATCGCGCGCCGAGCTATCGAGAGATCAACGGCAGCTTCCGCAATCCGGTGCAGGGCTACGGCGCGGCGCCGAACGGCGATCTTGACCCCGAGAAAAGCCGTTCGTTCGAAGTGGGCGTGCGTTACACCAGCGACACCGTGCAGAGCAGCGTGGCCATGTACGACAATCGCTACACGGACTTCATCGAACAGGTGATGCTCCGCTGTCCATCCGATCCGTCGTGCCTGTCCGGCATGCGTGCGACCTACCAGTACCGCAATCAATCGAAGGTGCGCATCTATGGTGCGGAGTGGCGTGGATCCTGGCGCTTCCTACCGCAGTGGCGCGTGGATGGCGCGGTAGCGTATGCGCATGGCACGAACGAGCAGAAGGACCAGCCGCTCAATACGGTGTCGCCATTGCGCGCATCGGCGGGGCTGACATGGGAGCCGCAGCGTGAGGATGGTCCCGGTGCCGCACTGCGCTGGCGCGGTGCGAAGGCCGTGACGCGCACGGACGATTCGCGCACGCAGTACTTCAAGCCTGGTGGCTATGGCGTGGTCGATCTGCAGGCATGGTGGCGCTTCGGCAAGCGCGCCACGCTGACACTCGCGGTCAACAACCTGTTCGACAAGAAGTACTGGCTCTGGGGCGATGTGCGCCAGACCGGCGTGACCGCGACGGACCCGGGCCTCGATTTCTATACGCAGCCGGGCCGGACTGTGGCGGCCAGTGTCAAGGTCGCGTTCTGACGCACGCATGACGCACAAGCCATCAGGAGGAGACACGATGTTTCAACAATTGATATCGGCAAAGGCGCGGTGGTTGGCGTTCCTGGTTGTGCTGCTGGTTGCGATGATGGCGATGTCCGCGCATGCCGCCGCGCCGGGCATCCACATCCTGACCGCATCGCCCGTGCCCGCCGGTAAGTTCGAACCCCTGCGCGAGATGGCCGCGCAGCACGGCATGACGCTGGAGGCGCGCTATATCGAGAAGCTCTCCGCGCAGGAACTCGGTAGCTTTGCGACGAAGACGGACCTGCTGATCGTCGATGCGCCGCGCGACCATATCGTCACGGCGATGCTCGCGCAACTCGGTCCGTTGTGGACCACATCGACCACGCCGCGCGTCTTGCTGGCGACCGATCGATACGAGTCGCACGGCGTCGATGATGCCTTGGCAAAGCGCATGCAGACCTACTACGCGAACGGTGGCCGCGCCAACTTCGATGCGATGCTGCGCACGGTGGCGTCCGCGCAGTTTCGCTTGCGCGCGGATGCATCGATCCCACCGCCGGTGATATTTCCGAAGGCGGCGTACTACCATCCCCGCTTGCCAAACGTCATCACGACCACGCCTGCGGAAGCGTTGAAAGCATCGGGTGCAGGCGGTACGCCGGTGATCGGCATCGCCATCCATCAAGCCTATGTGTCGGGCCTCGACAGCGCGTTCATCGATGACCTGGTCGCGCGCATCGAATCGCGTCACGCACGCGCCCTCGTCTTCTATGGCCCGATCATGGAAGCCGATGCCATCACGCGCATGGTGGCGCCGGATGGCAAGTGCCTCGTCGATGTGCTGATCAATGGGCAGATCATGCTCAATCCGCAGGGACGCAAGGCCGAGTTCGAAACACTCGGTGTGCCGGTGTTGCAGGTGATGCCCTATCGCAAGGGCGATGCCGCCGATTGGGCTGCCGATCCACATGGCATCAGCCTGACGGATACGCCGTTCTATCTCGTGCAGCCCGAACTGGCAGGCGTGATGGACCCGATGCTGGCCGCTGCCACGTCGAAGCGCGATGGCGCCATCGTCGGCATTCCGGAGCAGGTCGATGCCGTGGCAGGCAAGGCGGTCGCGCTCGCGCGGTTGCAGTCCACGCCAAATGCCGGGAAGCGCGTGGCCATCCTGTTCTACAACTACCCGTCCGGCGAGAAGAATCTGTCTGCATCGTTTCTTAATCTGCCGCGCAGCCTTGCGAGTACGCTTGCTGCATTGCAGGCGACGGGCTATCGCACAGACAAGCTCGATGAAACGACGTTGCAACGCGAACTCGGTGCACTGCTGGCGCCGTTCTATCGCACCGGCACACTGCAACCGCTGCTCGCATCCGACCACGCGGTGTGGATGCCGATGTCGCGCTATCGCGCATGGTTCGATGCGCAGCCCGCCGCGTTGCGTGACGGCGTGACGCAGCGCTGGGGACAGCCCGAGCAATCGTCGATGGCCACCACGCGCAATGGCGAGCCGGGCTTCGTGATTCCGCGCTTGCAGGTTGGCAATGTGGCCTTGATGCCGGTGCCGCCGCGTGGCGAGCGCAGCGCCACGGACGAGAAGGCGCTGTATCACTCGACCAAGACGCCGCTCAATCATTTCTACATGGCGGCGTACCTGTGGGCGCGGCAGGACCGCGATGCCCTCGTGCACTACGGCACGCATGGCACGCAGGAGTGGACACCGGGCAAGGAGCGTGCGCTGGCCGTGACCGATGCGCCCTACCTCGTGCTCGGCGATGTGCCGGTCATCTATCCCTACATCGTCGATGATGTGGGCGAGGCGATCCAGGCCAAGCGACGTGGGCGCGCGGTGATCGTCAGCCATCAGACGCCACCGTTCCGGCCCGCAGGGCTGCACACCGACCTGACGCATCTTCACGATCAACTGCACGCGTACCTCGCACAGGACGAGGGCGCGGTGAAGGACACCCTCGCGGCCGACATTCTTGCGCGCAGCAAGTCGATGCATGTGTACGAAGACATGGGCTGGACCGAGGCGCGTGCGCGCAAGGAGTTCATCGTGTATCTCGATGCATTGCACACGCACCTGCACGACCTTGGTGGCACGTTGCAACCTTACGGATTGCACACGTTCGGGCATTCGCAGGACGAGGGCTTGCGGCTGTTCACGACAATGGCGATGCTCGGCAAGGACTGGCTCAAGCGCGTGTTTCCCGAAGAGCCCGAGGAACTGTTCGCGGTGGACTTCGCGCAACTGACGAAGACCGCGCCTTATGCGCTGGTGCATCGCTATGTGATCGAGAACGCGTCGCTCGACACGTTGCGCGATCCAAAGCAGCGCGAGGACATGCAGCGCGCGCGGCAACTGTATGCGAGCCTCGACGCGCAGCCGGAGGCCGAAGCATTGCTGACCGCGCTCTCGGGACAGTACGTGAAGACCGGTACGGGTGGCGATCCTGTACGCAATCCCGATGCGCTGCCCACGGGCCGCAATCTCTATGGCTTTGATCCTTCAAAAGTGCCGAGCCGCGAAGCGTGGAAGGCTGGACAGGCCGCTGCGGAAGCGATGATCGCGGACTGGCGCAAGCGTCATGGGCAGTGGCCGAAGAAGCTCGCGTTTTCGCTGTGGAGTGTGGAAACCATGCGCCATCAGGGCATGCTCGAAGCGCAGGCGATGGCCGTGCTCGGCATTCGTCCGAAATGGGATGACGGTGGCCGCGTGACCGGTGTGGAGGCGATACCGTCGAGCGAACTCGGACGTCCTCGTGTGGATGTGGTGTTGTCGGCGACGGGCCTCTATCGCGATCATTTCCCCAACCTGATGAAGTGGCTCGCGGAAGCGGTGAAGCTGGCGGCGGCGCAGCCGGAAGCGGACAACAACGTAGCCGCGAATACGCGTGCAATGCGCGCGCAGTTGGTGAAGGCCGGCGTGCCGCAGGATCGGCTCGACGGACTGTCTGTCACGCGGATTTTCGCGAGCGAATCGGGCAACTACGGCACGGGTCTCGACGATGCCACGCAAGCGACCGATTCGTTTGGCAGTGGCAAGGCCGCCGATGCAAAGCTCGCCAATGTCTACCTCGCGCGCATGCAATACGCCTACGGTCCCGATGAGAAGCACTGGGGCGAGAAGCTGCCGCAGACCGATCTCTATGCGGAGAATCTCAAGGGCGTGGACGGTGCGCTGCTGGCGCGCAGTTCCAATCTCTACGGCATGCTGACCACGGACGATCCCTTCCAGTATCTCGGCGGCATCGGTCTCGCGGTGCGGCACCTGACAGGCAAGGCGCCCGAGCTGCTGATCTCGAATCTGCGCGATGCCAATCATGCGAAGACCGAGACGGCGGCGAGCTTTCTCGCTACGGAACTGCGCGCGCGTTACTTCCATCCGGGCTGGATCGAAGGCATGAAGGCCGAGGGCTATAGCGGCGCGTTGAACGTGCTCGATACCGTGAATAACTTCTGGGGGTGGACGGCGACCTCGCCCGAGATCGTGCGCGACGACCAGTGGACCGAGTTTGCGGAGGTCTACGTCAATGACAAGCACAAGCTCGGCCTGAACGAATGGTTCGAGCAGCACGCGCCGCAGGCACAGGCCCAGGTCATCGAACGCATGATGGAGGCCGCGCGCAAGGGCTACTGGCGCGCCGACGCCGCGATGTTGAAGACCTTGGCGCAACGATATGACGCGCTCGCAAAGGATCACGATATCCGCAGCGGCAATCGGCAATTCAATGCGTATCGGAAGACCGTGGCGACGGCGCAGGCCGGGTATGGCATGCAGACGCCTGCTGCACCGGTGCCCCCGCGCGCTGCGCCGCCCGCAGCGAAGGCAGCGGAACCGACACCTCCGGCTCCCGCTGCGCCGGCCCAGCCTCAACCGCAGCCCGTCCAAGGCATGCGGCTCGAAGTGCGCAAACCGCCTGCTGCGGCGCTTGTGCCAGTGCTATCTTGGCTGGCGGGTGGCATCGCGCTGGCCGCAGCGCTGATCGGCGGAGCCCTCAGCGCACGACGGCGACTGACGGATTGAGATGTGTCGAATATCCAAATTAAGAATTTTTAATCGTATAAATTCGCATCAAGTATTACTCGCATAGATATCATGACTCCTACTTTGCTTGAAACCCTGATGTATGACGTCGGCCAGATGTTTCTGTACCCGACGCTGGCGCTGATCGGCCTGCTGTTCCTCTATGCGTTCTGGGCGCTCGGCGATTTTGCGATGCAGGCGTGGCTGCGTGGCCGCCATCCGATGGAGTCGGGGCGTGGCTACGTGCTGGTGGCCTGGGCGCGCCGGCACAAGGTGAGCCACTCTGACGCGCTCGACGTGGCGGCGCACAAGCTGCTGGAGCGTCCGCGCATCGCCACGCGCGTGGCGCCAATGCTGGGGCTGGTGGCCACGATGATCCCGATGGGGCCCGCACTGAATAGTCTGTCGGGTGGCAACCTCGCCAATGTGGGCGAGAACCTGACGATTGCGTTTTCAGCGGTGATCCTGGCGCTGATCGCTGCCAGCATCACGTTCTGGGTGGTCAACGTGCGTCGCCGCTGGCTGGCCGAGGAACTGGTCTGGCTCGGCCAGTCGCGCCCGACGTGGGAGGCCGACGAATGAAGTTCCTCGAAGAAAGCGAGGGCGACGATCCGATCCTGTCGGTGGTGAACCTGATCGATGTGTTCTTGGTGGTGATTGCCGCGCTGCTGGTGACCATCGCGCAGAATCCGCTGAATCCGTTTACGCACGAGGACGTGACGATCATCACGAACCCTGGCAAGCCGAACATGGAAATCGTGTCGCGCCAGGGCGAGAAGATCGTCCGCTATCAGGCGAGCGGGCAAGTGGGATCGGGCGATGGCATCAAGGCCGGCGTCGCGTATCGCATGAAGGATGGGTCGATGGTGTATGTGCCGGAGACTCACGCTGTGCAATCGTCGTCATCGCAACAACCTGAAGCCCCCAAACCATGATTCGTACTTTCATCTGCCTTGCCGCGGCTGTTGTTGTTGGTGCGTGCGCCACCACCGCCCCCACGCCCGACACCATCGGCCAGCGCTTTGCGGGCAAGTCCTATGTGCTGCTGGGCGAAGTGCATGACAGCGCCGCCGCGCAGCAACAGCGCCTGCAGGCCCTGACGCGCGCGGTGGAAGCGGGCTGGCGCCCGGCCATCGCCATGGAACAGTTCGACCGCGAACGCCAGCCCGACATCGACCGCGCGCGTCGCGAACGTCCGCGCGATGTGGACTACCTGATCGCGCAGGCGTCGGGCAAGAGTGGTTGGGATTGGGCGCTCTACAAACCGGTGATCGCGCTGGCACTGCAATATGACTTGCCGTTATTGGCAGCGAATTTGTCGCGCGCTGATGCGGCAAAGATCGTGCGCGGTGGATTTGGCGATGTGTTTGCGACGAGCCAGCAGAAAACACTTGGATTGGATCGTGCATTGCCTGGGGACTTGGTTGCGGCGCAGACCGCGACGCTTGATGCGGGGCACTGTGGTCACTTTCCGAAGACGATGCTGCCTGGCATGCTGAACGCGCAGGCCGCGCGCGATGCGGTGATGGCGGAAACGCTGCGCCCTTATGCGAGCCGTGGTGCGGTGTTGATCGCGGGGAATGGTCATGTGCGCCGCGATGTGGGTGTGCCGCGCTGGCTGGGTGACGATGCGCGCGTAATCAGCGTTGGGTATCTGGAGATGGACTCGCCGGATGCGGGGTATGACACGGTGGTGCGCGTGCCGACGAAGGATCGGGAAGATCCATGCAAGGGTGCGGTGATGGCGAAGTAGTTTTCTCGCTCTCGGTTTTCTCCCCTCTCCCGCTTGCGGGAGAGGGGCGGGGGAGAGGGCAATCCGTGCAAATTGCGACGAGGTCGGCAAGCAGAGCTGCCCGCCCTCTCCCCTAACCCCTCTCCCAGAGGGAGAGGGGAACAAAACGCAGGGAGTGATTGCGCCAATCACCCCACCAACAAAAACTCCATCTCCGCGCGCACACCCCTGCCCTGCGCACCTTCGCGCAGCGTCACCTTGCCACCAAACCTCGCCGCCATCTCCCGCGAGATCGCCAGCCCTAGCCCTGACCCCGGCTCCGCGTTCCCCACGCGTCGATAAAAGCGCGCAAACACCTTCTCGCGTTCCGCTTCGGGAATCCCGGGGCCATCGTCTTCCACAATCAGCACTGCATGCCCATCGCGTCGCGCAGCGGATAGCGTGATGCGGCTGCGTGGCCCTGCGTACTGGATCGCGTTGTGCACGAGATTGGCGAATGCTTCGCGCAACAATGCCGCATCGGCGCGTACGGGTAACGTCAGACCGGCGGGACGTTCCCAGCCGAAATCCTGTTGCTTGCCGCGTGCCAGGGGCAGGTAGTCGAGCGCGACCTGTTCGGCCACAGCCACGGCATCGACGACCGCCACTGCAGCGTCGTTATCGGAAGCGTCGCGCGATGGCTGACGGGCGCGAGCCAGTGCCAGCAACTGGTTGGTAAGACGTGCCGCTTGTTCCAGTTGAACAACAATGCCGCCTACCGCCTCGCTGGCCGCAGCGTGAGAGTTTTCGTCATGGCGACCCTGCAACTGACGCTGTGCGAACTCGGCCTGTGTCTTGAGGATGGCCAGCGGCGTGCGCAACTGGTGTGCCGCATCGGCAATGAACTGCGTCTGCGATTGCGCCATGGCCTCGGAGCGCGAGACATGCAGGTTCACCGCATCCACGAGGGGCCGCACTTCCACGGGCACATGCTCGAATTCGAGTGGTGTCAGGTCTTCAGGCGAACGCGCGCGGACATCGGCGCGCACGCGTTGCAGCGGCTTGAGCACGTAGGTGATGCCGCCGATCAGAATCAAAGCGGACAACAGGATCAACCCCACGTCGCGCAGCAATGCGCTGCGCCAGACGTTGCCGATCAGTGCCGCGCGCGGCTCGGCGGTCTCGGCCACCTGGATGATCACGCGCATGCGTGCGTCAGGGCGATACACGGGGCGCGCCATCGCGGCAATGCGTACGGCATCGCCGCGATAGACGGCATCGTAGAAGCGCGGTTGGTTGTTGACGAGCGTGCCCTTCGGCAGTGGCAGGTCGTCGTAGCCGGTGATGGTCTCGACGCGCCCATCGCGCTCCATCGAGATGCGATAGAACACGTGC